>OZ001196.2:0-3157500 GCA_963921265.3 Kordiimonas sp.
TCAGTCATGGAAGATAAAACTTCCGTTAACCAAGATGCGATCGTGAAGCCAATCATTTTCATGGGCAATATGACCATGAGCAATGCGAAGCTTCAGGGCGTTCTTTTTGAATAGGAGGATTTGATGATTAATATTGGTATTGATCCCACAAAAGTATCAAGCACTCCTGAATTCACTCTTGGCACAATCTCTGTGGTTGAGGCTAATGGTGGCACTGAAGAGAAGGCTTACAAGTATGTGCAATATAACGCTGGCACCGGCGCTGTAGCGGCTGTGGCAGGTCAGGTTGCCTATTATTACCTGGCAGGCGGTTACAAAAACAGCATTGTGACCTCTGATCTTTCAGACAGCGTTAACCTGGGTGCTGGTGTGCTGCAAAGCGCTCCGGCAACCGGACAATATTGCTGGGTGCAGATTGCGGGGCCAGCAACGCTTTCGATTGCGCTGACTGCAGGTTGCTGACGGTAATGCGCTGACGGCTGTTGGTGCAACGGATGGAACGCTTGATGTTTCTGCTGCCGTGACAGACGCGGTTGTCGCATTTGCTGACGATGCATCGGCAAACGAAATTGTCTGCTGTTTCCCACGGTAATCAAATTGGAGGGGATACGTCCCCTCCTTCCAAGAAAGGGCGAAAGATGGAAATTTTTAAAGGTTTAGAGGGCGCAAGTGGTCAGGGACTTGACCGGCGCAAACAGGGCGGCACGAATGACGCAGGCACGATTGCATGCATTTACAATAAAGCATGTTACCGAGCATTTAAATCCGAAGAAGCGGGCCATCCTATCTTTGAAAATGAGATTTACATTCGAATTATCACAGGTGGTCAAAAACGCTCCACTGCAGACCGCAAGCTAAAAGAAGATGATAAGCAGCGTTTTCCACATATTTGGGAGGCGTTTGAAGAAAAGAAAAATCAGGCGCTCGACGGTATTCCGATTGAGGAACTCCCGGGAACGCCTGAAAGCATTATTCAGATGCTTAAGGGCAATGGTATTTACACCATTGAAGCTATGGCCAGTATGCCTGATGTGAATTTAGGCAATTTTGGCATGAATGCGTCTGAGCTTAAAAAGCGGGCGCAAGTTTTACTTGAAAACAAAGACGAAAAAACGATAAAATTGGAAGAAGCTGAAAAACGCATTGCTGACTTGGAAGGCACCGTTGAAAAGCTGTTGAAGACACAAGAGGAAGCTTCGGCCAATCCTCCGCGAAAACCACGTGGAAGGCCGAAGAAGAATGTCTCTTCTGACACTAGTTCAAAACCCGTTAAATGAGATAGGGCTTCAGGAAGTTCCGGCATCTATTGTTGGAAACAATAATCCTACAGCCACGCAATCGCTTGCTTTAGCGAACCGGTCTTTGCAGCAGGTTGCCAGGGAAATTAACTGGCAGCCGATTTCTCGTAAAGCAACCATTACAACGGTTTCTGGACAAGGCGAATATGCGCTGCCGTCTGATTTTAAGTCTATTGTTGACCAGACGGTTTGGAACACGTCTCAAAGACGGCGTTTGTTTGGTGCAGAAACCCCGCAAGATTGGGCTCTCCTAAAAAGCTGGTCTACTACTAACACGGTCGCGCTATTTTATCGGATTTTCAGAAGCGAAAGCTCCAATGTTCGCGTTTTCCATTTGCACCCAACAAGTTTGGACGCAAATACAATCACCTATGAATATATTTCTAATGCTTTAACGCAATCAGCCGGTGGTACGCTGCAAGGCCAGACATTTCTTGCTGATACTGACGAAGCCCTCTTTGATGAAGACCTTTTGTCACTGTGTTTTAAGTGGCGTTATCTCAAATCCAAGGGGCTTCCTTACGCAGAAGAATTGAGAGATTACGAAGAAGCGGTTGCCTATGAGGCATCTGCTACTGGCAATAAAGTCATAGACATGGGCGCAGATGGTTTGGCGTCGCAGCGTATCCTTTCGGTTCCTGACGGAGGGTATGGTAATTGAGGCAGGCATTAGGGGATACACGGCGATTAGTGCAGACGGCAGCGGTTGCATCATTACCTGCGCCTATCGGTGGATGGAATACCGCAGACGGCCTTTCGGCTATGCCACCCCTTGACGCCGTATTAATGGATAATTTTACGCCTGAAGAGGCTGGTGTTTTTCTCCGTGGTGGTGATGAGTTATTTGCTACGGGGATGTCAGGGGCCGTTGAGACGTTGGTTGAGTTTGTATCGCCCACAGTTAACCAGCTTTTGGCGGCCTCTGACGGTAATGTTTATAATGCCACCACCGGAACGCCCGCTTTAATCGGATCTGGTTTTACTAACGCACAGTGGCAATATGCCAATTATAACGGATTTGGCTTTTTTGCCAATGGTCAAGATACCGTTCAACAATGGGATGGCACAACTTTATCAAATTCCACTTTCAGCGGCACAACTCTCGCTGATCTTGATAATGTCACCGCTGTACGTAATCGCGTTTGGTTTGTGCAGAAAGATAGCGGTGTTGCATGGTATGGTCCCATTGCTGGTGTAACAGGGGCTCTCACATCATTTAATGTTGGTGAGATCGCTCGCGGTGGCAAATTGGTTAAAGTCGATCAATGGTCGCGTGATGCTGGCGACGGCATGGATGATTTTACAGTTTTCGTAATGTCTACTGGTCGCTGTTTGATCTATCAAGGTGACCCTGCGGCAACATTTACCCTTGTTGGCTCATTTGAAGCGCCCGAACCTATTGGTAAGCGTTGCACAACAAATATTGGTGGTGAACTGGTTCTTATTACTGAGGGTGGTTATTTTACCATGAGCGATATCATGGTTGGTCAGATCAGGCCCCAAGATGCACTTTCTTCCAAAATCAGGGACGCAGTTACTGAAGCTTTCCAAGCAGGAGGTTCTCTGGATGGTTGGAGTGTTCACCTAAGCGCTGATAATCGCAAAATCATTGTTAATTATCCGATTTCAGCCATTGAATTTAGGCAACATGTTTTTAACACAGTGACAAAAGCCTGGGGTCGCTGGTTAAGTAGAAACACTTATTCCATAACTATTTTTGATAATGAGCTTTATGGCGGTTTTGCGGGCGGGGAAATCTATCGCATTGAAGCGGGCGTTGTTGATCAAAGCCGCTCAAATGCCAACATCGAAGGATACTGTATTCAGGCATTTAATACGCTTGAGGGTTTTGCGCCTGGCGCACGTTATAAAAATATCACCATGATCCAACCCTTCATTGAGGGTAGTGGCACCATCAACTGTACCGTTGGTCTTCTTACTGACTATCAAATCCGAAATCTTGAATCCAATCTTAACATCTTAAACCCAGGCGGTTTGCCGTGGGAGCAATACACCTTTGTAAATTGGGAAGATTGGGTTTTGCCATGGGGCGATGATGTTGGGGGCGTATCTCAACTTAATTTGAGCGCTAACGTTATTGGTTCAGCGTTTGCAGTCGCACTTGATGCTGACACAAATCAATCACTGCGTTGGTACAGCGCCAATCTGACAGTAAAGCCGGGAGGAATTTAATGACTGATTTTACCGGCAGAACACCCGGATCAAGTTATCCCGAAATACTTAGCATAAATAATCCTGGCGGCACACTTGACGGCACATTAAGGGACATTCAGGGGTCAACTGGCACCCTTGGGCCATTCTTGCTTTCTACAAGCGGTGTAAGGCTTAAAAACGGCACAACACTGGATGGTTTATCGGGTTCGACAATTGATTTTACCAATATTGATGTGACAGCACCAAAAGGTTGGGAGCTGGTAGCTCAAAATTCTCCAACTGGTGTGAATTCGTTTCAGGTGACAGGCATTCCGGCAAGCGCAAATGCTATCTTAATTGTATTTGATAATGTTGATTATGCGCTGAGTGACCGATCAAGAGTAAGGGTTTTGGATGCAGGCACGCCCGAAACAACTAACTATTTCAGTTCTTCGGTTTTCTTTAATAACTCTACAACACCTTCTGTGGGTGTTAGTACGACGGGTTTTGATCTGGTTCGGCAAAATAATACCAGCGGCACAAACACGCATGCCGGAGTAGCCTTGTTGACCAAAAACGGCACTACGGGCATTTGGAATATCAGTTCCCTAGGCCGCTATAGCGATACAACAACACCAACAAATTACATGTGGTCCCACACTATAGGTCAATCGCCAGTAGTGGCGGGAACAATGGATGGTGTTGAGATATTAACAAATGGTTCCAATAACTTCACCGCTGGCACCTTTAGCGTTTATTCTTCGGGGGCTTAGATGAAACTTTTTATTCGCCTTGAATCAAAAGATTACCCGGAAAAATTCCCGGTTTATCAAGTTCAATTGCAGGAGGGTGCCTCTTATGAGCCTGTTGTTGATGAAACGCCGGATTATGATCCTCAAACGCACCGTTTGGGATCATATGCGCGGCCTAAAAAAGTCATTGGCGATGATAACATTCCATATTTCCGGACGGAAAGGGAATTAATAAAGCTGACGTTTGAGGAAATTGAGCTTCGTGATTCCGAGCTGTTGCAGGAAGCGAGACAGGAGCGAAACCGTTACCTCTCAGAGGCAGATATTGATGTATTGCGACTTATTGAAGACATGGTTTTGCCTGATGATGAACCTCTAAAAATTCTTCGCCAGCAGTTCCGTGATGTGACTGACCCCAAGAAAAATGGCGGCGCAAAAACACCCAAAGACATTATGGCAAAGGTGCAATCATGGCAGAAATAGTCACCGGTTATGATGGGCAAATTAGGGAGTGGGTATCCCACGAACTGGGCATTGAGAAAGTCGGCGGTGATAAGTTTTCGGCTTTGGGAATAATGCACGATAACGCACTTATTGGGGGTGCTGTTTATCACGATTATCAGCGTCACAATATCGAAATGAGCTTAGCAACAACAGATAAGCGCTGGTGTACCCGAAAGATATTAAAAGGATTGCTTTCTTATCCGTTTGAGCAGCTTGGTGTCGTTCGCGTAGGTGCCATGTGTTCAAAGAAAAACCGGCAAATGCGCAGTATTTTGGAACGTATTGGATTTAAGATGGAGGGCTGTGCCCGCAAAGCGTTTGATGGAAAAAATGACGCAATAATCTATTCGATGCTGAATAACGAATGTAGGTGGTTAAAATGAAGGGTCCCGACGCACCCCCTCCCGCTCCAGATCCTCGCGTGGTTGCGCAAGCGCAAGGAGAGGCAAATGTAGAATCAGCCATTGCATCTGCTTTGCTTAACCAGCAAGGAATTGTTGGCCCTGAAGGCACTGTCAGGTTTGAACAAACGGGCGGTCAACAAGTTGGCGGTAATTTTGTGCCGCAATTTACGCGAATTACCGAATTAACGCCCGAAGCCCAAGCCCAGTTTGAGGCGCAACAGGCTTTAGGGCTTGCCTTAACCGGTTTAGCGCAGGATCAAACAGGTCGCATTGGAACTGCTCTCGGAACAGGTATTGAATCTGGCCAGCTTCCTTCATTAACAGGTCCTGTAACAAGCAATACAATTCAGTCAGAGCTTGACCTGTCCGCATTATCGCCCGTGCGTCAGGATTTTGGTGAACAAGCCCGTGAACTTGAAGAAGCGACGTTTCAGCGTGGCTTAAATTTACTTGATCCAGTCTTTACGCGCCAGGAAGAAGATTTAGAACGGCGTCTTGTTGAAAGAGGTTTACCTATTGGCAGTGAAGCTGCGGAATTCGCGCGTGCGCCCTTTAGAGAACGTAGACAGCAAGCGCTGAACGATCTTGCGCTGCAGTCGGTTGGCGCAGGTCGCGCTGAACAAGGCAGGTTATTTGGGCAACAGCAGGCATTGAGAAGCCAACAATTGGCTGAAGCCTTGGCGGGTGGTCAATTTGGCCTTGGAGCCCAGAACCAGCTCTTTAATCAGAATGCGGCCAATGCGGCACTTTCTAATGCAGCCAGGGCGCAGGGATTCCAAGAGCAGGCATTTGAAAGAAGTCTTCCTATAAATGATATTGCAGCCCTTCTTGGTACTTCTCCTGGCGTGGCAGCTCCGCAATTCCAAGCCACTCCAGCTATCGGCGTTCAGTCGCCTGACATTATTGGGGCAACCCTTGGAAGTGCCAATATAGCTTCTAATAATTTTGCCGCTCAGCAACAGGCTAGAAGCGGGCTATTGGGAGGGTTGTTTGGTCTTGCTGGCGATATTGGTAGCGCATTGATTACGAGGTAAGCATGGCGTTTGGTATAAATACAGGTCCTAATAGAAGCGAACTCGTTGCAAGACTATTGCAGCAACAAGCACAAAGACGGCAGCCAATTCAGAGTGTTGGAGAAGGTTTTACGCGCCTCGGAAGTGAGCTTGTAAACGCGCTTGTTGAAAGGCGGGGCATTAGAAGGCGTGAACGTCAAGAAGAAGAAGTTAGAGATAATCTTGCAAAGGCGCTTGGGGGCGATACTGCAGCCTTGGGTGCTCTAACGGGACAAAACCCAAGCCTTGGTTTGCAACTTTTAAATCTTCAAGGTCAACAGTCGGCGCGTCAAAGCGCGATTGATGCTCGGGATCGAGAAATTTCCCTACGGCAGGCAGCAGATGCGCAAAAACGTGTGGAAGCACAGCGCCGGGCGGAGCAGGAAGCGGTTGAAGCGGAACGTCAAGCGGCAAAGGATGCAGAAGCACAAAGGATTGCAGCAGAAAGACTTGCTCTTGATCAGCGCCGCGCAGATGCTGCAGAGCGTCAGGCATCTCCGGAGTTTCAAGCTGAAGTGGCTGAGGCCAGATCAGGCGCACAGCGTGCAGCACAGCGCCCTCAACGGGTAGAAGGGTTAAGAAGCTCCATTGCAGAAGTAACAGATACGCGCCGGTTGGTAGAAGATCTCATTAATGCGCCAGGACGTGAGGCAGCAACTGGTTTTAGTGCAACGTTTCCGACATGGCCTGGGGGAGAAGCCGCAGACTTTGAAAGTCGTCTCGATACACTAAAAGCGAGGTTGACCTTTAATCAACTTAGCGATTTGAGAAAGCGTGGCGGAACGTTAGGAGCTGTCAGTGAGCGCGAACTAGCAGCTCTTGAGGCAGCAACTGATAGTCTCAACTTGGGTCAGTCTGAAGAACAATTCTTGGAAAACCTACGCCGTATTGATGATCGCTTGCAGCGTCTTGAATTTGGTTTGGGCGATCAATTAGCTCTAGAGGAATTGCCTGCTGGATCAGCCGTTGTTGGAATTAACCGATTTAGATTGCCAGATGGTACAATTGTGGAGCGGGAATGACTGAACCACCAAAAGGTTTTCGAGTTGTAGCGTCCGGGCAAAGTGTGCCTGGTTTCAGAGTTATTGAGACGGCTGAAGACGAATTGCGCCGTCAATTGCAGCAAGTTGAGTTGGATGAATCGGAGGGGGGTGCCCCGCCATCACCTGATACAACTTTCACGCCTACGCAGCCTCAAACTGCACTTCAATCGGCTGCTGGTGCGTTCACTGACATAACTGGCCCTCGTTTTGGCTTTGATACGCCTGAAACACGCACAGCAGTTAGAAATGCATTAGGTGGTCAAACACCTGTTTTGCGCGCTACAGGAATTCCTAATGTGCTTACCGGGGCTGCTGAGTTGGGTGCAGGAGTTTTAGAAAGCGCAGGCGGCGCGGTAAATGCAGGTCTTGATTTAGCTGGTTCATTGGCCGCTCAGTTAATAGGAACCAATCCCGAAACGGCACGCAGGGGCGCAAGAGAGTTCGGCGAATTTGCTGGTTTATTTCTAGGAAATCAGGCAAGCCCTTTGGCTTCAAGGCCTATATCAACTGCCATTAATCGAAGTCCCGCGGCCAGGGAGGTGCGCAGAAATGCCGCGCGATTAAGGGAACTGGCTTCTGAAACGGCATCCAACACAAAACGCGTTGCCGAAGACGCGATAGTGCGTGTTGCTATTGGTGGTGACGATCCGCGTGTTGTAGCTCAAAATCTTGTTGAAGAAGCATTACGTCTTGATCAAATCAATCCCTCTGAAATCACATCAGGGAGCTTAATACAGCGCGGCGGAGAAAACTTGCGCGCACTTGCCCGCTCTGCCGGGTCGCGCGTGGGCCGTTCAAGAGAAATCATTGAGCAATATAAAAACGATGTCGTTGGCAGCCAACTTGAACGTGTTCGTACTGCAGCGGAAAATGCCCTTGGTGGCAAGAATGGTTTTTTTGATGAATTTGAATCATTGATAGATCAGCGCACAAATAGTGCTGCGCCATTATATGCTCAGGCTTTTGAAGAAACTGTTCCGGTATCCCGCGAGTTAACCACATTGCTAAATAGGCCAAGCGGCAAAGCAGCTATTAAGCGCGCACGCAAGATAGCTGATGAGCAGGGCGATACATTTGAATTAGGTGAAGAGGCTATTAGCGTTCGTGATCTGGACCGTATTAAGCGTGGTTTGGATGATGCTATAGAGCGCTTTCGGGACCCAGTTACCGGCAGATTGCCAAACAATAATAACCTAAATGCCATTCAGGGCACACGTAGAGAGTTTTTGCGTCAGATTGAAAACCTGTCTCCAACTTATAAAGCGGCGCGTGACAGTTTTTCTGGACCTTCGCAATCATTGGATTTTTTGCAACGGGGGCGTCAGTTTATGCGCAGAAACCCTGAGCAAATCAGAAGTGTTTTGCGTGATGCAGGTCAAAGCGACAGAGAATTTTTCAGGTCGGGGACTTTAAGGGGAATATTTGATGAACTCGACCGGATTGGAGACAATCAAAACGCCATTCGGGCAAAGCTGACCGCCCCGCGTTTTAGAAATCAAGTTAGAGCACTTTTTGACGACGAAAGTGTTGCCGATGATTTTGTGAATACACTTGTTGATGAACGCAATCGCTTTATGCGCGCCCAAGCCGTATCGCCCAGGTCTGGTTCTCAAACACAACAAAGAACATCAGATAGCGGGTTTTTTACGCGCATTGTAGAGCTTATGGACACTGCAAACGGTAATCCATTCGGCGTTACCAGGCGCGTTGCAGGCAGATTAAACAGTTTGGCCGCAGAGCGCGCCCAACAAGAAGTTTTTGATGAAGTTGCAAGAATTGTAACTCGGGAGATTGGTCACTAGCTGAAGCCGCGAAAAACATATCGCAAGCTCCATAATCCAAAAGCTAAAACGGCAGGGGGCGTCACCGCGATAAATAAGGCATCGGTTTCAGAAAACAAAACGCCAGAAAATAGAAGGAATAAAAGATAGGCAACCGAAAAGGAAAGCCAAACACGTTTTAGGCCACGAGATATATTCAAAATAAGTCTCCGCTGTGTCTCGTCACAACAAATGTAAGGAGTATGTGACATGTTATCAAGGACAAAGATAATTGGAATTTTGGTGCATATAGCGTTCGGACTTCTTTTGAGCTTTGTTTTAAAGCCGGTCGCAATTGGTTTTGGCTTTTGGATGCGTGAATTTGGCGAGCTGAAATCTGATATTCCGGGCAGTATTTGGACTGTTAAAAAAAACCTGAAAATGATCAAGGCGAGTTTTTCGCCAGTCATTTTGCTGCAATGGGTGCCACCTGCATTAGCAGCATACGGATTACATGCGGCAATATAGGAAGCGGCCCAGGCAGTAGTGCAATACCACCTGGACCTAACCAGAACCACCAACGAGGCTGGTAGCATGGCTAAAACCCGAATACTCGGATTCTCCGTGCTGCGCAAATAAAGAGATCAATTTGATCTATTGGAGAACGAGGCGTTTATGAGCGAGAAGGTTCTACATATGGCACAGCAAGCTATTCAAATAGCTGAAGATGCTCACAATAAAGCGGAAGACGCATTAGAAGCAGTTAACGCTGTATCTAGAGACGTGGCTGTTTTGACTAAAGATGTAGAGGGACACAAAGAAGTTTGTGAAGCGAATCAAAAACAAATAATGGCCGCTTTTTCTGAAATAAAAACAACTTTGAAGGAAAAAAGCGCTAGTCGAGAACGTTGGTTACTACTGTTTGTTTCTATTTTGCTAACAGCGCTAGCTGCTAGTTTGTTTGGCCCAGCATTGTAAGGAGTAAAACAATGGAATTCGACATTTCACAATTTCTCGGAGGCGGTTTTGTGTTTACGGCGGTCTTAGCCGTCGTGTGCCGCAAATCGCCAAAGTTGCGCGCGATATTGTTTGGTAAGAATGCCTAGTTTTGGAAAATCGTCAAGCCGCAGACTTTCAACTTGTCATGCAATTCTTCAAGAACTGTTTTTAAGGGTTGTGAGGCGCAGAGATTGTTCTGTTGTTGCTGGTCATCGATCTCACGAAGAACAGGATGCACTGTATGCGCAAGGACGCACAGCGCCCGGAAAAATAGTTACAAACGCAAAAGCTGGTCAAAGTAAACACAATACTTCACCGTCTAAAGCAATTGATGTGATTCCGTGGCCCGAAAAATGGTCAAGTCCAGAGGCTTTTACGGAACTTTCGGAAATTGTATGGGAAGAATGGGCGAAAATAGATTCTCAAGATTTTCAACTTGTATGGGGTGGTGATTGGAATGGAGATCGCGACCCTAACGACACTGACGATTGGGATAAACCACACTGGGAGTTAAGATAATGGGCATCCCCATCATTGGAGATATTATTGGTGCTGCAGATGGCATTCTAGGCAAATTTATTGGAAACAAAGAAGATAGAGACAAAGCTAAATTTGAACTTGAAAAACAACTTATGGGTCTTCACAGCCTGCAGGCAATGGCCAATGTAGAACAAGCAAAACATGGTTCAATATTTGTTGCGGGCGCAAGGCCATTTGTTATGTGGGTTTGCGGATTTGCTCTTGCTTACAAATTTATACTGAGTCCATTTTTGGAATTTGGGCTGGTTGTTTTTGTGCCCGATTTTCCCATTGATCAATTGCCAGTTGTTGAAACCAGCGAATTAACCACAGTCCTTTTGGGAATGCTTGGCCTTGGCGGTATGAGAACATATGAAAAAATCAAAGATAAGCACACAATTGGCACTAAAGGTTAGCGTGTGAATCGAAAGATTAAATATACTGAAATTGCCACTGCAAAATAAAAGCAGAGCAGAAATATTAACTGCTGCGGATTGTCGGTCAAATTTTCAAAAGTGGCTAACATGGCAAATAAAAGTGGCTAACGTTTAATCAGTAAATTCTGACAAAAGATTTAAAAAAAAGCATGATAGTTGGAAACATTATAGCTAATGCAGCTACATACAAATATGCATCCCTTTTTTCTTTTTCTTGTTGACGTTTTTTCCAAATTCCAGGAATTACGCGATAAGAGGGCAATCCGTTTTCATTTAAATATGGAACTGCGTCGTGATGTACCAATAGTAAGCGCTCAAGCTCTTTAACCCAAACCTGACAACCGCGTTTTTGTTCTTTGTGCCAAAGTTGAACTCGACCCTCAAGCATTTGTATTGAACCCTCTATCATCATAATTTTTTGTTTACTTGGCTAACATTTATTTGCTCTTCAATTAGGTCAATCCGAACTGTAATTACAGTTAAAGTGAACATAATAATTAAAAATAGTATGCCTACTATTTTTCTGTCTACGCTATCCATCATTTTTTCCCTATCGAATTTATATTGCTTATTTTTTTACCGGCATTATAGGCCAGTTTTAGGTTAGACAAATCTTAAATTCCTTAATGTTTTCAATAGCCCTTTTTGGGTGGGTTAGACAAGTTAAGTTATTGAAATATATGAAAATGGTCAGTCCTCGCGGGATCGCCAATTCCTCTCAATTCAACCAAAGTTCATGATGAACCGCCGTTTGTGGTGCTTTAAACTGGCACGCAGCAAAGGAGGGAGCTTTGGAAAAGGCCCAATCCAAAATTCGAGTGTCCAGCTGTCTGGTTGCGATGTTGGTAGTGGCGCTGTTTGGCATCGCAATCCCCACTAAGGGCAATGACGATGTCGAAGTATTTGGAAACATCGTGGTTTCAAAGAGCAAACCTGCACTGGCGATCAAGGTTGCCAATGATATTCCTTTTTTGGGGAGCCATGCCATTCGTATCCGCGACGTCGCAGCGGGTGATAGGCTTGTGTTTGCCGACATAGATGGGAATAGTGTGAAGCGCATGGTGATCCTGCAATTTGAAGGTTTTTTGCCTTCAGCTCCTGAGGCATCTTACCGCTACAATTTCGAAGGTCGGCCAGTTGTTGCGGGCTATCCGTTTCGAAGCAACCCGTTTTCATTCGACTTGCCGCTGGCGCGAGCAGAAAACCCGGGGAGCGAGTCGTCCGACACAGCTGTTTTTCTTGAATCTCTTGCTATAGAACCACCTAAAACCTGGATGATGTGGCGATCGCTCACGGCTGAATTGCCCGAACGCAGAGACGAGCTCATCATTTTCTATGTGGAAAATGGTGATGCCATGGGTGTGGCAATATCTGACATATATGACCCCACTACCGACCAATCTACGGCATTTTGGCGCGAGTTCATGGTGGGCTTGGAGCAGCGGGCGAATGCTTCTTTCCAGCTTGCCATGCCTGGTGAAAGCATGGATATGGAAATGTTTCGGTGGCAGAGTATTCCGAATATCCTTTCGGCAAACTAATCAATTGTGTTCATCCACGCGATGAGTGCGGCCCTGTCCATTGGGCTTGTCAAGGATCGGAAGGCACTGTGTGAGCCCTGATCGAAGGCTTTTGGTGCTATTAGAAATCTGTAGAGCGCATCGATTGTCCAAGTTCCCTCAAGGCGCAACATCCTCTCGCTATAGTCAAAATTCGGAGCACCGGCGATTTTGCGCCCCACAATGCTGCGCAGATTGGGGCCAATAGAATGGTGGCCTTCGGTATCAATTGAATGGCAAACCAGGCACCGCTGTCCGACAGACGCACCCCTTACGGTGTCTGCATCCGCGACCATCTGCGTGAAATCGCTGGCAGGAGGATCAGAGTATTCTGGATTGGTTTTCAGCCAATTGATCAATGCGGATCGCGTGTGCCGGCTGGTAATGCCCGGGAACGGCATGGCATTGCCTGGGGCCAAGAGCTTCGGGCGCGCAATATATCTGTTGAGGTTGTTTTCATCCCAGACTTCCTTGCGCTGCATCAGGCTTTCGCTGAATTCATAGTCGGTTGCGGACGCAATCTTTCGACCAAAAACGCCATAAAGATTAGGCCCAATCCCGTGTTCGCCCGTTTGATCCATTGTGTGACAATTGGCGCATGGCTGAAAAGCTCGTCGACCCTTTGCCAAAACACCGTCGGTTTCAGCACTCGCGGCGAACGCAAATATTGAACTGACGATAACGGCAAATAGATATCTCAATTGTAATTGCACAGGCACTAAATTTTATTGGGAATAAACTACAAACACGAAACGTTAACAGGTCATGAAAGCGACGTTTTTTAATTGTAGTCCAGCAAAAATGACGATCGGTTAGGCACTTACCACTATCGATTGATCAAATTGTACCTGTTGGTTTACAGAACAGGGAAAAGTCTGACACATTAAAAAGCGATGGGTGTCGAAATAGGGGAATAAAACCATGACAGATGGGATTTCGGGCGTAGATTCGACGGCCCCCACAGAACAAATCGTTGCGACAGGCAACAATACACTCGACAGCTTATTGTGGGGACGCAGGTGGGTTTCAGACACCGGTGCGTCTACAACCACACTCAGTTTCAGTTTCCCCGATGCAAATAGTCAGTTTAATACCGGCGCTGGAGGCTATCCCAGCGACGGAGACCAAGAGCCCTTCACGGGACTAACTGCCGTATCTGCGACAGCCCAAAACATGTTTCGCGACATCCTTCAAGGTCTGGAGAATTTTTCCAACCTGCAATTTGTTGAAGTTGACGATAGCGGCGACAGTGCAGGAACTATCCGCCTTGCCAATACCGGCATACAAGACGAGAATGCGGTTGCCTGGGCTTATTTGCCCGGCGCATACCAAGCGGCTGGCGATATCTGGATACTCTCTGCAAATCATAGTGAAGCCGACATAGACTATAAACATACTCTCTTGCATGAACTTGGCCATGCTTTGGGTCTGAAACACTCGTTTGAGGCTGAAGGAGGGTTTCCAGCAATAGATAGCTCGCTGGAGGGCGTTGACTACACCGTAATGTCTTACACGGTTTCTGCCCGCTTCCCCAACGCCACATGGCAGGATCTGTGGCCTCAAACCTACATGTATGCTGATATTTTAGCGCTCCAGTATTTGTACGGCGTTGATACAGTTACAACTGCGGGTGCGGACAGTTACGCATATTCACAGGATGAACGGCACTTCCTTACCATTTGGGATTACAGCGGCACCGATACCCTGAGCGTGTCGGGTTCTCGCGACGTAAAGCTTGATTTAACGCCAGGCAGCTGGAGCAACGTTGGTACCACGATCGAATATTGGGATGGCACCAGTTTCTCATACGATTCAAACACGGTCTTCATCACCCCCGATACTGTTATTGAAAATGCGACGGGTGCCGGTGGCAACGACACCCTGGTAGGGAACGAGGCGAATAACCGGTTGCGCGGCAATGATGGCAGCGACTCCTTAATGGGAGGCAGCGGTGCAGACGTGCTGGTTGGGGGAGCCGGCAATGACGTTGGACTGGGTGGCACTGGCGACGACACATTGTGGGCTGGTGGCGGAGACCAAGGTACAGACGTGATGGCGGGCGGCGCTGGCAATGACGTAATTGCAGGTGGAGGCGGAAACGACCTCCTGGTTGGTGGTGGCCTCGATGATGCGGCCAATACCAATTTTGCAGCAGCCACCTCTACGGACTCTGCTGACGATGATGGCAGTGATGTTCTTTATGGAGGTGACGGAGATGACACACTGCTTGGTGGTGGTTGGAAAGATGACGTTTCTGATGACGGCCAATACTCTGAGGGTGAAGCAGTTACCACGGGATTGGGGCAGGATGGATTGTGGGCCGGAGGCGGCAATGATCTGATCATTGCGGCTGCAGGTGATGATAATCTTGGCGGCGGCGCAGGTGATGACACGATTGATGGCGGTGCCGGCAACGACATAGTTTATGGCGGCAGTGACGCCGGGGACACTGGCACAAATGACGTTATTAGAGGGGGCGCAGGCAATGACACGGTCTTTGCCGGCGCGGGCAACGATAGCCTTAACGGCGGTGAAGGAAACGATAATCTCTTCTCTGGTGGCGGATCAGATACTGTGGACGGTGGCACCGGCGCCGACACATTGTGAGGTGGCGGTGGTGACGACCGCTTCACAGGCGGAGCCGGCGCAGACCTCTTTGTTTTTGCCAGCGGCCACGGCGATGATACCGTAACAGACTTCAGTGTGGCTGAGGACATTTTGCGCTTATCTGGTACCACAACAGACTTCACGGACGCAGATAGCGTGTTGGCGGCATCCTCAATTGTCCAGGGTAATCTGGTTATTGATCTGGGCGGCGGCGATAGCCTTACGCTGGTTGGGCTTCAACTCTCAGATATTTCGTCAATCAATCTGATCCTTAACGAATAACAGCTTAATCGTTGCCCCAAAAAGGTGGCTGTACGTTAGCAGTCACAGCCATCAAGTTTTGGTGGAAACTATTTGCCCATGCGATCCAAAATGGTTTCCGCTTCATCCATTAACCTGTTCATCCGATTAATCAGCATGGAGCAGGGCTCTTCGGACGTCAGATCGACCCCCGCAGATGTTAGCAATGGGTGTGGGTACTCAGATCCGCCGGCTTTCAGCGTGTTGATGTAATCGTCCCGCGCTGTTTCATCTCCAGCTAACATACGTTCGGCAAACATGGTGCCACCTGAAATACTCGTCGCATACTGGTATACATAGAAATTGAAGTAGAAATGCGGGATATAGGCCCATTCAATGGCATAAGCCTCATCGATATTCATGACCCCTTCGTCGTGACCATGATATTTCTTCAGGAGATCCAAATAAATTTCGGTCATACGACGCCCGGAAAGGGCTTCACCTGCCTCTGCCAGCTCATGAATCTTTAGCTCAAATTCTGCAAACATGGTTTGCCGAAAGAAAGTTCCACGAATTCCCTCCAGTGCGCGATCGATATAATAAAGCCGCTCTTCGTCAGGTAGGTCTTTCGCAAGCATATATTCCTGCAACAAAACCTCGTTTGTTGTTGAAGCCAGTTCAGCTGTAAATGTTGTGTAACTATATGTTTCATATGGATTATTTTCACGTGCCAGAAGCGTGTGAACAGCATGTCCCCATTCGTGCGAGAAGGTGCTGACATCCTCAAAGCCTTTGTTGTAATTAAGCAAAACGTAAGGGTGTACATCATAGCCAGCGCCTTGCATGTACGCTCCGGAACGCTTGCCAGGCTGCGGGTAGACATGCATCCAGTCGGAGTTCAACCCCTTTTCCAGAAGGGTTAGATACTCCTGTCCAAAAGGCTGCAACGACCCAACGGTCAGTTTCTTCGCTTCCTCAATCGAGAATTCTTTCGCTAGCTGAGTGGTTTCAGGGTAGATGTCGTAATAATGCAGGTCAGGCAAACCCATCATGCGTTGACGCAGCTTCAAATAGCGATGCATGGCAGGCAAATTCTCATTCGCCGCTTTGACAAGGGCTCTGTACACGCCAGTTGGCACATTGCTGTTTGATACAGCCTGTTCGAGCGAGTTTTCATAACCGCGAGATTTGGCTGTGAACATATGTGTTTTCACCAATGTATCGAGTGTTTGCCCAAACGGCGCTTCGTAGGTTTTCCAAGTCTTCCAGAACGCATCAAAAATCTTCTTACGGTCCTCTCGGTTTTGGATAGCGCGGTACCGCGTGTAGACGGCCTGATTAAGTGTAATTACCTGTTCATTTGATAGAGTAACTTTGGGCCATGGGATCGCAGCGGTGCTCAGTAGGGAATAGATCCGTTGCGGGCCACCCAATATTTCGCCGGCGTTAGCGAGCACGCTTTCAGCTTCTCCGCCAAGCGTGAACTGTTTCAGCCGAAGAATATCCCGCAGTTGGAAAGTATGCTTTGAAAGGCCCGGTTCTTCTGAGATAAATTGCTCTATGGTCTCGTTGCCAATGGCCAGAATTTCAGGTGCGATAAAGGCAGTTGCTTGACCAAACGACGCGAACATGCTGCGCGCCAGACTCAGACGTTCTTGGCCTTCTGCGTTACGTAGGTCTTCATCGCCGCCCAATGAGGCATATATGAAAACGCGAGCCCCTTCTTTGTTAATAGCGGAAATTGTATCAAAAGCGGCCAGCAAGCTTTGGGCACTATCACCCAGTGTTCCCTTGAATTCTGTAATGGTCTGAATTTCTGCGTTAATCCGCTCTCGCTCTGCGTTCCAGGCCTCCAAAGTAGGAAATAGGTCTGTTAGATCCCACGATATCTGCTGATCCACCGTTCCCTGCGCTTGAGCTGGCGCACCGGTAAGCGCAATGGCGCTTGTGGCCAGCAAAACAATCAGGGCCGAGGCTGACCGTTTGTGAGACTGAAGTTTCATTTGTTCATCCCAGTCAAATTTTATTGGTTTTATTCACGAAACATTAAGCAGATCAGTGACTAAATGCCAACGGTCAGATACTTTTCGACTATGTTGTTAAAGTTCTGATAGCGTTTTTGTGACTGATCGAATGGTTTTACTGCTGCGTTAAATTGAGTAAGTTTCGGTTTCGTCTCGGTTGAGAGCACAACTATTGGTTTTAGACAAATTCTAAGCCATAAAGTGACGCGTTGTGTAGATAGTCTGTTTCGCGTCTTTTTGTCCGCAAGAAGGTGGAAGACCGGACCGTCTTTTTGGGGAGGATGGACATCACTATGGTTGTAAAAAATAAGATCATATTGATTGTCACACGTTTGACGATGGTTTTGACAACGGGGCTTTTGGCTTTGACGGCAAACGCGGGCGACCTGCGTATTGTTGTCAGTGACGGTGATGGAGCCGCGTTGGAGCACGCGGTTGTTCAACTGACGCCAAAATTTGAACCTTCCGCCCCGCTTGCGGATATGCCAAGCGCTGAAATGCGTCAGCAGAATACGCTGTTTGAGCCTTTTGTTCTGCCTGTTCGGGTTGGTACGAACGTCAGCTTTCCCAATTTGGATGAAGCCCGGCACCATGTGTATTCTTTTTCTAGGGCAAAGCCGTTTGAATTGCGGCTCTATGGCAAAGACGAGTCCAATTCAATTACGTTTGACAACCCGGGTGTAGTCGCACTTGGGTGCAATATTCATGATAACATGTTGGCATATATTTTTGTCACAGAAGCGCCGATGTATTTGACCACTGGTGCCGAAGGCATTGCGGCATTCACCGGACTGGAAAATGGTGTCTATGACGTAAGCATTTGGCACCCTGGCCAGAGAGATAGAGATAATAACGAGAGTTGGACGGTTGAAGTGGTCGATGGTGAGATCGTTCGAAATGTGTCCGTAGAACTAAGGCGCGTCTGGGGGCAACAGCGCGACCCAGCGGAGGGCCAATACTGATATGGCTAAGATGCGCTTTCAGACCAAACTGACAATCGTCTATGTCGCGCTGTTTTTGGCGGTGCAAAGCGTTATCATTCTGGCTATTTACTCCTCTGTAACGCAGAACGTGAGGGATCAGATTAGAGATCAACTGGCGGCCTCCGCCCGCGTGTTTGATCAATTGATTTCTAACCGGGTAGAAGTGTTCGGGTCCCGGGCTCAAGACATTTCAAAGGATTTTGGTTTCCGTCAGGCGGTTGCGACGCGTGACCAGGCAACCATTGAAAGCGCTCTGCTTAACCTTATTAATCGCTTGGACAACGATTCAGCGTTTGTCATCGACCTGGAGGACGAGTTGGTGGCAATTGCTGGCGGAACAGCAATTGCTGAGAATGCTGTCAACCTCCCGGATAGCCTTAAAGATGCGGCACAAAACGACGGATATGCCGCAAGATTTGTCGCTGTTGGTGGCGAAATATTTGAAATTGTAATTGCACCTGTTGAAGCGCCCGTGACCATCGGCTGGGTTGGCTTGGTTGTTCGACTGGATCAGCAGGTTGCCAGCGAACTGAAGGAACTTTCGCCCATTCAGTTGGAGCTGGCATTCACCTACGACAGCGATGCAGGCCACCAATTGGCAACTGCAACTTCTGATGAAGCGAGAATGCGTGAGTTTTTAACCACCCAGCAAGCGCATGAAGTAGCAGAAGAGTTTGAAGGCACCTTTGCAGGTCAGGACTATATGGTTCGTCGCTTGCCTCTGGATGACAATTTCTCAGACGGTGATCATGTAGACGCGCTTTTGTATTACTCTGTTGATGTGGGGCTGACACCGTTTCAGTCTCTCGTAATCGCTTTGGTGTCCATTTTGGCAGTGGGGCTCTTGATGCTGTTTTTCGGCAGCCTGATCGTTGCTCGTGGTATCACTAGACCCCTGCGTTTGTTGGCGCGTGCAGCCCAAAAAATTTCGGACGGCGATTATCAGGAAGTGACAGCGCCAGCAAAAGACGAGGAAATCTCGCGCTTCACTGGTAGCTTCAATCAGATGATAACCGCAGTGCGAGAACGGGAAGAACGCATTACATTTCAAGCCTGCCATGATAGCGACTCTGGGTTGCCAAACCGCGTATATTTTGAAGAGCAGATCGCTGATATTCTAAGCAAAAAACAGCCATTTGCACTTGGCGTATTAGAAATCCAGGGTATTTCTGAACTTCGGGCTGTATTGACCCAAGAACACATGACTGAAATGGTCAGGGGTGTAGCGCATCGGCTGAATGGCATAAACATCAGCTTCCTTTCGCAAACGTCGACAGACAGCTTTGTGTTTGCGCACTTCGATGAAAAAACAGCAGCATCCTGCTGCGGAATGATTATCAACAGCTTCAGTGATCCTTTGCCTATCGGTGATCTGATGATTGATCTCCGCGTGAGCATTGGATTGACACGCTTTCCTCAGGATGCGGACAATATTTCAAGCTTGTTGCGGCATGCGAATTCGGCACTTGATGGCGCGCGTGTTTCTGAACAGGGCTTCAGTTGGTATGATGCTGAGCTAAGCGCAGCACAAAAAGACAAACTTTCGATGATGAGTGACCTTAGGGAAGCCATCAGCTCGGGAGAATTGAAATTTGCTTATCAGCCGAAACTTGATCTGGCGACCGGCAAAATTGCGTCTGTGGAGGCTTTGATGCGCTGGATTAGTCCAAGCCGTGGCTTTGTACCTCCGGACGAGTTCATTTCTATGGCCGAGAAAACCGGTGATATCAGACGGTTAACGGACTGGGCACTGGAAACCGCCGTAAAGCAGGCAGCCGAATGGCGTAAGAAGGGGCACGAGATAGCAGTCGCAGTGAATCTGTCTACGACCGATTTGATGAATAGTAAGTTGCCAAATCAGGTTTTGGATTTACTCCGCAAATATTCCTTGCCAGCTTCATTCCTTAAGCTTGAAGTGACTGAAAGTGCGGTCATGCATGATATGTCCCAGGCGCTTGAAGTGCTCAATATGTTGAGTGCTATGGGCATCTTTCTTTCAATTGATGATTATGGCACCGGTTATAGTTCTCTCAGCTATATCAAGAGCTTGCCCGTCAGCGAGATTAAAATAGACAAGTCATTTGTGTTGAAGCTGGCGGAAGATGAGGAAGACAAGATCCTTGTTCGTTCCACAATTGAATTGGCGCACAATCTTGGCATGCAGGTGACCGCTGAGGGGGTGGAGGACAAGGAGTCTGTGGGCCTGCTCAGCTCATATGGCTGCAATACTTTGCAGGGCTATTATATTTGCAGGCCGGTACCAAATCAAGAGCTCATAGAATTTATCAACGGGTTTGAGTATGCGGCTTAACCGTAAGCACATCAGGCTTATGAGTGCGCTAACGGGATCAATGATGATCACGAGTACCGCAGGCGCACAAGATCGCGGCCCACAAGTTGATGTGGAACTTTTCACTGACTTGCGCCTTGGTCTCGCTGATGGTGAACCCACATGGTTAGATGACTGGTTGGGAAAAGGCCGATTTGGAGGAGATCTTGCCGGTAACACGCAAACTGACGTTGAAATTGCTGAAATTGCGGCACTGTTTGATGTTGAATTCAACTGGGAATGGTCGGCTTTTGTTCATGCAAAATTTGATGAAATCCAGGATGGCCCGGTTGATATTGTCGAAACCTATTTGAAGTATAATCCCGCCCCCAAATCGAGGGTGAGATATAGTTTTAGGGCTGGCCTTTTCTTTCCGCATATCTCTCGCGAAAATGTCGGTGTGGCTTGGTCAAGTCCATATACTATCACGCCGTCCGCGATCAATTCTTGGGTAGGGGAGGAAATCCGCACACTGGGCGTTGAAGCAAAAGCAAGCATTCGCGGCGAAACAAGCCAACTTGATATTACCGCCGCGATATTTGGTTTTAACGACCCTGCTGGCACACTACTCGCCTTTCGTGGGTGGGCGCTTAACGATGTTAAGGGTGGCGCTTTTTCCCAACTACCTCTTGCACCACTGCCACAAATTGGCCCAAACGGCACGTTTGTGGCGCAGCCTCTGTGGGTTGAGCCGGTCGCAGAAATCGATGACAAACCCGGTTTTTACGGCGCGATTGACTGGACCTATGACCGAAACTGGAAACTTGGTGCGTTCTATTACGATAACCGTGGAGACCCCGACGTCGTCAGGCAGCAGCAGTATGGCTGGGATACCCGATTTTGGAACTTTTATGCCGAAGCCGACGTCCTGCCGGGTATTCACATGATTGCGCAATATATGTGGGGCAACACCAAGATGGGGGAAATAAGGCCAACTGGTACCCGCTATGTCGACGTAGATTTCGAGTCTGCTTTTATTTTGGCAACGCACAGATTTGGCGCTCAACGTGTGTCAGCGCGGTTTGACTGGTTCCAGACAGAAGATTTTGCATTTATCCAGAGGGATAACAATAATGAAGCCGGGATCGCTCTGACGGGCGCATATTCAATAGAATTGAGCAAAAAAGACTCGCTTATTGCAGAATACCTTTATGTCGACAGCAAGCGCACAGCGCGCCGGGACATTGGCTTCGACCCTGAACAAACCCAGAGTATTTTTCAGATCGCTTACAGGCGCCGTTTTTAGTCCAGCGGCTGGCAGTCTTTCACAGAGACGGCCTTGATAAGGGCATATATTTTTTGGGCGGGTCTCAACTGCATTCGTTCAACGGTTGCTTTGGTCACGCGGCTTTCCAGAACAACGTCACTATTAGTCAATTCTAAGCGCACCATTGCTGCTTTCTCCGTAATATCAATTGAATTGATCACGCATTCCAGCTGGTTGACGATGCTTATTGAAGCCAGTTTCTCAGAAGACAGTGAAATGTCGGAGGCAAACATCCGCAATGTTATGGCAGCGCCAATTTCGGCGTCATGGCCTGCGACGAGGATATTCTGTTGCCCCAATTGAACAACGGTCAATCCGTCTTGTTTTCCTGCGACAGTTCCTCGCAACAATTGGCCTGCATCTGAAAGGCCTAATACTTCGGCACAGCGTGGATCCTTAACAACGTTTTCCAGGCTACCTTCAACAAGCGTGTGGCCATGGGCCATCAAGACCGCATTGTCTGCGATGGTAAGCAAATCCTCTAGTTGATGACTAATCAAAAGAATAGGTATTTCAGAAGTTTGTGCCATTTTGCTAAAGTAGGGCAGGATTTCGGCTCGCGCTTTAGGATCCAGCCCATTCATGGGCTCATCAAGTATCACCAAAGATGGTTTGCTCGCAATCGCCCGGGCAATTGCTACGCGTCTTTTTTCTCCGCCGGACAAGCGTTCAGGTGCCCTTTCCATCAAATGGAGGCATCCCATAGCGTTTGCACTATTGAAGACTGTGTCCTCTGTGGAAGTCGGTGCAAAAGCTATGTTTTCTGCGACTGACAAGTGTGGAAACAAAGATGGATCCTGTGCCACAATTGCAATGCTGCGTTTGGCAGCGGGCACATCGACGCCCTTTTTACGGTTAAACAAAAAGTGTTCGCCGTCTCGAATGGTTCCACCACGTGGCGTTTCAAGCCCTGCCAACAATCGCGCAACCGTTGTTTTGCCGGCACCAGAAGGTCCGATCAACGCGGTTACTCCGGTTCCGATCGAAAAAGACGCTCTGGCCGCGGCGCCATTTTGGTCCCACAAAACATCCAGCTCAAACATCACGCAGCCTCTGGCCTTAGTTGGCGTTTGTGACGGCGATACATCCACTCAGAAATGATGAGGCTGCCAATTGCCGGAACCAAACTCAAAATTACAAGCCGGAAGGCGACAAACTCTCCCCCCGGCACTTGTGCGGCGGAGAAAATGGCCAACGGAAGAGTTTGTGTAAGGCCCGGTATGTTAGCGGCAAACGTGATGGTTGCACCGAATTCACCCAGGGCCCGCGCAAAACCTAAAACTGTTGCCGAGGCAATACCAGGGAACGCGAGTGGCAGGCTGACGCGCCGAAACAAGGAAAAACCATCAACGCCCAAAGACTGGGCTGCATCCCTAAGGGCATCCGGTTCCATTTCAAACGACTGCCTGACAGCTCGGACCATCAGCGGCAAGGCCATAATACCACTCGCTATGGCTGCCGCCATCCATGTGAAGGCCGGGTTCAATCCATTTTCCTGGAGCCAGGCACCAAAACGATGCTCGGCAGAAAAGGTGATCAGCAAAGCAAAGCCAACTACAACAGGGGGCACGATCAACGGAATTTGGATGAGTGTGTCTACCAGAATTTTGAAGTGCGAGCGTGTGCGCGCGAGCCAATAGGCGAGTACGGTAGCGATCGGTAAGCCTATTGCAGTGGCTGTCACAGCGACTTTCAGGCTTAGGGCCAGTGCATCAATTTCATAGGGATGAAGCATTAAAAGTGTTTAGCTTTCGAATTGAGCCATATACCGATCCAGTCCTTCCGAAAGTTCCGAAATCAAATCGTCAGTGTCTTCGAGCCCAATATGCAATCTTAAAACTGGCCCCGGAGCTTCCCAATTTGTGCCAGAACGGGAACCAGCCGGATTGCTCGGCAATATTAGGCTTTCGTACCCACCCCAACTAAATCCCATTTTAAATAGCCGCATATGGTCAACCATGGCGGCGGTATCGGGATAATCGCCTTTCGACAATACAATTGAAAACAACCCGCTTGAGCCAGCAAAGTCACGGGCCCAAAACTCGTGGCCAGGACAACTCTCAAAGGCAGGGTGCAAAACTCTGTGAACAGCGGGGTGGTCATGAAGCCATGCCGCAACTTTTAGGGCGTTTTCCTCATGTGCTTTCATGCGAACACCCAACGTGCGCAAACCCCTGAGGGTTAAAAAGGCGTCATCTGGTGAAACCATATGCCCCATCTGGTATGCGGTTCGACTCAGTTTTTTAAAAACAGCGCCATTTGCGCTGGCACTTCCAATCATTGCGTCTGAATGGCCACCCAAATATTTGGTGCATGCTTCAACTGAAATGTCCACGCCGTGGTCCAGCGGTTTGAATAAAAGGGGAGTGGCCCACGTATTGTCAGCGATGGTTTTTATGTTTTGTTTTTTTGCAACGGAAACAATTGCGGGGATATCCTGAACTTCAAATGTTAAAGACCCTGGACTTTCGACTACAATGACCGACGTGTTAGAGCGCACGAACTGCTCAATGTCGCTGCCCACCATCGGATCATAATAGTCTGTCGTAACGTCCATGGACTTCAACACACCATCTGCAAAACTGCGGGTTGGTTCATAGGCATTGTCGGTTATCAGGATGTGATCCCCGGCTTTTACCTGCGAAAGGATGGCCGTTGTGACAGCAGCAATACCACTCGGGAACAACATTGTACCGTCGGCACCCTCAAGCTCGCTGATAGCCTCTTCCAGCGACCACTGCGTTGGCGTGCCTTTGCGTCCGTAAAAAAGCTGTTTGGCGGTTGGGTCTGCCACCCGTTCGCGCAGATGTTCATATGTGTCAAACAGGCACGTCGAGGCCCTGTACACGGGTGGATTAACTATTCCATGTGTCCATTCTTTGCGCCTGCCAGCTGTGACAAGTTTGGTATCCTTGTTGTCGGTCATCAATGTCTCCGTCGGCTGTCGAGGGCTAGACTATTGAGTAAGCGCTTAGGCTGCAACGAGAATTGAAGCGTCGACATTAATGGCCTTGTTCAACTGGAACATCACCCGCGCTACCCCACTCGACCCAGGAACCATCATACACTGCCACTTCATTGTTTCCGAGTTCATACAGAGCGAGCGTAAGGTTGCATGCGGTAACACCTGAGCCGCAGGATGTGTAAATGGGGGCTTGTGGGTTAACTCCAGCGGAATCAAAAATAGCTGATAATGCGGCCTGTGGTTTGAGGGTTCCGTCCGCGTCGTAGAGGCTTGAAAATGGAACGTTCAGCGCACTTGGAATATGACCTGACGCAAGGCCTGGCCTTGGTTCCTGCACTTCACCGGTAAAGCGCGGTGCACCGCGAGCATCAACAACTTGCGCTTTCTTGGACTGAAGGTTTTCGAGCATGTCTGATTTGCTGCGAAACAGCGCGGGGCGGAAATTCGCGACAAAATTCCCCGGTTTTGGTGCAAGGGCTCCTTGTTCGAGGACGCCGCCCACTGATTTCCAGGCTTCCAGCCCACCATCCAAAACACTTACATTCGCATGACCCATGACACGAAACATCCACCATCCACGTGCGGCACTCCTCAACAGGCTGTTGTCGTATACAACCACATGGTCGCCGGCATTGATACCAAGGGAGCGCATAAGTTCCTGAAACGCTCCAGGAGAAGGTAGCGTGTGCGGTAATCCGCTTGAAGCGTCGGAAGTCGCGTCGATGTTAAAATACTGGGCGCCAGGAATGTGAGCTTCTTCAAATTCTTTTGGTCCGCTTTTCCAGGCGTCCGGAAACACAACTGTTGCGTCCATGGATGCGTCTAGAATTTTTACATTTGGTTGTTCAAGGTTCGCCAGCAGCCATTGTGCTGAAACGAGGGCGGATTCGTTCATTACAGTCTCCCTTTTTGTGAAAGCTAGGGAGTTGGGTTGATCAAATCAATGAGGGAGATCAGTTGATGCTGTGCCGAATTTCCAGCGTGTCTGCACCTGAAGTATGGAACAAGTCGCGTAGGGCAGGGTGGTCGAATGCCTGGTCAAGGTCAGCGCCTGTCGCCAACTCGAGATTTTCTTCAGCAACATATGTGGAATGCGTTTCGCCGTCCACGAGCACGTGATACCAAGGCATGTCGTCAACCGATTGGAAAGCCTCGATTTTTTCGCGCCACTCGTCAGACTCGGCAAAACGACCATCAACGTCATAAATCAGGCCACGGTAGCCATAGACTTTGTGGCGGACAATCTGGCCAGGGGCAAAACGGGATGTGCAAACATAGGTCATCGCTATCTCCTTCGTTTTGGGTGACCTTCTTTCCAATGCGAACATTAAAGGTCACCGGTTGGCCTGATCACATCCAACATACCGGAGACGCCTTAACAAACCTTGAATCCGCAGTAAGACTTTCGTTCATGGAAGCTCTGCGGCGATTTAGCTTTTGACAAAGCGGGTTTGCAGCGGGCATAGCATGCGCTGAAAATTCGAAAGTGGGAACGATCCATGAGCAAGTCGATTTACCAAGGGTTAGAACAGTTAGGTGGCAGCGGCGGCGCAGCAGCAACACCTGAAGAAGCCATTTTGGAATATGTGAACAACCCGCGCCCCAATAGTGAGTATTGCGTGCGCTTTACGTGCCCCGAGTTCACCAGCCTTTGCCCAGTGACGGGTCAGCCTGATTTTGCTCATCTGGTTCTGGATTATGTGCCTGGCGAGAAGCTGGTGGAAAGCAAAAGCCTGAAGCTGTTTCTTCAGTCTTTTCGCAATCATGCGGCGTTTCATGAAGATTGCACCGTTGGTATCGCAGAGCGTCTGGTGAATGAAATGAAACCCAAATGGTTGCGTTTTGGTGGTTATTGGTATCCGCGTGGTGGAATCCCCATCGACGTGTTCTTCCAGACAGGCGAAGCACCAAAAGATGTCTGGATTCCAGGCCAAGACGTGCCCACTTATCGTGGCCGGGGATAAATTCGTTTTCTACCTTTGCTTGATTCCGCGATTTAAGCGCTACCTCACTCAGATAACGTGATTTGAGGAGCATTTATGGCACAGAAACCCGAGTGGTTTGCTGTTGATGTTGGCGACATCAACCTTGGTGTTTGGCATTGGCAGGGTGAGGGAGACCCCCTGGTATTTCTTCACGCCACAGGATTTCATGCGCGCTGTTGGGATGCCGTAATTAAATCGCTCCCGACGGCGCTTGCAGGCAGGCCCTGTTATGCCTTTGATTTACGTTTTCACGGCACGAGCGGCAAAACCGGAGATGTCGAATGGCCGATCATGGCGAATGACATCATCAACGCCATTGATCAGTTAGACCTGCAGAATGTGGTGTTGGTAGGCCATTCCGTCGGGGGGTACCTAGCTACGATTGCTGCGGCGAACGGGCCAGAGCGCATTGCCCGTTTGATGCTGATTGACCCCGTGATTATGGCACCCGAACGCTATGCCTTCTCCAAAAAGATGCGCGCCTATATGAAACCGGAAGACAATCCCATTTCACGCAGACGAAATGCCTGGGAGGGGCCGAGTGAAATGTATGAGCGGTTTAAAGCGCGTAGCCCATTTGATGTTTGGCAGGACAGGGTGTTGCAGGACTTTTGTGAGCATGCTTTGGCGCCGGGGCCGGCACCGAGGAAACTAGCCTGTGACCCACTGCATGAAGTTCAAATTTACCTGCATCAAAATGGAGAGGCCATTCAAGCGGCTGTGCCTTCGGTCTTACAACCGGTTTTAATTCTGAGGGCGATGGAGCCAACCGATGCCGATGACCCCTTTGACATGAGCAAGTCACCCACTTGGCCCGAACTTGTAATGCAGTTCAAACAAGCACGCGAAGAGTATCATCCGGCACTTACGCATTTTATTCCAATGCAGGCTCCGGAGCTGGTGGCCACGAAGCTTGCAGGCCTTGTCGACATTTAACACAGGCAAGCCATCTAGTTGGTTTGCTGCATTATTCAATCAATGGCCTGCGATCTGTGGAGAAAAACAAACGGCTTTCAATTGGTCTTGCGCTGCAATGGCAACAATATTTTCGTAAGTGCGTTTTTCAGGCGTTATGATTTCCTTCATCAAGGGCGTCGCGCCATATCTGAGCCTGTAGCGCAGTTTTTCCAGCGAACCCATTGAGGCGTCCATCCAAAAAACAGGTTCATAAAACCTGTATCCTGGGAATAGCGCCTTGAGAGCCTCGAACTGGTTTTGCTGTTGTTGGTGGCCGTGGAATTCAAATGTTACCATAGGCCGATGCCGCCTGATGGTCTCCTGTAGCCCCGTAAGTACATCAAGCTCAAAGCCTTCGACATCAATTTTTATGAAGTCGATATCCTCTACCGTCTTTTCCTCAACAACAGCGTCACCCCTTCTGATCTGCAGCAGATGATCCGGTTTGCTGACCCGTTCTTCATTTGCGTTTTGCGGCGAGAAACTGGCCATTCCCAGATTGTCGCCTTGGTCCACATAAAACGGCAGGACGGCATCTTCTTTGCCTAATCCAATCGAACAGACCTCCAGATTGGCACGATTATTCGTTTTCACGTTGTCCGACAAATATTTTAGGGCGATCGGATTGGGTTCAAATGCCAGAACTTTGTTGAAGTGCGCTGCCAGATAAACACTGTGGTTGCCCACATTTGCGCCAACATCCAGCATGGTGCGCTTCCTGCGCATGTGGTTTCTGATGAACTGCACAAAATGTCGCTCGTATAGCCCATGCAGGCAAATGTCTCTTGCAATCAAATCTCTCGGTCTTAACAGAAATTGCAAGCCGTCTCTGGTTGTGAATGGCGCATCCTCCGTCAAAGTCGCAAAAAATTTCTGAAGGCGAGGAACAACGAAGTAGCGTCGATATAATTCAGTAAGCCGAAAGAATAAGTAGCTTATAAATGCCAATATTTGACCCTCTTCTGGGACCCCCAACGAGGCAACTATAGTAGCAAACTCATGGGAAAACTATGGAATATCTATTGCTTTGTGCGTTTGAACTTTCAGGCACAATTTTGGATGCGTCATCCAGTGCCCAACAGCTGCAGCTGTGTTTGCAGAAAGTGCAGACTTTCCAATGATTGCAGAAAAAATAGTCAACGAGTTACGAACTTGGATGCACCATTTTACAACACTTACGTTTAGGCAACGAGGCGTTCTACCGCTTGGCTTCATCTGCTAGTCGCAAAACTGTCCGGTTCAACTCTCCATTTTTTATTCTGTAGATCAATGGAGGGACAATGATGAAGTTTGCTAAGATAATCGCAGTTGTACTATCGGTGTGCGCTGTCTCGGTTGGGATCGATGCTCAAGAAGGTGATGGACTGAAAGGCGATCCGCAAGCCATCCAAGATGCCAAAAAAATGGTTGAGAAAATGGGCGGCCTTGAGGTTTGGGGTGCGTTGGAAAGTGTGCATTTTGTGCATGAATGGGACATCGTCAATCGGCGTGAAGCCTATCTGGAAAACGAAATACTCGATCTATCTGCGCCGCGGTCCTACGTGACCATGGAAAGTGAAAGTTATACGCGAATAAGGGCTTACAGCCCGGAACACAGATATTGGAATATCGTCAATGGTGAGTTCTCATACGCTTCCGACGAATCTTTCGAGCGCGCCATCGCAAGGGCACCCTACAGCATATTCCGATTGGCAAGAGCCATCGGGCGCAATGACCCGACGCTAACGGTAGAGTATGGCAACCCGCAGAGCATTCCGCGTGGCAACGTCATTCAGTTCACCTTTGACGGGGATGAACCAGGAGGGGGCTGGATTCTACTTAACCCACGTTATGAGCCATTCGTCTGGGCGACCACACAGTATGAGTATGCTTTTGGTCCCTTGGCCAGGTTTGGCAATTTGTGGGTGCCAAACTGGGCCAATTCCAACAATGGGTTGGTCCGCTATGAAATGGTATCCCTGAAGGGCAGTAACAAATCACCAGATATGGAGCTGTTCATCCCGCCAGCCGGTTAGGTCTTACGGAATATTGATAGTTTTGTGCGTTTGAACACTCAAGCGCCATTTGGGATTTGCTTTGCAGTAATCAACTGCGGCAGCGGTGTTTTTAGTCAGTGCAGGACTATCCATTGGTTGCAGGAAAAAATGGTCAAATTCCATGCTTTCAAACTGGCTTGGGTCGCCGCCTTCCTGCGGGTAAACCAGTTTCAATTCTGTTCCAGACGTAACAACCAATTTTGAGCCAATTTTCGGGCTGATGCATAGCCAGTCAATGCCCTCAGGCGGTTCGATCGTTCCGTTGCTTTCCACAGCAATTTCAATGCCTTCTGCGTGAAACGCGTCGATAAGCGGCGCATCAAGCTGTAACAGGGGCTCGCCGCCTGTACAGACCACAAGTGGTGTGCCGCCGCGGCCTGTCCACGCTGATTTCACGGCCGCTGCCAGATCTTCTGCAGTTTTGAACTTGCCACCGCCCGGGCCGTCTGTGCCGACAAAATCAGTATCGCAGAATTGGCAAATCGCAGCCGCGCGGTCTTTTTCAAGCCCACTCCAGAGATTACAGCCTGCAAAGCGGCAGAAAACGGCGGGTCTTCCCGCTTGGCCGCCTTCACCTTGCAGCGTGTAGAAAATCTCTTTGACCGTATAGACCATATTTTAGCCTTGGTATCGTGTTGGGTCCGGAATGCCTGCTTCGCGGAAACCTTTTTTGCGCAGCAAGCAACTGTCACAGTGGCCACAGGCTGCGCCAGTATCATCAGGGTCATAACAGCTGATAGTCATGGCGTAATCAACGCCCAATCGTGTTCCGATGGCCGCAATTTCAGCTTTAGTCATGTCAATCAGCGGCGTCTGAATGGTGATGCGCTCTTCCTCGGTTACCCCTACTTTTGTGCCAAGGTTAGCAGTTTCTTCGTAAGACTTGATAAATTCGGGGCGACAATCGGGATAACCACTGTAATCAAGCGCATTCACACCAATGAAGATGTTCTTAGCTCCAACGACCTCTGCGTATGCGAGTGCAAACGACAGGAATATTGTGTTTCGCGCAGGAACATAGGTAACTGGAATATCCGCTTCCATTTCGCCTTCGTCTCGGTCTTTAGGCACGTCAATATCGTCAGTGAGTGCGCTGCCACCAAAAAGGGTGAGATCAATTTCAGCGGTTTTGTGCTCTTTAACACCCAAATATTTGCCAACCTGATCGGCTGCATCTAACTCCACGCTGTGCCGTTGGCCATAGCGGAATGAGAGGGCGTAGACCTCGTATCCTTCGTCTTGAGCTATCGCAACACAAGTGGCGCTATCAAGCCCACCTGAGAGGAGCACAACTGCTTTTTTAGTCGACATAAATACCCTTTTAACAGAAAAGCCGGGCGCGCTATAGCACCAGGCCAGCAGTTTGATAAGGAAAAAAGCTCGAAATCAGTCCACGGGTTCGGCTCTGAAGGTATCTTCGTCAAATTCACCTTCCCACTTTGCAACGGCGGTTGCGACCGAGAGGTCACCAGTAACGTTAATAACGGTACGGATCATATCGAGAGGGCGATCGAACGGGAACACAAAGCCGACAATCAGGAATGTTTGCGCGTCTTCTACGCCGATAACTCCCATTACTGTTGCCAGGAGGAACAAGGAAGCTGATGGTACGGCAGCCGTGCCGATCGAAACAAGAGTTGCGGCAAGGGCAATCAACAAATACTGCTCAAGCCCCAGGGGAATGCCAAGAACCTGCGCCGCAAATACCGCAAGAATGCCCACATAAATGCCGGACCCGTCCATATTGATCGTTGCACCAAGCGGCAACACACTAGAAGCAACTGCAGGCTTCACGCCCAGGTTTTCTTCTGCTGTCGCCATTGTTACGGGCAGGGTGCCTGAACTTGATGAAGTTGAAAATGCTACCAGTTGTGCGCCGGTAATCCCGCGGAAGAAACGCATAGGAGGTAATTTGAGCAAAAACTTCATTATTGCTCCATGTGTAATTGCAACATGCAATACACATGCGAGAACGACAGAAACAGCCAAAGGTACAACGGTAAGTAATTGAGCTACTCCCCCTGTGCCCACAACCTTAGCAATCAGGGCAAATACGCCGAAAGGGGCAACTTCCATTACAATATGTGTCACCTTCAACATCGCCTCAGAGCCAGCGTCGAACAGTTTGGCAAGGGGCTGGCCTTTTTCACCGGACATCAAAATCCCGGCGCCAAACATAAGGGCGAAAAAGATGATGGCTAGCATGTCGCCATCAGCGATGGCCGCGATGGGGTTTCGCGGAATAATGCCCAATAGGCGCTCTTCCAGAGATTTGGCCGGCGGCAGGATTTTTTCTTCTGCGCCTGAAATATCAACGCCAACACCCGGTTGAATTATGGTGGCTATGGTCAGGCCGATAGTGATAGCCACCAGGGTGGTGCCCATATACAGTGCAAGAGTTTTGATGCCAAGAGACCCCAGGCGTTTGGGGTCCCCCATTGCGATGACGCCGGCAACCAGCGTCACAAATACCAGTGGTACGACTATCATTCGGATCAGGTTGATAAAGATATCGCCTATCCACGCGATGCTGGTCGCGGCTTCACCGGCAACCGCACCAAAGATAATACCTAGAACCAGCATCGCCATGATGCGCTTCCAAAGCGTAATAGCAAACCAAGTCTGCAAGAGAATTCCCCTAAGTTTTTTAGCTACAACATCTACAACCGCTGCAGCCAGCCTCCCAATTCATTAAGCGCCAAGCTAAACGGTCGGAGAGTTACCGTGCAATACTAATTTGCGCAGCTGTGCCGACCTAGTGTAAACAATAAAGACAGGCCATCGTGACATCTGAAGCGTCTGCTTCGGAAAAAATAAAATGTTATCAATATTTTAGACGTTTTTTGTCTTTAACTATTGCTTAGTATTTCAGTTGGAACATTTGTGCAGGCGAATGTAATCAGGTGGCAGCCATGAAAGTCAAATCAGCAGTTTTAGGAGCACTATTTTGCAGCGTATCAGCGCAAGCGAACGAGCCTTGCATGCGTGCAACAGAAGTCAAAGCCGACCAAGTTAGATTTGTGGAAACGCAAATGCGCATTGCGGCGTTGCAGTGCCGCGGCGGTGGGCACCGCGATATGATCGGCATGTACAATGATTTTGTTCGATCCAAGCGACCATATTTTATCGAGGCGGAAGGCCCCTTGCGAACGTTTCTGGAACGGGCAGGTAAAGGTGATCTCGAAGGTTATGTTACCGCCACGGCAAATCGGGTGTCGCTTGGTTCTGGCAGCGTCGAACAGTTTTGTGATCGGTCGAGAATGGCTTTGGCGATGGCCTTTAAAATGCCGGATCCTGCCGGGCTGATCAATTTGATGCCGGTCTCGTATCGTCAGCCGGAGAGAAGCTGTGCAACACAATCAGCGAGGATACGGTCTCGCTAAAACCCGTTAGAAGTTCATAAAAAGGCGCCGCAGAGGCGCCCTTTTTTATTTCTATGCGAAAACCGCTTAGCGCGAGATTACAATTTCAACGCGGCGGTTTTGCCATTCGCGCACGCCGTCATCCGTCGCGACCATTGGCGAGGTTTCGCCTTCTGCACGGATGGTGATCCGGCTTGCAGGGACACCTTCTTCAACAAGAGCGGCCTTCACTGCCTCCGCACGGCGCATGGCCAGCGCATCGTTGTAGCTATTGGCGCCAGCGCGGTCAGTATGGCCAACGGCACTAATGCGTGTTCCGCCAAACTCACGGTAAACATCTGCTGCTCGCTCCACGATGGACTGTGCGTCGGCAGTCAGTGTTGACTTATCAAAGTCGAAGAACACCATGAACGGACCCGGCATCGGAGCTGGTGCAGGCTCTGGCTCGGGCCTTGGGGCTGGAGCTGGCTGCTGAACCACTGGTGCAGGTGCAGGTCGTGCAACTGCGGTCGGGGCAGGTTCTTGTGGTGCTGGTCGAGACTGCTCTCCAAACTTCCATGAAATGCGTGCGAATACTTCATTATTTACAAAGCGATAACTTGCTTTGCGGGCTGCTGTGCCAAAGTCGCCGCGTGTTGTGCGGAAATGACGCGCACCAATACCCAGTTCCAGAGCGCCAATGGCACGTGTCAATTGCAGCATAACTTGGCCTGAAGGCTCCCAGTTGCGGCTGTCAGCAATTGAAATGCCATTAGAGTTAACGCCGTCCAGTTCCACAAGGCTCATGCCAATGCCTGCGCCGGCAAAAGCTTTCCAGTCACCAATATTCGCAAAGTTATAGTGAACATTAGCCATCAGACTGTCAGATTGATGCGTACCGCCACCGGGATTATTTCCAGCTGGTAGTGCCAACCTATCAGGGTTGTTAACAAACACGGATTCCATGCTGTTTTTGCGCAGGGCGTACTCAAGCTCGTATCGCCACTTATCAATATTGCGACCAACATAAAGTCCGGTCACAAATCCAAGCTCTTTATCCAAGTGCAGATCAAGATTGCTGCCTTGCACGCCGCGCAGGTCATCATCAACAGCGCCAGAAAGGCCTAACTGGAAACCACCATATATATAGTCTTCAGACTGAGCCGAAGCAGAAAGACTGGTGCCGAGTAACAGCATGGAAAGGGTCAACGCACGCATCAAAAACATCCTTAATAACGAGCCAAAATAATTAATCAGCGAATAGTCGCGCAACTGGCTTGATACAAGGGGAATCCGGGATTTCCAAGTATCGTAGAAATTTGTAATCAAAAATTGTGGCATTTTTGCATTGTTTTGATGAAGTGATCTAGTCTGCCAAATTTGCATAATCCGCGAAATTTGTGAATACTTGTGCCGTATCTTCGATACGGTTGGGCAAAGGCGCAAGAGCCCAGCGTCGTCACAGACAAAATAGGGGGATCTTATGATCAAACGCACATTGGCTGCAGTAGCATTGGCTGCTGGTGCATCGCTTGCGATGACTGCCACGCCAGCTTCGGCAGAACCATTAAAGCTGGAAACTTATCTGGACATTGAATCTGTTGGTGATCCACAAATTTCACCGGATGGATCTCAGATAGTCTTCACTCGCACACATATTGATAAAATGAATGATCGCCGATCGTCTTCGGTTTGGATCATGAATTCAGACGGTAGCAAAAAGCGCCAACTGATGGCACGCGGTGGAAATGTGCGCTGGTCGCCAGACGGTAGCCGCATTGCCTTTATTGCGGCGGATGACAAAGGCAAGCCGCAGTTGTTCACGCGCTGGATGGATGCAGAAGGGGCTGTTAGCCAGATTACTTATGGTACTGAACGTCCACGCGGTGTTTTCTGGTCGCCCGATGGGCAGTCAATCGCATTTATGTCGCGTGTGCCTAGGAAAACTGACTTTACAGTTAAGCTGCCCGGCAGGCCAGCTGGTGCAAAATGGAAAGAAGACCCAATGGTGGTTGAAGAATTCCTTTGGCATCAGGACCGTATCGGCCCGATGAACAATGGCTGGGATCATATTTTTGTTGTGACAGCTGAAGGGGGAACGCCAAACAGCTGACGAGCGGCAACTGGCACGCGAACACACGCCGTTTGGGTGCCATTCGTTCCGCTGCCAATCTGTCTTGGTCACCCGATGGCACCAAAATCGCGTTTGACGGTTTGGCAGAAGAGGATGATGGCAGACGCTATACCGAATCCTACATCTACACCGTGGATGTGGCCTCCGGCGACATCACTCAACTGACTGACAACAGCATCGGTGCGCAGGATCCTGTATTTTCACCAAACGGAGACATGGTTGCGTTCACGGCATTCCACGAATCGATCATGAGTTACCGTCATGTGAATATGTATGTTGTGAATGCCGATGGGACAGGTCAACGGCGTCTTGTTGGTGACCTGGCTTCAGGGCCAAGTGCGCTGCGCTGGGCGAACAATTCGCGCGGGATATACTTTACGCTTGATAAAGAAGGTGATCGCAACGTCCATTATACCGATATGGACGGCGATATCCGCGACGTAACTGAAGGTGACCAGAATATCTTCTTGTCCAACGTGTCTGGAGACGGTGTTGCGGTGGCCCTGCAGGCTGACGCCGACCATCTTGGTGAAGTTGTCCGTTTTGACATCAGTGATGGTGATGATTTCGAAAAGCTCACCGATGTAAACAGCGATGTGTTTGCTGGCGTTGATAAGTCTGAAACTATCGAGTTTTGGTACGACTCAACAGAAGGCACGCGTGTTCAGGGCTGGGCTGTTCTGCCGCCAAACTTCGACAGCAGCAAAAAATACCCGCTCATACTGTCCATTCATGGTGGACCTCATGCCATGTACCGCGAGACGTATAACTTCATGTTCCATCACTTCGCGGCGGAAGGCTATATCGTGCTGTTCACCAATCCGCGCGGTTCCACCGGTTACGGTGAGGATTTCGCCGCTGCTATCGAAGATATCTACCCTGGTCCTCGCGATTATGCGGACCTGATGGGCGGTGTGGACTATCTGATCGGGCAGGGCTATGTGGATCCAGACCGCACATTTGTCACCGGCTGTTCTGGCGGAGGCATCTTGACCGCTTGGACTGTTACACAAACAGACCGTTTCAAGGCGGCGGTGTCGCGGTGCGTGGTGTCGGACTGGATTGGCATGGTTGGTACCACTGGACTTGCTTCGGTTTAGTGGAGAGCCTCAGAATAATCTGATTATGATGAGGAGTATGTTTTATGTCTTCACCCCACAGGGTTTATACTGAGGAATTTAAGCGGGAAGCGGTTCGCTTGAGTTATGAAAGCGGTCTGACGATTATTGAGGTTGCCTCTGACCTTGGTATAGGCCGATCGACACTGAACACATGGCGGCGTGAGTTTCGGGATGATGATAGCCCAGTTGCTACCAGTGAGGAGAGTTCAGAGAAGGAGCTGTCCCGTCTTCGCCGTGAGAACCAGATCCTCAGGGCGGAGCGCGACCTGCTAAAAAAGGCCACGGCTTTCTTCGCCAAGGAAAGTCGATGAGGTTTGCGCTTATTGATGCGAAGGAAGCGTGCCTGCCTGTTTCCAGGGCCTGCCGGTTACTAGGTGTCAGTGTCAGCGGCTATTATGCATGGAGAGGACGCCCTGTTTGCAAACGGGCGCAGGACGACAGGCGATATCTGGCCTATATCAAGTGCCTGTTCCATCAGTCGAATGGGACTTACGGCAGCCCGCGCATGACGGTTGAAATGCAGGAACAGGGATTACCTGTTGGCCGCAGGCGGGTTGCCCGCCTGATGCGGGAAGACGGGCTGAAAGCCAGACAGAAGCGCCGGTTCAAAAGGACAACAGATAGCGACCACAAAAACCCGGTTTATCCCAACCTGCTTGAGCGGGATTTTACAGCCGCAGCGCCCAACCGGAAGTGGGCTGGGGACATCAGTTATATCTGGACAGCGGAAGGCTGGCTTTACCTGGCCGTCATCATTGATCTGTATGCCCGCAGGGTTGTGGGCTGGGCAACAAGTGACAGGTTGAAGAAAGAGCTTGCCATCAGCGCTCTCGACAAGGCAATTATGCTGCGCAATCCATCACCTGGCCTGATCCATCACAGCGATCGCGGTAGTCAATATTGCTCCTACGAGTATCAAAAAAAGCTCAAATATCATGGCATGCGCGGATCCATGTCAGGGAAAGGCAATTGCTATGATAACAGTGTCGCTGAAAGCTTCTTCAAAACAATCAAAGTCGAGCTGGTGTGGCAAACAAGCTTCCAGACACGGGAACAGGCAACAACAAGGATCGGACACTATATTGATGCTTTTTATAATCCAGTGCGCAAGCACTCGACAATCGGCTATAAATCCCCCATACAGAAGGAAAGGACGATAGCCAATTAACTGAAATGGCTCTCCACTAAACCGAAGCAACTCCACACAGATGTATCTGGCTGGATGATCAACTTTTTTGAAAAGCCGTTCTGGGAAGACCCAACGCAGTGGTATGAGCATTCAGCGATCATGCATTCCGAGAATGTAAAAACGCCAACACTGTTTATGACTGGTGATTTGGACCGCCGCACCCCTGATCAGCAGGGTAAGCAGATGTATTCGGTTCTGAAGTATTTGGGTGTTCCAACCAAATACATCTCTGTAAAGGGCGAATATCACGGCACCGGCTCCATCCCCTCAAATTATTTGAGACGTCAGCTTTATTTGATGAAATGGTTCCAGATGTATGATCCGGCTCATCAAAAAGCAGATGAGAGCGAATAAATAATTCGTCTAGAAAAAGCGAAAGCCCGGAACAAATCGTTCCGGGCTTTCTTTTATTGGCTCCGCCTGCTGGGCTCGAACCAGCGACCCAATGATTAACAGTCATTTGCTCTACCAACTGAGCTAAGGCGGATCATCGAAACCGGGCGCTCCCGGCTGGGTGGGGCTCTTTATACTCAAAAAAATTGTCCTGCCAAGCAGAATTTTACATTTTTTGGACAAAGCTTTCCATTGTCGTTGTCCCAGCATGTCAGAGGTCGAATATTAGCCACCTTGCTGGGTGGCAAAAGCTTTCTAAAGTTTGTAAGCAAGCAACTGCTGGTTCACTTCATCACGGTGCTTTTTGAGGTATTTCATAAAGGGAGTGCCGCCGGTCCCAATGTCTGTGTCATTCCCGTCGGCCGACTTTGCTTGTTTGTTGATATAGCTTGCAGCGTATTCAAGGTGCTTTGTGCGAAACTGCGCAAGTTTGGAAATGCATTCGTTGTATAGCGATGTCAGGTTTTCTGAGCCCTTTTGTTCAACAAATTGACGGATGCTCGAATGTTCCCTGACAGCATCGATAAAGGCCCTGTGTGCAGGAGGACGATAAGCATGCAGCTCATCTAAATAGGCCTTCATCGGGTCTGAGGCATGTAGGATGCCGAAAAAGGCGTCCATTGTTGGAACAATTGATGATTGTGAGCCGGTTTGGCCGCGGAACGCTTGTGGTTCTCCATTGGCTTCTTCAACGCCTTCATAAACAAGACCAAGGCCAAGAGCTGGGTTGTCTTTCCAACCGTGAATCCACGGGCGTACCCGCTGATAGTAAATAAAGGGAGCGCATCGCTCAGGCATTCGATCAAAAATCGACAATATGGTGTCCCAGGTTTTCGAGATTTCCTGAAAAGCTGCAGTTAGTCCGGCTAGGTCATCGTTTTCTACGGCCTCCAAGGAGACGGGGATTTGTGCCAGCATCTTGCCCGCTGCCGCTTCAATGGCAACATGGACAGTAACAAACCAGGTTTCGTCCTGGCCGCCCAGGAAATGTTGAACCATATGAATATTGGAGAGATCGATTTCCCCTTCTGCGTCCAATAGGGCCCAATTATCCAACACATAGGCTGAGTAGGTGAGTAGGGGCTTCTGGCCAATGGCGTCCGCGAGTTGCCAAATGGGCAAAGCAAGACACTCGGGCAGGCTAGAGGGCGCGTCTGGTTCGCCCCAAACGTAGGATTGAACCAAAAAGGAATAGTGCACCATGGCAACGCGCTTCTGCGCGTCAGAGGCGCTGCAGCAAAACTTCTGCAAGTCCAGGACAGGTAGACTGGAGAGACGTGTTCGAACCAGACCCGCCGTCAATATTTTTGGCAACTCTGCGGCCATCTTTTTGATCGGCGCAAATTCATACGGCAGTTCGACCGAAGCTGGATTGAACGGCGACAAGAAGCCAAGGGTCGGCGATATCTCATAGTCTGAGAGGCGAATTGAACGTTGTGTGGCTTTATCAAACATGGTGATTATCCTGTCATGACGGAATAAATATTGGTAAAAGCTATAATAACCTGAAGAATATTCGATAGAATGGGCATCGCTAGTTATGAAATCAAAAACAGACAATATTCAGCCTGGTTTGGGGGCAGGACGCCCACTCGATCCAATGGACCGAAAAATATTAAGTGCGCTTGTCGAAGATGCGACGCAAAGCTACGCCGCCCTCGCGACTCATGTAGGTTTGTCTGCACCCGCAGTACATGAGCGGGTGAAGCGGATGCGACGGGAAGGGTTAATTAGGGAAACTGTGGCACGGCTGGACGGCGCAAAAATAGGTAAACCGCTTTTGGTATTTCTTCATGTTGAGACACAAAACTGGGGCTATAGTAAAGCGTTTGAAAAACTCAAAGAGTTGCCTGAAATAGAAGAGTTGCATTCGGTCACGGGAGGTACATCGCTGATTTTGAAAGTGCGTTTGCCCAACAGTACGGCCTTAGAGTCACTCCTGCGGCAAATCCATCAATTCGACAGTGTTGTGTCCACTAAATCCTTCGTGACGCTTTCCACTTATAAAGATTGTCCAGTGCAGGCCAACCAGACTGGGGAGTGGCCCGAACCTCCGCTGCCTGAAGAATGATAGAAATAAAATAATAAGGCCCAGCATATTAATGCCGAGCCTTAGAATTTGGAGGCGCGAACGAGAATCGAACTCGTGTACACGGATTTGCAATCCGCTGCGTCGCCACTCCGCCATCGCGCCGCAAAAGTGACCGTCCCGCTTGGGGAGAGCAGCATATATCAAACGCGATGTGAGCCAGCAATGGTTTTTTCACAGTCGCAGCACAAGTGTTGCTTAATCGCTGGTTTATTGTGCACGCCCCGAAGGGCTGCTATGGCAGTAACAGGGATATATGGGGGATAAACATGTGAAAAAGTTTCTTCTGATCATTGCCACGCTGATTTGCATGCCAACAAGCGCGTTGGCGGAAGAATCGGCCATTTATCTTGTGCGGCATGCTGAAAAACAAGCTGACAGCGACCCTGAGCTTACTGAATATGGTCATGCGCGCGCCAAGGCGCTGGCTAATATTATGAAAGATGTTTCGATTTTAAAGGTCTATTCCACGGACACCCGTCGCACGCGTCAAACAGCGCAGCCCACAGCGGACCAAAAGAAACTGAGCATCGAGCTTTATGACCCCCGCGCATTCCGTGAATTTGCCAGCGCGCTGACGGCCGAGTTTCTTAAAAGTGGCCGATCTATTCTGGTTGTGGGTCATTCCAACACTACACCCTATTTGGCCACTTTGCTGACTGGCGAAAGCTTCCCGGAATTGAGGGAAGACCAATATGACCACCTGTATAAAGTTGTCCAATTGTCAGACGGTAAGCTTGAGGCCACCATCATAAAATTCAATCCCTAGCAGTTAATCCTTTTGATCGAACACAGGCAATCGCGCGTATAGGGCAAACAGTCGCAGAACGGTTGGTTGTACGTTATTGGCTGTTAGGTCGTAGTGTGACGTGTCGCGGGCTCCAATTGCACTTCAGAATCAGATTGTTTCTGGGCGATAGTCGCATTATAAAGCGAGCAAAATAGAGAGCCCGCTATGTGGGTACTCGTGCATGGTCAAGACAAAAGGACAAACAGTGATCGATTCTAGCACAGCCTTATCTCACATGATTGATTGCCAATTGCGCCCCAATGAAGTGAATGACGAGCGCGTTATTAGTGCGATTTCAGCTGTTCCGCGCGAAATGTTTGTGCCTAAGGCCAAGCGTGCGATTGCGTATGTAGACGAAGACATAGCCGTCGGGGAAGGTCGTTTCATTCTCGAGCCAAGGGTATTTGCTCGCCTTATCATGGCAGCAGACATCCAGCCTTCCGACATCGTCCTCGATGTCGGTTGTGCAACAGGATATTCTTCTGCCGTATTGGCTCAGCTTGCTGAAGCAGTTGTCGCTGTTGAAGAAAATGAAACAATCGCTGGATTGGCGGAGAAAAAATTAGCTGATCAGGATGTCATGAATGTGGCCGTGGTAACATGTGCACTGTGCGACGGTGTGGCCAAACAGGGGCCTTACGACGTGATTTTCCTGGAAGGCGCGGTCGAAGAAATTTCCACTAAACTGCTGAAGCAACTGAAAGAAGGTGGACGTTTAGTGTGTGTAAAGGTTGAAGCTGGTGTCGGGCGCGCCCATATCATCAGAAAAACTGCCGAAGGTTTTGAAGATCAAAACCTGTTTGATGCAGACGTTTTGCCTTTGCCTGGGTTTGAGAAGGCTCAAGGTTTTGTGTTTTAAGATATTGTGACATTATTGATTGTGGGGCCCGAACAAAAAAACGGTCATTTTCAAATGAGACAAGGTTTAAAGTAGTTGTCTCGCGTTTCATCTCAGCAGGCCCCGGGGTGAAGCAATAAAAACAACAATGATAACAGCGAGGAAATGAGGAGAATTTCATGAAATTGGGGATCAAGGCAGTTTTGGCAGTGACGACAGTTCTTGCCGGAACGACCGTGGCGTCTGCCGAAACGCTAAAAGAAGCATTAGCAGCTGCGTACGCCAGCAACCCGCAACTGATGGCACAGCGTGCGGCCCTTCGGGCAACAGACGAAGGTGTAGCTGCTGCCAACGCTGGCTTTTTGCCAACGCTTAATGGTACCGGCAGTTTCGACCGTGGTGCCCGGGTAATCGACGATCAGAGCCCAAATGGCAGTGAGACGGTTCAGGATATCAATTCTGACGCTTACGTCCTGACGCTCAACCAAAACCTCTTTCGTGGTTTTCAGGATCGGGCAACCCGCAAACAGCGCTTGCGCGAAATTGACGCCGGCAGGGCACAACTTGCCAACGTTGAACAACAGGTGTTGCTGGATGCTGTTACGGCTTACATGAACGTGCTTCGCGACGAAGCTGTCGTGGAACTCAACAAAAACAACGTTCAGGTGTTGGAGCGCCAACTGCAGGCAAGCCGAGACAGATTCCGGGTTGGTGAGGTTACACGAACTGATGTGGCACAGTCTGAAGCGCGCCTTGAAGGGTCTAAATCAACTTTACTGAGTTCTGAAGCCACGCTTGCGGCCAGTCGCGCTCAGTATCAGCGTGTAATAGGTCGGCCGCCTTCAAGCTTGGAAACACCAACCGAAAAACCCGACTTGCCCTTAACTATGGATGAGGCAATTGAAATTGCAGTTGTCGAAAGCCCGAATGTTGAAGTGGCGCGTCATAACGAAGATGCTGCGCGTCATTCTGTGAACGCAGCCAAAGGGTCATTGTTGCCGAGTGTGGATTTGAGATACCAGTACACACACGCCGAGCAGATCCAGAACTTTGGTACACTGTCGTTTCCGATTATCGCAGACATCAATAGTGTGAACGTTTCGGTATCTGTCCCAATTTTCAATGGTGGTTTGCGACATTCGAATGTGCGTAGAGCGAAACAATTGCGTAGCCAGCGTATGATGGAAATCCATCAGGCAGAACGTGTTGCGCAAGAGCAGGCATTGGTCGCCTGGGATAACTATCGTGCCGCTCAGGGGCAAATTCTCTCCAATGAGGCCCAAGTTCGTGCCAACGAAATTGCGTTGGAAGGTGTTCGCCAGGAAGCTTATGTGGGATCAAGAACGACACTGGATGTTCTGAACGCCGAACAAGAGCTATTGAACGCGCGGGTATCACTTGTTCGTGCTCAGCGAGATGAGTCTGTTGCAGCCTATAGCCTGGTATCTGCTGTTGGTCGTTTGACCGCGCGTAAGATCGGTCTCGGCGTCAATTTGTATAACGAACGTGCTTATACCGAGAAAGTTGATGGTAAATTCATCGGTTTTGACACCGAAGTAAAATAATTTACCAACCATCTGAATTTGAAAGGGAGCCGATTTGGCTCCCTTTTTGCATTTTAAGTTTCACAAAGGTGGCCGAATGTGTGCAATTTCGCTTAACTGCTTTAGTTCTTTTAAGAATTATTGACACAACTCGGTCTTAACGGTACCTGTTTTAAACAGGGAGTGAATTGGAACTGGCGGGTCTATGAGCGCTGACGCATCTGAAGATGAACCAACCATGGAAGAAATCCTGGCGTCTATTCGCAGGATTATTTCAGACGAGTCGGAAGAAGAGGGGGAACTGGACGCCGCAGAGGACGAGCCATTGGACGAGTCTGCTCCGGAGCCAGACCCAGAGCCTGAGCCGGAACCTGAACCTGAGCCAGAGCCTGAGCCGGAACCTGAACCTGAGCCAGAGCCAGACCCTGAGCCAGACCCTGAGCCAGAGCCCGACCCTGAGCCAGAGCCGGCACCTACACCTGAACCAACGCCTGAGCCGACACCGGAGCCTACTCCGGAACCGACACCAGCGCCGACGCCTGCGCCCATGCCAGAGCCGGAAGAGGATGTCCTGGAACTCACGGAATTCGCGAGTGAAGGCGAGATTGAATCAATTGTTTCACCTGAAGTGGAAACAACTGCAGCTGAGAGTTTCGCGCATCTGACACACCTGATGGTGCAAGGATACGGCGGGGCAGAAAACACGCTTGATGCACTGGTTCGTGCAATGTTGAAGCCGATGCTGCAAGCATGGTTGGATGAAAACCTGCCATCAATTGTGCAGGATGCTGTTGAGCGTGAAGTTGCGCGGATCGCAAGACGTCAGTAGGTCTATAACTTCTCAAATGACTGTTTCGACAAGCGCAGACGTGCCGCCTGCAGCTAGTTGTGGTCGCTCTGACCTAAGTGGTGAGGTGATAGCGGCCGCGTGCTTGTGTTGTAGATGGTGAACGATGGATAAATCGGTAGTTTGGGCCCAAAAAACTTAACCATGAAATCTTCGTTGTTTGGTGTATAGATCGCGCCGTCAATAATTTGAACTGGTTCACCTTCATCATCGACTACCGGCGACAGAAGCAGCCTTTCATTTTCAAAATCAATAACATGACGGTGCTGGGCCAGTATGCTGGCGCCAATAAGCCCGTCTCTGTCATCACTTTGTGCAGGAACATCACTAGCAATAAAAACTGGCATGTTTTCAAAGTATAATTCACCAAAATCGACGTTGGCTGCCGTCAAAACTCCCATGTTCTTGGCGGTTAACTCAGTGCGCTCGGCCTTGGATGTAACTTGCATGAAATGACGTTTGTTCCAAAACACCAGGCCACCGGGATAACCGCTGTCGAGCAGCATATTTTTGACGGTGGTCCTTTTTTCCCACGGCATTTTAGACTTGAACAAAATGTAAGGTGTATGGCCCTGCATCTGGAGCCGGTGCTCAATTTCGAATTCGTCTTCCAGGTCCGTGCCCTTGGGGTACAGTGTCAAAAAACCGGCTTGCGGGTCTATTTCCACAATATAATTGCGGAACAGTTCCTGTCCGATAATGCCATGGAAATTGGCGTCAAGAGCCTGTTCGACTGCCTCTTCACCCACAAGCAACAAGCCGTTCGAGCTCACGAGCTGGCCATTGTCTCCTGCAAAAGCTACTTCGCCAAGGCGTTTGCCGACAACAGAATGCCCAATCGCTGGAAAGTTTACCTGTGCTTCCTCTCCCGTAAGGGCTTGCTCGGGCACCAATGTGCTATCGAAGAAAATTGACGTTGTAGCGCCAGTATCCAAAAGCAATGTGACAGGTCCTTCGGGACCCATCAGACGGATATGCGTACGGTTGTCAATAATATCGATCGGTAAGCGAGCGACCGGTGTGGGAACCGCCTGCACCAAAGTGGAAAATGTGCCCAGAGATAAAACCCAGGCACCGATGAGGCAATGAAACAACGGCTTAATCATGATGAGATCATACGCAAAATTCGGTATGCTCGCAAATCACACCCCTGCTATTGCGACGAACTGCAGTGATTTTAGGATGAATGGAGTCCGAGCCAAAAGGGGAGCGGAAGATTGATTTATGGTCGCACTACGCTTGTTGGGCCAGTCGAAATGTGGCCCACAAAATCTGAATATATGAAGGCATCATTATTGGGCGGGTAAAAGGTGCCATCGACCGTTCGTTTGAATCCCGCATCATCTGTGTTGGACAGCATCCACATTTGTTTTCCAGCAAAATCAAATGCATAGCGAAAGTTGTTCAAAATGGTTGCGCCGATAAGACCATCTCGTTCGCCGATTTGACGGGGTGGATATGCCCCCAAATAAACGGGCGTATGATTGAATACTAGTTTGCCAAATCGAAAACTGGCCCTGCCCACGATCGCGGCGTTACTGGCATGAACTTCGGGTGTGAGTTTCGCGGCACGACGATAATGTGTGCTATCCCAGAAAACGATGGCCCCCGGGTAACCTGTGTCAATCAACATCTCTTTTTTGCTGGGCGTTTGCTCCCAAGGCATCTTCGACCTGAAGCGAATATGCGGTGCGCCCTTCTGCATATAAAGCGGGTATTTGGTCCGATAATAACTGCTGAGGTCAGTGCCTTTTGGATACACATTGATTTGTTTTTGCGCCGGGACAACTTCGATGGTGTACAAGCTGAATAGTTCCTGACCGACAATCCCGTCATAGCGCAACAGCAAGCGTTCTTTCAGGTTAGTTTTGTTGTCAAGCAACACCAGCTTGTTCAATGGCACGCGAAGCGTTCCTGCCGTCAGGTTCATTTGCCCTAATTTGATGCCATCCAGTGTTTCATCAAGTGCAGGAAATACTACTGAAGACTGCCCAACAACAGTGTGCGCTTCCACATCAATTAGATCGTTGGCAAACAACACCGAAGTTGATGCACCCGAATCAAGCAGCATTTTTATGGCATGCCCATCCAAATCAACATCCACGCGGATCCGGTTATTTTCAAATTCAAATGGGATTACAGCAATAGGGCTGGGTTGATCGAGCGACGAAACTTTGCCGGCGAGACTTACAGTGAACAAAAGGAATATGAAGCGCAGAATGAGCATTGTTGATGTAGCTTATCAGGCTGAAAAAAATAATCAAAATAACCTTTGGAAAAGGCACCTAAGCTGTGCGAGCAAAACAAAAGTAAATCAAGGCTTTCGTTTTAAGTTGTTTTTGTGCATTTTGCGCCCCAATTTGACTTCTCAAGCCGCATTGGCGGCAACAGCAGGTAATTAGGCATGCTTGATAAAACATATTCCCCAGCGGACATTGAAACCAAATGGTACGAACATTGGGAAACAAGCGGCGCGTTCGAATGCGGTAAGCGCCCTGACGCGGAACCTTATGTGATTGTCATGCCGCCACCAAATGTGACCGGCAATTTGCACATGGGGCACGCCCTCGATAATTCGCTGCAGGATGCCCTTATCCGGTTTGAACGCCTGCGCGGTAAGGACACCTTGTGGCAACCGGGCACAGATCATGCCGGCATTGCAACCCAAATGGTTGTAGAACGCCAAATGGCCGAAGAGGGCAGCAACATTAGCCGCCGTGAAATGGGTCGCGAGGCCTTTATCGAGCGTGTCTGGGAGTGGAAAGAACAGTCTGGTGGGGCAATCACACGCCAACTGCGCCGGCTTGGTGCCAGCTGTGACTGGTCGCGCGAAGCCTTCACGATGGATGAGGAGCGTTCAAAAGCTGTCCTGAAAAAGTTCGTCAAGCTCTACAGAGACGGCTTGATGTACAAGGACAAGCGGCTGGTGAACTGGGACCCTGCGCTGAAGACAGCTATTTCAGACTTGGAAGTAGAGCAAAAGGAAGTCGATGGCAGCTTCTGGCATTTCAATTACCCGATTGAAGGCGAAGACGGCCGCTTTATTGAAATTGCCACCACGCGCCCGGAAACAATGTTGGGCGATACAGCGATTGCGGTTCACCCCGAAGATGAACGCTACAAAGATCTAATCGACAAGTATGTCATTTTGCCCCTGGTTGGCCGCAAGATCATCATTGTTGGTGACGAACATGCTGACCCGGAGCAGGGCACCGGTGCCCTTAAAGTGACGCCCGCCCACGATTTCAACGACTTTGAAATTGGCAAACGCCACGATTTGCCAATGATCAATGTTTTCGATGAACATGCAGCCATCAATGAAAATGCCCCCGAAAAATACCAAGGTATGGATCGTTTTGAGGCGCGCAAAGCAATTGTCGCCGATATGGAAGACGCTGGATTGCTGGTGAAAATTGTGCCGCACCGCCACATGGTACCGTTTGGAGACCGGGGCGGCGTTGTGATCGAACCATGGCTAACAGAGCAATGGTACGTAGACGCTGAAACACTGGCGAAACCGGCGATTGAGGCGGTTGAAACTGGTAAAACGCGCTTTATCCCAAAGAATTGGAAAAAAACCTACTATGAATGGATGCGGAACATTCAACCGTGGTGCGTTTCTCGCCAGCTTTGGTGGGGACATCAGATCCCTGCGTGGTATGCGCCTGATGGCACTGTTTTTGTTGAAGAATCGGAAGCCGAGGCGCAAGCTGCCGCTGACGCGTACTTCGGTGAGCCAACAAAACTGCGCCGCGACGAAGACGTCCTGGACACTTGGTTCTCGTCGGCCATGTGGCCGTACAGCACCCTGGGCTGGCCGAATGAAACAGGCGAGCTTGAGAAATACTACCCCAACACAACGCTTGTAACCGGGTTTGACATTATCTTCTTCTGGGTTGCCCGTATGATGATGTCCGGCATTTATTTTATGGGCGATGTGCCCTTCAAAGATGTCTACATCCACGCCCTTGTACGTGATGCCAACGGTCAGAAGATGTCAAAGTCCAAAGGCAATGTTATAGACCCGCTGGATTTTGTGGAAAAATACGGTGCTGACGCGCTCAGGTTTACACTGGTTGCAATGGAAGCACAGGGCAGGGACATCAAGCTGGACGAGCGCCGCGTTGAAGGGTACCGCAATTTCGGTACCAAGCTATGGAACGCGGCCCGCTTCTGCGAAATGAATGAAATTCAAGGATCGGATGGCAGTCAGCCAGATGCTACCCTCACTATTAATAAATGGATTATGAGTGAAGTTGGCAAGGCTGCTACCGGCGTTACATCTGCTATGGAGGCATTCCGTTTCAACGACGCAGCCGACGCAATTTATCATTTTACCTGGGGAACATTTTGCGACTGGTACGTTGAACTCGTAAAACCGGTTTTCTGGGGCGAAGATGAGGCAGCAAAGCAAGAAACACGAGCTGTTGCAGGTTGGGTGCTGGATCAAATCCTGGCGCTATTGCATCCCTTTATGCCGTTCATCACCGAAGAACTCTGGCACGCCATGCGCGCTGATCGTCCGACCGATTTGATCCTTGGCAGTTGGCCTGCCGATATTGCGACAGATGAAGCCGCTGCAGACGAAGTGAATTGGGTTATCAAATTCATTTCAGAAGTACGCTCAACACGTGCCGAGATGAATGTTCCTGCCGGTGCCAAAGCAACAGCACTTGTGGCGGGGGCCTCTGAGCAAACAAAAGAACGCATTGGCAATTGGCAAGACATGATTGGTCGTCTCGCAAGACTTGAGGCACTACAAATTGTCGATAGTGCTGAAAGCAAAGGCGCGGCTCAGCTTGTCGTTGATGAAGCGACAGTTTACCTTCCACTTGCCGATCTGATGGACGTGGATGCGGAAAAAGCGCGCCTGCAGAAAAACCTGGACAAACTTTCCAAAGAAGCGGGTTCCCTTAAAGGGCGTCTTTCAAACGAGAAATTCCTGGCAAAAGCGCCAGAGCATGTGGTTGCGGAAGCCAAAGAACAACTAGTGGAGCTGGAAGCACAATCGGAAAAGATTAAAGCTGCTTTGGATCGGTTGTCATAAGCTCTGATAACGCCTCAAACACACAAACTGGATTTCGTAACGGGTGTCCGTTTTTGGTCGCTTTTTCACAGAATTGCGGTTTAGAATGTCCCTGGATCAAACAATGGAACCAGGGGTCACATGTTTGATTGGAAAGAAGAATATCACTCAATTTGCAATGCACCGGTTGGGTTGATTGAAGCCTCCACGCTGGACGGCGATCACCCCGCCGTGCAATTCAACGAGTATTGGCGGTCGCTGGCGAATGGCTCTGTTCCTGATCGGACAGCGTTCAAACCGCAGCAAGTTGCCACGCTGTTGCGCTGGGTGATGATGTTCAGGCAGGAAAGTGATGTCGGAACAGACGCCTACCTCCTGTATCTTCAAGGGGACTCCGCGTCAGAGCTAACAGGTGGCTTGTTGCAAGGTCAGTATTTGAGAGACTTCACGAGCGACGAATGTTTTGCGTCGCGTCTTTCAATCTTTGAAAAAGTGCTTTCAGAAGCTGAGCCAAGTTTTGCCACCGTTTCAATAGGGGCAAAAAAGTCCGAATTCATTGTGGATATCAGCTTGGGTGCATTTCCATTCATGAGCAAAGACGGGAAGCCGGAAGTGGTTATGGTACCTTCACCCACTTCCCTTGAATTGCGAAGATACCTTTAATTCGGTCATTCGAAATCGGTGCATTCGCCCTCCGTTGTGCTGATCAGCGGATTTCCATGAGCGTCCTTCACCATTTTGTATATTCCCTCTATGCCGCCAAAACGTTCCATCCAGGGTTGGGGGTCAGGTGTGAAATGGGTTGCAACGATTCGGCCCGCTTGCCAGCTTTCTTTCACGGTTTGCAGCTGCTTGATATCCCCCATTCCGTACCAAAAAGGCATAATGAGAGCATCGATGGGCACAGCATTCACGCCTGCGCTCGCCAACTGTTCACGTGTGGCACTGATATCGCCTGTATGGAAAAAGCTTACACCGTCTAGGGTTATCCTGTAGCCAACGTTTTGAGGCTGGTTTGGTCCATGATCCACGTCGTAAGTTTGCACTTGCACGCCAGCATAGCTGAATTCTGATTGCGGGCCGTCTTCTATAACCACGAGCCGATCGACTTCATTCGCCGCGAGTGTGTTGGCTTGAAGGGTTGGCAGGGCATCTGACGGAATTGCGTATTGTACATCTTCTGTTTGCCTCAGATGGCGAATTGTTGCCTTGGGGTCGAAATGATCGCCGTGGCGGTGGGTTGATAAAACAAGGCGTAGATTTTCAAAAACACCACTTTTATTCATCATGTCACCGAACATTTTGTCCGAGGGCAGGGCAAATCGACCATCGTAATGGTCTTCCTGCATCAAGCCATCAATCAATACTGAAACACTATCCCCTTTAATCAAAAAACCAGCGTTGGCTACATGACACAGCTCCACTGCAAATGATGGTACCGAAAAGGTGAGACTGGTTACACCTATCGCCACCAAGGTATTTTTATTCATTGCTTTTTCCCACTTCTGTCTGCGGCAGTATGCGTCTGTCAGTGGTTAGATCGATGAAATTTTGCGTGAAGGCATATGGTTTGGGGATGAATTGTTGCATTGAGTAATAAAGTTTCAAAAAACTATCAAAAAACAAACCAAAAATTATCGACATGTTGTTGGTGCGTAGGTAAAGTCTGCGCGACTCTCAGGGCCAATAACTGTTTTTAGTTGATGGAGTATTTTGATGCCTCAGTATCGTTCGAGAACCACGACCCATGGCCGCAACATGGCCGGTGCCCGTGCGCTTTGGCGCGCCACGGGTATGAAAGACGAGGACTTCCAAAAACCCATCATTGCTGTCGCCAATAGTTTTACGCAGTTCGTGCCTGGGCATGTGCATTTGAAAGACATGGGCCAACTGGTGGCGCGGGAAATTGAAGCTGCGGGCGGTGTCGCGAAAGAGTTCAATACAATTGCGGTCGATGACGGTATCGCAATGGGCCATGACGGCATGCTGTACAGCTTGCCCAGTAGGGAGATAATCGCCGACAGCGTTGAATATATGGCCAACGCACACTGTGCAGATGCCCTGGTTTGCATATCCAACTGCGATAAAATCACACCGGGTATGTTGATGGCCGCGATGCGGCTGAATATTCCAGCTGTTTTCGTTTCAGGTGGCCCGATGGAAGCCGGCGAAGATGACTATGGCGATGAGGTGCGTAAGCTGGATCTTGTGGACGCTATGGTTGATGCAGCCGACCCAAATATTTCTGACGAGGATGTTGAGCGCATTGAACGATCTGCCTGTCCAACATGTGGGTCTTGTAGCGGTATGTTCACCGCAAACAGTATGAATTGCCTAACAGAAGCACTTGGCCTGTCCCTGCCGGGTAATGGTACGACCCTTGCGACCCATGCAGACCGAAAAAACCTGTTCCTGACAGCAGCCCGGCTGATCGTTCAAAACGCGCGCCGCTACTATGAAAAAGACGATGCAAGCGTGTTGCCACGTTCCGTTGCCAATTTTGCAGCTTATGAGAATGCAATGACGCTGGATATTGCGATGGGTGGTTCCACCAATACTGTGCTGCATTTGCTTGCGGCAGCCATTGAGGGCGAGATCGATTTTTCCATGGATGATATCGACAGGCTGTCCAGAAAAGTGCCGAACCTTTGCAAGCTTGCCCCTGCAACAAACGAGTATCACATCCAGGATGCACACAGGGCAGGGGGTGTTTACGGAATTTTAGGCGAACTTGACCGCGCTGGGCTTATAAACCGGGATTGCAATACTGTGCACACATCAACCATGGGGGAAGCCATCGCGCGTTTTGATGTGAAAGTCAGTGAAGACGAGGAACTCAAGCAATTTTTCCGGGCAGCACCAGGCGGCGTGCCAACGCAAACAGCATTCAGCCAGGCAAAGCGCTACAAGGAACTGGACCTTGATCGTGAAGAGGGCTGTATCCGTTCAAAAGAACATGCTTACAGTCAGGAAGGTGGTTTGGCAGTTCTCTTTGGCAACATAGCCGAAGACGGCTGTATCGTAAAAACGGCAGGTGTTGATGAGAGCATCTGGACATTTACAGGCCGCGCAAGAGTATTTGAAAGTCAGGATGCCGCGGTAACCGCTATTTTGGGCGGTGACATAGTCGCTGGCGATGTCGTTGTGATCCGTTACGAGGGACCACGCGGCGGGCCCGGCATGCAGGAAATGCTTTACCCCACCAGTTATTTGAAATCCATGGGGCTCGGTAAAGACTGCGCACTTGTAACCGATGGTCGTTTCTCCGGCGGTACAAGTGGCCTCTCGATTGGTCACGCAAGTCCGGAGGCCGCAGAGGGTGGGGGCATCGCACTTGTTGAGGATGGGGATACGATCGACATTGATATCCCCAATCGCTCAATCAACGTGCGCGTTGAAGACGCTACTTTGGCGGAGCGCCGGGCAAAAGAAAAAACGAGAGGTGCGCAGGCGTGGTCACCGGTCAAGGGCCGACCACGCAAGGTGACAAAAGCGTTAAGGGCCTATGCAGCCATGACAACCTCTGCTAGCAAAGGAGCTGTGCGCCAACTGCCTGGAGAGTAAGTTTTATGTTTCGAGTAGCCTCTTTGGATGAGCGCGATCGCTTGTTCGAAATTTGGCACGACGCCGTTAAAGCAACCCACCATTTTTTAGACGAAAATGCGTTCAATGAAATTGCTGATCTTGTTCGGGACAAGTATTTGCCGAGCAAGGACTTTTTGGTGTTTGTGGATGGTGCGGACAAGCCACTAGGATTTATGGGAACAAATGCTGGAGAAGTGGAAAGTTTGTTTGTTGACCCAAGCCACTTCGGCCAAGGCATTGGAAAATCATTCATTGATCATATGAAACGCCACCATGACGAAGTGCGGTTGGAAGTAAACGAGCAAAACCCACAAGCTGTTGGTTTTTATGAAGCCTGCGGTTTTTCGGTCGTTCGCCGAGACCCTACAGATGACCACGGCAGACCGTTTCCCATTCTTCATATGGTGTGGAATAGATAACCCGCCTGAACTGGGGCTTGCATTTGCCTCCACCTGCTTTAGCGTATGTCCCAAATACAGTTTGGGGGCATTATGGAACAAACATTTCCGACAATTGAAGTATTCAAAAAGTCAGCGTTACTGCCGTTGCAAAACCCAGGAAAAGCGATTGTTTCGCTGTTTGTGATGTTTGGCATGGCGTTGGGGACGATGATCCTGGCGATTCCTCTCATCATTTTGTTTGCATCCAATTTAGGCGACCCGGGGCAGCTTGAAGCCGCGGTATCGTCCGGCAATTTTGATGGTCTTGGTGGCTTTCTGATTTTGTATGTGGTGCTGATATTGGGCGTAATGATCGCTCTGGCCCATGTTTTTAACTATTGGGTTAATCTGGCTGCGTTTGGCGAAAGTGCAGCTAGTTGGCCCTTCAAGAAGGGGCGGTTTAAGGCATCACTTATTAACGGTTTGAAATTGTTTCTGATATCCGTGTTGATCTTCATCATCAGTTTGTCGATTGGGTCGCTGTTGAACATTTTGGGCTTAGCCCCTTCATTCCTTGAGCAGATGCAAAACACTGACATCGTTGATCAGACCTTATCCTCATTCACGTCAGGTTTGCTGGCGGCAATCGCGACCGCCATAATATATTCTGTTTTTTCTTCAAACCTGACCCAGACAGCCATTGGAGACAGTTCTGAAGGACTTGAGCATCCGCATAATGTTGATTTCGCCATCGTCATCATCATGCTTTATGGGCTTTATTTGATCCCAACGGTGTTGGCTGCCCTGACCGGAAGCACCGTGTTAACCGCATTTCTAACCTTTTTGCTGAGCTTCTATCTTATTTTTGCGGTTCCGGCGGCGCATGGTCTTCGGTACCGTGTGTGTGCGGCGGAGAACGCGGATGGGCCCGAGTAGGCACACGTTTAACTCTTAAAATTTTAGATTAAGCCGAACTTATTGTTCGGCTTTTTTTATCAAATGCTGGCATTCTACGGATGAAAAACACAGGTGGCAGCCTTGAGATTTATGAAGCTGGTGACTTTGACAGCTATTTTGGCTAGTGGAGTCAAAGCACAAGAAACACAATTGGATTTTGGCAGTTTGCTTGGTCAAACGCCTTATGAAAGCCCTAGTTGCACGGGGGCAGACTATCATGAACTGGATTTCATGCATGGGATCTGGGACATGAAAGTTCTGCAGGATGGTAAATGGGTTGAAGGTGGATTTTCGGTTCATAGGCCGGCACTTGGCGGATGCGCATCCTTCGAAGTCGTATCGTATGAAAACTGGGGTGAATTTTACCGGCCGTTGACTGGCCGAGCTGGTGTTGGTGCATTCGCCATCAATACTTATGACCCAAAGCAGCGCAACTGGCGCCAGGTGTGGGTCGATGACATGGGCACGGTGGTGGCAAATTTCCGGGGTAAAAAGTTTAAAGACGGGATGAGGTTTGTTGGACAGGCCCCGAGAGACGATGGCTCTGAGCTTCAGCGATTTGAATGGAAAATTCGTGGGGAAGGATTGCGCGAGTTCATCTATGAGCAGTCGATTGACGGCGGGCAAAAATGGACCCGACTCGCGACAGTGCAGATGGTTGCGCGCCAAACCAGCGGCCGGTGACAAAAATGCGACTTGACCTCCGCGCTATGTGCAGCCATATGGCATGCAACAAAACAGCGAGAGGACTCCGGCATGTCTCAGCCTACTTTGGACGGTGCAACCCGCGCTTTCATGTATGGCAAACTGCATAGGGTAACTGTTACGGGTGCAGACCTGAATTATGTGGGTTCAATCACGATTGATCCGCTCTTGCTTATGGCGTCGGGTCTTCTGCCTCATACCGCTGTTGATGTTGTCAATATCACTAACGGCGAGCGCATTACCACGTACATCATCGAGGGTGCAAAAGGCAGTGGCACTATTTGCCTGAACGGCGCGGCTGCACATCAGTTTAGTGAGGGGGGCCTGGCAATCATCATGGGGTACGAACAAGTGCCCGCAAAGGACGTGCCCGGTCGGATTTCACGCGCTGTGCATGTGAACAGCAAAAACCAGATTATTGCTATTGATGAATATGTCACGCCGGGCTTGAATGAGCTTGGGCACCCGTCAGCAAACCGCGAAGCGGAAATATATGAAACGGTAGACGCTTAGGCAGCCAACTGAACCCAAACCGGGGTGTGATCACTGGGTTTTTCTTTGCCTCGGGGAACTCTGTCCACTTGGCAGTCCTCGAGAATATCAGCAGCTTGGGGTGATAGAAGTAGATGGTCAATGCGAATGCCATGGTCCTTCTGCCATGCACCCCGCTGAAAATCCCAGTAGCTGTATGCCGGGCCATGCGGCTTGATTTGACGCAGGGCATCGGTGTAGCCAAGGTTTAAAATCGCGCGCAGCCAGCCACGACTTTCAGGCTGAGTAAGCGCGTCATCCACCCATGCTGCAGGATTATGGCAGTCTTCGTCGGCTGGAATGACATTATAGTCACCGGCCAATACCACAGGCATTTCACTCTCCAGCAGTACCTTGGCACGAGCCTGCAATCGCTTCATCCACGCCAGTTTATAATCGAACTTGGGGCCCGGGCGCGGGTTGCCATTTGGCAGATATATGCTTGCGATGCGGACGCCCTTGATGGTGGCTTCCATGTAGCGCGCCTGCTCGTCTTCCTCTGCTTCACCACCATCAATCGCTGGCAGCCGTCGCATAATATCCTCGATGGGGTGTTTGGAAATGAAAGCGACACCATTGAAGGATTTTTGACCGTGCGTTTCTACATGCCAGCCACGTTCTTCGAACTCGAGGCGGGGGAAATTCTCGTCAATGCTTTTAATTTCCTGCAGGCAGGCAACATCCGGGTCAAATTCTTCGAGCCACTCAAGTAGCCTTGGAAGTCGGGCTTTAACACCGTTGATGTTGAAGGTAGCAATTTTCATGGAAAACTCCTGCTAGAGGCATAAAAAAACGCCCCGAAAGAATAGGGGCGCTTGATCGAATGTCTAGGCTCTTGTTTGTCAAATAGCGAAGGAAGCACCACAGCCGCAAGACGAACTGGCGTTGGGGTTAACAACCTGGAACGAGGCGCCGACCAGATCTTCGACAAAATCGACTTCAGACCCCATCAGATAAAGGAGTGACATACCGTCCACAAGCATAGTGACGCCGTCGCGGGTCACCACGATATCATCGTCTTTTTGCTCTTCGTCAAAATCAAAGCCATATTGGAAGCCACTACAGCCACCACCGGAAACGGAGAGGCGTAGCTTAAGCTCTGGATTGCCCTGTTGCTCGATCAGCGCAGACACGCGGGCTGCTGCCTTGGCGCTCAGGCCGACAGGAGGAGCTTGTTCAGTTGTTTGACCAGTTGCCATGCTCATTACTCTTTTTTCCCCAAAGGGTTCTGCCATTATTTAGGGTGTGAGCCGGAAAAGGTCAATCTCGCAACCACTATATTTTCTGCAGCTTTCGTCATTTTTCCTTGCTCAAGGGTCAAAAAGAATTGCTCTGCAAATGGGCTGACGATAGGGTGCGGAAACGCGTTTATTTTCTACGCTGATTTCTTTTTTATCCTGCCGGTCGGAGAACGCTATGTCAGACAGTTTGCCCCAATATGAGGACACCCTTGCACCCTATGCTTGCAAGCCCTCTGATAGTCGGGGACGACTGGTGCCTGAACCGGAAACGCCCTCCCGCAGTTGTTATCAACGGGACCGGGACAGGGTTATACACTCTTCCAGTTTCAGGCGCCTGAAGCATAAAACTCAGGTATTTGTTTATCACGAAGGCGATCATTTCCGGACGCGACTGACGCACTCCCTTGAAGTGTCGCAAATTGCCCGTTCCATTTGCCGTTCAATGCACTTGAATGAAGACCTTGGGGAAGTTCTGGCTTTGGCGCATGACCTTGGCCATCCGCCTTTTGGCCACATTGGTGAGCTTGTGCTTAATGATTGTATGCAAAACTACGAAGGCTTTGACCATAACGCGCAAGCGCTTCGGCTCTTGACGCGGCTTGAAAGCCGCTACGCTTCCTTTGGGGGGTTGAATCTGACGTGGGAGACCCTTGAAGGTTTGGCAAAGCACAATGGTCCGTTAGTTGAAAAAGAGATCGATCCGAAGAACCCGCCGGAAACGCTGCCATTTGGCATTCGGGACTATCTGCCTGAGCACGATTTGATGCTGCACACATACGCAAGTGCCGAGGCGCAAATCGCGGCGCTGGCTGATGACATTGCCTACTCAAGCCACGATTTGGACGATGGGTTGAGGGCCGGGCTCTTTGAACTTGATGAACTCAAGCAAATTCCGGTTGTGGCACAGCTGATTGACGAAGTTCTGCTGACCTATCCGGGTGCGGCAAAGGATATCCTTATTCATGAGCTGGTTCGACGATTGATCAACCGAATGGTCGCTGACGTGATGGTTGAGAGTGGTCGACGATTAAGGGAATTGGACCCACAATCAGTGGATGACATTCGTAATGCCGGCCAACCTGTTATTGCGTTTGGAAGAAATATCGCTACTGCTGTGCTTGAGCTCAAAGCCTTCTTGCACGAGCGCATGTACCGCCACTATCTGGTGAACCGGATGGGTAGTAAAGCCAAGCGCGTCTTACACGACTTGTTTGAGCTTTATGTTTCCGAGCCAGAGTGCCTTCCCACCGACTGGAGTAGAAAGGTGCGCGACGCTGACGCCGCTGAAACAGCGCGTATTGTGGCTGACTTTATTGCAGGCATGACGGACCGCTTTGCATTCCGCGAGCATGCCAAATTATTTGATCTGTCCGACGTTTCCATTTAAAGGCGTCCTGACAGACAGGAAAGACTGAAATCATGAACGTTTTTACCCACTTTCGGGGCGTTATCGAAGCCGCGCTGAACGGCTTATCTGCATCTGGTGATCTGCCGGATGGCCTCGACTATAAAAACCTGACCGTGGAACCGCCGCGGGATGCCAGCCATGGTGATCTCGCAACCAATGCGGCAATGGTGCTGTCGAAGCAGGCCAAATCCAATCCACGTGTCATTGCCGGTCTTTTGGCGCCCGCACTTGAGGCCAACGCTGATATCGCCTCCGTAGAGATTGCTGGCCCAGGTTTCATTAATATGCGCCTCGCGCCTTCATTCTGGCAAAGTCAGATTGATACCATTTTGAGCGCTGGCCTTGGTTACGGCGAGAGCAAGCTGGGTGCTGGTGCAAAAGTCAATGTTGAGTATGTATCCGCTAACCCAACTGGACCGCTTCACGTAGGCCACACACGGGGGGCGGTTTTTGGTGACGCACTGGCAAACCTGCTCTCAAAAGCCGGTTTCGACGTATGCAAAGAGTATTTGATCAATGACGCCGGCGGTCAGATCGATACACTGGCGCGCTCAGCTTACCTGCGATACCGGGAAGCACACGGCGAAGACATTGGTGCGATCCCGGAAGGTTTGTATCCCGGCGATTACTTGGTGCCTGTGGGCGAAATGCTGAAAGAAAAGTATGGTGACAAATGGCTGAGCGCAGACGAGAGCGAATGGCTGCAAACCATTCGCTTAGAGGCGACAGATGCCATGATGGACCTCATTCGTGCAGACCTTGAAACCCTTGGGATCGAGCAAGAGGTGTTCTTTTCAGAACGCACGCTGCACGAAACCAACCGGATTGACGAAGCAATAGAAGACCTCCGCGACCGTGGTTTCATCTATCGCGGAGTACTGGAGCCACCCAAGGGCAAAAAACCCGATGATTGGGAAGCGCGCGAGCAAACGCTTTTTAAGGCAACCGAATTGGGTGAAGAGAAAGATCACGCTCTCCAGAAAGCCAATGGTGACTACACCTATTTTGCCGCGGACATTGCCTACCACTTTGATAAATACCAGCGCGGATTCCACAGCATGATTGATGTTTGGGGCGCCGACCACGCTGGCCATGTGAAGCGGACGCAAAATGCGGTTCGGGCTTTGGCAGATGATGCGCACCTGGATGTGAAAATCTGCCAACTTGTGAGGCTTTTCAAGGACGGCGAACCGTTCAAGATGTCCAAGCGGGCCGGTAATTTCATCACGCTTCGGGATGTGGTTGATGAAGTGGGCCGGGATGTCACACGGTTCATCATGTTAACCCGTAAAAATGACGCACCGCTCGATTTCGATTTCAGCAAAGTCACAGAACAGTCGAAAGATAACCCCGTCTTTTACGTTCAGTATGCTCACGCTCGTATTTGTTCGGTGCTGAAAAACCGGGCCAGCGAGATGTTCCCAAACCTGGAAACAAGCGATCAGGCGCTGCAGGATGCTGACCTTTCGATATTGTCGGACGAATCGGAAATTGCACTTATTCAGCAGTGTTGTTCCTTCCCGCGCATTATTGAGGCGGCAGCAGAGGCACACGAGCCTCACAGAATTGCATTTTTCCTCTATGATCTCGCGTCAGAGTTTCATAGTCTGTGGAACAAGGGGAACGAAAAGGCCAACCTGCGTTTCGTGATCGAGGGGGATGAAACCGCCACGAAAGCGCGCCTTGCTATGATCAGAGCAGTGGCAATTGTCATCGCTAGTGGTCTTTCCGTACTCGGTGTAACTCCTGTGGAGGAAATGCGCTAAATGTCGGAAAGCGACAACAACGACCTGAACAAAGATGTGCCTCCTTGGCTGCAGCCTGTGCCTGAAACCGAAGAAGAGGGCGGGGTGCTGTCAGGCGGTCGTGCGCGTATTGCCATGGTTGTTGTGGCGCTGGCTGTCGTTGCCGTTTTTGCAGCTGCTATCGTCGTTTTTTATCCGTCAGAGAACGAGCAAGTGCCGCGGCATATAGCTTCCGACACAAGCCCAATACGCGAACGCCCTGAAGAAGCCGGTGGAATGCAGGTTGATCATCAGGACAAAGCAGTTCTTGAAATTGGAGATGGTGCCCCTGCCACGAGTAGCGTCCAGATTGGTTCCCAACCAGAGCAACCAGTGTCTGAAATTCCTGATTTGCCGGAAACTTCGCCTGCAGACGCCGTTGAGGACACGATTGGCGACTTGGCAGAAGCCGCGTTAGAGGAAGAGGCCCCCGTTGAGGCGCCTCAAGTTCAGGAACCAGAGGCTACTGCGCTGGAAACGCCTGAGCCGAACGAAGCAGCACAAGTAGTAGAAGGCACATATGCAGTTCAGTTGGGTGCTTATGGGTCTGAGGCGTCCGCTCAAACGGCGTGGCGTACTGTTCGTGGTCAGTTTCAAGGTGAATTGGGCAACTTGAGCCCAATTTACGTCCCTGTGCAAAGCGGGGATCGCACTTTGTATCGCTTGCGCGTTGGCATGCTTCAAGACAGGGCCGCTGCAGACGCCGTTTGCATTGCCTTGCGGGCGCAACAACAGGCTTGTTTTGTCGTCAACCCCTAGGCCAACTCATGAAACCTATCATTTTTGGCTGTTCTGGCCCGACTTTGTCACAGAATGAACGCGCCTTTTTTGCCAAACATCAGCCAGCGGGTTTCATTTTATTTGCTAGGAATATTCAGTCACCTGAACAGGTGACCAATCTGACGGATGCGCTGCGTGCCTCAGTTGGGCGTGCCGATGTATTGATCGGTATTGACCAGGAAGGGGGGCGCGTACAGCGCATGACTTCGCCGCACTGGCGCAAATATCCCCCAATGAAGCTGTTTGGGGATTGCGCCCGCAAAGATATGGTTCAGGCCGAAACTGCCTTGGAATCAACAGTGCGTTTGATGTCTGATGATCTGCGCCGTGTTGGCATCAATATGAATTGTGCGCCGGTACTTGATCTCCCCATTGAGGGCAGCGATGGCGTCATTGGGGACCGTGCTTTCTCTGACGACCTTCGAATTGTTAAAGAGCTTGGGCGGGTCGTACTTTACAGCATGCCATCCTATGGTGTTTTGCCGGTCATCAAGCACATGCCAGGGCACGGCAGGGCCATGGTGGATAGTCATGAAGAATTACCGCGTGTGACAAGTTCCTACCAGTTGCTTGTTGAGACAGATTTCTATCCTTTTAGGAAATTGCGGCATTCTCCATTCGCCATGTCTGCCCACATTGTTTATGAGGCTGTAGACCCGGATAATCCGGCAACTTTGTCGCCAAAGGTTATTCAACAAGTTATCAGGAACGAAATTGGTTTTGATGGCCTGTTAATAACAGATGACCTTTCGATGAAAGCGCTGAGTGGTGGTTTTGCCGAAAGGGCACAAACAGCCCTTAAAGCAGGATGCGATCTACTGTTGCATTGCAATGGCGAAATGAACGAAATGAATGCGGTTGCTGAGGCGGTGCCAGAGGCGGAAGATTCCGTAAAGCGCATAATTGGCGAGCGAGTGCGGCAAGTGCGTGTTACTAATCCGCGTGACCGGCAAGAGTTGGAAAACGATTTTACTCAACAAATGCAGATACTTAGAAGTAAAACAGAGGAAGCAGACTATTGGAACTCCTAGCTGGTAAACTGTATCAAGTCAGTATCATGGCGCTGCCATTTTTGCTGGCGGTTACATGGCGCGAGGCGCTGCGTGGTTATGTTGCCCATCGCAATGGTGACTGGAGCGTTGCGCAGAGTGGTCGTCTTTCAGCCAATCCGCTTAATCACGCTGACCCGATCTGGACAGGTTTGGTGCCAGTTGTGGCCTTTGTAGTTCTCAATTTTCCCATTTTGCTGGGGCAGGCGAAACCTATCGACATTCGTCCCACCAATTTTAAGGACATAAACAAAGGCATTCTCTATGTTGCCATTTCTGGCCCTGCGGCACTGTTCCTGATGGCCATTTTGTGGGCATATGTATTGCGTTTTGGCGTTGGTTTTGGTCTTACCCAGCAAGACTGGGTTTATCAGATGTCTATCGCTGGGTTGCAGCTGTCCTGTATTTTTATGGTCATTGGGTTGTTGCCGATTCCAGGTCTTGATGGTGGGAAAATCATTGAGCATTTTCTGCCGCACGATGTCGCACAAAGCTTCCGTGCGGTTGAGCCCTATGGGTTTTTCATTGTCATCGCGATATTTATTTTCGCGCAGCAAGTCATTATTGGGCCTGCTTCCTTCATTATCGGGCTGGTGGCAACGCTGGTTGGGGTCTAAAGTGGTGTAATGGAATTTGAGGAAGACATAGAAGCGCCGGTGAGCGCGCCAACGGGCGACCAGCTTGTTTTGCAAATAGACGGGTTTGAAGGCCCGCTTGATGTGCTGTTGACGCTCGCGCGGGCGCAAAAAGTGGATCTGGCGCAAATTTCCATTCTTCAGCTGGTTGAGCAGTATCTGGAGTTTGTCGCAGAGGCACGGCGTATCAAGCTTGAGCTTGCCGCTGATTACCTGGTTATGGCGGCATGGCTTGCGTATCTGAAGTCTCGGTTATTACTGCCGAAAGAAGACGATGACGAAGAACCTTCAGCCGAAGAACTCGCTTTTCGCCTGCAGCTTCGTCTGCAGCGCCTGGAGGCCATGCGCGAAGCTGGGGCGCGGATTATGGCGCGGGACCGTATGGGCCGGGACGTATTCCGCCGAGGCCGCCCGGAAGGTTTGAAACTTTTAAAGCGCGGCAGCTATGACGTCACGCTGTATGAGCTTTTGAAAGCCTATGCCGAAAACAGACAGAAATTCTCCATCACAGAAATTCGGATAGAACGGCGACCTGTATTTTCACTTGAAGATGCATTGGAACGTTTGAATGGCATGATTGGCCAGGCTTTCAATTGGTCACAGCTGGCGGACTTTTTGCCGTCCGACATGAAAGACAAGCGTTTGCGCAAGTCCGCGCTTGCCAGCATGTTTGCGGCGAGTTTGGAGCTTGCGCGGCAGGGCAGTGCCGATCTTCGTCAAATGGAAACCTTTGGACCGATTTACCTTCGGCAAAAACAAGAATAATGGTAGGTGAAGGCCAGACATGACCGACGACCAACATATTGAAGACATGGATGTTTCTGAAGAAGCAGCGGTGGCCGCGCCGATTGACGATACCCTTGCGCACAAGCGTATGGTTGAAGCTATTTTGTTCGCGAGCGAGACACCACTTTCTATTGACGATATCGCAGAGCGTGTGCCGGACGGTGTTGATATTGCTGCCCACATTGAGACGCTGATAGAAGAGTATGAAACACGCGGGGTCACTCTGGTGCGCCTTGCCGGCAAGCATATGTTCCGCACCGCGGAGGACCTTTCTTTCTTGCTACGCCGTGAGGTGGATGAACCCCGCAAACTCTCGCGCGCGGCGGTTGAGACCATGGCGATCATTGCATATCACCAGCCTGTGACCCGGGCAGAGATTGAAGAAGTGCGAGGGGTTACCATATCCAAAGGAACACTTGATGTACTAATGGAAGCCGGTTGGGTGCGCATGGTGGGCCGGAAGAGGACACCAGGAAGGCCTGTTACATATGGTACGACAGAGGACTTCTTGGTGCATTTTGGTATTGAAAGCCTCAAGGACCTGCCGGGCCTTCAGGAGCTGAAAGCCGCAGGTCTGCTGGATAGTGTAGATGTTGCGCTCGATAAACTCGGTGGTATTCCAACACCGGGTGAAGCGGAAGAGGATGATGGTCAGATTGACCTTGAAGAAGCAATTGCTGACAGCGAGCGGGACGGACCGGATACTTCTGTCTCAGCCCCGGCAAATGATGTGGAAGAAGACGTCGAAGACTAAACCGATTTTAGCCATGCAATATTGGCGATAACACGTTATAAATTAAAGATTATTCCTATTGGAGAGTTTGGATGTTTCCTGGTTGGTTACAAATTGCACTGGTTGCGCTGCTGATTATTCTTCTTTTTGGTCGCGGCAAAATCTCTGACCTTATGGGTGATGTTGCCAAGGGTATCACCAGTTTTCGCAAGGGCCTCAAGGAAGCGCCTGAAGAGGAATCCGCGGAGCCAAAGCCAGTTGCTGACAGCCGTGTCATTGATGGTGAGCCAGTAAAAGTCGACGAAAAAGACAAGGATGACGCTTAAGTCCGGCTTTGCCAAGCCTTTGATGTTATAGCGCTTTTTTCTCGGAGCAACTTGCATGCTTGATATTGGTGCCATGGAACTTTTTGTGGTGGCGATCCTCGCGCTTGTCGTGGTAGGGCCCAAAGAGCTGCCTAAATTGTTACGTACCGTTGGCGGGTTCATGCGCAAGGTCCGGGAAATGGCAGCGGAGTTTCGCTCGGGCGTTGAGGACCTTGCCGCAGAGGTCGAGAGGGAAGTGGACCCTTTTGCCGATCTTAGGAAAGAGGAAGGTCTGCGCCCCGGCATGAGCCCGGAGGAAATTACCGAGCATATTCTCGCCAATAAAGAGCGCGAAGCAGTTGAAAACATCGGTACGGATGCGGAAAGTGACGCGGTGCCGCCAAAAAGTGAAGAAAATTCATCAAAAACTGACGAAAACGAGGCAAAACCGAACGTAACAGCGGGGGATCAGACATGATGGACCCAAAAACACTCGGTGCAGCGGAAAATCCACCGGATATTGTCGATGATGAGGACGAAGTCGATGCGAGCCGAGCACCGCTTCTGGATCATCTTACTGAACTGCGTTCGCGACTGATAAAAGTGATCATCGGTATGATGATCGCCTTTGTGATTGGTCTTGTGTTCGCTGATCAGATTTTCAATATTCTTGCAAAACCCTACATGGATGCTCAGGCTGAAGGTGAAAGCCGCCGGATGATCTTCACAGCGCTGACGGAAGGCTTTTTCGTGAACCTGAAGGTGGCGCTGTATGCCGCCTTCATTGTCACCTTCCCACTGCTTGCCACCCAAATCTGGAAATTTGTGGCGCCGGGTCTTTACCGCAACGAAAAACGGGCGTTTTTGCCGTTTCTGCTGGCAACACCAATTCTGTTTACCATGGGGGCATCACTCGCTTACTTCGTTGTAATCCCTTGGACCTGGGAGTTCCTGCTGAGTTTTGAACAGTCAGGCAGCATCGGCGCCGTCGAAATCAGTGCGGAAGCGAAAGTCAGCGAATATCTCTCGCTTGTCATGCAAATGATCTTCGGCTTTGGTGTTGCTTTCCTGTTGCCGGTTGCACTCACCCTCATGGGGCGGGCAGGCATTGTCACGGCGCAGGGCCTCAGAGACAAACGCCGCTATATGATTGTCGGTACCTTCCTGGCAGCTGCGTTTTTAACCCCGCCTGATCCCATCAGCCAGATCGCCCTTGGCATTCCCATACTGCTGCTGTATGAGCTTTCCATCCTGCTTATCGCGATGACCGAAAAGAAGCGCGCGAAAGAGCGGGAAGAACAAGAAAATAGCTGATATTTGGGGCCAAGCCCCCGCAATCTCTGGATTTAAGCCATGTTTGACCTGAAGTTCATCCGTGAACACCCTGACGCATTTGATGCAGCCCTTGCCCGCCGCGGTGAAGAGGCTCAGTCGGCGTCAATTTTATCGATGGACGAGCAGCACCGCTCAATCCTCACGGAAGCGCAAAATGCGCAAGCGCGCCGCAACGAAGCGTCCAAGATGATCGGCCGTGCCAAAGGGCAGGGCAATGAGGAAGAGGCGCAAGCCTTGATGGCGGAAGTCTCTGAACTCAAAGGTAAAATCGCTGAGCTCGAAGAGCAGGAGCGCGGTGTGGGCGAAAAGCTCAACACCTTGCTGATGAGCCTGCCAAACGCCGTATATGACGATGTGCCGGACGGGGACGACGAAGACGCGAACGCAGAAGTGCGCACCTGGGGCGAGCCGCGTCAGTTTAATTTTGAACCCAAAGAACATTATGATCTGGGCGAAACGCTGGACGGCATGGACTTTGAGCGTGCTGCCAAACTCTCTGGTTCACGTTTTGTCATACTCAAGGGTGCTATCGCGCGGCTGGAGCGTGCGATCGGGCAATTCATGATCGACCTGCACACGGGCGAGCATGGCTACACTGAGGTGTGGACACCGGCCCTTGTGCGCGAAAGCGCCCTTTTGGGCACGGGTCAACTCCCGAAGTTCGGTGACGATGCCTTCACAACTGATACTGGCCACTGGCTGATCCCAACGTCTGAAGTATCGCTCACCAACATCCACTCTGGGGAAATTCTGGATGAAGCCGAGCTTCCAATCCGTATGACGGCACACAGCCAGTGCTTCCGCTCTGAAGCGGGTTCTGCGGGCCGCGATACTCGCGGCATGATACGCCAGCATCAGTTCGAGAAAGTCGAGATGGTGTCTGTCACAACGCCTGAGCAATCAGACGAGGAGCTGGAGCGCATGACAGGATGCGCCGAAGAAGTGTTGAAGCGCCTTGAACTGCCATACCGCCTTGTGAAGCTTTGCACCGGTGACATTGGTTTTGGTGCCCGTCGTACCTATGACATTGAAGTCTGGCTACCAGGCCAGGGCAAATACCGTGAAATTTCAAGCTGTTCCACGTGCGGCGACTTCCAGGCCCGCCGCATGAAAATGCGCTGCCGCCCAAAGGGTGAAAAGCAAACACGCTTTGTTCACACCCTGAATGGCTCTGGCCTTGCGGTTGGTCGCACGCTGATTGCCGTGATGGAAAATTATCAGGAAGCCGATGGCAGCATCCGCGTGCCAGAGGCCCTGAAACCCTACATGGGCGGCATCGAAGTGATCGGAGCGGACGCATGAGCATTTCTGCAAAACGCATCCTTATCTCGAACGACGACGGCATCAATGCGCCAGGCATCAAAATCCTCGAGAAAGTTGCCCGTCAGTTTTCAGATGATGTCTGGGTCGTGGCACCGGAAAGCGAGCAATCGGGTGCTGGCCACTCGCTGACGCTCACGCGCCCCCTGCGCATTCGCAAGCTCGAGGAAAAACGCTGGGCCGTGGATGGCACACCAACAGACTGTGTGATGATGGCCGTAAACCACATCATGGCTGACAATCTGCCAACATTGATCATCTCAGGTGTAAACCGGGGCGGGAATTTGGCGGAAGATGTCACCTATTCGGGTACTGTCTCCGTCGCGATGGAAGGCACGCTTTGCAAGGTGCCGTCAATTGCTTTCAGCCAGTGCATTCGTCCGCCAGCCCGCACCAAGTGGGAAACAGCGGAGCGTTATGCACCGGAAGTGCTTAAGCTGCTTTTAGAGACTGGCTGGTCAGAAAATGTGCTGATGAATGTAAATTTCCCGGCATTTGAACCTGACGAGATTGAAGGCATTCGCGTGACAGAACAAGGCCGCCGTGAAATGCTGGGCAACAACATCGAAGAACGCACCGACCCGCGCGGTTTCCGCTACTATTGGTTTGGTCTCGGCCGCGAAGTGGGTGTGCCGGGCCATGAAACAGACCTCAAATCTGTGCGCGAAAAATATATTTCTGTTACGCCGCTCCACCTTGACCTGACGCACCATGAAACCACGCGCGCCATTGCGGGCAAGGTCGCCAAGGAATTCAATTCCCAGTAGCCGCATTTGTTTCTTTGGGATAACTGTCTGAATGACTGTGCCCAAAGGAATGGCAATCATGTTGAGCCAAGATCAACGCGCTGAATTCTACGCATCCGGTTTGCTGAAAGTGAAGTCTTTGCTTTCAGAGAAAGCGATTGAGCATGCGCGCACAGCAATTCTTCAACGATTTGAACCGCTTGGGTTGTCGCTCGGTGGCAAGTGGCAGCTTGAAAACGTGTCGCCAACGGGCTGGCCTGACAAAGGATACAAAGCGAAGGAAATTGGCAACAAAGTTGAAGAGGTTGAACGCCTTCTGGATGAGCCGGGCGTTAAACCGATGGCAAATGCGCTCCTGGATGACGCCGAATTAGACCATGAGTTTTTTAAACGCCCGCAAATCCTCGTGACGCTGCCGAATGCCGGCGAGTGGTTCATGCCAAACAATGGCTGGCATGTGGATGTGCCGCGCCTCTCAACCGGCGCATGTCCGGGGGTTCAAATCTTCATTTTGCTGAGTGAAATCAAACCCGGGGGTGGGGGTACACTCGCGATTTCCGGATCGCATCAGCTGTTGAACAATGAAGGCTTTATTCGCAGCCGCGATGTTACAAAGCGCCTGCGGGCGGAACCATTGTTTCAGGCATTTATGTCTGAGCCTCGGCACACAATCGATTGGTTTGAGGTACAGGCACCAACGACGGAACCGGTTGAGGTGAAGGTTGTCGAGCTCACTGGGGCGCCGGGCGACGCGTATTTTATAGATCTGCGCACGCTCCATAGCGGTGCGCCCAATATGAGCCACAAGCCCCGCATGATGGCGACGCACCGGTTTTTAAGGGCGGATGCCGCCAAAGAAATGGCTGTCATCCGAACAGAATAGGCGCTGGGGTGCACCACAAGCCTTGCCGCGTGGCATTCGCGGTTCATATCACGTTGCAGTGCATAGTCACTCGGGAGACTGCCATGACAGTTAGCTACACTCTAGAAAACGCTGTTGCCATCATCACCATAGAAAGGCCAGAACGGCGCAATGCAGTCGATAAAGCAACGGCTTCAGCCCTTTTGCAGGCGTTTGAGCGATTTGATGCTGACGCAGATGCGTCTGTTGCCATTCTTCAGGGCAAAGGCGGCTACTTCTGCGCAGGCGCTGACCTGAAGGCGGTCGCTGTGGAGGAAGGCAACCGTGTTGCGGAACAGGGTGATGGTCCTATGGGGCCAACCCGTATGCAGCTTTCAAAGCCCGTTATCGCGGCAATTGAAGGGCATGCAGTAGCGGGCGGTATGGAACTCGCACTCTGGTGTGACCTGCGTGTGATGGCAGCGGACGCGGTATTGGGTATCTTTTGTCGTCGTTTTGGCGTGCCTCTTGTAGACTTGGGCACGGTTCGTTTGCCGCGCCTGATTGGCCAGTCCCGGGCAATGGACCTGATTTTGACCGGCAGACCGGTTGACGCTGAAGAAGCACTGAATATCGGCCTCGCCAACCGTGTTGTGCTATCAGGGCAAGCGCTTGAAGGCGCCATGACACTCGCACGGCAAATCGCAGAATTCCCGCAAAAATGCATGCGGAACGACCGCTTGTCCGTGCTTGAGCAGTGGGGCCTCAGCTTGGAGGATGCAACCAGATTTGAAACACGCCTGGGACTTGAGACCATCAACAGCGGCGAAACACAAGCAGGCGCGCAGCAATTTTCAAGCGGTGTAGGGCGGCATGGTGCATTCAGGAGTGAGAATTAACTCTGAGGCGGAGCCCCTTTGTTCTGGCAGCATGTCTATGCCGAAATGCCCACGATGTAACAGACTAACGTTACACCCATTTGAATTCTGGCCTGATCGCCGCTAAGCTGCTGCTTGCGGGGTTGAAATGAATTCTTGGGCGGGAGAAATTCAGTGGGATTCCAGTTTTTTGCAAAGTTGGTTGCTGCAGCTGCGCTGCCGATGCTTGCCGCTTGTTCTGACGGTAACGACGGGCAATCAGAAGCAAGCCTGATAGCACCAGACCTGATTGTGATTAACGCCGACGCTTATACCAGCGACACAAGTGCACCGCGAATTGAGGCTTTTGCTGTCACGGACCGGAAGTTCAGCGCTGTGGGAAGTACGGCGGAAATCAGTGCGTTGGCGGGCGAAAACACCAAAATCATTGATGCCGCCGGTCGTACAGTCACCCCGGGATTTATCGACGCGCACTCACACGTAAACGGCAATTCGCCCTATGTTGCAGGTGTTGACCTTGCTTACATTGGTGACAAACAGGAATGGCTTCGCATGATTGCGGAAGCTGATAAACGACTGCCAGAAGGGGAATGGCTAATCGGTGCCAGCTGGGACCATACGCTTTCGGACAGTATTTTTCCGACAAAGCAGATGCTCGATGAGATTATTCCAGACCGGCCCGCCATTTTGACCCATATTGATGGTCACTACGCCTGGGCTAACTCCAAGGCGCTTGAAATGGCAGGCGTAACGCCTGAGACGGAAGCACCGCCGGGCGGCGAAGTCGTGCTTGACCCCGAAACAGGCGATACCACAGGCATTCTGCTTGAGGGCGCGCAAACGCTTGTGAAGCGTATTGTGCCGGATCGCTCGGACGAGCAACGCCGGGAAGGTCTGGCTGAAATGTACCGCTATGCCAACAGTTTTGGTATAACCGGTCTGCATCAAATGGGCGGCATCGATGACTATGTGCATTTGGTGGAAAACGGCGATCCAACCATGCGCATTTGGTATGGTTTTATGAACCGCGGCATCATCGATAATCGAGGTTCCGTAACGCCTGAAGAAATTCTGGCCAAGCAGGCAGATGTGGAGGCGCGTGTTGTTTCTACCGGGAAAGAAGCGGCGGAAGGACCGCTGCTGCGCATCGGGTACGTGAAGCTGATCAACGACGGCGTGCTATCGGCTCATACTGCGGTGTTAACAGCAGACTATGCGGATCGCAAAGGATGGAAAGGCGAATATATCACCCCGCCAGACGAGTTGGCGGCCGAGGTCGAAGCCTTAACGGCTGCAGGCCTGCCTGTTGCCATTCATTCAATTGGAGACGAGGCCGTCAAAGCCAGTCTCGACGCGTTTGAAGCCGCGCTTGGTAACCCTGTACCGTACCCAAACCGGATCGAACATATTGAAATGGTCCACAATGATGATGTTGCTCGTTTTAGGGAGCTGGGCGTGGTGGCATCCATGCAGCCCAACCATGCGACTAACTCTATTGCCTACGTGCCCATTCGTGTTGGCGTTTACCGCACCATGCGAACCTACACATGGCGGTCCATGCTGAAAGCCGGTGTGCCGCTAGTGTACGGCGCCGATTATGCCACGTCGCCTCTAAATCCGCTCATTCAAATTGCTGACGCGGTATTCCGCATCAGCCCATTTGGTTTTAATGATGGCAAGCCGTTCCACCCGGAGCAGGCGGTCACGTTTGAAGAAGCCCTGACGGCTTATACGCAAGCGGGCGCCAGCATCACGCCCTGGGCCGACGAGATTGGCTCAATAACAGTTGGCAAATGGGCGGATTTCGTGGTGTTGGACGGCACTGTTCCTGCACCTATGGATGAGAGTTTCCGCACGCTTGCGGTAGACACAACCTATTTTGCGGGGCGCGAGGTTTACAAGAAACCTGAATAGTCCCTAAAGCTGCTATTAAACGAAAGTCGCGGGTGCAGGAGATGCCCCAGCGATTTTTTTTGTGTGGGCGCGACAAATTATTGCCCCAGTCATCATGGCTTAGTATCGTTATTAAGCGGAGGGTAGTGGTGCGCCAGAACACCTTGAAATTGCGGACTTTAGTGGCTGTGGGACTATCTGTGTCCCTTACGGCTTGCTTTGGTTTTGGCGGTCCGCCAGATCCAGCTGACATCAAGCCCGTCTACAGGGTGATGAATTCACCCCGGCCAGTGCCAAGCCCGCGTTGGAACCCGCGCCGAAACTATGCACAAGCGGGCGCGCCATCCAGGCGGCAGACAGCCAGTAACCAAGCGCGGCCAGACAGGCCCAGACCCACAAGGGCGGCACGCACGACCCAGCAAGCGACTGCGTCGCCCGTGACCGGGCAAACCGTGACGGTGCAGCGGGGCGACACCCTTTATAGCCTGGCGCGCAAAAACGGTGTGCCGCTGCAGTCGCTTATTGCGGCCAACAATATTAAACCGCCATACGCGCTGGCCGTCGGTCAGAAACTCAATGTGCCGGTTTCCCTGACACACACAGTACGTAGAGGTGAGACAGGGTATGGTATTTCAAGACGTTACGGCGTAAACCTCGCGTCATTGATGAAGTTAAACGGCGTGCGCCGGCCCTATACTTTATCCGTTGGTCAGGTTTTAAAACTGCCGGGTGGCGCGCGGCCGGCGACAACACAAACCGCCAGCAACACAACGCCCACCCGTGGTCGCACCGTGCCGGTACCGCAGCCGCCAGCGCGGTCCTCAAGTGGCTTTGGCTGGCCGCTTGAAGGCAGGCTTGCCTCCCGCTTTGGCCCCAAGGAAGGCGGACTGCATAATGATGGCATCAATATACTGGCCGGACGCGGCACGCCTGTGCGGTCAGCTGACGCCGGTGTGGTAGTGTATGCCTCCAACGCGCTTGAGGGTTATGGCAATCTTTTGCTTTTGAAGCATGCAGGCGGATGGCTCACAGCCTACGCGCACAACGAGCGACTGCTCGTGAACAAGGGCGACAGCGTTTCAAAAGGGCAAGTGATCGCCCGGGTGGGGGATACGGGCGGTGTGACCGAACCGCAGCTGCATTTTGAGATCAGGAAAGGCCGCCGCGCGCTTGATCCGCTGGATTATTTGGCCCAGCGTACGGCACAGGCACGCTAGAACTTTACAAACTGTCCCAGTTCCCCGGCCAAATTCTGTATAAATTGCCAGGCAGTGCGGCCCGAGCGGTTGCCGCGGGTTTTAGCCCATTCAAGCGCCGCGGGCTTCCAGTCTTCCGTAGATTTCAGGCCAAACTCGCCAAGATACCCCTCGATAATAGCGAGATATTCAGACTGATCACACGGGTGAAAACCCAGCCACAAACCAAACCGGTCCGACAGCGCGATGGTCTCGTCCATCGCTTCGTTGGGGTGGATGCCTGTTGCACCTTCCTGGTCAATCATCTGGCGCGGCAGCATGTGGCGCCTGTTGGATGTGGCATAAAAAATAACGTTGCTGGGCCTGCCTTCCAGGCCGCCCTCGAGCACGCTCTTGAGGGCTTTAAAATCCTGATCCGGCCGGTTGAATGACAAATCATCGCAGTAAAGAACAAAGCGACGGTCGGCACCGCGCAGCAGCGTCAACAGGCGCGGTAGCGCCGCAATATCTTCTCGGTGAATTTCCACGAGGGCAGGGGCTCCCTTTTGAGTTTCCACCAAATGGCGGTGCACAGCTTTCACCAGTGTGGATTTGCCCATGCCGCGCGCGCCCCACAAAAGAGCGTTGTTGGCGGAATATCCTTTCGCGAAGCGCTCGCTGTTTTTTACCAGGCTCGCTTTTGCCCGCTCGATGCCTACGAGGAGAGCAAGCGGCGGTGCGGAAACATGTTCAACTGGCTGCAAGGTGCAGGTTTCGGCATCAAAAACAAAGGCGTTGCCCACGTCCGGTAAAGTTTTTGAGTTGTGTGTCGCTGGGGTGATGGCTTTGGCAAGTGCGTCAACAGCCTTGGTCAGATCTGTGATCTGATCCTCCAGACCCAGCTTGTTTTTGTCGGTCACTTGCAACGGCTCCATTGGCTTCCCATGTTGTTTTGAACATGTATCACGGGTTTTTAGCACGCGCGAGCCTCGCTTTTGTTGCAATTGACCTTTAAGCGGCTATAGTCCGCCGATGATTGAGGGATGGTTGCCCATTTTCATGCAAATTTGGGGTGCGCAGCCTGTAGACTAAAGGGTTTGAACTTATGTTGTTTTCTTCACCTGCTTATGCACAAGCCGCTGGCGGCGTACCTGCCGGACCGGGTCTGTTTGAGAGCCTTGCACCGCTGATTCTGATTGTGGTGATTTTCTGGTTCCTGATTTTGCGCCCGCAAAACAAGAAAATGAAAGAACACCGCGAAATGGTAAACAACGTGCGCCGCGGCGACACCGTTGTGACCGCAGGCGGCCTGGTTGGCAAGGTTGCCAAGGTGAAAGACGACGACGCCGAGATCGAGGTGGATTTCGGCGAAGGTATTCGCATGCGCGTTGTTAAAAGCACACTCTCGGACGTGCGCGTAAAAGGCGAACCCGCCAAAAAAGACGACAAGTAATCTGATCCGGGCCCCAGCGGCCCGGTTCCTGTATGGCCTGCGAGTTTGTGCAGGCCGGTGAGTAGGGGACATTCGATGCTCAACTTTCCCCGTTGGAAAGTCATCATGATCGCGTTTGTGTGCCTGTATGGTATCACAACTGCGCTGCCGAACTTTTTGCCGGAAAACAACCGCAACAGCCTGCCAGGCTTTATGCCCAGCCAGACACTGAGTTTGGGTCTGGACTTGCGCGGTGGTGTGAACCTCTTGTTTGCGGCACAAACGGATGATGTAATCAAAGCGCGGCTTGAAAACCTAGAAGATCAGGTGCGTGACATCAGCCGCACAGAGGCGCGCCGGCGTGATATCCCAAGGGCTGAGCGGGTTTTGTTTGCTGACTACCGCAAGGGCGATACCAGCGTCACCATGCGCCTCCAGAACCCGGATCAAGCCGAGCGTGCGCGCCAGCTTCTGTTGCCTCTAACACAAACCACAGTCGGGGCGACAAACCCTGTACTGGGTGGTGGTGTGCAGGAAGTCACATTGGACCGGGACGAGGCAATTTTTACGCTGTCTCTCACGGAGCAAGGCATTGTTGTGCAACAACGCGATGCGATCAGCCGTGCGATGGAAGTGATCCGCCGGCGGGTCGACCCGGACGGCACCAAAGAAATTACCCTTCAGCCGCAAGGCAATGACCGCATTATCCTGGAAGTACCGGGCGCCAGCGATCCTGCCGAAATCAAAGCAGTGGTTGGTGAAACGGCACGCCTTAGCTTTCATGATGTGGTGCAGGGCCTGTCCCAAGATGATATCGCTCGCGGTCGGGTTGGGGCTGGTGCAGAAGCCGCACCTTTCCGGGATGGTGGTGCGATAGTTATCAAATCGCGTGAGATTGTCTCAGGTGACGATCTGACAGATGCCAAACCATCATACGACCAAAATGGTCAACCGGTGGTCCAGTTCTCCTTTAACCTGACGGGTGCCAAGCGCTTTGGTACCCATACAGCCAACAATGTGGGTCGCCCATTTGCCATCAAGCTTGACGACACCGTTATCAGTGCACCCACCATCAACGGTCCAATTTTGGGTGGTAGCGGCATCATCACGGGCGTGGGCAACATTGAAGAAGTGAACCGGCTGGCGACACAGCTTAAATCTGGTGCGCTACCGGTAGAGCTTACGGTGCTCACGGAACGCTTAATCGGCCCGGGCGTGGGTGCTGACAATATTGAAGCAGGTAGCCTTGCTGCCATTGTGGGCTTTGTCGCTGTGATCATATACATGATCGTGAGCTATGGCCGTTTTGGCCTTGCCGCCAATGTGGCCCTGATAACCAACCTGATCCTGATTACGGGCACATTGTCGCTGTTTCAGGCGACGCTCACGCTGCCGGGTATTGCGGGTATTGTTCTCACCATCGGTATGGCGGTGGACGCTAACGTGCTGATATTTGAACGTATCCGGGAAGAACAGCGCACGGGTGCAAAACCTTTCCAGGCCATGGAGCGGGGCTATGGTCAGGCATTTTCCACTATCATGGATGCCAACATCACCACATTCATCGCGGCAGCGATCCTTTATTTCCTGGGCACAGGACCGGTACAGGGTTTCGCCGTGACGCTCGCGATTGGTATTCTAACATCTATGTTCACAGCCGTCGTGCTGACGCGCTTCATTCTGGCTAGCTGGCTCAAGCGTGCGCGCTGGGCCACGCTGCCGATATAGGAGGGCCCATCATGTTACTGCGGCTTGTACCTCAAGAAACAAAAATCAACTTCCTGGGCATGCGCAAGGTTGCAGCAGTGTTTTCAATCTTGCTGATTATTGGCTCCATGGCCTTGTTCGCAGTTAATAGCCTGAACTACGGCATCGATTTCGAAGGCGGCATCGAAGTTGAGTTCGGTTATGAAGACCAACTGGTGGACATTGGCGCCATTCGGGCCGTGGTTGAACCGCTCGGCATGGGGGATGTGTCGATCAAATCCGTAGACAATGGCAGCAGTGCGCTTATTCGCATTGAACGCCAGCCGGGTGACGAAGAAGCACAAACCGCAGCAACAGAGCGGGTTCGAGAGGCTTTTGCGGCGGCAATGCCCGATATTGAGTACCGCCAGGGCAACATCATTGGCCCTGTGGTTTCCGGCGAGTTGAAGCGCGATGGTATCATCGCGGTTTCTGTGGCGGTGATCATGGTGCTGATCTACATCTGGTTCCGGTTTGAGTGGCAGTTTGGCCTGGGGGCGGTTATTGCCCTTGTGCACGACGTGTTGCTTACCATCGGCTTTTTTGCGCTAACACGACTTGATTTTAACCTGTCTATCATCGCGGCACTGCTGACCATCGTGGGCTACAGCCTTAACGATACAGTAGTTGTGTATGACCGGGTGCGAGAAAACATCCGCAAGTATCGCAAGATGGAAATGCAGGATGTGCTGAACCTGTCGCTCAATCAAACGCTTAGCCGCACGGTGATGACATCTGTCACCACCTTGCTTGCCCTCCTGGCGCTCTTTTTTCTGGGCGGTGATGTTATCCAGGGCTTCACTGCGGCTATGATCTGGGGTGTTGTTGTGGGCACCTACAGTTCGATCTTTGTGGCGTCGCCTTTGCTGATGTTCTTCAAGATCCGCCGTGAGGCGATGATCTTGGACGAAGACGACAAAGACCCAACTGTCGACAAATCGCGCCCCAGCCAGTTCGGGCAGTTCTAGGAGTAATCCACCTATGGCCGACAAGGTCCAGTCCCACGGCATGTCAGTGACCCTGGAGAGCCCGGAAGGGGTTCTTCTTGTGGAAGCCTACGGGGAGGGCGGGTTTCGCCTGATGGGGCGGCGTGTGGAAGGCAGCCTGTTTGTCAAGGAAACGGGGTTTTTTCCTGTTGAAGTTAACGAACTCTCGGACGTGGAACCGGCCACCATCGATGGTTTGATCGCTGAACACGGCAAACCGGAAATATTGTTGATTGGCACCGGCGAGCAAATGGCGTTGCTCCCAAAAGCACTTCGCCTGCACCTTGAGCAGGAAAGTGTCGGCTATGACGTTATGAGCACAGGCGCTGCGGCAAGAACATATAATGTGCTTACCATCGAAGGGCGCGATGTTGCGGCGCTTCTTCTCAGGGTTCCCTGAAAGCAGCAACCGCCTGCATGACGTGGTTGCTTTTCATGAGTGCAATTGGGCCTGTTTGTTGAACGGCTTGCCGAATACCGAGTTTCTTTCCAAAAATCATGTGTCAGATTACACTCACAAAAACGTGATTGTGGCGCTTGCGGTGATTTTCCGCTGAAAAGGGGCGACACTGAAGGAGAAGACGGGTGAATAAAATTATCCGCAAACACAGAAACTGGATCGCATTAGCCACCGCATCATCACTGGCTCTGTCGGCATTTGCTGCAACCGCGCAGTCGCAAGACGAAGACGATAATCAGGAAGTTGAAAAGCATGAGGCTGAGGACGGTGACAAAAAGCGCCGTGTGAAGATTATCAAGAATGGCAAAGTTGTGCATGAACTCAAGGGTGCCGGTAAGTGGGAGATCATCGGACCGGACGTTGAGCGCACAATTCAAGTGGAGCGCCGCCGGGCAGTTGAGGACGCACTTGAAGAAGTGCGCGAAGCACTGGAAGATGTCTCAAAGCGGCTTGAAAAAGCTGAGGGGCGCCAGAATAAGCGTGCTTTGGAAGCTGCCAAAGAGAGCCTGGAAAATGCCATCGAAGCCCTTGAGCAGCAACGGGAAAATGGCTTTCACACACGCGCAATGATTGAAGTTCATCCAGACATGGAGCGCCGCATGATTGTGCTGGAGCGTGAGGCTGTGCGTGATGCGCTTGAGCGGCTGGACGAGGAAGCTGAGGAACTAATGGAATCCCGACACGAGATGCTTGAGGGTATCGAAGAAATGCGGGAAGAAATCGCCGAAGAGATCGAAGAACTTAACATCGAAATTGAAGAAGGGGACGAGCGGCGCATTGTACGCTTGCGAGCCCTTCGTGATGCAGAGCTTGCTGTCTCGCAGATGGAAGAGCATCATTTGAATGCCATTCGTTCAGCTGAAAAAGAGCTCAAACGAGCCCGTCAGCGGCTCGAGAAGAAACTCGCGCAGGAACAAAAAAAACGCGAAATGAAAAAAGAGGATGAGGACAATAACTAACGTCCGTACCCAAAATCAGACTCTATCAAGCAGTGTTAAAGTGGCGCTGCTTGTCCTTTTTTTGGACACATCTGTCTACATAAAAGCATAATCTTTCATTGTTATTTTCTAACAATTCAGGCATGTTGAGTGTGCGAGGAAATAACTGGGTTGGACGATGAGCCTCCTGTTTAAAAAAATGAGTAAAGCTGAACTTGCCGCGGTGGCCACACCTGCGGTGATGATGTTTGCTGTTTTTGCCTTGCCTGCTCAGTCAGACAATGACACTGAGCCATCTACTATGCCGTTCGATAGCGTTGGTGCCATGCTTCTTGATATGGACCGTGAACGGTCTGTCTCAGAGATGGAGGCGTATGCCAGCCTGCCAAAGCTTGAAGCGCGAGATAGTGACTACGCCTGCAAGACAGAAGACCTGAACCATCGCTTGCAAGAGGTGTACAACGGTCTTCAGGAGCGGATCGCTGAGATCGACCTTCAGGAAGTGAAGCGTCTGGAGCGTGAGATTGAAGCACGCCAGGAGCGCAACAAGCGCGTAGCGCTGCTTTCTGCTGCCGTTAAGCGCAATGAAGAGCGCCGTGAAGCCCAGCGGGCTGCAACACGGTTGCGCATGACCATCAAAACGCTGAAAAAGCAAGCAGGAGATGCAGACATTGCAAATGACGCGGCGATGACCGCGGCGGTTGAAGCCGCCCTTCGCGCAGCCGAGGCTGCATTGGAGCCCGCCAACTAAACACCAAGACATTGTGTAGTAAGGCGGGCGGGATTTTATCCCGCCTTTTTTATTGTTTGTAGTCCAAATTACGAGACGAGATGAGAAAGGAAATTTCAAGAATTCAAGAAATTATAGTGTAATAGCGTCAAAACGAGCTCTCAATATTTAATAATCTAACAGTTTTGGGGAAATCAGGCTTGACCTGTCCCTTCTTTTATCATTGATACACCTTTGTGCATGCCTTAATCAGGCAGGCACGTGAATACGAACAGGATTTCTTATGCCGCGTACCGATTTTTACCGCATCAGACGGTTGCCGCCTTATCTTTTTGCTGAAGTCAATGAGATGAAAGCAGCGGCGCGCGCGCGCGGCGAAGACATTATCGATCTTGGCATGGGCAACCCCGACCTGCCGACACCGCAGCATATCGTTGACAAGCTAAAGGAAACCGCTGACAACAAACGCGCCCATGGGTACTCTACTTCTCGCGGTATCCCGGGGTTAAGACGCGCGCTGGCGGCCTATTATGAACGGCGTTTTGGCGTCACGATTGACCCGGAAACAGAGGCGGTTGTTACCTTGGGCTCGAAAGAGGGGCTCGCAAACCTTGCGCAGGCCATTACCGCCCCGGGCGACACCATTTTGGTGCCAAACCCCAGCTATCCGATCCATCCTTATGGCTTCATGATCGCGGGTGCCTCGGTTCGGCATATGCCCATGGGTCCTGACCGCGATTTTATGACAGAGCTTGCCAGCGCAGTACAGCACAGTGTGCCGAAGCCGACAGCAGTGATCCTGTGTTATCCATCGAATCCAACCGCGGAGGTAGTTGACCTGGCTTTCTACAGGGAAGTGGTTGATTTTTGTCGCAAGCATGACATCTGGATTCTTTCGGACCTTGCGTACGCAGAAATATATTTCGATGGCAACCCACCGCCGTCCATTCTGGAGATTCCCGAGGCCAGGGATATCGCCGTTGAATTCACATCCATGTCCAAGACATACTCCATGGCTGGCTGGCGCGTTGGTTTCGCTGCCGGTAACAAAGACCTTGTTGGCGCGCTGACGCGCGTTAAAAGCTATCTGGACTATGGGGCTTTTACGCCGATCCAGGTGGCGGCCGTCGCAGCCTTAAACGGCCCGCAGGACTGCGTTGAGCTGCATCGCAACACTTATCAAAAACGCCGGGACATCCTCATAGAGGGGCTTGCCGCCGCCGGTTGGCCGGTGCCAAGCCCCAAGGCATCTATGTTTGCTTGGGCTCCGCTTCCGGAAGCATTTGAACCCATGGGATCCATGGCGTTTACCAAGCTATTGCTTGAGCATGCAAAAGTTGCTGTTTCACCCGGCGCAGGTTTTGGCGAGTATGGTGAAGGTTATGTTCGTATCGGCCTTGTTGAAAATGAGCATCGCATCCGTCAGGCAATTCGAAACATCAAAAAATTTATGGCAGACAAAGACGCGCATATTGCCAACTGGCAGAATGCAATGGCTGCCGAATAAAATTTCCCAAAAGAGTGCAACATTATGAGTTCAAAACCTAAACAGCTGCGCCTTGGCATCGCGGGCCTTGGAACCGTTGGCATTGGTGTCATCAAAATTGTCGAAGACAACGCCAGCCTTTTGTCAGAAAGAGCAGGCAAGGGCATCAGCATTACGGCGGTATCTGCACGTGACCGCGGCCGGGACAGGGGCGTGGGCCTGAACGATTATGCCTGGCACGACAATGCTGTGGACCTGGCAGCAGATGATAAAGTTGATCTTGTCGTGGAGCTGATGGGGGGCAGCGACGGCCCGGCTTATGCGCTGGCAAAAGCCTGCCTCGCCGCCGGAAAACCGTTTGTGACAGCAAACAAGGCACTGATTGCCACCCACGGCAAGGAGCTCGCGGAACTTGCGGAAGGTAGCAAGACTGCCCTCCGGTTCGAGGCGGCAGTTGCCGGTGGTATCCCGATTATCAAGGCATTAGTTGAAGGTCTTTCAGCAAATAATATCAGTGGCTTACATGGTATTCTTAATGGAACATGTAATTATATTCTGACCCGTATGGAGCGCGAAGGCCTGCCATTTGACGAGGTGCTCGCGGACGCGCAGCGCATTGGGTACGCAGAAGCTGACCCCACATTTGACATTGATGGCATCGACACGGCCCACAAAACGGCCATTTTGGCCGCCATCGCCTTTGGGATGGCGCCTGACATTGAAAACCTGCCGACCGAGGGCATCCGTAATATCGTGTCGGTGGACATCGAGTACGCTCGCGAGCTTGGCTACCGCATCAAGCTTTTGGGCGTGGCACGACAACAGGATGACAAAGTCGAAGTGCGTGTGCATCCGGCAATGGTGCCGCTGTCATCCCCACTTGCCAATGTTATGGATGCCACCAATGCCGTAACAGTGTCCGGTGATCATGTTGGCCCAACGGGCTATGAAGGCGCTGGTGCAGGGCAGGGACCTACTGCCAGCGCTGTGGTTGCTGATATTATTGATGTAGCACGAGGGGTTTGGTACCCGCCGTTTGGTATTCCTGCAGCAAACCTGGGTTCACCTGCGCATCTGGGATTGGATGCCCATATTGGCACTTATTATATTCGCCTTAAGGTCGCGGACGTACCGGGCGTTATGGCAGACATTACGCGCGCGCTTGCACAGGAAAATGTGTCTATCGACAGCATGTTGCAGCGGGGCCACGCGGATGATGGCGGTGCGTATATCGTGCTCACCACTCATGAAACGACAGAAGAAGCAGCAAATGCTGCACTCAACCATTTCAACGCGCTTGAATGTGTGTTAGAGAGCCCCGCAATGCTGCGTATCGAAGCAGCGTAGGGATTTTCTTCCAAGGGGTACTTTCATGTCATCAAAGGGTCTCAATCGTACGCTCGTTCTTGAAGTTGTGCGGGTGACTGAGGCTGGCGCAATTGCAGCCAGCGCACTCAATGGGCGCGGCGACGAAAAAGCCGCTGACGCAGCTGCTGTCGAGGCAATGCGGAAAGCGTTTAACAGCCTGCAAATCGACGGCCGTGTGGTTATTGGTGAGGGCGAGCGTGACGAAGCGCCGATGCTATATATCGGTGAGGAAGTTGGCGCAGGCGGTGTTGAAGTGGATATTGCACTGGATCCGCTTGAAGGCACTACAATCTGCGCCAAAAATATGCCAAACGCACTGGCGGTTGTCGCGATTTCCGAGCGTGGTGGCCTCTTAAACGCGCCAGACGTTTACATGGACAAAATCGCAGTGGGCGGCGGCCTGCCGGACGGTGTGATCGACCTTGATAAAACACCAACTGAAAACGTAAAGGCGGTTGCCGAAGCCAAAGGCAAGGCTGTTGGTGAAATCATGGTGTGTGTGCTGGATCGCCCCCGCCACGCCAAACTGATCAAAGAGTTGCGCGGCCTTGGCTGCGGCGTATCTCTCATCGGTGATGGTGATGTCGCGGGCGTAATTGCTACAACGGATGCTAAAACCGGCATTGATATATATATGGGGTCTGGCGGTGCGCCAGAGGGTGTTCTGGCCGCAGCAGCACTGCGCTGTATCGGGGGTCAGATGGAAGGCCGCCTCACGTACCGTAACGACGACGAGCGTGCCCGTGCCCACAAATGGGGTATCGAGGACCTGCATCGCAAATATACCATGATGGAAATGGCGTCTGGGGACGTGATTTTTGCAGCAACAGGCGTCACGGATGGCACCATGCTGCAGGGTGTGCACCGCACGGCTGAGGGCATCACCACTGATACGGTGACCATGCGCTCCAAGTCCAAAACCATCCGCCGGGTACAAACTCTGCACGGCCACGACAAAGACCAACAGCCAGAAAAAGCACAGTAGATTGAGCGAAACAGACGCAGCACAATCAGAAACAGTTTTGGGCGTTGCATCTTCCGCGCTGGGTCAGCGCTGGGTGCAGCGCCCTTTTCTTGAGCGCCACGCGCAGGCTATTGCCGATCGGCTGGGTGTTTCGATCACTGTTGGCGAACTGATCGCTGGTCGAGGTGTCGCACCTGATGATGCAGAAACCTTTTTCCGGCCGTCCCTGAAGGAATTATTGCCAAACCCAGCCAGCATTCTGGATATGACTGCCGGCGCAGAGCGCATTATCCGGGCCATGCAAGCCGGGGAGCGTATCGCCGTGTTTGGGGACTATGACGTGGACGGCGCAACCTCGAGCTCGCTTTTGGTGCGCTACTTCAGGGCGCTGGGTGTTGAGATCACAACCTATATCCCTGACCGCATGGCGGAGGGCTACGGCCCTAACGCACCGGCGCTCCTTGGTCTTCGCGACCGGGGTACTGATGTTGTGATCACCGTGGATTGCGGCACGCTGTCGTTCGAGCCGCTAAAGGCTGCCAAAGACGCGGGGCTCGATGTGATCGTTGTTGATCACCACAAAGCGGAGACAATGCTGCCGGAAGCGGTCGCTGTCATTAACCCCAACAGGCTGGATGACGACAGCGGGCAGGGCCAACTGGCCGCGGTTGGCGTGGCGTTTCTGCTGACCGTTGAGATCAATCGCCTGCTCAGGGAAGCTGGGTGGTTCACAGACGATCGGCGGGAGCCGGATTTGCGGCTCTTGCTCGATATCGTGGCACTGGGCACCGTTTGTGATGTGGTGCCCTTGACGGGCGCAAACCGGGCGCTCGTCACTCAAGGCCTGAAAATCATGGCAGGGCGCCGTAATGCCGGCATAACTGCTCTGGCAGACGTGGGGCGCGTGTCTGAGGCGCCCGGCACTTACCACGCAGGCTTTGTGCTGGGGCCACGGGTGAACGCAGGCGGACGTGTTGGCGAAAGCGGACTTGGTACACGCTTGCTTGCGACCGATGACGCCATGGAAGCGCGCCAAATTGCTGAAAAACTTGACAAATACAACGACGAGCGCCGCGCCATTGAAGCCACTGTGCTTGAAGACGCGTTCGCGCAAGTTGAGGCTGAGGTCGGTCCAGAGGGCAGCCCTGATACCATTGTCATCGCCGCGGGCGAAGGTTGGCACGCGGGTGTGATTGGCATCGTTGCCAGCCGCCTGAAGGACAAATACCGCATGCCCGCGCTTGTGATTGCGCTGGAGGGCGGTGAGGGCAAAGGTTCCGCGCGCTCGATTTCGGGTGTGGACCTTGGCGCTGCCGTGATTGAAGCCCAGCACAAAGGCATTCTGCTCAAGGGCGGCGGGCACGCCATGGCGGCGGGCCTGACCGTCGCGGCCGACAAGGTGGATGAACTCAGCGAGTTTCTACGTAACCATATGCGGGAGGCGGTCTCAAAGGCGACAGAGAGCCGTGCATTGAAGCTTGACGCTATCATCGCGCTTTCGGGTGCGAGTGCCGACCTTGTGGACGAGATAGAGCAGGTGGGGCCTTTCGGTGCCGGTAATCCGGCACCGCACTTTGCCATTCCGGAAGTGGATCTTCTAAAAGCCGACCGTGTGGGTGAAAACCACTTGCGCTGTATTTTCAAATCCAAGGACGGCTCAAGCATCAAAGCCATGGCGTTCCGGCAGGCGGACGAACCCCTGGGTCACCTGCTGCAAACCGGCATCGGGCGGCGCTTTCACATCGCCGGAAAGCTTAAAAAAGACACCTGGGCAGGCGCAAGCAAGGTGGAGATCACCCTTGATGATGTCGCCCTTATCGGTGCGCCATAATAAAAAAGTAAAAAACGGTTGACCGGGCCGGGGTGGGTCGGTATCTAGGCGTCCGTTGCGCTGCACACGGTCCCTTCGTCTAGTGGCCTAGGACGCCGCCCTTTCACGGCGGAAACACGGGTTCGAGTCCCGTAGGGATCACCATCAAAGCCAAAAGCCGCCCACTTAGGCGGCTTTTTTGTTTTGTCGCAATGTCTGCGCTAATGTGGATTTGGTCCGTCGATCAAGTTGTTGGCGTGGGGGTGTCATGAAATCAAAACTGATTTGTCTTTTGCTGGTGCTTGGCGTGGTGCCCGCGTTTTTCTTCATTTACCAGCCCAGCATGCAGCTTGGCGGCCTTGGCCTTTTGATCGGTTATGTTGGCATGACGGCGACGCCTGTTATCATTCTGTATCTGCTCTATTATTTCATTCGCCGCGAATGGAGATAGTGGAATTTTGGAGAATCGAAACAAGTTATGGGTCTATTGTTTTTCCCGCTGAACGCGAGAAAGCATCCACCTGATTACCGATGGCCTTTCCCAGATATAACAATGAAAAAGCCCCGCTGGGGGAAGCGGGGCTTTCTGATCAAAGGCCGGTTCAGGGGAGGGCCTTTTCAAGCGGTCATAAACATTTCAGGAGGGGAGACCGCTTGTTTGGGGTTTGTTTGCCTCAGGTCACGGAAAACATGAAAACCAGAAAGCTGGAAACAGCTACAAGGTTAAATGCGACCATGAAGGCTGATGGGGTTTCGCTGTTGGGGTTCATTGGGGGCCTCTCAAGTTCTTTTTTTGTTTTTTCATTCATCTCGTGTTCATCAACTGAGCTCATATAGGCATAGGCTTGCCGGATTTTGAGCCCCTCTTCTTCACAACTGCGTGTTTGCTTTTTTCGAACACACTTCTGCCCAATTGTTGCCCTTGCCGGAACACAGCCTTTCTGAGAGTGCATACCGCTTAAAGCTATTGTCCTGAAAACCCCTTGTTGCGGGAGCAGTGGCTCGCTTATAGTTTTTGTGTGGAGAAGACGATGCTACGAACTGGTTATTTGCTGAAATCACTGTGTGCGGCGGGGCTTATGCTCTCAGCGGCTGGAAACGCTGTGGCGAATGATGAAAAGCCGGTTCTGCGCGTACTTTCTTACAACATTAATGGTCTGCCGGCCCCGTTGAAGAAAAACAAACGACCGCTTTATGAACGTATCGCTGAGATTTTGCGCGAGCGCCGTGAAGCCGGCACGCAGCCACATGTGGTGGTGCTGCAGGAAGCGTTTGATAAGGGCAGCCGCATTGTCGCTGACACATCAGGGTACAGCTATGCGGTAAAAGGGCCAGGGCGGCGCGATACGTCCAAAGCCGGCAGCGCGCACTGGACACAGGGCACCCGCCGCGCCTATGCACAGCGGCCCACCCCACAGAAAATCACGGGCAGCGGGCTTTATATCCTCTCGGATTTTCCAATCATGGACGCAAAATACAAAGCGTTTGATAGCGATGCCTGCGCTGGGCTGGATTGTCTGTCAAACAAAGCCATCCAGTTTGCGCGCATTGAAACGCCGTTTGCGAGCGAACCGATCGATATTGTGAATTCCCACTTTAACTCGCGCGGGTCCGCCAAAGCCCCCTGGCAAAATCACGTTGAAGGCCCATAAGCGGCAAACGGATACGCTTGCGAAGTTTCTGGATCAGTTCAGAACAGGTCATCCCATTGTAATTGCAGGGGATTTTAACACCAAGCAGGACAAGCGATACGCTTACTTCCGGGAGCATGTACCGCTCGTGGACGCCGGTGAAAGCTGCCTTGGCAATAAAACGCTGTGCTTGGTGGCTGAGGGCACAAAAGAGGAAGAGCTATTGTATCGCACCAATGACAAGCAGTTTTACGATGGCAACGAGGCGGTTTCGCTGACACCCATCTGGATGGCGCGCAATTTTGATGAACTTTTGGACGGTAGGCCGCTTTCTGACCATTTGGGCTATGAAGTGCATTATGAGGTGAGGGTGCGTGACTAGGGCTTTTGCGCTCATATTATTGGCGGCGTTCGCCCTCACGTCCAGCTTGCGCGCCAACGATGTGGACGCGAACCGGGGCGGCAGGCCAATCTATATTGAAGCCGATGAGTTTGAAGACGACCGCAAGCGAGATAGCTGGGCAGGACAATTAGGATTTGGCCTTTCAGCCGCGCCGCGCTTCATTGGCGCCAACGAGCATTTGGCAAGCTTGGGCTTTGATTTCAGGTTGAGCTACAAAGATCGTTTTTTCCTTCAAAACAACAGGATAGGGGCCGTTCTTTACAGATCACGTTTCTTGCGTTCAGGTGTGATTGGCCGTTGGAATTTGGGCCGGATTGATAATGGTAACCTGAACGCCTTCACGGCCATCCCGGAAGTGGACGAAGCCTTTGAACTGGGCGCGTTTGCCGCCACGTCATTCTATAAATTGTTCCTGACAACCGAACTGTATTTCGGCGCCAGCGACAGCCTGAAGGGCGCCAGTTTTGAGGTTGAGGCAGGCTACACTTTTGAGCCGGACAGCGAATGGCGCATCACGCCGATTGTTGGCGCCGTTTGGGCCTCCAGCGATTATGTGGACACCTTTTTTGGCGTACCGGAGGGCAATCCGGATTTTGAAGCCTATAACCCAAGCGCCGGGTTTTACGAGACCTATGCGGAACTGGCGACAGAGCGCCGGCTCGGTAAAAACTGGCTTCTCAAGGCCAATTTTCGCTTCTCAGAGCTGCTGAATGATGCGGCCGATAGCCCGATTGTGCAGTCTGCGGAGGGCTCTCGCGACCAATTGGAAGCTTTTGTGGGGATCGTATGGCTGTTTTAAAAAAAGCCGCAGCAGCGGCCATGGCGTTATTGATGAGCCAGGGGGGAATGGCGCAAATGCATGAGGGTTTTGTGGATGCAAGTACGGCGGTGCCGGGTGTTGTTATTGAAGCGCGCTATGCAGGGCAAAACAATTTTATTGGCGCACCTATCACAGGCTATGAAGCTGAAAAAGTCGTGGTCTCGCAGGAAGTTGCAGCGGCTCTTGTGAATGTTCAGGCGGAACTGGCGCGCCAGGGTAAAGCTCTCAAGCTGTTCGATGGCTTCAGGCCCCAACGTGCGGTAGACCACTTCATGCGCTGGATTGCTGACACAGCGGATACCAAGATGAAAGCGGAATACTACCCCAACATTGCTAAAAAAGACCTGGTTCCATTGGGGTATATCGCAGAACGATCCGGGCATAGCCGAGGGGGGTCGGTTGATCTCACTATTGTTGAACGCGCGGCAGACGGCAGCTGGCAGGAGCTTGATATGGGTAGCCCCTTTGATTTGTTTGATGTGCGCTCCCATGGCGATTCAACTCTGGTGAGCGAGTTAGGCCAAGCCAATCGAAAGATGTTGGCCGACCTAATGATAAAACATGGCTTCAGGCCATACGCTGAGGAATGGTGGCATTTCACCATCGACCCTGAACCACATCCCGATACGTATTTTGATTTCCCCATTAAATAAGGGCACGCCGGGCAAAAACAGGTGGAGTGCAGCGATGCTCCTGTTGGCTGCATTCCTTGTCTCGTGGCAAAGTGCGGGTGCGCAAACAAAGAGTGAGACACCGATGCAACGCGGGTATGCCGATAGCCGATTTGGCCAAATTCATTATAGAATAGCGCACCCAACCGGGCAGAAGGCGCAACAACCGCCGCTTATAATGCTGCATCTGTCACCAAATTCGGGGCAGGTTTTTTCAAAAGTTCTGCCGCTTGTCGGGCGTAATCGCATTGCCATGGCGCCGGATTACCCAGGGTATGGCATGTCCGATGCGATTGAAGGCGAACAACGCATTGGTGACTATGCGCTCGCCATGATGGATGCGCTGGAAAGTGTGGGCATTAGTGGCCCGGTTGATCTGCTTGGCTATCATACGGGTGCAGCTGTGGCGCTTGAGATGGCGCGCATAAGGCCTGAGCAGGTTCGCAAAATCATGCTCGTTGCGGTGCCATTGCTCACGTCAGAAGAGCGCGCTGCTGGCGCGGCGCTGCCGAAAATACCTTTTGATGAAAATGGCACGTTCGCACAGAAGGAGTGGCAGTCCAGTTGGCGCTGGCGTGGGCCCGGGCAAAGCACCGCGTCTGTTTACGCCACTTTTGCCGAAAAAATGCGACCAGGAGCACGAGAACGCGGCGCTGAAGCCATTTTGGCGTATGATCTCGAACCTGTTTTGCGCAGTGCCGACCATCCCCTGATGATCGTACGCGTGAAAGATGACCTGTGGGACGCCACGTTGAAGGCAAAGCAGCTACGTCCTGATGCGGAGTATGTTGAGCTCGGCGATTATGGCCATGGTCTGTTTCATGCCGCCCCAGACTTGATGGACGAGCTTGCTCGTGGTTTCCTGGAAAGCAACTAGACCGAGAGCAACAAATACTTTGTTTCCCAAGGGCTTAGTACGGACGAGTAGCTGTCATATTCCATTTCTTTGGCGTCCAGGTAAGTTTCCACAAACCCTTCACCCAATACTTCTTTAAGCGCGTCGCTTTTACGCATGATTTTTATGCCATCCAGAAAGTGACGCGGAAGGGCCCGGCTGCTGACATCGTATGCGGAGCCTTTGAACTCTGCCGAGGGCTTCAGGCCTTCTTTCATGCCGATGTAACCGCAGGCGAGGGACACTGCTATTGCAAAATAGGGGTTCACATCTGATCCCGCGACCCGGTTTTCAATGCGCCGACTTTCGCGCGCGCCAGACGGCACACGCAAGCCAGCCGAACGGTTTTCGCGGCTCCAGTGCGTATTGGTGGGTGCTGAAAGGCCCATGGCAAAGCGGCGGTAACTGTTCACAAAGGGGGCAATCAGCGGCATAGCCTCTTTCAAATACCGTTGCAGCCCCGCAATATGCGAGAGAAACAGGTCAGTGTTGGCCCCGTCCGCATCGGCAAAAATGTTCTTGCCGGTCTCCAAGTCCTCAACGGACTGGTGGATATGCATCGCGCTGCCAAAACTGTCCGGATAGGGGCTCGCCATAAAGCTCGCAAACATATTGTGATGGATCGCCACCTGGCGAAGGATGCGTTTGAACAGGAATGATTGGTCAGCCACATTCAGTGCTGGGCCATGGAATACATTAAACTCGAACTGTGCCGGGCCCGCTTCATGGATTAGCGTGTCCACATTGATATTTTGCTTTTCGCACGCATCATAAACATCATCAAAATAAGCAGAAAATTCGTCCAAACTGTCGATGGAGTAGGGGGAAGAGCCACTATCACGGCGGCCGGAGGCCCCCACTGGTGCTTTTGGGCGTGCTTCCACATCTTCCTGCCGCTCAAGCAAATAAAACTCGAACTCGGGCGCTACTATTGGTTGCCAGCCTTCCTTTTCGTATAACTTGAGAACACGTTGAAGCACTTGACGTGGGGAAAATTCAACCGGTGATCCGTCTTCAAGTTCCGCATCACAAATTACAGCAGCTGTTGGCTCTGATTGCCAAGGTGTTGTGCAAATGGTGTCGAGATCCGGTTTCAGGATAACGTCGCGCTCAATCTCGCTCAGGAAATCGTTCAGCGCATAGTCACCTGTGACGGTCATTCCAAATACAGTTTCAGGCATGCGCAGCTGCCCCGTTTTCATGCCATCAATGAATTTCACTCGCGGCATGGATTTACCGCGTGCAATGCCGGCGTTGTCGGCAATCATGCATTCAATATCGTCAATATTGTTGTGTTTAAGCCAGCCGTCTATCTCGTCGATGCGGGATGCATCAGTCATAAATCACCCCCACTGTCGCCATTGCTGAGAACAGTCCTCATAAGTTTCTGGCTATATACCATGCTGCTTGCTGGATTGATAGCGACGGGCAGCATCGCCAAAGGCCGTAAAAAGCCGCTGTGACTGTGGGTTATCCCAGGCTTGCCATTCCGGGTGCCACTGCACCGCCAGGGCGAATCCTTCAGCATCTTCAACGCTGGTGGCTTCAATGGTGCCATCGTCTGCCTCTGCTTCAACAATGAGGCCAGCTGCCAGTTTATGAATGCCTTGCCCGTGCACGGAATTGACCATGAATTCATTTTCACCGGTGATCGAGTGCAACAAGCCACCCTCAGCCACAGTGACACTGTGCGCCGGGCCATATTGCACTTCAAGGGGGTCATTGGTGTTTTCGCGGTGGTCGAACTTGCCATCCACTTCCTGAAGGCGAGGATGCAAAGTTCCACCGAGGGCGACATTCAATTCCTGAAAACCTCTGCAGATGGCAAACAGCGGCATGCCGGATACCAATATTGAAGGAATAAGGCTCATGGAGAGTTTGTCCCGTGCAGGGTCTTCGTGCTCGTCTGCTGGTGCGGGAGGCAATCGGTACAGCTGCCGATCCACATTGCTATAGCCACCGGTAAGCAGCAAGCCATCAAGGCGCGATAGATAGTCGTTTGGCGAGATGAGCTCGGACAAAGCGGGTATCAAGAGGGGCACGCAGTCTGAGCATCGTGCCACAGCCTGCAAATATTTGTCGCCCGTTCGATGATAGGCGTGGAGACCCTGTTTGCTGGTTTCACAAATAACACCGATGACAGGTTTCATGATGCCGCCCCGTCTAGTTCTTCAGCTTGGGCTTCAGTTTCTTCGTGCCATTGCAGCAGGTTAAGCTCAATGAAGAAAAAAGCGGCGATCCAGATAAAGGCGTCCCAAAAATCCATGAAGTTGCCATAGAAGCCCCAGATCACAGCAGCAGCAACCAGAACAGAATATAGGGCAATCTTTATATAGGCATTGATGCGGTATAGCCGGTCAGTCAATTGGCCGCGCAGCTGCCAATACACATCTATCCACAGAACAAGCACCACCATAATCCATGTGCCGGCGTTGATGACCTCAGTGAAACCAAGCAGGTAGGTGTCAGTGAGGATATCGCCGGACATCAAAATGCCGGCAGAGACATTCAAATAATATGGCGCAGCCCCAACTTGAGCACAGGTTTCCGCGGATAACGTGGCATATTCGTCGATTTCAACCAAATAGGAGGGAATAGCACCGACGGCGTCACAGGCTGCAGCGAAACTCGCGGGTTCAAAGGCAAAAACGAACATCAGCTTTTGGAAATAGCCCAGAAACGCGAGCACAATGAAAAAATAACAAATGCCCGAGACGATGTTGATTGCCCATCTGGTGGTGCCAGTGTGATCCTCGTCCTCGATAACCCAGGTCTCTAACTCCAGCATCAATAGCAAAACGAACCATGAGAGGCTGTTGATCGCTTGAGGGAAGGCGTCATAAAAGTCTCTCAGGCTCACACCGTCACGAAATCGGTGGGCCGCGGCATTATAATCCTCAAAAGTAAAATACAGAACGTTATAGAGGATAATGACGTAAATGCTGTACTTCAGCAGCTGGTAGAGCGTGCTTGTTTTGATACCAAAATAGCTGCCTGAAAGCGCCATGATCGTTGATGCCTGTTTGCTGTCATCAAGACCGAAGCGAGACGACACGTCATATTTCAATCAAGATCATCATAAAAAGGCAGCAACTTCAAGGCCGTAATGGCGACTTGGACTTGACAAGGCAGGGAATAACGGCAGAAGTTGTTGATGCGTTGGGGGGCGCATAGAGGAACGCCCAAAAGGGCGGCAGATTGCAGAATATATGTCTGATCAGCTAAAAGCCGAATTCGCTTCGTTCCGCGACGCCCATCCCGACATTGAAACGCTCGAAGTCCTGCTTGCCGATATGAACGGCATATTTCGTGGCAAGCAGATGCCCATTTCTGACTTGGACAAAATTGCGGCTGGTCAATTGTGCTTTCCCATAACCACGCCGTTTCTCACTACAAATGGTGCAAACGCCGAATATACCCTGGATGAGTTTGGGTCAGACCCTGACAGGCCCTGCGTCGCGGTGCCGGGAACCCTGAAACCAATGTTGTGGGCAGCCAAGCCAACAGCCCAGGTGCAAATTGATATGGTCGATAGCGATGGCCAACCCTTATTCGCGAGCCCACGGTCGGTGCTCTCTGACGTTTTGGATCAGCTCAAAGAGCTCGGGTATACGCCTGTAACAGCTATCGAGTATGAGTTCTTTTTGTTCAAGGTTGGCACGCAGCCACCGGAACCGCTCAGGCCGCCGAATGGGTTGCCGCATGCGGCGGACGCAAATTGTTACAATTTGGAAGTCTATGCCGATTATCAGCCTTTGATGCAGGAAATCGAGGAGGCGGCACGTGCACAAAACATTCCTGTGGAAGGTTTGGTTTGCGAATACGGCAATGGCCAATTTGAAGTAAACCTGAAGCATGGTCCGGATGCTCTGAAAGCCTGTGATGATGCATTGCTGCTGAAGCGCGTTATCCGGGGTGTGGCGCACAAGCACGGTTTGCTGGCCAGTTTTATGGCGAAACCACTGAATGACGAGGTTGGTAGTGGACTGCACGCTCATGTGAGCTTGTTAAACGAAGCAGGAGACAATGTTTTTGCGCTTGATGGCGGCGAAGCCCTGTTGCAATCCGCTGTTGCAGGCATGCTTGAGACAATGCCCGCGGCCACTGCGTTTTTTGCGCCAAATGCCAACAGTTATCGGCGCTTTGATGCCGAATGGTTTGCTCCTGTTGTTAAAAACTGGGGTGAAAATAATCGCCGCCTGGCGCTCCGGCTACCGCTTTCAGATCAGAAAAACCGCCGGTTTGAACACCGGGTTAGCGGGGCGGATGCTTCGCCCCATTTGGTTATGGCCTGCATCCTGGCTGGTGTTCACCACGGGATTAGCAATGAACTCAGTCCGCCGGCGCCTTTGGATGAATTTGACCTTGTCGATTTTGATGATGTTCTACCACCAAGGTGGCGCATGGCGCTGGATGCGCTAGAGACAGATCGTTTGATGGCAACAGCGGGTACGTGGAAGCGGGCTTTGGCGAACGGGACATTATGGAGTTTGAGGCGGCGTTCAATACCGTTCTCAATGACAATTGGGCGCTTCGCGTCGCTGGCTATCACAGCGAAGAAGACGGGTATGTCGATAACCTAGCTCGACCCGAGCAAGACCCGCTCATTGCACACAACAAGTCAGCCTTCCGAGCCACACTTGCTTACCAAGGTGAGAAAGTCGATGCCTGGGCATCGGTTGAATATGAAAATCGGGACCAAAGCGGCACTGTTTACCGCGCAATTGTGGATGATGAGATCTTTCCGCTGCTTGCCGACAATGTTGAAGGTGTAACAAACCGCGGTAACTTGCGCGACACGGACAGTAATCAGGCGCTCGGTGAATTTGATGACGGTGAAATCTGGTCTTTCAACGGCCAGATTGACGTAGACCTTGGGTTTGCAACGCTGACGTCGCTGACCGGCTACAAAACCCACACCTACGATTATGCCGAAGACTTTGATGGTCTGCCGATTTCGGTTAACGACTATAATCAGGACCAGGACGGCAACTATTTTGAGCAAGAATTGCGCCTCGTGGGCGATACAGAAGGCCCTCTTAGTTGGTATGCTGGTGTTTCCTATTACCGCGAAGACATTGATGCACTGTTCAGTCAACGCATTGATGAAGAAGTGATTTGCGGTGCTTACTATTATTACACCTGTGCTGATCTGTTTGCATATTGGGAATACCCTGAATTCACTCCCAGCCCTAACCAACTGACTGAAAGCAACAGGGTGCGGGGCGATTTCGAAGGTTGGGGTGCTTACCTTGACCTTAATTACGCTGTGAATGATCGGCTGGAGCTGGGCGTTGGTCTTCGCTACACCTATGATAAAAAAGATATGGAAATCAATATCTTGCCGGTTGATAGCGAACTTGGTCCCTTTTATATCTTTGGTGTGACAACAAATGGTTTTGTTGAAAGCGAGGCGAGCTGGGATGACCTGACGCCACGCTTCGTAGCGCGCTACCATGCCAGCGATGAATGGACCGTCTACGGAAGCGTGACACGCGGTTATAAGTCGGGTGGTTTTGGTAGTTTCGCAATCGTGCCGGGGCCAAATGGTGTCGATGATGATGCCGTTGTTTTACCAGGTGCCAGTCTCAACGAGTTCGACCCTGAAACGGTATGGTCGTATGAGTTGGGCGCGAAGGGTGACCTGTTCGACCGCCGCTTAAGGCTCGATATAGCGGCCTACCATTATCGCTATACCGACCTACAACTCAGTTTCTTTGATAATGGGGACCGTGTCGTCAATATCGGTAAGGTGAAAGCCTTTGGCGTGGAAGCCAGTGCACAAGCGGTATTAAGCGACAACCTCGACCTTTACCTGACAGGGTCCTTCAATGACACGGAAGTGTCCGATGCTGAAGACATTTTCCCCGGCAGTGACGGTAACCGGCTCGGTGATGTGCCCAAATGGGTGATGTCGGGTGTGGCTACTTACCACACACCTATCGGGGATGACGGTGAACTGAATATCAATGTGGATTGGCGTACGCAGTCAAGCGCATTTGGCGGCATTGAGAACATCGAGGTTGCCCGCAACCCCGGCTGGACAGACGTCAGCCTGCGAGCCAGCTATATTGCTGATGCAGGTTGGTCCGTAACCGCATATGTTGAAAACGTATTTGACGAGATTTACTTCGACGCAACTAACGAAGGCGGGGATATTCAGCCCCACACCTTCTTCGGTGTCAGCAGGCCCCGAACCTTTGGCGTACGATTACGATATGCCTTTGGGGAATAAATGATAAAAAGAGCCAGCCTTTCGGGGCTGGCTCAAATCTTTGGGAAGAAGTTTGGAGAACCGCAATGGCCAATGATATGCGGCGCATTAACGATGATATGGCAGCTTACTGGATGCCGTTTACCCCCAACAAAGCGTTTAAGGCGAACCCGCGCCTCTTGGACAGCGCAGACGGGCTTTATTACACGTCCACCGATGGCAGGCAGGTGTTTGATGGCTCATCAGGCCTGTGGTGCTGTGCGCTTGGCCACAACCAGTCAAAAATCGTTGAAGCAATCCGAGAGCAGGCGGGCAAGCTCGATTACGCGACGTCGTTTGGTTATGGCCACCCGGCGGCCTTTGAGCTCGCGAATACACTGGCGGCCAAAATGCCCGGTGACCTCAACCATATTTTCTACACCAACAGTGGATCAGAATCAGTTGAAACCGCGCTCAAGATCGCTCTCGCGTATCACCGCATGCGCGGCGACGGTCAGCGGGTACGCCTGATCGGCCGGGAGGGCGGCTATCACGGTGTCGGCTTTGGTGGTATCAGCGTTGGCGGCATGGTCAATAACCGCAAGTTCTTCGGGGCTCTTTTGCCGGGTGTTGACCATATGCCGTTGCCGTATGACGATCGTATGCGCCGCTCCGTAGGTCAGCCGGAAATGGGGGCGGAGTATGCGGACGAACTTGAAAAAATCCTGACGCTTCATGATCCGTCAACAGTTGCTGCCGTTATTGTGGAGCCCGTTGCTGGTTCAAACGGCGTGTTTGTGCCGCCAAAGGGCTATTTGGAACGCCTTCGCGAAATCACCAAAAAGCACGGCATTTTGCTGATCTTTGACGAAGTGATTACCGGGTTTGGGCGCCTGGGTTACACAACCGCCGCAGAACGCTTCGGTATTGAGCCTGATTTGATCACAACAGCAAAAGCCCTGAATAATGGCACTGTGCCAATGGGCGCAGTTGCAGTTCACAGCGACATATACGACACCTTCATGGATGAGGGCGGCGAAGGCGTGGAGTTTTTCCATGGTTACACGTATTCAGCGCACCCACTTGCGGTGGCAGCAGCAATAGCAACACAAGAGCTATATGACGAGCTTGACGCCAACGCCAATGTGCGTGAACTCGAAGGGTATTTTGGTGAGGCCATGCATCATCTGGCAGAAGCAGATGTGGTCAATGATGTTCGGCATCTTGGTTTTATGGCAGCGCTGACGTTTAATCAGATAGACGGAAAACCCATGAGCCGTTCATCACAGATATTCGCACGAGCCTTTGAAAATGGCCTGAAAGTGCGATTGTCGAGCGATCATGTGGCGATTGCCCCACCAATCATCAGTCAAAAAACTGATATCGACCTGATTGTAGATCGCATGCAAAAAACCATATCTGATGTTGGATAAAAAACTGGCGGGCTTAACCAAACAGTGAATCAGACAGCGAAAAAAATTATGCCGCCCAGCCGAATAGGGCGGATCATTGTCGGCGTTCTGTTGATAATTGGAGGCATATTGGGCTTTTTGCCGGTCCTGGGGTTTTGGATGATTCCGCTGGGTTTTGTGGTTCTGTCTGTTGATTTCCCTTTCATCCGGCGGCGACGTCGCCGCGCAGAGGTAAAACTGGGCCGATGGTGGCGTGCCCGAACAGAAAAACGTGCAAGTAAAAGGAAAAATCAGGAATGACGCTCGCCATTTCCATTGACGATGTGATGTCCGCAGCCAAACAAATTGAAGGGGTGGCTGTTCGAACACCACTGATTGAAAACATCGCCCTGAACGAAATCGCTGGCGGACGTGTTTTTATCAAACCCGAATGTTTGCAACATACGGGGTCGTTCAAGTTTCGCGGCGCCTATAACCGGCTTTCTCGGTTAACGCAGGAAGAAAAAGATCGTGGTGTGCTGGCGTTTTCGAGCGGAAACCATGCGCAGGGTGTCGCACGGGCGGCACAGCTATTGGGCATAGAAGCCACAATCGTAATGCCTGAGGACGCGCCCACGCTCAAGCTTGAGGCCACCAAAGGCTACGGCGCCAAGGTTGTTTTGTATGACCGTTACAATGAAGACCGCGAAGAGGTTGCTAACCGCGTTGCCGGTGACAGCGGCGTAACGGTAGTGCCGCCGTACAATGACCCGTTCATCATGGCCGGGCAGGGTACCTCGGCCCTTGAGGTGGCAGAGGACTTAAAAGCGCTGGGCCTTACGCCAGATCAAGCACTCGTGTGCTGCGGTGGCGGTGGGCTGGCATCAGGCAGTTTCACAGTCTACAAGCATTTCTTCCCTAAGATGAAGGGCTATGCCGTGGAACCGGAGGCGTTTGACGATGTTGCGCGTTCGCTTGAAAGCGGCAGGATTGAAACTGTCGATTTTGGTGCCAGATCGATTTGTGATGCGCTGCTAACACCAAGCCCTGGCGCTCTCACCTTTCCGGTTCTTCAAGATGCGGGTGCAAAGGGATTAACAATCAGTGACGATGAAGCCAGGAAGGCTGTTGCCTTTGCCAACAATATTCTCAAAATCGCGGCAGAGCCGGGGGGTGCTGCTGCGCTTGCTGCACTTCTTGCAGGAAAAGTCGAGACAAAAGACCGGGTAACAGTCTGCATTATTTCCGGAGGAAACATTGACCCGCGAATGATGCAGCAGTGTTTGCAGGATTTTCCATAGTATCGTCCTATCACCATGGTTTTCAGGCTTGGCGGCACGCAAAGCTTGCGCTATAGAATGTGCAAATTGCTGGTTAGGGCCAAACTTCAGAGGGGTATTTTGCTGTGAGCATGGAAATTGATGAACAAAAAACCACTTATGATGGTTTCATTCGGTACAGTGTGCGCTCTGTGGTCGCCATTATTGCTGTTTTAGTATTGATGGCGATTTTTGTCGCCTAACCACAGCTTGCTTTGCTGTTCAGCAAAGCTTCAGAATCAAAAAAGCGTCCAATTTGGACGCTTTTTTTGTGTTTGCCGTGTGCTTTAGACTAGTGCTTTGGAAATGATTTCAACTGATAGCGACCATCTTTCAGGTCACCAAAAAGTTCGGTGACGTCTGGATGGTTAACCGGTTCGTCAGTCACATCAGGTACCAGGTTTTGCTGAGACACATATGCCTCGTAGGAGGATTCCTCATTTTCAGCAAAAAGGTGATAAAACGGCTGAGCCTTTTCTGGACGAATTTCAGCCGGGATGCTCTCCCACCATTCTTCTGAATTAGCAAATTCTGGGTCCACGTCAAAAATCACGCCCCGAAACGGGAAGTATTTATGCCGCACCACCTGGCCAATATTGTATATCGGGCTTTTTGAAACTCGCATCTCAGGGTTCATCGTCTACTCCTTAGCACAGGGTGAGATAGGCGCGGCGAGCCCATTTGTCAATCATCGCTCGCGACTTCGTGTTTTGAACTTTTACGAATTGCCACCATATGGGGAATATCAACCAGCTCGCCCGACTTGGTGCAGACAAAAAAGCCTGTCAAAGCATGTGTTTCGGGCATGCTGCATGATGGTCACAGTTGCACCAATTCTTAAAACCGTCATGAAATGGCAATCAAAATGTCGGCTTCAGCACCTACATAGAGTCGGATGAAAAAGACAGATATTGGAATAAAAAGAATGAACGATTCGATCAATCATGAAGGCTTGAAACGCCTTGTCGATTATGAACTGACCCGCCTCGATATTAATGATCCAGTAGAAGCGCGCCGCTTTATTGAAGGCAAAGTGGGCGCATATGACATTGACGGCGCAACGATCGCAGCAGGTATTAACGGCTATTTTTCACGCATAGCCGATAAAACAGAGCACTGAGTCTCAGGACCCAAAGGTGCCAGAGGAACCTTATGCCTCTGGTTCAAGAAGTTTGTGAAGGTGCACAATCACATATTTGGTCATCGCGTCATCAACGTTGGCTTGGCTAACCCGGCGCCACGCGTTCTCCGCTTCCGCATAACTGCCAAAAATGCCAACCAGATCCACTTTTTCCAAGTCTTTGAAGGTCAATGACTGTGGATCTTCGACTTGTCCACCAAATACAAGATGCAAAAGTTGCTTGTCGGCCATGGCAATGTTTCCTATTCAGTAACTGACGGCACGGAAATGAATTCGTTGTGCGCTACGGTTGTTGTCGAGCGGCGCCTGTGTAACAAATTCCGCACAAAACGCCACCTTTTTCTGTCATTTCGTTGGGGAAGTACGTTTCGATGGCTCAGCAAGAAAACTATCTGATTTCAATTGTCGGCAAAGACAATGTTGGCGTCATTTCATCAGTTTCCAGCTATCTCTTTGATATTGGGGCTAATTTGGCTGATAGCTCTTACGCTGTTCTCGGAGCGGGTTTCGAGTTTTCGGCCATAGCATCATTTGATGCGGCACAAAGCACCAGCGAAATGGCGGCGGGGTTAAGTGAATTGGAGTTGCTTGAGGGTGCACGCGTTGAAGTCTCTCCATTTGATTTTGCAACATCGCGCGGCGACAGCGCAAAAATCTCTCACACTGTTGAAATCACAGGGGGGATAGACCTGGCCTAGTTGCCAGAATTTCGGAAGTGCTGATGGATTATCATGCCAATATCGTGCGAATGAGCAGCAAGCGGCATGTTGATGCGGACGGCGAAGCACATTACCGCACACGGTTTGCAATAAATGTTGCCGAGGACAGGTCAACAGCTTTATCGGCTGCGCTATACAATACGGCCGGAAGCCTGCGGCTCGACTGTGAGGTGGAGACAGTATAAAAAGGGCGCCTTGCGGCGCCTTATTCAGATGCTGTTGTGGCTGAAGCCTAACTCTCAGTTGCAGATTGAACCTGCAGCCACTCGATCAGGCCATCAAGGCCGACATCTTTGACCTTCGCGCCGAAAACGTCACGGTTTGTGATCATCAGGTTAATGCCTTCAAATTCCAAATTGACGATCTGAAATTTGCCGCCGCTTTTACGAATGCGCCAGTCCGCCAGAATAGGGGCACCGTCATCGCGCTGAACTTCAGTGCGTACAAACACGTGCCCATTGCGTCCAGATGCTGGTTTTGTGCCAACAACTTCGAGCTCACGAAACCCGATCTGCGTCATGCGCTTGTCAAACTCAAAAATGATATAGTCGCTCATCGCCTGCATATAGCGAGACCGCTGGTCTGCCGTAGCACTACGAAAATGACGTCCAAGCATGCCGCGCGCAAGCAGGTTGATGTCGGTGGCCTGCTCAAAAATTTCGCGAAATGCTACTGTGCGTTCCGCCTCGGTCAGCTTACTATCGCTCCATACAGCAATAGTTTCACTCGCCAAGCCTTCGACAAACTCGATGGCGCCGCGGGTATCATCAACGGCTTTGTCCTGGGCCGTCGCTGGCGCAAATGTCGCCAGCAAAATGGCCAGAAAAGCTACAATTTTTTTCATTGTTTTCTCTCGTCGCTGTCGTTACGCAAAAGCCGCTATTCAGCGGCTTCCACAGTGGCATCTCGAAGATAAGCCATAAGGTCTTTACGGTCTTGTTCTTTGCGTAGACCAGCAAATGCCATTTTGTTACCCGGCAGGAATGTGCGGGGCTGCGCAAGCCAGTCATTCAAATTCTGCTCGGTCCACACAAAATCGGCTTCCTGCAGGGCTTTCGAATATTTGAAACCATCGACAGCGCCAGCTTGACGACCAAATAGGTTGTCTAGGTTGGGGCCAATACGACGCCGGGCTGTTGCCGTCAAATTGTGGCATGCCTTGCAGCGGTTAAACAGGCGCTGTCCTTTGGTGGCATCGCCTTGTGCGGAGATACTAGTGTCTGCCGGATCAGCATTTGCTGCGGGGATGGCAGTCATTAGAGGTGTAGCTGTAAGCGCGATCAAAAGCGCAGTTTTAGAAAGAAAAGTCATCAATCACTCCAGTTCTATCCACCGGCGGTGTCATATTGGACCGCCACAATGGGTTCGCTCTCCTGAACCCTTGCTGAACATACGCACCGTTGACGTGGGGGTCGATTTCACATTCGGTCGCATGTTGCCCAGTGTGTTAGCAGCCCGGCGCACCGAGCCACATTGATCTATACCGTTTGCGTTTCTATTTACGCTCCGCATAGGGTTTTATTTCACCGGATTTGATACGGGCGAAATAGTCATCCAACATAGCCCTTACCTCTTTCCGCATCAAATAGAGGCCCAGAATGTTCGGGAAGCCAATGGCCAGCAGTAAGGCATCCGCCATATCCATTACGGGTGCGAGTGACATCGCAGACCCGATGAATATGATAACCAGATAACTTACCTTAAAGGCAAAATCGGCGTTCTTATTGTCGCCAAACAACCAAAGGAATGAACGCTGACCATAATAGAACCATGTGATTGATGTGGAAAATGCAAACATCACAACGGCCACTGTCAAAATGTATGGGAACCAGTCAATCACCGTGGCGAAGGCACTTGAAGTCAGGGCAATCCCGGCCATGGTGCCTGACGCTGAAGCGTCGACTGAGTTGGTCAGAATGATAACAAGCGCTGTGATGGTGCAAATGACCACGGTGTCGATGAAGGGCTCCAGAAGGGCAACCAGGCCCTCTGAGACCGGTTCTTTGGTTTTTGCAGCAGCGTGCGCAATTGAGGCAGACCCAAGCCCGGCTTCGTTCGAGAAGGTCGCACGGCGCAAGCCCTGAATAAGAACACCAATAATGCCGCCTGCCACGCCTTCGCCCGTGAAAGCGCCCGCGAAAATTTGGCCGAAGGCTGCTGGAATTTCACTGACGTGGCCCAGAATTACAAACATGGATGCAGTCACATACGTGATAGCCATGATAGGCACCAAAAACTCGGTTACATGCGTGATTTGGCGGATGCCGCCGATAATAACCATGCCAACCGCTGCGGCGAACACGAGGCCAAACAACCAGGGGCGACCGAAGAAAAAGCTGTTTTCTTCGCCCGTGAGTGCAGCAAGTTCATTGGTGAATTGCATGGATGACTGGTTCACCTGGAACATTGCACCCGCGCCGTACGCACCGCCGATGATGAAAATCGCGGCAATCACAGCCAACACTTTGCCAAGGGCAGGGTAGCCCTGTTTTGCCAGGCCTTCTGTCAGGTAGTACATGGGGCCACCGGATACGACACCATTTTCGTCAATTTTCCGATACTTCACACCCAGCGTACATTCGACGAACTTTGAGCTCATGCCAAAGAGGCCTGCCATGATCATCCAGAAAGTGGCACCAGGCCCACCAACAGAAATTGCGATGGTGACGCCCGCAATATTACCAAGGCCGACGGTGCCTGAAACGGCAGCTGTCAGTGCCTGAAAGTGTGTTACCTCGCCTGGGTCATCGGGGTCGTCGTAAGTACCCTTAACAATTTTGATCGATTGACCGAAACCGCGAATGTTCGGGAAGCCCATGTAAAAGCTGAAGAAAATGCCGCCGCCCAACAGCCACAATACAATGAATGGGATGGGTGGAAGAACCGGAATTATGTCCTGCAAAGTGAAGAAAATAATACCGGAAACAAAGTTGCTAACTGGTGCCATCACGTTGTTCACGGACTCGGAAAAACTGCCGCTTTCCTGTGCAAAAACAGCAGGCGCCGCCACAACAAGTGATGCAAGCCCCGTTGCAAATAGTGCCAAAAGGCGTTTCATAGATACTCCCCTAGGATCGGTAGGCTGTGAGCAGTCTCGTGCTGCTCTATCGCAATATGGTGCGCAAAACATTGATTCTCGCGCATTGCCGCGCATGCTAGCCGTTATGGACCGGGGGCTCAACGGAAAGATGGCGCAATTCAAAAAAGGGTGAAGAACAAGGCATCCGATTTCGCTAAACGGTTACATTGATGGTAGTCTGAAAAATGCCACTTTAAGCCGCTAAAAGTTTACTAAGCTTTTAACGGGCAGTTAACTAGTTTGACCTAATGTCAAAACTTAGGTGTGCCAAATGGGTACATACGCCAGTAATTCGTAACTCTAGGGGATTTCCGCCGTGTCTGACGAGACCACCCTTTCCAGCGCCGATGTCGCGAAACTTCTGCAAGATCCAAACAGCGATAACAGGGCTGCTGCTGCCCAAAAAGTGGCAAGCACTTTTGGCGGGGAAAACCTCTCGGATACGGAAAGAGCAATCGCCGAAGATATTTTTCGTGCAATGCTGAAAGACGCGGCAGTTCGAGTTCGCGAAGCGCTGTCCGATAGTCTCAAAGACAATCCCGCGGTTCCTCATGATGTGGCAGCAACACTGGCGAAGGATGTTGAAAGTGTTGCCATGCCAATGATTGCGTCTTCGGACGTGCTGACCGACGAGGATTTGGTTGAGATTGTCAAAACACGCAGCGAAGATGTGCAAAAGGTCGTGGCGGGCCGTGCAACTGTCTCGGAACGGGTGGCGGACGCCCTTGTAGACAGTGATAACGAAGACGTGGTCGCGACCCTTGTTGGAAATGATGGCGCCAACCTGAACGAAGGCACCTTTGATCGGGTACTCGACAAATTTGGTGAGAGTGAGAAAATCAACGCGCCGATGGCACATCGCTCCGATCTACCAATCGGCGTTTCAGAACGACTTGTCACCATGGTGTCCGAGCAGCTGCGCGAACATATCATGACACATCATGAAATTTCGCCAACCACCGCAACCGATCTGCTTCTGGAAAGCCGTGAAAAAGCGACCGTGTCCCTTGTGGAGGGTGGCAGCAGACAAACGGTTCAGGAGCTTGTCGACGAACTGGAAAAGAACAAACGGCTTACTCCAACATTGATGCTGCGCGCGCTGTGCATGGGCGACACCACTTTCTTCGAAGTGGCTTTGGCCAAAAAGGCAGATATTCCGGTATTGAATGCCTACAAGCTTGTCCATGATGGTGGTGACCTGGGCCTTAAACGACTGTTTGAAGTTACCAACATGCCGCCCCAGTTCCTGACAATGGCCCGTGCCGCTCTCGATATTTCAGAAGAGATGGTGGAAACCGGCGGTGATGACCGCGAAACATACCGAAAGCTGATGATTGAGCGCGTGCTGACCCAAATTGAAGATGATATCGATACAGAAAATCTGGATTATCTTATTGGCAAGCTTGGTTCAACGCATGCCAGCCCCGCGCCAGCGGCGTAAGCATTCCTCAATCAAAGTCTTCAAGAGCCCGGGCTTGCACCCGGGTTTTTTATTTGGCAACGGTCGGTAACCACAGCGCAATTTCCGGCCACATCAAAATGGCAAGTAATCCGAGTAACTGCAATAAAACAAACGGAATAATGCCTTTGTAGATATCCCTTAGGTCAACAAGGTCTGCAGCCGCACCCTTCATGTAAAATAGGGCAAAACCAAACGGTGGCGTCAGGAAGCTGGTTTGCAGGTTTACTGCCATCAAGATGGCAAACCACATGGTTGTCAGGCCCGGGTCAGGAAGGTGGCCACCAAAATCGAGGTGCGCGATGATTGGTGCAAATACCGGCAGAATAATCAGCGTAATCTCAATCCAGTCAAAAAAGAAACCCAGCAAAAACACAGCAATCATCAGGATCAGCAACACTGTCCAGCCACCGGTGCCGGTGGATTGGATGATGTGCAAAATCTGGTCGTGCCCCCCCAGTAGGGCAAAAACGTATGAAAAGGCCGTTGCGCCGATAAACAGGCCAAACAGCATCGTGGTTGTAAGCGTGGAGCGTTCCACCACATCGCGAAGAATCGTAAATCGAAGCTCACCGCGCAATCGCGCAAGCAGCAGGGCGCCAAAGGCTCCAACGCCGCTTGCTTCGGTTGGGGTTGCGATACCACCGAATATTGAGCCCAGCACCGCGGTTATCAGCAATAGTGGCGGCACAAAACTTTTTAGCACCATGCCGGCTGTCAGCGGGCTTTCTATCTCTTCATCTTGCATCGGTGGCGCCAGCGAAGGGTTCAGGCTGGTACGCGCAAAGATGTAGACTAGGTAAAACGCCGCGAGCATCAGACTGGGCACAACGGCCGCAAGGAACAGCCCGCCCGCTGACGTTCCCAGAAGGTCTGCCATGACAACCAGCATGATTGACGGCGGCAGCAAGATACCCAGCGTGCCAGAGGCCGCAATCGTACCTGTGGCAAGCGGCTTGTCATAGCTGCGCTCAAGCATCACCGGCAGGGCCATCAGGGTCATCATTACAACACTGGCACCGATAATACCGGTAGTGGCCGCAAGAATGGCGCCGAGCAGTGTTACTGAAAGAGCCAGCCCGCCAGGAATGCGCCGTGTCATGAGCTGAAGCGTGTTAAGCAAATCCCGGGCAATACCGCTTTTTTCCATCATGGTGCCCATAAAAATGAACATGGGGATGGCAACCAACAGCTGTTTATTTACTACACCACCAAAAATTCGGCTTACCACAAGGAAAAAGCTGTTGGGGTTTTCAAGTCCGATCAGAACAGCCAGTCCCCAGAAGGCGAGGCCGGTTCCACCCAGTACAAATGCGATAGGGAAACCGCTGAACAATAAGGGCACCAGCGTCAGGAACATCAGGAAGGGCAAAAATTCAACGAAACTAATCATTTTTGCCACCTGCTGAATTCAAAGGAGAACCAAAACTTGTTTCTCGGGCTTGCTCTTGCGTGCCGAACAAAAACACCGACGCGTTGATCAGTTTGGAAAGTGCTGCCATGCCGAGCGTCAAAAAACCAAGAGGAATGGCAGCTTTGATGATCCATCTGTGCGGTAGACCGGTTGCTGAAGGGCTGGCTTCGTCATACTCAAGGCTATAACCCACATAATCGATGCCAAACCAGACAACGGCGGCCACATAGGGAAGTAGGAACAAACAACAGCCAAGCAGTTCCACCCATGCTTTAGTGCGGGTAGAAAAACGTTCACTTGCTAGCTCAATGCGGACGTGCGCATCCCGAGTGTAGGCCCAGCCCAGAGCAAGCAAGAAGAGGGCGCCGTGTAAGTGCCACTCCAGCTCCTGCAACTTGGTTGAGCCAATAACAAACCAGTGGCGCAGCGTGACATCTGTCATGATCACGAGTATGAGCGCTACCATCAGCCAAGCTGAAGCGCGGCCAAGTTTTGTTGCGCCTGCGTCCAACAGGCTGGTGAATTTAAGAAGCCCGCTCATCAGTCTTGTTTCAGATAGCCGCGCTCGGCCCAGCCTTTGTATTTGGCGCGGAAGGCGCTCAAGGAAGCCCACACCCTTGCAAAATCAGGGTCTTCGGCTTGCAGGTCTTCTGCAACTTCTTCCCAAGCGGATTTTAGACCTGCAAGAATTTCTGGCGACCAAGTGTGAATTTCTACGCCCTCGGCTTCGAGACGCGCCATCGCGTCCGCCTGCAAGGCTTCACCTTCTGAAACACCATGACGTACATTTGCGGAGCATGTGGTTTCAATCAGGTGCTGCTGGTTCACGCTCAGCGTGTTCCAGGCGTCAAGGTTGATCATCAACTCGAAGAAAGTGGACTGCTGGTGCCAGCCGGGCAGATAGTAATGCTTGGCAACCTCATAAAAGCCCATGCGTTCATCAACAGCAGGCATCGCGTATTCTGTGGCATCTATGGTACCAAGCTCCAGGGCCTGATAAATTTCACCACCAGCGATTAACTGCGGCGCCGCGCCAATTTTTTCCATGACTTTGCCACCAAGGCCAAAGAAGCGGATTTTGAGGCCGCGAAAGTCTTCAAGCGAGTTTATTTCTTTTTTGAACCAGCCCGACGCCTCCGGCGGTGTTAGTCCGCAGATGACGCTATGAATGTTATGCCGATGATAAATTTCATCGAACAAAGCCTTTCCGCCGCCAAAATCAAACCACGCGAGATACTCCGGTGCAGAAGGGCCAAAGGGCACCGACGCGAACAGTTGAAGCGAAGGTTCTTTGCCAGCCCAATAGCCGGGTGTGGACCAACCGGCCTCTAAGGCGCCGTAGCTTACGGCATCAAATGTCTCAAAAGGTGGGGCGAGTACGCCGGGCTCATGAAATTTTAGCTCGATATCGCCGTTTGAAATCAAAAAGAGTTCGTCAGAAATGCGTTTGCCGAGCGTTCCGATCTGGAGCAGCGTTGACGGATACGTACTGGTCATGCGCCAACGGACGGGCTCGGTTTCTGTTTTTTGAGTAGTGGCGTCTTCGGCTGGCGCACTACAGGCGGTCAGTATTAACATACTGGCCGCGAAAGCTGATCTAAACGACATGATCCCCCACAATCGTCAATTTAACTGAATTTTTTGAGCGACTGACCAAGCAATATATAGAGTTTGCCCATGTCAGACGAAATGAGTGTGACTGACAGCGCACTGCCTTTGTCACCAAGCATGGCACGTTCCATAAGGCCTTCGAAATCGCGGCAATAACGCGTTACAGTTTCTCTAAATTCACTGTCAGTTTTATATTTGTCGGCAATGGCCTTGCGTGTTGCACGGTCTGCCATTTTTAGCGTGCGACGCATAAATACTGATTTGTCACCGTCAAGGTAGGCTTGCCAAACACCATCCGGCAAGTCCTGCGACAGTGCTTTGTTGATGTCGATGGAAACAGACTGCAGGCTTTCCATTAAGAGGGCAGAGGAACGGGCAAATTCGTTGCGGGTTGCTGCGACGATGCGGCCCTCAATTTCCGCAGTTTTTTCAATAAATTGCTCTGCCTGTTGCGCAATTTTGTCTGACTCGTTACCAAGCCGCATTGCCAAGAGGGCGCTTTCCTTCTCGGCGCGCTCAGCACTGTCTTCATAATCAGAGAGAACACGGTTGAGCGTCGCTTGCATTTGTTCCTGCAAAAACGTGATGCGTTCGCCGGCTTTGTCGCTGATATCCCCGATGTTGGCCGAAAGTTCCTCACCAGCCTTTTCAACAGAAGATCGCATTTCGCTTTGCGCGCGCTCGGTTTGGTCCATCAAGGACTGGCTTGCAGCGTCCAGTCGTTCTGCCGCCTCCGTGGAGCTTTCGGCAAATTGAGCAATTTGTGCGTCCATGCGTTCTGTGGACTTGTCCAGGCTTTGAATGACATCGCCCGCTTCTTCAATGATGCGTTCACGCTCTCCGGCAAATGCTTCGGCGGCGCGTCCAAGTTTTTGGCTGGTTTCATATAGCTGTTCGTCGAGCTGGCCAGCGTTTTGGCTTAGTTCTGCGCTGCGGTCCTGGACAGTGCTGGCTGCACTGTTCGCTTTGTCTTCCAGGTCAGCAACAGTATCGGAAAGCGATGTGGTTTTTTCATTCAAAAAGCTTTCCGCTTGGCCTGCGCGTTCCTGCAGCGCACTTGACTGGGCGGTGAATCGTTCCGCCGCTTCAATAACCTTGTTGGCCGCATCACCGGACGCCGTGTTCAACGCTTCACGTTGCCGAACAAGGTCTTCCTCAAGCCGCGACAGTTTCATGCGCGTTTCACTTAATATTTCAGCAAGATGGCCGCCTTGCTCGTCCATCTTCTCACGCACATTTTCGATCTCATCGCGCGTTGTGGAAGATTGTTCCGCCAGTTTTTCTGCTTGTGTTTTGATCGTGTCAGACGTTTCGACCAGAGACTGACCGGCGGTTTCGCCCGCCCGGGCAAGTTCAGCCATTTGGTCCTCAACACCTGCGCGCAGTTGTCGAATGTGCTGCAAAGTGCGCTCAGCGGTGTCTTCTGCTTCTCGTGTTGCTGCAGTATTTTGCTCAGCGATCGTGCTTAACGTGCTGTCGAGTGCCCGGCGCGCGCGCTCAAGACCATCTTCAAGCACAAGATCGACTTGCTTTGCGTGCTCCAACACCTGTTTGCCGGTCTCTTCAGTTGTAGCTAGTGTTTGCGCGTTCACCCGCTCGCTTGTCTCCAGGGCTGAGGCACTGTGGGCTTCTAGTGATTGTCCCGCCTCTTCAAGCATGTCTTTGGCTCGGCCAACAGTTTTAATGATCTGGTCGGACATGGCCTGCGCGCGCTCTGAGAAAACTTTTGACACGTCGTTAGTGCTATCAAGTGCCTCAGTTGCGGCTGTGCGCACTTCTCCGACATGCGTTTTGAGGGTCTCTTCGATTTTTGAAGACTCCGCCGCCGCAAGTTCGGCCAGTTCCTTGAGAATCGTGCCCTGCGTCGTCATATGCTCTGATAGTTCGGCAGAGCGGCCCTCTAGGCCTTCCACATCGTGGCGGAATTTCTCCATGCCGCCTAAAACTTTGTCCGTTACGGCCTGCAGCCTGAGCTCAACATCAACTGCGATATCCTGCACTTCGTTGACCCGGCTGCTGACATGATCACCCGCTTTATCCAGGCGCTGTTCAAAATCTTCTGTTGCTTTGCCAAATGCCTCCAGGCTGCTGTTAACCCGTTCGCGTGCATGGTCGGCAGTAGCTGCAGCGGCTGTGCCTGCACCCTCAACACGTGCGCTCATGTCATTAACATTGGTCTCTAGGGCGGTGATACGGTTTTCAACTTCACCGGTTAGCTGTTTGATGGCCTCTCGCTCGCGCTCCAGAAGTTCGCGAATGCTGGCTGTACGTGCTTCCGTGTCAGCAGTGGCTGAAAACAGGTCGCTAATCTGCGACTGAAAGCGGTCTTCGAGATTTGCCAGTCGGTCTGACGCCAGGTCAGCAACGGCATCGATATTGGTGAGCTCTTTTTGAAGTGCTCTGTTAAGGCCCGCAAGACGCTGTTCCGCGACCTCGACGGGTGCGACTGCTTTGTCCAGATTCTGCGAAATTGCCAGTCGCCGTTCCAGCAGGGGATCGGTGCGCTGGAAAGCGAGTGCCACCAACCAAAATATTGCAACTGGGGTACTGTAGCCTGCGATGAGGCTCGCCAACTCAGTCGGGTTCAGGGAAAACGCTTCTGACGTAGGAGAAGCAAATAAATAATAGACGGCAGCCACAGTCCACAGGGCCGTTGCAGTTCCAGCGATAACAACCGGGGCCAGCCGCCGAGAATTCCGGGCACGCTGCCTTGCCAGTGCCTGCTCGTCCAGTGTTTTATCGTCAGACACGCTGTCTGACTTTTTTTCATTTGATTTCACGTCTGGGAAATCCAGTTCAACTCTCGACATTGCCGCCGTCCCTCAGCCCCAAAAGTCCCCAGTCCACATTTTCACTTTCGTGACAGACCGTCAACCATTCGGTGGCATTTCAGGGGTTTATGCGCCACAGTTAGGCAACAGATGTGGCAAAATGATGGAATTGGAGTATTCTGCACTCCACCAGCAGTGAACTTCGTTTAAAGCCGATGGGACAGGGCATGAGCGATACCATTGAAAAAAAAGTGGCCACACCGTCATTGAGCGGTGTACAGCGCCGCTACCTTGAGCGGGGGCTTTCTCAGCCGGGAGGCAAGCTGCCCTTGTTTGACAAGGACGGGCAGCGAATCAAAGACCAGACAATCAAGGCATGTATCAAAAACGGCTGGGCTGAACGGTGGTATAACAACCCGATCAAGCCTGACTGGTTGATCTGCAAACTGACGCCTGCCGGGCGCGATATATTGAAAGCGAAATGATCTGTGGCTGAGTCTGATTGGGATGAAAAAATTCTGTTGGACGTCGATCATTTGGCTGAGTTCACCGGTGGCGATCCGATGTTCCAAAACCAGGTATTGAAGGTATTTTTGGATAACGCGCCAACGTATCTGGAAACTCTATGCAAACCTGGAAACGAAAATTGGCGCACGGATGCCCACAAATTGAAGGGTGCGGCCCGAAGCATCGGTGCTTGGCGCTTGGCTCGAGAGGCGGAACGAGCGGAACAGCTGGGCTTTCCGGCGAGTGATGACCCGCGCAGGAAAATAATTGGTGCTGAACTGGCGGTGCGTTTGGGTGAAACTATCGAAGAAATTCAAGCGCGCGCCGACGCCCTTTAAGATTAAGCGTTTGACCCTAAGCGATTGTAACAGCTAAAGTTCACCGGGGGTCGCCTTAAGGGGCTTAAGGTTGTTTTATGAGTGATTATGATTTTGATCGCGTGAATGTTCTGCTGGCTGAAGACAGCCCGTTCATCCGCTCTCTGCTGGTTAATTCCTTGAAAGTATTGGGCGTTGGTAACGTTTTTGCTGTTGAGCATGGCGGTGATGCTATCCATTTTTTGCAGCGAGTTAAAAACGAACCCATGCGGGTGGGTGTCCAGCAAATCGACATCGTGATCTCCAATTGGGATATGCATCCGATCGATGGCATGATGTTCCTGCGCTGGGTTCGTCGCCACAAGGATAGCCCGGACAGGTTTGTGCCTTTTATGCTGATCACCAGCTACACGGAACCTGACCGCATCAGGCAAGCTCGGGAAATGGGCGTCACGGACATGCTCGCGAAGCCCTTCACTATTAAACACATTGGTGACAAGTTGATTTCCATTATCGAGCGCCCAAGGCAATTTGTTCACAACAAAGACTTTTTTGGACCTGATCGCAGGCGACAAAAACTGGACTATGGTGGACCAGAACGCCGCATTCTTAATGATAAGAGCGAAGGCGTGGAGATTATCCGTGGCTAAGAAGGTAATTGTCCGATTTTACCGGTTTAAAAACCGTTTGAAAGAAAAAACAGCGGGTTTGGCACCCGGCAAAACGACCATTAGCCAAGAGGCAATTGAAGAGGCGGAAAAAGCACTGAACAAAATGTCTGAAGATTACCCCGATTGGGTATCTGGACTGATCGTTAAGTTGCAGGAGCAACACGGCCGTTGTGTGGACACGCCTGAAAAACGCCACGAGTTTTTCGAAGAGATTAATCATATCGCCCATGATATGAAGGGGCAGGGTGGAACCTTTGGCTATCCTTTGATTACCAATTTTGCAGATAGTCTCTATGGTTTACAGTCAAGCGCCCGGGCGAAATTTCAGATAACCAGATTGAACTAGTCAAAAGCCACGTTGATGCGATGCGGGCGGTGATCCGGGGCCGCGTTTCGGGTGATGGTGGTGAAATCGGCGCTGAACTCTCAAAAAGTTTGGACGAAGCGATCGCAAAATACGAAGAGACATAAAAAAAGCGGCCGAGGCCGCTTTTAACTTTTCTAAGCACTTAGTCTTAATTTGCCGCAGCTCGTTTTCGAACCTGAAGCGCATGATCCATGATGTGGAATACCACATTCTGCTCCATGGTGCCGGTCGCTAAATGCGCCCAAGGTCCAATCGCAAACAGGCCTACATCTTCGCCGCCGTGGGTTTCGCTGTAGGTTGGCACAAGAGCTTGCTGCCGAAAATCAATCTTTTGCACCTCAGCGTCTGTGAGTTCAGGGCGCTCGCCACTTATCGCGCCTGGTCCGTTTTGGTAGCCAAGTGTTGTGTAGGGTTTGCCATCCTTTGCAAGCACAGGTGTGTTGCTGATCAGTGGTACAGGGCGAACCAATCCCAAGATTGGATTGCCTCTCCGCGGGTAGCCAGCCATCGTGAAAACGTGACTGTGATCTGCTGTTACCAGGATCAATGTTTCCGACAGGTCCACCATTTCCATGGCCCTGCGAACAGCGTCAGAGAGGGCAACGGCATCTTTCAAGGCGCGCTGTGCATTGCCCATATGGTGCGCGTGATCAACGCGACCACCTTCAACAAGCAGATAGAAACCATCTTCGTCTTTAGAAAGCATTTTGATAGCGGTCTCAGTCATTTCAACAAGCGAGGGCTGTACTTCTGGCGTTGAAGGGCGGGCTTCTCGGTCAAGTTCATAGTCCATGTGACTATCATCGAACAGGCCAAGCAGGCGGCTTGTATTTGCGATATCAACAGACTGTAACTCTGAACGCTTCGAGACATAAACAGCGCTGCCATCCAGCTCTTGCCATTCTTTGGTCAGGTTACGTCCATCTTTACGGCGTCCGCCCTCGGCCCCTTCAGGCAGAAAGTTTGTGCGACCACCTCCAAGCGCGACTTCCAACCCATCTCCACCGAGGTCACCAATGATTTGCTGCGCGATATCGCGACACCCTTCGGTGCCGGTTTCGGGCATGTCTATGTCGGATTCCCAATCGCGGATAGGCGAAACGGCATAAACAGTTGCGGGTGTCGCGTGGGTCAGCCGAGCTGTCGAAACAACGCCGGTGCTCATACCGGATCGTTCGGCATAATATGTGATGGGTTTGAGCGTATTTGCCTGGATATTCGTACAGGTGCGCTGTGGTTGGCGAGGGCCTGTATTGATAGCACCCACACGCGTCTTTACGCCAGTATTAAGCGCTGTTGCGGTGCCGGCCGAGTCTGGTACCTGGGCATCGACATTGTATGTTTTCACAAGCGCTGTATGTGGGAACTTCTCAAAACTAAGATAGCCTTCTTCCCCCGGCTCTCCGTTCAACTGGCCTTCGAAAATTCGTGCGGCAGTTAGAGTGGAGATACCCATGCCGTCTCCGACAAACAAAATAACGTTTTTTGCCCGGTTCGTATTTGGTTGTACCGCTAACCGATCAGCTATCGCCTGTTCGCCAGCTTGAAGCCAGCTTTCTGTAGTTCCCAGCATTTCCAGCGTGAGGTTGGTTTTTATCGCTGGTGCAGACTGTTGGGCGAGTGTTGGCGAAAACGTAGCCGATGCTGTTAAAAGCACCGCAGCCAACAAGCCGCTCCGCACGGTTTTATGTTTTGGTCCGCCAAAAAATGAGCCGTTCATTTTGATCCTCTTGTCGAAATTCGGTGACAGGCGTAGCAAGTTAAGCAGGCCAAGGAAAGTGCTTTTGTTGGGTTATATCAGCAACTGTAACTTTCTGTAGGCCCGGGCAAACTACCCCCTATTCAATGACGGTTTTGTGAAAGTTCTACACCCCGGGTTTAGAGGTTTATCGGCAGACCGCAAACTCATCTCAGCCCACCGTGTTTCGCTTAAAAACGGGGCGTCATGTCACCATCTTTACCTTGCAGCCGGCGCCTAATGATCGGCTGAAGACAAATTGGAACCCCACGACAAAAAAACTCAAGCGAGGAGAAAACTTGATGAATACCGAAATCAAAACCCATAGAGGCCTCAAGCGCGGCCAGTTGAAGGCCTCCATTGCTGCCATGGCTTTGGTTGGTGGATTTGCGTTTACGGGCGCCGTTCAGGCGGATCAGTACACAGGTCTGCACAGCTGGGCTCAAGAAGCGGACAAGTCTGTCGATGATGTGATGGTATACCCTTCATTTGCGGTCAAGCGCGGCCTTTCAGGACGATCCAACTTTCGAGTGACAGTGGATCGTTCGGGCGAAGTTATCGACAGTGACCTAACCGATTGGAGCGGAGACCCAATGTTGAAAGCTGCTGCGCGCCGTGTTCTTAAACGCGCTGAATTCCCGGCTTTACCCACAAGTTTTGATGACGAGTCCCTTACGTTCAGCTTGCGCCTAAACTATCTAATCGCCGGATCGCCAATTGAGGCGCGTGCCCTGATGCGTGAAACCGAAGTGCGCGGCGAAACAGTTTCGCGTGGTACGCCAGTAGCTGGGCGCATAACAATTCTTAGTCAGGTGTCTGACTAAGAATTCCCGAAAACCGAAAATGGACCCGACCGGGTCCATTTTATTATCTGCGCAACTCTTTCATCGCACCGTCTATCCCGGAAAGGGTGAGCGGGAACATATTATCATGCATTAGTGTTTTCATGATCTGAATTGACTGGCTATAGCGCCAATGTTCTTCCGGGATCGGGTTTAACCAAACAGCGCGGTTATAGATGTTGTTGACCCGGTTCATCCACACTTCGCCAGACTCCTCGTTCCAATGTTCAACAGAACCACCAGGATAGGTGATCTCATAAGGACTCATCGAAGCATCCCCCACAAAGATGACTTTATAATCGTGCGGGTAGGTATGCAGAACATCCATCGTTGACATAAAGTCGTTATGACGGCGGCTGTTATCCTTCCAGACCTTCTCATACAAGCAGTTGTGAAAATAGAAGAATTCCAAATGCTTGAATTCTGTTCGCGCTGCGGAAAACAGCTCTTCGCATACCTTGATATGAGGGTCCATCGAGCCTCCCACATCAAAAAACAGCAATAGTTTCACAGCATTGTGGCGTTCGGGAACCATCTGAATATCGAGGTAGCCATTGTGCGCCGTCGATTTGATGGTGCCATCCAGGTCCAATTCGGTTGCCTCTCCCTCGCGGGCAAACTGACGCAGTTTCCGAAGCGCAACCTTAATGTTTCGTGTGCCCAGTTCGACACTGTCATCAAGGTTTTTATATTCGCGCTTGTCCCATACCTTAAGCGCACGACCATGGCGGCCTTTGTCCTGGCCGATGCGCACACCTTCTGGATTGTAACCATAAGCACCAAAAGGGCTTTTCCCGGCTGTGCCAATCCATTTGTTGCCGCCCTGGTGGCGTTTTTCCTGCTCTTCAAGGCGTTTCTTGAGCGTCTCCATAATCTCGTCCCAATCACCCAGGGACTTGATCTTTTCCATTTCTTCTTTGCTAAGATAAAGTTCAGCCAGCTTTTCCAGCCACTCTTTGGGGATTTCGGCTGTTTCGTCGTCGGCGATAAACTCGATACCCTCAAACACCTTGCCAAACACGCGATCAAATTTATCTAGGTTACCTTCGTCTTTTACAAAGGCCGACCGCGACAAATAGTAGAAGTCGTTGACGCTGTAGTCGGCACAGCCTGCTTCCATGGCTTCCATCAAGGTCAAATATTCCTTGATGCTAACGGGAATACCGCTTTCTTTCAGCGCATAGAAGAAATTGGTAAACATAGGCAGCTTCCTACACTTAAGACGTTTTCCTACGGTTCATGAAAGCGAGGCGTTCAAACAGATGAACATCTTGCTCGTTTTTGAGTAGGGCACCGTGAAGCGGAGGAATAAGGCTGTTGGGGTCCTTGGACTTCAACACTTCCTCCGGAAGCTCTTCTGCCATCAACAGTTTCAGCCAGTCCAACAGTTCGCTTGTAGATGGTTTTTTCTTAAGTCCGGGCAATTCGCGGATTTCAAAGAAGATATTCAAGGCCTGTGTTACCAGTTTCTTTGAGATATCAGGATAATGCACATCGATGATTTCTTTCATCGTTTCCTCATCAGGGAACTTGATGAAATGGAAGAAACAGCGACGCAAGAACGCATCCGGCAGCTCTTTTTCATTATTCGACGTGATGATCACGATAGGGCGATTGACTGCTTTCACAGTTTCGCCAGTTTCATAAACATGAAACTCCATTCGATCGAGCTCAAGCAGTAAGTCATTTGGAAACTCAATATCTGCTTTGTCAATTTCGTCAATCAACAACACAGGCGTTTTTTCGCTTGTGAAGGCCTCCCACAACTTTCCTTTTTTGATGTAGTTGCGAATATCCTTGACCTTTTCGTCGCCAAGCTGGCTGTCGCGAAGTCGAGACACCGCATCATACTCGTAAAGACCTTGTTGCGCCTTTGTTGTTGATTTGATGTGCCATTCGATGAGTTCCACACCGAAGGCTTCCGCGACTTCATGCGCCAGCACGGTTTTTCCGGTGCCTGGCTCGCCTTTAATGAGAAGAGGGCGGCGCAAAGTGGCTGCCGCGTTAACCGCAACCTTCAGATCTTCTGTTGCAACATAATTGTCGGTGCCTGCAAACTGCATGGACGTCTACTCCCGAGAGAATTTTACTTCAGCTAGACGTAGCGCGATGCCGCCTCTTGTCCAATAATTGAAGTATTTTCCGGCTGGAAAATTTATTGCCTTCCGCACAAACGAAAACATCTCGCCCTGACCCCCCTCTAGGGTACAAAGCAAGCTTATGGTGCCGGACTGGCACTGGCCTCATAGAAGGCCGCGTGTTAGGCCGCGGCCTAAATGGTGTCGTCTACAAGCAGACCTTCTTCCAAACCCCTGTAATAAGACAGGAATTTCAGAATATTCTCTGGTGGGAATTGCCTAAGCACTTCGCCAGATTCATCGTCTACGCTGTAGTAAACAAAGCGACCTGTTTCGTCGTCTTTGTCAATGCGCAAGCGTGTGTTCGGCACTTGTTCGAATTCCGGTATAAATTCTTCAATTGCCTCTGCGGCTTGCTCCAAAGGATCACGTTCTGTTTCTTCAGCGAGTTTGTCTATAGTATTTCCGCTAAAGCCAGTCACGGGAGCCTGTGGCTCTGGTGGCGGCGCCACTTCGGTCGGTACGCGCTCAACGCTGTCTGACCCTGGCGCGCGCGTTGTGGACTGACGCAGGTTCAAGACCCGGGCTCCTCCACTGCTGCTTCCAACTTCAGTCATCGTTCCACTCCGAACGTGTGTTTCAAGTCAATCCGGCTGATTTATGTAGGTTTGTCTGCCAAATCATCCGGGGTTAGTTCCGATTGTTTTAGGTCTGGGCGAGTTCAATACGAACCCGCCCAGATCTGCTTTTATCGGAAGAGTCCGAGGACTGTCGACGGAGCCTGATTGGCGATCGACAAGGCCTGTAGACCAAGCTGTTGTCGCACCTGCAAGGCCTGCAAGTTTGCAGATTCACTCGCCAGGTCAGCGTCAACCAAGTTACCGATACCAACTTCAATTGCGTCAGAGAGTTGCGTCACAAATGTAGACTGCAAATCAATACGCGCAGCACCGGAACCGAGCTCGGACAGAGACGTGTTCACGTTAGAAATGGATGACTCGATGTTCGCAACAGCAGTAGATGCCGCTGCAGCCGTGCCGATTGACTGTGTAGACGTAATCGTCACGTTACCACCACCGAGAGACAGGTCTTGCGCCGCAATCGAAATTGTGTTGCTGCCTGTATCGTTGGTGATTGCCACGACAGAGTCGCCACCGTTTGCCACAACGTTTGTGCCATTAAATTCCGCGTTTGATACGATCGAAGTGATCTGATCACGCAGCTGAGCAAAATCGTTGTTAAGAGCGTCACGGCTTGCCGTGTCAAGACCGCTATCTTTCGCAGCCACTGCTTTTTCCTTCAGGTCAATCAGAAGGTCAGAAACAGCTTCGCCAGCGGCGATTGCTACGTCGATTGTAGAAGATGCACGGTCAAGTGATGATTGCACCGCATTCAAGCCAGCCACGTCACCGCGGAGAGTTTGTGCGATAGCAAAAGTTGCTGCGTCATCTTTTGCAGATGACACTTCCAGACCCGTGTTAATACGGTTCTGTACAGTACTCAGTTCATTGGTGGTTCTATTAAGGTTTTGCAGGGCTGCAAACGCACCTGCATTGGTGTTAACCGAAAAAGCCATTTTGCTTCTCCTTTTTGGAGTTTATATCGAGCTTTTTGCTCGTCAGGACTTTTTGTCCCGACAGCATATCTGCAATATGGGTGCCAAAAAGGGAAAAATCTGCCGACCCTGTAAGCATATGTAATTACTACGTGAATCAGAAAAAACCAAAAAACGGTAGACTATGCTTCCATAGGCATTTTTTGCCGACCCGGCAAAAAGAGACCACCCGGTAGCAACATATGCGGCAAAATTTGCCTGGTGGGCCGTAACCCACCAGACAGATCTTTTATTGGAATAATCCGGTGACCGCTTGCGGCGCCTGGTTGGCAATAGACAAGGCCTGAAGCCCCAGCTGTTGCTTCACCTGAAGCGCCTGAAGATTTGCAGATTCTTTTGCAAGGTCTGCATCCACCAAATTACCAATACCAACTTCAATTGCGTCCCGAAGGCGCGCAACGAAGGCGGCTTGCAATTCAAGGCGGTTCGCACCTGAGCCCAAGCGGGACAATGTGGTGTTCACATTGGCGATTGAGCTTTCGATGTTTGTTACCGCGGTGGAGGCTGCTGCGGCCGTTCCGATCGATTGGGTGGAGGTAATCGTTACATTTCCTCCGCCAAGTGAGAGATCCTGTGCTGCGATTGATATCGTATTGGATCCGTCGTCGTTAGTGATAGCAACGATATTGTCACCACCGTTTTCAACTACGTTTGTGCCGTTAAATTCTGCGTTTGACACGATCGAGGTGATCTGGTTACGCAGTTGGCCAAAGTCATTGTCCAACGACTCACGGCTTGCTGTATCAAGACCTGCGTCTTTTGCAGCAACCGCTTTTTCTTTCATTTCGATAAGAAGGTCCGACACAGCTTCACCGGCTGCAATAGCAACATCAATGGTCGACAACGCCCTGTCGATCGAGCTGGTCGCGGCACGAATGCCGGACACGTCTGCCCGCAGGGTTTGCGCAATTGCGAAAATCGCACTGTTATCTTTTGATGAAGCCACTGATAGCCCCGTGTTAATTGCAGTTTGAACTTGTTCCAGTTCCGCAGATGTCCGGTTCAGATTTTGAAGTGCGTCCAGCGCTGCAGCATTAGTGTTCACTGAAAAAGTCATGTGTCGTCTCCTTTTGAGAATAAATAAATGAGCCTTTCTGCTCTTGGTGTGCATAAGCGCAAGGAGTGTGCCACCGTAAGTTGTTGAAACTATTAATAAAAAAAGCCAAGCGGGTGAGGCTAGGCAAGAAAAGACAACGAAAAAGGGAAAGAAGTGCCAGCTTCAGGCGAAAATTGCCGCCCTGGCAAGGGGTGGCTGCACTAGGTGAAACCGCTGGTAAAGAAGGTGTTTTTCGGCAAAAAAAAAGGGCCCCGAAGGGCCCTTAAAGGTGAGTTCTCTTATGGAACTACTTACCCGAATAGGGATAGAACTGTACTTGGAGCCTGGTTGGCAATCGAGAGTGCCTGTAAGCCAAGCTGCTGCTTCACCTGCAAGGACTGCAAGTTCGCACTTGCTTGAGCCAGATCCGCGTCCACCAGGTTACCGATACCAACTTCAATGGCGTCGGAAAGCTGGTTTACAAAGGTAGACTGAAGCTCAAGACGTGCTGCACCAGAACCAAGTTCAGAAAGTGCTGTGTTAACATTAGAGATTGAGGACTCAATGTTTGCTACGGCGACCGAAGCTGCACCTGATGTGCCGATAGACTGCGTAGCTGTGATAGTTACGTTACCGCCACCCAACGACAGATCTTGAGCCGCGATCGAAATGGTGTTGCTTCCTGTGTCGTTGGTGATCGCAACAATCGCGTCACCACCGTTTTCCACAACATTCGTGCCGTTGAATTCGGCGTTAGATACGATCGAGGTGATTTGATCGCGCAACTGGCCAAAATCATTGTTGAGGGCGTCACGGCTTGCGGTGTCCAGGCCGCTGTCCTTTGACGCCACAGCTTTTTCTTTCAGTTCAATAAGAAGATCTGAAACAGCTTCACCGGCTGCGATTGCAACGTCGATTGTGGAGGATGCGCGGTCGAGGGATGATTGTACGGCATTCAGGCCGGAAACATCACCACGGAGAGTTTGCGCAATAGCGAAAGTTGCTGCGTCATCTTTTGCAGATGAAACGGCCAAACCAGTGTTAATCTGGGTTTGAACTGTATTAAGTTGACGGGTAGTTTCGTTGAGGTTTTGCAGGGCTGCAAACGCACCTGCATTGGTGTTTACTGAAAACGCCATATTGTTTCTCCGTTCTGAGATCTATGTAGAGCCTTTTGCTCGTGGAGGCCTTTTGCTTCCGGCCTAAACCTATGCGGTTGCCGTGCCAAATTTTCCTACCGCTAAGAAAAAATCGCTAAGTCACAGAAAAATATAAGGAAAAAGTGGAAACTGGCGACAGAGCAGTTTTCGAGGAAGCTGCTTGTGTCGGCAAAAAATGCCCAATAGATAAAATTTTAATAAAATTGATAGGAAAAATTTTCCGCACTAGGCAATTGGTGCCTATGCAGGTGAAAAGTCACATGTATATAGGTCTGCCAAACAGGTGGCAGGGGGTAGAATAGGGATGGGGAGCTAAATGTGCGCCTGCAGCGGCACTTATAAAGTGGCGTTAACCGGCTGCGAATTTAGTTGGGTTTGTGCTTCGGATTTTGCAGCGTCTGCCTGCAGTTTTGCTTGGTCCGCCAAGCCTTCCATCACTGTTTTATTGACATTGATCAGAGCCTCGATTGTCTCTTGCCCGCGCATAACTTGTGAGGTGTGTTTGGATACCCAAATGGCCAGGGAAATAATGCCTGCACGCAGCTGGTCCGGCAACTGGTTGCCCTTTGCTCCACAGTCGCTTGAATAGACTGACCACATCCGGCGGTTCCAATCCAGAGCGGCAATTGTGTCTGCATCCCGGACGGGTTTGTCTTTCACGTCGATTAGAGCGTTAGTCACTTGGGCGAACAGTCGATATTCTATCTGACTGGGTGACTCATTGGACGTTTGGGCTCTTTGATATACTTGGTAAGACATTAAAATTCCCAGTTAAACTAAGTGCTTACATCTCCAATTCGGCTTGACTCAAACTCGATAAGTTTTTTGCAGGTCATCAACGCTTTGTAATAGTTCTTACCCATCACATCGCGGCTTATCTGAACACAACTGTTCACTGCCTCAGGGCTTGAAATTGCATTCATAAACTCAGTCATACGCAACACGAATTCTTCGTAATATTTGTTGGTATTACCTTGGTCCATATACATCAGCATGATCGGAAAATAGATCCTTCGTGCTGGTGTCGTCACATCTTCTTCCTGCAAAATGTCCTTTTCTCTCAAGATCGAAGCCTTATTGTGGACAATTAACGTTGTCCTACGATCGACGTTTGCAATTACCGCGCCATTTATCACCAGTTTCTCATCTGGTTTTAAAGAAAGTTTCAGCGCCATTTTTTTCTCCCCGAGTTTTTCGGGCCGGTAATTCCTGCCGTATTAGGGGCATTCACCCACGGCACAAGCCGGCATTATTAAGCTCACATTCTTAATTTTCGCTTATATCATAAGGTGTTTTGCAGAAATAGTGCCAGTTTCAATGTTGGCACCAGCTTTGCAGACATCCTTTGCAATTATGCGTACGCGCGTATTAACCTGACACTGCAGCGACAGAATTGCTGCTTTAAGCGGAGGTTTCCGGTGGCCAAAAGAAAAACTCAAGCTGGTAACAAGCAGAGACAACAGACCAAGGTTGAAAAAATTGGTCTGGTGGATACCGGCCGTTCGCTTGCCGAAATTCGAAAGGCGATGAAGCTTGGCCAGCGCCATGCCGAGAATGGTGAATGGGCGGAAGCCGTCAAGCATCTTCTGATCGCATGGGATGCGATGCCTGAAGACTTGGCCATCCTTACAGTATTGTCACATGCATTGGTACAACTGGGTGTGCGCGAACATGCAATTGGCGTTCTTCAACGCGCACTCGAAGTGCACGAGCCAACTTCAGAGCTCATCGGGATTATTTTAAATCTTGCACTTGAAATGGGAATGCATGACATCGCGGTTAAGCTTGGTGAACAGCTGGTTGTTCTTGATCCAACAAACCCCACCAACATTGTAAATCTTGCTACGGCTTACTCAGGCGTTAAGAAATATACCGAAAGCATCGCCATGTTGCAGCAGGCGTTGCCTCAGTTTCCAGACAACGCCGATTTGTGGAATGTGCTGGCAACCCAGGTCCGAGAACGTGATGGTGTAGATGCGTCAGACGTTTTCTTTGAGGAAGCAATGAAACTGCGTCCCGGTGACGCAAAAATTCTAAGTAACTACTCAATTTCATTCACACGCAGAAATGATGTGGATAAAGCGCTTGAGTTGGCTCTCAAGTCGATTGACGCTGACCCTAACCAGCCGGAACCGCGTGTTGGTGCAGCTCAGTTTCAGTTTTTGAAAGGGCAGATGAAGGAAGGTTGGGAAAACTATGAGTACCGCCATGACATCCGCCGCAAATCCAATCAAACACAGCATTACACTCACAAGCTTCCTTTGTGGGACGGCGAAGACCTAGCCGGTAAGGAGCTATTGATCGCGGCAGAGCAGGGCATTGGTGACGAAGTGATGTGGGGCAGCTATTTACCCTTCCTTTATGAGAGAGTGAAAAAGCTTTATATTGGCTGTGATCCCCGTCTCGTCAGCATATATCAAAGACGTTTCCCTGATGCAGTGGTCTGTGGGTATTTGGACCGCGTGATTTCAGGGTACAGATACCGTGTTTTCCCTGTCATCGAAAAGATGATGAAGGAAGGTGAAGCAAGCATCGATTTCTATACGCCAGTTGCGAGCGCGCCAAAGTTCGTATGGCAAAGTCCAGAAGCAATTAAACCGCATGGTGAGGGTTTTCTGGCGCCAGAAGACGGTCGAAAACAGGAATTCATGCTGCGATTAAATGCTATAAGTGACAAGCCCAAAATTGGCCTTGCGTGGCGCAGTGGTGTGGTAGCAACCGAGCGTGCTTACCTGTATTCCGGAATTGACAATCTCGGGCCGTTGTTGGCGCTGAAGGACAAGGTTGATTTTGTGAATTTGCAATATGGTGATGTAGCGGACGAGCTGGACCAAATTGAAGAAAAGCACGGTGTGCGAGTACACAATTTTGAGGATGTGAACCTTAAAGCTGACATTGAGGCAAACCTCGCCATTGCCTCTGGCTGCCAGGCTGTCGTGTCTGTGTGTTCTGCGCCTGGCATTTTCGCCATGTCAGTTGGTACATCAACTCTCCTGATGTCAGGTGCCCCACCTTGGTGGAGTTTCGGCAACCCAAATAAAATTCCGTTTGCCAAAGACGCTGAACTGTTCAGTTGCAACGGCTTGCCAGATTGGCAGGATATTATGAACCGGGTGGCGGCCCGGGTGGACGAGTTGGCACAGGGCTAATCATATGAGCATGCCATTCTTCATCTCTGAAGTTTCCAGTAACCATGCGCGTGACATGGAGCGCTGTGTTGAATTTATCGAAACGTCGGCGCGAATTGGATGTGACGCTGTTAAGTTTCAGCTGTTCAAGTTGGATGAATTGTTCGCGCCGGAAATTCTGGCAAAATCCGAGGAACACCGCCAACGTCGGCAATGGGAATTACCTGTTGAGTTTGTACCGGAATTAAAAGCGGTTTGCGACGACAAGGACATACAGTTTTCGTGCACGCCATTTTACCTGAAGGCTGTTGATGAACTGGCGCCTCATGTGGATTTTTTCAAAATCGCCTCCTATGAGCTGCTTTGGCATGATCTGATCAAAGCGTGTGCCGAAACGGGTTTGCCGCTTGTTATGTCGACTGGCATGGCAAACCAGCAGGAAATCACGGCTGCGGTTGAGGCTTTCCAAAAGGCTGGTGGACAAGACCTGACGTTGTTGCACTGCGTGTCGGGGTACCCCGCACCTGTAGATAATTGTAACTTGTCAGCTATCGAGACAATTCGGACACAGACTGGTGTTTCAGTGGGCTGGTCCGATCATTCGCGCCAACCTGCCGTCATTCACCGAGCTATCCACCGATATGATGCATCTATTATCGAATTCCACCTTGACCTGGATGAGGAGGGTGCAGAGTACAAAACCGGACACTGTTGGTTACCCGGTGAAATAGGCCCAGTTATTCACGACATTAAAACAGCGTTTAGCGCGGATGGAAATGGTGTGAAGGAACCAGTGCCAGCAGAAGCATCAGATCGAGCCTGGCGGGCAGACCCCTCTGACGGGTTGCGTCCAACCTTGCCAATGAGGGAAGAATGGGCAGCAAAACAGTAGCAATAATTGGAGCACGGCTAAGCTCATCACGATTACCTGGCAAGCAGTTGCTTGACTTGGCTGGCCGGCCGCTGATTGCACACATTGTTGCCAGACTGCAGCAAATTCCCGACGTTTCAGAAATCATCGTTGCGACGACTAATGAGGAAGTTAACAAGCCATTGGTCGAATGGGCCAAAAGTACTGGTGTAATCGCTTTTGATTGGTCGGGTGACCAAAATGATGTTGTTGGTCGAGTGGATGCTGCTTTCAAATCTTCAGGTGCTGACAGGTTCGTCTATGTGTGTGGCGATTGTCCATTCATCGAGCCGCTCACAATCGGGAAGTTGATAAAAGCATCTGAAGGCGCGGGCCAGGGGGGAATTGCCTTGCTTGAGCCGGCAAAAAATGGTGCACCATTCATTCATGAAGGGTTTGATGTTTTCAATCGCCAGTTTTGGGACAGAATGGTCGCCGTAGCCCACGAGCCATTTGAGCGTGAACATATTGGAGCGGTATACTTTCACCTCAACAAAACGAAGCCAGATAACATTGTACGAGTTGAAGAAGACTCTGTTTTTGCAGAGGTTTCCCATCGGCTTTCCGTCGATACGCCGCAGGACTACACATTTGCACAATCACTTTACAGCGAGTGGTATGCGCATAACGCGGAAAACAGCATAGTAGATTTGCGTTGGGTAATTAGAAAACTTCAAACTGAACCGGAGTTGATGACAATTAACGCTCATGTGCACCAAAAGGCTGTTAAAGAGACATCTATTTCTGTTGGCATACTCTGCGAAGCGGGCCCGAAAGTCGGCATGGGGCATTTATCCCGTGCCTGCGTTGTGGCCAGCAGTCTTCAAGCACACTTGGGCGCAGCGGTGACACTGTATACCAAGGGTGAGGAAATAGAATTCTCAGAACTTGCCAATCTGCCCCATGAGTGGGTTCCCGGTTTTGAAAACGTGGCGTTTCACGGGGATTGCCTTGTATGCGACGTAAAAGAGATTGATGAAAGCCTTCACCGGCTGCTGATGTCGACCAAAGGACAAATGTTCAGGGTTGCTATAGACCAGGTGCCTGAGCCGGAGCTGGACATTGATCTGCTTTGGGTGCCCTCTGTGCATTTGCCCGGTGAAACAGATCCGGCACAGCTTGCCTATGATGTAAAATTTGGTGCACATTGCTTTTTATTGCGAAGCATGCTGCCGGTAAAACACCTGGAAGCGCGCAAAGCCAAGCAGATGGTTGTATTGACGGGCGGATCCGACCCGCTTGGCCTGTCGAAAACCTTGCCGCAGAAGCTCGACAGAAAGCTCGAAAAGGGCGTGGAAATAACCTGGGTACAAGGTCCCTATGCTGAACGGCCGAGTGGTCCCGTTACTGAGCGTTTGAAATCAGTTTTGAGCCCACCAAACCTCCATCAGTTTGTTTCAGATTTTGATGTGGCACTTTGTGTTTATGGTGTGACCTTCTTTGAGTGCTTGCAGGCGCAGGTTCCAGTCGTCACCTTTGACCCCATTGGTGCAGCAACCGAGAAAGAATGGGCCCTTCTGCAGCAGTTGGCACCGCAGTTACTGGCTGAGGGTGAGGACCAAGCGATTGAGAGCATAGCCAATATTTTGGCGGAGGGGAGTAATCTCGAAATGCCAGAATTTTCGCGCGAGCTCGCTGAAGGCCCTAAGAACTTTGCAGATGCTGTGAGGAAAGGCGTTGGCATGATGAAAGAGAATTCTGATGCCGCAGCGTGAATGGCATAGTGATGTTTACGGATCGCATTCTGGCGAGGTCGTCGCGACGGTTGCAGGTCACGATGTAATCGACTGCAGGATTTGCGGTTTTAAACACGTGGTGCCTTTACCCACAGCGGAACAATTACAAACCTTCTACGAAGACGAATTCTACCAGAGCGAAAAAGAGAATTATCTCTCTGAAGCTGATGAGGATTTTGCCTGGAAACAGGTGGAAATGAGACTTCGTTTTTCGGTTGCCACTAAAATGATGACGTCTGGCGGCAATAGCCTTTTGGACATAGGAAGCGGGCCGGGCGATTTTATGGCGGTTGGTCAGGACCTGGGTTGGCAATGTGTTGGTGTAGAGCCATCACGGGTTGCTTGCGACTTTGCCAAGGATCGGGGTTTAAAGGCGATTAATGGATTTTTCGATGCAGAGTTGGCAGGCCAACTGGGCAGCTTTGATTTCATTCATTTGAGCGAAGTATTGGAACACGTCCCGGATCCAATTGAACTTCTCGCGACCGCGGAAAAACTACTCAAGCCCGGCGGTGTACTTGGTGTTTCAGTTCCCAATGATTTCAATCCCTTACAGGCCCAAGTCGTCAAAGGCGGGAGGGCGCCTTGGTGGGTTGTTCCTGACCATCATTTGAATTATTTCGATTTTGATAGTCTGGAAAGACTGATTTCCAGTTCCGGACTGGATTGCAAGCGCAGGCTCACCAATTTCCCCATGGAGCTGTTTTTATTGATGGGCCAGGATTACACATCTGATCCCTCGCTGGGACGCCAGCTACATGCCTGGCGCAAGGCGATGGACATTCAGTTGGCCCAAAATGAAGAAACGCAGGCCATGCTATATGAATCACTCGCCAACGCCGGCTTTGGGCGCCTCGCAATCGTATTTGCATCAAAGCCCGGTCGCTGAGGTATAGATATGACCCTCAGGCACCATTTTGATCGTACGCAAGATTACTATTTGTATGGTGCTACACCGGCAGCTGATGGTGTAATGCAGCTTTTAAGTAAACATGGAAAAACGATAAAAGCGTTCGTCGACAGAGACCCTGAAAAACAGTCGGAACAGTTCATTGGAAAGCCGGTGTTGTCGCCAGACGCTTTGTTCGAAAGGCTGTCGCCAGGTGAAGGGGTCATTATTGTTTCAGCATATCAGCAAGAAATTGCTCGGTTTTTGAGGGACAACGGCGTCAGTGAAAAGCAAGTTTTTCCGATGCTTGATGGCATGTTTTTACCAACCTACGGGGACCATTTTTTACAATGTGAGACCTTAGACAGGATCGCGGCAGAGTTATCTACTTCGGAAGAGCAAGAATATCTCCATAGCTGGCGACAATTTAAGAAAGACGGGAATTTGGCGGACCTTAAACCAATGCCGTCAATGCAAAAGCAATATGAACACCATGGATGGCTGAGCAGCTTAAAACCAGGGGGCGTTGCGATTGACGTTGGTGCGTTCGATGGAGTTACATCGATAGAGCTTGCTGAGACACGCTTGTTTTCCAAAATCTTGGCAATTGAGCCTTTCACAGCAAATTTTAATGCCTTAGAGGCCAATTTTGCAAGTGCGTCTACCTCTGTAGAGTTGCGGGCCTTGCAACTGGCACTTGGAGCAACTCGTGCGACAATCTCCCAGGGCAATGAAGATGTATCAAGCCGGAGCCGCATTGACCTTACTGAGAATGCCGCAGCCGCTGATTCAGAGGTGATTAACATCGTCCCGCTTGACGAACTGGATACAGACAATGTGAGTTTGATCAAGGTTGACGTGGAAGGTTTTGAACTCGACTTCCTGGCGGGGGCATCCAACACACTTGGTCGCTGCAGGCCTCATCTTGCCGTCAGCGCTTACCACCACAAAGACCACCCCAGTGCAATCGCCAGTTTTCTGTATGAAAACTATAGGGGCGTACATATCCGAGTAGGGCACCACCCCACAGCAATCTACGAATTGGAATATTATGTCAGCTTCGCGTGAGACATTGAAAAAGCGGCTGCTATTGCTCGGTGGAGGGATGGAGCAACTCAACGCGCTTAGGATTGCAAAGGAGTTTGGTGCCGAAGTCATTGTGTTTGATGGAAATGCCGTGGCGCCTTGCGCGCTTGAAGCTGCAGAGTTTCAACAGGTTAACATAAAGAACCGGCAGGAACTTTTGGCCGCCGCAGACAAAATGAAAATTGATGCGGTCTTTGTGCATGCTGCTGAATTGGCAGTAGAAGCCGCTGCGGTGGCAGAACATTTCAATTTACCCGGTTTGCCCATTTCCGTTGCTGAAGTGGGGACTGACAAAACACTGCGCTCTCAGTGTCTGTCCAGAGCATATGTCCGGGTGCCAAAGTTCTTGGGGCTTGGCAAATCGGATGATATTGGCGATTGGAATAGGGCCGCGGAGCATATTGGTTTTCCTCTCATTGCAAAGCCAACTGGCCTTGCAGGCGCGCGCGGCGTTGAATTCGTAAAAGATGCCGCCGCACTCACGTCATACTATCAGCGGGCAAGCGAACTAGCCGCTGACAAATTCCAACTTGAAGAGTTTGTGCAAGGTGAACAACTCAGCACAGAATCTGTTGTTATTAATGGTCAGGTAATGAGTACGGCTATTGCTGCTCGACACTATGATACCACAGCTGATTTGTGGCCGTTTCAAATTGAAGATGGGCATTCAATGCCTTGGTCGGATGATGACAATTTGAGGCCGGATATAGAGTCACTCACCGAGGCATGCCGTGCTGCTTTTGGTATGCAAAATGGTGTTCTTAAAGGCGATTTGGTTCTAGCTGAAAATGGCGAGATCATTGTGCTTGAAATGGCAGTACGGACGTCTGGTGGCCGCTTTTGTGATACAGTTGTACCATTAAGTAGCGGAGTTAACATATTGTATCCGCTCATACAAATAGCCTTGGGTTTACAGCCAGACCTCGATTTTTTAAAGCCGACTTCTAACAGTGGCGTGTCACAAAGGTTTGTGCTTATTCCTGCGGGAACACGTTTGAACCCGCACAAATACATTGAAAAAATTTTATTGCAGCCTGGAATTGTCGGCCATTGGTTCCGAGACGACTTGCAATCCCTTTTGGAAGCGCCGAACATAAAATCTCATCGCGACAGGCTGGGGTATGTCATATGTACAGGCGAAAACCGTGAACAGGCGGATAAAAAAGCACAGCAAGTGGTTATGGAGCTGAGAGACGCGATGATCTTGGAGGACGGTTAGCATGAGAATTCTCATAGTCGGGTCAGGATCCTATGTCTTGAGTGACATGTATGGTCCGGGCGTAATTTTGCGATCCGTTGTACAATGGCTTTTGGATGAAGGGGATGTGGAAACACATTATATTTCAATCAGTTACAATTCGCCCGGTTTGTTGAAGAAAAAGAAAACGGAAGTTTCCACGATCCTCTCGGAACTTGAAGCTCATTCCAAAGTGAATTGCGACTTTGTCAGCTCACAGGAGGCAGAAATCCTGCTGAAAGACAGCACGCCTGATGCGTGTTTTGTTTCTGTGCCGGACAAATATCATGCGCAATATGTTAAAATTGCCATGACGCAAAACATACCGGTCTGGGTAGTTAAACCGCTTACGGGAAATCATGAACAAACAAGCGAGCTGGTTGAACTTCAAAAAAGTTCCGATGCGCGAGTTTGGGTGGACTATCACAAACGATTTGATGTCTCCAACCGGCTGCTTAAAAAGCAAGTGCAGGATCAGGCGCTGGGTCGCTTGCTTGCTTATTCAGTTGATTACCATCAGCCCCGAACACTCCCAATGGACGTGTTCGATTGGACCGGCGACGTGGATGTTTTCACATATATTGGCTGTCATTATGTCGACCAGGTTTTTTACCTGTGTCCGGAAGCACAGCTCCAGTCCGTTACCGCGGAGCCCCTCAAAGGCGACGTTCACAGGAAAACGGGCCAGTATGATGGAGTATTGGCTACCCTCAAGTTTGCAACCGCTAGCGGAACGATCGTTTGCCCAATGAATATTGGTTGGTTCAACCCGATTGGAGCGCCAACAAAGAGTTTGCAAACCTTAAAAGTTCAGTTCGAAAAAGGCCTTGTTGAACTCGACCAAACCCGGCGCGGTGTCCATATGTGGACTGATGACGGAGTGGCGGAAATTAATCCTTATTTCTTTTGCCCCACACCAGATGCAATGGAGCAAATCAGATACAGCGGTTATGGATACGATAGCGTGAAATACTTTTTGGATTTAGTCCGGAGCGGTAAAGACTGGCCAGCACTAACAGGCTTGCCAAGCCTGCAAGAAGCCGCCAAAACGGATTTCGTCGTTTCAGTTGTGCAAAATGCTCTTAAATCAGGCGAAAAAATTGTCGTTGACGAAACCTGACCACATTCAAGACACTGTCACCGGATGCGAAGCGCTATCGAGCGCGCCAATGTCTTATGTGGTGTTCCACATAAATTTGGCGTTTTCTGCCATTGAAGAGGAAGAACGACCTACAGTCGTTGAGCGCTGTTACTGGCCGGTGATACGGTTAGCCAAACACTTTCCCATTGGCATTGAAGCAACCAGCTATACGCTCTCCCGAATTCAGGAAATTGATCCAAACTGGATTGCTGAACTGCGGCAACTGATTGCTCAGCAAAAAGTAGAGTTTGTCGGTAGCGGCGCAGTGCAATTGATTGGCCCGTTGGTGGCACCAGAAGTAACACGATGGAATTTAGAGCTCGGCAACAGAGACTATAAAAGAATTTTGGGCGTAAAGCCCACGCTCGCGCTGGTGAATGAACAAGCCTATGCGCCCGGTTTGCTACCGCTATACATGGAAGCTGGCTACGAAGCCGTCATGCTGGATTGGGCTGAGGCCGCCAGCCACCATCCCGAATGGCCATCTGATTTGTCAGGCAAACCGCAAACTATTCGTGGGGCAGGCGTTGAAATGCCGGTCGTATGGTCGGACGCCATCAGTTTCCAGAAATTTCAGCGATATGCCCACGGTGAACTTTCCGCTGAGGAATATTTTGAATTTCTCTCGCTGCAACAGGAAAAAGGCGCGCGGGCCATCCCGCTTTACACCAGTGACGCGGAAGTATTCGATTATCGACCGGGAAGATTTCAAAGTGAAGCTGGTCTTGGCAGCTCTGTCGAATACGAACGTATTCACCTGTTACTGACTGCAATGAAAAAGAGTGGTGTGGCAAACTTTGTTTTGCCTAGTGACGTGCTGGTGTTGAGAGATCCAACGTTGGAAGCGCTTCAGGTTGAATCTGCCGCTGCGCCCGTCACAGTGAAAAAACAGAGAAAATATAACCTGTTACGTTGGGGGCTAACCGGCCGGTCTGACATGCGCTTGAACACCTATTGCTGGCGCCGACTGGAACAACTGAAGCAGACAGACGATGTACCGGAGGCTGATTGGCGCTCCTTGCTTCACATGTGGGCAAGTGATTTTCGCACGCATATTACAAAAAAGCGTTGGAACAAACTGCAAGATAGCCTTGCACCGCTACCCCCGGCACAAGAAGCTCATAGCAACAATGGGAATGCTGCGTCGCCAGCTACCTGCCAAATTGAGGAACAAGGAAGGAACCTGGTCGTTCAGACCCCAATTGGGCACCTGGTTCTGAATTGCTACCGAGGTATGGCCATCCAGGCGTTTGGTTTTGGCCAATATGAGCCTGCAGTTGCCGGCGCGCCGTCAGAAAACAGTTTGATCGGCACCTTATCGCACGGTTTTTTTGATGACATAGAGTTTGGCGCGGATTTTTATTCTGGCCATATGGTTTTTGAACCGGCGGATGCTGGCAAAATATCAGATCTAAGCCGTTGCACGCCAACACAAACATTGGACGAAGCAGCCGGGAAACTTGTTTTGGTGGCCGAAATAAATACCGGAATGGGCGTCATCAGAAAATCAATTATTCTTCATATCAGTGAGCACTGCGTTTCTGTTGAATATGAATTGCCGGATGAACTGCGTTTGTGGGGCTCCCTTCGACTTGGTCACGCCATGTTGAACCCGAGGGCATTTGACCCCAAAAGTCTGTTTTTTGCTTCTCACAACGGGGGGGAAGACCTCGAATATCACTCGCTGTATCAAAATGGCGAATTGGTGGCTATCGATCATGGTCGCTCAGTCAATAAGTTGGTTTCAGCAAATACAGCTCTTGGAATGACTGGCGGGAAGCTGGTTATTGGGGATAAGTCCAAGCAGGTCGTCCTGACAATGTCACGCATTGACGCTGCGGGCTTGGGTATGGTTGCTTGTCAGCCGGTGAAAAATAGCTTCTTTGCAAGAGCTCTAATCAGCGTGCGAGAAACTGACGAAACCGCCCGAAAAGAACCGGATTTACTTGCACCTGCGATCCGGACAGTCAGAAAACGGTATAAAATCGCTCTTCAGCAGAACTGATGTATCGCTAACTCACTCAATTCTATGATTTCTTTGCCATTTTTCTTGAAAGTGGTACGTTTCTTGATGAGAAGCCTGTCAGTATGCCAAATGGGTTGGCAGCGCGAAATTTTTGTTGTTGGGAGGCCGGAACAATGTCTCAGCCTGAGTTTGATGGAAGTCACGTAGACCTAGAGGGCAAATCCATCCTGATAACCGGTGGTACCGGGTCTTTTGGCAAACAGATGCTCAAGCAACTGTTGACAAGCCATAACCCCAAACGCGTAAGCATCTTCGCTCGCGGTGAATACAATCATTTTTTGTTGCAGAATTCATTGACAGAAGAGCAGCGCAATAAAGTGCGCTTTTTTGTCGGCGACGTACGAGATTTGGACCGCATGGTCATGGCGATGCGAGGCATCGACATCGTAATCCATGCCGCGGCTCAAAAACAGGTGCCGCTCGCGGAATATAATCCGTTTGAATGCATTCGCACCAACGTTATCGGTGCCGAGAATGTTGTACAGGCTGCGATAAGGGCGGAGGTAAGTAAGGTCTTGGCGCTGTCTACGGACAAGGCGGTCAACCCGATCAACCTCTACGGCGCCAGCAAATTGGCTTCTGACAAGATATTTGTTGCGGCAAACGCGCTGGCTGCTGGTACCGGCACAAGCTTCTCGGTAGTGCGCTACGGTAATGTGTTGGGCTCAAGAGGTAGTGTCATTCCTTTCTTTAGAAAACTGTTGAAAGAGGGTGCCACTGAGCTGCCGGTAACAGATGAGCGCATGACACGATTCTGGATAACTCTTGAACAAGCGGTTGCATTTACAATCACATGCATCGGTTCAATGCGCGGCGGCGAAATATATGTGCCGAAGATCCCATCCATGCGGATTACTGATCTGGTGGAAGCGCTGGCGCCGGGAATAGAAACTTCGATTGTTGGTATTCGCCCGGGTGAAAAACTGCATGAACTGATGATCACGGACCACAATGCGCCTACCACCCTGGATATGGGTGATCGTTATGTCATTGAGCCGGAATGGAACTTTTGGTCACGGCCAGCTCACGAAGAAGATGGGCACCCAACGGTGCCAGAGGGATTTGAATATACCAGTGACAATAACGATTGGTGGATGACAGTGGACGAACTCAAGGAAACACTTGAGCATATTCCGCTTGAGGGAGAGTAGGGGACGTGCCTGACCAGTTTCTTCCTTACGGACGACATGCGATTGACGAGGACGACATTGAAGCTGTTGTTGAGGTTTTACGTTCTGCACCGCTAACGGCTGGCCCGAAAATTCCTGAGTTTGAGCAAGCATTTGCAAGTTACATCGGTGCGAAAGAAGCAGTGGTTTGCTCAAATGGCACGGCTGCGCTTCATTTAGCCTCCATGGCGGCAGGATTGGAAACAGATGACATCGCAATTGTTCCTGCAATTACATTTCTAGCGACGGCCAATGCCGTTCGCATGACAGGTGCAGAAGTTTGTTTTGCAGATGTGGACCCGGAAACGGGCTTAATGACACCGGCGACGTTTTCCGACGCTTTGACGCGCGCCAATGGCCGGGTAAAGGCAGTGTTTCCCGTTCACATGAATGGTCAATCGGAACATATGGCTGGCATCCGCCAAATTGCTAATGAACACCAGATAGCAGTCATAACCGATTGTTGTCATGCCCTTGGCGCTGATTATGTTTCTGGCGGCAAACCAGGGGATGGTCGCTATGAGGATATGGCCACTTTTTCCCTGCACCCGGTAAAATCCATCGCTATGGGCGAGGGAGGTTTTATTGTTACAGATGATACTAAGTTGGCGCACCGTATGCGCCTGCTCAGAAGTCATGCCATGGAAAAAGACCCGGCAGAATGGCAACAGGCCGCCGGATTTGATGCGGCCGGCGATGCCAACCCTTGGTATTATGAAATGCAAATGTTGGCCTATAACTACCGGGCCACAGACATGCAATGTGCTCTGGGCCTAAGTCAGCTTAAAAAACTGGACGATTTCATTGCCAAACGGCGCCAGATCGCTGACTGGTATGACAACGCATTTGCTGGGCTATCAAATCAGGTGAAGCCGGTTCGCCGCTCGGAAGACTGCGTGTCGGCGTGGCATCTTTATGTTGCGCAGTTTAATTTTAAGGCTCTTGGTCTTGAACGTGCTGAGGTAATGCGCAAGCTTCAAGCATTAGGTGTTGGTACGCAGGTGCATTATGTGCCGGTTTCAAGCCAACCTTATTATGTTGATCGCTATGGTCGGCAGGAAATGCCCGGGGCTGAGGCTTATTACGAAGCAATTTTGAGTTTGCCCATTTTTCCCGCGATGACTGAAGCAGATGTGCAGCACGTTGTTGATGCCATTAACGAAGTGCTTCGTAGCGAATAACTCTTGAACCTCTGTTTGCTTGAAGAACTCCAAACTCAGTCTCAAGACTCTTTACAAAAATAAACCCTCGGCCTCGCAACTGGTAAGTTGCAAGACCAAGGGCCAAAAACGTCAATAAGGTACTGTCCTAAAGCGGTTATTAACCGTTGAAGAGCGCCAGGATGGACTGCGGCGACTGGTTCGCGATGGAGAGTGCCTGGATACCTAGCTGTTGCTTCACCTGCAAGGCCTGCAAGTTCGCACTTTCTTTCGCTAGGTCGGCATCTACAAGGTTACCAATACCAATCTCAATCACGTCCTGAAGCTGACCTGTGAAGTTTCTGCTTTGCTCCAAGGCGGTTGAGCCAGAGCCCAGTTTGGTCAGCGCTGCATTGAGGTTATTAATCGCGTCCGTAATGTTGGTCACAGCGGCGGAAGCGGTGTCCTGCGTCGAGATAGTCTGGTTAGACGTGATCGGTATGTTTGTACTGCTGAGGGTAAGGGTCTGGTGCTCTACAGTCAGCGTTTGAGTGGCGTCCGCATTAGTAATCGCAACAATTGCATCGGTGCCGCCGTCGATCAGGTTGGTGCCGTTGAACTCTGCATTATTTACCACAGAAGTGATCTGGTCGCGCAAAGAAGTAAAGTCTTGACTGAGTGCATCACGGCTGGTCGTGTCGAGGCCCTGGTCAGCGGCTGCAACCGCTTTTTCCTTCATTTCAAGAAGAAGGTCCGAAACAGCACTTGCCGCGGCAAGGGCAACATCTACAGTTGATATGCCACGATCGAGTGACTGCGTCACAGCTGACAAGCCGCGTAGGTCGCTACGCAACTTCTGCGCGATAGAAAATACCGCTGCATTGTCTTTAGCTGACGAAATTCTGAGACCTGTATTAATTTTTGTCTGCGTATCTTGCAGATCTGAACTGGTCTGGTTCAGGTTGCGCAGCGCACTCAATGCGCTGGCGTTTACATTAATTGAAAAGGCCATTTAACCTCTCCTGTTTTGACGTTTCTGTATCCGCCGGGCTTCCGGCTTGACTTCTATTAAGCAAAGGGTGTGCCAGTTTTAACGTCTCATAACGTATTGAAAATAAACGATAAAAAATAGTTCGCTGAAAAAGATCTGACTTGGGGCAAAAGATTCACTGCAAAAAAACCCGCGTTGTTTTTCCAATAGGAGCAACTTCTGCCGATTCAGTCGCTAGAATTTAGGGGTGGGTCTTGGTCTGAGGAAATGCGCCGAGCGCCAGATCAGCGTTTTCTGCTTGGTGCTTTTGTGGGTTTGCTGGATTTGCCGGCCTTGGAAGATTTTACCGACGAACCCGCTGAGGTTGTGCCAGGGGCTATTGAGCCAGCAGGCGCAAAAGCACTGAGTTTGGGTCCAGTATTCAGCGTAATGTTTTGCGGGGACGGGCTGTCGCTACCAGTGTTTTTTGGTGCAGTGACTGCTGCCAATTCGAGCGCGAACATTCTGGCGTTTGCATTGTTGGACATAGCAGCCAAACGGGCAAGCGCCGCACTTTGATCAGGAACCTTTGCTGCTACCATTGATGGTCTGATTGGAAAGCCAGAATCCATGCTAGATCACTTGGTTTAAGCTAAGTGACATGGGCCTCGCCGCGTTTGAAACTTTGTAGGCGGCATTATTGCCGTAACTCGTGACGGGGCGCTGCTGCTTGGCTACTTCTTCGCCAACACTTTTAATCAAACCTTCAGCAATGGATTTGAGACGAAGAACTACTCGGGCATGATCCCGAAGAGTTTCGCGCAGTTTCTCAGTAATGAACATAATGTATTTGCGCTCACCGGACTCTTTGTCGCCAAGCAAATGCTCATTAACCTGCAATTGATTCATGGTGTTTTTATATTCAGCCATAAGCCGGCTTTTTTCGCCATGAAGTCTTTGTGCATCATTTGCACGATGCAGTTTAAGCAAGTTGGTCTCCCGCGCAATCAGGTCGCAAAGGGACATCGTGAGTTTAACCAGTTTGGCACCAGGGCCTGTTAAACGTTGAGCAAAAGGTTTCAATTCCGGGGGAGGGGTAAACTCCATTGCCGCCACTTAGGCCTCCTGCAATTTGAGGATTTCGCGATACACGGAGTCTGCAATGCCGACACCGCCTTGCTTGGCAATTTCTTTACCCATTTCTTCAACCATCATGCCGCGATAAACCTGTTCAGCGTGGCCACCACCCATGAAGCTATCGGTCGGAACCGTTTCAAACATTGGGGCTAGCATTTGCGACAGGAAAATCGCTTCAAAATCTTCAGCAGCTTGGCGAGCGGCTTTTTTATCCATACCCGCGAACTGATCTTTGCTCAGGCCTGCCTGAGAGGCCCGCAATTGGGCCTCAATCATCTGGTCTTGTGCAGCGTTTATGGTGACCGTTTGCATTACATCACCTGAATTTCAGCTTGCATTGCACCTGAGGCTTTAACCGCCTGCAGGATCGAAATCATGTCTCTTGGACCAATGCCCAGCGCGTTCAGACCGTCTACAAGGTCCTGTAGCGTCACGGCGGGTTCCAAAACCGTCAGGCGCTTGTCACTGCCATCGTCAACTTCGATGCCGGTACGGTTTACCACCTCGGTTTGGCCACCTTGTGCAAATGCGCCTGGCTGAGATACTTGAGGTTCTTCAGTAATGCTGATCGTTAAGTTGCCCTGTGCGATCGCTACGGAATTGATGCGAACGTCGGCGCCAATAACGATGATACCAGTCCGTTCATCAATGATTACTTTGGCATGTTGATCTGGAGTGACAGAGAGCTGCTCAATCTCCGTCAGGATGTCGACCATCGCTATTCTATAGCCGACAGGGCGTTCAATCTGGATTGTTGAAGGGTCCAGAGTGCGTGCCATTTCATTCGTTAAGCTATTGTTGATCGCAGCTGTAATCCGGCGCGCAGTCGTCAAGTCTGGATTGTGCAACGAGAGCTTCACCGAGTTCATATCAGCAAGTTCGAAAGGTAGTTCGCGTTCAACAATTGCACCGTTTGCGATGCGACCGTTGGTTGGCACACCTTGTGTCACCGTTGCAGCTTCACCTTGCGCCGAAAAACCAGCAACGGCAACGCCGCCTTGAGCAACCGCGTAAACCTCGCCGTCCGCTCCAAGCAGTGGTGTAGCAATCAATGTACCGCCCAAAAGCGACTCTGCATCACCAAGCGAGCTAACTGACACATCAATGCGTGTACCCTGGCGAGAGAATGAAGGTAGGTTTGCAGTAACCATTACCGCAGCCACATTTTCGGGCCGCATAATGATTTCTTTTGAGTTAACGCCGAGGCGCTCGAGCATTGCGGTAAGGCTTTGCTGAGTGTAGGGAACATTCAAGAACACATCACCGGTTCCGTTCAAACCAACTACAAGACCATAACCGATCAGTTGGTTTTCCCGAATGCCTTCAATTGTGACAATGTCTTTGATGCGGGACGGCACCGCGGTTGCCGATTGAGCGCCAAAAAGGGCGGTCATCAGCGTTATGAGTGCGATGCGGAATGTTTTACCCAAACTGAACATTTTTGCAGTCCTTCAATGTCACCTCATGCCTCCAGTGGGAGGCGTTCATGCGTAAATAAGCGAAAAATGTGCCAAGTTTTTCTGGCGATTAAGTGTATGAAAAAAAAGAACAATACAGCCAGGTTGCAAGGAGTGATTGTCAGGGCAGGGAATTATTTTCCTGTCGAGGGAGGCAGGGCTTGCTCTCCCACCCGCAAGAGCATAAGTTGGGGCTATGAAAATCACCGGACCAGGACAAATCCAATCCAGCTCACTCAAAAAAACGAGTAAAAAGGGCGGTGCTGATGGGGACGCTTTTACGCGGAACCTTGGTGGCTCCGAGGCTGCTGAGAGCTCTCAAGCGGTTGGCAGTGCTGCGCCACTTGCGACTGTTGACGCGCTGTTGTCACTGCAAGAAGTGCCGGATGCCAGCGACGGCCGTTCAAAAGGGCTGGCGCGGGCAAATGAAATGCTCGATCTTTTGGAAGAAGTGCGCAAGGGCATTTTGCTTGGGGCGATCAGCGGGCCCAAGCTTCGCGTATTAGCAGATCTTGCACGAAACCAGCGGTTGAACAACGATGATTCACTGCAAAGTGATCCGAAGTTGAAAGAGATTTTGTCCGAAATTGAGCTACGTTCAGAAGTGGAGCTGGCCAAGTTAGGCCTTTAGTTTCAAAACGTTATCCAACCTTGCTGTTTCTGCGAAATCTTGCGAAATACCCTCTATACAATTTGACTTGTTTCACCGGACATAAACCACTATAAAACGGCCAGCCTTTCGGGGGACCAGGGAGGCATTCGTAATCGCGTTTGTTAGGGAGTGACTATGTCCGACGCAACTACGGCGATAAAGCTGCCAGACGGTTATATGCCTTCTTCTGAAGAAGAATTTATGAACCCCACGCAGCTGGAGTATTTCCGCCAAAAACTACTGGACTGGAAAAACGACATTTTGAGAGAGTCAGCTGAAACTCTCCACAACCTTCAAGAAGACAACCTGCGCGAACCGGATATTGCAGACCGTGCCTCTTCAGAGACAGATTGGTCTGTAGAGCTTCGGACACGTGACCGTCAGCGCAAGCTTGTGTCGAAAATTGACTCAGCTTTGCGCCGCATTGAAGAAGGCGAGTATGGGTATTGCGAGGTAACTGGCAAACCGATCAGCCTTCGTAGGCTGGATGCCCGCCCCATTGCGACAATGACAATTGAGGCGCAGGAAGCGCACGAGCGCGCAGAAAAAGTTCACAGAGACGATTAGTCGTTTGCAGGAAACGATCCAAAGAGGGAGCCGAGGGCTCCCTTTTTTTGTTTGGGGCTGCACCAAAAAAAGAGGCCGGCCCCAACATGGTGGGTCGCCGGCCACTGCAAGATACCGCTTGCAGAATTCAAGTTGGCTTTTTCGATAATTCGGTAAGTAGTTTCCTTAAGTAGACACCTCCTGATTTTGGTTAGAATGGGAACACGATGTCATACAGCTGGGTCCCGTATCGAGGCTGTTGGACATCTGTGATTTGACCTTTACCGCCGTACGAAATTCTCGCTTCGGCGATTTGGGTATGTGCGATCGTGTTGGTCGACGAAATATCTTCCGGCCTCACGATGCCTGCGAGCAGTAATTCACGTTTTTCAAAATTTACGCGCACTTCCTGACGGCCCTGGATGACCATGTTGCCGTTTGGTAATATGTCGGTCACGATCGCAGCGACAGTCATGTTGATTGCCTCGCTGCGGTTGACTGTTCCAGTTCCATTGTAGCTTGTGGTCGAGTCTGCATTAACCAGCGCACCAGGCGTGAAAGCGTTTGCCCCTTGTTGACGGGCACCCGGATTTGTCACGCTTGTGTCGGGATTAACTCCAAAAATAGCACGCGGTATGCCTGCGGCTTCCAAACCGAGGAAGTTTGACAGGCCAGCGTCTTCAGCCGTTGTTCTTGCGCGTGTTGTAGTGTTGCCGATTTGTGCATTGTCAGAAATCGCAATGTTAACCGTAAGAATGTCACCAACGGTACTTGCACGCTGATCCTCAAAAAATGCCCGTGCACCCGTTCGCCAAAGCGAATTCGCCTCATGCCTTTGTGGTTTGTTGTCAGGCATGGGCAGTGTTATTGAACGCTGCTTCAAAGGTGCTTTCACGTCCTTGATCGGTGTGAGGTCCGGCGCTTTGCCGATATTGGATACCCGGTCGATGGAACCGCAGGCGGCGAGGCCCAGCAGCGCCGAACCGGTCATCAGAGATTTTATCAGTTTTGTGTGCATTGCACGTCTCCTGTTAGATGGTCAGCTACTGCTTGGTTCATCTGGAACCGAGCGCCAGGGTCGGGCCAGCTAATATTTCTACTTGGCCCGTTCGAATGATTTTTGCGTCCACTGTCTGCCGCGATTTTGGATTTAGAACCCGTATCGTGTCACCAATGCCGCCGTTCTCAAGTGCTTTGCCTGCGGCGGTCAGTACCATTGCCTTGGTGCGTACCATCATTGTAACGGCGTCACCTTTGGCTACTGCAACTGGAGCAACAACATCTGTTGTGGTTATCGGTTTGTCAGTTCGTGCAGGCCGACGAACTGTCATGCCAACAAGGTCTGTCGAACTCAAAAGCGCTCTAGCTGTAAGCCGTTTCGCCGGATAACGAACCCAGCTGAGGTCGGACTGCTTGATGATTTCACCGGGCATGACACTGCGATTAAAGACGGGAATTTCCCGAACCTCCTCAACGGTGCCGGAAAGACTAAGTTTAACCGGAACATCACCACCGGAAGGTACTTGTAGGACTGTCGAAAACCTGTCTTTACGGTCCGAGAGCGAAAAACTCTCCACCTCGATGTCTGCCAGCGTCGCACCTACAGGTACCAGTAATGTGTCATTACGACCAAGCAGGCGAATTTCACTGTCCGCATTTGCCCCATTCTCGATTGCCAAATCCAGCAGCAAATCGCTGAGGTCTGATGTAGCAATACTTTCTGACTGTCGGATCAGGCTTATTCTTCTCAAATAGTCAGGGCGCTGCCAGTCAATGTCATATTTTGTGGCGATGCGCGCCAGTTCTGCCGCGGAAATATTCTTGGTTTTACCGGGCAGGGGAGCCTCTAATACTGCGATGTTGGATTTTTCACCAGTGTCGGTAAACAAGTCGCCAAGGTTTACTGTTCTGCCATCGACCGCAATGTTGCTTTTCAGATCTGCCGCCTGTGCGCTGGACGATACAGTCCAGCTCAGGGCGACAGAAGCTGCCAGGGCCACTAACTTCCGATTATGTTGGAATGTCATGATCGACCCCTATTATCGAAGGTTATTGGCGGCTTGTAGCATTTCGTCCGCGGTTTGAATTACCTTGGAGTTAAGCTCGTAGGCTCGCTGTGCGGAAATCATGGCTGTGATTTCGGAGACCGCGTTTACGTTAGATTGCTCAAGGAAGCCTTGCAAAACAGAACCAAAACCATTCTGTGCGGCTGTGCCCAAGACCGGAGCGCCGGAAGCTTGGCTTTCCAGGAACATATTGCTGCCGATCGCTTCCAGACCAACTTCGTTCGGGAAAATTACAAGATTAAGTCGCCCCGCGTTAGCCGGCACTGTCGCTCCAGCTTCCATAAATTCAACATCACCTTGCTCGTTGATGCTGACATCAGTCGCAGTTTGCGGGATGACAATTGCGGGCTGTACTACATATCCTTCGGAGGTAACCAATTGACCGGTTTGATCAATTTGAAAGGAACCGGCTCGCGAATAAGCTTGCTGGCCATCAGGAAGCTGGATTTGAAAGAATCCGCGTCCATTGACAGCAAGGTCAAAAGTATTGCCGGTATTCTGAAGGCTACCTTGATCCGTGATCCGGTAAATGCCTGCAGCGCGTACGCCGACACCGACTTGAATACCGCTGGGTACTACGGTTCCTGTGTCAGAAGAGTTGGCGCCAACTCGCTCAATGTTTTGGTATAACAGATCCTGGAATTCGGCGCGTTGGCGCTTGAACCCAGTCGTGTTCATGTTCGCAATATTGTTGGAAACAACCTCAATATTAAGTTGCTGTGCCAACATTCCAGTTGCTGCTGTGCTTAAGGCTTTCATGGTTCCATCCTTTGCATCATTGCCGCGCTAGGTCGCACGACCAAGGCGCTTGAGTGCATCTTCGCGCATGTCCTCATAACCTGAGGACTGACGACTTGCGTTTTGGTATGCACGCATCACGTCGATCATCTCGGTCATGGATTCAATCGCATTTACATTCGAGTTTTCGTAGGCTTTTGACCGCACTGAAACATCTGTCATGTCATCTGCTTCGGTTGGTGCCTGTGTGGTTTCGTAAAGCGAAGTCCCTCGACGTTTCATGTCTTGCTCGTTGGCAAACTTAGCGAGACCAAGTTTCGCTTTTTCACCATTGCTGCTTGAGATTGTGCCATCGTCAGCAATGGTCACATCCACTTCGTCATCGTCGAACTGAATGTCTTGACCACTGTCATCAAGTACGCGTTCCCCGCTCAGAAGGGTAAGGTAGCGTTCCGAGTTGATGGTCATTCGCCCGTTGCGAGTATAGAGAGTTTCGCCATCACTGCCGGTCACGGCCAGATAGGCTCTGCCATTGATGAAAACATCAAGAGGGTTGTTGGTTGGAATCATAGTGCCAGCATTCAGGTTCCTAAGCACGCCATGATCCATTACGTATGAGATCTTGCCACCACTGGTGGCAGCGGCGCCTGGCGCATCGACCAGATGTTGCCTGAATACAACTTTTTCTTTGTTAAATGCTGTTGTCGACATGTTTGCAATATTATGTGCAACAACATCCATGCGCCTTTTGAGCGCTGCTTTATGTGCCAACCCGACAAATAGTGCGGTATCCATTATCTTTCTCCTGCGATTTGCAGATCACCCGTTTTTGCACGGGTTTTGTTGCCAGAGTTAACAGCAGGAACTGTGCCAATCTAAAAACATCAATATAAACAAAAGGATAATGGAAAATTGGTCTGTTGTTGGTTGAATTTTTGACAAGATATGCCGTGTTATTTCTGCCGGGATGGGCAGGAAAGTCCTTGCGGGGACAATGGTCCAATTATTGCTAGGAAAATTATGGTTAACTGATAAAGTTTCACGGCTTGTTAACCATATTGGCTTTATACAAGTGTAACGGTGGATATTGGGACAGTTGGGCTCGGCGCTATCCGATGCATACGAAGGCATTGGGGAAGTTGGGTAGGTGTCCCAAAGAGGACTAGATTTTATGTCTGATAATCTTGAGGAAACTCTTGGCGAAGCGGAACTCGTTGAGGGGCTTGAGAAAAAACGTTTCAGTGGAAAGACCCTGGTGGTGCTTGGCGGCGGAGCTGTTGTAGCCCTTCTGGTTATCATTGGCGTTATGAGCCTGTTTGGTGGTGATGACGAGACAGACCCAGGCTCAGATCCTGAGTTGGACAGGCTGGCTGAGGAAGCAGCTGAGCGTAGGGATCAGGCTGCACAACTTGAGCAAGATCGTTCAAATGAAGAGTTAGAGCTCCTCTTTGTTGAATTAGACGAGCAGCGCTTCAACTTGAACACCGGTGGGCAAGGCACCAGCTTCTTGAGCGCCAAAATAATTCTTGAAGTGGATCGCGAGAGCTACAAAGCGGACCTCGAAGCCAAAATGCCTCGTATTCTTGACGAATTTAACACCTACATGCGCGAGCTTCGCCCGGAAGACCTTGATGGGTCGGCAGGCATTTTCCGGCTGAAAGAAGAGCTGTTGATGCGTATCAACCAGGCAGTTGCCCCGACCCGGGTTAAAGATGTTTTGTTCCAGCAATTCTTGGTGCAGGGATAGATTATGGCTGACGAAAACGAACCCGTTGACGAGGAAGCCATGATGGCCGAATGGGAAGCCATGGCGGCCGAAGGCGAAGAAGACGCAGAAAGTTCCGGAGACGACAACGAACAGATGGCCGCGGAATGGGAGGCCATGGCGGACTCTGATGACGGAAACGCCGCAGAAGATGATGAGGATGGCCCGTCTTCTGGCCGGGTCCTCGACCAAGATGAAATTGACAGCCTTCTTGGGTTTGATGGGGACGCTGATGCCGGTGAGATGACTGGCATTCATGCCCTAATCAACAGCGCTCTGGTCTCATATGAGCGCCTGCCAATGCTCGATATCATTTTTGACCGTATGGTGCGTATGATGTCGACATCGCTGCGGAATTTCACTTCTGACAATATCGAGGTGTCTTTGGACAATATCACTTCGGTCAGGTTCGGAGATTATCTCAACTCTATTCCACTACCCGCGATGCTTGGTGTCTTTAGAGCGGAAGAGTGGGATAACTATGGCCTGATGACCATTGATTCCAGCCTTATTTATTCGATTGTGGATGTACTGCTTGGAGGACGCCGGGGCACAGCAGCCATGCGAATTGAGGGTCGTCCGTATACGACAATTGAGCAAACGCTTGTTGAGCGCATGATTTCAGTCGTGCTGAAAGACATGTGCGGCGCATTTGAACCGCTTTCGCCTGTCAACTTCACATTTGACAGACTGGAGACAAATCCAAGATTTGCCACCATTGCTCGCCCCCCTAACGCCGCAGTTCTCATCAAACTTCGGGTGGATATGGAAGACCGTGGCGGCCGGTTGGAAGTACTGTTTCCGTACGCGACGTTGGAGCCGGTGCGTGAGCTCCTGCTTCAGCGATTCATGGGCGAAAAATTCGGCCGTGATACGATTTGGGAAACGCATTTGGCAACAGAGCTATGGCGGGCCGATGTCGACCTCAATGCTATAATGGACGAAGTTAGCATGTCGCTGGGCGACGTCATGAATTTTGAGGTCGGCCAAACCATTTTGTTCAACAAGACACCCAATGACGAAGTCATTTTAAAGTGTGGTGATGTGCCTATGGTCAGTGGCGCAATTGGCAGATCAGGGCAGCACGTAGCTGTTATGGTCAGGCATACAGCTGACCGGTTGGTTATGGACGACGAAAACGGTATGGGGATGAATTGATGGACGCATTCTATTCTCTTCTCGTGGATGGCCTCCTGGCGTTGCTTCTGATCACGGTAATTGTCGTGTGCTCTTTTGTTTATCGTCGTCTTGGAACGATAAAAGAAGGTCAAGCAGAGCTAAGATTGCTGGTGGACCAGTTAAATCATGCGGTTGTTGAGGCTCAGCGAAGTGTAGCCAACCTTAAGCAGTCCGCTTCTGAAGTTGAAGGGCGTCTACAGGTTGAAACCCGAAAGGCTAGTGTTTTGGCTGATGAGCTGGGGTTGATCACCGAAGCTGGCAATAACCTGGCAGACCGTATCGAGCAGGGGCTTACCGGCGCTCGTGGTCAAAATGAGACGTCTGTTGCGCCTTCTGGCATGGATCAGTCCAAAGAAAAGCAGCAGCAAAAAGAGATTCTATCAGCCCTTCGTGAGGCACGGTAGTTCGATAAGCACTTGTGAAAAAAGGAAAGTAGAATGAGTGCCAACGTGATGACCCGATTAAGATTGTTTCCTATGCTTGTCATGGTAGCGGCGGTCGCACTCGGTCTGCGAGCGTTTGACCTATACACGGGTCTTGAGCTTTTAAACGCGCCCGTACAAGAGCAAGAACAAGATGCTGAAGAAACTGCGAGTGCTGAGAGCGGCGATGAAGCAGAAGCTGTCGACCAACCTGTCGCGGCGACTTCCAGGCCTCCTATCGTTGTTGGTTTGCCTGACGATGAAGAAATGGAGCTGATTACTCAGCTACGCCAGCGTCGGGAAGCCCTGGAAGCCCGAGCGACAGAGCTTGATCTGCAAGAGCAGCTACTTTCAAGCACGGAAAAGCGTATCAATGATAAGATTGCCCAGCTTGAAGTTCTGGAGGACCGCATCAAAAGCCACCTGCGTTTGTATGAAGAGAAAGAAACCGAACAATTACAAAGCATTGTGAGCATTTATGAAACCATGAAACCAAAAGAAGCTGCGCCGCGCTTTGAAGCTTTGTCGCTGCAAACACAGTTGGACCTCGTCCAATTGATGAACCCACGCAAGGTTGCTGCTCTGATGGAAAAAATGACGCCGCAAAAGGCTTCGGTGCTGACAACAGAACTCGCAACAAAAGCACAGCCACCGAGCATTACCGATGTGCAGTCCAACTAACAATTTTTAGCCCCGATACCAAAGGAGCAGGCCATGGCGAAGCAAGCCGTTGCAGTAACAATAGAAGAAAGAACAGAGGCGCTTCGAAAAGAACGCGGTGACAATGTATCAGTCGATGACATTGGCAGTGTTGTGCTCTCTTTGATCGAAGGTACTGCACCTGACAATGAAGTGGATAAGATTGCTTCTGAATTACGTGATCTTTTGGACTTTATCGGAGCTGCCAAAGCCGAATTGGTTGGAATGCAACCCAAATCACTTTCCCATCGCGACATCCCAGACGCTGGCGAACAACTGGATGCCATCGTGGAAGCAACTGAAGATGCAGCTTCCACTATCATGGATGCTGCAGACAGCATGATGGAAATAGCGGCTGAAGTTGATGGTCCGCAGGCTGAAAAGTTGGAGGCGGTTTCAACTGAACTGTTTCAGGCTTCAAGTTTCCAAGACCTTACGGGGCAACGTATTACCAAAATAACTAAAACTCTTGGCCACTTAGAGGAGAGACTGTCAGCCCTTGCCGAGGCAATTGGCGACGATTTCGTGGCGCCAGCCAATGACGAAATTGAAACTGATGATGAGGGGGTTGCAGTTAACGATTCAGACTTGCTTCATGGTCCGCAACTGGAAGGCGAGGGCAACAGTCAGGACGAAATCGACGCCATTCTGGCGGCGTTTGACTAACCCGACGTTTTGACTTTGAGCTAAATAATGTATCTAGAGCAACAGCAGTCACGGAAGGTCTTTGGTAGCGACAGCACCATGGGCCTTTTTTGTTGCTTTGTATCTGATTTTGTTAGCTTTTTTTATCGTCTTAACGTCCGTTTCCCAACAATCTGCGATGCGCGCATCTGATGCCATGCAGAGCGTAAATACAGTTTTCAAAGAAAGTAGCGAGTCAAGAAACGGATCAGACGCAGAAGCAGTTCAGAGTGCAGCCTCTGATCCGGTGCTGATCGAAATTGAACGCGCTTTCACTAGTGCTTTCGATGTGCAGGGTCAGTTCGCAGTGGCTGGCGGCAATATTTATCAGGTTCAGATGCCAGCGGCTTATTTGTTCGAGCCTGGCTCTTTCAGGGTAAGAACAGCAGTACACCCGACCTTGAACGAGTTGTTGGCGGTGCTTGTTTCAGCACCAAATGGTCAAAGGCAAGAGTTGGCCCTTATGTTTGGTCGGGGTGCAGGTGCAGTTGACAGAGAACTCACAAGGACACAAGAGATAGCAATTAGGCGAGCAGGCTCTTTTGCGCGCTATATGGAATCGGGTGGCTTCAACAATTTTTCTGCCGGTTTTTCAGACATTGAACCTGACCAGATATTATTGGTTTTTAGAAACGCTTCATTCAGGAACCAGTCATGAGTGGGGCCGCCAAAAATTCAAATATGGAAGGTGCCTCCAACGCGGGTTGGATGTTGACTTTCGCTGATCTGCTATCCCTGTTACTTACTTTTTTTGTCCTCGTGTTTTCAATGAGCACTATACAATTCGATAGCTGGAAGTCAGTCGTCGAAACGATGCGCGATGAATTCAATCCCAATTATGCAGCGATCTCGCTACGTGAGTTTGAAAACCAACAAGCTGTTGCTCGCCGACCGGCGAGAGGTCTGAATTTGAATTACTTAAAGGCCCTGATTGAACGTGATCTTGCGGGGTATCAAGGCATGGGTGCGGCACGGGTTACAAGAGAAGCCGATCGGTTAGTGGTTTCGGTGCCTTCCAGCAGTCTTTTCCAAAACAAATCAACCCTGTTCGTTGATGGCGCAGCGCAGTCTATTGCGCAGCTTGCTGGCTCTTTGGTTCAAATCAGAAACAGACTTTTAGTTGCAGGCCATACCAACAATTTGCCGGTAGATGGGCAACGTGTTCGCTCCAACTGGGAGTTATCAGTAACCAGGGCCCAATTGGTTGCAGGGGTTTTAGCTGATTCCGGTTATCTCCAGCCAGTAACGGTTCTAGGCCACGGCGATAGCAAATTCCAATTGTCGCAATTCTCGCGTGCTACGGTCGAACAACTAAACGCCCAGGAGCGAATTGATTTTGTTATACTGGGTGAAAGCCGAAACGATGGAGTTTTGGATGTATTTTGAGTTGGACACCAAGATTACTGTTTTCGCGAAGCCTAATCTAACCAGGTTTTGGGCAATGTTGATGGCTGCATTTTTATTTGCAACATCATCCCTCGCGCAGGATACACCCCAGGTTCAACTTCAAGGCGCCATGCAGGCCAACTACAACAGGTTGGTTCTCAATTTGCCAGACACTGTTTCATACACCTTAACCCAGCGACCCCGCTTGCTTACCCTCACTTTGGATGGGCAGTTTGATATCAACACAAGTGGGTTTGACCCAGATGCCCTTGAAAGGGTTGGCAATGTTGCTGTTAGGCAGCTAGGTGGTCAAACGCGGTTGATTTTTGATGTGCTGCCGGACGTATCGCCGAGAGATTTCCGCTCTGGTGGCTATGTGATTGTGGACATTTATGGTGGTGATTTATCCGCAACGATCCGAAATGCCGCGCGGCGTGCTGCTGCGACAACACCGGATCCTGCCTCCGGCAATGCTCAGCCCGTTGATCCTGGTGCGAATGGACAAGAAGATTCAACCGATCAGGAGGAAAATGATCAACCGGTCCAGCCACTATCTCAGCAAACAGACGAGGACGGAGCCCAAGACGATGCTCAACCACTATCAGCGGACGAAACAGTCCCTGAAGAAGCTGATGCAGGGCCCCCGTCCGAAGATACAAACGCTGACGAACAAGGCTTGCCGGACAATGTTTCCAATACGACGGGTTCAGTAATTTCCAGCATGGCAAATACCGACCGTGATGCCGAACCCATCATGGATCAGAACGATACAGCGCCGTCTGGCAGCACAGCTAATGGGCCAAGGTCAACGGGCCCCACGGATGTTGACGCCGACATCGGGGAGCAGGTTAGCGCCATTGAATTTGGCAATATGGAAGCTGTTGATGACGAAACAAATGCGGTAACCATTCAGACGGAAGCATTGGAGGAGGGGATCGTCCTCAATTTCAATATGCCCAATGATGCCGCTATGGCGGTGTTTGAGAGGGGTGGCTCCCTCTGGACTGTGTTTGACAAACCATTTCAACTGGACCCAACAGGCTTGCGTACCGGTGGGAACGAAATATCCAGAAGGGTTAGGCGTCTTGAGCAGTTGCCGGACCCAGACGCACTAATTCTGCGCATGAATATACGTGCAAACCAAAACTTTGTTGTAGAAAGAGAAAACACAACTTGGCGTGTGCATCTAAAGGATACACCGGCGAAACCGCGTTTTCCGCTGCGACCCACACGCCGTGATGACGAAGCACAAGGCCAGCAGATCTTTGTCCAGGCATCTGATCTGGGCCGCAAAATTGAATTTGAGGACCCTGACATTGGTGACCTGCTTGTGGTGCTGCCGATGCAGAGGCAGAGCACTGGCGTGGCACAGAAATACAGCTATGCTGCAGCCGAACTGCTTGAGACATCACAAGGCATTGCAATCAGCCCTCTATCCGACGGTGTAATTGTCGACAGATTCCGAGATGGCGTGGCCATTCGCTCTTCAGGCAATAGCCTGTTGTCAGCGTCGAGGCTGTCTCGCTCTACAGGTATCGGCAATAACTCGCAGCGGGGTTTTGCGCGGTTAATTGATTTTGAAACCTGGCGTATTGGTCAGCCTTGGGAATACCGCAGAAACAAGGGTCGACTACTATACGAACTGTCTCTTGCAACTGCCGATAATGCCAATGTTGTTCGCTGGAAACTTGCGAGATACTTCCTGGCACACGGACGGGCTGCTGAAGCTCTAGGTGTTCTGGAAAATATGTTGCTTGAAGACGAATTGCTCGAACAAAACGGCGAGTATCGCGCTGTGAGAGGTGTTGCCAATTTCAAACATGGACGTTTGGAAGAAGCAGCTGCTGATTTGGCAGCGCCCGAGCTAAGATCAGAACAGGATGCTGAATTGTGGCGGGCAATGATCGCCGAGGCACTGGGCCGTTATGACGACGCGTTAGAGTTTTACCGTCGCGGCCGAGACGTAATGGGGACCTATGACGAGTTCGACCGGGCAGAACTTCAACTCGCAATCATTCGGGCTGCAATAGAGACCGGCGACCTTGAGCTTGCGCAGGAAGAACTTGATCTAATGAACGGGTTGACCCTGACGGAAGGCCAGCTTTCTGAAACAGTTTACCAAAGTGCCCGAATATCCGAAATTCAGGGCCAGTCGGACATTGCCCAAACACAGTATGACGACCTGACCGCTTCTCCAGAACGTTGGATTGCCGCCCGGGCACGATATTCGCGGACTTTGTTTAGCCTGGATAACGGGGATATTGACGCGAACACAGCAATAGATCAGTTGGAGCGTCTTCGCTACGCGTGGCGAGGCGACCGCTTTGAGAGCACACTTCTCAATGATCTCGCGGACCTTTATTTCGAAACCAACCAGTATGAACAAGGTTTGGAAACTTTGCGTCAAGGTGTTTCCTATTATCCCAACATTGCGCGTGAAAAACGCATGTCGCAAAAGATGGGGCGTGTATTTCGTTCCCTATTCTTGGATGGTATGGCTGAGGAGATGACACCAATCGCCGCTATCAGTCTATACTACAAGTTTCGCGAGTTAACACCGCTCGGGTCGGAGGGAGACCTCATGATCCGCCGTTTGGCGGACCGGCTTGTTTCTGTCGATCTTCTGGATCGCGCAGCTGATCTTTTGGATTATCAGGTGAAAGCAAGAACTGAGGGGGCCGCGCGTGCACAGATTGCTGCCAACTTGGCAAAAGTTCACATTTTGAATCGCGAGCCCGAAAAAGCTTTGGAGATTCTCCGAGCAACGAGAGAACCTCGTCTGCCACAAGACATCTTGGCCAATCGCCGGCATGTAGAATCCAGAGCTCTCATTGAGATGGATCGCTTTGAAGAAGCGGAAGTTCTCCTGGAAGACGACAGGAGCGCAGACGCAGAGATATTGCGGGCTGACATTTTCTGGGGTGCCAAGAACTGGGATCAATTGGTTCCAACAATACGTAGGCTTCTTGGGGACGGTTGGCGTAGAAATCAGGCTCTAACTGAACTGCAACGACTGAACTTGATACGTCTGTCTATTTCCATGACCTTCACGGAAGATAGAGCTGGCTTAATTGAGGTCCGTCGTCGCTATGGCACTCAAATGCGGACTGGGGATTTCGCCAACGCATTTGAGTTATTGACAAATGATCAGGAGCTGAGCGGGCGCGAACTCGGCGCGATTGCTACTCAAATAGCCAGTGTAGAGAAGCTACAATCGTTCATGCGAGATTATAGAAGTGACTTTAGCGGCCGCTAAGCCTTAAACTTTCCGCTTATAATTCACAGATTTGTTAGTCTTCGCTTTTAGCTCCTTTTTTTGCTGGGCCTCGGCTGGGTGTGCCACTCATTGGCGTTGACCATAAGCCTATTAACTCATTGATTAGTTTAGTTTTTAATCGGCTGACGGATGACTCACCAAAGCGTGATTGGCATATTATTTTTAATCGCGCTTTCGAAGAGTAATATATTGCCCAGACGGGATAGCCGTCCTCCCCACCTGTATAAATGGGGGCTAATCGATGGGGCCAAAGTCTCATCAGCCGTAAGGCAGGGAAAATCGAAACGAAGGACTGATGTTATGAAATTCAATCGTGTTGCTAAAACTGCTGTTGCTACGACTGGCGCCGTTGCATTCGCAATGACCGTAATCTCTGGCACTGCTGTTGCTCAGGATAAAAAAGCGAAAAAAGAAAAGTGCTACGGAATTGTTGCTAAAGGCATGAATGACTGTGCAACTTCTACGCACAGCTGTGCTGGCCAAGCTAAAGTAGATAACCATGGAGAAGAGTGGATCTACGTTGCAAAAGGCCTTTGCGATCGCATCGCTGGCAGCTCTAAAGCGCCTAAAAAAGCCTAATTTGATTGAACCCCGGAAGACGTAAAATGAGCAATACACAGTCATTTCACCCGTCCGGGGTTCATCATCCTGTCGGAGTAGGGCTTAAGGCCCAGCATTACCAGGAGGCACTCAGCAGCGACCATCCGCTCGCGTTTTTTGAGGTGCACGCCGAGAACTACATGATGCAAGGTGGCAACCACCTTCGCTTTTTGGAAGCTATTGGCGAAAAGTTTCCGCTATCGATTCATGGTGTTGGAATGTCACTTGGCTCCGAAGAAGGGTTAAGCCCAAAACACCTTGCGAAATTCAAAAACGTCGTTGATCGATTTAATCCTTGGCTGGTTTCCGAACATCTGGCTTGGTCGGTGAATGATGGCAGGTACCTTAATGACCTTCTGCCTCTGCCGCTCAATAAAACCACGCTTGAGGTTGTCACTGACAATGTCAAAAACATGCAGGACACCATTGGTAGGCGGATATTGATTGAGAATCCGTCCACCTATGTGTCTTTCAAGGCATCTGACATTCCGGAACCAGACTATCTAAACAGTCTTGCGCATAATACAGACTGCGGCATTCTACTCGATGTGAACAACATCTATGTTTCTGCAAAGAACCATGATTTTGATGCTAAAGCTTACGTCAATGCCATCGAGGGCTCGCTTGTTGGTGAAATACACCTTGCGGGGCATACTGTGAAAAATATAGATGGCAATGAGCTCCGCCTGGATGACCATGGAAGTGCAGTTGTCGACGAAGTTTGGGACCTGTATGACTATACCATACGGCGTTTTGGCGAGCGGCCTACGCTGATCGAGTGGGATACAAATGTACCAGAATTTAGCATTCTCGTGAGCGAAGCTCATAAGGCCCGTTCATTCATGAAACACGCCCTTCACACTGATAAGGTGAACCATGGAGCGGCATGAATTCAAACAGTTTCAATCACAAATGACGGCGTCCGTACTTACTGGCACGCACGAAGCTGAGTTGATTGAGGCGTTGGTTGCTTCTGAGGGAGTGCCTTCAGGTCAGCGCATACAGATTCACCACAATAATTTTCGAGAAACTTTGACCAGCAGCCTTGGTGGTATTTTCCCTACTTTGGAAGCCTTTGTTGGAACCGTTTTTCTTCGAGGCGCCCTATCAGAGTTTTGCTTGGCTAACCCGCCGGGAGACGCTGCTTTAGTCGGATATGGAAACGGGTTTGCCGCGTTCCTGGGTAATCATCCAGCCAGTGAACAGGTGCCGTATGCGGCTGACCTTGTGCGGCTGGAATGGTCGGTTCACGAACTTCAACTTGTGGATGAAAAGCCCCACAAGGAAGTTGAAACCGGAAAGTGGCAGGTAAATCCGAATTGCAGAATCATCGAAAGTGCTTACCCACTGCTGAGTTTGTGGAGTGTAGCAAATGGTCAGTTACCACCAGAAGCAGTGCACCTGGATCAAGGTGGTCAAACCGTTGTAGTTTTGCTGGCTAATGGGGAAGTCAGTTTGTTGGCATTAGTTGATGAAGAGAAAGACTATTTGGCAGACCATGCCGATGCTCGTTCTACTTCAGCTGTGCTTAGTTCGCTTTTAGAAAAGAAAATCATCGTTCCTGCTTAGACTTATCTTGGGGGGTAATGCGCAGGACCAACCAAAAGGGGTCTCCTATGAATTTTATACAGTCAATCAAGAGTGTTTATGGCAAGCTCGGTTCTTTGGTCACTATGCCAGATATTACTTTGCTCTGGATGAGGTTTTGGGTTGCCGGCATCTTCTATAAGTCGGGACGCACAAAAGCAGGTGAAGGGTACCTCGAGCTGAATTCATTCACACCTGACTTGTTTGAGTACGAACATCCTGTACCGGGACTTGAAGCAGAAACGGCAGCCCAGTTGGCGCTTTACGGCGAAACATTTTTACCATTGATGTTAATTTTTGGGATTGCTTCGCGATTTGCTGCAGTTGGCTTGCTTGTTATGACAGTCGTCATTCAAGTCGTGATGCCGCAACTGTGGGCTGACCATATTGTGTGGGCAGCGGCCCTTGCAGGTGTTCTGATGGTAGGTCCGGGCAAGATTTCACTGGACGCTGTAATTGGTCCCCGCCTGAAGTAAAATGGTTCTACAAGAAAGCCGCAGTTATAACTGCGGCTTTTTCTTTCATTATTATGAAACTGTGCTAATAAACTTCCCTAAATTAAATTGTTGTTTCGATTAAGGGCAAAAAATGGACGATATTGACCGCAAAATTCTCGGATTATTGCAAAAAGATGCTACTTTAAGCACCGCAGAAATTGCCGAAATGGTTGGACTTTCGACAACTCCTTGCTGGCGCCGAATTCAGATTCTTGAACAAGAAGGGTATATCACGCGGCGGGTTGCTCTTGTTGATCGCGCCAAGGTAAATGTTCCACTGGATGTATTTGTGGCGATCCGCACGAATGAACATAATTTTGAGTGGCTTGATGAGTTTGCCCGGATTGTCTGTGAGTTCCCGGAAGTGGTAGAGCTTTACCGAATGAGCGGTGAAGTCGACTATCTGATGCGAGTGGTAGTGCCGGACATGACTGCATATGATCGCTTTTACAAACAGCTGATTAAAAAAGTGCAGTTGACGGATGTGAGTTCTTCGTTTGCAATGGAACGGATCAAATACACCACCGCGTTGCCGCTCGATTATGCTTCTGAAAGTGGACGACAACGCCGAAGGAGAAGCTAACAAATGGATGCATCTTTGGCGACAAGTGCTAACACCAACGAAATCAGGCTGGCGGATTATGAATCTCCAGCCTTTTTAGTGTCTTCTATTGAGCTTGTATTCAGCATTGAGGCTGACCGCGTAGTGGTGTCGGCAAAATCAGAGTTTGAGAGAGTGCGGTCTTCACAGAGAGACCTTCGCTTAGACGGTAGCCCTCATTTCAAGTTAAAGTCGCTTTCTATCAACGAAGAAGCAGTTCCCAAGGGTGGATACCATTTCGACGATGAACTTCTGATTTTACGTGACGTACCGGACTGCTTTTCTCTGCACATAGAAACCGAGCTTTTCCCCAGTGAGAACACCCGCTTGGAAGGCCTTTATGAGTCTGGTGGAAATTTATGTACACAGTGCGAGGCAGAAGGTTTTCGACACATTACTTACTTCCTGGATCGTCCTGACGTTTTGACGACCTACCGGGTGCGGATTGAAGCAGACAAAGCAAGATATCCGGTGTTGTTATCCAACGGAAATTTGCAGGAAGAGGGAGCTCTAGCTGACGGTAGGCACTTTGCGGTCTGGTACGATCCGTACCCCAAGCCATGCTATTTATTTGCGCTTGTGGCGGGTCAACTTGTTACTCTTTCCGATACCTTCGAAACACAAAGCGGTAGATCAGTGGAGCTAAATATTTATGTCAGGGAAGGCGATCTCGATAAATGTGACCACGCAATGCAGTCATTGAAGCGTTCCATGAAGTGGGACGAAGACGTTTACGGCCTCGAGTACGACCTTGATATCTACAATATTGTTGCTGTGTCAGATTTCAATATGGGAGCAATGGAGAACAAGGGCCTCAATATCTTCAACACGAAATATGTATTAGCTAGCGTGGAAACGGCCACCGATACAGACTTTGACAATGTTGAAGGTGTGATTGGACATGAGTATTTCCATAACTGGACTGGCAACAGAGTAACTTGTCGTGACTGGTTCCAGCTGAGTTTGAAAGAAGGGCTGACAGTATTTCGAGACCAGGAGTTCTCTGCCGATATGGGCTCCAGAGCAGTAAAGCGGATACAAGATGTACGTTTGCTCAGGTTGCTCCAATTTCCTGAGGATGCAGGACCTCTCGCTCATCCTGTGCGTCCCGAAAGCTATGTTGAAATCAACAATTTCTATACCACGACGATCTACAACAAAGGGGCGGAAGTCATTCGCATGATGAACCGCATTTTAGGAGATAAAGATTTCAAACGTGGCGTTACCCATTACTTACAAACAAATGATGGGCGTGCCGCAACTTGCGAGGACTTTGTGCTTAGCATGGAGCATGTGAGCGGTGTGGACCTCACGCAGTTCAGAAATTGGTACAGCCAGGCTGGGACGCCTCAAATTGAGTGCAAGCGGTCTTGGGAAAACAACCGAATGGTGCTTACCGTCAGCCAGGATGTTCCCGACACTCCTGGGCAAAAGGACAAACGCCCAATGCAAATACCGTTTGGAGTTGCCTGGCTCAAGCAGTCAGGCGAGCAGGTGGTGACAAGCACAGCCAATGTTTTCGGCACTTCGAATGACACTATCTACTTGGATGTAAATCTGAAAAAGCAACAATTTGAGTTTGAACACTGCCCTGAAAACGCTGTGCCGAGCTTGCTGCGCGGATTCAGTGCACCTGTAGTCCTTACTTCGGATCTTTCAGACCAGGAACGGGTTTTGTTGTTTCAACACGACACTGATTGTTATGCACGTTGGCAGGCAGGCCAGGAGTTGTACTCCACCTTCATACTCGGGAAAGTAGAAGGTTCAGCAAAGGGCAGCGTTGAAAGTAATTTGGGCAAAACCCTTGTCGGAGCTGTGACCGGTATTATCGAGGATCAATCTCTAGATCCAGCTTTTGCCGCCGAGTTATTAAGTGTTCCCTCTGAAGTGGTGTTGGGGCAGCAGCAAGACATTCTGGACCCAGAGCGTATTCATGAGACGAGGACCCAATTTTTATCCACATTGGCAGACAAAAATTGGAACTTGTTGCTAGACCGCGTGGAAGAACTGGTTGCTGTTCTAGATGTTGATGAGAACAAAAATAAGGCGGCCAGAAGGTTAAAAAACACCTTGTTGGAGTTGCTAAGTCATAGTGTCGAAAACCAAGCTTTGGCTGAGGATGTGATTGGGCGTGCGTATGCTCAGGCCAACAATATGACCGATCAATTTGCAGCGCTTTCTATCATTTGTCAGCGGCCGTGGGAGTGTAAATCGCTGGTTCTGCAGCAGTTTTATGAGCAATGGCAGGCACATGACTTGGTTATCGATAAGTGGTTTGCCGTTCAGGCTCAAAGTCCTGACTCCAGTGCAACGAGGGAGATGACAAACCTGATGCGACATCAGGCTTTTTCATTGAAGAATCCTAATCGCCTTAGATCTTTGGTTTCTATGTTTGCAATGTCTAACCAACTAAACTTTCACGCGAGTGATGGAAGTGGTTATCACTTTTTAAGCGATGTTATTGCATCCGTTGATCCGATAAACCCGCAAACGGCTGCGCGCATGCTGGCGCCGCTTGGACGGTGGAAAAGACTCGATGATGGTCGGAAGAATTTGATGTTGGAGAGTGTAAGAAACCTGCTCAAACGATCTGAATTAAGTAATGATGTTAAGGAATTGGCTGAAAAGTGCCTGCGATCTGATTAGTCAGTGAATTTTCGCTTGTTCAACGTTCGAGTTCGCGAAACAACCAAGTTGGTTGGCGCAGTTAGTTAGAATTGAATTTTATATTTGGGCTGGAATCTTTGGTTAACCATAAGTTTACCACAAAAAAGTGCCCCTTCAGCGCAAAATACACTAGAGATAGCATCGAGTGCAGCCTATACTGTTATTTCTAACGATGGAGAGAAATATGACCGAAGGTCCAGATCCGATCGACATTCACGTGGGTCAGCGTGTGCGTGCTCGCCGAAAAATGCTCGGTTTGTCGCAAACGCAACTTGGTCACGAATTGGGGGTCACATTTCAACAAGTTCAAAAGTACGAACGCGGTACCAATAGAATTGGTTCGAGCCGACTTTTCAGGATGTCAACAACACTTGATGTCCCTGTGGCTTACTTCTTTGAGGGTGCCGAAACCAAAATGCCTGGTTATCATGACATGGGTGACGAACTCAGTGATGGCATTTTTGACCGGGAAGAAACGCGAGAATTAGTCGATGCTTATTATCGCATTTCAGACCCGCGAATTCGCAAAAAGGTATTGGGTCTTGCCCGTCTACTATCCAGCGGCGTTGACGAATACGGAATGTAGTCCATCGTACTTTGTTATTGTGAAAAAGCCCTGCATTGCAGGGCTTTTTTTATGATCAGGTTTTCTTGCGCCGACGCCTTTGCTGTCGGCGGGCAACATATGCGAGACCCGGTGCAAGGAGTAGAAGTGATGCTGGTTCCGGAACAGTCGTCAGGCGGAGTATCGCAGAATCGACACTTGTCAAAATAAAGTCGCCAGGCAAGAACAGACTGCCACCGGTAACAAAGTTAATAAACTGGCTGTTGCCGATATCGCCGTCATATCTGACTTCGAGAGTAACATTATACGCACCGCCCCGATCGAACTGTGTACCGTCCCCAGTATTGATCAGAAGAGTTTGACCGGTACCCAAAGTTTCACCGTCCAAAATCCACGTCAATTCGAAAGCACCGGTATCAACCAGGTTACAGAACAATTCTGCTTCAAATGTTGAGGCACATCCGTCCAACGTGAAGTCAGAACCAAGCGGTTGTGGGTCATAAACTCCAGCCTCTGCTGCTAGCGCAGGCGCGGGCTCTGGTTCTGGTGCTGGAGCCGCAGTTGGCTCAGGGGTTGGTTCCGGCGTTGGCTCAGGAGTTGGTTCCGGAGTGGGCTCCGGCGTTGGCTCAGGAGTTGGTTCTGGCGTAGGTTCCGGCGTCGGCTCACGAGTTGGTTCTGGTGTCGGTTCCGGCTCGTTAGGAGCACCCAGCGTATCGCCGCCTGGCTGTTCTGGCGCAGGGGCAGGGGCAGGATCACTAGAAACTGGCTCAGGCTCAGGCTCAGGCTCGGGTTCTGGCTCAGGCTCAGGTTCCGGCTCAGGTTCTGGTTCAGCTTCCGGAGCAGGATCCGCCACAGGAGTTGCCGCAGCTGCTTCCTCTGTCGGCAGCCCTGTTGAATTGTCCGCAAATATGGTCACGGGATCAACGATGGGAACATTCAGACCCAAAATTGTCTCTGCAGTCACGTTTTCCCCAGCCTCGGGGGCAACGCGGTTGATGAAAGCCGCAACCTCATCTGCAAGTTGTTGTTCAATATCGTTATCGGGCTCAGGATAGATAATTACCGCGGTTACATACGTGTCCTGGCCGCCGAGCTGGCGGAAATTGATCCGAAGAGTTCCGTCAACCACTTCGGCACGTGTGACTAGCATGTGTCCAGCTGAAGGGCCACTACCGCCGCCGCCAGCAGCTTGAGCATACGGACTAAGTCCAGGCATAACAGATGATGCGCTTTGCGTAAGTGCCTCATACGCTGCAGGCGTAACAGCCGCGTCAATTCCACTGGTCGTCGAAATGCTTACGACTTCGCCTGAGGCGCCTGCACTTAGTGCATAAATTTCGTCAGATGTGCTAAGGGTGAACTGATCAGAACTTGAACCGCCAGCATCAGAAAGTCGTCCAACACCCTCCGTCGTCAGCTTCATTACAGGCACCAAATCGTCAGTGGCCCGGGCGTCTACCATGTTAACTTTGGCACCATTCCGTTTAAGATCAACACCAAATGGATACAAAGGTGATTGGCCATTCGGGCGAGGTGCCGTGAGTACTACAACACGATAACGGCCGTTCTTCAGGCCATTCGCGACGAATTGCTCGATGTTGCGAACGCCTTTGGACATAATGGATGGCCCGGCCTGTGCCGCCTCAGCCTGAATATTTTGTCCCTGCAGCATTTCGCTGTTGGTGCCCACACGTATAAAATCAGTGTATGGTTTGTCGGTTTCCGGACCTAGATCCCAGCCAATAGCGTCGTCAGAAAGTTCAAAGCTTTCGTCAAGTACAAATGGCGCCATAAAGGCAGACCAGTGTGTTCGTGCGCCAGCTTCAATGATCAGGTTTGCAGCATCGGAAATTGTTGCTAGATCATAGTCTCCGGCCGCTGCTTCAATTCTGTTTAGCAGAGCGTCCATACGGTCCTTAAGGACGTCAGTATCACCCATCGCCTGATTCAAATAGGATTGAACAACCTGGAAGCCCCACTCATCAACTGCGAGTGCACCTTCAACTGCTTCGTCGAGAGTAACTGTAGGAAATGTTTCGATGCGAGCTTCTACAGGCGCCCTGATAAGTTCTGCGCTCCGGGTGCCCGTGAGGTAAAAGTCAGCGTCAGCACCATCATCGGAACCTTCGTTAGCGAGGCTGGGTCGCGCAATTTGAAGACGCCGGATGCCTGGAATATCGACAGGTGGCGGCGTGCTCATGCGGTAGGTAGCGGGTGGTGGTAACAGACCACTATTCAGCACCGGAGGAAGAGTGTCGTCTAAAATAACGAGCTCAGGCGTCTGATTGCCGAAAGCCCCGTATAACAGAGTACCTGTTGCAACGGCCGTTCCGGTCAGAAGCGTTGAAATTATAAGAGTTTTATTGCTAGAAGCCATTTGGGCGTCGACCTTGCTCTTAAACCTATACTGACAAACTCGCAGACGTATATTCTACTGGAGCTTCGTTTTTCGACCCCTAATCAAGCTTTTTATGCCTTAGATACCGCAAAGAATCAAGAACTTAGAAGGTTGCATTCAAGTTGAGAGCCTAACTGCGAATATCTTCAACCCTTAGTATATAATATGGAAGCTAAAATAGTGTTAACCGAGACCCCATTCGATGACCTGCTAAACCTGATAGGCCAACTACCAAAAAAAGACGAGCAGGCCAAAGCGGCACTGTGGTCCGATTTGGAAAAGAGTTTGGTAAGTGATTGTCCAAGAGATGCGGGCTTGACCTCTTGGCTTGATTGGTTGGCCGCTTGGCAGGGCACGTCTAAAGTATCACTGGCAGAAAGTCACATTTGCCTTTTTACCAGCAGTTACGTGGGCGCAGATGACGTAGATGAGGTTGTGAAATTTGCTGATTTGGCAGGGAGGGGGCAAACCCCACTCAATCATATGTGTAAAGACCGTGGCCTCGGCTTGAGGGTGTTGGAATTGGCCCCCACCATGCCACATAACCTTGAAGCGGGTTGGCCGGAGCGCGATTGCATGGCGGCCTGTGCATTCGGAATGGAAGCAACCGCTTCAGGGGGAAATGTATTGGGGCTGTCGGTCGTTTCCGCTGGCGCAGACGCCGTTGCCAAGAGCTTAATAAATGCACTGGACGAACCGAACTTGCAAAGTGCGGACAAGAAAGCTGTTTTAAACTGCATGCAGAAGCACGCAGGAAGAGAAATTGCAGCGCTTGTTGGAGCAATAATAGCCGCGAGAAGCAGGCGATTGCCGGTTTTGGCAGAAGGGTGGGCTGCTCTCAGCGCTATGAAGACCTTGTTTATGATTGAACCCGACGCAATTGAGCATGTGAACTTGGCCATTGTTTCCGATGAAGCGCAAAGGCCGGTCCTGGAGAAAATTGGCAAAAACACGTTATTATTGCCTACGAGTTACTTGCCTGCGGGATGTGGTGTCGCCGTTGCAATATCGACATTGGCTACATTGTCTAGTCTCAGTTAGATAAGGAGGGCTAGACCAATTCACAAGTGGGTGCTTGCACCAGCAAGGGACTCGCACTAGTGTTTGGCAACGCACGACATTTTGGGCACGGTCTAGTGGCTTTAAAATGGCTTGCAGGGGGAAGGCCGCGGATAAACATTTGTCCGTGGACTTAAGGGGTAAAGATTTATGGCGCGTATTTTTCGCCATCATGTTTCGCCAGTAAAGCTTACTCTTGCAGCGGTCGATGTGCTTCTGATTGCAGGTAGTGCGTTTTTGGCTGAATGGCTTCGGTTCGAAATGCTCGGCCTCGGCAATGGTCAATCCCTGACCACAATAATTGCCAAGCTCACAGTTCCAGTTTTCACTTTTCCCATCTTGTTGGGGTTCGGCGCGTACCAATCGGATGCGATGGGTGATCTGCGTGTTTTTGGCTTCCGATTAATTGCTGCAATATTTGCTTCCATGTTGGTATTGGCCGCCACAGCCTATTTGTTTCCGGTCTTGCCGTTATGGCGATCCATCCTGCTTATGTCATTTGCGATGGCTGGCATAAGCGTCTTTTTGGCACACACAATATTCATCTTGTTTGCCGCTGACAGCTTTTTAGGAAGGCGAGTGGTTATTTTGGGTGCCGGAAGGGGCGCCGAAGCTATCATAACTGAAGCTAACGAAACGCCAGATGCTGCCCTCAAAATCGTTGATGTGGTTGCCGTGCCAGACCAAAACATTGTTGTGGAAAGCGCAACAAAGCTAGGAAATATGCGTGGGCTGGCGTCGCATGTTGCAGCACTTCATTGCGACTTGATTGTTATTGGGGACAAGTTTGAGAACCAACGCCTGCCCATCGATGCTTTGATCAGCTGCAAGCTGTCAGGCATCCAAATCATGGATCAACTAACCTTCTTCGAACAAGTAAGAGGTTATGTGAATTTGGACTCCGTCAAGGCGGACTGGATTATTTTTGCCGAAGGATTCAAAGGGGGGTCGATAATAGAGCGGGCTTTGAAGCGCTTGATGGATATACTGACAAGTGTTGGCTTTTTAGTGATTACATCGCCAATTTTTCTGATTTGTGCGTTGCTTGTTAAACTCACTAGCAAGGGCCCAATATTGTATCGACAAGAGCGGGTTGGACTGAATGGTGAGACTTTTGAAGTCCTGAAATTTACAAGCATGCGCATCGACGCAGAGCAAGATGGCAAACCCCAATTTGCTGCAGAAAACGATCCAAGAACTACACCCATTGGTGGTTTTCTGCGCAGGACACGTGCAGACGAAATTCCTCAAGCAATCAACGTACTCAAGGGAGATATGAGTTTTGTAGGCCCAAGGCCAGAAAGACCATATTTCGTCGAACAGTTAACTGAAAAAGTACCGTTTTATCGGGAGAGGCATTGCCTGAAGCCTGGCATTACGGGGTGGGCTCAAATTAGATACCCATACGGGGCATCTTTTGAAGACTCTCGTCGAAAGCTCGAATATGACCTATACTATGTGAAGAATTACTCCATTTTTTTGGATGTGTTGATCATCCTGCAAACGCTGAGAGTAGTCTTGTTTCCGCACGGAGTTCGTTAAGTTATGCGTTTGGCAAATGTACAACTTGTTACCGCCCGAAAAGCCGGTTGCTGGATAGCTGATGGACAAATGAAGGTCTTGACACTTGTACGCGCCAGCTTGTTTTTTTTCGCTCTGGGCATGGGTTCTTTATGGTCTGCAAGCGCTCAAGAAGAATTTAAAGATGTCGCATTGGGTTTGATGGCGTCAAAGGATTATGATGCCGCTATCGCGTTGATAAACCAGGCTCATGAACTTGGTCAAGCTGACGCCGAGAGTTATTCTATTCTAGCTGATGCCTATCTAAATTCAGGTAGTGGAATACCGGCAGAGGCTGCGATCGACCGGGCACGTCAATTGGGTGCAGATTATGCCGCCACTGCTGTGCCATTTGCTAAAAGCCAGCTTGTTCAAGGGCAATTCAGGCGCGCGTTGGAGGCTCTTAGAGGGATTAGTATTCCTGTCGAGGATCAGGGTGACGCGCTGATAATCCGGGGTGATGCTAACTTCGCCTTGAATAACTATGATGATGCGCGCAGGTTTTACCAAACAGCACAGCAACAGTTTCCCAGTGATTTTCAGGCTTATTTGGGCCTGGCACGGCTTGGTTTGAAGTTGGGGAACTTGGTTCAGGCCAAGGTATATGCCGACCAGGCATTTGAACGTTCGCCCGAAAATACAATGGTACAATATACTCGTGGGTTGTTGGCACGCTATGCCGGCGATAACGCCCTAGCAGAAGAGTATTTTCAGGATGCGGTTAGAATTTTCCCCGAAAATTTAATGGCAAACTTGGAACTTGCAGGCATTCGCATCAATCAACAGCGTTATGAGGAAGCCGAGCAAAACCTGGATACTGTTTACGCATCAACGCCAAAAAACCCGATGGCTTTATATCTTTCCGGCGTGATTTTATCGAGCAGGGGTGAGTATAATGAAGCAGAAGCGCTACTAAACCGTGCTCGGGTTGCTACTGAAAACTATCTGCCGGCGCTCTATGTCAGAGGGCTTGTTGCTTACCAGCTTGAGAACAATGAAATTGCCATTGAACTGTTGTCGCGTGTCCTGCAGGTGAGACCTGGTAATAGGACGGCGAGAATAGCACTTTCCGCGTCATATCTTCGGCTTCAACAACCAACAAATGCATACAACACACTGGTTCCATTAATTGACCAAGGTCAGGATGACGTCGGCGTTCTGGCACTAGCTGCAGCCATCCTAATCGCTCAGGGCGAAACCGAGCGTGGCCGGGCGATGTACGAAAGAGTTGCTTTGCTGTCTGGTGAAGAAGGCGTTGATGCGGTTAACAACCTGGATACAAAACTCGCGTTGGCCCAGTTTGTTGCGGGCGATTCAGAAAATGCGTTAAGCACACTGTCTGTCGTTACAACCAGCGAAGCCGCCCAGCTTAGGGATTTAGGGGTGATGGGTAGCATGCAGTTACGCACGCGGGACTACGAGGGTGCCCAGATCACGATTGACAAGATTTTGGCAACGGCTCCTGATCGGGCTTTGGGATACAACATGCGTGGCACGTTGGAGTTTCAACAACGGAACTTTGACGGAGCCGTTCAGTCCTACACACAGGCTTTAACGCGTAAACCGGACTATTATACTGCGCTCAGAAACAGGGCCTTGGCCTTGATGAACTTGCGTCAATATGACGGAGCGGAAAGCGACCTGGAAAGACTTCTTGAAGAAGAACCAACCGACACCCGGGCTAAAGCCGCTTTAGGCAAGGTGCTTCTGCTGAACGGGAAAGCGGAAGAGGCGGTACCTTACTTCCGAGAGGCGGTTAGAGTTATCCCACAATCGACTTTGTTGTGGGCTGATTATTCCGAAGCACTTGCAGAGTCAGGAAATACTACAAGGGCGATTGAAGAAGCCCGTGCAACAGCAGTTAAAGCCGCTGAAAACCCTGAAATTCTTCGGCGGATGGGTGTGCTTTTATTGGATTTGGATCAGGCGAGGGCAGCCGAACGCCCTCTCTCTCGGTATGCTGCATTCAACTATGACAAAGGCGAAGCTAACCTGCTTCATGGAAGAGCTCTGTTGAAAACTGGATTGTATTCCGGCGCCAGGATGGCATTTCAGCGTGCTGCCCAAGCAGAGATCGACAAGGTCTCGCCAGCGGTTATCAATTGGTACTTGTTTGCGACAGAAGCCTTGGGACAGAAACTCGAAGAGGCTGAAAACCGGCTCCCCACTCTCAGGTCAAGTGATCGTCCGGATGATGTTCCAGCCAGCTTGATTGGGCAGGTTTTCCTCGATAAGGGGGAACCCGCACTTGCAGCATCTGCGTTTCGTGAGGCGATGCAAACCGGTAGTACAGATGATCTGGCCATTGGCCTTTCCCGAGCATTGTTTGCGACCGGTGCCCGTCAAGCAGGCATACGAGAATTGGAAGACTATTTGCGCAATGCCGACGTGGCGCGCTTGGCAAGAATTGAGCTTGCTAGGCGGTATGAGCAAGAAGAACGATTTAGCGACGCCGCATTGCAATACGAGCGATTGCTTCAAACCGGTGTGGCCGACGCCGAAGTAGTGGCCAAACTGGCACTTGTTTATTTGCGACTGGGTAACAGTGCCAGCATTCAATTAGCTGAACGTGCGTATTTGATGGCACCCGAAAACCCATTCATTCTGGATGCTGCTGGCTGGGTGGCTCACCAGGCCGATAGGGACACAGGAAAAGCGATTGCGCATCTTGAGAAAGCTGTTAGGCGTGCGCCAGCCGTTGCCATTTATAAGTACCACCTTGGCTTAGCGTACGTTGCAAAAGGGGACCGGCGCGGGGCCCGGCGGGTATTGCAACAGGCGTTAAACCTGGACCCAACATTTGAGGGTGCAGACGATGCCCGAAGACAACTACAAGAGCTTTCATTCTGATTTGGATTGCTGAGATCGACAATCGTGTCACAAAAAACAGAATCATCTCCCGTTAACATCGTTTTGTTTTCAACACTGTTTCCGCATCGGGGGGAGCCTACGCTCGGTATTTTTGTGCAAAATCGTTTAGTGGAACTGACAAAAACCGGGCGGGTCAACGCGACAGTAATTGCACCGGTGCCATGGTTTCCCTTTAAGCTCAAAATGTTTGGTGCTTACGGCCGCGCTGCTTTGGCCCCATTGGTTGAAAGTGTGGGGGACATAACCGTACTTCATCCCAGGTACCTTGTGATTCCCAAAATCGGGATGATGATCACACCGTTTACGTTGGCATGGTCTGCAAAACGGCAGCTAAAGGCTTTACTCAAGAGCGGCATAACATTTGACTTAATTGACGCTCACTATTTGTATCCAGATTGTGTTGCTGCTGCGCAGCTGTCTGAGTGTTTTGGCATACCGTTTGTTGCAACTGCGCGAGGTAGTGACGTATCACAAATTGGACAAATGGCTATGCCGCGGCGGATGATTGTCGACGCGTGCCGCAGAGCCTCTCACCTCATTACCGTAAGTGAGTCACTTAAAAATCTGCTGGTTAAAATGGGGATTAAGCCTGACAAGGTCAGTGTTTTACGTAATGGAGTAGACACTCTTAGATTTAAACCTGTAGACGGCGCCCGAGCCAATATTTGCAAAACTACTGGGCTAAGACCAGACAAACCTATTGTTATGTTTGCTGGATGGCTGATCCCTCGAAAACGAGTAGATATTCTGATTGAAGCGCTCGCGCATATGCCAGAAGTTCAGGGGCTAATAGTCGGTGACGGTCCACTGGAAACTCGTCTAAAAGCACTAGCTGAGAGTTGTGATGTTTCTGGACGTGTTGCTTTTGTTGGCAAAAAGTCCCCTGCGGAAATGGCCGAATATTTTTCTGCAGCCAACGTTTTCTGTTTACCCTCGGAACGGGAAGGCTGGGCGAATGTGATGCTGGAATCGTTAGCTTGCGGTGTTCCCGTGGTCTCTAGGGCGGTTGACGGTGCTGTTGAGCTAATAACAAGGGACGTGGCTGGCCGGTTAGTTGAGGGGAACATACCAAAAAAATATGCCGAAGCCATCGAGTCTGTGCTTGCCGCTGATTATGATGCCGATGCAGTGCGTTCATTCGCCGGCCAATATGGGTGGAAATCTACCACCGATGGGCAATTGCGTATTTTTGCTGAAGCAATTGTTTCCCAGTCTCATTCAGCTGTTGACTGACAAGGAGTAATTTATGACGGCACGGATTAATGGCCCGGTATTAGTCACTGGTGGCGCTGGCTATATTGGAGGGCAGACAGCCCTGGCATTATTGGACGCTGGTGTAGAGGTATGTGTAATCGATGACTTAAGCACTGGGACAATGAGGCCATTTCATAGCCGCGTTACTTTTTACGAAGGTGCAGTGCACGACGCCGAATTGTCAGATACCATATTTACAAACCACCAAATCACTGCCGTGCTGCATTTCGCCGGTTCAATTAAAGTTGACGAATCAGTCTCTAACCCACTGAAATACTACTATAATAACACCGAGGGTAGTCGCGTTTTGATCGATGCGGCGGTCCGGTATGATGTCCCTGATTTTATTTTTTCTTCCACTGCTGCAGTCTACGGCGAAACAGGAGACGCACCGGTAGCTGAGAATGCGATCGCTTCGCCATTAAACCCATATGGGTGGTCCAAACTATTTACCGAGCAACAGCTGCAGGATGCGTGCAGGGTGTCAGGAATGCACTTTGGCATTTTCCGATATTTCAATGTAGCGGGGGCTGACCCGGAGTTACGCCATGGCCAGTTTCTTGAAAATCCTACGCATTTAATTGGTAGGGCGATCGACGCGCTTTTGGGGCGAGCTTCAGCTTTAAAGGTTTTTGGAAATGATTTACCGACGCCAGATGGCACCGGTGTCCGAGACTATATTCATGTCCATGACGTGGCCTCAGCACACGTGGCACTTCTTGCTTCAATGCAGATAACAGGACAATCAAATTTGCTCAATTTGGGTTACGGCGTGGGCAGCAGCGTGATGGAAGTCATTGAAGCGATTGCTATGGTATCTCAAAAGCCAGTGCCGTACGAAATAGGCGAGCCAAGACCTGGCGAAGCACCATCAGTAATCGCAAACACTGCAAAGCTCAAAAACACCCTCGATTGGCAGCCGAAATTCAATAGTCTTTCCCAGATGACTTCATCGGCATATAATTGGTCCAAACTACCCAAGGAATAACGAAGATGGACACAATTTACTTTGCCGCTTTTTGTATCTTTATCTTTTTGATTGTTGTTTGGGGTTACAAGTTTGACGACTACGAAGAATTCAACAAAGACCTAGGCAAGAAAAAATTCTCTGTGACTCCCAAAAAAGTCGAAGAAGAAGAGCCTGTAGCGGACATAGAACCTAACGTGCCAGAAGAAGATGATCTACCTCGTGGGAACTTGTTGTGAGTTTGCGAGTGTGGCTAGTCGTTAACTTGTTCTGAACCATCTTAGTGCTTGATTCTTCAAGCAAATAATGGCCAAATACAGACGAATTTGCAGTTTGTAACTTTGATGCTCCGGGGTCGGCGTCGAGAAAAGAGTATTTTCTATGGCTCAAAACCGCCGTTTTAAACTTGCTGCTAGCCTTTGTTTAGCGCTTGGTTTGTCAGGGTGCGACCTGTTTTTGCCTTTCGAGTCACTGCCTCCGGCGCCGTTTGTGCCGCCTGATGAAGGCCCGGGCCCCAGTTATCTTATCGGTCCTTTAGACAGCCTTAGCGTTTTTGTATGGCGAAACCCTGAACTTTCGGTAGGTGTGGTAGTAAGGCCCGATGGCCGACTTTCCATGCCGCTTATTGATGACCTGGCTGCAACAGGCAAAACGCCAAGTGATCTTGCTCGAGACATCGAAGAAGAGTTGTCGGTTTATATTCAGGGCCCAGTTGTTACCGTCGTTGTGAACGGGTTCAACGGTCCGTTTTCCCAGCAGGTACGGGTTTTGGGAGAAGCTGGAACGCCGCAGGCGATTCCGTACCGCGCGAACATGACACTTCTTGATGTTATGATCCAAGTGGGCGGATTGACTGAATTCGCTGCTGGGGACCGTGCTTCACTGGTTCGCTTTGAAGACGGAGAGCAGCGAGAATACCGCCTAAGGATTGAAAGTTTGATCAAAGACGGCGATATTAATGCCAATGTAAAGATACTGCCTGGAGATGTTCTCATAATTCCAGAAAGCTTCTTGTAAGAGAACAACTTTTCAAAGTGCGATTGGGCTGATTGTGGAGAGTTGACATGGCTGCTGTAGATTTCGGATTACACGAGGTTTATCAACAGGTTAAGTCTGTTGTATACGGCATCTGGCGTAAGAAATGGTACATGATGGCGACAACGTGGCTTATATGCCTTGTCGGCTGGGGTGCAGTGTCGACTATGCCATATCGTTACGAATCAAGCGCACAGATATTCGTCAATACAGAGTCTATATTGCCCACAATCGTTCAAGATTTTGGTATCAACATTGACGTTACACGCAGAATTGAAGCCGTGCGTGCTCAATTGGTCACACGACCTAACCTTGAAAAGATCATTCGCCGTTCGGAGTATTTGGAGCGATTGGCGCAAAACGATGCAGCCCTTAACCAACTGGTTGCAGAGATGCAGTCAGAAATCACGGTTGTGCCTCTTCAAGGCAGCATGTACCGGATTCAATATGAAAACGGTGATGGCAGACTAAGTGATCGTCAGCGAGCAGAAGTTGCGCGTAATGTCGTGAACAATCTGTTGTCTCTCTTCCTGGAAGGTGGCACCGAAGGCGGTGATGGTGGAACCGAAAACGCTGCAGAGTTCCTTGATCAGCAAATTAAAGATTACGAGGAAAGGCTGAGTGCGGCTGAGCAATTGCACGCGCAGTTCCGGCAGGAAAACATTGAATACATTGGTGGGGAAAGTTCCTTCTTGTCTCGCAGAGACGAGGCCAAGGAAGAACTAAGAGGCACGCGCAGTAAACTCGGAGAATTGCGTGTTGCCTTGGAAACACTTCAAGAGCAAATCCAAAATGTGCCAGCCACTATTCGTGAAGCACGATCATCGCGGTCCCGCGGCGCTGTGGCTGACGATCCACTGCAAGAGCGTATTAACGAGCAAGAAAAGAAACTGGATCAACTGCGAAATCTTGGATTTACGGATCGCCATCCAGATGTCGTAAACGTGACCCGTCAATTGGATTTGCTCAAGAAGGAACAGACCGAAGAGCAGGAAGCAATTGCTGCTGAGCTGTCACAGTCTGCAGAGTCCGGCAAAACGTCAAATTTCACAACTGAAACACCCAACAGGCTTTATGAGCAGTTGATGTTCAACATTATTGATACCCGTACTCAGATCAAAACCTTTGAGCAACGGGAAGCAGAGCAGCAAAAAATAGTTGACGAAATGGAAGAAAAAGCGAAACGCGTTCCGGAAATTCAGGCGCGCGAGAGTCAGCTTCAACGCGATTTCGGCCAGCTTCGCAGTTTCTATAATGATCTTCTAGATCGCAAGCAGGACCTGGACCTGCAAACCGACGTAGAAAACGCGGATGGTACTGTAAGCCTGCGGGTGGTTGAGCAACCCAACCTGCCAACTCGTCCAAGCGGTCCCAATCGTTTGCTGTTCATGAGTGGAATGTTGGTGTTTGCACTTATCTCAGGCGTTGGGTTTGCCTTGGTGCTCTCTGTCCTGCGCCCGGTTGTGTTGACAGTGGAGCAGTTGCGTTCACAATTTGACCTTAATGTGCTTGGAAATGTCTCGCGGTCTCTGTCAGAAGAAGAAACCAGACAGCGCAGTATCGAATTGATGATGTTTGCTGGTGCAACGGTATTGTTGTTCCTTGTTTTTGGTGGATTTGTCGTCTTCGACATGATTGGGGGCACGGGTTAATTGTTGGTTCCATACCGGCAAAATGAGTGTGAAGTTTAATGGACCTGATTGAGCGAGCAGCAAAAAAGCCAAAAAGGAAAAAGAGAAGGGGTCTTCTCTTGTTGAACGCGCGGCAAAAAGTGTTGGCGACAGCCCTTTTGAACGGGCGGCGGCGGGCGGCATTGGCTCTCCTTCAAAGCGCAAACCAGACCCGTCTTCATTGAACCCTTCGCTTATCGAAGAAGATACCAAGCCAGCGTTTAAGGGTATTGGGTCACCAGATTCGAAACCAAAACCCAAAACGCCAACGCCTGCAAATGAGGATACGGCGCCGGCTGTATCTGTTGAAACTGAAAATAAACCGCGGTCTCTGGCGATTGGTGATACAGCGGGTGAAGGCGCGAAGGTTGACACAAAGGCGAAGAAACGACGCCCGCCGGAAGAAATCGACCTGGTGGCGCTTCGTGAAGCAGGCTACATCACGCCTGACATGCCACCCAATCTCATGTCGGAAGAGTTCAGAATAATAAAAAGGTCTCTCCTTTTAAACGCTTTTCCAAAGGGAGACAAAAACGCTGACAGAAATAACAATGTCATTTTGGTAACAAGTTCAAACCCAAGTGAGGGCAAGACCTTCTGTACCATCAATTTGGCCCTATCAATCGCAACTGAGCAGGATGTAACTGTCTTGTTGGTTGATGCGGACTTCTCCAAGCCGGAGATATTGAACCGCTTGGGCGTTAAAGGTGGCCGAGGTTTGATGGATGTGGTTGCCGACAATAACATGGATGTTGGTGATTGCCTTGTACGCACGAACGTTCCAAATCTTGTCCTTTTGCCGGCCGGACGTCAGCACAACCTCACCACAGAGCTTCTTGCCAGTGACCGAATGGAAAGCATGGTGAACGAAATATCAACGCGGTACAAAGACCGTATTGTAATTTTCGATTCTCCACCGGTTCTTGCCAGTTCTGCTGCATCTGTGCTTGCACTCTATATGGGCCAAACTGTGTTTGTGATTGAAGCGGAAAAAACGACTGAGCCCCAGATCAAAGAGAGTTTGGGAATGATCAGTGTTTGCGAAAACATCAATCTATTACTCAACAAGACGCGCTACAATGGAAGTAACAAAAAGTTTGCTTCTTATTATGGCTATGGCGGACGATAGAGGCGGTCTGTGATTGGCCAGCCCCTGGAGAATTTTGGCACTATCCATCCTGTCGCTGCCCGGTTAAGTGCCGGGCTTTTCTGTGTGGCGTTTTTTTCGTTATTCGGCGAAGGCGCTAAGGCCCAACATATCTATGTAGACCCTCGCGCAGAGGTGACAGTGACAGGCACTGACAATGCGACGTTAGTAGAAACCAATCGTGAATATGAAGCAGTTCTCAATAGTGCGATTGGTTTCAATACTCGTATTGACGGCAACAGATTGAGACTTGCGCTAGACTACTCGCTAGATCATTTTTACTTCCTCACAAGCAACACAGATGAGTTTCGGCAAAACGCATTTGGAACTTTAGACGCTGAAGTCTGGGAAGATCATCTAACCATTAATGGTCGTGCCAGCCTGCGCCAGCAGTTCCTGGACCAGCGAGGAAGCCTATCGGGGAGTGCGGCGAACCGCACGGCAAACCGGCGCCTAGTGCAGGAGTATACAGCCACCAGCATTTTTCGTACTGGCTTGAGAGACTATGCAGATTTTCGGCTAACTTACCGGCTGGGACTACAGCGCAGCCCGGCAGATGACCTCACAGACGACACGCTTCCCATTAATTTTTCTGACTCAACCAGCCATGAGTTCACAGCATCATTGGATTCAGGCGACCGTTTTCGGAATTTCCAATGGAGATTATTTGCAGATTCTTCTCGTGTGATCCGTTCTCTAGATGTGAACGATTTTCGCAAAGAGCGTGCGGGCGGGGAAGTAACATATAAGGCTAATCGCCATATTCAATTTTTTGGAAACATTAACGTGACGTCCAATGATTTCCAGAACGCAATTTTGGCGGAGGATGGTTTTGGCTGGGAAACGGGCCTTCGCTGGACGCCAGGCGGTAAGCTGGATGGCTCAGTGTCCTTCGGTAAAGAGGGAGCGAGAAGCGTCTGGTACGGATCGCTACAGTATTTTTTTTCCGCAAGACTCGATTTTACAGGAAGCTATACCGACCGGATAACTGCCAACACCATCGTTTCAAATGACACTCTGAATAGTCTGAGTTTCAATAGCGAGTTAGGTATCACAAACACTGAGAACCTACCAATTGATGAAACTGACCCAAATTTTTCGTTTTCTGACGTGGACTTTCGGCAACGCTCAGCAGTTGGCACTTTTACACTTAGACAGAAGCGTACAACCAGCTTTTTAAGCGGGAATTATGAATGGCGTACATTCGATAATGACTCCGGAACTGGACAAGCTTGGGGCATAACTGCTGGTACCGAACACAAAATTAACGAAAAAACCTCACTAAATGCTCGACTTAGCTTTCGTCAAAGTTTATTTGAAGATGGGGTGCGAGTAGATACTTCATTGTAGGAAACGTGTCTTGGGAAAAAGTTATATCAAGATATTTCAGGTTCGCGGTTTCTTACGATCACTCTCAGAGGCTATCAAACCTTGAAGGTGAGAACCTTAGGGAAAACGCAATAACTTTGTACCTTAGAGGGACATTTTAGCGCCATATGTATGAAAGTTTTTACAATCTACAGGGACGACCATTCCAGCTAACGCCGGATCCGCGTTTCTATTTTAGCTCCCGCACGCACAAAAAGGCTATGGCTTACCTTACCTATGGATTGAACCAAGGCGAGGGTTTCATCATTGTGACGGGTGATATCGGCACCGGTAAAACTACCCTTGTACGGCACCTGTTTGATACTCTGGATCGCAATGAGTTCATTGCGGCAATGATTGTTAGTACGCAGCTGAGCGCGGAAGACTTGCTAAGGAGCGTTGTTGCTGCATTTGGCCTTGATGCTCAGGCCGAAGATAAAGGCCAGTTGCTTGCGCGATTGGAAAAACATTTGCGCGAGCAGTTTGCTCGCGGACGCAGGGCATTGCTTGTCGTGGACGAAGCGCAAAACCTGTCGAACGCTGCGCTTGAGGAAATGCGCATGCTCTCTAATTTTCAGGACGGCGACAAAGCACTTGTTCAAAGTTTTCTTGTAGGGCAACCAGAGTTTCGTGAACGCATTTTTTCTGCGCCAGAGCTGGAACAACTTCGTCAGCGAGTTATTGCGACCCACCATCTGGAGCCGATGGAGAAAGAGGAACTTGCGGACTATATTCAGCACCGTCTGAGCTTGGTCGGTTGGGACAATGATCCTTGCTTCACCGCCGACGCAGTAGAAGCTATCTTTAATCACTCTGCAGGTGTTCCGCGGCGGCTGAACACTCTATGCTCACGTATCTTGCTATACGGTTCCCTTGAGGAATTGCACACTATTGATGGAGAGACGGTGGGCGCGGTTGTGGCTGACATGACCAGTGATACACGCCCGGTAACGCCCGTATCTTCTGCGGTATCCGCTCCGCCTCCCAGTTCGCACAATGACGCGACCATTCCACTTGAGGCAAAGCGTGCACCTGAGTCCAATAAGGAAATGGACAACCGGATTAGTCAGCTTGAGGATATGATGAAGTCACAAGATCAGACACTTCAGCAACTCACTCAACTGATGACGCAATTGGCGACTGGTTCAAAAAAGGATGACGAGTGAGTCATGGCGGCTTTAGACGCGGACGACCTTCAGCTCGTACCACGGCGTCAGGCAAATAATTCAGCTGGCCAGAAAAACATATTCTCTGTTGATGTCGAGGAATGGTTTCAAGTCGGCGCATTCGAAAACACATTGTCTCGAGACGATTGGCCGCAACTTGAAAGCCGTGTTGAACTTCAAACCACCAAAATCCTGCAACTGCTCAAGACAGCAAACACAAAGGCTACCTTTTTTTGTTTGGGATGGGTCGCGGAAAGGGCGCCTGATCTTATCAGGACTATTGCGGACCAAGGGCATGAAATAGCTTGCCACGGAATGGACCATCAAAGAGTTTTTCGCTTCTCGGAGAAAGAATTCTTCGATGATGTTAGCCGTGCCAAAAGCCTTTTAGAAGATGCTAGCGGAAAACCTGTTAATGGATATAGAGCGCCAAGTTTCTCAATGTCTCAAGAAACGTGGGGTTTTTATCATCAATTAGTCGCGGCCGGGTTTCGCTACTCATCAAGTTTGGTGCCAGCACAAACGGACCACTATGGGGCATCAGGGCTGCCACGCACGCCGTTTTATCCAATAGAAAATTGCAATTTTGTTGAATTGCCGATGACCGTTGCCGAGGTTTTTGGACGCACTGTTCCAGCTTCCGGGGGGGGCTACTTCAGGCTTTTACCCAGCATGATTGCTGAATGGCTTATGAAGAAAGCGCGGCAGCAAACGGGTTTAGGAACTGTATTCTATATGCACCCGTGGGAAATTGATCCCGAACAACCATTTGTCAAAGAGGCCCCGGTGAAATCTCGCTTGCGTCACTATACAGGTCAAAAAAAGATGGCCGCAAAGTTAGGGCGGTTATTATCTGGCCGTGAATTTGTGCCTGCGAACGAATTTTTATCCACCGAATTCAGTGTGGATTTGGTGTAATGTCAATATCAGTTGAACTGCTCACAAAAACAGACCATGCGGCATGGGACCAATTTGTGCACCAACATCCACTTGGCACTTTTTGCCATCTTTCAGGGTGGAAAACAGTTATTGAAGACGGAGCAGGGCAGCGTTGTCCTTATTTGGTGGCCAAAACTGGCGCAGAGATCGTGGGCGTCTTGCCACTATCGATAAAAAAGCACTGGCTTTTTGGTAAGGCACTGATTTCCAACATGTTTTGTGTATACGGCGGGGTATTGGCGGTTGACGCTGGTGCCACGAAGGCAATTTGCGACGCTGCATGGAAGATGGCTGAGGAAGCGGGCATTCCCATCCTGGAACTCAGATCTATCGTAGCGCAGCACAAACAACAAACGAACTGGGTGCAATTATCCGGGTCGGCAACATTTATAAAAGACCTGGCGGACGATGAAGAAACACAGTTATTGGCGATACCGCGTAAGCAAAGGGCGGTCATACGCAAGAGTTTGAAAAATGAGTTGCAAACTCGCTGGACTGACGATCTGGACGTATTTTACGATTTGTATGCGCGCAGTGTATGGTCGCTGGGAACCCCGGTATTCCCGAAAAAACTCTTTGAGGGATTGAAGAGCGTATTTGACGATAAGGTAGTCATCCAGCTGACAGAAGATAGAAATGGCATGCCGATTGCCAGTCTGATGAGTTTCTATTTCAAGGATACTGTTATGCCGTACTACGCTGGAGGCAACTCTCTGGTAAGAAAGACGGCAGCGCATGATTTCATGTATTTCCAATTGATGCTGGAGGCTCGCAAAAAAGGGTGTTCTCAGTTTGATTTTGGACGGAGCAAGATCGATAGCGGGCCATATCGGTTCAAGAAGAACTGGGGTTTCGACCCTAAGCCACTTGAGTACGAAATGAGGTTGGCAGATGGGGTGGAACCACCGAACCTGTCTCAACAGTCAGGCCCTTATGCGACTTTGAGCAATTATTGGAAGAAAATACCTTTCGGCCTTTCTAAATTAATTGGGCCGCCATTGGCGCGTCATCTGGGGTAACAGCATGGCGAAAATACTGTTTCTTGCACATCGAATTCCCTATCCACCAAACAAGGGTGATAAAATTCGATCCTGGAACTTCCTTAAGCATCTTTGTGGAAATCATGAAGTTCATGCAGGTTTCTTCATCGATGATGCGGACGACAAGCGTCACCTGTCGTACCTTGAGCAACATTGCGCGAGCGTTCACTGGGCTTTTGCAAGCCCCATTGCACAAAAGATAGCTTCTTTACGTGCTTTCATGACGGGCCGGAGTTTAACAGAAGAGGCCTATCCATCGGTGGGCCTACGTGCTGCGCTGAAGCAAATTCTTGAAGAGGGCGTTGATTGCATTTTTTTGTATTCTGCCGCAAGTCGACGCTTTCTCCCGGACGATTTGAACGTTCCTATCCTGACAGACTTTGTTGATGTTGATTCAGCAAAATGGGAAGCATACGCAGAAGACACGGGGTTTCCGCTAAGTGCTGTTTATGGGCGTGAAGCACGAAAACTGGCTCAGTTTGAACGAAACTTGGCTAAGGAAAGTGTTGCGTCCCTTTTCGCCAGTCCCGATGAAGCTAGCCTATTTAAAGCACGACTTTCGGCAAAACAGACTTCAAACAAAGTTTTTGGGATAGCGAACGGTGTAGATATCAACAAATTCGATCCCGAGAACTATCCCGAAGATCAACCAAAAAGTAAGCGAATAATGTTTACGGGCGCTATGGACTATGCTCCGAACGTTGACGCGGTTGATTGGTTTGCTCGTGACATATTCCCGCAAATTAAAGACACCATGGCCGAAGCAGAGTTTTTCGTCGCCGGGCGTCCTGTGGCACCTGAAGTTCAGTCTTTGCAGTCAATCAACGGCATTACGATTGTTGGTGGTGTTGAAGACATGGCGGCAGAGATTGCTCGAGCGGATATAATTGTAGCTCCTCTAAAAACAGCCAGAGGTATTCAAAACAAAGTCCTTGAAGGCATGGCGATGGCCAAGCCGGTTGTGTGTACCAGTGGAGCAAATGAGGGCATAAACGCGCCTCATGAAACGGCGGTTTGTGTTTCGGACAATTCAGTAGAGTTTGCGAATGCGGTTGTGCAGCTTTTGAAAGACCCGCGTGCAGCCAAACAAATGGGCCAAAACGCCCGCCAGTTTGTGCAAAGGCATAACAGCTGGGAAGCCGCTTTTAAGCAGCTGGATGCCGTAATTGATGACGCATTGGCGAACCCAGTTGCTGAGGTGCCTTGTGGAGAGTAATTGGCGCAGAAGTGGCTATATTTTTGCCGCGGGGCTAATCATTCTGTTGGTCGTGTGGTTCCAAACGCTGTCCCACATGATCTCGATATTGTGGGATGTGGAGGCATTCGCCCACGGCTTATTAGCACCTGTCGTAAGCATATCCCTTATTTGGTCTCGAAGAACACTGCTGGCCGAATTGTCCCCGGGTAGTAGCTGGATTGGAGTTTTGATTGTCACGGGGGCTAGCTTGCTTTGGCTTTCAGGAACGTTGCTGGATTTCGCATTATTTCAGCACATAGCGCTGGTGACTGCAGTTCAGGGCCTGGTGATAGGTTCATTTGGGATATCGGTGTATCGACACCTGTTGTTCCCGATGCTGTTTCTCTATTTTTCTGTGCCATTTGGGTATGAACTGGTCACACCGCTGCAGCATTTAACAGCCAGTCTGGTGATTGGTTTTCTCGACATTATTGGTGCTGAATACTCTGCTCAAGGAATGTTGATTACCTTGCCGAGTGGCATCTATGAAGTTGCAGAAGCATGTGCTGGCGTGAAATTCTTGTTCACGAGTATCTTCACAGGCGTGCTACTTGCCAACCTGTTGTACGATAGCTGGAAAAAACGGCTCGCGGTTTTAGCTGGCAGCATAGTTCTGCCTATTGCTGCGAATGCCGTGCGTGTTTTGCTGATTTTTTTGATTGCTGAACTTTCTGACCAAAGACTGGCCAAAGGATTTGACCACCTGGTTTATGGTTGGGTTTTTCTTTCAATCGTTTTGTTTACACTCATCTCTGTTGCCTATCGCTATGCTGACAAACCTTTAGCCGATCAAAATATTGATTTGTTGGGCGACGCGGCGGCGATGACTTCAGGTGCAGGCCATTCTACGGTTGCAATAGTCCTGCTGATGATTGCTGCTCCTACCGCAGTTTCAACGATTGCACCTCAGAGACTGCATATGGATACGCTCAAAACTCCTGCTGTTGTCCAGCCACTCAATATCTCTGACGCTTCTAGTTTCCGAATCCTGCCCGATACAGATTTGGTGGCAAGGCCCAGTTATTTGTCTGCAAAGAGCCAATGGTCGTCTTTGATGAGACATAACGGTGTTGTGTTTAGAGTACATCTCGCGAGCTTTGAAAGTTTGGGATCAGGTCAGCGAATTTTTCAACCAGGGAACAGTTTTGCGCCAGAAGAATGGAAACAGGTTGGCTTGAAAAAAATGTGTGTCACAGCAAGAAACTGTAACTCGCTGTTTACAGAGATCATATTGCGTCGCGGAGACAGCGAGATGCTCGCTTGGACGCAGTACTCCATAGAAAAGTCTTTGGTATTCAACAGTGTTGATGAAAAATTGGTCACTGCTTGGGCTCGGCTGCGACAGGCGCCCAGCAACGGTAAGGTTATTGTCCTAAGTGCACCGCTTGCGGGTAATTTAGAACAAATACGAGCATCATTTAGAGAATTTCTATCGACAACTGATGCCGTTCACGATTTAAATGGTGTGGGGGACGTCAACGTAGGGAACGGTGGCTTATGTGCGGGATAACGGGTTGCATGACCCACAATGGCTCGAATGTGGATGAGCCGTTGCTGCGCCAGATGACAGACGCAATCAATCATCGTGGTCCTGATGGAGATGGATACTTTTTTGGCGGCGATGTTGCGCTTGGTCACAAGCGCTTATCAATAATCGACATTGCTGGCGGGCTACAGCCCATGTACAGCCCTGGTAAAGAATTTGTTCTTTCCTACAACGGCGAAATCTATAATTTTCAATCGCTTAGACGTGAATTGGAAAGCCTTGGGCACAAATTTTCGACGCACTCAGATACTGAAGTCTTGATGACAAGCTACATGGAATGGGGTGAAGCTTGCGTCGAGAGACTGCGGGGCATGTTTGCCTTCGCGATTTGGGACGGGCCCAAGCGAAAACTGTTCCTGGCCCGCGACCGCCTTGGCATCAAACCCATCTATTATACTTTTTTGCCAAATGGGGACTTCTACTTCGCGTCCGAGCTTAAGTCGTTGCTTTGTATAACAAACTTACCGCGTAAGTTACGCGTTGATGCGCTGGAAGACTATTTGACCCTGGGATACGTCCCTGATCCCAAATCCATTATCGATGGAGTTGAAAAGCTTCCTCCCGCAACAACATTGTCCCTTGAAAAGGGCAAGCGATCTCCGAGGCTAAATCAGTATTGGCAGCCGGGTATAGGCATGGCCGGGCTCACAGTGTCACGCGAAGAAGACCTGTTGGAGCGATTGGAAGAAGCCGTAAAACTACGCATGATAGCAGATGTACCGTTAGGAGCATTTCTGTCGGGCGGTGTGGACTCAAGTGCTGTCGTAGGGCTTATGTCGAGGCTAGGCACATCTTCAGTTGAAACCTGCGCCATCGGTTCTGAAGATCCCGCATATGATGAAAGCGGCTATGCTCAGCTTGTTGCGGATCACTTCAGAACAAGTCATCGCTGGCGTTTGGTATCCGCAACCGATCGCACACTAATTGACCGGATTGTCGACGTATACGATGAACCATTTGCTGATCCTTCCGCGTTGCCTACATTCCGTGTTTGTGGTCTCGCACGAGAAAAAGTGAAAGTCGCATTGTCTGGGGATGGCGGTGACGAGCTGTTTGCAGGTTATCGCCGACATCGTTTTCACATGGCTGAGGAGTCGCTGAGAAACATGATGCCAATGTTTCTTAGGAGGGCGATTTTTGGGCCTCTGAGCGTGATATATCCTAAACTGGACAAAGCGCCACAGTTTCTGCGTGCAAAATCCACCTTTGAAGCTTTAGCAAGGACTTCAGCTCAGGCGTATTGCCAGAGTGTAAGCCGGACTCCGGACCGTGATAGAAAGCGTTGGCATTCGCGGAAGATGCGCAGACTCTTGGCGGGCTATCATCCGCATGACCGGTTCACTGAATTGGCTGATGAAGTAAAAGGAGCAGATCCTTTGTCAGTAATTCAGTACATTGATCTCAAAACCTATTTGCCTGGCGATATTTTAACGAAAGTCGATCGTGCCAGCATGGCCAATAGTTTGGAAGTAAGGGTTCCCATCCTGGATCATAAGTTCGTCGAATGGGGGCTTCGTGTACCTCCTCGAGAGCGTATTTTGGAAGGTGAAGGTAAATCAGTTTTCCGCAAGGCACTGCGCGGATTTTTGCCGGATGAAACCCTTGACCGAGTTAAAAAAGGATTTGACGTGCCAACCGTCAGTTGGCTTAGAAATGAACTGGCAGATGACACTATGTCGCTGGGTGAAAGCGAAGTATTTGGCGATAGTGGCCTATTCAATATGTTTGGTATTCAGCAGATGGCTGAAGAGCATGTTATTGGTGCGCGTGACCACCACACCAGTTTGTGGGCGTTGATTATGCTTGAGCGCAGTTTGAAAAAGCTGAATCTGGAGGTTCCGTCAGCCTGAACGAGGCTCATCAACCGTTGTTGTCGAGTGCGTACCCAGCTGACCGAACAGTACGAATATAGTCTTTGCCAGCCTCATTCATAGCTTTACGTAGACGCCTGATGTGAACGTCAACGGTGCGTGGTTCAACATACACGTCGTGTCCCCAAACCGAGTCCAACAGCTGTTCGCGAGAGAAAACGCGACCCGGGTTCTCCATAAAATGCCGAAGCAATCGATATTCCGTTGGTCCGAGGTGGATGGACGTGCCGTTACGGGTGACTCTGTGAGATACATTGTCCAAGCGTATATCTTCAAACGTCAGTTCTTTACCGGCAAGAGCAGGGCGTACTCGACGCAATACAGCTTGAATGCGGGCAATAAGCTCTTTGGGAGAGAAGGGTTTAACTACATAATCGTCCGCTCCGGTTTCCAAGCCTCTTACTCTGTCGGGCTCATCCGCGCGGGCTGTTAACATTATGATCGGAACATTCGCTGTCTCACTGTTGCGGCGCAATTGTCGGCAAATCTCCAATCCGGATAAATTTGGCAGCATCCAATCAAGCAATATAACGTCTGGGGTGTCTTGCGCAGCGAGATACAGGCCTTCTTCACCATCTGCGACAGCATCGACTTTATAATCAGCGCGTTCCAGGTTGTATCTAACCAACTCGGTGATGTTCAGGTCGTCTTCGATCAGCAAAACTCTGGTTTTCACGGATAAGTCCTTTTTTCACCTGGCGCACTGAGGAGACATGGTCTCTTGCAGTTAGTTGCCTGTTTGCAAACGCCTGTACGGCGTCGTTTTGTGTGATTACTGATACTGGCGCTATGTTACATTTTAATGGCGGGATTTGCGAGCAAATGTCTGTTTTATGACAGCAAAGAACGGCCAGTGCAGGGCAGTGATCAGGCGCGCCTGAGTTTAAAACTAAAGGTTGTTCCTTTACCAACAGCGCTTTTAACATCTAGGACACTGTCATGCCTCAGAAGGATGTGTTTCACGATGGCGAGGCCAAGTCCTGTGCCTCCCATCTTGCGAGACCGTGCATTGTCAACGCGATAAAACCGTTCAGTTAGACGGGCCAGATGCTCTTTTGAAATACCGGGGCCTTCATCTTGAATGGCAACGTTCACGAACTTGCGTGTTTTGCTTATTTTGGCTGAAACATGAACAGTCGACTCGCGATCAGCATACTTCGCCGCGTTAATGCATAAGTTCAATAGAACCTGCATTAACTGGTCCGGGTCAGCAATAACCTGCGCTGCTTTTTTTTCCACTTCAAGTTCAAACTCAACCCCGCGAGGTTTTCCGACATCGATGGCGGTTCTCAGAACGCTTTGAATCATCGCATCAATATTGACGGTACTGTCGGGTACCTCGTGGCGCGACATTTCGATTTTGGAAAGCGAGAGCAAGTCGTCAATAAGGCGGACCATTCTCTCTGCTTCCGACTGCATGATACCAAGAAATCTCTCCTGGGCTGGCGAATCGTCTTTTGCAGGACCCTGAAGTGTTTCAATAAAACCAATCAGGGAAGAGAGCGGTGTGCGTAGTTCATGACTGGCGTTTGCAACAAAATCTACGCGCATCTGCTCAGTTTGAAGCATGCTTGTTATTTCATAGAAGAACGCCATGGCCTGCGTAGGCACATCATCGCCGGCCGTTCCAGACACACGGGAAATCGTTACGTCAAAACTCCGCTTTTGCTTGTTCGTATACCGGACCACGCCTGCGTGTTTTTTTCCATCTTCAAAAATCGACTTGATCGCTTCAACAATCTTGGATTTCCGCAAATACAGGTAGACGTCATTGTTGATAATGTCTTTTCCTAGCAAGTCATTGGCGGCTTGGTTCGAAAAGCTGATTCTGTGATCTTCGCTTATTATCAAAATTGGAAGCGGTACGGCGTTCAACGTATTGGCGCGCACCGATTTGATGCCACCATGTTTGTTGAATTCCAGTTTTTTGCTTTCACTCGCTCTCAATCTGAGTGCCATTCGGTGCCGCCTGAACTCGAGGCGGAGCATTAGAGAGGCAATGATGACAAAAATGAACAATGCCGCAACGGCATCGACCAATTCAATCGACCAAAAAAAGGCAAGCAGAGCCAAAAGAACAATCAAAACTGTCCGCTCGCTCAATAGGGCTTGAATTCCTGCCGATTCCCGGGTGATGGCCATTGCGTTGTTTTCTTGAGGTTCCATTGGATCGTCATATGGCTTACATGAATGGCAGTGATTAAAAAACACCAAAGTTACAATCAAATGACTAGTAGCGCTGCATGCTGTTGATATTTTGTTAGGAAAAATATAGCATTATCGTTATACAAAGCTCGTCTGATTGGGGTGATTGAGGCGCAACTTGATTAGAGTGATAGTTCGCACAAGTGTGGAATTGATGTGACTGAGCAGCCAGAGATACCTGAATTGGATCCAGAACAGCGTAAGCTAGCGGATAGACGGCAACTTTTGCGAATGGGTGCCGCTGGTTTGCCCATGGTGCTGACCTTAAAAGCTTCTGCGCAACAGGTGCTAATTTCTCAATTGCAATGTGCTTTTGTTTTGCCAAGCCGCGTGCGCATACTGGTCAATTGTGATGGCGCAGCATGGGTTGGAAGCGGACGCATTCGCTATCGAAGTGGTAGAGGCTGGAACGTCGCTGACATTGTGGCCTTCAAAAGCAACGCCGACTATGTGTTTCCGGCGGGTACTGTACCAAGCAGCTATCGGCCTACTGCCTGCCCTGAGGTTGTTTGTACCGCAGATGATGACGACGATAACGGTAACAGCTATGGCAATGATACACTGTCGGAACTCGATGCCCTCTTGAATTCACCAATGCCGTCTAATGCGGCTGAAATTGCCGGTTTTTCCGTTAATAGTGGTGGGTCGGATGACGATGATGATTGTGACCCAGAATGGCAAGACAATGGCTACGCGCGGTATAACATCAGTCGTAATTCCGAAATCAAGCCGTCTGATTATTTGGGCAGCAATGGTGGATGGAATCCAAGTGGGTCAAAAGGCCTATACATCATTTTGTCTCTGAGCTACGCGAATTCCTATGGTAACTCTGGAAATTGGCCCGGCATCTCCTGTGTTGTGTCTATATTGAATTATCTAGGTAGCTGACGCAGCAAGTATATACCAATGGTGTAGCAAGCTGAAGATGACCAGGGATTCCTTGCCATTGAATGGTCAACGGATCCTGAAAGTTGGCTTTCAGAGGAGTTTGATGACACACATCTGGTGTTCTTCAAACCGTCAGCCGAAACCCATTTCTTGAATTTCCTTTCGTTTGGAGCGCTGGAGAATTTGGGTAAGTCGCCTTCCACCATGCAAGAGTTATCAGCCCGCCTAAAATCGCAATTCTCCCTGAGCGAGGAAGAATTACCCTTGGCTTTAGTCGAAAAAGTTATCCAGCAACTTGATGAAGCTGGGTTGATAACGCCAGTATCAACCGATGCACGTTAAAATTAGAGACCTTGAAAGCGCTGACATTAACAGTGCTCTCAAGAAGGGGACATTTACTTTAAAACTGGGGCCGTTTGAGCATTTGATTAAGGGGCCCTCCCGGTATTTGCTACCGCATCTAAAAGGGATTTACCGCGACTGCGATGCAGCTCTGCACCCCATAGACGTTACAGAAATAACACTGCGGCTAAAAGCGCCCAACTTCATACGCAGCTTTGTTCGCCCTCAAATATCACCAGATCCAGGATTTCAGGTCCCTGCAGTGCCATTGCCCGCATCAATGGCTCCGCTTGGATTTGAAATGGGCTTAAATCTCTCTGTGGCCCTCAAAACGTGCCGCTTTGTCACCGTGCATGCTGGGGTAGTTGCCAAAGATGGTGCAGCCATAGTCATGAGTGCGGCCTCAGGAGGGGGCAAAAGCACATTGTCTGCTGCCCTTCATAGCAAAGGTTATGCACTGTTTTCAGATGAATTCGCCTTGATTGATCTGCAAACTGCAGAAGTAAAATCGTACCCTCGGCCCATTTCGCTGAAACAAAACAGTATCCCGATTGCAAGAGAGCTTTTAGGTGCTGACCGAATTAGCCCCGTCATCAGCGGCACTCCGAAAGGAGACATTGCGTATGCACGAGTTAATCAAGAGAGCCTCTGCTCACCCGTAACGTCCGCTTCGGTAAAACTAATACTTTTCCCAAATTTTCAGACGGGGGCTCAATCGATGGCCCGCAGGCTTAATCCCGCAGAAGCAATCATGAGGCTGGTGGCCGCTTCAACCAACTATTCCTTATTAGGGGAACCAGCATACCAAGCCATGGTTTCCATAGTTAAGGGAGCTCGGACCTTTGAAATAACTTACGGCACCACGGAACAGAGTGTCCGTCTTGTTGAAGAGCTCGTCGGTGAGGTGTCCTCATGAAAATCGAGACGCTAAAGACAATTGTGGGCCTTCAATCACTACCCGAAGACGTCATGGGCAGAATTCGGTTGATTAAGTTTGCAGACTCAAATCACGTGCTAGGCCAGATGGCGTATCATGCAGTTAATACAGAATCTAAGGCCCTTTCAGATATATTTGAGAACGCAAAACTCCGTGCATCTCACGATCATACAATGCTGACTTTTGAGATGAACCGCGTAGAACGAGCATTTTCCGGGTTGCAGACACCCATAGTTGTTCTAAAGGGTGGTGCTTACGTAGCGACTGGTGGCCGTGCTGGTTTGGGAAGACGGGTAAGTGACCTGGACATTTTGGTGCAGCATTCCGATTTGAGCGTTGTAGAGCAGCAACTTTCAAAATTTGGTTGGATGCCCGACGCCGAAACAGACAATGAATATGATCAACAGTACTATCGGCAACATATGCATGAGTTGCCGCCTTTACGGCATAGAACAAGGGGCACTGTAATCGATGTCCATCACGCGCTCCTTCCCAAAACGGCACGATTTAGAATTGATGCAGAGCTAATGTTCACCCAAGCGTTGTCAATAAGCGGCGCGAACCTAAAAGTGTTTAGCCCAATCGATCAGTTTATTCATTCGGCGGTCCATGCGTATGCAGATGGAGCACTCGACACGCCTGCGCGAACTCTAGTTGAGCAGTATTTTTTATACAGCGACCTAAAAACGGAAGATATGGACGCGTTAATACAACGCGCTAAGGAAGTTGGGGCCGCAATGCCAGTGGCATTGGCACTTTGGTTGATTGGACACGTATTTGAACTTCTGGCGGCCGAACAGCACTCGAAACAATTGAAAGGCGGCTGGCGTTATTATCTTCTCAAGCACGCAATTTTGGTCAAACTAGAGGCGGGCTGGGCCGCCGCGTTTGGCAAGGCGTACCTTTATGTCAGAAGTCACTATTTAAGAATGCCTCTTTATTTGTTGCTTCCACATTTGATTCGTAAAGCCATTCAATGGCGGCCAGGTTCAAATGTCCCAACAGACTTACCATTCCCGCAATAAAAATTGATTTCTTATTGAATGAGCGCGCTTTAAGCTTGCGCTGGATGTGGCCTGCGTATAATAGGTACAGAAATTGCGCATATTTCTGCGTTATTGAAATATTTGGAAAGTCTTGGACAAGACCTTAAGGTAGTTGTGATGAGTGAATGGCGCCCTGATAGCTGGAGGAAAATGCCCATTGTGCAGGTTCCCTCGTATCCCGATCAAAATGAATTGAAGCTGGTCGAAGAAGAGCTCTCGAGTTATCCACCATTGGTGTTTGCAGGGGAAGCGCGAAACCTTAAAGCGCAGTTAGCCGATGTTTCCGCCGGCAAAGCATTTTTGCTGCAGGGCGGTGACTGTGCGGAGAGCTTTGCCGAGTTCCACCCAAACAATATTCGCGACACTTTCCGTGTTCTGCTGCAAATGGCTGTCGTGCTAACATTTGCAGCCAGCTGCCCGGTAGTGAAGGTTGGCCGTTTAGCAGGGCAATTTGCAAAACCACGCTCAAGCGATGTTGAAGTTAAAGATGGTGTAGAGCTACCGAGTTATCGCGGGGATATTATTAATGGTATCCGTTTTGAAGAGGATGCGCGTGTGCCTGATCCACGCCGCATGTTACGAGCATATAGCCAAGCTGCTGCTACATTAAACCTCTTGCGGGCATTTGCGCAGGGTGGGTATGCAAATCTGCTTTCTGTCCATAAGTGGAACCTGGATTTTGTTACACAAAGCGGTGCAGGCGAACGCTATCAAGAATTGGCAGACCGCATTGGTGAAGCCTTGTCGTTCATGGAGGCATGCGGCATCAACCCTGGTGAAGTGCGTCAACTGCAGGGAACCGATTTTTACACGTCGCACGAAGCGCTTCTGCTTGGATATGAACAGGCTCTGACGCGAGTGGACAGTACCTCAGGCGATTGGTACGACACATCTGCGCACATGTTATGGGTAGGGGATAGAACTCGCCAAACAGATGGCGCTCATCTGGAGTTTCTGCGTGGGGTCTCTAATCCAATTGCGTCCAAGGTAGGACCAACCACCGATCCTGATGATTTGATCCGCCTGATTGATATCTTAAACCCGTCGAATGAACCAGGTCGCCTGACATTGATCACCCGTTTTGGTGCCGAAAAAGTGGAGACCTTTTTGCCCGCTATTTTGCGCAAAGTTAAGTCGGAGGGTCGCCATGTTGTTTGGTCGTGCGACCCAATGCATGGCAACACTCTTTCTGCTGCCAATGGCTTGAAGACGCGCCCATTTGAGCGGATTTTGCAGGAAGTTAGGCGCGTTTTTGCTGTCCACAAAGCGGAAGGAACATACGCCGGCGGTATCCACCTCGAGCTGACAGGCCAAAATGTTACAGAGTGTACGGGTGGTGCAGCGGCCATTACAGAAGATGGCCTTTCGTCGCGGTACCACACCCATTGTGATCCGCGTCTTAATGCCAACCAGGCAATTGAACTTGCCTTTTTGCTCGCCGAAGCCCTCAAGGAAGAGAGAGAGGCTCTTTCGGGTTCCGAGGCAGCATAATTTTCTATCGAAAATAAAGGCAGCTTTGGCTGCCTTTTTCTTAACTTGTCTGCTTAATCCAAGCAGGGTACAAGCGGCCCATGAGCGAACGTCTTTCAATATATTTGGCGCAGCTAAATCCAACCGTTGGCGCCATCTCTGCAAACTGCGAACAAATCGCGGCCGCTTATGCGCGTGCAATGGTGCAGGGTGCTGATTTGGTTTTGACACCTGAACTTTCCGTTTCTGGCTATCCATTGGAAGATTTGGTGCTAAAGCCGTTTTTTGTGCGCACGGCCATGCAAGCTGTAACAGCCCTTGCCGATATCACGTCAGAAGAAGGTGCGCCCGGATTATTAGTAGGTTCCCCGTGGCAGGATGGCGAGCATCTTCGAAATGCAGTGATCCTGCTCGAAGCTGGCGAGATTAAGGAGATCCGTTTTAAGCACAATTTGCCCAATTATGGGGTATTCGATGAAATTCGTGTGTTTGATGCGGGCACAGCGCCCAACCCAATAGACTTTCGCGGCATCCAGCTTGGAGTCATGATCTGCGAAGACATGTGGTATCCCGAATGTACGGCCAACCTCGCTGCCGCAGGGGCTGATATTCTATTGGTTCCCACCTGTAGCCCCTATGAGCTTGGAAAACACCCTGAACGGAAGCGTTATTCTGCTGACCGGGTTTCAGAAAGTGGATTGCCACTTGTCTTTTGTAATCAGGTATGCGGCCAAGATGAATTGGTATTTGAAGGCGCAAGCTATGTTATGGCGGCAGACGGCTCCATACCCGTGGAGCTGGATGCATTTTTTGAGGAAGAGTTTCTGACTGAATGGACCAGCAGTGGCAAGGGCTGGCAATGTGAGAACTCGTATCAGGGTTATGCCCCTGATACTCAAGAAGGCATGTACCAGGCAATGGTATTGGGACTCGGTGACTATGTCCGCAAAAACCGTTTTCCGGGCGTGGTTCTGGGTTTGTCCGGCGGCATTGATAGTGCGCTATCAGCTGCGGTCGCTGTAGATGCACTAGGCTCGGACAAGGTTCAATGCATCATGATGCCGTCACGCTACACCTCCGGCGAGAGTTTGGGCGATGCCGAGCAATGTGCAAAGGCCTTGGACGTACAATATGACGTGATTGCGATTGGACCTGGTGTGGACGCATTTGATGAAATGCTCAAAGATGCGTTTGAGGGCACACAATCTGACACTACTGAAGAAAACATCCAGTCCAGGCTTCGTGGTCTGGCGTTGATGTCCATTTCCAACAAGTTTGGAAAAATGGTTTTAACGACGGGTAATAAATCAGAAGTGTCAGTAGGTTATGCCACTTTGTACGGCGATATGTGCGGCGGATATAATGCACTTAAGGACCTATACAAAACCGAAGTATTCGCTTTGTCGCGCTGGAGGAACAAGACTGTCCCTAGGGGTGCGATGGGGCCAGGCGGTGAAGTTATCCCGGAGAACATTATCACTAAGCCCCCAACCGCGGAGTTGCGTGAGGACCAGAAAGACGAAGATAGTCTGCCTCCGTACGATGAACTGGATGATATGTTGAAGTGTCTGGTCGACGAGGAAATGTCGGTTGCCGACATTGTTGAGCGGGGACACGATGCATCAACCGTTGCAAGAATTGAACACCTGCTGTACATCGCGGAGTACAAAAGGCGCCAAGCGCCACCGGGCGTAAAGATCACCCGCAAGAATTTTGGCCGCGATCGCCGCTATCCGATCACCAACGGATTTAGAAGCGCACGCGCCTAAGCGACAACTGGAACTAAAAATGACTGTAAAAGTACGCTTTGCCCCGTCTCCCACGGGTAAATTACACGTTGGCAACATCCGGGCCGCGCTCGTGAATTGGTTATTTGCGCGCCAACAAGGTGGTGATTTTGTATTGCGCATTGATGATACGGATCTCGAGCGCTCCACTAAAGAAAATGAAGAAGCAATCAAGGCTGATCTCAAGTGGCTTGGTCTGGAGTGGGATGAAACGTTTCGTCAAAGCGAACGGTTTGACCGTTACAATGCTGTAGTTGAAAAACTTAAAGCAGACGGCCGCCTTTATCCTTGCTACGAAACCGCTGACGAACTGGACATGAAGCGCAAAATCCAAATGGGTCGAGGGATGCCCCCCGTTTATGATCGTGCTGCGCTTGAGCTTTCTGACGATGATCGAGCTGCATTGGAAGCCGAAGGGCGAAAGCCTCACTGGCGTTTCAAGTTGGACACACCTGCGCGAGTCGATTGGGTAGATCTAATCCGCGGCGAAGTTTCTATCGACCTTGCTGCGTTGTCAGATCCCATTTTGATCCGGGAGGATGGCAGTTTCCTCTACACATTGCCAAGCGTGGTTGACGATGTAGACTTTTGCATCACGCACATTGTGCGCGGTGAAGACCATGTGACCAATTCAGCGGTCCAAGTTCAAATATTTGAAGCTGTGGGCGGAAAAGCGCCTGAGATGGCGCACTTTGCACTCATGACAGGAAAGGGCGGTGAAGGCCTTTCGAAACGTCACGGTGCCATGTCGATTGAAGAATACCGTGAAACTGCTGGCCTAGAGGCCATGTCAGTTGTGTCTTTGATGGCCAGAGTGGGCACTAGCGAACCGATTGAGCCGTTTGTTTCGGCCGGTCCGTTAATTGAAGGTTTTGATTTTGGCAAATTCAGCCGCTCGACAGCTAAACTAGACCCGGCGGACCTGGACGTGCTCAACGCTAAAATTTTGCATATGACGCCGTTCAGCGAAATCTCTGATAGGCTTCCTGGCGTATCAGAGGAATTTTGGAACGTTGTTCAACCCAACCTTGCCAAATTGTCAGATGTTTCCGACTGGCAGGCGATAGTTGAAGGGCCGGTCTTGCCAAAAATCGAGGATGCTGATCATATCTCTAAGGTTCGTGACCTGTTGCCAGAGGGGACGATAACCTCTGAAACCTGGGGTGTGTGGACCTCAAAAATTAAAGAGGAACTAGGTGTTAAGGGCAGGGCACTATTTATGCCATTGAGGCAAGCAATCACAGGTCAAGATCATGGCCCTGATATGGGGGTTCTGTTGCCCCTGATTGGCCGTGAGCGTGTTCTGGAGCGATTGAACGGCTAGGTCTATGAGTGATATTCATCTGTACAATACCATTGCTCGGGAAAAGCAGCTTTTTGAGCCGATTGATCCTAAAAACGTACGCATGTATGTCTGCGGACCGACGGTTTATGATTATGCTCATATCGGCAACGCTCGTCCGGTTGTCGTTTTTGATGTGCTGTTTCGTTTGCTTAAGCAGGTCTATGGTGACGAGCATGTCACATACTCGCGCAATTTCACCGATATCGACGACAAAATCATGAACCGGGCTGCGGAAGAGGGGACCTCGATCCGCAATATCTCTCGGCGATACGAGAAGGTTTATACGGAAGACATGGCAATGCTGAATGCATTGCCGCCAAGTAAAACACCTCGTGCCACGGAACATTTGCCAGAGATGATCAAGATGATGCGAACCTTAATAGATAAAGGTCACGCATACGAGGCTGAGGGGCACGTTATGTTCCATGTGCCTTCGATGAACAATTATGGGCGCTTGTCCGGGCATTCCCGGGACGAATTGGTGGCTGGTGCTAGAGTGGAAGTGGCGCCCTTTAAGAAAGATCCAGCCGATTTTGTATTGTGGAAGCCATCAAGCGACGATCAACCCGGATGGGGCAGTCCTTGGGGACGTGGTCGCCCTGGCTGGCACATTGAATGTTCATGCATGATTGATAAGCACATGGGTGAAACAATTGATATTCATGGTGGCGGCCAAGACCTGATCTTTCCACACCATGAAAATGAAATTGCGCAAAGTGAATGTGCCAATGACGGGAAGCAATTTGTACGTTACTGGATGCACAACGGATACTTGACAGTAGACGGCGAGAAAATGTCCAAATCTCTTGGAAACTTTCACACCGTACATGATCTTGTTAAAGACCATCCCGGAGAAGCACTGCGGTTATCGCTATTGACAGCGCATTATCGTCAGCCTGTGGACTTTTCTTTGGTAACCGTCGCTGAACAGAAGCGCCGCTTGGATCGCTGGTACCGGATCGTTGAGGGCGTAGAACCAGCGGAAACAGTCCCGGCTACAGTTATTGAAGCCCTGTCCGATGACCTTAATACACCAAAAGCAATCGCTGCTCTTGACGCTTTGGCAGCCAAAGAAACTGCTTCAGAATTAAAGGCGGGTGCTCAATTTCTCGGCCTGCTAATGCTGGAAAGTAGCGAATGGTTCAGAGGTGACGCTCCCGATGGTATTACGGTTGATGAAATCGAAACCCTCATCAGCGCCCGGGCTGCTGCGAAGGCAGCAAAAGATTTTGCCGAATCAGACAGAATCAGAGATCGACTCACAAGTTGTGGTGTGATTCTTGAAGATGGGGCCTCGGGCACCACTTGGCGTAAGGCTGACTAGTGATGACAGTGCCTGCGATTGTTTTGGTGCAGCCACAACTTGGCGAAAACATCGGTAAAACGGCTCGCGCAATGCTGAACTTTGGCCTGACAGACCTCCGGTTGGTTGCGCCAAGAGACGGATGGCCCAACCCGAGTGCCGGACCCGCCGCCTCCGGCGCAGATCAGGTTTTGGATCAAGCAAAAGTGTTTAACTCCGTCGCTGACGCTGTTGCTGACTGTCATATCATTTATGCAACGACCGTCAGAACAAGAGATATGGCAAAAGCCGTAGTTACACCGCGCCAAGCGGCAGCCGAAGTGGCTGACGCAAAGAAAAACGACCAACAAGCTGCTTTTTTGTTTGGGCGAGAAGCTTCCGGCCTTTCCAACGATGATGTTTCGCATGCGCACAAAATAGTCACAGCACCAGTAAATCCCTCGTTTGGCAGCTTGAATTTGGCTCAGGCCGTTATTTTAATTGCCTACGAGCTTTTTCAATTTGACGATGATACACCGGAAGAAATTCCTGCGCATCCGGAGGGGGTAGCAACTGCGGCAGAGATTGAGGGGTTGCACCAACATCTAAGCGCTGAACTGCAGGAAAGAGGATACTTTCGCAGTGAGGACAGGGCTTCCAATCAAGACAGAACATTGCGCAACTTGATCCTGAACTCGAATTTTTCGTCGCAGGAAGTGCAAACACTCCGTGGCATTATCAAGTCACTTGTTCGCGAGAAGCGTTAATGTCAGCTTCATTTGACGCTGCTACTAATCCCGTTAAAGTGGCTTAAAGACCCTAGGAGACCGAATTGATGTTTTCAGCTGCAATAATTGCTGCGTCCATGATGCTTCAAGATGATACGGGCATAGCTGTAGCGCGGCCCATTGGTGAGGCTATTCTGGAGCCCGTTTCAGGCAGTTATTTCCAAGTGTTTGAATTTTATGGTCGCCCTCCACATACTTGGCGGCATGCCGCAAGAATGGTGAAGGGTTATCGTCACGAGGATAGGGACGGCCATCTTGCTTTTGTGAAAGATGGTGCTACTCACTTTTTCCTGGTTCTGAATTTTGACATGCTTCGGGAACAGCGCATGTGGATTGGGCTCAGCGCCCAATGCAATGAAAGTGCTGAATTGTTTTGGTTAGACGAAACGCCCCTTTCTGAAGGTAGTTTTCGCGCTTGGAGCCCCGTTGCCCAGAAAAAATTCAGGGATGATTGTAAAAGACAACAAAACAGCGGTATTGATCTACCGGTGCACTATGATCCAACAGAATTTGGTGTCAGATGGGAAGTCGGATCACCAAAGCAAAACATCACTCATATGATGGTTGAGTTTCCCATTCCTGAAGAAGAAGGTGAAGCTGAGCAAGGAGAGTGAAGTTATCCGTTTAATAACTTTGCGGCTTTCATCGCAAAATACGACAGCACACCATCAGCACCCGCCCGTTTGAACGACAATAGTGATTCTAACATTACTGTTTCTTCTTCCAGCCATCCGTTCTGAGCAGCCGCCATTAACATGGCGTATTCGCCTGAAACTTGGTAGGCGAAAGTCGGCACCGCGAAAGTGTCTTTGACCTCTCGAATAACGTCAAGGTAAGGCATGCCAGGTTTGATCATGACACTGTCAGCACCTTCCTGGATGTCCAGTGCAACTTCTTGAATAGCTTCGAGACGGTTTGCAGCATCCATTTGATAGGTCTTCTTGTCGCCCTTCAATACCCCGCCGCTGCCAACGGCGTCTCTAAACGGTCCATAAAAACCTGAAGCATATTTTGCTGCGTAAGCCATTGTTTGAACTTCGGCAAAGCCCACCTTGTCCAGCTCGCTTCTGATAGCACCAATGCGACCATCCATCATATCTGATGGCGCAATAATATCAGCCCCGCTCTGTGCCTGTACAACAGCTTGTTGAACCAGAATACCAACGGTTTCATCATTGAGTATTTTGCCATTTTCAACCAAGCCGTCTTGGCCATGGCTAGTGTATGGGTCGAGAGCTACGTCGGCTAACAAACCAATATCTGGAACCGAGGACTTTATCTCAGACAGAGCCCGGTTGATGAGATTATCTACGTTGAGGGCTTCGTCGCCGCGGTCTGTTCGCTTTTCTGGAGGGGTTGAGGGAAACAACGCCAAACAAGGAATTCCAAGTGACTGTGCCTCTTTTGCGGCATCAACCGCAAGGTCCACACTCAGCCTAGAAACACCTGGCATTGAGCCCACAGGCTCGGAATACGACGAGCCCTCACACACAAAAATCGGCCAGACTAAATCGTCAATGCCGAGCTTGTTTTCCCGGACAAGGCGTCTGGACCAGTCTTTGGATCGTGTGCGACGTAGGCGCGTGTCGGGAAATGAGCGTGTCATAAGAAGCCTCAATAGCAGTTGATTTGGCTATACCACTGTTTGTCACCGATTAGCTTTAAAAAGCAACAATTTAGAACGAATTTTATCATTAACGAAGCGTTAGGGGTTCTACCACAAACTGCCAATCGAGAGATTCGACGAAAAATTGCGTAAATTTTAAGAGCAAAGCTGTTCGTTGAATCTGAAATCAGGCAAAATTCTAGTAAAAAGGGCTATGACCCATGAACGGCTACGACTTTAACGACCCAAAATTCTTGTTTCTGGATATTCTTTCGCTGGTAGAGCGTTTGCACAGGCGACTACTTGATGTTCTGAAAAATCACCTGGAACAAATCGGCAGAAATGACCTGAACCCAGTGCAGGCCTTGCTTTTGCACAATATTGGTGAAAATGAAATGACCGCAGGCGAATTGAAAACGCGCGGTTATTACCAGGGTTCAAACGTATCCTACAATTTGAAGAAACTGGTTGAAATGGGCTACCTGCGCCATGAACGCTCGGACTATGACCGCCGAGCCGTGCGTATTTCTCTAACAGATCAGGGATATGAGATCCGTGACTTGATTGATCAGCTTTACGTGCAACACTTGCAGGAGTTGATGCGGGATGACCTTACATCGCAAGATGAACTGAAGCATCTTCGCAAAAACCTCCGTAATCTGGAACGCTTCTGGTCTGACAAAATCCATTTCGGTCTTTAAGCGACAGAATCGATCATTGGGATCGAAATATCTGATTGTTCTTCACGGTTGATTAATGGATTAATGCTAAAAAGCAGTTGAAAATTGACCTGCGACAATTTCGTTGCTGGACGAACGATGCCATTATAGGCTAGTTAGCTGCGCGACAACGCCTATATAGAGTGCTATGTAACGTTGCGTTTTTGACCTGGGCCAAACAAGTCAAACGGACTGTCAGATGGATTACGACAAGATATTTGCAGACGCGATCGAAGCCATTCGGGAAGAAGGGCGGTATCGTGTATTTGCAGACATAACACGCGAAAAAGGGAATTTTCCGCGTGCTCATCGTCATGATGGTGGCGATAACGCCAAATCCATAACAGTTTGGTGCAGCAACGATTATCTTGGTATGGGACAACACCCCAAGGTCATTGAGGCAATGCACCGTGCTCTGGATGAAACCGGTGCTGGCGCTGGCGGAACGCGTAATATATCTGGCAACAACCACTACCATGTGCTGCTGGAGCGAGAACTGGCAGATTTGCACGGTAAAGAGGCAGCTCTGCTGTTCACCTCTGGCTATATTTCAAATGAAGCGACCCTATCGACGGTCGCAAAATTATTGCCTGGTTGTGTGATTTTCTCTGATGAACTTAATCATGCGTCGATGATTCAGGGCATAAGAAATAGTGGCGTGCAGAAGCATATTTTCCGTCACAATGACTTGGTCCACCTCGAAGAGTTGCTGGCGGCATCAGATCCCAAGGCACCCAAGATCATTGCCTTCGAATCTGTTTACTCTATGGACGGCGATATTGCGCCGCTGAAAGCAATTTGTGATTTGGCGGATAAATATGGCGCCATGACCTATCTTGATGAAGTGCATGCCGTTGGGATGTACGGTCAGCAGGGTGGTGGTATTGCTGAACGGGACGGGGTTGCAGACCGCATTACAATTATCGAAGGAACTCTTGGAAAAGCTTTTGGTGTAATGGGCGGATATATCGCTGCTTCTAAAGCACTTGTTGATGTTGTCAGGAGTTACGCATCCGGCTTTATCTTTACAACAGCGCTCAGCCCCGTATTGGCGGCTGGTGTTCTTGCCAGTGTTTGGCATTTGCGTTCAAGCTCCGCTGAACGAAATGCTCAGCAGTTACGAGCAGCAAAGTTGAAGAAATTGATGAAAGACGCTGATCTACCTGTGATGGATAGCGCCAGCCACATTGTCCCACTTTTTGTTGGCGACCCCGTTCTCTGTAAAGAAGTATCAGACCTTCTGTTGAACGAGTATGGCATTTACGTGCAGCCCATCAATTATCCCACTGTACCAAAAGGCACCGAACGCCTGCGCTTCACCCCAGGTCCGCTCCACGATGATAAATCCATGGATGCCTTAATTGATGCGCTAACCGATGTATGGAGCCGTCTAAGCCTTGGACGTGCAGTTGCGTAGGCAATATGCCTGTACCCAGAAATATCATTATTGAATTTGTTTCCGTTGGCAATTTCGTCAAAGTCTGCGCGGTTTGTGAAGACACTGGACGAGAAGTATCAATTGTCGGGGATCCAAAGGCGAGTAAGGCGGACCTGGAAGCCTTGGCCGTACGTAAACTCAAATACGTAATGTCTAAAGAAGACCCAAAGCCGGAAGCAAGGCGGGGCTTTGAGGTTTAGGCCATAGCGTGCGAAAATCGCTATATCTTCGAAAAATCGTCCAGACAGGCACAAAATGATCCAATAGCAGCTTGGGTTAGCTCTTTTCCTGTGATAAGACCAAAATCTGTTTTTCACGAGCCATAGTTCGTGATTATTCCGCCACTATTTCTGGGTCATGAAAGGGTTCTCGTGTCAGAAAAATCAATCCTTATTGCGTGTGACCACGGTGGCTTTGAATTAAAAGAAGCTTTCAAAAAAGAGCTGGATGAACAAGGTTTTAAGATCATTGATCTTGGGGCTAACAGTTCCGAGTCTGTGGATTATCCGGATTATGGGTCAGCTCTTGCCAGTGAAATTGAAAAGGGCGTTGCTGAAAAAGGAATTCTGATCTGTGGTTCAGGCATTGGAATTTCCATCGCTGCGAATCGAAATCCAGCCGTGCGGGCCGCAGTTTGTCATTCTGGTCTGACGGCCCGCCTTGCGCGCCAGCATAACAACGCAAACGTGCTCTCTCTTGGTGCAAGAATTATTGGCCTGGAGACAGCACTCGATTGTCTAAATGAATTTCTCAATACGGAATTTGAAGGTGGTCGGCACGAACGCCGGGTCGCCAAATTAGGCTCTGCCTAGTATTTAACAGGGTTTAGGAACGACATTTTATGAGCAAATTTACGCAAGACGGCTTTTTTACTGCTTCTGTGGCTGATATCGATTCAGAACTACAGGCTTCACTAACGGGTGAATTGGAACGACAGCAAAATCAAATTGAGCTGATTGCTTCTGAAAACATAGTGTCAAAGGCAGTTATGGAAGCGCAGGGCTCAGTGCTGACTAATAAGTACGCTGAGGGCTATCCGGGGCGGCGCTATTATCAGGGCTGCCATCATGTCGATATCGCGGAGAGCCTCGCAATTGAGCGTGCAAAGCAGCTGTACAATGCCGGCTTTGTTAACGTGCAGCCGCACTCTGGGGCCCAAGCGAATGGTGCTGTCATGTTGGCGCTGACCAAACCCGGTGACACCATCATGGGTATGTCTCTTGATGCCGGAGGCCACTTGACGCATGGTGCGCCGCCCGCTCAGTCTGGTAAATGGTTCAACGCCGTGCAATACGGCGTGCGGAAAGAAGATGCCCTTATAGACTTCGATGAAGTAAGGGCGCTTGCGGAAGAGCATAAGCCGACGCTAATCATTGCTGGGGGCTCTGCATATCCCCGCATTATCGATTTTGCCAAATTCCGAGAAATTGCGGACAGCATAGGCGCCATTTTCCTTGTTGATATGGCGCATTTTTCAGGTTTAGTTGCAGGCGGTGTGCATCCTAACCCGCTTGAGTATGCGGACGTAGTTACGACAACGACTCATAAGACACTGCGCGGCCCTCGGGGCGGTATGGTTCTGACCAATGACGAAGCAATAGCCAAGAAAATTAACTCCGCTGTTTTCCCTGGCTTGCAAGGCGGACCGTTGATGCACGTAATTGCCGCCAAAGCGGTAGCGTTTGGCGAAGCATTACGCCCGGAATTCAAGGAATACTCTTCTCAAGTGGTTGCTAACGCACGGGCGTTAGCTGATCGTTTGCTTGAAAATGGCTTTGATATCGTGTCTGGCGGAACTGATACTCACGTAGTGCTGGTTGATTTGCGTCCAAAGGGTATTACCGGAAAAGCGGCAGATGAAGCACTCGAGCGTGCGTTTATGACCTGCAATAAAAACGGTGTGCCGTTTGACCCGGAAAAGCCTTTTATTACGTCCGGTATTCGCCTTGGGACGCCAGCGGGAACAACGCGGGGGTTCGCAGAAGCAGAATTTGTTGAGATTGCCGATATGATCACAACTGTTATTGATGGGCTTGCGGCAAACCCAGCAGACAATTCTGCTGCGGAGACAAAAGTCAGGGAGCAAGTGCTCGATCTATGTGGTCGTTTTCCGATCTACGGGGGGTAGGTCTGAATTCTGCAGTGAAACCACAGCGGTTTATTTAGGAAACAGATATTTCGGGGAATAGGGGGCTTTTAGCAAATGCGTTGTCCGTTTTGCCAAAATGAAGATACTCAAGTTAAGGACAGCCGTCCGTCAGAAGACAAGGCTGCTATCCGGCGTCGACGCTATTGTCCGGCTTGTGGTGCGCGTTTTACGACGTTTGAACGTGTTCAGTTGCGAGAACTGACCATTGTGAAGAAAAGTGGTCGTAAAGTGCCATTTGAGAGAGACAAGCTAGAACGGTCTCTTGACATCGCTCTGAGGAAGAGGCCCGTCGACCCGGAACAGGTTGAACGCATGGTGAACGGTATTGTTCGCCGGCTTGAGTCGATGGGCGAAAGCGAAATTAATTCTGAGCACGTCGGCCGGTTAATCATGGAAGGCTTGGAAAGCCTCGATCAGGTTGCTTATGTCCGATACGCGTCTGTATATCGAAATTTTCGCGAAGCTTCCGATTTTGAAAAATTCCTCGGCAAAATGACTGGGCCAGAGGAAGACTATTCAGAGGACTGATTGTTGACCCGCATTGACGCGCAAGATGAACGTTGGATGCGGGTTGCCCTTAGTTTGGCAAAACGAGGACTGGGGCAGGTTGCGCCAAATCCTGCCGTTGGTTGCGTACTTGTTAAAGACGGTATTGTTGTTGGACGAGGCTGGACGCAGCCAGGCGGCCGTCCCCATGCAGAAGCTATGGCACTTGCTGAAGCTCTTGAAGATGCAAAGGGTGCAATTGCCTATGTTTCTTTGGAGCCATGTGCACATACAGGTCAAACAGGCCCATGTGCAGAAGCTCTGGTTGAAGCAGGCGTTCACCGGGTTGTGATTGCGACTGTGGACCCAGATCCGAGAGTTGGCGGAAAAGGCATCTCCATTCTCGAAAATGCCGGTATCAAAGTCAGGTGCGACGTTTTAAAAGCCACCGCTGACGAGAGTAACGCCGCCTTTTTCACGCGTATTCAAAATGACAGGCCAATTTTTACCCTTAAAACAGCAGCTACGTTAGACGGTCGGATTGCATTGGAGAACGGTGAGAGTCAATGGATTACCGGTACAGTTGCCCGGCACATGGCACATCGTTTACGCGCAACCCATGACGCAATTTTGGTTGGATCAGGGACGGTTTTGGCTGATGACCCTTCATTGACATGCCGATTGGCAGGCTTAGCAGGCCGTGATCCGGTACGCGTGGTTTTAGATAGCAGCGACCGGGTCCCCCAAAATGCAAAGATTAACGACCAAATTGCTCAAACGATCCGATACGCCGAGAAGGGTGCGGTGCACCCTCATAATCTAACAGAAGTAGCAAAGGACCTGTCAAAAAGGGGTATTAATTCTGTTCTGATTGAAGGTGGCGGGCAAGTTGCAGCCAGTTTTTTGCGTGCCGGTATTGTGGATCGTCTGGAGGTTTTTCTTGCAGGCAAATTCATTGGCAGTAGTGGCATACCAGCTATTCAGGATTTAGAGCTTGCCAAGTTGGGCGACGCGCCCCATTTCACGCTCAGAAAAATCAGGCAATTAGGGCCTGATATACTTGCATCCTACGTCAAGGCGGAGTAACCCAAGGCCATGTTTACAGGAATAGTGACCGACGTTGGTAAAATTACCAAGGTCAGCGGCGACGCTGACCGTAGATTTGATATCTCTACCGCATTTGATATGTCCACCGTCGAGATCGGTGCGTCAATTGCCTGTGGGGGCGTTTGCTTGACTGTTGTTGAAAAAGCGCCGGGTAGTTTTGCAGTTGACGTTTCACAAGAGTCGCTTCGTGTTACCAGTCTTTCAGATTGGACCGAAGGGTCGGAAATTAACTTGGAGCGCTCTTTAAAATTGGGCGATGAACTCGGTGGTCACATTGTCACCGGGCATGTTGACTGTATCGGGCTTGTTGTGGGCTTCGAGACGATCGGTGATTCCATTAAAATGGATGTGTCCATTCCCGGGGAGCATAGGCATTTGGTTGCCGCAAAGGGCAGTGTTTGTGTGGACGGCGCTTCCTTGACGGTTAACACTGTGCAAGACCGTGATGACGACTGCGAGATTTCAATAAATCTTATTCCCCACACGCAAGCAGTCACGAGTTTCCGCAATAGCGCAAAAGGTGACAAGGTGAATATCGAATTTGATGTTTTAGCTCGTTACGTGTCGCGATTGCAGCATCAAGGATAATTTAATGCCCCATCGGTTTCTGGCTAGCATCGAAGATGTAATTGAAGATGCGCGCAATGGGCGCATGTTCATTCTAGTTGATGATGAGGATCGCGAAAACGAGGGCGATCTGATTATTCCTGCTCAAATGGCAACACCCGATGCTATCAATTTCATGGCTAAGCACGGTCGCGGTTTAATTTGCTTGCCTTTAAGCCGCCGTCGTGTTGAAGAGCTCGAGTTGCCGTTGATGAGTTCCAACAACCAAGCGAGGCATCAAACTGCGTTTACTGTTGCCATCGAAGCCAAGACAGGCGTGACAACGGGCATTTCAGCCGCAGACCGCGCTCATACTATTGCTGTGGCAATCGACGCCTCAAAAGGGAAAGAAGACCTGGCGACACCTGGCCACGTATTTCCACTGGTTGCAAGGGATGGCGGGGTTCTGGTGCGAGCAGGACATACAGAAGCGTCAGTGGATATCTCGCGGTTGGCTGGCCTAAATCCATCTGCGGTTATTTGTGAAATAATGAATGAAGATGGCACAATGGCGCGCCTGCCCGAACTCGTAGAGTTTGCAAAAAAGCATGACCTTAAAGTCGCCACCATCAGAGACCTGATCGCTTACCGGCTTAAGAACGATATGCTGGTAGAAAAAGTACGTGAAAGTGCATTGAAACGGCAAAGCGGTAAGGAATGGCGTGTGACTGTTTTCCAGTCGACAGCCGACCATAGAGAAACGGTCGCTCTTTCTCTGGGAGAAATATCGCCGGACAACCCGGTTTGTGTAAGGATGCATTCTCTTAATCCTTTTGAAGATATTTTAGGAATGGATCACCCGCGCACAGGTCAATTGCAGCGAGCGATGACAGCGATTGAAGAAGCGGGCTCAGGTGTTGTTGTGCTCTTCCCTGGTTTGGTGGGAATGCGTCCGTCGAAAGTCGAGGAAGCAGCCTCTAAAGACAAAGGACAGGGCACACTGAAAGACTATGGTATTGGCGCCCAAATTCTTCGGGAACTGGGTGTTCGGCACATGATTTTGCTGACAAACTCCCCCAGCCACATTGTTGGGCTTGAAGGCTATGGCCTTGACGTTGTAGAACAGCGCCAAATTCCTGATTAATCCACATTTTGTGGCACTCAATGATTGGAGCCGAAATGGCTAACCCTCACATCCTTATTGTAGAAGCTCGCTTTTACGAAGAACTGGCCGATGAACTTGTTGCAGGTGCAATTGAGGCGGTAGAAGCCGCCGGTGGAACTTGGGAACGTATCGACGTTCCTGGTGCGTTAGAAATCCCTGCGGCAATTTCCATGGCCGATGCTGGTGATGCGGCACATTATGACGGGTATGTGGCATTAGGGTGCGTTATCCGCGGTGAAACTAGTCATTATGACTATGTTTGTGGCGAAAGTGCTCGGGCACTGCAGGACCTTGCTGTTCAAGACCTACTTGCCGTCGGAAACGGTATTTTGACCGTTGAAGATTCGAAACAGGCGTGGGCACGGGCAAACCGGTCCGAAAAAAATAAAGGCGCAGATGCAGCCAATGCAGCTATTCGAATGGCAGAATTGAAACGCAAATTTGGGGCCGTTGAATAATGGCTCACAAGCAAACAAAAACAGTGAAGCAGGGTGGCCCAAGAAGTGCTGCCCGCTTGGCTGTTGTGCAGGCGTTTTATCAGTTGTCTATGGCTGACGAGCCAAATGCCGGTAAAACCGCTGATGAATACGTGGAGCATCGTCTGGGTGCTGAGATTGAGGGCGACCAATATGTCCCGGCTGATGCTGATTTGTTCCGGGATATCCTGCTTGGCGCGTGGGAGCGTCGTGATGAGTGGAACAAGCTGATCGAAGCTCACTTGAGTCAGGGTTGGACGCTGGACAGAATTGATAAAATCCTGATGGCTGCATTGAATGCAGGCAGCTATGAACTCTCAGCTCGTATTGACGTGCCAACTGCAGTGGTTATCAACGAATATGTAGACGTCGTTCATGGATTTTACGAAAGCTCTGAAGCAGCATTCGTCAATAGTGTGCTCGACAAGATTGCCAAGCAGGTTCGTAGCTAGCAAGAAGGGCCGCATGCCCGGCGAGTTTGATATAATAGACAAATACTTTGCGCCGTTGGCGGGACCGGAAGGGCTTGCGCTGAAGGATGATGCATCTGTCTGGGCTATTCCAAGCGGCTTTGATCTCGTTGTAACCAAAGATATTCTGAATGAAGGCGTTCATTTTCGTACTGAAGATCCACCGGACTTGTTGGCTTATAAAGCAATAGCTGTGAGTGTTTCGGATTGCGTCGCTAAAGGCGCATCTCCCGCACAATATTGGCTTGGGCTAAGCCTCTCGCAGGAACCTAACGACGATTGGCTTAGGAACTTTTGTGGCGGGCTAAAACGCGCTCAGCAGGACTTTGGCTGCACAATATCAGGAGGTGACACCACCAAATCGCTTGGCGGGTTGACTGTTAGTGTAACGGTTGCGGGCCTTATACCTTCCGGGAAAATGATTAAGCGCAGTGGTGCAAAGGTAGGTGATGCAGTCTTCGTTACAGGAGAGCTCGGCAACGCTGCTCTTGGGCTCCATGAATTGCTGAGCGGAAAGTACGGGTCATCTGAGCTTGTTCAAGCTTATCAATCTCCCTCACCACCTTTGGTGTTCGGACAGCAGCTATCCTGCGTTGCAAATGCAGCTGCTGATATTTCAGATGGACTGATTGCAGATGCCGGACATATTGCCCGGCAGTCCCAAGTTAGGCTTCAAATTTTCCAAGACAGGTTACCAGTAGGGCAACTGGCGCGAGCCATGGTCGAAAGAGAGGCCGGTTTGGCGCAAAAAATCTGGTCGGGAGGTGACGATTACCAGATTTTGTTTACTGCACCAGTGTCCGCCGAACCAATGATCAAAAAAATTGCTCGAGAGAGCAAGACTTTAGTAACCAATATCGGCGAAGTTACAGTTGGTGATGGTGTTCAGCTTCTTGATCAGAACAATGAAATTGTGCACGTTACATCTGGGGGTTACGAGCATTTTTAGCTTGGGAATTTTGATAGATGTCGCAGGAAAAGTCTGAAATTGAAGTTGAAGGTGCCGGTAGTTCAGCACGTGGCCTCATGGTGTTGGGTTTGCTCGGCGGCCTGCTGATTGGTGGCGGAGTTGCCTACTATCTGATGAAAGACGATACCGCTTCGTCGGATGACGGTAATCAAGAGGAAGTGCGGCAGGAGCCCAGAATTCCCCTGCAGGCCATAAGCTTTGAAAGGCTTACAGTGCCAATATACCGGAAAATCGGGAGCTCTCGCCGCTATATTGGCAACTTTTTCATCAACATAGAGGTGCTTGTTCGCGGCGACGAAAATGTCATTGCAGTGCGACGGTCGGAACCCCAACTCCAGCATGCCTTTATTTCGGCAATTAGCAGCGCCGACCTAATGCAAGAAGACGCACCCCAGCAATTGGATATGGACAAAACAGCTCAACTTCTGAAACGCAGGGGTAACAGCGTGTTGGGGTCCGACATCATTACAGACATATCTGTGGTTGAAGCGATGAGAATTCCTAACTAATCGAGCTCAAAAGCTTTCTGATGATCAAGGTTGATAGGCGATTGCAGGCTTGCAAGCGCCTATTTTGCTTTCTAAGGTAATTTTGTGGCTTACTAGGCCGCGTAAATACAGGGGCTGACTGGGGAGTGGGGAGTTTTTCCGACAGGACGGTCTATTTTTTTAAGTTTAGAGGGGGATTCCCATGGGCGTTTTATACGTTTCCATTGCGTGCGGTATTCTCGCCGTCTTGTACGGTTGGTTTACGCGCAGCTCAATTTTGGCTGCCAGTGCAGGCAATGAAAAAATGCAAGAGATTGCGGGAGCCATTCAGGCTGGCGCGCAAGCTTATCTGAACCGTCAGTATCGCACTATTGCTATCGTCGGTGTTGTGGTTGCAGTGGCGCTTGTGTTTGCAATTAGCACTTTGGCCGCAATTGGATTTGTGATCGGCGCCGTTTTATCTGGTGTAGCTGGCTATATTGGCATGTTGATTTCTGTACGCGCCAATGTGCGCACTACAGAAGCGGCTGCTAATAGCCTTCAAGCAGGTCTAACGCTCGCATTTCGTTCTGGCGCTGTGACAGGTATGCTTGTTGCCGGATTGGCACTACTGGCCGTGGCTGGGTATTACGCTGTCTTAATTGGTCCTTTGGGCGAGGAACCAACGTCCAGAACAGTTATTGACGCGCTTGTAGCCCTGGGCTTTGGCGCTTCATTGATTTCAATTTTTGCTCGTCTTGGCGGAGGAATTTTCACTAAAGGTGCGGATGTAGGGGCCGACCTTGTTGGTAAGGTGGAAGCAGGAATTCCTGAAGACGACCCACGCAATCCAGCCGTTATCGCAGATAACGTCGGGGATAATGTGGGTGACTGTGCAGGTATGGCTGCAGACCTTTTTGAAACGTATGTTGTAACCGTCGGTGCAACAATGGTGCTGTCGGCACTCTTCATTTCATCGGGTGCAGCTGAAATCATGGCGCTGCCACTTATTATTGGTGGTGTGTGCATTGTGACATCCATTATTGGCACTTTCTTCGTGAAACTTGGTTCCAGTAACTCGATCATGGGCGCTCTTTATAAAGGCTTCATTGTCACAGCTGTTTTGTCTGCCGGCGTAATGTGGTTTGCGATGCAGTGGGCGCTAGGCGGCGACATGAATGCAGTCTTTACCGCTGGTGACTCTGCGTTTACCGGGAGGGCATTGTACTACTGTGGTCTCGTTGGCCTAATCGTTACCGGTGTCATCATCTGGATAACTGAATACTATACGAGCACAGAATACAGGCCTGTTCGTTCCATTGCCAAAGCATCAGAAACAGGGCATGGCACAAACGTCATTCAAGGTCTTGCAATTTCGCTTGAAGCGACGGCGCTTCCTGCCATCGTAATTTGTGTAGGTATTATTGTTGCTTACAAACTCGCTGGTGTACTCGGGCTTGGTTTTGCTGCGACTGCAATGCTGGCATTGGCCGGCATGGTCGTGGCGCTTGATGCCTATGGCCCGGTAACGGACAATGCGGGTGGTATTGCGGAAATGGCTGGCCTCGATGAAGAGGTGAGAAACCGTACTGATGCTCTGGACGCCGTGGGGAATACCACAAAAGCGGTGACTAAAGGCTATGCGATTGGCTCGGCTGGTCTGGCAGCGCTGGTTCTGTTCGGTGCCTACACGGCAGACTTGGACAAGTTTTTCTCAAACGTCCAGGTTAACTTTGACTTATCAAACCCTTACGTTGTTGTAGGGCTTCTGCTGGGTGCTCTCTTGCCATATCTGTTTGGCGCAATGGGCATGACAGCTGTTGGTCGTGCCGGTGGCGAAGTGGTTGAGGAAGTACGGGCTCAGTTCCGTGACAACCCTGGTATTATGGAAGGGACTTCGAAGCCGGACTACGCAAAGTCTGTCGACTTGCTGACAAAAACGGCCATCAAGGAAATGATTGTGCCGAGTTTGCTTCCTGTAGCTGCACCCATTGTCACATACTTTGTGATCAACGCAATTGCTGGCCAAGCCGCTGCATTTTCCGCGGTTGGCGCACTGTTGTTGGGTGTGATCGTTGGTGGTTTGTTTGTGGCTCTTTCAATGACCGCTGGCGGCGGCGCATGGGATAATGCCAAAAAGTATATTGAGGATGGCAACCATGGCGGCAAAGGCTCTGAAGCCCATAAAGCTGCAGTAACAGGTGATACAGTGGGTGACCCTTACAAAGACACTGCTGGTCCTGCAGTGAACCCAATGATCAAAATCACAAACATCGTGGCTCTATTGCTTCTTGCAATGCTTGCCCACTAAGTTTGTAGGTATTTGAAAATGAGAAAGCCCCGGTTCGCCGGGGCTTTTTTGTTTGTAAGCTGTCAGCCGTTTGGACCCCGCGTTGGGCCTTGTTGTCCCGGTCCTTGGCCAGGGCCTGCACCACCGAAACGGCCAATGCTGCCAAAGATTTGTTCGAAGAAATTTTGTTCCCGTCCGCGGGTTGGCGTTGTGTCCTGAACGGCGTCGACTTCACGCATGTCAGTAAGGTCAAGATTGTCTACCATGTCGACCACGCCGCGATCGTTGAAGGCAACAACCAGCACACGGTGCTCCTTTGCATCAGGCCAAAACACTGGTCTTACGCGCACTCGAGTTGAGACATAATACCACGTGGATTGGTCAAATGTACCGCGCATCGTTGGATTACCGAGAGTTGTCAAAACTGAGGTTCTATTGTCGATTCCCGGCTGAATAGCATCTGCCAGCTCTTTGTCGAATACATAACCGCGGATTTCGCGTGTGTTACCGCAGGCTGTAGTTGCCAACAAGGCACCTGTTACCAAGCTAAGTTTAAAAACTGACGAAATATTCATATGGTAATTCCAGTTACGCGAAACAAAGGCTTTGCCCGTTGCATTCATAACGGGCGGCATTGATTAGTGCAAGAGCCCGTGTTACAGCGGCTTAATTCGCTCGCAAAATTGTTTGCAATTCCGAACATTGTCCGAAAATTAGGCAGTAATAGGACCATGCAGTTTCTCAAATCGTTATTTGGCCCCAAACAACTGGATCGCGACGCACACCAGCTTTATGGCAGCCTGATCGCGCAATCGCGTCGCCCATCGTTTTTCCTGCCGCCGTTTAACGCTCCGGATGATATGGAAGGCAGATTTGAGGTCATTGTTATGCATATGGCACTACTTGATCATTTCCTGTCTGGAATTGAGGGTAGCGCCCCACTTAGAAGAAGCATCCAGGAACTATTGATACGCGATATGGATAGAAGTTTAAGGGAGCTGGGAATTGGTGACATGAGCATCGGCAAGCAAATGAAAAAAGTTGGTGCCGGAATGCTCGGACGATTGAACTCTTATGAAACCGCAATTGCGAGAGGCAATAAAAAAGAAACTTGCGACTTGGTGGTGTCTTTGGTCGAGAGAAACATGGAGTTAACGGGCCAAAATAGCGGCGTTGAGTTTGCAAACTATTTCTGGAAGCAACTTTGTTCGGTAAATGCTATCAATAAGCAGGCTTGGTCTTTAGAAGACAGTGTTTTTGATGATCACACATAGATGTGCTGGCCAGTGGATAGAGAATGATACGGAGACCTTATGAGCAAAACTGAAAACTTAGATTTTCAATTAGGCTTGGACGAAATTGAAAAGGATCCCAAAACTTTCTCCATCTCAGCAACCGACGCTGAACGCAATAAACTGGTTGAGCGCTTTAGGATTGTTCAATTAGATAACTTGAACGCCACCGTGACTGTGAACCGACAGCGCCACGGCGAAGCCATAGTGATTAATGGCAATTTGAAAGCTTCTCTTGTACAGCAGTGTGTAGTCACGCTTGGTGATGTACCGGAAAACATCGACGAAGAGTTTGAACTATTGTTGGTTTCGCCGGAACAGGCGGCAGCGTTTGATGATGATGAAGTTTATGCTGACCCTGAGGCACCAGACTACGACGCTTTAGAGGGCGAAATCGTGTATTTGGGTGAGGTTGTTGCACAAACTCTGTCGGTATTGATGAACCCGTACCCACGCGTCGTCGGTGCAGAAGTGAAACCAATTGCTGGCAGTAATTTTTCTGCCAATGAGGAAGTTGGTAAAAAACCCAATCCTTTTGCGGCGCTAGCCAAACTACGCGACAAATCTTGAGTTCGGGTTTTAAATCAGTATTGTCGGATCAAATTGCGTCTCTGAACTTCTACATGTTCGCCTAAATATTAACTAAAGTGAGTGACTGAGTGGCTAAGAAAATTACTATTGCGGTAGATGCAATGGGGGGCGATCACGCTCCGCATATGGTTATTGAAGGCGTGGCTCAGGCGAGAACACTTTATCCCGATACTAAGTTTTTAATTTTTGGTGTTGAAACAGTGATCAAGCCACTGTTGGAAGCCCATCCTGAACTGCGGGCCGCCAGCGATATCGTGCAAACAGACTCTATAGTTTCAAGCGGAGACAAGCCTTCACAAGCATTGCGGCGGGGCCGGCAGTCTTCAATGGGGCTGGCAATTCAGGCGGTCAAGGATGACCAAGCTGAAGTGGCCATTTCGGCCGGTAACACTGGCGCTCTTATGGCTCTGTCTAAATTTATGCTGCGGACTATGCCAGGCATAGACAGACCTGCTCTTGTTTCCCCTATGCCCACTCTCAGGGGGGAAAGTGTTATGCTGGACTTGGGCGCCAACGTCGAATGCGACAGCAACAACTTGGTGCAGTTTGCAATTATGGGCGCTGCGTATGCAAACACGGTCCTTGGGTTATCGAAACCTACTGTCGCATTATTGAACGTTGGTGTTGAGGACTTGAAAGGCAAAGACAGCATCAAAGCTGCTGCTGATGTTCTAAGAGCATCGCAGCATCTGCCACTCAGCTTCACTGGTTTTGTAGAAGGGAACGATATTGCGACGGGTGCAGTCGATGTTGTTGTTACTGACGGTTTTACCGGCAATATTGCACTGAAAACTGCAGAAGGTACTGCACGCTTGGTGACAGACCTGCTGGGTCGTGCTTTTCGATCAACAATCATGACAAAGCTTGGATACCTTCTCGCCAGACATGGTTTGAAGTCCTTGCGTGATCACATGGATCCGAACAATCACAATGGTGGCGTTTTCCTGGGTTTGAATGGACTGGTAATGAAAAGCCATGGTGGTGCAAACGCGCATGGTTTTGCGTCGGCAGTTACTTCGGCGATTGACATGGCCCAGAATGACCTGATCCGACTGATAAGTGAAAACCTTCAAGAAATCTCACTTGATGACGAGTCTGAACAGCCGCAAAAGGAGTGAGGCTGTTTCTGACTAGCGGCTGTTTCACTATAAAAACTCCTCGTAAGCTCTTTTCAAACATTCATTTTTTACCATAGTGATTGTTCCGGGCGATTGACTCGCTTGAGGCGCTGCAGTAGTTTTCTAAAGTGTTTAATGCAACAGGTAGGGGGCATCATGAGTTCAACCTTGACGCGGGCAGACCTAACGGAAGCGATTTACGAAGAAGTAGGACTTTCGCGCAACGAGTCTGCGGACTTGGTGGAATCCGTTTTGGAAGAAGTTGCTTCTTGTCTGGTGAAAGGTGAAAACGTGAAGGTTTCTTCTTTCGGTAGTTTTCTTGTGCGTCAAAAAAATGGACGCATGGGTCGTAACCCGAAAACCGGCGAAGAGGTACCTATTGCACCCCGCCGCGTTCTTGTCTTCCGTCCTAGTCAGGTCATGAAAGACCGTATCAACAGCTAACGGCTGGAGCCATACACAATGAATTCGACCGATAGCGAAGGGCGCGTTCGTGGCACAAAAAGCCGCGAAGCGTTCCGAACTATTTCGGAGGTGGCCGAAGAGCTGGACCTGCCTCAGCATGTTCTGAGGTTTTGGGAAAGTAAGTTTTCTCAGATCAAACCATTGAAGCGCGGCGGCAACCGGCGATATTATCGTCCCGACGATGTCAGGGTATTATCGGCCATCAAGAAACTGTTGCATTCTGATGGATACACAATTCGTGGCGTTCAAAAACTCTTTAAATCACAAGGTGTTAAAGCAACCTTGGAGCAAGTGGATCACGATGCTGTAGTTATTGAATGTGCGTTGCAAGCGGAACCGGCGACGCTCAATTCAAGCAAAATTGAAAGAGTAATCGCTCGCTTAAAGTCACTTAGAGACCGACTTTAATTGAGTAAAACAAACGTCAGCGTTATTCAGGATAACAATTCAGTTTCTTCTATTGCACCTAGAATGGTGCGTAGCTATAGTGCGCCGCGCTGCCTCTAATGGCAGCTGTACATCGGGAAGTAGCGCAGCCTGGTAGCGCATCACACTGGGGGTGTGGGGGTTGCAGGTTCAAATCCTGTCTTCCCGACCAAATTGAACGCCGTGCTTCACAAAGAGGCGCGGCGTTTTTGATTGCACAAGGACTGTTGATTATGGACCCCATGATCACACATGGTTTGATGTTGGCCGCAGCAGGAATTTTGGCAGGCTTTTTGGCCGGACTGCTTGGCATCGGTGGCGGTATTATCACTATTCCCGTGTTGTTCTTTGTGTTTGGCGAGCTGGACACACCAGTGGAGTGGAAAATGCATGCTGCGATTGGAACGTCTCTAGCCATCATCATTGCCACAAATATTTCCAGCGTTAGAGCGCATCACAAAAAAGGTGGTGTAAAATGGCCGCTGGCAAAAGCTTGGGCGCCAGCGGTTGTAGTTGGCACTGTTGCCGGCAGTTATTTTGCGACAACGTTAAAAACAATCGAATTGGTCTATACTTTCGCCACGATAGCAGGGTTGTTGGCTATCAAAATGATGCTTCCATTTGACAATTGGAAGCTAGGTACCGCTTTGCCTACAGGTTTCTTTAAGCACCTGAACCCAGTAATCATTGGTTTTTTCTCTGCTATCATGGGCATAGGTGGCGGAAGTTTCTCGGTTCCATACATGACGCTTTTCAGCGTTCCCATTCACACAGCCGTCGGTACGGCCTCTTTGCTTGGCCTGTTCATCAGTGTCACAGGAGCGTTGGGCTTCATCCTTACAGGCACCGCCATTGCAGTATTGCCAGTGGGATTTGTTGGATTTATCCACTGGCCATCAGCACTCATTGTATCCCTCACAGCTGTTTTGATGGCGCCGGTAGGTGCCCGTGTTGCTCATATGCTTCCAAAAGCTGCTTTGAGTTTAGTTTTTGGCATTTTTCTCCTTATCGCAATCGCACGCATGATCTCTGCTGTCTAAAGCATTGCAGTTCATGGTGGATTTGTATAATTTCCGCGCGAGTTGTGATTAATGGAGGTCGAGCCATGAGCAATGGTGACGTCGCTTATTCCACGGATTTTCCTGCACCGGACAGCGAAACGTGGCTGGCAATGGTGGAACGGACGCTTAAAGGCAAACCCTTTGACAAAGCCATGAAGCGTAGAACCTTGGATGGCATTGAATTTCCTGTGCTTCACACAACTGCGCCTGCAGCAGCACAAGAACAACCGGTTCGCCAGGGGCTAGGTTGGCATGTTACTTCTCCACATTGGGGTACTGACCCTGCTACCATAAACAAAGAAATATTGACTGACCTGGAGCGAGGCGCTTCAGCAGTTGCCCTAACGGTGGACGCTGGGCTGCAGGGTATAGCCCCAGAACACTTGAGCGCAGCGTTTGAGGCCGTTTTTTTAGATCTTATTCCTGTCACCTTGATTCAAGGTTCGAATTTTGAAGAGGGCTGTTTGGCATTCCGCGAAATTTTGTCTGACAGGAAATACGAACCGGGAAGCATCTCTGGCTGCCTCGGCGTAGACCCAATTGGCTATTTTGCCCGCTCAGATTATGACTATGATGTCAGGGCAGCTACAGATAGCGGGGCCGCAATTGCCTCACAATGGGCCAGAGAACAGCCATCAGTGGCGACGTTCACGGCAGATGGTACCGTTGTCGCCAATGCCGGCGGATCAGAAGTTCAGGAGCTTTCTTTTGCACTCAGTTCTGCTGTTGCTTTCTTAAGAGCCATGGAACAGGCTGGACTTGATATTAAAACTGCTGCTTCGCAGATTCAGTTTACATTGTCAGCTGATACAAACCTGTGGCTGACCATTGCCAAGTTTAGGGCCGCCAGACGACTGTGGACTCAGGTCTTGGCTTCTTGTGGTGTTAATACTGTAGAGATGAAACTGAATGCGGTTTCTGCAGTGCACAAAATCTCTAAACGGGACCCTTGGGTGAATATTTTACGTGGCACCGCTGCTTGTTTTGCGGCAGGTGTTGCGGGTGCTGATTTGGTCACAACATTGCCGCATGACTTGATGCTGGGAACAACAGACGAATTTTCTCGACGAATAGCAAGGAACATTCAGATAGTCCTGTTGGAAGAGAGCCAATTGGGTCAAGTCACAGACCCAGCAGCTGGATCCTTTGCGCTTGAAAAGCTGACAGACCAGGTTTTTAACAAATCAGTTACGGCTTTTCAGTCACTGGAATCGCAGGGAGGCGTTGTCGATGCGCTCAAGAGCGGTTCACTAGCCGCCCAAATAGAAGAAACCGCGGCAATGCGCTCAAAATCAATTGAAACCCGAAAAGTTCAAATTACAGGTGTTTCTGAGTTTCCTGACATTTCGGAGGCTTCGCTTCCAGTTGTGCCCAATGTAAGCCATCAGGCAAGACTACCACTTCGCCGTTCAGCTCAGGCGTTTGAGGATTTGCGCATGCACAGTGACGGTTTATTGGCGAAAACAGGCAACAGACCGTCGATATTTATGGCAAATCTTGGAGCGCCAGCAGACTTCACAGCAAGGGCAACTTTCGCCAAAAATTTCTTTGAAGCAGGTGGTATTGAAGCCGTTCCTGGAAATGGCGGTCTTTCCATTGCCGACATTGCAAAGCAATTCACAGGGTCGAATTCCAAGATTGCTGTTCTTTGTGGAACAAACGCGCAATATGATGACTTCGCTATAGAATTGGCAGCAGCTTTGAAAGAAAAAGGCTGTAGGCGCGTCTATCTTGCTGGACCCCCAAATGCAGTACCAGATGGCTCCGAAATTGACGATTTCGCCTATATGGGAGCTAACGTCATCGAGACGGTTGGCCGTGCCTATGAGGCTGTTGTTGAGGGAGAATTGTCATGAGCCAGATTCCCGACTTTTCGAATATTGATTTATCTGGTTTTGCATCCTCGGAAACGAAGTCGCCAGACTTTGAGGATTGGCTGTCTCCTGAAGGGATTGCAATCAAATCAAAATATACGGCCCAAGATACAGATGGTTTGGATTTTATAGACGGCTTGCCGGGTGTTGCCCCATATGTTCGAGGCCCATATCCAACTATGTATGCGACACGGCCTTGGACTGTTCGGCAATATGCGGGTTTCTCAACAGCTGAAGACTCCAACGCCTTTTATCGCAGAAACCTGGCGGCCGGTCAGAAGGGCTTGTCCGTCGCTTTCGACCTGGCGACCCACCGTGGCTATGACAGCGACCATCCTCGCGTTGCTGGCGATGTGGGTATGGCAGGTGTTGCAATCGACAGCATCTACGACATGCGAACGCTTTTTGACAAGATCCCGTTAGATCAGATGTCCGTGTCCATGACAATGAACGGTGCCGTGTTGCCCATATTAGCATTGTACATCGTCGCTGCGGAAGAGCAGGGCGTGAGCCCGGAAAAACTCTCAGGCACGATTCAGAACGACATCCTCAAAGAATTTATGGTGCGAAACACCTACATTTACCCGCCAGCACCATCAATGCGAATTATCTCTGATATTTTTGCCTTCACGTCGCAGCATATGCCGAAGTTCAACAGCATATCTATCTCTGGCTACCATATGCAGGAAGCCGGGGCGACGGCGGACCTCGAACTTGCCTATACCCTTGCTGACGGCGTTGAGTACATTCGGGCCGGGGTGGAAGCCGGACTGGATGTGGATGCCTTTGCCCCGCGCTTGAGCTTCTTTTGGGCCATAGGCATGAATTATTTCATGGAAGTGGCCAAAATGAGAGCTGGTCGCCTTCTTTGGGCAAAACTTGTTAATCAGTTCAACCCGAAAAACGAAAAATCACTCTCGTTGAGAACGCATTGCCAGACGTCTGGATGGTCTTTGACCGCACAGGATGTCTATAACAATGTTACGCGCACATGCATTGAGGCTATGGCTGCTTCTCACGGACACACGCAGTCCCTACACACCAATGCTCTGGATGAGGCTTTGGCTTTGCCAACCGATTTTTCTGCACGTATTGCACGCAATACTCAGCTTTTCCTTCAGCAGGAAAGTGGTACTACGGATCTGATCGATCCATGGGGTGGCAGTTTTTATGTGGAGCGATTGACTGCGGATTTGGCCGAAAAAGCCTGGTCACATATCCAGGAAGTAGAGGCTGAAGGCGGCATGGCAAAAGCCATTGAAGCAGGCATTCCAAAGTTGCGCATTGAGGACGCGGCTGCGCGCACGCAAGCTCGGATTGATAGTGGCCGTCAAACAGTTGTTGGCGTCAACAAATACCAGCTTGATGAAACCGAAGAAGTTGATGTCCTGAAGGTGGACAATTCCAAGGTTCGCGCCTCTCAGCTGGCCAAGTTGGAAAAATTACGGTCAGAAAGAAATGACGCCGCCGTCGGCGGGTGCTTGGCTGCTCTCACAAAGGCGGCAGAAAGCGGAAAGGGCAACTTGCTTGCGCTGGCGGTTGACGCAGCGCGCGCGATGGCGACGGTGGGTGAAATTTCAAATGCGCTTGAGAAAGTGTATGGTCGCCATAAGGCAGACATTAAAGCGGTGACAGGTGTGTACAAGCGTGAGGTTGGAAAATCTGAATCAGTCGACAAAGTATTGAAGCTCGTTGAGGGCTTCGAAGCGAATGACGGTCGCCGGCCAAGGATATTAATTGCCAAAATGGGTCAGGACGGACACGACCGTGGCCAGAAGGTTGTAGCCTCTGGTTATGCGGATCTCGGGTTTGACGTAGATATCGGCCCACTGTTCCAAACGCCAGCCGAGGTGGCGCGTCAAGGTGCCGAAAACGACGTTCATGTTATTGGGGCATCTTCTCTGGCCGCTGGTCACCTAACACTTGTGCCTGAACTCAAGGCAGAACTCGCTAAAATTGGCCGTGAGGACATTATGGTAATAGCTGGTGGCGTTATTCCTCCACAAGATTATGACGCACTTTATGCGGCTGGAGCGGAAGCAATTTTTCCACCAGGCACTGTAATCAGCGATGCGGCGATTGAGCTTTTGGACAAGCTCAACCAGCGACTCGGATATGCTTAAGGACGTTTATGCTCCCTTCAGTTGATCAGCTTTATGATGGCGTGAGAGCAGGGGATAGGGCGCTCATTGGTCGGGCCATCACTCTTGTAGAGAGCAGGAACGTTGAACATCAAACAAAAGCTCAGGAACTGCTTCTCAGACTGCTGCCCCATGCTGGAAACAGCCAACGTGTAGGAATATCAGGGGTTCCCGGTGTAGGTAAGTCCACTTTCATTGAAAGCCTGGGCTCAATACTGACGGCAAAAGGACAAAAGGTTGCTGTTCTTGCCGTCGATCCCTCCAGTGGCAGAACAGGAGGCTCCATCCTCGGTGACAAAACGAGAATGGATAAATTGTCTGCAGATCTGAACGCTTTTATCAGACCCAGTCCAAGCGCCGGTGTTTTGGGGGGCGTTGCGCGGGCAACGCGCGAAACCATTGTGATTCTGGAGGCAGCGGGCTTTGACACGGTGCTCGTAGAAACAGTTGGAACCGGGCAATCTGAAACAATGGTCGCTGACATGGTCGACTTTTTCCTGGTTCTTATGCTGCCAGGCGCTGGCGACGAACTTCAGGGCATTAAAAAAGGCATTCTTGAGCTTGCAGATATGGTTGCTGTCAACAAGTCCGATGTTTTTGAAGATAAACTCAAGCAGGCAGTCAATGGCTATAAGTCAGCCTTGCACATCATGAGCGATGCAAGCCCGGATTGGCATCCGCCAGTTGTTACCTGCTCGGGACTGACTGGATCGGGGTTGTCCGAGCTTTGGGAACGTGTTGAAAAGCATCGTCGTATTATGGAAACAAATGGAGATCGTGCTGTAAGACGGCAAGAACAGCGCTTGATGTGGCTGCAAAACCAGGTTCGCGATCGTTTGCTGGATGAGTTTTACGCAAATGACGCGGTAGCTGACAAATTATCTGAAGTACAGCAAGGCATTAAAGAAGGAAAGATTACTGTTTCCACTGGCGCTGAACAGCTGTTAACGAGTTTCAAGGGTTGGGTAGACTAATTCTCAACCCGACCTTTTGACGCCTCAATTAACGCAGCGCTATCGTAGCCGATTCCGTCTCTAAATACGGTGACCACTTTGGTTATTTCCGCAATATCCTGATCTGGGTTACCGTCAAAAACAATCAGATCAGCATTTTTGCCAACAGCAACTGTGCCAATTTCATCTTCCCGGTCCATTGAAATGGCGCCGTTCAGAGTTGATATTTTAATCGCTTCGAGTGGCGTGAATCCTGCCTCAACCAACAGTTTAAGAAGCTCATGGTTCGCAAAACCTGCCACCGTACCACCAATACCCGTTGTGTCTGAGCCTGTTACAACTAAGCCGCCTTTGTCATGAAACGCCTTTTCCCATGCCATTTCCTGTCGGACAGCGCGTTCCCAGATGTCGTTTTCAAGAGCGCGCGCATAGCCAGCTACATGATTGCCCAAATAGTGTAACTTTGCTGCATGCCCAAGCACATCAATTGCGGCATTGTTAGGAGGATTAACAGTCGCAGAAATGCGAGCCAAAACGGCTAATGTAGACGTGATAGCTGTATTGTTAGCTATTAATTTGTTCATCAGTGCCTGCACTTCTGGACTATCCAGTTTCATTTCGACGAAACGTTCCAGTGGGAAGCCGCCACAGGTATCGGGTTTCCTGTTTTCAACGAAGTCGGTGGCAATCAGGAAACCGTGTTCCAGATTGTCGATACCCATGTCGGAAGCTTCTTCGTAGGTCACGGAACAGAGATGACCGGCGACTTTCAGGCCACGTGCATGGGCTGCATCAATAGATGCCTTCAGCACGCTCCGTTTCACGTTCATATAGGCCTTGAAACTGGTCATTCCCTGGTCTGCCCAGTAGTTTACGTATGTTATGGCTTGCTCTGCTGTCTGCAACTCATGGGCCTGAAGAAACTGCGCGGGATAGCCCTCGATAAACGGTGCTGTCGTGTCGAAGTCAGGACCGACAAGGCGACCGGAAGCAATATATTGTTTAACTTTCAAGTCGGTATATGGCTCAAAGCTGCCCGCTGTTCTGGCAGTTGTTACACCGCCAGCGAGATAAAGCCTGGGAAAAACAACGGGTTGTGTACTCTGGATAAACCAATCAGGATCATTGGCGTTGTAAAACATATGTTCGTGCAGCATCACAAAGCCGGGCAAAACGGTTCTACCGGCCAAATCTAATCGCTGCGTTGTCGGAGGAGCGTTGCAGGAGCCACTTGGGCCAACTGCAACGATTTTGCCAGCCTCGACCCGGATGCACTGATTATCAACCGCGGGTGCCCCAGTTCCGTCGACAAGCCGAACATTCTCAAGCAAAAGTTCTTCATATAGATGACTGACGAATTGTTTTGATTGCTCAGTGAATTCAGGTGCGGCAACTGCTGCGGAAGCTATGTCGATCAATGCGGCCAAACAGAAAAATTTGGCAAGTGAATTAAAAGCATTCATGTGACGTCCCCCTTGATGCGAGGAAGCCCGCCTCGCGCTTCAAGCATCTAAAGGGAAGTGTTTACTGTCAACGCGAAAGGCCAGCCCAATCGTAGAAACTGATCACTTCTCCGTTACGCTCGCATTCGGGAAGAGCCAGTTCAACAAACAACTTGGCAATATCTTCTGGTGCGGGCAGGGTGCTTTCATCCTCCCCAGGTACAGCTTTGGCTCTCATCATGGTGCGGATCGGGCCTGGGTTCACAACATTTGATCGCACAGATGTTTGCTTGCATTCATTCGCGTAGGTCAGTGCCAGGTTTTCAACTGCAGCTTTACTCATCATATAACCGCCCCAGTAAGCCTTGTCTTTGCCGTTGCTACCTGATGAGACGATAATCGACCGTCCTGCATCACTGGCTTTTAAAAGTGGGTCCAAGGACCGAATAAACCGGTAGTTGGCTGTGACATTAATATCCAAAAGTTCCTGAAACTCTTTTGGCGGAATATGTCCAAGTGGACTTAATGGCCCCAGAATGCCGGCGTTCCCGACAAATACATCCAGCTTTCCCCAACGTTCATATATAGAGCCACCCAGCCGGTCGATCGCGTCATGGTCCTTCAAGTCAAAAGGAACAAGTGTACAACTTTGACCCATAGCCCGGATTTCGTCGTCCAGGCTTTCTAGTGCAGCTTGCGACCGAGGCCGGGCAACAGCAATGATGTCTGCACCCTCTGCGGCAAGAGCGAGAGCCACAGCGCGCCCTATGCCGCGCGATGCTCCTGTCACCAGTGCAAGGCGACCTTCTAAGCGTTTACTCATAAACTAGGCTCCGGTTACGCGCTCAGCGGAGGCATCATATCCAACTGGCGGGAATTTTGGTCTTCTTCGGATTGATCTGTCAGGAAAGTGGGGTAATCACCAGTAAAGCAAGCGTCGCAGTAGGCAGGAGACTTGCTGTCCCGACCCGATGGTTGATTGACGGCGCGGTACAGGCCGTCAATAGACAGGAACGAAAGACTGTCTGCATTGATATGCTCACACATGGCATCAATATCCATGCGGGCTGCAAGTAACTTGCTGCGCTCCGGTGTATCCACACCATAAAAGCAGCTGTGGGCAGTCGGCGGAGAGGCGATGCGCATATGAACCTCGGTTGCGCCCGCTTCGCGCATCATTGTCACAATTTTCATTGAAGTGGTGCCGCGTACGATAGAGTCGTCCACCAATACAATGCGTTTTCCCTCAATATGCCATCGGTTAGCATTATGCTTAAGTTTCACACCAAAATGTCGAATTTGGTCGCTGGGCTCAATGAATGTTCTGCCAACATAATGGTTGCGAATGATCCCGAGCTCAAACGGAATACCAGATTCCTGGGCATATCCGATTGCAGCCGGTGTGCCAGAATCTGGGACAGGGATAACGAGGTCGGCGTCTACGCTATTTTCGCGAGCCAGTTCAGCTCCAATCCGTTTGCGCACTTCATATACACTCATCTTGTCCATGTAGCTGTCAGGGCGCGCAAAATATACGTGCTCAAAAATGCAGGGGCGTGCTTTTTCCTCAGGAAATGGTTTAGAGGACTGAATTCCATCATCTGTGATGACGATAAGTTCGCCTGGCTCAACATCCCTTACATACTCTGCGCCAATGATATCGAGCGCGCATGTTTCAGAGCAAAGAATGTAGGATTTATCGAGTTTACCGAGCACCAAAGGACGCACGCCAAGCGGGTCTCTAACACCAATTAAGCCTTCGCGTGTCAGTGCGACCAGAGAATAAGCACCCTCCAGCTGACGAAGCGTGTCAATGATGCGCTCCATCAATGTGCGGAAGCGACTGGTAGCGATCAGGTGAATGATGACCTCAGTGTCAGATGTGGACTGGAATATTGACCCGCGCTGAACAAGAGACTTACGCAGGTGTGTCGCATTAGTGAGGTTTCCATTATGGGCTACAGCAAACCCACCTGACGCAAATTCAGCAAAAAGCGGCTGGCAGTTTCTCAGAACCGTATCACCAGTTGTTGAATAGCGAACATGGCCAATCGCTGTATGACCCGGCAGGCTATCGATAACCGATTGATTAGTGAAATTGTCGGCCACGTGACCCAAGACGCGTTTGGTATGGAATTCACCACCATCAAAAGCGGTAATACCGGCTGCTTCCTGGCCTCTGTGTTGAAGGGCGTGTAGGCCGAGTGCTGTGTGGGCTGTCGCGTCTTGACTGCCAAAAATGCCGAATACACCGCATTCCTCTCTTAATTTGTCGTCATCAAATGGGTGGGAGAGAAACTGTTCAGCGTCAGCCATTGCATTACCCCGGATGTTGCACGCGCCACTGCATCTTACGAGTTGGCAACGTGACCTGACAAAACCACCCTTCCTATATAGTGAAAGCACATCCGTGCCTAGAGGGAGATTACATTTTTGTTGCCACAATTGCTGACCTAAGTCGTATCGTCGCTCTTCTCGGTATCTTCAACCAGATCATCCAATTTTTTGCGTATTTCGTCCTGGTATTTGCCTGAAAGCTCTTCTGCGGCTTCATCAATAAATTGGCTGGCGGCTGCTTCTTTGGCGCGTTCCAAATACTCTGTTCCAAAGTCTCCAGCATCTTGTCCCAGTGCACTTCCCACTACGGAGGCTAACATTTCCGACCCCCAAGCTACCAAGGGTCGTGTTTGCGCGTTTTGAACCCATGTGGGCTCTTCACCAGGAACCAGCTTCGTAAAACCAAAATACAGTGCAGACACCAGTACCATCCCACGCAGTAACCCGAACAGCGCGCCCAATGAGCGGTCCAGGAAGCCAACTGGGCTATTTTTGATGGCACCACCAATCAATCCAGCAAGCCACTTGAGGATAAACAATCCGCCAATAAACAACCCAGCATAAGTTAGGGTGTCAGCCAGCCATTCGGGCTCAACGTATGGCTGCAGATAGGGTGTAATCAACTCGCCGGCAAAGACTACGGCTAAAATGGTTGCGACCCAGGCCAAAAGACTTAGGGCAACAGTCGCAAACCCTTTGCTGAAAGCCATAATCACAGACAGACCGACAACTATGATTACGGCAATGTCAAATGCAGTTAATGCAGTCGTGTCCATCTGTAACATTTCCTTTTAGAAGACCAGTGTTGTGTCTCATCATATCGCGTCAGGGAAAAACTGAGTAACCAAGTCATTGATACGCGATACTGTTTGCAAACTTAGTTTGGTTTTTCCAAGCTTCTTGTTTTTCGGCATTATAGCACGAGAGAACCCAAGCTTTGTGGCCTCTTTCAGGCGGTTATCACTTTGGGAAACCGATCTGACATCACCCGAGAGACTAATTTCCCCAAACACAACTGTTTCTTCTGGTAAAGCGGTTTGTGAAAGGCTGGACATCAGCGCTGCCGCGACAGCTAAATCTGCCGCAGGTTCCGATATTTTCAGTCCGCCAGCGACATTGAGATAAACGTCACAGCCGCTTAGGCCCAGACCAGCTCGTGCATCCAAGACTGCCAGCACCATAGCCAGTCGACCAGAGTCCCAGCCAACAACAGCGCGCCTTGGATTTGCGGCTGAAGAACGAGCCACAAGCGCTTGAATTTCCACAAGAAGAGGCCGGGATCCTTCTATGCCAGCAAACACGCAAGTGCCAGGCTCTCGCACCGAATGATCAGCAAGAAACAACTCGGATGGGTTTGACACCTCGTTTAAACCAGAGCCAGTCATCTCAAACACGCCAATCTCGTCGGTGCCACCAAAGCGATTTTTCACTGCTCTGAGAATGCGAAACTGATGGCCGCGGTCGCCCTCGAAATACAATACTGTATCCACCACATGTTCTAGCACGCGTGGACCTGCGATTTGGCCATCTTTAGTGACATGCCCCACAATTAGCACAACGGTACCTCGTCGTTTGGCAAAGCTAATCAACTCGTGAGCACACACCCGCACTTGGCTTACAGTGCCAGGGGCCGATTCAACATGGTCGGCAAACAATGTCTGTATAGAGTCTATAACGACTGCCTTCGGTGCCTGACCTTCGTCCAATGTCGTAAGAATATTTCTTAAACTGGTTTCACAACCCAATTTCAAAGGTGCGCCGCTTAGCCCCAAGCGCTTTGCTCTCATCTGGATCTGGGCTGTGGCTTCCTCGCCAGAAATATAGATGCAGTCTTCACCTTTGAGAGAAAGCGCACCCATCGCCTGCAATAGAAGCGTGGACTTGCCTATGCCGGGGTCTCCGCCCACCAATATTGCGCTGCCCGGTACAAGCCCTCCACCCAGAGCTCTGTCCAGCTCCGCTATACCAGACATCAGGCGAGGGGCCTCTGCTAGTGGTTCGCTGAGTGCCACTAAACTGACCGCGCTGCCTTTCTTTTTGCTTAGGCCTTTTGGTGCACCAGAGACAGAACTCGATTGTTCTTGAATGGTATTCCAAGCACCACAATCATCACATTTGCCTTGCCACCGGTTGTAAACTGATCCGCATGATGAGCAGGCAAAGGTTTTTTGGGCTTTAGCCATCAGGGTTTCAACAACTGCATTTCGATGGGGCCATGAGCCCGACCATGAATAAATTGGTCAACATATTCATTATTGGACGTATCAATTTCGGTTTTGTCGCCTTCCCAAATAATTTTGCCCTGATAAATCATTGCAATTCTATCTGCAATTTTGCGAGCGCTGGCCATGTCATGCGTGATGGAGAGTGTTGTTGCACCCAAGTCCTGCACGCATTCAACGATCAGATCATTGATAACATCCGCCATAATCGGATCAAGGCCGGTCGTCGGCTCATCAAAGAAGATGATTTCAGGCTCCGTCGCGATGGCACGTGCAAGGCCCACGCGTTTTTGCATTCCACCTGAAAGTTCTGCCGGTGATAGGTCACCAACATCCGGTGTTAGGCCCACCCGGCGCAACTTCTCAATCGCGATTTCTTTAGCTTCGGATTTGTTCATACCTTTGCCCTGGATGAGGCCAAAAGCGACGTTGGTCCAGACTGGTAAGCTATCAAAAAGGGCTGCACCTTGAAACAGCATGCCAAACTTGGTCAGAACTTTTTTGCGTTCTTTGCTTCCAAGGTTTGTGACTTCTTTGCCATCAATTTTAATGGAGCCATTATCAGGGGAAAGCAGCCCAAGAATGCACTTAAGTGTCACTGATTTGCCAGTGCCTGACCCACCAATGATTACGAGTGATTTTCCCTTTTCCACCTTTAGGTCAATGCCTTGTAAGACGGTCTTGGAGCCGAATGACTTGGTGACACCGTTCATCTCGATCATGGGGACAGCGGTCATGACTGGCCTCCAAACACAATGACTGTGATGATCAAATTAGCCAAAAGAATAAGAATGAAGGCAGACACAACAGCATTTGTCGTTGCCTTGCCAACCCCCTGGGCGCCGCCCCGGCTGTTATAGCCGTGATAACTGCCCATCAAGGCGATAATGAAGCCAAACACGGCGGCCTTGACTAGGGAAGAAATCACATCTGATTGCTCCAGGAAATCGGCGGTTACTTGTAGATAGGTACCCGCATTCAATCCAAGCCTTTCTGTCCCGATGAGGAAACCACCAAGCACACCAATGGTATTGGCAACCAGCACTAGCAAGGGCAGGGTGACAATCGCTGCAATAAGACGTGGAACGACCAGATAATTGATGGGATCGGTGGAAAGGGTTGTCAGTGCATCAATTTGCTCTGTTACCCGCATAGTACCAAGTTCTGCCGCCATGGCAGAAGACACCCGGCCAGCCACCATCAAACCACCAAGAACAGGGCCTAACTCGCGCACAATGGCGATCACCACCACACCGGGAACAACGGATTCCGCATTAAATCGACTTCCGCCAACAAATATTTGTTGAGCAAGTGCCGCGCCTGTAAACAAAGCGGTTAAACCAACAACAGGAAGGCTGTTGTAGCCAATCAACCACATCTGCTGCAGCATCGACCGCCAGTATATTGGCGGCGTCACTATATGAGAAATTGCCACTCCGGCGAACCGAGACAGACGCCCGATTTCTGCCAGAGAATTCAGAAAAACACGGCCAATGATGGCCAAAGGGTTACTCACTTGAAAATCCATTTGTTGCCGATTTGTTCCAAGGCTTAACCCTTGTTTAGCGGTACTAAATGAAAATGAAAAGTGGCGATTTCATGAGATGAAGGCAATTAGCGAGATTTGAAATGCTATTTGCCTTGAAATTTGGCTTCTCTTTTCTGGATGAATGCCATCACACCTTCGGTGGAGTCAGACGTCGAACCCATTTCTCTTTGCATTTGAGCTTCCGATTGAAGCTGCTCTGCGTAATTGCTTTTCAATGATTGAGCAACCAGCTGTCGGATTCCGCTCAAGGCCCGGGTGGGGCCTTTGGCTAGCCGTTCACCGAGGTTCTTTGCATGACTTGCCAATTTCTCGTCATCGACCATTTCGTAGATTAATCCCCAATCAAGGGCAGTTTCAGCGGGAACACGCTCACCGAGCATCATCATGGCGCGGGCTCGGGCCACGCCTACAAGACGGGGCAACAGGAAAGTACTACCTGCGTCTGGTACAAGGCCAATATTCACGAATGCCTGTAGAAAGTATGCAGAACGGGCGGCTATCACGATGTCGGCAGAAATTGCGATCGACATGCCGGCACCAGCTGCAACACCATTCACAGCTGAAATAACAGGCATGTTTAAATTCGCTAGTTCTAGCAAAATAGGATGATAGTCATCCATCAAGCTCTTCCCAAGGTCACGGTCCGGTGCCGCGAGGCTACCTTCGGCAAGGTCTGCACCAGCACAAAAAGCTCTTCCTTCGCCTGTGATCAACAGTGCGCGTGCTCCACTTTCAGGCTGTGCAGCGGTCCTTACCGCGTCTAGGAAATCATTTTTCAGGCCTGAAGAGAGGGCATTCAGGCTTTGAGGGCGATTTAATGTGATTGTCGCCAGGCCGTTGTCGATCGAAAAACGGATGTTTTCATAGTCGCTCATGCAAGCTGTCCCTCGGTTTTTGATGAAGTTAGGCCGTATGAAGATGCCGGCAAGGCCGACTAAGTGACGTCAGTCAGCTTTTTTGTCTGTGTCTCGTAGTAAAAAAGCGGGGGTATGCGGCCCCATTCCCACAAAAGGTTCCTGAGGCATATCATCTGCAGCAGTTGCAGTATTTGCTGATGCTCGTCTCGTATCTCGATAGCTGTCCTTGCGGTCATCACGCCGCCGGTCGGACGAACGGCTAGGCCGGCTCTCTTTTTCTAGCGAGAAATTTTCATCAATCGGCAGTTTTGCTTTTGTGAGCTTTTCAATCGCCTCGAGCAGACGCACGTCGATTTTTGATTTTGTCGCAATTGTATAGGCGGTGCCCTCGCGGCCGGCTCTACCAGTCCGGCCAATTCGGTGTACATAATCGTCGGGATGACCCGGGACATCAAAGTTGAACACGTGGCTCACATCCGGCACATCAAGTCCGCGTGCTGCAACATCTGACGCCACTAAAAGCTGGATTTCGTTTTCTTTAAATTGTCTCAACGTTTCCATGCGTTCACGCTGTTCCATGTCACCATGGAGTTGTCCAACACTAAACTCATGGCGCCCCAAAGATGCATAAACCTCTTTAACGTCACGCTTGCGATTGCAAAAGATAATGCCGTTTTTGACTTTCTGGGTCCGGAGCAACTGTCTGAGAGCGCGACGTTTTTCTCTTGGTCCAACTTCGATCATCATTTGGGTGATTGTTGTTGCCGTTGTCGCAGGGCGGGCCACTTCAATTTTCTTTGGGTCGTCGAGAAACTTGTCTGTTAATCGCTGAATGGCAGGCGGCATTGTCGCGGAGAAAAACAGCGTCTGGTGTTTTTTTGTAATCCGTTCACAGATTTTTTCGACGTCTGGAATGAAGCCCATGTCCAGCATGCGGTCTGCTTCATCGATGACTAAAATATCGATACCATTGAGCAGGAGTTTTCCGCGTTCAAAATGATCTAACAGCCGTCCAGGAGTGGCGATCAGGACATCAGCGCCTCGATCCAACGCCTTCTCCTGATCGGCGAAATTCACACCACCAATCAGCAGGGCCATCGAGAGTTTGTGGTTTTTCCCGTACTTTTCGAAGCTTTCGGCTACCTGTGCGGCCAATTCGCGGGTCGGCTCCAAAATTAATGAGCGGGGCATTCTGGCGCGGGCTCGACCCTCGGCCAGGATGTCAATCATCGGAAGAGTGAAACTGGCGGTTTTGCCGGTACCTGTTTGCGCGATACCCAGGACGTCTCGGCCCATGAGTACCTGAGGTGCGGCTTGAGCTTGAATAGGGGTTGGCTCCGTGTAGCCCGCGTCCGCAACTGCTTTCAGCGTTGGTTCGCTAAGCCCGAGAAGTTCAAAACCCATACTATCGTCCGTTCAAAATATTACCGTCAAATTGGGCGCAGCGTAGGCGCGAACAGTGCAATGTCAACGACTGCACGCAGCGACCTTGGGCAGCGGCTCCACAGAATTAAAGGTGTTGGGATATTTATGTTACAGTCGCTTAAATATCTAAAGCTTCCAGATCGGCTTCATTATCGCGAATGAACTCGAAACGCTTTTCTGGTTTCTTGCCCATCAAATCATCAACTAACGTGTTCACCTGCGCTCTGTCAGCATACTCCGGCGGCAATGTCACCCTTAACAAGGTCCGGTTTGCCCGGGCCATTGTTGTTTCTTTCAATTGCGCTGGCGGCATTTCGCCCAAGCCTTTGAAGCGGCTGACCTCGATATTGCTTTTTCCTTTAAACTCCGACGCCATCAGTTCGTCTTTATGAGCATCGTCACGAGCATAAAACACGGTGCCACCTTTTGCGAGGCGGAACAGGGGAGGTTGAGCCAGATACAAGCGACCATCGCGTACAAGGCCCGGCATCTCTTGGAAAAAGAATGTCATCAGCAGCGTGGCGATATGGGCGCCGTCTACGTCGGCGTCAGTCATGATGATTACTTTTTCGTAACGCAGTGCGCTTTCATCATATTGGTCTCGGGTACCGCACCCCAATGCCTGGATCAGATCGCGAATTTCCTGGTTTGCAGCAATTTTGTCTCGCGTTGCCGACGCAACATTCAGGATTTTGCCACGGATCGGCAAAATCGCCTGGGTTTTTCGGTCCCGAGCCTGTTTGGCAGATCCACCCGCACTATCGCCCTCAACAATGTAAATTTCGGTTCCCTCGGCATCATCACTCGAACAATCGGTTAGTTTGCCCGGCAGCCGAAGCTTCCGTTTGCTGACGGCTGTTTTTCGCTGGATTTCTTTTTCCTGCCGACGACGCAGTCGTTCTTCCAATCGTTCCAGCGACCAAGTCAGCAGACCGTTGGCTCTATCAGGGTGATCAGCTAACCAATGATCGAACGCGTCCCTTATCGCGTTTTCAGTGAGACGTTGGGCTTCTGGCGTCGAAAGTTTGTCTTTGGTTTGTCCTTGGAATTGAGGGTCCCGAATGAAGACAGACAACATGCTACAAGAAGACCCGCAAACATCGTCCAAAATCAGATTTGCCGCTTTTTTGTTTCCGGCAACGTCTGCATAGGCTTTCAAACCACGGAGCAGGGCGGTTCGAAGGCCGCTCTCGTGTGTGCCACCTTGTGGTGTTGGGATCGTATTACAATAGCTATTCGAGAAGCCGTCACCAAATTCTGGCCAATGGATGGCCCATTCAACGCGGCCTTGTTCATCTGGAAATGATGCGTGTCCAGAAAATGGCTCTTCTGTCACACATGTCCGTTTTTTCAGAGTATCGCCCAAGTAATCTGCAAGCCCGCCAGGAAAGTGCAGTGTTGCCTCAGTTGGGATTTCGTCGCCCTCTGTGACAAGAGCAGGGGCACATCTGAAGCGAATCTCTACTCCACGAAACAAATAGGCCTTCGAGCGAGCCATGGCATAAACCCTCGAGGGTTTAAGTTTGGCTTTTTTGCCGAATATTTCATGATCAGGCAGGAAACTGACCTTGGTGCCGCGACGGTTAGCAACGCTACCCATGTCTTCGAGCGCACCCATTGAAAGCCCACGAGCAAAGTTCTGACGGTAGAGTTTCTTATCTCTGGCGACTTCCACAGAAAGCCATTCAGAAAGCGCGTTAACAACAGAAACGCCTACGCCGTGCAATCCGCCAGATGTGGCATATGCATCCGAACTGAATTTTCCGCCGGAATGCAACGTTGTCAAAATGACTTCCAAAGCCGATTTTTGTGGGAATTTGGGGTGTGGGTCGATCGGGATACCGCGCCCGTTGTCACTCACTGAAATCGACCCATCCTCATGGAGGCTGACATTGATACGGCTGGCATGCCCGGCAACAGCTTCATCCATAGAGTTGTCTAAAACCTCTGCAACCAAATGGTGCAGCGCGCGCTCGTCAGTGCCCCCAATATACATGCCTGGGCGTTGTCGGACCGGCTCTAGGCCTTCGAGAACTTCAATGTCTTTTGCGGAATAGTCTGTCTTGGTTTGAGATACTTCAAACAGGTCGCTCATTGCCTCACCCATACTGTTAACAAGCTAGACGTAACTTGCCGGTACGCGGGCGTCAAGCAAACTGGCCAATACAGCTATGTTTTCTACAGTGGTGCTATATATTGATGCAAATTTGCCATTCAACACAAAATCTGCTAATTCAACGCTTGGTTTATCTATTACACGGTTTCTCGTTAATCATTGTGAAAGAAACTTGGTCTAAGGTCTCTAGTGGGGTGAGAAAGGCAAAGCATGGCGCAATCTTTCGCAGCATCAGTTTGGCACCGGATGGCAGGTTCGTTTTCTGGAAACAGCTTTAGTGGCCCACCAGAAATAGCCAGCACAGATACACCTTCCGTAGGGGACAGATATGCGCAAAGCACGAGCGGCACGCCTGTGTGGATTGTGGAAAATGTAATGCAGGTTACTGCCAGCCGCTATCCGCTGGTTCGACTAAGTCGGGAAAACCACCCTGATTTAATGAAGATTGTTTCGGTTTCCGCATTGGCCGACACAGAGGAATTCGTCAGAACATAGTGGCAGTTGTGAGTTCATCACCCACTGAGCCAACTGGCTAGTCAAACAATTTGTCAATGTCTTCTTGAGACTGAACATCTTCCTGAGGTGCCTCATCAACATGCATTGGTGCTGCATCCTCCACTTTTCCGTGAATGAGCTGGTTCAGAATCATTAAGTGGGACTGCAGGTTCTCGATCCGGCTTCGAATGAGCTGTTGGGCAGCAGGGGACATGCCTCGTTCAACGACATTAACGGCAATCAAACCGTTCAAAGTGCTTTGGATGATTCCCTGCATCTCATGGCATGTCTTCTCAAACGGGGATTTGAATACGGCAGGCGCCAACCTGTAGGCTTCTATCGCAAGGTCTTTTGCCTGAAATCCGCTTTCTTCGAAATGCTGGTCATAGCTCTTGGGCGACCATTCAACTGCCTCTTCAATAAGTTCAGGCATGTCCGGAATCATCTCCATCAACATGACAATCTCGTTGAAGTGGTTCAGGTAATCTGTTGCCAGAAAACTGTCTGGGTTGATGTTGGCCGCGGCCAGCTGAGGCTGGATTTTCTGCTGTTCGGCTGTGTACTCGACATTCATTAAAGTGCGTTCTCGCTGCCCGCTGGTTTTCCGCCGACCCCACAATTGACACTAGTAGCCAGCCGTTTCGAAAAAGTAAATGAATTCGGAAAAGTTCGTGTAAAAATACAATAAAAAAAGGCCCCCGAAAACCGGGAGCCTTTTGGCAGTTATCTATTTAACGCTAAGCGCTGTAGTACATGTCGAATTCAACAGGATGCGGCGTAAGCTCAAGACGAGTTACGTCTTCCCATTTTAATTCTAGGTAAGCGTCAATTTGATCATCGCTGAACACATCACCGCGTTTTAGGAACTCACGGTCTGCATCCAGTGCTTCCAATGCCTCACGCAGAGAACCGGCAACTGTTGGCACACCCTTCAGTTCTTCTGGAGGCAGAGAGTACAAGTCTTTGTCCATGGCATCACCAGGGTGAATCTTGTTCTCGATACCGTCCAGGCCAGCCATCAGCATCGCAGCAAACGCGTAGTATGGGTTTGCTGTTGCATCCGGGAAGCGAACCTCAACGCGTTTGGCATTGGGGCTCGCCGTATAAGGAATGCGGCAAGACGCAGAACGGTTACGGCTGGAGTAAGCCAGCAGCACAGGCGCTTCAAAGCCAGGTGTCAGACGCTTGTAACTGTTGGTAGAGGGATTGGTGAAGGCGTTGATCGCTTTGGCATGTTTGATAATGCCGCCGATGTAATAGAGCGCTGTTTCGGAGAGGTCAGCGTAACCGCTACCTGCGAACGTGGGCTTGCCTTCTTTCCAGATAGACATGTGTGTGTGCATGCCTGAACCGTTGTCTTCAGCTACTGGCTTTGGCATGAAAGTAGCGGTTTTACCGTATGTGTGCGCAACTTGGTGTACCGCATATTTGTATACCTGCACGTTATCGGCAGTAGACGTCAGCGTAGCGAACGTAATACCGAGTTCGTGTTGGCTGGCAGCAACTTCGTGATGGTGCTTGTCCATCGACAGGCCCATTTCTTTCATGACCTTGACCATCTCACCACGGAGATCAACACAGCTATCTACAGGTGCAACAGGAAAATATCCGCCTTTGGCGCGAGGTCGGTGCGCATAGTTTCCTTCTGCGTAGCTCTTATCGCTGTTGTATGGGCCTTCAATGTCATCAATTTCATAGGAGGCACCATTGTAACCAACGTTGAACTTGACGTCGTCGAATACAAAGAACTCTGGCTCCGGGCCAAAGTATGCGGTGTCACCCACACCCGAGAACTTAAGATAGGCCTCGGCTTTTTTAGCCGTAGAACGGGGGTCACGACCGTAAGGCTGACCAGTCGAAGGCTCCAGAATATCACAGAAAAGCACAACAGTTACGTCAGCGGTAAACGGGTCTAAAGTCGCGGAACCAAGGTCTGGCATCAAAATCATGTCGGATTCATTGATAGCTTTCCAGCCGGCAATGGATGAACCATCAAACATGATTCCATCGGTCAACATGTCCTCATCAACAACGTCTGCACACATTGTGAGATGCTGCCACTTACCTTTTGGGTCTGTAAAACGCAAGTCAACCCATTCAGCGCCCGTTTCCTTTACGAGTTCCAGAAAGCTATCAATACTTAAGTCTTTAAATTTAGGCATAGTCTTAGTTCCCTTTTAAAAAATCCTATTTTCTGGCCTAGATTGCGTCTGAGCCAGTTTCTCCGGTGCGAATGCGAATGGCTTCGTCGATTGTGCTAACGAAGATTTTGCCATCGCCAATTCGCCCGGTGTGAGCGGCGTTTTTGATGGCTTCAACGGCTCTCTCAGCCTGGTTATCTTCAACGATCACCTCGAGCTTTACCTTTGGAACAAAGTCCACGACATACTCTGCACCTCGATAAAGTTCGGTATGGCCCTTTTGACGCCCGAACCCTTTTGCTTCAATTACTGTGATGCCGGAGATGCCAACCTCGTTTAGAGATTCTTTGACATCGTCCAGCTTGAAAGGCTTGATGATTGCCTCGATCTTCTTCATTTCCCAAAACCTTGTTATAATTGTGCAGGCCTAATAGCAGACATTGTGCCAAATGAGCTTTACTTCTAAAGAGTCGGGAAATCCGCGCGTTTCAGTGGGTTTTAATATTATGGAGCATATTAAATATGCCCATTTTTTGTGCAATTGATTGTTTCAACATCAACTCTTCTTCGGGACTGCACACCTAATTGATAAACTTTTGCAATTTTGCCGCTTGACGTTACCAGATCATTCGGCATAAAACGGCGCACCTTCAGAGATGCGGCGGGTGTAGCTCAGTTGGTTAGAGCGCCAGCTTGTGGTGCTGGATGTCGCCGGTTCGAATCCGGTCACTCGCCCCATTCTGAATATTTTTTTCATTTAGCCCCTTTCGGGGCTTTTTTCTTTTGCTAAACTGCGCCGATTCTTGGCGCTCACCGTGGTTTTCCCGAAATCACCAAGGCAGAGGCAGAAACTGTCGTTGGGGGGAGCCGTGGCGGTAACACTAAATAGGCCTTCACATATCTTATTGGATTCGGCTTCATCGCGCGAACTGGATAAGCGCGCCATCGCCGGGGGGATAGCTGGTTCAGCCCTTATGGAAGCCGCAGGTAAAGCTGTCGCCGATGTTCTCACTGATTACATCGGTACACCGCTCGAAGCAGGTGGAACAATCATTGTTCTATGCGGACCGGGCAATAATGGCGGTGACGGTTTTGTTGCTGCGCGCTACCTGGAAGAGTGGGGCTATCCGGTTTCCTTGCGATGCAGTCATCTGCCCAGCGAACTAAAAGGTGACGCAAAAAAAGCTGCGGGCAAGTGGCGCGGCGAGGTTGAGCCATTGTCGGACACAGGTTTTAAGCAAGCTTCAGCTATCATCGATTGTTTGTTTGGAACAGGACTGGCGCGACCCATTGAAGGAGAACTTGCGAAGCTAATAGACGCCATGAATGCGGCAGACACATTCGTTTTGTCCGCAGATCTGCCGTCTGGCTTGTGCGCCAATACTGGAAGACCACTTGGGGCCTGTGTAGAAGCTGGCACAACTGTAACTTTCAACTTTAAAAAACCTGGACATACTATTGTACCAGGACGATATTTTTGTGGCGGCAATGGAAACATCCATGTTGCCGATATTGGCATCCCTCCTGACACCTTGAATGGAGAAATGCCGACAGACTATGAAAATTTGCCTTCTTTATGGGGCCAGACATTTCCTTTTTCTGGCCCTCAGACCCACAAATACGGCCGTGGTCATATGCTCGTACTTGGTGGAAAGGAACCCACCTTGGGCGCCTCGCGCCTGGCAAGTCTAGCCGGGCTAAGGGTTGGCGCCGGTCTTGTCACCCTGGCAGCGCCTACCGAAACATATGCCGTTCAGGCCTCCGCATTGATGGATGTAATGGTGCGCAGGTTTGATAGTGCATTTGGATTTATGGGCATTGTTAATGACCCTAGAATAAGGTCCGTTTTGGTGGGGCCTGGTGCAGGGCGCGGTGAAAAGACCGTGGACCTAGTGAAACAGGTTGGAGCCAAAAACAAGTCACTGGTCCTGGATGCCGATGCATTGGCCAGCCTCGTTGGGCGTGTGGACCTTATTCGGGAATTGAAATCGCCAGAAGTGGTTCTGACACCCCATGAGGGGGAGTTTGCTAAACTATTTCCCAATATTTCATTTGCAGAAGACCGCTTGGAAGCCGCCAAAAAAGCGGCGAAAGAGACAAATGCAGTTGTAGTCTTGAAGGGAGTATCAACAATCGTTGCCGCACCTGATGGACGAGCAAGTGTTGCGACCAACGCACCGTCCTGGCTTTCTGTCGGGGGAACTGGTGACGTGCTTTCCGGCATGATCTGTGGTCTGATTACACAGGGAATGCCCGCTTTTGAGGCAGCCTCAGCCGGGGTATGGGTTCACGGCGAGGCCGGAATGGCAGCGGGCAGGGGGCTTCTTGCCTCCGATTTGCTGCAAGTGATACCAAAAGTATTACCCTAAAGGCTTAAGTACACCGCAAAATCCACGATTTCTAAAAACTAGTGCATAAAAGGCTTGTGCTCTGCGGCGCGCCTGCTATAAGCCCCTGCAAACAGCGTTACGGGCGTTCATGTCCTGACGTTGAGGTGGACGATCCACTACATTTATATAGGTGCTCATCGCACAAGCCCTCTGGCTTGGATGGGTATCGTTTGGTTTGCGGGCGTGGCGAAATTGGTAGACGCGCTAGATTTAGGTTCTAGTGTCTTCGGACGTGGGGGTTCAAGTCCCTCCGCCCGCACCAACATTCCCCGGAGCGCGGCAATCGCAGCTCTGGGCCAATTGGTAAAGAGAGACGTAAATCATGCAGATCGAAGAACTGCAGGTTGAAGGCCTGAAACACGAATATAAAGTTATTGTTCCAGCTCAAGACCTTGACGCGCGCTTAGACGCAATCCTCACTGAATTCCGCGCGACCGCGAACATCAAAGGCTTCCGCCCGGGTAAAGCACCTCTATCACTGCTGCGCCGCATGCACGGTGAACGCGCCCAAGGTCAACTCCTGCAGGAAACCATGCAGGAAACATCTGCAAAATTGTTCGAAGAAAAGAACCTGAAACCAGCGCTTCGCCCAGAAGTTGACATGGAAGGTGACTTCGAAACTGGTAAAGACCTTGAGTACACCCTCAAAGTAGAAGTGCTGCCGGAAATCAGTGTTGAAGGTTTCAAAGCGCCCGCGCTCGAGCGCTGGGTAGCTGAAGTTGATGAGGCCGCAATTGATACTTTTGTGGAACGAATTGCTAGTCAGCAAAAGTCTTTCAAAAAGGCCGCAAAAACTACCAAAGCCAAGGAAGGCGATGCTGTTCTGATCAATTATGTTGGTCGAGTTGACGGCGAAGAGTTTGAAGGTGGCGCTGGCGAAGACTTCCAGTTGGAGCTTGGTTCAGGCATGTTCATTCCTGGATTTGAAGAGCAATTGGTCGGAGCCAAAACGGGTGACAACAAAGTTGTAGAAGTAACATTCCCTGAGCCGTACCAGGCAGAGCACCTGGCTGGTAAAGCGGCTGAGTTCACCGTGGACGTTCTTGAGGTTCGCAAGCCTTCTGAAGCGAATATCGATGACGACCTCGCGAAAAATATGGGTTTTGATGATCTTGCAGGCCTGCGCGAAAGCGTTAAAGGTCAGCTGGAAGCTGATAATACGGGCCTTACGCGTGCACACCTAAAGCGTGGCCTACTGGATGCACTCGCTGATGAATATAGTTTCGATGTTCCACAAGGTATGGTGGACCTTGAATTCGCGCAGATTTGGGAACAAATCAAACGTGATGCTATTCAGTCTGGTGACGCCAAAGTCGAAGATTTTGAAGGCATGGAAGCGCCTGCTGATAAAGAAGAAGCCGACGAGTTCCGCGCTATTGCAGAACGCCGAGTGCGTCTAGGACTGCTTCTTTCCGAGATTGGCGTGGCCAACAGCGTTGAAGTTACTCAAGAAGAAGTCAACCGCCGCGTAATTGAGGAAGCTCGCCGCTTCCCGGGCCAAGAAGCGCAAGTATTTGAATACTTCCAGAATAATGAAGAAGCTCGTGCCCAGCTCCGTGCCCCAATTTTTGAAGAAAAGGTTGTGGATTTCGTGATTGAGCAAGCTGACTTGACTGATAAGTCGGTTAGCCGTGATGACCTTGAAGCCGCAGTTCGGGCGCTGGATGAAGAAGAAGCCAATCCAGCCAAAGGTAAAGAAAAGAAAAAACCTGCGGCAAAGAAAGCAACAGCAAAAAAAGCGCCTGCTAAAAAGGCACCTGCCAAAAAAGCGGCACCAAAAAAGACTGCTGAGAAAAAGGCGCCGGCCAAAAAACCAGCCGCAAAAAAACCAGCTGCAAAAAAGGCTGCTGACAAATAAAATTCCGATGCAAATTGGATTAGGGTAGGGAGCCTTTTTGGCTCCCTTCTTTTTTTGCCTTTAAAAATTGCTGAAGTGCACCACATTTACCTGCCAACTGGCTTATTAGCTTGCGACCAAATCAGGGGCTTGCTACAGCTTCAAAAAAGGCCGTTCACGCCGGTAACGAGTAATCTCTTCAACAGGAGTTCCGCATGAAAGATATAATGAGTGAGTTCACCAACGCTTTGGTGCCGATGGTTGTCGAACAAACCAATCGGGGTGAGCGCTCGTTTGATATTTATTCAATGCTTCTACGGCAGCGTATCGTGTTTTTGACCGGGCAAGTTGACGATACTGTTTCGAGCCTTGTTGTTGCACAGCTTTTGTACCTTGAAGCGGAAGATCCATCAAAAGACATATCATTTTATATAAACTCGCCTGGTGGTATCGTCACAAGTGGATTGGCAATGTATGACACGATGCAATACATCCGACCCAAGGTGGCAACCATTTGCATTGGCCAAGCATCTTCGATGGGTTCCTTGTTGCTGGCGGGTGGTGAACCGGGCATGCGTTACGCTTTGTCGAACTCTAGGGTAATGATCCATCAACCTTCTGGCGGCGCTCAAGGTATGGCATCTGACATTGAAATTCAGGCCAAAGAAATCCTGAAGATGCGCCAGCGTTTGAACGAAATATATGTCAAACATACTGGCCAGAAGCTGGCAAAAGTTGAAGCTGCCATGGACCGTGACACGTTCATGAGTGCAGAAGAAGCAAAAAAATTTGGTATTATCGACGAGGTCTATAGCACACGAGAGTCCGCGTCGGACGCTGAATAAGTTTGATTGGTGAGCAATGGGCTCATCACAGATTGGTAAAGTTTTTTTGTTGTAAGCTTCTTTTTAACCAGTCTACGATAGTTAAAAGAAGTAAGAGTATTTGCGGTGACAGATTTGACGAACAACGACTCCAAAAACACGCTCTATTGCTCATTTTGTGGCAAGAGCCAACACGAGGTACGCAAACTTATTGCGGGCCCGACCGTATTCATCTGCGATGAATGCGTGGAGTTGTGCAACGATATCATCAAGGAAGAAAGCAAAGGTGGCATTTCAAAAGGTGGGGAAGGAGTTCCTACACCTCAGGAAATTCTTGCTGTGCTGGATGATTATGTCATTGGCCAAGGCTCAGCCAAAAAGGTGCTATCTGTGGCAGTCCACAATCACTATAAACGCCTGCATCATGCGGCTAACTCAAGTGACGTGGAGCTGGCTAAATCGAACATTCTTCTGGTGGGTCCAACAGGTTGCGGTAAAACACTGCTAGCGCAGACACTGGCACGCATTCTTGATGTTCCTTTTACCATGGCTGACGCAACCACACTCACAGAAGCAGGTTATGTCGGTGAAGATGTTGAAAACATCATTTTGAAGTTGCTGCAGTCCGCCGACTACAATGTCGAGCGAGCACAGCGTGGCATCGTTTACATCGATGAAGTTGATAAAATTAGTCGCAAGTCTGACAATCCTTCAATTACCCGAGATGTTTCAGGCGAGGGCGTACAGCAAGCGCTTTTGAAAATCATGGAAGGCACTGTTGCAAGCGTTCCGCCACAAGGTGGCAGGAAGCACCCTCAACAGGAATTTCTTCAGGTTGATACGACCAACATACTATTCATTTGTGGTGGTGCTTTTGCGGGGCTGGACAAAGTTATCGCAAACCGTTTGCAAGGTAAGTCCATTGGATTTGGTGCAACGGTATCTTCCCCGGATGACCGCGGCATTGGGGAAGTCCTTGCGGGAACTGAACCTGAAGATCTGTTGAAATTCGGCCTAATTCCTGAGTTTGTAGGGCGACTTCCAGTGATTGCGACCCTTGAAGACCTTGACGAAGACGCCCTGGTGCAAATTTTGGCTGAACCCAAAAATGCACTGCTTAAACAGTATCAAAGCCTCTTTGATATGGAGAACGTCAAACTCACCTTTACTGAGGACGCGCTCTTTTCAGTTGCCAAAAAGGCGATTGAGCGCAAAACCGGGGCACGGGGGCTCCGTTCAATCATGGAAAACACGTTGCTTGATACGATGTTTGATCTTCCAACATTGGATGGTGTTGAGGAAATTGTCATTAATGGTGATGTTGTCGACGAAAAGTCGAGTCCTTTGCAAATTTACGCCGAACGTCGTGAAGAAGCAGACCAACCGGCTTAAAAAAACTATCATTTGTGGATAAAAAGGGGCTTGAAACACCTGTTTCAGGCCCCAAATCGTCTTTAAAGGTAGTTTTTTAGTGTTTAAGCCTCTTTTTGAGCCCTTTCTCGTTCCTAAACGGCTCATTTTACCCTAAAATCTCCATGTAGTAGCAAATTTAGTTCCAAAAGGTTCTGCTAAATGTCTGAATCCCAACAACAAGAATCCAATTCAATTACTTTGCCTGTCCTGCCATTGCGGGACATTGTTGTATTTCCTCACATGATTGTTCCGCTGTTTGTCGGGCGCGACAAGTCCGTTAGAGCGCTTGAAGAAGTAATGGCAAAAGACAAGCAAATCTTGCTGGTCGCCCAAAAAGAAGCGAGTGAGGATGACCCAAGTCCAGCAGACGTATTTGAAGTTGGGACGGTCGCCTCTGTGTTGCAGCTATTGAAGCTACCAGACGGTACAGTGAAAGTTCTGGTCGAGGGTTTCAACCGAGCTCAAATCGACCAATTCACGCGTGAAGAGGACTATTTCGAAGCAGATGCCACTTTGTTAGCGGCCGAAGTCTCAAGTGACGAAGAAGTGGAAGCCCTTGGGCGCACAGTCGTTACACAGTTTGAAAATTACGTGAAACTGAACAAGAAAATCCCGGCTGAGGTGCTGGTGACAATCAGCCAGATTGAAGAGCCTGCAAAGCTGGCAGATACGGTTGCAAGCCATCTTGCTCTCAAAATTGAAGATAAGCAGAAGCTACTTTCCACAATTTCTGTCACTGAAAGACTTGAGCAGATATTCAGTTTTATGGAGGGCGAAATCGGTGTTCTCCAAGTCGAGAAGAAAATTCGTGGACGTGTGAAACGTCAGATGGAGAAAACCCAGCGTGAGTATTATTTGAATGAGCAGATGAAGGCCATTCAAAAGGAATTGGGCGAGGGTGATGACGGCCGCGAAGAAATTCTCGAGCTTGAAGACAAAATCAAGAATACCAAGCTGACAAAAGAAGCGCGGGAAAAAAGCCTTGCTGAATTGAAGAAGCTCAAGTCAATGAGCCCGATGTCGGCGGAAGCCACAGTGGTTCGAAACTTCCTAGACTGGATGCTTGGTGTTCCGTGGGGCAAAAAAAGCAGGTTGATCAAAGACATAAACCGTGCTCAGGACATTCTGGATGTTGACCACTATGGCCTTGAGAAGGTCAAAGAACGGATCATCGAATATCTTGCGGTTCAGCAGCGTGCAAAAAAACTCAAAGGGCCAATCTTGTGCCTCGTGGGCCCTCCGGGTGTTGGTAAAACGTCTCTTGGTAAATCAATTGCCAAAGCAACAGGCCGAGAGTTTATCCGGTTTTCGCTGGGCGGCGTGCGCGACGAGGCTGAAATTCGCGGTCATCGTCGAACATATATCGGTTCGATGCCAGGTAAAGTGATGCAGTCTATGAAAAAAGCTGGCACCACCAACCCATTGTTCTTGCTCGATGAAATTGACAAAATGGGTCAGGATTTCCGCGGCGACCCAGCTTCTGCTTTGCTTGAGGTTTTGGACCCTGAGCAAAACAACAAGTTCAATGACCATTATCTGGAGATCGATTACGACCTCTCTAATGTGATGTTCGTTACGACGGCTAACTCGCTTAACTTGCCGGGGCCACTGTTGGACCGGATGGAGATCATCAATCTTTCTGGCTACACGGAAGACGAGAAGCTGGAGATTGCCAAACGTCACCTGATACCCAAGCAGATCAAAGATCACGGTCTAAAGGAAGGCGAGTGGACAATTTCTGACGGTGCGATCAAAGACGTGATCCGTTACTACACTCGTGAAGCAGGCGTCAGGAACTTGGAGCGTGAGGTTGCAAAACTTGCGCGCAAGGGTCTTAAAGAAATTGTCGAAGGATCTAAAGAGAAGATCAACCTGACATCGCGGAACCTTTCTCAATACGCAGGTGTTCGCAAATTCCGCTACGGTCAGGCAGAAGTCGACGACCAGGTTGGTGCAACAACAGGATTGGCCTGGACCAACGTCGGTGGCGAGCTTCTGACCATCGAATCTGTGATCGTACCTGGAAAGGGGATGGTTAAACAGACCGGCAAGCTTGGTGATGTGATGAAAGAATCGATCCAAGCCGCATGGTCATATGTGCATTCGCGCTGCGTTGAGTTTGGGATTCACCCCAAGTTTTTCGAAAAACGCGATTTGCACATCCATGTTCCGGAAGGTGCGACTCCAAAAGATGGTCCATCGGCAGGTGTTGCCATGTGTACTTCGATGGTGTCGGTCCTAACAGGTATCCCTGTTCGTAAAGATATTGCAATGACTGGAGAAGTAACCTTGCGGGGCAGGGTTTTGCCGATTGGCGGCCTAAAAGAAAAACTTTTGGCAGCTCTGAGGGGCGGCATCACCAAAGTTTTGATCCCGCAAGAGAACGAAAAGGACCTTGCTGAAATTCCTGACAATGTGAAGAAAGGCCTTGAAATCGTTGCAGTTTCATCGGTCGATGAGGTCTTGTCTCATGCCCTAGCAGGTGACCTTGAACCCATGGAGTGGGATGAGGAGAAAGAGCTTGAGGAAATGAAGGCGGACAAGCCTTCAACGGAAAGCGAAATGACGACTCATTAGGCTCTTTGTGCCTAAATAAAAAAATATCAAGGAAAAAAAAGCTAAAAACCGCAGTTTTCTGCGGTTTTTTGCTTTGACAAGGCGAAAAATACGAGATTAAACTGCGTTCGCATTTCGGGGCTTCTTCCCGAAATCACTCTTCAACTCAGAGGGGGATACCTTGAATAAAAACGATTTGATCGCAAGCGTTGCTGATGCAGCGGATCTTTCCAAAGCTGATGCTGGTAAAGCAGTAGACGCAGTATTTGATGCCATTGCTGGTGCACTGGCTTCTGGTGGCGATGTTCGCCTGGTAGGTTTTGGTACTTTTTCAGTAGCTAACCGTGCAGCCACTAAAGGCCGCAATCCACGCACTGGCGAGGAAATTGATATTCCTGCGTCTAAGCAGCCTAAGTTCAAGGCAGGTAAAGGCCTTAAGGACGCTGTAAACGGTTAATTCTGTTTACACGACTAATCGGGAAACGGCCAGGACGCATAGCGTTCTGGCCGTTTTTCATTGATGTCACAAAAAATTCCTAAATAGGGCTGGACACCATCCAGATAATTGCCTAAAAGCGCGCTCACCGCTGTGGAATCGGGCGATTAGCTCAGTTGGTAGAGCATCTCGTTTACACCGAGAGGGTCGGCAGTTCGAGCCTGTCATCGCCCACCATTTCCCAGCGAGCCTTTTGATGGTAGCGGGCGATTAGCTCAGTTGGTAGAGCATCTCGTTTACACCGAGAGGGTCGGCAGTTCGAGCCTGTCATCGCCCACCATCAATTTTTGATTTCGCCTTATAATTTATTTCTTCACCAAGACCCAGATGGCGTGAATCACACCTGGTACAAAGAAGAAAAGCGTCAGCAAAAGATTGAGCCAGAACTGAACGGCTAGCCCAACTTTCAAGAAGACGGCTACCGGTGGCAGGAAAATTGCCAAAATGATGCGGATAAGATCCATTGTTTTCCCTTTAATGTTCCCCCAAACATGGTGCAATAATTTTCACTCTAAGAAACATTGTATCAAGCGTCCATAGCCCTCTTAAATCATGAGGGTCTAAGCGGCTTTTCGCGTATTTAAAAAAAATGTAAAAAAGGTGATTGACACCTCATGCGTGAAAGCCTAAACACCCCCTCACGCAAGCGATGCGCGGGTGTAGCTCAGTTGGTTAGAGTGTCGGCCTGTCACGCCGAAGGTCGCGGGTTCGAGCCCCGTCACTCGCGCCACTTGCATCTAAAAACGCTCCGGATTTTCCGGGGCGTTTTTTGTTTGTGTATCGTCGGCTAAATGAAATTCTGACAACCGCAATAGCTTTTTCCAATGATCGTGTCAGCATAAGTTTTGGAAAGCCTTGTCCCGCCGCTAACCAGAAGCGCAAACAGCTGAAATTTCAACATTTAAGCAACTTTTCTTTAACGGATTGTGTGGCTATACTCTTCAACCGAACAAGTGCGACCAATTTCCTCTTTACCTTTCCGGGTCCGCTGGATAAAAGGTCGCTGTATTAGGGCCAATAATCTAAAGGGGCTCCCATGGAGTCATTACTGATCCAGTATCTGCCGATCCTGATTTTTCTTGGGATTGCAGCCGCTTTCTCCATCATCTTTGTTGGGGCAGCTATGTTGCTCGCGAACCAGAATCCGGATGATGAAAAACTTTCAGCATACGAGTGTGGATTCGAGGCTTTCGAAGAATCCAGAAACCAGTTTGATGTTCGTTTTTACCTGGTGGCTATCCTCTTCATCATTTTTGACCTTGAGGTAGCGTTTCTTTTCCCATGGGCGATCTCACTTGGAGAAATCGGCGTATACGGTTTTTGGTCGATGATGGTGTTCCTTGGGGTGCTCACCGTTGGGTTCGTTTATGAGTGGAATAAGGGAGCGTTGGAATGGGAGTAGTCAATCCGAACAGTCCTGCCGTACAGGAAAACGGCCAAAATCCAGCAGAGTCCGAGTTTTTCACCGGTTTGAATGATGAGCTGACAGACAAGGGCTTTGTGGTTACTTCCATGGAAGACTTGGTTACGTGGGCAAGAACAGGATCTTTGTGGTGGATGACGTTTGGTCTTGCTTGTTGCGCCGTAGAAATGATGCACACAAGCATGCCACGGTACGATGTTGAACGGTTTGGTTTTGCTCCGCGTGGTTCCCCGCGCCAAAGTGACGTGATGATCGTTGCTGGCACCTTGACCAATAAAATGGCGCCCGCAATGCGAAAAGTTTACGACCAAATGTCTGAACCTCGCTACGTTATTTCTATGGGTAGCTGCGCCAACGGTGGCGGTTATTACCACTATTCTTATTCGGTAGTTAGGGGCTGCGACCGGATCGTGCCGGTTGACATATACGTGCCAGGCTGCCCGCCCACTGCGGAAGCGCTGCTATACGGCGTACTGCAGTTACAGCGTAAGATTCGCCGCACCGGAACTTTTGATCGCTAAGACCAACTATTATCTAGCAACGCACCGCGTTGTGGGGAAAATCATGCAAGATATTGCAGACCATATAAGTCAGGCCCTGGAAAATGACATTGTGTCTTCTTCGATTGCACACGGAGAACTCACTGTTACAGCTCGGGCAGATAATATTACCAAAGTTTTGACGTTCCTGCGGGACGACCAAACTTGCCTGTTTCGGCAGCTTGTGGACGTTTGCGGTGTTGATTACCCCGAGCGAGCCAAACGTTTCGATGTTGTCTATCATCTGCTGTCAATTGAGCTGAATCAACGTATCCGGGTGAAAGTGGAAACTGACGAAGACACGGCTGTGCCAAGCGCAGTTGAGGTCTTTCCAACTGCCGGATGGTTCGAGCGCGAAGCATGGGACATGTACGGTATTTTCTTTGCCGGCCATGCAGACTTGCGCAGAATGTTGACTGACTATGGCTTCAAAGGTCATCCGCTACGTAAGGATTTCCCATTAACTGGTTTCGTAGAGTGCCGTTATTCAGAGGAAGAAAAACGCATTGTTTACGAACCTGTGGAGTTGAAACAAGAGTTCCGCGACTTCGACTTCATGAGCCCATGGGAAAGTGCAGAGTATATTTTGCCTGGCGATGAAAAGTCAGATGCAAATGGCGGGAGCAACTAATGTCTGAAGTTGATATTAAAAACTACTGCCTTAACTTTGGGCCGCAACACCCTGCTGCGCACGGTGTTTTGCGTATGGTCATGGAGTTGGACGGCGAAGTTATTGAGCGGGTTGATCCGCATATCGGCCTGTTGCACCGCGGCACCGAAAAACTGATCGAGCACAAGCAGTATCTTCAGGCTATGCCTTACTTCGATCGGCTGGACTATGTTGCACCAATGAACCAAGAGCACGCTTTTGTTCTGGCTGTTGAGAAGCTGCTGGGTGCTGAAGTGCCGGAGCGCGGCCAGTACATCCGTGTCCTTTACAGTGAAATTGGCCGAATTTTAAACCACATCCTGAACTTGACCACTCACGCGCTTGATGTTGGTGCACTAACGCCAATCCTTTGGCTGTTTGAGGAACGTGAAATTCTGATGGAATTTTACGAGGCCGTCTGTGGCGCCAGACTTCACGCTGCGTATTTTCGCCCTGGCGGTGTGCATCAGGACCTTCCAAAAGGGCTGCCTGAACGCATTATGGCTTGGACGGAAACGTTCCCTGCGGTTCTTGAGGACATGGAAGCACTTCTAATTGACAATCGCATTTTCAAACAACGCAACGTGGATATCGGTCGCACAAACGTTGAGGAGGCCCTCGCGTGGGGCTTCTCAGGCCCAATGCTGCGCAGCACAGGCGTTGCCTGGGATTTGCGCAAGTCTCAACCATACGAAGTTTATGATCGGATGGACTTCCAGGTAGCCGTTGGCACCTCTGGAGATTGTTATGATCGTTTCATGCTGCGTCTCGCTGAAATTCGCGAAAGCCTGAAGATTATACGTCAGTGCCTCAATGACATGCCAGAAGGCCCCGTTATGTCGCTCGACAATAAAATTACGCCGCCACGCCGTAGTGAAATGAAGCGCTCGATGGAAGCGCTAATTCACCACTTCAAGCTCTACACTGAGGGCTTCAAAGTGCCCGAAGGTGAGGTCTATGCGGCTGTTGAAGCTCCAAAGGGCGAGTTTGGCGTGTATTTGGTATCAGATGGTTCCAACAGGCCATACCGCTGTAAAATTCGCGCCCCAGGATTTGCGCACTTGCAAGCAATGGACAAGCTCTGTCGAGGCCACATGCTTGCAGACGCACCTGCTGTGCTTGGTGCTATGGATATTGTATTTGGTGAGGTGGACCGATGACGGAAGCCACAGGATTTACTTGGACGCCCGAAAATGAGGCGGCAGCGCAAAAGCATATCGCAAAATACCCTGAGGGCCGCCAGCAAAGTGCTGTGATGCCGCTTTTGGATATTGCACAGCGTCAAAACGGTGGTCATTTGACGATTGAAATCATGGAGTTCATTGCGGACTATCTGGATATGGCACCTATCAAGGTTCAGGAAGTAGCCACATTCTATACCATGTACAATCACAAGCCAGTTGGTAAGCACCACGTACAGGTGTGCGGCACAACACCTTGCTGGCTGCGTGGGTCTGACGAGATTATCTCTGCTTGCAAGTCCAAACTCGGCATTGGCATGGGTGAGACTACTGCCGACGGCCAGTTCACTTTATCCGAAGTTGAGTGTGCGGGGGCATGTGTAAATGCACCCGTTGTTGCGATCAACGACGACTATTTTGAAGATCTTACTGCCGAAAGCATTACACAGATTCTGGATGACCTGGCTGCCGGAAGGGATGTGAAACCTGGACCGCAGGTTGATCGTCAAACAAGCGCACCAGCCGGTGGCGCGACAACACTGAAAGATTTCATCAACGAGGGGGAGGGCGCATAATGCTGGCTGATAAAGATCGCATTTTCACCAACCTCTATGGTCATCAAAGCCCAGGCATTGATGCGGCAATGAAGCGCGGCGACTGGGATGATACAAAAGGCCTTATTGAAAAAGGGCGAGACTGGATCATCAATGAGATGAAAGAGTCTGGCCTTCGAGGTCGAGGCGGCGCAGGTTTTCCAACCGGCTTGAAGTGGTCCTTTATGCCCAAAGAGTCAGACGGTCGTCCATCTTATCTTGTTGTAAATGCGGATGAGGGTGAGCCCGGTACTTGTAAAGACCGTGACCTGATGCGCCACGACCCACACAAGCTGATTGAGGGATGTTTGATTGCAGGCTTTGCAATGAATGCGATCGCCGCCTACATCTACATCCGCGGTGAGTTTTACCGCGAAGCGGAAGCGCTAGAGCGTGCTGTCGAAGAGGCTTACGAAAAAGGCTTCCTTGGAGAAAACGCATGCGGCACTGGATACAAATTCGACGTGTATGTGCACAAAGGTGCTGGCGCCTATATTTGCGGTGAAGAAACAGCACTGATCGAAAGCCTGGAGGGCAAAAAAGGTCAGCCACGACTGAAGCCTCCATTCCCTGCAAACGTTGGCGTTTGGGGCTGCCCAACCACAGTTAACAATGTGGAATCGATCGCTGTCGCACCGACTATCCTGCGGCGCGGCGGGGCCTGGTTCGCTGGTCTTGGCCGACCAAATAACACAGGTACCAAAGTATTCTGTATTTCTGGGCATGTTAACAACCCATGCAACGTCGAAGAAGAAATGGGTATTCCTCTTAAAGAGCTGATTGAAAAGCATGCAGGCGGTGTTCGAGGCGGTTGGGATAATCTTCTGGCTGTTATCCCCGGTGGTTCTTCAGTTCCTGTTTTGCCCAAAGATATTTGTGATACGGTGCTGATGGACTTTGACAGCCTACGTGATGTTCAGTCGGGACTTGGTACTGCGGCAGTGATCGTAATGGACAAGTCCACGGACATTGTTAAAGCCATTGCGCGCCTCTCAGAGTTCTACAAGCACGAAAGCTGCGGCCAGTGTACGCCATGCCGCGAGGGCACCGGCTGGATGTGGCGTGTTATGGAACGCTTGGTAACAGGCGAAGCAGACAAATCAGAAATCGATATGTTGCTTGAAGTGACAAAACAGGTGGAAGGTCACACCATCTGCGCCCTTGGGGATGCTGCAGCATGGCCTATTCAGGGGCTGATGCGTCATTTCCGGCACGAAGTAGAGGCCCGTATCGACAGCTATCATGCAAAGGCGGCTGAATAATGTGCAGGGTCAGAAAGATTGTTTCGATCAGGAGTAGTCAATGCCTACGTTAACCATTGACGGAACCGAAGTAACGGTAGAGCCGGGAACAACTGTTCTCCAGGCGTGCGAAGAGGTGGGCGTAGAAGTGCCTCGCTTCTGCTACCACGAACGCCTATCCATTGCTGGCAACTGCCGTATGTGCTTGGTGGACATGGAAAAAGCACCAAAACCAATTGCCAGCTGCGCGATGCCAGCAGGTGACGGTATGGTGATCCACACCAATACTGAACGGGTTAAGAAAGCCCGTGAAGGCGTGATGGAGTTTCTCCTGATCAACCACCCACTGGATTGTCCAATTTGTGACCAAGGTGGTGAATGTGACCTTCAGGACCAGGCAATGGCTTTTGGTCGCAGTCATAATCGCTTTGACGAAAACAAACGTGCAGTTGAAGACAAGGAAATGGGACCGCTCATTTCCACGACAATGACACGCTGCATTCACTGCATGCGCTGCGTTCGTTTTTCGGAGGAAGTAGCCGGTGTGCCTGACATGGGTGCGCTTTACCGCGGCGAAAACATGCAGATCACCACATACCTTGAGACAACGCTTGATAGTGAAATGTCGGGGAATGTTGTGGACCTTTGCCCGGTAGGGGCTCTCACCAGCAAACCATATGCCTTCACGGCTCGCAGCTGGGAACTGAAGCACACTGAGACAATCGATGTGATGGACGCACTTGGATCAAACATCCGCGTAGACACTCGCGGCGCTGCTGTCATGCGTATCCTACCGCGTCTTCATGAAGAAATTAATGAAGAATGGATTTCGGATAAAACACGCTATGTGTTTGATGGTCTGAAAGCCCGTCGGATCGATACACCCTACGTACGCAAAAATAAGAAACTTACTGCAGCAACATGGGCTGATGCGTTTAAAGCTGTGAAATCAAAGCTTAAAGGCGTTAAAGGTGATGAGATTGCTGCGATTGTTGGCGATCAGGCGGATATGGAGTCCATGGCATCCCTTAAGGACCTGATGGCGACAATTGGCAGCACGCGGGTTGAATGCCGCCAAGATGGTAGTGCTGCAGACGCAAGTGTTCGCAGCGGATACATCATGAATAGTACAATCGCTGGTGTTGAAGAAGCAGACTATCTGCTGTTGGTAGGCGCAAACCCGCGCCTGGAAGCACCCGTGCTGAATACGCGCATTCGCAAAGCGGCTCGTCACTTCGGGTTGAAGGTTGGAAACATCGGAAACGCGGAAGACCTTACATACCGCGTTGCGGAATACGGGGATGACGCCTCGATCCTGAAGGCAATTCTTGATGGCTCGCACGAGGCGTCAGAAGCTCTGAAGACGGCAGAAAAACCGATGATCATGCTCGGCCAGGCCGCGCTGACAGGTGAAAATGGAGCTGCCATTCTCAAAGCCGCACGCGATATCGCTGACAAATACTGCATGCGAGATGGATGGAATGGCTTCAACATGCTGCACAACGCAGCAGCACGCGTTGGTGGTCTGGATCTGGGCCTTACCACAGACGGCGGTGTCGATAGCATCATGGACGACGCCGAAGCAGGAAAGCTCAAAGTTGTATTCCTTCTTGGCGCTGATGAAGTTGATACCAGTGCTCTTAAAGGTGCGACTGTTGTCTATGTTGGCACTCACGGTGATGAGGGCGTTAAACATGCAGACATTATCTTGCCTGCAGCAGCTTATACCGAGAAATTTGGCACATACGCCAATACCGAAGGCCGTTTCCAACGTACAAGTAAAGCGGCATTCGCGCCGGGTGAGGCCAGGGAAGACTGGTCGATTTTCCGGGCGCTTTCAGATGTACTTGGCAACACTCTACCATACGATAACATCTCTCAACTTCGGGCACGGATTGCCAAAGATGTACCCGGTTTTGAAAACATCGATGTCATTCAGGCAGCTGATTGGGGCGACTTTGGTACGGCAGGCGACATTGTGGCCGGCGGTATTGCACCGGCCATTGAGAATTTTTACCACACCAATCCGATCGCACGTGCCAGCCAAATCATGGCGGATTGCATTGAAGCACGCGGCGGCTTGGTAGAGGAGGCGACAGGCACCAATGGTTGATGCGCTTTACACATTATTCGGCGGTGAAGGCCAGTTCATTTACCTGATTGCTATCGTAGCGTCAGTGTTGGCTATTACGCTGCCGTTGCTGATTGTCGTGGCTTTTTCGGTGTATTTCGACAGAAAAATCTGGGCGGCGGTGCAAATGCGGCGGGGACCAAACGTAGTTGGTCCCTTTGGTTTGCTGCAATCGTTTGCTGACGGGCTTAAACTGTTTCTTAAAGAAACGATTATACCAACCGGAGCTAACAAGGTTATTTTCCTTTTGGCGCCAATGCTTACATTCACCCTTGCGCTTATAAGCTGGGCGGTGATTCCGTTTGACGAAGGCATGGCCATTTCTGACCTGAATGTCGGCATTATGTACATATTGGCGATTTCATCACTTGGTGTATACGGCATTATTATGTCTGGTTGGGCTTCTAATAGCCGCTACGCTTTTTTGGGTGCACTCCGTTCAGCAGCGCAAATGGTATCCTATGAAGTATCCATTGGATTTGTCCTTATTTGTGTTCTCGTGTTCGCAGGCTCACTGAACCTCAGTGACATTGTAGAGGCGCAAGCCGGTGGCGCTCACAATTGGTATATGTGGCCATTGTTTCCGATCTATGTGATTTTCTTCATCTCAGCGTTGGCAGAAACTAACCGTCCGCCATTTGACCTACCCGAAGCAGAAGCTGAGCTTGTGGCGGGTTATCAGGTTGAATACAGCTCGATGGCGTTCGCGCTGTTTTTCTTGGGCGAGTACGCCAATATTCTGCTGATGTCCGCCGTCATGGCGATCTTGTTCCTTGGGGGCTGGCATGCTCCGATCCCAGCACTTGATTTCATCCCAGGCTTTTTCTGGATGTTTGCCAAGATTGCATTCGGCTTCTTCATGTTTGCGATGGTGAAGGCCTTCGTGCCTCGATATCGCTATGACCAGTTGATGCGCCTGGGCTGGAAGGTGTTTTTGCCACTTTCGCTGGCGTTTGTAGTTATTTATTCGGGCATTGCCGTTTATGGCGGCTTCCTGCCCTCGGGTAATTAAGGAAAGGCATTTGTCATGACGGCAGCTTTACGTGCCCTGAACAGTTTGCTTTTGCGGGAATTTTTCGCGGCATTTGTCTTGTCGATGAAATATTTCTTTCGACCAAAAGCAACAGTGAATTATCCGTATGAAAAGGGGCCACTTAGCCCGCGCTTCCGCGGAGAACATGCATTGCGCCGGTATCCAAACGGTGAAGAGCGTTGCATCGCCTGTAAGCTCTGTGAAGCCATTTGCCCGGCACAAGCTATTACAATCGAAGCAGAACCTAGAGAAGACGGCTCACGGCGTACAACACGCTATGACATAGACATGGTAAAATGTATTTACTGCGGGTTCTGCCAGGAGGCTTGTCCTGTAGACGCCATCGTTGAAGGGCCAAATTTTGAGTTCGCCACCGAGACCAGGGAAGAACTCCTTTACGACAAAGATAAATTGCTTGCGAACGGTGAGCGCTGGGAACGCGAGATTGCGGCTAACTTGGCCGCTGATGCGCCGTATCGCTAGGACTGGGTATGTTTGAAATCGCGCTAACTGATATGGTTTTCTACCTGTTTGCTGCAGTAACCGTAGCATCCGGAGTACTTGTAATTTCTGCACGAAACCCGGTGCACAGCGTTCTGTGGCTTATTCTCGCATTCTTTTCTGCCGCAGGTTTGTTCGTACTGATGGGTGCCGAGTTCCTCGCGATGCTGCTTGTTGTAGTATATGTTGGCGCGGTGGCAGTGCTGTTCTTGTTCGTCGTTATGATGCTCGACATCAACTTCACTGAACTTAGACAAGGTATGTTGCAACACTTGCCATTAGGTGGGCTGATCGGACTGGTCTTGTTGGGCGAGCTGGTTGCCTTATCATCTGCTTGGTATTTTGGCGAAGACGTTGCGAAGAACGCGGCTTCACCTACACCTGCAGCTGAAGCTGCTTCAAACACTGAAGCACTTGGTCAGCTTCTTTACACTGATTACATTTTCATATTCCAAACGGCTGGGCTGATTTTGCTGGTGGCAATGATTGGGGCGATTGTCCTTACGCTTCGTGACCGCCCCGGAGTTCGTCGTCAAAACATTTCTGCTCAGGTTAACCGCCGTCCCGAAGAGGCGTTTGAACTTGTAGACGTTGAAACCGGTAAGGGCGTTTCCCTACCTGGTAAGAAAGGCTAAGCAATGACCGTTGGACTTGGACACTATCTAACCGTCGCCGCCATTCTTTTTGTATTTGGTGTGTTTGGTATTTTTCTTAATCGAAAGAATGTGATCATCATTCTGATGTCGATCGAGCTGATGCTTTTGGCTGTCAACATCAACCTGGTCGCTTTTTCTACCTTCCAGGGTGATATGGCGGGGCAAGTGCTTGCCATGTTTGTATTGACCGTAGCTGCCGCCGAAGCGGCAATAGGTCTCGCTATTCTTGTTGTTTATTTCCGAAGCCGTGGTTCCATTGCGGTTGAAGACATCAATCAGATGAAGGGGTAGGGTTGATGATCTTTAAATTTATAGTTTTCTTGCCGCTTGTCGGCTTTTTGATCGCCGGCATATTCGGGCGACAAATTGGTGATCGTGCGAGCATGCTGTTGACTTCAGGTCTTGTTAGCATTGCGGGTATTCTTTCCTGGTTTGTCTTTTTCGATGTAATTGCAGGTGGCAATCAACATTCAGTTCATGTCTTGAGTTGGGTCACCAGTGGCACACTCACTTTTGACTGGGCATTCCATATCGACACCCTGACAGCCGTAATGCTGATAGTCGTCAACACCGTGTCTGCGCTCGTGCACTGGTATTCCATGGGCTACATGGAAGAAGACCCGCACAAACCACGTTTCTTCGCTTATCTTTCTTTGTTCACCTTTGCGATGTTGATGCTGGTCACCAGTGATAACCTGGTTCAGATGTTCTTCGGCTGGGAAGGTGTGGGGCTTGCTTCCTATCTGTTGATTGGCTTCTGGTACAAGAAACCCAGCGCCAACGCAGCTGCTATCAAAGCATTTGTTGTGAACAGGGTCGGTGACTTCGGCTTTGCCCTCGGCATCTATGCCGTATTCCTATTGGTTGGCTCTGTTGAGTTTTCAACAATCTTTGCACGTATCGGCGAGTTTGAAACGGCGACTGTCTCCTTCCTAGGTACCGACTATCATGCAATCACTGTCGCTGCCTTGTTGCTGTTTGTAGGTGCCATGGGTAAATCTGCCCAGCTTGGCCTGCACACTTGGCTGCCAGACGCAATGGAAGGCCCGACACCAGTGTCCGCGCTAATCCACGCGGCGACCATGGTGACAGCAGGCGTGTTCCTTGTGGCGCGCTTTAGCCCACTATTCGACCTGTCACCAGTTGCGCTGTCAGTCGTGACGTATGTTGGGGCCGCCACAGCATTGTTTGCCGCGAGCGTGGGGCTCGTGCAAAACGACATTAAGCGCGTCATCGCTTATTCAACATGTTCGCAGCTTGGCTATATGTTTGTGGCGTTGGGCGTGACCGCTTACGGCGGTGCAATTTTCCACCTGTTTACGCATGCCTTCTTTAAGGCGCTGCTGTTTCTGGGTGCGGGATCAGTTATCCATGCGATGCATCACGAGCAGGACATGCGCAAGATGGGTGGCATATATAAAAAGATCCCACTGACCTATATTGTGATGATTATTGGTACCTTGGCCATTACCGGTGTTCCATTCCTTTCAGGATACTATTCCAAAGATTTGATTATCGAAGCAGCCTATGCTTCGTCAGCACCTGGCGCGCAGTTCGCTTTCATTCTTACTGTCGTTGCTGCCTTGATGACGAGCTTTTACAGTTGGCGTTTGATTTTCCTGACATTCCACGGCCAAACACGCGCCGACAATCATACGTTTGACCATGCTCATGAAGGTCCTGCAGTTATGACCATTCCGTTGATTATTCTTGCGGTTGGTGCCTTGGCTGCAGGTGGCTATTTTGCAAATTCTTTCATCGGGGATGGTCGCTTCGCTTTCTGGAATGGCGCGTTGGTAACATCTGCTGGCGACGTGATGGATCTTGCTCATCAGGTTCCAAAGGCAGTTGTTTGGGCACCCTTTATTGCAATGATCCTGGGCTTGTTTGTTTCAGCTTGTTTCTATCGGCCACATGTCAAGATGTCAGCGATTGCTGCTTTTGGCCTCGCAGTCGCGGCGACAGCTGTACTGGTGCTGGTGCCAAGTCAGTATGCTGGCTACGCCGCGGTCGCAGCACTTGCGCTGTCAGCCTATGTTCTGTTTGGTGCATGGGGGTGGCTGAGCAACGATTTGCCGAGCAGAACGGCTGCCACATGGAGCGGTTTATATGCCTTCATTCTCAACAAGTGGTACTTCGACGAGCTGTATAATTATATCTTTGTTCGTCCGGCATTCTGGCTTGGAAAAATCTTTTGGAAAAAAGGCGACGAGGCCACCATTGACGGCTTTGGACCAAACGGTGTGTCAGCTCTAGTTGCGGGTGTTGCTGCACGTGTTCGCAAACTCCAGACCGGTTACGTTTATCATTATGCTTTTGCCATGATCATTGGTCTCGCCCTTGTGGTGACCTGGTTCATGATGCAGGGCGGGGCTCACTAGGGCAGGGTTATTAAGACATGTCATTTTTGCAAAACAATCTTCTGTCCCTGATGATGATCATGCCGGTTTTGGGCGCGGCGATACTTTTGATCATTCGCCATAGTGACGCAGAAATAGAGAAGCGAAACATCCGACAGGTTTCACTTCTGATAACTACCATCACATTTATTATGAGTTTGGTTCTGTGGGCCGGGTTTGATAACTCAACCTCTGAATTCCAGTTTGTGGAGCAGCATGCTTGGTTCGGCGATATCAGTTATTATATCGGCGTTGACGGCATTTCCATGTTGTTCGTTGTACTGACCGCCTTCTTGATGCCAATTGTTGTGCTTGCAAGCTGGGACGCTGTTCAGGAGCGCGTGCGCGAATATATGATCGCGTTCTTGCTACTTGAGACACTCATGATCGGTGTATTCACCGCGCTGGACATTTTCCTATTTTACGTTTTCTTCGAAGGTGGCCTGATCCCGATGTACTTACTGATCGGTGTATGGGGTGGCCTGAACCGGATATACGCCAGCTTCAAGTTTTTCCTCTACACACTGCTTGGTTCAGTTTTGATGCTTGTCGCGGTCATGTATATGTACCTTCAATCAGGGACGACAGAAATCCCTGAGCTGATGAATTACAGTTTTGATGCCGACGTGCAAAGTTGGCTTTGGCTCGCTTTCTTTGCCTCTTTTGCAGTCAAGATGCCAATGTGGCCAGTGCATACCTGGCTGCCAGACGCACACGTACAAGCGCCTACAGGTGGTTCAGTGATCTTAGCCGGTGTACTGCTGAAAATGGGTGGCTATGGCTTCCTGCGTTTCAGTTTGCCGATGCTGCCAGAGGCAACAATCGAATTTTCCTGGCTGGTGTTCACCCTTTCTATCATCGCGATCATCGTAACCTCGCTGATTGCTCTGGTGCAAGAAGACATCAAGAAATTAATTGCTTATTCGTCTGTTGCGCACATGGGCTTCGTCACCATCGGCATTTTCCTACTGAACACGAATGGCGTTGAGGGTGCGATCTTCACTATGTTGAGCCATGGTGTAGTTTCTGGTGCACTGTTCCTCTGCGTTGGTGTGATTTATGACCGCCTGCATACCCGTGAAATTTCTCGCTACGGTGGATTGGCCACAAATATGAAAATATATGCGACGCTGTTTGTGCTCTTTTCGATGGCGTCGATTGGTCTGCCAGGCACCAGCGGATTCGTCGGTGAATTCCTGGTCCTTAATGGCAGCTTTGCCTACAGTAGCTGGATAGCGTTCCTGGCCGCAACCGGCGTTGTTCTAGGCGCAGCTTACATGCTGTATCTCGTTAGACGCCTGATCTTTGGCGAACTTGATAAAGACGATGTGAAGGCCATGCCTGACCTGAGCCTCCGGGAAAAACTTGTCTTCGCACCATTGGTTGCGGTTGTGCTTTTGATGGGTATTTATCCCAACAGCTTCCTGGAGCCGATGCACGCTTCTGTTGCGAATTTGCTAGAAACTCATTTTTCGACTGATGTTACCCATGCGACCGCCGAAACGTCCGGCGCGTTAGCCGGCCGCTAAGGAGCTTACCGATGAACGGTGAAACACTGAACCTTTTGCCAGCTCTTCCTGAACTTATTATGGCTATTGGCGGCATGGCACTTTTGATGCTTGGCGTGTTCCAAGGAGACAAATCCTATCGTCAGGTAGCGAACCTGTCGATTGTACTGCTTTTGGTGAGTTTGGTTGTCATGCTTAATCAAGTGGGCGGCGAGCGTGACGTAACCTTTAGCGGGATGTTTGTAACGGATGCATTCGCTGTATTCGCCAAAACGCTGGTTTATGTCGGCAGTGCGGTTGCTATCTTGATTGCCGGCAAATTTTTGAGCGAACATGGCATTGCCAAGTTCGAATACCCAGTCCTGATTGTATTTGCCACGCTTGGCATGCTGATCATGATCTCAGCAAACAATCTTATGAGCCTTTATGTTGGCCTTGAGCTTCAAAGCCTCTCACTCTATGTGCTAGCGGCCATGAACAGAGACCGACTGCGTTCTACTGAAGCCGGCCTAAAGTATTTTGTTTTGGGCGCCCTAAGTTCTGGAATGCTCTTGTATGGCATATCACTGATCTATGGCTTTTCAGGTACGACCGACTTTGATGTTCTTGCTACCAGCATCAAAGGCGCCGAGAGCATTTCCATTGGTATCGTTATTGGAATGGTGTTCTTGCTGGCAGGCTTGGCATTCAAAGTCTCTGCTGTTCCCTTTCACATGTGGACACCTGATGTTTATGAAGGTTCTCCAACACCAGTTACTGCCTTTTTTGCTGCAGCACCAAAAGTGGCGGCAATGGCATTGATGGTTCGCGTGTTGATTAACGGTTTCCCTGGCATGATTGCGGAATGGCAACAAATTATCGTATTCATTTCCATTGCTTCCATGCTTGTTGGCTCTTTTGTTGCGCTTGTGCAAACCAATATCAAACGCCTCATGGCTTATAGCTCGATCGGTCATATTGGATACGCACTTGTCGGTCTTGCCGCTGGCACTCAAGACGGAGTTGAAGCGGTTCTTATTTATCTTGCGATTTACTTGACCATGACCCTTGGCGCGTTCGCTGCCATCCTGACGATGCGTAAAAGCGACGGTATGGTCGAAAATATCGAAGATTTGGCCGGACTTTCGACAACGAACCTGCCGATGGCAGTTGCCATTTCGATTTTTATGTTCTCACTTGCTGGCATTCCGCTTCTCGCGGGCTTCTTTGGCAAGTGGTTCATTTTCCTCGCTGCCGTTGAAGCAGGCCTCATCCCACTGGCAATCATCGGCTTCTTGGCCAGTGTGGTCGCCTGTTACTATTATCTGCGTGTCGTTAAAGTAATGTTTTTTGACGAATCTGCAGGCGCATTTGAAGGGGGACAAGGGCAGGCGGTTTCCGCAGTTGTTGGGGTGTCGGCACTCATCAACTCTCCGGTTAGCTTTCTTCTGATCGGCTCTCTTGGCAGTGCCGCAGCATGGGCCGCTAATTCGCTGCTTTTCTAGTGAGCACACTAATTCAACAAGAGTGGCAGTCGCTGGCCCCGGAAGGGGTCAGCGTTTGTTTTTATGACGAATGTCGCAGCACGAACTCTTTGGCGACAGAACAGGGCAGCATAGGTTTTGAACAATCAACCTGGTTCGTTTCTGCAAGGCAGACAAACGGTCGAGGCAGGCGCGGCCGTACATGGTCTTCCAATGATGGCAATCTGTTCTGCTCGCTACTTACGCGGCTAAACGTAGAGATGAGCGCACTGGCAACGCTCCCGTATGTTGTGGCGCTGGCCGTTAGAGATACTTTTGTTGATCTTGGCTGCAATCCAGACCTTGTGCGATGCAAATGGCCTAACGATGTACTCATTTCAGAAAAGAAATCGAGCGGCATTTTGATAGAAAGCAGCGCCGGCGACCGTGGTTCAGTTGACTTTGTTGTGATTGGCATTGGGCTCAATCTTGCGCATTATCCCACTGATGCACAGTTCCCAGCCACCTGTTTAAGCAGTGAAATCGGAGAAAAAGTAGCAACCAGCCAAGCCTTCAAAGTATTAGCAAACAGGCTGAAAACGCGGCTTTTGCATTGGAATCCCTCCAGTGTGGCCGAACTAGTGGATGAATGGGTCTCGGTTTCCTGGGGCTTGGAAGAACGTCGGGAAATACGCACGGCAGGAGAGACCTTCATGGCAACTCTCAACGGGTTAGACACCAAAGGCGGACTGGAACTTGTCTTGGACGACGGCTCCAAACGCACGTTGTATGCAGGGGATGTATTTGCCACCCCCGGTACACATTGAGGAACGGAATTTTTCATGCTTTTGGCAATTGACGCAGGAAACACCAACACAGTTTTTGCTTTGATTGAAGATGGTACGATTTTAGAGCAATGGCGACTGTCGACAGATGATCAACGAACCATTGAAGAATATATGGTTTGGATCAGTCAACTGATGACGCTCCATGGTCGCAAGCCGGAAGAAGTCACTGGCACTATCATTGCCAGCGTCGTGCCGCCGGTCGTCTGGCCTCTCAGCAAATTATGCTTAAACTATTTCAAATCGCAGCCCATGATTGTTGGCGCACCAGACGTTGATATAGGCATAACAATAGACGTTAAAAATCCTCAGGAAGTTGGCGCAGACCGTTTGGTGAATGCAATCGCAGCCGATCACCTATATGGCGGGCCATTAGTGGTCGTAGATTTTGGAACAGCAACCACCTTCGACGTGGTTGGTAAGGATGGCGCCTACCTCGGCGGATTAATTTGCCCCGGAATCAATCTTTCTTTATCTGCGCTTCACCAGGCGGCTGCAAAGTTACCCAGAATTGCCGTTTCAGCGCCAACTGCAAAATACATCACTGGCAAAACAACCCAAGAAGCAATGCAATTTGGGGTGTTTTGGGGCTATGTTGGCATGATCGAAGGCTTGGTCGTCAGACTGAAGGCAGAACACAGCCCAGATATGAAAATATTGGCCACTGGAGGCCTTGCTGCCATTTTTGCAAATAGGACAGATGCCATTGATGAGGTGGCTGGTGAGCTCACCCTTGAAGGACTTCGCTTAATTTACGAGCGGAACACATAATTGGCCTACCTCAATCCTTCAGATAAAAACCTTTTTTTATACCGCTCGGTGGTTCGGGCGAAATAGGCATGAACCTGAACTTGTACGGGTATCAGGGCAAATGGTTGATGGTAGACTGCGGTATGTCTTTTGCCGGAGACGGTTTTCCCGGCATCGATCTAATGTTTCCCGATCCCATTTTTGCTGAAAGAGAAAAAAAGGGCCTTCTCGGCATGGTCATCACACATGGCCATGAAGACCATATCGGGGCAATACCTTACCTTTGGCAAAGATTTGAATGTCCCATATATGCTACGCCTTTCACAGCAGCACTGATAACAGACAAACTGGTCGAAGCCGGTCTCGAAAACGACGTAGAAATCCGGCTTGTGGAGGACGACAAGACGTTTCAACTTGGCCCTTTTGACATCACATACATTGCGCTAGCCCATTCAACGGCAGAAGGTCACGGCCTGGCCATCAAAACCGACCTTGGAACTGTGTTTCATACGGGCGACTGGAAACTGGATCCAACACCTCTAATCGGCCCAATTTGCCCATCTGATAAACTTGAAGCCCTTGGGCAAAAAGGTATATTGGCACTTGTTGGCGACTCAACAAATGTTTTCAATCCTGACAATGCAGGATCGGAACTCGCGGTCAAGGACCGCTTGACCGAACTCTGCACGGACATGGAAGGCCGGGTCGTTATAACCACTTTTGCATCAAACGTGGCACGCCTCGACACCATTGGAGAGGTTGCGAAAGCCACTGGTAGGCACCTAGTTTTGCTGGGCCGTTCAATGAAACGCATTTATAAAGCGGCGAAAGAAACCGGGTACCTTCAAGACTTTCCCTCTGTTTTGGATGAAGAAGACGCCGCGCATTTACCCAGGGATAGAGTTTTGATTTGCTGTACAGGCTGTCAGGGTGAAAATAGGGCGGCTTTGTCTCGGATCGCCAGAGACGAGCACCGACACCTCACGCTCTCCTCCAGGGACACTGTTATTTTTTCGTCAAAAATCATTCCTGGCAATGAACTGGCGCTCGGGGAGCTGTTTAACCAATTGGTATCAAGTGGTGTTGAAGTCATCACAGAGAAAGACGACTTTGTGCATGTATCAGGGCATCCCGGGCAGGCCGACCTGAAAGACATGTACGGCTGGACAAAACCAATCCATGCTATTCCAGTCCACGGTGAATACCGTCATTTGGCGAAACATGCTGAATTGGCAAGGCGTTTTGGCGTCGCCAGTACTCTCGTGCCTCAGAATGGCGATGTGATTTCCATCCACACCAATGGGCTTGACAAGATCGATGAGGTTCCGGTTGGGCGATTAGTTCTGGACGGTGATAAAGTGATCCATGCTGACGACCCCGCAATTGCTGATCGGCGACGGGCCAGCTACAACGGCTTTGTTACTGTAAGTCTTGTGCTTGCAGAAGACGGAGACCTTCTTGCAGACCCACAGGTCGCCATCCTCGGCGTTTATGCTGAAGACCCAGTGATCTGTCATGATGCTATTGTTGATCTTGTAGAGGATAAATTGGATCACATGGCGCAATTTGAACGTGAAAACCGTGAAATTGTCGCTGAAAAAGTTCGCATAGCGGTACGGCGGCATTTCCGCGCAAGCCTAGGGAAAAACCCTGGAGTAGCTGTACTGGCAACCTATCTTGATGACTGAGAAGCGGTAGTGTTTATAAGTAAACCGGAGAATAAACTGTGATTGGCAATTTGAATCATGTGGCAATTGTTGTTCCTGATCTTGCGGCTGCGGCCGATATTTACAAAAATACTTTGGGGGCAGATGTATCATCACCTAAAGATCTGCCAGATCATGGCGTAACCACCGTGTTTGTAAATCTGTCAAACACAAAAATTGAACTGCTGCATCCGCTTGGTGAAAACTCACCAATCGAAAAATTTCTTGTTAACAACCCAAGTGGCGGCATGCACCATGTTTGCTATGAAGTTGAAGACATTTATGCGGCGCGTGACAAGCTTGTGGAAGAGGGTGCGCGCATACTAGGCAGCCCTGAGCCCAAAACTGGTGCGCATGGAAAACCGGTTTTGTTTCTGCATCCAAAAGACTTTGCAGGAACATTGGTGGAAATTGAGCAGATTTAACGATGAGTATTGTCACAATCCTATTGGTTTTTGTCGTAATTTGGTGGCTGGTGTTTTTTGCCGTATTACCAATGGGCGTGCAGTCTCCAGATGAAGCAGGCGACACAATGACAGAGGGGCATGATCCCGGAGCACCCGCAAATCCCAATCTCAAGAAAAAGATGCTTTACACCACCATAATCGCCGCAGTCTTAACCGTGGGATACTATTTTGTAGCCTCTTCCGGTCTGGTCGACTTCAGAAATGGATAGGGTCTAGTCCAATAAAAAAAGCAGGGTCAAGCCCTGCTTTTTAAATCAACAAACGGTGGCTTTATTTTTGCGCTTATGCGCTGCCTACCAAATGCGAAACGGCCTCCCTGAGCGTGGACCACTGCCACGTCGCCGCGATGTGAGTGTGAAACTATGAGAGTCGTCTGCTGTTGTCATTTGGAATTAAAGTGCAATCGATCTGGGCAGGCCGCTTCTTTTGAAGATTGTGACTCTAATGCAACAAAATAATGTGAAGGCAGACCCCTGTTAAACTGCCCGGTTGGGCCATAAGTTTTTGAAAAATAAAGTTGCCAACAGAACCCAATGGCTTCAAAACAAAGCCACGTTAAAATCGGCGCTCAAGCTGAACATTATAGGTACGTTATGCGTTTATCCCGTTACTTTTTGCCAACCCTGAAAGAAACTCCTGCTGAGGCTCAAATTGCGTCGCACCGTTTAATGCTGCGGGCTGGCATGATCCGCCAAGGAGCAGCTGGTATCTATAGTTGGTTGCCTATTGGCCTCAAAGTGCTGAAGAAAATCGAGGGTATCGTTCGGGAAGAGCAAGATAACGCCGGTGCGATAGAATTGTTGATGCCAACGATCCAAAGCGCTGACTTGTGGGTGGAAAGCGGCCGCTATGATGATTACGGCAAAGAGATGTTGCGCATTGAGGACCGTCATGAAAGGCAAATGCTGTTCGGACCAACCAATGAAGAATTGATTACAGATATTTTTCGCCGTGAAATCAAATCCTACAAGGATTTGCCCAAAAACTTGTATCATATCCAGTGGAAATTCAGGGATGAAATCAGGCCGAGGTTCGGCGTTATGCGGGGCCGCGAATTTCTAATGAAAGATGCCTACAGTTTTGATCTGGATGCAGAAAGCGCAGTCAAATCTTATAACGCAATGTTTGTGGCTTATCTGCGCACATTTGCGCGGATGGGACTGCGCGCAATTCCCATGCGGGCAGACACGGGCCCAATTGGCGGTGATTTGAGCCACGAATTTATCGTGCTTGCGGAAACAGGCGAAAGTGAAGTGTTTTTTGATGCTGGATTTGATGCTTTTGACCCAATGGCTGTTGACCCTGCAACGACTACAGACCTTCAGCCAGTTGTAGATCAGTGGACCAGTCTTTATGCCGCCACGGACGAGATGCATGACGCCGACAGTGCTGAGGCAAAGGCCACGGACTTAGTGCAAGGCAGAGGCATTGAAGTTGGTCACATCTTTTTCTTCGGTGACAAATACTCAAAACCGATGAAAGCGGAAGTACAAACAAGTGATGGCGCCTCCGTTCCCGTGCAAATGGGCAGCTATGGCATCGGTGTGTCGCGCTTGATGGGGGCGATCATTGAAGCCAGCCATGACGACAATGGTATTGTTTGGCCAGAGGCAGTGGCACCATTCAAAGTGGGCTTGATGAACCTCACAACAAAAGACGAAGACTGTACTACGGCGTGTAACAAGCTATACGCCGACCTGGCTGAAGCAGGTGTGGAAGTTTTGTATGACGACCGCAATGTTGGCGCAGGTCAAAAATTTGCAAATATGGATTTGATTGGATTGCCCTGGCAGGTTGCACTCGGCAGTCGTGGCCTCAAAAATGGCGTAGTTGAGCTCAAAAATAGGGCCACGGGCGAGCGTGAAGAGGTTGCCATTAATGATGTGGTTGCTAAGCTGGCCTAACTTCAGGGACGCACTATTGCGAAGGATTAATCTTGCTATCAAAAAGCTTTGAAGCTGCAGTAGCGCGCCGATACCTCAGAAAACCAGGTGCAAAAGGGCCCATTTCCTTGAACGCGGTACTTCCGACGGTTGCTGTGTCAATAGGTGTTTTTGTCCTTATTTTTGTTATGGCCATCATGAATGGTTACCGCGTCAATCTCCTGGACAAAATTTTGGGCTACCACGGCCATGTTTTGGTTCAGGGATTTAACGGCGAAATTGAAGACTACGCCACACTGACAGATGAACTCTCCGCTGTGCCAGGAGTGATTTCCGCCATGCCCTTCACTGAAGCGCAGGTGATGTTAACGCATCGTGGTAGGGCTTGGGGTGGGCTTGTACGCGGCCTTCCAGACGAGTTTTTTGACGAAAAAAAACTCAATATAAACAGTGTTGAATCTGGTGCTCTTGAAGTGGCGCTTGAACTTGGCGGGGTAGTGCTGGGTGTGGAATTGGCCCGCAACCTTGGCATCGCTGTTGGGGACCAGGTGACGATAATAAGCCCCCGCACAGTTTCCACACCCTTTGGCTCCACACTCAGGTATTTGGCTTTCCCTGTCGTCGCAATTGTAGAAATCGGCGTTTTTCAGTTTGACGAAAGCTTTGTGGGCATGCCACTCGCTGAAGCGCAGCGTTTTTTCCGCTTAGGGGATACTGTCACCAACATTGAGTTTTTCCTCGATGACCCAGAACGGATCGACGCTCTGGCGCCTCAAATGCAGGAAATCGCAGGCACTCGTGCCTTTGTTCGCAGCTGGAAGAGCTTTAATTCGGCGCTGTTTGGAATTTTACAGTCAGAACGAGTCATGATGTTCATCGTGCTGTCGCTAATTGTTCTGGTAGCTGTTTTCAATGTTGGGTCCAGTCTGTTTATGCTCGTTAAAGATCGACGCGCTGATATTGCTGTTTTGCGCACAATGGGTGCTACCAACGGTTCCATCCGGCGCATTTATATTTATGTGGGTTTGTTTATTGGGGTGTTGGGAATAGTCGTTGGTGCCGTCCTCGCTGCCGTTGCCATCTATTTCCTTGATGAATTGAAAACCGCGGTTGAATTCCTGCTAGGCATTAACGTCTGGGATCCATCAGTACGTTTTCTGACAGAAATGAACGCAATTGTTGACTGGAATGAAACTCTGCTGACGGTTCTGTTGACGATGGCTCTTACGTTCCTTGCAACTATTTTACCAGCCAGAAAAGCGGCCAAGTTGGACCCCGTAGAGGTGCTTCGCTATGAGTGAGGTGCTTGCGGTAAATCAACTGAAGCGAACCTTCATCCAGGGCCACAAAACGCTTGATATTCTGCGCGGTGTGGACCTGAAGGTGGAAGCTGGCGAGCTTATTGGTTTGGTTGGTGTTTCAGGTTCGGGAAAATCCACATTATTACAAGCCATTGGGCTTCTGGATCGTCAGGATTCGGGAGAGGTGTCAATCGATGGTCAGGCGACCTTTGAAGCATCTGATGATGACCGAACAAAAGTCCGCCGGGAAAAGCTCGGGTTCATTTACCAATTTCACCATCTGCTGCCGGACTTTTCTGCATTAGAAAACGTTTCTTTGGCACATCGCATCGAGGGGTTGTCTTCTTCAAAGTCAGTGATAGAAGCAAAGGCACTGCTTTCTCAATTGGGGCTGGGAGAAAGACTGGACCATATGCCGTTTGCCTTGTCTGGCGGTGAGCAACAGCGGGTAGCTATTGCGCGTGCACTATCTGGGCCACCAAGGCTTGTTCTGGCAGATGAACCTACAGGTAATCTGGATGAGCAAACTGCCGGGAGAGTTTTTGAATTGTTGGTGAAAACCGTACGGGAAAAAGGCGTGGCAGCTATCATCGCGACGCACGACAAAAATCTTGCTGCCCAAACTGACCGACAGTTTTTGCTCAAAGACGGCATATTGCATTCACTGTAAGCAACCTACTTGAGCGCTCGCCTCTCCCATACTAATCTGACAATGGGAATCGAGGGGAGACATCATGAACGCATTTAACGAAATCAACTGGCTGGCAATCCCTGTTGCCGGCATCATAACAATGTTTGTTGGCGGGCTTTGGTATGGCCCTCTGTTTGGCAAAGCCTGGATGCAAGAATTCGGCATTACCGAAGAAGAAATCAAAGCCAGCGGTTCACCAGCACCAGCTATGATCAAAAGCTTTGTTGCAAGCATGGTTTTAGGTGTTGGCATGTCGCTGATAATCATCTGGTCAGGCATGCCTGCTGGTGATTGGGCAGGGGGCGCTGTGGTCGGCGCTTTGACAGCCATTTTGGTGGTTGGCGGCGCAGTGTTTCCGAACTACGCGTTCGAGTCAAAGACTATGAAGCACTATTTGATTCACATGGGGAACATCACTGTTTCAATGGTATTGATAGGAGCCATGCTTGCTGTATGGCGCTAGTTTGTTTGGAGTAATTGTTTATGTCCCACGCTGAGTTTGTGCATCTCAGGCTTCATACGGCCTATTCTTTGTCTGAGGGTGCCATTCACGTGAAAGACCTCGTGAAGCAATGCGTGGGACACAAGATGCCCGCCGTAGCAGTCACTGATACCAATAATATGTTCGGCGCATTGGAATTCTCCAAATATGCGTCAGATGCCGGCATTCAACCGATTGCCGGCGTGACATTGGATTGCTGTTACAAAGGTGGGGAGCAAACCCCGCAAGCTAAAAATGCAAAAAGCGGAACCGAGCCAAGTAAGCTTGTCTTGCTAGCGCAAAGTCGCAAAGGCTATGGCAACTTGATGCGGATTGTTTCACAGGCCCACCTAACCAGTGACCCGCAAACAGGCGTTCAATATGACATAAAGTTACTTGAGGGCCTTACAGAAGATGTTATCTGCCTTTCTGGCGGAGTCAGTGGTCCGGTTGGTCAATTGTTGGTGGCAGACAAGACAGAAGAAGCGGCAGCCTGTTTGGCGTTGTTGAAGCACTTTTTTGTGGATCGCTTGTATGTAGAACTAACGCGCCACGGTGAAGCCAACGAGGCTCAGATCGAAGAAGCGATGCTCGATATGGCATACGAGCATGACCTGCCAATTGTTGCGACCAATCAGCCTTATTTTGTTGGGCCGGATATGTACGAACCGCATGACGCGCTTTTATGTATGGCAGACAGCACATATGTTGCCGCAACCGACCGCCGAAAACTGAATGCAGAATATCGCTTCAAAACGGCAGAAGAAATGGCCGCATTATTTGCAGACATTCCAGAAGCTGTTGAAAATACAGTGAATATTGCTCAACGCTGTCATTTCCGCGTTGAAGAAATAGCACCGTTATTGCCGAACTTTACAAGTGGTTTGGACGTCTCGGAAGCAGACATGCTGCGAGACGAGTCTATTAAAGGTCTCCGTGCCCGACTGGACACTAAAGCAGGCATGGAAAAGCTGTCCGCAGGCGAAAATGAAGAGTGGGAAAAGGAATATTGGGACCGCTTGGACTTTGAGCTAAAAATCATCAACCAGATGGGGTTTCCGGGTTATTTTCTGATCGTTGCCGACTTCATTCAGTGGGCGAAAGACCATGATGTACCGGTGGGGCCGGGCAGGGGCTCTGGGGCGGGGTCCGTGGTCGCCTGGGCGCTTAAAATCACTGATCTTGATCCCCTCAAATTCTCTTTGCTTTTTGAACGTTTCCTGAATCCGGAACGGGTTTCTATGCCTGACTTTGATATCGACTTTTGTCAGGATAAACGCGAGCAAGTCATCAAATATGTTCAGGACAAATACGGATACGACCGTGTAGCGCAGATCATTACCTTCGGTAAGCTTCAGGCCCGGGCAGTAGTAAAAGCCTGCGGAAGGGTGCTGCAACAACCGCATGGGGTCACTGATCGTCTTTCAAAAATGATCCCAAATGACCCCGGCAATGCGATGACACTGGCCGAAGCGATCGATAGCGAACCAAGACTGCGCGCAGAAATAGATAATGACGAGCTTACGCGTAGCGTGATGGATAGGGCGCTTAAGCTCGAAGGCTTTTATGCACACTCTTCGACCCACGCGGCTGGGGTGGTGATCGGTGACAGGCCACTTGACGAGTTGGTGCCATTATACCGCGACCCCAAATCAGACATGCCCGTTACGCAGTTTAATATGAAGTGGGTGGAACAGGCGGGCTTGGTAAAGTTCGATTTCCTTGGTCTGAAAACACTGACTGTACTTGATCGTGCGGTCGCTTACGCCCGCGAGCGTGGGATTGATATCGATATCAATAACCTGCCTCTTGATGACAAGCCAAGTTATGAGATGCTCGCGCTAGGCGACAGTGCCGGCGTGTTCCAGCTTGAGAGTACAGGCATGCGTTCGGTGCTGAAAGGGCTTAAGCCGGACAAATTCGAGGACATTATTGCGATTGTGGCCCTCTATCGTCCTGGCCCAATGGACAATATTCCAACCTATGTTGACCGTAAGCACGGCCGCGATACTGTTGAGTATCCCCACCCGATACTGGAGGACATCCTTTCGGAAACCTACGGCGTGATCATCTACCAGGAACAGGTGATGCAGATCGCCCAGGTGATGAGCGGCTATAGCCTTGGTGAAGCGGACATCCTCCGTCGCGCTATGGGTAAAAAGATTAAGGAAGAGATGGACAAACAACGGGGCCGTTTCTGCGATGGCGCTGTTGAGCGGGGAATTGACGGGGAAAAAGCAAGCTATATCTTTGATCTGGTAACCAAATTCGCGTCATACGGCTTCAACAAATCGCACGCTGCAGCCTATGCGCTGGTGGCCTACCAAACCGCTTATATGAAGGCCAACTATCCGGTTGAATTCATGTCGGCGATCATGACTCTGGATATGGGCAACACCGACAAACTCGCGGCTTTCAAGCAGGAGCTGCAGCGCGCTGAAATCCCGCTGCTTTTACCGGACATTAACAAATCCCACGTGGCTTTTGTGGTTGAAAAGACGCCAGAGGCTTACTGCGAAGACGACGAGCCTCGGTCTAACCTCGCTGTTCGCTACGCGCTTGGAGCCATTAAGGGTGTTGGCGAAAAAGCGATGGAAGCGATCATTGAAGAACGCACTAAAGCGGGAGCATTCAAGGACGTATTTGATTTTGCGGAGAGAATTGACCCCAAGCTGGTCAACAAGCGCCAAATAGAACGATTGGCCTCTGCAGGTGCTTTCGACAGCCTGTTACCTGACAGAGCACAGGCTTTTGCAGCTGCTGAAATTATTCAGCGACTAGCACAGATGCAGGCACAGGAGCGAGAAAGCAATCAAGTGAGCCTTTTCGCCGGGGATGCCGCGGCTGCGGCAGACAGACCAGCTTTGCCTATCGTGAAGGGCTGGACTGCGACCGAACAACTGGAACACGAGAAAAAGGCTATTGGCTTTTACCTTTCCGCACACCCCCTTGATACCTACGCAACGCTGTTGGAGCGAGAGCGCATTATTCCAGCCAAGGAAGTAATGACCGACCCGGGGTTGATTGGCCAAACAGTACGTATGGCTGGAGCAATCGCAGGATACCGCGAAGGCACGAGTAAACGCGGGAACAAATTTGGGCGGATAACTTTATCAGACCAAACGGACGCTTTTGAAATGATGTATTTTGGCGACGACATCGATCACGTTCGTCGGCTCGTTGATGAAGGTGCCCCGTTAGTTGTTTCTGTTTCCATCCTAAAACGTGACGATGACGATAGTGTCGGTCTATCGTGTAGGTCGCTTGAGTCCCTTGAAGCAGTTGCTTCACAGTCTTCAAAGGGTCTTTTTGTCGAAGTTGAAGATGCATCAGCGTTTTTCGCTATCAAGGCTGTATTGGACCGAAAATCGGGTGGCAAGGGCAAGGTTACTATCAAGGTACCTGTGCATGAAGATGCCCGTTTTGCCGAGTTTCGATTACCGGGCAGCTACAAAGTTTCGCCTGAACTTTGTCAGGCGATTGCTGCTGAAATCGGCGTTTCTGTGGTGGAAGAGGTCTAACGTGAACGACATCACAACAAAAGCAATTGCCCCCGCGTTACCGGCTTCCAGTGTGCTTTTGATCAGGGACGGTAGAGGTGGCCTTGAGGTGTTGATGATTGAACGGGCCAAAACCATGCGCTTTGCTCCCGGCGCCCTGGTGTTTCCCGGTGGCAAAGTGGATGAACCAGATTTTGATGTTTGGCGATGGCAACGCCATCTGGATAACCCCCGTAAAACTCTCAAGGATCAAGCTTTTCGCCTGGCGTCTCTGCGGGAACTCTACGAAGAAACACACATTCTACTCGGAGATACGAGCAAAAGTGGGCCGGCCCCTAAAGGCATCCCTTTTCAAAAACTACTGAAAACACATGGTGTGAGGCTGCATTTAGATAGGATGGAACCATTTGCGCACTGGGTTACACCTGAGACAATGCCGCGGCGTTTTGATACGTATTTTTACCTGGTGCCAGATGACGGTCATCTCGAAGATTTTGATGGGGAAGAGGCGGTCTCAGCCAAATGGCTCAAACCACGGGAAATATTGCATGACTGGGAAACCGATAAGGTTCCTTTGATGTTTCCGACACGACTCAATCTTCTGAAATTGTCCCGGTCGTCCACTGTGGCCGCCGCAATGCAAGCCACACGGCAACAACCCGTTGTCAGGGTGCTACCACATCTGAAAATGAAAGACGGCGGTGTTGACCTGACAATTCAAAAAGCCGCCGGATACGGCGTCACAAAGGCCACTTTGAAGGAATTAAGGGTCGAAGGCGGCAAAAGCTGACGTTTATGCAAGAAAACGCTTGCTATCAAAGACATTCAGGCTTATACGACGCGCGACTTCACACGCAGGGGTCGGTTCTTCACTGAGTTGGTGAAGCGCCATCCGGTGTCAGCCTTGACTTTAAGGCGACGCAACCCTGCGGAGGCGAAACCGGAAAAGGAGTAGTAATATGGCGATGCCCGTAGTCGACATGCGCGCCCTCTTGGAAGCAGGCGTGCACTTTGGTCACCAAACCCACCGTTGGAACCCTAAAATGGCCCCGTTCATCTTTGGTGAGCGTAACGGTATTCATATCATCGATCTGTCTCAAACCGTGCCTTACTTCGGGCGTGCACTTCAAGTTGTGCGTGACGTCGTAGCTGGTGGCGGCCGCGTTCTGTTTGTAGGTACGAAGCGTCAAGCTTCTCCAATCATCTCAGAATCTGCAAAGCGCTGTGGTCAGTATTATGTGAACCACCGTTGGCTCGGCGGCATGATGACAAACTGGCAGACAATTTCGCAGTCTATCAAACGCCTGAAGCAGCTCAACGAGCAGCTCGGTCAAGAGCACACTGGTCTGACCAAGAAAGAAACCCTTCAACTGACACGCCAACGCGACAAGCTTGAGCTGTCACTTGGTGGTATCCAGGACATGGGTGGCCTGCCTGACCTGGTGTTTGTTGCTGACGTTAACCGCGATGACATCGCGATTGCTGAAGCCAACCGCCTTGGCATTCCTGTAATCGGCGTGATCGACACCAACTCCAAGCCAGACGGCATTGACTACCCGGTCCCAGGTAACGACGACGCCACTCGCGCCATCCGCCTGTATTGTGATCTGGTTGCGGACGCTGTTCTGGATGGCATCCAAGCTGACCTTGCTGCAAAGGGCGTTGATCTTGGCGCTGCTGAAGCAGCTCCAGAAGAGGTTGCGGTTGCGGAAGAGGCTCCAGCTGAAGAAGCACCGGCGGAAGAAGCTGTTGCCGCTGAGGCTCCTGCTGAAGAGGCTAAAGCAGAAGAAGCGCCGGCAGAAGAAGCTGCTGCAGAAGCTGCACCTGCTGAAGCAGAAGAAGAAGAAGAAAAGAAACCAGCGGCTAAAAAAGCACCTGCGAAAAAAGCTGCCAAAAAAGACGCTGAATAAAGCAACTGTCATAAACCCGGGCTAATCAAGTCCGGGTTTGCCCCATTAACATAGTGTTGGTCCTAGCGACCGCCCCAGGAGACCTACGATGGCACAAATTACAGCCGCTCTCGTAAAAGAACTGCGCGAAAAATCTGGCGCAGGCATGATGGATTGTAAAAAAGCACTTGCTGAAAACGACGGTAACCTTGAAGCAGCAGTTGATTGGTTGCGCGCTAAAGGCCTAGCGTCTGCTGGCAAGAAACAAAGCCGCATTGCGGCTGAAGGCCTTGTTGCTGCGAAAGCAGAAGGCACAAAAGGTACTGTCGCAGAGGTTAACTCTGAAACAGACTTTGTTGCGCGCAACGAGCAGTTTCAAACTTTTGTTGCAGATGTAGCAGCCGTTGCTTTCGAAACTGGTGATGACGTTGACGCAATTTCTGCAGCTGGTTACCCAGGTGCCGACAAAACCGTTGGCGAAGTCCTGACAGACAATATCGCTACTATCGGCGAAAATATGAACATCCGCCGTGCTGCCACCGTTGAAGTGGAAAGCGGCCTGGTTGCTTCATACATTCATGGTGCAACAGCTGATGGCATGGGCAAGATTGCTGTTCTGGTTGGCCTTCAGTCTGATGCTGGTGCAGACGTACTTGCACCGCTTGGCAAACAGTTGGCCATGCACATTGCAGCGACTAACCCAGCGTCTCTTTCTGAAGAGGACCTGGACCCAGAGATCGTTGAGCGTGAAAAACAAGTTCAAATGGACAAAGCACGTGAAAGTGGCAAGCCAGAAGCAATCATCGAAAAAATGATTGTTGGTCGCATGCGCAAATATCTGGAAGAAGTTGTTCTTCTTCACCAAACATTTGTTATCGATGGCGAGACCAAAGTTTCTAAAGTCATTGAAAACGCAGCAAAAGAAGCGGGTACTGGAATTGAGCTCGTGAAATTTGTTCGCATGGAAGTTGGCGACGGTCTCGAGAAAAAAGAAGATGATTTCGCTGCCGAAGTAGCTGCAGCAGCCGGCGTTTAATCCAGTCGTGAAATTAGGAAAGCCCGGTGTCCTCACCGGGCTTTTTTTTGCGCGTTTTTCTTACGTAACCAAATCTGTTATAGCAAACCTCAATATTAGCGGATACAGTGCTGCAAATGCGGCACGACGCCCGTATTTTGGGGGAAATTGAGGGGAGTTGAGCCGCACATGTCTGCTGCGCCTAAATACAATCGTGTTTTATTGAAACTGTCCGGTGAAGCGCTAATGGGCAACGGCTCATACGGCATTGACCCAGAGACAGCAACGCGTGTTTCAAACGAAATTAAACAAGCGCGCGAGATTGGTACCGAAGTTTGTGTTGTTGTGGGCGGCGGCAACATCTTTAGAGGCATCAAGGGGGCCGCGGAAGGTCTTGATCGTTCAACTGCGGACCATATGGGTATGTTAGCGACGGTGATGAACGCCCTGGCGCTTCAAAACGCACTTGAGCAAATTGGCGTAGACACGCGTGTACTCTCAGCTATTCCAATGGCCAGTGTCAGTGAACCATACATTCGCAGGCGCGCCATACGGCACCTGGAAAAAGGCCGAGTTGTAATTTTTGCGGCAGGCACCGGAAATCCGTTCTTTACAACAGACACGGCAGCTGCTCTTCGCGCCGCAGAAATGAACTGTAATGCGCTCCTTAAGGGCACTCAGGTTGATGGTGTTTACGATTCTGATCCAAAAACAAACCCGGATGCCGTTCGCTATGAATCACTTGGATTTATGGATGTGTTGCGCCAAGACCTTAAGGTAATGGACGCATCAGCCATTTCGCTTAGCCGTGAAAACAATATCCCAATTGTGGTATTTTCAATCCACGCAGAAAACGAGCTTGTGAACGTGTTGCAAGGTAAAGGCACCTGCACAGTAGTAGGCGAGGAGGATTAATATGAGTGATGATGACATTGACCTGGATGACATTGAGCGGCGGATGAAGGGCGCCATTGATGCCCTGAAGTCTGAATTTGCTGGTTTACGGACTGGTCGCGCTACCGCAAGTCTGTTGGATCCTGTCACCGTGGACGTGTATGGTGCAAACATGCCGCTCAACCAAGTTGGCACAGTAACTGTTCCCGAACCACGGATGCTCTCCGTGCAAGTTTGGGACAAATCCAATGCCGCAGCAGTTGAGAAGGCGATTCGCAATTCAGGCTTGGGCTTAAACCCGATGCTGGATGGTCAATTGGTGCGCATTCCAATTCCAGAGTTGAACGAAGAACGCCGCGCGGAATTAGCAAAGGTGGCTGCCAAATACGCAGAGCAAGGCCGCATTGCTATTCGAAACGTTCGCAGAGACGGCATGGATACGCTCAAAAAGCTGGAAAAAGACAAAGCTATCAGCGAAGACGATCACAAAATGTATGCTGATGAAGTTCAGGAACTGACCAATACTTTCGTAGCCGAAGTTGACGCTGCTTTGAGCGCTAAAGAAGCGGAGATTATGCAGGTTTGAGTATGAATGCGGAAGCTGTAGCCGTTTCTACCGAATCCGGCGATCCTGACGTCCCAACCCATGTTGCCATTATTATGGATGGCAATGGACGGTGGGCCCAAATGCATGGAGTGTCCCGAAGCAAAGGGCACCGCAAGGGTGCTGACGCTGTCCGGGAAGCAATAGAAGGCGCTGTCGAATCTGGGGTCGAGTATTTGACCCTCTATGCCTTTTCCACCGAGAATTGGAATCGCCCGGACGACGAAGTGCGGGACCTGATGGGTCTGCTGCGCATGTACCTTAAAAAAGAAGTGCGGACGTTGGCGAAGGAGGGCGTGCGCCTGCAAGTGATTGGAAGGCGGGACGCTCTTAGCGACGACATTCGTGAGATGATAGAGCGTGCGGAGGAAAAAACCGCTCTAAACGTGCGCCTCACATTGGTTATCGCGCTAAGCTATGGTTCACGTGAGGAACTGACTTTGGCTACCCAAAAGGTTGCGGAACGTGTCGCAGCCGGCGAAATCAAGCCATGTGATATTTCAGAAGCAGTGTTGGAATCAGAACTTTATACCAACGCTCTTCCTGACCCAGACCTGATCATTCGCACAAGCGGTGAACAGCGGCTTTCCAACTTTTTGATGTGGCAGGCGGCATATTCCGAATTCCTCTTCCTGCCTACGCTCTGGCCCGATTTTACCCGTCAAATATTTGCTCAAGCCGTTGAGGAATTCAAAAACAGGGATCGCCGCTACGGCGCACGCCCTTAAGCGTTGAGTTCTGGAAATGCCTCTTGGTTTGTCAGACAATTTGTTTAAGCGGGTCGTGTCAGCGCTCACGTTACTGCCCGTCGTGCTCGGGCTGATATATCTAGGGGGCTGGTATTTCTATATTCTGCTGGCAGCTGGAGGTGTTTTGATGCTTCGCGAGTGGTTTGCCCTTACTGAGGTAAACGGTATGGCTCGCATTATTCCGGCCGTTGCGGCACTGGCATTGAGCGCATTGGTGACAGCCGTTCCGTCCGGCATGAGTGGAGCGACAGTCAGCATCTTGATGATTGTAATGGCAGGGACATTACTGGCTCAACCCCCCTCTAAGATTGCCCGCGATGCAGAGATTGGCAGAAATTCGAAAAACGCCGGGGTAGGCGGGGCGTATGTAACAATGGCGCTGGTCTCTCTTGCCTGGTTACGGGCCCAGGACGATCATGGTTTGATTGTAATTTGGTTGTTTTTCGCCGTATGGGCCATGGATGTTGGCGGATATTTTGCTGGCAAGGGAATTGGTGGGCCAAAACTAGCACCGGTGATCAGTCCCAAGAAAACTTGGGCAGGCTTGATCGGCGGAATGATTCTCGCCGCCCTTGTGTCTCTTGTTATTTCGCTCATGTTCGACTTCGGAGACCCATTATTGATGCCGTTTGCGGCCGCATTTGTGGCCATAATTGCCCAATTGGGTGATCTTTATGAAAGTGCAGTCAAGAGAGCACTTGACCAGAAAGACAGCGGCACCCTGATCCCGGGACATGGTGGTATACTCGACCGAGTAGACGGCATTATGTTCACGGCACCTGTTGTTGCCGTAGCCTTTGCAGTGCCCGAACTGGCAAAATTAAGTGGATAATGCAGCCATGAGTAGGGTCAAAAGTATCAGTGTGCTTGGAGCAACAGGGTCTGTTGGAGCGAGCACACTTGACCTGGCCCGAAGAAACCCTGACCGCTTGTCTATAAAAGCTGTCACGGCCAACACCAATGTTTCGAAACTATCGGAGCTGGCGAAAGAATTTTCCACGGACGTCGCCGTAATTGCAGACGAGCGCCTATATGATGACCTGAGAGATGCGCTGAAGGGAACCGGGACTACCGCCCTGTGCGGTGAGGAAGGCCTGATCGCTGCGGCTGAAATTGATTGCGACGTGGTTATGGCTGCAATTGTAGGGGCGGCGGGTTTACGCCCGACTTTAGCAGCAGTACGACAAGGTCGAACTGTCGCACTGGCAAATAAAGAATGTCTGGTTTGTGCCGGAGACTTGTTTATGCAGGAAGCCAGTAATAGTGGTTGCCGCATATTGCCTGTCGATTCCGAACACAACGCCATCTACCAAGTATTTGACTTTGAACGGCACAAGACCGTTGAAAAAATCATTCTGACTGCTTCGGGCGGTCCGTTTTGGCAAAGGCGTGCTGACTGCCTTAAAAATGTGACGCCTGCCGAGGCAGTTGCACACCCTAACTGGGACATGGGAAAAAAGATCTCTGTAGATTCGGCAACAATGATGAACAAAGGCCTTGAAGTCATTGAAGCTTATCATCTTTTTCCTGTTAACAAAGACCAGATTGAGGTGGTGATACACCCGCAATCAGTGATCCACTCAATGGTTCAATATAATGATGGCAGTGTTTTGGCACAGCTCGGCAGCCCGGACATGCGAACACCAATTGCCTATGCGCTGGCATGGCCTGAACGAATGGCGGCGCCAGTACCATCGTTGTCGCTGCCAGAGCTGGCCAAGTTAACTTTCGCAGAACCTGATCTGGATAAGTTTGAATGCCTCAAACTTGCCATGGACGCATTGCAAGAAGGTGGTGCTGCTCCTTTGGTTCTAAACGCTGCCAATGAAGTTGCGGTAGACGCTTTTCTACGCGAAAAAATCGGCTTTATGGATATTTCATCCATTGTTAAGGCAACTCTTGATACAATCGACATGAAAGCGCCACAATCGCTTTCAAATGTGTTTGAGCAAGATCAGGAAACCCGCATGATCGCGCAAAACTTGTTAACCCAGTTGGCCGCCTAGTTGGCCGAGAGATAAACCGAGACATTCCATGGAAACAGAAGGCCCTGGCATTCTTTTTACAATTGCTGCTTTTGTCGGCGGATTTTCAATTCTGGTGTTCATCCACGAATGGGGGCATTTCATAGTCGCTCGCATTTTTGGTGTGAAGGTTGACACCTTTTCCATAGGAATGGGGAAAGAAATCTTCGGCCGAACGGACAAAAACGGCACTAGCTGGAAATTCAGCGTTCTCCCGATTGGCGGTTATGTAAAGTTTTTTGGTGACGCTTCTGCAGCCAGCAATCCTGGGGATATCCCAGAGGGATTAAGCCCGGAAGAACGGGACGTTTGCTTTCATTATAAACCCCTTTGGCAAAGATCTCTGATTGTGTTTGCAGGCCCAGCAATTAACTTGATTGCCGCTGCATTGGTGTTTGCTGGGTTTGTTTACCAAAACGGAATCGCGATTGCCGAACCAACCGTAGCATCTGTCGCTGTGGGCTCCGCTGCAGACAAAGCTGGGCTGATGAAGGATGACAGAATTATCTCGGTGAATGGTGAAGCTGTAAGCCGTTTTGGTGATATCGGGGCCATCGTAAGGCTTTACCCTGCTGCTACCATACCTGTCGTTGTTGAGCGTGACGGCGAGACGTTAACGTTTATGCCAACGCTCGATATACGTTACATGCAAGACCGTTTCGGTAATCAATATCCGCTGGGACAGCTCGGGATAGGGCGCTATGACACGACTTATCATGAGTTGGGCCTTTTCGGCTCATTGGCTGAAGGCGGACGCCAAACCGTTGCCATGGGTGACATGATGTTCACGACCCTGGGGCAAATTGTTCTGGGCATTAGATCAGTCAAAGAGCTTGGTGGTCCTGTTCGCATCGCCAACATGGTTGGTGAGGCAGCCAGCATAAGCCTGGCTAGCTTCATTTTCTTCCTTGCAATTCTCTCGCTCAACCTCGGAATCGTAAATCTTCTCCCCATTCCGGTTCTCGATGGCGGGCATCTCATGTTCTATGGATTGGAAGCCCTGAAGGGTTCACCACTCAGTAAAAAGGCGCAAGAGGCCAGTTTCGTCGCAGGAATGGCATTAATGCTAATTTTTATGGTGTTTGTGACCTTGAATGACTTGCAATCCATGGCGCTCTAGGTCAATTTCACCGCCATTATGCACAAGACTATTTAGATCGGGCTTTAACTTGAGTTTTTTAGTGAAGCGTATGACCAAACCCTTAGCGTTTGCATTCGGGTTAATCATCAGTGTTATTTCAGTTGCTGCACCAGCGTCTGCCCAACAAGCGGATGCCGCTCAGCCACTGCCAATCATTCGCCAAATTTCCGTTTCCGGCAACGAACGCGTCGAGCCAGAGACGATCGCTTCATATTTGACAGTCATCCCTGGTGACCCGTTCGATCCAACGGCCCTTGATCAAAGCCTGAAGAATCTGTTTGCGACGGGTTTGTTTTCAGATGTGGAACTCACAGAAACCGGCGGCGTCCTGATCGTTCGGGTTGTTGAAAACCCCATCATCAACCGGATTATTTTTGAAGGTAACAAGAAGCTCGACAACGAGGAACTCGCGGAAGAGGTACGCCTGCGCCCAAGGCAGGTATTCACGCGGGCACGCGTACGCGCTGATGTTCAACGCATGCTTGAGCTATATCGCCGGTCTGGAAGATTTGCCGCCATCATTGAACCAAAGGTAGTGCAGCAAGAGCAAAACCGGGTGGATTTGGTCTTTGAAATCCAGGAAGGACCCAAAACCAAGGTCAGCAAAATCAATTTCATCGGCAACAAGATATACAGTGACGGTGACCTTCGTGACGTTCTTGCGACCAAAGAGTCTCGCTGGTGGAAATTTTTTACCTCCAACGACACATTTGACCCTGACCGCCTTGCTTACGACCAACAGGTTCTGCGTCAGCATTATTTGAACGAAGGCTATGCAGACTTTCGTGTAGTTTCTGCCGTTTCTGAACTTACGCCGGACCGTGAAGACTTTTTCATTACATTCACAGTTGAAGAAGGCGAGATATACAAATTCGGCGAAATTGAAATTGAAAGCGAAATTCGCGATGTGAATGAGCTTCTGTTCCGGGCATTCCTGTTGATGCGTGAGGGGCAGAACTATAACGCAGAGTCTATTGAGCAAACGATCGAGCAGCTCTCAAATGCCGCGGGTTTGCTGGGCTATGCATTTGTTGATGTTCGCCCCGAAATTAACCGCGACCGCGAAGCCCGGATTATGAACATCAAGTTCAGAATTCTTGACGCGCCACGGGTTTATGTCGAACGCATCAACATTCGCGGCAACGTTGTCACGCTGGACCGGGTCATTCGCCGTGAATTCAGACTGCAAGAAGGCGACGCGTTTAACTCTGCGCTAGTTAACCGTTCCGACAACCGCTTGCAGCGACTGGATTTCTTCCGTGAAGTTGAAATTGAACAACTTCAAGGATCTCAACCTGATCGTATGGTTCTTGATGTTGCTGTAGAAGAGCAAGCCACCGGTGAACTGAACCTCGGTGCTGGTTTCTCAAGTCTTGAAAACTTCATTTTCGACTTTTCGATCCGACAGCGTAACTGGCGGGGTAGGGCACAAGACCTTCGTTTGGGACTTCGTCTGTCCGGAACACGTCAGGAAATCGACCTGGGCTTTACCGAACCCTATTTCGGCGGTCGCCGTGTAGCTGCGGGTGCAGATATCTTTGCCCGTCGGATCGACAGTTCAAACTTTGGTGCCGCGTTTGACCAAGACTCCATCGGCTTCTCCTTGCGTGCCGGTATGGCTCTCAATGAATATTGGACACTGAGTACACGCTATACGCTTAGAAGAGATAATGTTGAGGTTCCCAACCGCATCCTTGAACCAAACTTCAATAGCGCCGTTGCGTCTATTCAAGCTCTATTGGCTGACGGCGATACCTCAAATGACCAGGCTACTCTGGACGAGTTTGACACTAACGGTGACGGCGAGATTACGAATGACGACTTTGACACCAACCGAGACGGGGTGTTTCAGGCCAACGAGCTCGCATTTGGACTGGGCCGAGCGTTCCAGGAGTCTATAGGTACACGTTTCCAGTCGATCTTTGGGTATTCTGTAGGAACCGATAGCCGCAACAGCCTTATTAGGCCAACAAGAGGCCGATCATTCTTCTTCAGCCAGGATTTTGCGGGATTGGGTGGCGACGTTCGCTATTTGCGGTCGCAAATCAGGACCGATAACTATTGGACCCCCTGGGCTGGCTGGACATTCCGTGCTAGCGCAGAAGCTGGATTTATTGAAGGCCTTGGTCAACCGGTCCTCTTGGCAGACAAGTTTTACATCGGCGGTCCGCGTATTCGTGGCTTCGACGTTGCAGGCATTGGCCCACGCGATTTCAACGGTACAAACAACAGAACCAACTCTTTGGGTGGTACCGCATTCTACATCGGCAGAGCCGAGCTTTTCTTCCCTCTTGGAGAGGCCGCGCTTGAGTCCGGCATTAATGCTTCAGTTTTTGTTGATGCTGGCTCCTTGTTCCGCGGGCAAATTAGTGATACTCCCAATTGCGAATTTTCACGTCGCGAGTTTTTAGACTTTGACGCTGCGGCAAGAGCGGCACAGGAAGCCGGGGAAGACATCCCTGTATTCCCGTTCAATACCAACTGTATTGCGGGTGATAGCGCTTCGCCACGGATCACAGCCGGCATTGGTTTTTCATGGCAATCGCCTTTTGGACCATTCCGGATTGACCTGTCCCGCGCCTTAAGACAGCAGTTGGGCGACAGAACACAAACGCTGCAGTTTAATGTGGGAACAACTTTTTAGAGTACATGGGGTACAAAACATGCGGAATATCGCAACAAAACTAATTCAGCTAGCAACAGGCTTGGCACTTGCTACGAGCATTTCAGTTACGGCCGCGGCCGACATTCTGATCATTGACCAAGAACGCGTGCAACGAGAAGCTGCTGCCTTCAAGGACTTTGATCTGCAAACCGCCAAAATTCGGGATGCAATCATTGCTCTGCGTCAGCGGACATCGCCAGACGGCTTTTGGGATCAAACAGCAGTGCAGTTCCAACAGCGCATGGTTGCTGAGATGGATGATCTGGAAAAGAGAAAATCCATTATTGGTAACGACGCCTACGAAACAGAACGCCAGACCAAAGAAGCAACGTTTCAAACTGAAGGCCAACAGATGCGCGTTCAGCTTCAAAATGAAACGAACCAATTGCGCCAGCTAGAACTCTATTTCGACAATCTGCGCAGAGAAGCGCAGACCCAAGTAGAGCGCGCTCGCAGCCCACTGTTGCGTGAAATCCTGAAAGAACGTGGTGCTGAAATCATCATGCGTAAGAGCTTGGCATTGGAGACCGCCTCTGGTCTTGACGTTACAACCGAGTTTATCGAGCGCCTTGATGACGCGCTGCCAACTGTAACGCTTACTCTGCTTCAGCAAGCGGCAGAAACTGAGGACGCAACGGGTGAAGTTCCTGTAAGCCCAGAGGGTGGTCAATAAGCGCTTAGGCGCTTATTGCGGAGGCAAATATGGAATATTCGATTGCAGAAATCCTGGAGTCTATTCCGCACCGCTATCCATTTCTTTTGGTGGATAAGCTGATAGATGTCGTTCCGGGCGAAAGCGCGACGGGTGTGAAAAATGTCACGATGAACGAACCGTTCTTTCCGGGGCATTTTCCTCAAAAACCTGTAATGCCAGGTGTATTGATATTGGAAGCTATGGCGCAAACCGCCGGTGTTCTGGCCGTGCAGTATCTGGGTGATGATGCCAAAGGCAAAGTCATGCTGTTCATGGGGATTGACGGCGCCAAGTTCCGCCGACCTGTTGTTCCGGGTGATGTGCTTCACATGAAGGTAACAAAAACCCGTGGCGGTGGTGCTGTTTGGAAATTCGATGCAGCGGCTTACGTCAGTGATGAACGCGTTACTGAAGCCAAACTTACAGCCATGCTTGGCGCCGAATAGCAGTTTTACGACGTATTACATTTAAGCAAAAAAGCCGCCCATCTGGGCGGCTTTTTCTGTTTCTTGACTTTGCCAGCAAGGCTTATCGCTTATCCAAAGTCACATAGTCCCGCTTTGGCGTACCAGTGAACAATTGACGAGGGCGACCGATTTTCTGGGTTGGGTCTTCAATCATCTCATTCCACTGCGCAATCCAGCCACTTGTGCGGGCCAGTGCAAACAACACAGTGAACATCTCAGTTGGGAAGCCCATGGCCTTTAGAATGATACCTGAATAGAAATCCACATTCGGGTAAAGTTTCTTTGCAACGAAATATTCGTCTTCAAGAGCAATTTTCTCGAGTTCCATTGCCACATCAAACAATGGATCATCCACGCCGAGCTCTCGCAGAACCTGATGAGCCGTGTCACGCATCACTGTCGCCCGTGGGTCAAAGTTTTTGTAAACCCGGTGGCCAAAGCCCATTAAGCGGAATGGGTCTGATTTGTCTTTCGCACGCGCAACAAATTCCGGGATGCGGTCCACTGTTCCAATTTCTGTAAGCATGTTGAGGCAGGCTTCATTAGCACCACCATGTGCAGGGCCCCACAAACAGGCAATACCTGCTGCAATGCAGGCAAATGGGTTGGCACCTGAAGAGCCAGCCAAACGAACCGTAGAAGTCGAAGCGTTTTGTTCGTGATCAGCGTGCAGGATGAAGATCAAGTCCATTGCTTTTTCAAGCACTGGGTTAACCACATATTCTTCTGCCGGTACAGAGAACATCATTTTCAGGAAGTTACCCGCGTAGGACAAATTGTTATCCGGATAAACGAAAGCCTGACCAATTGAATATTTATATGCCATGGCAGCAATCGTCGGGATCTTGGCGATCATACGATAGCTGGCAACCATGCGCTGGTGCGGATCGTTAATGTCTGTGCTGTCATGGTAGAAAGCTGCCAAAGCACCAACGACACCAACCATAATAGCCATTGGGTGTGCATCGCGGCGGAAACCGCTGAAGAAACGATGCAATTGTTCATGCACCATCGTGTGATGGGTAATATCCCAAACAAACTTTTCTTTTTCTGCTTTTGTCGGCAACTCACCAAACAACAGCAAGTAGCAGCATTCCATATAGTCGCTTTGGGCTGCTAACTGCTCAATTGGGTAACCACGGTACTGCAGCTCACCTTTTTCGCCGTCAATGTAAGTAATTTTGGATTCACAGCTTGCAGTAGACGTAAAGCCAGGATCAAACGTAAACATGTCCGTTTGAGCATACAATTTGCGAATATCAATAACTTTTGGACCCACGGAGCCTTCCATCACGGGGAGATCGACTTCCAGACCGTTACCGGTCAATTTCAGGGGATCGTTAGACATGGTCCATACTCCTTATAATATTGTCATCCGGTGTTACCACCGGACTAGGTCAGGCTTCGGTCAGATCATTTAACCGGGCAACCACTTCCTGCTGGCCTAGTATCTCCAACAGTTCAACCAGATCCCCGGATGGGGCACCACCTGTTACGGCAGCTCTGATAGGTTGCATAACCTTACCCAATTTCAAATCCCTCGCCTGTGCAAAGGACATAATGGCCGCCTTTACCGCATCCTGTTGCCAGGTTGCGAGGGCGGTCAGTTCAGTGGCAATCTCGTTAAACATTGGCCCGTGGGCTTTAACTGTATTTGCCGCTTTGTCGGTAAGCGATAATGGCCGAATGTTACAAAAGAGCGATGCTCCTTCGATCACATCTGGCAAACGCTTTGCGCGCTCTGCGATAGTTGGCATGGCACGCAGTATTCTTGAGCTTTCTTCTTCACTTAAAGAAGTCTGCACAGTCTTTTCTAGGTCGTTTTTGATCAGCGACAAGAGATTATCTGAACTCATTTGTCGCAGGTAGTGTGCATTGAGGCTATCCAGCTTATCAAAATCGAACCGGGCAGGGCCTTTACCCACATTTTCGAGATTAAACCATTCAATGGCTTGCTCGGTAGAAATGATCTCGTCATCTCCATGGCTCCAGCCTAGCCTAAGCAAATAGTTTCTCATTGCCTCAGCCACAAAGCCCATATCCGCATATGCATCAACGCCCAAAGCCCCGTGGCGTTTCGAGAGCTTTTTGCCATCAGGGCCGTGAATAAGCGGAATATGGGCAAATACCGGTACATCCCATCCCATTGCTGCATAAATCTGATACTGCCGGAAGGCATTATTCAAATGGTCATCGCCCCTGATGGCGTGTGTGACACCCATGTCATGATCATCCACCACAACCGCAAGCATGTATGTTGGCGTGCCATCAGACCGCAACAAAATCATGTCATCCAATTCACCGTTTTGGACTGTCACTGTTCCTTGGACAGCGTCCACAATCGTGGTTTCGCCTTCCCGAGGCATTTTGATACGCACTGAGTATGGTTTTGCCGCCGTTTCCGCGTCAGGGGTTTTGTCACGCCACATATCGCCGCGAAATGGCTGACCCTTTTCACGTGCAGCCGCTCTTAATTCTGCGGTCTCTTCCGGTGATGCATAGCATTTGTAAGCGCGACCAGAGGCAAGCATCTCCCGAGCAACCTGTTGATGGCGCTGTGCATTGCTAGACTGGCTAACTGCTTCGCCGTCCCAGTCAAGGCCCAGCCATTTCATACCACTCAAAATCGCGTCAATCGCCTCGTCGGTTGAGCGCGCACGATCAGTGTCTTCAATCCGCAAAAGGAACTTTCCGCCATGGTGGCGCGCAAATAGCAAGTTGTATAGAGCTGTTCGAGCTCCTCCAATATGGAGAAAGCCAGTGGGGGAGGGTGCAAACCGTGTAACAACATTGGGCATGAGAAATGACACGCTCAGTTCTTAAATACTTGTAAGATCTAACTAAATTCAGCGCTCTTCGGATTTGAAAAGAGCTGTTTCAGAAGCTTGGGGTGGCTTGTAGCATAAGTTGGCCATGAACACAAATTTGCTTTGACACCACAACCATATAGGTTTGAGCTAGTTTCAAGAGGACAAAATGGCAACCACCGACTTCGCTAATCTGCTGCAAGACAAGGTACGTCAGTTGGAAATGCATGAAGACTGGCGGTTGATTGCTGGTGCCTGCTTGTTCGCCATCGGTTGCGGCTTGCCCCTCTTGATCCAACTTGGTGCGAACGCATGGATTATTGGTCTTTTGTTAGCGTCTGTCATGGCGTGCACAAGCCTGTTGGCGACGCCAAGTTGGAATTCCCATTTATTCCTGGGTTTGTTTGTAGCAGCGGGAGTGACAACTGGAGACTATCATAAAAGAAAGCTCCCTCAGGTTGAGATTGAACGGGAGACTTTCCTGACTGTTGCCGGACATGTTCAAGGTGTTGAACATCGGATAAACGCGCCGCTCCGGCTGACGGTCACCGTGGCGCAAGTGGACAAACTGGAGGGCTTGATTGGCGAGACAATACAAGTTTCCGTTCGAACGGCGTTTCCAGAAGACTTGCTAACAGGCGATGCCATTGTTTTTTCCAGTGTACTCAAGCCAAACAGCGGCCCCATGGTGCCGGGGGGCTTTGATTTTGGGCGGAACCAGAAGCTGAAAGGTATTGCCGCCCGTGGATTTGCAGTATCACCAATCTCGATAAGCTCGGAACTGGAAGCAACAACAAGCTTTTTTACCGAACTGGCGAACTACCGCAATCAATTATCTGCCCGCATTTTGTCATCTCTTGAACAACCCGTTTCTGGGGTTGCTGTTGCCCTGATAACCGGGCAGCGTCAGCATTTGGACCGGGCCACAGCTAATATTCTTAGAGATGCCGGGCTAGCGCACTTGCTTGCAATATCTGGCCTGCATATGGGTCTGATAACAGGTGTTGCTTTTTTTCTCCTTGAGTTTTTGTTGGCCGCAGTGCCTGCACTGGCACTGCGAATTCCCGTAAGGAAGCTTGCGGCAGCCGGGGCGTGGCTAACAGCCATAATCTATCTGATGCTCTCCGGGGCAGGTGTCAGCACCATAAGGGCTTTTGTTATGGTTTCGGTCGCGTTGCTGGCTGTTGTGACGGATCGCCGTGTGCTTTCACTAAGAAGCGTTGCCCTTGCAGCAATAGCAATTCTTGCGATCACTCCACAGGCCATCTTTTCCATCAGTTTCCAGATGTCCTTTGCCGCAACAATAGGCCTTATCGTATTCTATGAGAACGTCAGTCGCAGGAAACTGGCTGCCGCAAATAGTTCCACCGGCGCAATTTCGCATACCTGGCTCGCGCGCTTTGGTACATTTGTTGCTGCTACTGCTTTGACAAGTTTAGTGGCCCAGATAGCAATAGCACCAATCGCACTGTATCATTTTCAGGCACTGTCGCTGATTGGCATAATTGCTAACGTGCTGGCTGTACCACTGATGGGCTTTCTCGTAATGCCGGCTGCCTTTTTGGCCCTCTTGCTCATCCCGCTGGGTCTGGACAGCTTGCTGCTTTCTTTAATGGGCTTGGGTTTGGAGTGGATAATTACGCTTTCGGCATTTCTCATTGAGTTTCCACTTAGCGTGCTAAGGGCAGGGCCATTCCATTCGGAATTAATGCTCGTCACATTTTTACTGTTTGGGGCATTGATGCTGATACGACACTCTTACGTACCAAGTTTCGTAGCAATAGCATTCGCTGTTATCGTTGTGCTGATGCAAAAACCAGCCGCCACTATATTGATAGACAACGAGGGGCGTATCATTGCGGCTAAAACTGATGACCAGACTTTCAATATTGTTGGGGGCAGGCGGGGTGGATTTCGTGATGAGATTTGGATGCGCTACTGGAATTTGCCACTGGCCTCTTCCAGCAAGAAATTAGATAGAGTCTGCACGAGCCGTGGTTGTTCAACTCGTCTACCTTCTACAAACAACTATAGGTCTATCCCACAAATAGTGCGAAGTTTTTCACTGGATAGTGTGCGCAAGGCGTGTGATGCCCAGAACATTGTCATCGCGCCATATGACTATCGCCGCCACTGTAGAAACGCCGCTGTATTTCTGTCCATTGAGGACATAGCATCTGCCGGACCGGTGGGGATATATTTCGATACTACCGAGCCACAAAAAATGCGGGCTGAATTTTCCAGCCCGCACAAACTATTCTCCAACCGGAACAGCAACGCGGCTCCTCAATAACCTAGAAATCAATGATAATGCCGAACCAGTCCAACCAAACGGCCCTGCACCTGCACCCGGTTGGCGCTGTAAGTCTGTGTCTCGTGGCTTAAATTGGCGGGAACAAGCTGAACTTCCGACCCAGTTTTTCGAAGGGTCTTCAATGTTGCTTCTTCTCTATCCACAAGGGCAACAACCACTTCGCCGTCACGGGCAGTTTGACCGCTTTCGATTATGACCGTATCGCCATCCATGATGCCCATCTCAATCATGGAATCGCCGGAAATTTCAAGGGCGTAACAGTCGCCACGACCAACCATGGAAGCCGGAACAGTGACATGACTGTCGACATTCTCTAGCGCTTCAATTGGCGTACCGGCGGCGATTTTGCCATGCATCGGAATTTCAAATGTATCATGGCTAGAAGAGGCCGCGCCAAAGTTACCCGGAACAACATTGTCTGCTAAGGTGCTTGGGCCACTATTATCATCAGTGCCCTCTGGAAGTTTCAGAACCTCAAGCGCTCGTGCGCGATTAGCCATTCTTTTGATAAATCCGCGCTCTTCCAGAGCGCTGATCAACCGATGAACTCCGGACTTTGATTTTAAGCCAAGAGCATCCTTCATTTCATCAAAGGAGGGTGAAACACCGCCACTTTTAAGGCGGTCGTCAATGAACAACAGAAGCTGCTGTTGTTTGGCCGTCAACATATGGTATCTCCCGAAGGTGTGTTTACCTTATGTTCTCTTTTAGTTCACGATTTGATTGAATGTCAAGCAGGATCGAAAAAACAAATATCAAAACGGCAAGAAACTTACCAAATCACCCGCTTTGGTGGCGTGAGCTTTAGGTGCACGTACAATGAGTCCATCGCATTGTGCCAACACACTGGAAAGACTGCTATCCTGGCTAACAGCGGGATCCACCATCCGGGAGCCCGCATCACCTACCAGGCGCGCTCTCATATAGTGTTGACGAGGGCCATTTTCCGGCAGGTCGGTTGCCGCAGGTAATGGAATGCCGACTGGCAATGGGGAAGGTCTGCCCATTAGCCTGTCAATGAGTGGCCTTAGAAAAATCAAAGCACATACAAAGGCGGAGGCGGGATTTCCTGGCAACCCAAGCATATATTGCTTATCTCGCTTGCCAAAAATCAATGGCTTGCCTGGACGCATTGCCACCTTCCAAAAATCGAGGGACATGCCTTCCTGCTTAAAAGCCTCTTGCACAAAATCCTTGTCGCCAACCGAAGCGCCGCCAATGGTAACAAACAAATCTGCGTCTGTGTTGGTGCGAACACTTTCGGCGATCTGTTCCAGTCTATCGCCGGCGTGCCCCGAATATACAATTTGCCCACCTGCATCCGCGATCAAAGCCTCTAACTGAGGTCGTGCACTGTCCACAGTGTCAAAATCCGTAAATTTCTTTTTACCTGGATCGGCGAGCTCGTCTCCAGTCGCGAGCAATGCCACTTTTGGGGCTCTATGCACCATTAAATGAGATTGGCCGGCACTTGCTGCGAGGCCGATTGTCTTGGGAGATACAAAAGTGTTGGCCTCCAACACTGTTTGGTTGGCAGCAAAATCAATGCCTTTGGCACGAATGTTTGCGCCAGCGTCCGCGACCTGTTGGGTTTCTATTGACTTGCCTGCAACGGTCACATTTTCCTGTATTATGACTTGATCCGTTCCGGCAGGCACGGCAGCACCCGTATATATGCGAACACATTGACCAGTTTTGACAGATCCGGAAAAAGGATGACCAGCGGCTGATTCACCAATGATTCCCAGTGGCTTGTTCTCGTTCAGATCGCTACTGATAACCGCATAGCCATCCATCGCAGACAAAGCCGTCGCTGGCTGCGCTCTACGGGCTTTGATGGGAGCTGCTATTACACGGCCGGATGCCTGAGCCACGGGAACCTGCTCAGTGTCTAATGGTCTTGCGTCGCCAACAATGCGAGCAAAAGCTTCTTCAACACTGATCATAAGTCCTCCCGTTTGAATGGCCCTGATTTGCCACCTTCTTTAGCTATCAACTGAACTGAAGAGATCGTCATGCCTTTGTCGACCGCCTTAGCCATATCATAAACCGTCAAAGCGGCGGTACTTGCTGCAGTGAGGGCTTCCATCTCCACACCGGTCTTTCCAGATACTTTTACTGTTGCAAGAATTTCTAGCTCGATGTCCGAAAGCCAAGAAAACTCTATCGATGCGCCGGTAATTGGAAGAGGGTGACACAGGGGTATTAGCTCGGGTGTTTTTTTGGCGGCCATAATCCCTGCAATTCGGGCAGTGGCCAAAACATCCCCTTTTATAATACCGTTGTCTTGGATGAGCTTAGCGGTGCCAGCAAGCATCTGTACAACAGCTCTCGCAGTAGCCTTTCGTTTGGTGACACTCTTGTCACCAACATCTACCATATGGGCAGCCCCTGCCTCATCAGTATGACTAAGCTTGTTAGCCATTAGAGGCCTCCAACTGCAAAGCTGAAACAGCCGCCGCAACATCATCTTCACGCATGAAGGTTTCGCCAATCAAAAAGGTATTGGCGCCAACACTTGCGCATTTGGCCAGGTCATTTTGTGTTTTGAGGCCTGATTCTGCCACAGCAACGGCACCTTTTGGGAATTGAGGTACCAGTGAAAGCGTGTTTGAAAGAGACACTTCCATGGTTTTGAGATTTCGATTATTAACACCGATCAGCAGGCTGTTCAGCCTGCGGGCTCGCTCCAACTCTTCCGCATTGTGAACCTCAATCAGAACGTCCATACCAAGTGACATTGCGATGTCTTCAAGTTCGCTTGCCATGGCATCGGTAAGTGCCGCCATAATAAGCAAGATGCAGTCTGCGCCAAGGGCGCGCGCCTCGTAGACCTGGTAAGGGTCCACCATAAAATCTTTGCGAAGTACCGGTAACAAGCACGCAGATCGCGCTTCTTGCAAATAGCTGTCATGGCCCTGGAAATATGGCTCGTCCGTCAAAACGGACAAACAGGCAGCCCCACCTTGTTCATAGGCCGCCGCCAGCTGCGCTGGCTCAAAATCCGGCCGGATTAAACCTTTGGATGGGCTCGCTTTTTTAATCTCACAAATAAAAGCATACTGTCCGGCTTCGTGCTTGGCTTGCAAGGCAGATACAAAGCCACGAGGTTCGTCAACGTTTTCAATCATAGACTGAAGATCATCGAGCGGTGTTTGCGCCTTTTTAACCGACACATGCACTCGTTTCCGATCACAGATTTCCGCCAGGATATCGACCATATCTCTATTTCCCCGCGTCCTTCGTAAACTGTAACCATTGATCGAGAGCATTTTTTGCGAGACCTTGATCAACCACCTCAGCAGCGATGCTTACCGCTTCCTCAAACGTACTGGCTTTGCCACCCACCAACAGGCTTGCACCTGCGTTCATAAGCGTAATGTCCCGGAAAGGTGAATGTGCGCCCTCAAACATCTCTCGAATTGCTTTAGCGTTATGCTCTGCGCTGCCTCCCCGAATTTCATCAAGTTCCACTTGCTTGAAACCAACTTGATTCGGTGAAACCTCAAACTCCCTGATAGCCCCGTCTTTTAACTCAGCAACAAAAGTCGGGCCTGTAGTGGTGATCTCATCCAACCCATCAGAGCCATGCACAACCCAGCTATGAATACTGCCAAGGTCTCTAAGCACCTCAGCAAGTGGCACGAGCAATCGTTTGTCATAAACGCCGAGCACTTGCCGTTTTGCACTCGCTGGGCTGGAAAGTGGGCCCAATACGTTAAAAATCGTTTTGAACTTTAGAGCGGCGCGTACCGGCACCACATGTCGCACCGCACTGTGATGGGCGCGCGCAAACAAAAAGGTAAATCCAGTCTTTTCTATTGCCTTTTGCACAAACTCCATTGGCACTTCGATATTGCCACCAAGAGCCTCAAGAACGTCTGCAGACCCTGATTTAGATGACGCCGCACGGTTACCATGCTTCGCAACAGGAATGCCTGCCGCAACTGTGATGAAAGCCGCAGCAGTCGAGATGTTGAAACTGTCGATGCCAGATCCACCTGTACCGCATGTATCCACGGCGGTCTCAGGCGCGCTAATATGAGTGGCGTGTGACCGCATCACTTCGGCACCGGCAACGATTTCCTCAATGGTTTCGCCGCGCTGAGACATGGAGGTGAGCATGGAGGCCACCTGAAGGGGATCAGCTTCACCCTCCATAATGCTTGAAAATGCACTCTTTGCCTCGGCCCGCGACAAACTTTGGCCTGCTATCAACTTGAAGAGTAGGGGACTAAGGTCATCCATTAGCATGCTCATTTTCTGCTAGCTCAATAAAATTCTTGATTAGGGCATGCCCATGTTCAGATGCAATGCTCTCCGGATGAAATTGAACTCCATGCAGACAATAGTCTTTGTGAGCTATTCCCATAACAATACCGTCGCCGGTTTTGGCAGTAACCTCAAAACAGTCCGGAATGCTCTTGGGCTCCACTGTAAGTGAGTGATAGCGAGTGGCCACAAAAGGTGTAGGCAAACCTTTGAACACACTCCTTGCGGTATGTTCTACGTCGCTTGTTTTTCCGTGCATTACGTATGGGGCGCGCACAATCTCGCCCCCAAACGCCTGCGCGATAGACTGATGTCCAAGGCAAACCCCCAATACAGGGATGCTGTCTTTGCAGCGTTCTATCAGGCCCAGACAGATACCAGCTTCATTGGGTGTGCAAGGGCCGGGGCTGATTATGATGCCGGAAGGTGCTTTTTCAATAATTTCATCCACAGAAATCTGATCATTTCTGTGAACGGCCACATCTACGCCCAAATCCGTGAGATAATGGTACAAATTGTATGTAAAGCTGTCGTAGTTATCGATAAGAATATACATAAGATACAGTCAGGTTGGGCACCATTCACCATGATTGGTCACTCCAGATTTGGCGCATTCTATGCTTGGTACTAATGGCGCGCAAGCTGTGCATATGGTCTTGTGGTAATAATTTATTGAAGAGCAGATCTCTTGGCGACGAATAAGCAAACCCCACGCCTGCTTTCTAACGGTGCAAAGGCATATATTAGCCTGGTAATATTGGTCTTCGCAGGCCTGATGGCTGCTTTGTTTTTCCAAAATACGCCTCAATCAACATCGCTGGACGTCGCAGATTCAGAGCTTGTCGCGATAATTGAGGAGTATCGCGGTGATCGCATATCCCGCGTTTTAGTGTCTTTGAATGATCTGGAAGCTGTAGTCCCGGAGCCTGCTATGCCAGCGTGGGTGAGCAATGCCTCGACGTCAGTACCCTCAACGATAGAACGCGCAAAACCCAAGATAGCCATCATCATCGACGACGTCGGCCTGGATCAAGAAGCTTCCAAGCGCTTAACTGCATTTCAAGACACATTGACCTTAGCCTTCTTGCCTTACGCTCAGGAACTGGGGCCCCAAACCATAGCTGCTAAAAAAGCGGGGCACGAACTGATAGTGCATATGCCCATGCAGTCTCACCGGTCGTCAGCAGACCCTGGTGACAATGCCTTGCTGGTGGACCTGAGCTATGACGAGTTTAGCAAACGTATCAACTGGAACCTTTCGCAATTTGACGGTTTTGTTGGCATCAACAACCACATGGGCAGCCTGATCACCGAGGATCCTGCCTTGATGGTGCGGGTGATGGCGCGTCTGCGAAACGAGGGTTTGCTGTTTGTCGATAGTTTAACGACGCCAAACAGCATGGGAAAACGGGCCGCAAAAGCGCTTGGTGTTCCCTTTGTCGCTCGTGACGTATTTTTGGATAATGAGCGCAATCGCGAATATATCCTTAGACAACTTGAGACAACGGAAAAGATTGCGCGACTGAGGGGCTATGCCGTTGCGATTGGGCATCCGTACCCTGTTACAATGGACACGCTTGAAGAGTGGCAAAAAACGCTTGAATTCAAAGGCATAACCTTGGTGCCCATCAGCCAGATTATGAATGAAGCGCTGAGCCGTGAACGTGAATCCACAGCAAGCTAACCCCGATTTGATGACGCAAACCTGAGGGCCTCTTTTGCCGCAACAACGAGCGCGCGAGCCTTATTGACACACTCATTATATTCATATTCCGGCACACTATCGGCAACAACACCCGCACCTGCTTGAACATGCATGACATTGTCTTTCACAATGGCGGTCCTGAGAACAATTGCGGTATCCATAGATCCATTGGCGCTGAAGTAGCCCACACTGCCGGCGTAAACACCGCGCGCATCTACCTCTAGCTCATCAATGACCTCCATCGCCCTCACTTTGGGCGCCCCAGAGACTGTTCCGGCTGGAAAACCTGCGGATAGAGCATCAATAGCGTCATACTTTGGATCAAGGTCGCCAACAACGTTGGAGACAATATGCATTACGTGAGAGTAGTATTCGATCGTATTGCGCGCTGTTACCTGTACAGTGCCAGGTTTGGAAACCCGGCCAACATCATTGCGACCAAGATCCAATAACATCAAGTGTTCCGCTAATTCTTTTTGGTCCGCCAGCAGCTCTTCTGATAACCGGATGTCTTCCGCCTGATCCTTGCCGCGCCAACGCGTGCCAGCAATCGGACGAATGGTAACTTCTTCGTCGCGCAACCGGACTAAAATTTCCGGGCTTGACCCAACAATCGCAAAGTCATCAAACGCAAGGTGATACATGAACGGCGATGGATTTGTCCGTCTCAGCGCCCGATACAGCGCAAAGGCCGGGAGCTCAAATGGCATGCTAAAGCGCTGGCTCAGCACCACCTGGAAAATGTCGCCCGCCAGAATGTAGTCTTGCGCCTTTTTCACCATATCCTCGAACGCGTCTTTAGGCGTATTCGATGTGGCATCCGCTATCTCTGGCACAGCAATAGACGGCATAAGTGGTAACGGAGCATCCAGACGGTCAATCATTTGATCAATAATCTCATGGGCCTGATCAAATGAAGCACGCGCGGAAGTTTCGTTAGGCCTCACGGGCACGACAACAGTCACTAGGTTCGTCACGCTGTCGAATATGGCCATGATGGTGGGCCGGATGAAAATACTGGTGTCCATCCCAAGCGGATCCTGCCGGGCAGGGCCAATATCTTCCATTTGGCGCACAATGTCATAGGCCATGTAACCAACCAGCCCAGCTGCCATAGGGGGTAGCGGGTGGGGCAGGTCAATCAGGCTCTCGGAAATCAACTGCCGCAAGCAATCAAGCGGCGCACCGTCCATAGGCGAAAAATTTAGCGTGCCAGTCGCTTGTACGTCAGAGCAAACCGCTGAACGTTCACCTGTGTTCTTCCAGACCAGATCAGGGCGCAGACCGATGATAGAATAACGGCCCCTGGTTTCGCCGCCCTCAACAGATTCCAGAAGGCAGCTGAAACGCTCATCGCGTGTCAATTTCATATAGGCGGAAACGGGTGTATCCAGATCAGCCACCAACGAGCGATAAAGGACCTGGGGCTCTCCGGCCAGATAGCGTTTTTCAAACTCAGGATAGTCGACTTCGTTGATCACTGCTGAAAGTTATCCGGGTTAAAGAGTTCCTGGATAAGCAGGTTATTGACCTCAGCCGGATACAGCTCTGTCAAGTATGCTTGATACTGCGCAAACAACTCTTCCTGAAAGTCAGCATTCAGCTGATCGAGCAACGCGTTAACCTGGCCTTCGGCACTTTCAGGGTTTCCTGCTTGCCTGTCCAAAACCTTCACAACAACGTAACCGTTTCCGTCAGCGGCAGCCGCACTTTCAACTTCACCAACCTCCAGGTCGAAGATCAAGCGACGGATATTAGCAGCAAGATTCGCGCTGTTATCGCCCGTTCGGGCCACATTCTTGGCTTCAAATGAAACGCCACCCAGTTCTTCTGCAATGGCTTCTGCAGTTTCACCGGCTTTCAGGCGAGCAACAGCGGATTCTGCAATTTCGCCTGCCTGTTCACGCTGGCGTTCCGCAGTCCAGTCAGATGCAACACGAGTTCGCACATCTTCAAGTGGCTGTTCCGCAGGCTGCTTAATGTCTTTGAGCTCGAACAAGTAAAAGCCTTGCGTTGCATCGGTAGGGTTGATGTCGGCAATTGTTGGCTCTGAGCCCAATTCCTCACGAAATGCGGCCGCTTGAACAATATATTCATTTTGTTGCGTAACTGCCTGAGTGCCTGAAGCTGATCTGCCCTGAGCATCAACATCAGTTACCGTGGCAAGGGTGAGGCCAACGTTCGTGGCGATTTCCGACAGGACACCAGTTGCTTCCATGGCTTCGTCAATGCGACCCTGATAATCGAACATAATATCAATCGCTTGCTCGCTGCGAAACTCCTGCTCAAGCTCTGCTTGAACATCTTCAAAGCTACGGCCCTGAATGCTGGTGATCGATGGCACCATAAAGACGCTCCAACCAGCAATATCTTCCATTGGAACAGATGGCGTGTTTTCGACCAGGCCGAACACAAGGTCTGCAGCTTCTGCACCAAACTCAGCCTCAATGTCAGAGCGAGTGTTATCACCAAGGTCAATCTCGTTGGCTGCAAAATCAGACATGGCGACAGCGGTTTCACTGAAATCCGCGCCTGCATTTGCAGTTGAAACGAAATCCAAAGCCTGCTGTTCAGTGTCAAAAGAAACTTGAAACACTGAGCGAATTTCCGAAGCGGCAAATTCATCTGAACGTTGCTCATAAATCCGTTCTATTTCGCCTTCAGGAATTTCAACTTCGGCCTCAAAAAAGACCGGGGTCAAAAGCAAATAGTCATAACTGCGGCGCTCTGGCGTCATGTAACCAGTTTTGTTGGCGTCATAGAACTCAGCAATTTGCTCATCAGTTGGCGCCTCAATTTCGGGAAGGTCGTCAGCGCCAAAGTTGATCATTGCGGCGCCGCGGCGTTCTGCCTGCCAGGTAAATAGCTCGTTGGCCATTTCGCGTGAAATCATATCTTCAACAACAAAACTGTCGATCAACTGCGTGCGGGTAACGGCGCTCCTCAGGTCTTGGAACAGTTCTAGTTGTGAAATGTTATTGCTGATCAAAGCTTGCTGCATCAGTTCAGGGCTAAATCCCCCGCCCGGCATCTTGAACGTTTCAATATTCCGCAGTTCCGCAGCCAATTGTTCATCGGTTGCACGCAACCCGAGGCTGGAGATGTGCTCTTTGACTGCAGCATCCACAATCATTTGCCCCAGCACCTGTTGATCCAGTCGCATCATTTGAACAAGTTGTGGGGTGCTGAATTCGCCGCCAAACTGGATTTGCAGTGCCTGCGCTCTTTGCTGGACCAGATTAAAGAATCGGTTTGTTGAAACCTCAGTGTCACCCACTTTCGCAACATACTGGTTTGAACCAGAAAGCATGCCCGGGCCGATACCCCAGATAGCAAAGGCCGCTATCAGCAGGCCCAACAGAATTGTCACAAGAAAATGGTTTAAACCACCACGCAATTTCAACAGCATGAGCGGGATCCCTCTTATCAAACTCACACGGCGTCGCCATAATGTGGCAACCCGCTTAAAACAAGCGCTCATCCTTAACGTCCAGATGACTGAAAAACAAGCCTCAGGCGATAGAAATACGGTGAGTTGAGTGATTTACGTTCTTCTGTCTGGTCAGACATAGATGAATTTGCTAGGCACGGGCTTTCTGGTCCAGCCGTTGGAGAGCGGCAAACATATTAAAATAGGGAGAGGAAGCCATGACGGCACCACGGTCCATGGTGGCAGGCAATTGGAAAATGAATGGCTTGAAGGAAAGCCATGAGCAGCTTGATGCACTGAGCGATTTGCTGACAACGGGTTCAGAAGCCGACTGCGACGTGCTGCTGTGTCCTCCTTCCACTCTTGTTGCGTCTTTTGCCGCAACGTCCTCCCCAAGGATACTTATCGGCGGGCAAGACTGCCATACAGCGGTTTCTGGCGCGCATACTGGTGACATTTCGGCCCAGATGCTGTTGGATAGCGGTGCTTCCCACGTCATCGTCGGACATTCTGAGCGACGCGCGGACCACGGGGAATCAAGTGAACTTGTTTCCCAAAAGGCATCTGCCGCGCTGGCCGCCGGGTTAACAGCTATTGTCTGTGTAGGAGAAACCGAAGTCGAACGCGATGACGGCAAAACACTCGACATTGTACTGTCGCAGGTTGAAGCCTCCATTCCCGCGGAGGCTGAAGCCAACTCTATCATTGTCGCTTATGAGCCCGTGTGGGCGATCGGAACAGGGCGAACACCCACGACGAATGATGTTGCAGAGGTCCACCTTGCCATCCGCAAAGCTCTTGTTGAGCGCTTTGGTGATGCCGGGAATACGGTTGCCATACTTTATGGGGGATCGGTCAAACCCGCTAATGCATCTGAATTGATGAGTATTGAAAACGTTAATGGCGCACTTGTAGGCGGAGCGAGCCTGAAAGCCACAGATTTCAACGGAATCATTGACGCCTACCGAGAAGCATGATTTTGCACTTGGCAAGAGCCTAACAATTGATATAGAAACCGCGCTTTGGTATGGGTGTATTCGTGTTCACCCACAAATGTACGGATTACTAAGATGGAAGCTATTCTTCTGACCATCCATTTGATTGTGGCTGTTGCCATGGTAGCGACGATTCTCCTTCAGCGATCTGAAGGCGGCGCACTTGGCATCGGTGGCGGTTCTGGCGGCATGATGTCGGCGCGCGGTGCTGGTGATGCCCTCTCTAAAACCACAAAATGGCTCGCAATCATCTTTCTTGCCAACTCTCTGCTTCTTGGCTGGTATGCAGCGCAGGATGACAGAGGGGCCTCTGTTATTGATCAGGCTCTGGAGCAAGAGCTGGAGGAAACGGACAGTTCGCTGCCCGACGTTCCCACCGTCCCGCAGGACGGCGAGGGATAAGAGACTTCAAAGCGGGGGCCAAAAGCCCCCGCTTCTCTTTTATAGAGACACAAAAATTGCCGATGGCATAAGAAAACTGGAATTTAGAGGAATCTATGACGCGCTATATTTTCATTACAGGTGGGGTAGTCAGCTCATTGGGTAAGGGGCTGCTGTCAGCGTCCCTGGGTGCTTTATTGCAAGCCCGCGGCTACTCAGTTCGTTTGCGCAAGCTCGACCCATACCTGAATGTTGACCCCGGAACCATGAGCCCTTACCAGCATGGTGAGGTATATGTAACCGATGACGGCGCGGAAACAGATCTGGACCTGGGGCATTATGAACGCTTCACGGGCGTGGCATCCCGCCAAAGCGACAACATCACTTCTGGCCGTATCTATCAGCAGATTATTTCCAAAGAGCGACGCGGTGATTATCTGGGCGGCACTGTACAGGTAATTCCTCACGTTACAGATGCGATTAAGGAATTTGCTCTGGCTGAGCAAGACGGTATTGATTTCATGCTTTGTGAAATTGGCGGAACTGCAGGGGATATTGAGGCAGCGCCATTTATGGAAGCAATTCGCCAGCTGTCGATTGATCTTGGCCGCGGCCGGTCCATATTTGTGCACCTCACATTGGTGCCGTACCTGGCAGCTGCAGGCGAGCTGAAAACCAAACCAACACAGCACAGCGTGCGTGACCTGCGCTCGATCGGTATTCAGCCTGATATTCTGGTTTGCCGCTCAGAACATCCAATCCCGGATTCAGAGCGCCGCAAAATGTCGCTTTATTGCAATGTGGCGGAAACTGCCGTTATTCCAGCACTTGATGCGTCATCCATTTATGCGGTTCCGGTGAGTTATCATAACGAAGGTTTGGATGTGGAAGTGCTTAAGGCCTTTGGTCTTGCACATTCACAAGGCCCGGACCTTCGCCGCTGGGAAGACATAATGGACCGTGTGGAAAACCCAGAGGGTGAAGTTACCATCGCGGTTGTTGGTAAATACACCGGCCTGAAAGATGCTTACAAGTCACTCAATGAGGCAATTGTCCATGGGGGTATTGCCAACAAAGTGAAAGTGAATGTTCGCTGGATCGAATCTGAAATTTTCGAAAATGAAGATGCGATCACTCAGCTGGAAGATGTTCATGCCATTTTGGTGCCGGGCGGATTTGGCAAACGTGGCACTGAAGGCAAGATAGCAGCTGCAAAATTCGCACGTGAGCACAATGTACCGTATTTCGGCATTTGCCTTGGCATGCAGATGGCAACTGTTGAAGCCGCCCGTCATTTGGCGGGTGTAAAAGACGCCGGATCAACAGAATTTGAAGCCCAGAAAAACCCTGTTGTGGGCCTCATTACTGAATGGGTTCGCGAAGACGGAAGTGTTGAAGTACGTACCGAAGAAACCGACTTGGGCGGCACCATGCGTCTTGGCGCTTATGATGCGGTGTTAAAAGAAGGCAGCAAGGTTTCAGAAATTTACGGTGCGACGGAAATCTCTGAAAGGCACCGTCACCGATATGAGGTCAATATTGGCTATGTCAAAAAACTGGAAGACGCTGGTGTAGTCTTTTCAGGCATGTCGCCGGACGGCGAACTGCCCGAAATTATTGAACTGCCTGATCATCCTTGGTTCATTGGTGTGCAATTCCATCCGGAATTAAAATCCAAACCATTTGAACCCCATCCTTTATTTGCCAGCTTTGTTGAAGCGGCAGTTACCCATAGCCGACTGGTATAGACTAATTTGGATATGTTTTGGGGGAATAGGGGGCTTTCGGCCCCCTTTTTGCATTGTTTGTCGCGAAATTGATTTTGCTGCATAATTTGCCTAGAGCAAATCGCAACGCCAAAGGATAGACCATGCTGAGACTATTGCTTGCTCTCGCCATATTTACAACGGCTGTCACCGCATCTGCGATCTCAGCTGACCGTAAGGAAAAAGAAGCGGCCCAGGCTGCTGCTTACGCACAGGCCGTGCTAAATCAGTTCGGGCGAACAAGCGACCAATTGATACTGTTTGATGCTGACAGGGTAATTGAGAGAGCTTGGCGTGAATATACGCATTTCCACAACATGGAGTCTGACGTCGGGCGCGAGCTTGCTTTACTGCGGGCAAAATCAGCTTCCACCCGAAAAGAAAAAAAACGGGTTGCAGACGCATGGCAAATTGCGATTAAACTTCAGCCAGCCAATATCTCCATTCAGCGTCGCATGGCGCTAAATATCCAGGCGGCCAACGCAACTGCTGCTTCAGGAAACTACGCAGCTTCCCGCCAATATTTTTCTGCCGCCAGAACCTATGCGTTTGCGCAGGACCGCGACACAAAAATGCTGCAGCTTCAGTTACGCATTCAGGAGATCAGAGCTCTTGGTCCCCAAATGGAATGGCGCCCACTCAGAGACACTCTATTGGACATGAGAACCTTTTCCGAGGGGTTTTCCATGTGGACAATTCCTCGACTAGACGCGCTGGTAAGTGAAGCTGAACTGCGCATTCTGCTTCAACCAGAAAGCGACGAAAAGCGCGTGGAGTTAAGTGACTTGAAGTCCAAGATTGAGCTGATGATGAAGGGCATGGGCAACCGATTGACGCCGCAATTCGTCAATCGCGTTCGCAGCTTCTATTACGCAATCGAAGACGCATACGACCTTTAAGCTCAGTCTTTGCCGTACCCTGTAATAACGGCCGCATAAATATCGATCGCATCCCAAAGGTTTTGAAGTCGGATGTTTTCGTTTCGCCCATGCTGGTTATTATCATGGTTCGCGATCGGCAACACGATTATTGGGGCGTCGAGCGCCTCCTCAAACAAGACAATCGGTAAACTGCCTCCCAAAGTAGGCGTCAACATAGTCGGTTGCCCATCAATTCCATTTAACAGTGCAACAAGTTTGGTGGCTTCAGGCCCATCTAACGGAGTTTTGAAAGCACCATACCCACCCGGTCGCCAATCGAGTTTTACGAGTTTTGGCGCGGTTCGTCTCTGTTCTTCCGTCGGTTCCGTGTAAGTAATTTGAAAACCTTGAGCACGAAAATGATCTTCAACTCTTTTCCGAACACCATCAACGGTCTGGTTTTTCACCAGCCGCAAATTCAGGGAAGCTTTTGCCGTTGGTTGTATGATATTGCGTGACTTGTCTTCCACACCTCCGGCCTGAAAGCCTTTAACAATAATGCCTGGCTGCATCACCAGCTCTTCAATGCGTTTGCCGGGCTGCTCTCGCCGCCCTAAAGCCAGGTCTTTCATAAGCTGATCATCAATTGAAGGAATGGCTGCGATGGCGGCGCGCTCAGCGGCTGTTAGGGGAGGTACGTCATCATAATAGCCATCGATGGCAATACGACCATCCTCGTACTTGAGGGAGTTCAACAAGCGAATCATGGAGTCGGTTGGATTCGGAACGAAGTTTCCATAGTGCCCACTATGGAGCGGACGAATTGGGCCAAAAGTCTCCAACTCCAATGTCATTGACCCTCGCATACCAAACACCAATTGGCGCTGACCGCTTTGGTGCATTGGCGCATCACAGAACAATATGAGGTCTGCTTCAAGCGCGTCACGGTGTTCCGCCAAAATCTGGGCAAGGGTCGGGCTGCCAATCTCCTCTTCGCCGTCCAGAATGAGACGAATATTAATCGAGGGCAGAAGACCAGTCGCCTCCATCGCGTCAAGCGCAGCCATTATTCCAATGATTGGAGCCTTATCATCGCCGGCCGACCGGGCAAACAGTCGCCACTCTGGATTGATTTCATCGCCTCTTGATGGCCAGGGCAGGGTACTGGCACCGGCTTCAACCATACCATCCCTGAGTGTCGGTTCGAATGGCGGGCTGGCCCAGTTTTCGGGAATAACCGGCTGGCCGTCGTAATGCACGTAAAACAACACTGTTTTCGTGGCTCCAGGGGTTGTTCGCTCAGCAATAACATATGGCTCCCCGCCAGCCGAAACCGATTGCGCCGTAAAGCCGCGCGCACTGATATAGTCGATGATCCAATCGGCATTGCGTTGCTGCATGCCCGGTTCAGCGCCGGTATTGGGCAAAGACAAAAACTCTTTAAAGTCGTCCAGAATACGCAGTTGGTTTTGGGTCACATAGTCACTTACAGGGCTCTCATCCAAGGCGGAAATTGATGTCGAAACAGCGATAAACCCAAAAAAGCCCGCTGCCAAAATCTGTTTACACACTTAGCGTCTCCCAACCACTTGTCTTTGCAGAAGGCTAGTTGTGCAAATTTGTCATCCTCAAGCAACCAGTATTACTTGCGAGTGACGAGGAGCCGGGCTAAAAAAGCCGGGCATTTTTCTCTCATTTTTAGCGAAAGCTCCTAGCCATGACAGCCATCATTGACATCATCGGTCGCGAAATTCTTGATAGCCGGGGAAACCCCACAGTTGAGGTAGACGTCGTCCTTGACGATGGTTCCATGGGGCGTGCGGCAGTACCGTCTGGTGCATCCACAGGTGCCTACGAAGCGGTTGAGCTTCGTGATGGTGGTGAACGCTATCGTGGTAAAGGCGTTTTGAACGCCGTTGATGCGGTAAACGGCGAGTTATTTGACGCTTTGGTCGGGCTGGACAGTGAAGATCAACTCGCCATCGATCAAGCGATGCGCGATCTGGACGGCACCGAAAACAAAAGCCGCTTGGGTGCTAACGCAATCCTGGGCATTTCAATGGCGATTGCTAAAGCCAGTGCAGAAAGCCTCGGCTTGCCACTCTATCGGTATATTGGCGGCGCAAACGCGCACGTGCTTCCTGTGCCAATGATGAACATCATCAACGGCGGCGAGCACGCGGACAATCCAATCGATGTTCAGGAATTCATGATCATGCCGGTCAAAGCCGGAAGCTGCACGGATGCCATCCGCATGGGTGCTGAAATTTTCCATGAACTCAAAGACAAGCTGAAAGCTGCTGGTCACAACACGGCTGTGGGAGACGAGGGTGGCTTTGCGCCTAACCTTGCCGGCACAGAAGACGCTATCAAATTCATCATGGCCGCCATCGAAAGCGCCGGTTACAAAGCCGGTGATGATGTTTACCTCGCTATGGATGCTGCAGCATCGGAATTCTACGAAAATGGCAAATACGAATTGAAAGGCGAGGGCAAGTCCCTCACCAGTGCGGAGCTTGTTGATTATTGGGCAGACCTTGTGGACCGATACCCCATCATTTCCATAGAAGACGGCATGGATGAAGACGACTGGGATGGCTGGAAAACATTGACGGACAAAATTGGAGACAGGTGCCAGCTCGTTGGTGACGACCTGTTTGTAACCAACCCGGCTCGCTTGTCAGACGGTATCAACAAGCGTGTGGCAAACTCCATTCTCGTGAAGGTCAACCAGATCGGTACGCTCTCTGAAACCATGGCGGCTGTCGACATGGCACACCGCGCGAACTACACGTCAGTGATGTCGCATCGTTCAGGGGAAACTGAGGACGCCACTATTGCAGACCTAGCGGTCGCTCTTAACTGCGGCCAAATCAAAACAGGTTCTCTTGCACGCTCAGACCGTCTCGCCAAATACAATCAGCTTATTCGCATCGAAGAAGAGCTAGGTGCGGCAGCGGTTTATGCCGGTGAAAGCATTTTGAAAAGCTAAAAGCCCAGAAATCGGCATTAGCCTGCCACAGTTTTGCCATGCCTTATTCCAACGTTTAAGGCATGGCACAGTCACAAACAATTACACCAAACGCACGCGCATTCCTTGAAGAACTATCCTTTAACATGCGCGCCAACACCAACCGTATCGCTGCAACCGGGGACCCGGATGCGGATAAGGACCATTACGCCTTGATGGCACTCCATAACAAGTTGGCGGCCATTCCCCGGGACGGGCAGGATTGGCAGAGCTACGCTGACAATGTCATAGCCACCACAGACGCCTATCAGCGCCATTTATCGGCAAGCGGTTGTTACGGCGCCCCGATAGTCGGTAGCATCACGCGTGACGTATTCTGTTTGCTGGACAAACATGCACCTCCTGTTCGGTCTTTTAAGGGTTTGCTTGCCTTCTTCGCACGAAACCGACCGCAACTTTCTCACTAGTCAGCAAGTCTTCTATTTTTGGGCTAACAGGCTGAAAATAATTCGTTTTTTGGCTAAAAATGGTCATTTTTCCCTTGCACCCTCGAATCGGGTGTGAGATGATTCGAATCATGAGGGGATTCGGAAACATAATGCACGGCATGGGGCGGAACTGGATGGCTGGTTTCTGGCTGTTCTTGGTCGCATATTTCGCGTATCACGCCTTTAACGGCGACAACAGTATCCATGCACTGCGCAACCTTCAGCAACAAGAAATTGAACTTCAGGCGGCTGCCTTAAAAGTACAGGCTCAGCGCATCTTTCTGGAAACGCAAACTCATGCGCTTAATCATAAAGCTGTGGATCCTGACATGCTGGAAGAGCAGGTGCGGGCCAAGCTAGGCTTTGTTCATAGCGATGAAGTGATCATTTTGCTTCAATAAGATTAGTATTATTAACCATGCGATGGTTAAGTTACTATTTCTGTTTTATTACAACGCCTTAGACCCTATTGCAAAATGGGCAAAATGCCGGTATCCATTAAGCAGTTCAACGCGTTTTGGGGCTCCGACCCCACGACCTTTTTTGGAAGGCCGGCATGACCACAAAAAATTCTCCACGCAAGGCGGCAGCGTCGCCTCGTAAGCGCACGACCAAAGCGCCGATTTACAAGGCCAGTAATTACGAACTGGTTCAGTTTTATAAAGACATGTTGATGATCCGTCGCTTTGAAGAAAAAGCCGGACAAATGTATGGCATGGGTCTGATTGGTGGTTTCTGCCACCTCTATATCGGTCAGGAAGCGGTTGCCGTTGGCGTGCAATCCGCGCTCAAAGAAGGCGACAAGATGATTTCCGGCTACCGGGAACACGGCCAAATGATCGCGATGGGCACTGACCCTCGCGCTGTTATGGCAGAGCTCACTGGCCGATCTGGCGGGGTATCGAAAGGCAAGGGCGGATCCATGCATATGTTTGATCCTGCCAAAGGATTTTATGGCGGACACGGAATTGTAGGTGCTCAAGTTGCACTGGGCACTGGCCTCGCATTCGCGAATAAGTACCGTAAAACAGACAATGTATCCGTGTCATACTTTGGGGATGGTGCTGCAAACCAAGGCCAAGTTTATGAAAGCTTCAACATGGCGCAAATTTGGGATTTGCCCGCCATTTTCATAATTGAAAATAATCAGTATGCCATGGGCACCAGTGTTGCTCGCGCAAGCTCTCAGCCAGAATTGTTCCGCCGGGGCGAAAGCTTCAACATCCCGGGCAAACACGTTGACGGCATGAATGTACTTGCGGTCCGCGGCGCCATGGATGAGGCCGTGAAACACTGCCGCGCAGGCAAGGGCCCAATCATCCTGGAGATGGAAACATACCGGTATCGTGGCCACTCTATGTCTGACCCGGCCAAGTATCGCTCCAAAGAAGAAGTGCAAAAAATGCGCGCAGAACATGATGCGATTGACCGCGTCAAGGACATGATCCTGAAGGCGGGCGCCATGGACGAAGCTGGCCTGAAGGAAATCGACAAAGAAATTAAAGCTGTTGTCGCTGATGCTGCCAATTTTGCGCAGGAGTGTCCTGAACCGGACCTGTCCGAGCTATATACAGATGTGCTGGTGTAGGGAGTAACTAGAGATGGCCATTCAAATTACCATGCCAGCCCTTTCGCCAACTATGGAAGAAGGCACCCTTGCCACATGGCTCGTGAAAGAAGGCGACACAGTCTCTTCAGGCGATGTGATTGCTGAAATCGAAACTGACAAAGCCACTATGGAAGTGGAAAGCATTGATGACGGCGTCGTTGCCAAACTGCTAGTTGAAGCAGGTACTGACAATGTTGCTGTTGGCACCTTGATTGCCGTGTTGGCAGAAGACGGCGAAGACCCTACGAGCGTTGATGTAGGCTCTCCTGCGCCCGCGCCGGCACCTGCCGCCGCAGAGCCCGTTACACCGGCCCCAGCCGCAGACCCGGTTCCGGTAGCCCCTGTGGAAAGTGCCCCGGTCGAGATGGACGTTCCGGCTGGTACGCCGATGAACAATATGACCGTGCGCGAAGCACTGCGGGACGCCATGGCAGAAGAAATGCGCAGTGACGCTGATGTTTTTGTCATGGGTGAAGAGGTCGCCGAGTACCAAGGTGCCTACAAAGTAACACAAGGGCTTCTGGACGAGTTTGGACCGGAGCGCGTGATCGACACACCGATTACCGAACACGGATTTGCCGGGCTGGGTGCAGGTGCAGCTTTTGCAGGCCTGAAGCCAGTGATTGAATTCATGACCTTCAACTTCGCCATGCAGGCGATTGACCATATCATCAACTCTGCTGCCAAAACCCGTTACATGTCTGGTGGTATTGTTGAATGCCCGATTGTTTTCCGGGGCCCGAATGGTGCGGCAAGCCGGGTTGGTGCTCAGCACAGCCAGAACTATGCCTCATGGTATGCCAATGTGCCTGGGCTGAAGGTCATTGCGCCGTATGATGCGGCGGATAACAAAGGCCTTCTTAAAGCCGCCATCCGTGACCCGAACCCGGTTGTGTTCCTTGAGAATGAACTGATGTACGGCGAGAGCTTTGATGTGCCCGAGATGGATGACTATGTGGTGCCAATTGGCAAGGCACGCACCTTCCGCGAGGGTACTGACGTTACCATCGTTTCCTATTCCATCACCGTTGGGCAGGCACTAGAAGCCGCTGACAAACTTGCGGAAGAGGGCATCAGTGCTGAGGTGATTGACCTGCGGACTATTCGCCCACTTGATATCGACGCGGTAATTGAAAGCGTAAAAAAAACCAACCGCTGTGTAGTGGCAGAAGAAGGCTGGCCCCAGTGTTCCGTTGCCTCGGATGTGTCGGCACAATTGATGGAACAGGCTTTTGACTGGCTGGATGCACCGGTAACACGTGTGAACAGTGTGGACGTGCCATTGCCGTACGCTGCCAACCTTGAAAAGGCAGCCATCGTGAAAGCAGAAGACATCGTCAAAGCGGCCAAAGCCGTTTGTTACGCGGAGTAAGCAATATGGCTATCGAAATTTTCATGCCCGCTTTATCCCCCACTATGGAAGAGGGCACGCTTGCAAGTTGGCTTGTCAAAGAAGGCGACACGGTTTCTTCAGGTGACGTGATCGCCGAAATTGAAACCGACAAAGCCACTATGGAAGTTGAAAGCATTGATGATGGTGTGATGGCCAAAATCCTGGTGGATGCCGGTACAGACAATGTGCCAGTCGGTCAGATCATCGCCATTTTGGCGGAAGAGGGTGAAGACGTCGCGGACGTAGAAGTGCCGACAGCTGCACCAGCCGCTGCGCCAGCTCCGGCGCCAGAACCAGAAGCCGCGGCAGCCCCTGCACCAGCACCCGCCGCAGCGCCTTCAACTGCGACCCCGGCTACCACAGGCAATAGGGTTAAAGCATCACCGCTCGCGAAACGCATTGCGTCAAACGAAGGCCTGGATATTGCCTCGATTACAGGCACAGGCCCCCATGGCCGCATTGTAAAACGCGATGTAGAAGCCGCAATGGCAGGGGGTACTGCTGTTGCGGCAACGACGACGACGCCCACTGCACCAGTTTCTGCAGATGCACCCACACCGGTTGCGCTGGCGGCTGATGTATATCCACCGCACGACGATATTCCGTTCCGCGAAGAACGTCTGTCAAACATGCGCAAGACAATTGCGAAGCGCCTGACAGAATCCAAAACTACCGTCCCGCATTTTTACCTGACAATCGAATGCGAGATCGACAAGCTCTTGGCACAGCGCAAGGAGCTGAATGAAAAGCTTGCGGACAGTGGCATCAAGATTTCTGTCAATGACTTCATTATTCGTGCAACGGCCCTAGCGCTCAAAAAAGTGCCAGCGGCCAATGTCCAGTTCGCCGGTGATAAGATGTACTGGTACGAACGCGCCGACATTTCTATGGCAGTTGCCATTGATGGAGGCCTCGTGACACCTGTTATTCGCGGCGCTGATCAGATGGGCCTTGCCGATATCGCGTCGGCTGCCAAAGAACTCGCGCTCAAGGCACGTGATGGCAAACTTATGCCCGAGGATTACGCCGGGGGTACTTTCTCCATCTCAAACCTTGGCATGTTTGGAATCAAAGAATTCTCTGCCGTGATCAACCCGCCACAAGGTGGCATTCTTGCTGTCGGCAAAGGCGAGCAGCGCCCCGTTGTCAAGGATGGTGCACTATCTGTTGCCACAATGATGAGCTGCACCATGAGCTGTGATCATAGGGCGATTGATGGTGCTGTGGGTGCTCAGTTCCTGCAAGCATTCCAGGGCTTTATTGAAGATCCCATCACAATGCTATTGTGAGGAGAGGTTCATGGAAGCGATTAATCTCAAACAAAAACTTGGATTGTTCCGCGACACATGGACTCCCAAGATCGTCAGTCATCTGGACGACAATCATGTGTATGTCGCGAAGCTGGACGGTGACTTCATCTGGCACGCTCATGAAGACCAGGACGAGATGTTTTTGGTGATTGACGGCAAACTTCGGCTCGATTTCCGTGAAAAGCAGGTCTGGCTTGAGCCCGGTGAGATGATTGTTGTGCCCAAAGGTGTGGAGCACAAACCTTACGCGCCAGATGGCTGTAGTGTTTTGATCATTGAAAAAGCTGAAACCGACCATACAGGCGGCATCGACGACCCGCTGCGCAAAGAAAATCACGACCATATTTAGGCGTTCCCCAGCCTGAAGAATAGGAAGACTGAAATGAGCAATGCATTTGACTTGATTGTTGTTGGTGGTGGCCCGGGTGGCTATGTGGCAGCGATCCGCGCCAGTCAGCTTGGAATGAACGTGGCATGTGTTGAACGGGAAAACCTGGGTGGCATTTGCCTTAACTGGGGTTGTATCCCAACTAAAGCGCTACTGCGTTCTGCAGAGGTATTTCATCTGGCAAAGCACGGCGAAAACTTTGGGCTGAAGATTGGCCAGGTTGAATATGATTTCGATGCAATCGTAAAACGCAGCCGCGGGGTTGCAGGGCAGCTTTCTGCCGGAGTGAAAACTCTGCTTAAGAAAAACAAAGTTACTCACCTTGCAGGTGAAGCATCTTTTAAATCTGCCAACACACTGACTGTGAAATCAGCTGACGGTAAATCGGCTGACTACACCGCAAAAAACGTAATCATCGCGACAGGTGCTCGGGCACGCGAACTACCACACCTGAAGGCAGATGGTGAGCTCGTTTGGTCCTATCGTCATGCGCTAGCGCCCAACTCAAACCCGAAAAAATTGCTGGTTATCGGTTCAGGTGCGATCGGTATTGAGTTCGCTAGCTTCTTTAATGACCTCGGCACTGATGTGACGGTCGTTGAGATGATGGACCGTATCCTGCCTGTTGAAGATGCAGAAGTATCCGCTTTTGCTGAAAAATCCTTCAAAAAACAGGGCATGACGATCATGACCGAAGCCTCGGTTACAGAACTGAAGCGCGGCAAAGACAATGTCACCTGTGTTGTTGAGCAAAAGGGCAAGAAGCAAGAAATCACCGTGGACCGCGTGATTCTTGCCATTGGCATCACGGGCAACGTGGAAAATATCGGCCTTGAGAAAATCGGCGTTAAAGTTGACCGCGGTCATATTGTTGCGGACGGATACGGTCAAACCGGTGTGCCCGGTGTTTGGGCCATCGGTGATGTGGCGGGGCCACCCTGGCTCGCGCACAAGGCATCACATGAAGGTATCATTGCCGTTGAGAAGATGGCGGGCCTCAAGGACGTGCACCCAATGGATACGTCAAACATTCCGGGCTGCACCTATTGCCACCCACAGGTTGCCAGCGTTGGCATGACAGAAGCCGCCGCCAAGGAGGCCGGGCACGACGTACGTGTGGGCAAGTTCCCGTTCATTGGCAACGGCAAGGCTATCGCACTGGGTGAACCCGAGGGATTTGTTAAAACTGTTTTCGATAAAAAAACCGGAGAACTACTCGGCGCACACATGATCGGTGCGGAAGTAACGGAACTTATTCAGGGGTACACAGTGGCGCGCACGCTTGAAAGCACCGAAGCCGAACTCATGCACACCGTGTTCCCGCATCCCACCCTCAGTGAAATGATGCATGAAAGCGTGCTAGACGCTTACGACAGGGTCATTCACTTTTAGATGACAGACATGGCCAGCTGGGCTAAAAGCAGCACCGCAGGAGGGTAAACGCACCGGAGAAGCCCGGCCAAAAGCGAGTTTAAACGTATGAACAAATCGGAAAACAGCGAACAGTTTCAGCGCAAACCCAAGTGGATCCGGGTTAAAGCCCCGGTTAGCAAAGGGTACCAGGAAACGCGCAAACTGATGCGCGACAAGAACCTGCATACGGTTTGTGAAGAAGCTGCTTGTCCCAACATCGGCGAATGCTGGTCCAAAAAGCATGCGACAGTGATGATCCTTGGCGACACCTGTACACGGGCCTGCGCCTTCTGCAACATCAAAACCGGTCGCCCCATGCAGGTTGACCCGTTGGAGCCATTCCACACTGCTGAAGCTTGTGCGGCGATGGGCCTCAATCATATCGTTATCACATCTGTAGACCGTGACGACCTCGAGGATGGCGGCGCGGACCAGTTTGTGAAAGTGATTAAGGCCATCCGCGAAATGAGCCCAGCGACCACAATCGAAATCCTCACGCCTGATTTCCGCAATAAGCTTGGTTCGATTGAAAAAGTAGCCGAGGCCAAACCAGATGTGTTCAACCACAATCTGGAAACGGTGCCGCGCAACTATCCAAAAATCCGCCCAGGCGCTCGCTACTATCATTCGCTTCGCCTTCTGGAGACAGTGAAAAAGGTTGATCCGTCCATCTTTACCAAATCAGGCATCATGGTTGGCTTGGGTGAAGACCGGCTAGAAGTCAGCCAGGTGATGGATGATATGCGCATGGCGGACATCGACTTCATGACAATTGGTCAATATCTGCAACCGACCCCCCGCCACGCGAAAGTGGAGCGTTTTGTTACGCCTGACGAGTTCAAGTCATACGAACGCATGGGCCGCGGCAAAGGCTTTTTGCTTATTTCATCAACACCTCTCACGCGTTCCAGCTATCATGCCGGCGATGATTTCGCCAAGCTGCGCGAAGCACGCGAAAAGCAGTTGAAGGCCAGAGACCAAATAAACCTTTGACCGAAACGCCCGCCAAATAGTTAACTATGCCAATGGAGCGGGCTATAGAAAAAACTGCGATTTTCTGTCGCAATTGCCATGTCGAAATGGTGGGCGATTACTGCCATGCGTGTGGTCAAAAACATGTGGAAGGCAGGCTCGATACCGCAGCCATGTTTTCGCAGCTATTTGAAGCCCTTACGGAATCAAACAGCACGATTTGGCAAACTCTCAGGAAATTAACCCGCAACCCTGGCAAAGTGGCCTTGCAATATATTGAAGGGGGTAGGGCGCAGTACCTTAACCCCATTAGATTTTTGCTTGTTACCTTCACCATCTATTTCAGTTTGATGCTTGTTACGGGCGCGCAGGCGGACATTGCCGGGCGCATGTTTCTCTCTGCTTCTGATGATCAGGTGAGCGACTTTATGCAAGCGCTCTCCACATATGTGGTGCAAGTATTTGCTACGCAGATGGATATCGTTGTTTTTTTCGCCATTCCATTATTAGCTTTACTGATCCGTTGGCAGTATTTCCGGGCAGACCGCAATTATGCAGAAACCTTTACGTTCATTTGTTTCGTGTTCGGCTTGGGGTATCTGTACGCGTCAATTCTGGTGCCCTTTCAGGCATTGGCAGATATGAATACGGTCGGACCAAAAAACACCATCACAGCAGCACTCTTTCTGTATGGTGCCAAAACTTTTTTCAATATGAATTGGCCAAAGACAATAGTGTCAGGGGTGGTTTCGAGTTTTGCCTACGCCCTCACGACGTCTGCTGTATCAACAACCATTGCCATTATTGAATACTATTATGATCAGGTAGCTTTGGGATGACGACAAATACCAGCCTGCCACAAGCAGACACCCAAACAATCGAATGTGCCAATTGTGGCGCTAACTTTGTCGGCGCATTTTGTCCCGCTTGTGGTCAGAAAGCTGACACCGGTCGGCTCAGCCTCAAGACCATGGCTGCGAATTTGTTTCGTGCGATCTACGATATGGATTCAAAAGTCTGGCGCACCGTCATCGACCTCACGCGCAACCCGGGACAAGTCGCGCTTGATTACGTTGCTGGCGGACGTGTCCGCTATATCAACCCCGTTAAATACTTCATCACCGTCTATGCCATCAGCATTGCACTTTCTGTTGCGACAGGTGAGCTGGATCAAAATTTGCAGTACACGCAGCAAGAAGCCGGCTTGGAAAATATTGATGCGGATCGTCGAGCTGCTGTTGAGGAGCGTGTCGCGCTCGTTAACGATATGCTTCGTAACCGCATGGATTTACTAACTTTTTTAATGGTACCGTTCATTGCAGTCTTTTTGCGGATTCACAATTTCAGAGCGGGCAAAAACCTGGCAGAAACACTGTCGTTCCAGTGTTACGTGTGGGGGCATTTTGGCCTGCTTTCCATCCCGCTCATTCCAACGTTGTATTTATCACCAACCTTCAATTTCTGGATCAAAAACGTTGTTATGGTCGTCATGATCTATTACGGCATGCAGGTCTTTTACAATCGAGGCTGGCTAAGGAGCCTGCTTAGTTTTGCATTTGCCATAGTATATTCGTTTGTAGCCGCGCTGCTGGCGATGAATGTGCTGGTTGGACTGCGACATATTGGTGTTCTCTAGAACCTCGCGGCAATAAATCCCTTTACCTCCCAGCACGGTGCAGATACACCCTTGTGACCCAACAGATCGATTAACCTATGCCGAAACGCTCCGAGAAAAAACTGCTACCCTATAGCGCTAACCAGCTCTTTGATTTGGTTGCTGACGTAGGGAGTTATCCAGAGTTTCTGCCATGGTGTATTGGTGCGCGCATCTATAACCGCCGTCCAGAGCGGTTCGATGCCGATGTCATCATCGGCTTCAAGATGTTCCGAGAGCGATTCACGTCACGTGTCTCTCTTAATCCGCATAGGTCTGTTGACGTTGATTATATCACTGGGCCAATGAAACGGCTTTATAATCACTGGCGATTTATGGAGCATGAGCAAGGCTGCATTGTCGATTTTGAAGTTGACTTCGAGTTCGACAATCCAATGCTTGAAAAAATGATCGGCAACATGCTTGCAGAAGCCACCGACCGCATGGTCGATGCATTTGTCGAACGCGCCCACTCCTTATACGCCGCTTGACGGCTGTCAAATACGCCAAATCAAACACCCGGTAACATCCCCTCATGTCAAACCGATATGGAGGTGATTATGGCAACGTTTCTTCATAATTTGATGGAAGGGTTGAGAGGCCGAGAAAAATTCCTGGAGGACCAGCTAAGTACCATCAAGGAGCGCAAGGCCGAAGACCAGTACGTCCAGGAATACAAAGACCTTCAAAAGGATCTCAGCAGCTTCAAAACCCGTGTTGCGGAACTGCAGGCCGAAGGCAAAGATTTCGATGAGCATTTTGAACGCAAAATAAAAGATGATCACCGTCAACTTGAGGTGAGGATCGATACCTGGTCAAAAACTACGGCGGCATAGCGCGGCAAACGACTACTTTCTCACTAAGGAAACCTCGGCCTTCAAAGTGACTGCAGTAGACCAGCAATTCTCTCGTGCTTCAGATATTCTGCCCAGCCTAGCGCTGTCGTTTTGTGGTGAATATCTTTCATATCCGCATTTGCCCCACCTTCTATTAGGGTTTTTACAGTCTCATACTGATTACTTGCGACGGCAGAATGTAGAGGCGTGCAATGACTGTGAGCGCCAGGGGGATTATAGCGGTTTGGGTCAGCTCCTGATTCCAACAGTATTTTTACTACCCCATTTCGGCCAGCGTTCGCTGCAAGCGATAGAGCGAGTTGAAGCGTACTTTCATCCACACGCTCTGTCATGCGCCTGACAGTGTCTCGCTCGTCCAGTGTTGCTGCTGCCGGCAAATCCAGCGACGCACCGTATTCAATTAGTATGCGTGCTGCCTCAAGCTCCTGATGAGCGAGCGCGCTGTGCATCGCTGCAGATGGGTCAGCACCATGGCGGCAAAGCAATTTTAAAAGCTGATTTTGAACCCCGCATTCACGGCAAACCTGTCCGGTTGCCGTCAGCATCAACGTCTCATTCAGTGCGGCGTGATTTTCACTGGCGCCCGCCACCAACAAAATTTCAGCAATAGCAATTACATTGCTTGGTAATTTGCCTTGCCTGATTGGGTTCTCGGGGAGGAATTCAAGAAGCGTAGGGGTCGAAAAATAGTTACCCCCTTCAAACGACACCTGCTCATGTACAATGCCTGGGTTCTTCTCCAAGAGTTCCTTCAGGCGTAATCCGTCACCAGCGTCCATATATTGTAAGGCTTGTTTGAACGGTCCTTCAGGAAGCCGGTCATCATAAGATAGCAGCTGTTTCTCATATTGTTTTTCTGCAATGACCACCTTCAGGCGTGGCCAGCTTGCATAGCCGTATTCTCTTGCGATCGAAAGTTGCGCATCGCTTAGATTGAAAGAGTGTGACGGCATTTCATGGTCTGGAACTGCCACAAACTGCGGATGAAACTCACGTATTCTTTGGTACGCGGCCATTTGACCGGCGCGGTAATCCCGCAATAAGTCTTTGGCCTGATGCTTCAGATGATCAAGGTTGGCGGAGTCTGGGAGCCATTTGGTTGGCATGGAACTTTCCTTTTCACCGGCGAAAACCTGCATTACTCGCCAAAAGGTCAGTTCATCTGACGGCACAATTGAAGGAGTGGACTCTGTCCTTTCCGCAGGCTGGATGCGCCTCCAAGCGCGGAATCAGAGTAACGACGAATATCAAAAACCGCAAACACCTTGTCTGCTTGGCAAACGACTATATCACAACGGTCAAATCTGAATTGCTTAGGTATGGGTCTAACGGTCGACTATGCGCCACCAAGCGCACGCTTCAGCATTTCAAGCGCATGCATGACCGTTTGCGCGCGAACTTCTTGGCGCCCAATATCCCCAAACAACTTTTTTTCAGCCACCGGCGATTGACCGACCTGCGCGAGGCCAAACCAAACAAGGCCAACCGGCTTATCAGCAGTGCCGCCACCGGGGCCCGCAACACCAGTAACAGAAACTGTAATGTCCGCCATGGAATGCGCGAGCGCGCCAAATGCCATCTCTTTCGCTGTTGTTTCTGAAACAGCGCCAAACTGCTGAATGGTGAGTGCTTTCACGTCGAGCATCTGTTGTTTGGCTTCATTGGAATAGGTGACAAACCCGCGATCAACAACGTCGGACGAGCCTGCAATGTCTGTCAAAGCCCCGGCGATCAAACCGCCTGTACAACTCTCGGCAGTTGCAATCTTGATCCCTTGCTGCCGTGCCGATAAGAGCACCTGTTCAGCCAGTTCCTGTTGCGACACGTCGGGCACAGTTACAGCACCATTTCCATTCCCAGAAGAATTACGCCCGCCAGCCAAAGCGTTTCCAATATCATAAGGATAACAGGTCGGGCCCCGACGTTCACCAGCTCTTTCAAATTCGACTTTAATCCTATCGCCGCAATTGCCGTTACCAGCATGAATCTGGACGCTTCGACGAAGAAGCCCTTAAGCGCGACAGGCAGCGATAAGTAGCTGTTAACAACCACCAGAATGGCAAACATGATCAAAAACCAAGGCAACATCATCCCGCCCTTGGCCTCCGATGATTTTCCGCGAAACGCGAGAGCAAACACAAACACCACCGGAACCAGGAAAGCGACCCGAATAAGCTTCACAAGCGTTGCTTGATCCCCTGCAGCCTCAGAAATTGAGTAACCAGCTCCCACCACCTGCGCAACATCATGGATTGTCCCGCCGAGGAACAGTCCAGCGGCTTCATCAGAATGCGCGAGACTACCACTAAGGATCGGGTAGATGACCATTGCAAGCGTGGAGAGCGATGTCACACCAATGACGGCAAAGATCGTGTTTTGCTCTTTGAATTTGTCGCTGGGCATCACGGCGGAAAGAGCTAAGGCCGCGGATGCTCCGCAAATCGCGACAGCGCCGCCGGTAAGCGCGCCAAAGCGATTTCTAAAGCCCATAAGCCGCGATAAAGCCATACCAACCAGAATGGTGCTAACAATGCCAACAGCCATAAGCGCAAGTGTCGACCAGCCAACTGCCACCACATCACCTATAGCAATCCGAAGGCCTAGTAATCCCACCCCAAGCCGGAGGACCTCACACCCCGCAAAGTCAATGCCGGGCGTAGTGCGTTTGTCCTCATAAAGAAACCCAAGGGCCATACCAAGCAAAAGGGCGAACAACATGGTAGGAGCACCATAGTGTTCACCTAAAAAACTTGCTGCCAAGCCAATTGTTACCGCGATGGCCAACCCGGGAAACAGGTTGGCACCAAATGCTTTTAATTTGGAAAACACTAGGAGGCCCTTGCTACACTAAAAGAGTTATCAGGATGTGTATCCCAACAAGAGCGAAGATACCAGCAACGATATCATCAATCATTACCCCAAATCCGCCCGATACACGCTTGTCCAGCCAACCAATGGGCCAAGGCTTGATAATGTCAAAGAAACGAAACAGGGCAAAAGCGGCTGCAAAGCCCCACCAAGAAGCTGTTGAAAAATAGAATGGTAGCATCGCGATCCACACACCGGCGACTTCGTCGATTACGATTTCGGGGGCATCATGAATGCCACTGGCATCTTCCACTTTATTGATGGAGAAGGTTCCCAGGATGGTGACGCCAATAATTGCTGCTGCGAAAACGGCCAAACCAGCTGTTTGCAGTAGACCAATTCCCAGCAAAAGCCCCGCCAAGGAACCCCATGTGCCTGGCGCAGGTTTTAACAGACCCGAACCAAAAAAAGTAACCAGCCAAAAATAGGGTGACTTGTAGCGACCTTGCCATGAATTCAGGTCATGCTTCATGTCTGTGTCCCAGCGGGCAGGGCGACAGTTGCGGTTGCCTGCGCGGCGATGCCTTCACTGCGTCCCGTGAAGCCAAGTTTTTCAGTTGTCGTTGCCTGAACGCTCACGCGGTCAATTTCCACGCCAGCGATTTCTGCAATTTTTGATCGCATCGCAGCCACATGCGGCCGGATTTTGGGGGCTTCGCAAATAAGAAGTACCCCCAACTGGTTAAAGTCTCCGCCCAGTTTACGAACGCGCGATGCGGCGAAAGAGAGAAACACATCGCTTGGCGCGCCGCGCCATTGCTCATCAGTTGGTGGAAAGTGGGCTCCGATGTCGCCATCCGAAATTGCCGCCAAAATGGCATCTGTTAGCGCGTGCAGGCCTACATCCGCATCAGAATGTCCTTTCAGGCTTTTTGTGAAAGGAATTTCAACCCCGCACAGCCAAACACTGTTGCCGTCTTCAAAACGATGAACATCATATCCAGACCCCATTCTGATGTCAGTCAAGTTGGTACGAACCATTTGCTCTGCCTTTTCGAGGTCTTCTGGACGAGTAATTTTGAAGTTATCAGCTGATCCGGTGACATGAACCACAAGCCCGCCATTCGCTTCAAAGACAGATGCGTCGTCAGTTAACTGTTGCCCGGACTTTTGTTGGTGAGCATGGAAAATACTCTGAAACACAAACGCCTGTGGTGTTTGAACGGCAACCAGACCTGTTCGATCAATTGCCTCTCGTTTTCCGGAGTTTTCACGCACAAGTGTATCAACAATGGGTACCACAGGTACAGCTGCCTCAGCGCCTTCTTCCAATGCACCACTGAGGGCGTCAGTAATTGAAGCATTTACAAATGGGCGCGCAGCATCATGGATAAACACATGCTCAGGTGCCAGCCCTTCCAAGGCTTGTAGGCCGTTCAAAACACTATGCTGGCGGCTTTCGCCTCCATGAACTGCAGGCAGCAGGCCTGCCAGCCCTTCAACTGCGTTCGAATAAAGGGCTTCATCGTCTGGATGAATCACCGCCTGCACAACAGCATCGGGCATTGCAGACTGAAGCGCGACAATTGTGCGGCGTATGATTGTGGTGCCACCAATCCGGCGATACTGCTTTGGCAAGCCTTCGCCGGCACGACTGCCTCGTCCACCGGCTACGACAATAACCGCTTGGCGCACCATATTTTCAGGCGTATCAGCCATGCAAAATCTCACTATAGATTTTTGAATCGACTTCTGGCATAAGCAGTGCCTAATTATTAGGCAGTTTGAGTTGAGTAGGTTGTCTCATGGCTATTAACATTGGTCCAGTAGAAATCAAAGACCCGGTTATTCTTGCACCAATGTCCGGGGTAACAGATATGCCGTTTCGCCGGCTGGTGAAGCGGTTTGGCGCAGGTCTTGTTGTATCTGAAATGATTGCGTCCGAAGCCATGATCCGGGCGACAGAACGTAGCATGAAGATGTCAACCAACTGTGCTGAAGAGTTTCCCATGTCCGTGCAGCTCGCAGGCTGCGAGGGTTCAAAAATGGCGCAAGCTGCGAAGCTTAACGAGGACCGCGGCGCGGCAATTATCGACATCAATATGGGCTGTCCGGTGAAGAAGGTGGTTAATGGCCACGCAGGCTCCAGCCTCATGCGGGATCTGGACCATGCCGGTGAACTTATTCACGCCACTGTAAACGCTGTCTCACTGCCCGTAACACTTAAGATGCGTTTGGGCTGGGATGACAATAGCTTCAATGCGCCAGAGCTCGCCAAAATTGCAGAACAGGCGGGCATCAAAATGGTAACGGTGCATGGTCGCACGCGCTGTCAGTTTTACAAGGGGCATGCCGATTGGAAAAAAGTAGCCAAAGTGAAAGAAGCTGTTAGCCTGCCAGTTATCGTGAACGGCGACATCACAGATTTCCCGGATGTGACCCAGGCGCTTGCGGACTCGGGCGCTGACGGCATTATGATTGGCCGTGGCACATATGGACGCCCATGGTTCATTAACCAGGCCATCCAGTATTTACGCACGGGCGAAAAAGTAGCCGATCCTTCGTTGGACGTACAGCTTTCGACGCTTCTGGAGCACTATGAAGATATGCTGCACCACTATGGTGTTGAGGCAGCGGTTCGCATCGCACGCAAGCATATCGGCTGGTACACCAAGGGCCTGCATGGCTCTGCGGAATTCCGCAACAGCGTGAACCGAGAGGATGATCCAGCAAAGGTGAAAGCAGCGATCACGGAGTTCTATACACCCCTGTGTGAGCAGATGGCCGCCTAATGACCCTTCCCGAAGGCCTGCCGTACGCGTCTGAAAAAGACCACAAAATCCTGAGCGGGCTACGGCAGGGCGTTTTGGCAATAGATCGCAGCAACTGCGTGTCTGCCGTATATGCCCATTCAGAATCGATTTTGGGCCGTAGCCGTGAAAGCCTGATCGGCAGCCCCCTAAGCGCATTGGCTGGTGTTGGCCAAGCAGCCCTTGATCTTGTTGAACGAGCTCGTGAGGAAAATGCGCCCCTGAACAGCTATGACGTTCGTTGCCGGCCAGCCCTTGGTGACATCGAGCTTGTCGACCTGCATGCCAATCCGGTTGAGGAGGAGGGCATCACCGTGCTTTCTGTACTGCCGCGCAGAATTACAGCCTTTCTCGAGAAAAAAAGCGAAATGGATGCGGCAGCCCGGTCAGTTAGCGGCCTTGCTTCCATGTTGGCACACGAAGTGAAAAACCCACTCTCCGGTATTCGGGGAGCGGCCCAGTTGATGGGCCGTGCGCTTGATGACAAGCATCTCCAACTGACTGAGTTAATCTGTAAGGAAGTCGATCGTATCAAAGACCTCGTCGACGACCTCGAGAGCTTCAACGCGCCGGTGGAACAACATATCGAGTCCGTTAATATCCATGAAGTCCTCGACCATGTTCTAAACCTTGCTGCAGCTGGCTTTGCGTCAGACGCCATAATCCGCCCCAAATTTGACCCTTCACTGCCGCCGGTGTTGGGCAACTATGACCGGTTGGTGCAGGTTTTTTTGAACCTGGTGAAAAACGCCTACGAGGCAGCGGGCAACAATGCCGACATTACTGTAACAACCGCCTACCGACACGGTATCTGGATCCGCGGTGCCGACGGAAAACGCAAGCGTCTGCCGGTTGAGGTTGCCGTGATCGATAATGGTCCAGGCATTCCCGAAAACATAAGGGGCCACTTGTTTGACCCGTTTGTGACCGGCAAATCAGGGGGAACAGGCCTGGGTCTGTCGATGGTAGCCCGCTACGTTTCGAACTTTGGGGGTACGGTAACCGCCGACAATCTGGCAGGTGGCGGCGCAATTTTCAGAATTCAACTCGCACTCTATGAGGATGGTCAACATGACTAAGAACAAAGCCACCATCGTTGTTGCCGACGACGACCTCGCAATCCGAATGGTAGTCGGAGAGGCACTTCGTCAGGAAGGCTGGATGGTTGTGGAAGCTGAGGATGTTCCAGAACTGCGCCGCCTCGTGCAATCTGGTCAGGGTGATGTTGTCATCTCGGATGTGTTGATGCCCGGTGGTAGCGGCTTGGACGCAATGCCAGAGCTACTTGAAGCACGGCCAGAATTACCTTTCATCATTATGAGCGCTCAAAACACACTCTCCACAGCCATGGATGCTACGAATAATGGTGCATTTGAATATCTACCAAAACCCTTTGATATTGATGAGTTAGTAAGTGTTGTTAAAAAAGCACTTAAAAAAACATCCGTCCCGGAAGCAGAACAAAAAGAACCAGACCAAAACATTCTGATTGGTCGCTCTCCGGCCATGCAGGAAATTTACCGAGCCATGGCCCGCGTGGTTCAGACCGAACTGACTGTACTCATTACGGGTGAAAGCGGGACGGGCAAAGAGCTTGTCGCGCGAGCACTGCATGCGCATGGGCCGCGGCGGGAAAACCCGTTTGTACCGGTTAATATGGCGGCTATTCCAAAAGAGCTTATTGAAAGCGAACTTTTTGGACACGAACGCGGTGCCTTCACAGGTGCGGAAACACGCACACTTGGCCGTTTCGGTGAAGCCAAGGGTGGCACTCTTTTCCTCGATGAAATCGGCGACATGCCGCTTGAGGCACAAACACGCCTGCTGCGCGTGCTGCAAGAAGGGGAATACCGTACAGTCGGCGGTGCCGCCAGCATACGCACTAATGTTCGCATCATTGCCGCAACCAACAAAAACCTGAAGTCTATGGTATCCTCCGGCGATTTTCGGGAAGATCTATATTTCAGGCTAAATGTCGTGCCGCTTAGCATTCCGCCACTGCGCGAAAGAGCGGAAGACGTGCCGGACCTTGCCGAGCATTTTTTGCAAAAAGTCACGGAATCCGGGCTTCCATACAAAACACTGACAGCAGGTGCCAAAAAGGTCCTGCAGTCATTTGATTGGCCTGGCAATGTACGTGAGCTCGAAAACCTGATCCGCAGGTTGTGTGCGTTGCACCCAGGTAACCAAATCAGTGGCACGGCCGTAAAAGCCGAGTTTGACAGGTCTACGTCCGATCTGGCTGGCGGCCCCATGAGCATTATGGCCAATGTGACGGGTGGAAACCTCTCCCAAACAGTTCGTATGCACCTTGATCAGTATTTCGACTTTCACGAGGACGGGTTACCTCCACCAGGCTTGCACGCCCGAATTCTGCGGGAAATAGAGCGCCCTTTGATCCAGAAAGTTCTGTTGGAGACCAACGGCAATCAAGTCAAGGCGGCGGATTTGCTTGGGCTGAATCGTAACACGCTTCGGAAAAAGATCCGTGAGCTCGACATTCAAGTGCCGACAAAAAGCAGTACTTAGCCACTGCTTTGTCAATGAAAGCCCAATGATTTTAGGGCGTTAGTATTTTTGCCACATTTTGTTTGTGATATATCTAGAACAATAGCGGCATTTATGCATCAATGAGATTGAATGAGCACAGCTAAAAGACATACTCGCCCCAATGTAATGGATGCATCGCCAAAGCTGCCCAACAGACGGTGGGCCAAATTTATGCTCTGGGCACGTAAGCTTAACTTGATGGGCAAGCTTGAAGTGTTACTTGCGGCCCTCGCTGTGGCATCTGCCGTGGCAACATACATTACGATGTCGCAGCGGCCATCCCTTTCCGAAGTTACATCGGGCCAGACAATGCGGATCTTGCTGGCGGTAAACCTCGCATTGTTGCTCGCTCTTGGCGTTGCCATTGGTCGCTGGTTTGTGCGCATCTGGACCGCCCGCAAGGGAATGAAAGCCGGGTCGCGTCTTCAAGCACGTGTTACAAGCTTTTTTATTGGCATCGCCATTGTGCCGCCAATCTTAATGACTGTCTTTTCCGCATTGTTCCTGGAATTTGGCATCCAGTCCTGGTTTAGCGAGAAGGTGCGGTTCACCCTTAATAACTCTCTGGAGGTGGCCGAAACCTACCTGATTGAGCACAGGGTCAACATCGAAAAAGACATGCTGACGATTGCGTTTGCTTTCAATCAGCTAAATTTTGCCCAGCAGCGAGATAACGTGACGCTGCAAAGGGTTGCTGAAACAGCGCTTACAACCCGTATCCTGTCAGAAGTGGTGATAATAGAACAGCTTGAAGGGGAAGACGGTACCATTTTAGCTGGTGCAAATGATGGATTTTCCTTCAGCACGCCCCAGATTGAACGAACCTTCCTGACACGTGCAGCATCCGGTGAGACCATCGTTTCCACCAACCAGGACCGCAACAGCGTATCAGGCCTGATAAAGCTGACTTCGTTTTTCCGACCAACGTATCTTTATGTCTCCCGAGATCTGAGCCCCCAAGTGCTTGGATATCTGGATGCAACACGCAGTGCTGTCGAAGACTATGAAAACCTGGAAGGACAACGCAGCCAGTTTCAACTGCAGTTCAACGTCGTCTTTATCATTGTAGCGCTTCTTATTCTGCTTGCGGCGATCTGGATAGGATTGTGGTTCTCCAGCCGCTTGGTGAACCCGTTATCCAACCTTGTCGATGCAGCAGACCGGGTAGGACAGGGTGATCTACAGGCTCGTGTCCCAACAGTCCCCTCAGGCGATGAGGTTGGCACCCTTAGCCGGGCGTTTAACCGCATGACGGATCAGCTGGCCAAGCACCAGGATGCCTTGATTGAAGCCAACAATGAGCTCGACGAACGGCGTCGTTTCCTTGAAGAGGTCCTGGAAGGCGTTTCAGCAGGCGTTATGGGGCTGCAAAAGGACCGCAGTGTGTTTTTGCCAAACCGTTCGGCGCTCAGCCTGCTTGGTCTCTCGCCGGAAGACCTTATGGGCAAAGAGCTTACGGAAGTTGTGCCGGAGTTCCTGGATATTGTGGAAGAGAGCGAGCAAGCAGAAGAGGGCGAGGCAAAAGGCGAAGTCCAGCTTGAGATCGAAGGCGAAATCAGAACATTGATGGTCCGTGTTTTTGCGGAACGTCAGCAAGGCGGCGCAATCGGCGGCTATGTTGTCACCTTTGACGACTTGACGGAACAGCTCGCTGACCAGAGAACGGCGGCGTGGGCTGATGTTGCACGGCGCATTGCGCACGAGATTAAAAATCCACTTACACCGATCCAGCTCTCTGCAGAACGACTTAAACGCAAGTATTCCAAAGATATAGTTGATGATAGTGGTATCTTTGGACAATGTACGGACACAATTATTCGCCAAGTCGGCGACCTCCGAAGAATGGTGGATGAGTTTTCTTCCTTCTCGCGAATGCCGGCGCCGCTTTACCGCGAAACCGACATTGCTGACGTTGCGAGGCAATCTGTATTTTTGCAGGAAGTCGCCGCACCCGAAATTCAGTTTACTGCTGAGATCGATGATGAACTTGAGTTAATCAAGTGTGATGGTCGATTGGTTGGTCAGGCGCTTACAAATGTGCTGAAGAATGCCGCTGAAGCTGTAGACGCGCGCATAGCAAAAGACAAACTGGACGGCGGTGATACACTCGAGCCCGGCTTTGTTCGTCTGTCGCTCACTCAAGCCGATGAAAAAACCATCATCCGAGTTGAAGACAATGGGCTTGGCCTTCCTGCCGCACAAAAAGACCGTTTGATGGAACCTTATGTAACCACCCGTTCCAAGGGCACAGGCCTTGGTTTGGCCATTGTTCGCCGCATCATGGAAGAACACGGCGGGTCAGTGCGTATTGCCGACAGGTCGCCTATTGGCGCCAGAGTAGTTTTGACCTTCTCACACCTCACGCTTGAACGCAGGGCAGAGCAGGCGGAAACCAAACAAGAGGCCGAAAATCACCCGGCCGCAGCAGAGTAGACGTTTAGAGGAATTAGCTGTCTATGGCACTTGATATTCTAATCATTGATGACGAAGTCGACATTCGGGAACTCATCGCGGGCATCCTTGAAGATGAGGGATACTCTACACGAACCGCACACGATAGCGACAGTGGTTTGGCGGAAATTGAGGCTCGCCTGCCGTCGCTGATGGTTTTGGACATTTGGCTGCAAGGAAGCAAACTTGATGGCCTTGAAATTCTTGAGTTGGTGAAATCGCGGCATAAAGATTTGCCTGTCATCGTGATTTCCGGTCATGGCAACATTGAGACGGCGGTCGCTGCCATCAAAAAAGGCGCATACGACTTTATCGAGAAGCCGTTCGAAGCCGATCAACTGATCTTGACTATCCAGCGGGCAACAGAAGCTGACCGTCTGAAGCGCGAAAATGAAGAGCTGAAAAAACGATCTGCCTTTTCAGTGGATATCACCGGTCGGTCTGCCATCATCAATAGTCTTCGCCAAAGTATTGAGCGCGTTGCCGCGACCAACAGCCGTGTGCTTATTCAAGGCGCATCTGGCAGCGGCAAAGAAGTGGCGGCCCGTCAAATTCATGTGCGCTCAAACCGCTCTGGAAGCTCTTTTGTGATTGTCAGTGCGGCTTCGATGGAGCCACACCGTATGGAACAGGAACTGTTTGGTGTTGAGCAAAATGGCGGCGTGGTCAAAACAGGACTGTTTGAAAAGGCACATGGGGGAACACTCTTCATTGATGAAGTGGCAGACATGCCGCTGCCGACACAAGCAAAAATACTGAGGGTGTTAACGGACCAGGCATTTGAGCGTGTGGGTGGCAACACCGGCGTGAAAGTCGATGTGCGGGTGATTTCCGCTACCAGCCGGGACTTGGTTCATGAGATTGCCGAAGGTCGGTTTAGAGAAGACCTCTATCATCGCTTGAATGTGGTGCCACTCTCCATGGCGTCACTGAGTGAGAGGCGCGAAGATATACCCACGTTGGCCTCAGGTTTCCTTGATGCGCTGTCCGCAGCAACAGGGCGACCACAATTTTCACTGGGTGAAGATGCGATCGCAGCTTTGCAGTCATACGACTGGCCCGGCAATGTTCGGCAGCTTAAAAACATCATGGAACGCGTCCTTATTATGGGGCCTGACGAGCCAGGTGCGGTCATTACCTCAGAAGACCTTCCGCAAGAAATAACGACCGGTTCTGGTGATCTTTTACAAACTGGCGGCAACAATGCCATCATGACCACGCCGCTAAGAGAAGCACGTGAGGCGTTTGAACGCGAGTATCTTAAAGTTCAGATTAACCGGTTCAGTGGCAATATCTCGCGTACTGCTGCATTCATTGGAATGGAACGATCCGCGTTGCATCGCAAGCTCAAATCACTTGGCTTGTCCGGCAAGCAAGACAGTGACGCTTAAAGCAATGCAAATTGGCGATCAGGGGGATCGACAACGTGATAGCAAAAGCAAACGGATAAGCTGCGTATGAAAGTTATTGTGTGCGGGGCAGGGCAAGTAGGCTTTCATATTGCCAAACACCTTGCTGAACAACAAAACGATGTGGCGGTTATTGACCGATCTGTGAAGCTGATCCGGAAAATCAGTGAAAGCCTGGATGTGCAAGCTATTGTGGGGCACGGGTCTGACCCGGACATGCTTGATAAAGCTGGCGCGGCCGATGCAGACCTTATCGTTGCAGTGACTTTGTCAGACGAGGTCAACATGATGGCGTGCCAGGTGGCGCACTCATTGTTCAGTGTGCCCACAAAAATTGCGCGCATCAGGAACCAATCCTATTTGAAATCCAACTGGCGTGACCTGTTTTCATGCGACAACATGCCAATCGATGTCATTATTTCGCCTGAACTTGAAGTGGCGGAAGCACTTGCCCGTCGCCTGGAAGTGCCAGGTGCCTTCAATATGGTGCCCTTCGCCGGTGGCAAGGTCCGTATGGTAGGCATGTATCTGGATGAAGACTGCCCGGTGGTGGACACCCCGCTCAGGCAACTGTCAGAACTTTTCCCGAATTTACAGACGATTGTTGTGGCTGTTATGCGTGGCGGTCGCTTGTTTGTGCCAAGAAGTGATGACCAGTTACAAGTGGGCGACGCAATAGTCATTGTTGTTGAAGCGTCCACGACAGAACGCGCCATGGCCGTATTTGGTCACGAAGAACAAAAAGCACAACGCATTGTAATTGTTGGTGGTGGTAATATCGGGCTTGCTCTTGCTCAGTTGCTGGAAAACAGCGAACGCGCTCCGGACCTGAAGATTATTGAGATCGAACCCGAGCGTGCGAAAAAGCTGGCAGAAAAGCTCGACAAAACTGTTGTGATCAACGGTGATGCCCTCAACCGCGAAATCTTGCTGGAAGCCAATATCGCACAGGTGGATACGGTTGTATCAGTCGCTGACGATGACGAGGTGAACATTCTCTCAGCCTTGCTGGCCAAACAGCAAAGCGACGCGACAGCTATTACCCTCATGAACAACCCCATTTACGGTAATCTGGTTGGCTCTCTCGGAATTGATGTTGCGCTTGACCCGCGCGAGACTACCGTTTCATCCATTGTTCGTCACGTCAGGCGTGGACGAATTCGTGACCTCTATAGCCTGTTTGAAGGTCAGGCCGAAATGATTGAAGCGGAAGTCCTAGCCGGGTCTGAAGTCGCGCAAAAAACCATTGGTGAACTGAGACTGCATGGTGATGTGAAGTTTGGCATGATTATTCGCGACGAAGAAACAATCGTTCCCGCCACAGAAACTCAGCTGATTGCAGGTGATCACGTTGTTCTGCTGGCGATGGCAGACTCAGTTAAGAAGATCGAACAACTATTTTCGGCTCGCGCCGATCTGTTTTAGGCTCGGTCATGTGGAAAAGCCGCCTTTTTTATTTGCTGGGTTCATGGATCCTGATGCTTGCGGCGCTCCAAATAATTCCGCTGATATATGCTCTTTACGTTGGTGAAGATGCTGCAGCTGGCAGTTTTTTTGCGTCTGCAACACTGGCGCTCTTGCTTGGCGGCGCGTTGTTTCTCGGGTTTCGTTCCACAGAACGTGTGCGGGTGCCACGGTTGACGATTTTCCTGCCGCTTACCGGTGTTACCGCCCTTGCCGTTATGGCGGGATTGCCCCTGTTTCTTTTGTTTCCGGAAAGTGGGTTTCTACGCGCATTTTATGACGGCATGTCACAAATAACCACAAATGGCTCCACAGCCTACGAGGGCAGTATTGAAGATATTCAGTCCATTATGCTATGGCGCGCACTCTCGAGCTGGATTGGCGGCCTGATGGCGATTTCCTTTACGCTATCGCTTTTGATGGCAATGAACAGTGGCGGGCTGCAACTGCATCGCTCACCGCTGCATTTTGGGGATCGTGAAACGGGGTATCAGCGCCTTCGCGCAACCACCCGGGCGGTGGCGCCCATTTATCTGTTTATAACGATGCTTGCTTTCATACTGTTTTGGCTCACTGGTTTAACACGGTTCGATGCTGTGCTGCTTGCGCTCGCCAGCGTCAGCACAGCTGGCGTTGTGCCCGAAGCCACTGTCCATGGGCTTGGCTTCTTTTCCCAACTAATGCTGGTGCTGTTCCTGATTATCGGCCTTTCTAATTGGGATTTTCACCATTGGCGCGGCAGAACCTTTTCCCCCCGTTTCCGGCAGGACAGGGAATTGAGACTAAGCCTGGTTTGGATAGCAGCAGGTACCTTATTGCTTTTTCTCCTTACCGACACACACGCGCTCAGGGTCATGTCCCTTATTCTGGCCGCAACATCGGCCATTTCTACATTTGGCATTATGCCCCCAGAAATAGCTGAACTCGGTTTTGCTGAGGCACTACCGGTCGCCATCCTTCTCATGATTTTGACAGTTATGGGCGGGGCGGTTGCCAGCGCAAGCGGTGGCCTCAAGCAAATGCGTATCTGGTTGATTTTCAAGATGGGGCGCGCAGAAGTTGATCGGCTGGCGCACCCGCACGGTGTGCACACGGTGCAATACGGCAACGCAACCGCCGAAAAACGCGATCTGGATGCGGTCTGGCTGTTATTAGGCTCTTTTGTCCTGATCATGGCTGTGGGTGCCATATTGCTGGCAGTTCTTGGCATTCATTTTCAGGATGCGCTAACGCTTTCGTTCGCTGCCATGACACTCTCGGGGCCCCTTGCCACAAGTGCAGACCCAAGTTTTGCGGGTTATGGAAGCCTGGCTCAGGTTGACTATGCCGTTTTAAGTATCCTGATGTTGATCGGGCGGGTTGAAGCCCCCATATTTATGGCAATCTTCGCAAAAGCGCTTTGGCGCGGCTGACAAATGCCTGTTGACCGATAACCCATTGGTCTGACATATAGGAATACGAAGCGAGTTATCGACAGCAGCTACCGTCACACTATGGTAATCGGTCGCCAGGACAATGAATAATCTGCCCTCGGGACCAGGGCATAACGAAACAAGAAAAAGCAGACCATGTCAGACAAAAATCAGAATCTTCAAGACGTTTTCCTTAATGCCGTTCGCAAAACCAAAACGCCCGTAACCGTTTTCCTGGTTAATGGTGTGAAGCTGCAGGGTGTTATCACCTGGTTTGATAACTTCTGTGTGCTGTTGCGCCGCGACGGTCATTCGCAGCTTGTTTACAAGCATGCCATCTCAACCGTGATGCCTTCCGGTCCGGTTCAACTGTTTGAGCCTGAAAAAGAAGGCCTAGAGGACTGAATTGACAAAAACCCCCAGCCGAGCGCAAGCCGGAGACCAGCCTAAACAACAAGGGGGAGGCGGCTGGTCAACGGACGGACTTGCTTACCTGCAAAAACAGCAAGTTCGCCAACGCGTCTATGTCATCCATCCGCACCTAAAAGAAACTGCAGCCGATCCGCTGGCGCGCAGCCCTGATGCACGCCTTGATGAAGCCATCGGCCTTGCCGCAGCCATAGACATCGACCTTGTTGGCGGTGAAGTCGCGCCGATCCGTAATATCAAGCCTTCCACATATCTGGGGGCCGGCAAACTGGATGAAATTAAGACATTTGTAAAAGCAGAAGAAATTGAGCTCATTATTTTCGATTGTGAACTCAGTCCCATACAGCAAAGAAACCTGGAGCGAGCGTTAAAGGTCAAAATCATCGACCGAACAGCTCTCATCCTCGAGATCTTTGGTGACCGGGCCAGCACAAAAGAAGGTGAGTTGCAGGTGGAACTTGCACACCTTGTGTACCAGCGTAGCCGCTTGGTACGGTCCTGGACCCACCTGGAGCGCCAACGTGGTGGTTCGGGCTTCATGGGCGGCCCTGGTGAAACCCAGATTGAGGCTGACCGCCGGATCATTGCAGACCGTATCACCCGTATTCGCAGACAGCTGGATTCTGTTACACGCACACGCACATTGCACCGCGCACGAAGGCAAAAGGCGCCTTATCCCGTTGTTGCACTGGTGGGCTACACAAACGCGGGTAAATCAACGCTCTTTAACCGACTGACGGAAGCGGAAGTGCTGGCTGAAGACATGCTGTTCGCAACCCTAGACCCCACCATGCGGGCAATCACGCTCCCGAGCGGACGCAAAATCATTATGTCAGATACGGTGGGCTTCATCTCCGAATTGCCAACGACCCTTGTCGCGGCTTTTCGGGCCACGCTGGAAGAGGTGCTGGAAGCCGACCTTATTGTCCATGTCCGCGATGCATCGCACCCCGACACAGACATCCAGAAATCTGACGTGGAGGCTGTGCTGACGGATTTGGGCGTTGAACTTGCCGCGTCACTTGATGATGACGGAGAGGGTACGCCCGTTATCGAAGCAATGAATAAAGCCGACTTGATGGCAGACGAGGAGCGTGAAGCTCTTGAAACCATTCAGGATCGATCCGACAGCATCGTATCGCTTTCCGGCCTGACAGGTGAGGGCTGCACGGCTTTCATCGAAACCCTCGATCAAGCTCTAAGCCGCAAAAATCTGGAACTTGAGATTCTGGTGCCATACTCAGATGGCCAGACACCAGCCTGGTTGCACGCCAATAGCAAAGTTCTGGAAACAGAAGCTGTGGAAGAGGGCACTCGCTACCGGTTCAGCGTCGACCCCGTCGCTTGGGGTAAGTTCAGCAAAGACAAGCAGTTCTGACTTTTGTAGCTTCTCACAATTAGTGAGAAATTTCTCATGTTAGTGAACGCCCCTCTTCATACTTGATGGTAATCCCTATCAGAGTTAGCCTACTGCCATGAGCGAACTGATTGACTGGGCTGATTTTGAGCGTGTGCACATATGTGTTGGCACGGTTGTGTCTGCTGAAGTGTTCAAACAAGCGCGACAGCCTGCATACCTCCTTCATGTTGACTTCGGGCCAGGTGTTGGTGTTAGGAAGTCCAGCGCACAAATCACCGACCATTATACGCCGACAGAGTTGGTTGGGCGGCAGGTTGTGGGTGTGGTGAATTTCCCAAAGAAACAGATCGGTCCGATTATGTCGGAGTGTCTGGTGACAGGGTTTGTGCAAGCTGATGGTAGTGTGGTGCTTGCGGTGCCGGATAAGCCTGTCGAGAATGGCGCGCGCCTCGCCTGAAGCGAGGTTTACGTTACCAACCCCAGCGCATTAACTAATGGGCCAAGCCACTGCTCGTAAGGTCGCCACTGTTCAAACCCTTTGGTGTTGATTTCTCGCTAACTCTGGGAACGCGCAACCTTTTCGCACAATCTCGCTATCGCTGCACCAACAACGCTATTCTGCTACAATTTACTCCTCTACGGGTTATGAGAGAGGAGCTTTAGACATGGCCACCAATCCGCCAAAGGGATACCCACGGCTTTCGCCTTACCTGAACTATAAGGACACGGGCGCTATGATCGAATGGCTTGCCAAAGCCTTCGGCTTCCAGGAGCGCGAACGGATGAGCTCACCCGACGGTATGGTCTTCCATGCTGAAATGACGTTCCACGACAGTGTTATCATGATGGGAACACCCGCAGGGCCGGACTTCAAAAACCCAAACATGCTGGGGCAGACGACACAAAGCCTCTACATTTATGTGGATGATGTGGATGAGCACAGTACTACTGCAAGAGCAGCTGGTGCTGAAATCATCGAAGAACCGACCACGCAGGACTATGGAGACCGGCGATACGGCGCCAAGGACCCTGAAGGGCACGTCTGGTATTTCGCTGCCAGGACAAAGGATTAGTGTCGTTCATCCAGCCTATGCAGCCCGACAGGCATGCCAGGTTTTAGCTGAACTGGTCCAGAATGGATTGGTCCGCAAGAGGTGCCATATTAATTTGTGCGATCGCGACAAGCTTTTCTTTGTCACCTTTGCGTACATAGACATCAACGCGGGTGCGAATGAGCCGGCTGCCTGAACGCACTATTGAGGCGTCCGAAACGAGAAACTCTCCATCTCCTCGGGCCAGACACTCAACTGAAATACTGGCTGTTTCTGCAAGGCGTCCCTCCACTACACAGACCAACCCTGCGGCTGCGTTTGCAGCATACGCCATGTCACCGCCAGCGAAGTTTCCCAACAGGTTAGGGTTTCGATTTGCCAATAATGTACGGAAACGGTTGTCCACACACTCAACTGACAAGTTCTCATGCCGATCCAAAAAAGGTTTGAGCTTCTGTTTCACGTCCTCAGCATAAGTCACTTCAGCTTGTCCTTTCGTCCGCTTTCACTGCGTTCCATAAGGCATCCATTTCCTCCAGATCGGACTCTTTCGGCGATCTACCAGTGGCATGAAGCCTCGCTTCTATCCCTTTGAAACGGCGCTCAAATTTGGCGTTAGCGCCGCGCAAAGCCTCCTCCGGATCAATTTTCATATGGCGTGCCAGATTGGCCATCACAAACATAAGGTCCCCGAACTCTTCTTTCAGCCGTTCATGGCCTTCATCGTTTTGGTACGCTTCTACAAGCTCGGCACTCTCTTCCTGCATCTTGTCCAGCACTTGAACTGTTTCCGGCCAGTCAAATCCAACCCGCGCCGCCCGTTTTTGCAATTTGACAGCCCTCAATAGTGACGGCAGGCCGACCGTTACCCCTTCCAGCACGGAAGGCACCTCACCCCGAGCAGCAGCCTTCTTTGCCCTTTCTGTCTCTTTTTGGGCTTCCCACGCCGCAGTTTGTGCATCTGCGCCATCAACTGTTGCATCTCCAAAAACATGCGGATGCCGCCTTACCATCTTGTCACAAACCGACTGCACCACGTCTGCAAACGCAAAAGTGCCTTCCTCATCAGCCATTTGCGCATGAAATACGGTTTGTAGGAGCAAATCACCCAGTTCATCCTTAAGTGCTTCCCGGTCACCGTCGCGGATAGCTTCATCCACCTCATAGGCCTCCTCGATGGTGTAAGGCGCAATGGTTTCAAAGGTTTGCTCCAGATCCCAAGGGCATCCTGTTTCCGGTGTTCGAAGGGCTTTCATAATGGAAAGCAAATCTTCCATTGAATATTTTTGTTGCATAGGGCAGGGCTCACACAAAAGCTTCACGTGTTAACACTAGGTAGGATCAAACACCGGCTTTGTTGGGTCAAGGAGACAATGAACATGAATATGAAACTTTTTGGATTTTTGGCAGCTTTTGCCTCTATGGCTTCGCTGGCAACAGCTGAAGACGTCCCGCCACCCAGTAATCCTGAAGTTCAGCATATTTTGAAAATTCCTGCTGGCGGTCTGGTGGATTTTCTAAAAAGACCCAAAAATCCTGTTCCCATGATAAGCCACCACCGGGGTGGGCCGATGCCTGGCTTCCCGGAAAACTCGATTGAAGCCATGCAAAATGCTCTTTCTTATGGGTATGGATTGATGGAAATCGATGTTGCCCAATTGAGGGACGGGACACTGATCCTGATGCATGACGACACACTTTCGCGCACGACCACAGGCGAAGGCGCACTGCGCCAACAAACATGGGAAGACATTAAAAACCTGTTCCTCAAAGATGACATGGGCACGGTCACAAATTTCCGCATCCCCAAATTAAGAGACGCTCTGCTGTGGGCTAAGGGCCGCACTATAGTGACCCTGGACATCAAGCGTGGTGTTGATTTTGCCAAAGTAGCAGCAATGGTGGAAGAAACCGGCACTCAGGATTATGCCGCTGGCATTTCCTATACAATGGAACAGGCTGTTGCATTCAACCGCCTAGCACCAAATATGCCACTGTCGATTGGTTTGAGTTCAGACGAAGACATTGCAGCATTTGACGCTAGCGGCATTCCCCCCCACCTGGTGCTTGCCTGGACGGGTACACGTTTGCGGGAACCCGGTTTTTACAAAAAACTGCATGCCAGAGGCTGGCGTGTATTGGTTGGCACACTTGGTTGGCGCGAAACATCTATCGACAACCAGATCAAAGCTGGAACCTCTGCCGTTTCATACCGGGACATAGTAAATATGGGTGCGGACGTGATCGCAACAGATCGTTTTTGGGCTGTGCAGCAAGAATTGGCTTCATCCAATCTTTACATATTTTCCGTACAAAGACTGGCAAAGTAAGCCAGTTACGCTAAGTTAGCGATGGAGTAGGGGAGATAATTACGCATGAGCATTGTGCGTGATCATAGGGTGTTATGCCTTTTCGCGGGCCTTTTTGCCGTTCTAGCCTTATTGGTTACCCAACGTCACACTGTGACGTTGGACGAGTTCGGCGTACTGTTGGTGCGTGGTGAAAACGAGGCTGGAGACTTTCTTTCCAAACTGATTGGCAACCTGACCCATTTGGGTGACAGCATCACTCTTGCCATCATTGCACTTGTTACTGTCGGTGTTTTGATCTGGAAAAAAGAAGGCTTGGCGGCGCGGTGGTTTCTGGTTGCTGCTGCCGGTTCATTCATTATCACAGCCATATCAAAATGGGCTTTTGGCCGCGACCGGCCAGAGGTGGTTGAGCAGTTTGCTTCCGCAACCAGCGCCAGTTTCCCCAGCGGACATACGCTGAGGTCCGCTGTTGTGTATGCCTTGCTTGCATTTATCGTAACGCGGACTGCTTCGCAGCGGGCCAATATGGTCATTTATTTTACCGCTGCAGCCGTCATTATTGCCAATGGCCTGAGCCGGGTTTATTTGGGCGTGCACTGGCCAACAGATGTGATTGGCGCTTGGTTGATTGCGGGCTTTTGGCTTTTGTTGTGCAAAAAGGGCTATGATAACAGCTGCGCGAAACGGGATTTCTCTGCCGACTAATCACGGCCGGTTGCCGTGCATTGCCTTTTCCCCCAAGACCCGCTATCTAAACGTCTTTGCCACGTGGGGACGCTAGGGTGGCAAAATCAAGTTCTGTGTACCCAGGGGCCAATAATGACAATTGATCAATCGGACAAGCAAATGCAGGAGACTGCGACCGATATTGGGCCCGCGCCCGGCGAAGAGGCAGCACAGCGAAAGTTTACCGCCATCCTTCTGGCTGGCAAGCGAAGCGGAAACGACCCGGTCGCATCAATTTTTGGCCTGGAATACAAAGCGTTAGTTCCTTTGGTGGGCCGACCCATGATTGCCTATGCACTTGATGCACTGCGGGCTGCAAAGTCTGTAGGCGATATCCACATCGTCTTTGACGATGAAGATGAGTTGTTCGGGTCTTGCGGCAAGCTCAAAAAGGAAATGGATGCCGCTAATGTTAAGGTCGTGGCAACGGCCAAGTCCATCTGCGAGAGCATTATGAAGGCAATGGATGAAACAGGCGGTAGTCACCCGTATTTGGTGACCACAGCAGACCATGCCTTGCTTTTGCCTGAAGTGGTTGATTATTTTTGTGACCGCGCCTCTGAGCTCAAAGGGTTGGGTGCTGGCTTTGTTGAAGAAAAATTCATCAAGGAAATGCATCCTGAATCAAAGCGGACCTATCTTCCGTTCCGGGACACCAACCTTTCCGGCGCAAACTTGTTTGCTTTCATGGGACCGGACAGTCGCAGAGTGCTTGAATTCTGGAAGAATGTTGAAAACGAGCGCAAGCGCCCATGGAAACTGTTTAAAGCGTTTGGTTTCTTCAACATGGTTGGTTTGATGCTGCGGCAGCTTTCCGTTAAGGGTGCCTTCAAACGGGCTTCGAAAGTCTTGAACGTTGAAACCGTTGCGATCCGCCTTCCTTATGCAGAAGCAGCGATCGACGTCGATTCACCGCGGGACTATATGCAGGTGACAAAGATCCTTGAAGAACGGGATTCTGCTTAAAAAGCAAACCCTTATTCGAAATCCCAGATTAGGTTGATCCGCCGCGAAAGTGGCTGCGTATCAAAAAAACGACAGCAATTTAGGGTAAAGTTAATGAGATTTACATTGTATGCAGGTTTGTTGAGCCTGCTTTTCTCCTCGACAGCGTTGGCACAACAAAACAACCAATCTGCCGGCGGACCTCCTCAGGGCCGACCCAGCCAGGGCAGGCCGATGGTTCAACCCGACTTCTTTTCCGCAGGCGTTGCAGCTGGTGCCGGGTGGACCTAATTTGTTGACAGCGACATCGTGATCAACCCGTTTCCATTTGTCGCTTTCAGGCAAGGTCGGTTTTACTCAAATCAGGCTGGTGTCGGTTTTGAGCTCTATAAAAACAAGGGGTTTCGTATCTCGGCAGTCACCGAAGTTGCTTTCCAGGAAACCAACCGTAACCAGGTGGAAAGCCTTGATGACATGGAGAGCCTTGATATTCCGCTTTATGCCGGTGTGTCTGTTGATGTGCCACTTGACCGGTTTGTGCTTACCGGCACTGTGCAACGCGAACTTGGGCTGGCCAGCGAAGGTTGGCGGGCAATGGGAAGCATCAGCCGACCAATATTTGTGAACCGCAAGCTGCAGTTGTCCCCTTCTTTCACTTTTCAGTGGCAGGACGACAGGGTGACGGATTACCTTTACGGTGTTTCCGCAAGAGACGTTTTACCAACACGCGCGCTGTTTGAAGCTGACGACAGTTTTAAACTGTCTGGATCACTCACCGGCATCTATCGACTAAGTGATAAATTCACGCTGGTTGGCTCCAGTGGTCTGACCTGGCACAACGACGATATCGTTGACAGTCCAATTGTGGATCGCCGAACGGTCTTTTCGACATTTTTGGCCATCGGCTATAACTTCTAGAAAACTTAACAGGAAGAGGGCAGCAGCCCTCTTTTTTCTGTTCCTTCGTAAATTTTCTGCAGAAATTTGCCCCATTTCACAGCATTCCTGTCTTTTTTCGTCGTCAGGGCGAGCGTGAGACCTATAATCATGTCAAACATTCACTGGAGGGAGCAGAACAGTGGCATCCGACAAGACTTATGACATCGTTGTATATGGCGCCAGCGGCTTTACCGGCCGGCTTGTCGCAGAGTATTTGGCCAAAGAATATGGCATTGGCGGCGAGTTAAGCTGGGCCATGGCCGGAAGAAGTGCTGAGAAGCTTGCAGCTGTACGGGATGAGATTGGAGCGCCCGCTGAAACCCCACTTGTGGTAGCTGACGCGTCTGACCCGGCGTCAATAGATGCCATGGTGAATGATACCAAAGTTGTTCTGACCACAGTTGGCCCATATCAGCTGTATGGGTCTGACCTTGTGGCTGCTTGCGCAAAAGCTGGAACTGACTATGTTGACCTGTGCGGCGAACCTGCCTGGATGCGCCAAATGATTGATGCACATGAGGAAACTGCGAAAGCCTCAGGTGCCCGGATTGTCTTTTCGTGCGGTTTTGACAGCATACCATTTGACCTTGGCGTCCACTTTTTACAGTCGGCTGCCATCGAACGCTTTGGTCAGCCGATGAGCCGAGTTCGCGGCCGAGTCAGGAAAATGCAGGGTACCTTCTCAGGCGGGACAGCGGCCAGCTTGAAAGCAACCATGGCAGCTGCTGCCAAAGACCCAAGCATTCTGCAGCTCCTGAGAGATCCTTTTTCGCTCGCGCCCGGCCACGAAGGACCGGAGCAACCGCGGGGCACAAAGCCATTGTATGATGAAGCGATTGAAAGCTGGTGTGCGCCATTCATCATGGCCCCAATCAACACACGCAACGTGCATCGCTCCAACTTTTTGTCGAGCTACCCGTATGGAAAAGACTTTGTATATGATGAGATGATGGTGACTGGTCCAGGCGAAAAGGGTGAAGCCATTGCCAACCACATTGCAAATAACGACAGCATGGGCAAAGACGGCGGGCCCAAGCCAGGCGAGGGGCCAAGCAAGGAAGAACGCGAAGCGGGTTTTTATGATGTGCTTTTTGTCGGCACAGATGGCGACCATCGCATTGAAGCAGTCGTTACCGGAGACAAGGACCCAGGATATGGCTCCACGTCGAAGATGATTGCAGAGTCCGCGATTTGCCTTGTGCAAGACCCTGTAAACACTGATGGTGGCATATGGACATCCGCACCGGCCATGGGCAATCATTTAATAAAGCGTCTGATTAAGAGTGCAGGATTAACATTTGATATTACAAGCTAATATCAGATCAATGCTAGCCCGCCACTTGCGGGCTAGCCTGCTTAACAGCTGATATATTATTCGACTGAAACTCCGTCCACTGGGTCAAAGGCCGCTTTGATTGCCCATCCGCCAAAAGATTCCGTTACCGCAAAAACCAGCTCATTCTCACCAGCATCAAGCGGCAAAAACACGCTGTCATACAAACCAACCGTCCCAAGGTGCCGATAGTCGCGGGTTTGATATGTGTCGTCACCATAAGCAATAGCCCGGCCATTAAGAAACACAGTCACCCGGTCGCTAAACCCATATTGAAAACGTACAGTTTTAGCGGCATCAGCCCGCAAAATCTTGCGCACCAGCAACGTATTCGCTTCTGGAGAACGACCTGAAATTCGAGCCAAATTCGCTGATCCAGACTCGTCAATATCCAAGGTTTGCCAAACTTGTCCTTCCATCAACCGCTCAGCCAATCGGGCATGGGCTTCCACATCACCTGCAGGAACAGCAGTACTGCCCACACTAAAAGTCTGGACCAAATTCCCTGGCAGTTCTGCCCGTTCAGCCGCAGTTCCAATAGTTTCGACCGAATTATCTGAGGAGACCTGCACATTTGAAACGTGGAAATTCTGGGCAGCACCTACAAATCGAATACTGCCAGCCTCCTTTGGACCCAGCATATTATCTACATGCAGTACTGGCTCTTCGCTATCAATGTACACGTCCATTGCGTTGTTCTTCACAACCAAACGCACATGCATCCACTCGTCAAATTTATATGTAGTTGGCGTGCTAAAACGCGGGCTGTGATAGAGCTGCCAGCCTGTCAAACCATTGAATCTAGGCGTGTATTGGTTTGCATCAGCTTTGCCCGACATATGGGGCCGCAGGTAAAAATACTCTGCATTATTATCATTCCATCTAAAATAGACCCCGGCAAAACCGCGTTTTTCTTCCATAGCAATATCAAAACTTATGACACCATTTTGGAAGTCAGAATTTCTCAGTTCAGCCATGCCACCGGATAGTTGAATACTCTGCCTGCCGTCAAATTCAACAATCGCGGCGCCTTGGTCGGATAAGGCCCAGCGATCCGGGTTAACGTCTTGTGCGAGGCTTGCTGAAGCACAACAAAGGCATCCATATAGTCCCGCAAAAACACCAAATATTCTTCTCATTTTTCATTCCCTGCTTAGGTTCGAGGTCTTCAGACCATAGGAATGGTTTCCGCTTAATGGTCCTTAAGAAACCTTAAATCTGAGTTCAGGTGAAATTTGTGGTGCCTCACAACTGGCCAAGCAAAGCGAGAAGATAGTATGATACCTTTGCACCAAATCAGTGGGGACTGCAGGTGAATAAAAACAAATTCGACACGACAGAGCATATTGGGCCCTGGAGCTTTAACCCATCAACTGCAGAACTTCAGCATAAAGATGGGCACGTGGTTCGGCTTGAGGAAAAAATTGCAAATCTTCTAACCGCCTTGATTAACAACCGCGGCAAACTCGTCACCAAAGAAGAACTGATAGATCAGGTTTGGGGTGGACGAGAGCTGAGTGAGCAAACGATCCCAGTCGCCATATCCAAGCTCAGAAAGGCTTTGGGCGACGATATTAACAAACCGACGATGCTTGAAACCATTCCGCGGCAAGGGTACCGATTGCTGGCGCATGGCACCGCATCACCTGTAGATGGGGACGCCCCGGCCATCAACTGGCATAAGTGGGCGGCGGTCATGTTGCCAATCGTCATCGTGTTTTTTGTTCTTTTGAAACCAGATGAACCAGCACAGGAACAAATACAGTTCCTGAACGCGGACAAGCCACATGTGATTGTAACGATCAATGACGTTCGTGTGCCAGATGGCAACACGGCTGATACTGGTCTTGCTATATCGGTCAGCGAGCTTGCGGCATACTATCTTGCTCAAACTCCAGACCTGCTTGTTATCCGCCACTGGTGGAACCTTGATGCGCCCGATCCAACGGGCGGCATATACACCCGGTACGGAGAGGCGACACCTGTTTATTCCTTGAAGGGAACGCTACACAAAGAAGACGAAGGTCACATCGTTACATTTGTTTTGTCCGATCCTAAAACTGATGAGATAATATGGTCAGGCCTTCATTCTGTTGAAAGTGGCAGCCAGAAACTGTTTCCGATGTTCAACCTTATGCTGGCTGAGTTGCCTGTAGACTATGTTCCCACCCTGGCAGCTGCCCCAGAAGAAAGTGCCGCTTACTGGCGCGCTCGCTATTTCTATGAATTATCAAACCCAGGTGCTGCCCGCATTGCCGCTTCCGAGTTGGGCGGACTGATTACGCCCGACCAGAGCAACCCGGCGGTAACTGCGCTTGCTGAGGGTTTGATCGCGCGGTGGCAAAATGTTCCGGAAGTTGAAGCTTTAGCAAATATCTCCAGCCCACCGGCAGCGGAGGTCCGCAGCATCAAAGAGTCAAATATTCTGATAGACCAAGCCACAAGAACGCTTTTTACCGGGCAGGACCCCAACCAAGCCCTTGAGCTTGCTGAGGAGGCCATAGCCATGGCGCCTGGTGATCATTTTGCGCACTCCATAAAAGCAGAAGCTCTCGCCTTTCAAGGACGTGTTGAAGACGCATTGGCTGCGTATCGCTTGGCCTTTCGACTGGCTCCTTATGCAAAGGCATACGAAGCCCGGATGTCCGTTCTCGCTGATCAACTAAACAAGCCCCAGTCAAACTAGGTGTCTTTCGCTGCATTGCCGAATTGCTGCTGCCCCTATACAGTTTCAAACCAAAGGGGAAGTTTCATATGAGCAAGGTTTTTGCAGTTCTGATCGTTTTTGTGTCTTCATTCACGGCAAGGGCACAAGATATCATCCTACTACCTGGAGCCATTTTCGATGGTACCAGCAATACTCTGATTGTGGGCAAAGCTGTTGTGATTTCGGAAGGACGCATTCTGCGGATTGAAGATCGGCGTGATACGTATCCGTCAGACAGTCAAGTTTTTGACTTATCTGGCAAAACCCTTCTGCCAGGCCTTATTGATTTGCATAGCCATGTACTTTTACACCCTTACGACGAAACCAGTTGGAATGATCAGGTTCTGAAAGAAAGCTGGGCAGAGCGGGCGTTAAGGGCGGGCAACCATCTGCAAGCCACATTGCAGGCCGGCTACACAACTTTACGAGACCTGGGAAGTGAAGGAGCTGGTTATGTGGACGTAGGTGTCCGGCAAGCCCTCGAAAAAGGTGTGATCCAAGGCCCACGGCTAATTGTCGCCGGGCGTGCCATTGTCGCCACCGGCTCATATGGACCTAAAGGGTATGCTGAGCATGTAAACGTCCCGCTGGGAGCAGAAACTGCCGATGCCGGTGATTTGGTTAGGGTCACCCGCGATCAAATTGGTCATGGCGCCGATTTTGTTAAAGTGTATGCCGATTATCGCTGGGGGCCGGGCGGGAAAGCCATGCCGACATTTTCTGTTGAGGAAATCCGGACTATTACAGAAACCGCTCGCGCTTCAGGCCGGTACACTGTTGCTCACGCCACAACGCCAGAATCCATGAAGCGCGCCGTGCTTGGAGGGGTGGAGACCATTGAGCACGGCAGCACTGGAGATTCCGCAACGTTCCAGCTGATGAAAGAAAAGGGTGTTGCCTGGTGCCCAACTTTAGCCGCTGGTGAAGCCATTTCCATGTACCAAGGTTGGCGTAAGGGAATTGACCCTGACCCTAAACGCGTTCTTGATCAAAAAGCAGCTTTCACGGCGGCATTAAGCGAAGACGTCATCATGTGTGCTGGTTCCGATGTGGGTGTTTTTGACCATGGGGATAATGCCTGGGAACTGGAACTGATGGTAGAATACGGCATGGAACCCGTTGAGGTGCTGCGCAGCGCAACGTCTGTCAATGCCAATCTGCTGCATATGGGCGATGCCATAGGACGCGTGCAAGAGGGATATATCGCTGACCTTATTGCTGTGACTGGCAACCCACTTGAAAACATTTTTGCCCTAAGGAACGTGACCTTTGTTTTACAGGGCGGCAACGTAGTCGTGAGCCACTAGTGTGGCGGTATTACGCTTCCAACATCGCCGTCACTTTGTCTGCTATCGTAAGACATGAGGTCAATCCGGGCGACTCCATTCCAAATAAATTAACAAGGCCAGGCATTCCGTGTGTTTTTGGTCCAGAAAAAATGAAGTCCGTGTAACTCTTGCCTTCGGGCATGCACTTGGCCCGAATTCCTGAGTAGGCAGGTACAAGTTTTTCCTTTTTGACAGACGGCCAATAGTTTTTGATAGCTAAATAGAACTCATCCAATTTGTTTGGTGAGACATCATAATTTTCATCCTGAACCCACTCAACATCTGGCCCAAACCGGGCTTGGCCAGCCAAATCCAGGGTCAAATGGGTCCCCAATCCTCCTGGGGTGGGTGTTGGATACACCAGGCAATCGAATGGATGGCTTCCGGAGAATGAAAAATAACTGCCTTTGGCGAATTCTATCCGGGGGACCATTGCGTGATCTAGCCCCTCCATTGATTTGGCCAAGGGTATAGCTCCAAGGCCGGCACAATTGACGAGAGCATTGGTTCGAATGTCCAGCAAGCCGTCGCTATCCAATTGAACCATGATACCATCACTGTCCAAATATATCTTCTGAACCTTTGTTCTTAGCGAGAGAGTTCCACCGGAATTTTCAAAATCACCTAACAGCGCCAACATTAATTGGTGGCTGTCAACAATGCCGGAAGAGGGCGACCAGATGGCAGCTGTAGCCGCAAGTTCTGGCACCCGAACGGCAACTTTCGACCCGGACAGCATGGAAAGGTCATCAACTCCATTAGCTTTGCCAGCTTGGAAAATGCCCTCCAGTTCGGCGTGTTGGCCTGCGTCAGTGGCGACAATCAATTTGCCACATCGCCTGTGCGCTATGCCTCTTGCCTCACAATAATCGTAAAGCTGTCGCTTCCCTGGCAAACACAATGCTGCTTTTTCGCTATCTGGTGGGTAGTATATGCCAGCATGGATAACTTCACTGTTGCGGGAGGATGTTTTGGTGCCGACGTCGGGCTCCGTTTCAACAAGCAAAACTTCTCGGCCACTTAGCGACAACGCCCTTGCGACAGCAAGGCCAATCACGCCTGCACCCACGACCAAGCACTCAACAAACTCTGTAGAACGTGTCATCGAGCGCGCACAAGACTGGGTTCCACCAACTCAGCAAGTTTTCGGGCCCGCTCGAGTTGAGTTTGCTTCCCAGCGAACTGATTGCTTGTGTCATTTGACATTTTTTCGATCTGAGCCAACAGGCTTACAGGTGCTTGGGGCATTGACCCGTCTATTAAATGCATGCTGGCTGCCTGAATAGCCAATTCCAACCCAACTACCTGGCCTTGCGTAGATTGCTTGACCTCAAGCGGCTCTCTGTTCCATCGGTCAAGTATCTTGCCGTACAATTCACGAGACTGCTCGACAGCTCGAGAGTGCAATGCCATGTCCAATTGTACAAGGGTTCGGCGATACCCATAAAGCCTATTATGTACCTTAAAGTGATTTAGGGACAGTGTCGTCTCAGGTGCCAAACTGGAGTTGCTTCGGTTTAGTGGAGAGCCATTTCAGTTAATTGGCTATCGTCCTTTCCTTCTGTATGGGGGATTTATAGCCGATTGTCGAGTGCTTGCGCACTGGATTATAAAAAGCATCAATATAGTGTCCGATCCTTGTTGTTGCCTGTTCCCGTGTCTGGAAGCTTGTTTGCCACACCAGCTCGACTTTGATTGTTTTGAAGAAGCTTTCAGCGACACTGTTATCATAGCAATTGCCTTTCCCTGACATGGATCCGCGCATGCCATGATATTTGAGCTTTTTTTGATACTCGTAGGAGCAATATTGACTACCGCGATCGCTGTGATGGATCAGGCCAGGTGATGGATTGCGCAGCATAATTGCCTTGTCGAGAGCGCTGATGGCAAGCTCTTTCTTCAACCTGTCACTTGTTGCCCAGCCCACAACCCTGCGGGCATACAGATCAATGATGACGGCCAGGTAAAGCCAGCCTTCCGCTGTCCAGATATAACTGATGTCCCCAGCCCACTTCCGGTTGGGCGCTGCGGCTGTAAAATCCCGCTCAAGCAGGTTGGGATAAACCGGGTTTTTGTGGTCGCTATCTGTTGTCCTTTTGAACCGGCGCTTCTGTCTGGCTTTCAGCCCGTCTTCCCGCATCAGGCGGGCAACCCGCCTGCGGCCAACAGGTAATCCCTGTTCCTGCATTTCAACCGTCATGCGCGGGCTGCCGTAAGTCCCATTCGACTGATGGAACAGGCACTTGATATAGGCCAGATATCGCCTGTCGTCCTGCGCCCGTTTGCAAACAGGGCGTCCTCTCCATGCATAATAGCCGCTGACACTGACACCTAGTAACCGGCAGGCCCTGGAAACAGGCAGGCACGCTTCCTTCGCATCAATAAGCGCAAACCTCATCGACTTTCCTTGGCGAAGAAAGCCGTGGCCTTTTTTAGCAGGTCGCGCTCCGCCCTGAGGATCTGGTTCTCACGGCGAAGACGGGACAGCTCCTTCTCTGAACTCTCCTCACTGGTAGCAACTGGGCTATCATCATCCCGAAACTCACGCCGCCATGTGTTCAGTGTCGATCGGCCTATACCAAGGTCAGAGGCAACCTCAATAATCGTCAGACCGCTTTCATAACTCAAGCGAACCGCTTCCCGCTTAAATTCCTCAGTATAAACCCTGTGGGGTGAAGACATAAAACATACTCCTCATCATAATCAGATTATTCTGAGGCTCTCCACTAAACCGAAGCAAGTCCACGGCTAACTTGAGCTGATAGCGGCCCTCATCAATACGTATGTCTTCCAGGGCGTCAAAAGCCACGAGGCGCTGCCGATTAATCCGGAAAAAAGAACTCGAATTCAATTTGCGTTCAAGTTCTGACAATGTGTCATCTATGTAAAAATCTCGGCCGTCATATGTGTGAAGTGCAATGTCTCTTCCCCGCGTTTCAAACCAAGCGATTTCGTCCACATTGATACTGAACAATCTGTTTCCTGCCCGAATGAGGAAACGCTGTTTTGCTGGCCCATCTTTATCAATTGCGCTGGCGATTTCGCGGTTGGCCTGTGGAGTTTCTCCGCCCAATTGCTGTTTAAGGCCATCGTAGCGCTCGAACGCCCTTTTGATGTCTTGCTGGCGAACCGGCTTGAGCAGATATTCAATTCCATTGGCTTTGAAGGCCTGGATGGCATAGTCGTCAAATGCAGTGCAGAAAATAATCGGGCAGGGCGGTTCTACCGCTTCAAATATGTCAAAGCACAAACCATCTGCCAGCTGGATGTCCATAAAAATCAGGTCGAAGTCCTGCTTCATAATTCGTTTGGCAGCGCCTTCGGCAGTATCTTCAACTGCACTTACTGACGCTTTGTCGCGGCTGGCTTCGACCAGTTTTTTCAGTCGAGCTGCTGCAACAGGTTCATCCTCTACAATCAATATGTTCATGAAACAGCTACCAGCGGAGCACGTACGATGAACTTGTCCTCAGTCTTCTGGACATCCAACCTTGCCTTCAACAGATGCTGCAGCCGACGGTCCAGGTTTTCCAAACCGGTGCCAAGTGAATGGCGCGTTCTTTTAGGTTGAAGATTGTTTTCCACCATCAAGACATTGTCAGGACCTAGGTTGATTGAAATCATCAGCGGCCGCTCCGCTGACACCACATTATGCTTCAAGGCATTTTCAACCAACGTGTATAGCGCCATGATGGGGATCGGGCGCGTTAATGCGTCCGGGGATATCTCCGTTTTCACATCCAGTCCGCCTGGCACTCTCATCTGATGAACCTTCAAAAGGGCTTCTACTGCAGCGAGTTCTTCAGCCAGCGGGACCGTATCCGCTTCGCGGTTTTGCAAAACGAAACGGAAAACATCCGAGAGATTTTCGAGGAATTCTGCGGCTTGCTGAGGGTTTTGCTCAATGGTGTGGGACAGTGTGGCGAAGCTGTTGAACAAAAAATGCGGGCTTACTTGATTACGCAATGCTTCAAACTCGGCTTTAAGTGCTTCACGAGCAGCAGCTTCTTTTTCAAAACGTTCCGTTTGCCAGGCACCGTGATAATGGAATGTTTCCATCAACCCATTGATCAGGAGTGGCATACCAACGGAAAGCACTGTCATATCGACAAGAAAGTCTGGCGACGTATCAAAACCAAACAATACGGTAAACCAGCCATAGGCTGCGGCAGATACTGCAATAATGCCAAATAATGCACAGACGAAATAACGAACAGCCGCCGCTGACACTCTTGAAAGGCGCTCTTTGGTTAGCTTGTCAACGGCCCGGCCCACGCCTTCCGCGCCAAACACCAGAATGGTTGCTACGATGTAACCAAAAACGGCATCCAGCGTGAAAAGAGCAAACATGGTTGTCCAGGGAAACTCACCACTTATCACAAACCGTACTTTGTAATAGGCCATCATTCCAAAGACGACGAGCAACCACACTGCTACAAGCACAGTAAGCCTGGGCGTCATGATGGTTTTGATCTTGGTGACGATTGACGTCATTTCCTTGGCCTTCCCCCCGACGAATCCTACGGATTCGTAATGTTTGGTGCAATCCACAAGTTGGCAGCTACTGTCATTGAAAGTGATCATTATGACGAGAACTGGAGGAATTGGGCGAAACAGGTGTTAAACCGTGCGTCCCACAGGATAAACATACAAAAAAAGGGGCCCAATGGCCCCTTAATCAAGCATCTATTGTCAGACGGTTAGAATTTTATGCCGAAATCAATCGTTAAACGCGTCGTGTCAACGCCGAAGCCGTCCGCGTTATAATCTGCGAACTTCACCAGAAAAGTCATGTTTTTGAAGCTGGCCACTGCCAAAAGGTTGGTTTCAGTTCCATACTTCAATGACACGTTTTCTGCCCTGAAATCGTGATAAGCAGCGACAAAACGGAGCGAAGAGAAAGGCCCAACGTTTTTCTTGGCCCAGCCTGCCTTGAAATACAGGTCTTCGATGCCGTCGGCAGGTGTGGCCAGAAACAAGTCCGCAAAGCCCTGGAATTTATGGAGCGTCGCCAGCGGCGTTGCAAAACCCTTGGTGCCATTACCTGTCAGCACTTCATAACCGGCACCACCGGTAAAGCCGTTTGCACCAAAGATGCCCTCAGCAAAATAATAGTCCGCGGTAAAGTCTATTGGATTATTCTGATAGTCGCTCTGTGTGGCAAATGACGCCACATAGGATAGATCTACACCGTCGGTCACTTTCGTTTTGCCTGTCAGGCGGGCGCCATAGGTTTGCACCGAGTTGGCGAGTGCCTCTTCAAGCTCCACCAAATAGGCGAAGCCGGTCAGTTTTCCGATTGGTGTTGGCTTTGACACATTCAACAGGAAGGTGTCGCCGCGGAACCGCCCCACAGGGGAATCTGGGCCAAAAATACGGTTTATGCGGCGTAGATACACCGCATCCACTTTGGCATCACCCAATGAATTGTTCTCAACACGGATCGCATCATAGGTTTGCTCGTTTTGACGCCAACCCACGTTGCCGATAAACCGCGCGTCGTCAAAAATAATGCGCTGGCGGCCAACAGTAACCTTTGTGTCTTCAATCGAGGTATTCGTCAGGTACAAGCGGTTTAGCTCTGTTGCCTGCGGATCGCCAACCACCGGGAATTGGGTGCAGCCGTTAATGGTCGAATTGAAGTCATTATTCAGGACTTCTACCCAGTCCAAGTCACCTGCAATTGTTGTGGTGTCGGAGAGCTTGAGCTCAAGCCCGGCGCGTAACCGGAATGTCCAAGAATTTGCTTCGCGCGGGCGGTTGGCTTGGTCTACCACTTCATTTCGCAAAAGAGCATCAACATAGGGTTTCAATCTGCTCCAGAAGTCATCGCCAGAGTCTTGTGCGCTCACAGATGGGGCGAGGAGGGCGCCTGCTATCATGCAAGACGCCACAGTCAATTTGGTCATTTTCATCAGAGTTCTCCATTCACCGGAAAGGCGGGAATGCCGTGCCGGTGCCTGCTGTATGGAATTTAAAATTAGTGCTTGAGTTGGCCCTGAGACGTCAGTTCGCCCAAGAAGCTGCTTACAGCGTTTTCAAGCCCCGTGCAGTGGTCCAAAAGCACTTCTGAATTGCTGCGCACTTCTGCGGATGAGCTTTTTGTCTCGCCAGCCACTTGCTGTACTTTGTCAACACTGCTCATCACCTGATCAGCGCCCATGCTCGCTTCCTGCATGCTGCGGGAAATCTCGGACGTTGCTGCACTTTGCTGGTCAACAGACTCAGCTATTGAAGACGCAATTTTGCTGGTTTGCTCAACAATAGCCCGAATGGACTCAACCGCTTCGGTCACTTCACCAGAGACAGTCTGCATCGTTTTGATCTGGCCCGCGATCTCATCCGTCGCACCAGCGGTTTGGTCTGCCAGGGCCTTCACTTCATGTGCCACAACCGCAAAACCTTTACCCGCTTCACCAGCACGCGCTGCCTCAATGGTGGCATTGAGGGCAAGCAAGTTTGTTTGCTCGGCAATATCATTAATCAGGCCAAGCACGCCTTCAATCTTGCGGGAAGACTCTGCAAGCTGTTCCACAGTTGCTGCAGTTTGCTCAGACTGTGACAAGGCCTCACCGGAAATCTGGTTAGACTCCGTCACCTGACGGCTGATTTCACTGACAGATGAGCTTAGCTCTTCAGCCGCACTGGCAACCGTTTGAACATTTGAAGATGTTTGACGGGATGCCGATGCTGCATCAGCGCCGCATGCTTCGTTTTCCTCAGCCTGCGTAATCATCGCACCTGATGTCGCTTCAAGCGAGCGTGCCGCATTGGTCAATTCAGCAACCACGGTGCCCACATCACGCTCGAACTTGTCGGCAAGGGCCTGCATGGCTTCATTCAGGCGGCGCTGTTCTGCCTCTTCAGCTGCTTTTTGACGTGCTTCTTCTTCCGCGGCCTGGCGGGCTTGCTGCTCGCGCATTTCTTCTGTGCGCGACAAGTGTGCAATCTCGGCACGCTTGGTTTCCACTTCAAGCAAGAAGCGCTCTATGCCTGCATCCTTAAACTTCAGGACAGACTGCGCCATGTCACCAACCTCGCCGCCATAATCCGCGAAGGGGACATCAACGTCCATGTCACCGCGTGCTAGTTCGTTCATTTTGCCGCGCAACACTTCAAGAGGCTGCGTCACGCTGCGCGCCACCAAATAAGCGAGAGCAAGGATCAAAACCGAGCCAACGCCAAACAGTGTCGACATGGTCCAGAATGTGCTGTTGGCGGCCTCATAGGTGGCCTGAGCGATCGCCACAATTTCAGTGTTGTTACGATCTTCCACCCGTTTCATCAGGTCAATTTTCGCAGTAATCTGCTCAAACCAATCGGTTGGGATGTTGTCGACATTTTCCAAAGTGCCACGAGAGTTCAAGGCAAGACCACGCATGCGTTCAACTTCGTCAACCGCCGAGCCGCGCACTGTATCTTCGTAAAAGCGGACGGTTTCCGGGCTTGCGAAGTTATTGAAAACCGACAGGAATGCCTCTTGCTGCCGGATCAAGCCGACAAAATTATTGTAGACGTTCTGTGGGAACTGACGCCTGTTGAAGCCGACATTACCCATAGCGCGCTCAAGACCGGCGCGTTCCTTGGCTTCCAAAATGCCGATATATCCCGTCAGCGCCTGCATAACAGATGAATCGCTTGCGCTAATGGTCATGAATTTGATGATATCCAGAAGGCTGGCGATTGTGCTGGTGTAATAACCCGCCATTTGCGGCACCGTACGGTTACCACCATCGATTTGACGACGTTGCTCTTCCAGCTGCTGTATCGCCTGACGTGCCTGAGAGATTTCATTGTTGAAACCTGCGCCCAGTGCAGAGGCATCAAACGCTTGATCCGCACGGCGGAAAACACCGAGGGCTACGTCCGTGTCGCCTCGCTGGCGATCTACAAGACCCTTAAGGTCGGCGCGAAGGCCAGAACCGATGAACCCGGCCGTTCTGCCGCGTTCTTTTTGCAGCTCATGCACAAGCTCGCTGACTTTAGGCGCAAACTGTGCCATTTCGGCAATATTGCCTGCCTGACGCGCCATGTTTCGGGCGTCATTCGCAGTAATAAACGCAAAAACAACAGCCACAAATAGTGGTGCCATCGCAAGTACGATTACACGTGTGCCGATACCAAATTGATTTAATACTCGTTCCATGTTCGCTCCAACCCACTTCTAGGTTCTTCGGACCCCTTGAGTGCGAACATTGACGCTTCCATAGTTAAAATATGATTAAACTAAAATAGGAACTTAAGTTTTTTTGAAATTCATATTTGGCGCTGTATCTGATTGTGTTTGTGAGACTTTTTTTATTTCGGCAACGATACGAGGTCCGCGCATCGACTGATCATTCGCCGCCAACATCGGAAACATTCGGTCAGACCATCCGCCGCCAAGTGCTTCAGCAAGGGCAATAACCTCACGCTCCGTATTACCGCTCAGTTCTTTGAACGCGGGTAGGGCGTGCCCTAACGCACTGCACTGTTTAAGATAGTCAGCCGAAGTGAACAGATCGTGCAGGAGACGTGACTGGTTAACACCCAGGTCTACGTCAGCCTTGACCTGGGCTAGAAGGGCAAGCCCGTTGCGCCGCACACGTTTCGCGGCGCGCTGCACATAGGGTTCCTGCTGGCCCTTAATTAATACGATGCCACTTATATAGAGAAGGCGGACAAGGTGACGGTAGGTTCCATATGGATTTTTGAGTCCGGTAACGCTGTCAGTCATTCGCAACACCGCGAACCGCAGGCACTTGTTCCTGGCTGAGCTTAAAATGATTGATGTCGCCTGTGTAAACAGATTGATAGCGATCAAGAGCGTCCCGGAACTGACATAAGCTATGCCAAACCGGCGTGCGTGCGTCCTGGGCTTCAATTAACGCGCTGACATGGCGGCGAAACAGGCAAAGCTGTCGCAAATGATCTGTTTGGCCAGCGATAGACAACTCAGGGCATGCTTTAGAAAAGAGGGGGGCTTTCTTCATAATTGCAACTCGGTGGTTAAAACCGGAAGCAGTATCCAATGAGAACAAAAAAAGAACAATGACGCATTAAACTCGTTTTACGGGAATGTGCGGCCATTATGATACGTGCGAACCACCTTAGCTTGGGCGGCCAGCCAATTGTCGCCGCAATCAAGCATAGTCTGGCTTGCTACCTAACTGGCAATGTGAGCGCGACACCGCTACCGCCGCTATCTTGTTGTGCCTGAAGGTTGAACAAGATGCGCAACATCATGAAAACTTCTTTGCTGCGCGTGTCGGAACTGCCGATAGAAAACCATTTACCTAGATGTTCTACAGTGACAACTGCGGAAGAGGGACGGTCGTCACTGGTTTCCACGCGAAAGCCCAATCGGTCATGGACTTCTCTCTCCTCGATAGCGGGGTCTAACGTGTCTTCTTCTATAAACGAAGACAAGTAGCGCATCACGCCAAGTAGAGGCCTGGTCTCAAGCGCCAAGGTGGAGCTATCGCCTTTTAACCCCAAAGAAAGCTTTATCTCGCGACTTTCAGGATCCAGGCCAAAAGCGGTATGAACCTCTGTCCAATCCGGAGACCGTCTGCCTTCATCGGACAAGATCATCACCAAAGTATCTGATTGTTCACCCGCTACCTCAGTGCCGATTGAAATTTCACCCGCTCGTTGAAGATTGCCGAGAGCCGAAACCGCACGCGTAAACCGCCGGTATTCCGAGGGGAACCCACTGGACTGACTGTATTGTTGATCATAATTACGGACACCATTTATCGAACGCGATAGCGGCAACAGAACAGTGTCCAGTGACCATCCGTTTTCCAATAAAATGAATATTGGGGGTAACTTGATCGGCAGCAGCAGTTCGCGTGAAAACTCTCTGCCTAACAAGGGCTTATAAACGATTGTTGGTTGTTCAGCATAACTTATGCTTGGCGACAACTTACCAGTAGAAACAACGCTGCTGTCCAAAGTGGCTTCGCCGCCGAGACGGAAGGTCAGATCCGGGGAAACGGTGATGCTGTCTATTTGCATGAATACCGGCGCTTCTGAATGGCGTAGGCGCACGAGATTTGCCAGAAGTTCTTCCCGGTCTGTTGCGGCAATGACCTCAATGTAGTTTCCACGACTTTCTTCGACGTAGCGAGGGCCAAAGCTGGAGCAGGCGGCAACAAACAGGCAGGCCAGAGCACTAAGTCCGTGTTTCATTTGGCTATTTGTTGCGGTCAATATCGCACCCACGACGCGATCCAATTCTTCGTGTTTAAACGGGACTAAGCCATCATAAGTGAAGCTTGATTTCAGTAAAGCCAATTAAAAACAGTTTCAGCCTCACACGCGCATGGCTTTTAATGACGCAGAGATATTAAAACCGGCAGAAGAGAAGGCAGCAGGTTTTTCGCGCGACAGATCGTGTTTTGAAGAAAATGCACAGTGCAAACTTGGCTGAATAAATTACGTATAATTTATATTCCGGGATTAGTTTAAAATACTACATATACTTGAGCGCGGTAAAAGCAACGTTAGACGATAGTATAGAAGCTGGTTTGTCTCCTCAACAGATTGTTGAAAGGATAAGCCAACATGAAATTCGAAACATTTAAAGCTTGTGCAATGCTGCTTAATAATGGCGGTTTTCCAAGCGATTACGCAACACTTGGCATTACTACAGCAGAGTGGGACGTATTCACAGGTGATACTCCGTGGCTACATAAAGACAAGGCAATTGTTCGCAAGACTTATCAAGCGGCTTGTGAAGGTGTTTGTACACTAGCGTCTGTGCCATCTATTGAAGTACCAGCAGAGTATTCAGCAGCTATAGTGGCAACACTTGTAAATCCTATTAACCACCAGATAGCCGCAAATTGGTTTCAGGTGTTCTATAGCCAATCGGCTCAAACCATCTTTTATGCTGCGCAAGATCAAGTCGATGTTCGCGCAACAAAGGTATCAGCCAAAGAGCTGTTTGCGATGATCATTCTCGCATATCAGGACAAAGGCTTTGGTGAGTTAGCTGGTGCATTCCGTAAAAAAATGAACCTTGCATATGCGTTTTGGGAACATGCCGTTGAGCAAGAAACTCAAGCGCCAACAGCATAGCTGTATTCGGGCCGTAATTTACACAAATTCATGGCCCTAACCGGAGAATATCATGAAACGTAACAAAAGACTTTCAACACGAATTCCACGTCGGAAAGTTCGCGGTCGGAAACGTAAGTATCCGCAGAACTACTTCCGTGGTGGTCTAATTCTATAGGTGAAACATGAAACGTCATAACTATGGACTAAACCATCTTAGCGCTACTTGCGGACAAGTAGGGCGCCTACAAACATTAAGCTGTGTACCTATTATTGCTGGAGACAGTATAGAAGCGCGGCTTAGTGGTAACTTCAATCTTTCACCACATCGAAAAAACGTATTGCTTGATGGACGTTGGGATATATACGTCTTCTTTGTTCCTCACCGTATTTGTTTCGACGGTCAATATTCAGGTCCAGATAGAGACACGTGGCAACCCGGTACACGTTGGAAGAATTTTATAGAGGATAAGTCCTTAGAAACCGCAACGTTTGCAACAGAGACCTTCACAGGTAATGAGCCAATGTTTCTTGGCACTCATGCACGGCCGTCAGGTGCAGATTATGTTGTTCCAGAGTGGCGCTTGCAGGGCTACAATCTTATCTATAATCGGTATTTTCGCGATATTGATCGTGACGATAACGAATGGGCATATAACGTCAATGCCAAGGATAAGCCGTCATCAACTAATGAAAGCGCCCATCGTTTTGGCCGGCGTACTTGTCATCTACCAATGCGGCCATTTACGGCGATAAAATCAAACATCTCAAATAGCGTTGTTAACGGCCAGGGCGCGTTTGCAAATCAAACAGTAGTGGATATTGAAAAAGCACAGGCTGATTATCACAGTCAGGTGGACAGCGAATATTTTGGTGATCGTTATGCAGAAGTACTCAGGAATGCATTCGGATCAGGATATCGTGACGATGACAGTGATCCGGTGCTTTTGAAGTCGTTCCGTCAATGGGTGTCAGGTCAGAATGTAATAGGTTCAGATGATGCAAGTCTAGGCCAGCTGACTGGTATGACAGCTACTGAGCTTGATCTTCATTTTCCTCGGCGCAGTTTTCGTGAACATGGTACATTGTGGATTATGGGCGTATTCAGATACGCGCCAGTGCTTAACAATGGCATCCATTATTTCGACTATGACACAAACCCGTCCTACGTCGATTTTACTGGTGATCCTCAGCTTCTTCATGCGCAAGAGCCAAAGCAATATGCGTCACAGCATTTTGTAAAGGATGGAAACGCCAATATTCTTGGTACACTGCCTCATGGCTGGTGGCTTCGTGAACAGCCAGATTATATCCATAATTTCTACTCACGATTTGACGGGTATCCTTTCTTGGATGGCCTTCCACAATCAGTTGCAGACAGCAACAATTACATTCGTCCTGAAGAGTACAATCAAGTTTTTGCGTCCATGCAGTTTGGTCATTGGCAATCACAAATGGAAATAGCAATGGAAGCCTATCGAGTGGTTCCTCCAGCTGTAACTTCATTGAAAGCAGGAGTGTAATATGGCGTACAGACCGGACAGAATAGGTGAAAGCGCAAAAGGTATTGTTGGCTTTGATCAGCGTGCTGTGTTTGGTATTCCAAGTGTAGTCGCGTTTAACTTGGCCACATCAAGTACAGTCCAAGTTAGCCAATATACCCCCGAAATTGAAGCGACTGGATTTCCTACAGCAGACAGGCTGAACATTAACAGGTCTGGTGGTCCCGACGGTTCTAATAGTGTTGCTATAGGTCGTCGACATCGTGTGCAAGAACCAAAGCTATTCTATTATTTGACGACGCATATAATCATGACTGGCAATGCTGAGTTAGATTGTATTCCTTTTATTGCATACATGGGAAATGCAGGTGAAACTGAGCATGTTGCGAATGTGCGATATGAAATTAATCGTCTCAATTATTCGCGGTTGCCGATAGGCAGTGCGATTAGGCAAGGCAAGAATGTTTCTGTGTCATCCACAGCATTGGTTAACGGTGCAAACAACGGTGATTTTATTGTCGGTGTAGAACTCTTTAATAACACTTCATCAGCATTTACAATCAACAACACCACAATCGAAATCGGTACACACATCTACCAAGATGATCTTGTTACCTATGATCCTACACGAGGTTAGTCATGGGTTTCGGATCATTCCTCGGTAAGGCAGCCGGTGTCGTTGGTAACGTATCCGGCATTGCTTCAGGTGTGAAAAGCCTTTTTGGCGGCGGGGGCAAAAAAGCCCTCGCTCGTCAAAAGGATTATTTTGATCACACAATAGCCAAATCAGACGAACAGTTTCAAAAGCGTTATAAGTGGCTAGAAGAACAAGACGACCCTACAAAAATGGGTACTCGAGAACGCACTTTTATGGAGAATGCGTTCCCCGGTTTATCACCGTATGAGCTTGCAGGTGTATCACCTCAACAGACGCAAGCAGCATCAGCTAGAGCAGGTAATGCAGCTAAATTTGGTAGTGATATTGTTGCAGGCTTAACAAGTGTCGCTAATAATGCTATATCTTCAAGTGCTCAAGTACAGGCTGCACGTATTGGTGCAGGCGCAAGCCTACATGGTACGTCTACTAACGAGCGTATTGCAGAAGCAAGAAATCGGATTGATGTAAGGAAATCTTATGCGGACTTTGTTAGACATTTTGCAGATCATTCGCAGTCTATGCGCGACGCTAGTGTGGCTATTGCTTCTCGGATTTTTGGTAATGATTCCTCTGTGGTTCGTAATGGGTTTTCTGGTAGTGGGTTCGGAGGTGCCGCATTAAGTGTCAAGCACGAAGCGGCCATAAATAGTTTATCTAAGCAACAAGTCGAAATCTTCTCACAACAGTTGAATAATCTCTACAGAGCCGGTCCTTTGCATACGATGGAAGGTCTGGGCAAGATTGTAGATACAGTTTCGTTTTTCAAACACATATTTGGAAAAGAACCAAATGCGCAAGATGTCCTCACTGTCGCGGAGGTTCTCCGCGTTACTGGTCGTATTGAGTCTCATGTTGTTAATCAGTTACGTGAAATTGTTGTTCGCGATGCAGCCAAGCGAAAGCGAAACTAATATGCTTCGCGACACAATATATGGCACAGCCTTCGAAACATGGCTTATACGCGATACAAAGGTGCTGGAGCAGTCAGATTGGCTTCTCTTGGCCTTTGACCGCACAATAAACTTTGAAGGCTTTTCAGAGCGCCCCTATGACGATGGTCCTAACTTAGCAGTAGGTTTCGGTGTCAATGTCAACAAGCTTAGCTACCATGAAGCGTACTATCTAGCTTGGGCCCGTTACATTGATATGTACGGCATCGTGTCATCAAAAATAAAATGCTTTGAGGACTTACCCATTACATGGAAGTCGGTCCTTCTAGATATTCAGTACAACACGGGCGACTTGTTCGAGTTTACCAACTTTGTCCAGGCTATTTGTGACCGTGATCTTTTAATGGCCATTACAGAGCTTAAGGACAGCAATTACTACCATCAAGTTACGAGTAGAGCAGAGCAAAATATCAAACATTTAGAAAGGTCGTTCCGATGATGTTCATTAAAGGACTATTCGGCGGCTCAATCATGCGTTGGCTCGTTGTAGCAGGTGTGATGGCCGCTGTAGCTATCTTCTTTGGATACGGAAAGGTACGTTATGAAAGCGGTAAAAACGTGGGATATCTTGAAACTTATCTTGAAGCTGAGGGTCAGGTACGGAGTGTTCGTGTGCGACAACAGCGGAAAAATCAACATTATAAAGGGGACGCGGTATGCGCCAATATTTCTGTTGATACTGTCGTTTGTGTTGGTGACAGGTTGCAGCCACAAGAACCAGATAGGCCAATATATCGAGGAAGTGGAGACGGCAGTCGAGACGGAAATGTGCCAGTTTTTCAAGCCAGAACCGATAGCAGTCAATGAGTTTGGAATTTACGAAGAACCAGTACAACTGCGTATAGTGCGCGAATTTGACCGCTGGAACTACCGCTGCTTAAGTACCATGGACTTGGTTGAGTAACATTTAGTGGCGATAAAAACGCCAACCAGATACCATTTGAATAGAAGTGGTAAGTCACATACAACCTAAAGTAATAATATTAATGAGGCCCTTGGGCCTCTGCCCATTGGCGAAATCGGGTGTGCAAGTCAGGCAAAATCGATGCGCAGTGTCTATTTTGCTTTACTTGTGAGGGCAGCGCCCTTGGAGAAAACATATGACCCCATTTGATATTACACCAACATGGACAATTGACGTTAGATCACAGGACCTTATGGCTAATGATAAACGTTATAGGTTAATGCAAAACATCAAGAGCTATCACTCTAAGCTTCTCAATGCTAATGCTAACCAGACCCATTATGACAATCTCACTAATGGAAAGTTTAGTCAGGCTTTCAAAATTGCACGTTCTTTGTCTCGACTTGATTTTAAAAACATAATTACAGAAAACGATTATCTCTCAGCATTACAAAGACTTAATGAAGCAAAGAAAATCTTTGATTTCACACGTTCAGCCTCACAAAACCATGAAATTGTAGAACGACTTTTTTTCGATAACATTAAGAACAGCTTGCTTAAGTCTCGCGTTCAATATCTCAGAAACAGGCTACAAAATGAGCTATTGGACAAGTGGCGTACACATTATGTTCTATTCTGCACATTCACGGTAGATGATCATAATTATTACGAATTTTGGAAAAAAGGGTCAGATTATTGGCGAAAAGCTATGCAAAAGCTCAAATATCAGAGTAGGGCAGGGGACCCCAACGACTTTACATACTGTGCAGTCGTGGAAAAAGGTGACAAGTCAGGTAGGCTTCATATTCATGCACTTATGTTTATGAAAAACTTACCCCCGGGCATCATGGACCCAAATGCAGGTAGGCGTTTAGCTAACTTAAGAGAGTTACCAGCGTTTAGAAAATACTGGTTGTATGGTTTCGTTACGGCAGTTATGGTGCGATTTAGTATGTCGGACCGATTTGGCCAATCAGGTTACAGGTGGCCACAAGACAAGGAAACTGGCGAAGCCATAGAGAAAACTCAAGTGGGTGTTATCTCACAGTACCTTGTTAAGTACATTCTCAAAAATTATCACTATCAAGGAGATCGACTATGGAGAACGAGAATAACCAAGAACTTCGGAATGAAGCTGTTTCAGACCTCACTACAGAAGTTAAACTTCTCCGAGAAAGTATCAATCCTGAAAGTAATCAGGAGGAAGAGGTACTCACGCCTGAGGAGCAGGAAAGGCGTAATAGATATGAAGCCGGTAAGAACACTCGTTATGCGGGACTTACTGAGGAGCAGGTCGATATATCAACTGAGGAACATATCCAACAATTTGGTGCAACGCCCGTCGCTCGCGCAGCTTTTTCGATGCAGCGATCAAGCGACCCATCTAAATATGAGCTTAGCGAGTGCTATGTCGAGCGGAATTCCGACCTCGAAAGATTTGGACGTTTATAACGAATTTGTCCAAAGTTTACAGTTGAAAATTGCCTAAAAAAGGAGCACACTAAAATTTCTGAAAACGATAGAGACTGCGAAGAACTCTTAATCAGGATGATAAACCAGTTACTTATAGTTGCACACACATATACTTTAGCGATAAATTCGCATAATTTATATTATGGGAAATATTTTACCATACGAATTACAGCAGTATTTAACGCCACAGCCAGCAAAACACTTAGAACTGTCAAAATAAAAAGTGGTTCTAAGGGCCAACCGGCTTCACCCTTAAGCATTATATCACGTGCCGGACCCACAAAATGCGTAAGAGGTAAAGCTAATCCCATCTTTTGTGCCCAAGTCGGCATAGCAGAAAACGGAAACATAAATCCGGACAACAACATCGATGGCAGATAAAACGCAACAGCTGCCTGAAGCGCTTGTAGCTGACTAATTACCAAAGCAGAAATGATCAAGCCGAGCATAAGGTGCACCAAGGCGACCAAAATGGCCAAAGCCGGCAAACCAGTAACTGGGCCGCGCATTGGCACATCGAACACTTCAACAACGGTAATACCGACCAACAAAAACTGTATCAGCGCAACAACCATGTAAGGAGCAATTTTGCCCGCAATAAGCTCCGGCGAGGAAATAGGCAGCATTCTGAGTGCTTCCAGTGATCCCTGCTCTCGCTCCCGGGCAAAACACAAAGCGCCCAGCATCAACATACTAATCATGGTTACCACGCCGCCCAAGCCAGGCAACAGTGTCCATGTTGTTAGCTTATCTGGATTGTACAGCCACTTAAACTCTATTTTTTTCAATTGGTTAAGTGATGTTTCGGTTCCGTGTGCGCGGGCAAGCCGTTCTGCTGCTTTGGCCCAAACCAGCCGTTCAAGCGCCGAAATAGCTGGCAAAACTGCACCTGCATTGGTGCCATCAATAGAAACTACTATTGGCCTTAAATCCCGCTCGGGATTCTCATAGATATCCCCTTCATCAGCTAGGTCTATCGCTACCTGAATACTGCCAGCACTTACAGCTTCTTGCGCCTCTTCCGGCGCCCTGTACAGCAACGGGTTCGCAAAGTACCCCGACTGCACCAAAATTTCAGATATCTGCTCCAATTGTGCAGGTGAACCGCCTGTCAAACCCACTTTTACATTCTTCGGATTAAGCTCAATGGCGGCGCCAAATAAGGCGATTTGAATAGCTGGAACGAGCAAAATAAGCGAAAAACTCATTCTGTCACGCAGGATGCGCCACCACTCCATTTTCGCAATTGCGTAAGCCCGCCGAAAGTTCATCGAAAATTCTCCGCCAGCAACAAGGAACAGGCATCAGAAAGTGATGGCTGCAAGTAGCGAAAATCGACTTTGTTTTCCTTTAGCAACTGCTCGAGAGCACTGGCGTCTTGGCCAGCCAAGATAACCTTTAGGCCCTCTAAATAGGCTTGCGTTATGAGACCTCCACGTTCTTCAATTATACTATTACGTATTTTGTCTATTGCATTGTTTTTAATATAAATACTCCTCACATCGGCTTGGGTTATTGCCGTCGAGGGGCTTTGACAAAACAATTCCCGGCCGGCTGATAAAAACATGACTTTGTCGCACTGCTGTGCCTCTTCAAGGTCGTGTGTTGAAATGATGACCGCGTTACCTTCATTTGAATAGCTTCGCAAAAACCCCCAGAAACGAGCCCGCATATTTGCATCCAACCCGGCAGTTGGTTCATCAAGCAGTAGAACTTTGGGTGAATGCACAAGGCTTGTAGCCAATTGAGCCACCCTCGCCCAACCACCGGATAATTCGCAAACACGTTTTGCAAGAAACTTGTCGAGGTCGAACTGGAACACCAACTTTTGGATTATGCTGTCGGCTTGGTTCACCCCATAAATATCTGCATAAAAGTCGAGGTTTTCTCGAACTGTCATTCCAGCGTAGAGCGATAGCTTCTGGGGAACATAGCCAATTTGTCTTCGTGTATCATTTTCGAACGGTGGTTGCTCGTCTAATACGCTGATCTTGCCACAATCAGTCCGAAGCATGCCCGTTAAAAGTCGCAGAAAGGTTGTTTTTCCCCCGCCATTGGCCCCCACAAGCCCAACAAGCTCTCCAATAGACACATTCAATGACACGCTATTGACCGCAAGCTTGTTGCCAAATGACTTGCTGACATCACTGGCCAAAACCGTCGCTGTGCCATTTGAAGAACTATTTTGCATGTTGATACAAGAAACCACCAAACATGTACTTGGTCGCTTCAGCCCCAAGTGCCAATAATTTTTGGCCTGGCTTGAACTGTTTTTGAGTCATAGACAAAGCAAGCCAAATTGCCGCTGAACCGGTATTGCCAACCCTGTCAGCATTGACAACCACCCTGCCCGCGTCAACGCCCAAATGTTCTGCCATAAGCGTGTTCATGAGGCCATTGGCTTGATGGGGAAGCAGATAATCCATGGTGAAAGGGTTAAGCCCTATGCTTCCCGCCGCTTTTAAGCTGGCTATAAACAGCTCAGGGCCATTGGCTCGAACATCTCCGAACGCGTGTGAAAACTCCAAAACACCGGCGGGCGCATGTGCACAGTCAGAGCCACCATGTGGCAAAGAAAAGCCTGGTTCTCGGCCTTCGCCAATCTGTCCATAGTAAATATGGCTCAGGGATCCCTGAGGTTCCCCGCTGCGGGCGGTAGAGCTTTGCTGGCCTTGAAGCACAATGGCCGCAGCCGCATCGCCCATTTGCACAAGGTTTACAAGTTGCCCTGCATCGTCTTTCAATCGTGCCGGGTCAAAGAAAGCCGAGCCTGTCTCGGAACCAACAACAACAATGGGCGCTGTGCATCCGCTAGCGATCAATCCGGATGCAAACACCAACGCGTTGGCAAACCCTGTACATGCCTGCCTGAATTCAGCATGTGGGCCATGGTAAGATAACTCGTCGGCCACCAGCGATACATTGGACGGAATGGGCATTGCTGGTGTGGCAGTGTGTCCAATCAAATAACCGACTTCGGAGACATTCACTCCGGCGTGATCCAAGGCTTTGCGAACGGCGGCCGCAGCCAATTCTGGATTGCGATGGCCAGCCCTTGGCCCTTCCAGTCGCTCGCCCAAGTTCCGGGCCAGGTATCTTTGTTTGATGTTCAGCTTTTCAGCGTAAATTCTTCCCTTGCGAGCCACTCCAGCGTCAAAAGTCTTGTCAATATGACTTAGAAGGTCGTCTGTCGAAACTGGGTCGCCTGGCAGGACATGCGCCATTCCCAGCACGTCCAGGTTCATATTGCTGGACCAAATCTTGGGTAGTTCTGGCTGTAAAATATCCATTGGCACCTGCCCTTTGTTGTGGTGCCCCAAACAATCAAAATTTTGAGCGGTTACAAACTCAACTACACACACGTGTGCGTTATCAGCATGTCATCACGATCCAGTTGAGTCTTTCACAGATTTGTTTGACTTTTTGTGCAAGACAGCTAAATCCACCTGATCTTACCGGAGAATGTCGGATGTCCGCTGTTGAAAGTCCTTGCGTAAAAGTGTGTGAGCTGGATAAAGCCAAATCCCTCTGCATTGGCTGTTTTCGCACTGTAGAAGAGATTGGAGAATGGCGCTTGGCAAGTGTGCAGAGACAACGGGAAATTTTGCAAAATGCAGCAGAACGACGCCCCAACTGATCCGCTAGGGTCTTAGAATGAGTGTATCACCCCTGAATTCCACACTTGCAAAACGGTCAAGCAGTGTAAGGCCAAGTAAAGAACCCTGCATTTCCGCACCGTTTACGGTCACTGGCACATCGTAGAAAGTCTGATCACCAATACCCACACTGGTGATTGTTGCCCGCGCGAAACTAACCGAGCCGTTTGCAGTATCTGCCCTGCCCGAAAAATTTAGCTGACGCGAACTCAAGCCAATTTTGGTGGCATCTTCCGGGCTTAACACCACATTGGAAGCGCCCGTATCCACCATCATCAATAGCGGCACGCCATTAAAGCGGGCGCGCAACCAAAAATGGCCATCCCGACTGCGCTGCACAATCAATCCTTCTCCGGTTGAAACAACGCCGGCGGGGTCAAGGGCCGCCATAAATCTGTCCCCAAAGTCGGATCTGAATAAGTAGAAACCTGAAATGGCGACAATAATCAGCATCCAAACGCCGGCAACCTTGAACAGTCTTAGCAGGCTGGAGCGGCTCCAGAAGGCTGCGGCACCACCGAAAATAAAAAGGATGATCATTGCTCTAACAAGATATGGGTCCACCCCACCCGTTAAAGGGAAGGCCAGAGAAAGCCCAAGCAGCAAAAGCGCCATACCCACAATGAAGGCAATAAATCGTGTCAGAGGCCGCGTATGTCCGCCATAATGCAGATCACGAGCTGACCGAGGCTGCTTCGGCTTTTTGTAACCTTCGACATGGTCTGGGTCATGGTCTGGCACGCGCCAAGGATCGTTAGACACCAAATTCTCCGCGTGGGACGGGTTCTACGTACAAAGTAACACTATAGCTGCAACTAAAGACGAATTTCCATACCATCAAACGCTGGCTCAACGCCCGGGGGTAGTTCTTTACGTAAAGTTTCGTAATCCATATCCCATGTCATATGCGTTATTATCGCACGTTCAGGGGCAACTTTTTCAATCCATTCAAGGGTTTGCGCTAAATGAGAGTGCGTTGGATGGGGTTCATAGCGTAATGCGTCAACAACCCAAACTCGAACACCTTTCAACGCATCAAAAGCGGTTTCAGGCAGTCTGTCCAGATCCGTTGAATATGCCATTTCACCGAATCGATAGCCCAAACTTACCCCGTTTCCATGACCTTGCTCAAAAGGCTGCATCTTGATAGGGCCAACCTTTTTTGGACCTTTTAAAACGTGTGCCGAACAAATTGCAGGGTAACCGTCCTGACTTTTGAAGACATACTCAAACCGCCCTTTTAGCGTTTCGAGAGTTTGCTCATCCCCATAAACAGGCATCTTGTTACGACGGACATGAAAAAAGCCGCGCAAATCGTCAATACCGTGCACATGGTCTGCATGGTCATGGGTATAAAAAACAGCGTCCAGCTCTTGAACACCAGCGGCCAGCATTTGCTCGCGGAGGTCGGGGGTTGTATCGATTAATACCGACGTACCGTCTTCCTCAATCAAAACACTGGCTCTTCGCCGCCTGTTTTTTGGATTATTGGGATCACATGCTCCCCAATACTCGGGCATCTTTGGAACACCGCCAGATGTTCCGCAACCGAGGATAGTCAGCTTCATGCTGCCATGTCCCGTTTGGGCGGGCATGCTTTGTTGAAAAGCTGAAAGAAATTTTTAGTTGTAGCATGCTGAAGTTCATCGAAATCAACGCCTTTAAGCGCCGCAACGAACCGAGCGGTATCCATAACAAAGGCGGGTTCACATGTTTGCCCCCTGTGAGGCACAGGTGCAAGGAAGGGTGCGTCTGTCTCAACCAACAAACGTTCCATGGGAATGGTCTGCACTGTTGCCTGTAAATCTTTGGCGTTTTTGAAAGTAGCTATGCCTGAAATTGAAATGTAAAACCCGAGCTCCAAAACGGCATCCGCCAACCACTGACTGGCAGTAAAGCAGTGGATTACGCCGGTAAATGAACCTTTTGCCATCTCCTCGCGCAGGATAGCGACACAGTCCTCGTCCGCGTCACGAGTATGTACAATAACCGGCAAACCCGTATCGCGCGCCGCAGCAATGTGAGATCGAAAATTCACTTGCTGCATGTCGCGTGGTGCATTGTCATAATAGTAATCAAGCCCGGTTTCACCGATGCCCACTATTTTCGGGTGTTTTGCCCTGGTCACCAAGGCTTCTAGGGCGACATGAGGTTCATTTTCCGCCTCGTGAGGATGAATACCTACACTCCCGAACACATCTGGGTAGGTTTCTACGATTTCAACGATCTGGTCATACTCTTTGAGTTTGGTGTTGATCGCCAACATGCAGCCAACCCCTTGTTGGCGCGCGCGAGCAACCACTTCAGCTTGTTGTTCGATCAGGTCTTTGTAGTTTAGGTGACAGTGGCTATCGACGATATAATCGAACCGTTCCACTATTCGCCTCCCTCTTCCGGCAACTCGAACTGTGGGAAGACCCCTTCAGGCTTGTCGATTGGCGTGCCAGGCGCGAGTCTGTGGCTTTCACCAAGCGCCGCAAAGCTGCGCTCCTCTACCTTCAGCATATCCAGCAACTTTGCCCCGGATTCCGACATGATCGGCTGGATCAGAATGGCAAGCTGGCGGATAACATCCGCCAAAACATACAAAACTGTTTGCATGCGCTCAGGATCGGTTTTCTTCAATTTCCAGGGTTCTTGCACAGAGATATATTTGTCCCCGGCTGCAGCTTGAGCAAAAATCGCCTCAAGGGCCGCGTGAAATTCTTGCCGGTCCATGTGTTGTCGGACCACCTGAATTAAATTGTCAGCAGAAGACAATATCTCTTTGTCCTCATTGGTAAATCCGGAAGGCTTTGGAATTTCTCCACCACAATTTTTGAACACCATAGAGAGCGTTCTTTGCACCAAATTTCCAAGGCCTTTTGCCAAATTAGCATTACATGTGAGCACAAACGCCTTGCGAGAAAAATCACCATCATTGCCAAACGGCACTTCACGCAGCAGGAAAAAACGAACCGGGTCGAGCCCATAAGTATCCATCAGCTCAAATGGATCAATAACGTTCCCAAGGGATTTTGATATCTTTTGGCCTTCATTGGTCCACCACCCGTGCGCAAACACTCGTTTTGGCAATGGCAAATCAGCCGCCATTAAAAAAGCTGGCCAGTAAACAGCATGGAAACGCAGAATATCTTTACCAACCATGTGCAAATCGGCAGGCCAAAAGGCTTGATACTCGGCGGCATCTACATCTGGATAGCCAACGGCTGTTAGATAGTTGGCCAGAGCATCAATCCACACGTACATTACATGGCTTTCATGGCCCGGTACCTTAACGCCCCATGTGAAGCTGGACCGAGAGATGGAGAGATCTTCTAGCCCCCCTTTCACAAAGCTGCGAACCTCGTTCAGCCGCGACTTGGGCATCACGAACTCTTGTCCATTATCGTAGAGTTCCAGGAGCGGGTCTTCAAAGGCGGACAGCTTGAAGAAAAAGCTGGGTTCCTCCACCCATTCAACTGGTGCGCCTGTAGGCGCCAGCTTTTGACCACCCTCGCCGACTGTCAGCTCTTTTTCAGCATAGAAAGCTTCATCACGAACCGAATACCAACCCGCGTAAGTATCTTGATAAATATAGCCTTTGTCTTCTAGCACCTTCCAAAGATGTTGAACCGACTTCTTGTGCCGCTCTTCTGTTGTTCTAATGAACTGGTCATGAGAATAATTCATGGCCTCAGCGAGTTCCTGAAAACGGGCGGAAACTTTGTCGCAGAACTCGAGAGGTGGCACCCCCGCCTTTTCTGCAGCTCGCTCAATTTTTTGCCCGTGTTCGTCATTACCCGTGAGGAACATCACATTAAAGCCGTCCAGCCGCTTAAAGCGCGCCATCACATCGCATGCAAGCGTAGTGTAGGCGTGCCCGATATGCGGAACATCATTCACATAGTAGATCGGCGTTGTGATGTAGTAGGCCGGCTTGTCAGTCATATGGCTCTCTTATGCTAGCCCGCCGACGGCTCCTACTCACGCCCTAACTGTAGCCTTTAGGGATGAGAAGACCGAAACAATCACCTGTTTTCGGTCAAGGTTCACAGCATCGGCACGCGCTGTTAAATGGCCCACCTTTTCCCACAGGTCTAGCCACTGATCAACCCTCGCCAACGCGGAAATTCGTGATATTTGTTCGCTTTCACCTTCCATGATGTCGGGTGACACTTCACCGGACACCTGTTGGCGTATCAAACGCTGCAACCATGACTGAAACATCTCTGAAAACAATCGGTATTCACCGTCTGCTTTGGCCGCCCCCAACTTGGCGGCCAGAGAGTGAACACGAGGCATATCGAGGGACGGCAGAGCCACCAAAAGAGCTGCAAGTTCACGGTAAAGGTCAATACCAGTGCGCCCGATCAACTCTATCGCTTTTCCGGGTGCACCTGCCGCCATGACGGCTGCGGCGTTCAGGTCATCGTTACCGAGGTCGGGAAAGCGCGCTGCTAAAACGGCCCGGACGCTTTCATCAGGAAGCGGCTTTAGTGCTAATTGGCGGCAGCGACTCTTTATTGTAGGCAACAAGCGGCCAGGTGAATGAGCAATCAACAAAAGGATTGATTTTTCAGGCGGTTCTTCAAGAATTTTCAGTAGCGCATTGGCGGCAGCAACATTCATCTCGTCTGCAGCGTCAATGATCGCAACGCGCCACCCACCTTCGCTGGCAGTCTGGCTGAAAAAACCGCCGAGTTTACGAATATCATTGATAACAATGTCATTCCTGAGCTTGCCAGTGCTCTCGTTTACGCTTCGCTCGACTAATGAGAGACCACCATGCCCACCAGCCTCAACACGACGAGCTGTTTGGTCGTCTTCATCCAAGGACAGGGTTTCATACTCAATTGGTGGCAATTCCTCGCCAAACAGCCCCGATCCACCAGCATCGGCACCACCGGGATTGTTTGATAGTAGAAATTTTGCGACGCGCCATGCGAAAGTGGATTTGCCGATGCCCTTCGGCCCGGTAATTAGCCAGCCATGATGAATACGAGTTTGATTGACGGCCTCCAGAAACAGGCGCTCAGCACCTTCATGCCCAAACAAGCTGGTGCTAAATCGAGGATGTCCGGTGTCTGCCGCCTCTTCAACCATGGTCAGCCCACAGGCCCAAAACGGTTGGTAATGATAGTTCGAAGGTCTTGCTGCAGCTCATCTATGCTTTTGTTGGCGTTCACCACAACGCATCGTTCTGGTTCTTCTGCTGCGATTTGCATGAAAACGTCCCGTGATTGCTCATGAAGCGATTTACCCATGCGCTCAATACGATCTTCTTTGACCGCTTTATCGCCTTCCCTGGACATGGCGCGCTTTAGGCCAACTTCGATAGGAATGTCCAGTATCAGAGTTAGGTCAGGTTTCAAGTCACCCAATACGAGCCGCTGTAAATCTTTTACACGCTGGACACCAGCACCGCGCCCCGCCCCTTGGTAGGCGACACTCGAGTCTGCAAATCGATCACATAAGACCCATTTGCCGCTCTCAATCGACGGCACAATCACACGTTCAACATGGTCAGACCGTGACGCTGTATACAAAAGAACCTCGGTCATAGGCGTCCAGCGATCCACATCACCGGTGAGAACCATCGTGCGGATTTCTTCTGCACCAGGCGCGCCTCCTGGCTCGCGCGTACAAACGTGCTCAACATCATTATCACTGAGCCAAGCAGACAGCAGTTTAATCTGCGTGGACTTGCCGGTCCCTTCACCGCCCTCAAGCGTTATGAAAGGTGCATTGGTTGCTGGATTCGTCATTGACCGGGATTTTCCGCACCGGCTGAGCCAAACAGCAGATATTCGAAAGCGGCACCAATCTTGCCCAATCCGCCAACGCCATCAACCGCTTGCCCTGCAAGCAAAGGAAGCCGTATTGGCTCACGTCCACGAAGTTCAACAACCAGATCCCCTACCTGCTGTCCACGCGCAATGGGAGCTGCAACCGGATTTAAGTATTCTACGGAAACTTTCATTTCTGCCCGCTGACGACGCGACATTGTGATTGCCAGATCCTCGCCAATCACCATTGGTACGGTTGGCGCTTCTCCCAGCCAAACTTCGGCATAGTCAACAGTTTCCCCCGCACGGAAGAGCGGATAATGACTGAAGTTCCGGAAACCATACTGAAGCAAACGCTGACTTTCCCGCGTTCGTTCACTGGTTGAACTCAAACCACCCACGACAAGCACCAACCGGCGACCTTCACGCTCTGCTGAAGCTGCCAAACCATAGCCAGATTCTTCGGTGTGGCCTGTTTTCAGGCCGTCAGCACCAGGAAAACGCCCAAGCAGCGGGTTTCGGTTGTACCGGTTCGACGTAAAGTTTTTATAGAGATACTCACGCTCGGCAAACATCGGATACAGGTCGGGAAAGTCTGTTGAAAGCCGGTAAGAGAGGGTCGCCAAGTCACGTGCAGACATAACATGCCCCTCAGCTGGCCAACCATTCGCATTCTTGAACACGCTGTTCCTCATGCCGAGGTCAACAGCTTTAGCATTCAACCATTCAACAAAAATCTCGTGGCTGCCAGCCATGTGTTCCGCCAAAACGACACAAGCATCGTTGCCAGACAGCACAATAATTCCTCGCAACAAGTCAGCCACCGTTACAGTGTCGCGTGCGCGCAAGAACATTGTCGAGCCGCCCTGGCCGACAGTGCCGGTGTCTTTATTCCAGGTGCGCCAAGCATCATCAGACACAATTACTTCGTCATCAAGTTGAAGCTCACCCTGCTTGATGGCGTCGAACGCCAAATACACGGTCATCAGCTTGCTCATTGAAGCAGGCGGGAAGGCAGTATCAGCATCTTTTTCAAACAGTATGGAGCCGGTGCTGGTATCCAGGAGAACAGCCTGACGAGCAGGCGTTGCCATGGTTTGTGCCGCAACTCCACCAGCAACAAGGCCAAACGCAAGCGTCAACCCAAATACAAGATGCTTAATTCCTACTACTAACGTCTTCATCACTTACCCTTTGATAGAAGAACCAAGAATTGCTTATCGCGTTTTCTCGGTAAAAATACGTGCGTCATAAAAACCATCAGCCACAACACGGTCAAGTTTATCCTGTGCCAGCAATCGCTCCAAAAAAGGCCCTATACGCACACGCCAAAACGTTCTGCCATTCTGGACCTGACGTTGCACACGCGCAGGATGGCCTGATTTTCGAAGTTGATTAGCCTGGATGGTGGCATTTTCCTGACTGCTGAATGACCCAATTTGCACAAAATGTGTTTCGGCACCACCTGCAGCGGTCGAAGTTTGTTGATTGTCAGTTTGCGCCGTTTGTTGGGGGGCGCGAGCTATCTGCCGGTTAGATGAACCCCGGGCCACCCGGCCTCTCTCATCAGAAGCCTGTATTCTAACTCGAGTAACACCCTGTTTTTGAAATCCGAGTAACTGTGCACCGCGGCGGGAAACGTCAATCAATCTACCGGCAACAAAAGGCCCACGGTCATTCACGCGCAAAATGATTGATCGATTATTGTCAAGATTAGTCACCTTCACATATGACGGCATGGGCAGCGTTTTGTGAGCCGCCGTCAGCGCATTCATATTGTAAACCTCACCGTTTGCCGTCAGTTTACCGTGGAAATCCTTGCCATACCAAGACGCGTAGCCGGTCTCGTCATAATAGGGCTCTTCCTTGGGGTAGTACCAAACCCCGGCCACCTTATAAGGGTTGCCAACTTTTCGTTTTACCCCTTGCGTGCCAGTCGGCAACTCATTGTTTTCCGGCATGCGGCTTGTGGTCCGGGGGCTCGGGCCCGAACAGGCAACAAGTGCCAACGCCAAGCAGGCTGACATCACATATTTAGGCAAACTGCTCATAATTAGCGTGAGGCGATCTCGTTGGCACCCGCCTGGATGGCATCAGACAACAGGCCGACAGAAAGGGCATACTTGAATGAGGGGTTGTAACGCATGATGGAGCAGAAATTGCGGTAAACAAGATAGCCTTCGCCGTCCCCTTCATCTCCGATAATCAATGCCGCTGGAATGGACCTTGTTGGTAAATCAGTGCCATCAAGTCGACGAACCCCCAATGCCTGCCAGTCCTGCAAGTCACGCCAAACATTCATGGTTTTGAAGCGTTTGCATTGCCTGTCGGGTTCTACACCAGCTTCTTGCGGGGCGATCAAGCTTGCCTCACCGCCTTCTGGTAATTTCACTTTGCGGCCCCAAGTCTGATCGTCACGCCAGCCGAAAGATTTCAGATAATTTGCGATAGAGCCCTGAACGTCCGCTCGGTTTTCCCAGATATCCCGTTCACCGTCACCGTCCATGTCGACCGCGTACTTAAGGTAGTTTTCCGGCATGAATTGCGGCTGGCCCATTGCACCCGCCCAGGATCCCTTGAGTTTATCAAAAGATGTCATGCCTTTGTCGAGAATTTCCAGCGCGGCAAACAGCTCACGGCGAAACCTTGGTCCACGACGTTTGTCGTACGCAAGCGTTGCAACTGCGTCGAAAACTGAATACGTCAGCGGGACTGTACCGTAATTAGTCTCCACGCCCCAGATGGCAGCAATGAAACGTTCTTGCACACCGTATTTTTGCGCCGCCGCAAGAAGTGATTCGGCATTGTCGACAATCGCCTGGGCCCCTTTGGCTTTTCGCCAATCACTTACCCTTGCATTAAGGTAGCGTGCGTAGGTCTGTTTTACTTCAGGTTGGTTTCTATCGCGTTTTATGACACGCACAATTGGAGTCACGTCCGCAAGTGCTGCGGCTATTGTGTCTTCAGAAATGCCCCGCTCCCGTGCTTCTGTCCGCACGGCTTCTAGCCAGACTTCGAATTCCGGATCTTTTTGCTCTGTTTCTGGGGCTTCTTGGCTAAAGGCAGCCCAACTCAGACCGAAACATGCCACTAAAGAGGCACGCAAAAAGGACGTAAAATTCATTGGACTTTTTCTCCCCGAAACAACTGGTCGTAGACTAGGCTGACTAGCAACTAGAAACAACCCTGCAATCGCGTCATTTTCAAGGCAAAGCAACGATTTGACTGGGTTTCAATCAAACGAAAGTACGAAAAATAAAAAAGGCCGGCGCCTACGCGTCGACCTTTGGAATTGGTGAGCCCGACAGGGTTCGAACCTGTGACCTACTGATTAAAAGTCAGTTGCTCTACCAGCTGAGCTACGGGCCCTCAATGAGGGTGTCCGGGAGGCTTGCCCTCGAACGCGGCGGAACATAGGTGTAACATCCCACCCGGTCAAGCAAAACTATCACTGCATACACAAAAAAATGAAATATTCCTCATGCATTGCAGAATTGTGCGGAAATGCACCCTTAAATCGGGTCAATGTCCCCTTCTGAATATCTCGCCCGAAAAGCGTTTGCATATTCTGTCAAACTACCCTCCGCGATAGCCTGACGCAGCCCCGCCATCAAATCCTGGTAGAACTGCAAATTATGCCATGTCAGAAGCATTGCGCCTAAAATTTCGCCCGACTTAATGAGGTGATGCACATATGCGCGGCTGTACTGTGTGCATGCTGGACAGCTACACTCTTCATCAATCGGGCGTGTGTCATCCTTGTGTCGTGCATTTTTCATGTTAATAGCACCGCGGCGTGTAAAGCCTTGTCCGGTGCGGCCTGAACGCGTTGGCATCACACAGTCAAACATGTCGATGCCACGCTCCACCGCACCAATTATATCGTCCGGCTTGCCCACACCCATGAGATATCGAGGCGTTTCTGTTGGCATTTTAGGCATGGTGAAGTCAAGAACCTCAAACATCGTTTCCTGTCCTTCACCAACCGCAAGACCGCCAACGGCGTAACCGTCAAAACCAATGTCCGTCAGCGCGCCAATGGAACGCTCCCGCAGGTCCTCATAGACGCCGCCCTGAACAATCCCAAACAAAGCGGACCGCGCAGCATGATCCTCACCAATATCAGACCCTGCACGGGACCGTTTTGCCCATCGCATGGAAAGTTCCATTGATTTTTCTGCTTCTTCGTGTGTGGCGGGAAAAGGGGTGCATTCGTCAAAACACATGACGATATCGGAACCCAACAACCGCTGTATTTCCATTGAGCGCTCTGGCGTCAGCATGATTTTGCTGCCATCCAAATGCGATTGGAATTTTACGCCCTCCTCGCTCATTTTGCGCAATTCTGTGAGGGACATTACCTGAAACCCACCTGAATCAGTCAAAATCGGGCGGTCCCAATTCATGAATTTGTGTAAACCACCCAGCCTGTGAATACGCTCAGCCGTGGGTCGCAACATTAGGTGATAGGTGTTGCCAAGTAATATGTCCGCACCTGTGGAGCGCACATTTTCAGGCAGCATGGCTTTAACTGTGCCCGCTGTACCGACCGGCATGAATGCTGGTGTGCGAATTTCACCGCGCACCATCTGAATTCGCCCTGTACGGGCCATACCGTCTGTTTCATCAATCTGAAAATTAAAGCGTTCGCTCATTGCTTGTCTCGTTTAACTGTCAGAAGGCTGCTGTCACCATAGGAATAGAAACGATAACCATTATCGATGGCATATTCGTAAGCACTCTGCATCTCTTGCATGCCTGCAAGCGCAGATACAAGCATGAACAATGTCGACTTTGGCAAATGAAAGTTTGTCATCAGCATATCGACGGCTTTGAACCGGTATCCCGGCGTTATGAAGATGTCGGTATCTCCAGAAAAGGGCTCAATAGCGCCGTCATCTGCAGCCGCGCTTTCCAAAAGCCTGAGCGAAGTTGTACCCACCGCTACAATGCGCCCGTTGTTCTGTCGAACTTCGTTCAGCAATTCTGCCGTGTCCGGAGAAATTTCGCCCCACTCGCTGTGCATCTTGTGGTCATCAGTGTTTTGCACTTTCACGGGTAAGAAGGTGCCCGCCCCGACATGCAGCGTGACATGAGCAAAATGAACGCCTTTGACTTTCAAGCGCTCAAGCAAATCGGGCGTAAAATGCAAACCTGCTGTTGGCGCTGCAACTGCGCCGTCTTTTTCGGCATAAATGGTCTGATAGTCAGACTTGTCAGCTTCATCGACAGCGCGCTGAGCGGCAATATAGGGTGGAAGCGGCATGACCCCGTGGCTCTCGAGTGCTTCACCCATTGCTTCATCTTGCAGTCGGAATGCAAGTGTGCGCTCACCGTCCTCGCCGACAGCTGTTACTTCGGCTTCCAGTCCATCGAAGTTGATTACGTCACCCAAGCGCGCTTTTTTTGCTGGTTTCGCAAAAACCCGCCAAACCACATCGGTCTCACGTTTGTGCAAGGTCACTTGCATTTTTGCGTCGCCACGTTTTCCGGTCAGTCTGCCTGGGATAACGCGTGTATCGTTAAACACCAGCACATCGCCCTGCTGTAGAAGGCCAGGAAGATCACAAACATGTGCATTGTCTATGGTCCCGCCATTTACAAGCAGCATCCTGGCGCTGTCTCTTGGGGAAACTGGGCGCAGGGCAATTTGCTCGTTGGGCAACTGAAAATCAAAAAGTTCTATATCCATGGCGCGGCTTTTAACTCACAGCTCTAACCAGAGCAAGCCAAGCCGGGCAATGTCATTTGATTTTCTATGCAGGATCGAACCAGAACTCGATTTCGTCTGTTTCAACTTCAAATTCTGCCGCGTGTTCCACACCAGCAGGTACATTGTACCAGTCGCCCGGCCCGTAACGAGTGACGTGCCCATCCATGGTAAGAATGAGTTCGCCGCGCGTGATCACACCATAATTATCGGAATTATGGGTATGGGGCGGTATTGACGTTCCTGCTGGATAATTGGCGAATAGAACATCGGAGCCTTTGGCAGCCAGTTTGTATGCATCAAACCGGCCGTCATAAAGGGGAAGTTCTCTAAAACGTGCAGGATATTTACCCGCCATCGGGTTTATTCCTTGGCGTCAGCAGCCACCTGCATTTTTTGAATTATCGTTGGATTACTGGGGGGTTCGCCGACCGCGATTTGGTCCACAAACTCCATGCCTGCAGCGACACGGCCCCACACCGTGTATTCATAATCCAGAGGCGCGCACCGAACGAAACAGATAAAGAACTGGCTGTCAGCACTGTCAGGATCTGTGGCACGCGCCATAGATGCCGTACCGCGCACGTGAGGAAGGCGACTGAATTCTGCTGGCAGGTTTTGGCCCGAACCACCTGTTCCGTTTCCTAGCGGATCACCGCCCTGCGCCATAAACCCGGGAATTACCCGGTGGAAAGCCAAACCGTCATAAAAACCTTCTCTCGTCAGTTCCTTGATACGAGCCACATGTTTTGGTGCTACGTCTGGGCGCATTGCGATAACAACACGTCCAAACTCCAGGTCCATGTAAAGTGTATTTTCAAGGTCGAGTTCTTGAGCTTCGGTTTCTTCAGTCATACCAACCCCTATCAAAAGAATGAGAAGTGCAAACAGTCTAGTCATCATACAAATAATCCAGTCTATGCTTTGGAAATGGCCTGGACTTTTACCACGACTTCTGCCGCAACCTTTTCGGGCACAAAAGACGCAATATTACCGCCATATATCGCCACCTCTTTCACAAGCCGCGATGCAATCGTTTGGAACTTAGGGTCTGCCATCAAAAACACCGTCTCGATATTTGGGTTTATTTGATAGTTCATGCCCGTCATTTGGAACTCATATTCGAAGTCTGCTACGGCCCTCAGGCCGCGGATAATGAAATCTGCACCAACCCGTTCGGCAAATTTCATCAATAGTTCATTAAACTGCACAACTTCAATTTTAACACCGGCGTCTTCACCCATCTGCCGTGTCTCGCGCTCAACAACTGCCACCCGTTCTTCAAGCGTGAAAAGTGGGTTCTTACTGGGATTTGTTGCCACGCCGATAACTAATCGGTCCACAAGACCCAAGCCTCGCTTAATAATATCCAGATGGCCATTTGTAATAGGGTCAAAGGTTCCGGGGTATACGCCAACGCGTTCTTTTGCCATGGCTTTCCTCATGCGAAAGATGCAACTTTGCTTATTGCTTTGCGGCAACATTCCCGAATATGGATGAAAAAACAAGGCAAATCGGTGCCCGACTTTTGAGTAGATGACTTACATGTTAGCAATAGACCCGACACTTTGGCTTCTTTTCATTGCAGCAACCGTTGGTTTTATATTCACGCCGGGCCCGATCGTGAGCCTAATTGTGGCAGAATCTTTGCGGGACGTTACAAAGCATGGGCTTGCAGTTGTTGCCGGCGCCACTCTGGTAAGTTTGATTTATCTGGCGATTAATTATTTCGGGTTTGCGGCCGTCGCGGAGCTCCCTCCAGCAGTACTCACCAGCATTCGATACGGCGGAGTTCTCTATTTACTGTATCTTTCCACACAGGCATTTTTGAAACCAGTTCATGTTGCAGAAGCAGACTTGCCACCAGTTTCAGCGCCATTGTGGGTGAGTTTCAGCAAAGCAGCTGTTATTTGTTTTACTAGTCCAAAAACAATTCTGTTTTTTGCGGCTTTCTTTCCGCAATTTGTTAACGCCGACCTTCCAGCAGAGCCTCAAATACTGATCCTTTCAGCGACTTTTCTAATAATCGCAGCGATACTGGACATGACATGGGTGTTTATCGCGTCCAAGGCCAAGAAGTTGCTGATACAAAAAAACAAGCTGGCCCTTGCTAACAAAATCGCCGGCAGTGTATTGGCTGCCGGCGCGGTACTTCTTCTATTGATAAATTAACCAACCGCTTTAACGCATTGATATTATTCCGTTTCAGCGGATTCAGATACTGCAACGCTATCTTCTTCTGCCTCTTCAGAAACATCATCTTCTTCAGTCTCTTGCAGCTTGGCGACAGACACAATCGTCTCGTCGTCCGCGACTTTAAAGAGCGTAACGCCTTTGGTATTTCTGCTTGCAATCCGAACATCATGCACGGGGGTACGGATCAGCTTGCCCTGATCGGTCACCATCATGAGTTGTTCGGTTTCGGTTATGGGGAATGCACCGACCACAGCGCCAATTTCAGCACGCATATCTTCACTGGAGGGGACGTTCCAAATTCCCTGCCCCCCGCGATTGGTCAGGCGATACTCGTGGCTGCTGGTGCGTTTACCAAACCCATTTGCCGAAACAGTAAGAACAAACTGTTCAGTTGCTTCCAGTTCAGCCATGCGATCACCGGAGAGTGTCCGCTCACCAGGTTCAGCCTTCCATGGCGCAGCACGCAGATAGGCATTTCGTTCATCTACTGACGCGTCAGTGCCGTTGATGATGCACATGGAGACAACTTCTTCATCATCGCCAAACTTCATTCCGCGTACGCCGGTAGACGTTCGTCCCACAAACAGACGCACGTCAGTGGTTTTAAAGCGGATAGCCCTACCCCCACTGGCCGCCAGCAGAACATCATCGTCTTCAGTACAGACTTCCACCCCGATCAGTTTATCGTCCTCGTCAGCAAAACGAATTGCAATCTTGCCATTTGCCATAACGTTAGAGAAATCTGAGAGCTTGTTTCTACGGACATTTCCTTTCGCCGTAGCAAACATAACATGCAGATCTTCCCAGCTTTCCTCGTCTTCAGGCAGCGGCAAAATAGTTGCGATGGTTTCGCCCTGCTTCAACGGCAGCATGTTAATAACCGCCTTACCCTTGGACTGCGGGCTACCAACTGGCAGCTTCCACACCTTCATTTTGTATACCTGTCCAAGGTTCGAGAAGAACAAGACTGGTGTGTGGGTGTCTGCCACAAACAGAGTTGATAGGAAATCCTCATCCTTGGTCTGCATGCCAGACCGTCCTTTACCGCCCCGACGCTGCGCCCGATAAGTAGAGAGAGGTACACGCTTGATGTAACCGGAGTGTGTAACAGTAACGACCATGTCTTCACGAGCGATAAGATCCTCGTCTTCAAATGAATTGATCGTGTGGATATCAATTTCTGTGCGGCGGTCGTTGCCAAATTCATCGCGCACTAGCTGAAGTTCTTCGCGGAGCACTTCAAACAAACGCTCGCGAGACTGAAGAATTTCAAGGTATTCACGAATTTTTTGTGCCAATGTTTCAAGCTCATCGCCGATCTCGTCCCGACCAAGGGCAGTCAGGCGATGCAGTCGCAAGTCAAGAATAGCTTTTATCTGAATTTCAGACAGCTGATAGGTACCATCATCATTGGCGCGGCCCGCTTCGTTGATTAGCTCCAAGTAAGAAAGAATCTCTGAGGCATCCCACTTTTTGGCCGCTAAAGCTTCGCGAGCGGCAGCAGGCGATGGCGCACCGCGAATGATTGCTACCACTTCGTCGATGTTGGCAACCGCGGTTACCAGGCCCACCATAATGTGGGCTCGGTCACGCGCTTTGTTCAGCTCAAATTTGGTCCGCCGCGTAATAACCTCCTCGCGGAAGTCAACAAACGCCTGCAAAACGGCCTTGAGCGTCATTTGCTCCGGCTTACCACCGTTGATCGCCAGCATGTTAATGCCAAAACTGGTCTGCACCTGCGTAAAACGATATAATTGATTGAGCACAACTTCAGGCACTGCATCGCGCTTGAGTTCGATGACAACACGCACACCGTCACGGTCGCTTTCATCGCGAATATCCGAAATACCCTCAATGCGTTTGGTTTGAACGCATTCGGCTATTTTTTCGATCATCGAAGATTTATTAACCTGAAACGGCACTTCGGTAATGATGATAGCCGAGCGATCCTTACGTACCTCTTCCACATGCGTTTTGCTGCGGATCGTAATAGAACCTTTGCCTGTTTCATATGCTTGCCGGATGCCACTTACACCCAGAATGGTCGCCCCTGTGGGCAAGTCAGGACCTTTCACATGCTCCATCAATCCGAGCGTGTCTATCTCAGGATTGTCAATGAGCGCGAATACCCCGTCGATCACTTCTGTGATGTTGTGAGGCGGAATATTGGTTGCCATGCCAACCGCGATACCCGTACCGCCATTCACCAGCAGGTTCGGGAAACGTGCAGGTAAAACAACAGGTTCACTTTCGCTCTCGTCATAGTTTGGACGGAAAGCAACTGTATCTTTTTCAATGTCAGCCAGCAGAACAGACGCAACTTTGTCCATGCGCGCTTCAGTGTAACGCATTGCGGCGGCATTATCGCCGTCCATTGAGCCAAAGTTACCCTGCCCGTCAACGAGCGGTGCCCGCATGGAAAAGTCCTGCGCCATGCGCACGAGGGCGTCGTATATCGCGCTATCACCGTGTGGGTGATACTTACCCATCACGTCACCGACGATACGAGCTGATTTACGGAACGGTTTGTTCCACTCATACCCATTTTCATGCATTGAATAGAGGATGCGGCGGTGTACTGGCTTCAGGCCATCCCGCGCATCAGGAAGCGCCCGCGACACGATCACGCTCATGGCGTAATCGAGGTACGATGCCTTCATCTCATCTTCAATTTTAATCGGCTGGATATCTCGCTCTTCTGGCGGAATGGGTGTGTTATCGCTCACCAGCAAAGACCCCTTTGAGTGGGCAGGCACGCCTGCGTACGCTGAAACAAAGATATAGCCCTAACTACCCCCGTTACCCCCGAGATATTGTGGCTACATACCAGTATTTCTATCAAGTCATGCCCCCTATAGCAAGGTGAATGAAGCCAATTGTGACAGCTTTTTTGCAGCAATTTTCCGATCTACAAAATTTAGACTGGACGGCAGCGAAAACTGCCGTTAAAACCCCTCGCAGCTTCATCGCAAGCACCTAAGGGCAGGTGGCAGAGCGGTTGAATGCACCGGTCTTGAAAACCGGCAAGGGTGCAAGCCCTTCGTGGGTTCGAATCCCACCCTGCCCGCCACCTTCTTTACATTCGCAGTAATCTGACCCTAAGTTTCTATTCAAACTACAGAAGCGAGGACCTTTGAATGTCTGGCGAACATAATCTTGATGTATTGATAAGGTCCATGAAGCCAACACTTGACCCTGAGGTCTATGTGTTTGCCACTTTCAGTAAGGGCAACCTTCCGCCGCATGTCGCGCCGCGCATGGTTTTTCAGGAGCAAGAAGGCACAACACTGATTCTGGCTCTTGAGGATGCCACGCAAGCGGGTGTCGATTTTGAATTTCCCTGCCGCATGATCACGCTAAATGTGCATTCAGCATTGGATGCTGTGGGCTTTTTGGCAAAAGTTACCACGCAACTGGCAAGCCTTGGCATGGGCGTAAACCCGGTTTCAGGCTTCTTTCACGATCACTTGTTTATTCCTGAAGACCGTGCTGAAGATGCCGTGGCAGCATTATTGGCAATGACAGAAAGCTAGGCAGCTTGTAACGCCCGTTTAACCCTAGGTACCCAGGCTGCAACGTTCGGCCGCTTGTCAAATGTGAACCCTGGCTGGTGAGCGAACTGGGTGTAGGCAACCAATGCCACGTCCGCGAGCGATAGCTTTTCGCCGACAAACCAATCGTTGCCGGTCAGGTGCTTTTCCATCAAATCGAGGGCCGCGTTACCTTTGGCAACCAATTGTGGGTCCAGGTCTTCAACCGCTTGGCCTTGGTAAATGACACGAAACCGGGCAACTGCAATGGCCGTTTCGTGGCTATATTGCTCCCAAAACATCCATTCGTTCATTTTTGCGCACCCGAGGCGATTTGCGGGCACAAGATCTGAACCGTCAGCTAAATATTGTATAATGGCGTTGGACTGGGAGAGAATGCTACCGTCGTCAAGCTCGACAAATGGCACCTGACCCGCTGGATTTTTGGCCAGCATTTCAGCCGTTCTTGAGCCGCCCGCAACGATGTCGATATTAACCCAGTCATATTCGAGCCCAAGATAATCGGCGACATATTTTACCTTCAGGCAATTGCCAGATATTTCTTCACCATAAATTTTCATTTAACGCCTCCCTGTGCTGGCAGAAAGGTACCAAACGAGCGCGAATTGTCCCGGCATAATATCTGTTGAATTGGGCAAGAAATCCTTCAGGGATTTAAGGTCTGCGCCATGCGCCGCCGATAAAAGAACCAACTAATCCATAGCGTTGCAGAGATACCCAGCGCAGTGAACAGAGCGGGCTGCGGCTCCTCGAGCGTGCTAACAGACCCTGCAAAGGTGGCCACTAACACGTAAGGCACTGAATTTAGCGACCACGCCACAATGAAACGCGTAAACGGCATTTTGGTTGCGCCGGCCAAGCAAGCGGTCACTTCCGGCAATATGGGCACTGCCCTTGCCAGTATAATCATACCGAATCCATGGGTTTCAAAGCTCTGGATGGCTTCCTGTCGCTTTTCTGGTTGTTTCAACAGCACCGCCAGCAACCTGTCGCCAATTCGCCGACTAACCAAATAGCCAAGGCAGCCGGCGCTGTACAAGCCTACCAACGCAGCAGCAGCCCCAAGCCATTGACCCAGAAGGAAACCCGAAAGCAGAGTAATGGTCAGAGTTGGAACCGAAACCAACAAATCAGCAACTAACAAGCCCACCACCAGTATCACAACATATTCCGCTGATATTTCTCGCGCGTTTCTCAACCAGTTTTCGACGTCGGCAAAAGATAATCCTGTAAATCCCTTGATGAGCAGAAAAGTCGTTGCAAAGCCGACAAACAGAACAAGCATGATGCGCAACAGCGGTGGCATATCCTATCCAGCCTTTCGCATAATTTTGTAGGCAATTGAGGGTGCAAGGCGCAGCATTCGACGCAGCAGTTTGACTTTCCCAATGTCATTGTCATCTGTCAGGTTCTGAAGACCATCCAAAATCTTGGCCGCAGCATCACTTGCACTGATTTTACCGCTTCCCCTGCCCTCAGTCATCGGTGTCTCTACCATTGGCAAAAGAGCCTGAAGCACTGAAATATTAGTGTGTTCAAGCTGATATCTCAGGGACTGACAAAAGATATTCAATGCCCCTTTACTTGCGCAATAGATGGCTGACGCGGGTTTCGCCGCCAACCCGAGACCAGAGCCTATGTTAAGTATGACCGAGGGACTGTCTTTACGCAGCCCCGGCAAAAGGCCGTGAATGAAGTAGCAGATATTGGTAAAGTTTACGTCCATTTCGCGCCCGATCATGTCAGGGTCAAATTCAGGGTCCGTGAAATGAGGTTCATACTGCATTGCGGCATTATTAATCAGCACGTCTATTGCTCCGTACCGAGAACAAATTTCGGACGCCGCCCTAATCACCGAAGTTCGCTCGGCAAGGTCCGCGGTAAAGACGTCAATACTGGGAAAATTATTCTTGAGCTGTTCAAGCTCAGCTTGATCTCGTCCAACCACTACGAGAGAAGTCGAAGCCTCCAACAGTCTCACCAGTTCAAATCCAATTCCTGATGTGCCGCCAGTCAAAACGATGCGTTTGTCAGTGGTATCAAACTTCATGCAAAGCTCCCGCTCATATCAAGGCTACTTATCAATACGGGCGTGGCTATTAGCAAGATCGATTTTGTCTGGCCTCAAATGATCAAAATTACAGCATATCGATCAAGAACCAATTGCCTATTTTTTAATCACTTTACATATTTTGAGCATTTTAGTCGCATCTCGTCTCGCTAAAACCTCGCTTACCCCTTGTTTTTATTGATTATTTTAATTTGGCACGGATGCTGCTGTATGGGCTGCCACAATCTATTTTTAGTTCAAACTATGAGAATAAACTCAGTCAGGGAGCGGTCATGAAATATATTATTGCAGTCATAAAGCCTCACCGCCTCGATCCAGTGCGAGACGCATTGGCCGAAATCGGTGTCACCGGCATGACGGTGTCTGAAGTGCAGGGCTATGGTCGGCAGCGCGGTCAAAAAGAAATATACCGCGGCGCCGAGTATGAGGTGCGCTTCCTTCCAAAAGTAAAACTCGAAATCGCAACAGACGACGAACTCGCTGAACAGGCAATCGAAGCTCTGCAAACCACTGCTCAGACTGGCCAAATTGGGGATGGCAAGGTGTTTGTGCTCGATTTGGCTCAGGTAATCCGTATTCGCACTGGCGAAACAGATTCGGAAGCACTTTAATATATTCAAGGGGTTATAGAGCAATGTTAAAAAAAAAATTAATCAATTTAGTCGGCTCGGCCGGGCTTGCGTCTCTTATTTTCAGTGGCGCTGCTAATGCTGCACCAGACGCAGAAACCAGCGTCGTATTCAACACTTTGTTGTTTCTGTTTGGCGGATTTCTTGTCATGTGGATGGCCGCAGGATTTGCCATGCTGGAAGCGGGTTTGGTTCGCTCCAAAAATGTAGCAGACATTTGTTTGAAGAATGTCTCCCTGTTTGCAGTCGCATGTATCATGTGGATGCTTATGGGCTACAATCTTATGTACGAAGATGTCGGTGGCTATTTTGGTACCTTTTTCCATCTTTGGTCGCCAGACGATTCCGGCGTATTGGAAACCGGATATGGTGCAGGATCTGACTTCTTCTTCCAGATGGTTTTTGTGGCTACCACTGCTTCAATTGTGTCTGGCACGGTGGCGGAGCGGGTGAAGCTTGTGCCGTTCTTGATGTTCACTGTTGTTCTAGCTGGTCTGATCTATCCTATCCAAGGGTCCTGGGAATGGGGTGGTGGCTGGCTTAACGCCGAATGGTATGCCGCAAGTTTTGGTGCAGAATTCTCTGATTTTGCCGGCTCAACACTCGTGCACTCGACTGGAGGCTGGGCCGCCCTTGTTGGTGCATTCATTCTTGGTGCCCGTGACGGCCGCTATGTCGACGGGAAAGTGCGCCCTATGCCGGGTTCAAGTATGCCTCTTGCGACACTTGGTATGTTTATTCTGTGGCTGGGCTGGTTCGGCTTTAACGGTGCTTCCCAGTTAGCCTTGGGCACTGTCAGCGACGCCGTATCCGTATCCAACATATTTGTTAACACCAATATGGCGGCCGCCGGCGGTGCCGTTGCTGCCTTCATAACGACAAAGATCGTATATAAGAAAGTGGATCTGACCATGGTACTAAACGGCGCTTTGGCAGGCTTGGTTTCCATTACTGCAGAGCCACTAACACCGACACCAATTTCGGCCACCCTCATCGGCGCTGTGGGTGGTGTGCTAGTTGTCTTTGCAGTCCCGTTCTTCGACAAGCGCAAAATTGACGACGTGGTAGGTGCAATCTCAGTGCACTTGGTTTGCGGTATTTGGGGCACAATGGCGGTTCCAATTACCAACGGCGATACAGCTTTCCTCGCTCAGCTAGTCGGTGTGGTTTCCATTGGTGTGTTTGTAACTATCACAAGCGCGATCGTTTGGTACGCCCTGAAGATGACAGTTGGCATTCGTCTCAGCCCTGAAGATGAAGCGCAAGGCGCTGACATTTCGGAGCTGGGAATGGAAGCCTATCCGGAATTTGGCAAAGGCTCGCAGAAGTTCTAGGCCCACGATCTCTAAACTGGAGAGGCCATTTGGTCTTCTCTTCCCAACCTTACAGCCGCCTTGTGCGGCTGTTTTTTTAACCTTAGGTTAATTGACAATTTTATCAACTAAGCAATAATGGAAGTCATTATGGCTGGGAGGGCCTAATGTGCTTGGGGAATTGCTTGGGAGAGAGTTGTGGCCATTGATCCACTTTATACAACTGCACTCGAAGAGTCGGCGTGGGAAGTACCACAGGACTATGAAACTCTATTCAACTGGGACTACAGCGACGACAGGAAAGACCTGCTAAGCCTTTATAATAAAGGCAAAACCATGCAGTGGGACACTGATAGCCGTATAGACTGGTCAAGGGAACTCGATCCGGACGACCCTCTTGGAATTCCTGGACTTGCTTCGGTTTAGTGGAGAGCCTCAGAATAATCTGATTATGATGAGGAGTATGTTTTATGTCTTCACCCCACAGGGTTTATACTGAGGAATTTAAGCGGGAAGCGGTTCGCTTGAGTTATGAAAGCGGTCTGACGATTATTGAGGTTGCCTCTGACCTTGGTATAGGCCGATCGACACTGAACACATGGCGGCGTGAGTTTCGGGATGATGATAGCCCAGTTGCTACCAGTGAGGAGAGTTCAGAGAAGGAGCTGTCCCGTCTTCGCCGTGAGAACCAGATCCTCAGGGCGGAGCGCGACCTGCTAAAAAAGGCCACGGCTTTCTTCGCCAAGGAAAGTCGATGAGGTTTGCGCTTATTGATGCGAAGGAAGCGTGCCTGCCTGTTTCCAGGGCCTGCCGGTTACTAGGTGTCAGTGTCAGCGGCTATTATGCATGGAGAGGACGCCCTGTTTGCAAACGGGCGCAGGACGACAGGCGATATCTGGCCTATATCAAGTGCCTGTTCCATCAGTCGAATGGGACTTACGGCAGCCCGCGCATGACGGTTGAAATGCAGGAACAGGGATTACCTGTTGGCCGCAGGCGGGTTGCCCGCCTGATGCGGGAAGACGGGCTGAAAGCCAGACAGAAGCGCCGGTTCAAAAGGACAACAGATAGCGACCACAAAAACCCGGTTTATCCCAACCTGCTTGAGCGGGATTTTACAGCCGCAGCGCCCAACCGGAAGTGGGCTGGGGACATCAGTTATATCTGGACAGCGGAAGGCTGGCTTTACCTGGCCGTCATCATTGATCTGTATGCCCGCAGGGTTGTGGGCTGGGCAACAAGTGACAGGTTGAAGAAAGAGCTTGCCATCAGCGCTCTCGACAAGGCAATTATGCTGCGCAATCCATCACCTGGCCTGATCCATCACAGCGATCGCGGTAGTCAATATTGCTCCTACGAGTATCAAAAAAAGCTCAAATATCATGGCATGCGCGGATCCATGTCAGGGAAAGGCAATTGCTATGATAACAGTGTCGCTGAAAGCTTCTTCAAAACAATCAAAGTCGAGCTGGTGTGGCAAACAAGCTTCCAGACACGGGAACAGGCAACAACAAGGATCGGACACTATATTGATGCTTTTTATAATCCAGTGCGCAAGCACTCGACAATCGGCTATAAATCCCCCATACAGAAGGAAAGGACGATAGCCAATTAACTGAAATGGCTCTCCACTAAACCGAAGCAACTCCATCCAATGGAATTTTTCCCTCTTTACGGTGCGGACTTCTTCATGAAGATGTCTCCAAAAGAACAGGGTGAGGCTCGACGGCACCAAGCAGCGTGGAGCAATTCACAATTTCTGCACGGCGAACAAGGGGCCCTTATCTGCTCTGCCAAGATTGTTCAGAATGTCCCCAACACCGAGGCCAAGTTCTATGCATCTACGCAAGTGATGGACGAAGCGAGGCACGTTGAGACTTACAAGAAATTTGTAGAAAAAATCGGGGTCGCCTACCCAATAACGGGACCTCTTAAAACTCTTTTGGATCAAGTTCTTAGAGATAATCGCTGGGACATGACCTACCTGGGTATGCAGGTGGTCATCGAGGGACTTGCGTTGGCCGCGTTCGCCAATATTCGAGACCATGCCAAAGACCCTCTCGCCTCTGCTGTGAATGCCTATGTGATGCAAGACGAGGCGCGACATGTGGCCTTCGGTCGATTGGCCCTGAGAGAATACTACCCTGAGTTATCACAAGCTGAACGAAACGAGCGTGAAGAATTTCTGATTGAAGCCTGTTATTTAATGCGGGACCGTTTCTCCAGCATCGAAATGTGGGAAAACCTCGGCTTTCCGATCAAAGAATGCAAAGAGTATTTAGAGAATAGCGAAAGCATGAAAATGTTCCGCACCAACCTGTTCAGCAGGATTGTACCTATCGTGAAGGACATTGGCCTTTGGGGCGAAAAGATCCAATCTGCCTACGGCGATATGGGTGTCCTGGGCTTTGCTCAATTGGATATTGATGCGATGCAGGAACAGGACAATGCAATAGCCGAAGAACATGATGCAAGGCGGGAACATGTTGATGCCGCCATTGAAGTGGGGCGCTCGGCCGCTGAATAGCGGACCAAATCGTTCAAAAGACTGGAATAAGTTGCCAGATCAACGCGTGCCGTGACACAGTTGCCTCATGGCAAATGAGACTTGGCAAAAGAAACTTGTAGACCTGAAGCGTGAGCTGGAAGCACTTGACGGAGAGGCTGCTGGAGCACGCGCGACGGTTGAACTTGATCAATCGCGCGTCGGACGACTTTCCCGAATGGATGCGCTTCAGGGCCAGGCGATGAATAATGCCATAGCCGCCAGAAGGCGCCAGAAGTTGCAGGCAATCGACGCTGCACTTGAACGCTTACTAGACGAGGAATTTGGATACTGTGTTAAATGCGGTAACGAGATTGCGCTAAAACGTCTTGAGTTGGACCCCACTGTCGTAACTTGCGCGGAATGCTCGGCCTAGGCTTTTCGCTTGGTTGGGCCTTCAAAACGATCATCCCAAACATCAAATTCGTGATTGATGCTATAATCAATGAGAAACCTGTAAACAGATTCAATGTAAGCGAGATCACCACCAGTTTTTGCTGCTTCAGCTTTTACCTTGCTAACCACATCTTCAATGCGCCACTCGTCGCGTACTGCGTCCCTATCTGCTTTGATATGGCCCGCTTGCGCAATGTATCCGATCCGCTCCAGCAGCAAAGGCACAATCAACCGGTCCACCCGGTCGATTTCTTCTCTTACTTCGGACATGTCAGTGCAGTTTTTCAAATTCAATTCCCTACAAGAAGCTTGCTCTGCAGACAGATGCTTGCTTAGACCGGTGCGCGCGCTGGTTCAAGAGTCAATTCGTCGCATTTGTCACGAAACGCGCGATCGTTTCGTTTGGGATCCGGTCAAAAAACAAGGCAGCCGCTTGTTCCTGCTTTGTAAAACGGGGCAAGTATCGAAAATAAGGCTCCAACCGTTGAATTTCTTCAGGTGGCAAAATGTCTCTAGCAAGCCGAAGGGCCAGTTGGCGCTGTCCAGACAGTGCATACACTAGAGCCAAGCCCTGCTCAGCACGGGAACCAAACGTTGGACGGTCCAGTGTCTGCCTGAGCAAGGCGATAGAGGCTGGATAGTCTTCAATAAGGGCAAAAGACAGCGCTGCATCTGTAATAAACGCGCCCTGATCAGGCATTTTGTCAAGCGCGCTCAATACATCTGAATGACCTTCGGCAGCTTCCCCGGACAAATGGCGCAGTTTGCCTCTAAGATTTAACTCAGAAGGACTAGGATCGACAATTATAGTGATTTGCGCCAAAGCTGCGGCATATCGCCCGTCATTGGCATGGATTTGTGCCATCGTCACCGTTGCCGCGCGATTGTCCGGTTGTTGGGCAAGCAAAAGGGTGAGATCGGCAATGGCACTATCGCTTTGCCCCAGTTTTGATTTGGCGCGTGCCAAGCCTATTCGGGCCTCCATCAAGCCTGGGGCCGCTTCAAGTGCCTGAACATATTGGAGTTGCTTCGGTTTAGTGGAGAGCCATTTCAGTTAATTGGCTATCGTCCTTTCCTTCTGTATGGGGGATTTATAGCCGATTGTCGAGTGCTTGCGCACTGGATTATAAAAAGCATCAATATAGTGTCCGATCCTTGTTGTTGCCTGTTCCCGTGTCTGGAAGCTTGTTTGCCACACCAGCTCGACTTTGATTGTTTTGAAGAAGCTTTCAGCGACACTGTTATCATAGCAATTGCCTTTCCCTGACATGGATCCGCGCATGCCATGATATTTGAGCTTTTTTTGATACTCGTAGGAGCAATATTGACTACCGCGATCGCTGTGATGGATCAGGCCAGGTGATGGATTGCGCAGCATAATTGCCTTGTCGAGAGCGCTGATGGCAAGCTCTTTCTTCAACCTGTCACTTGTTGCCCAGCCCACAACCCTGCGGGCATACAGATCAATGATGACGGCCAGGTAAAGCCAGCCTTCCGCTGTCCAGATATAACTGATGTCCCCAGCCCACTTCCGGTTGGGCGCTGCGGCTGTAAAATCCCGCTCAAGCAGGTTGGGATAAACCGGGTTTTTGTGGTCGCTATCTGTTGTCCTTTTGAACCGGCGCTTCTGTCTGGCTTTCAGCCCGTCTTCCCGCATCAGGCGGGCAACCCGCCTGCGGCCAACAGGTAATCCCTGTTCCTGCATTTCAACCGTCATGCGCGGGCTGCCGTAAGTCCCATTCGACTGATGGAACAGGCACTTGATATAGGCCAGATATCGCCTGTCGTCCTGCGCCCGTTTGCAAACAGGGCGTCCTCTCCATGCATAATAGCCGCTGACACTGACACCTAGTAACCGGCAGGCCCTGGAAACAGGCAGGCACGCTTCCTTCGCATCAATAAGCGCAAACCTCATCGACTTTCCTTGGCGAAGAAAGCCGTGGCCTTTTTTAGCAGGTCGCGCTCCGCCCTGAGGATCTGGTTCTCACGGCGAAGACGGGACAGCTCCTTCTCTGAACTCTCCTCACTGGTAGCAACTGGGCTATCATCATCCCGAAACTCACGCCGCCATGTGTTCAGTGTCGATCGGCCTATACCAAGGTCAGAGGCAACCTCAATAATCGTCAGACCGCTTTCATAACTCAAGCGAACCGCTTCCCGCTTAAATTCCTCAGTATAAACCCTGTGGGGTGAAGACATAAAACATACTCCTCATCATAATCAGATTATTCTGAGGCTCTCCACTAAACCGAAGCAAGTCCATATAGCTCTCGTGCACCTGCATAGTCTCCAGACCGCTCAAAGCCCTCGGCGATACGCAGCAAACCCTCCGGATTTTCAGCTGCGATGGTATTTCGGGCATAAGAGGAAACCGGTCCAACATCGTGTCTTGCTTGTTGACCAGACGGCGCTGAACAGGCTGGGACAAGGATCAATACCGTGCCTTTAATGATTCGAATGGATAAAATTTTAAATATTTTTTGCACTCAAAATTCCACTATTTTCGGTTTTCAGTAGGCAATTTTTGCCGGAAGTGCCTGAAAACACGCGAAAAATGCTGGTATCTATAGAAATTTAACCTCTAAACGACTATATTATCAATGACTGAGAGAAGCCGTGTGTCATGGGTAAACGCACGGCGTTGGAGATTAGATGTGGATATTCAAAGCACAGCTGCAACAAGTGCAGAGTCAATTGGTGCTTCTGGCCGCTCAGGCTCGCTAGAGTCAGCAGCTCAAGAACGTAAAGTTGCTGAAGACAGTTCGGTGGAGCGGAAAGAAGTGGAAGCTTCTTCTACTGGTCCAGGTGTTGGCGAGCAGGTCGATATTCAAGCCTGATCGAACCAGTTCTTAAGAAAAATACCTGCCCTTGGCGAAACGCCAGCGGCAGGTTTTTTTGTGCCTAGTTTTGGCCCAATCAGCAGTATTTTTTCAAAAACGTTGCCTTTGCCAATATCCACAATCGAGATAGCCCACCCAATTCTTGCACTTTGAACGGATTATTATCACACATGCGAAGTGCCTCCAGATTAGCTTCTACCAATGCTGTGGGAAGAAAAACATGGCGCGCTCTCGCTGGCACGACGCACGAGTATTCTTTGAGACTATGCAATTCCTCTGAAACAAAATTCAGCATTTTCTCAATTGATGGCGCTGCAAGTTCAAACATCTTATCCGCATCTGTAGTGGCTAGCGAGGCTTTACCTTTGTCATCCGGCAAATAGTTGCGGTTGCTAGCCCAGTGGAATGGAATAGCACGAACCAACCCCAACATAGCCCAAGCTTTGCCTACGGAATGGGCCCTGACAACAAGCTGCTCTGCTTCGTCCCCCTCAGCGCTTAGGCTTAGTCTAAGTGCCGCTTCGGACAATAACCCACCAACCCCGTCGGCATATGACACGAGTGCCTGATAGTCTGCAGGACCATCGTCATACAAATCCTGTTCGCGGGCATCGATCAATCTGTCCAGAAGGTCCAATATTGCCGAAGCATTCAACTCCTGGCGCATGGCAAGTACAACAGGATGCTCTCGACTAGCCCCTTCCCTGATTTCTTGCACCGCGTCTCGCCACCATTGAAGGCGAATTTGCCCAAGCGCTTCTTCTGAGACGCTTTCCCGCGTTTTGGCCACTTCTTGATTGAAGGCGTACAAAGCCCAAAGTTTTGGCTGCAACACAGCAGGCGCAAACAGGCTGCAATCATATCGTTCGCGGTCGTCTTCACGAACCATGTCACGGCAAAATGTAATTGGATCTAATTCAGTCATGGGGCGGCAAATTGCCCTTCTCAGCCCAGATTTACAAGGTAAATAGCTCCTGGCACCCAAATGCTATGATAAACGCAGTCTATCACCTATCATCCCCTTGAGACTGTTACGATTTTTTCACTTTTTCTTGTGTGGCACCCGCAACATGCGTACTGTGCCGCCTCAGGGACAGTCAGATTTAGGGAGCACAAATATGGGAAAAATACTGGAATCATTACAAAACACGGTGATCGTGGGCATTATCGTAACGGCCGTTCTAATGTTTTTGGTTTTCAACGGTGGCAATGAATACCACATCAGTTTCTATGCACGTTATATTCACGTACTTTCTGGCGTGATGTGGATTGGTCTGCTCTGGTATTTCAACTTTGTCCAAATTCCAACAATGCCATCTATCCCGGACGAAATGAAACCGGCCATTGGCAAGCACATCGCTCCAAAGGCGCTGTGGTGGTTCCGTTGGGGTGCAATGTTCACGTTGATCAGCGGTTTATTCTTGGCAATGTTTAACGGCTATCTTGTTGAAGCACTGACATTGAACGGTGACTATCGTCTGATTGGTATCGGCATGTGGTTCGCCATTGTCATGTGGTTTAATGTTTGGTTCGTAATTTGGCCAAACCAGAAGATCGCTCTGGGCATTGTAGAGGCGGACGCAGACGCAAAACCTGCTGCAGCCCGCAAAGCGATGCTCTTCAGCCGTACCAACACGCTGCTATCCATTCCAATGCTTTATGCAATGGTGAGCGCTCAAAATGGTGCAATCGGCCTCTAAGAGCTCAAAACAATCAAACACCATCGAAGGGCTGGTTCTCCGGCCCTTTATTTTTTGGCTAAATCAAACGGATAAAGGATATCGCTGGCTTCGCCGCGACTGTCCGCATCATGTTGCACGGCCAAACGTCGATAGTGCTCCGCCATTCCACGGTTTTTCTCAAGTTCACTGTCTTTTACGAAGCGCACAAACTTCGCTGGGCTGCCTGCCCATAGCTCACCACGTTTGATGCGTTTACCTGGTGTTAGCATGCCACCCGCGGCCAACATGCCATCAGACTCAATCACTGTATTGTCCATCACTATGCCATTCATACCGACAAAGCTGTTGTCTTCCAGTAAACAGCCATGAAGCATAGCTTTGTGAGCGACCAAAACGTCCTTGCAAATAGTTGTGGGGTAAGTACGCGTGCTGACGTGAATGACCGTTCCGTCTTGAATATTACTGCGATCCCCAATCACAATATGATTTACATCCCCACGCAAAACGCAATTATGCCAAACGCTTACACCTTCGCCCAGTCTAACTGATCCAACGAGCTGTGCGCCGTGAAACACAAACGCAGACTCAGGCACAGTCGGCCAAATTTTTTGGAAGGGTGTAAGCGTGCCCCCATGCTTGGTGGTCTTGGAAAGCGGAAACTCTGTCATGATTTTACCTTAAGGGAACATAGGCGCCTGAGTTAGGCCTGTGGTCTCGTCCAAACCCAGCATCAGGTTCATATTCTGAATTGCTTGCCCAGAAGAGCCCTTCACCAGATTGTCTATCGCGGCTACAATGATGGCGCGCCCAGCCTGCCTATCTTCAAAGACGTTCAACACACACATGTTGGACCCCCGCACCATGCGCGTCGCGGGCGCAATAGTGCCGTCAAGAACCTCTACAAACGGCTCATCCGCATATGTGTCTATTAAATGTTGCTTCAAACTTGCAGCTGTTTGTTCTTCACCCAGGCGCACATAGATGGTCTCGAGTTCGCCCCTGTTCATGGGAACAAGATGGGGTGTAAAACTTATCGAGACGTTATCATTGGCTGCCACCGATAGTTCTTGTTCGATTTCTGGCATGTGCCTGTGTGCGCCCAATCCATACGGATGCATGGCTTCAGCAACTTCTACAAACAGGTTTTGCTCTTTAAGTGAACGCCCTGCCCCTGAAACGCCCGACTTTGCGTCGATAATAATGTCCGTCTTTTCAATAAGCCGCTTTTTCAGCAGCGGCACCAAGGCGAGTAATGCCGCAGTGGGGTAACAACCCGGACACGCCACCAATTGCGCGGCTCTCAATTCTTCTCGATAGAATTCAGTGAGACCATATACGGCTTTTGGCTGGACCGTTTGCGCCGTATGTTCTCGACCATACCACTCTGCGTAAGTTTCAACGTCCCGCAAGCGGAAATCTGCACTCAGGTCTATGATTTTGATGTCAGCCTTAGCTTGACCCGCCAGGTCTGCCCTGGTTTCAACAACCAATTCATCAAGAAGACTATGGTTGGTCTCATGCATAAGGCCCATGATTACCTGTTGGCTTGTGGCGTGCGGTAAGGCGCAAAAAACCACGTCCAAATCAATTGCTGGCCATTCAACTTCATCAATGCTGATTAGGTCCGGTAGGGCATACCCAGAAAGGTGTGGAAAGATTGCACCAATAGGTTGGCCGGCTTTACGTTCGGCGGTCATTAACACAATCTCGACATTGGGATGCGCAAGCAAAAGGCGCACAAGATCTGCCCCGGTGTAACCACTTGCCCCTAATATACCGACCCTAAACTTCTGTTCGATACTCATGTCATTCCCCAATCAACAAAACAAAACGCGGCCACTTTGAGCCGCGTTTCTTAATCCCACATCGAAGTGCCGCTTGGCGTCTGGTTTAAATGTCTGGCGGCAATTCCGCAATAGCTTCCTCAAGCTCCGTAAACGTCGGCATCAATGCGCCCGGAACGTTTCTTCGGCCAAGCTCCACCGACACTTGCGGAGCGTTGCCCTGCAAATGAGCAACAAGGACAATTTTGATGATTTCAAAGAATTGCGACTCTTCAGCCAATATCTGGTTCATACGACCTGCAATTGGCGCGACCATTAGGTAAGAAAGAAAAATACCAAGGAAAGTCCCTACAAGTGCGCCGCCAACCATGCCACCAAGGACTTCTACCGGTTCTGCAATGGCACCCATGGTTTTCACAATACCCAGAACGGCCGCAACGATACCAATCGCTGGCAAGCCGTCTGCCATAGTTTGCAGGGCATGCTGTGGCTCGTGTTCTTCTTTATGGTGCTTTTCCAGATCGGCATTCATCGCATCTTCCATCTGGATCGGGTCATCGAAGTTCATTGTAAGCATACGGATATAGTCGCAAATGAACTCCACCACATGATGGTCTTCAACAATGCGTGGAAACTGTTGGAAAATTTTTGATTCTTCCGGATTTTCCACGTGGGCTTCAATGGCCACGACACCTTTGGAGCGAATGGTTTTGATGAGTAAGAACATGAGGCACAAAAGGTCGCGATAATCATCCGCCTTCCATTTTGGGCCTTTCATGGCTTTACCAATACCGCCCAGCGCACCTTTCATCACATCAGTGGAGTTTCCACTGATGAACGCACCCAAAGCACCGCCAAAGATCATCATCAACTCGTATGGCAAGGCATATAGAATGATGTCGAATTTGCCGTTCGCCAGCGTGAAGCCACCGAACACCATCACCATGACGACGATTAAACCAATAATTACAAACATTGCTCGTTCTCACCCACTCCGGTTTGAGACACAATTACGATAATTGGCTTTGAGTTTTACGCAATAGGCTTAACAAGCTATTAAGACTGTTGAGAAAAAAACATTTCAGATGCGAAACGTGTGCAAGAGTTAATCTGCATACTTAACACTGCAACCGTACGGTTTGGTCTGTGCAAGATTTATTTCTTCCCCATCTACAAATTCCGACCAGGCACCAAGCACATGATTGGTGGCTCCGTCCAGGCTTCGTGGATTGGCCGAAGGCTTGTCATCAATAGCACCCTGATACTTCAGCACCCCACTTTGATCGATCAGAAACATGTGAGGGGTGGTCTTGGCTTCGTACAAACGACCAATGACGCCCTCTGGGTCTAAAACAACATGATCTGCATATACTCCGCGCTCTGTTGTCAATCGTTGGGCTTGCTCAGCACTTACGTGCCCCTGCTCTCCCGGTGCCGAAGAGATAATAGAAATCCATACAGCTCCTGCTTCTGTTGTTGCGCGCTGTGTTTTCTGCATATTGCCGCTAATGTAGTGTTTGCGAACGTAGGGGCATTCGTGATTGGTCCATTCCAAAATTACAGGTTGACCGATGAAGTCAGAGAGGCTGATTGTCTCTCCAGTCATGGTTACGCCTGAAAAACCTGGGGCCGATTGATCGTTCACGGGTTTTGCAATTGAAGCAAAAACAAAGATCAGGGTTGCCAATATTCCAACGATAGAGTTTCTCAGCATCATAGGTCTCCCAGATTAAGTGTTTTGTTCTACTGCATCCTTGATAATGCCTGGCGTCAAAATTTCTGGCAATACGACCGCCTCAGTAGATCCTTTGGGGAACAGCAGATAGAGCGGAACCCCTGCGCGGCCATAGTCTGCCAGCAACGATGCAATCTCCGCGTTCCGGTTTGTCCAATCCCCTTTCAACATCACAATACCGCGGTCTGCAAACAGCGCTTGCGTGTCGTCAGTGAACAAGGCCACCTGCTCGTTCACTTTGCAGGTGATACACCATTCAGCGGTGAAGTAAGCGAAAACAGTTTCTTCTTTAGCCAAGAGCGCCGCGAGATTTTGTTCACTGTAGGTTTGGATGTCGCCATTTGTTTGCGTTTGAGCACCACCTTGGTCGCCGGAGGGCTGATAGATAATGCCTGTAAGTGCTCCAACCATGAGTATCACCGCTACAAGGCGGGAAACTTGGCCAGAGAAACTCTGCCACACCCAAACACCAAAAATAGCTGTAATAACGCCAACCAACAGCGCCAAAGTCGCCGTTGCACCCGCCTGCAAATTGAACACATACAAAAGCCAGGCGGCGGTTAGATACATTGGAAATGCGAGCGCTTCTTTAAGTTTTTCCATCCATGGACCAGGCCGCGGCATCATCCGCGCCAAAGTTGCGCTGTATGATAGAGCCAGCAGCGGCAACGCAAGGCCAAAAGCCAGCAGGCTAAATACAAGAAACACAACTGGAGCAGCTTGCGTAAGCGCAAAGCCGATAGCAGGTGCCATCAACGGCGCCGTACATGGCGTCGCAACAAGAGCGGCCAATACACCCTGGAAAAAAGCACCCTTGTTACCGGATTGGGCTGCCAAGCCCTGGCCCGCACTTTCAACACCAACGGTGATGTTGAACATGCCGGATAAAGACAGGGCCACCAAAACCATCAACAGAACCAAAGAACCAACAAAGGCTGGTTCCTGAAGTTGGAAGCCCCAGCCAATCGCGGCACCACCGGATTTGATAATCAGCAACACAGCAACAATCGCCATGAAACTGACCCAAATACCAAGAGTGTAAGCCCACCCTTCCTGGCGGCGCTCTGTCGCGGTCTTTGCATTTGCAGAGATGAAAGAGAAAGCTTTCAAGGAAAGCACAGGGAACACACAAGGCATCAGGTTCAAAACCATGCCGCCCAAAAGCGCGAATATCACCGCCTGCCAAAGGGGTAATGTTGCCTCAATTAACGGCATTCCAGACCCGGATTCTTCACCAAGTGCCGCCTGCTGAATCTGCATTTCGGCACTAATTTCTACCGCTCGCTTGCTACCGTCATCAAAAGATAAAAGCAGTACGCCTTCTCCGCCCTCTGCCTCAAGGCCGCCGACGGTGCGCTTCATGTCAACAAACAGCCCTTCTTCCGTTAAGGACCACTGTTGTTCAGCGGCGTACTCTGTGATGCCTTCGCTGGCTGGAAAGAAATAGGCTTCGCTGAGGTTGGGTGCTTCAGCTTGGTCAACAAACACCTTCAGGCGCGACTGCGCCTCATAAACACTTAGAGATGCTGACCATATGGGTAGCTCTGGCAACGCCAATCGTGCTGACGCGAACAAACTTTGCGCAGATTCGCTCTCTTGCATATCACCAACAGAGAGCTGGCCTGACCAGGAGGCGTCCTGTGGCACACATTCAATTTCACAAACCAACCACTCAACGTCGACCGAGAAATTGATAGTCTGTCCATCAAAAGACTCTTCAACCCGAAGCGGCAAGAGAAGAACTGAAGGCTCTTCATATCCGTAGTTCATCAAAGGCCCGATTGGCATACGATGTGGGGTTGGGTACAACGGCTCTCCTACAGAGACACCTTCAGGCAGCGTCCAATAAAAAAGCGGTGCAGCGCCACTATCACCGTAGTTCTTCCAGTAAGAATGCCATCCTTCTCGGGGTGCGATCCTCAAACCCAGCCAGTGGGTTTCTCCAGCGCCGAGTGTTTGGTATTCAGAATGCAGGGACGCGGAACTGTGAGACACATCAATCCTGCCCAGATCCAGTGCCTGCGCCTGATTGCTAAAGGTGGTTAAGGCAAGCACCAAGAGTGCAAAAAGTGCTGACGCTAGGCCCTTGGCCACGGATGCTAATGGGTTAGTCACAAGCCGCCCCTGTTCAATACGCAAAAAACAACTCTGAGAAAGCCCTGACGCCTTCTTAAACGTTGCCGCTTGGTACCCCAAGCGGAGATGAAATGCATATCACATGTATGTCAGCGTCCCGCAGTTACGGGATGCCTGGTATAGTTTATTCCTCAACTGGCAGCGGGGGTTCAAACGCTCCCATTGGTCCTGGGAACACAACGGGGCTTTCCAAACCGTCGTTTGCAACAGCAGCCACTCCGAAGAAATAGTTGTCGATAACAATATTTTCGAGAGTGAGCTCACGAGCATCGGCGGATACTGTTCGACTCCAGCGCCATTGTGCGTCCGTCGTCAGTCGCCAATATACTTTGAAGGCCCTTAGGTTCGCTGTTTCGCGCTCGTCACCGCGTATTTGCCATTTGATCGTGGTGGAGGGACGAACAGCGCCTTCAAGCGTTACGTCCGCAGGAAATGGCGGCGCCCCAGCGAAAGACGCCAACGTGACTACATTTAACGCCGTCAACTTGCGTGCATAGTCAAAGTCCACACCTTCAACCACATCGCCATATTCTCTACCGTTTTCTGTTCGAATATCCTGATGTTGACGGTCATAGTGCTCATTGGTTTCCATGATGCGAACACCAGGCATGCCCGCTTCGTTGAAGGGTCTATGGTGTCCCCCTCGACCAAAGCGATCAAGTCGGTAGATCATCATTACGTCTAGATTGGGTATATATTCATCGGCCAAACGGTCCACCAATCTGGCGATGTTTCTACTGGGACTGTCGACCTCACCACCCATAAAGCGACGCATACGGGCTTCTCGCTCAGTTTCATTATCCCGGGTTCCTTCCGAGAAAACCCTTGCAGTGGTATTGTCGATAACACCGTTAATGCCGGCGCTGTTTCCAATCATGTCGTTGTTGAGGACGCCCATTACCCGCCAGCCCTGCTCTTTAGCGTGGGCTGCCAGGATTTCGCCGCCATAAAGCCCCTGCTCCTCTCCGGAAAGACCCGCATATACAATTGTGCCAGGAAATTTGGTTTGGCAAAGAACACGGGCCGCTTCCATGGTGCCAGCCATGCCCGATGCGTTGTCATTTGCGCCGGGGCTATCATCGGTACTGTTCATAACGTCCGAAACTCGGCTGTCTATGTCGCCGGACATAACCACAACTCGCTCAGGGTCCAGAATGCCTCTTTGAACAGCGATAACGTTGACCACTTCCGTCGGTTCAGGAATCCTGCGGCCGGTAACCGTATCGGAAATCGTGTACACATCTAACTGCGCCACGCAACCTTCGGCAATCCTGTTGAATTCTGCTTCGATCCAGCGACGCGCTGCACCAATCCCCCGAGTTTCTGAAACCGTATCCGACATGGTGTGGCGGGTTCCGAAACCAGCTAAGCGACGAATGTCTGCCTCTATTCTGTCCGCAGAAACTTCTGCGACAAATCCATGCAACCTTTGAACTTCTGTTGGAGGGTTTTCATGATCGGAGGCAAGCACGCCTCCCGCAAATGCGGTAACTGCCGCAAACGAAAAAGCGCGATTAAAAAATGTCATTAAGCCTTCCCCAAATACTGCAAAAAGCCTGTTAAAGTTGGCTTTTTGTATAGATTTCACGGTCCAAATCTCGAACGTCAACACTTACGGATGTTGCCGTTGGGCTTGAGCGACGCAAACAGTCATGGATCGCTGTTGCCAAGCGCTTTTTGGTTGGTTTGTCGCGCCCGTCAATTAAATAAATCGTGACATGAATAAAACTTGCAGGTTCTCCTGCGACAAGCGCTTCGTCATACTCCCGCATGCGTACTTTTATGGAATTTTCATCGAAAATGCCTGTTGAAACAGCTGCTTCGTGAATGTCTGCCAGTAATGCTGATGACTGTGGTTCAGCAGAGCTGGCTACGGTTCGCTCTACAACAAAATGCGGCAATGCCGGTCCCCTAAGTTACCTAGTTAACTACGGTAATTGTAATTTGGTTTGAAAAAACCGCGGGTCGGTGGGGCAAGTGGTTTTGGTCGCCCAACAACAGTTGCAAAGTGTGTTTTCCGGGTGGCAGTTCTATAGTCGTCTCTGTCTGCCCACCGCCAAAATGCATGTGGTTTTCGTCCATGATGATATTGTAGTCCAGATCAGGCAGCGGAACATTCACCAGCAAATGGTGGTGACCCGTTCCAGGCTTCTCAATACCAGCCGGCGCAACCCCCATACCTTTAAGGCCAAACTTCACTGTGACCGGTCCCTTTATTATCGCTCCATCGGCAGGCTCAATGAAGTACAACTGTGTGTTAGGGTTTGAAGGTGTTGTAAAGTCGTCCTGCGCGGCAATCGCGCTTTGAACTAGCGTTGCCGCAGCTAAAGCGACCAGTATTCTCTTCAAGCCCATGTTTGCATCCCCTTCTAGATAGAATTGATACGCAATGAGAACCTATTAGATCTCGCTAGGCTCAACATTCCCCCAATCACGCAGTTTGGAGACACACTCTCTATACACGCTTTTCGGTTTGAACATGATGAAATGAGCAATGGACGGCGAATGACGTACCCACCCTTTGGAAATGAAACGGTCCAACAAATGGTAGCCTTCGCTTTTCTCCAGCTCGCTAAGGTGATTTATCGGATCAAATTGAACTTGTCGTGACATATATGTTGTAACCATTAACCAACCATCTTCGGCACTATATTCAACCGGCGACATGTCCAAACGCGCCATAGCAGCACTCCAAATTGGTTCATCAGCAATTTGTTCATTCATGTCTCTGTGCTGAACAAATAAAACATTCCGGGCATTGTCCCGAAGGTCCTGAACTGTTTTTTGGAATTCTTCAAGCTCCTGGCCTTTGCGGAAATACATCACACCGCTGTTCATATGCACCAAATACTCTAGTCCAAGAGCCGAGCAAACATCCGAGACTTCAAAATTATACCAAGACCCCTTGGTAATTCTCGTACCAGCCACATTAAAGCATTGTGATGCAAGGAGCTTCCAGTGTCGATCCATGTCCTGTTTGATGATCAAACAATCAGAGTCCAAAAACACGGTCTCGTCGTAGGGCAAAAATCCTGGAACATCCAATTTGCCTGAACAGCCGATACCAAGTGTACCTGGCAAGGCAACAATAATCCGATCAAAACAGTTTTTTCCTGCTCGGACAACTTGGCAGGGTCGTCACATAAAAGGCTAATCGGTCGTTTTTCGTCGTTCAGGCGGACACTGAGGGCTACATTGACGGCAGCGTCAAAGAAGCGTCGGTCGCCTGTCGCCAAAGTTAAATAGCCTTGTGTCATACAGCTTGCCAACTCCTGGTTCGCGTTATAGGTACGGCCAAGTTGTTGATATACTGTTAACCAACTGTGAAGCACTAGGAAAAACAATATGCCAGAATTGCAATTGCGAATTGGACCCGATCTAATTTTTAAGCAGAAAGCGGAAACGGTAACAGATTTTGGCCCCGAACTGTCGGACCTGACCGATAGCATGCTTGCTGTTCTATACAGAGAAAAAGGCGTTGGGTTGGGTGCCAATATGGTTGGAATTCTTCAGCGAATTATTGTTGTCGACCTTCAAATGGACGGGCACCGTGCACCCCTTGTGTGTATTAACCCTGAATTGACCAGCTATTCTTCAGAAACATCAACCAATGAAGAAGCCTCTCTTTGCTTTCCTGGCATCCGCGCCAAAATTGAACGACCAAATGCGATTGAAATTTCGTACCAAGACATTGAAGGCAATCAACACTCGCTAAAGGCAGAAGGTTGGCTTTCAACCGTTATCCAACATGAAATGGAGTATTTGGACGGTAAAACTTTCCTGGATAATCTTTCAAAACTAAAAAGAGATAGGTTATTGAAAAAATTAAAGAAAGACACCAAACAGCCTACTTGCTGTAACGATCCGCTCTGTGGAGCGAAAGGATGACGATAGTTCACGCTCTACCGAAGATTTGATACGGTGGCTTATGGCAACGACTGATCAATCGACGCTGGTTTTCTTGACCCACTCGTCAGCTGACGCTGATAGTTGGCCATTTTTTCAAGTCATTAGGGAATCTGGCGCAGAAGTAGTCGTTTTTGGAAGGTCCGTCTCTTTACGTTACCGTCGCCGAATTTGGTTGGCATTGGTGGGTTGGCCAAAGCTCTTTTTGTCAGGGCTTTCGCTGGCACAATCCGCTATCTCATCGCTGCCTAAAGACTGCATAGTTACGGCTAACGACCATATACTTTTGTTATGTTTTAAGCTGGTTCGTTTGGTGCGGCCAAGCGTTTGGCAAACCCGACACAAACTTGTGCTCCATGGCTTTATCTATACGCGCTCGAAATCGCTTGGAACGCGAATACTGAAGAAAATTTATTTTGGCCTGTTGCTACGCAACATTGATCTTGTGATTTGCCATTCTCGCCACGAAATCGAACCCATCCGCCAGATTGGTTTCAGAGGTAGGTATCAGGTTAGAGCAGTCCATTATGGGATCGGAGAAGGAAAAGTTATTAAGGCGTGGTGGGATGCCTATAAAGACAAGCCATCAGCCTTCTCAAAGACCAACACTGCGGTCCGAATTTTGTCTGCAGGTCGCTCGTCTCGCGACTATGCTACTCTGAGAGCTGCCCTAGATTTGCTGGGAAGCAAGTTTCATTGTGACGTAATTTGCGACAACGTGGAAACCGCCCCTCAAGAGATTGAAGCACCCAATTTCCAAATACACAGATCGGTCTATGGGGATCAATATACCCAGATGATTTTGAACGCAGACATCGTTGTGATACCTCTGTCTGCTGGCGAAATCTCTGCCGGCCAAATGGTGCTGTTGCATGCATTGGCAGCTGGCAGGCCAGTCATAATAAGCGAGACACCAACATCTAGCGAATACATCAAAAATGGTGACCTTTTAAAACTCCCTGAACTGGGCAACGCATCTGCACTTGCTGAAGCCGTAACCTCAATTACGCAACATTTTCCTTTGGGTTTTCAGCAAAGAAACATGCTGCGACAGCTTTTTGAAGAACGATTTTCGGATCGTGCTCACGGTCTAGCCGTTTTTGAAGTTTACCAAGAAATTTTTCAGGAAGCGGTATAGCTTCGTATTTGGTTACTTAGCCTCAAATAGGGGTCGAAATTTGTCTTTGTAGACCCAAGCCAGATAGCCATTCAGAAACGCATAAACAAATGGAACCGGCGCAAATGTTCCGGGATCAAGAAATAGCTTGAACATAATAAAGTTTATGCTGAGCGGCGCAATCAATACCAATCCCAGTGCCGCAAATCTGTTGAGAACCAACATAAGCCCGGCTGCAAATTCAATAACACCAACAACTTGTGTTATGTAGCCCGTGTCAATTAAAGCCTGCTCAAATGCCATGTGTGCTGCCGGAGTATTTGGCAAGGGTGAAGACTGTGTAAAGTTGACCAGACCAAGCAACAGCAAAACAACGCCAAACAAAACCCTTACGGCAATTGGTATTGAAATATTTTTCATGTGATATCCTCCCCTTGTCCATTTATCTGACTCAAGGCGCAAGATTCCACTTTTTTGTGACAAACAACAAACTTGTGGACCGGCTAGCGAAGCACAATTTTTCATGCCAGAGGGCAAGTTCAAATACCATATTCATTGAATTTTGCCGGAGCAATCTGGCCAGAATGGAAATAATGAGCCATGAACTGGCACCGAAAATATCACTATGGCCAAAGTACTATTTTGGCTAACAATGAAAGTCAGCAATCACCTTAGGATGGCCAGCACATGCTCATTTACTATGCGGACAAGCACGCTGCTCACAGTTGTGCAGGCGAAATTAAGGACGGTGAACTCAAACCTTGTTTTGAAAACCCAAAACGAGCGGAGGCAATTGAACTTGCCTTTAAACAAGCTGGTTTTAGCGACATCCAAACACCGGATCACCATGGGATGGAGCCTATTGTCGCTGTTCATGACGCGAATTACATCGAATTTCTTCGAAATGTCTGGGCCGAATGGACTGCAGCTGGCAGATCTGGCGACATATTTCCCCTGGTTTGGCCGGGCAAAGGAATGCGCTCAGATGTTTTGCCTGAAACCATTGATGGGAAACTTGGCCTTTACACTTTTGACTCCGGCACTCCGATTTGCGAAGGCACCTGGGAAGTAGCCTATCAGGGGGCGCAGTCCGCGGTATCAGCGGCTAAGGCCGTTTGGAATGGACCGCATAGGCATGCCTTCTCCTTTTCTCGCCCACCCGGGCATCATGCAATGCCGTCGCAGTATGGCGGTTATTGTTTTCTCAATAACGCAGCAATCGCTGCGCAAGCCTTACGCGAAGAAGGTGCAGATCGTGTCGCTGTGCTGGACGTGGATTATCACCATGGCAACGGAACCCAAGCGATATTCTATGGCCGCAATGATGTAATGGTGATCAACATCCACAGTGATCCGGTGAATGAATATCCATATTATATGGGACATGCAGAGGAGAGAGGTGAAGGAGCTGGTCTCGGCTTCAATTTAAATCTACCACTCCCAAAAGGCACAACTTGGCAGACCTATTTGCCAACTCTCGATCAGGCCACCCAGAAACTTGTCGAGTACAAACCCGACGCCTTGGTTTTGTCCTTTGGCGCTGACACCTTCAAAGAGGACCCTCTTGGTTTTTTTGAGCTTGAGACCGAGCATTATGTCGAAATTGGGAAAAACATTGCTGCACTGGAGTTGCCAACTGCAATCATCCTTGAGGGCGGCTATGCAATTGATGAATTGGGGATCAATGTGGTGGCCCTGCTCTCTGGCTTCGGCGAAAACTGATCACGGCTGCGCTACCGACAACTTAAAAAAGGCCGCCCCAGAGGGCGACCTTTTGAACTCGAAACAAAATTTGTTGGTACTCGGAACAGATACTCGGAACAAAAACTTTGAAGCAGGTTTAGCGCTTGGAGAACTGGAAAGAACGACGAGCTTTTGCTTTACCGTACTTCTTCCGTTCAACAACACGGCTATCGCGTGTCAGGAAGCCGGCAGCTTTCAGTGCGCCACGCAGCTCAGGTTCAGCAAGCTGGATAGCTTGTGAAATACCGTGTTTAACCGCACCGGCCTGACCAGAAAGGCCACCACCTTTAACAGTTGCAACAACATCATACTGGTTTTCACGGCCCGCAACCTGGAAAGGCTGGTTCACGATCAAACGCAAAGTTGGGCGTGCGAAGTAAACTTCTTGATCACGGCCGTTAACTGTGATTTTGCCAGAGCCTGGCTTGATCCATACGCGCGCAACGGCGTCCTTACGCTTTCCTGTTGCGTATGAGCGGCCTTGCTCGTCTTTCACTGCTGTGCGCTCAACGGGAGCAGCTTCCGCTGCAGCAGTTGCTTCGCCAGTCAGTTCTTTAAGGTCTTGAAGGTCTGCCATGTTGCTTACCTCTTATTCTTCGGGTTCATCGCAGCAACATCGAGCACAGTTGGCTCTTGCGCGGCATGTGGGTGATCTGTACCAGCGTATACACGCAGGTTACGAAGTTGTTGGCGACCAAGCGGACCTTTGGGGATCATGCGCTCGATAGCTTTTTGGACAACACGCTCAGGGAAACGACCATTCAGGATCTCACCAGCGGTTGCTGATTTGATACCGCCTGGGTGGCCAGTGTGACGGTAGTAAACTTTGTCAGACAGTTTCTTACCAGTCAGTTTCACTTTTTCTGCGTTAACAACGATCACGTTGTCACCACAGTCCATGTGAGGCGTGTATGATGGCTTGTGCTTACCACGGAGAACTACTGCAACGGCTTGAGCCAGACGACCAAGAACAACGTCTTCGGCGTCAACAATCAGCCACTTCTTTTCAATCTCCGAAGGTTTTGCGGAATAGGTTTTCATCGCAATGGTACCTTTGGTTTCAGCCGGCAACATCGCTCCGGCTTTCTGCTTCAATTCGCGAAACTCGCCTGTAGGCGCTTTTCACATGTCATTAAGCCGCGCAATATAGGCATCCCCCCATCGAAGTCAATCTCTAAAATACACACGACAGCGAATAATATTAATTAAAATCATACACTTAAAAATGCGGTATTTATTTACCCCATACTATAATTGGTTTATTCGCACCCTCTTGTGGTTGATCCGTTCACATGCCGGCAATATTAATTTGGTCCCACACTAATCGCGGGATCAGATTATGAAGATATTTTTGCGACTTGGCAGGTGTTTTGCTGTCTCAGCAATCGCTGCCACATCACAATTATTAGTTTCTCCTGATGTGCTGGCGGATCCATCTTTGGTTGACATTGCACGAGACGAAAGTCGAGAAGCTGCAAAGAAACTTGCACCGGGAATAATCTCCACTGAGGAAAATGCTGAACTGAACGCGGTTTTTTCGCCCGATGGGCAAGAATTCTACTTTTGCCGCTTGGTAGATGGCATTTACCGGCTCTTTCGGATGGATAAGCTGTCTTCCGGCAAGTGGAGCAACCCTTCCCGTGTAAATCTTAAAAAAATGGATGAATTTGAGATTGTCGACCCATGGATAACCCCAGATGGGAAGCAAATGTTGTATATCTCAAATGCTCCAACGGACGCGTTTCAGGCGGGCTCCGTAAATATTTGGACGATGAAGCGGGAAGGAAACGGTTGGGGAACACCCCATGTTTTATCAAGCCCGATTAATTCACAACTGAATGAAATCTACCCAATGCCGGTGGAAAGTGGAAACCTGTACTTCAATTCCAATCGAAACAGTCGCGGCGATGATAGGGACATATTCGTAGCCACTCAAAAAAATGGAAAATTTCGAGAGCCTGTTAATCTTGGGCCGCCAGTCAGCTCACCGTATCGCGAAGGCGACGTCTTTGTTGCGCCCGACGAAAGCTACCTCATTGTCACATCTGCCAAGCCAGGAGGGTTCGGAAAATCAGACTTATACATAAGTTACAGGCAGGAAGACGGTACTTGGGGAGAAACTATAAACCTTGGCCCAACAGTGAATTCTGAAGAACATGATTACACTCCGGTTGTATCACCCGACGGCAAATACTTTTTTTTCACACGATCAGCCGACATATACTGGATCACGACAGCAGATTTAGGTATTCCGCAAGCCGAGTAGCCACTAGTTTAGAGAATTAGGTTCCCGAAACCGCAAACTGCTCTACCTCAAAGGAAACAATATTCTTTTTCTAACAAGCGCAAAAGGGAACCTGTTGAAATGAGCAACAAACAAATTCTGCTTAAAAGTCGCCCCAACGGGTGGCCAACCGCTGATAACTTTGAATTGGCTAAAACCAATGTGCCGGAGCCAGGTGCCGGGCAAATCGTCATTGAGACGGCGTTTATGTCCGTTGACCCTTACATGCGCGGTCGAATGAATGATGCAAAAAGCTATGTTCCCCCATTCCAGATTGGTGCGCCGTTACAGGCAGGTATTGTTGGAAAAGTGGTTGCCTCTAACGGCGGTGCATTTGAGGAAGGAACTTATGTCGTTGGAATGGGCGACTGGGCAAATTACACGGTAACTGATGGTGAAGGTTTCACCCCAGTAGATCCACATCTCGCTCCCCTGTCCTACTATCTCGGCATCCTCGGCATGCCCGGCATGACGGCCTATGTTGGCCTCAAGGGTGTTGCGGAAATGAAAGAAGGTGAGAATCTTTTTGTTTCAGCGGCGTCCGGGGCTGTTGGACAAGTTGTTGGCCAAATTGGCAAGAATATGGGCTGCCATGTTGCCGGAAGCGCGGGCTCGGATGACAAAATCGCCTACTTGAAGGATGAGCTCGGTTTTGACGCTGCCTTTAACTACAAAACCGATGACGTCCACAAGGCGGTGCGAGAGTGCAACCCCAACGGCATAGATGTATATTTTGAGAATGTCGGAGGGCCCGTCCTAGAAGCCGTGATCAACAATCTCAATTTCAACTCACGCATCGCATTGTGCGGTCTAATCTCAATGTATAATGCCACATTGGATGATATGCCTGCTGGTCCTCGCAACATGGCGGTTCTTGTTGGACGCAGCGTGAAAATGCAGGGTTTTATAGTGTCGAATTACCCTGAATTATGCCGTGAGTGGGTCGGTATTGGTGCTGGCTGGCTGAAAGAAGGCAAGCTCAAGTATCGGGAGTCGGTCGCAGAAGGTATCGAGAACGCGCCCCAAGCGTTTATCGACATGCTTGGCGGTAAAAACTTTGGCAAACAGGTTGTAAAACTCTCTGACGGGTAGAGCCTTGTTTCAACGTCATCTAAAGAAAATCGTCACGCTTGCCGCCTTTGTGGCGGCAAGTTTCTATTTGTTTTGGCCCGGTTTGTCGGTGAAAAACACGATTGTTATTCCAGAACATGTCTTCACAAAATCCTGGGGCGACAACGTCGGGAACGGCAACATTGTTGGCATAGAGCCCGTTATGATGCCGGAAGACTACTCAAGTATCACAAGGTTTGAGAGCAAACTGGACTGGTACCTGAAGAAGGCTAAATCAGAAGGATGGATTAGCAATAATACAACGATTCTGCTTCCCGAACATATTGGCACCTGGCTTTTGGCAGTTGACCAAGGCAGCAGAGTGTATAGTGAGTCCAGCGGCTTTGACTCTATGGTCCCCCTAATTACTCACAACCTGATCGAATTCGGCAAAAACTACTTTATCTTCGAGGATCAGGATAACATGACAGCAGTCCTGCTCCGGACGCGAACAAGAGCCTCTGCAGATGCGCAGCTCGCTGTTTATTCCAACCTCTCCCAAAAATACGGAATTACGCTTGTAGCTGGCTCATCCACAATCATGACGCCGGGCGCATACCCAGACAGTCTGAGCTATGGCCATGGACCCATTTTCAACGCTGGCTTTGTATTTGCCCCAAATGGCTCAGCTCAGAACGATGCCGTACGCAAAGTACATCCTGTTCCAGCTGAAACGGGTTTTACCACAGCGTCCAAACCAGAATTTTTACCCACGTTCGACCTTCCTACCGGGCACAAAATGGGGGTGCTCATCAGCGCGGATAGCTGGTTTGAAGACACAGTCGACTTTCTGGCCGACGAAAACGTTGATGTGGTGCTTGTACCAAGTTCCCTGAGCAACACTCGCTGGGATGCGTTGTGGCAAGGCTATTTGAATGGCGCACCACAAAATGATAAATGGCGAAACGATCTGGGGCAAATCTCCGAAGGCGAGGCTTGGATGAAATATGCACTTCCTGCTCAGCTGGCCAGACATAACATTCGCTGGGGAATGAGTGTATTCCTCAAAGGTCAACTTTGGGGCCAACAAGGCGATGGACGCGCTCTCATCATTGAAGATGGTACACTTCATATCGGTGAAGCCGATGGTAATACTGCGGCCATCTATAACCTTTGGCTGAACTAACGCAACTGGCCAATCTTACTAGGCAGTTTGACTATACACCCAGTCCAAATAATCAGGATTGCCATCTTCGATGGGCAAAACAGTGATGCAGGGCACTTGATAGCTATGCATTTCCTTAACCATCGAAATCAGTTCTGGAACACGCTTTCGCGAAGTCTTCATAAATAGAATAACTTCTTTTTCGAGCTGAATGATGCCGTCATACTCATAAATTGAACGGCTTCCCGGAAACACATTTGCGCAGGCAATTAGCCTCGATTTTACCGCTGCTGTTGCCATATGAACCGCCACATCTTCGCTTTCGGCTGTTACATAAACTGTGACATAATCGCTTTGTTGTTCTTCTTGTGTCATTACGCTGCCCTCTCCCGACGCTGAATATGCATCAGGTATATTATTATTAATAGTAGTATCGCGCCGCCGCCTTGGTGCGCCGTTCCCCAACTTACCGGGACTTCAAGCAACAAGGCCACGATGCCCAGCGACATTTGCAGAATTACTCCCACAAAAAACACGAGGCTCGCATTTTTTATAAGTGGGCTTTGAGACCGCCCTTTCAATAGCAGGACACCAGCAACTATAAAAAGGAGATAGGCTCCCATGCGATGATCAAATTGAACAGTTACGGCGTTATCAAAAAAGTTCTGCCATGCGGGTTCCAGTGAAAACAGGCCCGGCGGCACAAAGCCCTCTCCCATCAGTGGCCACTGGTTGAAAATCAATCCGGCTTTAAGACCTGCGACCAACGCCCCCATTATAATCTGCAACACCAGCATCGCGGCAGTTAGGTGAGTCAACATCTTGAATTTTCTGTCACTGGTCTCAGGCTCAGGCCTTAGCAAAGAGAGTGCTGTCCAGAACAAGGCCGCCATGATGAAAAGTGCCAAACTCAGGTGCGCAGTTAGCCGGTAGTGGCTCACCGCCGGCTCGTCCACCAGGCCAGACATCACCATATACCAACCCAACAAACCCTGACTGCCGCCCAGAATCAGCAAAATGACAAGTTTGGGTTTATACCCGTCGGGTATCTTGTTTCTGGCCCAGAACCACACCATTGGGATGAAGAAAAACACACCGATCAGCCGACCCAGCAACCTGTGTCCCCACTCCCAGTAAAAAATACCTTTGAATTCTTCGACCGTCATATCGCTGTTGCGAAGCCGATATTCGGGGCTGGTTTGGTATTTCGTGAACTCTTCTTGCCATTCTTCGTCCGAGAGCGGCGGCAATGTGCCTGTTACCGGTCGCCAATCTACCATTGACAGGCCGGATTCCGTCAGGCGGGTTGCACCGCCGACCATCACCATCAGAAGGACAATTGCTGTCATAAACAGCAACCAATACCCCACTACTCTGCGGTTTGAATCATCGGTTTGTATAATCATGGCGACTTGGTAACTGGGTTCAATTGGTAGCGCAAGCTCCAAACGGTCGCACCTATACAGACAGTTAGCCTCGATGCTTCAGCAATTGCCTTTCCAACAGGGCAAAGCCGTAGAAAATGAGCATGCCCATTACCGACAAAAGCAGAAGGCCTGCAAACATTTTTTCGATTTGTAATCTGTTACCAGCCTCGATTATGCGCCATGCCAGCCCTGTTGCTGTACCAGACCCGGCAACAAACTCTGCAACCACACCGCCAATCAATGCCAGCCCGCCGCTGATCTTCAAACTCGCCAAAAGGTATGGAAGCGCAGTTGGCCACATCAATAGCCAAAACTTCTGCATAGGTGATGCCCCATAGAGCTTAAACAGATCAGACAAATTTGCATCAACCGACTTCAGACCCGCAGACATGTTTGCAAGGATGGGAAAGAAAGCGACCAGCCAAGCGATAATGACTTGAGCACGCTCAACATTATCGATGCCAACCCAAATCAGTACCAAAGGAGCAATTGCAATGACCGGCGTCACCTGCAACACGACTGCAAACGGATATAAGGTCGCTTCAAAGGTTCGGCTAAGACTGAAGCCGAGCGCGAAAAGTATGCCGCTCAACGCGGCTGCAGATAACGCCTGTACTGTTACCCACAGCGTGGAACGAGCGGCTTCACCCCACAGCGGTAGATTATCTAGCAGCGCAGACCAAATAGCTGATGGCGCAGGCAACACAAACTTGGGAACTTCGAATACAAAGACGTAATACTCCCAAAAGGCGAGAGCAGCGATGAGAGCGATGACCGGCAAAAACACTTGTTTCATTGCTGGCTCGCTTTCAAAAGAGCGCTCAGCTCCTGTGCAGCATGGAAAAACTCAGGAGAAGACCGTTGTTCGTCCGCGGAAAGCCGACGATCCAACGCCGGCTCGACCCAACCTTCGATCTTGCCTTCACCCATTACCGCAATTCGATCAGACAAATAAGCTGCCTCATAGAGACTGTGCGTAACAAACAGTATGGCGAATTGCCGACTGTCCCTAAGTTGAAGGATGAGTTCATTCATTTGAAAACGCAGAACTTCATCAAGTGCTGCAAATGGTTCGTCCATTAGCAAAATTGAGGGAGACGCAGTCAAAGCCCGTGCAATTGAAACCCGCATACGTTGGCCGCCAGACAATTCAGCAGGAAAGCGCTTCGCAAAATCCTCCAGTCCAACAGAAGAGAGAGCTTCGTTCAGCAACTCCTGATTAACAGCCCCCCCTAACTTTTGAGGCAGCGCTACGTTGTCAAAAACGTTGGCCCAAGGCATGAGCGCGTGATCCTGAAATACAAACGCGATCTGTTGATCGCCTGAGAAGGCAACTTCCCCACTATGTGGTTTCAGGAGATCAGCAACCAGTCTTAGGACTGTCGACTTCCCGCAGCCACTTGGACCAAGAAGCGAAACTATCTCGCCTTTGCCGAGCTTAAATGACAAGCCATTTACGACGGGTGTGTGACGATCATAGCCAAATGCGAGGTTACTTACCGAAAGCATCAGTTTCCTGAGTTGCCCTTTAAGAATTCGAGTGTGAAAGCTTGCTCAACATCCACACCTGAAGGCACAGCATTTAGGCCTTCCATTTCCTCATAGAACGCATTCCACCGGACTGCAGACATGCTGCCGACAGTTTCCCTGTCTCCAATCATTTCATTGGATTTCATGGACTCAATGGCGAAGGCAAGCAGGTCCCCCGTCATTTCTGGATTGTCTTTCAATATTAATGCGTTACCAGGCGCAGGATCACCCCAAAGATAATCTTGCCAGCCCTCAATCGTTGCGTCGACAAAAGACTGAACCACCATACGATTTTCAGCTAGAAACTGGCCTCGAACCATGACCATGCCGGCGTAACCTGGATACCCCGCGTCGGCGAACAGAAATACCTTTGGTGTCACGCCTTCTTGCGACGCTGTGAATGGTTCAGAAGACAGGTATCCCTCTTGAACAGTATCCTTGTTCACGAGCCAGGGTGCTAAGGAATAATTATACTTGCGAACTTGCTGCGTTACGAACCCAAAACGCGCTTCCAACCATGGCCAAAAAGCAGCACGGGCCGCATCTGAAATAAATACCGGCATACCCTTTAAGTCCGCAATTGAAGTCGCTTCAATATGGGGGTGAACCATTAAAACCTGTGGGTCTTTTTGGAAAGACGTCATAACAACTTTTACATCAGCACCAGATGCGACCAGGTTGATGGGCTGAAAACTATTGGATGCCATCGCAATGTCGAGTGCACCTGCCGCTATTAAGCGTGGATTGTCGGAACCCGGACCACCTGGACGAATAGTCACTTTCAAGCCGCGTTTTTCGTAAAAACCTTTAGCGACGGCTTGATAAAAACCTCCGTGTTCCGCCTGCGCCTTCCAATCAGTGGCGAACGTAATTTCACGCAGTTCTTGGGAAAATGCACTGCTGGCCAAAAGAGTGGCAGCGCATACGAAAGTCAAAACAGATCCAATAAGCTTTTTCATGGAAATCACTATAGATTTCGAGAACGGACCGTCAACGACAAGAAAGGGAAAATTCCAAAGCCGCTATTTCTGTCGGCGGCGGCGTCTACCCTCATATGGGTTTTCACCTTTGCGCAAATGAAGGCGCAACGGCACACCCGGCAAATCAAAGTCACGACGCATTTCGTTTTCAAGGTAGCGTTTATAGCTGTCGGGCAGATCATCTGGGCGATTGCAAAACAGGGCAAACGTGGGCGGACGGGTTTTGATTTGTGCACCATAACGAATTTTGATGCGGCGTCCGGCAACTGATGGTGCTGGGTGTTTTTCCATGGCATCCGTAAGCCAACGATTGAACCCTGCGGTGGAAATGCGGGCATTCCACAGCTCGTAAGCCTCAGCAACAAGCGGCATCAACTTTTGGGTGCCCTGCCCCGTTAAAGCAGAGAAGTTCACAATCTTGACACCCTTGAGCTGGGGTAAGCTTTTGGTTAGGGCATCTTTCAGCTGCTGGTGCACCTTTAGCCGATCATCCACGGCATCCCACTTGTTTAGTGCGATCACCATTGCACGACCTTCTTGAACAACTTTTTCGGCAATTTTCAGGTCCTGTCGTTCAATGCCAATTTCGGCGTCCAACAACAACACAACGACTTCAGCAAACTGGACTGCACGCAAAGTGTCAGCGACAGAGAGTTTCTCCAGTTTTTCAGTTACACGTGCCCGTTTGCGCAACCCCGCAGTATCAAACAGCTTCACGGGCAGCCCGTCCCATTCCCAGTCAACAGCGATGGAGTCGCGCGTTAAACCGGCTTCGGGACCTGTAATCAGTCGATCCTCACCGACAAGGTAGTTGATCAGGGTAGATTTACCTGCGTTAGGTCGTCCGACTATTGCAAGGCGCAAAGGTTTTTCGTCGTCAGGTTCATCGTGATCGACAAATTCATAGTCGAGATCACCTTCAACCGGACCAGTGTCAACATCACGTTGTTCTTTAAACTCGTCGTCGTCATCTTCGTCTTCGTAAGGGTCGATGCCGACACTCTTCAAGCCTTCCACCAACGCCTGGTATAATTCACCAAGACCCTCTCCGTGTTCGGCGGATAAACCTATGGGCTCACCAAGTCCAAGACTGTATGCTTCGTAAATACCATCAATGATGGCATTGCCTTCACACTTGTTAGCGCCCAAAAGGACAGGCTTGTCCATTTTACGCAACCAATCGGCAAAATGCTCGTCAGTTGGCGTCACTCCCGCTCTCGCATCATAAAGCATCAGTGCGATATCTGCATCAGCAAGCGCCTGTTCAGTCTGAAGGCGCATACGATCTGGCAGAGAGCCAGCCTCCCCTTCTTCTAAACCTGCTGTGTCCATAAGAGTGAATTCCAGGTCAGCAATACGGCCTTCACCTAGACGCCGGTCTCGCGTAACGCCCGGCGTATCGTCCACAATGGCAATCTTTTTGCCAACCAGCCGGTTGAACAGTGTCGATTTGCCAACATTAGGTCGGCCAACTATGGCAAGTGTGAAGGTCATTTTTGGTTCCTTCTGATCACCTATCTGTAGGCAACCAGTTCTCCTTCATTGGTCAGAACAAGGAACGTGCCATCAACCACAATTGGCTGAGTGCTGCTGCCGTCCGGAAGTTCAATTCCGCTCAAGACTTCACCGGTATAGGGTGAAACTGACAAGGCATAACCATGCGTGCTGGTAACCAGCAGACGATCACCCGCAAGTACAGGTCCATTCCATTTGATCAGACCACGGCGCTTATCTTGATCCAGAAAACGTTGTAACTGCGTCACCCACCGTACCCGGCCATCAGCCAAAGATACGCATATCACTTGGCCGTCAATGGTCGTCAAAAAGGCAAAATTCCCTGCAATCCATGGCATATTCACGCCGGCAATATCTGCTTCCCAGGAGCGTTCGCCGCTACGCATATCAATCGCCACCATACTACCCGCATGGCTCAGTGCGTACACTTTGCCACGATCAATAACCGGATTACCGTCGATGTCAGCTAGCGTTGCAAGTGGCGTCAATCGCCGTGAACTGGACAGTGTGTCCTGCCACAGTATGCGACCGTTCCCACCCAGCATGGCAATCAATTCGCCTGAAGAAAGCGCCACTACCAGGGTGCCATTGTCAAAGGCTGGAGTAGCAGCACCCAACATGCCAGCATTCTCTGCGATGCCAACTTGATCCCAAATCAGACTACCATCTGAGGCATTCAAGGCTATCATCTGGTTATCGTGAGTAACAGCGTAAACACGACCAGCATCAATTGTTGGTGCACCGCGGAACGGAACAGTAGCGTCAAAGCGCCAGAGCTCACGGCCGGACGTCGCATCAAATGCCCCCAATAGGCCAAAGCCAGATGTCGCAAACACCACACCACCAGCGTGGGCCACACCGCCCCCGAACCCGACATCACTGCGTTCATTCTCGTTTCGGAACTCAACGCTCCAAAGGATGCGTCCGCTATCCAGTGACACCGCAAACACATCACCTTCAATATCCACGGCAAAAACTCGACCATCAGCCGCTACCGGCCCGGAAATAACGCGTTCATACTTTTCGTTTCCGCGGCCAATCCGTGTTTGCCAAGCGGGTCTTAAGGTATCCGAAATCTGAAGATGTTGGATGCTGTGTGCAGCATTACCGCCAGGCAAAGACCAATTTTTATTTGTGTATGGCCTGGGCAGCACAACCGCCAAGTCGGCAATCGAACTGTCGGCATCAAGCGTCTGGGTTGATGTCAAAATCGAAATACGCTCTCGGCCTTCATCATCGTACGTCTGTTCAGGTTCATCGTCACCATCAAACCACCCACAAGCGGAAACCGAAACAGCCAGAATGCCTGTGGCAAAAACCCTAAGAAATTTTGATGCGGATTGACGGTTAAGGAAAGCGCTCATCATTCGACACCTTCGTCTTCAGAAACGTTCTCGTTCAAAGCCAGGGGGTCAATTCCCAGTTCGGCCTCCAAGGCCGCCTTTAGCTGACCCGCTCTGGTGCGAATGCTTTGAGGCGTTTGCAGACTTTCCGCGAGCTGCGTGAACCCCTGTAAAGCGGCTTCTTTATCGCCGAGCTTAATGTCAACAAGAGCCAACTGTTCCAGAGCTGAGAAATACCAGGGGTTTCCCTGAATGGCGACCACAGACAACCGCGCCCGCGCACTCGCCAGGTCATTTCCATCGCGAGCAATCAGCATTCCTGCAAACAGTTGAGCTAACCCCTTCAAACTTTCATCGGTATCGGCATTTTCTGCAACAGCATCATAGGCTGCTATCGCAGTCGCAGTATCACCGTTGGCATCGGCAGAAGCCGCGAGACGCAGCTGCGCAAGCGCATTGTAGCCGCCATCCAAGCTGTTTGCAGCTTCGCGCCATATCTGGGCAGCGTTCGCAGTGTCATCCGCTGCTTGCTCAGCTGCCACTTCGAATGCAGTGGAATTTGCTTCTTCACCACTTTCTACATAAGCGGTGTAGGCTTCCCGTCCACCAACTAATATTACGATGCCGACGGCAAGCCCTATAAGGTAACGGCCGTAAGCGCTCCAGAGTTGGCGCATTCGTTCGCGACGAACTTCCTCATCAACCTCTTGCGTGACCAGATCGGATTGTAGGTCTGACACACTGTACTCCTCAGAAAAAGCCGCCCTGGCTAAAGGCTGTCAGGCGGCAGAAACAGTAACTCTTGCGCAGTCGCTGACTGCTTAAATTGGCGGGTACATTAGCCAAAGCGAATGGCAGAAGCAATCGCCTAAAAACAGCTAAAACACTGCTTTTGGCATGTTTCGGTGCAAAATGTGGTAACAGTACGGCACGGATGGTGTTCTAGCCACTCACCTTGCGCATTTTGTAGGTGTGTTCTTCGCCAGGAAATGCGCGAGACCGAACGTCACGTGAATATTCTTCGATTGCCTCTTCGATATCCCTGCCAATCTCCGCAAAACGCTTAACGAATTTTGGGTTAATTGCAAACAGACCAAGCATGTCTTCGGTAACCAAAATCTGACCGTCGCATGCGTTGGATGCGCCAATACCTATAACCGGGCAAGGAACAGCAGAAGTAACTTCCCTCGCGAGCGGCTCAGCAACGCCTTCAAGCACTATAGCAAACGCCCCTGCGTCAGCGATGGCACGAGCATCATCAATTATAGGTTCCCATTCGTCTTCTGATCGTCCGCGAGCCCCATATCCACCATGGGCATGAACACTTTGAGGCATCAAGCCAACATGTCCGAGCACAGGAATGCCGCGGTTAGATAAAAAAGAAACCGTTTCAGCCATCTCACGGCCGCCTTCCAGTTTTACAGCCCCTGCACCCGTTTCGGACAATGCTCTTGCCGCGTTGCGAAACGCCTGTTCTTTCGACTCTTCATATGTTCCAAAAGGCATATCAATTACCACAAGCGCCTGCTTGGCGCCTCTGCAAACGGCTCTTCCGTGGCGTATCATGGTTTCCAAATCAACACCAAGTGTCGACTCCATGCCGTAAAGCACCATACCGACGCTGTCCCCAACAAGGAGCAAATCACAATGTTTGTCCAGGCGCGCTGCCATTGGCGTGATGTAGGCCGTAAGGCATACGATCGGCGTACTGCCCTTCATGGCAGCAATGTTTTTTGCCGTAGCCTGCCGCTTTGGACGGGCATCAATCACAGATTTATCGGTAGTGGACATACTCTCTCTCCTCGATGACATAGAGGCCAAGTTACGCCGGTTTATTGTCCATATTTCCAGAAATTACAACTCGCATTGCTGTGAAGCGGTTATTCGAAAACTTTGTAACCCGAAACTTTTGCGCTAGCTTCAACTCAAACAAGGGGTACTTAGGGAGACAATCTATGCCAGAGATGACACCGTTTGGGTGGTTTCATACAATTGTTGGAATTGCCGCCATTTTGATTGGGATATATTCACTTTTTACATTCAAGGTATTGAGATGGGAGGATAAGAGCAGCAAAATTTACCTTATTCTCACCTTTATTGCCGCGGCGTCGGCGCTTGGCATTTACCGGGCAACAGGTGCCTTTAATGCTGCACACGGGTTGGCGGTATTGACCATTATTGCACTGGCAGGCGGGCGCCTGACTGAGGCAACCAATCTGTTCAAAGGACTTTCACCCTATCTGCAAGCGACGGCCTACAGCGCTACTTTCCTGTTTCATATGATCCCGGCGATTACTGATGGCCTGCGCCGTTTGCCAGTGGGTGACCCAATCGTAACAGAACAGGAAGACCCACTTCTTAGGGGCTTTTACCTAGCGTTCCTAATCACTTACGTGGTTGGCCTGACGTGGCAGATGTTGTGGCTTAGACGTCAAGGCAAGGCAGAATAGAAAAAGTCTATTCCCATTCAATGGTTCCGGGTGGTTTAGACGTCACATCATAAACCACCCGGTTAATACCGCGCACTTCGTTGATGATGCGAGTAGCAACGCGCCCAAGGAAGTCATGTGGGAATGGATAGTAGTCTGCTGTCATGCCATCAGTAGAGTTAACGGCCCTGATCGCACACACATGATCATAGGTGCGGGCGTCACCCATCACACCCACTGTTTTTACGGGCAAAAGAACTGCAAAAGCCTGCCAGATACTGTCATAGAGCCCGGCATTGCGGATCTCCTCCAGATAAATCGCGTCAGCTTTCCTAAGGATATCTGCTTTTTCCCGCGTGATTTCACCTGGGATGCGAATGGCAAGACCAGGGCCCGGGAATGGATGACGTCCCACAAAGTCCTCATGCAAGCCAAGTTCACGACCTAAAGCACGAACTTCGTCTTTGAACAGTTCCCGAAGGGGCTCAACAAGGTCCATGTTCATGCGTGCAGGCAAACCGCCCACATTGTGGTGCGACTTGATCGTTACGGAAGGGCCGCCGATGAATGAAACGCTCTCAATTACATCCGGATACAAGGTACCCTGCGCCAGAAAGTCTGCGCCGCCAACCTTGTTGGCTTCTTCTTCAAACACATCGATGAACAGCTTGCCGATGGTTTTGCGTTTTGCTTCAGGGTCTGTAACGCCCGCTAATTCGCCCAAAAACAGGTCTGACGCGTCTCTGTGGACCAAATTAATGTTGTAGTGCTCGCGGAATAGACTGACGACCTGATCACTTTCACCCTGTCGCATCAGACCATGGTCGACATAGACACAGGTAAGCTGATCGCCAATCGCCTCGTGGATCAATACCGCAACCACCGAGCTGTCCACGCCGCCAGACAGGCCACAAATTACGCGCTTGTCGCCCACCTGTTCGCGAATCTCTCGAATTTTGGTTTCGCGAAAGCTAGCCATGGTCCATTCACCAGAACATCCACAAATTTTCAGAACAAAATTCTCAAGCAACTGAGCTCCGTGCGGCGTATGAACAACTTCCGGGTGGAACTGAACGCCATAAAGCTTTCGGGACTCATCGGTTATGGCTGCAAATGGTGCGCCCTCACTGGTCGCTACAATCGAAAACCCTTCCGGCAATGCATCTACGTGGTCGCCGTGACTCATCCAGACCTGTTCGCGGTCCCCTTTTGCCCATACACCCTCAAAAAGAGCGCTGTCTTCTTGAACGTCCACAAAGGCGCGACCGAATTCCTGGTGGTCAGAAGTTGTGACGCTGCCGCCCATTTGCTGCACCATCGCTTGCTGCCCATAGCAAATGCCCAAAATTGGCAAACCCATCTCATACACACGGTCTGGAGCTCGCGGCGTGTCTGAATGGGTCACACTAGCTGGGCCACCGGAGAGGATAATGCCTGCCGCACCAAAGTCGTCCAATATCTCATCCGCTTTATTGAATGGTACGATTTCGCAATACACACCCGCTTCACGCACCCTTCGCGCAATAAGCTGTGTTACCTGAGACCCGAAATCGATGATGAGAATATTGTCGCTCATGCGCGGTTTCCTCTTTTATTGGTTGCAAATAGCAAAATGGAGCCGCGCGGCTCCATTCTTAACTCTTACTCGCCCTCTTTCTTCGGAGGCTCCACGGTGCGAATATGAAGTTCGCGAAGTTGTTTTGGCTGTACTTCGCTTGGCGCACCCATCATCAGATCTTCCGCCCGTTGGTTCATTGGGAACAGGATGACTTCGCGAATGTTTGGCTCGTCCGCGAGCAACATCACCATACGGTCCACGCCCGGTGCCAAACCACCGTGAGGCGGTGCACCATACTTAAAGGCGTTCAGCATACCACCGAACTCTGCTTCGACCGTTGCTTCATCATAGCCGGCAATGCCGAATGCTTTAATCATGATGTCCGGACGGTGGTTCCGAATAGCACCTGACGAGAGCTCGATACCGTTGCAAACGATGTCATACTGATAGGCGAGTACATCGAGCGGATCTTTGCCCTCGAGCGCTTCCATTCCACCTTGCGGCATTGAGAACGGGTTGTGAGAGAAGTCGATTCTCTTCTCGTCTTCGTCATACTCAAACATCGGATAGTCAACGATCCAACAGAATTTGAATTCGTCCTCCGAGATCAACTCAAGGTCTTCACCCACCTTGGTCCGAGCAACACCTGCAAGCTTGGCCGCACCGGCTTCTTTGTCGCACGCAAAGAAAACGCCGTCGTTTGCGCCGAGGCCCAAATCATCAAGAAGTGCCCTAGTTGCTTCTTCACCCAGGTTCTTGGCAATTGGTCCGCCTGGCACGCCTTCCTTAATGTTGATATAACCAAGGCCGGCAAATCCTTCTTTCTTGGCCCAATCATTGGTGCCATCGAAGAACCGGCGAGACTTGAGACCTGCCTGCGGTGCTGGAATAGCGCGTACAACTGCGCCGTTTTCAATCATGCTGGCGAAAATACCAAAACCCGAACCACGGAAATGTTCAGTCACATCCTTGATTTCAATCGGGTTTCTAAGATCGGGCTTATCATTGCCATACTTCAGCATCGATTCTTTAAAAGGAATGCGTGGGAACGGCGCTTCAGTAATCTTCTTGTCTGAGAATTTTTTGAAAACGTTCACCAGAACTGGCTCAATCGCATTGAAGACATCGTCTTGCGTGACAAAGCTCATCTCCACGTCAAGCTGATAAAATTCACCAGGACTGCGATCCGCACGCGCGTCTTCATCGCGGAAACAAGGGGCAATCTGGAAATAACGATCGAAACCAGACACCATAATCAACTGTTTGAACTGCTGTGGCGCTTGGGGCAGCGCATAGAACTTGCCTGGGTGCTGACGAGCAGGCACCAAAAAGTCGCGCGCACCTTCCGGGCTTGAAGCCGTCAAAATGGGCGTCTGAAATTCATTGAAACCCTGCGCTGTCATTTGAGAGCGCAACTCGGAAATCACGTTTGAGCGTAGAAGGATGTTGTTGTGGATTCGCTCACGGCGCAAATCCAGAAAACGGTAAGTCAAACGGATGTCTTCTGGGTACTCCGTATCACCAAATACAGGCATTGGAAGCTCACCTGCCGCAGACAGGACTTCCATTTCGTCTACATATACTTCAATTTCGCCGGTTTCGAGATCAGCATTAACAGTCTCTTCGCTGCGGGCCTTCACACGGCCATCAATGCGGATCACACTTTCCGCACGTACATCCTCTGCTGCCGCAAAACAAGCACTGTCCACGTCAAACACCAGCTGGGTCATGCCATAATTATCGCGAAGGTCAATGAACAGCAAACCGCCATGGTCCCGCTTTCTGTGAACCCAACCGGAAAGGCGGACTGTTTCGCCAACGTCTGCTGCGCGCAGACCAGAACAGGTGTGTGAACGATACTCGTGCATGATGTCCTACGTATATTTGTTTGGTGAGACTGTCTCACAATTTTGGCCGGAAAAGCGCATGAAACATGTCGCTTGTCAAGACCGCAAGCATGTTATCTAACAGAAAGCGTGACCTTGACCACTGAACTGTGTATTAGAGGCCCCAAACAATAATGGAACGTAGCATGCAGCCGATAACTACCACCAACGAACTCTTCGCACTGTGCGACCGCCTAAAATCAGCAGAATTTGTTACCGTCGACACCGAATTCCTTCGGGATAACACCTATTATTCCAAGCTGTGTCTGATTCAGATTGCTGATGACAATGAGGCAGTGGCCATTGATCCATTGGCAGACGGTATCGACCTGACACCCTTTTTCGACTTAATGGCAAACAAGGATGTCATTAAGGTCCTGCATGCATGCCGACAGGACTTAGAAATTTTCGTCAATATGAATGGAGAAGTACCTGAGCCGATTTTTGACACCCAGGTGGCGGCTATGGTTTGTGGCTTTGGCGATTCGGTGGGCTATGAAACGCTGGTTAACAAACTGGCGGGCGGCCAGCTGGACAAATCTGCGAGCTACACGGACTGGTCCAAGCGCCCCCTCACAGATGCCCAGTTATCATACGCGCTTGGTGATGTAACACACCTGCGAACGATCTACCGGAAACTGAAACGCGAACTGGAAAACACGGGGCGCGAAAGTTGGGTAGAAGAAGAGCTGGCACCACTGAAAGACAAGTCTCTCTATACCATCCAGCCAGTAGACGCCTGGCAACGTCTAAAAGTCAGAACCAACAAGCCGCGCTTCCTTGGCATTTTAAAAGCTTTAGCTGAGTGGCGGGAAGTGGAAGCCCAACAACGTGATATACCTCGTAACCGGGTGGCCAAAGACGAAACATTGTTTGAAATTGCTGCTCATCCTCCCAAAGATGCCAAGCAGCTTGACCGCATTCGAGGCGTTCCAAACGGATTCAGCCGATCACGGGCAGGTAAAACTTTGATGGAAGCATTGGAAATCGGCCTGAATATGCCGGAAAGTGAGCTTCCCAAGATTGCAAAAGCTAAGCCTCGTCCCGCTACACCGCCAATGGCTGATTTGTTGAAGGTTCTACTCAAAATCAAGTGCGAACAAGCGCGCGTCGCAACGCGCATGGTTGCAAGTGCCCAAGAACTCGAAGCCTGGGCCGCTGAACCTCATAAAACCGATCTGAGAGCTATGCACGGATGGCGGGATGACATTTTTGGCAAGGACGCGCGAAAACTCATGAAGGGTGACCTGGCCTTAACTGCCAACCGGGGCAACATTGAAATTGTCGAGTTGGAAGAAGAATAGTTTTATCCGACTGACGTCTCATCCAGTTCAGGCGGAAACTCAATCGCAGATTTACGACCCATGAGTTGCGCCAAGTGAGACAATCGCTTTGCAACCACCTCATTGGCGATATCCTGGTAACTGGACGGAACGCCCAACCACAATTTCGTTTTGGTCACCCTAAGTTGCGACACCATTAATCCGCTTACAGTACCGCCAGACAAGCGCTGCGCTAATCTGAGAGCTGCTCCCATCATTCTAGCTTCCAAAATATCGTTGATTTTCAAGAGAGTAAGCATCGGGGAGATGTGAGGCGCATCAATAGGCGCCCCATAAGCCTGATTAAGCGCAACAGCAATATAAGCGCGCTCGGCGTGGGTTATGCCAACGAAATTACCATGCAAAATCGACTCAACTGCTTTTTCGGCTCTGAAGTCTGGATGCCCTCGCCACGCAATATCGCCCAGAAGGCAAATTGCCATATGGAGTCTTTGTCGCTTTGGTGACTGTTGTGTGGACGGCCTGAAGAGAGGGCTGCTCCAATCAAAAATAACGGATGCATGTTCCGCAAAGCGACAGCGTTCTTCCGCCAGAACTTTGCAGACATGAATAAATGGGTCTTCGCGGCGCGCTTCTTGAGAGAGGGTGTCAAATATTAGCCCCTCACGAAGCCCATAACTTGAAAGAACACCATTCTTGGCCTGAATGGCATTCATCAGTTCCTGTAGAATAATTGCTGCAACCGGTAAAACTTGCAGCCGACGAAAAGGCAAGCTTCCACCAAACGGGATGTTGCTGGGATCCAGATGACTGAGGCGTTTACAATAATCTACCAGCTCACCGCGCCGGCAACCATATCCGTGCAATATCGGCAAGGGGTTTGATTTCTCACGCATCATCAACTTCGCGATGTTGCGCCAGGACCCGCCAACCATATAGAGATTTTCACCAGTCGTGGACTTAATCCAATTGATTGATGCAAACTCCTCTCTCAGGAAAGCTCTTATTTTCCGGGGGCTATCGCCAAATTTGCTGAGCAAACGCAGTGGCCCCAACGGCAAGCTCTGAGTTTTCACAACCTCGCCGTTTTTAACTTGCGCCAGCTCAAGGGATCCCCCACCCAAGTCACCAACCAAACCTCGTGCATCGGGCTGGCCAGATAGTACGCCGAGCGCTGACAAACGTCCTTCTTCTCCACCGTCAATCACTTGGATCGTGAAACCCGTTTGTTCACGTACCAGGCTGACAAATTCCTGGCCGTTTTTAGCGTCCCGTACCGCTGCAGTCGCAACAATCCTAACGTCTTGCACTTCCATTTGTTCACATAACGCCTTGAATCGGCGGAGTGTAGACAGGGCCATTGCGATAGCGTCATCGCCCATTTTCCCAGTTTTTCCAACGTCAGCCCCGAGGCCACACATAAGTTTTTCGTTGAATATTGGTGTTGGCACCCGGGTCTGCCCTGAGAAAACCACAAGGCGAACAGAGTTTGAGCCAATGTCTATGACGGCAAGATAGCCTTGTGCATCTTTCTGGCGTTCAAAAGGCATTTAGTCGTCTGCCTGTCCATAATCCATAAGCGGCATAATAGGTGCACTTTCACCAATGGCTGTCCCGCGGCCGGACAACGAGGAATTATTCATGAAATAATGGTGCGCAATGAAAGGATCTTCACCGTCTGATGGCTCGATCTTAGTGAAAGAACCGTCAGCACTCATGGTCCAAGATTGCTCTGTATCCTTCAAATTGGCGGCCATCACCTGCCCCATGGTTTGGTCGTGGACAGTTGGGTTCTCGATTGGAACTAACGTTTCTACACGCCTGTCAAAATTTCGAGGCATCCAGTCAGCCGACGAAATAAATACTTTAGCCTGTCGCGACGGCAAACCATGTCCATTCCCAAAACAGCAAATACGGGCGTGCTCTAGAAATCTCCCAACAATTGACCGCACCCTGATGTTTTCGCTTAATCCTTCAATGCCCGGTTTTATTGTGCAAATGCCGCGCACGATCAGGTCGATTTCAACACCGTTTTGCGAGGCCTCATAGAGTTTATCGATTATTTTGCTATCGAGCAGCGAGTTCAATTTGACCCAGACCGCTGCGGGTTTCCCCTCGCGGGCGAATTCAATCTCCTTTTCGATCAAATCCATGAGATGATCTCTGATATTGAAAGGAGAGAGTTTCAGTTTCTCAAGCGCAACCGGTTCCACATACCCGGTTAAATAGTTGAACATTTTGTTGGCGTCGCGTGCCAGCGCCTGGTCCGCGGTAAAGAAAGACAAATCGGTATAAATGCGGGCCGTAATCGGGTGATAGTTGCCGGTGCCAAAGTGCATGTAGCTTGTCAATTTGCCTTTTTCACGCCTCACCACCATCGATACTTTACTGTGTGTTTTAAGCTCAATGGAGCCGAACACGACATGAACCCCTGCCCGCTCCAGGTCACGTGCCCATTTGATATTTTGCTCTTCATCAAATCTGGCTTTCAGCTCCACCACAGCGGTAACCGACTTACCGGCTTCGGCGGCTTCAATCAGAGCTCCGATAATCATGGACTGAGACCCTGCCCGATACAGCGTTTGCTTGATTGCTACTACATTCGGGTCTCTGGCGGCTTGGCGCAAGAACAGGTGAACAACTTCAAAAGATTCGTAAGGATGATGAACAACAAAGTCTTTCGCTGCGATCGCTTTAAATATATCGCCACTAAAGTCTCTCACGCGCTCCGGATATCTGGGGTGATAAGGTTTGAACATCAGGTCAGGTCTGTCGTCCGTGATCAACTGATTGGTTTCGTTGACCCCCAATATTCCCTGCACAACGACAACGGCGTCATCATCAGCCCCCAGCCTGGCCACCAAGATTTTTCGAAGTGACTTCGGCATGGCTGCTTCAACCTTCAAACGGATAACGCGGCCGCGCTTTCGGCGCTTCAAGGCACTTTCGAAGACTCGTACAAGATCCTCTGCTTCTTCTTCGATTTCGATATCACTGTCGCGGATAATTCGAAATACACCGCTACCTTTAATTTTGTAACCAGGGAAAAGCTCATCAAGGAACAATGTAATAATTCGTTCCAAGGAAATGAAACGGATGGTTTCCTCGTTGGGAAGGCGCACAAACCTCTTCAAATGAGCTGGGACTGGCAGCAATGCAACCATCGCTTCCCCGTCGCTGGACCGCTTGAGCGAGAGCGCCATTGTGAAACCCAAGTTCGGTATGAACGGAAAAGGATGAGCAGGATCAACCGCAATCGGCGTAAGTACCGGCAAAACATTGTTCAGGAAATGATCCCGCACCCACGTTTTCTCGCTTTTAGAAAGCTCGTATGAGTCCAAAATAGAAATGCCTTGCTCGCGCATTTCTTCATTCAAGGCAGCCCAAATTTGTTGCTGCCGCGCCATCAGGTTTTCGGCAACGTCATTTACTTTTTGAAGCTGTTGAAGTGGCGAATGACCGTCATCCGACAGTATCTCAACGCCGGCGTCGATCTGTCCGCGCAAACCAGCTACGCGAACCATGTAAAACTCATCAAGGTTGTTGCCAGAAATTGACAAGAAACGAACACGTTCCAACAATGGGTGGCGTTTGTTTTCGGCTTCTTCCAACACTCTCATGTTGAACTGTAGCCAACTTAGTTCGCGGTTAAGGTATTTGTCTGTCCGCTTCAGCTTATTAATAGCACTCACAATGGCGCTGCGGCCGACATCATGTTTCTGCGTCGGGTCAATCTGATTATTCTTGCCGCCATCAGCCATTTTTAACTCCTACCTCGTACAGTTGTGCCGTAATTCTAACATGCCGTACAAGGGCTTTGTTACATTTAGACTGCGAGCGCAACGCAACGCGAAAGGCCTGCGCAACAAAATTTCATGTATTTGATCAACTAGTTTGATTTTTGGTCGAGAAGCTCTTGCAGGCAGCGCCTGGCCAAATCCTTGGTAATTCGCCGTTTTTCCGCCAGCGCCATTTTATCCAGATCGTCGGCTAATTGTTTGGCGAAAGCATATGTTCTTGGCATTCTATCCAGTATATAATTTATTACCTCAAGGTCTACCTGTAACTGCCTGTCAGAGAATGACTTAACTAACATCACCGACAAAATTTGGTCATCCGGTTGCTCAATCAAAGCAACCGGAACAGTGCCCAACCTAGAAACCAGATCCGGAAGTGAGCGCCCCCAACTATTGGGCGGTGTTCGTGCACTAACCAAAATTTTGGCCTGTTGTTCCTTTGCCCAATTGAAAATGTGGAACAACACCTCGTCAGAATAGGCATACACCCCACTGGATTCCATTTGGTCGATGTCATCAATTATAAAAATGCCGTTAGGCGTAATGTCAGAAAACTGTGCAGCCGGACAAAGTGATACTGCTCCATGCTCTTTTGACCATCCTCCCAGCAAGTGAGATTTGCCGGATCCGTTTGGGCCAACAATTGCGCCAAAATGAAAAGGGCTATCCAGCCATTTTTCAACAAAAGTGAACGCATCTGAGTTGCACGGTGCTACAACGAAGTCGCTTAATTCAAAGCTTACAGGTTGAACCAAATCCAGTGGAATTTGTTGAGACTTAGCCAACGTCACTTGCCTTCCAATTCAGGAGCCAAATCAGTGTCATCAGTCTCGGGGGCTTCTAAACTGCCGTCAGCCCTCACTTGATAGTGTTCCAGATAGCGGTCTATCCAGTAGCGGACCAACACAGCTATAGCCGCAGCGGCTGGCACAGCAATTAGCACACCGACAAAACCCATAACTTCACCGCCAGCGAACACCGCAAACAAGACCCAAACTGGGTGGAGTCCCACACGTTCTCCGACAAGTCTGGGCGTTAAAAACGCACTTTCAACTGTCTGCACCACAAAGAATACTGCCGCAACAGCAGCAATTTGCACTGGGTCGAAACCAAACTGTCCAAAGGCCATCGCAACCGCGACAATTGCCGCGAATAAAGCACCGACAAATGGAACAAAAGACATTACGCCGGCCAAAAGCCCTAGTACCAGCCCAAAATCCAAACCGGCCAATGACCATCCGATGCCATACATCACGCCCATCGCAGTGCTTACAAGCAGTTGGCCGCGCACAAATCCTGCAAGCACTTCGTCAATTTTCTTCAGCTGTTCGCGCATGACAGGGCCACCTTCGGTAGGAAGCCAGCTATCCACCTTGGCCACCATCAGGTCCCAGTCGCGAAGCAAATAGAAAGCCACAACAGGCGATATCAACAGCAGCGACAACAAAGAGAAGAATGCCAATCCACCCCGCACTGCCCCGCTAAACGCGGCTTTGGCCTGGGTCATCAATCCATCAGAAAATGTTGCAAGCAGACTGTCTACATCAGAGCCCAAATTGACCCCATAGTTTTCTGTAAGATTTACCAGCAATTCGTTTAACCAGGGACGGAAGTTTGCAAGCGTTTGTGGAAGCGTGGTTGCTACTCCCGCCAATTGGCTTTGCAGAATTGGCCAGAAGGCAAGCACAACACCAACAATAAGAAGAAAAAACAATGTGATAACCAGTGCGGCGGCAATGCCGCGAGGAACCTTCCGCTCTTCCAGAATGTCTGCAACAGGATCCAGAAAATAGGCGATGGCCAAGCCCGCTAGAAAAGGCAACAAGACCCCTCGGGTTAGATAAACAAATAAGGCTGTGATGGCGATACTGCCAAACAATACCCACCGATTCATAGCTTCCCCCTTATCGAAATGAATATCTTCTGATTTAAGTATTCAGCACTAGGGACGCAACTCAAGAATCATGTTTTCGCCGTATGGTTTTAAGTCTAAACCCTCAAATCTCAGCGCCATAGTCAACTGATCTGCTCTGCCCGTAAAGCTGATCTGAAGACTGCTCAAGGGCAAAGCAACAGATACTGTCTCAACTGTCTGCACCAGTGTCACCGCTGCAAGCCGCTTTTGAACTTCAGAAAACTCTTCCAAGGAGCGACTCGGTACCAAAACTCTAACCTCTCCGGAACTGGCGGTATCAACTAACAAGCGCTCGCGCCAAGCGCCATCAATTATTTCGAGGATTTCGTTGTACATTGCCACTAAAGCGGCTGTCTCGTCTTCATTGACAACTTGAATTGTTCCTTCGCCCTGAACCCCACTATCTGTAGCAAAATACTGATAGTTAAGAACTTTTAAGCCGTTGGAGTCTTGCTCCATTTTTGAACCAATCAATGTGGTCGCTCTCAGGCCGTTTAACTGAGTGATCTTTTCAGCCTGTGCCAAATTGAAATCAAAAACTTCAGCAGATGTCATTATGAGGCGTTCTTTGATGGCACCTTTTGCAAAGCGATAACCACGGATTCGGTTCAACCAATCAACTGAGCTTCTCGCCTCACTAAGTGTAAAATCCAGGTCCCACAAATACTGACGCAGTCCTTTTTGATGTGCATGGATCACAAGAACAGGACGCCCCGTTCCCAGGACATGCGGAACACCATATTCAGCAAGAAACTGACTTACCCGATCGGGTTCAAATCTTACGTTCAATGTTGCTATATACCTGCGGCTGGACGACTGTTCATCCACAAACTCTATACCGCTAATGAGAGACTGCCGCTCAGCCACAGTCAGTTCTGGCAGCAAGCTTCTGTCCGCCTGTTGAGTGATTTTTTGCAACAACTTGATATAGGCTTGGCTCTCTGCGCCCAGCAGAGCGCGACGCCTTGCTCTGTCAGCACTCCTGTCGGTTTCATCAACAGTAATGGCGCGAATAGTAAACAGCTGATCTAATGGTGTATCCGCCAGCTCCTGGGCTTTAGCTGATAGCGAGACACCAACGAGCAACAATAAGGCCGTCAAAATTCGATACAATTGGCTGAATAAACACATAAATTGAGCACACAAGCGGATAAGGACTTTCATAACCGATTGCGCGCCACTATAACGCCCATGATGGCAATTGCGAGGCGAAACACCAATAATTGCAGTGTAAATTGCCAAGATCATGGGGACATTCCGGGCAAGTAAAATGGCTAATTCCGAGAATTCATATACTTACAAACAATCGGGTGTTGATATCGATGCCGGTGAAGCTCTTGTCGACAACATAAAACCTTTGGCGGCAAGCACTCGCAGGCCAGGGGCAGACGCGGACCTAGGTGGTTTTGGTGGTTTATTTGACTTGAACGCTGCAGGATACAAGGATCCGATACTTGTTGCCGCGAATGACGGTGTCGGCACAAAGCTGAAAGTTGCGATAGAAGCACAAAAACACGACACGGTTGGCATAGACCTTGTGGCTATGTGCGTGAACGATTTGGTGGTCCAGGGCGCAGAACCGCTTCTGTTCCTAGATTACCTAGCCACAGGCAAACTAAATGTTGCGCAGATGACAGACGTTGTTTCCGGAATAGCTGAAGGGTGTCGCCAAGCTGGCTGTGCCCTGATTGGTGGAGAAACTGCCGAAATGCCGGGAATGTATGAAGGCGAGGATTATGACCTTGCAGGATTTGCCGTAGGCGCTGCTGAACGCGGCGAATTATTGAACGGATCTACCATCAAGGCGGGTGATGTCATATTAGGACTGGCCTCCAGCGGTCCTCACTCAAACGGCTACTCCCTTATTCGCCGCCTGGTTACTGGAGAGGGTCATTCATACGCCGACCAATCATCTTTTTCTGATCTAAGTCTAGGCGAAGCATTGCTGGCACCAACCAAAATTTATGTTCGCAGCTGTCTAGCCGCCGTTAAAGCCGGCTTCGTAAAAGGCCTCGCCCACATTACCGGCGGTGGTTTTCTCGAAAATATTCCGCGCGTTATGCCACCAAACACTGTGGCACACGTCGACACCTCGACCTGGGCCCTCCCGCCAGTTTTTGAATGGCTACAGGGAGAGGGAAATATCGCAACCCGTGAAATGGCTCGCACCTTCAACTGCGGCATAGGGATGATTGCCGTTGTAGACCGGGAGCACGAGACCGAGGCCATTAGTCTACTAACCAAACATGGTGAAACGGTCTATTCAATCGGAGAAATTGCTGCCGGTAACGGCGAACCCATTTGCAAAGTTACAGGTAAAGCTGGCTCGTGGGGGGCAGATGCCAACTGGACTTCAGAAACTGGTGCTGAGTAGGCCATGAGACAACTAAAACTAGCAGTGATGATCTCCGGAGGAGGCACTAATTTACAAGCGTTAATAGACGCGTGCCAACAATCAGATTATCCCGCAGAAATTGTAGTTGTCGTCTCCAACCGGCCGGATGCTTATGGTCTTGAACGCGCAAAAAACGCTGGAATTAACGCGGAATGCATTGACCACAAAGACTATGAAACAAGGGAAGATTTTGAAGACATACTCCATGATCGCCTGCGAGAACATGAAGTAGAACTGGTTTGCCTGGCTGGCTTCATGCGCTTACTAACTGCCTCGTTTGTTGGCAAATGGAAAGACCGGATGATTAACATCCACCCTTCCCTTCTACCGTCCTATAAAGGACTGCATACACATGCACGTGCCATTGAAGATGGGGTGCGATTTGGCGGCTGTACTGTACATTTTGTCCGCCCCGAAATGGACGATGGCCCAATAATAATGCAGGCCGCTGTGCCTATCGACGGCAACGAGACCGAAGAAACTTTGGCCAAAAAAGTTCTAGACTATGAGCATGTCCTCTATCCGGAAGCTGTAAGGCTGATCGCGGAAGGGAAAGTGCGGGTTTCTGGCCAAAAATGTATCTTTAAAGACGCAGAACTTGGTACTCAGGGCCTAATCAGCCCAATCCCAATCCACTAAATAGAAAATAATTCACACTTATTGCGCTTGATAAATTCTCTATATCGGCCCTACAGTTAACCGAGGTAAAGGGGCACGTTATAGCGATAATGGATTACATTCATCCGGACTTGGCGTTGTTGGTGGCGGCAACATTCGTGTTGGGCGTCTTTATCCGCTTGTACCGTCAAACCGACGTTGAGGTGCAGGGTTTTGGCTGGATCATTACTGGCGTGTCCCTGTTCTTGCTCGCAAGTTTCTTCAACTGGTTTGAAGAAACACCCTATGAATACCTTATGCTGCAGTTCACGGATGAAGAAGGCTGGGACTTTATCATTCCTGTCTATGGATACGCGCCTGCCGGGTTGATGTTTTGCATAGGATTCGCCGCTTGGCTCCGAATGGCTTTCATCCTCAAGAAAGAGATCGAACAAAGACAAGTGGTGGAGGCTGAGTTGAAAGCGGCCTTGGAATCGGCCAACAAAGCGAATGTGGCAAAAAACAAATTTCTTTCCACAATGAGCTTGGAGCTTAGAACACCTCTCACCGCAGTTATCGGTTTTTCTGAGATCATGTCCGACCCAAGACACCGCAAGATGTCGATATCTGATTATATCGAATATAGTGGTGTGATCTTAAAAAGTAGTAATCATCTTCTGCAAACGATTGACGACATCCTCTCGCTCGCACAGCTTGATGCAGGGACATATACAATTGATGAGCAGGAATTCAATCTGAGCGAATTGGCTGAGGAATGCCTTTACCTGCTGGCCGTGGAAGCAGAAAAAGCAACAGTTACTGTCCAGAAATCCATTGAAGGCTCTGTTCAAATGCGGGGAGACCGCAGACTAATGAAGCAGGTTCTGCTTTATTTGATGTCCAATGCCATCAAATTTAATCGGGAAAACGGGGTCGCTTCCCTCGCCATCAAGATTGAAAAAATGCGCGGGATAGTGATTTCGGTTAAAGATACCGGCGTTGGCATGACACCCAAGGAAGCAAAACAGGCTTTGGAGCCATTTACCCAGTTTGAAGATACGCTCACACGCAAGGTCACCGGAACCGGCCTGGGTCTTCCACTTGTTAAGCGATTTACCGAAATGCATAGTGGAAAGCTGGAGATAACGTCTCAAAAGGATAGCGGGACCGAGGTGCAGGTCATATTGCCCAAAGACCGTATTCTTTAAACAAAAAAACGCGCCACTTGGGCGCGCTTTCCTGTTTTGTCAGTATTGACTCTTTTTTAGCCAACAATCTCATTGCCAGCGAAGAACTGAGCGATCTCAATCGCCGCATTTTCCAAGCTGTCTGAACCATGGACAGAATTTTCACCGATTGAGAGCGCAAACTCTTTACGTACAGTGCCCTCTGCTGCTTCTGCCGGGTTTGTAGCACCCATAACTTCACGGTGGTGAGCAACAGCGTTATCGCCTTCCAGAACCTGAACAACAACTGGCGCAGATGTCATAAATTCTACGAGCTCCCCAAAAAATGGGCGCTCGCTGTGAACGGCATAAAAAGTTTTCGCCTGATCTTCAGTCATGCGAATACGCTTTTGGGCCACAACACGCAAACCAGCTTTTTCGAAGATTGCGTTGATCGCACCCGTCAGGTTGCGGTTTGTTGCGTCCGGCTTGATGATAGAAAATGTACGCTCGAGAGCCATGGGGACATCCCTTTTTGAAAATGCAGTATGCTGCGTTAGTGATTGATTCGCGCGCCTTATAGCCACAATCAGCGTCCTTGCCAAGCTTTGCTTTGCAGCACCCTACTAGCTGTGCTAGTTGGCTCGACATGTTGCACATCAACGACATAACTTACCGCATCGGCGACCGACTGTTGTTTGAAGAGGCCACCGTAGCAATACCAGCAGGACACAAGGTCGGCCTGGTGGGGCGCAATGGTGCTGGCAAATCAACGTTATTGCGGATGATATTGAAAGAAATCGGCCCCGAAAGCGGTGAAATCAGCGTCCAGCAATCCGCCAAGGTGGGACACGTGGGGCAAGAGGCGCCCGGAGGGCCACAAAGTTTGCTTTCGACGGTTCTGCAGTCACATGACGAGTTGACCAGACTGTCCGCTGAGGCGGAAACAGCAACGGAGCCCAACCGTATTGCCGAAATCCACACCAGGCTGGCTGACATTGGCGCGCATTCTGCTGAAGCACGAGCTGCTTCTATTCTTTCAGGACTAGGTTTTGATGCTGATGCACAAGCGCGTCCTTGCGCAAGCTACTCTGGCGGCTGGCGCATGCGGGTCGCACTAGCGTGCGTTCTTTTCAATGAACCAGATTTGCTTCTGCTTGATGAGCCAACAAACTATCTGGATCTTGAGGGTGTTATGTGGCTGGAGAGCTTTCTTCGGAACTACCCATACACCGTTCTCATTGTTAGCCACGATCGTGACCTGTTGAACAAAGCAGTAAGCCATATTGTTCATTTGGAGAACGGTAAGCTCAACAGCTACACCGGCGGTTATGACCGTTTCGAAGATATGCGGCGCGAACATATGGAACGCCAAATGGCCCTGAAGGCCAAATAGGAAGCCGAAAAACGCCACATCGAAGCATTTGTGGAACGTTTTCGCTACAAAGCGAGTAAAGCGAAACAAGCACAAAGTCGGATCAAAGCGCTGGAGCGCATGCGACCCATCGCTACCATGGTGGAAGCTCACACCGTGCCGTTTAATTTCCCCAAGCCGGAGCCACTTTCCTCTCCGTTGATTGTTTTAGAGGAAGCAAGCGTCGGCTATGAAATCGAATTGCCAGTTTTGAAGAAACTGGACCTTCGAATCGACATGGATGACCGGATTGCGCTTCTTGGAGCCAATGGCAACGGCAAGTCCACATTCGCGAAACTACTGTCAGACAAATTAAAACCAATGACAGGCAAACTGCGGAAGTCGAGAAAGCTCGAAATCGGCTATTTTGCACAACACCAGCTTGATGAACTCATACCGAAGGCTTCACCTTTTGATCACCTCGCGAAGCTGATGCCAGACGCAATAGAAGCCAAAGTCAGGGCCCGTTTGGGCTCATTCGGCTTTGGCATCGACAAGGCAGACCGGCCGGTGGAAAGCCTCTCGGGCGGTGAAAAAGCACGCTTAATGTTTGCAATTGCTACTTTCAAGAAACCGCAACTACTCATCATGGATGAACCGACAAATCACCTGGACGTCGATAGCCGTGAGGCTTTGATTCACGCCGTCAACGAATATGACGGCGCTGTTCTATTGATTAGCCATGACCGCCATCTGGTGAATGCCTGTGCCGACCGATTATGGTTGGTGGAGAACGCCGATGTCCGACGATTTGACGGCGACCTGGACGACTATCGCCGACATTTGCTGGCACTGCGCGCAGGCGAACGGGCCGAAAAACGCGGTCCGAAAGTGGTCGACACCAGGAAAGCCGCACGCCAATCCGCGGCCGAGGAACGCAAACGATTGGCCCCCTACAAGCGAGCGGTTGAAAAGGCTGAAGCGGCTGTCGAAAAACTGGAAGTTGAAAAAGCCACTCTTGAGCAAAGGCTTGCAGACCCTTCACTTTATGAAGGGCAAAAACCAGGTTCAGCAGAACACATTCAAGACCTTCAACTCAAACTCGCAAACGTAAAGAACAAACTGGATCTTGCAGAACTTGACTGGATCAATGCGGAAGACTCATTGACAAGTGCACAAGCGTTGGACGGATAGCTGCATTTTGGTGATTGTGACTTTGTGTTCAAATTATGTTATATTGTATCTCCTATAAGATAGAGATACTTTGACATGCACAGATCACTAATCGGAATCGCCTCAGTTCTGACATTATGCGTCACGCCAACAACTGTTCATGCACAGTCCGAGTTGGCCCAATCCACCGATCCATCTAGCTGTATTCTGGAGCATGTTGCTGTCGAACCTGGCCTCAGAATGTTCCAAAATGACAGTATACTTTCTGACGGAAGCGGAATTGCAATCAGTTGGGACAAAACCGATGGATCGCACGGCACATATCTCCTCGACTTTGCAACGTGGGAAAAGACACCTTTGCACAGTGCTCTCGATAACGGTGCCACTTTCTCGCCGGACGGCCGATGGATCGTCAATGCCATCTATGTCACTGAAAATAATACAGATATTGTTTTAATCGACCGAGAAAGTAACGAACTTTCATTTATTGCCGCGCATGCGTCTTGGGACTGGCTCCCGTCATTCAGTCCCGATGGCACGCAGATCGTGTTCAATAGTAGCCGAGGCGGCAGTTCAGATATCTACCTTTACACTTTGGATAGCGAGCACTTGCAGCAACTAACCTCAAATCCGACTTATGAGGCGCATGCTAAATTCTCCCCAGACGGCAAGTACATCCTTTATCACGAACAGGTCGATGGACCCGACTTCAACGTCAACCTGATGGAGTTAGCCACGGGTACAACACGCCAAATCACAAGCAGTTCTCGCGAGGAAGGCTATGCCAGTTGGTCGCCGAATGGCAGATATATTGTTTATGCCGACGACCGAGACCGTGAACGAGGCAAACCAGACATATTCATAATGGATATTGAAGGCAATATCGTCAGTCGCATTACCGACCACCCAGAAAAGGATGCTTATCCTTTCTGGTCCCCAGACGGACAATACATATACTTCAACAGTTACCGCGGAGACGGCGGCGTTTATCGCGCGCCGGTAAGCAACATGGTGCACTGCAAACGGGGTTGACCAGGTTGCGGATTGACCGCACTCTCCCGTCTAGGGGAGAGTTTTATGCAATCACTGTTAAATCGACTAATGCCAACAGCATCAGGGGTACATTTATTTGCTGTGATTGCACTTTCCGGATTGTTTATCTGGATGGGATTGATGAACCTCGCTGGGCAGACCGGTGCAACAATAGACCAATGGCTTGATCCCCACCCTATTTCTGGCTTCATAAAACCATACCGAGAATGGCTTCCCTATGCGCTGGGAGGCATTCAACTCATTTCTGGGATCTTGATCGCGGTTTATGCCGTACCGCAGCGCTGGAAACGCTTGAGTTACGGGCTCATTGGGGTGTTGTCGATGCTTTCCATCAGCTTGATGTTCACTAACCCTGTTTGGATTAACAGTCTGGGCGGTTTTCCAGCGATTGGCTCCGGCCAGGGTCTAATCAAGTACGTCGTTATTCTTGGTGTCACTTTGTGGTTTTTGGGTACAAAGGGCGCAAACGAGGTCATGTTAATCGGCCTTATACTGGTGCTTGGCTGGATTGGTGCCATGAAGTTTACCGCGCCCGAAGCCGATGGTGTTTGGCCATTATTGACAGGAAGCCCCGTTTTCAACTGGTGGCTTACTGACCTTGGCAAACAAACAGCCTCAAATGTCATCGGTATCGTAGAACTTGTCACCGTTGAACTATTGACGGGGTATTGGTGGAACCGGAAAGCTTATGAATTGGGGCTGTTATTGAGTGCCTTTACCTTTATCGTCACGCTATCCTTTTTACTCACATTCACTCAAAGTTGGTCTGGTGGTTTTCCCAACCTGTCCGGCACAGGCCATTTTCTCCTCAAAGATGTCGTCCTACTAGCTGCCACTTTCATTCTTTATCGAGACTGAGCATGAAAAACCTATCAAGACGCGGATTTATTGGTGGCAGTCTGTCTTTAAGCACAGCTGTTGGATTGGGGGCTACAAGTGCAAGCACCCCTATTGTCAAACCACAAACAACAGCGACCGAATTGGCATCCAATGAGGATTTCTGGCGCACGGTTGCCAGCCAATATGATGTCACACCCAAAATAGCTAATTTGGAAAATGGTTATTGGGGCATCATGGCCAAACCTGTTTTGGCCGAGTACCTACGCTTAACCAATTGGGTTAACAAAGAAAATACAAGTTTTGCCAGATTCAAGTGGGCAGAAACTTATCGAAATCTTCACCGGAAGGTTGCCAAGTTCCTGGCGGTTTCGGAAGACGAAATCGTCCTGACCCGCGGTGCCACCGAAGCACTGCAAGCACTGATTGGCGGTTACAACAAACTACGCCCTGGCGATACCGTGCTTTATGCTGATCTTGACTATTCCGAGATGAAAAATGCTATGTCATGGCTGGCAGACCGTCGCAACGTTAAGCCCGTAAAGTTAAATTTCCCAGAACCAACGCGCGGCAAGCAATTGACCGAAGCCGATATTCTCGCTTTTTATGAGCAAGCGCTGGAAGCAAATCCGGGGACCAGGCTCCTATTGCTTACGCACCTTAACAACTGGACTGGTCTGATAATTCCGGTCGCAAAAATAACTGCCATGGCAAAAGCAAGGGGTGTCGATGTTATTTTGGACGCTGCCCATTCGGTTGGACAAGTTGATTTCAATATTGCGGATATGGGCTGCGATTTTGTTGGCGTCAATTTGCACAAATGGGTTGGCGCTCCAATCGGTTGCGGAGTGATTTATATTCGCAGACCCCGCATTACTGACATTGACACTTACATGGGCCGCAACTCTGGCTCTGAACAAATCTCCGACAGGATAGACGCTGGTACTTTTAATTTTGCCGCGCACATGACTATCCCGGCATCGTTAGATTTTCATAGTCAACTCGGCACCACTGCAAAAGAAGCGAGGCTTCGCTACCTGAGAAACCTCTGGGTGTCAGAAGCACGTAAGCTTGAAGGCCTTACCGTGTTGACACCGGACGATCCGGATATGGTTGCGGGTTTAACGTCTTTCCGGCTGGACGGGGTTACTTCGACAGAAGCTAACAACGCTTTAATGCGCCGTCTGGCTGAAGAGTTTGGCGTTTTGACCACACGCCGAACCGGCCCAGCGGCAGGAGATTGTATTCGGGTAACACCTTCATTTTACAACTCTGCGGACGATGTTATGAAACTGGTTTGGGCCCTCAGAAAGATAGTGGGTTAGAGGGACTTCAGCTAATAAGTTTTTCCATTAGCCGATCAGGTCGTGACAGTTCGGCATATCCATATTTCTCATAGAGGCCATGGGCATCATGCGTTGCCAACATTTGGCGCCGCAACCCCTGCAGGTCAGGATGATTGGAAATTGTCTCCATTAACAATTTTCCAATGCCCTGCCCTCGAAAACCAGCGTCAATAAATACGTCACCCAAGTAGGAAAATGTTGCTTTATCAGTCACCAAACGCGCGATCCCTACCAACCGGGATTCTTCAAAAAACACCCCAAAAGACAATGAGTTTTTGAAGGACTTCTCGACAAGCTCCCGTGAAATTCCCTTTGACCAGTAGGCTTGGTTTGCAAGCCAATTGTGGATCAAATCGAAATCCAGGTTATCGGTTCCCTCAACAACGGTAAGGCTCTGTGACGCTGAACCAATCACGCTTTTTGTTCCCAACCACCCATTTCTTTTTGCTGCCAATAAGAAATGTTCCAATCGCCGTCTTTCCAGGATTTCCAATCTTCACGCGCTTTTGCAACGATGTCTTCGTTTCGCCCATCAAACATATACAAACAACGAGCATAGGTATCGAACCCCGTACAATCCACCGCATCAACCAGTACAAGCACTGTGGCTGAGTTGGGGTTATGATCGCCAGTCGTAAGAAGAAAGGTTTGATCCTCAGGGTAGTCGCAACCGTCTTTGTCATGCGCAAGAAAGCTTGCAGGATCGAAATCCCACAAGACTTTGTCCAGCGTATCGAGCGTAGATTGATCTTTAGTTTTTATCACAGCTTTCAGGCCTGCCTCCGCCACTTTTGTCATGAGGCCCGGCAGCGCTTCTTCGAGCGTCTGACGTTGCAAATGATAAAACCTAATATCGTCCAACTCAGCCGCCCTACTCTTCGTAGTTGTCTGCCACAAACCGATCTAGCAACCGAACACCATACCCGGTGCCGCCTTTCTCAGACAGTGGAAGATCTTTTTCAGCCCACACCATCCCTGCAACATCCAGGTGGACCCACGGGACATCATTTGTAAAGCGCTTTAAAAATTGAGCAGCAGTGATCGAACCAGCTGCAGGGCCACCAATGTTTTTCATGTCCGCAATTGGGCAATCAATCAACTTGTCATAGTTTTCATGCAGTGGCATGCGCCACACTTTGTCTCCAGTATCAGCACCTGCTTTGGCCAACTGAGCCGCAAGTTCGTCACTGTCACTGAACAGACCCGCGTGTTCGTGGCCCAAACTTGTGATGATGGCACCCGTAAGTGTTGCCAGGTCAATCATGAACTTTGGATTGAAACGGTCCTGCGTGTACCACATTGCATCCGCCAGCACGAGACGCCCTTCAGCATCGGTGTTCAAGATTTCGATCGTCTGGCCAGACATGCTTTTGACAACGTCGCCTGGGCGCTGCGCGGTGCCAGAAGGCATATTTTCAACCAAACCAACAGACGCGACAACATTCACTTTTGCTTTACGCGCCGCAAGCGCCTTCATCAAGCCGACGACGATGCCGGAGCCACCCATATCCCATTTCATTTGCTCCATGCCAGCGCCCGGCTTGAGGGAAATGCCGCCAGTATCGAATGTTACCCCTTTACCAACAAATGAGATTGGTTGGGCGTCCGTATCGCTCGCACCATTCCAACGCATAATAACCAGCTGGCTTTCGTACGCAGAGCCCAAGCCAACTCCCAGCAGCGAATGCATGCCGAGTTTGACCATTTCCTCTTCACCCAGAACCTCAACTTCAACACCTAGTGCCTCAAGCTCTTTGATGCGCTCTGCGTAGCTTTCCGGATTGAGGACGTTCGCTGGTTCAGAAATCAGATCACGAGTGTGGAAGACCCCTGCTGCCACCTGTTCGCGCGCCGCAAATCCATTTGCGGCTGCACTGTCAGCCGTCATGAAAGTGACGGTTTTCATCGTCGGCTTTTTACTGTCCGGTTCTTTCGTGCGATACTTATCAAAACGGTATGAACGCAGAAGTGCCCCTTCCGCCATGGACACAGTGTCTGCCCCGGCGACTTCAACCAATACAGAGGCTTCTTTGCTACCGCAGTTGGCCAGCGCCGCAAAAACGGCACCTCCTAGCTGTACCCACTTGGCTTCGGACAAACTGTCAACTTCGCCCACTCCGACAAGTATAATGCGGTCCAATTTTGTTCCAGCCGGTGCTACAACTTCAACTGTTTGGCCACTCGAACCTGTAAAACGGCTAACGTCTCTTGCTTTGGATAATGCACCTGAGGTCAGCGTGTCTGCCTCAGCCGCAAGTCCTGAAAAAGGTTGATCTTTTTCTACAAAAAATACCGCTGCGCCACTCTGTGGCATTTCAATAGACGCAAAATTGATTTGCATGGAGGTCCCTCTACTCAACTTTGGTGGTAATGCACTTCGACCGCAGGCGCGGCCTGTTAAACTGTTTAATGCCCCCTTTCGCAGAACTTGGCAAGCATTGCCCCTTAAATCGCCATATTTTGAGCCCACAAGGCCAAAAGTTTGAGCGAGGGCGTTTCAACAATTGCGTATGCTCGCCAAGCTGTTTATCAAGACACAATCAAGCAATTATGAGACATCCGGGTGCCCAACAAAAGCTGCAAGCATAATCGTCTGCTTCCAATAGGTTGCAAGGCAGCGCTCCTTGCGTCCACAGTGATTGTGTCGATGTCAATTCCAGCTATTGCCGGCACAGCAGCGGTGCGCGATTCAGAGCCCGCATCCGATATTGAGCAAAGCCAAATCGAGCTTGAAGCAGATCAACTCATATATAATCCGGAAACTGGCGAGATCAGGGCTCTTGGAAACGTTTTGTTGGTCCGGGAAGGTTATCAGTTATCGGCGGGTGAAGTTTATTACAACGAAGCCACAGGAGAAGCACGAGCTGTCGGCGCTGTTGAAGTAACGTTTCCCAGTGGCGATCGCATCATCGCACCGGAATTGTCTTTGGAAAATGAACTCAAAGATGCGTTTGTAGACAATATTCGATTGATTATGGCAGACGGTGCCCAAGCCGTTGCTGCTTCAGGCGAGCGTATTGAAGAGACCGGCCGCACAACGCTGCGCCGCGCGGCATACAGTCCATGCGAAGTGTGCGCAGATGGCAGCGGCAAGCAACCATTATGGCAACTGAAAGCCGTGCGTGTAGTCCATGATAAAGGCAAACGAAGGCTTTATTACAAAGATGCACTTCTTGAAGTGTTGGGCATTCCGATATTCTGGACCCCATACTTTTCGCACCCGGACCCAACGGTAGATCGTGCAAGCGGACTTTTGCCTTTGGAGATTCAAACGAGCCGAAATGTAGGGCTGATGGCCGGTATTCCATACTATCATGTGTTTTCAGATAGCATTGACGCCACCTTCACACCGATCTTCACCTCCCGGGAGGGCTTTGTTCTAAAAGGTGAATACCGCCAACATGTAGGGTTCGGGCAATTTGCGCTGGATGGAAGCATAACGCGCGCTGACCGTCGTGATTTCAACAACACCATAATCGGCGGGAAAGAAACACGGGGGCATATTTTTGCCGAAGGTGATTTTCAACACAGCGCAAACTGGCGTTCAAAGATCAATATCAATTATGCGTCTGATGACACCTATCTTGGCCGCTATGAAATTTCAAACACCGACACATTGGTAAGTGAATATCTGCTAGAAGGATTTTTTGGTGCCTCTTACGTGTCCACTCGAGCATTGGCTTTCCAGGGGCTTCGGCTGGAGGATATTGCGGGTCAAGCTGCCTTTGCTTTACCCCTAATAGACGCTGAATTCATACCGAAGTATAAGCCGCTCGGGGGCACCATAAGCTTGAGAGCAAACGCTCTGGCGCTGCACAGAACAGATGGTCTCGACACGCGCAGGTTGTCGCTCGTTGCCAACTGGCAAAAGCGCTGGATTACAACAAAGGGCTTCGTTGTTGACGTTGACGCATTGGCCAGGTCCGATGTTTATGATTTAGATGCCGCTAACCAGCCAGATGATCTTGCATTTGCGGGAACTTTTGGTGGGACTTCAGGGAGCGAATGGCGCAATCTGGCACGTCTGACCGGAACAGTGAGTTGGCCTCTGGTAAAATACAGCAGCTCAGGCTCCCATACCATTGAACCAATTGCTGAAATCAGTGTTTCACCTCGCCGCGGTACACCCGACAGTATCGTCAATGAAGACAGCCGAGCATTCGAGTTGTCGGACCTGAATTTGTTTGCAGCAGACCGCACAACTGGATTCGACCTGTGGGAAGAAGGCAGTAGGGCAACATTCGGTTTTCGCTGGCGCTATGAAGGTGACAAACTGTCTACCGATGTGCTTCTTGGCCAATCTTGGCGCATCAGCGGAAACGATTTTGTCCTGGATGACGGCGTTGGTCTTGAAGGCGATTTTTCCGATATCGTGGGCAGAACCAACATAAACTATGATGGCTGGATCGATCTGGAACATAGATACCGCCTCGATGACAAAACTCTGAATGTCCGGCGAAACGATATTGACGTTACATTCGGCGATAACATCAAAAGTTTGCGCATGGGGTATACCAAACTCAATCGCAACCTGAACTTCATTAACCGGGAAGACCGAGAAGAAATTCGCCTGAGCGGTTTTTATAAAGTGGCTGAAAACTGGCGCCTTACGGGCACTTGGACGCGTCGGCTGGAGGGTGCCAATACGCCTTCCCTGATTGAAAACGCAGGCCCCGTCGAATATAGCGTTGGCGTTGAGTATGAAAACGAATGTATTCAATTGGGACTTAGGTTACGCGAGACATTTACCCGCGACCGAGATGTGGAACCCGGAACCACAATTCTATTCCGCTTAAAATTGACGAATTTAGGCTAGTCTACATGTGCGAAAGTCGCTAAAAGACTAGGCTGTATCAAGGAAAGCCAGGGTTTCCATAGGACTAAGTTGAGTATGATGTTATCGCGTAAATTCAGTTACAAGTTGTCGGCAGTTTCAATTGCAGCGGCATTGGGGTCGCTCATTTTGACGCCACAGGCGACCGCGCAACAGCAGGCTGCACCTGAACTGCAGCAACTCAATGCGATTGAAGTCTTGGTGAATGATGAGCCCATTTCCTCATATGATATCAATCAACGCCTTCGCTTGGTAATCGCGATTTCTGGCGGAGTGCGTTCGCAGGAAGAGTTTTTGCAGGTCCGCGAACAAGTGATTCAGTCCATGGTGGATGAAAAACTGCAAATGCAGGAAGCGGCTGAAGTTGAACTGGAAGTTCCTGACGAGCAACTGGAGCAGTTTTTTGCGCGAAGAGCCCAAGGGGTCGGTCAGGAACCCGAACAGTTTGCAGAGGCTCTTTCTTCAATTGGCTCCAGCAAAGAGACAATGAAAAAACAAATGGAAGCCGAGATTGCTTGGTCGCAATTGGTTCAAGGCCGTCTTGGTGCATTTGTTAGTGTGTCAGATGAAGAAGTCGAAGCGTTCATCCAGCGCATTTATAATAACCGTGGTAAATTCGAATATCGGTTAGGTGAAATCGTTCTACTAAGCCAATCCCCTGAGCAGTCTGCCGCAGTTGAAGCAAATGCCGGACAACTGGTTGAACAAATCAGAGCGGGCGCACAGTTTGGCCAAATTGCACAGCAGTTGTCGGCTTCATCAACGGCAGCGGTCGGTGGAGACTTGGGATGGGTAACTATCGACGACCTGGACCCGACATACTCTGAGCAGGTTCAAACCAGCAGTGTTGGTTCGGTTTTAGACCCAATCCGCACGCCAGGCGGGTTCATTATTTTGTCTGTGTCAGATCGGCGTCGTGTTTTGACAGTTGATCCGTTGGACACACAAATTCAGCTGACACAAATTTTTCTGCCAGAAGATAGGGTCGAATCTGGCTTGGACCAATTTATGGCAGTGGTGGAGCCTCTTCGTACTGCAAATACAAGCTGCGAAACCGTGCCAGACCTGGCCGCACAAGCCGGTGCCTCAAACCGCATTGAAATATCTCCCTTGAGACTGAGAGACCTGAACACAGCTTACCGTGAAAGTGTTGAGAACCTGGAAGTTGGTGATACAACTGACGTTCTACAGGATGCTGATGGAAGGCGTGTGTTAGTCGTATGCGCTATTCGCGCTCCTCAAGTTCAAGAACCGGACTTTGACGAGGTATATAACCAACTTGAGCAACAAAGGCTTTCAATGATGGCCCGACGGTATCTGAGAGATATCCGTAGGGATGCAATTGTTGATTACCGGTAGTCACCAAGCCAGTGTCTGAACGCCCTACCCCTCCATTAGCCGTAACCATGGGTGAACCAGCGGGTATTGGCCCGGAACTGATTGCAAGAGTCTGGTGCGATAGAGATCGCCTTGAAATTCCACCTTTCGTTTATGTCGGCTCCAAAGATGCATTAGCTGCGTCTCACCCAGACTTACCAATTGTGGAGATTGAAGAAGGCTCGCTTGGAGAACCGCTATCAGGTTCTGGATTGGCCGTCGTCAACGTTCCAACAAACGAGCCCATTCAAGTCGGCGAACTAAATGTCGCCAATGGGGAATCTGTAATACGTTCCATCGACACGGCCGTGCACTTGGCAAAAAATGGGTTAGTTGCTGGTGTGGTAACTGCGCCAATCCACAAAGAAGGGCTGTACAAAAGCGGGTTTGATGCGCCGGGACATACCGAATATCTTGCTCGCCTAGCTGGTCTTCCAGATGATCACTCCATCATGATGCTTGCCACAGAGGGACTTCGGGTCGTGCCTGTAACGGTTCACGTGCCGTTTTCACAGGTAACGAAGAACCTAACAGCGGACCGCATCATTCATGCTGGCATGGTAGTGGCGAATGACCTCAAACATCGGTTTGGTATTGAAAAACCGCGGTTGGCGGTCGCCGGCCTGAACCCGCATGCAGGTGAAGGCGGTACCATAGGCATGGAAGAAGGAACACATATCCTGCCTGCCGTCTGGGCATTACGTGATCATGATATAGATATAACTGACCCCGCTCCAGCGGACACACTTTTTCATGAAGAAGCCCGCTCAACTTACGATGCGGTTTTGTGCATGTACCATGACCAAGCCCTTATCCCTTTAAAAACACTCGATTTTTGGGGTGGTGTGAATATAACTCTTGGCTTGCCATTCATACGGACAAGCCCAGATCATGGAACCGCGCTCTCCCTTGCCGGTTCCGGGCAGGCCCGTATCGACAGCATGGTTGCTGCGCTTCGAACTGCTCACATGATGGCACAGCATACGGCGACGGCCAAATGAGTGATTTGCCCCCTCTACGTGAGGTCATTAATACTCATGACCTGAGAGCAAAAAAGTCCTTTGGCCAAAATTTCTTGCTTGATTTGAACCTGACACGGAAAATCGCCCGGATACCCGGAGATATCTCTAATTCTCTTATCTATGAGGTTGGACCGGGTCCGGGTGGCTTGACGCGGGCTTTGCTTATGGAAGGCGCGAAACACGTATTTGCAACGGAAATGGACGAAAGGTGCCTTGCTGCATTGCACGAGGTATCTGCTGCATTCGAAAACCGGCTTACGGTAAAAATCGGCGACGCACTCAATATTGATGAACCTGCACTCTTTAATCCTGATAGTGGTGAAGAAGCACGCATTGTCGCCAATTTGCCATACAATGTGGGCACCCTCCTGTTCATAAAATGGCTCACGTTGGACAGGTGGTTACCTTGGTACAAGTCGTTAACATTAATGTTCCAACAGGAAGTTGCTGAGCGTATTGTCGCTGTTCCTGGAACCAAAGCGTATGGAAGATTATCGGTGCTTGCACAGTGGCGAGGTCATGCACGCATTGCGATGAAAGTACCCGCGGCGGCTTTCACGCCACCCCCAAAAGTTGCAAGCGCAATCATTCATTTTGAGCCGAAAGAAGCGTTGGACCCTGATGTCCAGTTGCAAGACCTTGAGAAAGTAGTTGAAAAAGCTTTCGGGCAGAGGCGGAAAATGCTTCGAGCCAGCCTCAAGGGTTTGAGCGTGGACCCAATTGTCTTGTTGGACCGAGCCAAATTGGAACCCACCCAAAGAGCAGAAAATGTGAGTGTTCCGCAGTATGTATTTTTGGCGAAGTGCTACAGAGATTTGAAAAACGCTAACTAGAGCGCTCTTGCATCAACTCCAACACAAAATCAGACATACCAGGTCGGCGTTCGCGACGAGATCTCTCAGCCCGGACAATAGCCTTTAGGTCCTCATATGTTTGCTCTAGGTCGTCATTCACCAGCACATAATCGTACGCATCCCATCGGCTTATCTCGCTCTCGGCTTCAGCCATTCGTTTTTGAACTGTTTCTTCGCTGTCTTGAGCGCGTTTGCGAAGCCGCTCTTCCAAAGCTTTGACACTGGGCGGTAGAATGAAAATTCGGACCAAGTCTCGTGGAGCACTGGAAACCAGCTGAGATGCACCTTTCCAGTCAATGTCGAAAATTACATCCTTGCCTTGCTGGAGTGCATTTAGAACCGGCCCCCTCGGTGTACCATACCGGTTTTCAAACACTGTTGCATGTTCAAGAAGTTGGCCATCATCTGCCATCTCTCTGAAACGCTCGTGCGAAACAAAGAAATAATCTTTGCCTTCTTCTTCGCCCGGTCTGGGCTGACGTGTCGTTGCCGAAACCGACATTTCGACGTCACTGTCTTCAGCGAGCAAACGCCTGGTCAGAGTTGTTTTTCCAGCACCCGACGGTGACGAAAGCACAAGCATGATACCGCGACGCTTCTCAAATGATCTGGGTGGCATAACTAGCTGTCCTTACTCGATATTTTGTACTTGTTCGCGGAATTGGTCGATCAGGACTTTCAAATCCATACCAATTCGGGTGACTGTAGTGTCACCTGATTTGGAACACAAAGTGTTGGCTTCTCGATTGAATTCCTGACACAGAAAATCCAGCCTTCTGCCAACCGGTTTTCCAGAAGACAGCAACGCCTCTGCTTCTTCAAAATGGCTTTCAAGTCGGTCAAATTCTTCTTGAATGTCAGACTTTACGGCCAGTAAGGCAATTTCCTGCGCCAGGCGATCATCAGGCACCGGTTTATCGAGTTTGTTTAGTTTTGCCAACTGCGTTTCAAAACGACTCCGCATTGCAGAATCTCGGTCCCCAACAGCCGTGCGCGCATTGTCTAGAAGAATGCCCATCTGCTTAAGCTGATCCCCCAGCACCACTTGCATGCGAGCGCCTTCTGCTTGCCGCGACGCGACCAAATCATCAAGGAGGGCCTCTAGGTCCTTACTCAATTGCTTTTTAAGGTCTTCCAGCTCAGTCTCGCTGGGCTCTGACGCAACAAGATCAACGACCCCTTTAACGGAGAGCAAGCCGTCAACCCTAGCAGGCTGTAGACCATCCTTATCACCTAAACTCGAGGCGACCTCGACCAGTTTTTCAAGTCGTGTTTGGTTGACCACAAACTGTTCTTCGTCACTTCGCCAACCCGCAAACAGGTTCAAAAAAAGTGACCCCCGGGTAATCTTTTTGTTGATGATTTTCTTGAGTTCAATGTCAAAGCCATCCAAAAATCCAGGTAGTTTAACCCTGACTTCCAAGCCTTTGTTGTTGACACTCTTGAGTTCAAAATTCCAACGAAACGAATCTTGTTCGCCTGACGACCGAGCAAAACCCGTCATACTCTTTAAAGACATAGAAATCCCCTGCAGCTGATTAGCAGCCATAAGTTTGTTTGTGAATGGCACACACAAGAGACGTCCGCAAGACTAGCGTGACCCTTTCTGAAGTTGTCGCCACCGCGCAACGTTTTTGTTGTGCTCGTCCAGAGTTTCCGCAAAAGCATGTCCACCGGAACCGTCCGCCACAAAATACAAATACGCAACTGATGCCGGATTAATGGCAGCTGCAAACGAACCTACGCCTGGGTTTGAAATGGGCGTTGGAGGAAGGCCCGAACGGCGATACGTGTTATAGGGCGTGTCTTGGCGAAGATCTGCGCGAGAAATCGGCCGACCGAGTGGTAGCCCTTTAGTGATTCCGTATATAACGGTTGGATCGGATTGCAGGCGCATATTCCGCTTCAGTCGGTTAACAAACACTGCAGCCACCTGCGTGCGCTCGCCCGGCTCACCTGTTTCCTTTTCGACAATTGACGCCAAAATGATCGCCTCCTCCATCGACCTGTATGGCAAGTCAGGTGCACGTGCTGCCCAAAGCTCAGCAAATACGGTTCTTTGCGCCTCAATCATTCGCTGAACCACATTCCCTGCGGTGTCTGATCTTTCGTAAAAATATGTTTCCGGCAATACATCGCCCTCTTTTGGTAACGTGAAGTCAGACATGTCCAAACCAAAGCTAGTTTGAAGAATTGCTTCGAGCTCTTTGGCCGATGTACCCTCGGGTACAACCAGCCTTCGCATAAAAGTTTGATGCTTAAGCACTTTTTCTAGAAAATCGGCCAGGCTATCTGAAGGTAAAATTTCGTATTCACCGGCGTAGAACGCTCGGTCCAAGCCCCGCCATTTTGAAATCAAGCGCAATTGCCAGGCTTCTGACACTAAACCCAGTTTTTGAGCAGTCCGAGCAACCTGCCTCACGGACCAGCCGGGCTCAATAAAAAGCAACTCAGAATTCTGTCTTTGTCCAGGTTTTGTTTCAACATGGCGCATGAGCCCGTGACCAACGCCAAATACGATAAGCACGAGTGCCACAATCGAAAACAGAGCAACAAAAAACCGGTTTCGCTTCATGGGTTTATCCTATCAAGGAAAATCGCCAGGCAAAACCGGTCTTTGAATTTTGTTGCGGATCTAACCTTCGAACGCTTGCACCACTACAGAAGCGTTGGTTCCGCCAAAGCCAAACGAGTTTGAAAGGGCTGCCTTGACTGTTCGTTCCTGTGCCTCAAGTGGAACAAGGTTAATTCCTTCACAACCTTCGGCAGGATCGTTCAGATTTAGCGTCGGCGGAATAACACCTGTCTCAATTGCTTTCATGCAGAAAATGGCTTCCACGGCACCAGCGGCGCCCAAAAGGTGTCCAATTGAGGACTTGGTTGAGGACATTGCGGCATTTGCGGCGTGGTCGCCCAACAAGCGCTTCACAGCACCAAATTCGATTGGGTCACCAACAGGTGTAGAAGTGCCATGCGCGTTGATATAGTCGATGTCTTCAACATTCAGGCCCGCGCGCTTAATCGCCGCCTGCATAGAACGAAATCCACCATTCCCATCTGGTGCCGGCGCAGTCACATGATGCGCATCTCCAGACATGCCATAGCCTGTAACTTCACAATAAATTTTGGCACCACGCGCTTTAGCGTGCTCAAGTTCTTCAAGTACAACAACACCCGAGCCCTCGCCCATGACAAAGCCATCATGGCCTTTGTCCCAAGGGCGTGACGCCTCGGTGGGTGTGTCATTGTATTTGGTGGAAAGCGCACGTGCCTGACAGAATCCGGCAAATCCGATATCGCAAATAGAAGCTTCTGCACCGCCAGCGATCATCACATCTGCATCGTCCAAAGCGATCAGTCGCGCTGCATCACCAATAGCGTGTGCACCTGTTGAACAAGCGGTCACAACTGCATGATTCGGTCCTTTGAATCCATACTTAATCGACACGTTGCCAGAGACTAAATTGATGATAGAACCCGCAATGAAGTGTGGGCTAACGCGGCGCAATCCCCGCTCATGCAGCGTCACTGCAGTGTCAGCGATCCACCGAAGGCCACCGATACCAGATCCCACCATGACACCCGTTCGCAAACATGCTTCTTCACCTGGATCTTCCCAGCCGGAGTCTTCAATAGCCTGCTGGGATGCAGCCATCCCAAACAAAATGAAGTTGTCTACACGGCGCTGATCCTTCGGGGCCATATATGTGTCCGGATTAAATGTTCCATTTGAACCATCCCCCAACGGAACTTCGCAAGCCACCTTGCAAGGGAACTGCTCAGTATCAAACAGGGTAATCGGCCCGGCACCAGACTGACCTGCCGTAAGTCGTTCCCATGTGGTGTCAACGGTATCCCCAAGGGGCGAAACCATGCCCATACCCGTAACAACAACTCTTCTCATCAGATGATCCTCGTTTCTGTGCCAACCCAAGCGCCATTTTAGTATCAAAGGCCGCCAAGGCGAAGCTCAAAAAAATGCATAAATCTATTGTAGAAAGGAAAAAGGGTAACAACCAAGGCTATTTGCCGGTTGTTACCCCTTCCCAATAAATCTGAACCCCGATTAGGAATTCGCGCTGATAAAGTCGATCGCGTCTTTAACGGTCTGAATCTTTTCAGCGGCGTCGTCAGGGATCTCGATTCCGAATTCTTCCTCAAACGCCATTACCAGCTCAACAGTATCCAGGCTGTCAGCGCCAAGATCATCAATAAAGCTTGCGGTATCGGTTACTTTGTCTTCGTCAACACCCAGGTGCTCGACTACGATTTTTTTCACCTTTTCGGCGATATCGCTCATTGCTATGTCCTCGTTTTTAACACCGTTAAAACGGAGATTACCTATTTTTCAGTGAACCCCCGACTGTACGGTTTTCCGTCCTAAAAGCCGGAATGACCGCGTCGCCGGTGCTGGTATCACAGTTTCTTAGCTTTGAGAAGCCTGAGAGTTCCAATTCCCCGTTTCGGCTAATCAAGCCACGTATGTAGCTTTTTAATCAAACCTGCGCAACCCTTCCCTTTTTGGGCTGGGATAAGCCTGTTAGATCATAGCCATACCGCCATTAACATGCAGGGTCTGGCCGGTCACGTATTGGGCTTCCGCACTTGCAAGGTACAGAACTGCAGCGGCAATATCTTCCGGCTTGCCCAAAGTACCAGAGGGAATACCTTGTGTGATCGCTGCCTGTTGATCTTCTGTCAGGGCATCAGTCATAGGTGTCGCAATAAAACCCGGCGCAACACAGTTGACGGTAATACCGCGGCTGGCCACTTCTTGTGCCATAGATTTTGACATGCCGATCATGCCTGCCTTGGAAGCTGCATAGTTTGCTTGTCCCGGGTTTCCTGTCACACCCACTACGGATGTGATGTTAATCATGCGACCCCAACGCGCCTTCATCATGCCGCGCATAACACCTTTCATCAGGCGGAATGCACTCTCAAGGTTGACCTGTAAAACGGTGTCCCACTCTTCGTCTTTCATCCGCATCGCAAGGTTGTCCTTGGTGATACCGGCATTGTTCACCAATATGTCAACGCTGCCCATCGCCTCGGTCGCAGCTTTTGCAAGGCCATCAACGCTCTCTCGGTCGGATAGATTTGCAGCAACAACGTGAACGCGGTCACCCAATTCGGCTGCCAAGGCCTCCAGCTTCTCAGCCCTCGTCCCGGAAATGGCGACCGAAGCCCCTGCTGAATGCAGAGCTTTCGCAATCTCGGCACCTATGCCGCCCGTGGCACCTGTAACAAGCGCATTTTTTCCAGTTAAATCAAACATAGTTCCCCCCTATAGCGACGCGGCAAATGCTTCAATATCTGCAGGCTCCTGCAGATTTGCCGTCTCCAAAGAACGGTCAATTCGGCGAGCCAACCCGCTCAACACTTTGCCCGCACCAACTTCGACCATTTGATGGATCCCCAGTGATGTCATGGAAGCCACACTTTCGCGCCAGCGCACGGCCCCTGTAACTTGCTCCACTAGCAGGTTTGCAATGCCCTCAGGCTCACTTACTGGCGCGGCAAGTACATTGGCAATCACCGGAAGTGACGGTCGGTTGATTGTGATGTCTGCAAATGCCGCCTTCATTTCATCGGCGGCCGGCTTCATCAAAGGACAATGGAAGGGCGCACTGACCGGCAACAGCATCCCGCGTTTTGCCCCCTTTGCCTTGGCAATTTCAATGGCTCGCTCGACTGCACCCTTGTGGCCAGAAACAACGACTTGGCCATCAGCATTATCATTTGCTGCCACTACAATTTCGCCTTCAGCGGCTTCAGCACAAGTGGCCCCCACATCTTCCATCGATAGTCCGAGGATGGCTGCCATTGCCCCCTCGCCTACTGGAACAGCCCGTTGCATAGCCTGCCCCCGTAGTTTCAGCAGGCGCGCAGTGTCCGACAAGCTGAAAGCGCCGGTAGCAGCCAATGATGAATACTCACCAAGTGAATGGCCCGCTACGTGGCTCGCGACTTCATCAATTTTGATGCCACCCGCCTCAAGGGTTCTGATTACAGCCATTGAAACGGCCATTAGTGCTGGCTGGGTATTTTCCGTTAGACGGAGATCTTCCTCTGGCCCCTCCCACATGATCTTCGACAGATCTTGCGAGAGCGCGTCATTCACTTCTTCAAAAACCAACTTTGCGGCTGGTTCTGCTTCAGCCAAAGACTTCCCCATGCCAACAAACTGGCTACCTTGTCCCGGAAATACGAGTGCTCGGGTCATTCATCCCTCCTGACCAGAAAAACATTTGCCCCGCACATGCCACGCGCACGCAGGCGGCGCAAGGAAAATGGAAAACTACATTAGCGATTTGTATACCTGTGATTTAGGTGAACCAGAAAGCACAAAGACTACCCCGCCTCCACGTCTTCCCCATTAACAGCCTCACGGGTCGCTCGTTCGTTTACGAAGGCTTCCAAATCTTTGACCGCAACACGAAACTCCCTACCCAATTTTACGGCCCGCAATTCTTGATGATGAATCCATGAACGTACCGTCGCTTCTTTTACTTTAAGGAGCTCTGCAATTTCATGAGTGGTCAATAAGGGTTTGCTTAGCATAAGTCTGCCCTGCGTAGTGATGGTCAGTGGGTTTGATCACGATAGACCAAAAACACTGGAATTGAAAATAGTGCCGTCTTGATAACTGACCCCAACCACACGGCCCGACAATCGAACTTCCACTTGACCGTGGTCAAGTATCAACAGCTTTCAACATGCTCTTACATATCTCAACAACGTTCAAAAATTGTCAAAGCCCCTACAAGCACCCAGGAGTAAACAAAATGGCCTTTAAATCTATGTTGATTGTTGTGGATCAAGAAACCGAGATGGAATCCTTGAAAAGCCTGGTTTCAAAACTCGCCAAGCGAGAAGGCGCAAAGTTTCATGTTCTCGGCATCGCGCCAGAGTTTCCAATGCCCGCCTTTCAGTCTACGCAAGCGTCGAAAACGGCAAGAGACATGTCTGTACAGGTCGTCGCCAACATAAAAGAAAAGGTAGAAACCCTCTTGTCAGGGCTGCCTACTGACACCTCATCCTCAATGGTTTCCGGCCGAGTGATCGAGCAAGTGACACAGGCCGTGATGATTTATCAGGCAGACTTGGTCTTGAAAGCTGCTTCGGTAGATACAGCCCGTGGCCCATTATTTGGTAGTATCGACAAACGCTTGGTTCGGAAGTGCCCTGCTCCCGTGTGGATTGTGCGCCCTGAAATAGGCGAAAAACTGGACCGCATCGCTGTCGCCATAGATAGGCCAGATTTATACGCTGACAGCGACAATCGTCGCGACTTAGCACTTTCCCTGATCGACCATGCACTTGATCTGGCAACTGTGCTGGGCATACCTAAAGTGAGTGTGGTTCATGCGTGGGATGCTGTTGGTGCAGATCTTTTGAAATCGCCTCGTTACGGGATATCCGCTGATGAAGCGAAAGAGTATATTTCCGAATGCGAAGCAAATACAAAAGCCTGGCTGCATGACTTTATTCAAACTGCTGGCAGGCAACTCGATAAGCGCACGGCGACATTAGAATCCGAGCCAGTATTTGGACGCCCCCGCGTTGTACTCGTTGACAAAATTCACGCATTAAAGGCTGACATTCTTGTTATGGGCACTATTGCCCGCTCTGGTGCGCTGGGGCTATTGATCGGCAATACCGCAGAAGATGTGCTGGACCGCCTGGAATGCTCTGTGCTCGCGCTGAAACCTTCTGCCGCCAATATCGTAGAGGGCGCATAACATGAGGGTTGTCATGATACCTGTTGCGGACCGCCCCGAATGCGTCGCTGCTCTAAAAACTGCTTTTGTGTTGGCCAGCCAAGTCGGTGCGGATGTGATTGGCTGCCACATGCGCCCGCATAGAAATGAGGATATACCTGCTGTCATGCAGACTGGGCTTTTTTCTGGGCTGAGCGCGCCTGAAGACTGGCCGTTGCTCCCCGAAGCCGAGGCATTAAAGGCAGCAGCGAGTGCAAAAAAATTGTTTGTGCATATGGCAGAAAAGGCCGGATTTGCACTGTCCAACAAGCCAGGTACTGAAAACCAACCAGTTGCACAATGGCACGAACGGGTTGGAACTCCCCCATACGTATTACCTGTAATCGGCCCAACAGCGGACATGTTGGTGGTGTCGAGGCCATTGCAGAATGGAGGCAGAAAAGCGCGCTCGCTATTAAACCAGGCTCTATTCTCAAGTCATCGCCCGGTACTTATTCTCCCACAGGAAGATCATAAATTTTCTTGCAAACGCATAGCAATTGGCTGGAACCGTGGTGGCAACGAATGCCGCACACTTCTTGCCATTCTACCCCTACTGAAAACTGCAGAGGACATCGTGTTCCTGACTGCTGGCAAAAAAGGGAAACATGGCCCTACCGCTAAGGATATGATTCGTTATCTTTCACACCATCAGGTGAAGGCAAGGCACGTTAATGGACCGAGCATCAACGGGGACGGCAAGTCTTTGGAAAAACTGGCACGCCAGGAAAATGCCGACCTCTTGGTGTGCGGCGCTTACAGCAGAACTAAATGGCAGGAAATGATTTTTGGAGGTGTCACACACCATCTCTTAAGTTCTGCTGACATCCCCGTGGTGATGATGCATCAGTAAGAGCCTGCTGGCAATTCACACCAAACGCGGAGTGGGCAAACAGCCTCTCCGCTTTATTCATAGGTTGGAGCGAAAACTTCTACTCATCACATCAGCGCCAAACTTTTTTTCGCCGCTGCGTAAATAATATTGCAATCTTGTTGTCTCTCAGCGACGTATGCGAATTGAACCAAACAAAGAGCATTGGTGTGCCTCTACACATACTAAAAGTTGCCGCCGGGATTTCTTCCATCGACCAACTCAAAATGGTTGTGGATCGCTACTCTTATCATGACCCTGAACTGGGTCACATAATGCATATGTCGTCTCGAAACACACCAAAGCGCGCAGACGAGATATTGGGTGGTGGCAGCATTTTCTGGATAATTAAGCGCACAATTGTTGCCCGCGCTCCGGTGATTTCCATTCGAGAGGAGGAACGGCTTGATGGACGCAAGGGCTGCCAAATGTGTATCCGGCCAGAAGTAATTTTGACAGTTCCTCAACCAAAACGAGGCTTCCAGGGATGGCGTTACCTCAAGGACAATGAGGCTCCAAATGACCTTGAAAACTCGATAAAAAGTGACGGACAAGGGTCACCGGAACTGGCCGCGGAGTTGAAAGAACTGGGTCTTCTTTAACGGTTTGGATAACCATTATCCAACTATATTGGTTTCGCGAGCACGGGAAGTGGCGTACTGAATCTGCCAGCTCGATCCAAAGGGAGACGAAATATGCCGTTACTAAGACGCGTACTCCAGTTCAAAATAGTGGTTACTGTTATAGCTTGGGCAATGCCCTTTTTGTTTCTTCCCAAGGACCTTTTCGTCCATTTTATTGGGTTTTCTCCGGAGCCTTTGTTTCTTGTCCGCCTCCTTGGCTGGTCTTATCTGGCTTTGGTCGTTGGATACACATACGGTCTTAAACAAGCCAACGAAGGCGTTGCCCCATGGGGTGTCATTTACATGGGCTTGGTCAGCAATGGTGGTGCAGCATTGATAGTTGGATGGCAGATTCTCTTCGATGAAGCAGCGCATCTCACAGGCATACCAACAATCCTACTTTCGGCCTCCTTTGCTGCACTGCTAGCAATCACACTTGGGCTGGCATTCTCCGCCATGAAGTTAAGGGTGCAAAGCTAATAACAATGCGACGAGTTGTTTGTCAGGGATCTGCAACGCATTAGGTGAGCCCTTGATAAACTTTTGTTATGATATATCATGGCGCAACCTCTAGAAGGAGCCAGCCCATGCGCACAATGATCATTATTCTGGCGTTAATGCTGCCTTACGGTGCTTGGGCAGACACGCCTTCTGCATCGGAACTTGATAAAACCTTAAAGTCTTACCGGGAGTCTTCAGCACTCTTGCATAAAGCCGACAGCTTTATTTACGCCCGAAGAGCTTACATGATTGCCCGACAGCTCTATGAAGACAAACCGGAAGAACTAGGACCCATTGCGTATACATACGCCTTGGCAGCCGCCCGCTATCAGGAGCCGGTGGCGCTAGAGCAATATGAGATTGCCCTCAAGTTGTTGAAAGAAGCTAACGGAACCGACAGCCAAAAACTTGTCCCGATTCTGACCGACGCGGCTGACGAAGCCATTCACCGCAGAGAGCCAGAAAAGGCCTATACGTTCACTAAAAATGCACAGTACCTGATCGAACTCCATGATTTAAGTAACAGTTTCTACGCAGCTCGCACCCAAATGGCCCTTGCCCGCCAATACTGGAATTCCGACGAAAAAGAGCGAGCCGTCCGCCATGCCGGTATTGCAAAGCAGTTGGCTGCCAGACACTACCATGAAACAAATTATCCAAATCATGCCAACCTCCTCTATTGGCACGGTCAAATCATGCGCTGGCACGGCGACTACATAGAGTCCGAGCCGAGCTATGAGAAAGCCCTGAGTATATTGTTGAAAAGGGAGCCCAGAAGCCGAAAAGTCCTTTCAATCCACAAACACATGGTCGCCGTTTCGCACCACTTAGCTAATCAGGAGCGCCTCACCTATCATTGCATCGAGGCGGAGAAGTGGAAAAATGTGCGAGGAATGAGTTACTATCATTGGCCAGTATTTGACCCATCTGGTCAAACCGAACAGATGCAAAGGGTGCGGAAAGGACAGTTTATTGCCAGTTTTACGCGTGGTGCAGACTGCAAAGCTCGGAACGTTGTTATATTGAAAGCTAAAGGCATAACCAACGAGGAAGCCAGACTAATTCTCGCCAACGCATATATTCCGCCAAAGTTTCAGAATGGTACACTGCTGTCAGACCAATTGGTCGATCAAGGCCATTTTAACGTTTATTGAACAGTGAACTCATAAAACCACTCTTTTCCTTGCATTCCCTGCCGTTTCCCTATAGGAACGCGTGTCCTTTGCTGATGGTGATTCGTGTCGATGAACCGTAGCGAGGGTTTGGAAGAAAGCTGGAGGCCCCTGCTCATGGTGACTGGGGAGCGATCAGCACAAGGAGTGAAGCATGGCTTTATACGAGCATGTTTTCATTGCGCGTCAGGATGTATCGAACGCGCAAGTTGAAAGCATTACGGCCGACTTCTCGAAAATTATCGAGGAGAACGGTGGCAAAATTGCTAAAAATGAATACTGGGGCCTCAAGACCCTAGCTTACCGCATCAAGAAAAACCGCAAAGGTCACTATGTTCTGTTGAACGTAGATGCGCCGCACGCTGCTGTTGCAGAAATGGAACGTCAGGCTCGCCTGAACGAAGACATTCTGCGCTTCATGACTGTGCGCGTTGAAGAGCTTGAAGAAGGTCCGTCGATCGTTCTTCGTGCGAAAGCGGACAAAGAAAACCGTCGGGGCCCTCGCCCAGACAGCCGCGGTCCTCGCGGTGACCGGAAGGAGGCTTAATCATGGCTGCACGTCGTCCATTTTTCCGTCGTCGCAAGACTTGCCCGTTTTCCGGCGATAACGCACAGACCATCGACTACAAGGATGTGAAACTGCTGCAAAAATATGTATCTGAACGGGGCAAGATTGTTCCAAGCCGTATCACCGCCGTTTCTGCCAAGAAACAGCGTGAGCTCGCTAAAGCAATCAAGCGCGCACGTAACATTGCGCTGCTGCCGTTTATCGTTCAGTAACGCCTAGAGAGAAGGAGACATAAAATGGAAGTCATTCTCTTGGAACGCGTTGAGAAACTTGGCCAGATGGGTGATGTCGTTTCTGTAAAAGACGGCTTTGCGCGCAACTTCCTGTTGCCGCAGAAAAAAGCCCTTCGCGCCACTGCGAACAACAAAGCGGCTTTTGAAGCTGACCGGGCTCGCCTGGAAGCCGAAAACCTCGAACGCAAAACTGAAGCTGAAAAAGTGGCTACTGCCATGGCTGACGTTAAAGTCGTTATGATCCGTGCTGCCGGCGAAAGTGGTCAGTTGTATGGTTCTGTATCGTCTCGCGATATCGCGGAAGCCGTTGCGGAAGCTGGCGTAACAATCAGCCGCAGCCAAGTTGTTCTGGACCGCGCGATCAAAACTCTTGGCCTGCACGACGTTGTTATTCGTCTGCACCCTGAAGTTTCAGAAACTGTTGTTGTGAACATCGCGCGCAGCGCCGACGAAGCTGAAACTCAGTTTGCTACTGGTGCAGCTGTTGTTGCCACTAACGACGAAGACGACTTCGACGCCGACAACGAATTCATCGAAGAAGTTGCAGACGAAGATGCTGCAGCAGCCGCTGGTGAGGAAGTTGTTGAAGAAGCAGCTGAAGAAGTTGCTGCTGATGACGCAGAAGAAGAAACTACTGACGCATAAGCCTCAGTTACATCGAACTTTCGAAAAGGCGGCTCATTGGGCCGCCTTTTTTGTGCCTTCCCAAGTTATCCCCATAGTTATCCACCTGTGGAAAAAACAACGCGCACAAATCGGATTTTCTGTTTTCCATCTCACCATCATTTCGCATTATGCTGAAAACATAAGATCAGGGTTTGGGTAAATGGAAGCAATGCGCACGGACGAAGCTGCCAACGACGAAGATGGTGGCTTGAGCTATCGTCAACCGCCACACAATCTGGAGGCGGAACAGGCACTATTGGGCGCTATTCTAGTGAACAATGAAGCCGCACAAAAGGTGCAAGGCTTTTTGATGCCAGACCATTTCTTTGAGCCAGTTCATGGCCGCATTTTCGAATCTGTCCTCAAGCTGATGGACAAGAATCAGATTGCGGACCCAGTGAAACTGAAACCTTATTTCGAGAATGATGAGGCCCTAACGGATGTTGGCGGCGCGCAGTATCTGGTGAGATTGGCCGCAAGCGCAGCCACGATTATCAACGCCGAGGATTATGGTCGAACAATCTACGACCTTGCAACGCGCCGTTCGCTGATTCAAATCGGCGAAGGTATCGTTATCGATGCGTATGATGCACCGATAGACGCCGAAGCCACCGAACAGATTTCAGACGCAGAAAAACAACTGTTTGACTTGGCCGAACTTGGACAAGCCGAATCTGGTGCACAGTCGTTTTCGCGTGCGCTCAGAACGGCGGTCGAAAACATTGAAAGTGCCTACAAAGACCCAGACAGCCTTTCCGGCATCACAACTGGCTTAACCCAGCTCAATAATCAAATTGGCGGTCTGCACCCTTCTGATTTGATCATTCTGGCCGGCCGTCCCGCCATGGGTAAAACGGCGCTGGCGACCAACATTGCCTTTAATGCGGCCAAGCGTTGGACCGATGATTTGGTTTCAGGTCAGGACATGGAACGCTCAAAAGGCTCCATCGTGTGTTTCTTCAGTCTCGAGATGTCCGCGGATCAGTTGGCCGCGCGGATTTTGTCCGACCGGGCAAATCTGCATTACCAAGGCCCTGACCCCATTCAGTCCCATGCGATGCGACAAGGTAAACTCACGGAAGAGCAGTTCCAGGCGATTGCACGTGCATCTATCGAACTTGAAGACATGCCGCTATTTATCGATGACACGCCTGCCCTGACCATCGCTGCTTTAAGGACGCGAGCCCGACGGCTTAAAAGGCAACATAATTTAGGGCTTGTTGTTGTCGATTATCTGCAACTTCTACGCGGATCTGGCAAAGGCACTGCCGGCGAAAATCGCGTACAAGAAATTTCTGAAATCACACGCGGTCTCAAAGGTTTAGCAAAAGAACTTCATGTTCCTGTTATTGCCCTATCGCAGCTCAGCCGACTTGTAGAACAGCGTGAAAACAAGCGCCCCATGCTGTCCGACCTCCGGGAGTCAGGTTCGATCGAGCAAGACGCCGACATGGTTATGTTTGTGTTCCGGGAGGAATATTACAAAGAAAAAGAAGAGCCCTCCATGTCAGACGTGGAAAAGCATGCCCAGTGGCAGGCAGAGATGGCTAACCTATATGGCAAGGCGGAGGTGGTGATCGGCAAGCAACGTCACGGTCCCGTTGGAACCGTAAAGCTGGCCTTCAAGAAAGAGGTTACTCGTTTCACCGACCTGGTTGAAGAACACCACCTGCCAGACCATCATTAGGTTAGTTTGGTTGCAAACCGCTTTTAACAGGCGATCCGTGTTTCAGAACCGTCTTTACGAGTGACAGTAACCGCGTCTTGCCCGTCCGAGCACTCTATTTTGCCACTTTCCGTGTAAACAACGGTTTTTCCACCGACTGACTTGATGATGATTTCGTCGTCATCGACATCAATTTCAACGTCAACTCTCCAATCATCGCGATCATCATGACGGTAGTTGCGATCCTCATCTGAAAATAAGCTGCCGATGGCCATGAACGCTACTATCGCCGCAACGCCTGCACCAAATATTTGATTTCTTGTCATTGTTTTCCTCTTCCCCAAAAGGATTTATGGGAGCACTGTTCCCTATTCCGATATGGTAAGGAGAAAATAATTTGCAAGCAATGGCCCCTAAAGGCCCATCATGTTGCGGCTTTCTCTTGGCACTTCCAGGCGCATACCATTTACCGCCGGCGCCACTTCGATTTGGCAACCAAGGCGCGACGTGCGTTTAAGACCTGTTGCAAGGTCCAGCATTTCTTCTTCGTCTTCAGTGGGGTCAGGAAGTTTGGAAAATGACATGTCATCAACCACAACATGACATGTCGAACACGCCATATTTCCCTCACACGCGCCTTCAATATCAACACCTGCGGCTTGCGCAAGTTCAAGAACTGTACTGCCAACAGCCCCTGACGCCTCAACTTCTTCACCATCATGAAGGACAAAGGTCACTGTCACGTTACTCATTCGCAGCCTCCTTGATTTCTAACGGCTTGCCCGATCTTCGCGATAGCAAAGTCTATCTCTTCATCTGTTGTCATACGTCCAATGCCTATTCTTAGAGACGCTTTGGCATCTTTCTGTGTAACGCCGATTGCAGCAAGAACATAGGAAGGTTCAGCGACGGCAGATGCACACGCTGCCCCCGAAGAAACGGCCAATCCCCGAATATCGGCAAACAGCCGGTTGCCGTCCAGACCGGGGAAACAAATATTCAGATTTCCAGCCCAGCGATTAAGTTCATCGCCATTTATCCTCATAGCTGGTGCAAAGGCTGAAAGCCCGCGTTTAAAACGTGTCATTAGCCCGTTAATTCGACCTGCTTCCTGCGCCATATCTGCGGCACACAACGAGGCTGCTTTACCCAAACCCGCAACAAGAGCTGGTGCCTGTGTGCCAGCACGCAGCCCACCTTCTTGTCCACCGCCATGCATTTGCGGCGCAATTGTTACGTCTTTGCCCGGCCGATGATACAACGCCCCAACACCCTTTGGCCCATAAATTTTGTGACCGGAAATACTCATGAGGTCGATGTTCATAGCAATCACGTCAAGCGGGATTTTCCCAAAAGCTTGCGCGGCGTCTGTATGAAAAAGCACACCCTTGGACCGGCACAGTGCGCCGATTTCCTTTAGAGGTTGGATGACACCAATTTCATTGTTCACAGCCATCACTGAGACAAGGGCCGTTTCATCGGTAAGCGCGTCTTCCAGCTGGTTAAGGTCCAGTATTCCGCCCTGATCCACAGGTAAAACGGTCAACTGATAGCCCTTCAATTTGCAATAGTGGGCAGCCTCAAGAATACATTTGTGTTCTGTCGCAACTGTCACGAGATGGGGTCTCTGCTGTCCTCTCATTTCCATCACGCCTTTCAGCGCAAGATTGTTGGCCTCTGTGGCGCCAGAAAGTAATGTAACACCCTCGGGCTGGCCATTTATCACGGCAGCGACCTGTTCCCGTGAAACGTCCAGAGCAGCCTCGGCTTCCCAGCCAAAATTGTGTTCCGCCGAATGCGGATTGCCAAACTTGCCTGTAAGATACGGCATCATCGCACCTAGCACCTGATCGTCGAGTGGCGTTGTGGATTGATAGTCCAGATATGCGCGCTTCATTCCCATCGGATGATTACCGCGAAGCGGCACGCTCATATAGGCTTCGCCAAGCCTTTATCAGAGCGTCAATTTCGTCGTCAGTAGTCAGCCGACCAAGCGATACCCGGATGGACGCTTCAGCGACATCGTCAGCGTATCCCATCGCCGAAAGAACATGGCTTACCTTCACTTTCCCTGAAGAGCATGCCGAACCGGAAGACACACAAATACCATTCAGGTCAAAATGCATGACTTGTGTCTCGCCTTTCACCCCCGGCATGGCGACACAACTTGTGTTGGCGGTGCGCGGAGAACCCGCGCCAATCAGAATAGCTTCATTGGACATTTCAGACACAGCTTGTTCAAATCGGTCACGTTTGGCTGCCAGGTCACTTGTCATCCCAAGTTCCGCCATCGCCTCAATTGCTGCCTCACCAAAACCTGCGATGCCCGCCACGTTCTCTGTGCCAGAACGCCGTCCCAGCTCTTGCCCACCTCCAGCAACCAAAGGGGCCAATGGCGCCCTTGGCGACGTCACGATGGCCCCCACTCCCTGTGGCCCGCCAAGCTTGTGCGACGACAGGGTCAAGTAATCTACGCCTAAACCATTGAAATCAATGTCGATCTTTCCGGCTGCCTGAACGGCATCTGTATGAACCCAGGCACCCGCCGCTTTAGCAATATCTGCAATTTCCTTAACAGGCTGGATCACGCCGGTTTCATTGTTCGCGAGCATAATGGAAACCAAAGCCGGCTTTGGTGCTTCAGCCAGAATTGCTTCAAGCGCGCCCAGGTCGGCGACGCCAGCAGGTGTAACAGGTAATACAAACTCTGGTGCACCCGATAGCTTGGCTGCTGCAAGACTGCAGTCATGCTCGATTGCCGAGACAATCACGCTAGCTGCACCGCTCCCCCGAATTACTGCGTTATTGGCTTCTGTTCCGCCTGAACAAAAAGTGACGTCTCGCACTCGAGATCCTACAAGAGCTGCCACTTTGCTACGGGCTTCTTCGACCAATTTACGAGCCTTTCGGCCGGCAGAATGCACAGAAGAAGGATTGCCCACTGACTGCATGGCGGCAGCCATTGAATCAATCACACCAGTTCGAATCGGTGCCGTAGCGTTGTAATCTAGATAGATTGCTTCTCTCATAGCTCGTCAAATAGGCGGAATATGATGTGCGTTCAAATGATTTTGCACCAAATACACAAGATCGCTTGCGATTCGCCTCAAAAGTTCGATATATCGTTGCAGAACAATGTGAAAGCCATATGGCCTTTCACCAACAATATAGCGCAAAGAACACATTCTATGCCCGAGATTATTTTTAGTGGCCCCGCCGGCCGGCTTGAGGGTCGCTACCAGCCCGGAAAAACACCAACTGCACCGCTCGCCCTTATTTTGCATCCACACCCCCAACACGGCGGCACAATGGACAATAAAGTGGCTTACTATCTGTTCCATGCGTTTACGCATCGTGGATTTGCGACTTTGCGCTTCAATTTCCGGGGTGTTGGACGGAGCCAGGGTGAATTTGATAGTGGTGTTGGGGAACTGTCTGATGCTGCAGCAGCACTCGACTGGATGCAGTCAATGAACCCCAATTCCACAGGAACCTGGATCGCAGGATTTTCGTTTGGTGCCTGGATTGGCATGCAACTATTAATGCGCCGCCCGGAGATTAAAGGGTTCATCTCGGTGGCACCGCCTGCGAACCTGTATGATTTCTCGTTTTTGGCACCTTGCCCGTCTTCTGGTTTGATCGTTCAAGCCGACCAGGATGAGCTCGTAACACCAATCTCAATTGTAAAGCTTGTCGAAAAACTGAAAACGCAAAAAGCCATCACCATCGACCATGATGTAATTAAAGGCGCGACGCATTTTTTCGAGACAGAGCTCAATGCGCTTATGGCGTCGGTTAACAACTACCTGAATAAGCGACTGGCCGCTGACGACTAGAACGCAAAAATGAATAAAAGGCGCCAGTCAGGCGCCTTTTCGTTTCATATGTCTGCCGCAACTTCGTCTGTGCGGATCAGTATTTCCGTTCCCGCCGCTACAAAACCTAACCCAAACAATATTCCTGCAATCAGAAATGTCGGTTGGTGATTTGCCAGAATGGAAAAAGTGCCGCAAGAAAATGAAGCCAGCCAAAAGTAACTGGTTTTATTTAGGACTGACACTTTAAGCAGGCAGAGCGCGAATGCTGCTAGACCGGCCGAAAGGACGGCGGCACCCAGCATATACATATTGATGCCAAGAAACTCTGTTTCAGGCCCCACGAGGCTGGCCAAGCCAATAAAGCTGACTGCAAACGAGAGCGCACCAAACGTGCTGATATGCCTGGACCAATGTAAAAATATCGTCAGGAGACCAAACAAAAGAAGCACATCTATGGCAAAATACAGCAATTCGAGTGCGGGAGTGGTTTCGGCAAAAGTAAATAGCGCAGCAAACACTCTGAGACCCCCGCCAGCAATTGCAGCAAAACCACCGGTAATGATTAAGTTGGCTTTTTTCATTGGTGTTCACCGTAACTGACAACTTCAAATTCAATTCCGTTTTCGTCATTAAAATAAAATCGTCGTCCGGGTTCATAGTCACCGTGGTTGTATGGCTGTAAGCCAGCTTGGGTCACCCTTTGCTCGATCAAATCAAGATCATCGACAACAATACCAACATGGTTCAGGCCACCTTTTGTGCGATAGCTGATATCCTCGCCATTTTTGCTGTTACCAGTGGAATAAATGGCCAGATAGTGGCTATCAGTGCCCACATGAACGGTAAAACCGTCGTCTTTGGCAGGCCCCTGCCACCGCACCTTCCAATCGAATAGTTTGCGCATCAAATCGGCTGTCTCTTTGGGGTCTGAAACCGTAATGTTTACATGTTCAATGAAGCTGTTTTGCATTGTTTTTTCCTCTTCAAAACTGACGTAGTTTTTTGTTGATTTTATTTAGATAGGACCTCAACCTTACTTTAGGTCAAGGGCTGAGAAGGAATTTTTTTGATGCACATGAATGATCTTATTTCGATAGGCCAGCTGGCGCAGCGAACTGGCCTGTCAGTGTCTGCTATTCGCTTTTACGAAACCAAAGGACTGGTCACACCCATGCGCAACTCGGGTGGGCAAAGGCGATTTTTGCGACCTGACATTAGGCGCCTTTCGTTTGTGCTTATTGCACAACAGCTGGGCTTACCATTGCGCGAAATTGAGACAGTCCTCTCCACATTGCCCAAGAATCGGACACCCACGCAAAAAGACTGGACTGACATCAGCAAGTCCATTCGCTCTTCTCTTGATGACCAAATCGCAAAACTTCAACGCACACGACAGAACCTGGATGGCTGCATCGGCTGCGGGTGCTTATCGCTCAAGAAATGTAAACTTTATAATGCTAACGACAGGGCGAGCGAAAAAGGCCCCGGCCCACAATATTTGCTGCGTGAACGCACAGAAGGCGATTAACGCGCAAGTCTGCGGCGCTGTTTCGGCAAATGTGCAATGCCGCCAACCGTCGGGATTTCGCAACCTGTTGTTTGCGGGAAACTGCTGGCAAGCCCCCGTTCGCTTCGCACAGCAAGGTACGCAAAGGCTTCGGCCTCTAGTGCATCTCCCCGCATGCCCAAAACCTCCACAGGGTCTACAAGAACCGGCATGCGGCGCCGTAGCCGCCGCATAAGGGTCGCATTGTGACGCCCGCCTCCACAAACGTACCAAGCTTCCGGTGGCACAGGAAAATGACTTTGGGCTGCTACAACTGACTCAACAATGAAATCTGCAAGAGTTGCGGCACCATCCTCGGCGGACAGGCCTCGAACTGCCTGTGTATTGAAGTCGTCACGATCCAGAGATTTGGGCGGCGGATCATCAAAATAGCTGCTCGCCATCATACCCATTACTACTTCCTCGTGACTTATGCCGCGTGCTGACAAATTGCCATCTTCGTCGTAGTTTTGGTTGGTGTGAAGCTGCGCCCAGTCATCCAACACAGCATTTCCCGGGCCTGTGTCAAAAGCCAACATCTTGGGGTCAGTTTCCGAGTCTTCAAAAGAAAGCCATGTCACGTTCGCGACACCGCCCAGATTGAGCACGGCAACAGTGTTATGGCGTTGTGCACGGGCAAACATCGCTGCATGATAAACCGGCACCAAAGGTGCCCCCTCGCCACCCGCAGCCATATCGGCAGACCGAAAGTCATTTATGACTTTAATGCCAGTTTGTCCCGCCAGTCGACCGCCATCCCCAATTTGCCAGGTCCAGCCACGTTCAGGGCGATGGCTGATGGTCTGGCCATGAAAACCAATCAAATCAACGGTGTTTGCTTTCTGCCCTGTTACAGACAAGAGCTCATAAACCGCTTCTGCATGCCAGTCAGTCAGTTCTTGCTCGATCAATTTGATTTCAGCTGGTGTATCAATAGGTATCGCCGACGCGGAGGCAATATGGATTGCCTCTTTAAGTGAGTCTCGCATTTCTGAAGAATATGGCAAGGTGAGGGATGGTCCCAGGCGCTCAACTCGGACACCGTCAGTGTAGACAAGGGCTGCGTCAACACCATCCATAGAAGTACCGCTCATAAGTCCAATTGCGCATTTTACTTCACCAGGCTCGCCAATCTCCGCCATCTAGCTACCTTTTTTCTTCCCGTCATTCAACAATGCAGCTTGAACTGACAAATCACGCACGAAACGGGCTTTGTGTTTGCACTCTCGCGTGTTACATCACGCCGCTGACCTTTATCTACTAACACTTTAAACCCTGCAGACACTCAGATGACAAGCTTGAAATCAGACTTTCTTCAAATCCTTAGCGAACGAGAATTCATCCACCAGGTTACTGACCTAGAAGGCTTGGATGCAAAAATGGCGGCCGTAGAAAATGAGGGCCCTATTTCAGCTTATATCGGGTTTGATTGTACCGGCACCAGTTTACATGTGGGTAGCCTTGTCCAGATTATGATGCTGCGTTGGCTACAGAAATGTGGGCACAAACCAATAGTCTTGCTGGGTGGTGGCACAACCCGCATTGGCGACCCGTCCGGTAAAGATGAGAGCCGCAAACTTCTTACAGATAATGACATCGCCCGCAACATGGAGGGCATTCGGACCATCTTCGATCAGTTCCTCTCGTTTGGTGACGGGTCAACAGATGCGGCAATGGTTAACAATGCAGAGTGGCTGGACGAACTGCAATACATCAGCTTTTTGCGTGACATCGGCACACATTTCACCATCAACCGAATGCTCACTTTTGATAGTGTGAAACTGCGGCTTGACCGCGAGCAGCCTCTGACTTTCCTCGAGTTCAACTACATGATCTTGCAGGCTTATGACTTTATGGAGCTGGGTAAACGCTACAATTGCTCACTGCAGATGGGTGGATCGGATCAATGGGGTAATATCGTCAACGGTATGGAACTGGGGCGCCGCGCAGCTGGGCTGTCGCTGTTCGGATTAACAACGCCACTGATTACGACCGCAGACGGCAAGAAGATGGGTAAAACTGCAGACGGTGCAGTCTGGCTCAATGAAGAAGCCCTTCCCGCATATGATTACTGGCAATTTTGGCGCAATACACAGGACGCTGATGTTGGCAAATTCTTACGCTTATTCACGGAGCTGCCACTGGATGAAATCAGGCGTTTGGAGGCACTAGAGGGCAGCGAAATTAATGAAGCCAAAATCGTTTTAGCCAATGAAGCTACCAAAATGTGTCGAGGCGTAGAAGCTGCCGAAAAAGCTTATGGCACGGCAAAAGAGACATTTGAGCGAGGCGGCGCCGGAGCAGATCTTCCGACGGTGAATATAGCACGCGAACAGTTTGAAACCGGATTAAACATTGTTGACCTGTTTGTTGAAGCCGGGCTTGGTGCATCAAAGGGTGAGGTTCGCCGTCTAATCAAACAGGGCGGTGCCAAACTAAACGACGTTAGAGTGGAAAACGCTGAGACTGTGGTTAATTTGAGCGCCTTCGAGGACAGCCAGATCAAACTGTCTGCAGGCAAGAAACGTCACGCGCTGGTTAAGATAGCTTGAGTTTGACGCTACTCCCCCAGTAAGCTGAACAGAGCAAATTGGGGAGTGCGCATTATGTTATTTGAGTTAGCCGCATCGTTTTTTATCCTTGCCGGAGCCAACCAAGAACCACCACGTCTAGACGAAGTGAACTTGGTTGACCTGAGCCATACATATGATCATTCAACCATATTTTGGCCGACATCCCCGATAGGCTTTGAGCACAAGGTGCTTGCCTTTGGTCCTTCAGGAAATGGCTATTTTTATTCAGCATATACTCTCGCCATGCCGGAACATGGAGGTACTCATCTGGATGCACCAATACATTTCTCCAGGGGCGCTAAAACTGTCGGACAATTGCCACTAACCGATTTTTACGCTCCACTGGCGGTCATTGACGTAACAGACAAAGCAACTAACAACAGAGATTACAGGTTAGCGCCGGTAGACATCACAGATTATGAGGCCAAGTTTGGACGCCTTGAGCCTGGAACAGCTGTAGCTGTTCGCACCAATTGGTCGCGTTTCTGGCCTGATGTCAAAGCCTACTTAGGTGATGACAAACCCGGCGATGCAAGCAATCTCAGCTTTCCAGGTTTTGGTGTCACCGCAGCTCGAATTTTGGTCGAACGACAAGTCTCCATGATCGGCATTGACACAGCTTCAATTGATTACGGCAAGTCAAAGGATTTTGCCGTGCATGTGGTTATCGCTGGATCGAACATCCCAGCTTTGGAGAATCTAACCAATTTGGCAAGTCTGCCGGAAAAAGGCGCTTGGATACTTGCGGCGCCTATGAAGATTGGAAGGGGGTCTGGTGCCCCTGCTCGTGTAGTGGCTTTTGTTCCCAAAAACTGAAAGTCCTGACTATCCGCCATCTCCAGACGGATCAAGCGGATCACCGGGCTGACTTTCTGCTTGCACTTCAGGGGCGTCTACGTCGGCTACGCGCCCTTTTCTGCCTTCAAACAACAAACGCAAGAATCCTGGGGCCAAACCAGACAATGTATTTACGCTGACATCCGGCTCGTCGGTTGTTCCTTTAACCCGATATGCAACACCAAATAGGCCTTTTCCGTCGCCTCCCGAAAACAATCCACCAACAATCGGGATGTTCCCCAAAAGCGAATTCAGACCATAGGCGGGTACTACTACCCCGTTGACGTTGATCAATCCTTGGGCCATGGCAATTTCGCCTTCCATTGTTAGGCCAAGAGTGGGGCCATTGGCCTTGAGATTGCTCAATTCCAAAATGTTCCCGTCATATGAAAATGGAACTCGCAAAACATCCAGCTCAAGCCTGCCATCCGTCAAAAATTCGTCCAGACCCGCGACAACCCCATCTTTGACATCTTCGCCGAGCAACTCTTCTGAAACCAAAGTCGAACTGCCAACATCCAGCAAACCATCGATTTGCCAATTATCACCCCACCCCGACGTGGTGCCATCAAGGCTCAATTCGCCGCCATTAACATGTGCAAAAAAACCCAGTCCACGAAGCACCTGACCGCCGTTACTGGTATTGGCCTGAAAGGGTCTCACGCCAGTGTCCGGTGCCGGTTGATCCAAAATAGCAACTACTAAAGGAGTTTGTTCTTCTCCGATTGTGGCATCAAGTTGAAGGCTGTTTGGCTCTCCTTGTCTGAATTCAAGCTGTAACTTGCCTTCATTCCATGCCTCGCCATTTTCTAAAAGAATGGTCTTCGCGTTCAAAGACAGATCAAAACTGTCTTCACCTTTAGACGCAGAAGATGGGCTCCGCTCGATGTTGGTCCCTCGGATCTGCTCTTGTTTCAGAAAAACACCCAAGTCAAATGCCTCAGCATCGACCTGAACATGCAGCTGTTCGTCAGCCGCCTGCTGTAGAGTTGCAATAAACTGATTTCGGCCTACTTTTCGCGCCTGGATCTCCGCATCGTAAACACCGCTATCTTTGGGCCCAAAATTAATACTGGCGAGAAGGTCAATATTCTCACCTTCTACCTTTAACGGCGCCACCGTTGAACCAGTAGCCGTAAAGACCAACCCACCTGTGACGGTCGCAGGTTGCCCAACATGCTTTGTCCATGCCAACTGTGGGATATTGAGTCTGGCGGTACTTGCGTCGGCGCTGAAACTGCCTCTCGTGAATTTGAAGTTTCTTCCCTGAAATGAAGCTTCTGCATACGCTTTTCCGTCCAAAAACTCTTCAACATCCACACCAAGTTGCGCCAGGTCATTGGCATCCATTTCACCATTCATCACGATGAGTGTGGTTTCAGCTATCGGGTCTTCACGCCCCAAAGCAAAATTTTCGTGCCAACGCAAGCCGAGCGACACACCGTTAATGAGACCAGATCCAGCGGCGGTAAGTTCATCTTGCGAAAGGGCCAAAGACAGTTGCCCGTTTCTAAGGCCTTCGCCCTCCAACAAGTCATCCACTCGAGCGTCAGTAATTTGAGCTGTTACATCATATAAAGTACTGCCTGGAGGTGGCTGTTTCAAAAGTGGAGCCTTTACAATCGCCTTGACCGTTGCGGAGCCCCCTAACCTGTTGATATCCAAGTTCGCTTTTTGTGCCACTCTGAGCGGAGGGTTATCGACTAGCGACATAACCGTTTTGACATCGCCACGGGTAAATATTGTGAATTCACCAACCGCCCCATCACGGATATGAATGTTCTTCAGTTTTGCCTGACTTCCATCGACCGGCATGCCTAATAATGTGCCAGATTGAACATTTATGGTGAGCTCTTCTTTGGTTAATTTGGCAGACCCACTCGCTCCCAATATTGGCGGCATCGTCTGCATAAAAAGCGTATCCAAACGATCAAAATCAAACGTCAATTGATAAGCACTTCCACCAGCAAAAGCACCTTTACCTGAAGGAGAGGTATCAACATTAAATTTCACATCGGTGGTGTTGCCGGAAATCATGTGTTGACTGATCCAGGCGCGAGCTCCCCGTTCTCGACCGTCGGGGTGCCTTGCGATAGGCCAATAGTCCAACACATTTTTGACCGGCAGGTCCGTAGTATTCAGTTCGAATTGCATGCCCGGATTGGATTCGCTTTGATGCCAATACATCAAGCCGTTTCCGCCAATCTTTTGGTCGTTTAAATCCAGGTCAATTTTATCGAAAACAAGTACGCTTTCAGCAACGTTGAACGTGGCGCCAATGAGACCGTATGTGATTGGCGCGCGGTTGGGAAACACATCACCACCATAGATCTCGCCCTCGCCTAACACGGCTTCAATGCCTGCGGACTGGAGACCCACGGATGCGTTTAAGTCCAGCTCAAGGCTAAGATCGATGGGCACCTGAAAGTATTGAAGCAAAGGCGGCAGTCCGGTATCCACCGGGAAGGCTGAAGGGTTAAAGTCATTGATGCCCAATAGGACTGAGAGATCTCCGCGTGTTGGGTTTGCGCGCCCAGCCAACCGCGTCTTAATCGGATTACCCCCCACAGCAGCTTCTATTTGAGCCGCTAAGGTCAAATCTCCTCCCGTTTGGCGCAAATCGAACGAAGATACAGCTATCTGCGCTTCTGAAAGGTCTTCCCCGCGGTAGACACTAACGGATAGTCTTTGAAATCCTACGCGATTGAGCGCCGGCGCATTAGCGAGCAGCCGTAAAGTAAACCGATTGAAGGCTTCAGTCAGTGGGATAAATATCTCGGGTTGGGGAACCCCGCTTTCGCCAAACAAATCGTCAAATAAGCTGTCATCTGTCGCGTCACTGAACCCACCAAGGTCTGAAACGCGGATATTAGCGTTTTCGATTTCGATTGTAGAAACGCCCAGACCAGACAAAATGCCGGCAAAACCCAATCCAACTTCTGCTCTTGGAAGGGCTGCGGTTAACCTGTCGCGCCGGTCAACAAGCCGTACATCTTCCAGTACAATCCATGGGCGGACCTCCCGCCAGTCCCAACCAACGCGTGCTTCGGAGAAGCCTACGTTCCAGCCAGGCAAAACGTCACCTGCCCGCTCTACTATTTGCTCGCGAGCAAATCCTACGTCGATCGGGGCAAAAAACAGGCGCCCCAACAATACGCAAGATAAAAGGACCGTGGACGTTATAAGCCGCAGGCTGATAGATACGAATGCGCTACCAACTTTTTTCAACAGAACAAGACCTTCTGGCAGCTATCCAAAACTCTCAACCAACCAACTAAGGAAGTAAGTCATCCTTGTGTTTTGTTAGAGCACGCCTATGGAGCTGCGTCTATACACAAGGGTGTTAAAGCCTTTAAATATAGCCAAAAATGAGGCAATTACTTGGTTTAGGATAAAAAATGTGAAGATGGTAGTTTGAGGGGCTTTGAGGAAAACATGACTTTGAATCTGCGCTTTGAGTTCGGTCAACTGCCCAGCATCGACAAAAACGCCCAGTTTGATGCCCATATGTCGCTAATCAGCGATCATTTGGGCGAACAAAGTCTCTCATCTGAGAAAATAGAGAAGCTAGCACTCGCTACGCTACACAGTCCTTATTTAACCAGCCTGATAAGACGTCATCCGGAAGCCACTGGCCGGCTTCTAAATGGCAGCTTTGATGATGAATTCGACAATATTTTAGCCACCCTTGCCGCCCCGAGACCAGGCGCCGAAACGGATGAGGAATTCATCAGTTTTCTACGCGTTCAAAAAAACTGCGCTGCGTTACTCATTGGGCTGGGAGACTTGCTGTCATGTTGGCGGTTGGAAAAAACAACTGAATGTCTCACCAAAATAGCGCGCGCTTGTCTAGAGGCCGCTGTTGCCCGTGCGCTAAGGCTTCGAATGCACGCGGGCGACTTACCATGGCCAACACATACGGATAGCCAAAGCCCGATTGACATCAAACTCAATACATCTTCTGGCTTTTTCATTCTTGCACTCGGTAAAATGGGCGCGAGTGAACTTAATTACTCATCAGACATCGATTTAATTGTTTTGTATGATGCTGAATGCATTCATTACACAGGTCGCAAGTCACTGTCTGATTGTTTTGTGAAATTGACACAAGACGTCGTGAAGTTCATGGAGCAGCGAACATTCGATGGTTACGTCTTCCGCGTTGACCTGCGGTTGCGTCCGGACCCTGGCGCGACGCCCGTCGCGCTGCCAGTAGAAGCTGCTCTTGGTTATTATCACAGCATTGCTGCGAACTGGGAACGGTCGGCGATGATCAAGGCCTCTTTTGCGGCCGGTGACCATGGCGCCGCCAACCAATATCTGCGAGAACTTGAAAGCTGGGTGTGGCGCAAAAATATGGACTTCGAAGCGCTAAAGGAAATTGGCGCGATCAAGAACCAAATTAACCGCCATTTCGATGTGGAAGACGCTAATTTTGCTGGCTTTGACGTAAAACTTGGCTTGGGTGGTATCCGAGAAATTGAGTTCTACGCACAAATCAACCAGTTGCTACATGCAGGGCGGAACCCTTCTTTGAGAACAAAAGGCACGATTGAAACTTTAAACGAGCTCGCTCGACTTGGGTTGGCACCAGCAAACCTGACAGAAGATCTGGCACAAGCATACAAATTCCTGAGAGTTGTTGAGCACCGAATTCAGATGGTCAATGACGAACAGACCCACTCAATTCCCAACTCGCCTGACGCGCTGAACCGGCTGTCGCGTTTCCTGGGTTATTCATCAACAAGTGACTTTGAACACGACGTCATTACTACGACAAAAACGGTCAAAACTCATTATGACGCTTTTTTACCAGATGCTGGTGAGGACGGGATGTCCGTTTCAGATGAGCAGCTAGTAAAGTGGCTTGATCACTGCGGGCTTAAGGACAAAAACGCAGCCTTTGAAACCATCAACGCATGGAAGTATGGACGTTACCGAGCGCTAAAAACTGCGCGCGCGCGGTCTCTGCTTAATCAATGTTTGCCGGAATTACTCGCGTCCTTTTCTAAAGCGCACTCGCCAGATTCCGCGCTGGTTCGTTTTGACACGTTTTTAAGCCAATTACCCGCGGGCGTTCAGCTTTTTTCATTATTGCAAGCCAATCCAACTCTCTTGGGCTTGCTGGCACGCGTGATATCGCTCGCGCCAGCATTGGCCAATATGTTGGCAAAAAATACGGGATTGTGGGATCTCGTATTGGGCCCCCATTTTTTTGCGCCTCCCCTGAGTAAAGACGCTTTACGTGAGGAGATATCGATCCAGCTGTCAACCGCGCGCGACTATCAAGATGTCCTTGATATTGTCCGCCGGTTCGCGGCTGAGCAGAAGTTTCGGACCGGTGTATTGATGCTGGAGGGTATTGCGAGCGTTGCCGAGATTGGAGACGCGCTGAGCGATATGGCCGACGTCATATTATCCGCCCTCATTCCCGTTGTTGAAAAAGACTTCGCAAGCAAGCACGGGGCATTTCCCGGCAGTGGCAAAGGATTGGCAGTGTTCGCGCTTGGAAAATACGGCGGCCGCGAACTCACGCATACATCCGACCTGGATATTGTATTCATATATGAAGGCGACGTTGACGAAAGCTATTCTGACGGGCCAAAACCACTGTCCCCAAATGTATATTACACCCGTCTGGCACAGCACATAATCACCGCAATCACTGCGTTAACTCCGGAAGGTCGCTTGTTTGAAGTTGATACGCGTCTGCGTCCCTCGGGCAATCAAGGGCCGCTTGCGGTCTCCTCCCAGAGTTTCAAAGACTATTATGGAGAAGGAGCATGGGTTTGGGAGTTTATGGCGCTGACTCGCGGTCGTATTGTTTATGGCCCGCGGGTTCTGGCAGAAAAAATAGAAAAAATTGCTTTTGAAGCCCTCTGCCGCGGCCCTAAACGAGACAATCTGGCGAAAGATGTCTTGGAAATTCGGGCAAAGCTCGCCAACCAATTCGCCAAAGATAACATGTGGGACGTTAAGCAAGTTCGAGGCGGGTTAGTCGACATTGAATTCGTTTGTCAATTTTTGGCCCTCCGCTACAGAGAAAGTCTTGATATGAGCTCCCTTCAGAGCACCAGCGATTGCCTGTTGCAGTTGTTCGAAAATGGAGCTTTCCAGGAAGCTGATTATCAAAAATTATTAAACGCTTTTATGCTGCAGAGAACCTTGCAAGCTCTACTGAGACTGTGCTTGGAGCATACACCCAAGGACTCTAATCAGATACCCGCTGGATTAATTCAGGTTATTTTGGAAAACACATATTTCGACGACGTTTCCGCTCTCGAAGAAGGCTTGTGCTCGGCACAGCAAGAAGTCATTGCTCAATTTAGTGCAAACTTAGTCTGACCTGCAGTTTCAGACGTACAACTGGAACATTTTTGAGGTAATTTTTAGACTCCATTAAATCTTGCATATCACAATGGTGACGGTAGGGTCACCGCAATCTCCGCCCAGCCTTTCAGAAAGGAACACGCATGACACTATCAGTTGGCGACAAGGCACCACTGTTTTCCCTCCCCGGCAACAGTGGCTCACAAATCAATCTTGCAGATTACTCTGGCAAAAACGTGGTTCTTTATTTCTACCCGAAAGACGATACGCCTGGCTGTACTACGGAAGCAAAAGACTTCACAAGCCTTGCATCTGAATTTGAAGATGCGAATACAGTTGTGGTCGGCATGTCAAAAGACACAGCTGCCAAACATGACAAGTTCATCGCAAAACATGACTTATCTGTTTCACTTGCATCTGATGAAGAAGGTGCGGCGCTTGAAGCTTATGGCGTATGGGTCGAAAAAAACATGTACGGGCGAAAATACATGGGTATCCAACGCGCAACTTTTCTGATTGATGTTACGGGTGTTATCCAACACATTTGGCCGAAAGTTAAAGTGAAAGGCCACGCGGAAGACGTTTTGGCAAAAGCAAAAACGCTGTAAAGAAAAGACACTATGGAGCCGAACTGGAATAACATAAGCGACGCTGCTTGCGCCGTATTAAACACCGAAAAAGCGTCGGACAAGGCCGCTATTGCGCGTCAGGCCGCTGCTAAATGGCGTTCAGAAACACTGGCATTCAAATTTTCCGAAACTCCACCAGTGCGCCCGGCGCGCCCGGCCCGGCCCGAACTGCTTGCACCAAACGAGATGCCGCGTCGACGAAAGGGCGGCAACGAGGCCAATAGACGAGCCTTGTTGCACGCGGTTGCTCACATTGAGCTGAATGCAATAGATCTTGCTTTCGACATAGTGGCCCGGTTTGGCAGCAAAATGCCCCGCGCCTTCACCGACGACTGGATTGGTGTTGGTGACGATGAAGCACGACATTTTATGCTTCTGAACAGCCGCCTTAAAGCGCATCAAAGCTATTATGGAGACCTGCCCGCTCACGATGGGCTCTGGCAGTCTTCCATGGATACAGCGACTAATTTGCCGGCTAGGTTGGCGGTTGTACCCATGGTGCTTGAAGCCAGGGGCCTTGATGTTTCGCCAGCTATGATTGAACAGTTTAAAAACTCGGGAGACCTTACGTCTGCTGAAGTTCTCCAAACAATTTACAACGACGAAATCGGCCATGTCGCCGTAGGAAGTCGCTGGTTCAAATTCTTGGCGAACAAACTGAACCGCGGAGCAGAAACTTGGTTCCAGGAACTTGTCTCAAAATATTTCCATGGTCAGTTAAAACCGCCCTTCAATACTAGTGCAAGACAACAAGCAGGCATGCCCTCAAGCTTTTATGAGCCACTCGTGAAAAAAGCATCGGGTTAAAATGCCACAATTCATTTCTTGACCTTCTGCAGAAAAATGGGTGGAATGCGCCAAATTTAATCGATTGTTTGCATTTTTGTTCTATTATGCTTAACGACCATAAAAAAGCTGTTTTATCAGTCACTTAATAAGGCTACCAGGGTTAAAAATTCGTTGACTGTGACATCAAATAAGCTAGCAGCCATAACGAAACGTTTTCACGCGTGGCGTATGACCTACTTCCCCGAGCGGCAGTTGTTCTTGCGCTCGGAAGGACGCGTAAGGTTTCTGACTATCCACAGCTATGTCCAGATGGCTATAGCTGGCAGCGTGTTGGTGGCGCTGGTGTGGGGCTCTATTACGAGCTATGCCTACCTCAGCAGAGATAGGGTGCTTGAAAACAAAAACCGCACCATCTCGAACATGTCCAATCAATATAAGACACTTTCCAGCGATTTTTCTGCGCTTGAAGCCGAAGTGGAACGCCGGGCTCAGCTGCTGGAGGAGCGCCAGAGGTTCCTTGAGGACATGTTGGAGGTTGAGGCTGCTAACCAGGTGAACCCGGACGAGATTGAAGCCGAAACACCCGCGCAATCCGATAACAGTGCCCCAAAAACTTCTCTGTTAGACCAAATCTTCTCAGAAACTGCCGCAACAGCCAGTACGCCAGGGAATACCGAGAGGCGGGCTAGTCTCTTATCTCGCTTGGAGTCACTGGACCAGCGACAGCGCCACTTGGTCGATTTAATGCTGGCGGACGTGACCAACCAAATGGCGTTCGTTGAGGAATCACTTCGTCCGGTTTCTATATCTGGCAATGACCTTGTGCCAGAACCGGAACTGTCAAACTCTGTCGTGGGCGGGCCGTTTGTTCCTGAGCGCGAGTTTAGTGGTGTTTTCAGTGAAGAAGATGGCGTACCGTATGAAACACTATTGGCAAATACTGAGCGCCTTAAGATGGTCACAAATGCGCTCAATAGTTATCCAGTAGGAACACCAGTAGAGAAATACTATATTTCCGACCGGTTTGGGCCGCGCATTGACCCATTTAAAAAGGTCAGGTCACAGCATTATGGTCTGGATATGGCTGGCTGGCCTGGCAGCGCTATCAAGGCAACAGCACCAGGAACGGTTGTCTACTCGGGCTGGTATGGTCCCTACGGAAATATGATCGAAGTCGATCACGGAAATGGTTTCCGCACCCGGTATGGGCATATGCGCAAACTATCCGTTAAAAAGAATGAGCAAGTAGAACTTGGGCAAAAATTGGGGGAAATGGGTAAAACAGGCCGGGCAACCGGTACACACCTTCATTATGAAGTGTGGTTTGCAGATAAAGTCCGTGACCCTATGCCCTTCTTAAAGGCAGCAGAGAATGTTCTCAAAATCCAAGGAAGACATGAAGAAACCAATGAATAATAACACACCGTCCCCACGCCCCGGCTCGGCGCCTACTCCTTCTATCGTCGGTCCCGACGTAGAAATCGAAGGCAATGTGAAAACGGTTGGCGAGCTGCAACTTGATGGCGCTATTACAGGCGACTTGGCTTGTGGCAGCTTAGTCATGGGCGAAACCGGCAAGGTAAATGGAACAATTGCCGCCGAAACCGTCACAGTACGTGGTTCAGTTACCGGAGAAATTCGCGCTAAGTCAGTTCGATTGGAAAAAAGCGCCGTGGTGGAAGGGGACGTCTATCACGAAAGCCTGTCCGTTGAAGCCGGTGCCAAATTGACAGGTCGTTTTGCCCATACGTCTGGCGCATTAAACGCAAGTGACAAAAAAGCCCCAGCCGAAACACCATCATTTGTTGAGGCCAAAAAGCCGGCCGCTGAATAACGGTAAGCTAGACCAGTAATCAAAAAAGGGCGCCTGAACGGCGCCCTTTTTCTATTATTCATGAAGCTTCAGTCTACCCCAACTCAGCTTCACTCTGGATGATTTTGCCAACAATCCCATATTTTTGTGCCGCATCGCATTCCAACCAGAAATCGCGGTCCACATCCGCTTCGATTTTCTTCAGGCTATTACCAGTAGCTTCAGCAAAAATCTTGTTCAACCGCGTACGCATTTTCACAATTTCCTGCGCAGCAATATCAATGTTGGTTGCGTCACCTCTTACTCCACCGCTGGGTTGGTGCAACAAAAACCTTGTGTTAGGAAGCGCATAACGATCTTCCTTATCCGCTGCGACATAGATGAGTGCGCCTGCACTGGCCACCCAGCCAGTGCCTAGAATACGCACTTTGGGAGTGATGAATTTGATCATGTCGTGGATCATATCACCCGACTCCACATGGCCTCCGGGGGAGGAAACGATTACGGTGATAGGATCGTCGGATACGTGAGCCATCGCGAGCAAGCGAGCACAGGTATCGCGAGCAATGTCCTGGTTGATTTCTCCAGTGACAAAAATTTTCCGAGCATCAAAAAGTACTTTCTGAATTTGCTCGCTCGCGCTCTTGTCGGTTTTCTTATCTTCGTCTTCCTGATTCATATTTGCTCTCTATGTCTGAAATTTATTCAATATCTGAAACGTCTGTGGTTTCGCCATGAACACGTGCCGCAAGGGCAGCGGCCATAAAGCTATCAAGATCGCCATCTAACACTTTGTCGGGTTGACCTGATTCCTCGCCAGTGCGCAGATCTTTAACCATTTGATAGGGTTGCATTACATAAGACCTGATCTGGTGCCCCCACCCGATCTCAGTTTTTTGTGCATTCACTGCGTTGGCTTCTTCTTCGCGGCGGCGCAGCTCTTCCTCATAAAGTCGAGCCTTAAGCATGCTCATAGCAGCCGCCCTGTTTTTATGCTGCGATCTCTCCGCTTGGCATTGAACAACAATGCCACTGGGTTGGTGTGTTATTCTAACCGCACTATCTGTGGTGTTCACGTGCTGACCTCCGGCACCTGACGCCCTGTAAGTATCCACCTTTAGGTCACCTTCGTTGATATCGATATCGATAGAATCGTCAATTACAGGGTAAACCCAAACAGAGGCAAAGCTCGTGTGGCGGCGCGCGTTGCTATCGTACGGTGAAATGCGCACAAGGCGATGAACCCCAGACTCGGTCTTCAACCAGCCATAGGCGTCCTCACCTTTAACTTGCAGCGTGGCAGATTTAATTCCCGCTTCTTCACCAGCCATATATTGTACGGTGTCTACCTTAAATCCACGGCGTTCGGCCCAGCGTGCGTACATTCGCAGCAGCATGTTGGCCCAGTCCTGGCTTTCTGTCCCACCGGCACCCGAATGAATCTCAACGTAAGTATCATTGCTGTCCGCTTCACCCGACAGAAGTGCCTGCAATTCGGCTTTTTTTGCAGCTTCAGCCAAGCTCAGAAGCTGGTCAACCGCATCATCCTCCATATCACTGTCGCCTTCCATTTCGGCGAGTTCCATGATTTCCAGCGTGTCACTTAAGTCACCTTCAATCGACAAAACAGCCTTGATGGAATCGTCAAGCTTTGTACGCTCACGCATCAGTTTTTGGGCGTTTGTTGGATCATTCCAAAGATCTGGGTCCTCAGCGAGAGCGTTAAGCTCTTCAAGTCTCAGGTTAGCCTGATCCCAGTCAAAGATGCCTCCTCAGCAGTGCCATTGACTGCTGGAGTTGGTCCACGGTTGCCTGAGCTTCCGCACGCATAAGCTACGTCCTCTGCATGATGGAGCGGTATCTCGCTGCCCAAATCGGCCTAGTAGATCCCACCCGTGCCTTTTCGAATTGAGCTTTTCGTTTTACCGATTGGGAGCGAGCCGTCAAGCACTGCGAGCTGACCAGCTCTGGGTTCTGTACCCGGCTTAAAGGCTTCAAGAATAATTCTGTCGTCGCCAATGCCAGCAGGAGCGCCAGTTTCAGCGTTCACACGCACCAGTCTGATACCTGAGGGCGTTCTAAAGGGCACACCGGGCTGACCCTCCATGGCTTCACGCATAAAGTCCCGGAAAACCGGCACAGCCACACTAGAGCCCTCTTCACCGCGTCCCAAAGAACGTGGGCGGTCAAATCCCGTGAATACACCTACCACCAAATCAGGAGAAAAACCCACAAACCAAGCATCATGTTCATCGTTTGTAGTACCTGTTTTACCGGCAAGTGGTTTACCTATTGCGCGGATTTTCCTGCCAGTTCCGTTTTCCACCACACCCTGCATCATAGAAACAAGCTGATAGGCTGTGAGAGGATCCAATATCTGTTCGCGGTTTTCAGGCACTGGTGGCTCTTCGGTGTTCAACAGCCACGTCAACTCACAAGCGTTACAAACCCGGTTGTCATGCTGAAAAATGGTCCGGCCGCGGCGGTCTTGAATACGATCGATCAGCGCAGGTTGGATCTGCTTACCACCATTGACGATCATGCCATAGGCGGCTGTGAGCTTGAGAAGCGATACCTCCCCTGCCCCCAGGCTGGCTGCAAGCGATGGCTCCATATTTTCATGGAGGTTAAATCGCTTGGCATAGTCCATAATTGTGCCCATGCCCAAATGCTGAGCCAAGCGCACGGTCATCAAATTCCTGGACTTTTCAATACCGAGACGCAGGGTGCTAGGCCCATAGAACTTGTCTGAACTGTTTTTGGGCTTCCACTTACCCAAGCCTTCGCCCTGGTCAATCACAAAGGGTGCATCAAGTACCAAACTGGCTGGCGTAAAGTCACGATCAAGACCTGCAGCATACACAAACGGCTTGAATGCCGAGCCTGGCTGGCGCTGCGCTTGCGTCGCGCGGTTATATTCACTTGACTCGAAATCGTACCCACCAGCCATCGCCAGTGTACGCCCGGTATGTGGGTCCATTGCGACAAGAGCACCCTGGATTTCTGGAATTTGGCGCAAACCAAATTGTGGGAACAAGGTAATTTCGGTACCGTCGGTGTCATAAAAATCGGCGAGGGCAACTAACTCACTGTTGGGAACAGCTTCGACAGCGATTACATCGCCCATGGACAGGACTTCACCAATATCTTCGATTTTTGGGCCAAGCCGTTCACCAGCACGCCATGCCCGCGCCCATTCCACTTCGGCAAAGGGTATAAAGGCATATTCGCCGGTTTTAAGGCCAACAATTGCACCTTCCGCCCGCACTTCATGCACAACCGCATGACGCCAACTGGGCACGCCTAAGGGAGTTTTGACCGCGATCAATCGTTCTTGCCAAACATCATCGACGTCCAGACGTCCAAGTGGCCCTCGCCAACCATGGCGGCGATCATAGGCAATCAAACCATCCCGCAACGTTCGCTCGGCAACTGCCTGCAAACGAGGCTCCAACGAGGTTCGAACAGAAAGCCCGCCTTCATAAAGGACCTTGGTTCCGTACATGCGGCCAACACGACGGCGAACTTCTTCCGCAAAATACCCAGCCTCGAACCGAGCATCGCCGCCACGCTTTCGCATAACGATTTCTTTTGATGAAGCGTCGCGGTAGGTGTCAGCATCGATGTAATCAAGCACCAACATTCGCGACAGCACCCAATTACGGCGACCCATTGCGCGTTCACGATTACGGACTGGATGGTAATTGTTGGGCGCTTTAGGCAAAGCGGCCAAATAGGCCATTTCATCAACAGTCAGCTCATTAAGTGACTTATTGAAATAGTTCAACGCCGCAGCGGCAACGCCGTAGGAGCGGTTGCCGAAATAAATCTCATTCAAATACAGTTCAAGAATACGATCTTTTGAAAATGCGCGTTCAATTCGCAACGTCAAAATCATCTCTTTGATTTTGCGGTCCAGGCGCTGTTCGAGCGTGAGAAGAAAGTTTCGAGCTGTTTGCTGAGTTATTGTCGAACCACCCTGCAGCGGCCGACCTTGTATAACATTCAGCACATTACGCAGGTTTCCGCGCACCATGCCCATATAATCCAAGCCGGAGTGCTCATAGAAGTTTTTATCTTCTGCTGCCAAAAACGCCTGAATTAACTGTTCAGGCACAGCTTCGATGGGAACAAATAGCCTTTGTTCTCTCGCGAATTCGGTGAGCAAGCTTCCATCGCCCGCGTGAATGCGGGTCACCACCGATGGTTCATAGTTCGCGAGTTGCCTGTAATCTGGTAGGTCACGGCCATAATGGATAATGGCCCACATCACAAGCAAGGCAGCAGCAAAGGCTCCCACTCCTCCTGAGATCAAGGCAAACTTGGCAAGACGGCGCCATAAAGGTTTTTTGACCTTAATTGCTTTCGCCTCTAATTCATTAATGTCGGTTTTATCCGTCATTGTTTCTCGAGTTTCCTTGATCCGCCATGCACGCACTAATGCCTTACTCTCACATGACAATCAATTGTGACAAGGATAAGGCAATCAGCGGCTTTGAATAACAACCGTAGAGAAATATTTATCGATGGCGCGGCGGGTGGACTCAGCAATCAATTTTTGCCCACGAGCGCTATTCAAAAACTGTGCGTTTGATCGGTTCGTCAAGTAACCTGCCTCCAATAACACAGAAGGCACATCGGGTGCTTTCAGCACGCCCAGGTTGGCAAATCTGTGGGCGCGTTTTAAGGTTGGTACATTGCCTTTCATTTCGCCCACGAGAATTTCTGCAAATTGCGCTGAGTAATTCATGGTTTCGCGCTGAGCAAGCTCAATCAGAATGCCAGAAACGTCATCTTCAACCACGTCAAGATTCACACCCGCAATTAAATCTGCTTTGTTTTCCTTGGCAGCCAACCGTTCAGCTTCCCGGTCAGATGCTTTTTCAGACAAATTATAAACACTGCCGCCACGTACTTTGGAGTTCCTGATTGAGTCGGCATGGATGCTGATAAACAGGTCGGCGTTCAATCGACGCGCGATTTGAAAACGCTCCCTAACTTTGTGGAAAATATCCCGGTTGCGCGTCATGTGAACTTCATAGCGACCCGTGCGGTTAAGTTCATCTCGTATTGCGCGAGCGATTTTAAGTGTGATGACTTTTTCATGAACACCAATCACTCCCAAGTTTCCAGGATCAATTCCACCATGACCGGGGTCAAGAACGATGATGTGTTTTCCGTCTTTCCGTCGACTGTTTGATACAGCAGGCGCGGCTTGCACTGTGGTCTGATACTGTGAGCGCTGCGCCTTGGAAGACTGTACAGCCGCCAGGAACTGCGCGCGGTCTGACGATTTAATGTCTACCACATATCGGCGATCACGCCCCCCACTCGCCGGTAACGTGAACGCATTGGCAACGATAGCTGGGTTCTTGAGATCCAATACAATGCGATACATCCCATCGGTGAACAGGCCGTGTCGATAGCCATCCACAATGCCCATAGTATTAACCGCGCCCCCGCCCTTCCAGCTTACTTCAGGAAGGTCGATAACGATCCTGTACGGATCGGCTAGCAGGAAAATTTTTGGCTGGGTCTCACCAGATAGGTCAATGACAAACCGCGTTGTATCGCCGTTTTGCCCAAACCGAACCCCTGAGACATCAACTGAAAACGCAGGATAAGACGCGAGCACGACAAAAATGAAAGTCAATGCACAAGCTTTTTTGAGCAATTGCCTGACTAGACGCGATTTTTGCAACATCAAAAAATCTTCACTCTGTTCGTGCCGGCCGGCCAATAATCTTGCATTTAGTTGTATGATTGCATCCAAATACTAAATGCAGGATGAATCTATCTCAAGTGAAACTGTTACTTTGTTTCAAATCTCTGCCGCACCTGCCCACTAACATATACAATCAGCAAAAATACTGGTCGTTATTATTCGTTTGTAATCAGGCACAATGTCCCCTATCTTGGCGACGCGAGTTTACCGGGCTGCCGCCTATTGTGCGGCGGGTCGAGGCTTCCACCAAATCGAGGCATGCGAACGAAAAAGCGATCGCGCCCCTGACGAGAAGCCAAAAAAGGATAAGAACAGCAATGGCCAAAAGGCTGTGCGTTATTTTGATATCTACCGTATTGCGTCTAATTTTTATTGGATGTGACAATACTGCTGTGTTCCGCAGCACACTTCTTATCCGCTCCATAAACACAACACTAAAATCATCATCGGCACAGGCCAGCGCGCCCCTTCATTTAGGGAACAAGACAGCGCGGCAAGCCGTTCGGAGTAGAATACTATGTCAACTAGAATGCTTATTGACGCGCGTCATCCTGAGGAGACGCGGGTTACAGTTGTTAAGGGAAGCCGCGTAGAAGAATTTGATTACGAGTCTGCTTCAAAACGCCCCCTCAAAGGCAACATTTATCTAGCACGCGTTACCCGCGTCGAACCTTCGCTACAAGCGGCATTTGTGGAATACGGCGGAAACCGTCACGGTTTCCTGGCTTTCAGCGAAATTCATCCAGATTATTACCAGATACCTGTTGAAGACCGGCAAGAATTAATCGAAGCCGAAACCAAAGCGGCGCTGGAACGTGCTCAGGAGCTTGATGCCAAGCTTGAGAAGGAAGCTGAAGAAGCCGAAAAGAAGAAAAAACCGCGTCGCCGCCGTCGTCGGAAAAAAGATGAACACGATGCTGTTTCCGAAAATGGCAACGACAGTGAATTAACTGCTGAAAACACTGAGCCTTCTACTGGCACTGACGAGAGTTCAACCAGCGCTCAGGATCAAGCCGAAGAAGCCGCAACAGAGACTGCTGCAGAACTTGCCGAAGCCCCACAAGACAGCGATCAAGATGATGCTGCTGGCCAGAATTCAAAAGAAGGCGAGTCTGTCGAAAGTGAAGAAGGCGCAGACCCGGACGCTGAAGACGCAGATGGCAAAGAAAGCGATGAAGCAGATAAAGATGCTGAAATCGCAGAGGCGGCAGCTCGTCGCCAAGCTTTGCGCGCCCTGAAACGTCGCTATAGCATTCAAGAAGTTATCAAGCGCCGGCAAGTGCTTCTGGTGCAAGTTGTTAAAGAAGAACGTGGAAACAAAGGCGCCGCCCTGACGACATACATGTCTTTGGCTGGCCGCTACTGTGTTCTCATGCCTAACAGCACACATTCGGGTGGAATTAGCCGCAAGATTTCAAACGCTTCTGATCGCAGAAGCCTGAAGAAAATTATCTCGTCTCTGGAAGTGCCCGATGAAATGGGTCTCATTGTTCGCACAGCTGGAATGGAGCGAACAAAAACTGAAATAAAGCGTGATTATGACTATCTTCTTCGCCTTTGGAATGGCATCCGGGATCTCACCCTAAAGTCTGTCGCCCCTACCCTCATTTATGAGGAAGGAAATCTGATAAAGCGTACGATCAGAGACTTGTGCACGCGAGACATCGACGAAATCCAAGTTGAAGGCGAAGCTGGATATCGCGCAGCTAAAGACTTTATGAAACTGCTGATGCCGAGCCACGCAAAAAAGGTGCAGCATTACCAAGACCCTATTCCACTGTTTCACAGGTATCAGGTCGAAAGTCACCTTGAAGCGATGTATCAACCAGTCGTACAGCTCAAGTCAGGCGGATATATTGTTATCAATCCAACTGAGGCATTGATTTCCATCGACGTGAACTCTGGTCGCGCGACCAAAGAACACAATATCGAAGAAACGGCGGTTAAAACAAACATTGAGGCTGCAGAAGAAGTCGCCCGCCAACTCCGCCTTCGTGACATGGCTGGTTTGGTAGTGATCGACTTCATCGACATGGAAGAACGATCCAATAATCGTGCCGTGGAACGTCGAATGAAGGAGGTGCTGAAGTCTGATCGTGCCAGAATTCAAGTCGGTCGCATTTCCAGCTTCGGGCTTATGGAAATGTCGCGGCAACGTCTGCGCTCCAACCTGCTTGAAGTATCCATGGAAACCTGCCCGCATTGCAACGGCACAGGAATTGTTCGCTCCACGGAGTCTGCGGCACTGATGGCCCTGCGCCTGCTTGAAGAAGAAGGCATTCGCGCACGAAGTTCCGTTGTTCGTGTGTCAGTTTGCCCTGAGGTTGCGGTATATCTGCTAAATACCAAACGCCGTATTCTGACGGATTTGGAGACACAGTATAATTTCGAAATCGAAGTGCTGGCGCAATCTTCAATGGGACCGTCAGACATTGAAATTACTCGTGAAGCAAGTAGCGGTGCTTCTGCCAACAATGCGGCGGCCCCAGTAGTCAAACCCGATACGGGCGTGGATGACATGCCTGCTCCATCTGCTGCTGGTGATGGTTCCGAAGAGGATGAAAAACAGCCTCGTAAACGCCGTCGTCGCAGAAGACGCCGTCGGGGTGGTGCCGATCAAGCCGAACGCGCAGCAGCTGCTAATGAGAATGAAACGGGCGAAGTTCAGGTCGCATCTGATCAAGGTTCTGAAGAATCTTCAGACGACAGTGCCGAAGATCGAAAACCGCGCCGCCGACGCGGCAGTCGTGGTGGGCGTCGTCGTGCAGATCGCAGCCGAACAGATGAAGGCGCTGCATCTGAAGCGGCCGAAAATCAGTCGGACCAATCGGAGACTGGAAAAGTTGACGCGGAAAGCGACAACAACACCGGAGAAGACAAACCAAGACGTCGCCGTCGCGTTAAAAAGAAAGATGCCGAGGCCGAAACCGGTTCAGCAGAGCCTGTTGCGATTGACACGGCAGGCGATGATGATGAAAAACCGAAAACGCGGAGAACCCGACGACGCAAAGCAGCTTCTGACGACGAAAAATCTCAGAACACCGAAGCTGACGCCAAGGAAGCCGCCGAGAAAAAACCTCGCCAGCGCACAAAGGCGGCGGTAGAAAAAGCGGTCGATAGTTCAGCCAAGACAGCTGGAGAGGAAGAGAAAAAACCTCGCCGCCGCACCAGAAAAAAGGCTGAAACCGCTCCAGAAGCTGACGCCAAGCTGGAAGAAAAGGCGGGTAAACCAAAAAGTAGCCGTAAAAGCAAAACCGAAGCTTCAAAGGCGTCGGACACCCCACAAAAGTCCGCGGAGCCTTCGAAAACCGCTGGTGGAGAACCTCCCCAAAATGAGGATAAGCCCAAGCGACAAGGCTGGTGGCAACGCACTTTTGGTTAGGTAATAAAAACGCGGTGATCCTTCATCGCGTTTTTTGTTAATGGTGGAAATCAAACTGCTGCAAAAACATCAGTTTCGCCCAATAAACACCGCATTTTGTTCACATGCTTGTTAGGCAAAATTCATTGACCGTTAAGCCAGCGGAGCATAGCGTGACACGCGAATTGGAGATTATGTTGATCAAGAACGGCAAAAGACTTCTGACGGCACTGATTGCAGTAGCGTTTTTATCGTTCCAAGCACAGTCTCAGTCCATATTAAGGGACGCTGAAACCGAAGCCTTTTTCAGACAGGTATCATACCCCGTCTTCGAAGCAGCAGGTCTCACGCCACAGTCAGTTAACATTTATTTGCTAAATGAACGATCTATCAACGCATTTGTTACTGGTGGTCAAAACATATTTTTCCATTCTGGATTAATACTCGCCGCTGACGATGTTGATGAATTTTTAGGTGTATTGGCGCACGAAACCTGTCACATCTCCTGTGGTCACAGAATTCGCCGCGGTGAGGCTGCAGGTCAAGCCGGCACTTTCAGCATTCTGTCCTTGGTTTTGGGGGCAGCTGCGATTGCTCTTGGCGGCAGCGATGCAGGAATTGGTATTTTGTCAGCTGGTCAAACCGTGGCGCAGCGACAGTTTTTGGCTTACACACGCGGCGAAGAAGCCGAAGCCGATTTGGCGGGCGCTCGCTACCTGGATGAAGTCGGCGTTTCAGCGTCAGGCATGATACGTTTCTTCGATAAACTGCGAGACCAAGAAATCCTGGCCCAAATCCGGCAAGACCCCTATGTCCGCAGCCACCCCTTGAACCGTACGCGTATTTTAAACTTGCAAGAAGACACAGCTGATGCTTTGCACATCAACACTCCGCCAAACGAGTTCGTGAATGAACGATTCAAGCGTTTGCAGGCCAAATTGGCAGGTTATTTGATGACGCCACAACAGACGCTTCGCAGATACCCGTTGGGTGACCGCAGTATAGCTGCAAGATATGCCCGTGTTTATGCCTACCACAAAGCACTTGAGTGGGGCCTCGCGATTGAAGAAGCCGATTCATTAATCGCAGCGGAGCCGAACAATCCTTATTTTTATGAGATAAAAGGCCAGATTCTTTTTGAAAATGGCCGCGTTGAAGAGAGTGTTCCCGTTTTACGGAAAGCCATTGAATTGGCGCCGCGTGAACCCCTTATCGCAACTGCGCTCGCTCAGTCACTCGTGTCATTCGAAGACACAGATCGCATGCGCGAAGCTGTCCCCATCCTTGAAACTGCCACTCGCCAGGATCGAAACAATACCTTTGCGTGGTTTAACCTTGCGAAAGCCTATAGCTGGTTGGAAATGCAGCCGGAAGCAAGTTTGGCTACAGCAGAAAGGTTTTATTCTGGGGGTGCTGCTTCACAAGCTTTGGTGCATGCACGCCGTGCCATGGATGGTTTCGATAGAGGCACGCCGCAATGGCTTCGAGCTCAAGATATTATGATTGCGGCTGAAGATGCCGCCCGCCGACAAAGCCGCCGTGGTGGCCGCCGCCGTCTTCAAACAAGTTTCTCCGTAGAGACCAACAGTAACGAGTAGTGAAATGAAACGCTTAATACTCACCTTGGTTGCCATCGCAACAATGACCGGAATTTTGTTTTCGCCCGTGACGGCTCAAGACCAGCCAATTGATCCGAATGAGAGAGAGAAGATCGAGCAAGTCGTCCAGGACTATCTGCTTGAAAACCCTGAAATTATTGCCATCGCTTTTCGGGAACTACAGCGACGTCAGACGCTCGCGCGGATGGGTCCGCAGATCGAAATGTACAGAGGTTACCTGGAAAACGACCCTAACGCCGCCGTAATCGGCAACCCAAAGGGTGATGTGACAATCGTGGAATTCTTTGACTATCGCTGCGGCTTTTGCCGGAGACATTTTTCTGAGGTAATAAAACTCGTTGAAGCAGATGGAAACATTCGTTTCTTACCGCGCCAGTTCCCCATTCTTGATCGCCCCAATGAACCCCCAGTTTCATATTTGGCGTCAAGAGCAGCTCTCGCCGCTCAAAAACAGGGGAAGTTCGAAGAGTTTCACGTGGCAGCTATGACGTCAGAGGGTTCGCTCACTGAAGATGGCATTTACGCCATCGCAGCTCGTGTTGGGTTAAATGTCGCAAAGCTTAAAGCCGATATGAACGACCCGCTCGTTATCAAGAATGTTCAAAACACCCTGGCGATCGGCAAGGATATCGGCTTTGAGGGCACCCCCGGTTACATCATCGGCGACGATGTCATAACGGGTGCCGAGGGATATGGGCGACTGTTGCAAGCAGTTAACCGCGCTCGTAAACAAGCGTCTTCCGCATCTGCAGGAAATTAAAAGCAATTAGAAAACAACAGCCCTCCCTGTTGTTTTCTATGAATTCCAGATCGTGGACAGTGTTGGGTTCTGACGGTTGACGCCGATTATATCAAACCCGACAGCGGTGAACTGGGGTCAGCATATTTCTTTTTGGGCATACGGCCTGCTTGATACGCCAAACGACCGCTTTCCACTGCCAGTTTCATGGCATGAGCCATTTTGATAGGGTCTTTTGCATCTGAAATGGCTGTATTCATGAGGACGCCGTCGCACCCAAGTTCCATTGCAATGGCGGCATCCGATGCCGTTCCCACACCCGCATCCACGAGAAGAGGAACATTCGTTTGTTCAATCATCAACCTGATTTGCACCGGATTTTGAATACCCAACCCTGAGCCAATAGGTGCTCCAAGCGGCATAATTGCGACACACCCCATGTCTTCCAGTTTTTTGGCGGCAATTGGGTCATCGCTGCAATAAACCATCACCTTAAAACCATCTTTAATCAGCGCATCCGCAGCATCAAAGGTCTCGAGCATATTTGGGTACAGCGTTTTTTGATCGCCCAACACCTCTAGCTTAACCAAATCCCAGCCGCCAGCTTCACGCGCTAGTCGCAAGGTTCGCACCGCTGAATCAGCGTCAAAACACCCTGCTGTGTTGGGTAAATAGGTGATTTTTTTTGGGTCCAAATAGTCAACCAACATGGGTTGGTTTGGATCCGATACATTCACCCGGCGCACCGCGACAGTGACTATTTCTGCACCAGAAGCCTCAACGGCTGCGGCAGTTTCCTCAAAATCTTTATATTTGCCGGTGCCGACAATCAGTCGGGAGTTGTATGTTTTGCCCGCAAGATCCCAGGTGTCGCCAGTTTGAGGAGCGTTGTTGTCCAAAGGTGCCATTGGCTTCATCCTCCGCCGATAAAATGTACAATTTCGAGTTGGTCCCCCTCCTCAATCGTCACTTCTTTAAACAGCGACTTGGACACAATTTCCAGATTACGTTCCACTGCAACCTTTTTGGGATCAAGTTGCAGGCCCTCCAGGAAAGACCAAACACTTTGGCCTATCTGCGTAGTTTTAGCCTCACCGTTGACTGTAATGGAAATACTCACGTCAGGTCTCACTGAATAGATGTGCCGAATGGCAGCAAAAACACTCAATCAATATGCTGTTCCCGCTTTGCACGTCATCATTATGGCATTATACAGGATGCTTCAAGCGATCTGTCAAAAGGTGGTCCACTCATGACAAAAAAAATTGCTGTGCTCAATGGTCCCAACCTTAACCTGCTTGGGTCACGCGAGCCGGACACCTATGGGTCCACCACACTTGATGAGATCAAGCAAATGGTGGTTGCACGTGCCAGTGAACAGCAACTGGATGTCGACTTTCGACAAACCAACATCGAGGGCGAACTTGTTGATTGGATTCAGGAAACGGGTTCATCTTGTGATGGCATCATTCTAAACGCTGCTGCTTACACCCATACTTCAATTGCAATACATGATGCGGTTGCCGCCATAAAAGCACCGGTTATTGAAGTCCATCTATCCAATGTATTCGCTCGAGAGGAATATCGACATCATTCCTACATCTCGGATGTCGCTGTTGGTGTTATCTGCGGATTTGGGGCAAATGGATATGTACTTGCGGTTGACGCAATTGCGAGTATGCTGCGCGCCAACTGATTGGACGATTCTAACACTTCGAGTGGTACGATAAGGGGAAGACTGAATGTCTAAGATCAAAGATTATAAGGAACTAATCCGCGAGCTTGCAGAGCTTTTGGATAAATCCAGCCTGTCGGAAATTGAAGTCGCTGAAGATGACTTTAGCATCCGCGTTGCTCGTGAGGTTCCTTCTGCTGTGAATTATGCGGCCCCCGCTGCGGTCCCGGCACCTGCCGCACCAGTAGCAGCGGCACCGGCCGCTCCTGCGCCAGCTGCTGCAGCAATTGAACCAGCTGCGGCATCTGCTGCAGATCACCCTGGCATGGTGCCATCTCCAATGGTTGGTACCGCGTATGCATCTCCCAGCCCAGATGCTGCGGAATTCATCAAGGTGGGCGACAAGGTTAAAGAGGGCGACACTCTCTTGATTATCGAGGCCATGAAGGTGATGAATCAAATCGCATCGCCAAAATCTGGTACTGTGAAAGAAATCCTGTTTACGGACAGTCAGCCGGTTGAATTCGGCGAACCTCTTTGCATCATTGAGTAGGATCAGCCCGATGGTCAAAAAAGTTCTCATCGCAAACCGCGGCGAGATTGCGCTGCGGATTCACCGTGCCTGCCATGAAATGGGCATTAAAACAGTTGCTATCCACTCGACTGCTGATGAGGACGCCATGCACGTCCGTCTGGCAGACGAAAGTGTTTGTATCGGACCACCAGCTTCTGTTGATAGTTACCTGAACATGCCGGCCATCCTGTCGGCGGCAGAAATTACAGGCGCGGACGCAATTCACCCCGGCTACGGTTTCTTGTCTGAAAACGCACGTTTTTCTGAAATTGTAAGCGAGCACGGCATTACCTTTATCGGGCCGTCTCCCGAACACATCCGCATGATGGGCGATAAAATCACTGCCAAGGAAACTGTGAAAAAGCTGGGTATTCCGGTTGTTCCTGGATCTGAAGGAGGCATTACTGACGACGAAGAAGCCTTTCGCGTTGCCAAGGAAATTGGCCTTCCCGTCATCATCAAGGCTTCAGCTGGCGGTGGTGGCCGCGGCATGAAAATTGTGCGCGAAGAAGGCGAACTTTCGGAGGCCTTGAACGCCTGCCGGACAGAAGCCAAAGCCGCATTTGGCGACGATGCCGTATACATCGAAAAGTTCCTGACCAAACCGCGCCATATTGAATTCCAGTTGATTGGCGACCAACACGGCAACTGCATTCACCTGGGCGAGCGCGACTGTTCTCTGCAGCGAAGGCACCAAAAAGTGCTAGAAGAGGCACCCTCCCCCGTGATCGACAGTGAAACCCGCGAACGGATGGGCGGCATTGTTGCTAAGGCGATGGCAGACTTCGGCTATTGCGGTGCAGGGACGATTGAGTTTCTATATGAAGACGGTGAGTTCTACTTCATTGAAATGAATACACGTGTTCAGGTTGAGCATCCGGTAACGGAAATGATCACCGGCATTGACATCGTGCGTGAGCAAATTCGTGTCGCCTCAGGGGAGCAGCTATCTTACACACAGGACATGGTTCGGTTTTTTGGTCACGCCATTGAGTGCCGCATCAATGCTGAAGATCCGTTCACATTCATGCCAAACCCAGGTCTGGTGACCCAATACCACCCTCCTGGCGGCTTAAACGTAAGGTGCGACAGTGCTGTCTATGCGGGCTATCGAATCCCGCCTTATTACGACAGCATGATTGCCAAGCTGATTGTGTCTGGCTACACACGAGAGGGGTGTCTCCTTCGCCTCAAACGTTCGCTTGAAGAGTATGTAATTGACGGTGTGATCACCACAATTCCGTTGCACCAGGCCCTCATGGAAAACGACGAATTCCTGTCAGGTGATTATGACATCCACTGGCTTGAAAAATTCCTGGAAGCTCGCGCTGATTAGTTTCAAGCGAGCTACAAAGACTATGATGTCGCGCCTATGAGTGCGCGCGACATCACTCCCGAACTTCTGCTGAACGCCTATGCCTCTGGCGTCTTTCCAATGGCTGACAGCCGTGACGACGAGGACCTATTTTGGGTCGACCCCAACGAACGTGGCATCCTGCCTCTCGAAGATTTCCATGCACCAAGATCACTAAAAAAGCTAGTCCGTCAGGACCGTTTTGATGTGACCGTGAACCAAAGTTTTCGGGATGTTGTTACTTTATGTGCAGCGCCTGCACGGGGCCGCAACAACACCTGGATAAGTGAGCAGATCGAAGACCTGTATACAGACCTGCACCGCTTTGGGTTTGCGCATTCCATTGAATGTCGAACCGACGGCAAACTGGTTGGCGGTCTATACGGCGTATGTTTGGCTGGTGCATTCTTTGGCGAAAGCATGTTTCACACTGAAACGGGAGCCAGCAAAGTTGCCCTGGTGCATTTAGTGGCAAGGCTCATAAAAGGCGGCTTTACACTTTTGGATACCCAATTCGGGACCGAGCATTTAGCTCAGTTTGGTGTAATCGAAATTCCCCGTGCTGAGTATCACAAGAGGCTTGAGGCAGCATTAAGCCGTGAAAAGGCTGACTTTCACCGGCTTGAGGCAGGGCTATCTGGCGATGCCGTTTTGCAGTCTATTACCCACACATCGTAAACCGCATGCTCAAGCGCATTAAGCGCTGGGCTTGAGGCAACCATCCAACCTTCAAATACGCGGTTGCGCTCGCCTGATCGCTTTACGTTGTCAATTTCCAGGTATGCAAAAGTCTCTGGTGTTTCTATTGGAGGTCTGGTGCGACAGTATTTTGCGTTGATAACCAAAGTGCCAAAGCGTTTTTCGGTTTCTACGGGTAATTCAATTTCGGTGATGCGCGCTGTTATCTTGTCCAGAGCTCTCAAAACAACGACATCTCGAACTTCTGTGGCTGAAGCGTCGGGTACGTCGGCTTCCTGCGCAATTGTTGGCATTGCGCTACAAAAGGCGGCAAAAGCAATCAGAAGCGCTTTAATTACCCGATTCATCATCGCCATAAATAAATTTGCCGATAAGACCCAGAAGGTCGACAGCATCTTGTGTTTCACTGATTTCGTCACCGTCCTGCAACACATCATCCATGCCGCCCGGCAGTAAGTTCATGTATGTCCCGCCTAACAAGCCTTCGGCCGTGATGGCAATCGCAGTGTCCGAAGGCAGCTCAACTTCTTCGTCAAGAGAGAGGGTGACAACAGCTTGGAAAGTCTGCGCATCCAGGCGACTGTCCGTTACTGTGCCAACCTTAATACCTGCCATACGTACGTCACTTCCGACACCAATGCCATCAATGCGATCAAAACGTGCAGTCAGAGTGTAGCCATTGCCTGCCCCCATGTCGGTTCGTTCATAGGCGAATACCAAAAACCAACCTGCCACCAAAAGCACGACGGCACCGATTAGAGACTCTACGAGATTACTGGACATGCTTAATTCCGAAACTGGGGTGCAAGGGGCCTATGGACGCCAAGCTTCATAGTCTGACGCTGTTGCAGCGCGCTCACCACCTGCCTGGGCGCCTGACGGGAGATAGGCCTCCGAAGAACCGGTCAGGTTGGGCAAATGGTCTTTTTCCCAATCTTTAGTGGGTAACGGTTTGTCGGTTGGTACGTCATCCATGGTGTAATGTAGCCACCCATGCCAGTCGGCCGGGACACGGGACGCTTCTACAGGGCCGTTTTTGTATATAACCCAGCGTCTACGACCACCTTTTTCTTGGTAATAGACATTTCCTTGCTCATCTTCTCCGACTTTAACGCCTTTCCGGGAAGTAAAAAGAAGCGTGCCGAATGTTGCACTGTTCCACCAGGTGAAAATTGGAGAGGAAAAGAGTTTAGAAATCAAACCAGCCATACATTTTATCCATTCGCTTCTCTGATGGTGGAAGTGGATGCTTTTCGCACCCCACCAATACAGGATTTGCGCCCGTTTATCATGTTTATCGAGCCGAGAAAAGCCACCCGTTTACGGATCTGACCGATTCTGACGTTTTTACGTCCATTTTCGCTTCAGAGGCCCAATCGACATCCACCTACATGATTAATGCTCTTAGTTGGGCAATATGGGCAGATTAAGGCAATATTTTTGCGACTCATTGGACTTCAACGATTCGTGAGATCGAAACTTGTGCCATTGCCACTGTCAACTACAACATATTGAAAAAATGGCTTGAAAACCGCGGATTTTCGCCCCTATCCTTGTGCCCAAGTTACCCAAGACCCCAACATATTGTGTTGGCTGTATGTCGGGTAAGAAGGGGATTTCCCGCCGGAAATTGGGCTATTTCCGGAAAAATAGCGGGCTGGCGGCATCCAAAAATGAAAATCGCCATGCCAATAAAAAGTAGAGCTTTCGAGGGGGAAACGCATGCGCATCGAACGCCGGTTCACGAACGACTATCCTTGTCCATATAGCGCACTGGAATGGCGGACAGCCGTCAGTGAAATTCGCAATCCTGATGGTTCCATCGTGTTCCACATGGACAATGTAGAAGTACCGGAATCCTGGAGCCAAGTGGCAACAGACATTATTGCGCAGAAATATTTTCGCAAAGCCGGAGTACCGCAGGCTTTGAAACCCGTTAAAGAAAAAGACGTTCCAAGCTGGCTGTGGCGCCAAGAGGCGGACAAAAAAGCGATGTTCAGCATGCCAGAAGAAAAACGCTACGGCAGCGAGTCCTCAAGCAAACAAGTATTTGATCGTCTGGCCGGCACCTGGACCTATTGGGGCTGGAAAGGCGGTTACTTCGACAGCGAAGAAGATGCTCGCACTTTCTTTGACGAAATGCGTTTCATGCTGGCCAATCAGATGGCGGCCCCAAACAGCCCTCAATGGTTCAATACGGGGCTGTATTGGGCGTATGGCATCGACGGGCCTGCTCAGGGCCATTATTTTGTGGACTTCGAAAGCGGAAAACTCACCCGGTCCAAGAGCAATTACGAACACCCGCAGCCGCATGCATGTTTTATTCAGTCCGTATCAGACGACCTCGTTAACGAAGGTGGCATTATGGACCTTTGGACCCGCGAAGCACGACTGTTCAAATACGGTTCAGGAACGGGTTCAAATTTTTCAAATGTTCGTGGCGACGGTGAATCACTGTCTGGCGGCGGACAATCTTCTGGGCTAATGAGCTTCTTGAAAATTGGCGATCGCGCAGCAGGTGCCATCAAATCAGGAGGGACAACCCGAAGGGCTGCCAAAATGGTGGTAGTTGATATTGATCACCCTGACGTTGAAGAGTTCATTAACTGGAAGGTTATCGAGGAGCAGAAAGTATCCGCACTGGTTTCTGGTTCCAAGCTCAATGAAATTCACCTGAACCGCATTATGAAGGCATGCCATGACGCTGCCGACGAACTCGCTGAGGCTGCTTTTGAGCCTAAAGTTAATAAAGAGCTGAAAAAGCAAATCATTGCTGCACGCAAAGTGATGATCCCAGAAAACTATGTGCAGCGTGTCATTCAGTTTGCAAAGCAAGGTTATGCGTCTATCGACTTCAAAACCTACAACACTGACTGGGACTCCGACGCCTATCTGACCGTTTCAGGTCAGAACTCAAATAACTCCATCCGGGTATCTGACGAGTTTATGCAGGCTATTCAAGGCGATGGCATGTGGGCTCTCAAAAACCGCACCAATGGAGAGATTGCACGCGAAGTCAAAGCTAAAGACCTATGGCGAGACGTGGGTGAGGCGGCTTGGGCCTGCGCTGACCCGGGCATACAGTTCCACACCACCATCAACGATTGGCACACATGCCCGGACTCCGGTGAAATCAGGGCGTCCAACCCCTGCTCCGAATATATGTTTCTCGACGATACAGCCTGCAACCTCGCGTCCCTGAACCTGATGACGTTCCGTAACGCTGATGGCACGTTTGCGGTGGAAAATTTCAAGCACGGCGTTCGCCTCTGGACGATGGTGCTGGAAATCTCGGTTTTGATGGCACAGTTCCCATCAAAAGAAATCGCAAAACTTTCGTATGAATATCGGACACTTGGTATCGGTTACGCCAACATTGGCGGCCTGTTGATGAGCAACGGCCTAGGATACGATAGTGACGAAGGCAGAGCCCTGTGTGGCGCCATTACTGCTCTTATGACCGGCGAAAGTTACGCAACGAGTGCTGAAATGGCCTCCGAGCTTGGTGCATTTCCGGGGTACGAGAAAAACGCCAAACATATGCTGCGCGTTATTCGCAATCACCGCCGCGCAGCATACGGCCAGAAAGATGGTTACGAAGAATTAAACACCAATCCAGTGGCGCTGGACATTACGAATTGTCCTGATCAATTGATCACAGTTGCAGCAGCTGACGCATGGGACCGCGCACTTGAGATTGGCGAAGTCCATGGCTTCCGAAATGCGCAATCTTCTGTGATCGCTCCAACAGGCACTATCGGCCTGGTGATGGACTGCGACACAACTGGCATCGAACCCGATTTTGCTTTGGTCAAATTCAAAAAACTTGCCGGTGGCGGTTACTTCAAAATCATCAATCGCATTGTACCGCAAGCACTGAAGGTCCTTGGTTATAAAGACAACCAAATTGAGGACATTGAAAAATATGCCGTTGGTCATTCAACGTTGGCAGATGCACCTGGTGTCAATCATGCAACCTTGGCGGAGAAAGGCTTTACAGACCGCGAGATATCGCTGGTTGAAGATCAACTTGCCAATGCTTTCGACATCAAGTTCGTTTTCAACCATTTCACGCTAGGGTCTGACTTCTGCCGGGAAACACTGGGCCTGACAGATGAGCAGCTGAATGATTATTCGTTTAATCTTTTGGAGGCCCTTGGCTTTAGCAGACGCGACATTGATGCCGCCAATTTATATTGTTGCGGTGCCATGACGCTTGAGCGTGCGCCTCACCTCAAAGAGGAACATTACCCTGTGTTTGACTGTGCCAATCCTTGCGGCAAGATTGGCAAACGCTCGCTTTCCTGGGAAAGCCACATCCGCATGATGGCGGCCGCTCAGCCATTCATTTCTGGTGCTATTTCCAAGACCATCAATATGCCTGGCAATGCCGAGGTTGGTGAATGCTCAGCAGCATATGAACTCAGCTGGTCACTCGGCTTGAAGGCCAACGCTCTCTACCGCGATGGTTCGAAACTCAGTCAGCCGTTGAATGCATCTCTCCTAGATGACGAAGACCTTGGCGACGAGTTGGAAGACAAGTCCATTCACGAAAAAACCGAGATTGTGACTGAACGCATCGTTGAGAGAATTGTCGAGGTGGAGCGAGAGGCTGCCCAGTCTCGTCGTCGCCTGCCCGAGCGTCGCAAGGGCTACACTCAAAAAGCCATAGTTGGTGGTCACAAGGTTTATCTGCGCACTGGCGAATATGACGACGGTTCCGTGGGTGAAATTTTCATCGACATGCACAAAGAAGGTGCAGCCTTCAGGTCACTTATGAACAACTTCGCAATTGCCATTTCAATCGGATTGCAATACGGCGTGCCGCTTGAAGAGTTTGTCGATGCGTTCACATTTACCCGGTTTGAGCCATTTGGACGTGTCGAAGGCAACGACACTATCAAAATGGCGACATCGCTTCTGGATTATATTTTCCGCGAACTTGCGATCTCTTACTTGGGCCGTGAAGACTTGGCACATGCAACGCCAGCTGACCTGCTTCACGACACCACAGGCCGCGGCGACAAAGATGATGGCCTTCCAGAATTGGATGACAACGTATCCCAAGCACTGGAACGGGTTCAAAAGCTCGCCTCCTCTGGCTATGTACGCGGCAGCAATCTGGTAGTCCTCAATCCGCCGAAAGTTAAACCTTCAGAAAGCGATAGTGATACCGAGCTTGAAACTGTTGCAGTTGCTGCATCAGCAAGTGCTGGTTCATCGGTATCGATGGGGTCTGCCATGACAAATGGCGCGACAGACGCAACGCCGGATGCCCGCATGGCCGCCAGAATGAAAGGCTATGAAGGAGATGCATGTGGCGAGTGCGGAAACTTCACTTTGGTGCGGAACGGCACCTGCATGAAATGCGACACATGCGGCTCCACAAGTGGCTGTAGTTAAAAAGTTTTTTTAGAATCTACCACCCACTAACCCGTCCCTGTGGGTGGTCATCTCGGGGAAGGCTTGCCTTCCCCAATTTTTTTCCTTCAATCAAAATGTCGTCAATTGTTAACAAATTGGCGCAATTTTTTACCAAATATTTACCGACACGATAGAAAATGTGGGTGTTCGGTTGAATCGTAATTTAGTTGGGTTGGAAAAGTGGACGGTCACGTGGGACAAGAAATGTCAGAAACCGCGGCAAATGTTGTGTCCCCACGCTTGTCCAGCAACTCTAACAACCCAAAAAATTCCAGAATGGTTGACGCCACCCAAGTATTGGAAGCCTTGCCCTTCGGCGTGATTTGCTTCGACGTCAGGGAAGACGGCGAAGTTATGATCAGTGAGGCAAATGCGCAGGCGCTTTCACTCTTCGATATCCTAAATCAGGAGTCTCTCCCGCTCGCGATCAGCAGCGTGTGGCGCGAAAAAGATTTCGACAAACTATGTGAAGCGGTGCGCAAGACCCGAGCGAGACGGCAAGCCACCACTCTTGAGTGGATAAAAACCCGTGACAATCACGAGCACTATCTGACTAGTCACTTCAAGCCAATTTTCAATGATATTCTAGGCAGTTATCAAATCCTCTGCACGATCGAGGACCATACGGCTGAGAAGTTAGCTGAAAAAAATATTATGCATCATGCCTTCCATGATGCTCTGACCGGCCAACCTAATCGCGTCCTTTTTAGAAACAAGCTTGAAGAAACTGTTATGAGCGGCCAGCGCAGCGACCAACCTTTTGGCTGCGCAGTGCTAATCGTGAATATCGACAGGTTTCAGCAAATCAATGAGAGCTTTGGCCACAGCGCTGGCGACCGGTTCTTGATTTCAATGGCATCCACGCTGCGCCGCTGTATCGATAGCGGCGATATCTTGGCACGGCTGTCTGGCGACGAGTTTGCAGTTTTAGTGCCCAGAATGGCCACCATTGAGTCCGTTATTAACACATGCGATCGTATTCACGACGCCATGAAACAACCCTATGACCTTGATGGTAATGAGGTATTCACATCCGTTTCCATAGGAGTTGCCAGCACAATTTCGAGCGCCACGCACCCTGAAGACCTTATTAGAGATGCAGATTTTGCTATGCACCGAGCGAAACTGGCCGGCAAAGCACGCACCGAAGTCTACCAGCGAGAGTCGCACCAAGAAGCCCGTTCACAATTCCATTTGGAGACCGAACTGCGACGCGCGGTGGAACGTGAAGAACTTCAACTGTTTTATCAGCCAATAATTGACGTCCGCACTGCAGAATTGCACGGGTTTGAGGCCCTCACCCGCTGGCACCACAAAGACCACGGCTTTGTATCTCCAGTAGAATTCATTCAGCTTGCAGAAGAAACTGGCATTATCGTCCCCCTTGGGCGCTGGGCCTTTGAGGCGGCTTGCACGTGCCTCAAACACTGGGAAATGGAAGTGGGTCGGGACAAGCTGGTGCCGATTAATGTGAATGTTTCTGGGGTGCAGTTTGCCCGTGATGATGTGGCGAAAGTTGTTGAAGAAGTTCTCGACAAATACGATCTTCCTGGGCGCCTGATTCGCATTGAATTGACCGAAAGCTCGATCATGGCCAATCCTGAGCGCATTTCAGAATCCTTGAACAAAATCAGAGCACTAGGTGTCAAAGTGGCCCTAGATGACTTTGGAACAGGTTACTCGTCGCTTAATTATTTGCACCAGTTCCCAATGGACATCATCAAAATCGACCGGGTTTTCATCAATCAACTGAAACGTGGCAACACGCAGCACAAAATCCTTGATATGATCGGTATGCTGGCGAAAAGCCTTGGCCATGAAGTGGTGGCAGAAGGTTTGGAAGATACGGACCATATCGACATGGTCACTGAAATGGGTTTCGCGTTTGCACAGGGCTTTTACTATTCTGCTCCCGTTTCCAGTTTCGAAGCGTCAGAGATGGTTCGTGGAAAACTTCCCTGGGCTAAGCACCCTACCCCTTGACGCGCGGCTTCATCCCTCCCAAATAATAAGCTAGCCATAGCATTGACGAGGAACAGCATGAGCGACGAAACTGGCGACAAAAAAGAAGCAGCTACTGCGCCCAGAAAAACGACTGCGCGCCGCACCACCAAAAAAGCCGGATCAACTGCCGCCAAAAAGCCTGCTGCTAAAACCGCCGCCAGCAGAAAGACCAGCACGAGCAAAACTTCTGCTGCCAAATCAACCGCGTCAAAAACCAAGACGAGTAAAACAGCGGCTAAAACCGCGCAAAAAGCTGGTACTGCGAAGCCAGCAGAAACAAAAACGACAGCTAATCCAAACCAAGAAGCTGAAAAAACAGTTTCACAACAAGAGGAACCATCAGGAGCAAGCACCATGAATTCAGAAAACACATCGCAGTCTGGAAGTCACCAGTCATCGCAAATTCTCGAAGACCTGAAAGGGCGAGATTGGCCTAAGATCCTTACGCGTGCATTGCTTATGTTCTTCTTTGGTGTGTTGGGTTCTGCCGCTCTTTGGGTGGCTTTCTTCCTTGCTGCAGCACAAGTTGTATTCACCATTTTTGCCGGAGAAACCAATCCAAGCCTGACACGCATCATAAAGCAGTTGGCCAACTTTATTCACGATGTCTTGGATTATCTCAGTTTTGCATCAGACGAAACACCTTTCCCGTTTGAGAGAAAGTGGCCTGACGCAAGCTAGCAAGACTGCGCCCTTCATAACCAGTCTTTGCCGCTGTGGCCGCTATTGTATGCCCACGGCGGTAAACAGCATCTGCGACCCAATGAACAAAATAATGATGGCGACGATGGCGGCAATCATTCCTCTGGCCAAATCAAACATTATTATCCCTATTCCTGATCCCTCGACGCTAACGCATCACGCAATTTGATTGCCGTAGATGGAAAGTCCGTAAATACACCGTCAATTCCAGCAGCAAACAACATATTAAGCTCTTCCTCAGGTGTTGCAATGCCCTCAGGTAGCGCGTCATTACGCGCTGTCCACACATGTATAATTTTCTCCGCCAGGTGAAGTCGTTCCACCAGGCCACTCTGCGTGAAATCCTTTTTGAATAACAGTGCTTTATTCAGACCAAACCCATCCACATAGTCATAAAATTCATCCGGGTTGATACCGAGGTCAAACCACTGCGTTTGCTGATTGTATTGCCCACCAACCAGCAACACAATTGGCGCATCCGTTAAAGGAGAAATCTCCTTTACAAAAGCGCCATCAAAACATTGGAAATACATGGGTATTTTGTTGTCGAGGATCCTGGAGAATTCGTTTGACAATACTGCCGCAAGGTCTGCTTCCACCGCACTTTTAAACAAGTCCGGGCGCTTCATCTCAATATGGAGTCCAACAGATTTACCAGCGGCCTGTTGTTCCAGAACCAAAGCAATGATCTCTTCAAGAGTGGCAATCTCCAATTGGTCATCAAAGGATTTGTCTCGACCCGGGAATGGCTGTCGAGCCCTAAGCGTTTTAAGTTCTGCCAGCGTAAAATCCATGGTGAACCAATCAGTTTTGTCCCCGATCGTTCGTCGACGATCAGCAAACTCAGGCTTGCTGGCCACATTTGTCGTTGTAGAAAGATAAATGTCATGACGGGCGACCAAAACACCGTCTTTGGTCATTACCAAATCCGGTTCAATGAAATCAGCGCCTTGCTCAATACCTAGCTTATAAGCCTCAATCGTGTGCTCGGGGAGGTAGCCACTTGCTCCTCTATGGGCAATCACAATTGGCTCTTCGGCATGCGAAATAGCAGCTGAAAAAACAACCGTCGCAACTGATACAAACGCTTTCAATATCCGATTCATATGACCTCAACCCACTGTTTTCAAAAGACTTCAGCTTCATGTATGGCGTAGAGTCAAAGCAAAACTCTCACCTTCATTGACCATATATCAAGCTTGACCATTGACCAATCATGCTTTCAATTAATGTCAGGAGAGTGACATGGACATTGTGCAGATCGGCGGCTCGCTTTTTGCCATAGTAGTTTTGGCCTTGATTGCGAAATGGCTGTTCCCTACCAAAGCTGAATTGACTGAAGAACGCATCGTCCGAAATGTCGCTCGTTATTGCCCTGAGACTGAATTCGACGCAAGCACAGACAGAGTTTTCGTGAGCGAAGACAAAAAGCATGCGGTTTTTGTCTTTGGCAATCCCGACTTCGGCATTGCGACGGCTTCCGCGCTGGGTGATCGGGTCGTTGTGCGACATTATCCAGACCTCAGCCAAATAAGTTTTCACTCAAAAAATGGCGAGCTGAACCTCATATCCGACGATTTTACCCAACCTTCTTTTAGTGTTACCCTTGAACAGGCTCCGGAATCTGAGCTGTTATCCATGATAAATATGACTTCCAAAAAGGAGGCAAAACACGCTCATGCTTGACCTTCCCGCACCAACTCAATTGGCTGTCCCAGCATTTGTTTTGCTCGTTTTGATCGAAATGATCTACGGCTGGAAAACCGGTCGAGCTCGTTTCGAAGGAAAAGACACTTTCACATCGCTTATTATGGGTTTGGGAAGCACAATATCCGGCGCGCTAACAGCAGCACTATCGGTCGGACTGGGCTATTTGGTATGGGAAAACTTTGCAATCTTTGATCTGGGGACAGCACTTTGGGTTTTTGTGCTGGCTTTCATTCTCGATGATTTAACCTACTATTGGGTGCACAGAATGGGCCACCGGATGCGCTGGATGTGGGCGGCTCATGTCATCCATCACTCAAGCCAGCATTACAACTTATCAACTGCTTTAAGGCAAACCTGGACGGGCAAGTTTACACCCGGTCTGCTATTCAGCATGCCGCTTTACGTTCTTGGCATAGAGCCCGCCATTGTGTTTTTCGTGTCAGGTATCAATTTGGTCTACCAGTTCTGGATCCACACTGAAGCCATTGATAAAATGCCGCGCTGGTTCGAATACCTGTTTAACACACCGAGCCACCACCGCGTACATCACGCCAATAATCCACGGTACCTGGACGCCAATTATGCCGGCGTACTTATGGTTTGGGATCGCATGTTCGGTTCTTTCATTCCGGAAGACGAAGAAGAAGCGTGTCGGTATGGGCTGGTAACAGACTTAGGAACTTTTAACCCACTGCGAGTCGCTACCCACGAGTGGGTCGGCATATTTAAAGACTTGTGGTCGGCCAATTCATGGAAAGACAGGGCACTGTTTTTATTGGCACCACCCGGCTGGACACCCGACGGATCGCGCATGACAAGCGATATGATCCGGCAAGCGTGGCTGGACCGGAAGGCGCAACACAAATCTTCCCCCTAAGATTGTCCTAAAAAGTCGGTTATTTGTCATTGCCGCATTTAGACCCGCACCTTGATAGTTGTACCAAGCACAACAAAAATCTGCGGGGAAAATACAGTGATCCACGACCTTCATTTTATTGAAAACACTGCGATCAAATGGCCAAGAAAAATGCTCGCGCACGGCTTCATTTGTGCATTGGCAGTATTGGGTTGTTCATTAGGTGTCCCTGCTAGCGAACATCGCCCTGTTTTATCTAGAGACGGCAAGCAACTCATCGTCATGTCGCAAGTCGATGAGGATTGGGAACTGTTTCTGCTGACATCTGATACCGGGGCTGTCAAACGCCTGACAACTCATCAAGGCTGGGACGGTTACGCTGTTTGGTCTCCTGCTGGCAAGCAAATAGCGTTTGATCGCGGCGACCCTGAACAAGAAAACCAAAAAACACCAACTCTGATGGATCTGGAAACAGGTGAAATTCGACCAATTGGTACTTTTGATGGTTGGCTTTCAATCAATGACTGGAATGAAGACGGACTATTGGCGTTTTGGGAAACTGGCGGCCAAAGAGATCTTTTTGTTTTGAGTGCCAATGGCCAAATCAAACAACAGCTAACCAATACGCCTGATGTTTCTGAACATGACGCACATTTTTCTCCAGATGGTTTGCAAATTGTTTTTGCGACTTACACTGATGAATCAGAGTCCGGTACGACCATGGAATTGCTGAACCTGGCTTCAAATGAACGGCGGGTAATCCACTCATCTGCAGGACGAATTTATGGTATCGATTGGTCACCAACCGGCGATCGCATTGCGTTTACGGATTCGCCCAATGGACCTGACGATGACGCAGACGTTTTCGTCTACAACTTAAGGAATGGAACGGTTAATCGATGTGTTGACAACGATGCCTGGGATCACATGCCAGTCTGGTCAGGTGACGGACGCTCCATAGTATTTTCGTCTTATAGGTCTGGGAAAGAGCGCCTCTATTGGACCAATTGCAGTACAAACGTTCTACCACTATGGAATGGTCAGCTAACCAACGACACGCCAGCGGCTCAGGACTAGCCCCTGCCCTGTTTTTTGTCGATTGCGAAACCGACTAGTCCACCAATTATGCCACCGCCCAGGGCCTCAAGGCTTGGAATGAACGGCAACCAGGTTCCGACAAGCACGCCCGCCAAAAGACCTGCAAACACCATGATTCCCGTAATTGTTGGTTTCTTTTCCATCGTGTTTTCCTTCCGCGCACCGTTATAGAGTTCCTTGACGAGCGGTCAAACATTTATCACTTGCGAATCTGCGGCATTTTAGCCATTGTCCCGGCAAAATATTATGCCCTGTCTCAGGGCCCGGTCCGGGCGCACTCCCCAGCGCTCTTCGTCAGTAGGAGAAGTTTATGTCTCAGGAAAAAATCGTCATTGTTGGTATGGCCAGAACACCTATGGGTGGCCTTCTGGGTGATATTTCATCTGTTCCCGCTTCCGACCTTGGTGCCACCGCAATCACTGCCGCTATGGAAAACGCAGGTGTTGATGGTGGTTCAATTGACGAGACAATCATGGGCTGCGTCCTACCTGCTGGTCAAGGCCAGGCACCCGCTCGCCAAGCCAGCAAAAAAGCCGGCATTCCGGATGCCACAGGCGCTGTGACCGTAAATAAAGTCTGTGGGTCAGGCATGAAGTCCATGATGCTTGCCCACGACAGCATCAAAGCGGGATCAACCGACGTGGTGGTTGCTGGCGGTATGGAAAGCATGTCTCAAGCACCACATATGATGCCAACGGCACGAACTGGAATTAAGTTCGGTAATGGCCAACTGGTTGACCATATGGCTTTCGATGGTCTCACTGACGCCTACCAAGGCGGCCCAATGGGTAATTTCGCAGAGTTATGTGCGGAACGATACCAGTTTAGCCGGGAAGCCCAGGACGCCTACGCTATTGAGTCCCTCAAGCGGGCACAGCGCGCCATTGAGAACGGTAGCTTTGAAGGCGAAGTAACGCCGGTTACGGTTAAATCACGTCGCGGCGATGTTGAGGTTGCACAAGACGAGCAACCCATGAAAGCACGCTTGGACAAAATCCCGAGCCTACGCCCGGCCTTCAAAAAAGACGGTACGGTGACGGCGGCCAACGCCAGCTCAATTTCTGATGGTGCGGCGGCTGTTGTGATGATGTCTGATGCTGAGGCAGAGAAGCGTGACCTTACGCCTCTCGCAACAATCGTTGCACACGCGAGCCACGCCCACGAGCCAGAGTGGTTCACAACCGCACCTGTAACAGCCATGAAGAAGGTTGTCGAAAAAGCGGGCTGGGCCATGGAAGATGTCGACCTTTTCGAAATCAACGAAGCTTTTGCCGTTGTGCCGATGGCGGCCATGCAGGAGCTTGGCCTGGATCATGACAAAGTGAACGTAAACGGCGGCGCATGCGCTCTTGGCCACCCCATCGGGGCCTCTGGCACCCGCATCTGCGTGACACTGATTAATGCGCTTAAGAAGCGTGGTCTTAAAAAGGGTGTCGCCAGCCTGTGCATTGGCGGCGGCGAGGCCACTGCCCTCGCCATCGAAATCGCCTAAGGCAAAATCTCGGAGAATGGTCATGCTCAGCGAAGAACAACGGATGGTTCAAGACATGGCGCGGGCTTTTGCGCGTGACGAAATTGCGCCCCGTGCTGCTGACTGGGAAAAAGCGGGCGAAATCCCCATGGATTTCCTGCGCCAAATGGGCGCCCTCGGCTTAATGGGCATGACAGTTCCTGAGGAATGGGACGGAGCAGCAACTGACTATACGTCCTATGCGCTCGCGCTAATCGAGATTGCGGCTGGCGATGGCGGCTTGTCTACACTCATGAGCGTGAATAACGCGCCTGTTTGCGCAGCCATTCTCGCTAACGGCACAGAAGCGCAAAAAGAACAGTTCCTGAAACCACTGGCACGTGGTGACATGATTGGTGCCTTTTGCCTTACTGAGCCGCAAGCCGGTTCTGACGCGTCTCAGTTGAAAACCCGCGCGGCCCGCACCAATAGTGGCTGGAAGCTGAACGGCACCAAACAGTTCATCACATCAGGCAAAATCGCAGGCGTGGCGATCGTATTTGCTGTGACCGACCCGGATGCCGGGAAAAAAGGCCTTTCTGCGTTTTTGGTTCCAACAGACACGCCCGGTTACACGGTAGCAAGCGTTGAACACAAGCTTGGTCAAAAATCGTCCGACACTTGCCAGATTGTTTTCGAGGATATGGAAGTCCCCACAGATTGCCTTTTGGGTGCAGAGGGGGAAGGCTACAAGATCGCACTTTCCAACCTTGAAACCGGTCGCATTGGTATCGCCGCACAGTCTGTTGGCATGGCGAAAGCCGCGTATGAATATGCACTTTCCTACGCCAAAGAGCGGGAAACCTTTGGCCAGGCCATCATCGATCACCAGGCAGTTGGGTTCCGTTTGGCTGATATGGCAACAGAGCTCAAAGCTGCCGAACTCATGGTTCTGGACGCCGCAGCAAAAAAGGATGCCGGGCAGCCCTGCCTGCAGGAAGCCTGCATGGCAAAGCTGTTCGCCAGTGAAACAGCGGAAAAAATCTGCTCGGCAGCTATCCAGGTATTGGGCGGATACGGCTATCTCTCTGAATATCCGGTTGAGCGCATCTACCGCGATGTGAAAGTGTGCCAGATTTACGAAGGTACATCAGACATCCAGCGCATCGTTATTCAGCGCCAGCTCAAGGCAAGCTGACGCGTTACACTCAGGATCTTTAGAAGCTAAAGAAAATACCGGCGCCGACGTTGCTAATGTCGGCCTCGTCTCCCACAGCGTGATACTGAGCACGCAGACGTAATCCAAACCAGCTGTTTGGCATATATTCAACACCAGCTTCCACAACTGCGCCACCAGATGAGCCGTTGTTTTGAATCTCATTGGCCACATCAAGCGATGTATATCCAACACCGCCATACCAAAGAACTTTGTTATTGGGGGTGTAACCTACCTTGCCAATAATGCTGCCATATCCATCGAACAGATCCAAAAAAGGCTCTCGGTCCTCAGAGTCTACAAAACCGCCTACAGCTTCAATTCCATAGACAAAACCCGAGTCAGTTTGCTTTCTGGCGCCTACAAAAAAGTCGACAACTGCACCATCGCCAGCAGAACTAAAATCACCAATGCCTGCGGTTGCACCACCATAAACGCCTGAAAAGCGTTCTTCTTCCTTGTCCAAATCCTGTGCATATGCCCCACCGGATAGCGTCAAGACTGTGGCGGCAACTGTCGCCATAACAAATTGATTTTTCACTGTTATTTTCCTCACCTTTATGTCGCGTTATTTGCGCGGCGGGATATTAACAGTGTAAATAAGAGAAGAATATGACGCTTTTCGATCAGCGGGCCACCATACATTCGATTTCGGTCAACATGTCGTAAGCTGCCTTTTTTCCTAGAGCGATAAGCTCGTCGGCCTGCGTAAAGTCGGCCATATCGATATGTCCGATCCTCGGCACAATGGTCACATCAGGCCTATCACTCGCCAAATTGGCCTGACTGAGCGATCTGAGTGCAAGCGACCACCCTGCACGCGCCGCTTTAATGGCTGCCATCGCAGGTTTGCCGTTTACAGGGTCAAATCCCAGCCGCTTTGACCGGCCCGGATAATCACCTTGCAAATCAACGGCGATTATTCGGTCTGCGCCAAGTTCGCGAGCTGCCGCCACAGGCACCGGGTCAATAATGCCCCCATCAACTAACAATAACCGCTGAGTTTCCACCGGTGGCAGCATGCCAGGAATGGCTGAGGACGCGCGTAGTGCGGTTACCACGTCACCTGCGTCAAGTACGATACGTTCTCCGGAATACAGGTCTGCAGCTATCGCCGCGAAAGGCAAACTAAGCTCTTCAATCGTCGACGTGCCAAAATGGTCGCGCAAACGACGCTCTATCCGTCCGCCGCCGATAAGGCTGCCCTGCGAAAAGCCAAATTCACCCATCGATAGCATTTCCTTGAGCGTTACCTCACGTGCAACAACCTCTAATTCGTCGATTATGTCCGCAGCAACGCACGCTCCAACAATGGAACCAATACTGGTGCCTGAAACCACGTCAATGGGGATGCTTTCTTCCTCCAGCACCCTGATCACACCAATATGGGCCCATCCGAGTCCCGCACCACCGCCAAGGGCCAATCCTATCGTCATAGCAACTCCTCGCTTTCTATTGGACGTAAGCAGCTTCAAAAAAACTGCAAGGGGTTCGTCCCTCATCAGGGGTTGTTCGGCAAATTCAAGGTCTGGGTGTTTGACCGCGCCAAGGCGGGCAACAATAGTACGCCCACAAACGCAGAGAGGCAGCGATGAAAAAAACACTATTAGCTCTGATGCTCCTGATTCCAGTATCTATGGCAGCTCAGGCACAAGACACAGTGCCAGAACCCTCAAAGGAACCGTTGGCCGCGATGCAGCGCCTGCAAGGCATGCTGGGTACGTGGCAAATGGTTACCGAATACTCGCCAGACGACGGAAAAACATGGCAAAAAAGCCCGCCCGCTCGCTCAGAGCTGAAACTCCGCCAAAAAGGCATGATGCTGGTCGAAACACCTCTTGATACTGACCAGCCTGGCTTTCATCTGGAAACCATTTTTGGTTACGACCAATATCGAGACGTATACCGCTTGATAGCGATTGACGACTATTGGGGTATTGTGGACCTCTATGAAGGTACCATCGAAGAGGACAAACTTGTCGTTACAAACCTGAAGTCAGGCACACTTTTTCCGATCAATGAAAACACGTGGCGCGCTTTCCGCATCGCGATTGACCTGTCTGGGGATACGCGGAAAATGGTAATCCATAAGTCAGATGACGGTGGAAAAACCTGGCAACCGAATTTCACGATAACATATAGTTTAATGTAAGTTATCGGCTTTTATCGATGCTTTACATTAAGGCAATCGATACCAATGAGGATGAGTGTCAGCGCCTTTTCTTTTTGTGATCCGGGTGGCGGGACCTCTTAGATCTGACACTATGTAGATATCAACGTTGCCCTTTTCCAGGTAATCTGCGGTGAAAGCAATTTTGTGACCATCAGGCGACCAGCTGGTTCCATATTGCCAATGTTGAATTCTGTTGCCAATCGGCGCGAAGCCGTTTTGCCGACTTTTGGTTAGGTTGCGTGCCTCTGACCCGTCCTGCCGCATAATCCACAGGTCGGTGTATTCATCCTCTCCTTGCCGCAAATGCGCGATCCAGTCACCGTCTGGCGACCAGCTTGGTGCAAATGCATGGTCGCCTTCAGTATTCAAACGCGTTTTTGCACTACCGTCAGGTTTTACCGTAATGACATGAAGTTGCTCCCCCACAAAGGCGTCATAGACAATCAACTGCCCATCGGGGGAAAATGACGGGTTGCGGGCATGTTCACTATCATCATTGCTAATGTTACGATTGCCGGAACCGTCAGCATTAATCAGGAAAATGTCCCCATTACCGCGAAAGTATGCCCTCCCGTTGTTTACGATGCGCCTGTACACAAGCTGAGTGCCATCAGGTGACCAACTGGCATCGTAAACATATTGCGGGTCCATGGTCAGCCGCCGCACGTTCCGACCATTCATGTCGCTGATTGCGATTTTCCATCCGCTGTAACGATAGGTGGTAAAGGCAATGCTGTTGCCATCTGGCGAGACACTGGGTTCATATTCGCCGCGCCGCGCAACTGCTACTGGTACATGCACCCGAAAATCCGTGCCGTCCACGTCTGTACTCACAATCGACAAAGTGTCTTTTGTTTGTTCAGACGCATACATCAGCCGCATCTTTGACGCTGGCATATTTTCTGCCTTCACCGAGGAAGCATGCGCCAACAACATGCCAGCCAGAATGAGAGTTGAGTGTTGCATAACCACGACTGATACCCTTTCGATGGCATATTATAGCGCGCTCGCCAGCGACAGGCCCTCATTCCGGGAGAGTCTCCAGATATAGTGAATTAACTGTCGGTTAGACTGCGTGACCTGCCGTGATTGTCAACACACCGTGAGTTGTCAGTGTTTTACCTGCGTGCGACAAATCCCTGATGACCGAGTGCTTTACTTCCCTTTTGAACGATATTCGTTCGTGCAAACTTTGCGCAGTACAACTGCCGCACGGAACACGACCTGTGTTGCAGGCTTCTCAAACGGCAAAAATACTTGTTGCAGGACAAGCCCCCGGCCGACGCGTGCACGAGAGCGGTATCCCATTTGATGATCCAAGCGGCGACCGCCTGCGCCAATGGCTAGGCGTCGATAAAACTGTGTTTTATGACCCTGAAAAAATTGCTGTTGTGCCGATGGGGTTTTGTTATCCCGGCACAGGCAAATCTGGCGACTTGCCGCCCCGCAAAGAATGCGCAGATACATGGCATTCAACTCTCTTGTCTCACATGCAGCAAGTTGAGTTGACGGTCGTGATTGGCCAATATGCCATTGACTGGCATGTTCCTAATGCCAAAAGACAAACGCTGACTGAGACGGTAAAAAACTGGCGCAAATTTTGGCCGACTAAGCTGGTGCTACCGCACCCTAGCCCGCGCAACAATATTTGGCTGAAAAAAAACCCGTGGTTTGAGAAGGAACTGCTGCCACCCCTCAGACAAAAGGTTCAAGATCTGCTTAGCAGCCGCTGATGTATTTTTGGTGCTCAACAAGGGCGACGGCCGAATAAAGAAAGGGCTGCCTTCATCTGTTTCGTAGCAGTTGAGAATTCAACACTCGCCATTGAATAGGAACAACAGATGAAACATTCGATTACGAAGCTAGTTTTGACTACAACCGCTGCAACCATGCTGCTGGCTGCTTGTGCCAGCAGTCCTGCTGAAGCACACAGGGGGCATGCAGTTGGCGTTACGGTTAACGTCCTGCCAGCGGGTCACAGGGCCATAGTCGTTGGTAACAACATGTATTTTGTGCACAACGGCGTTTATTACCGCGCTCAAGGCAGGAACTTCCGCGTCGTTGCAACACCGGTCGGTTTGCGGATTGCTACTCTTCCCGCCGGTTTTGTGACAGTGAACTTCAACGGCAGTCGTTATTATCGTTTTAACAATACATATTACCGGCCTGCTAACAGGGGGTTTGTTGTGGTTAAGCGACCCCGCCGGGCACGCATAGTTGTGGGCTAACAAGCACTCACAAAAAAAAGCGCGGCCAAAACACCGCGCTTTGAAATTTAGACCTGAAATGAAAATCAGAACGGGATTTCGTCATCCAGGTCTGCGGGTGATGCCGCAGGTGCAGCCTGGCCGCCGCCAAAACCGCCACCCTGAGACTGGCCACCGTAGCTTGACTGGCCGTCGCTGAAGCCACCACCGGCACCCTGGCCTTCTCCTCGACCATCAAGCATGGTCAGCTCACCTCGGAAACGCTGAAGCACAACCTCGGTGGAATATTTTTCCGCGCCGGACTGATCAGTCCATTTGCGGGTTTGCAATTGGCCTTCCACATAAACCTTGGAACCTTTTTTGAGATAATTCTGAGCAACCTTGGCCAGATTCTCGTTGAAGATAACCACTCTGTGCCATTCGGTTTTTTCGCGGCGCTCACCGGTATTTCGGTCGCGCCAGTTTTCCGACGTTGCCACCGACAAATTCACGACAGGATTGCCGTCCTGCATTGTGCGGACCTCGGGATCGCGACCCAAATTGCCAACCAAAATTACTTTATTTACACTTCCAGCCATTAGGGCCCCCTTACTCAATTCTTTTTGCTGATCAGGTCAATTGCGATGCACGCCCAATCAGTCTGTGGACGGCACCTTAGACCAATGTCAGGTGTTGAGGCAAAGCCTTATATCACTAAATATGTTCTTTTTTTGTTCTCATTGCAAGATTAAGCACCTGTTCAATTCACCGACGGCATACCCCAGTTGGTCGCTGAGCACTGGTACAGGCATTCTTCTGCCCTAGGCTGAGCATTGGAAATTGGACTGACGGAGGGGACAGCCATGACATTTTCTAACGCATTAAAAACTACGGTTTTCGCCACTTTTCTCTGTGCGTCTGCCGCTTCGGCTCAGCAGCAAAGCCAAACACCACCGCCACCACCCTGCACACAAGACGAAAATTTCCGCGCATTCGACTTCTGGCTGGGAACATGGGACGTGTCCCCCTGGGCCGGTGGTGCGGTGGCCGGTCAGAATGTTATCAGATCAGAAGAAGGCGGCTGCGTATTGACCGAGCACTGGACCAACGCACAGGGTGGCACGGGGCAATCAATCAATTTTTACAATCCCAACACTGGCAAATGGCGGCAAGTCTGGGTTGCTGGCGGCTATTCAATTGACATTGAAGGTGGCCTGAAAGACGGCGCGATGGCACTGGAAGGCACCATCTACTATTACGCTCAGAAAAACTCGGTGCCGTTCAAGGGCACATGGACACCGCAGGAAGACGGCAGTGTTCGCCAGCACTTTGAGCAATATAATGCGGAAAACAAAGCGTGGGCGACCTGGTTTGATGGTCGGTATGTGAAAGCCACCAACTAGATATTGTCCGGCTGCCAGACAAATATTGTTAGCTGTTTTTCCGCTTCGTGAGCTGCCGACACAAAAGTCTCAGTTCGCTTTGGTTTGAAACCACACTTCTTCAACACAGTTTCGGAGGCAATATTGCCTTCGATAACACCTGCCTCGAGCTGTAGCTCCTTGATACTGGGCTGCAGTGCATCGAGTAGCTGGCCAAGAGCGATTGTAGCCAGGCCCCTGCCCCAGAATTCGCGCCTTATCCAGAAACTGATCCGATTGTGTTCGGGCCCTGCAGGAAAGCAACCAATATACCCGGCTGCTTCGCCGCCATCCTCTATCGCAAAGGCGAGAGCTGGATTACTGTTGCGTTCCAGAAATGCTGATAGATTGCTGGTGAACTCCTGCTCGGACAAAAAACGACCAGGCACACCAGCCATGGCAGCTGCTTCCCTGTCTTCCTGAAGCGCATATACCCATGCAATGTCTGCACTCACCAGAGGGCGTAAAATGCTCTTCGGGGCGTCTGGCGAAGAGGTTGTATTCAAGGTTTGTACCTCGTTTTATTTGCGATTGTTCGGTGGCCAGCAAAGTGCTTCCTGCTATCCAGATACAACAAGATATCCTGTCACACCAGATTTTGTCAGGAGTGATGAAATTGTTCTTTCTTTGTTCCCCGCCACACTATAGTGTCTGAAGGCTTGACAGTGGGCTATTTTCGACCCACTTCATGGAAGCGCCCTGCCCGTTGGCGTAACTATCAGTGAGACACGAGTATGCTGACCGAAATTTCTGTGCGCGGCGCGCGCGAACACAATCTGAAATCTGTGAATGTGGACATCCCGCGCGACCAGTTGGTGGTGATCACGGGGCTTTCAGGGTCAGGCAAGTCATCCTTGGCATTTGACACCATCTATGCCGAAGGGCAGCGCCGATATGTGGAAAGCTTGTCTGCCTATGCGCGCCAGTTTCTGGAGATGATGCAAAAGCCGGATGTCGATCACATTGAAGGGCTGTCGCCAGCCATTTCTATCGAACAGAAAACAACCAGCAAAAACCCGCGGTCTACTGTGGGAACGGTAACGGAAATTTACGACTATATGCGCCTTTTGTGGGCGCGTGTAGGTGTGCCCTATTCACCGGCAACGGGCCTGCCGATCGAAAGCCAGACGGTCAGCCAAATGGTGGATCGCATCATGTTGCTGGATGAAGGCTCACGCATATATTTGCTGGCTCCTATCGTTCGTGGGCGCAAAGGCGAATACCGGAAAGAATTTGCAGACCTTCAAAAACGCGGTTTTCAACGAGTTAAGGTGGACGGCGAGTTTTATCTGATCGAAGACGTGCCTGCGCTCGACAAGAAATATAAGCATGATATTGACGTTGTCGTGGACCGGCTAGTCCTCAAACCGGGCCTTGAGCAACGTTTGGCAGACAGTGTGGAAACAGCGCTTGAGCTCACTGACGGCCTTGTGGCCTTTGAAACTGCCACAGATGAGCCAGAGCGGCATTTGATGTCAGCCAAATTTGCCTGTCCGGTTTCCGGCTTCACTATTGAAGAGATCGAGCCACGCCTGTTTTCATTCAATAACCCGTTTGGTGCTTGCCCGGAATGTGACGGCCTCGGCAGTAAACTATATTTCGATCCGGACCTTGCAGTACCGGACAAATCAAAAACGATACGCCAGGGGGCGTTGGCACCATGGGCAAACAAGGCAAACAACCCATCCCCGTTTTATTTTCAGGCGCTTGAAGCCGTGGCTGACCATTATGGCGTTTCGATTGACACACCTTGGTCCAAGCTTCCCAAAAAAGCGCAAGACGCATTTTTGTTTGGCACCGGCAACACATCCGTCACGATTGTCTACGCTGATGGAAAGCGCCGGTTTGAGGTCAATAAACCATTTGAAGGCGTGCTGAATAATATCGAGCGGCGCTGGCGGGAAACTGACAGCAATTGGATGCGGGACGAGCTCTCGAAATACCAAGCCTCAACCACATGCACCTCATGCCACGGAGCACGTTTAAAACCCGAAGCTTTGGCTGTAAAAATTAATGGTACGCACATTAGCGACGTGACGGCACTCTCCGTTTCGGCAGCATATGAGTGGTTTCAGGAGCTACCAGGCAAACTCACCGAAAAACAGCAACAAATTGCTGAAAAGGTATTAAAGGAAATTCAGGACAGACTTGGATTCCTCAACAATGTTGGCCTGCAATATCTGACTCTTAGTCGTTCGTCTGGAACACTTTCTGGCGGCGAAAGTCAACGAATTCGCCTTGCTTCACAAATTGGATCGGGCTTAACAGGCGTGCTTTATGTACTGGACGAGCCCTCCATTGGATTGCACCAGCGGGACAATGACCGCCTACTTGAAACGCTCAAAAACCTTCGAGATATTGGCAACACGGTATTGGTCGTGGAACACGATGAAGACGCCATCAGAACCGCCGACTATGTAATCGACATGGGCCCGGGCGCAGGAGAGCACGGCGGAACTATTGTCGCAGAAGGAAAACCGGAAGCCGTGATGGCCAACGGCAAAAGCCTGACCGGCCAGTATTTAAATGGCGTCAGGGCAGTGCCTATTCCGGCTGATCGCCGGCCCGGCAAAGGCAAATTTGTCACGGTAAAGGGCGCATCAGCAAATAATCTGAAGTCGGTTGACGGTAGTATTCCACTGGGAACGCTCACGTGCATTACGGGTGTTTCAGGCTCAGGCAAATCAACATTCACTATTGAAACGCTCTATAAGGCGGCTACCCGCCATTTGAACAAAAGCAGGGTTATTCCTGGTGCGCACAAAGCAGTTGAAGGGTTGGAACACCTGGATAAGATCGTGGATATTGACCAAAGCCCTATTGGGCGCACACCGCGCTCCAACCCCGCGACCTATACAGACGCCTTCACTCCCATCAGGGATTGGTTCGCGGGCTTACCCGAGGCGCAGGCGCGCGGATACAAACCTGGCCGCTTTTCCTTCAATATGAAAGGCGGACGGTGCGAGGCCTGCCGCGGCGATGGCATGATCAAAATTGAAATGCATTTTCTTCCTGACGTTTACGTGCAGTGTGACCAGTGCAAAGGCAAACGATACAATCGAGAAACATTGGAAATTCGTTTTAAAGACAAATCGATATCCGATGTTCTTGATATGACAGTTGAAGATGGGGTTCAGTTTTTCAAAGCTGTGCCTGCTATCAGAAACAAGCTTGAAATGCTGGAAAAAGTTGGATTGGGCTACATCCGAATTGGCCAGCAGGCAACCACCTTATCGGGCGGTGAAGCCCAGCGCGTCAAACTTGCGAAGGAGCTATCGAAACGGTCTACGGGCAAAACACTGTACATTCTCGACGAGCCAACCACTGGTCTTCATTTTGAAGATGTCCGTAAGCTGATGGAGGTGCTGCAAGTACTCGTTGATCAGGGTAATACCGTTGTGGTGATCGAGCATAATCTGGAAGTCATCAAAACCGCCGACTGGATTATCGACCTTGGTCCAGAAGGCGGCGATGGCGGTGGTGAAATTGTCGCTGTTGGCACACCAGAGGACGTTGCACAAAGCAAAAATAGCTACACTGGGCAATATCTCTCTCCTGTGCTTGCACGCCAGGCTGCAGAATAGATAAAGCCTTAACCACACCCCTGAATAAACACGCCGTTCAGCTCAGCTTCATCGATGCTGAGTGATGATGCCTGTCACATTGCTGACATCAATGCACGCATGATGAACAATGTGCAAAAGCGAGGACAGGAGGACAGCGTGAAAGTACTTCACTTGAGTAGCGTAGCGGCAGCTTTGACGGCTTTCATGGCGTCAACATCAATCAATGCTGAGGATTTTGTTGCTGAAGCCCCAATTTCAGCGGTTAAAATCCACCGAAACTATGGCGCCATTGTTACCCGCAGTTTCACCATGGACTTGCCCGCCGGTGACCACACCATAACCGTGCCCGGCCTTACTGACCGGTTAGAGAAAGGGTATGCGCTGCGCGCCAATATCGTATCAGGCAATGCAATCATCAGTCAGGTGCAATTAGACCAAATATTTCTGGCTAATGAAGGACGCGACGCGCAGGCTGCCCTGCTCTCCCAACTTGAAAACCTGGAAACAGCACAGGCAAAAGACCGCACTTCGATAGAAGCCATTAACATGCAACTGTCCTTCATACAGGGGATGGCTAAGGATGCAGCAGCAAGCGGCGACTATTCAAGCCCGGCTGACATGATGGAAGCACTTCAGCAAACATTCGATTTCGTGAAATCCAACAGTGGCAACCTACTTACTGAGCGACAATCTCTGGAAGCGGCCATGAAAGACCGGATGGAGGAAATTAAAGCGCTCAAGCGCGAAATTGACCAAACAGGTGGCACAAGCGAAAGCGCTATGGAAGCCACGTTGATTGTTTCAGCGCCATCAAATGGGCCAGTTGAAATTGCGGTTAATTATCTGGTGGAAGACGCGACTTGGGATATTGATGCTGAAGCGAACCTGAATTCTTTGACGAACGAAACAGAGCTCAAGCTGTATGCGCGTCTTAGTCAGGAAACAAAGGAAGACTGGAAAAATGTCACTGTTTCAGTGTCCACCACTCGCCCCTCTAACAACATCAAGGTAGGCCAGCCATACCCAATTTACCTGAACCTTCGGGATCCTCGCAATGATAGGGTAAGGAAACTGGAAAGTGTTAGTACACCGCGTTTTTCCGACGCAGAACCGATTGAAGAAGTCATCGTTACAGGCACGAGGCGCTCAAACTATGTTTCGTCCCAGTTTGACGCTGAGTTTCAGATTGCTGGCCCAATAACTCTGGAAGCGGACGGTTCGGAACAACGGTTCTTGTTGCAGGATCAATCTACAAAATCGGAAACGGTGATCAGGATAGTCCCCCAAACTGAGCGTAAAGCTTTCGTGTATGCTGACGCAGAGTTCCAAGGTATCCCATTCATTGAATATCCGGAGATATCCATTTCCCGAGACAACGGTTTTGTTGGCAGTGGTTCCTGGCCAACACTGCGGCCTGACAAAGAACTGCAACTTCCGTTCGGTAGCGACCCTAAAATTGATGTCGAAGTTATCACCATCCCCTCAGAAGACGGCGATGAAGGCATCTTCAGTCGCAAGCGTGTGGACGAGACAAAAAAGCAGTTCCGCGTCACCAATAATCATGAAGTAGCCATGACTATCGAAGTGTTCGATGCGCGGCCTAATTCCATGAACGAAGACCTTGAAATTGAACTACTCCGCGGCACCACACGTACAGCTGAAGTAGACTACAAAGATCAACCTGGCATCGTTATGTGGCGGAAAACAGTAGCTCCGGGCGAAACATGGGAAATCAATCACTGGTACAAAGTGAGCTTTCCGGAGGATATGGCTGTTGTTCAACAATAGCCCACGGCTAGTCTGATCAAACTAGTAAAGCTTTAACTCCCTTGTGGTACTGAGTTAGGGAACCGTTCGTTCAACTGGCTTGAGACTTGCTATCTATGCGCTGTCAATCTGGGAAAAATGCTGCTGCCAAGCTTCCACTACTGGCTGGAATTGTTTCCGGTGGTGTTGCTGTCTGCTTCCAGTCTGCGCAAGCACAAGAACAAGTGGACATCGCCATTCGGTATGATGTCCGGCCGTATGTTGCCCGGCAGGGCACCGGCGGGATGGAAATTGACATCGTTAAGGCTGTATTCGCCGAAACAACCTACGCACCCGTTTTTGTGCAAATGCCACGCGTACGCATGATCCAGTCGTTTAATGCCATGGCAATGGAAGGGATGCTCACATCCAACGTAACGGTATCAGGCGAAGGTTGCCTGACAAACTGGTATATCCAACATCAGAATGTAGGGTTCACACTCACGTCAAAAAATGTTGCGTTCAACAGCCTTTCCGACGTTGCAAAACATTCGATCATCACATTTGATGGTGCCACACGGTTCCTGGGTACTGCGTTTGCAAACGCAGCCTCAATGTCACCAAGGTATGTGGAGTCTTCTGACCAAAACACGCATGTTTCGCTACTGTATGCGGGGTACTTCGATGCGGCGATTGGAGACGAGTGGATATTGCGCCTTGCCCAAGTAAACCAACGGGAAACCTCCGGCGATTACCAACCACTCACCATCCACCGTATTTTGCCGGTTACAAATTACGGTGCTCGCTTTCACGACCAGTCTGTGTGCGATGCTTTTAATGTAGGACTGGACACAATCCGAAGTAACGGCGTGTACAACATGATTGTGCGAAGCCACTTGGACCGTATTTCCGCACAGATAACCATTTACGACACGGAACTGGCCGAAACGGAAAGCACCAGATCAGCTGTGCAAGACTAACCAAGCAAAGGGTTAAAAACTGCTGCCCGGCTCTTTCAAAAATGCCAATTCTTCTGCTGTACTTCGCCGTCCCAAAATTTCGTTACGATGCGGGTAGCGGCCAAATCGCTCAATAATCGATTTGTGCGCATGCTCAAATTTCAAATTATCCTCCAATCCTGGCTCGCTAAACAGTTCAACGGCGTCTTCATGCACTATGAGGCTCTCGCTGTGCATGTACGGCATAAAGAGGAAGGACTTCCATGTTGGCGACCAGTTCACATGCACCCCCAGAGAAACCGCCTCTTGTGCCAGAACCAGCGCCATCGTGTCGCAAGCAAAGGATCGAGGATCATCACGAAAGATATTGCGAGAAAACTGATCCAAAACGATGACTTCAGCAAGACGCCCTCTTCCGCGGTTTCGCCAGTGGGAAAGCTCGCCTTTGCTAGCGGCAAAGTGCACGCCACCAAACCGACGTTCGATCGTCGCGTCAAATGAATTGGATTTTTGCCACCAGTGCTTTTGCTCACATTCAACGAACCAAAAGTTCAACACATCTTCCGGAGTCATTCAGTTTATTCCTTTTCTAGCGCCCTCTACTACCGGGTGTCATGCGAACCAACGCTTCAGCAAATTTGGCGGCTTTGCCAACTTGCTTTAGGTCCACTTTGTCTTCGGTATCTGCCATTGTGTGAATGCCTGTCATAAAACCATGATTATCATAGGAAGCAATTGTGACAGCAGGGATACCGTCCCGCTGGAACCAGATGCTGTCAAAATCACCTACCCGGTGAGTGCCAGGTTCAATACCAGAAAACGTAGGATTGGAAGACGCAGCCACAAAAGCCGCGTCGGTTAAAGCATTGTCATAGTGCGAGCGGGTGAACGTGCCGCTATTTTTCACATACTTCAGGCGCTTACACCCAACCGTGTCGATGTTAACCACATATGTGTCACGTTCCTTAAGTTCATCCCTGTGGGTCTGCCAATAGTGCTGCGCGCCCAACATGCCAGTTTCTTCCGCACTCGTTATTACCAAGCGTACCTCGGCACCTTCAGGCATGTGGCGCCACAAATGACTGGCCGCAGCTGTAGCGGCAGCAACACCAGAAAGGTTGTCGTTGGCACCTGGGGTATAACCAAAACGCCAATAATCGATCGACGCCAGCAAAGCCTGACCTATTATTGCGGCGGCGATAACCAACCGTGTAGTCAAATCAATATCAGCTCCAAAACTCGCGATCATTGGCACCAAAACACCGCAGGCCAACAAAACAGTTGCAATGTATACTGACAAAGCAAAATTCTGCACCTGCCCCGGCCTGTATGCAAATGACGCAGGTGCGCTGTCCAGGTGAGCCATCAGGACATAGAGCTTATTCCCCGCACCTTTGCTGGCAACCAAGTTGGCGGTGGGTGTCTGAGCGCCCCACCAAATAAGAGGGCTGACACGCCAATCTATGAACAGGAAATGGCTGCCAAAGCCAAGCAAACCAACCAATACCATTATAGCAGGCATCAGGTTCGCAGCCATTACCGCCACCGCACAAACGCAGGCACTCAACCAAAAAAAACGAATGTAGGTGGGAGGCGCATCAAACCCCTCTTCTGTGATGTCCACGCCATGTTCACCGGACAGAAGTGTTATGAGCATCTCACGCGCTTCTAGTTCTGCGTCAGAACCCACCCCCCGGTGCGGCCATTCCTTGAGCCGGTTGAATATGTCTGCTGCCTGAAGCGGCATTGTTCCCTTCCCCTAACCGCGCGGATGATGCGATTTTTCTTACATTATCGTCTCAGCTTCGATAAACAAGCGCCGAACGCAACGGAGCAAACGTTATGAGTAAACCTGTTCATATTATTGGTGGTGGGCTGGCCGGGTCCGAGGCAGCTTGGCAAGTGGCAAGCCGTGGTATTCCCGTGGTCCTGCACGAAATGCGCCCGGAGCGCAAAACCGATGCACACCATACAGATGGGCTTGCTGAACTCGTGTGCTCGAATTCATTTCGGTCTGACGACGCGGAAAACAATGCAGTTGGATTGTTACACGAGGAAATGCGGCGCATGAATTCACTGATCATGTCTGCCGCCGACAAGCATAAAGTGCCCGCTGGCTCCGCGCTTGCGGTAGACCGGGATGAGTTTTCCAGGGAAGTCACCGAAACGCTCGAGAATCATGAGCTGATTTCGATTGAAAGAGGCGAAGTTGTTGGTCTGCCACCAAAAGAATGGGACAGTGTGATTGTCGCAACGGGCCCGCTTACGTCTCCATCTCTCTCTGAAGCTATTCTGGATCTATGCGGTGAAGACAGCCTTGCCTTCTTCGATGCCATCGCCCCCATCATCTACAAAGACAGTATCAACTTTGATGTTGCCTGGTTCCAAAGCCGCTATGACAAAGGTGAAGGAGCCGATTACATCAATTTGCCGATGAACAAAGAACAATATGAAACATTCATCGACGCTCTCAACACCGGTGAAAAAGCAGATTTTAAAGAATGGGAAAAAGACACGCCTTACTTTGAAGGCTGTATGCCCATCGAAGTGATGGCGGAACGCGGTCCAGAGACCCTGAGATTTGGCCCTATGAAACCGGTCGGCCTGCAAAGCCCCCATTTGGAGGGACCTTGCCATGCAGTGGTGCAATTGCGTCAGGACAACAAGCTTGGCACGCTCTACAATATGGTTGGTTTTCAGACCAAGCTTAAGTACGGCGAACAAACCCGGGTTTTCAAAACTATTCCTGGCCTTGAAAACGCACAGTTCGCGCGGCTTGGCGGACTGCACCGCAACACTTTCATCAACAGCCCGTTGGTACTTGATGGCACAATGCGCATGAAAGCCGATCCCAGGCTTCGATTTGCAGGCCAGATAACCGGTGTTGAAGGCTATGTCGAGAGTGCTGCCATGGGCCTTATGACCGGTATTTTTGCCGCAACAGAACGCTTGGGTGGTTGCCCAGTTGCACCCCCTTTAACAAGCGCCTTCGGGGCACTTATTAACCACATCACAGGCGGTGCGGACGCAAAGACTTTCCAACCAATGAATGTGAATTTTGGCTTATTCCCGCCTCTTGAGGGTCGGCTTAAACGGAAAGACCGAAAACCAGCCAAGGCCAGGCGCGCTTTAGATGACCTGTCCACATGGATGGAAAGCCTTGACGGCGCAGCTTAGCTCGGCGATTTTGCTCCCCGTCACAGTTAATCGGGGATAAAAATGTTTTTCAATAAGTCCGGACTCACATCCATTGCAGGGGCGACCGCTCTTTTGTTTGCTGGCGCAGCGACCAGTCAGGAACCGGTTCCCGTTGCGGCTTCTACTATCGAAACCGCGGCCATGTTACGCGATGCCGCACTTGGGGATGACACGGCTTATGTCGTGCTGGAAGAACTCACAACAGAAATAGGGCCCCGCCTTGGTGGCAGTGCCAAGGAACTGGAAGCCATTGATTGGGCGGTTGAGCGCCTCAATGATATGGGTTTCGACCGTGTTTACACCGAGCCTGTTCAGGTTGAAAAATGGGAACGCATCAGTGAAACCGCAGTCATCGTCGGCAAATTCAGTCAGCCATTGGAAATTACAGCTCTTGGTAAGTCAGTAGCGACACCTGAAGGCGGGATCACCGCCGAAATTGTGCATCTAAAGACATACGAGGACTTGGTTGCCGCCGATGCGAGCCTGATTGAGGGCAAGATTGTATTCATTTCAAATCGCATGGAACGCTTCAAAGACGGTGCAGGGTACAGGCCTGCCGTACGTGCACGAGGCCTGGGAGCAAGTGAAGCGGCCCGCAAAGGCGCCAAAGCTATCATCATTCGCTCCATCGGTACTGATAGCCACCGCCTGCCCCACACGGGCGGTGTAAACTATGATGCGGAAGCACCCAGAATTGCTGCGGCAGCACTTTCCAACCCGGACGCAGACCAACTGGAACGCCTCCTAAAACGGGGCCAGCCGATCCAGGTGCATTTGGACGTTCAAACAAAGTTCCACGGCGTGGTTGAGGTTGCAAACGTGATCGGTGAAATTACTGGCCGTGAAACGCCAGATGAAGTGGTTATCGTGGGCAGCCACCTCGACAGTTGGGACCTTGGCACCGGTGCAGTGGACGACGGCGCGGGCGTAGCGCTCAATATCGCAACCGCTGACCTGATCAAACGACTGGCACCAGAGCGCCCCCGTAGAACGATACGTGTCATCCTGTTTGGATCAGAAGAGCTGGGCTTGATTGGTGCGCGGCAATATGCCGCCGCCCATAAAGAGAACCTGCCCAACTTAATCATTGGTGCAGAGTCTGACTTTGGAGCTGGCCCAATATGGGCGCTAGCATCTCGCGTGGGGCCAGGTGCCACTCATGTGGTTGACGAAATGGCTAAGCTGATGGGCTCTCTTGGCATTGTGCGCCATAGTCGTATTGCCATGGGTGGTCCGGACGTGGGGCAATTGGGCCTGATTGGCATGCCTGTGATGGACTTGATGCAAGACGGAAGCGATTACTTCGACCTGCATCACACAGCAGATGATACGTTGGATAAAGTTGACCCTGCCAATTTACGCCAGAACCTGGCAGCATGGGCTGTTTTCGCCTACATCGCAGCAGAATGGCCGGGGCGTTTTAACTAGGCCTCGCAACACAAAAAAGGAGCCCTTCGGCTCCTTTCTAACCCTAAAACTAATCCGGTTTATTGATCTCGACCGCTCGACGCATCAGCGACCACTGCACTTTTTGCTACGTGGCTATCCAGTGCTGCTTCAACTGCACTGAGGGCTTCACAGCCCGACGTACAAAGGCGTGAAAGTTTGTCGAGGTTGTTTTGTGCACGATCAACCATGTCCCGCTTGAGAAAGGCCAGCGCCTGAGCTTCAAGTGCCGCGTGGGCATTGGGATCAATCGTCAGCGCCTGACGATAATATTTCAAGCCACGGCCAACACGGCCTTGTGCTTCGTGAGATTTTCCAAGCCCAATAAGGGCTTCAAGGTTGGCTGGGTCCGCGACAAGCGCGCGCTCAAAAAGCAGTTGAGCATCTTCTGCTTTTTCCGACGCAAGTGCCATTGATGCCTCGCTCACTAAAATGCGAGATGTATCTCTGTACTTGTCTATCGCGGTCACAGGTCCACCAATGGCAATAGCGCCACAAATAGCTGCAGCCGACAAAACTCCAAATACTTTATTCATGTCCCATACTCTCACTTCTGTTGCTGCGCCTACTATAGCTGCAATTTGTTAATTGTCTGTATGTTTTCAGCACTAGTGTTCCGCTGGATTTTGATTTTTTTGCCAATGTGCATGACTGATGAATAGCAGGCTAGCAATCAGTAAGACGCTGTATTCCATGCCATTGCGGCCCAAACCCACAACGAACCAGCCCTCAGGCGCATGCACCATCACAATACCCGCGGCGTATATTGCCGCAAAGCCCAGGCACAAAATGGAAGTGTATCGAGAGCCAACCATAACCAGGATCGTGCCAACGATTTCCAGCAGTGTGATACCCCAGGCAATACCAACGCCAAATGGAAACCCCTGGGCATCCAGAAACCCGCCGAATGGAAAAACAGCGTCGGCCAACAAGCGGGCCCATCCATGAATCCCAATTAGGCCGGCAACCAACACACGAAACAAAACGATTTGCATTGGCGTCTGCAATAAGGGTGATGTGTTATTGTTATCCTGCATATCTCAATTCCAGTGGCGTCCCGCCCCTTTGAGTTATCAAGACAATCGTCGCTCCAAAATCGCAACAAAAAAGCCGTCAGTCTGGTGCAGATGTGGGACGAATTGCATGCAAAACGGATTTGAAGAAGCTGTATCTGCTGGTTTTGAGGGTAAAACCCTCTGCCAAACCTCTTTGTAATCCAACAACGAGTATTCACTGCTGTTTTCGTTGAGAAAACGCTCAATGACTTGTTCGTTCTCCTGTTTGAGCAGAGAACATGTCATGTAAACCAGTCTCCCCCCGGATTTCACCAACCCGGCTCCTTCTGCAAGCAAATTTGCTTGTAAGTCAGCATAGCTATCAATTGTGCCCCGGTTCAAACGCCACCTCTGATCAGGGTTTCGCCGCCAGGTACCCGTACCGCTGCAGGGTGCGTCAACTATGACGCGGTCCAATTTGCCAGAAAAACCAGATAACAATTTAGTCCGGGATTGCTCGTCAGCTGGAAGCAGCTTCGTTTGCACATTCCTGCAACCTGCGCGGTCTAACCTTGGCTTCGCGTTCTTCAGGCGCGTGCCGGAAGTGTCAAACGCAAATACTTGCCCTTTGTTTTGCATCAGGGCTGATATCAACAGAGACTTTCCGCCGGCACCTGCGCACAAATCCAATACCGACATGCCCGCATCAACTTCGGTAAGATAGGAAGCTACCTGTGCGGCTTCATCTTGCACCTCAATCCTACCTTCACGCAGAAGCGGATGTGCACTTACATTTAGGCGTTTTTTTGATCTATATCCAATTGATGAAAATTTTGTTTTTTCAATATCTTGATCGATTTTTATTAAGTCATTTGTTAAATCTGAATCCGTCTTAAGCGGATTGCTGCGCAGATCCAATGCCGCTTGCTCATTGAGAGCAAAGACCGCAGCTTCAAACTGTGAAGCAAACCTTTCTTTAAGAGGCTCCACAAGTTCATCAGGCACTTCCAGGGAAGCAAACACGGGTGCTCCCTCTAAACTGGTAGGCATTGCATCCAGCGCCGCTTGCTCCGGCGCCGTTAATGGGGCGGGTGCGTGCGGGGACGGAGAACCAAAGCTCTCAAGGCAATGCGACTCATTCAGGCCAGCATGACTAATAACCAAATTTCGACCAGTCAGCGGTAGCGTGGCTTGAGCAAGTCGCCAAGCATGGCGGCCGCGCTGCCTGATGATGGTATAGACCATTTCGGTAATGGCGCGGCGGTCCTTGGACCCTATGTAACGACGCGTGCGTGTATAATTGGAAACTGCAACATCCGCCGGTACGCCCGAGTGGGCGATACCGGTTTCAATATCTTCCAGTATTTCGATGACGGCCTGAAGCCGTGCCGCCGGCTGCATGGGCTATGTCACTTACTTAGTTGGATAATTTGGTGATTCACGCGTGATCGTCACGTCATGAACATGGCTTTCCTGAAGGCCCGAGTTAGTGATGCGCACAAATTGCGCCCCTGTCCGCATGTCATCAATTGTGCGGCTACCGGTATAACCCATGCTGGCGCGAAGACCGCCAACAAGCTGGTGCAAAACGTTGGACGCAAGGCCCTTATAAGGCACCTGCCCTTCAACACCCTCCGGCACAAGCTTGAGCGTATCTTTGACATCGTCCTGGAAGTAGCGGTCAGCAGAGCCGCGCGCCATTGCACCGACCGATCCCATCCCGCGGTATGCTTTATAAGATCGCCCTTGATAAAGGAACACCTCGCCGGGAGCTTCTTCAGTTCCTGCAAGCAACGAGCCGACCATGCAAAGGCTTGCGCCCGCGGCGATTGCTTTTGCAACATCACCTGAAGTGCGCAAACCGCCGTCGGCGATCACGGGAATATTCTGTTTCGCAGCCACTTCTGCAACATCGTTAACAGCGGTTAATTGCGGTACCCCAACGCCTGCCACAATCCGCGTTGTACAAATCGAACCCGGTCCTATGCCGACTTTGATGCCGTCTGCGCCAGCGCCTATCAGCGCCTTGGCAGCCTCTGCTGTCGCCACGTTGCCAGCAACCAGTTGTGCACCACCATATGCTTTTTTGATCTTCTGGACTTGTTCTATCACACGAGCAGAATGGCCATGGGCCGTATCCAGAACAATTAAGTCGCACTCCGCGTCAACCAGTGCCCCTGCCCGCTCAAAACCTGCATCACCGACCGTAGTTGCTGCCGCCACCCGCAGGCGGCCTTTGTCATCTTTACAGGCATTGGGGTGTGCGACCGCCTTTTCCATATCTTTGACGGTAACCAAACCAACACATTGGTAATCATCATTTACCACGATCAGTTTTTCGATGCGGTGTTGGTGGAAAAGACGCTTGGCTTCCTCAGACGCAACACCCTCTTTCACCGTCACAACATCACGCGTCATGAGCTCGCTGGCTGGCTGATCCATTTGCGTCGCAAATCTCACATCTCGGTGTGTGAGGATACCGACCAATTTTTTGGGGCCGGTGCCGCTGTTGCGCTCAACAACAGGAATGCCGGAGATTTTATGACGGCTCATCAGGTCCATCGCATCTGCAAGTGTCTCGTCCGGATACATGGTCACTGGGTTTACGACCATGCCTGATTCATATTTTTTCACCTGGCGTACCATGGCTGCCTGTTCTTCATCGGTCATGTTCCGGTGCAAAACACCCATGCCGCCGGCCTGCGCCATAGCAATAGCCATTGGGGCTTCGGTTACCGTGTCCATTGCAGCGGACAATAAAGGCATATTGAGACCAATCGACTGCGTTACACGCGTGCGCACATCGACTTGCGCGGGCATAACGTCACTGGCAGCAGGTTGGAGGAGAACATCATCGAAAGTAAGGCCAAGGCGAATTTCCATAGCAGTTCCTTAAACTGAGGCTGCCGCCATGGTTTGAACGCCAGCCCTGCCTCTCAACTTATGTGGGAGAGGCATTTCCACAAGGATCCAGGGTTTGGATGTTCGCCGTTCAATAACCCGAAGCGCGACCAAAGACAATGTGAATCTTTGCCGCGGGTTAATTCTGTCGGAAAGCGATGAAAAACAGGCGACTTAAGAGTCTTGCTTGCCCTTAAATCCTTGCGCCAAAACAAACCATTCTTTCGAGTCAGCTCGGCTCGCAGGCGGTTTTGCGTGTTTAACAGATTTGAAATGCTTCTGCATGCGGGTCATCAGGGCGTTGTCGCTGCCACCCTGAAGGACCTTCGCCACAAATGTGCCGCCCTCACCCAAAACTTTGATCGCAAAGTCCAGCGCTGCTTCACAAAGTGCCATGGTGCGAATCTGATCGGTTTGCCGGTGACCTGTAGCCGAGTTTGCCATATCCGACAAAACCACATCCACGGGACCATCAAGCGCCGCCATCAAACGCTCCTCGGCGTCATCCGACAGGAAGTCCATTACCCAAATATCTGCACCCTGAACAGGTTCGACTTCCTGTAGGTCAATACCAATAATCTGAGCTGTTTCTGGCAGTTTTTCAGTAACCACCTGAAGCCAGCCACCTGGCGCACACCCCAAATCAACAACCCGCTTGGCACCCTTCAGGAACTGATACCTGTCTTCGAGTTCTGCAATTTTAAAAGCAGCCCGAGAGCGATATCCAAGCCGGTTAGCCTCTGCCACATAGGGGTCATTCAGCTGCCGCTGGAGCCACCGCGTTGAAGACGGCTTGCGGCCTCGCGCCGTTTTCACCCGAACCTTCGCACCCCGTGCACGGCTTCTAGTTTGAGACTGTCTGTTCCAACCCTTTGCCATCAGCGCAACTCCTGTTGCTTTTTCGATTGCCCCGCTTTCATCGGCACATGCCGCGGCGGTTTATCAAGTTCCATTAGTCCGCGCAGTATGCCTTCGCGGATACCTCTGTCTGCCACGCGCAGGCTAGGCACAGGCCACATGCTAAGAATTGCCTCAAGGATAGCGCACCCTGCCACAACCAGATCAGCGCGTTCCGTCCCAATGCACGGTTCCGCAGCCCGCTCTTCAGGAGTCATTTCTGCAACTCGCCGCGACAACTTCCGGATGTCCTTGGATTTCATCCAGGCACCATCCACCTTTTCCCTGTTATATTTTGGCAGGCCCAGATGCAGGCTTGCCAATGTGGTGACAGTGCCAGAGGTGCCTAAAAACTGCGTGTGTCGTCCCTTAAGAACCTTGCTCAGTTCGTGGGCTTCCTCAAATGCTTCAAGCTGTTCTCGCATGGTTGCGATCATTTTGGCGTATTTTTTGGGCTTTGGAGTTTTACCTGGTTTGGCAAATTTTTCAGTTAAATTCACCACGCCCCAAGGAACTGACATCCAGCCTCTGATCTCGTTCGCTTTTCCGGGTCGCACCTTGACCCAGATAAGCTCTGTACTGCCTCCCCCGATATCAAACACCAGAACATTTCGCTTGTCCGGTGCTATCAGAGACTGACAACCAAGCACAGCCAACCGGGCTTCTTCCCCGGCAGAGATAACATCGAGATTGATCCCGGTTTCTTTTTTGACCCTGGCGACAAATTCGTCTGAGTTATCAGCTATTCGGCATGCTTCAGTTGCAACATGGCGCATAAACATTACGTTTCTGCGTGCCAGTTTTTCAGCGCACACCTTAAGCGCATCAATTGTGCGGTCCATGGCCTCCTCAGACAATCGGTTGTCTTTGGCAACCCCCTCACCCAGTCGAACAATGCGCGAAAATGCATCAACAACTCTAAATCCGTGCTTTGTCTGTTTAGCGATCAACAATCGGCAGTTGTTGGTGCCCAAATCAATGGCGCTATATGTGAAATTTTTCCGAGGCCGATTTAAACGCGACTTCGATGAAGGCTTGATATGGTCATAGCGCTTTTTCGGTTTGCTCGCAGCTGAACTGCCATTTTGTATACCCGTATTGTTCCCAGTTTGCCTGTCCGGGTTCTTCTGATTGTCGTCAGATTTCTGTTTGTCGCCAGACCTCCGGCGCTTTCCAAACTTGGTGCGTTTTTCAGAAGATTTATTGTCAGCGCGACTGGCCTTAAAGCCTTTACCGTCAGTTTGGGCCGCGCCTCCATCTGCGCTTGATCTGTTGGCCTTTTTTTTTCGGTCTTTTATCTTTTTACCGGACTGACGCTCCGCGCTCTGGGGCACATTAGTATCCAGAGACATCGTTTTTCTCATTCATTCTTTTCACTGCAAACGCAGCTCACTTGCCTCCTTTCTATCAGTAAATGAGATGCATGCCAATGGAGCCCGTTGAAATTATCTAAAATTGATGTCTACACCTGTTTGGTATTTTTGTTCTTTTTTTGTTCTTGACATTAAGTAATTCAAAAATTAGAACATAATAAGAACAACGGGGATGTAACATGTCATTCAGCCATATTTTAATTCTTGGTTTTTTTATACTTTTTGGCAGCCTGGGCTTGGCAGCAATCCAGTCGTCCATTTCTCGTATTTGGCTTACATTCTGGAATGCCATGGCTTTGAATAAGCCAGTGCCATCAGCTTTCGTGCCAGCTTCTGAGAACAGGAAACTTTCTTGGAAGTAGACTTCAAGTTCTACTCCCGATCCGGTTGAGGCGTTCTGCATCTTGTGCGAACGCCTTTTTGTTTTATGGCTGAAAAAAATGAAGGCGCGGTGCTTAGCCTAATGGCATTGGCACCGCGCCTATTCCGAGCGAAACCCCCAGGTGAAGCCCGGTATCAGGACCTTAGGCGGCTGCAATTTCTTGCGCCATGTGATTGACATCACCTCCCCAAGTTAGTCAATCTAAAGCCTAGTTCGCCTGATGGAGTGCCATCGAACTGTATTCGGGCGCTGCTGTCAAGTTTCCGTTCACAAAAAATTAACATTTCGCCAAATTGGTATAATTCTGTGTCCCAAAAACAGCACAAAAAAATGCCCGCGGGCTAGCGGGCATTTACTCGCATAATTCAGAACGGATTAGCCGATTGGTTCGCCCTGATATTCAGAAACTCTACAATATTGATCAGGGCTCACTCTCTTGATCCGTGTGCACAGCGCATCGGCTTCCTGTTCATTGATTAGAGGGCCGGCTACTAAACGCATGAAGGTTCCGATGCCCTCCTGGCTTTGCACATAAAGCAGCGGCGTAAGACCCTGCAAATCACCAGCAAAGGTTTGCGCCAGATTGTTCCAGCCACTATCAACCTGATCTCTGCTTCGGAACGAGGCAAGGTGAACTCCAAAGAATGACTCGTCATTGCGTTCAACATTGGCAACTGGTGTAGCATCATTCGCAATTGCGGGCGCTGGAGCAACGGAGTCAGCTGCTGTCTCTGCCCGACCAGTTGGCGCTGCTTCAGCGACGAATGCAGGCTCGCTCGCATCTGCCATTTCCATGGAAAACAATCTGTTTTCGAGCTCTTTCAATTGGTCACGAATAACCGTCATGTCGTTCCGCACGCGATTGACCGACGCTTCTACTTGCGGGTCTTTCTCCACCGTTGCCATCTTCTGGCTCATTGCAGAAATTTGCGATTCTTGGGCTTGTACATGGCGAACAAGTTCAACATACAAACGTTCAAGCGCACCAAAGCGGTCGCGCAATTCCCGGTGATCTTCGGAAACGAAGTTGACATCTTGCTCGAGCGCTTGCTGCCGTGCTTCGACCAGAACCTCTTCACCTTGCCAAAGGTTTTGACTTCCACAAGCAGTCAGTGCCAGGAGAAGACCTGTTGTCGACACCAATCGGGCAACTTTCGCCAGTTTTTCTGTTGTAGGACGATACACCTGTACCATTTTGCCTGCCTTTCATGCGGTTAAGCATTTGATTTGCCAGGTGAAAATAGTCCCCACGAAAATCCGATAACTTTCTGCGTATTACTAAGCAAATGTGATGCCAAAGAAGCTAGCACCATCAACGACGACGTTCGTTTTTCTCTGCACTGCGCCGTTTGAACCCCAATATAGTGAATGGCAAACTGCAAAGGTAAAAAACCCCAATTCCAAACATCACCGCCCAGGTTCTTACAAACAGCCCGGTAATAACGATGCCTATTACAAGCATCACCGGAACAAAAAATGTGCGCCGAACCCGCAATGCCTTCAATGACAAAGTTGGGATGGTGGAAACAATCAAAAGGGCCACCGCAACACTGTATAACGCGACAAGCTCGCTATACCCGCGCACGGTTTCACCAGGAAGTGCCAGGTCCAACATCATGGGCATCAGCAATAGACCAGCACCCATCGGCGCTGGAACGCCGGTTAAATAACCAAGACGTTTTTTGGGTTCTTCTTCGTCTTCAAGGCGCGCATTAAAGCGCGCCAAACGAAGGGCCATGGCGGTGGCATATATCAAGGCAACCCCCCATCCCAATCGGTCCAACCCTTCAAGCGTCCATAAATAAAGGATGACCGCTGGCGCAACGCCGAATGCCACAACGTCGGAGAGGCTATCAAGCTCCGCGCCGAATTTACTAGTGCTTTTCAGAAGACGGGCGACCGTGCCATCCAAACCGTCAAACACGCCTGCGAGCGCTATAGCCGCAACAGCTAACTCCCATTTGCCGGCCAGCGCAAATCTGATCGACGTTACACCAGCCATGAAAGCACAAAGCGTCACGACGTTCGGTAATATGGTACGAATGGAAATGGCCCGCATGGCTTGTGCTCCAGCTTCCCTCAGCGACAGGTCACTCGCTGCGAGCGATTATGGTTTCACCGCCAATCATGGTTTGACCAACTGAAACCTGGGCGCTCAGGCCTTTATCAAGATAAATATCTGTCCTGCTCCCAAAGCGAATAAGGCCAAAACGGTCACCACGCGATACTTCGTCGCCTTCTTTCAAATCACAAATAATGCGGCGTGCAACCAAACCGGCAACCTGGGCAAATGCGATGTCGTGCCCGTTTTCTGTTGTCATACGAACCAGTTGCCGCTCATTTTCCTCACTGGCTTCGGAAGCCGCGGCATTAAGGTATTTTCCTGGCACGTAAGCCAGGCCTGTAATTTTGCCTGCCGCCGGCACCCGGTTAACATGCACATTAAATACAGACAGAAAGATTGAAACACGCGTTCTGGGCTCATCGCCCATGCCAAGTTCCGCGGGTGGAACCGCGTCTACAACCGCGCATACCGTTCCATCTGCGGGGCTGACTAATACGCCCTCATGATCAGGAACCACGCGGTTCGGGTCACGGAAAAAATAGATGCACCATGCAGTGAGGATAATACCAACCCAGCCCAAAAACGGTGAGATGAAAAAATGCAACGCCAGCGCCGCGGCGAAGAAAATGGCAATATAAGTATGCCCTTCTTTATGAATAGGTGTCAGGACGACGTCTGTTGCTTTCATAATACTCACCTCACTATTGGTGCAGCCCTGTTACACAGCAGGCCACAGCTAAACGTGCGCACACACTGGCGATTTTGTTCATTCAGGTCAAGCAATTGGCCTATGTACCGCGATAATATCATGAAAGATTTTACCAAGTTAACGCTTGTTTAAGTCTCCTCAGCGATGGTAGGGAAATTGATCGTCAGATAACGATAATTCAGGCACCCAAATGAAACTTCAGGACCAGCTCCAGAAAGTCGAATCGCATCTTCAATCTCTTGAGGACCAAAAATTCGACCAATTGTCTTTTGACTGGGAAGGAATTCGTTTCAAGGCCAGTTCAGAGGAAAACAACAAAGGTGGCTTGATTAAGTTGCAAGCCAATTTAGGCCGTTTGTATTATACGATTGAAAACTCTTCTCACAGAACTATGGCCATTGAACGCCTCTATTCCAACAACAGATCTGTAGATGGTGCCTATTCCGTAGACAATTCCGGGCAAGTACTTTTTGAATGTCTGACCAAAACCAGTGAAAAGTTGGTTGGAAAAGCTCTGGTATCGGCAGTAACCACAATTTTGCTGCAAACAGAAACCCATTTACGCACCCTTAGGTCCCATCTCAAACCTGCGGAATTGGCGGCCTAATCAGGCAGGCGGCATCTGCACAGATTTAGCTTTTTGGTGGAAGCTTGAACACCTGCCCCGGGTATATAAGATCTGGGTCTGTAATCTGTTCACTATTTTCACCAAAAATAAGCGTGTAACGAACACCTGATCCATATAGCTGGCGCGCGATTTGCCACAGCGTATTCCCGGGCCTTACAAATACGCCGCCCTCCGCCAGTGACTGATCAATCGGCTCGCCAGTATTGAACGGTTGCTCCACGCGTAATTGAACCTGACCATCCCCGACAGTTTGATCTACCCGAATAATGTGGTTTCCGGGGGTCATTGTTACGCCCTCTAGTGCAATCGACCACCGGCCGCTGTCATCTGCGCGCACATTATTCACAAATTGGCCATCTAGATAGAGCCGGACATCCACTCGCGGCAGCGATCTGCCTGTCACAACAGCGCCGGGCCCCGCGCCATAATCAATGGTATCAACACTTAGGCTTTCGCCAACTTCTGCAAAAGCAGCTACACCTGGTTTCTGCAAGACCTGGCTCGCGCCTTCACCGTCTTTGGGTGACAAGACCGCAACAACCCCATTCTGGCGACGTTCCACAAACCTGTCTGTTTCACGCTCTGGCACAGAAACCACAACGACATTTTCAGCTTCTGTGGATTCCTGGGTAGTCTTGTCTGTGGCCCGCAGGTTGAGTTCAACAGAGCCCGCTTCTAATGGTTCATCCAGAATAATGACCCATTCACCATCTTCGTTTGAGACCACTTCCGCGATTTTTACACCGTTAGCGTACAAGGCCACGTCTGCGCCCGCCGCCATTCGTCCGGCGATAACACCAGTCCCGCCGCGCGAAATCCGCACAAGGTCAAATTCCGGGGCAACACTATTTGCCTCTTCCTGGCTTTCAACAATTTGTTCTTCTTGAACCGGTTGACGCGTCAGCTTTTCCTCGCCGCCAGTGAAAACATAAGCAAGCACTAACGCCAGCCCCACAAGGACGACGAAGAAAGCGATGATGTTATTGCGTCCAGAGGCGCTTGCCAGCAAGGCCATATTGTCTCACAAATTACAAAGGGCGAGCGCTGTCGTTGGCTCTCTTCCCGGTTTATGCCAAGTATTATCAATCTGGCTGTTATTATTATAGATAATTTTATCACAATCGTGTCAAAAGTTTGACCTAACTTGCTGCATATTTTTCGGGAGCCCTTTATGCCCTCTTCAAAAACAATAAAAACCGTTTGTGTTTATTGCGGGTCGAGATTTGGCAACAAGCCTTATTACCGGGAGCAAGCGGACGAGTTGGGGCAACGTATCGCCGCCGCTGGCCTATCGCTGGTGTATGGTGCAGGCAGCGTTGGCCTGATGGGTGTTGTCGCTCGTGCCGCACGCGAGAATGGTGCCGATGTGATTGGCATTATTCCCACACATCTTGATGACGTTGAAATAACACAAGACGGTTTGTCTGAACTGCATGTTACTGACGACATGCATCAGCGGAAAAGAATGATGTTCGAAAAATCGGATGCATTCATCGTTTTGCCCGGCGGCCTCGGCACGCTGGATGAGACCCTGGAAATGATGACGTGGGCACAGCTAAGCTTACACGAAAAACCCATCATTATTGTGAATACGAACAATTATTGGTCGCCCCTGCTTGAGCTTGTGGAGCACGTTGTAGACGATGGTTTTGCTGCTCCCGAAAATGCAAATTTATTGTCGGTAGCAGAGGACCCTGAAGGCGCAATCAATCTCATTCAGCAACTCAACACAAACCGTTGATTTGCAACTGTTTGAGGTCGACCTAAAATTATGACAACTTTGGTCAGTTTGCGCTTCAACTCTAAGGGGTGAAGTGTTAGGGTGCGCGCAAATTACCGACCCAGGCATTTCTGGCCTCGCCAGCCCACCGGGCTAAGGCGCTGAAACTAAAAAGAGTTGAGGGACATATGAGTAAAATCCTAGTCAAAAAACCGATTGTCGAAATTGACGGCGATGAAATGACTCGCATCATCTGGCAATGGATCCGTGAGCGTTTGATCCAGCCATACATGGATGTGGATCTGCTTTATTATGATCTGTCCGTCCAGAAGCGCGACGAGACCGACGACCAAATCACTGTTGATGCGGCCAACGCAATCAAGGAACACGGCGTTGGCGTAAAGTGTGCGACTATCACACCTGATGAACAACGGGTTGAGGAATTTGACCTGAAAAAAATGTGGCGCAGCCCTAACGGAACCATCCGAAACATTTTGGGTGGCACAGTTTTCCGTGAGCCAATCATCATCAAAAACGTACCGCGTCTGGTTCCCGGCTGGACCAAACCCATCGTTATTGGTCGTCATGCTTTTGGTGACCAGTATCGTGCCACAGACTTTTTGGTGCCCGGTGCTGGCAAGCTGACCATGAAGTTCGAACCAGCTGACGGCGGCGAAGCTATTGAACGCGAAGTTTATGAGTTTGCAGATTCGGGCGTTGCCATGGGCATGTATAACCTGGATGAAAGCATCCGCGACTTCGGCCGCGCCTGCATGAACTATGGCCTCGATCGCAAGTGGCCAGTTTACCTGTCCACCAAAAACACAATCATGAAAGCTTACGACGGTCGCTTTAAAGACCTGTTCGAAGAAGTGTTCGAAAATGAGTTTGCTGACAAGTTCAAGGAAGCAGGCATCACTTACGAACACCGCCTGATTGACGACATGGTTGCTTGTGCCCTCAAATGGGCTGGCGGCTTCGTATGGGCATGTAAGAACTATGACGGCGACGTACAGTCTGACACTGTTGCACAAGGCTTCGGTTCGCTTGGCCTGATGACTTCTGTTCTGATGACACCTGATGGGAAAACAGTTGAAGCAGAAGCTGCACACGGCACAGTAACGCGTCACTATCGCCAGCATCAGGAAGGTAAAGAAACGTCGACGAACCCAATCGCCTCCATCTTCGCTTGGACGCGTGGTTTGAAGTACCGCGGTATGATGGACGGCACACCTGAAGTGACCAAGTTTGGTGAACTGATTGAGCAGACCTGTATCGAAACTGTCGAGCAAGGCTCAATGACAAAAGACTTGGCACTCCTTATCGGTCCAAACCAAAGCTGGATGACCACTGGTCAGTTCTTCGATAAAATCGACGCCAACTTGAAAGACCGTATGGCCTAATAAAGCCAGACAAAAATCACAAAAAGCCGCTCCAGTTTGAGCGGCTTTTTTTGTGCAAAACTCTTAATACTCTCTTTAAATCAACTTCTATCCGCGCTCTATATTGGCGCGAAGTTGCGCAACAATGTCAGCTTTCTCCTCGGGCTGAAGGCTACCCTCCTCCACAAAATCGGCAAGTCGTTGGTTTGCCTGTTCAACGACACTCGAAGAAATCTCCGGAAAAACAGACAGCAGTGTATGCAGATCAACGCTCTCAAGCTTCATCAAGCGAACCCAGCTTCTGGTGATGGTCGACGGCTGATCGCCGTCTTCCGATACGATACCAAGCTCGCCAAAAAAATCACCGCCCGCGAGCTCTATGGGGCGATGATGATGAAAGGCCACTACATCACCGGAAATGATGCAGTATAGCCCATTATTACTGTCCATTTTATGGGTAACGACCGTTCCTGGTGGCACATTGAGAGTTCGCAAGTGGGTCGCTAACTCTTTGGCTACTTCAGAGTCAAGGCCTTGAAATATTGGTATATTATCGATCAAGCGCACAGGCACGACAAAGGCACGCTGGTGCACCTCATCAGCAAACCCGGACGCAATAATTCCAATTGGCACCGCATAGAACGCAAATCCAATCAGCATCACAAAAGCACCCAGCATTCGGCCCATATCCGTGATTGGAACTACATCGCCGTAACCAACTGTTGTGAGAGTTGTTAGTGACCACCAGAGAGCATCAGGAATTGTCCCAAAGGCTGCGGGTTGAGCTTCTCCTTCAACCAGATGTGCCAATGTGGATGAGACAAACAGAATACCTACCATTATCAAAAAAGCCGCGAACAATGCGTGCCTTTCGCGCGCAAATACCCTCGATAGAGAGGTTATGGCGGGTGAATATCGAACCAACTTAAATAAGCGAAGAAGCCTGAATATTCGCAGTGCCCGGAGGTCTAAGTTGATAAAGGCCCCCAAATAAAATGGTAGGATAGCCAACAAATCAACAACCGCGAGCGGCGACACGACATAGCGAAGCCTCTTCTCGAAATTGTTGTGGCCTTTTGCGCCTACATGCTCCGCGCTCGACCATACTCGCAGTAAGTATTCGACGGTGAAAATGATGACCGACACAGCATCAAAAACATAGAAGGCTGTTTGATAGCGCCCCCACAAGCTTGGCACCGTTTCGAGTGCAACCACAGCCACGTTGGCCAATATCAAAGCAATCATAAAATATTCAAAGGCAGCGGCATACCGGCCAGCAAACCGGCCTAACTCGAAAAAGTCAGATGTTCGCCGAATGAATGTGCGGTTATCATCGCTGCTTTGAATAATGGCCTCCTCAGGCTAAGCACCTGCCTAGCCTGCCAAAACCGCCTCCACGGCGTCAAGCGCCACCTGCGCCTGCGCGCCATCTGGTCCTCCGGCCTGTGCCATATCGGGGCGTCCGCCACCACCTTTGCCGCCAACAGCAGCAGACGCAGCGCGCACCAGATCAACTGCGCTGTAGCTACCCGTCAAGTCCTCTGTCACGCCAACCAGAACAGCGGCTTTACCATCGTTTACGGCGACCAATGTTACTACACCACTACCAAGTTTTGACTTGGCTTCGTCCGCCAGGCCGCGCAGGTCTTTGGGGCTCACGCCGTTCAACACCTGCCCCAGGAATGAAGTCCCGTTCACAGACTTTGCTTCTGGGCCAGAGCTGCCTCCCCCCATCGCCGCCTGTTTTCGCGCTTCTGCAAGTTCTTTCTCGAGATTTTTACGCTCGGCCTGAAGCGCAGTTACTCGGTCGACCAACTCTTCCGGGCTGGCTTTGATCGTTGCCGCAGCTTGCTTCAAAAGCGCCTGCTGATGCACTAGGTGGGCGTGTGCAGCCGCACCGGTTAGGGCCTCAATACGACGAACGCCAGAAGATACGGCACTTTCAGATGTAATCGTAAACAAGCCAATATCGCCCAAACGATCAACATGTGTACCGCCACAAAGCTCTACCGAGAAGTCGGAGCGGTCCGCCTCCCCGTCTCCCATAGAAATGACCCGCACTTCGTCGCCGTACTTCTCGCCAAACAGTGCCATAGCCCCAGCTTCGATGGCATCGTCGTAGCTGAGCAATCGAGTTGTGACATCAGAGTTTTCGCGAATGAGGTCATTCACTGCTACCTCAATGCGCGCAAGCTCATCCGATTCAATGGCTTTGGGGTGAGAAATGTCAAAGCGTAAGCGATCGGGCGCCACCAGGGAGCCCTTCTGTGTTACATGTTCGCCGAGCTCGCGTCGGAGCACTTCGTGCAACAGGTGCGTAGCTGAATGATTGGCTTTTAGTTGCCGCCTGCGCACGCCATCAATTTTCATATCGAGCGCCATTCCAACGGAAATAGCACCTTCTTCAACATGGGCGACATGCACATGCATAGCCCCCACTTTTTTGAGCGTATCAGAAACAGAAACACGCGCCCCATCAGCTTCCATCGTGCCAGTATCACCCATCTGCCCACCGGACTCGCCGTAAAACGGCGTTTGATTGGTCACTACCAGCACGTCGTCACCCGCACCTGCTTTACCAACGAGTTCGCCGTCCTTCACCAGCGCAACAACTTGTCCTTCAGCCTGCTCCGAGGTGTAGCCAACAAACTCGGTTGCGCCTTCTTTGTCGTGCAGGTCAAACCATACGGTTTCAGTTGCTGCATCGCCAGAGCCCGCCCAAGCTGCACGGGCTTTTGCGCGCTGTTCTTCCATAGAGCTGTTGAAGCCCTCAACATCCACGTTCAAATTTTGCGCCCTCAATGCATCCTGAGTGAGGTCTAGTGGAAATCCATACGTATCATATAGCTTGAAGGCCACGTCACCGGCTAGTGTATCACCTGAGAGCTTGCTCAGTTCTTCATCCAACAGGCGAAGGCCCTTATCCAACATTGCGCGGAATTTGGACTCCTCGAGCTTCAGTGTTTCTTCAATGAGTTTTTCTGCGCGACCGAGTTCCGGGAAAGCCGCACCCATCTCTGCAACGAGTGTGGGCGTTAGCCGGTGCATCACTAAGTCCTTGGCACCCAGCAGATGTGCGTGGCGCATAGCGCGTCGCATAATGCGGCGCAGAACATAACCCCTGCCCTCATTGGAGGGCAATACGCCATCAGCAATCAGAAAACTACACGCACGCAGATGGTCGGCAATCACACGGTGCGAGGCACGTGTATCGTCAGTCTCGGCAGCGCCCGTCGCCTCAATCGAACTACCAATCAACCGTTTAAAGGTGTCGGTTTCATAGTTATCGTGCGTTCCCTGCAACAAAGCAGATATGCGCTCCAAGCCCATACCGGTATCGATGCTAGGTTTTGGCAGATCAACTCGGTCTCCAGGGCCACGTTGTTCATACTGCATGAACACGAGGTTCCATATCTCAACAAAACGGTCACCGTCTTCCTCTGGCGTGCCGGGAGGGCCACCCCATATATGATCCCCGTGGTCATAAAAAATTTCGGAACAAGGGCCACAAGGTCCCGCATCGCCCATCGACCAGAAGTTGTCACTCGTCGCGATACGGATGATGCGCTCTTCTGGCAAGCCTGAGATTTTACGCCACAGGTCAAAAGCCACATCGTCATCGTGGTACACTGTGACAGTTAATCGATTTGGGTTGATGCCATAATCTTTGGTGATCAAATTCCAGGCGAGCTCGATGGCGCGGTCCTTGAAATAGTCACCGAATGAAAAATTCCCCAGCATTTCAAAAAATGTATGGTGCCGGGCTGTGTAGCCAACATTGTCCAAGTCATTATGCTTGCCGCCTGCTCGTACGCACTTTTGTGACGACGTCGCTTGCGTGTAGCCACGTGTTTCTGCGCCCGTGAACACATTTTTAAATGGCACCATGCCGGCATTCGTGAACATCAATGTCGGATCATTGATTGGCACCAGAGGGGCTGACGGTACAACCTCATGGCCATTGGCGGCAAAAAAATCGAGAAATGTTTTACGAATCTCGTTGGTGCTCTGCATTGAACCGGTTGTCTTGGACGACATAGTTGGCCTCATAAACTCAAATCTTGTTGCCGCTTTTATCGCAGCTTTCTTAAGCCGACTATGTAAAGCAGGTGACGTATTTCTCAAGGAAATTGTGTGGTTTGGCACCCGCACGCATAAAAAAAGGGCGCTTGCGCGCCCTCCAGTCGATTTCCGGGTATCGGGACGGAAAATTTATTCGTCGTCATCATCCATGGATGGGTCCGTCAGCATTGCCTCGTTCACCAGGCCTGCATTCTGACGGATCGAACGCTCGATCTCATTTGCAATATCTTCATTTTCAAGGAGGAAACGCTTGGCGTTTTCACGGCCCTGGCCAATTCGTTGGCTTGCGTAACTGTACCAAGAACCTGATTTCTCGACCACACCCGCTTTAACGCCGAGGTCGATGATTTCACCCATCTTAGACACGCCAACGCCGTACATAATGTCGAACTCAACCTGCTTGAAAGGTGGCGCAACTTTGTTCTTCACCACCTTCACGCGGGTTGCGTTACCGACAATTTCGTCTTTTTCTTTAATTTGGCCAATGCGGCGAATATCGAGCCTTACAGAAGCATAAAACTTCAACGCATTACCGCCTGTTGTGGTCTCGGGGCTACCGTACATCACACCAATCTTCATACGGATCTGGTTGATGAAAATCACAATGGTATTGGATTTTGAAATAGAAGCTGTGAGCTTCCGCAGTGCCTGGCTCATCAGACGCGCCTGAAGGCCAACATGACTATCGCCCATTTCACCCTCAAGTTCAGCGCGCGGCGTGAGGGCTGCAACACTGTCCACCACCAAAATATCCACGGCACCAGAACGCACCAGCGTATCAGCGATTTCAAGCGCCTGTTCTCCTGTATCAGGCTGGCTGACAAGAAGTTCATTCACATCAACGCCGACCTTGCGGGCGTAAACGGGGTCAAGAGCGTGCTCGGCATCAACAAAAGCGGCAATCCCGCCCGCCTTTTGTGCTTCAGCCACAGCATGCAACGCCAATGTGGTCTTACCAGAGCTTTCAGGTCCGTAAATTTCAATAATCCGGCCCTTTGGGAAACCGCCAATACCAAGAGCAATATCCAGGTTGAGAGAGCCTGTTGAGATGGCTTCCACCTCAATACTGCTGTCTCGCTGGCCCAGTTTCATAACTGACCCTTTACCAAACGCACGGTCAATCTGACCAAGCGCAGCCTCGAGCGCTTTGCTCTTGTCCATGGATGCTCCTTTAACCAACTGAAGTTCTGGCGTTGCCATTGTCGGGTCTCCTTATTCCATAGCCGCTTGATGCTTGCAATGGAATGTTTGTACACATTTTGTTCTCATTTGCCAAGAAAAAATATTCACCTTTTGTTCTCATGTATGGGAACAAAGCAATGTTTGCACTTAACCTTTTGATATTGCGGTAAAATATGGGAATTTATTATCCCAAAATATCTTTAACCGTCTCAGCAAGAGCTTTCAGGGTGAAAGGTTTTGGCAGGAACTGAAACTCCGCATCCTCCAGGTCTTTGCGGAACATGTCTTCCGCATAGTCGGAGATAAATATGACAGGCATTTCGGGCCGTTTCTTGCGAGCTTCGTTCACAAGGGTCGGTCCGTCCATGTTGGGCATGACCACATCGCTGATCATCAAATCAATTTTGTCCTCGGTCGCATTTAATACTTCAAGGCCAGATTCTCCTGAGTCTGCTTCAAGCACACGATAGCCTTTATTTTCCAGCGCTCGGCGCGCAAACATGCGAACAGGATCTTCGTCTTCCACAATAAGGATGGTGCCCTTGCCAGTCAGGTCTTGCGCCGGCGCATCAGAAGTTTTCGCTAACGCACCCGCAACTTGTTCTTCACCCTGATGTGCTTTCAGTAGCAGAAGGAAAGTGGTGCCCTTGCTGACTTCAGATTCAACAAACACGAACCCGCCGGTTTGTTTAACGATACCGTACACCGTGGCCAGACCGAGACCGGTGCCCTCCCCGACTTCCTTGGTGGTGAAAAACGGTTCGAAAATCTTGGTCAGATTCTCTTCAGGAATACCGCAGCCGGTATCTTCCACTTCAATAAGGATATAAGTGTCAGGCACCAGAACATCATATTTTTCAACAAGAGGGTCGTCCTCCGCCACTACTCGGGTGCGCATTTCCAGACGACCGCCATTGCCCATCGCATCCCTTGCGTTAACAGCCAAATTAATGATGACCTGCTCCAGCTGTCCCTGATCCACTTTGACACTTGGCAAATCACGACCATGGATCACTTTGAGCTCAATAGTCTCACCAATAAGGCGTCTGATAAGGCTTGAGAGATCAGCAAGCACGTCGGTAACTTCGAGAACTTTTGGGCGCAGTGTTTGCTGACGCGAAAACGCCAATAATTGACGCACAAGGTTCGCCGCCCGGTTTGCATTCTGCTTGATTTGAATGATGTCCGAGAAGGACTGATCACCAGCATCATGTCGCACCAGCAGAAGGTCACAAAATCCAATGATAGCCGTCAATAGATTGTTGAAATCGTGTGCAACTCCACCAGCCAACTGGCCAACCGCTTGCATTTTTTGCGCTTGCACAAATTGACGTTCAAAGCTTTTTTCCTGATTTGTATCAATGAGATACAGGATCGCGTACTTGTCGTCCCCCTTTGTGATTGACGTTGACACCACCTGCCCTACGCGCTCCGGCAGGCCGCTATAGGTTACATCAAGCGGAACGGATGCTGGCCGCCCGTCATGTGCAAACTCAATCAACTCTTTTAATGCATCACGGTCTTCATCGACCACAATATCTGTGATGTCGGAGCCGCCCCGAATGCGCACCCCTGACGGATGTAACTTAAGCGGCTGGTTAAATTCTTTGACGGCCCCTTCGCGATCCACAATTGCGATGGCAATAGGCGCGGCGTCTAGAATTGGGTCGATCAGAAACTCTCGCTCGATTGGTACCAGACTGCTGCGCATTTGGTCCAATCGTCGAACAAACCGATATTGGCCAATTTCGCGTCCCTCTTCGCGTGCACTTAGCGGAATATTGGTGACTTCGACGTCGATGCGTTGGCGTCCGCCAACGATCAACTGACTGTCTTGTGCTTTCAACTGGATTTTTAGCGGAAGGTTCGTCCGGTCTTCAATGCCAAGCCATCCAAGCAAGACATCATTGGCATAATGGACTTTGCCATTCGAGTCCTCCAGCACGACACCGCATTCCAGCTTTTCAAAAACCGGTTCAGCCCAACCAGAGACCATGGTTTTTTCGCGGTCCAGGCGCGCTTTTTGGTTCTGCCTCGAAACCTGCCAGATAAGATGATTACCCACACGCTTGCCGACCAAAGTCAGTTCGTCATCTTCGTCTTCAGAGAGGTCAATTTGCGCCGCACCATTTCCTGCCTGACGCACTGTGTTCAAAACTGTACTGACCGACTGGCGGCCTTCATCGCTCATCACCATATCCTGCAATCGTTGAACAGGTTTTTCATTGAGCGCTTCGAAAGCCCTATTGGCCGCCAATGTAACGCCGTCAAGCTGCGTAACGATTAGAGCGCGCCGATCCATAGAAACGAGGTTCTGCAACAGCTCACGGTCAACACGCTCTCCTGACTGGATCGGTCGATCCAGGCTGTTGAGCGCCCGAATGAGTGTGAGAGCAGTGATAATCAGGGTCAGGCCACCTACGCCAACTGCCGCGGCGTCACCCCAAAACAAATAGACAAGAACTGGACTTGCTTCGGTTTAGTGGAGAGCCTCAGAATAATCTGATTATGATGAGGAGTATGTTTTATGTCTTCACCCCACAGGGTTTATACTGAGGAATTTAAGCGGGAAGCGGTTCGCTTGAGTTATGAAAGCGGTCTGACGATTATTGAGGTTGCCTCTGACCTTGGTATAGGCCGATCGACACTGAACACATGGCGGCGTGAGTTTCGGGATGATGATAGCCCAGTTGCTACCAGTGAGGAGAGTTCAGAGAAGGAGCTGTCCCGTCTTCGCCGTGAGAACCAGATCCTCAGGGCGGAGCGCGACCTGCTAAAAAAGGCCACGGCTTTCTTCGCCAAGGAAAGTCGATGAGGTTTGCGCTTATTGATGCGAAGGAAGCGTGCCTGCCTGTTTCCAGGGCCTGCCGGTTACTAGGTGTCAGTGTCAGCGGCTATTATGCATGGAGAGGACGCCCTGTTTGCAAACGGGCGCAGGACGACAGGCGATATCTGGCCTATATCAAGTGCCTGTTCCATCAGTCGAATGGGACTTACGGCAGCCCGCGCATGACGGTTGAAATGCAGGAACAGGGATTACCTGTTGGCCGCAGGCGGGTTGCCCGCCTGATGCGGGAAGACGGGCTGAAAGCCAGACAGAAGCGCCGGTTCAAAAGGACAACAGATAGCGACCACAAAAACCCGGTTTATCCCAACCTGCTTGAGCGGGATTTTACAGCCGCAGCGCCCAACCGGAAGTGGGCTGGGGACATCAGTTATATCTGGACAGCGGAAGGCTGGCTTTACCTGGCCGTCATCATTGATCTGTATGCCCGCAGGGTTGTGGGCTGGGCAACAAGTGACAGGTTGAAGAAAGAGCTTGCCATCAGCGCTCTCGACAAGGCAATTATGCTGCGCAATCCATCACCTGGCCTGATCCATCACAGCGATCGCGGTAGTCAATATTGCTCCTACGAGTATCAAAAAAAGCTCAAATATCATGGCATGCGCGGATCCATGTCAGGGAAAGGCAATTGCTATGATAACAGTGTCGCTGAAAGCTTCTTCAAAACAATCAAAGTCGAGCTGGTGTGGCAAACAAGCTTCCAGACACGGGAACAGGCAACAACAAGGATCGGACACTATATTGATGCTTTTTATAATCCAGTGCGCAAGCACTCGACAATCGGCTATAAATCCCCCATACAGAAGGAAAGGACGATAGCCAATTAACTGAAATGGCTCTCCACTAAACCGAAGCAACTCCAAACAGAAACACCACCGGCACCGATCAAACCAGACAAAGCAAGCGCCAGAAGCCGCAAACCAGACTTAACCTCATTGTTCATAAGGGCATCGCGAATTGGCAGTGGCAGCTGGCTTTCCATAGGGTGTTCCCGGATAGGTTTACGGCACAACGGCGAAAGCTTAGCCGGGATCAATTGTAATGTGCAAGGTTTGCTAACACACCGATTGTGAAGGCGAATTTTAAGGGCTTGTTCAAGACAATTAGTTATGAAGCCTTTGCCCGGGGCGCAAGGCCAGAACGTCGCAGTTTCATGACATAGCTGATCACTTCCGCTACAGCCTTATAATGGTCTGGTGGCACTTCATCATCTATTTCAACGGAGGCAAAAAGAGCTCTTGCCAGTGGTGGGTTCTCGACAAAAGGCACACCGTGCTCTTCTGCCACATCGCGGATACGGGCAGCAACCTCATCCACCCCTTTTGCGATAACAACCGGCACATCCATTTCACCATGTTTGTATTCGAGCGCAACTGCGTAGTGGGTCGGGTTGGTGATCACCACATCGGCCCGGGGCACTGCAGCCATCATACGCTGGACGTGCCGCTCCAGCCGAATTGAACGCAGCCGCGCTTTGACTTTGGGGTCACCGTCCGTTTGCTTGCGCTCGTCTTTGACCTCCTGTTTGGTCATCTTCAATTTTTTTGTGTGTTGGTACTTTTGATAAGAAAAATCTGTGGCTGCGATGATGGTCAACAGAATAAGCACCCCCAAAACCAACTTCACCGCCATCAAATGGATCAGCTGAACGATTTCGATGGGCGGCAGCAACATGATGGTGTCCAGCCGGGAACGTTCAGGGTAAACAATAATGAATACAATCATGCCCAATGCAGCGAGCTTTCCAACGGTCTTCGCCAAATCGACAGGGATTTTTGAAGAACCGAATTTCTTAAGGCCGCTGATCGGGTTTAACTTTTTTATATCGGGCTTCAATTTTTCCAGAGTGAAGACGCCCGAGTGCTGGATTCGGTTCCCCACGAGAGCCGCCACAATGAAAACACTGAAGGGGATCATCAGGATCAAGACAACATCGGTCAGCAGGTTCATCAAGGCCGACATTGCGCCTGCGTTTTCGACTTCTATCTCATGAACCCGCCCCATATAGCCACGTAGCGGATCGCGGATACCAGTCGCAATCATGGAACCGGCCCCCGAAAGCACCGCCGCGCCAGCAGCCAGCATGAACCATGTTTTGACTTCCTGGCTTTGGGCCACCTCGCCCTTCTTGCGCGCTTCTTCAAGCTTTTTGGGCGTAGGTTCTTCGGTTTTCTGACTGTCGTCTTCTTCTGCCATTTGTCATCCCAGAAACGAAAGCAAATGGCTTTCGAACCGATCCAAAAACAGCTGCATTATAGCACCAATAAGCAAGCTCATCAGCACAAAGCCCATAAAAAGGTTCATGGGCATGCCGATGAAAAACACCTGGAACCCCTGAACCATACGCGCCACTAAGCCAAGACTGATGTTAAATATCATCGCGTAAACGATAAAGGGTGCCGCCAATTGAAAACCAAGCGCGAAACTGTCTGAAACGAACCGGGCGATGGTTGCGGCAAAATCCTCGATCGGAATAGGCTCCGCCACCGGGAATTTTATATAGCTATGAGCAAAACCTTCGATCATAAAATGATGCAAATCCATCACCACAATCATGGTTATTGCGGTCAGCGAGACAAAAGAGGCAACAATAACACTTTGGCTGCCTTGAGCCGGATCAAAAGATTGAGCGGCCGCCAACCCGGTTTGGAAGGCTATCACGGAGCCCGCTGTGTGCGTCGCGGACAATAAAATACGAGCTGTTAACGCCAACAATGAGCCCACCAACAACTCACGCACCATAAAGGTCACCATCTCGAATACTTGAGCAGGCATCGGGGGAATTTTGTCGGCATGCATACCGTAGATGATGACAGTGAGTAGAAGCGCCAAGCTTGTTCGAATACGAGCCGGTATGGACCTGTCCCCGAGCACTGGCATTAGCATCACCAGCGGCGTCATGCGCATCAAAATCATTAAAAAGGCGAAGGCCTCTGCTGGCAAAACCTGCCCCAGCATGACCTATCCGCCTGCTGCGATGCGATCGGTGATCTGGACCATCAAATCAGCAAGATTTCGACCCATATAAGGAAACAAAATCAACAAGGAGATAAACACCGCCACAATTTTGGGGACAAAGGTCAGTGTCATTTCTTGCAGTTGCGTAATTGTTTGAAAAAGTGCGATTGACAGCCCGACCACAAGCCCTACAGCCAGAATTGGGCCGGACGTACTGATAAGTGTAGTGAGTGCTAACCGGGCAACGTCCAGAACTTCAGGTCCGGTCATGCCAAGATCCCCCAATTCATCCTAGATTGGCATCTTCAAAATGTCGTTGTAGGCACCAATAACTTTGTCACGAACAGTAACCACTGTTTCCACAACCATTTCGGCATTGGACACCGCCGTAGCCACGTCAACAATATCGGCTTGGTCAACGAGCGCCTTCGCCGTGGTCACTTCCAAATTTGCTGACGTCTGTTTCACATCACCGAGGCTATCCGTAACCAGGCTTGAGAAGGCAGATTCGCTTTTCAAGCCATCCTCTGCACCGTCTCGCGCACCCGTAATGCCTTGTTGAAGTTGTTTGGATGCCTGCGAATATGCATTCACTGCATCAAGTTGTTTAATGTTCATGCCCCTGCTCCCAGCACCCGGATCAAGTTAGCGTAATAATTCAAGCGTCAGCGAGGCCATACGGCGGCTCGCTTCAAGCGCATTCAAATTGGACTGATACGTGCGCTGCGCCTGACGCATATCCATCATTTCAATCAACCCATTCACATTGGATTGTTGCACATACCCGGCCTCATCCGCCGCCGGGTTACCCGGGTCATATTTTTTGGTGAACTCTTTTTGGTCAAAAGCAATTTTGCCTGGCTTTACCACCTCAACACCGTTCACTCGGTCAAGCTCCGTCTGGAACGTAACAATCTTGCGACGATAAGGGTCTTCGAGTGGATTTGAAGACACAGAATTCTGGTTCGCGATGTTTTCTGAAATCACCCGCATCCGCACGGACTGCGCCCGTAGACCAGATGCAGAAGCAATCATTGCTTTCTGAAGATCCATTTTAACCTCAGCACGGCGTCAATTCGCCAAACGCTAGCAAGCTTTTCTAAGCTCCACCGCGACCTTTACCCAAAGCTATCTTCAATAGCCCCATATTCTTTTTGTAGAGGTTCACCACCATACCATATTGCATCTGGTTGTCCGCTACCTTGATCATCTCTTCTTCGAGCACAACAGAGTTACCCGTTGGCGATTCTTCGCCGCCCTTCATCTCTTTAGGGTCTGGCGCATCTGCCATCGAACCGCCCGCAGCCATGTGGCCAGTGCTGGAAGCACGCATCTTTATCGTGGACGGCGCGCGCTGCCCGTTGCTGGCGCCAGACAAGTCATCCACCAACCCGGAAAAATCATGTTTTTCAAGCTCTTGCGCCTTATAACCGGGAGTATCCGCATTGGCGACATTTTGGCTGAGCACAGACTGGTTTGCGTGCAGCCATCGCATATGCTTCTTCAGCGCCGCCATCAATGGGATTGAATTCAAATCCATGCTTTTTTCTCTTGTCGGCTTTTGCCGACTATCCGGGGTATTTTTTTTCGAGCGTAACATGACATAAATAAGGTTAACAAGTTGCAAACGTCAGAATTGAAACTTCAGCATTAGACACAGGGATATTCTTCTCGGTGACTTGCATTTTTGGGCGAACTGTCGCTCTATGCTCTCATGAGTGAGGGTGAAAAATCGGAAAACGAGGTAAAAAAAGCGGTCGCCATTAAGGGCGCTGACCCATCAAACTCCGCCGCAAGCCCCCAAATAGTCGCAAAAGGCAGCGGCGAACTTGCCGAGAGAATATTGGATATTGCCTTCGCTGAGGGGGTCAAAGTTCGCCAGGACAGTGATCTTACCGAACTTTTGGATGCCTTCGATGTGGATAGCCCCATTCCCCTTGAGGCGCTGCACACTGTATCGCTGATCCTTGATCGAGTTTATGCAGAAAACAAGCGTATGGCAGGATCTCCGGATCATGTTGATACAGTCGCCCAAAATGCGCAAAGCCCAAACGAGCCATCGGCGCTTGACGGACATACTGGAGAGCCGGTACCAGTCGATGATAACAAACCACCAGTCGACCCGGAGGGCTTCAATTAATGCTGGACGACGCTTTTGGCGCGTTTGCCGCCTTGATTTTTGTAATCGGCCTACTGGGTCTGTTTGCCTGGAGCCTGCGACGTTTCGGCTTTATGCCAGGCCAACCCAAATTGGGCAGGGCGTCGAAAGATCTGGAAATTATTGAAAGCCGAATGATTGACGCCCGTAGCAAACTTGTCGTCGCACGGTGGCGAGGCAAGGATTATTTACTCGCGTTCGGCGCCGACGGCGTTAAATCGATTGCGTCCGAGGACACTCCCCCAAGCGCGGGAGGTGTAGATGCCAACTAGTTCAAACTACTCCTCTTTAAAAGATTGCCTTGCTCAGCTGAAGCCCAACAAATGGTCGCTGCTGAAGCTAGGGTTGTTTGTCATCCCCCTTGTCGGCGCTTTGGTAACCTTCGGCGCAGGGGACGCGCTCGCTCAATCAATCAACCTTGACCTTGGTGACGAAGGCAATCTGTCTGGCCGCGTCGTTCAGATGATTTTGCTAATCACTGTGCTTAGTCTGGCGCCCAGCATCCTTGTCATGATGACCAGTTTCATTCGTATGGTGATTGTCTTTTCGATGCTGCGCAGCGCCATGGGCACACAGCAAAGCCCGCCGAATATTGTGATCGTATCTTTGTCTCTTTTCCTTACTGGCTACGTCATGGCACCCACGTTAACAGCGGCTTGGGAACAAGGCGTGAACCCGCTCATTGAACAGCAGATTGATGAGGTAGAGGCCTTCAACCGCGCCACAACGCCGCTGAAGCAATTCATGCTCACACATGTGCGGGACAAAGACCTGGCGCTGTTTGTAGACATGTCTGGTGGTGACAGCACCACTGCCAACCCGGCAGAGGTACCACTGACAACGATTGTTCCCGCTTTCATGATCAGTGAGATCAGGCGCGCATTTGAAATCGGTTTTTTGCTCTATGTACCCTTCATTGTGATCGACATGGTTGTCGCGTCCATCCTGATGTCGATGGGCATGATGATGCTGCCACCTGTAATGATCGCAATGCCATTCAAACTGATCTTCTTCGTTCTTGTCGACGGCTGGAATCTGGTGGTGGGGTCGTTAGTCCAGAGCTTTGGAGCCCCCCCGCCCGGAACAGGGTAGCTAGTTCAACTGATCCAACCTGATACGGCCAACAAACGGTGCCTCAAGGCTGCCGAGGTAGATAAACTCGCCTGACTGTTCAACCGATGTAATCATGTAAACGCGCTCGCCGGCTGGATCATGATATGTTCCGGTAACTTCACCCTCTTCATTAAGTGAAACCACCATGCCACGTTTGATGGCACCCGGCTGCATCCAGGCTGGAAGCTTGGTAACCAACCCTTTCATGAAAGGATTGGGGTGCATGTTATCCATTTGGGGGTTTCGAGGTGACGGTAAGGCAAGCCAAAAAGTCCCCTCTCGGTTGGAGGAAACACCATCAGGAAAGCCAGGCAAGTTATCGATGAAAACGTCACTGGTTCCCGTTTTTTCACCCTTCAGCCAATAGCGTGTGATCTGATACCGTCCGGTTTCGTTCACCAGGACAAAGTCTTCCTTTTGCGAGAGTGCGATACCATTTGCGAAATAAAGGTCATCCAGCAACATATCGGTTTCACCAGTTGCGGGGTCAAAGACAAGCAGCCTGCCATGGGGGCGCCCTTCCACTAAGTCTAGCAAATAGTCCGGCTGGTTGTAGGTGTCACTGGCATCGGAAAAATAGATTTTCCCGTCGGACGCGATATCCAGGTCGTCTGCAAAAGCGAACGGCCTACCGCCATGTTCGGTCGACAAGGTTGTAATCTCACCATCTTCGGAAACCGACAAAAGCCCCTTCCAGGCGTCTGCAATGATCAAGTTGCCACCTGCATCGAAATGCAAACCAAGGGGTCGCCCACCTTCAATGGTCACGAAAGTTTCCTGAACTACGCCGTCGTAGCTATAGCGCACGATACGGCCATCATGAAGACCACCATAAATTCGACCGTACTTGTCAACAGCAACATCTTCCGGACCTTCGCCGTCCACCAGCGGAAAAATCTCAGCGTTTGTCAAAATCGTATTTTCAGCAAATGCACCGGAGAAGCCCTCATCTTCCGGCGGCTGCCAGGCAACCGGGTCAATGGGTGCCGGGCTGAGCACAAACCACGCCAAAAGGATAACAATTGCGGCAGCAATCAGCTTTTTCATCGGTGGCTCCTTTGCCCTTAAACGAGTTAGGCAAAGCATACCTAACTGTTTGCCGTCAGACAATTCTTGTCATTTGGCCGTCCGCGTGTGAGGTTTAACCATCTCGGCACAAAGCGTGCATTCTACAAACTACTCGGATGCAAAGGAGATGCGAAGATGAAAGTCACAATATTCGTCACAATTCTAGCGCTCTTGTCTTCTCAGGCGACGGCACAACCCAATGACATCAGCTTCCGCGCCTTCACCGATCAACTGGAGCGAATGTGCAATAAGGAATTTGTTACTCTGGAGCAGGCAAAGGCATGTAAAACCGGCGGTATGCTGGTGTTTGGCGCACCAACTACAGACACGATGGATGCCTATTTGGTGCTACTTGACCAGTGCACTGCAACCTATCAAGACGCCGGGTCGCAGTTTGCGCCCGCAATACCATTTTCGGAGCTGAGGGCTGCGTGCCAAACAGGCCTTGTTTGGGCCAGAGCCGGCATTTCAAGGAAAGGCAGTTAAGCATGAGCATTGAAACAATTATTGCCTATGCCTTGGCAATGGGTGTGTTGGCGGCCACGCCTGGCCCCGGTGTTTTTGCGACCATTGCACAGGCGATTACCAAGGGTGCTGCGCCTGCCTTTGCTATGCTGACTGGTCTTGTTGTAGCCGACATCATTTATCTTGTTGCAGCAGCAACAGGGCTGGGCCTGCTCGCGCAACAGTTCGGGGAAGCGTTTGTGGTAATGCGCTACGTGGGTGCCGCTTACCTTATCTGGCTTGGCTGGACCAGCTGGACCGGATCGAAAACGATGGACGAGCAACCCCGCGCAACGGCAAAGTCGCGCAGTTTTATTGCCGGCTTTTTGATCAGTCTTTCGAACCCCAAGGTGATCGTCTTTTACCTGGCGTTCCTGCCCACTTTTGTCGACCTGCAAGCCATTCAGGCGTCAGATGTTGGCATATTAGCGGCCATTACAGCAGTTCTGTCTTACGTCATTTTGGGTGGCTACATTTATGGGGCACGCCGTGTTGGCCATTCCTTGAAACAGCCAACAATGAAAAAACGCTTTGACCGGGCCGCTGGTACCTTACTTATCGGCACAGGTATTTTTGTAGCAGCCAGAAACTAAACACCTTCCGGATTGGTCTCTGGCACCGGCCCTACCTGCTCCCAAAGCTCCAGCTTTGTACCATCCGGGTCTACTATCCAGGCGAACTTGCCATAGTCATGGCTTTCGCGGGGCTTCACTTCCTTGACGCCGGCGGCCAGTAGGCGCTCCATTAGGGCATCCAAGTTTTGAACTCTCAGGTTGATCATAAAATCTTTTTGGGAAGGCTCAAAATAATCAGTATCGGCCTTAAATGGGCCCCAAACATTATAGCCCTCTTCGTCTGGGTTTTCATGCTCCCGCATGAGGAAACTTGAGCCGTACCCATCGTATGGAAAGCCTAACACCTCGCGGTACCATTTTACCAAAGCGCCCGTGTCTTTGCTTTTTACAAACACACCGCCAATTCCTGTTACTTTGCCCTCTTCCGACATCGCACCCTCCTCATTTGTTCCATCGAACCATACCACAGCAGGGGCTGACTTGGGTCACCCGAATGGGTGAAACGCGTTTTTACTCATGAAAAGCTCAAGATCTTGTTATGCTCAATCTATCATCAGGGAGAATTCCGTGACCCAGCACCTGGCTCGACTATTTGCCCCACTAATGATTGCTGTGCTTGCTTGCTTTCAGGCACAAGCGAGTGAAGCCCTCGTGAGACCAAACATTGTGCTGATGTATGTCGACGACCTGGGGTATGGGGATTTGGCATCATATGGCCACCCCATTATCGAAACGCCGAACATTGATACACTCGCGTCTGAAGGCCTGAAGCTAACCTCATTTTATGCGCCGTCACCACTATGCTCTCCCTCCAGGGCCGCTCTGCTAACAGGCCGCACACCCTACCGCACTGGCATAAAAAGCTGGATACCGGAAAATACGCCTGCCTATTTGTCAGAAAATGAAATCACCATGGCGACCTGGTTGAAAAAGGTGGGCTATCAAACAGCAATCGTTGGCAAATGGCACTTGAACGGCGGTATCGACATAGAGCATCACGCCCAACCTGATGATCATGGTTTTGACCATGCCTATGTTTTGCACGCGTATCCTCTGCCACACCAGCACAACCCAACAAATTTTTATGCGAACGGCAAACCACTCGGCGAATTGAAGGGTTTCACGGCCCAAATTGTCGCTGATGAGGCGATGCGCTGGATGAGTGAGCGAGATCAAGACGAACCCTTTTTCCTTTATGTTCCCTTCGTTGAACCGCATGGCACAATCCACAGCCCCGAACACTTCCTCGAAAAGTACAAACGCTATACAAACGGTGAGCCGATCCCTGTGGTAAACGGCCAACCCGGATATCCAAAAGACCTCGAAGCTCGGGGACCCGGTGAATACTATGCCAATGTCAGTTTCCTTGATGAACAAGTTGGGCGCTTGCTGCGCTATCTTGATGAGAACAATCTTCGCGACAACACCATCGTTATGTTCTTCAGCGACAATGGCCCGGTGACCATGGATTGGCGCGCCTGGTGGGAAGTGAATTTATACGGAGACACGGGTGGTTTTAGAGGGCGAAAGGCTGATCTATATGAAGGTGGCATTCGGGTGCCCGGCATGATCAGATACCCGGGTGTTATCAATGCTGGTACGGTAACCAGCTATCCAGTAAGCGGATATGATGTGTTCCCAACACTGGCCTCATTGCTTGGTATCAGCATGCCTGATGACCGGGCAATTGACGGCATTGACGTTTCAGCCCTTTTTGATGAAGACACGCCCCAGCGCGAAAAACCACTGTTCTGGGCATTCCCTGCAGCGCCCGGCGGCCCCAACTATGTTGTGCTACAGGATGACTGGAAGCTTCTGGCAACAGCCGACGAAGAACCAATGGCGCTTTACTTCCTTACCGAAGACCGTTTTGAGCTTAACGACCTGCGTTCAGAATATCCTGAAAAAACGGCAGAGTTGATGGCCCTTATGAAAGCATACATAGCCGACGTGGCTGCGGACCCCCTGCGCCCCGAATGGGACGCAGAATGGAAGCCGCAAAGATGAAGTCCTAAAAGACTTCCTCTTTTGTTCTCAGGAATTTGAGGGACGGAAAGTCCTCTTTGGCTTTATCCAGGTGCCAATTGTTGCGCGCGAGATAAACCGGTGCACCAGCATGGTCCGTCGCCATTGACGCGCGGTTCTGGTCTGTGAACGCTTTGACTTCTCGTGCTTCCCCTTCAATCCACTCGGCTGTCATCAAAGTGGTCGGCTCAAACTTGCATGGTATCTGATATTCCGTGCGAATACGGTCGGATAACACATCAAATTGCAGCGGCCCCACAACACCAACGACCCAATCACTACCAAGGTAGGGTTTGAATACCCTTGCCGCACCCTCTTCAGCCAACTGCTCAAGCGCCCGACCGAGATGTTTGGCCTTCATCGGGTCGTCGGCCCGCACCTTTTGCAGAATTTCAGGCGCAAACGATGGCACACCGGTATAGCGAACTATCTCGCCTTCGGTCAGCGTATCACCAATGCGCAGGTTGCCGTGGTTTGGCAGCCCCATAATGTCTCCCGCATACGCCTCTTCGGCCACCTCACGGTCTTGTGCCAAAAATAGCTGCGCGTTATGGATCGCCATGGTTTTGCCACTGCGTACATGCTTCAACTTCATGCCTTTTTTGAACTTGCCAGAGACAAGACGCAGAAACGCAATCCGGTCGCGGTGCTTGGGGTCCATATTCGCCTGAATTTTAAAAACAAAGCCGGTAACTTTGTCCTCGTTTGGCTCCACCGCGCGCTCGATGGCTTTGCCGGGGCGTGGGTTGGGTGCGAACTCGCCTACGCCCTTCAGGAGTTCTTGCACGCCAAAATTATTGATAGCTGAACCAAAAAACACGGGTGTTTGAGTACCATCCAGATAGGCTTGCAGGTCGAATGCCGGGCACAATTCGCGCACCATTTCCACGTCTTCACGCAGTTTTTCCACCGCATAGTCAGGCAGAAGTTCATCAAGTTTCGGATCATCAAGACCTTCGCACTTAATGCCTTCTGCCAACTGATCCCCTTTGCCGCGATCAAACAAAACCAGCTGATCCAAAATCAGGTCATAGCAGCCCAGAAAGTCTCGGCCCATGCCGATTGGCCAGCTGGCGGGCGAAACATCAAGTGCAAGCGTTTGCTCGACTTCATCCAAAAGCTCAAACGGGTCTTTTGCTTCCCGATCCATTTTATTGATGAAGGTGGTGATGGGCATATCCCGCAGCCGACAAACCTCAAACAGCTTGCGTGTTTGAGTTTCAATACCCTTCGCGGCATCAAGTACCATCACAGCACTGTCTACCGCTGAAAGTGTCCGGTAGGTATCTTCGGAGAAGTCCTCGTGGCCTGGAGTATCAAGCAAGTTGAATGTATTGCCTTCAAAGTCAAAGGTCATCACGGAGGAGGCAACCGAGATGCCGCGCTCCTGCTCCACTTTCATCCAGTCAGATCGTGCACGCCGACGTTCACCGCGGGCCTTCACCTCACCTGCAGCCTGAATGGCACCGCCAAACAGAAGCAATTTTTCCGTCAGAGTGGTTTTACCCGCATCAGGGTGGGAGATGATCGCAAACGTGCGACGTTTTTCTATTTCCTGGTCAAAAGCCATACCAGCAAGCGTCCATAAATCAGGTCAAATGTTTGCGCGCACCCTAGCGATTTTTTCCATATTGGAAAGAGGAAAGTCACACGCCAATATCGTGGCAACCGGCATGCACAGTTGATTAGTAGAAAAACTTTTCGGTTTCTCCCCTTGTTTGGCACAGGTCAAAAGACCTAAGCTTATGGATCAATTGCATTTTCAAGACCTCAACCAAAGCATAAGGGGGCACAAGTGAAATTCAGAATGGCATCTCTTCGAATGGCTTTAAGCTTCTTTGGTGCAGTACATTTGGCTTGTAATGCTTCGGCGGATGACAGTCTTCTTGTGTATGGTGGATCAATTCATACCGTGGACGCCAACGCCCCAATTGCAGAAGCAATCCTGGTAAAAGACGGCAAAATCGCCGCAATCGGGGAATATTCAGCGCTATCACAAATCGCCCCGAATGCTCAGCTTTTGAACCTCGAAGGCAAAACGGTATTGCCTGGTTTTATTGACAGCCATGTCCATGTGCGCGAACTCGGTATGGATGCCAACAAAGCCGACCTTGTTGGCGTGCGCAGTGCAGAAGACATAGTGCAGCGTTTGCAAGACCGATACCCAGACCCGGAACCCGGTGATTGGCTGATTGGTCAAGGTTGGGATGAAGGTTGGTTTGGCAGCCAAGGTTACCCTGACCGTGCAGCTCTTGATGAAGCCTTTCCAAGCAATCCGGTATATCTCGAGTCACTGCATGGGTTTGCCGGGTTTTACAATGGTGCCGCTCTTGACGTTGCCGGCATTACCGACGAAACGCCCAATCCAGGTGTCGGTCAAATCCTGCGCAGACCAGACGGCAGCGCAACCGGCGTTATGTTAACACTGGCGCAAAACCTGATCACACGTCATGTGCCGGCCGCGACTGTGGACATGCGCAAGGCAGCAATCATAACTGGCCTTGAAATCATGCTGAAAGCTGGCGTCACCAGCGTTCATGAAGCAGGCATGATGGAACCCGACACGGAGGCTTTTATGGCGCTCGCGCGCGAGAACAGGCTTCCCATTCGGGTGTATGGCTTGCTGAACGGCAATGACAGAGACCTTATGGAGCATTGGTTTGCCCGCGGCATCCATGAGCAGGAAAACGCCATGTTCGCTGTGCGCTCCATAAAAGTGTTTTATGACGGCTCGCTTGGGTCTCGTACGGCCTTGATGCTGCAGCCCTACAGCGACAGACCGGGCGCCGCCAACCCAACAGAGCGGATCACACCAGAAAAGCTGACATGGCTCGCTGAAAACGCCGCTGAAAATGGCTTTCAAATGGCGGTTCATGCCATTGGCGACGAAGGCAATAATCGAACTTTGTCAATTTACGAAAGAGCACTGGCACCCTACCCTCAGCAGGACCATCGCTGGCGTATCGAACATGCCCAGGTAGTGTTGCCAGATTATTTTGACCGCGCGGCTAAGCTCGGCGTTATCTCGAGTGTGCAATCGTCGCACGCCGTTGGGGATAGTGGCTGGGCGGAAGACCGCGTTGGCCCGGTTCGTATCCGATATGCCTACGCTTGGCGTAAAATGTTGAATGCCGGGGCCCCTCTTATTCTCAACAGCGATTTGCCGGGCGAACCCTGGCAACCGATGGATACGCTTTATTTTGCGGTTACCCGAAACAAACTCGATAACCCAACGGGTGATGGCTGGTACGCCGAGGAAGCCCTTACGACACGGGAAGCCATCAGCGCCATGACGGCTGCTGGTGCCCATGCAGCTTTTCAGGAGGTGGGTATCGGCACGTTGAGTGTTGGCAAGTGGGCTGATTTCGTAGTCCTTGATGCAGATCCTTTGGAGGTTATGCCCGCCGACCTGAAAGACATAAATGTTCTCTCGACATGGGTTGCAGGTAAGCGTGTTTACATGCGCGTCCAGTAGCTAAACCCTACAACGAAAAAGGCCGGAGAGAATACATCCTGCTCCGGCCTATCGTATCATGCCTGTCTGCCCCAAGCCGACTGAAGGGGGAGGGGGGAGGGTCGGGCCCAAAGCAAACAAACAGATGCTGTTATCGTCAACACCCCAGATATGGGTGCGGGCACGGAGGTTTCAAGTCCTATTCCTAACTTTTTAGTCAGGAATTATTAAGCGTCTGTTTTTAAAGAACTAAAAACACAATTTTTCGCGTTAGCTTGGCTGGTCGGATACAGTTGCACTGCCTTCGCCGCCATACCGGGTACAAAGGAACCCAATCAAAAATCCAACCAACGCGCCTTCAGGCACGATCCAGAAAGGCGACGTCATTCCACTGCCCTTGGCAAACATTGCATTCATGTAAACGCTTAATTTTTCGAACGCGAACAGGGCCAAAACAAAATTAAACCATGCCCCAATGACAGGTGCCCTGATCCACCATGGCATCGGTAGTTTCAAGATTGGATGATAAGTAAAAACACCAAACACACCGATCACGGCGCCAATTGAAGCATACCAAAGCAGCAACCCCCACCTGAAGTATAGATCCATATCAGGGACCATCGCTGGGGCCAGAATAAAAGCCAGCAGGCCAATTAACAGACCAACAGCCTTGCCGATGGCAATCCGAGTAATCAGGGATGGAGACTTAAATGTTTCGCTCATTGTCATGGCGCACCTCCAAAGTTTTTGGGTGGGCGACGGTCCCGCTCTAGCTCGCGAACTAGGGATTCCGATGCGCTGGAACGGGGCTCTGTGCACCCCCGCCGCCCAAGACTGCCATAGCGAACATGTCAAACCGGGTGTTTGACAATGGTCAAAAATTCGAGCCAGGGCACAAAAAAACGCCACCCTGCCCTGCAGAGCGGCGCTTTTTAAAGGGGGCAGATTACTTCAATTTGCGATTGAAGAAATCAAGAGCCTGGTTCCAAAGATGGCTACGGGTTTTTTCACCGCGAATACCATGCTTTTTACCGGGGTATGTCATTAGTTCAAAAGGTTTACCTTTGTTTTGCAGCACCGATAATAGCTTAACAGTGTGATCAAAGAACACATTGTCATCAGCCATACCGTGGATGAGCAGCAAGTCACCATTAAACCCGTCTACATACTTGAATACACTAGTGTTTACATAAACGTCGCCGGGCGCATTGGGGTGACCAAGATAGCGCTCAGTATAAGCGGTATCATACAGGCGCCAGTCAGTAACAGGTGACACGGACACGCCTGCTTTGAAAACATCTGGCTCCTTAAACATGCTCATCAGCGTCATGTAACCGCCATACGACCAGCCCCAGGTGCCGATATTATCGCCGTCCACGTACGGAAGCGTTTTTAAGAACTCAGCGCCAGATACCTGGTCCTGCACTTCCACAGTACCCATGGCGTTTTTCACATGCCCCTCAAATTCCAGACCCCGGTTCCACATGCCGCGGTTGTCGAGCACCATCACAACAAATCCGTTGCGCGCCAGGATATCATTGAAGTTCACTGACCATTGGTTACGCACTCGTTGACCATGTGGGCCACCATAGGGCGCCAGAATAGCGGGGTACTGTTTGCCCTCCTCCATAGTGAGCGGCGTATACAAACGGTAATACAGTTTTGTACCGTCCACCGCATCGATCGTGCCAAATGTTTGGTTGGGCGTGCTGCCTTTGAAGGCAAAATAAGGGTGGTCTTCATTGAGGGCATTTGCAAGAACAACAGACCGCAAACCGCCGTCAGCCAAGCTCCTGATTGTCACTTGTGGCGGCTGCTCCGGGCTGGAGAAATTGTCGATATAAACCTCAGAACCAACTGTTGCACTGTGCCAGCCACGCTCTTGGCTAATGCGCTTGATCTCACCGCCCGCAAGAGGCACCGCATAAAGATGCTGCTCTATCGGCGTGTCTTTGAAGCCGGAGAAGTATACCATGCCGGCGTCTTCATCAATTTTTTCAATCTCGCTAACCACCCAATCACCTGAAGTGATGGCAGTAGTAGCGCCGGTTTCCATATTGTGACGCACAATGTGTTTAAAGCCAGTTGTCTCGTTTGTGCGGATCATTGAACCATCGCTCAAAAACCGCATGTTGTTATCGAGATTAATCCAGATGTCCGAGCTTTCACTGACAAAGGTGCGGGTATTACCAGAGAGGTCTGACATCAAAATATCAATCGTTGTTTGCTCTCGGTTCAACCGTTGCACCGCAACAGACTGACTATCTGGCGTCCAGTTCACCCGCGCGAGGTAGATGTCGTCATTCTCGCCTAAGTCCACCCAGGCAACGTCTTGATCCGCTACGTTGACAATACCAAGTTTCACTTCGACATTTTGGCTACCAGCTTCGGGGTAGCGCTGTTTCAGTGTCACAACACCGCCATCTGGCTGCACTTCGTAACGGTCTTTGACAAGCACCCTGCTCTCGTCAAACTGCTCGAACGCAACGCGGGTCTCATCAGGCGACCACCAATAACCGGTAAAGCGGCCAAGTTCTTCCTGCGCAACAAATTCCGACATGCCGTTGGCAATAGTGTCGGTTGAGCCGCTCGTCAGCTTGGTCTCGGCACCGCTAGCGATATCAACTACATACACTTCGCGATCGCGCACAAAAGAGACGTAGGTCCCTTGGGGGCTGAACTTAATATCAGTTTCATATTGCGGCGTGTTGGTCAGCCGCTTCACCGCTCCACCAAGCGGCAGCACATAAACGTCGCCGCTGATCGGGAACAACAGTGTGCTGCTGTCTGCAGACCAGAAATAACTAACAATACCGGTTTTGCCGGTTATAGAACGGTTGCGTTCGCGGCGCGCTTTCTCTTCTTCACTTAAAACCTCGCTACCGCCCTCAAGCAAGCTTGCCGAATCAACGAGCAAACGCGATTCGCCGGAGTCGATATCAAACTCCCAAAGGTCGAGCTGTGAGGCGTTTTCGGCTTTCCCACGCAAAAAGGTAATGCGTTTACCATCAGGGGCCATTTTAAGACCCTGCACGCTGGAACCATTAATATTTGGGCTACCTTCAAGCCGCTCAATTGTAAATTCTTGAGCCGCTGCAGGCAGCGACAACAACATGGCAGATGCCACGCAATATTTTATCATGGATTGTCCCCACTCAGACTAACTGTGACCGACTAATGTTCTAGCCTGTTTCGCGGCACAGGCAAGCCAATTCAACGCCTAGAACGGATTGAGTGTATAGCCGCTTTGCTGCAAAAGGGCATGTGCGGTCATGGCAGATACAGCCATCTCAACATCCGGCAGTAACTCATCCTTGCCAACATTTTGGAACGCGGCAGACTGGCCACATACAATAAATCGCACCCCATGCCGCTGCAAAATTTCGATCATTTCAGCGTTTGGATTTGCCGCTCCATATTTGTCTGGGCCCGTCAAATCGAGCACTGCCGGCCCGTGAACCACAACAGCAAGGCGCAAGTTTTCAGCTTTAACGCCCACTGCCGCATGCATGTTTAAGAACCGGGCAGCGCTTTCGAACTTGCGGTTTATTGCTCCTTCTGTACCACGTGCCGTCACATCAAACGCGACGCTAAAGCCAGTATCAGCTGGCAGGGGGCCAGCACCCTCAACAATAGCGACTGGACCATATTCGTTGATCAAAGGACCCGTCCTGAAGTCTGTTGCTTCTGCCTGCACTGGACTGAGAAACGCAAACAAAATCGCCATCACTGCGATTGAGCGTGATTTCATAAAAGCCTCCTGAATTATAGATTATTTATCGCACAAACGCCGAAAGCCTGCCGCCACAAATGGCACCATGCGTTCATAAGCCCCCACCATATCCTCTGACTTGGCAATGCCGTCTGAAAGCTGGTCGATACGACCCGTGTGCGCAAATGTGAGTGTGAGAGCACCAGACAAAAAATGATAACACCAATAAAGATCAGCCGGATCGGCGTTTGGCAATGCAACTTTGAGCGCGTCAATAAACTTACGCACGAGTGGATCAAAGTATTTGGTCATTAGCTGGCCACCCCACTCAAAAGAGCTATTCACCTGTGCTACCAATTCAAAATAATGCCGCCAGCCCTCGTCCTCCTGGTAGCCATGTGCCAGCATCGGCTCCAGAAAGGCATTGATGATGGCTTCCACAGTTGGCCCGCCTTCTCCTGCTTCCGCTTTACAGCGCTCCAGTGCCGCAAGCCGTGTCTCGTTGAGGACTTCTGCACGGCGCATCAAAACCGCGTCAAACAGGCCCCGCTTGTTGCCAAAATGATAACTGGATAAGGCAAGGTCTACGCCGGCTTCCTCTGCGACTTTTCGCATGGACACCCCGTCAAACCCGTGTTTGGCGAACAACGCCTCGGCCGCATCCAGAATGCGGTCTTTGCGTTTCACCTTGGAATTTGACCCTCCGTCGGCCACAGGCGGCTCCTCGTTACCTGTTGATATTATTAGCCAATCTGCGCCGCTGCCACAACGCACTTTTTATAAAATTCAATGATTGTTGAAATTTATGTTGACTTTCAACGTTTGTTGAAATTAATTGAATGCGAAATGGGAAAGTGCACCGGTATGGGAGCTGGTGCACCGTGACCTCGGGGAGAGAATGATGAATTCCAAGAATAGTATTCGTGCAATGTTGCTTGCAGGCGCCGCATCAAGCGGTTTGTTTGTAGGCGCCCCTGCGATTGCACAGGACAGCGAACAATCCACAACTTCATTTGAAGAAATTACGGTAACGGCACGCCGGCGAACTGAAAGTCTTCAGGACGTGCCGATTGCCGTAACCGCTATTTCGGGGGCCGAACTTGCCCGGCTTGGCGCAACAGATATTACTTTTATCGCGCAAACCACGCCGAACATTACGCTTGAAGTATCTCGTGGCACCAACACCACGATCACGGCCTTTATCCGAGGCGTTGGTCAGCAGGATCCGGTTGCAGGATTTGAAGCAGGTGTTGGCCTTTATATTGACGATGTCTATCTAAACCGCCCACAAGGTGCCGTGCTCGACATCTATGACGTGGAACGTGTGGAGGTATTGCGCGGCCCTCAAGGTACTCTGTATGGCCGAAACACAATTGGTGGTGCGATCAAATATGTAACGAAACGCATTGGTGAAGACCCTTCATTCAAACTTCGGCTAAACGGCGGCACATACGGCCAGCATGACATCATCGCCACTGGCGAAGCCCCAATTACAGATACAGTTCGAGTGGGTGGCTCGGTCGCCTATCTTCAACGAAACGGCTTTGGTGAAAACCTGGAAACAGGTCAGGAACACTATGACAAAGATATCCTTGCATTCCGCGGCAGTGTGGAGCTGACCCCCTCGCCTGAGCTGTTCATTCGGCTGTCGGGTGACTATCTCGAAGACAAGTCAAATCCAAAGTCTGGCCACCGTTTGATTCCTGGTCTGTTTGGCGGTGCACCAGTTCTGGATGATGTGTTCGACACCCGCGCAGGCATCCAAGGCCGCAACGAGGCGGAATGGTACGGCGGCTCTGCGCTGATTGAATATGAAGTGAATGACAAAATCACCATCAAGAATATTTTGGCTTACCGCGAAGACGAGAGCTTCCAGCTTATCGACTTCGACAGCTTGCCAGTTGTCGACGTTGATGTCCCTGTTCTCTACAAAAACGATCAGTTCAGCGAAGAATTCCAAATCCTCTATACAGATGATGCCGTAAGCGGCGTGTTTGGTTTTTATTATTTGGACGCCACAGCGTTTAACGAGTTTGACGTTGTGCTAGGGCAAACAGGCGACTTGATCAGCCTGCCCGGCCTGAATGCCAACACCCTTGGTGACGTGGAAACCGAAACATGGTCCATCTTCGGTGACTTCAGTATTGATCTGGATGCTGCATTTGGCATGGACAGCAACGTGGAGCTGAACATCGGCGGTCGTTACACCGAAGACACAAGAAACTCTACCATACTGCGGCGCACTTTCATCGGCGGCAACTCGGAAACATTTGGTGGTTCCGCAACGCAGATCGCCACAACGTCAGACTTTAACGGTGAGCAGAAATACACAGACTTTTCGCCGCGCGTCAGCTTATCCTGGCAACCGAATGACAACCAGACGCTTTATCTTTCCTACAGTGAAGGTTTCAAAGGCGGCAGCTTCGACCCGCGGGCGCAAAGCACAGCTGCTCCTGACCTGAACAATGACGGAGTTACATCTGACCAGGAAATCTTTGATTTCATCAATTTTGACCCGGAAGAAATCACCACCTATGAAGCCGGTGCCAAATCCACTTGGGCGGACGGCAAAGTGACGACCAACATAGCTGTATTCTATAGTGATTACACCAACGTGCAGGTACCGGGTTCCATTGGTATCGACACCAATGATGACGGCATCAACGACAGTTTCTCCGGTATAACAACAAACGCTGGTGCGGCCGATTTCTTTGGTGTTGAACTGGAAGGTAGCGCAATCCTGGCTGAAAATGTCGGTGTTAATGGTGACAGTGTTGTCGCTGATTTCGCCCTTGGCTGGATTGACGCAGAGTACGACGAGTTCATCACCGCAGTTACGGACCCGGTAAGCGGCGAGACGTCGCTACAGGATGTTTCTGACCAGCGAGTTATTCAAAACACCCCAGAGTGGAGCACAAACCTGCGCCTCTCCTACAGCCGCCCTACTGATTTGTTTGGCGAAAGCGGTTCGCTCTCTTTCATCGGAGCTTGGTCCTACAAAAGCCTGACGCACCAGTTCGAGGTGGCAAGCCAGTTCCTGGATCAGCCGGGCTACTCTCTGTTTGATGCCAGTATTGTCTGGGTCTCTGACGACGGCAGGTACGAAGTTGGTTTGCACGGCAAAAACCTAACAGACGAAGAGTATATCGTTGCGGGTTATAATTTTGCCAATGCGGCAGGTACTGCCTCCACGCTTGGTCTAGAGGGCATTGCGTCAGCCTTTTATGGCCCGCCTCTGACGGTAACGGCCACTGTAGGGCTTCGTTTCTAGATCTGGCGCAGCTTGGCCGGAGGGCTCCCCATGAGCGATAGCTCCTCTCCCCCTCCGGCCAACAAATCTGAATTTCAAGGAAAATCAAATGAACGCATTTGATGACCACGCTCCACTATTGCCTGAAATTCTCTCGCTCCACGGAAAATGGAAGGCACAAAAATCAGCCCTTGTTTGCGGCGCAGAAACGCTGACTTGGGCCGAGTTTGAAGCCGAGACCAATAAAATCGCGCACGGGCTGATCGCTCGCAATATCAGCCGGGGCCAAATGGTCGGCGTTGTGATGTCAAACGGGCGCGCCATGGTAGAAGTGCTTATTGGTATCATGAAAGCTGGTGCCTGCAGCGTACCCATTAATTTGTCTGTCACCGACGACGCAATGACCGCTATGCTGGAAGACGCTGACGTCAGTGCCATCTTTTCCACTGAAGACCAAACAGCACGGTTGTGCGGCTTTCTGGACGCCCGCACTGGATTGCAAGCCATCGCTGGTGAAAACGATCTTACATCCCTGAAGAAAAACCAGCCGGATACCCTGCCCCGCATTGGTATCAGCGACCATGATCTCTTAAATATCATCTACAGTTCTGGCACCACGGGCATGCCAAAAGGCATTGTCCATACGCACAAAGGTCGTAGGGATTGGGCTTATGATCTTGCTGTAGCACTCAGGTACAACGGCTCTGCGCGCACACTATTCACCATTGGTCTCTATTCAAATATCAGCTGGGTCGGCATGCTATGCACGCTTCTGGCAGGTGGCACGATGGTGGTAGAAAAATCTTTTGACGCGGCACGTGCGCTAGACCTTATTCAGTCAGAAAAAGTCACAAATTTTGCGATGGTGCCTATTCAACTTCAGCGGTTGCTTGAGGTGCCGGACAGCTATGACTTTGACCTGTCGTCTGTGCAGGCGATCATGAGTTGCGGCTCGCCGTTGCATGCAGACCTGAAAGAGCGCCTATTTGAAAGATTGGGCCCTTCTTCGGTCGTTGAGTTGTTTGGGCTAACGGAGGGCATCATCACGACGCTTGAACCAGAGGAAGCGGAAGGCCGCATGGCATCTGTCGGCAAACCCCTTATTGGCACAGACATAAAAATTGTCGGCGATGATGATGTTGAGGTGCCCATAGAAAAGTCAGGTGAAGTTGTCGGCGTTGGCCGCATTGTTATGCCTGGCTATTTGAACCGCCCGGACGCAACCGCAGAAGCCACCTGGACTGACCCCAATGGTCGCAAATGGATGCGCACAGGTGATATTGGCCTGCTCGACCAAGAAGGCTACCTCTATATTGTTGACCGCAAGAAAGACATGATCCTTTCGGGTGGCCAAAACATATACCCGCAGGACATCGAAGCCATTCTGGTTACCCACCCTGACGTCAACGAAGTGGCAGTTATTGGTGTGCCCAGTGACAAGTGGGGCGAAACGCCGCTGGCTATTGTCGTTCGCGAAGTGAATGTGACGCTGAGCGAGGCAGACATAACAGCCTGGGCGAACGCCAAGCTTGGAAAACAGCAGCGTATCGCAGGTGTTGTTTTCACAGAAAACTTGCCCCGAAACCCAAACGGTAAAATACTGAAACGAGAGCTTCGACAAACGTACAAGGACTGGCAGCATGGCTGACTATACTGACGAGTATTTCACCAACACGGATGGCCTGAAACAGCATTACCGAGATTACAATGTTGCGCCGGAAGGTTCCCCCTCGGTTCTGTGCATGCCCGGCTTAACCCGAAACGCCAAAGACTTTGGTTTCATTGCAGATCACCTGAAGGATCGCTGCCGTTTAATCTGTGTTGAACAGCGTGGACGGGGCTGGTCAGAGTGGGACCCTGACCCAAGCCGATATGCCCCAAATGTGTATGTTGAAGACATGATGACGCTTTTGCAGCATCTGGATCTGGGCGAAATCATCACAATCGGCACGTCGCTTGGCGGCTTGATGACCATCATGATGAATGCCCTCTACCCCGGCGTGATAAAGGCGGCCGTCATTAATGACATAGGGCCCGAAATTGACCCAGCCGGTATTGCACGCATCAAGTCATACGTCGGTGTTGGTACACCGCCTGCTACCTGGGATGAAGCGATTGAAGCCGTGAAGTTTGCAAACCGGGGTGTATACCCCAAATTTTCGGATGACGACTGGTTGATGATGACCCACCTCCTTTATGAGGACAAAAATGGCAAGCCATCTGCGCAGTACGACCCCGCGCTCAGGAAAAACTTTGACGAAAACGATGATCAGGCAGCACCTGATTTGTGGCCGCTGTTTGGCTTGATGCATTCAATTCCGATGGTGGTGCTGCGCGGTGGCCTTTCCGATATACTTTCTGCATCTACGCTTGAGAGAATGGCAAACGAGCACCCCGATCTGGTGCCCGTTACGGTCCCTGACATGGGCCATGTGCCCTTGATGCGAGAGCCACAAGTGCAAACGGCCATTGATGACCTGATTGGCCGTTTTTTGTAACGACATTTTCTTTCAAACCACACCGTTCCGAAGCTTTTTGCTGGACAGGCGAGAATGCCTATGGCAATGCTCGCCCTCTGTAATAAAGTTTCAGGTGCAATGTTATGGGTGAAAGAAAATTACAAGAAATGTCAGCACTGCCTATCAGTGCCGATGACGTATATGCCGCACAAATCGCCATACAGGATGCGGTTGTACGCACACCCTTGAACCACTCAAAAACGCTCTCGTCGATCACGGGTGCCGAATGCTATCTGAAATTTGAGATTTTCCAGTTTACCGCTGCCTATAAAGAACGCGGCGCGCTTAACCGCTTGCTCGCCCTGCCCGCAGACACCAAAGGGGTAATTGCGGCCAGCGCAGGTAACCATGCACAGGGTATTAGCTATCACGCGGGGCGACTTGGCATACCTGCCACAATTGTCATGCCGGAAGGCACGCCGTTTAACAAAGTGAAACGCACAGAAGAACTGGGTGCCAATGTTGTCCTCACAGGGGCAGACTTCGAAGCCGCGACGCAAGCCGCCTACGATATGGCGGACGCTGAGAACCTTACCTATGTGCACCCGTTTGATGACCCACGTGTGATGGCAGGCCAAGGCACCGTTGGCCTTGAAATGCTGGAAGACGAACCCGGTCTGGATACGCTGGTTGTGCCTATCGGTGGTGGTGGTTTGATTTCCGGCATTGCGACAATTGCCAAACATATCAAGCCGGGCATTCGCATTGTCGGCGTGCAGACCGAAGCTTTCCCTGCCATGAAAGAGCGTGTGGACGGCTCCAAGCTCAAGGGCGACAATATTTCGATTGCGGAAGGCATCGCCGTCAACAAACCTGGGGAGCGCACGCAGGCTGTTGTTGAAGAGCTTGTCGACGAGATTGTTACCGTGTCCGAGCGCCAGATTGAACGCGCGATTGTCGCCATTATGGAAATCGAAAAAGTGATTGTGGAGGGTGCCGGTGCAATTAGTCTGGCAGCCGTTACACAGTATCCTGAGCTTTTCAAGGGCCATAAAGTGGGCATGGTGCTGTCTGGCGGCAATATCGATAGCCGTATGCTAGCGAGTGCCATCATGCGCGGCATGGCGCGGGACGGACGTTTGGCGCGGCTTCGCATCACAATGATGGATCAGCCGGGTGCGCTCGCGAAAGTTACGGACATTGTGGCCGCCATCGGCACCAATATCCTTGAAATGCGCCACCACCGCGAATTTGGTGCGATCAGCCTCAAGCAAACCGAAATGGAACTGGTGATTGAAGCCAAGGACCAGGAACACGCGCAGGCACTGGTGCACGCGCTTGAAGATGCCGACTTTAAAGTAGATTACGCGCTAACGGTTTAATCAAACCTCCCTTGATGATAGCCTGATCTCAGGAGCTATCTTTGAATCATACACCGTTCAAAAACCATTTGGTCAAAGCCGCATATGACGCGTTTGAGGACGACAAACGCTCCCTTTTGCTTGAACTCAGGGAACAGATATTCTCGGTTGCAGCAGAAGCACAAGGTGTTGGAAGCATTGAAGAAACGCTAAAATGGGGCGAACCGGCCTACCTGACTGTTCGCCCCAAATCCGGAACAACCATAAGGCTTGGCGTGTCCAAAACCGGCAAACCCGCCATTTTCACGCACTGCCAAACCAGCGTTGTGTCTGAGTTTCAAGCGCTGTTTCCGGAGGAATTCACATATGATGGCAATCGTGCAGTTTATGTGGACAGGCTCACAGCAGCAGAAACCGACAAACTTCGGCTGCTCATCAAACGCGCCCTTACGTATCACCAAAAATAGCGTGCTATTTAGCATCGCCTACATCGTTAAACTTTTGATATAGTTTAGCGGTTGAAAAACCGTTCTCCTGCTGCCAGATGTGTGATACCGACAATTGACAAAATAAGCGCCGGCAAAAAAGACCGGTGCGTTGATGCGACAGTGGGGAATAACTGGCTTGGAAAGCCTCTAATCCCCTAATAAATTGCCCTATTGGGCACAATAAAACTGCAAGCGACATAGAAGCGCTCGCGGTGAATAATAAGCTGTGACCACCTGGTGGCCCGCAGCGACAACATGTGGAGGAAGTGAACAATGAACCTACAAAAAATGGGTGGCCTCGCGGCCCTGTATGAAGCGGCAGCCTACATCTTTGGCTTCTGGCTATTTTTCGCCTATTTGGACCCAACGGGTTACGAAGGGGCAGAAGGCAGGCTCGCCTTTCTCGCCGAAACCCAAACCGCGCAATATGTTGGCAGCATAGCCATTTACACCCTGTTTGGTGTGTTTTTGGTAGTGCTGGCCCTGGCACTGCATGAACGCCTCAAGTCTGGTACCGAGGCTCTAATGCAAACCGCCAGCGTTTTTGGCTTCATTTGGGCTGGGCTAGTGATTTCAACCGGTATGATTTCCGTTATCGGGACCGAAACAGTCCTGGCGTTGCAAGCGACGGATACCGCTCAGGCAACAACGGTATTGAAGGCTATCACCGTGGTGCAGGAAGGCCTCGGCGGTGGTGTTGAAATTGTCGGCGGCATTTGGCTGCTGCTGTTAAGTGTCGCCGGGTTGCGGGGCGGCACCCTCTCCAAGCCGTTGAACTATATTGGTATTCTAGTTGGTGCGGCCGGCATTATAACGATCATTCCGCCGCTAAGCGACATCGGCGCAACCATCTTCGGCCTTGGCCAAATTATTTGGTTCCTGTGGGTGGGCGTCGCCCTGCTGCGCACGCCACAATCCACTTAACTGCAATCAAATTGGGTACCCGCATACGCTCATGTGGGTGCCTACCCCTCAACACCCAGCATACTGAGTGCAGTCGCTTTCGCAGACAAACGAAGGTCATCCGAAAGCGCGCGGTCATCAATGGTGCGCGACAATACCATGCCACCAACACATAGCGCAGACAGCGCCAAAGCTTTCTGGCGGCGATCGGAATTGTCTTGTGGCAAATTGTTTTCAAAAAGCCACGTCATAGCCTGCAACAAAGACATATACGCCGCCCGCACTTCTGGTGATGCCCGTGCCACATCAGATGGCAAAGCGATCATCGGGCATTGATTGTCGATGTCATCCAGGTGCTCTTGCGACAGGTAACTGTCGATCATCGCGCGCACAGTCTGAAGGCCACCATTTTCCGCCTTTACGCCCACCTCTTCGCGCCAGGTTTTGCCTTGCCCGTTCAGGAAACTTGCGACGGCCTCCGCATATAATTCTTCTTTGTTTTTAAAATGGTTATAGAAACCGCCGCGGGTCAGCCCCACACCTTCCATCAGCTGGTCGATAGATACGGTTTCGAACCCTTCACGGTTAAACATCACGCGCGCATGCTCAACAATGCGCTCGCGTACTTCTGCCTTATGTTTGGCACTATAGGGCATAGTCTTCTCCTCGCTTGTCACCTCAATATAAAACAAATTTTTATATGTTCTTGAACATATTTTGTTGCTCAGCAGACTGCGCCCATCGACAACGATCACACAGCTTACGAGGAGTGAAAAAGTGAAACTTTATAATGGCTTGTCGCCAAATGGCGCGCGTGTTCAGATTTTCATGGCGGAGAAAGGCATCGATATCCCAACCGTGGATGTCGACCTGATGGCCGGTCAGGGCCAAACGCCCTCTTTCCTGAAGGTCAACAAGCTTGGTCAGGTGCCAGTGCTGGAGCTTGATAATGGTGAACACCTCACGGAAAGCATCGCCATCTGCCGGTATCTGGAACACCTGCATCCTGAAACCAACCTGTTTGGCGAAACACCGGAAGAGCAAGCCTTCATCGAAATGTGGACCCGCCGCGTGGAACTATGGCTCTTTAACGTTGCGGGCGATGTTGGCCTGCATGAGATTGAGTTCTTCAAATACCGGATTGACCAAAATGCCGACTATGCCAAATTCTGCCGCCGCAATTTGGTGGAACGATTGGCGTGGCTTGATGATGAGCTGTCGGATGGCCGTGCGTTTGTCGCAGGCGACAGGTTCACCATGGCAGACATCATTGGCATGACGCTGTTTTTCATCATGGGTTTTACCCAGATTGAAATTCCGGCAAGCCTGACCAACGTATTGCGCTGGCAGCAGGCGCTGGTGTCTCGCCCCACCTTCCCGCAAATGCCTGGTTAGTAGTAATAAGAGGCCCCGATCTAACTTTTGGTCGGGGCAGCCTCGCCTTCTTCCAAATAATAAAAAACTGCGGAAACTTCGTTCTCAAATCCTTATCAGGCATGCAACACTCACCAAATTTTCACCCGGTCTTCTGGCGCCAAGTACATGGCATCACCGGGTTGCACGTCAAACGCCTCGTAGAATTCGTCCATGTTGCGGGCCATACCATTCACCCGCAAATACATGGGGCTGTGCGGCGCAGACAAAAGGCGCTGGCGCAGGCTTTCTTCCGTACGCTTAAACCGCCGGCCTTGCGCGCGGCCAAGGAAAAAGCGCTGCGCCCCCGTAAAGCCATCAAGCACAGGCGCTTCATCGTCATTCAAAGAACGCACATACGCATGAAATGCCACAATCATGCCTGCGAGATCACCAATGTTTTCACCAAGCGTCTGGCGACCGTTTACAAACAACCCGCCAAGCGGTTCATACTGGCTGAACTGATCCGCCAACCGGTCGCCGAGCGCGTTAAACGCAGCTCTGTCCTCCTCCAACCACCAGGCCTGCAGCACGCCGTCACCGTCATATTTGCTGCCCTGGTCGTCAAAACCATGACCAATTTCATGTCCAATAATGCTGCCAAGCGCACCATAATTCAGCGCGGGATCAGCTTTTGGATCAAACAGGGGCGACTGGATGTAACCCGCTGGAATAAAGGCCTCATTTCGGGTTGGGCTATAGAAGGCATTCACTGTTTGCGGACCGCGGAACCATTCCGCTTTATCAACGGGCGTGCCAAGGCGTGCCAGCTCTCGCTCGTGCTCAAACACGCGCATGGCAATAACATTGTCCATCAGGTTACCGGCGCCAATGGAAACAGCTGAATAGTCCGTCCATTTGTCCGGATAGGCAATCTTGGCGCTCATTTTACCGAGTTTTGTGCGGGCCACCGCTTTTGTTTCTTCGGTCATCCACGAGAGATTGTCGATGCGTTCCCCAAGTTCTGTGCGGATGTTTTCAAACATTTCGCCGACAAGCTGCTTGGATTCTTCCGGAAAAAAGCGGTCGATATAGATTTTGCCAACCGCCTGATCAAGCTGATCATTCACAAACAGGATCGCCCGGTCTTCACGCGCACGCTGCTCCCGTTGGCCCCTCAATGCGGTGCCAAAAAAGCCAAATCGCTCCTCTGCAATCTCGTCCGAGAGATACTGCCCGTGGCTCGCCATCAGATGCACAGTCAGATAATCCTTCCACACACTGACATCTGTTTCTGCAAACAGGGATGCCATGCCGGGAAAGCTGGTGTTTTCGCGCACCACAATTTTATCAATATTTTCAATGCCATAAGCAGCGACAGCTGCAGCCCAGGGGAACCCCGGCGCAAAGTCAGCAAGTTCGTCCAGTGTCATGGCGTTATAGGTGCGGTCGGCGTTCCGGCGCTCTGCCCTGCTCCAATGGTGCGAGGCAATGGCTTTCTCCAGGGCAAACACAGCCTCTGCTGACGCGCGCGCGTCTGCGCGTCCCAAATGGGTGAAGACCGCCTCCATATAGTCAACATAAGAAGCCCTAAGCGCGTCGAGCCGCTCGCTCTCGCGCTCATAATAGCTTTTGTCCGGCAGTGCTGTGCCCGCATGCGTGGCATAGACGGCGTAATCGGTCGGCTGCTTGCTGTCGATCGCAACAAACAATCCAAACAAGGACCGCGCGCCCAGCGCACCATCCATCATGGCGGCGGCAACACCCTCATGGTCTTTGATCGAAGCAATGCGATCAAGCATGGGCGCAATCGGTGCCATGCCCACCGCATTTATGGCGTCGATATTCATGTAGGATGCATGCAGATCACGAATTTTTTGTTCGTCACTGCCGGTCATCAGGTCAGCGCCTTGCAGCTCTGCAATCACGGATTTGATGCGCTCATCATTTCTGTCCCGCATGCCCTGAGAAAAGCCAACGCCGCTTCGGTCGCCAGGAATGTCGGTGGCGGCCAACCACCCACCATTGGCGAATTGATACAAATTGTCCTGCGGGCGGGTTTCGCGGTCAAACGCATCCAGCGGATAACCCCAGGGCTCAATCATGGGCTTTGCGGCGTCAACCACCGATGCCTCCATATCACTGCCTTGCTCACTGCAGGCAGACAGCATTACCCCCAGGCTTGCGCCCAGCATTAATGTTGAAAATTTCATGAAACCCTCCCAAAACATGCCACACCACCCGTAAATTTAACGGGCAGCATCCGCTTTGGAAAGACTGCATTTGGTTTGTTACGTCAGCCGCTTACGGCGCGGCCATAGGCCTGCTCTACCTGCAGCAACCGGTCGTTAATAGCCGCGCAAACATCGGAAATTTTGTCTGCATCACAGCGGTCCAGGTCGCGTACCAGCCGTTTGATGTGCTTTTCGGTTACAGGCATTTTGCCGCGCTCAATTTCAATCAACGCCAAATCAGCCCGTGCATCAAAATGCGTGGGATTAACGCCGATGGCCCGCTTGAAAGACCGGCGCGCACCCATTGCGTCGCCTTGAGCGCGCTGGCTCATGCCTTCCATATAGTGAATGATTGAGAGCGCTTTTCGCACATGTATTTCTTGTGTTGTGGTATCCACGTTGGCGGCACCCGTCAGGTTGGCAAAACCCCACATATCCTGAAACTGTTCAAAGGTTTGAGAGGCACGAAGTTGGTGGAATGCGCGAACCCGGTAGAAATATGTCTCAGCCTTTTCAAATTCGCCTGCGCGAAAAGCTGCAAATCCTTTTTCCACCTGACGCGAGAGATTGCGCCGGCCCTCTACAATGATTTCTTCTTCGACTGGCGTTTCAGCCTTCTCTTCCTGTGCAGAAGCAATTGTTGAAAATGACAATCCAGCCACCAGTGACGAAATCAAAAGAACACGCATGCAACTTCTCCCAATCTGTGAGACCCAATTCTATCCTATTTTGAACGAACTCGAAACACGCAGCTCTTGCTGCTTTCGTTTACCCGGTTATGGCATTGCCATATGCCATCTCCACCTGCCCCAAACGTTGCCGAATGGCAGTGCAGGTTTCCTGATCGTCAGCGGCATCGCATTTGTGAAAATCTTTAGCGAGCCGACGAATATGCTTTTCAGCCTTTTTAGGCTTGCCCAGCTCGATCTGTACAAGCGAATATTCTGCCCGAGCATCAAAGTGCCGCGGGTTCATTTCCAATGCTTTGCGAAAAGAAATAGCTGCGCCTTTAGTTTCACCTTGCGCCCACCTTGACATGCCTTCCATGTAATAAAGGATTGCATATGCCTGTCGGCGCCAGGGGTCCGCAGTGCGTATGTCCAGATGCTTGCCAGACATGCGACCATTGCCACGAATAGTATTGGGCGCCATATTCAACCAGTCAGTGAAATTATCGGCTTTTCGCTGAAACTCGAAGCGTCGAATGCCGTGAAAGTAGCGTACCGCTGCCTCGAAATCACCGGCAGCGAAAGCCTCAAAGCCTTTGCCAATTCTTGGCGGCAACACTGGTTGCCCTTCAACGATGATTTCTTCGTCAACTTCAGGAGTAGCCTGCTTTGGGTCAGGTTCCTGTGCGGAAACAGGCAGTGCTAGTGCGAACCAAAGCGCAACAAGGGATAAACTTCCAAACTTGCTACGCGTCATGCATTTGCTCCTGCCCGAAGAAAAGTCCAGATCATGTAGTAAATATACTAACTTTCACCGCAGATTGCCAGATCCTTAAGTGATAGATAAAACCTATCGTGCCTCCCTACTCAGCTGGAATGCCCTTGGCTTCCTTGTCTTCGAAGTCTGCAAGCTCATCTGCAAGCGCACCCGGCGAGCGTGTATATTTCGCAAGTGCGTCATAAAACACAGGCACCACAAACAGGGTAAAGAAAGTGGCAATCAGCACGCCGGAAAACACGGTAACGCCAATGGTGCCGCGGCTGTTGGCACCTGCACCCGTTGCCATCATCAGGGGAACTGCGCCCATGGCGGTGGATAGACCGGTCATCATGATGGGCCGCAACCGCGTCTTTGCGCTATTGATGAGCGCATCACGCACGCTTTGGCCCTCGTCCCGGAGTTGGTTTGCAAACTCAACGATCAAGATGCCATTTTTAGCCGCCAAACCAATCAACATAATGAGGCCAAGCTGGCTGTATATGTTGAGCGTGCTGCCCGCGAGATAAAGCCCAAAGAGACCGCCAAGCACAGCAAGTGGCACCGTCAGCATAATGATGAAGGGGTGGATAAAGCTTTCGAACTGAGCCGCCAGCACAAGGAACACCACAACAAGCGCCAGAACAAAGATGAAGTAAACATCGTCGCCCGCTTCTTTGTATTCGCGCGTCGCGCCCTTGTAGTCGATGCTGGAAACATCAGGCAGCACTTCGCGCACCTTGTCTTCCATCCACTCAGTGGTTTCACCAATTGTGTAGCCCGGCGCAAGGTTTGCTGAAATTGTCAGCGCTCGAACCCTGTTGAAACGGCGCAGAGCGCCCGCGCCTGAATCTTCGGCAACCGACACCAGGTTCGAGAGCGGCACAAGTTCACCCGTGCGCCCTGAGGCCACATGAATATTTTCCATATCAAGCGGCTGGCGTCTGTCGGATTTCTGCGCCTGAAGGATAACGTCATATTCTTCGCCGTCCTGAACAAATGTGGTCACACGGCGACCACCCATCATGGTTTCAAGCGTGCGACCAATCGACTGGATGGATACACCAATGTCCGCTGCGCGTTCGCGGTCAATCTGAACCTTGAACTGTGGCTGCGTCTCCCGGTAGTCAGCGTCGATGTTCACAAGACCCGGGTAATTCGCCATTTCTTCGAGCATGACCTGCTTGAAACGGCCGAGGTCTTCGTAAGTATCGCCGCCAATAACAAACTGAAACGCCTCTGCGCTGCCACCCCGGCGTGAAAGACCCGACCCTTCGATGGGGATCGCAAGCGCACCCGTGACATTATTGATCATTTTGGGGCGGAGTTCGTTGAGAATTTCGGTTGAACTTCGCTCCCGCTCTTCCCAGGGCTTCAGGATCATGAAGCCAAAGCCGCCGTTGCCGTCCACGCGCACAAGGATGCGTTCCATCTCACCGCCTTCAACATACGGCATGACTTGCTCTTCAATCTTCACCATCTGCTTCTGCATGAAGGCATGGCTCGCACCTTCAGGGCCACGAATGCGCATGAAAAAGCTACCGCGGTCTTCGACCGGTGCAAGCTCCTGTGGCACCTTTTCAAACACGGCTGCAATAAGCAGAAAACAGGTCAGGAAACTTGCCACAACAAGCAGCTTGTTGTTGATGCACACTTCAAGGAAGCGCCCATACCCTTCCTGGATGCTGTTGAACACACGGTCCAGAAACTTTGCAAAAGCAGGCTTTTTGTTGCGCCGCCGAACAAGCTTTGAGCACATCATGGGCGTGAGCGTGAGCGCGATCAGGGATGAGAAGGCGACAGCAGCTGTCATCGCGATTGCGAGTTCACCAAACAAGCGGCCCACGTTGCCTGTCAGGAAGAAGATCGGCACAAACACACCAATCAATACCAGCGTTGTAGCGATTACGGCAAAACCCACCTGGCGCGCACCGCGATACGCCGCAACAAGGCCGGGCTCACCCTCTTCCACACGGCGATAGATATTTTCCAAAACCACAATCGCGTCATCCACCACAAGGCCGATGGCAAGCACAAGCGCCAAAAGTGTAATCAGGTTGATGGAAACACCGGTGAGTGAGAGCACCCAAAAACTTGCGATAATACACACAGGCACTGTCACCGCCGGCACAATCACCGTTTTCACGTTGCCGAGGAATAAATACAGAACCAACACCACAAGCGACATGGACACTGCGAGCGTGAAATAAACCTCGGAGATCGCTTTTTCGATAAAGATTGACGTGTCGTACGCGACCAAAAGCTCCATGCTTTCTGGCAGCGTTTCGCGGATGCGTTCCATTTCGGCCTTGACACCGAGCGCAACCGACAACGTGTTGCCGGTGGACTGTTTGATAACTCCCAGTCCGATCACCGGCTTGCCGTTACCACGGAATGTGCGTTCTTCGCGCTCTGCGCCCAGTTCCACATCAGCCACATCGCCAAGACGCACAAAGCCGCCTTCTCCGCCTTCGCGGATCACCATAGTTTCAAAGTCTTCAGCGCTCGCGTATTCGCGGTTCAGGCGCACGATTGTATCGCGTTGCACACTTTCAATTTCGCCGGCAGGCAATTCAACATTCTCAGCCCGCATCACGGTTTCAATGTCATTTACGGTAATGCCGCGCGCTGCCATCGCCTGTCGGTCCAGCTGAACACGGATGGCATACCGCTTTTGCCCGCCAATGCGCACGCCAGACACACCATCCACGACAGACAAACGGTCCACGATATTGCGTTCGGCATAGTCCGTCAGTTGCAGCACATCCATCACGGGGCTTGTCAGGTTAAACCACATGATGGGCTGCGTATCATTGTCTGCTTTGGCAACCTCGGGCGGTTCAACTTCTTCAGGCAGGTTATTGAGAACCCGGCTTACACGGTCACGCACGTCATTGGCGCCAGAATCGATATTCCGGTCCAGGTTGAACTCGATCGTAATATCAGAGCGCCCGTCCCTGCTCGTGCTTTCGATGGTTTTGATGCCTTCAACGCCGGCGATGGCACTCTCAATAATTTGGGTTACGCGGGTTTCTACAACGGCGGCATTGGCACCGGGATAGTTGGTGCGCACACTGACTATCGGAGGATCAACATCGGGCAATTCCCGAACTGGAATATTCCCAAAAGAGATCACGCCAAACGCCACCAGCATCAGGCTGATGACGGTGGCAAAAACCGGGCGTTTTACAGATACGTCGGAGAGGATCATTGGTCGCCTCCCCCGCTTTGTCCGCCACCGCGACGGCGAGGTGCGCCGCCCCCGCCATTGTCGCCCGTGCTCGAACCGGCTTCACGAATGCGAATGCCTGCACGCCCAAGGCGCATGGTGCCCTCAGTCACGACGCGCTCGCCTTCACTCAAACCCTCAAGAACTTCAACATATCCGGGGCGACGAATGCCAAGCACAACAGGGCGGCGCTCCGCCACACCGTCGTTCGCTACAAACACATAAGCCCGCCCACCAGACGGTACGACGGATTCTTCTGGAACCGACAGGCCTTGCCATGTACGGCTGATCACTTCAACTGCCATCAAAAGGCCCGGGCGCAGCGCGCGATCATCATTTTCAACCTCCGCCCGCACAATGACAGAACGCGTAACAGGGTCCACGCGGCTGTCCACTGTTTTCACGGTGCCTTCAAAATTGCGGCCCGGATATGCTTCCACGCGGGCATTCACTGTCTGGCCGGGTGCAAGTGTCGCGATGAAACGTTCGGGCACAGAGAAATCCAGATTGATAGTGTCGATAGCATCTATCGTGGTGATCGGGTTGTTTTGCGTAACCAAAGACCCTTCACTGATCTGCCGTAGGCCCAGCACCCCATCAAACGGCGCTACGATACGCCGGTCGGCCAAGCGAGCTTCTGCCGCCACCAACCGGTACTTCGATTCCTGCACGGCACGACGCTGTGCATCAAGCGCCGCGGTGGACGCGTTACCGCGTGTTACCAAATCTTCTGTGCGGGCAAACTGGCTTTCCGCTTCAAAAAGATTAGCGCGCGCTTCTTCAAGCTGAGCGCGCTCTTCAGCATCTTCCAGGGCAACAAGAAGGTCACCCTTTTTCACCATTTGGCCATCTTCAAACGCAACCTGGCTCACGGTATCAGATACCCGTGGGCTCAGTGTTACACTTTCCCGCGCTCGTGCAGTGCCAAGTGCTTCAACAATATCGCTGAACTCGCGGTTTTCCACTGGCTCGGTCACCACGGACACCATGCGGCCGCCAAAGCCGCCGCGCTGACCAGATTTATTGTCTTGTGTTAAAAGCCAGGCTGCTGATCCAACAAGTGCAATCAAAACAGCAACAAGCACGATGCGCCCAGACCCCATGGCACAAACCCTCTTTAAATTAGCAGTTTTCCCTAGCGCTTTCCTTTACGCATCAAACGCCAGCTAGATCATTGAGATAGAACAATTATCATACGAACGAGCCGCCGGGGAACATTCGTTTTCACATTAGCGTGTAATGCATTCAGGCCCATTTATCACGGACATGCGCTTTAAAGGCCTCCGCTGCAGCCAGTGTTTCATCGGGTAACTCGCTTCGTGGCAGGAACAGGCCAATCCTGCGTTCATGTTCAAAGCCGGTTAGCTTCACTTCGCAAACACGCTCGTCAACCAGACTTTGCGGCACAACAGTACCACCAACCCCAGCTGCAACCATCGCCACCGCGCGGCTATCGTTGGGCGTGCGATACACCAAGCGCGGCCGCACGTTTCGGTCGGTAAAATAGCGACTGGTTTCCGACAAGACCTCGCACCGGCTTCGTACGATCATGTAATCTTCCGCCAGATCTTGCGCGCCCACGCGTGTTCGCCCGGCAAGGGGATGGTCAGTGGGTAAAATGAATACATAGGGTTCCACCCCCAGCGGAATAGAGCGATCCTCGGGCTCACCTCGGTAAACAGAAAGCGCAAAATCAAGGCTCCTGTCTTCAAGCCGGTTTTCCAGTTCTTGTTCCGTACCATCAAAAATTTCAATCGCTGCACCTGGCGCTTTTTCCCGAAAAGATGCGAGCAAATTACCAACTTTGCGGTTCGATAAAGTTGTCAAAACTCCAATACGCAGCAAGGGGGCATTGCCTGCCTCGTCAAGCGCCTGCTGTGCCATATTACACTCATGCAATATCGCTTTAGCACGCGGTAAAAACCGGGTGCCTGCGTCTGTTAGGAACACGCGGCGATTGGTGCGCTCAAACAAAGTGTGACCAAGCTGTTGCTCCAGTTTCTTGATGCCCGCCGACAGGGTCGGTTGCGTCACAAACGCCCGGTCAGCAGCGCGGGTAAAACTGCCTGTTTCAACTACGGCCAAAAAGTATCTTAGTAGATATATATCCATGATAGACACTGTCTATTGATTGTATTTTTGTGTTCGATTGTACCAATAACAGATGAAACTGTATGCTGCCAGCTTGTTTGGGCATTTATCCCCGCGAACGAGACTCGCCACGGCGACGCTGTCGCCCGGCCAACAGGAGAGACATCCATGTCTGTGCTGCAATCGGCGTTGGACACAACGTCAGAGGCGTTCCGCACCAACGCGGAGCATATGCAAACCCAAATTGACGACTTGAACACGACCATTGGCGCAATCGCCAAGGGTGGTTCTGACCGAGCCCGTGAAAAACACCTCTCGCGCGGCAAGCTGTTGCCCCGGGACCGCGTAAACGCCCTTCTTGACCCCGGCTCGCCGTTCCTGGAGCTTTCGCAGCTGGCCGCACACAATATGTACGATGCTGACATTTCAGCGGGTGGCATCATCACGGGCATTGGTCGAATTGAGGGCACCGAGTGCGTAGTGGTTTGCAATGACGCCACAGTAAAAGGCGGCACCTACTACCCTGTTACGGTGAAAAAACATCTGCGTGCGCAGGAAATTGCCCGCGAAAACAAATTACCCTGTGTGTATTTGGTGGATAGTGGTGGCGCAAACCTGCCGAACCAGGACGAAGTATTCCCGGACCGCGATCATTTTGGCCGTATTTTCTACAATCAGGCGCAACTGTCGTCAGAGGGCATCCCGCAAATCGCGGTTGTGATGGGCAGTTGCACAGCGGGCGGCGCCTATGTGCCTGCAATGGCGGACGAAAGCATCATTGTTCAAAACCAGGGCACCATCTTCCTTGGCGGGCCACCGCTTGTGAAAGCCGCGACCGGTGAAGTGGTCAGCGCAGAAGATCTGGGTGGCGGTGATGTTCACGCGCGCACCTCTGGCGTTGTAGACCATCTGGCAAAAGATGATGAGCACGCATTAGGTATGGCGCGCCGTATTGTTTCCAACCTAAACCGGACCAAAAACCCTGGTGTTGCGATGCGGGAGCCTGTAGCACCCTTATACGACCCCAGGGAAATTTACGGACTGATCCCGCAGGATGTCCGCCAACCATATGATGTGCGCGAAGTGATCGCCCGCCTTGTCGACGGTAGCGAGTTTGACGAGTTCAAAAAACTGTATGGTGAAACACTTGTATGTGGCTTTGCACACATCCACGGTTTCCCGGTCGGCATTGTTGCTAACAACGGCGTGTTGTTTGCAGAAAGCGCGCGCAAGGGTGCGCATTTTGTCGAGCTTTGCTCACAGCGCGGTATTCCGCTTCTATTCCTGCAAAATATTACGGGCTTCATGGTTGGTCAGAAATATGAAAATGGCGGCATTGCCCGTGACGGCGCCAAGATGGTCACTGCCGTGGCCTGCGCCAATGTGCCCAAATTCACCGTTATCATTGGCGGCAGTTTTGGCGCTGGCAACTACGGCATGTGTGGCCGGGCATATCAGCCACGCTTCATGTGGATGTGGCCAAATGCCCGCATCTCTGTCATGGGGGGCGAGCAAGCCGCGGGCGTTCTTTCAACCGTCAAACGCGATGGTATGGAAGCCCGTGGTGAAAACTGGTCTGCGGACGAAGAAGAAGCTTTCAAAGCCCCGATCCGCGATATGTATGAAGAGCAAGGTCACCCCTATTACGCCAGTGCCCGCTTGTGGGACGACGGTGTGATTGACCCCGCTGACACGCGTCGGGTTTTGGGCCTTGGCCTATCTGCTGCCATGAACGCCCCAATCGAGCCGACCAAGTTCGGCGTGTTCCGGATGTAAGGGCGCAAAATGGCAGACAATCTTCTTATCGACATTGATGAGCGCGGCGTGGCGACAGTCGCGATCAACCGCGCAGAAAAACACAATGCGTTCAACGATGCTGTGATTGCTGAATTGGATGAGGCATTCGCGTCACTTGGCTCAAACGGCGACGTGCGTGTTGTTGTGCTGACCGGGGCGGGCAAAAGCTTTTCGGCTGGCGCTGACTTGGGCTGGATGAAACAGACAGCCACATACAGTGCCGAAGAAAACCAGGAGGATGCCATGCGCCTGTCCGGCATGCTTTCCACGCTGGCGAATTGCCCGAAGCCAACTATTGCGCTCGTAAACGGGGCGGCGTTTGGCGGCGGCGTTGGCCTGACGGCCTGCTGCGACATCGGCATTGCGCTCTCGACCGCCATATTCTCGCTTTCTGAAGTGAAGCTTGGCCTGACACCGGCGACGATATCACCGTATGTAGTGCGGGCGATCGGCGCACGGGCGGCACAGCGTTATTTCCTGACGGGCGAACGGTTTGATGGCATTGAAGCGCGCCGAATTGGCCTTGTGCACGAAATTGCCCAGTCCGCCGACGAAGCAGACATGATCCTGAATGGGATCATCGGCCAACTGCTTTCTGGTGGGCCAACTGCTCAGGCCGACTGCAAAGACCTGATTACCTTTGTGGCTGGCCGCGACATCGACACATCCGTTCGCGAAGAAACCGCAATACGCATTGCCGCCCGCCGCACCGGCGCTGAAGGCCAAGAGGGCCTGACAGCCTTTTTTGAGAAACGCAAACCAAGCTGGAGCGTGGACCATGACTAATGAAACCCGCAAAATCCGTAAGCTTTTGATCGCCAACCGCGGCGAGATCGCCTGCCGTGTAATGATGACATGCCAATCTCTGGGCATCAAAACTGTGGCTGTGTACTCGGACGCCGACAAAAACGCCATGCATGTGGCAATGGCTGATGAAGCCGTTCACATCGGGCCACCAGCCGCAACCGAGAGCTATCTGGTGATCGATAAAATCATAGGGGCCGCCAAAGCAACTGGCGCGGACGCCGTTCACCCTGGTTATGGTTTCTTGTCGGAAAACCCAACCTTCGCCAACGCTTGTGCAGAAAACGACATCATTTTCATCGGCCCGAGTGCCGCATCAATGGAAGCAATGGCGCTGAAGGGTGCAGCCAAAAAACTGATGACGGATGCGGACGTTCCTGTAGTGCCTGGCTACCACGGTGATGACCAATCACCTGAACTATTGGCGGCTGAGGCCGAGAAAATCGGATTCCCTGTTCTGATCAAAGCGGTTGCTGGCGGCGGCGGCAAAGGTATGCGCATCGTCAACGACGCAAGCGAAGTTTCAGCAGCCATTGAAGCTGCGCGACGCGAAGGGGAAAACAGCTTTGGCAACGGTAAGCTATTGATTGAAAAGCTCATTCAGAAACCGCGCCACATCGAACTACAGGTGTTTGGAGATCACAATGGGCACGCCGTTCACTTGTTTGAGCGGGATTGCTCCCTTCAGCGACGCCACCAAAAAGTAGTTGAAGAAGCCCCTGCCCCCGGCATGAGCAGCGACATGCGCCGCGCCATGGGTGAAGCGGCCGTTAAGGCTGCACAAGCAATCAACTATGTTGGTGCTGGCACCGTTGAATTTATCGTTGATGTGGCAAACGGCCTTGATGACGCGCCCTTCTATTTCATGGAAATGAATACACGGCTACAGGTCGAGCATCCTGTTACCGAGATGATTACTGGTCAGGATCTCGTGGAGTGGCAAATCACGGTGGCTGAGGGCAACCCAATACCGCTGTCGCAGGACGAGATTGACGTGCTGACAAACGGTCATGCCGTTGAGGTGCGTTTGTATGCTGAGGACCCGTTTAATGGTTTCCTGCCCTCAATTGGAACTGTTGGCCTCTTTAACCCGTTTGCAGAAACGGGCGCCAACAACCGCATCGACGCGGGTGTTCAGCACGGCGATGAAGTATCCATTCATTATGACCCCATGATCGGCAAGCTTATCGCCTGGGGTGAGAACCGCGACGACGCCATTCATGCACTCGCGGGATTGATTTCGGAAACACCGGTGATCGGCCTTGCCACCAACCGCGACTTTTTGCTGCGTGCACTTTTGCACCCCGAGTTTATCAAAGGCGATGTGCACACCGGCTTCATCAGCCAGTTTGAAGCAGACCTGCTGACACCGCATGAGGTTGGCACGCCTGAGTATTTACTCGCGACATTGGCGGTGTTCGCTAACCGCATGGCCAACGCTGAGGCTTCAAACGACCCTTGGTCGGCGCTTGATGGTTACCGCATGAACTTGCCGCACGGCGAAGACCTCAAGTTTGAGGACGCGAGTGGCGAGCTTGTGGTGGTGAGCCTCACGCAAAACGACGGTGGCGTTTCGGTCTCAAGTGGCGATATCTCCCTTTCGGCGACAGACGTTACCCTGCACGGCAGCGTGTTGAGCTACAGCGAGGCTGGCCTGCGAAAACAGCTGTTTGTGCATGTGACCGACAGCAGCGTAGGTCTTGTGGACGCGAGCCGCACCTTGAGCCTCAAGCGCCATGCGCGCGACGGTGGCAGCGGTGACGACACCGACGGCCCCGGCACCATTGTCGCGCCTATGCCCGGTAAAATACTGGAGCTGAAAGTGGACGCCGGCGACATGGTTGCCAAAGGTGATGCGCTCCTCGTTATGGAAGCTATGAAAATGGAGCAAACCATCACGGCACCACGCGACGGCAAGGTCGCATCCATCGGTGCAAACACCGGTGACCAGGTTGGTGACGGCCATGTGCTAATCACCATCGAAGACACAGAATAACACTAGAAATCAAACAGTTAGGGACAGGTTATGTTTGAATTTCCGCATCTACAATTTAATCACGGTGAAGACGTGGACATGCTGCGAGACATGGTCCAGCGCTTTGCCAAAGAAGAAATCGCACCGCGCGCCGGAGAGATTGACGAGAGCAATCAGTTCCCCATGGACCTGTGGGAAAAGATGGGTGAACTCGGCCTTCTTGGCATGACAGCACCCGAGGAATACGGCGGCAGCAACATGGGTTACCTCGCCCATGTGATTGCGATTGAGGAAATCAGCCGCGCATCTGCGTCTGTGGGCCTGAGTTACGGCGCGCATTCAAACCTGTGTGTGAACCAGATCGTGAAAAATGCGAGCTCGGAGCAGAAAGAAAAATACCTGCCAAAACTGATTTCCGGGGAAAATATTGGTGCGCTTGCCATGAGCGAACCCGGCGCAGGTTCAGACGTAGTTTCCATGCGCCTGAAAGCCGAGAAAACCAACCGCGGTTATGTGCTCAACGGCAACAAAATGTGGATCACCAACGGCCCTGATGCAGATACTCTGCTTGTGTATGCCAAAACTGACATGGACGCGGGCCCGCGCGGCATCACTGCTTTCCTGATTGAAAAAGGCATGGAAGGTTTTTCAACCGCCCAAAAGCTGGACAAGCTTGGCATGCGTGGCTCAAACACCTGTGAGCTGGTGTTCGAAGATTGTTTTGTCCCGTTTGAAAACCGCATCGGCGAGGAAGGCAGCGGCGTGCGTGTTCTGATGTCAGGTCTTGATTATGAGCGCGTGGTACTTTCGGGCGGTTCGCTTGGTATCATGCGGGCGTGCCTTGATACCGTGATCCCATATGTGCATGAGCGCCAGCAGTTCGGCCAGCCCATTGGCACGTTCCAACTGATGCAGGGCAAAATTGCAGATATGTATGCCACATGGGCATCAACCCGCGCCTATGTTTACGCGGTGGCGCAGGCCTGCGACCGCGGCGAAACAACCCGCAAGGACGCAGCCGCCTGCATTCTACTGGCCGCGGAAAAAGCCACATGGATGGCGGGCGAAGCGATCCAGTCCCTTGGCGGCAATGGCTATATCAACGAATACCCAACAGGTCGTTTGTGGCGCGATGCCAAGCTGTATGAAATTGGTGCCGGTACAAGTGAAATCCGCCGCATGCTAATTGGCCGCGAACTTTTTAACGAAACGCGATAAAGCGACAGTCAGGGGAAACTTCGTGCAAAATTGGCTTTTCATTTTTGGACTGATTGTGATGGCTTCAACGCCTGTGGCTGCACAAACGCGAGTGTCCGCAGACGAAGTGATGGTCGACGGTGTCGCCACCCAGATTCGCAGCTATGAAAGTGAAATGCTCACGGACCACCCGGTTCTGACGGTAGTTTTGCATGGTGATTTGCCCAATGCCTCTTACCAGTATGCATTCGCAAGAGCTGTCGCGGAAAACTCAAAAAACACGATCGGCATTGGAATGTTGCGTCCCGGCTATTCGGACCGCGAGGGTAGAACCTCCGACGGTGTCATGGGTGAAACAGTTGGCGATAACTATGACGCAACACGTATCGATCAAGTTGTCGCAGCCATTCAACAGCTGAAGAACCATTACGGCGCTAACAAAGTTTTACTTGCAGGGCATTCCGGCGGCTCGGCCATTACCGGCAAACTGATTGCCGCCTACCCTCAACTGGTTGATCATGCGGTTATTGTTTCTTGCCCGTGCAACGTCACGAAATGGCGCAAAGACATGTATGAAATGACCGAATTTGAGGGCTTCAATGGCCCATTGGATGTCGTCTCGCCTATTGATCTTGTCGCTGACATATCAAACAGCGTGACGATATCAATGTTTGTTGGAAGCAGTGACAGTGTCACGCAACCATACCTTAGCCAGGAATATTTGGAAGCGCTGCGCGCTCAAGGCAAGACAGCAAAGCTGACCCTTCTTGAAGGTGAGCATAACATCTTGCTGCACAGGCAAATCATTCAGTCCGTTGCGGCGAAAATTGCTGAATTAAACGCTAATTAGCTGCAAGTTTGCACAGAAGGTTTGGCCCCGCTTCGTGAGCGCCCAGCCGTTTTGACAAGCGCCAGACTCGAATAATCAGCGGACTTGTAAAGGGGCGTTCTGCGCCTCTTTTTCTTTGAAAACTCAAAAGCCGCGAAATCTTATTACTTTTTTTGCGGTCAAAATCGCTGTTCGTTGCTCAGTTGCGCAATATTCGAAAGTTCATTTCGCTTTTTAAGTGCCATACTGCCTGCCAGTTCGCGGGGCTGGTCCGCCCCGATAGTACCCATACGGCATAAGCGAAGAGGGACGGTTCATGCCAGTATTCGATTCAAGAAGTTTTCAGGATCACGAGCAAGTGGTCTTTTGCTCCGACGCTGCGACTGGCCTGAAGGCCATTGTCGCTGTGCATTCAACTGCCTGCGGCCCCGCTGGCGGCGGCATTCGTTTTTGGGATTATGCGGCAGCGCATCGCAACAATGCACCAAGCGATGTGGCACAAACCCGCGGTGAGCAAGACGCGGTTTATGATGTTCTTCGTCTGTCGCGTGGCATGTCCTACAAAAACGCCATGGCAGGCCTGCGGCTTGGTGGTGGCAAGTCCGTCATTATCGGTAACCCAAAGGAAATTGGCACGCCAGATTTGATGCGCGCCTTTGGCCGTTTCGTAAATCGTCTGGGTGGCTCATATTATGCGGCAGAAGATGTGGGCACCAGCCCGGATATGCTTGCTGCCATGGCGGAAGAAACAAGCTATGTCTCGGGCCTCGACGACGGCGAATTCGCAACCGGCGACCCTTCCCCGCATACGGCGCTCGGTGTATTTGTCGGCATTGAGGCAGCGGTAAAACATCGCCTTCAGAAGACTGACCTCTCAGGCGTGCATGTTGCCGTTCAAGGTGTCGGGCATGTAGGCATCTATCTTGTGGAGCATCTGTTGAACGCGGGTGCCAAAGTCACCATCACCGATATTGTAGCAAGCAATATTGAAGCGGCTAAAGCCAAAGGTGATGTGGCCGTGGTGGACCCTGCCGCTATTCACGCTGTGGACTGCGATGTGTTCGCACCGTGTGCGCTTGGTGGTGGCCTGAACCCAACGACAATCCCGGATATCAAAGCGACCGTAATTGCGGGTGCTGCCAACAACCAGCTTGAACATGAAGGCATTCAGGACGAAGAGCTTCGCCAGCGCGGCATTCTTTATGCGCCTGATTATGTGATCAACGCAGGTGGCATTATCTCGGTTGAAGCGGAAGTCCACCGGGAGAAAGTCTCTGACGCTGATCGGGAAGCCAAAGTCAGGCGCATCGGCGATACACTCACACGTGTCTTTAAAGCCAGCGACAATGAGAGCCGCCCAACCGGCGCCATCGCCAACGAAATGGCCGAAGACCTTATTGCCAAGGCAGCTGCGAAGAAGGCCTAAGAACTCAAATTCAATTAGAAGGCCCACCAAATCAACGTTTGGCGGGCCTTTTTGTGTTTATGTCCGTGACGAAACGCACATACGGCACATAATCTCCCAGATATTTTTTGGCTTCCTTGTTCTGAGTTTTCTCGAAGTTCATCAAGGAGAGCAAAATGACTTTCTCAAAAGTTGTCCTCATGTCGGCATTGGCGTTCACGGTGTCTCAGTCAGCTGCATCAGATGGGCCAGTTACTCGAATAGGTGGCAACACCTTCATAATTGGTCCGGCCAGTTTCACTTGCCATACAAGCAACTGCGCGGACATGCTTAAAAAGAAGCGCAACGCAATATGCAAACAGCTTGGCTATCAAACTCTTGGTTTTCACAAACTGGACGAGAGCAGCGCTACAGATGATGGTGTAAAAACCATCACATATTTCTTAACATGCTCTAGCTAACGCCAACCTAAGCAGCATTGTAGTACCTAAAAAAGCCCACTAGGCATGGACTTAGTGGGCTTTTTTTATGTTTTGATTCAACACTGTTTAGATGTGCAGCGCGTGGCCCAGTGCCTTGAGCGCAGCTTCCTGGAAACCTTCACTCTGCGTTGGGTGGGCGTGGATGGTGCCCGCAACATCATCGAGCGTTGCACCCATTTCAAGCGCCAGCGAAAAGGCTGCTGAAAGCTCAGAAACACCTTTCCCCACACCCTGAATACCCAGCACAAGGTCATTGTCCTTGCGGGCAACGATGCGGATGAACCCGGTCTCGCCTTCCATGGTCATGGCGCGGCCGTTGGCCGCGAATGGGAAGGTACCCACCTTGGTGTCAAAGCCTTGTGCTTTGGCTTCATCAGGCGACAAGCCTGTCGTTACAATCTCTGGATCGGTGAAACAAACAGCCGGAATTGAGACCTTGTCAAAAGTCCGGTTCTTGCCTGCAATAATCTCGGCGACCATCTCACCCTGCGCCATCGCCCGGTGCGCCAGCATCGGCTCACCCGTCACATCACCAATGGCATAAACACCGGTCATGGATGTCTGGCACTTGTCATTGATCCAGACAAACGGCCCGTTCATGGACAGATCAAGCTCCTTGAGGCCCCAACCATCGGTTTTGGCGCGGCGGCCTACGGTCACGAGGATTTTGTCAGCCTCGAGCGTTTTCTCACCGTCACCGTTTGCTTCCACGAGCAGACCTTTGCCATCTTCCGTCAGGCCCCTGGCTTTAGTGTGAAGCATCACCTCAATACCAAGCGCCTTCAGGCTTGCCATTACGGGCTTTGTCAGGTCTTTGTCATACTGCGGCAGGATGCGTTCCATCGCCTCAACAACGGTAACTTTCGCACCCATTTTTGCGTAGGCTATGCCGAGCTCCAGGCCGATATAGCCTCCACCAATCACCACAAGCTTTGATGGTACCTTCTCAAGCGCCAACGCTTCGGTAGATGAAATCACTTTGTCGCCAAAAGGCAGGCTTGGAATTTCAACCACAGTCGAGCCCGTTGCAAGAATAACATTCTTTGCCTTGATGGTGACCGTGCCATCTTTGGTGGTCACTTCACAGGTTTTGCCGTCAACCATGCGGCCCCAGCCCATGACAGAGCGAACCTTGTTCTTCTTCAACAAGCCACCAACACCACCTGTCAGGCGATCAACGATGCCGTCTTTCCACTCGATAGTCTTCGCCAGATCAAGCTTCGGCGTACCCGCCGAAATACCGAGCGGGTTGCCGCTGGCAAAATGGATCGCTTTTTCAAACTCATCTGCGGCATGAATAAGCGCCTTGGACGGAATACAGCCAACGTTCAGGCAGGTGCCACCATGGGCCTCGCCTTCGACAATCACAGTATCAAGGCCCAGTTGCCCTGCCCTGATTGCAGCAACATAACCACCAGGTCCAGCGCCCAAAACAAGCACATTACAGGTTAAGGTTTCCATTTAACCCTCCATAAAGAGCGTTGCGGGGTTCTCAAGGAGCCCACGAATGCGCTGGATAAATTCGGCCGCGTCCCAACCATCAACAATACGGTGGTCGAACGAGGATGAGAGGTTCATGATCTTGCGCGGTACAAAGCCACCATCCTTATAGACCGGCTGTGTCATCACTTTATTGACGCCAACAATCGCCACTTCCGGGCTATTGATCACCGGCGTAGACACGATACCACCCATACGGCCAAGGCTTGAGATAGTGATCGTCGAACCCGTGAGCTCATCGCGCGTGATCGAGCCATCACGCGCAGCGTCCGCAAGGCGCTTGCTTTCAGCCGCCAAACCCCAGATATCATGAGTTTCGGCGTGTTTGATCACCGGCACCATAAGGCCGCCCGGCGTTTGCGCCGCCATACCAATGTGCGCCGCGCCGTATTGGTACAACAAGTCGTTGCCGTCGTCATAGTGTGAGCTGAGCTTTGGGTAATCCCTCATTGCAACAACCATCGACTTCATGATGAACGGCAGGATTGTAAGCTTGTGCTGGCCATCCTTGCGGTTTGCATTCAGGTGCTCACGCAGGCTCTCGACTTCCGTTACATCAACTTCTTCCACATAGGTGATGTGCGGAATACGGCTTTTGGCATCCTGCATGCGCTCAGCGATCTTGCGGCGCAGCCCAATGACCTTGATTTCCTCGACACTCATGTTTGGGGCACGGCTTGCCACGCCACCACCCACGGGGGCGGACGCGCCAGCCATGTATGCGTCCAGGTCATCATGGGTAATGCGGCCAGCAGGGCCTGAGCCCTGAACATACGCGAGCTTCACACCTGCCTCCATCGCGCGCTTGCGCACTGCAGGTGATGCGATTGGTTTTTCACCTTCCGCCCGGCGAGTTGTTGCCGGTGCCTTACCTGTAACCGCAGGCTTTTGTACCACTGCTGCCGCCCTAGGGGCCGGAGCCGGCGCGGCTGCCGGGATCGCTTCGGGCTGAGGTGCCGGTGCAGGCGCAGGCTCTGGTGCTGGCGCTGGTGCACTGGCTTCCGCCGAAATCTCGGCCTCGTTGCCTTCACCCTCGACTTCAAGGCTGATGATGACGGTGCCGACAGCAACCATTTCACCAACTTCACCGGTGATCGCCTGAACGGTGCCATCAACAGGCGACGGGATTTCTACGGTGGCTTTGTCAGTCATCACTTCTGCAAGAACATCGTCTTCGCGCACCACGTCGCCAACTTTTACGTTCCAGCCAACAACTTCAGCTTCGGTGATGCCCTCACCAACGTCCGGCATTTGAATTTTATGCAAACCCATTAGACTGCCTCCATCATGGCTTTAAGTGCCGCGCCAACCCGCGCTGGCCCGGGGAAATAATCCCACTCTTGCGCGTGCGGGTACGGGGTGTCCCAGCCCGTTACACGCTCAACTGGCGTCTCAAGGTGGTAGAAGCAGCGTTCCTGCACCTGTGCCGCCAACTCTGCTCCAAAGCCACTGGTTAGCGTTGCTTCATGCAACACCATGCAGCGGCCGGTTTTCTTAACAGACGTTTCGATTGTGTCGATATCAAGAGGCAGCAATGAGCGGAGATCGATAATCTCTGCGTTAACGCCGGTTTCTTCTTTCACCGCTTCCGCAACATAAACCATGGTGCCGTATGTAAGGATCGTAACGTCAGAGCCTTCGCTGACGACATCGGCCTTGCCGATTGGAACAGTGTAGTGGCCTTCAGGCACGTCGCCTTTCGGGTGCGTGTTCCAGTTTTTGGCCGGACGGTCATGGTGGCCGTCAAATGGGCCATTGTAGAGGCGCTTTGGCTCGAAGAAGATAACCGGGTCATTATCTTCAATCGCGCTGATCAGCATGCCCTTGGCATCATACGGATTGGAGACAATAACCGTTTTCACACCCGAAATGTGCGTAAACAGTGCTTCCGGGCTTTGGCTGTGCGTCTGGCCACCAAAGATACCGCCACCACATGGGGTGCGGATCACCAGCGGCGACGTGAACTCTGCACTGGAGCGATAGCGCATGCGCGCCGCTTCAGACACGATCTGGTCGTAGGCTGGGTAGATATAATCTGCAAACTGGATTTCCACACATGGGCGCAGGCCATAAGCCGCCATGCCAATCGCCGTGCCTACAATACCGCTTTCGTTAATGGGGCTGTCGAACACACGGGACGTGCCGTATTTTTCCTGAAGGCCATGGGTGCAGCGGAATACGCCGCCGAAGTAGCCCACGTCTTCACCAAATACGACAACATTGTCGTCTTCGGCCATTTTTACGTCCATCGCGTCGCGGATGGCTTCAATCATGTTCATCTGTGGCATGGGTTACACTCCCATCTTCTGGCGTTGTTCCCGGAGATGTGGTGGCATCTCCTCAAACACGCATTCGAACATTTCTTTAGGGCTGGCGCCCGAGCCCATGGTGCCATGGCTTTCCGCCTCTTTGGTGGCGGTGCGCACTTCCTCGTCAAACTCGGTTTCGGCTTGCACTTGGCGCTCTTCGCTCCAGAGGCCGCGTTTGATCATGTAATTTTTCAAGCGCAGGATTGGGTCACCCAGCGGCCACGCTGTGCTTTCTTCTTTTGGACGGTATTTAGACGGGTCATCCGACGTTGAGTGCGGCGCCACGCGGTAAGTTACCCACTCAATGAGGGTTGGCCCGTGCCCGCGGCGCGCACGCTCAATCGCCCAACGCGAAACAGCATACACCGCCAGATAGTCATTGCCGTCTACGCGCAGCGACGGGATGCCGTAGCCATGCGCGCGCTCTGCAAAGGTGGCACTGTTGCCGCCCGCGATACCCTGGAAGCTTGAGATGGCCCACTGGTTGTTCACCACATTGAGCACAACCGGTGGCTGATAAACCGACGCGTTCACGAGCGCCGCATGGAAATCGCTCTCTGCCGTAGAACCGTCACCGATCCAGGCTGCTGCAATTTTAGTGTCGCCCTTGATTGCCGACGCCATCGCCCAACCAACCGCCTGCACAAACTGGGTGCCGAGGTTGCCGGAAACAGTGAAAAAGCCATAGTCACGCACTGAATAGAGGATTGGCAGCTGGCGGCCCTTCAACGGGTCCTTCGCGTTTGACAGGATCTGGTTGATCATATCAACCATTGGGTAATCCTGGGAAAGCAGAATGCCCTGCTGGCGATAGGTCGGGAAATGCATATCGCCTTTACTCAGCGCCTGCTGGAATGCGATTGCAATGGCTTCCTCGCCGGTACATTTCATGTAAAAGCTGGTTTTCCCCTGGCGCTGCAGCGTCATCATGCGCTCATCAAACGCGCGTGTACGGATCATTGATTTCAGGCCTTGCATCAGAACATCCTCAGGGATGTCCTCGGCCCAAGGGCCAACCGCGTTGCCTTCTTTGTCCATCACACGAATGATCGTGCGCGCCAGGTCTTTAATCTCGTTGGGATCAACGTCGATGTCTGGGCGCGGCGCTGTGCCTGCCGATGGAATTTCAATGCCCGTGAAATCAGGTTCATCGCCCGGACGCCCTGTGGGCTCCGGCACATGAAATTGAAGGGGTTTATAATTCGCCATTAGATGTCCCGCCCCTATCTATGACTTTTCAGTCTGTGACTTGTGAGAAAATATGGCAGTACTTATGACGTATTTTAGGCGTCATAATCAATCACACTTTCCTGTGAAAAATGAGTTCGTAACATCCTGTTTCAAAATTGCGAGATTTTTGTCAGGAAAGGTCGCCGTGAAAAGCAAATTAGTAAGAAAATTTCAAAGGTTAATTTTGAACATCTGTTGACTTTTCGCGGAAGTGACCTTGTTTACCATTTTTGATGATTTTCGTCCCTTTTTTGACGATTTTGATTCGTTTTTCGTTAAGCGAACGCATTTTTTTGGGCGAAGTACGAACAAAAAAAGCCGCAGCGGATAGCTACGGCTTTCAAGAAGAGTTTGAACTGGGAGCTTTCAGCTTGCTTCTTTTGCCAATCGTCCACCGGCATTTGCATAGGCCTGTGTGCCAACATTATGAACTGTGTCACTGTCTAGAATGGTTTCGACGGCATAGCTGGTATCGTCCGCTTCAAGCTTGTCATAAATGGGTCCAAAATCTTGATACGTTGCTTCAAGAAGCTCCTCAAAGCTATTGATAACCCAATAGGTTTGCTGGAAATCATCGATCCGGTAATTGGTCTGCATCAGCCGCACCAAATCGAAATGAATGCGGTTGGGACTTGGGTCCTTCAGGCTGAAAATACTCTCCGTTTTTGAACTGAGGATACCAGCACCATAGATGCGCATACCGTCTGGCGTATTAATCAGGCCAAACTCCACCGTATACCAATACAGGCGCGCCAGATTTGGCAGCACACCCCGGCCCATCGCCCGTTGTCCACCTTTGCCGTAAGCCTCCATATAATCAGCGAAAACCGGGTTCGCCAAGAGGGGCACATGGCCATAAACATCATGGAAAACGTCCGGCTCCTGAAGGTAATCCAATTGCGCTTCCGAGCGGATAAAGCTGCCTGCAGGAAACCGCCGGTTTGCCAGGTGATCGAAAAAGACTTCATCCGGCACGAGATCCGGGACAGCCACAATACGCCAGCCCGTGCGCTTTTCCAGACGATCAGAAAGACGACCAAAATGTGGGATGCCACTTTCAGAAAGCCTCAGGTCATCAAGACCTTGAATGAATTCATCACAAGCGAGGCCAGGCAACAGCTTGCCCTGGCGCTCATATAGACGGTCCCACCGGTCATGCTCTTCTGCGGTAAACTGCTCCCAGTTCTGATCGACTGTATAGTCTTCATTCACCTCGACTTTGCGGCCCAAACGCGTGACGATTTCCATGGTGAACTTCCTTTCTCTGGTACTTCACAATTACTGTTGCGGTGCATCCGGTTGATTTTCAGGTGCCGCAGCTTTGAATGCTTCTAGTCCGTTACAGGCTGCATCCACTTTTTCAATCAAGGGAAAGCCAGCCATCGGCACTTTAAATCGTCTGGCATTCCAAACCTGCGGCACAAGGTAAACATCGGCAAGCGTTGGCTTGTTCCCAAAACAAAATTCGCCTGCGGTTCTGGGAAGCAGCGCCTCAAACGCCGTGAAACCTTCCAGTATCCATTTATGATACCAGCCATCTACCGCGCCTTGACTGGCGTCAAAATCTTGCTTGAGGGTTTGCAGAACTGACAGATTGTTGAGGGGATGAATATCGCACCCAATCAAACTGGCAAGTTGCCGCACAACTGCCCGGTCGGCTGTACCTGTCGGTAAAAGCGGCGCGTCTGGGAAAGTCTCTTCCAGATATTCAAGTATAGCCGGTGATTGACTGATCGCGACAGCACCGTCTTCGAAAAAAGGCACCCTGCCCTGTGGGTTAACGGCCCGGTAAGTGTCACTTTTCTGCTCACTAACGCCTGGCACCAAATTGACCGGAATGTTCTCAAACGCCAGCCCCTTGAGTGCAAGCGCGATGCGCACCCGGTAAGCGGCTGACGATCTGAAATATCCGTATAGCTTCATCGAGTTAAGCCTTAACCACAGTCTGCTCTATCGCGCCAAAGATCGAGGCACCATCTGCATCCATCATTTCAATACGCACAGTGTCGCCAAAGTCCATGAACGGTGTTGTTGGCGCGCCGGTCTCGATCGTTTCAATCATGCGGATTTCCGCGATACAGCTGTAGCCAACTCCACCCTCTTTCACTGGCTTGCCAGGGCCATCATTCAGTTTGTTGGAAACCGTTCCGGAACCAACAATCGCCCCCGCGCCCAGCGGGCGGCTTTTTGCGGCATGCGCCACCAATTGGGCAAAGTCGAAGGTCATGTCGACGCCAGCGTCTGGTTTGCCAAAAATGTCGCCGTTCAGATGCGAAATCAGCGGCAAATGCAGTTTGTTGCCGGCCCAAACGCCACCGAGTTCATCTGGTGTTACACAAACGGGGCTAAACGCACTTGACGGTTTTGACTGGAAAAAACCAAAGCCTTTGCCAAGCTCAGCCGGGATCAAACCGCGAAGCGATACGTCATTCACCAACATCAATAACTTGATGTGGCTGCCGGCGTCTTCTGCACCAACACCCATTGGAACATCACCAGTGATAACCGCAATCTCAGCCTCGAAATCAACGCCCCAGCCTTCGGTCTGAGGCATCGTGATATCGCCGCGAGGGTCAAGAAATGTGTCAGATCCGCCCTGGTACATCAGAGGGTCAGTCCAGAAACTGGAAGGCATTTCGGCACCGCGGGCTTTACGCACGAGTTCAACGTGGTTCACATACGCCGATCCATCAGCCCACTGATACGCCCGTGGCAAAGGAGATGCACACACCGCCTCGTCAAACGCTTCACCCTCAATCGCACCGGAATTCAAAGATTCGTAAAGGCCACGCAAACGCGGCAACACTGCGTCCCACTCGTCAATCGCGGCCTGGAGTGTCGATGCGATGGCAGATGCATCTGCCATCCGGGTCAAATCGCGTGATACAACAACCAATTTGCCGTCGCGGCCATGTTTCAATGATCCAAGTTTCATAAGTATCCCTAGCTTCTAGTCTGCTAATCGTTTGAAATATTTCGGTTATTCGCCAGACGGTTCAAATTCGCCTTCACCATGCAGCCATGCGGCATGCTTGGGTGCTTGTTTGGTTTTTGACCACTCATCCAACATGGCTGGTGCAACGCGTTTCAACTCTTTCAGCATGCCTGGCTTTGCCGTGTTGGCTGCGAGTTCAAGCCGGTGACCGTTGGGGTCAAAAAAGTAAATCGACTTGAAAATTGTGTGCTCGGTTGGACCAAGTACATCAATTCCGGCCGCTTCAAGGCTTGCTTTCGCTGCCAACAGCGCGTCCATGTTTTCCACTTCAAAAGCAATGTGCTGCACCCATTCCGGTGTTTGCTCGTCACGTCCCATTTCGGGCTGTGTTGGCAACTCGAAGAAGGCAAGAACATTGCCGTTACCGGCATCCAAAAACACATGCATGTACGGATCAGGCTCACCCGTTGACGGGACTGCATCCTCCGCAATCGCCAACTGAAAATCCATATTCAGATGCTTCTGGTAAAACTCGACCGTTTCCTTGGCATCCTTACAACGATACGCAACATGGTGAATACGTTTGAGTTCCATAACGGGCTCTCCGGTTCAAAACGCCGCGTTAAGCAGCGTCTTCCTCATTTTTGTCGCCGATTACGCCGCGCGCCAACTGGTCACGCTCGATAGATTCGAACAAGGCTTTAAAGTTCCCTTCGCCGAAACCTTCGTCTTTCTTGCGCTGAATAAACTCAAAGAAGATTGGGCCAATAGCTGTTTCCGAAAAAATCTGCAGCAAAAGGCGTGCATCGCCGTCTTCAGTTGATCCGTCCAGAAGGATGCCGCGCTGCTGCAGTTCTTCAACCGGCTCGCCGTGGCCAGGAAGGCGCTCATCAAGCATGGCGTAATAGGTCTCGGGTGGTGCCGTCATGAAGGGAACCCCCTTCTCTTTCAAACGATCCCAGCATTCAATCAGATTATCGCATGAAAAGGCGATATGCTGGATGCCTTCGCCGTTATACTGCATCAGATATTCTTCGATTTGGCCGTTGCCGCCACCAGATTCTTCGTTCAGCGGAATACGGATCAAACCATCAGGTGCCGTCATAGCACGCGACAGAAGACCAGTGTATTCACCTTTAATGTCAAAGTAGCGGATCTCTTTGAAGTTAAAGAGCGTTTCATAATAGTTCGCCCAATAGTCCATGCGCCCGCGATACACATTGTGTGTCAGGTGATCAATAACATTGAAGCCACAGCCTTTTGGGTGACGGTCCACACCCTCAATCCACTCAAAATCGATGTCATAGATGCTGCGACCCTCTTCAAAGCGATCGATCAGATACAGCATTGCACCGCCGATGCCTTTAATAGCTGGCAACTTGAGCTCCATTGGGCCCGTCGGTACATCTATGGGCTGCGCGCCGTGCTCTATGGCCCGCTCATAAGCTGCCCTGCTGTCCTTAACACGGAATGCCATGCCGCACGCACATGGGCCGTGCTCTTCAGCAAAATAGGCCGCCGGAGACTTTGGCTCATAATTGGTGACAAAATTGATGTCGCCTTGGCGCCATAGTTCCACGTCCTTGGTGCGATGCCGCGCCACTTTCGTAAAGCCCATCATTTCAAATACAGGCTCAAGAATTCCTTTTTCTGCGGCCGCGAATTCAACAAATTCGAACCCACACAGGCCCATCGGGTTCTCAAACAGATCCGCCATGGTTCAACTCTCCAAAAAACTTCTATAAAAGAATGAAAGGCACGATTCACTTGATCAGTGCGCTTGACTGTTTCTATATTAGTTTCATACGAAACTAATTGCAATAACAGAACGGCCCCGGGGAGAAAAATGTGACAAATAATGACAAGCGTTCGGACGCCCTTTTGCTGGCAGAATTTTTGCCCTACAGACTTTCCGTACTGTCGAACCGGATTAGCCGGTCAATCGCAGACGGATATGAAGGCAAGTTCCAGTTAACACTTCCGGAATGGCGAGTGATGGCAGTGTTGGGTGAAGAGCCGGATTTATCAGCCGGTCAGGTTGCTGACCGAACCGCAATGGACAAGGTTGCGGTGTCACGCGCTGTCAACAAACTGCTGGAAACTGGCCGAATTGAGCGGCATTTTGCAAATGAGGATCGCCGCCGCTCGGTGCTGGCTCTTTCGGAAAAAGGCAGCGAGGTCTACCGGGAGATTGTGCCGATTGCCCTGGGGTATGAAGCAAGGTTACTCGAGCAGTTTTCAGCGCAGGAGCGAGCACAACTCGAGACTCTCCTTACTAAACTCAGTCAAAGCCAGATTGAAGCCGCAGACGACTAAACTGCGATGGGCGTAGGCCTGACAGGTTGATCCTTCGGGAACCCAATATAATAGCCCTGTAGAAAATCAACACCTATGCTGACCAGCTTCTCTGCGGTTTCAGCATCTTCAACGCCTTCTGCAATAACTTTAACATCGGAACTTTTTGCTGAGTCGACCAAGCCAGCAACCAGATTACCCTTACGGTGATCTTTTGAGAGATCATCAATCAGAGATTTGTCGATCTTTATGTAATCAGGTGCAACCTCAACCAGCCCAACAAGATTGTTAAACCCGCTGCCAAAGTCGTCCAGGGCAACCCGAATACCTTGGTCATGCAGCTTCGCGACTAAATTCTTCAACTCGTTGGGGTCGCCCAATTGCTGACTTTCGACAAGTTCGAAGACGATCTGCTCCGGGCTCACCTCGGCGGCAGCAAGCACCGCCTGCAACCATGCGTCAAGCCCGTCTTCGTCGCCTATCGTGCGAGGCAAAACATTGACAAAAACATCCTCTTGAACGTCGTGCAGTCTGGCAGTGCGCGTTGCGCTCTCGCCTGCTGCCATATCCAATGCATACAACATGTCACACGACTCAGCTGTGCCAAATAATGTAGGTGCTGGAATATCGGTTCCGTCTGTGTGCAGGCCGCGAATCAAAAATTCATATCCCATGACTTCATGGTGGTTTTTTGCATGAACAATTGGCTGCATTAGCGACCTATACCTGCGATCCATCAACATGTCACCGAGCCATAGCGCCAGAAGTTGGGTTTCATGCTGTTCAATGGTTTTCAAACGGCCAAACTCAAAGACACTCGGCTGCGCAGTTTCAGTAGCCAGAACGGACACCTGACGCTTTTCTCTTTCCGTCAGGAAGTTAGAGAGAATCGGCAAACAAGTTTCCAGGTCATCGCATAAAAAACAGTGTACACGGTCATCGTTGAGCGGAAATTCCACAAAGCCATTTGCAACCATGCGCGATCGCACCCGCGCCGCCAGACGCCAATTGTCGTACCAGAAGAAAATATGACCCAAGCCCCTTACGGACTGAACATCTGTCATAAATTGCACTCAAAACCCCTGTCGTCGCTTTGTTTTTCTTGTCAGGGTCAAACCTGTTTGACAACCTGAGCAAATTCCGTGCGCCAGTCTTCAAGCCCAAGCCCCAAGATCAGCGACAATAGTATGCGGGCCTTTCGACCGCTCAGCCTGCCCGCCGGGACCAAGCCCTTGTTGAGGAGATCAATTTCTGCCCCCCGGTATCCATAGGTGCGCTCAAACACTGAACCGGCCCGTACCCTGGACGACAGAATGACAGGGATTTCCTTCGCAATATCTGCCAGTTTTTCGGCTATTGCTTCCGAAACATGTCCTGCCCCGAATCCTTCGACAACAAGTCCAGCGTATCCTGCACCCAAAATGGTATCAAAAAGGTTACCATCGTCATCCAGCAATGCACTTAAAAGTGCAACAGGTGCAAACTGTGGTGGTTTTTGGAACAATGGGGCTGGTCTAACCGGGTGAAAATCAACTGTGTTTTCAGCGACTTGTCCGATCGGGCCGCGAATAGGACTTTGAAAAGCCGCTACGTTCGACGTGTGCGATTTCATGACGTAATAAGGATGATGAATTTCGTCGTTCATAACGACACAAACACCAGGAGCCTCAGGCGATAGAGCTGTTAACGATGCAGCCAACAAGTTGGCCCGGCCATCAGCGCCTGGCTGAGTAGGAGAACGCATAGCACCGGGAAGACAAGCGGACAAGAACCCCGGTACAACAAGTTGGCGAGGAAAGCTGTTTCCTCCATGGTGTCCGTGCCCTGAGTGACAACTATGCCGTCTGAAGTGCATTTTTCTGCCCGCTCGCACAGGGACACAATTTCATGGAAGGCAAGATTAGCACTACCCTTAAGTGAGAGGGTCTCCGCCCTAATTTGTGCAATGTCGGAGAGTTCTGGGGCCGCTTTGATGAGATCATTGGCGGTAAGCGATGGGCGTACGCCAGCGCCTTCCTGGTTCGGGGCCATGGCGATGGTACCGCCAAGGCCGAATATCTGCAGCTCAGGTTTGTCAGTCATGCCTGAGCTTGTACTCTAAAAACTGTTACGCGCCAATGGCTTCTGTTGCTGGCACATAATCAAGATTCTGATCCTGGGCCACTGCCTCATACGTGATTTTGCCGCCAGCTACATTGAGACCGTTCAGCAGATGTGCATCGTCTAAAAGGGCCTGTTTCCAACCTTTATCGGCAATTGCAAGAGCGTGCCCAAGTGTTGCGTTGTTGAGCGCCAATGTTGACGTGCGCGCCACACCACCAGGCATGTTAGCGACACAATAATGTACGACATCGTCAACCACATAGGTTGGTTCTTCGTGCGTTGTGGCCTTTGAAGTTGCGAAACAACCGCCTTGGTCAATGGCTACATCCACGAGCACCGAACCCCGCATCATTTTTGAAATCATTTCTCGCGACACAAGCTTGGGAGCCGCCGCACCGGGAATAAGAACGGCCCCAACTACAAGGTCTGAGCTCAGGACGTTTTCTTCGACAGAATCCTGGGTTGAAAAGATAGTCTTCACCTGGCCTTTGAAAATGTCATCGAGCTGTTGCATGCGACGAATGGACCGATCAAGAATGGTGACGTCAGCCCCCATGCCAACCGCCATGCGCGCCGCGTTGGTGCCCACGACACCGCCGCCGATAATCGTGACTTTAGCGGGAGCAACTCCCGGCACACCGCCAAGCAGCATACCGCGGCCCCCCTGGCTCATTTCAAGGGCATGTGCGCCAGCCTGGATTGACATCCTGCCTGCAACCTCAGACATTGGCGCCAGCAAAGGAAGACCGCCAAAATCATCGGTAACGGTTTCATAAGCAATTGCGACTGCACCGGACTTTATAAGGCCCTGAGTTTGTACAGGATCAGGTGCCAAGTGAAGGTAAGTGTACAGAATCTGGCCTTCACGAAGCATCTCGCATTCAACAGGCTGCGGTTCCTTTACCTTCACGATCATATCTGCCTGAGCAAACACGTCAGCAGCGGACGGTAAGATTTTGGCACCTACCGCCTCATACATTTCGTTAGGAAAACCAATCGCCAATCCTGCATTGGTTTGAACAACTGCCTCGTGACCATGGGCAATTAACTCGCGGACAGAAGCCGGTGTCAGACCGACGCGGTACTCATGGTTTTTGATTTCCTTTGGCACGCCAATAAGCATGTTGACCTTCCCCACTTAAAGGGTCGCTACGCGACTGTTACAGAAATTTCTTGTGCCGAACGTGACCCGATCGACGCGAAGAGAATACCGCAACAAAGGGTGCATGTCCTTGCATTTTCTGCATACATTATTTATTAATTCACAATATTCTGCCATCAAATGGCTCAAACTAGGAATTTTCTGTGACAACCTTTGATCAATTCGATGCATCTATTTTGAACGAGCTGCAGCGCAACGGCAGCCTCAGCAATGTCGAACTTGCGGACACAATTGGCTTGTCAGAATCGGCGTGCCTAAGACGCGTAAAAAACCTGGAAGCCAAAGGCATCATCACCCATTACGCTGCTCATCTTGATGAAAAGCTTGTGGGCCTGCCCGGCACCGTATTTGTTCGAGTATCTTTGCTGAGTCAGCGAGAAGATCAGCTGCTCAGGTTTGAAGACGCTGTATCGCATGTTCCTGAGGTGATGGAATGCTATCTCATGAGCGGGGATGTAGACTATATCGTCCGTGTTGTGGTGAAGGATGCGCCTGACTACGAGCGCATCCACCATACACTGACAAACCTGCCGGGCGTAGACCGCGTGCACTCAAGTTTTGCACTAAGAACGATCTTGCGTCGCACCCGGCTCCCGATTCAATAAGATCCGAGCAATATCAGAATTCCACGTTGAGTTGCCCAAAGCTGGTCACATCACGGACAAACACTTGGTCTCCTTCACCTAGGTCAATCAAAAGACCGCTTTGGCCGCCAAGGGTTGTGAGCAAACTGTTGGCTGCAATCTCATTCACGGTTTCAAAGCGGTTGGCATAGGCTCGCAAAAAGATAACATCTTCACTCGGATCATAATCCGTAATCACGTCAGCGCCCGAGCCGGGAGCAAAATAAAACGTATCGCCCCCACTGCCACCTGCCAATTGGTCATCACCAGTGCCACCATACAAATGGTCAAACCCACCATTGCCATTGAGGGTGTCGTTTCCTCCACCGCCAAAAATGGTATCATTGTCCGCGCCGCCAGACACTGTGTCATTACCCCCGGAAGCAAAAACGATATCGTTCCCTTCCTCACCGCCAATATTGTCATTGATCCCTGCGGCGTTTGCATCGCCGGATCCGCCGAAGAAGGTGTCAGCACCTGCCCCACCCCGCAGCATGTCGTTACCTTCTCCGCCACCAATTGTGTCCGCACCGAACGATCCTTGCACAAAGTCATCGCCAGACCCCGCATACAACACATCTGGTGCAACCGATCCATAGTCCACGGGGATGAGGGGCCCGCCCTCACTCGCTGGCCTGATGCTGCCCCCATATATAGTGTCGTCACCTGCCCCACCGAAAATGGTATCAGATCCATCCAAGCGGGTTTCACGGGCCCGCAAGCTTAACGTCTGCGACGGCAGTTCCAACAGGTCGCCACCAAAAATCAAATCGGCGCCGCCTCCGGCGGCAATAATGTCATTTCCTGCGCCACCAATGACAGTATCATTTCCCTCGTCACCGGTTCCGGCAAAGGACACATCGTTGCCAGCACCGAGTGACAGCTTGTCCGCACCGCCGCCACCAATCACGGTATCGTCGCCCGCTCGGGCAACAATATCATTGTTGGTTTCATCGCCGCGCAACCGGTTGGCTGCAACGTCTCCGGCTTCAGCGTTGACGACGGTGAGTGTCATGTTTTCAAGGACCACATCCTGCCGGTTGAACGCGGCATCATTGACACTCAGCCGTTCAATCGTGAAATCACCAGCTGGAAAGTCTCGTGGAAATACAAAGGTCGTTTGACCGTTGCCGTTCTCATCAAGGCTCACCTCCGCAAAAAGTTCGTATCGACTGCCAAGCGTATTAGTCAGCACCAAGGTCAGGGACTGCACGCCGGTCGCACCAAAACCTTCATCACTTGCCGTCAGCGAAACGTTGATGGCACCACCTTCAGCCCCGACAGTAACTGCGTTCGCCTCCAAGGAAAGCGTATCTACGGTTGGGCTTGTTGCGTCTTGCAGGTCTTCAGGTGTTACGACTTGAATAACATTCTGAAACCCTAGGCCGGCAAGGTCATCTGCGGTATAGAGCGTGGTGTTGCCTTGATCATCAGATACACGGATGAATTCGAATATGTAGCGTCCGGCCGGAGATTCGGTATTAAACGCGGAAAGCTGTTGCGGCCCCTCGTCAAGGTCTCCGAAAATTCCCACTTCTGCGCCAATAACGGCGGCAAACCCGGGACCGATATCAAACTCGAACTCTATGACATTAAGACCTGAGTTGTCGTCCGTAATGGTTGCATCAAATGTAATTTCGGCAGAATCACCGCCACCCAAAATCAACGGCAAATCATTGTCGACCAAAATGGATCGCACCGGCAGCAAAATGTCGGAGATGTCTGGTGGTATAAGATCTTGATCCGCGTTGGTAAGTTCGATGAACCTGCCATCGATCAAGCTGGAGATGTCATCAGCAAGCAAGGTCAATCCATTTGCGGGCAAACCTGTTACTTCAGGGTCGCCCTCAAATCGCACCACTATTTGCCTGATCGCATATTCTCCACTGACAGACTGAGCATTAAGGCGAACCTCCAGCGACCCAACGTCGTCTCCATCACCTGCGTCTGCTGACTGTGAAACAACTTCACCATTGGGTGAGACCAAATCAACACGTACAGAAGCAATCTGAGAGAGAATGGTTGGTGAATAGGTTAGATTGACCTGAACAGAAGGAGCGTCGCCACGCCCTCCCCCTTCAATGATATTGCCAAAAGACACACCTGTGACAACGCTTGTATCCGTGCCCGGGATCGCGCCCGGGTCAGGCGCAGCAGCGGCCGAAGTGAAAACGTCCGAAATAACCAATGACATAAAGCCCCCAATCAGCTGTTAATCAAACCTCAGAATGAGAATGTTTATGGTATAAATGTGGCAATAACAAAAAGTGTGATCAGCCTTCCAGCCAAGCGGGCACCGGCAGGTCTTTGCTGCGAAGGAATTCAGGGTTGAATAGCTTAGATTGGTATCTCAAACCACTATCACACAGGAGTGTCACAATCGTGTGGCCTGGTCCCATTTTCTGGGCAAGTTTGATGGCGCCGGCCACGTTAATGCCGGACGATGCACCAACACACAGCCCTTCTTTCCTCAGCAAATCGAATGCAATTGGCAAGGCCTCCTCATCCGTGATCTGAAAAGCTTCATCGATCGGTGCATCTTCCAGATTGGCTGTCACTCTGGATTGTCCAATACCTTCAGAAATCGAACTGCCCTCTGATTTCAACTCGCCTGTTGTAAAATAGCTGTACATGGCGGCACCCATAGGGTCTGCCAGACCAATTACAATATCTTTATTATGGTCTTTCAGGCCAATACCTGTCCCAACCAAAGACCCACCAGATCCAACGGCCGTAATATAGGCGTCAACTCTCCCGTCAGTCTGTTGCCAGATTTCTTGTGCTGTGGTCTTTATGTGGGCTTCGCGGTTGGCGACATTATCAAACTGGTTGGCCCAAATGACGCCATGTTGTTCTGACGATTTGAGTTCTTCTGCCAATCGCCTTGCAACATGCTGAAAGTTATTGGGGTTAGAGTATGGGGCTGCCGGTACAAGGTTTAACCCGGCACCAAGTATCTTCAGTGTGTCAATCTTTTCGCGGCTCTGTGTTTCTGGCATCACGATCAAGGTTCGATAGCCTTTAGCGTTAGCCACGACAGTCAGTCCAATTCCAGTGTTGCCTGCCGTGCCCTCAACAATCAGACCGCCTGGTTCCAATTGACCTTTGCGCTCCGCCTCCTCAATGATGTTGAGAGCGGGCCGGTCTTTGAGTGAACCACCCGGGTTGGCATACTCTGCTTTCCCCAAAATAGTACATCCGGTCAGTTCCGAAGCATACTTCAACTTAATGAGTGGGGTGTTTCCAATTGCGGCGAGCGCGCCTGTAGTATCAGGCATGACATTCTCCAAAACATACGGACAATAAAATACGAACCTTAAGTGCGCACCAAATCGATCATTTCAATGGTATGATCAACTAATATTTTTGTGAGAAAGAAAAATAATTCTAAGTCAGAGAGTCGGATCAAACTCGCGGTCTAGTTCATGCCAGCTCATCCAGAAGTGCATCGAGAGGGTCAACACCAGAAGAAGTTGTTTTTTCTGAGTCTGGGTCAGACTCAATCGACATCCCGGCAACAAGCTGTTTAGCACCTTCATTAGCCGATTCAACAGCCAGTATGTGGATATTCTCGTCCAGCACTTCGTTGATGGCCGTCAGCAAGCGTGTGCGATTGATCGGCTTAGTGACGACGTCCTGCATTCCGGCTTGCTTAAAGCGCTCTAACTGCTCGGGAAAAGCATCCGCGGTGCAGCCAACAATTGGGAGCTTGGCTTTGCTCTCATCCATAGCCCTGATCCATTTGGTGGCGTCAATTCCGCCAAGAACCGGCATCTGAATATCCATTAAAATCAGGTCAAAATCTTCTTCTTCAACTTTTGAGCAAGCGAGAGCACCATTTTCAACAGCGACCAACTCGTGGCCGAGTTTGCTCAGCATATTCGAGATGATGCGCTGGTTGATAATATTGTCGTCTGCCACCAGAATTTTGAGCGGACGGGAAGCCGTTGCATGGCTCATATCACCAACTTCAAAGCCACCCACGTCGACAGCCAAATCCGATTCTGTGCCTTCTTGGCAGACAAATGTGAACCAGAAAGTGGAACCTTCACCTTCTTCACTTTCCACGCCAATCTCACCGCCCAACAGTGTGCAAAGTTGCTTACAAATAGCTAGCCCCAGCCCTGTGCCGCCAAAACGACGTGTCGTTGAAGCATCAGCCTGGGTAAACTTCTGGAACAATTTGCGCTGCGCATCGCGTCCAATGCCAATACCGGTATCCTTTACGGATACTTTTACAGTCATTCCGGCTTCAGTGCTTGATACCAGCTCAGCTATGATGTTGATGGAGCCACGTTCGGTAAACTTGATCGCGTTTCCAACCAAGTTAAACAAAATTTGCCGAAGGCGCGTAGCGTCAGAAACAATGATGTCCGGCATGGATTGCCCAGGCATCCAATTGATTTGAAGCCCTTTTTCAGTAGCTTTTGGTTCCAGAAACTGAACGGTATTTTCAACAACCCGGCTGAAGCGGGTTGTTTGAAACTCGAGCTCGACTTTCCCTGCTTCCAGCTTGGAGATATCCAAAATATCATTAATCACGGTAAGCGGCGTTTGCCCGGACTGCTGCAGTGTGTCGGCAAAATACTTTTGGTTTTCATCCAAGCCTGTGTCACGCAACAAGTCCACCATGCCGATGACACCGTTAAGAGGTGTCCTGATCTCATGACTCATTGTCGCCAGGAACTCTGATTTAGCGACATTGGCAGACTCTGCCGCGTCTCGGGCTTTGGATAGCTCGTTGGCAAGTTTAGCAAACGCTTCCCGCTGCTCTTTCAAAATGGCTTCATTTCGCCGTTTTTCCTGAACAACGTCTTCGAGTTGCGCTTTTGTTAAATTGAGCTCGATAACTTGATCGTGGATCATATCGAACTGTTTTCTCAAAACCTCAAACGCCTCTTTGATGTCAGGACGCCCTGCAAAAGAGCGCTCAACATCATCCGCGTTGACCTGTTGATTGTTAAAAAGCTTTCGCATGGTCGAGATAAAAGCGCGCCCGGGCAACTAGACCTTATTTATCATGTAAATGTAGAAAAATATGCTGACCGCAATGCTGCTGATCAGGCCGATTGCGAACATCGGCAAGAATGTAACTTCGTCACTTGCACCAGCAAAATATGCATATGCAGCCGCAGCAATGGTTGGCAATGCCACAAAAATTGGCATTAAGGCCAAGGATCTTTTCACCATACTGGTAGTTGGCTTTTTGCTGCTTTCCATGTTCCTGCGCCGAATGCTTTTCGCCAAGTCACCGATTAGTCAGTAACTGTTGAAATATCGTTAAAAGCAACCCCTAAAATTGAACCCTTCGAGTCACTGATCCGTCCACAATCAAATTTGTTCCGGCCACCCATGAAGCCGCCGGGCTCGCGAGAAATACCACGGCATTGGCGACTTCCTTCGTCGTTCCCATTCTGCCTGACGGGTGGCGCGCACAAACCGCATCATACATTTCAGGCTGTTCCAGTTTAACTTTACCCCAAAAACCATCGTCAACATGAATAGGACCAGGAGAAACAGCGTTGACACATACATTGTGGGCGGCTGCAACTTCTGCGAGCTGACTTGCATAAGAAATCAACCCAGCTTTGATAGCACCATACCCACTAGGCCCGCTAAATCCTTCAAGGCCCGAAATACTGGCAATTATCACTATGGAGCCGCCGCCCTCTTGAGCGATTACCGGCAAGGCCTGTTCACTGCCTCGAACAGTCGCCATCAAATCGACTTCAAAGGCACTTTTCCAACCCTCTTCTCCTGCGTGCGCGCCGCCACTCACGTTTGGAATAAACACATCGAGGCCACCCATAGCCGCTATTCGGCCTGTCATCCATTCAGACTGGGCTGCCGCGTCAGCGACATCACAAACACTGGCATGTAAGGGCAAGTCACTGGCAGATGCTCGAGCATTGAGGGCGTCAACTTCATCCACGTTTCTGGCACAGGTAGAGACAATCGCCCCCTCTTCTAGCAAGACGTCCACAATGGCCGCACCAATACCCCGGGTGCCGCCCGTTACAATCGCCTTTTTGCCTTTTAGGCCAAGATCCATTGAATTCTCCCCTGTTCCAAATTCCCGCTAAGCATTCACCATTTCTGTAGCAGTGTCTCTGAGTTCACGTCGCAACACTTTGCCCACTGGCGATTTTGGCAACTCATCGAGGAAACAAACTGTTTTGGGCACTTTGTAGCTGGTTAGATGATCCCGGCAGTGGTTGATCACATCTTGTTCGGTCAGTTTTTCTCTATTGCCAACCACGTAAGCCACAACCCGTTCACCCGTTGACGGATCTTGGGCTCCCACAACAGCTGCTTCAGAGATATCCGGGTGTTGCGTCAGAACATCTTCAATATCAACAGGAAACACATTGAAGCCCGACACTATTATCATGTCTTTTATCCGGTCGACGATAGTCAGATAACCTTCTTCATCGATTTTACCCACGTCGCCAGTTTTGAGCCAACCATCGACAATTGTCTCAGAGGTGGCGCCCGGGTTATTGAGATATCCTTTCATGACCTGCGGGCCCTTCACCCACAATTCGCCAGATTCTCCCACTGGAAGGTCATTCCCTTCACTGTCCACAATCCTGAGCTCGGTGCCGGGTAGCGGCGTGCCACAAGTACCGCGCTTTGGAGGTTTGTTGAAAGGCATGGTAGTCACCGCGCAGGTGCATTCTGTCATGCCGTAGCCTTCGTAAATTTGTTGCCCCGTCAGCTTCTCCCAAGCTTCGGCAGTTGCGGGTTGCAGTGGCGCAGCACCCGAATAGCATGCCCGAAGCGACTGAGGCGGATTTTCCAGAAACCAGGTTTCCTGCATAAGCCCGATATACAACGTGTTAATGCCAGGCAAGATACTGATATCGAAATTCTGGAACGCGTGCCGCAGGTTTTCAAGAGGACGAGGAACAGGCATCAAAACGACATGCACACCATTCCTAAGACTGGATAGGGCACCGACTGCCAACGCATACACATGATAGAGCGGCAGGATCAGCAACATGGTGTCACTGTCTAACTGCTCCAACTTTTCTTCCCTAATATCACCCTGCGACAGGTTCGCCACCACATTATAGTGGGTCAATTCAGCGCCTTTACTGCGCCCTGTTGTTCCCCCTGTATACTGATACACGGCAACATCATTGATGGACTGACCTTCGCGGTATCTCGCAGTATTTCCTACCCGTTTCAAGTGTTTAAGCCCGGTAGCAATGACAGAACGCATGGAGCCTGCAAGCTCACCTTCAAAGGGAGGAATTGCTTTTTTAACGTATTTCATTGCCGCCCCAAGCAGCATGCGCTGCGCGGCAGGATAAAAATCAAGCAGTGACAATTTATAGACCCGCTCTACGCCCGTTCCAGCAACCGAGTTGGCAACACGGTCACCAAATACGTCGATCACAAACCAAACTTTGGCGCCACTATCCTTGAGTTGATGATTTGTCTCGTCAACCGTGTAGAGTGGATTGACGTTGGTAATGGTTAGGCCCGCTTTAAAAACACCACAAGCCACCACCAGATAGGCCAAGGCGTTTGGTGATTGAAGTGCAACAACATCGCCCGGCACCAGTCCAATTTCTTCCCGAAGGTATGAAGCAACAGCGTCCGCGTAGCGACCCAATTCATTGAATGTCATTGTTTGGGTATGACCGGTCGGCAATACGCAACTGACGGCCTTCTTGTTACCGTGCAAATTCACACACTCGTCAACAAAGTCCCCAAGGTGATTGGAAAGGAGATCATCCGCAGTGAACGGGATGTTACTAGTATGAGGTGCCGCCATTATATCTCCTTCAAATGCACAAATGCCCCGATATGGTTAGTCACCCGGCGCAGATTGTAGACTGTCGATTAATTTACCGTGGTCGTCCAGCAATTCCGCAAATTCTTCCGCTAATTGTTCACTCTTGCTGATGACAGTGTTCCAACATGCGAGGCGTTCGTCATCCGACATTTGCGTGAAATCTTTGCGATCTGTGATTTTGCCACCCGGCAATGTTTGGACGAATTCGTCCGTTGGTGCCAGCATCAGCATTTGGTCCCAAACCGGCCCGGCGGCATGGCGCGCAGGCTTCGACTTATCAAACCAGCCTGGAACAATATGGCCGTAGAAATGAGGATAGAGGATGATGCCATCAGGATACTGCCAGGGGACATCAAAATGATAATCGATGACACCACCATCCCGGTAAACGCCTTTTTCAGCCCCTTCGATATCAACAACAGGCGCCGACAAGAACGGAATTGAACCACTGGCCATCAAAGCATCCGCAAGTGATCGCGAAGTCAGCTGCGCTTCCAGAATGTCGAACCCCTGCCATGCTTGCGGGTTTGCTACACCCCGGGAATGAAAAATGGCGCGCTCAAAGTGGGATTTGAGATGCTTCCGGTCTATGGCGTTGGCAAATGCGGAAACCAAAATCCCCAGTGCCTCAATCCAGGCTTGTCGGCTACCAGCAATGCCTTTACCGCGCACTGCCACAATGTTGAGATTACGATTGGCACTGCCAAGCAAGCGTGAGGTTTCCTGCTTGGTAAAAAGTCGATGAAGAATCTGGTAAGAAACTTTTGTGAGCTCTTCTCTGGTCTTTGCGTGCTCTGTCCGGAAACTGAAATACCCTTCCAGAAACTGGTCGAATATACGTCCCGGTTCGGGGTGAGCATACACGCTCATCCGCCACGCTCCGATGGAGGACCCGACCAGATCGATATTTTGTTCAGCTTTTGGCAGGAATTCATGGCACAAAAAGCGGTCCAGTCCCTTGAGCACCAGCCACTTGGGGCCACCAGATGCGCCCACAATCATGCGCAGAAGGCTCGGGGAAAGCCCGTGTTCCTTGATACGTTTTTTTGCCGTCTTGCCAGCGATCAGCTGTAAAGCGCTCATGCTACTCAACTCCCTGAATAAGGGAGAATATTGCAGAATGTGACGTAATCAAGACTGATCAGTCCAGAAACTAAAAAAGCGGCCCCGTGGGACCACTTCCTATCGTTTGATCCACATCCGCTTATGTCGTCAGGATCACTTTCCCTTTGGCACGGCGTTCCGTCAGGCATGCGTAGGCAGCCTCAACATCATCGAGCGGAAATACGTCGTTTACGCTCGCACGTACCTGACCAGACGCCACCATGCCCAGAATCTCTTTCATATTCTGTATTTGCTCAGACGGGTTCTTGCTGGCCCAGGCACCCCAAAACACCCCAACCAAAGATGCCTGCTTTAGCAAACACAAGTTGATCGGCACTTTTGGAATGTCACCTGCTGCAAAACCAATCACCAGATGCCGACCATTGGGAGCCATATTGCGGAAGGCGGTTTCCGTATAATCGCCGCCCACGGGGTCGTAAATCACATCTACGCCCTTACCACCTGTGATTTCCTTGAGCCGAGCTTTCATGTCTTCTGATGAATAATTGATCAGCTCATCGGCGCCGGACGCTTTGCAGAACTCAAGTTTTTCGTCAGTGCTCGCGGCTGCAATCACTTTTGCACCCATGGCTTTGGCCAGCTCTACTGTGGCAATGCCAACGCCGCCCGCGGCACCCAGCACCAGAACGGTTTCCCCTTCCTGAAGCTGCGCGCGCTGCTTCAGTGCATGATAGCTGGTACCGTATGTAAGCGTGATGCCTGCCGCCATTTCAAACGAGAGGCCATCTGGCATCGGAATAGCGGTGATGGCCGGAACCACCACCTTTTCAGCAAACGCACCCGTCTGGCACATGAAGATGATCTTGTCGCCGACGTTCAAGTGCGAAACACCCTCACCCACGGCAGCAATCACACCAGCACCTTCACCGCCCGGCGTGAAAGGTAGGTCCGGCTTAAACTGATACTTGCCTTCAATGATCAATGTGTCCGGGAAGTTCAGGCCAGCAGCCTTCACATCCACAAGCACATGACCGGGCGCCACCTCAGGGTCGGCGGTCTCTTCAACAACCAGTTTATCAGCTGGTCCAAGCTCTTTACAAAGAACGGCTTTCATCGCGTTTCCTCTCTTGAGCCTTAGGCTACTTCAAATAGGCCAGCTGCGCCCATACCGCCGCCTACACACATGGTGCAAACTACATACTTAGCGCCACGGCGTTTGCCTTCGATAAGCGCGTGACCCACCATACGTGCACCAGACATGCCGTATGGGTGACCGATAGAGATAGCACCACCGTTAACGTTCAATAGCTCGTTTGGAATTCCGAGCTTGTCACGGCAATAGACCACTTGAACAGCAAACGCCTCATTCAGCTCCCAAAGGCCGATGTCATCCATTTTAAGGCCGTTTTTCTCCAAAAGCTTAGGAATGGCATAAATGGGGCCAATACCCATTTCGTCCGGGTCAAGACCGGCGACAGCCATGCCGCGGTAAATACCAAGCGGCTGAAGGCCCTTGCGCTCTGCAACTTTAGCTTCCATCAACACAGACGCTGAAGATCCATCTGAAAGTTGGCTGGCATTGCCTGCCGTAATGGTGCCACCTTCAATCACAGTTTTCAGCCCCGCAAGGCCTTCAGCTGTTGTTTCAGGACGGTTGCCTTCGTCTTTTTCAAGCGTGACTTCATGGAAAGTCATTTCTTTGGTTTCTTTGTTCACCACCGCCATACTCGTGGTGATCGGAACGATCTCGTCGTCGAACTTGCCAGCTTGCTGCGCTGCTGCTGTGCGTTGCTGCGATTGCAGACCGTATGCATCCTGCTCCTCCCGGCCAATGCCGTAACGCTCGGACACCACCTCTGCCGTTTGCAGCATCGGCATGTATGTGTGCTCATGCATCGCAACCAAGCTCTTATCAACAGCCTGGAAGCGGTTCATGTTTTCATTTTGAACAACGGAGATGCTGTCGATACCGGCACCAACTGCGATGTCCATACCGTCCGAGATGATTTGCTTTGCAGCAGTTGCGATCGCCATCATGCCCGACGAACACTGACGATCGATTGTCATGCCGGACACGCTTGTTGGCAGACCTGCACGCAGAGCCGCCAAACGACCGATGTTTGCGCCCGTTGTGCCCTGTGTAAGCGCACAGCCCATGATCACGTCATCAACTTCAGCGCCTTCGATGCCTGCGCGCTCGACCGCGGCAGAAATTGAGTGAGCACCAAGGGTCGGGCCCAAGGTCGCATTCAAAGACCCGCGATACGCTCGGCCAATTGGGGTTCTTGCAGTAGATACAATGACTGCTTCACGCATGATAAACTCCTATCCTACTTTGACGCCAAGGGCCGCAGCGGCCTTGCCGATGAATTTCATGGATTGTTGTCCGCCCTGCACCAGCTCTTGCTGGCCTTCAGCGTTAGAAAGATCGTCAAATGCCGCCCGGACATTCTCTGGTGTTTGCTCATCAGGCTTCAGGTAAATACCCTCTGTCTCATACACGACTGCTTTGGCATAACCACCCGCGCCTGCGGCCAGGATTGTGCGATTTGGCGCGTCGTCATCACAGAGTGTCAGCAAACCAGCTGTCACTGATTCAGGTGTTGAAAGATCAAGCGCCGCCTGTGGCAGAAGCCCTTCGGTCATTCGAGTTGCCGCCATCGGTGCAAGGCAGTTGACGTTGATGTTGTACTTCGCGCCTTCGAGGCACAGAGTGTTCATAAAGCCCACCACAGCCATTTTAGCAGCGCCATAGTTGCTCTGGCCAAAGTTGCCGTAAAGTCCGGAGGATGACGTGGTCATCACAATGCGGCCATAGGCTTGCTCGCGCATGATGTCCCAAACTGCTTTAGTGCAAGTGACAGTGCCCATTACGTGAACATCCATGACAAATTTGAAGTCAGAGAGGTCCATTTTCGTGAAAGTCTTGTCACGAAGAACACCCGCATTATTGATGAGGATGTCAATCCGGCCCCACTTTTCCATGGTTGTTTTCACCATGTCAGCAACCTGCGCTTCATCACAGACGTTTGCCCCGTGCGCGATTGCCTCGCCACCCGCGTCCACAATCTCCTGAACTACAGCTTGCGCAGCTGTCGACGAACCGCCTTCGCCGTGCACGTCACCGCCAAGGTCATTCACAACAACTTTGGCACCGCGGGATGCAAGTGCGAGCGCGTGACTGCGCCCAAGACCGCCACCGGCCCCGGTGACAATGGCAACTTTGCCGTCGAAAGAAATACTCATAAAAACTCTCCGAACTAAAAATTCTTTGGGTTAAAAAACTATCCGCCAACCACAATCATGGTCAGGGTTTCGGCGATCAGGGCCGGCGTTGTCTCGTCCTTGATCTCCATTGTTACTTCACTTTTAAGAAGCAGTCGGTTGCCTGGCTTTTCTGAAACGCTCAACAATTTGGAGCGAGCGCGAATTTCACTGCCCACTTTTACTGGTGCCAAAAAGCGAACTTTGTCACTACCATAGTTGATGCCCATGACAGTGCCCTCAACATTGAGCGTCGCGTCGCTCGCAAGGTGCGGGATCAATGACAGCGTCAAAAAACCGTGCGCGATTGTGGTGCCAAAAGGCGTTTTCGCGGCTGCTTCAGGGTCGATATGAATGAACTGGTGATCAAGCGTCACATCAGCAAACTGGTTCACACGTTCCTGATCCACTTTAAACCAATCTGAAACGCCGGTTTCCTTACCGATGTAGTTGCCCAAGTCTTCTTTTTTTACAGTTTCAGCCATGTCAGCCTCCGTCTTTTTCAGTTTTTGGGTCTTGTGAACCCAAATAAGGTTTTGATTCAAGAAGTTGCGCTAAAGCATTGTTCCGAATCGCTTATCAAAAAAAAGAATCACTGATTCGTAGTGATTCGTTTGGAAATTTACGGCATCGCCGACAAACCACCATCGAGAGGAATAATCCCACCCGTTATGTAACTCCCAGCGCGCGAGCACAACATCAGCAAAACACCTGCAATGTCCTCTGGTTCTCCAACCCGGTGCAGCGGCACCCGAGCTTCCATTGCCTTTTTGCGTGCATCGTCTCGAATAACGTGGGCCATCATACGGCTTGGAAACGGACCTGGCGCAATAGCATTTACTGTGACATGCATTGAACCAAATTCATTGGCCAGCATACGCGTCAGATGATGGATAGCTGCTTTACTGGCACCGTAACTGTACGCCTGGTTCGACGCCGGCCGGGTACCAACCACCGAACCCAGATTTACTACTCTGGACGGATCCTCCGCCTTGCCGCCTTTTCGCAAAAGCGGCATCAGGTTTTTGGTTAGGTCAGCAACAGCAGACACATTAAGCGCCATCACCTCATCCCATTTGGACCGAGGGAATTCGTCAAAAGGTGCCCCCCACGTCATTCCAGAATTGTTAACCAGAATATCCAGATGGTCTTCACGAGAGGCCAAATCCTGCGCCAGGGCTTTAGTACCCTCTTCAGTACTAAGGTCGGCTTGCAACGCAGTTACGGAGCCTGGGCCCATTGCGTTGCACTCTTCGGCAACCGCCTCACAGCTTTCCAGCCGCCGCGAGGCGATATATACCTTACACCCTGCCCGCACCAAAGCCTCGGTTGCCATTGTGCCGATGCCGGAACCGCCACCAGTAACAAGGGCAATCTTGCCTTCAACGCTGAACAGATTGTCGAGATCGAATGCCATTCAACGCTCGCTAGACGCTGTTTGAACGGTATTTTTTGAGCTCAGTGCGCGCAATCACCATGCGATGCACCGCATCTGGGCCATCGGCGAAACGTAGTGTTCGCTGACCATGCCACATGCTGGCAAGTGGGAAGTCTTGGCTGATACCGCGACCGCCGTGCATTTGCATAGCCTCATCAATCACTTCGAGCGCCATGCGTGGTGCCTGCACCTTGATTTGTGAAATGTAAGGCTGAGCGGCTTGCGTACCGATGGTATCCATCATGTAAGCAGCCTTCAGGCACAATAGGCGTGTCATCTCAATGTTGATGCGACACTCTGCGATGATGTCATAGTTGGCACCTAGTTTCGCCAGTGGTCGGCCAAACGCCTCGCGCGTGGTTGCACGCTTACAAAGAAGCTCCAGTGCGCGCTCAGCCGCGCCAATTGAGCGCATGCAGTGGTGAATACGGCCTGGCCCCAAGCGGCCTTGGGAGACCTCAAAACCGCGACCTTCACCCAAAATCAGGTTTTCTTTTGGTACGCGAACGTTTGTGAAGCGAATATGCATATGACCGTGCGGCGCATCATCATGGCCAAACACCATCATCGGACGCAGAATCTCAATGCCATCGGTGTCAGGGTCAACAAAGATCATGCTGTGGCGGGCTTTGCGCGGCGTGTCTTCATCACCGGTTTTGACCATGGTTACATAGAGTGAACAGCGCGGATCACCGGCACCAGATGCCCAGTATTTCTCGCCGTTCAGAACATATTCGTCACCGTCAAGAACAGCGCTCATTTCCAGGTTTGTGGCGTCAGACGAGGCAACATCGGGCTCAGTCATCAGGTATGCAGAACGAATTTTACCTTCCAAGAGTGGCTCAAGCCACTTTTTCTTGTGCTCGTCAGAGCCATAACGTTCGATCACTTCCATATTGCCGGTGTCCGGCGCAGAGCAATTGAAGCTTTCCGCAGCAAGATGTGAGCGGCCCATTTCTTCTGCCAAAAAAGCATATTCAACAGTGGAAAGGCCATATCCACGATCACTATCGGTCAGCCAAAAGTTCCAAAGGCCCTCTTTTTTCGCGGCACTCTTCAGGCTTTCCAGTATTTCTGTCATGCGCGGCGTAAACTGAAAACGGTCGCCGCCCGCAGCTTTACCAATTTCCGCATGATATTCGTCCTCAAGCGGGACAACCATTTCATCGATAAATTTGCGAACTCTAGTGCGCAGCTCTTCGCCGCGTTTGCTCATTCCCAAATCCATTATGCATTCCTCTCTAATTCAGACTTATAAACTTCTTGATAGTGCGCCTTGATCGCCTTGCGGTCGATCTTGCCAGACGCAATTAGCGGCAGGGGTTCGTCAATGATCCACATTTGAGTGGGCAATTTATATTTTGCGAGATGCTTGCCAGTTTCGGCGATAATCGCTTCTTCTGTGAGCGCGGTGTCAGTTCTGACGACTACGGCGCCAACAATTTCGCCAAGCAGTTTGCATGGCAAAGCAAAGACCATCACATCATCGACGCCGTCGATACCGTGAAGCACTGCCTCGACCTCTAGTGAACTGATGTTTTCGCCACCACGGATGATGATATCTTTGAGCCTGTCAACGATGAAAAGGTAACCTTCTTCATCAAAATAGCCCACGTCACCGGAGTGGAACCAACCGCCCCTGAAGGCGCGCTCTGTCGCTTCTGGGTTATTCCAATAATGGGTAATATTCATTACCGACTTCATGCAAATCTCGCCGCGTTCACCCTGCGGCACCTCATTGCCTGCACTGTCGACAATTTTCACCTGCATCAGCGGCGGTGTCGGCTTGCCCACACTAGAGGGACGCTCGACATATTCATCGCCGTTCAATAGAGCAGCCATCGCATTCGTTTCGGTTAACCCGTAACCAATGCCAGGGTTTGCCTGTGGCATAACCTCTTTGATTAAGCGCACATGTTCCGCCGGGCGCGCAGCACCGCCACCGCCCATGTCGGTGAGCGAAGACATGTCGTACTTGCCAGATTTGGCGAACTGCGCCATTTCGTAGCTCATGGTCGGCACACCAGTAAAAGTGGTCACGCCTTCTGTCTCGACCAAGCGACACGCCTCTTCAACGTCCCACTTGTGCATGATCACAAGCTTTCTGCCCACAACTGCGGACACCATCATTACTGGTAACAGGCCAGTGACATGGAAAAACGGAACAGCAACAAGCATAACTGGCTGAAAGTCCTCATCATCCGGGATGCGTCCCAACATTTTGAGGCTAAGTGCAATGACCACCCAGTTGAACAAAACGCTAATAACCGCGCGGTGCGTTGAGGGGGCGCCTTTCGGAAAACCTGTAGACCCCGAAGTGTAGAGCATCATGACAAAGTCATCGGTGTCCATCTCTACCGTTGGCCAAACCATTGGCTGCTTACCTTCGATGGCATCGTCCATAGATGTGCACCGGTCGTGCGGCTCAAATTTGTCCCGAGCGACGATTACCTTCAGGTCGAGTTCATCTGCAACAGGCAGCATGCAAGCGCCGCGGGGTGCATCGGTAATCGCGACTTTGGCTTCACAGTTTTTGAGCGCCCAGGAAAGCTCTTCCTCTTTCCACCAGGCGTTCATCAGAACGGCTACGCCTCCAGAGGCTGCAATCGCCATGTAAGCAATTGGCCATTCAGGGTAGTTCCGCATTGCCAGCGCAACACGATCGCCCTTTTTGACACCAAAATCGTCGACAAGGGCCTGCGAAAGCTGGCTTGCTTTTGCCAGAGTTTCCGCAAACGTGATGCGCTCCCCTTGATAGACCATATATTCCTTGTCCGCGTGGGCAAGGAACAGCATGAACACGTCTTTGAGTGTTGTCGGCTGATTTGCGAACACGGTCTGCTCGACGCCCTTCACATCTTCGGTTTTGGTCGCAAACGGCATCCCGTCCCCGGTCAGCATACCAATCACTTGGTCAACGGGTGTACTTGGGTCCACCTTCGGCAGTTCCAAACTATCAAACATTGTCTCTCCCCAAACAGTGTATGATGGCGGCGTATCAGTAGCTTGAGCAGCTGGCGAAACGATCCGCGTGGTAATTAAAATCGCCAAACAGCGACTGCAGGATGCGGGCGCGCTTGATAAAGAAGCCAATATCAAACTCGTCGGTCATGCCTATGCCACCATGCATTTGAATGGCTTCATTGGTAGCCAACTCAGCTGTTTTACAGGCTTTTGCCTTGGCAAGACTCGCGAACCAGCGCACATCGCCGCCAGCATCCGCCATTTGCATCGCCTTCAAGACAGCTGACCGCGTCACTTCGATTTCGCTGAACAAGTGCGCTGCACGGTGCTGCAGACCTTGGAAAGTGCCAATCACCACACCAAACTGCTTGCGTTCACGTAGATATTCAACGGTGCGATCAAGACACTCCTGCGCGATACCAAGAAGTTCTGCGGCAACAATGATGCGCGCCTGGTCCAGCGCAGGTTCGATCGCGTCATACGCGCCGTCGAGCGGTCCAACAAGCGCATCACCGCTTACACGCACACCTTCAAATGTGATTTTTGCCCAGTTTCGGCTATCTGCCATGATAGTGCGATCAACAATCAGGCCTGCCCCGCCTTTTTCAACCAGGAACAGGCTCAAACCCGATGTGTCGCCCTTTTCACCTGATGTTCGTGCCACAACAAGGAACGCATCAGCCACATGGCCATCGCATACAAATGTCTTCATGCCAGACAGCACATAACCATCGCCATCCGCAGTTGCTTTAAGGACTGTGTTTTCTGGGCGGTGATGCGCGCTTTCGTCGATTGCAAGCGTTACGATTTTCTCACCGGCGGCAATGGCTGGCAAAAGCTCCGCTTTCTGAGCGTCAGAAGCGGCGCCCTTTAAGACTGCTGCGCTCACGACGGCACTGGCGAGGTAAGGAGAAGCGGAGAGCGTTTTGCCCATTGCTTCTGCAACGATGCCCGCGCCCATAACACCGAAGTCTGTACCGCCATTCTCTTCATCAACAAGAAGGCCTGCGAAGCCCATCTCTGCCATTTCTGACCAAAGCTCGGCTGAAAAACCAGCTTCACTGCGACTGTCACGCAGTTCACGCAGTTGGCTAATCGGTGCTTTTTCAGCGAAAAAACCGTCTGCCGATTCTTTCAGGAGTTGTTGTTCTTCATTCAATACTAATGCCATGACTCGAAACTCCTAGGCTGGCAGATCAAGAATACGTTTGGAGACGATGTTGAGCTGAATTTCGGACGTTCCGCCCTCAATAGAGTTCGCTTTGGTGCGTAACCAGCTGCGCGCAATGTCGCCATCGTTTGAATACTGGCCTTCCCACTCAAGACCATCAGATCCATTGGTCTTCACAATTAGCTCATGGCGCTGTTTGTTAATTTCGGTGCCATAGTATTTGAGCATGGATGAAAAAGCGCCCATGTCGCCGCCCGCTTTAGCTTCGTCCTTCGCGCGCTCCAGCGTGAACACAAACGCTGCGGCATCAATCTCATGATCCGCGATTTGGTGCCGCAACATTGATTCAGCCAGCTTGCCATCATCACCAGTGCCCAGCTTGTCTTTTGCAAGCATGTTAAGCGGCGTTGGCATGCCCATATCAGAGATACCGGTGCGCTCATGTGTCAAAAGATACTTGGCAATAGACCACCCGGCGTTTTCTTCGCCAACAAGGTTGGATTTAAAGACTTTTACGTCGTCAAAGAAAGTTTCGCAGAAGGGCGAATAGCCTGAGATAAGCTTGATTGGCTTTGTAGAAACGCCTTCGCTTTCCATATCAAACAGTACGAAGCTAATACCATGGTGCTTGGTGCCTGAATTATCGGTGCGAACAAGGCAAAAAATCCAGTCGGCCTGATCGGCATAGGAAGTCCAGACCTTTTGGCCGTTTACGATCCAGTGATCGCCTTTGTCTTCCGCTTTTGTCGCCAGGGACGCAAGGTCAGAACCCGCGTTTGGCTCCGAATAGCCCTGACACCAGCGAATCTCACCGCGAGCGATTTTTGGAAGGTGCTCAAGCTTTTGCTCGTGTGTGCCGAACTTTAGCAACGCTGGGCCAAGCATCCAGATACCAAAAGACGTAAGCGGAGAACGCGCTTTGATCCGGCGCATTTCTGCCGCCAGGATTTTCGCTTCTTCTTTATCGAGGCCCCCGCCGCCATATTCTTTTGGCCAGGTTGGCACGGTCCAGCCCCGCTCGGCCATGCGTTCCATCCAAACTTTCTGATCTTCGGAGATAAACTCAAAATTGCGACCACCCCAGCACATCTCTTTATCGCCGCGAATTGGCGTGCGCATTGATGCTGGGCAATTTTCTTCCAGCCAGGCTCGGGTTTCACTGCGGAAAGCTTCCAAATCCGTCATTACTCTCTCCCACTCGCTGCAGCCAAGTCCAAGTCGAATGGCTGCCATACGGAATTTTGTTTTGTTTCCACAGTGACATCGGTCATAGACGCCCTAAGTCAAGCTCATTAGGCATAATTAAATTTTTGCGGGTCAAATCAGCACAGGCTTCGGGATTTTGTGCTTTACCCCATTCGGTCACTTAGGCAAGCGCAGGGCACTTAATTATATGGACAGGTTATCCTATCGTACGGTTTGGAAACTGGCGGGTCCCAATATTGCCAGCAACATACTGATGGTGTCGATTTCATTCGCGCATTTATGGATAGTTGCACCCTTTGGACCCGAAGCGAGTGCCGCCGTTGTTACAGGCGGTCGGGTTCATTTCCTGTTGATGGCTGCCTCTATGGCACTTTCAGTTGCAACCACCGCAGTTGTTGCCCGCGCCTGGGGTGCGGAGGACCCGCAAGAAGCATCGGAAGCAACAACAAGTTCCCTGACACTTGCTGTCTTAATTTCCATGTTCCTGGGTGCGATTACTTATGTTTTGGCAGGTTGGATTGTCGGGTTGTTTAATTTGGACCCAGTTTCGAGCCAATTGGCTGTGGACTATGTGCGCCCCACCGCAATATTGAATGTGGTTTTCTCTCTTGCGCTAACCATTGCCACAGCATTTCGTGCCATTGGCGATGTGGTCAGGCCGCTGCGTTTTAGCGCTTTTGCGACCATATTCGGTACCATCGGTTCTTATGTTCTGGTCCACGGTAGTTTTGGACTACCTGAGATGGGTATTCGAGGAATTCCCTGGGGGACAGCGTTTGGACAACTTTTTGTTGTTGCCTGGTTTGCAATTCGCTGGCTGGCGCGTGCGTATCCACTCTTCCCGACAACCCACGCAATTTTTGACACAAACCGCCTGAAACAGCTTGCGCGTATTGGAACGCCCGCAGCCCTGGAACAGGTAATCATTCAAACGAGTTTTGTATTATTCATGATTTTGGTTGCGGGATACGGCACCGCAGCATTTGCCGCCTATGGAATTGGCATCACAATTCTTAGCATTTGCATTGTAGTTGGCATGGGGTTTGGGGCGGCAAGCGCAACACTGTCCGGCCAAAACCTTGGAGCACAAGATCCAGAAGCAGCGCGAGCAAATGGTTGGCTGGCCATGAAAATGGCGATAGGCATGATGTCATTGATGGCACTGGCATCATTTGTGTTTCGCCAAGAATTAGCGGCCATGCTTTCTATCGACCCGGAAGTTCGCGCGCATACCGAATATTTCATAATAATTCTGGCAATCATTCAGCCCTTGATGGCAATTGAATTTGCCATTGGCAGCGCGCTTAGAGGTGGCGGTGAAACAAGGTTTCCACTGGTGGTCACCTTTGCAGGCATCATTATTGGCCGATTTAGTTTCGGTTTTCTCGTGCTGGCTCTCGATGGTCCAGTTGAGGCCATGTATGCTGTTATCATCGCCGATTATGCCGTTAAATCGGCTCTTTTGATCGGTCGATTCCGTTCCGATAAATGGATCAAAGACGCGGAAGACCATGCCCCACTCGCGGTTCAATCGGTTGCGGGTGTGGTGCGCGCGCCTGTGCGTAGCTATTTCTTCCGGCGACCAAAAGGAAAACGTTAGACCAGTTTTTTAGATCGGACCTTGGCCCCACCAACGTTTCGAACTAGGTTACCGATCAGGGAAAATCATCTATCGAGCACGATTGAAGGAGGTATCTGCCATGAGTAAACCCGGCGTTCTGGACATTCCGTCAGTGAAAGACCAGGTTTCCGAAGAAGAATGGGAAGCCCGTGTTAATTTGGCAGCCGCTTACCGCATGTGTGCACACTACGGCTGGGATGATCTGATTTACACTCATATCTCTGCGCGCATTCCAAACACGGACCACCATTTCTTGATCAACCCACTGGGGTTGATGTTTGAAGAAATGACAGCTTCAAGCCTGATTAAAGTGGACCTTAAAGGCAATGCCCTGATGGAAACGCCTTATATTCCAAACGCCGCAGGGTTTGTGATCCACAGTGCCATTCATGAAGCCCGCGAGGATGCTGGCTGCGTGCTTCACCTGCATACTGATTACGGAATCGCTGTTTCGAACCTGAAAGATGGCCTCGAGCTTTTGGCGCAAAGCTCAATTCCTGCATGGGCTCAGGTCGCCTATCATGATTATGAAGGGTTTGCAGTCAATGATGGTGAAAAAGGGCGTCTTGTTGCAGACATGGGGGACAAAAGCGCACTTATTCTTCGCAACCACGGCACCCTGACCGTTGGGCCAACCGTAGCGCAGGCTTTTGAAGCCATGTTTTTCCTTGAGAAGGCATGCAAGATCCAGGTTCTTACACGGACAACGGGCATGCCGATCCACGAACCCAGCCAAGAGTCTATCGACAATGCGCTTCGCGATCTGCGTGTCGTGGCAGGCGCTGGTGGCGCAGACAACTTCGTATGGCCAGCGATTTTACGCAAGCTTGACCGCATGGATCCGAGCTACAGAGATTAATACATTCAAAGGGTTACACTGAATGTCTACAGTTGCAGAAGTGCTCGACCGCCTTGCAGTCGAGCAGCTTGACCGTTTGCTCTTCCAGGGTCAGCCAAACGACTGGCCCAATAAACATGTGTTTGGCGGCCACGTAGTTGCACAAGCAATGGAAGCCGCTGAAAAGACAGTCGATCCGACATACAAGCTCCATTCGCTGCACGGTTATTTTCTACGCCCAGGCATTGCAGACCGACCGATCATTTATGATGTTGACCCGATCCGGGACGGACGCAGTTTTGTCACCCGCCGCGTCGTCGCTATCCAAAACGGTGAGGCCATATTCACACTGGCGGCGTCGTTCCATGTTGGAGAGGAAGGTGTATCGCATCAAATCGACATGCCCGATGTGCCCCAACCAGAAGAGCTTGACGATGACGAAGCATACTATGAAAAAATTCTAAAGGCCTTCAATGCAGGCGGTGGCAAGAAACGCGCTTACATGCCGTTTCAAACGCGTGCCATCGACCGCATGGACTTGGAAGACATAAAGCCCAAAGACCCGGTGACGGGCTATTGGCTTAAATTGAAAGAACCTATTGAAGGGGATCAAGCTCTGCACCGCAGGTTGTTGGCTTACATTTCAGATTTTGCCTTTCTTTCTTCCAACCTGCGACCCCATGCAATGATTCCGCGTGACCCACGACTAAAGACTGTCGCCAGCCTCGATCATGCCATGTGGTTCCACCGTGATAGTTTCAGTGTGAATGAATGGATATTCTATAAAACTGAAGGGTATTGGTCAGGCAAAGGCCGAGGCCTTGCCCGTGGTGCTCTCTATTGCCGCGACGGTCGGCTTATCGCCTCTACCGCGCAAGAGAGCCTTCTCCGCATGAAAAAAGACGAAGCCTAAGCGGGCACACGAACCTTAATTGGGACCGATTCGTTCTCTACCTGTTTGGCAGTTTGTTTCCGGCGCCACACAACGTATCGGACTTCTACGCCGCTCATGATGTTTCGTCTTAACCCTGAACCGGCCTGGACAATACCAAGCGTTTCCAATGCCATTTTCTTTTGGCGCAGATCCGGGTCCCAATCGTCTAGTGCCAGATAGCTGTTACGAATTTGCTGAGCCGTGCGCTCGCTTACGTCATAGTTACCTGACAAATTAAAATACTTGGAAAGCGTGTTTTGTTTGCTGGGCAGCTTGTTGGAAATTTGCGAATAAACAAAATACCCGCCCGGGCGTATCATACGCTGTACGTTCTCTGTCCATTCCTGATTTTCTCGAAAAGCGCGCAGATCATCCATGCAAAAAAGCGCATGAAACCTCATTTTTCCCCGCATAATGGGGTCGTTTAAGTGTTTGACTGGATACAGGCGGACAGCACTATTTTTAGCGAACATCACCTCGAGGTGGTCCTGGCATTCCTTGCGACCCTCGTAAGCGTCAACAATGTAGCCACGGCTAGCCAGTGTTTTCACCAACCGACCACCGCCTGGGCCTACCACGCCAACGTGGGCACGCTCTGGCAAGTCTGAAAACATTGCCATTGTGTCAATAACGTCAAGGCTTAGAGGACGTTCCGAATAGTCAACGTTTTGTCCATTGAACAAAAGGTCCATGGCCATTGAAAAAGCCAAACGTTCGCTCATAAGACTGCACTCCCTCACTGGTTACAGGGTGACCCCGTCAGTGTGGATATTGCGCCCCTTTCCCCGAGCGGATACCACGAATGTTCTATACGCTTTAACTTAAAGCGAAGCCAATCAACAGCCTATAACAAGGTCGTTAACTGGCTCCTAATAGACTGGTTCAATTTGAACTAAACTTCTGCAAACTAACCGATATTCGACTTTTCAATAAGTTCCCGGGCATAGTTACCTAACAGATTGGTTCGCCCGGCAAACGAGGCAAAAGCAGGATTTTTGCTCTGCCCATGATAGTAGCGATAGTAAATTTGCTGAAGAATGACTGCGAGGCGGAAAACACCGTAAACGTGATAGTAGGGGAAATATGACAGGTCATACCCTGTTTTTTCTGCATACAGGTCGCATATTTCCTCACGCGTTAGCATGCCCGGCGCTAAACACGGCTGCATGCGCATCATCTTAACTTGCTCAGAGTCGCTCGGCTGGCTCCAGTAAGCTAGTGTATTGCCAAGGTCCATCAATGGGTCACCTAGCGCACTGATTTCCCAATCAAGCACCGCAATAATTTCAAAAGGATTCTTTTCGTCCAGGATCACATTATCCAGACGGAAATCGCCGTGCAGGATGGAATGCCCCACCTCGCCGTCCGGCATATTTTTCTCGAGCCACGTACGTACATCTTCGAAGCTCTCGACGTCATCAGTCATGGCTTTTTCATAGCGGCGATTCCAGCCAAGAACCTGACGCTCCACATATCCTTCCGGCTTGCCAAAATCACCTAAACCGATGGCTTTGAAATCCACTTTATGAAGGTCAATCAACTTGTCGAAGAATGAGAGGCAGAGTTTCCTGCCTTCTTCTTCGCCAAAGCCCCACTCTTCCGGAATATCGCGTTCAAGCTTGCGGCCAAGCACTTGTTCCATGACATAAAATTCGGCACCAAAAGCGCTTTCTTCGTCGGACACATGAAAATAAGTATCTGGAACCGCGGCGAAGACAGGCTTCAACGCATTCATCACGCGAAACTCACGAATCATGCTGTGCCCAGATTTTGGCCGTGTGCCAAAAGGTGGGCGCCGCAACACGAACTTGCGATCATCATACTGGATAGAATAAGTGAGATTTGAATTACCGCCAGCAAACTGGCGAATTTCCGGGTCTCCGGAAAGACCATCAATATGTTCTTTCATCGCCGCGTCGACGAGTTTTGCATCCAGTTCTTCGCCTTCACGGACGTCAACGGTTTTGTTCAGTTCATCTGACATACTGCAGGCCCCTATGCGATGTGCCCGCCATCCATCACGAGCGTGGTACCCGTGGTGAACGCTGCTGCGTCAGACGCAAGATAAAGAACGCCGCCAACCATGTCGTCCGGAACACCCGCACGTGGGATCGGGAAACTGTCGGTGTGCGACTTCAGCATTTCTTCGTTGGCGGTGAACACTGCCGTCATTTTGGTATCGACAAGACCAGGACAAATCGCGTTCACACGGATGCCATCGTGACCATACTCTCTAGCAAAGGCTTTGGTCATGTTGATCATTGCGCATTTGGTCATGGAGTAGATACCCTGCAGGTGACCTGGCGTGATGCCATTGATTGACACCACATTAACAATCGCGCCCCCGCCCTGCTCTTTCATCATTTGTACAGCTTTTGCTGACAGGTAGAACGGGCCTTTAAGATTTACGTCGATGGTCTTGTCGAACGCTGCCTCAGGCGTGTCCCCGATCAAACCATAAAACGGGTTCGTGCCACCACAATTTACCAGCACATCCAGACGGCCATATTCAGACTTAATCCAGTCAAAAACTGCTTCCACGTCTTCCATACGACCCGCATGCGCGGCTTTCGCCTGCGCATCACCGCCGTCAGCACGAATGCTTTCCGCAACTTTTTCGCAAGCAGCCTGATCCCGGCTGGAGACAATAACTTTGGCGCCATTTGCCGCAAATCCGCGCACAACTGCTTCGCCAATACCGCGAGAAGAGCCGCTTACGAACACCACTTTGCCGGTGAAATCCAGGAGTTTTGTATAATCCATTTTTGTGTCCTCTCTTAAATCGGGCGACCGGTTTTTTCCATTTGGGTGCGGCGGAATTTGCGCATGCCGCCGATCCAACGATCATAGTCATTAGCCTTGTGCTTGAAGTACCCTTCCACTTCAGGGTGAGTACGGATCATAAAACGTCCTTCACGCATTTGAGCGAGCACGCGCCGGGCGAATTCGTCTGCTTCCAGCACACCATCACCGGCAGCTGAACTGTCTTCTCCCCCCGCCGTCATCTTGGATTTCACGGCCTGTGGGCACAGCGCAGCAACGTAAAGGCCATCATCACCGTGGCTGATCGCAACGCTTTCCGCAAGACCGAGTGCCGCATGCTTGGTTGTGGAATAGGAAGTATCGCCAATCTGGCTCAGCAACCCAGCGGCCGAAGCAGTAATCACAAAGCCACAGCCTTCTCGCTCAAGCATGCTTGGAAGCACGGCGCGCAATGCCAGAATATGCGAAAGTACATTGACCTCCCAAATCTTTTGCCACTGTTCATTCGACTGCGACGTGGCTTTCCAGTCTGGTGCATCAGAGAAGAAAATTCCAGCGTTGGAGAAATAGAGGTCTACCTCGCCGGCAATACCAACAACGTCATCAACCATAGCCTTCGTGGCCGCTTCGTCGGTTACATCAAGTGAATAGGCTTTGGCTTTGTCCCCAAGGCTTGCTGCCACTGCCTTCGCGCCTTCGCTGTCCATGTCAGCAACCGCGACAAATTTGGCACCCTCAGCCACGAATAACTCAGACAAGGCTTTTCCAATGCCGCTTGCACCGCCGGTGACGACAACTACTTTATCTTTAACGTCCATGATACTCCCCAGATACGTTAACGCGGCCATTGGCCAGCCTCAAAACTGAATGGCTTCCAATGCGCGTTTTAAGTCTTCAGGTAATGAAGTGGGGCGACGCGTTTTGCTGTCCACATAAACATGCACAAAAAATCCCTGTGCCGCTGGTTCGGTATCCCCTTTCCGGAACAAACCAATCTCGTAACGCACGCTGGAATTACCGATACGGCGCACACCAACACCCGCCTCAACAACATCCGGAAAGGCGAGCGGCGCAAAGTACTGACAGCCTGTTTCCACCACCAACCCGATGGTATCGCCGTCATGAATATCCAATACACCGGCATTGATGAGATAACGGTTAACCGCGGTGTCAAAAAAACTGTAATACTGGACGTTATTGACATGCCCATAAACATCATTATCCATCCAGCGAGTATTGATTTCGCTGACATGGGAATAGTCCGTTTTATTAAGCTTATCAGCCACTTACCAAGCCTGTTGATAGATTTCGAGGGCCTGATTTTCGCTCATCTCACGTGGATTGTTAATCAACAAGCGCTGTTGAAGCATCGCATCTTTTGCAAGCATCGGCAGATCGTCCTCGGTGATATTCACGTCACGCAATCTTCGCTCAATGCCCGTCGCTTCTGTTATGTCCTCCAGCCAACGAACGAACACGGACGTATTGTCGCCACCATGTTCAACTGGCAGCCCCACTGCTGACGCGAGCGCGCCGTACAAAGGGGCCGCAATTTCTTGGTTAAAACGCAGTACATGAGGCAATACGAGCGAATTGGAATGCCCGTGAGGGATATGAAAATGCCCACCAAGTGGATACGCTAACGCATGTACAGCACCGACGGGTGCATTGGCAAAAGCTTGCCCAGCAAGCATTGCACCAACCAGCATATCCCGACGGGCCTCGAGATCGTCTGGAACATCACACGCCCTGACAATACTGCTGCCCAACATTACAAGAGCACTTACAGCCAGCGTATCTGAAATTGGGTTCTTTTTGATCTTAGACGTGTAAGCCTCGATGGCATGCACCATCGCGTCAATACCTGTAGCCGCAGTGACGTGCCTCGGTAGCCCCTTTGTCAGCGCCGCGTCCAATATGGCAATGTCCGCAAGCAAAGTGCGGTCAGATACACCCATTTTAGTGGTGGCACCAGTGGTGACCACCGAAATCGGCGTTACTTCCGACCCCGTGCCTGCAGTGGTTGGGATCAATGCCAATGGCAATCTGCTGGAGCGCACGTTGCCCACACCATACATGTCAGCAAGCTCTTGCTCTCCTTTAGCAAGAGTGGCGACAAGTTTGGCCACATCCATCGAGCTACCGCCGCCAAAGCCTACCACCAGACCTACGCCCTGCTCTATCGCCAACTGCGAGGCAGCAAGAACGATGCTCTCTGCCGGGTCGGCGGCAACATCATCAAAAACGATGGGATCGAATCCTGCCTTCGACAGAGACGAGATTGCCGCATCTGCGAGCCCCAAAGATATAATACCTTTGTCAGTGACCACCATGGCCTTGGAGCGTCCAAAACGCTCCTCCATTAACTCACCAAGGCGCTCTGCGGCACCGTCATCTACGATGATGGACGCGACCCCATCGAATGTGAAACTATCTGACATAAAGAGATTTTCCCTAGAGGCAGGCCCTATTTGATCATGCGATCAACGTTTTTCTTCAACTTTTCTGTGTAAGGCGGAACAATGCCCAACAGGCGACCAATACTGGTTTTTGAAGGGTGTTTCAGAATGGGTTTCATGTGGCTGAACTCTTTGAAACCATCGTACCCATGGTAAGCTCCTATGCCGCTGTTGCCCACACCTCCAAAAGGCAGAGTTTCATGCCCGCCATGCCAAAGCACATCATTGACTGTTACACCGCCAGATGTGGTGCTGCTGAGCACCTTTTTCTGTTCTGCTTCATTTTCGCCGAAATAATAGAGTGCAAGCGGCCGTTCGCGGTCATTTATATAATCTATGACATCTTCGGTTTTGTCATAAGTACGAACCGGTAAAATAGGACCAAAGATTTCTTCCTGCATGACTTTCATATCGTCGGTTGGGTCCAGAATAACCGCCGCGGGTAGCTTGTTGCTTTGGTTCTGACCCGCAAAGTCCTCATCGGCAGGATTAATCACTCTGACATCTGCACCTTTTTCGCGGGCGTCATCCAGATATCCTTCCAGGCGTTCCCTATGTCGCCGAGAAATGATCGAAGTATAGTCATCATTCGACAGCATGGTGGGATACATTTGCTCGACCTTCTTGGAGTAGCTGTCTACAAAAGCATCTCGCTTTTCTTTCTTCAGGTTCACGTAGTCGGGCGCAAGGCAGATTTGACCTGCGTTCAACAGTTTCATGGTGGCGACGCGCTCTGCAACCATGTCCAGATCGGCGCTCTCGCCCACGACAACCGGGCTTTTTCCACCCAGCTCCAACGTAACGGGTGTCAGGTTTTCTGCAGCTGCGCGCATGATGAGCTTGCCCACCACAGGGGCGCCCGTAAACATTAAATGATCCCAGGGTTGCTTCGCAAATGCCTGGCTGGTCTCCACCGCACCGTTTACCACCGCAACTTCTGCATCATCGAACTTTTCGGCGAATGTCTTGGCGAAGAATTCTGAAGTTTGCGGCGTATGCTCTGATGGCTTGATGACAACCCGGTTGCCTGCTGCCAGCATTTGCGCAAGTGGCACAAACACCATGGTAAGTGGGAAATTCCAAGGCGTTATCAGGCCGACTACACCTTTTGGCTGCGGAACAACCTGTGCCTTGGCCCCTAGCAAGCCCAGCGGGAACTGAAGCGGGCGTTTTTCAGGCCGCATCCACTTGCCAACATGTTTGATCGCTTCTTTGAGCGCGCTTGCACTCGCACCAACATCGGCAAACAGGGTTGTACTGTCCGACCTGTTACCAAAGTCTTCCGAAATTCGGCGAATATACTCATCTTTATTGTCCATCAGGACTTGAAGAGCACGTTTCAACCGATCTTTGCGGACAGCTTCCGTTACTTCACCTTCAGCAAGGTAAGCTTTTCTTTGCCGCTGCAGCAAGCTGGCAATGTCTTCTTCGGGTGTTTCCACATGATGCATGCCGTCCATGATCTTCTCCCCAGAAACGATGGCGCAAACTATATAGGTTTAAACTAACGCTAATGGGCTCGACGTCAAAGACTTAGGGATAGATTTCCCCGGTGTGCCACCCTGTACCCTCGTCAGACAGCTTATAGGTTAACCGCTCGTGCAAGCGGAACTTCCTGTCACGCCAAAATTCAAAATAATTTGGCTTCAGTCGGAAGCCCGACCAATGCGGCGGACGCGGAACATCAGACACTCCAAACTTGGCCGTATATTTGGCGATTTCAGCTTCAAACTCAAATCGGCCTTCCATTGGACGCGATTGAGCTGAGGCCCATGCTCCTATCTGACTTGCCCTTGGTCGCGACGCGAAATAAGCATCGGCTTCGGTTTCAGTGACTACCTCAACCTGTCCTTCGACCCGGATCTGACGACGCAGGCTTTTCCAATGAAACAAGAGTGCTGCATTCGCATTCTTCTGAAGCTCTTCACCCTTGCGGCTTTCAAAGTTTGTATAAAAAACAAAGCCATCTTCGTCACAGCCTTTCAGGAGGACCATACGTAGGCTTGGTGCGCCTCGCGCATTAACCGTTGCTAACGCCATAGCAGTAGGATCGTTGATTTCTGTTTCCTTCGCTTCTTCAAGCCACTCAAGAGAGGTTTCAAAAGGTTTGCTAAATGGCGCCAAATCCATGACAAATTCGTCCTATATTCTAAACTCAAATAAAAATACAGTTGGCTTGAGGATTTGGTAACCCTAAGCCGCTAACTAGTATAGAAACGCACTTTATCACCTGCCAATTGAAAGCGGAGATTGCAGCGACGATATGCAGCAGTATATAGTTGCCAAAGTCACGACCGACAATTTGTTTTGCCAATAGAAACAACGTCATGCGAAACCTGTACAGTATTTTAGGTGTAGAACAGAAAGCCAGCGAAGCGGATATCAAAAAAGCATACCGCTCGCTTGCCAAAGAACTGCACCCCGATCTCAACAAAAACGATCAACGCATAGCAGACCGCTTCAAGGAAGTTTCCGCTGCCTACGCGATATTGGGAGACAAATCCCAACGTGGTAAATATGACCGCGGCGAAATTGATGAAAACGGAAATGAAAAGGCCCCGAATTTTGGCGGCGGTTTCCGGCCTGGTGGATTTAGCGGCAGACATCGCGAGTTTGACATGGAAGACGCTGAGAGCGTTTTCTCAGAGTTTTTCCGCTTCACCGGAGCTGGAAAGTCAACGCGAGGAACTCGTGGCAGACGTTCAAACGGCGGTCGCACGCAACAGCCGCCGAAGTCAAAAGGCCTGGACATAAGCTATGAGGTGACTGTTGGTTTTGAGGAGTCGATCAACGGTGGCACCAGGCGCCTTACGCTGAACGACGGCCGCAGTGTCGATATAAAAGTTCCTGCCGGCATTAAAAACGGCCAAGTTATCCGTTTAAGCGGTCAAGGGGGCCCGGGTCTGGGCAAGGGCCCAAGTGGTGACGCTTTGGTGGAAGTGCGGGTTGCGCCTCACCCCTACTTCAAACGGGACGGCAACGACATCCATCTTGATTTGCCCATTTCAATTGACGAAGCAATTCTTGGCGGCGACATTCAAGTTCCGACGCCTCGCGGTAAATTGACCATTAGAATTCCTCGCAATTCGTCTTCCGGCACCCGTTTGCGGCTCAAGGGAAAGGGCGTAAAAACCAAGTCTGAAGTTGGAAACATGTATGTTGCGTTGAAGATTATGGCCCCAGAACAGCGAGACACTGAGCTGGAAAAAGTAATCAAAGAGTGGGGCGGCAAAGGTGGCGGTGCGCTCAGGAAAAAAGCGGGGCTTTCTTGACCGAACAAGCTGACATGCCGCTTTTGGAACGCCATTCATTTGCGTGGAAGCGTGCGCTGAAACAGTTTGGCAAAAACCACGGCATGGCAGAAGCGGGAAACATGGCGTTTTTGACCATGATGTCATTGTTTCCTTTTATAATTTTCCTTGTGGCTCTATCCGGTTTTCTGGGGCAAACCGAAGGCGGATTGGCGGCAATCCAGTTTCTGTTTGAAGTGCTGCCACCCGAGGTTTCTAGTGTCATTGACGGCCCGATACAGGGTATCATCGCCAATACCAGCCAGCGCCTTCTTACAGGTTCAATCTTGTTTTCAGTTTGGACCGCTGCTCTTGTTGTGGAAGCTGCGCGAGACTCGTTGATTAAAGCTTTTGGCCGCCAAAACGCCAATGCCGCATGGATTAGAAGGCTTGAAAGTCTGGCAATTATTGTTTTTGGCGCCACCGCGGTCATTATCGCCATGTCAATTCAGGTTCTTGGGCCAGCGCTGTTTAAAGTAACGGCAAGTTACATACCCGATTTTGTTACGGGCGGCGTAGAGGCGCTCTGGAGCTACCTCAGCTTACTCGTCAGTCCAGCGATTATTCTGGTTGGCCTTTACGCAATGTTTCTATCGCTGACACCTCGCAAAGTGAACAACCCATCTCGTCTACCGGGCACGCTATTTACTCTTGCTGTTTTGCTAGCTACGGCAAAAGGTCTATCGGTCTACCTCAAGTACGTAGACAATTATGACGTGACATACGGCTCGCTAGCGGGCGTTGTCATCATGCAGCTGTTTTGTTTCTTTGTAAGTCTGGGCTTTGTTATCGGGGGCGAGCTGAATGCAGCCTACACCGTGATGAACAAGCGTCGGCGCAAGATGCACGCGGGATACGCACAAACCGAGCAAAGCCAAAACACTGAAGAAAAACCACAAATTGAGGGTGCCAAACCCTGACCGCTGTGCTACCAGCAACCTGAATAAAGACCAGTAAGGGGGCAAACATGACAAAACTTATGGAAGGCAAGCGTGGCCTGATCATGGGTGTTGCCAATGACAAATCCATGGCATGGGGCATTGCTAAGGCCTGCGCTGAACAAGGGGCTGAACTCGCCTTTACATATGTTGGCGATGCATTGAAGAAACGTGTTGAGCCACTCTCCAGTTCTCTTGGCTCCGATTTCCTTGAAGAATGCAATGTGTCTGAGGGTGAATCCATTGACGCCATGTTTGAAAAACTTCGCGCCAAATGGGATCATCTGGATTTCATTGTTCATGCGATCGGCTATTCGGATAAAAATGAGTTAAAGGGCCGCTACATCGACACATCACTTGATAACTTCCTGATGACCATGAATGTTTCTGCTTACAGCTTTGTTGCAGTTGCCCAGCGGGCAGAAAAAATGATGTCAGAGGGCGGCAGTATGCTTACGCTCAGCTACTACGGTGCAGAAAAAGTCGTACCCCGATACAATGTGATGGGCGTTGCGAAAGCTGCACTTGAGGCCAGCACACGCTATATGGCGCGGGACCTGGGTGAACAAGGAATCCGTGTTAACGCCATTTCCGCAGGACCCATGCGAACCCTTGCTGCTTCCGGCGTGGGAGATTTCCGCATGCTTTTGAAATATAATGAGAAAAACGCGCCTCTGAAACGCAATATCACGCTGGATGATGTGGCTGGCGCCGGCCTCTATATGCTGTCTGATTTGTCGTCTGGCGTGACCGGCGAAACGCATTATGTTGACGCAGGCTTTAATACAACCTGCATGCCCACTGACGACGCTTCGATGAAGGCCGTCGTTTCGCAGCTGGATTAGACAGGAAAAACTATGTCCTTCAACACTTTTGGGCGTTTGTTCCGTTTCACAAGCTGGGGCGAAAGCCATGGGCCAGCGCTGGGCTGCACCGTTGATGGCGTGCCGCCCCGCATTGAATTGAGCGAAGCAGATATCCAGGTGTTTCTGGACGAAAGGCGCCCTGGCCAATCCAAATATACAACGCAGCGTCGAGAGCCTGATGCGGTTAAGATATTGTCTGGTGTGTTTGAGGGGAAAACAACTGGCACCCCCATTCAGTTGATGATCGAAAATGTGGACCAACGTTCGAAAGACTATGGCGAAATCGCAAAGTCTTATCGCCCCGGGCACGCGGACTTCACCTATGATGCCAAATACGGCATTCGCGACTATAGAGGTGGAGGGCGCTCAAGCGCGCGCGAAACGGCCGCCCGTGTCGCTGCCGGTGCCATCGCCCGCAAAATTCTGGGAGACAGTGTGTCAATCCGGGCTGGCATGGTACAAATGGGGCCTCATGGCATCAATCGTGACAATCTTGATTGGGATGAGGTGCGCAACAACCCTCTTTTTTGCCCTGACGCAACCGCTGCCACTGTCTGGGCAAACGAACTTGAAAAAATCCGCAAGGCTGGAAGCTCTGTTGGAGCCGTTATTGAGGTAGTTGCGGACGGGGTACCTGCCGGATGGGGAGCACCTGTTTATGGCAAACTGGATGCAGACCTCGCCACTGCGCTGATGAGTATTAATGCCGCCAAAGGTGTTGAAATTGGCGAGGGCATGGGAGCAGCAGCTCTTACCGGTGAGGAGAACGCAGACCAGATGTGCCCGGGGACGGACGGTGAACCAGAGTTCCTGTCAAATAAAGCTGGCGGAATTCTCGGCGGTATCTCGACCGGTCAGCAGATTGTAGCTCGTTTCTCGGTAAAACCAACCAGCTCGATTCTTACGCCGAGGCAAAGCATCAATAGTGACGGCGAACCTGTTGATGTGGTGACAAAAGGACGCCACGACCCATGCGTTGGCATCCGTGCAGTACCAATAGCTGAAGCGATGATTGCGATCGTTCTTGCCGATCATCTCATGATGCACCGGGCGCAGTGTGGATAGTCTGGCTTTACCGTTCGGCTGCCATAACAACCAAATGTTTCTCGATACGCCATACGCGATATGTCATCCGGTGTGACCATCGCGCGCCTTCGGTTTTACGCCCAATATTGCACCAGTCAGTACCGCCAGTGACACTTTCATCAAAAGTGTCTCTGGAATTTGTTCTTGAACTCGGGAAGCGACAGCCCCCTAATATGTGTGGGGAGATCAAGTATGACGGATGAAACCCGGACGGGAGCAAACAAGCACCGCTCAAAATCCTTCTTCTTGAAGGTTTTGGGAGAAAGTGCCTCAGTCATTGCTGCAATTCTTTTGGCCCTTGCCATCAATGAATGGTGGGAAGACCACGAGCGAGAGCTTAGAAAAGCCGAGCTCTTGGACAAGCTCTATATCGAGCTAAACGAAAACCTTTTGCGCCTGAAAACCTCACACGAGCATCACTCAAAGCATTTGGACTTCATTCGTGCAGAAACCCAAACACCCGCGAACCTGAGCAACGCAGATTACGAACGCATCTTTAACACGATGTACCGGCAGGGAATAATGCGCCCGGCCCTTCTTACAGACGCGAACTGGGAAATTGCCAAGCTTACGGATCTTATCAGTTACATAGAGCTGGAGCAGCTTAGCGCCCTCATCAAAGTATTTGCCTTGTTTGAAGCGCACGAGTTCCGCTGGCGGCAAAATGGTGATGCTCAGACACTTGTGAACCATGAAGAAGACCCGCGAAAAATTGTGGAGCTCTACTTCGAGATGCTGAATGAGACCTGGTGGATTGAAAAAAGCGTTATCGCTGCGCTGGAGGCGTTGCTAAACGGTGAACAAATAGGCAATCAACCTTGGGAGAACTAAGTTGTTGAAATGGTTGAAGTATGTCGCAGGTGTTTTTGTCCTGCTCTTAGCGTTACTAATCTACAAAGGCTGGGCCTCTGACATTCCACATGCAGTATTGGCAGAAAAGTATGCAACTGGAGCATCCGACTTTGTTGAGTTGCCTTCCGGTGCGCGGGCTCACTACCGCATGCAAGGAAATCGCGAAGGCCAAACTATAGTATTACTGCATGGATCAAACGCCAGCCTGCACACTTGGGAGCCCTGGATTTCAGAACTGAGCGACAGTTTCTTTGTTGTAACGATTGACCTGCCCGGACATGGCCTGACTGGCGCCACACCCGCAGACGACTATACCTACAAGGGCATGGTGGACTTTCTAAAAGAGTTCACGGAGACGGTTGGCCTTACCAAGTTTGCCCTTGGCGGCAACAGCATGGGTGGTGGTGTCACGCTTGCGTACGCCTTGGCACATCCCGGTGATTTAACGCACCTTATTCTTGTTGATGCTGCTGGCATAAGCGTACCACCTCAACCTGGAGAAGAGCGTGAATATCCCATCGCGTTTGACTTGGCAGGTCGATGGTACACCGATTGGATATTAGAAAACATTACGCCGCGCAGTCTGGCAGCCGAGGGTTTGGCAACCAGCGTGAGTGTAAAAAGCATCATTACAGAAGATATGATCGACCAATATTGGGAGTTAGCGCGCCACCCAGGTAATAGACGCGCGACAGGCAAAAGGTTTGCTTGGTACCGCGAAAACGGCACCCGAAATCTAGATGTAACCGCTATCCTTCTACCGTCGCTAATTATTTGGGGTGACGAAGATAAACTAATTCCGGTGTCCACCGCCTACACGCTGGATGGGCAACTACCCGATAGTGAGTTGAAGATATTTAACGGCGTGGGGCACCTGCCGATGGAGGAAAAGCCAACAGAGACAGCGTCAGCTGTCAGAAGTTTCCTAATCAACTCCCAACCTTAGGCACCCAGAGTATCTGAAACATGTTGAATTAGCTGGGTAAGTCGATGCTGCTGTAAACTGACAACAGTTTTGTTTGTGTCTGATGCAAACCCTAAAATATCAGCAATATTGTCGCCACTTCTCATCATTTGGCCATCAAGCTTCCGGTAAGCCATGGACCAATCTGGAAACAACCGCGCGTCAATTGGCTCGCTAACCTGAAGCGTTACATCTTTGTGCCTTGAGTCCTCCACAATACGCGCAAACAACCCTTCCAACGCCTCTCTAGGGCCCTCAAGGACCTGGAAAAACACAAGGTTAAAATACAACAAAACCCCCGTAATATCGGAGGCTTGGTTGTGTGATCGCGCGTCAGTCAACAGTTGCTCTGTTTCAGCGTCAGAGAAAAATTGTGCCTCACGGCTCGTGTATATGATTGTGTGAAGCAACTGTGGAATTCTCCTATTCGACTACTCAAAAGACTGTTGTTTGCCAAACGTTCACTTGCCGCGGCCAAAAGGGCTTTCTATTGGCTCTGCGTCCAGATAGCCTTCACAACTCGCGACGGCTTCTGATCCAGGCTTGGTATTGCTCATGCGCTGACAATCGCCGTAAAAAGAACATGCACAAATATCAATGCGGGTATCCCGATATGCTTCATAAAGGGCTAACGGCAACGATGCGTGAGTGACTTCTACAGCAACTACACTGTCCCCGGCAGGAATGATGCGCCCATTTCCGACAAAACTGTTGTTGACGGCAGGCACAGGACTAAGAGCCGCAAAAGCTTCTGAACCACCCGCGACCTGACGCACCCAATCTCTTTGATTTTCAACAGGTTCGTCCTTCCAGCGAATGGAAAAATCCTTAATAACGGCCGGCCCAAGCCCTTGATTGAAGATATTTAATTTGAAGAAAGGCTCACCATCTTCAGTCCGCCCGTTACTATACAGAACTGTAATTGCTGGCATGACCGACAGCCGCGCATGAGCGCGCTCAACCTCAGCTTCTTCCTGCATGATTTGTGTTTGCAAAACGGCCACCACTGTGGCGACGACCGCCGTTAGCATGGCTGCAATCGCGATCGATAGCTCCGCGTTAAACCGAGCTTTCGCCATACTACACCTCCCTGTATCCTCAGGACCAATTAAGTCACAAATCTAGGGCCGCGTAAATATTCCAATAAGTTCCAGGTGAGTTGACCACAAAAACTGATCTACGGGTAAAACACTTTGTAACTGGTATCCACCGTCCACCAAAATACGAGCGTCCCTAGCGAATGTGTTGGGATTGCAAGAAACTGAGGCAATTGTCTGCACGTTTGATTGCGCAAGTTGTTCCACCTGCATTTGCGCGCCCGCCCGTGGTGGGTCGATAACAACAGCGTCAAAACCAACCAATTCTTTCACACTGAGTGGCCTCCGGAACAAGTCCCTGTGCTTGACTACCACCTGCTTGAGCTTAATTCCCTTTGACGGCGCGGCGTTAAACCCATTTTGGAGAGCCTGCACGGATTCTTGCGCACCCTCTACAGCAAGCACTTGATGGACTTTCGCCAGCGGTAACGCAAATGTACCCAAACCACTAAACAGATCAGCTACCCTACCCGCACTGGAACATGCAGACAAAACTCGTTCGACCATGATGCTTTCGCTCTCTTTGGTCGCCTGAATGAAAGCGCCTGGAGAGAGGGGAACACTAACGCCCGCAAATTGCATGACAGGTTCTCGCCTAACAACTATTGGATCAAGAAAACCTTCGGACCTCCAATGAAAGGCAGCTACGTCAGATGTGTTTGCGAATTCAACGCAGGCTTCTCTTTCTTGAAGCGACACTTCATGGGCAACGTCAACCAAAAGATCGATGCCGGTTTCGCTCAGCGTCAAGTGTACTTGTGCGAGCGCCCGCTGCTGTAAAATTTCTTCCAATAATTGTCTAAGCTCAGGAAGCAGTTGCCAAATTGCGGGGTGCATGATTGGGCATTCCTGAACATCGACAATCTGGTGGCTTCCTGCAGCGTTAAAGCCAAACACGACACCTGACGCAGTGTTTAGTGCTTTGAGCGCTACCCTACGTCGGCTTTGAGGAGACGCGATGAACGGTGCTTCAATTTGAACGTCGGAAAAACCGTGTTGACCCAGTGCAAACCCAGCCCGGTCTTGCACCCAATTGCGATACAGGCCATCACTTAAATGCTGCATCTGACATCCGCCACAACTACCGAAATGCGGGCACATCGGCTCTGCGCGTTGTGGTGAAGGATTCGCTACTTCTACTAACTTTGCGTACAAGCCATTCTTGCGAGTTTCGACGATTTGCACTTTCACTGTTTCACCGGGCAAAGCCATCGGTACATAGACCGGCTTTCCAGCATGTTCCGCGAGCCCGTCACCACGTGCACCCAACCTATCGACAGTGACCGTCAGATTTTCAGGCATCAGTTTTCACACCATGGATCAAAAACTCAATATTGCCCTCAGGGCCTTTGATTGGGCTCTCCACAAGACCTGCGGAATGCCAACCCTCCATCGCGTTGAGCCACTCTTTAATATCGTCACAGACTGCTTCGTGAAGCTGCGGGTCCCGCACCACGCCCCCTTTGCCAACGTTATCCTTGCCAACTTCAAACTGCGGTTTGATTAGGGCTATCAGGTTACCGCCCGGCTTTACGAAAGACATGGCAGCCGGCAACACGGTTTTGAGTGAGATAAAACTGGCGTCACAAACGATCAAATCCACATTCTCGGGTATTTGTTCATCACCCAAATAGCGAGCGTTTGTCTTCTCCAGGACAATGACGCGATCATCGTTACGAAGCTTCCACGCTAGCTGGCCACGCCCCACATCCACGGCATACACTTTAGCTGCACCATTCGTAAGCAACACGTCGGTAAAGCCGCCCGTAGACGCTCCAACATCGATCGCTATGGTGTCAATTGCCTTGACGGCAAACTCGTTCAGCCCTTTTTCGAGCTTCAATCCACCTCGACTAACCCATGGATGATCTTTGCCACGCACTTCCAGCGCAGCGTCTTCTGCAACCTGATGACCGGCCTTAGTGATTTTCGTTTCACCAGAAAATACAAGTCCCGCCATGATAATGGCTTGCGCTTTAGCACGCGATTCGACCAAGCCTCGATCAACTAACGCCACGTCTGCCCGGATTTTTGCCAAAAGACGACCCCTCTGGTGGGAATTAAGTATTGGCCACAGATTGATCGAAACTGTTGTGACCAAGCGCCTTCAAAGCGGTACTGACAATGCCGGAAGCATTTAACCCGGCTTCTTCATACATGTCTGCTGGTTTGCCGTGATCTATAAACACGTCTGGCAGTTTCATCGCTCGCACCCGTAAGCGACCATCGAGAATGCCTTCTTCAGCGCAAAAGTCCATAACGTGCGCACCAAAACCACCAATGGAGCCTTCTTCGACAGTGAGCAATAAATCATGGCTGGCCGCCAAATCACGGATCATTTGTTCATCAATCGGCTTGGCAAAACGAGCATCTGCAACTGTTGTTGAAAGACCTCTAGCCTCTAGTTGTTTGGCAGCCTCTAGCGCCTCCGACAGGCGAGAGCCCAACGACAAAATCGCTATTTTTGAGCCTTTTTTGACAATGCGCCCCTTGCCTATTTCCAGCGGTTCACCGTGTTCCGGCAATGCCACGCCCGATCCCTCGCCGCGCGGATAGCGGACAGCAGATGGACGATCATTAATGGCAACGCAGGTCGCAACCATGTGCTTGAGCTCTGCCTCATCCGCAGCGGCCATTACCACCATGTTCGGTAAACTCGCTAGGTATGTCACGTCAAAACTACCAGCGTGCGTAGGCCCGTCAGCTCCTACCAGGCCAGCCCTATCGATCGCAAAACGAACAGGAAGCTTCTGGACCGCCACATCATGCACCACCTGATCATAAGCTCGCTGTAGAAATGTCGAGTATATGGTTGCGAAAGACTTATAGCCCTCAGCCGCCAGTCCCGCAGCAAAAGTCACTGCATGCTGTTCGGCTATCCCCACATCGAAGGAGCGATCTGGAAAAGCTTTTTCAAATTTATCGATACCTGTGCCAGATGGCATGGCCGCCGTAATGGCTACGATTTTTTCGTCTCGGGAAGCTTCGTCAATAAGTGCTTCGGCAAATACATTGGTGAAAGTAGGTGCTTTTGGTGCCGATTTTTTGTGCTCCCCCGTCACTACATCGAACTGGGGCACTGCGTGGTACTTTTCGTGGTGCGGTTGAATGAAGGGGTGCCCACGTCCTTTTTCTGTTACCACATGAACGAGCATTGGACCGTCCGAAGCATCCCGCACGTTTTCAAGTACAGGGAGCAAATGTTCCATGTTATGGCCATCAATTGGGCCAACATAATAAAAGCCGAGTTCGTCAAACAACGTTCCGCCACCCGCAGCCATTCCCCTTGCGGTTTCTTCTGCAAGGCGCGCTCTGTCCGCAAGTGGCTTTGGCAGCATCTCAATAATTTTTTTGCCAAACCCACGCAGGCTTAAGAATGTTTCAGAGCTGATTATCTTCGCTAAATAAGCACTCAAACCGCCAACAGCTGGGGCAATCGACATATCGTTATCGTTCAAGATCACTATGAGGCGATTGCCGGCCTGTTCCGCGTTGTTCATTGCCTCATAGGCCATGCCTGCACTCATGGCACCGTCACCAATTACCGCTATGGCACGCCCCGACTTGTCAGACAATTTGTTCGCGACAGCCATGCCTAACGCAGCGCTAATTGAGGTACTGGAATGTCCGGCCCCAAAAGGGTCGTATTCACTTTCCCCGCGCTTTGTAAAAGGTGACAGACCATCAGGCTGCCGGATTGACCGAATACCCTCGCGGCGCCCAGTTAGCACTTTGTGTGGGTAAGCTTGATGACCAACGTCCCAGATCAATCTGTCGTCCGGTGTATTAAACACATAGTGAAGTGCGACCGTAAGTTCTACAACGCCCAGGCCGGCACCAAAGTGCCCACCCGAGACTGATGCCGCATTAATAATTTCTGCGCGCAATTCATCAGAAACCTGTTGAAGTTGCTCTTTTGACAACTTTCTAAGTTCAATTGGCGAATTGACCTTATCGAGAAGTGGCGTGTCAGGTTTAGTGCTCACTGGCGGTTTTCTTCCCTAGTTCTTCAGCAGCGTATGTCGAGTCAGCCCGACCCGTCATCAGGTGCGGCGAAATATAGCAAAATGTGCTACAGCCCGCAAAAGCGCTGCTTTATCGTCGAAATCTGACAAATGTTCAATAGCCTGACTGGCCAAAATCTCCGCCTGATTTCGCGCTCTTTCAACCCCCATTATACCGACAAGTGTCGCCTTGCCAGCCTCGGCATCCTTTTGTGTTGCTTTGCCCACCTCTTCAGGCGTGCCTTCAACATCCAGTAAATCATCGGCAATTTGAAATGCCAAACCCAAGTCACGTGCATAACCTTGCAAAGAGGCCTGCGCTTTAGGGCTTGCGTGCCCCATGATCCCACCCGCTTCAGCGGCAAAACTGATCAGGGCCCCTGTCTTCATCTGTTGAAGGCGATATATTTCTGCTTCGCCCAATTTATGTTCATTGGCGCTGAGGTCAATCATCTGGCCGCCTACCATCCCATGATGGCCAGAGGCACGGGCCAGAGCACTGATTAGTGCCAGTCTTGCGTTTGGGTCCGCGTGCGTTTTGGCATCCGCCAACAATTCAAACGCCAAAGTCATTAAGGCGTCACCTGCCAGTATGGCCGTTGCTTCGTCGAAAGCCTTATGCACCGTCGCTTTGCCACGCCGCATGTCGTCATCATCCATTGCTGGAAGGTCATCATGGACCAACGAGTAACAGTGAATACACTCTACGGCTCCCGCGACACGCATTGCCTGTTGGCGGTCAACACCAAACAATTCTGCGCTTGCGAGCACAAGAAATGGTCGGAGTCGTTTGCCTCCTGAGAAAAACGCGTAGCGCATTGCCTCAACGACGCGAGCCTCAGGCCCTTCCGGAACAGCCAGGAGGGGTTCCATAGTTCTCTCAAGCGCCACAGACGTGGCTGCCAGTGCTTGCTTCAAGGCATCGCTATCAAATGAAGGCGCTTTAATCATGCTTCTGGGTCGAATGGTGCGGTTCCAGATGCTGCGCCGCTCTCATCAAGAGTAATCTTTTCGATTTTCGCCTGCGCATCCTTCAACAGTGCTTCGCAGCGAGCTCTAAGGAGAGTGCCCCGAGTATAAAGGTCAATGGACTGCTCAAGTGGTGCAGACCCTGACTCTAATTTGGCTACAACAGTGTCGAGCTCAGCCATCGCTTGCTCAAAACTCAAGCTTTCAATATCCGCCGCCTTTGGCCCTTCGCCCATAGTGCACCTCTGAAATTCGCACAAAATTGATTTGCGCCCCTTATAGGGGCGTTAGCGTGGCAACGTAAAGAAAATCTGGCGAACCTATGCGAAATCTCTCAGGGAACGCAGTTCAATACCCGGCAGTTGATTGATGGCATCAACAATAGAGTCTGTGACTATATGACCAGTGCTGGAAAAACTGTACACTTCGCCATCAAACTCCCTTTCAAGCAGATTGAGCGATTCCAGCAAGTGGAGGTGCGCGATTGCTTCGCCGAGAGCGAGGTAGAAGTCCATACCCTCAATTTTGCGACGATACAGCGCTTTAAAAGTCTTGACCGCAGTTTTTGGTTCTTCGCACCACGCATGCAGTCTCTTGAGTTTCTCGAGGTGCCCGTTAATCAGAGCATCAATCCGCTTCTGCAGACCAAAGAAAACCCTGCCGTGTGAAGGCAGTACCAACGGGTCACCTTCAACTTCGCGCATACGATCCAGGCTAGAAAGCCAGTGCGCGAGAGGATTGCCCCTCGGTTCACGGGCATATACCGAAACATTTGATGTGATTTCAGGCAAAATTTGATCGCCGCCAATAAATAAGGGCTCATCCAAACACGCTAAACACGCGTGTTCCGGCGAATGGCCCCGGCCGATTACAACACGCCAGGTGCGATGCCCCAGTTTAATCAGATTGCCGTCTTCCATCCTCGTGTATGTGGAAGGCAACGTATAAACACCGCGTTTATAGTTGCCGTAGCCAGCAGCCTTGATCATGGGCTCATATTTCCGGTCAACACCCCCACGGAACAAATAGGTCAGTTCACTTTCGGGAAACTCCGCCGCCGCACTGTGCCAAAGCGTTTGAGCCAGCAAATATTCCGTCTGTGTGATCCAAAAATCTGCGTCAAATCGTTCGACCAGCCAGCCTGCCAGTCCTAGATGATCGGGATGCATATGCGTGGCCACAACGCGCTTAATAGGCTTGCCAGTGAGAATTTTCTCTTCAATTTCTTGCCAAGCCTCAATTCCTGTTTTCCCCCGCGCGCCAGTATCAACAACGGTCCAACCATCACCCTCATCGAACAGATAAACGTTGATATGGTCGAGCGACCACGGAAGCGGGATACGCGCCCAAAGAATGCCCTCTGCAACCTCTATCACTTCAGAGCTGGAAGGCACGTTCTCGCCATGGGGATAGCTGAGACCGCTATCTCGACTCTCACCCGAGGATACGCGGTGATCTTTGGTTTCAACGTCACTAACTTCGATGTCGGTTGCTGCTTCAGTTGCCACAGGTCAGGCCCTTTCAAAGTCGTCGGTGTCCATTGAGGTAAGCGTAGCAGAGCCAGCTTTAATAGGACCAACCAATGCAGTTGCAGATGGGAGTAGCTGCTCCACAAAAAACTTAGCCACAGTAATTTTGCTCTTCAGGAAAGCAGGATTACCCTCATTGGAAGCAAGGCGTCGCTCCGCTTCAACTGCCTGTTGCGTCAACAGGTGAGCCCCCAATACGGTTCCCCACAGCCTGAGATAGGGAGTAGCCCCACCTGCGGTATCAACGATCTTCTCGAAACCATTAGCAAACAGTGTGCTTGCCGCATCTTCCAGTGCATCAATACCTTCGCTCAGCACTGCCTTCGAGCCAGCCATCGACCTTCCAAGGTCATTGGCAGCGTCGCGCATTTCGGCGATAAGAGCGCGCCAGTGCGCGCCACCATCAGCATTCAGTTTTCGCCCGGCCAAATCAAGCGCTTGAATGCCATTGGTTCCCTCATAAATCGGAGCAATTCGGCTGTCTCGATAGAATTGTGCAACGCCTGTTTCTTCCACAAACCCCATACCACCGTGGACTTGAACAGCGAGAGATGCCGCTTCAACTCCGATATCAGTAGAGTAAGCTTTTGAGATGGGAGTGAGCAAATCAGCTTCCCCAATAGCCCGACGTTTTTCTTCCTTGTCAGTTGAAGCATGCGCACGGTCTAGAGCCCAAACATTGCGGTAAATAATTGCTCGAGATGCCTCTGCTGTTGCTCGCATAGTCATCAGCATACGGCGAACGTCCGGGTGGTGGATGATAGCGACCGGTTCGCGGGTTTTGCCTCCGATGGCAGCAGATTGGACACGATCAGTCGCAAAAGCAACGGAATGCTGGTATGCGCGTTCTGCAATCGCTACCCCCTGCAGGCCCACACCAATACGCGCATGGTTCATCATAGTGAACATGTTGCGCATACCGAAGTTTTCTTCGCCGACCAAATACCCGATGCAGCTGTCATTCTCGCCAAATGCCATGGTGCAAGTTGGGCTGCCGTGGATGCCGAGCTTATGTTCGATGCTCACGCATTTCACATCGTTTCGGGCACCCAAGGACCCATCCTCATTAACAAGAAACTTAGGCACAATGAACATGGAGATACCCTTGGTGCCGGGCGGGCTATCTGGCAAGCGAGCCAGTACCAAATGGACGACATTGTCACACAAGTCATGCTCACCCCAGGTGATGTAAATCTTCTGACCTGAGATTTTGTAGGTACCGTCTGGCTGCTTTTCGGCCTTCGCCCGAAGAGCGCCCACATCAGAACCCGCACTTGGTTCGGTCAGGTTCATAGCCCCAGACCATTCGCCAGTTATCATTTTGGGTAGGTACGTCATGCGAAGATTATCGCTCGCATGAGCATCAATTGCCTGGATGGCACCGCTGGTTAAGAGTGGCTGCAGACTGTAGGCCATATTGGCTGACGTAACCATCTCTGTCACAGCAATCTCAAGCGACGCAGGTAGGCCCTGCCCTCCGAGTTCAGGGTCCGCACTTAAGGTCGACCAACCACCCTCGACAAAGGCTTCATGCATAGGTTTGAAAGCGTCAGGCGTAGTTACATCATTACCATTCAGTTTGGCGCCCTCGGCATCCCCAATTTCGTTAGTGGGGGAAATGACATCGTTTGCGAGTTTACCGGCCTCTTCCAGCACCGCCTGCACCAAATCCTCTCCGGCTTCTTCGAACCCGGGAACTGAGGACCATTGCTTCATCCCGGCAACGGTTTCCAACGCAAAACTGATTTCTTCTATTGGGGCGCGGTAATAACTCATATCTAAAAATCCATCTTACTCAAATTCCACTCCATCGGTCTTCGGACGAGTGGCAAGCAACTAACGTTTCAATTCGTGAACGCTATGTATATAACCTTCGACAAGGAAGAAATGATTTAGACCAAGCCGGTGACCCAAGCATGACTGCCTCAGATGTCCTTGTTTCTGCATCACAAGATGGTGCGATTGAGCTCGCTGTCGAGAAAATATTGGCTGGCGAATTGGTTGTCGTTCCTACCGAGACAGTTTACGGCCTTGCTGCAGATGCAACCAATCGATCGGCGGTTCAAAAAATATACGCTGCCAAGGAACGCCCTAGTTTCAACCCGTTGATTTGCCATGTTTCTTCGGTTGAGATGGCCTCTGGGCTTGTGGAACTGTCAGATGTTGCGTTTAAGCTGGCCAAGACGTTTTGGCCTGGCCCGCTAACATTGGTGTGCAGTGCTAATCCGAATAACTTTGTTGCTGACGAAGTGACGGCAGGCCTAAACACCCTGGCAGTGCGTTGTCCCGCCAACGCCATCACTAGAAACTTAATCGCTGGTGCCGACAAGCCCATCGCAGCCCCAAGTGCTAATCCTTCGGGCAAGTTATCTCCCACTCGTGCCCAAACCGTTCTTCAGTCAATGGGGGACCGAGTGGGTCTCATTTTGGATGACGGGCCGGCAAAAGTGGGCATTGAGTCGACTATCGTGGCTGTCGAGGGATCAGGAGTAACCCTGCTTAGGCCAGGCACGGTTACAGCGGACGACATCTCAGACGCAGCAGGCTTGCCGGTCAAAGACCGGAACAGCGTGACCATCACTGCGCCCGGCCAGCTGGCAAGCCACTATGCTCCTGATGCCGAGGTTCTATTGAACCGGCGAGAACAAGTTGATGGACAGACACTGATCGGTTTTGGTCGAATGCAATGCGATCTTAACCTTAGCCCGTCAGAAAATCTTAATGAGGCAGCATCAAACTTGTTTGAAATGCTTAGGCAAGCTGACCAAGGCAGGCCAATCGCTGTAGCCCCCATTCCGGATATAGGTGTGGGTATTGCAATAAACGATCGACTTAAGCGAGCCGCAGCCAAACGGCCTGAGACGCCCAATGATTGATCAAATTCATATAGACCGCCTTTGCACTATTGTTGGTCCCAAGGGAGCAAAAATGGTTCAGCAGGATCACACGCCATTTGTCACAGAGTGGCGCGACAAGTTTGTTGGGAAAACCCCTCTCGTTCTGTTGCCTAAATCTACGGAAGAAGTGGCCCAAGTTCTTGCTTATTGTAGCCAACATCAAATTGCGGTGGTACCGCAGGGGGGAAATACAGGACTTGTTGGCGGTGGTATTCCTGGCCTTGAAGGTTCTTCGGAAATATTGCTGAGCACAAAGCGCATGCGGTCAATCATTGACATTGATGTGTCGGGCGGAACCATTACTGTTGAAGCGGGTGTGACCGTAACGGAGCTGCAAGATGCCGCTGCGGAAAAAGGCCTTCTGTTTGGCCTGTCTTTGGCCTCAGAAGGTAGCTGCACAGCAGGCGGTATTGTCTCCACAAACGCTGGGGGTGTTCACGTTATTCGCTATGGCACAACCCGCGACATGATGCTGGGCGTTGAAGCGGTTCTGGCTGATGGCAGCATCATCAATGAAGTGTCCGGACTTAGAAAAAACAATACAGGTTTCGCAATTTCAAACCTGCTGGCCGGTGCCGAAGGTACTCTTGGTATAATTACGAAAGTCTGTTTCAGATTGTTCCCAAGTGAACGCAACCATGCGACGGCGTGGCTTGCGGTTCGTGACCCCGCCAGTGCGTTGGAATTGCTCAAACTTGCAAAAGAACTAAGCGAAGACCAAGTCAGTGTTTTTGAACTCATGTGCAGGGAAGCGCTGGAATTCACCTTCGCCCATATAGAAGGTTGCCGCGACCCACTGGAATCGCAGTCCGATTGGTACGTGTTGTTGGAAACGGCCGCTGCCAGTGCTGACAGCGACAATGAACATCGCATGACCAACGTTTTGGAAACTGCCATATCACAGGGCCTCGTGCAGGATGGAGCACTTGCGCAGTCACTGCAACAGCGACAGGATTTTTGGAGAATACGGGAAAGCATCTCTGAGGCCCAAAAAATAGAGGGCGGCAGCATCAAGCACGACATCTCGCTGCCTTTAAAGAATTTGGCTGAGTTTGTTTCTCTCGCCACCAATGCGCTTCAGAGTCGTTTTCCAGACTGCAGGGTCACTCCTTTTGGGCACCTTGGTGACGGAAACTTGCATTTTAACGTCATGCAGCCGAGTGATGGTAATAAGCAAGAATTTTTGGATCAATGGCAATCAATGAACCGATTGGTTCATGATTTGGTGACAGAATATGGTGGTTCAATCTCGGCAGAGCATGGCATCGGTGTACTCAAAAGAGACGAATTAAAGAGGGTTAAACCAGCGGCCGACTTGGCTGCCATGAAGGCAATCAAAAAAGCACTCGACCCTCATGGCATACTTAACCCCCGCTGCCTGCTAGATTGATCAGCATTACAAAAAGTAAAGCGGCGGAGAACAAATCCCCGCCGCTTAAAATCCATACCCTGCTCAGGCAAAACAGGGATTGGTAGTAAGCGTTCCTCCAGCTTCAGGCAAAAACCGACGGAACGACTATATATTAGCAACCCTGATGCCAGTTATTTTATCTATATATATTAGTATGTTATGAGATTTTCTATTCGAAATGTCTCAGTTTGGCACAGTGTTAATGCCCCAATATTGGGCAGTTCCTGAATTGAAACAGTTTTGGCTAAAACGCCAACCGTTCATAAGAAATCAGTAATACACCAACCACTGACTTTGAAAATCCAGTGGAATCCAATAGTCGCGCAAGCACCTTTTTGTCTCGCGATGCAACAAGCGCTTCCAATTGTTCAAATGGTTTGTCCAAAAGAACAGACAGCGACATGGTGAACAGCCTCAAATTATTGTTTTGCAGGTAGGTCAACAATACATCTGAGCCAAGCCCATGTTGGGCATGAAGTTGCGATAAGTAGTTTTTAATCTCCGGCAGTGGCGACATTTCCAATGTCCTGGAAAATACCTGACGGTTGGCCAGAGAAACCAAATAGGACGCATAGTCTCGCGATACATCAAATTTTTTAATCAAGACCTCGCCATAAGCTTGCAACACCTTGAAAACTAATGACTCAATAACATCAATGGGTAGATCTGCACGGGTCGCCAGTTTCTCCATCAAACTGATATCTTCTGGGAAGCGCTCCACAACCCGCTTGAAACCCCGCAGGGCCAAGTCAGCCGTGTCATTGCTAGCAAGTTTATCGACCGCACTGACACAAGCAACATCGGCAATTGCAAACGCAACAGCCTCCGAAATTCCATTCCGCTGAGCAACAGCTTCCTGATGACTGTCCCCGCAACTGCGAACTATCTCTTCAAGAAATTCATCGTCCACAGCTTCTGAAGACACCAAAAACGGCATGGAAACCTGCTCAATATCTTTGGAGATCGTCGATACCAAGTCTTGAGGCAGAAAAATGCAGGCCCTGAGTTCCTTTGAGAGAGCTTCCCGCACAGTTACGGCAACATCCTCTGCCAAAACCCGGGCGAGTTCCATGGCAGCCTTTTGATCGGCTGGCTCAGAAGATGAAGAAAGAATACGTCCGACCTTACGCGCAATTTCCGCGCGGGACTCCATTTCGATATTCTTCAGCTCTTCAACGTCGTTCACGGTCGAATACTCTCTCGTACACTTATAACAACAAGAAACACCCCATCCCGTCTCCACAACCTGGTCGGCCACAAGGCGGCCACCAAGGTTTTGGTGCGAAATGAAGATGTCGCCAACTGGCGCGGCTGTCATTTAGTTAGTTAGAGGTTATATTGCAAACTGTTTAACAAAATATTTCTGAGGCGGCCTGTGGCTAAGCAACCGAGCACCAGTAAATCACAGCAAACCAACCCGCACATGGCAGAAATTGTTTGGCGAGATGGGGTTCCCGTCGCACACGATTATGATGACCCCTGCTATTCGTTGGCTGGAGGACTGGAAGAAAGTCGTTTTGTTTTTCTTGAGGGTGCGAACACATTTGAATTGGCATCCAGCAGAGACAAATTTGTTATTGGTGAAACAGGTTTTGGAACCGGCCTGAATTTTCTTGCGACTTGGCAGGAGTGGCGGGACCGCCAGTTAAGAGGGCGCCTGATCTTTGTTTCAACGGAAGCGCACCCAATGGCGATTTCAGATATGGAAAAAGCCCACGGTGCCTTCCCGGAAATTCAGGACCTGGCTCAAGAATTGCGGAGTGCTTTGCCACCCTCCAACTCAGGGTTTCACACCAGAAGTTTCGATGACGGGAAAGTCACCCTTCTTTTGCTGATCGGTGATGCTGAAAGCATGTTTGCACAATTAGTCGGGTCAATTGATGCCTGGTTTTTGGATGGCTTTGCACCAGCAAAAAACCCGCAAATGTGGACAGATGGCCTTTTCCAACAAATTGCCCGCCTATCCAAAACGGGAAGCACGTTGGCCACATTTACTGCGGCCGGGTTTGTCCGTCGAGGCCTGACTGAAGTCGGCTTCCACATGGTCAAAACACCCGGTTTTGCCCGCAAGAGAGAGCGCCTTGTCGGGGAGTTTGATTCTGCAACATCCACTGGTTCTTCACCGGAACATTTGTGGGCAGCTCGCCCCAAGAGTATTGAAGGGAAAAAAGTCGGTATTATTGGCGGTGGTATTGCCGGGGCTGCGTTGTCTCATGAACTGAAAAAAAGAAACTATAACCCCATCGTCATATCAGCTCATCAACCTGCAGGTTGCTCAGACATTCCGGCCGCGATTATGGCGCCAAGATTTGTTCTGGAAAATTCGGCCGAACGAGCCTTTTTTGCCAACGCCTTTGCTTTTTCAGCGTACGAAGCTTTTCAAAAAGGTGCGTTCTCTTCGACTGAAGGCGTACTGTACCCCGCGAAATCCGACCAAGACAAGGTCCGCCAAAAGCGCATTGAAAAGACCTACGCTTGGGACAAGAACTGGCTTGAGCTTGAAGAAGACGGATTGCACCTTCCCAAAGGCGGCACTGTCGACGCGGCCAAGTGGATCGCTGAACTCATAAAGGACACGCCAATACTAAAAGTTGGAGCGGCAAAGATTGTGCGGCTCGCCAATGCATGGCAAGTGCTAGACGAAGATGGTAAAGAAATCGCGGATTTTGACCAGATCGTCGTGGCGGCAGGAGCCCAATCACCATCTATCCTGCGTGCCTCCAAACTTGATTACACGTCTGGGCAACACTCGTTTCCGGAAGTGCGATTTGTTGGCGGTCAAATCGAAATCGTCGAAAGCGCAAGCCTTCGGGCCATCGATCCTCGCACACTTTGCTACGGAAACTACGTGTCGGCCTCAGTCATGAACTCCGGTAAACAGGTACGATCAATCGGGGCGACGTTTGACAAAATCGATAATTTGCAAAAATTCTCAACAAGTTCAGATGCATCCCGGTGCACAATTTTGGCGGATTTTAATGAACAGTTTGATGTAAACGTGCGTGATGAGGACCACATAAAATCTTGGTCAGGTGTGCGCTCAACAACGCCAGACCATCTGCCCTATGTAGGACCTATTCCACAATGGCGTGATCTCGCCCGTTCCTGTGCACCAATGGCACAAGACGCGAAAAAGGGGCCTACGCATAGCTCGGCCACTGAGGCAGGACTTTACCTGCTGACCGGGCTTGGGTCGAAAGGGTTTCAGTATGGCCCTGTATTGGCGAACTATTTGGCGGCCTTAATTGCAGGTGACCCCTTACCCCTGTCTGCTGATATGATCGCAAAACTGCATCCTGGTCGTGGTCTGGTCAGACATATCGTAAGGCAGAAAAGGAAATGACCACGCCTCATCAGAGGCGTGGCTGTTGAGTGTTAGTGAAAACTATCGCGACGCTTGGGCCAAAAGTGTTGCATTTTTTGCCCGAAAACTGGCGAATGCTTCAGCTGCAATTCGACTATTTGGTTTAATTGAAAGGGCCCTGCCGTAGTCTGCAGCTGCTCCGCCCGCATTACCCAATTCTGCTCGCACATTTGCGCGGTTAACATAGGCTCTCCAGTAACGGCGGTCATTACTGATCGCCTCAGAGCAAACTTTTTCGGCGTTTTCCAGATTACCAATCGCGTATTCTACCGCACAATAATTGTTGAGTGCAGGAACCAAGCGCTCCTGCCCAAGGTTAGCTTTCACTGCACGCTTAAAATACTTGGACGCGGACTCAAGGTCGCCGCTCATCATAGACTGAGTGGCCCTTGTAAGATTACTGTTTTCTTGCCCATAAATTATCTGAGCCTGACTGGCTCCAGTACTTACCAATAATACACCGGTCATGACCGCAACTGCTTTAACCATCCGAAACATCATGTTTCTCCTCGCGTTGTGAGAGGACCAGCCTCTCTGGGGGTTCCGATGCCAGCTGATTTGGGGAGGCGCTGACAAAACCCATATATGTTTTCATTTTCCTATGATAATTGACAAAAACTGCATTCAAGCTATTCATCAGTGTATATCTATTTGCGAGGACACGATGATCAATTGGGATGATTTAAAGTATTTTTTGGCTATGGCAGAAGAAGGCAGCCTTTCTGCCGCCGCAAGGAAACTGAACGTCAGTCAACCTACTCTTTCACGTAGGCTAACCGCACTTGAAGAGAGTGTCGGCTCTGACCTATTCGCCCGAACACGTACGGGCCTTGAAATGACAGCTGTTGGAGAACGCCTGGTAGAATACGCCAAGCACATGCGTGACGATGTCTATTCAATAGAACGCATGATAACCGGACACGATAGCAGCCTTCAGGGTAGCGTTGTCATCTCTTGCATAGAAATTTTGGGTGCAGATTGGTTAGTTAAACATACACGCCCTTTCAGGGACCAGTTTCCTGGAATAACTGTGGAGTTCAAAATCGAAAACGGCACATCGGACTTGCTACGTCGCGAAGCTGATATTGCCATAAGAATGTTTCGGCCAGTGCAAAATGACCTGATCGCACGCAAAACGGGCACAATGAAGTACGGATACTACGCCAGCAAATCCTACCTGGCTGCGCGAGGCACACCCACCAGCATGGATGACATTTCTGATCATGAATTTATTTTGCCACATGACGAAATTCTTGCGCATACCAACAAATTCGGAAAACGCCCTTTTCACCCAAAAGGCAATATAGCGTTCCGTTCCAACAATCTCATATCGCTGGCGTCCGCGGTCCGTGAAGGCTTTGGCATTGGCGCGTACAGCTGCATCATGGCGGATCAAGACCCAAACCTCGTGCGGCTGTTTGGCGACCTGGTTGTCTTTAGCTCAGACATATGGTTGGTCAGCCACGCGGAGCTAAGAAGAAGCGCCCGCATTAGAGCAATGTATGACTTTTTGGGCGACTTGTTTACGGAAAACGCCGCTGCGTTTGAAGGTGCTGTATAGGAAAAACAGCTGTTTTATTGCACCAAGCGAACGATTTCCGCCTCAACGATGTTGCCCTTCTCCAGGTACGTCAGAGTCTGGAAACATCCTTTTGCCATTGAAATGCCTCGCCCATGCTTTTTTGCATGGCCTTCATCGTCTTCAAGATACGTTGAATAGTCAAAACCGTTACCTGGGTCTTCAACACGAAACTTTATTGCTTCTTCGCTCTCGCTAACAATCACTGTGGCAAACCGGCTTCGGTACTTCTCAAGTCGACGACGACGTAAGATCTCATCGTTCAGTTGGCCATTTTCAATCAGCTCACCTTTTTCGTCGTGACCAATCTCAAGACAACCGTGCTCTATTGCATTAAGGAAGAGTTCCGACAAGCCAATGGCCAACGGTACTGGATCAACACTCGCCTGAGAAAAAGTCATGGCCAGTTTCTGCGCTTCCCGACGAGATGCAAACCGGTACGTACCATCCAGCTCCACAGCTTCAATTGGGTGATCTGATTCAAGGGCCGCTCTAAGGGTGCGAATTCGCAAAAAATCATCGGCTTCTTCTGCAACCAGCCGGCGTAAACCATCATATCCATCGCTAACATCGCAATACCGAACTCTGTCAAAAGATAATATGGATCTTCGGCTTGGGGCTCGCCGTTCAGCGCAAGGACAACTGGCCCGCCCTGTTCAAAAAAATCATCTTCAATATGCGAAAGACCACTCTTTGCAGCTTCGAAGCCAATGGACCCATCTATGACAACCGCGGCAAAACCGTTAGAATTACTCGCGATTTGATCACCGATGTTTGCGTCTTCGATCGACACTTCAACGATTTCCAGACCTGGGGAATGCAAAGCCCCTTTCAAGCCCTCTTCCAAGGAAGAAGATAATAGCAACACTTTAGATGGCCCATTTTCATCGCTTTGGTCATCAGCAGCACTTGCTTCGTTGCGGTGTATCGCAACTGCTGTCAAATCATCGGGCAAATTTTCGTCCTGCCCTTCATAAAAGCGATCCAACAGGCACTTAACGGATGCCTCACGGCCTCCAGCCTCTGATGCTTCTTCAATCCATTGTACCAGGCCATCTTCGCCAAGCATGGTCCCATCGGGTTGTTCCGCCTCTACCAAGACGTCAGAATAACAAAACAAGCTTTCGCCCGGTTCCAACCGATCTGTTCTATTTTCATAGGTCGCTGATTTCACAATCGCGATTGGAAGGCCCGAGCTATCCAATGTGCGACTGCCATTAGCACCATATACGATTGGGCGAGGCGCCCCGGCTCCGGCGTAAAGCAATTCATGGCTTTGGCAATCCAGTACGCCATAAAACATTGTTGCAAAACGACCCAACTGGAAAGATCCAACAAGTGAACTGTTAAGGGCATCGAGGAAAGCGGCCGGATCGAGCTTCTTGTCTTCGAAGCGAGCCATAGTTGCATGCAAACTAAACGTGTTGAGTGCTGCACCAACACCGTGTCCGGTTACATCCAGCACATAAATGCCCAACTTGTTGCCCGGCAAAGGCCAGGTACCCCAAAGGTCACCACCCAACTCAAATGAAGCTTTGTAAAAAGCTTCAATTTTGGCGTCGCTTGCTGTCTCTACTTCTTCGATCACATGAGACTCGGGCAACAGCGAATGCTGCATTTCGCGAGCCATTTTCAACTCGCTTTGCATCATGTCCTGGAAATCACTGAGGCTTCTGATCAGAAAGCGGTTTTCCAAATGCATGCAAACACGCGCAAGCAACTCGGGGTGATTGATTGGCTTGGAAACGAAATCAGTCGCCCCAACTGCAAAAACTTCCACCCGTTCTTCGGCCGTTTCAGAGGCGGACTGAACCAGGATAGGCAAGTTCGCCGTTTTCTCGTCAGCTCTCAATTGTCGGCAAACGTCGTAACCAGACACCTTTGGCATATTGAGATCAAGGATCACCAGGTCGGGTTGCGACTCTGCGATTTGGCTCAGGGCTTCATCGCCGTCTTCCGCGTAAGCAATATTGTGGAAGCCACCACGTTCAAGGCACATGCCAATCATTTTGCGCATGATTGGCATGTCATCTACGACAAGAATATGCGCGCTACTAACGCCCTCCGGAAGAGCTTTGTTTCTTCCGGGAACAGGATTTGATTCGGTTGAGTTTCCCAGCATGGCCGCCCTCTTTGAGGGAACCCTCACCTAGCCAGCGAGGAGGTCAGATAGTTTTGTCAACTTCAGCATGCTTGCAACATGACCTTGCGCACCAGAAACGGTCAACTTCCAACCGCTTGTATCTGCTTGCTCTTTTGCAATGAGAAACATGCCAAGTCCGGCAGAATCCACCATGCCGACGTTTTCAAGGTTAAACGTGCAGTTTTGAATATCGCTTTCCGACAGTTCTTTCAAAATCTGACGAAAACTAACGTTCTCAGAAAAAGTGATATCGCCCGTGAATACGACAGTTACGTCACTGCCATCTTTGTCGATCCGATACTCCATGGTGTTTCCTTCTTTGCTCGGTGGTGAGTTTGTCTCACCCTGAAAATTCTGACTGCAAGAACCTTGCTATTCAAGGTATTTCTGCAATGGACTTTAGACGCTAAGTGTTAAACGAAATTTAACAACGATTAAGTTGTCTCGCCAAATTGTTGCTTACAGTTCATACAAGATGCAATTATTAGCTGCAAATTTCACCCATATTTTTGTTTGGCGTCTTTGTCATTCGAAAAAAAGAAGCAGAAAAACATGATGGCAACCAAAGTTGCGCCGACCAAAAACGGCAGTGCTGAATGAAAATCAAACATAAATCCAGTCATCATGGGTCCCACGGTACGCCCCAGAGCCTGCATTGATTGCGCAACCCCAATGACAGCGCCTCGCTCATGTATTTCAGCTTTATGAGACGCCAGCGACAAGGCGGAAGCATTGAACAACGCGGTTCCCACGCTAGTACATAATAATGCAATCGCCAGGGCCAACGGATTCGGTATCAACGCCAACAACAGCAGCCCTAACCCCATAAGTGATATGCCCAGGCGTATAATAGCTGGTTCACCAAGTTGTTTGGCTAACGGACCAACCACGGTACCCTGAACAATGACAAGAATCGTGCCGATAAATATGAATATGTTGCGCATCTCGACTGGCCCCCAATCAAAATGCACATTGATATACTTGGGAACCATTGGCTCCATCAGTGACAGGCAAAAAGTAAAGCCAAAAATCAAGCAGCAAAGACGAAACAACGAGTGATGTCGTAATACGGTTCGAAATGCATCTAGCCTACCAGCCGGGATGATGGGGCCTTCTGTTGCATCAGCACTAAATGACTTGGTCTCCCGCATGAAAAGCAAAATGGCCAAGACACCAGTTGAACAGGCCAGAGCCGCTGCAAATGCTGGACCAACAATATTGGCGCCCGATGCACTTGAACCAGATACTGAGCCCCCAATTGCTGTGCCAACAACAAACGCAAGACCAATGGACGCGCCAATAAGTCCCATTCCTTTTGTACGGTTTTCTTCAGTCGTAATGTCGGAAACGGCTGCAAACACCACAGCCAATGCGCCTGCACACAGCCCTGCCAGTCCCATACAAACAAATAGGGCGATAATATTGTTTGAAAAAAAGGCCATAGCCCCATAAGCGAGGGCACCACCAAACAGAGCGACAACCAGTACTGGCTTGCGCCCATACTTGTCTGAAAGTCGACCCCACTGCGGCCCGGCGATAAATTGCGCAAGGCTGTACACAGCAATAATAGGAGTGGAAAAACCATTTGAAAGCCCGAGGTTTGCGAGCACGAACATAATGGCCGGCAATAGCATGGCAAAACTGCCCATGATCACTAACACGGCTGCAAACAATACCGGCATAAACGCATCCAGTTTGGGTTGAATAAACGGTGATACTTCAGAATTAGTTACACCGCTGCAGAGCAATATGAATGATCTACATCACCTCGAATTTGGGCACAATGTGCCATAGCCATTGTCGAAAGAATTTTATGGCTGAGCTGCTTTTTCTGCCTGCTCCTGAAACTCTGCTAGCTTTGCTTCGATTGCTTGAATCGTCGCTGAGGATCCAGATGCTTCAATGTCACTGATAGCTTTGCGAATCAGGTCTGTGTCACCAGGCTCACTTTCATCTGCTTCAGTAATAGCAACTGCATATTGAATAGCTTCTTCACCCGAAAGGCCGATTTCTCTTGCCAGCCACAGCCCAAACAATTGGTTGCGCGCCAAACGTACCTGACGCTCTTGCGCCTGTATTTCGGCCTGCTCCGGGGTAAGCTGTTCAGCATCCAACGATTGTTCCAAAGCTTTTTGTTGGGCGGCTTGCTCTTCCTCTGCACGCAGTCTGCGATTGTCTTCCGCAATTCTCTCTAGTTCGGCCATCAATTCCGATTGATCTTCTTCTTCGTCAAGCAAGTCACCCGCTTCCTCAAGTATAGCTTGCTGGTGGGCCAACTCTTCTTGGCGCTCTTCTTCGGCTTCAGCAGCCCTGGCTTGTCTCGCCTCCTCGGCCTCTTTTTCTTGGGCAGCCTGAATAGCTTCCCACTCAGAGACTTTTTCATCCATATATGTGTTGAATTCGTTGTTGTATCTTGCCAAGCGCTTGGCCCCAGCGGCTGTCGAGATCGCGCGAGAGTAATGCCCCAACTCGGCAAGCGCTTCGGCTTTGTCGGCATGCACGATAAAGAAGTCCGGTAAATCATCCGCTGCACGGTTCAATTGTTCCAATGCTGCTTGTGCAGCACCTGTCTCCAAAAGAGAACGCCCATACATCGCCCGAAGTTGCGGATCAGGGTCTGTTAGCTGCAATAACGTTTCAATATCCGCACGTGCCCTCTGATATTCTTCTTGTTGAATAAAGGCAAAGGCCCGGTTTTTCAAAGCAGATTGATACTGCGGCCTTTTGGAAATGGATTTGCTGTAAAATTCGACAGCTTCAGCGTAGCGCTTCCCTCGGTGATGTATCGCGCCCTGCAGATTGGCGACCACTGCACTTTCAGGATCAAACGAAGCGAGTTGATTTACAGCTGTCTGTGCCCGTTCAAGGTCCCCAGCTGCCAGAAACAAGTTTGCTTTGTTTGTTAACGACTCAGTATCTTCCGCATCGTCAGCATACATAGCGTCCAACAGGGCCGCCGCACCGTCCAGGTCATCATCCAGAAAGCGTGCAAAAGCTGCCCGGCGCGTAATTGTCCTCAGAGTTTCAGGGTCAGTCACACCACTAGTTTCAGCGAGCTCCACTGCTCGCTCAATAAACTGGCGCGCCTCCTTCACCTTCCCAAGCCCGGCAGCAGCAGCTGTGGCGTGTACAAGGGCAGTAATGTCGTCGTCTTGTGCTATCAATTGCTGCAAAACATCTAACGCTTCTTGTGACCTTCCACGGCGTCCGAGTGAATCTGCAAGAGCAAGCCTTGTATCCTTGTCATTAGGGAAAAATGAAAGCGCGCGTTCAAGATAGGGGATTGCCGTTGAATACTTTGCCAATTCATAAGTTACAAAGCCATAAACTTGGGCAGCCAACGGATAATCCCGGGTAAAATCACCCGTGCGCAGTAACAAATCTTCCGCCTGATCAAATTCCTGGTTTCTGACCAAAATGAGTGCTGAATAATAGCTTGCCACAGGGTTGATTGGCGCCACTGCATAAACTGCATCTAATTGTTGTTCGGCCGCTTCAAACTCGCCTTCCGCAATCATGATTCCAATAACTTCAAGTCGAGACAGGGTGTCTGATCCGTTGGCATCAATAGCAGCTAAAAAATGTTGTTTTGCTTCTGAAATCCGCCCGGAATAACGAGCCACCATACCTTGCGCGTAGCTAACCATTGGGTCGTCTACTTCCAGCGCGCCAGCCTGCTCAGCAAATTTGGTTGCCTCGGCCAAGTTTCCAATTTGCAAGTAAAACAGGGCTGCCGCCAGATACCCCCTGAAACTATCTGGCTCAGCCTCAACCGCCGCAAGATACAAAGCCTCGGCTTGGTCAAACTCTCGAAGGGAAAGCATTATGTCACCCTGCAGCACCAGACGCGCATATTGCTCGTCAGAATTTGTTTCTGACTTGGCCAAAATTTCCTCTGCTTCCGCATTTTTACCTTGCAACACAAGCGCTTGCGCTAGAACCAAAGCAGTCCTGGCTTGATCAAAACCTCGATTATGAAGGCGATAAATCGTTTCCTCTGCAGCGATTCCACCGCCCAAGCTGACATATGCTTGTGCAAGCAAAAGAAGGTGCTCATCTGTCGCCCTGGTCTCGTTGCGGTAGAAGTTTATCGCATTGATAACCTCACGGGCTTCGCCTTCCGCCAACAGGGATTGCAGATCGGACTGTGAATAAGCTTCAAAGCGTTCCCTCTGGGCCACCAGTTGCTCGTCTTCTCCGCACGAAGCCAAAATCAGAGCCAGCAAAGAAACGCATAAAAAACGGCACATACCTGCACTGAACCAGAGGCAATTCCGTTCTGTCATATCGAATTCTCTCCGAATTGCCGGAGTCCCGGCAAACACAAGGGAAATATCGGATGCAACCCAGTTCCCTGTTAATAATTTGTCGCATGTTTGTATCAACATATCGAAAAAGTGTACAAACGTCGATACATGTTCCTTGAATTTTATCTAAATTTACTCTAGTTAAACATGGACTTAGAAGTTCTGATTGGGGTGTCGAAGCGGCTTTCTGGTGATTTTAACTGGTCTGCCGGTTTTTTTGTTGGTGACGTTACGATGAATTTGTTTAAGGCATTGGCCAAAAGCTTCGGTTTTGCATGCTGTCTGATAGGTAGCTCGATGACATTCAGCTCATCGGCTCAAGCTACCTTTTACTGGGATGTCTCAGCCGACGCTGGAAGTTTTGCACCCATTGTTCTCGGGGAAGATATTTCACTGGATGGATGTGGTTCGCGCCTGTTTGTAGTTGGCTACACACCATATGGTACCTCCATGTGTGACATGATGAACTTGTCTCTTTTCGGTGCAAACTGGTTCGCGAAAAATCTCGATACTAATGCATTCTCGTGGCTGACCGGCAATTTGGGTACCGATCCCAATATAGACGTACTCAATATTCCGGTGAATACCGCGGCTGCCAATCTGCAAACTACAGTCAGCACTGGCGCGGGCAGCTTTTTTAGCAGTGCAGGAACTTATCAGATTGGTTTGTATGTAGCAGGCACCACCAATCATGTTTCTTTTTCTGAAATTATCAGTAATGGCGGAACACCGTTCAGTTTTAACGCAAGCTTGGGTTCTGATTACGCAACTACGCTCAGCCAAGCGATAAGCCAGAATGGCAACCTGAACAACGCCGCAGCCTGGGGCGCTAGTTTTACGATTTCTGATCCTGTCACTGTGCCAGAACCGGGACAGCTTTTGTTGCTGGCTCCTGCCTTGGTATTGATCGCGAGGCGGCAGCGCAGAAAGCGAATTGCGAAAGCATAATTTAGGCATAAAAAAAGGGGCCAACGGCCCCTAATTTTTTATATTTCCAAGTACTTAGGTCTCAGACATAACTTGCGATTTCGCTTCGCCCATAAACGAATTTAACTTTGCCTCAATTTCGGCATCTGTCATGTCGATGGAGGAACTGTTCAAATCAGAGACCACTTTGCGAACTACGTCGGCATCGCCCTCTTCTTCAAGATCAGCAGCGACAATTGAACCAGCATAGTCTTTGACCGCGTCACCGCTCAGCCCCATTTCGCCGGCGAGCCATTCGCCAAACAGTCGATTACGGCGCGCGCGGGCGCGAAACATCAAATCTGCATCATGAGCAAATTTGTCTTCAAAGGCTTTTTCACGGCTGTCAAATGTCGTCATTGCAATGGATCCTTTTGTCCGATTCTCTTGACCAAATGGGCTGGTCGCTGCCAATTTTCAACCAGCATTCGATGTTTCTTCGCTCCATTTCGAGGCAATTTCAACCGGAAAAGCAATTAATTCGATTTTGTGTGTCACAATCATTGTCCCGTGTTCTCACTTCGGCTATGTTCCGGCCAAATTTGGAGAGCGCCTTCAGCGCCCATCGGCCAAAAGGGGAACCGACACTCATGTCCCGCCGCAACAAGCTTTATGAAGGCAAGGCCAAAGTCCTGTTTGAAGGACCTGAGCCCGGCACCATCATTCAATACTTCAAAGACGATGCCACTGCGTTTAACGCAGAAAAAAAAGGCACACTTTCCGGAAAGGGCGTGGTCAACAACCACATTTCGGAATACCTGTTCAAGGCACTGGACGATATCGGTGTGCCAAACCATTTTATCGAGCGGCTTTCAATGCGCGAGCAACTGGTAAAAGCGGTAGAGATCATTCCGGTCGAAATCATTGTCAGGAATATAGCTGCGGGCAGTATGTCCAAGCGCCTGGGGATCGAGGAAGGTACACCACTGCCAAATCCGCTCGTGGAGTTTTGCTATAAATCCGATGAACTTGGCGACCCGCTGATTGCAGAAGAGCATATCCTGACTTTCGGCTGGGCTGAAGAGCAAGAAATCGATGAGATGATGTTTTACGCCTTGCGCGTAAATGACTTCCTGTCCGGTATGTTCGCAGGCATTGGTATCAAGCTTGTTGATTTCAAACTGGAGTTCGGTCGCCTCTACGAAGGTGACGAATGCACGACGATCCTCGCAGATGAGATCAGCCCAGATGGCTGCCGCCTGTGGGACATGAAAACGGGTGAAAAACTGGATAAAGACCGCTTCCGCCGCGACCTTGGTGGCGAGATGGAAGCCTATATCGAGGTTGCCCGCCGCCTTGGCATTCTGCCATCTGCGGATGTCACCGAAATCGCAGACCACAAAAACAAGAAACGAAGTTAACTTCCGCCAACTATCAGCTTAAAGGAAACATCGCTCATGAAAGCCCGCATCCATGTCACCCTCAAGAACGGGGTTCTGGACCCACAAGGCAAAGCGATCGAGCACGCGCTCGGCAACATGGGATTTGACGGCGTGAACGAAGCTCGCCAAGGCAAGTTCATTGAACTGGAGCTTGATGAAACTGACCGCGCCAAGGCTGAAACGGCAGTGGATGAAATGTGCCGCAAGCTTCTGGCAAACACCGTCATTGAAAACTACAGCATCGAGCTGGAGTAGCACCGATGAAATCTGCGGTTATTGTTTTCCCCGGCTCCAACTGTGACCGGGATATGGCTGTGGCGCTGGAGAAAATCACCGGCACCAAACCTCTCATGGTCTGGCATCAGGAATATGACTTCGACACGGTTGATTTCATTGCCCTGCCCGGCGGTTTTTCTTACGGTGACTATTTACGTTGCGGGGCAATGAGCGGCCGCTCACACATCATGAAAGAAGTAATAAAGCGCGCAAATGACGGTGTGCCAACATTTGGCGTTTGTAACGGATTCCAGATCCTGACCGAAACCGGCATCCTTCCCGGGGCACTGATGCGCAACGCCAATCTTCATTTTGTCTGCAAGGATGTGAAAATGACTGTTGAGACCACTGACAGCATGTTCACGAATGCGTACGGCGCAGGGCAAGAGATCACGATCCCAGTGGCTCATCATGATGGAAACTATTTCGCCGACGCTGATACTCTCGATCGGCTGGAGGGCGAAGGCCAGGTAGCCTTCAAGTACGCAGAGGACATTAACGGTGCACAGCGCCGAATTGCAGGTATCCTTAATAAGCAAGGCAACGTACTTGGCATGATGCCGCACCCTGAGCGTATGATCGAGCCTGCCCTTGGCGGTTCTGACGGTCGTGTGCTTTTCGAATCTGTCATGAACAAATTGGGTTAAGGGGTGCTGTCATGAAAACCGGAAACGAAATTCAAATCACCCCTGAAATGGTGAAAGAACACGGCCTGACTGAAGAGGAATATCAGCGGATTGTTGGTGCCATGGGCCGCGAGCCAAACTACACCGAGCTTGGGATCTACAGCGTGATGTGGTCAGAGCACTGCTCCTACAAGTCTTCCCGCTTTCACTTGAAGAAATTGCCAACAGAGGCCCCTTGGGTGATCCAGGGACCAGGCGAAAACGCAGGTGTTATCGATATTGGTGATGGTCAGGCAGCCATCTTCAAAATGGAGAGCCACAACCACCCGTCTTACATCGAGCCCTACCAAGGTGCTGCAACCGGTGTTGGCGGCATTCTGCGCGACGTATTCACCATGGGTGCGCGGCCTGTCGCGAACATGAATGCGCTCCGCTTCGGCGAGCCCGACCACCCAAAAACTCGCCACCTGTTAGCTGGTGTCGTTGAAGGCATTGGCGGCTACGGCAACTGTGTGGGCGTACCAACCGTGGGCGGCGAAACCAATTTCGACCCATCCTACAACGGCAATATCCTGGTGAACGCCATGACAGTTGGCCTCGCAGACGCAGACAAGATTTTCTACTGCGCGGCCGCAGGTGTTGGTAATCCTGTAGTTTACGTGGGCTCCAAAACCGGCCGCGACGGCATTCACGGTGCCACGATGGCATCAGCCGAGTTTACCGAGGACAGTGAAGAGAAGCGCCCAACTGTGCAGGTGGGTGATCCCTTCACCGAAAAGCTACTGATTGAAGCATGCCTTGAATTGATGGCCACTGATGCCATCATTGCTATTCAGGACATGGGCGCGGCTGGACTGACATCCTCAAGCGTTGAAATGGCATCCAAAGGCGGCGTTGGTTTTGAGCTGGACCTGGATCAGGTGCCCCAACGCGAAGAAAATATGCTCCCGTATGAGATGATGCTGTCTGAAAGCCAGGAACGCATGCTCATGGTCCTCAAACCGGGCCGCGAAGACATGGCCAAAGCCATCTTTGAGAAGTGGGAACTGGATTTCGCCGTGATCGGCCACATTACGGACACGGGTAACCTGACGCTGAAGTTCGGCGGCGAAGTGGTGGGCGATATGCCGATCAATAGCCTTGTTGAAGACGCGCCTGAGTATCAGCGTCCTTACGTTCCAACACCAAAACGCGAGATCGCGGATGTGGCGGGCGTAAACGACCTCAACAAAGCTGTGCTGGACCTCGTGGGCGGCCCGAACCTGTGTTCCCGTCGCTGGATCTGGGAACAGTATGACCATATGGTCATGGGTGATACCATTCAGCGCCCCGGTGGCGACGCTGCTGTAGTGCGTGTGCATGGCACCGAAAAAGCACTGGCGATCTCGACAGATGTCACTCCACGCTATTGCTACGCCGACCCGGTTGAAGGTGGTCGCCAGGCGGTCGCTGAAACATGGCGCAATATTACGGCGGTGGGCGGTACCCCGCTTGCTATCACAAACTGTCTCAACTTCGGCAACCCGGAACGCAAGGATATCATGGGGCAGTTTGTTGGCTGCCTTGAAGGCATGGGCGAAGCCTGCCGCGCGCTTGATTACCCGATCGTGTCCGGTAATGTGTCTTTGTATAACGAGACCAACGGTTCCGGCATTCTGCCAACACCTGCGATTGGCGGCGTTGGCGTGATGAAAGACAGTGCCAAAATGGCGACTGTCGCCTTCAAGAGTGAAGGACAAGCTATTGTTTTGATTGGTGAAACCAAGAATGAACTCGGTGCAACTTTGTACCAGCGTGAGATTATCGCCGAAGATGCTGGAGCACCACCACATGTAGACTTGGCGCTGGAGCGCAAGAATGGTGATTTTGTTCGTGACCTGATCGAAAACGGCCGCGTGGATACCTGCCATGACCTATCTGACGGTGGTCTCGCTGCAGCTGTTGCTGACATGGCAATCACCAGCGGCATTGGTGCGACGCTTAACGTTGATAGTGACCTGCCAACCCACGCCGTGTTGTTCTCCGAAACACAGGCCCGTTATCTGATCGCAACGGATGCGGAAACTGCGGATGCCATCGTTGCGGAAGCTTCTACTGCCGGTATTGCGGCTGCTACTGTTGGCACAACAGGTGGCGACCACCTTGATCTGCAAGGTGGTGCGGTTGACATCGCTTTGGCAGATATCAAAAAAGCTCACGCGGGCTGGATGCCAAATTTCATGGCAAAAGAGCCGCTATCGACTTAAGTCAGCAGCATAATCTAATCGTTTATGAAGGCGCCCTACCCGGCGCCTTTTTTTGTTGAACTGCGTTCCAAAATCACCAGATCAAAAAAATGGAGCTTTTCGAAAAGACATTCTTGAACATCCCCGTGATTGCATGGCTTTTGAGTTTCACGGCTGCTGCCGCAATGCCTTTGACCCTTTTCTATCTCTTTGCTTCACCCTTGCTTGGCTTTTCAATGCTTGTGGTTCTAATTGGCTGTGGGTGGTTTCTTGAGATCAAGAAGGAGACTGTTTCAGAAGAGGAAGAAACCAATCCGCTAGAATGGATTGAACATATTCTATATCCTGTGCTGCCTTTCGCCTATCTCTGGATATTTTCTGACCAAGGCTTTTGGGCAATGACATTGTATATATTCGTCACTTTTTTTTATGCCTATCAGTTCGCTAGGGGCTACCGTTTAGCACCAAAAAAATCCTGAAATCGCCCCATCGGACAAACCGTGGTACAAATAGGCTGTCTACCTAACGTATTTTGGCCTGCCACAAAATTGCACCATATTTCGTTTATGCCTAAGGTGCCATGGGGGCACACTAGGGAGATACTCATGAAATACATCCTCGCACTCAGTGTTGCTTTTGCGCTAACTGCTTGCGGAAGCGACGACAACACGCAAACACAACAGAGCAGCGAAGCCGAACAAGCCGCCGGTACCGCCGAAGAAAAAGGTGTGCCGGTCGTTGATAATGTTGAAGAAATGGTCAGGGACAAAATCGAAGAGCTCACCAGCGGTGTTACGCTCGACACCAGTTCGCTTGATAGCTTCAAGTCCAGCCTTTCAGACATGCAGGCATCCCTCTCTACTGAACAGGCGGGCCAGCTTCGGGATGCGCTGGGATACCTGGCGAAATCGACCGCAAAAGAAAGCAAAGGCGGCCTGTTGGGCGCAGCGAAAGATGTGGTTGGCGGCAAATCGATGGAAGATATCCTATACGACAACATGAAGGGCCAGTTAGACGGCCTGTCGTTTGAAGAAATTTTGGCGCTGGCGAGTTAATCGCGCCGCTAAATCACGAATTTCTCATTGGGAAATGGACCCGGTTCTGCCTATTGTGCCTTCGTCATAGTAGGAGGGGCATATGGGTAAGGTTTTAACTGGCGCAGCAATCGCTGCGTTTGTATTCACATCGGCGACGCCAGCACAGGAAAATGAGGCTACGATTGACGCCTACGCAGCAGGCTATAAGGCAGCGTTTACCTGCAGCGCGGTTTTCAACGCCGGTAAACGCCAGGCTGCGATAGACGAGCATGAATTCACGGGCATTTACGCGTTGGTACAAGACCGCGTTAAAGAGCTGACTGCACAAATCGACCCAATGGCCAAACGTGTACGCGTAGCCTACAGCGAAACCATGCCACCGCGCATTGCACAGTGGCGCCCGCATCTTGGCTGTGTTCAGCTTCCTGTTGGTAACGAAAGCTATAAACCGTCTGACCTACCCCGGGCAGAAGGACTAACCTCAACAAATCCTCGAGAAGATAATGGTACGCCATGGCAGTCACACCGCGGTGTGAAAGAAGCTACTGGTAACGCGGCGCTCGATGACGTCATCCGCCGGGCATTCATTCGCGGTGAATACGGCGCCAATGCTCGCACGTCGGCCATTTTGATTGCCACCAACGATAAAATCATTGCGGAAAACTATGTTGAAGGCTTCACCCCGGTAACGTCCCAGCGCACATGGTCAGTGGCCAAAAGCATCGCAGCGAGCGTAATAGGCGCAGCGGTACAAGACGGCATCCTCGATGTGAACGCTCCCGCGAAGATGCCTGAATGGTCTCGTCCTCTCGACCCGCGCGGCACAATCACCCTCGAAAACCTGTTGCATATGGCGTCTGGTCTGGACAGCAACCAAGCAGGCAACAGAACAGATCGCCTCTATATTGGCGGTGGCCTAGTGACTGACACATCAAGTCGTGGCGCCCTGGAGGCCATTCCGGGTGCGAGATGGAAATACGCTAACAATGATACCCTTCTGGCCATTCGTCATTTACGCGCAGCGATCAATGATGATGCGGAATATCTCGCTTACCCTTACAAAGCGCTTCTGCACAAAATCGGCATGACGCATACGTTTTTGGAAACGGATTGGGAAGGTAATTTTGTGCTGTCGAGCCAGGTTTGGACAACATCACGTGATATGGCGCGACTTGGCCTTTTGCACCTGAATGACGGCATTTGGAAAGGTGAACAAATTCTGCCAAAAGGATGGGCAGAGTATGTGGCGACCCCTGCCCCCGCACAACCACCACAGCGGACGGATGGCAATCCAACTGTAGGGTATGGCGCGCAGTGGTGGCTCTATCAGGATTTCCCGGGATTGCCAGCAGACACCTATGCTGCACGTGGCAATCGTGGCCAAATACTCATGATCATTCCGTCAAAAGGCTTGGTTTTGGTTCGCCGTGGTTATGACATTGCTGGCGGACCTGGGTTCCAGATGCATGACTATGCGGCAGACGTGTTGAAGGCGCTGGAGACCAATTAGTCCCTCTGAAACCAATCGCTTAAGACCTGAACAACACCCTCAGGTCTTTTGCCCCATTCGACATGCCCGAGAAAGTTACCCTGCTCTTTAGCGGTAAGCTTAATTCGTGTCATGTCGGACGACACCAGTGCGTTTCTAGAGCGCTCAATAGAAGCCGTGCTCGCCAGATTGTCCTTTTCAAAGGCAACAGATATTGCGCGACCCGCAAACGCCGAAATTCCCTCATCTGCGTTATCAATTCCGGGCACGGCGTACTTGCCCTTAAGGGCCCAGTGGCGCCAGTCCATCATAAGACCGCGGTATTCCCGTCCACCAAACTTAAACCAGTCACCAGGGTAATACCCCAAAACGGCAGTCAACGGGGGAATAAGCGCAGCAACCAGTTTCACAAAACCGGACGCAGGGTTTTTGTAATCACCGTGGTATGGAAACCCACAAGCGAGGTGGACTACACCCTGATACTTATCTGGGAATGAGCCCGCGGCGATGCTGGCCATGTGGCCGCCTAAACTATGCCCGCCAATGTATAACGGCAATTCAGGCAATTCGCGTTTGCACCACTCAGTCACTGCAAGGATGTCTTGATACAAATATTCTTCTAAGGTGAATTTATCTTTGCGCGACGGGCGATTAGGGCTTTCTCCGTGGCCACGCTGTTCGACTAAGATTGTTGAAATCCCGTTTGACGCAAGTCCGTCCGCAAGTTTTCTGTAAAATGCGCCGCGGATACCAAGCGCCGGCAGCAGAATAAGGGCTGCAGACGGCGGAACTGTTTGCGCCTGAAAACATGCGATGGGAACCTTTGTCCCCTTGTCCGTGGCGAGATGGGTCCACTGTGGTGTATTATTCTTGCTCATGCGGGTAAAATAGCCTGCAGTCGCGTACCATCAAGCGACAAATGCAAATGGGGTGTATTTGCATCTGGGGGACCAACACAATGAAACAAAAGCACTTTATTGATAGCCACAAAGTGGCCACAGCAGCTGCCATTCTACTGCTGATGCACTGGACCGGAAACTGGAACAACACGACCGCATGGGTTTACTTCGGGTTGCACGGAGCATACGGCATCCTTTGGATGCTCAAAAGCCGGATTTTTGGAGACAAGCAATGGGACCAGCCCACCAGCCTTTGGTATGGCATGGTCATATGGCTGGCACTAACAGGTTATTGGACTGCACCCTACATTATTTTAACAACAGACTTTGAAGCACCCGCCTGGTTTCTAGGGTTCGCAATCTTCAGCAATATTCTTGGTGTATTTTTTCATTTCACAGCGGATATGCAAAAGCATGTTCAATTGCGCCTGAGCCCTGGCCAACTGATTACCGACGGCGTTTGGAGCCACACCAGAAACCCAAATTATTTTGGCGAGCTTCTGATCTATGTGGGTTTTGTGAGTCTGGCGTGGCACTGGTTCCCGCTAGCTTGGTTAGCAGCAATGATTTTTGCCGTTTGGGTACCCAATATGATCAAAAAAGATAAGTCGCTTTCGCGGTTCAAAAGCTTCGAAGGCTATAAAAAGCGGTCGGCACTCATCATTCCGTTTATGATTTAGTTCAGCGTTTTACATAATCGGACAGCCGATCAATAAACTCCTGTTCACCGCCATGTGGTCTGCCCGCAAGCAGCCACATTGTACCCAACAGGCCGATATAAGTGATTGCACCTGCAAAGACTTTAACGGCTGTGATGGCTGGCAACACCCAAGTCGGCGGTAAGTTAATTGATGTCACGACATAAAACATTGCAACGCCAGCAATCAAAGGTCGCCAAAGCCTCGTGAGCAATGAAACATTGTATCGACGGCTGGCAAATAACCAAGAGAGCTCAATGCTAACAGTGACCAGTGCAACGCCCGAAAATGCCATAGCGATATATAGAAGGTCTCCGGTAAACTTTGCGGCAGCAGCACACCCAATAAATAGCGCTAGCAAGCGCCCAAACCTGAAACGGGTCGAGATATTTTGTTTATCCTCCAGCACATAAAGGCCCTGGAAGAGATCACAAACTATCATTGCAGCGGTTCCCACCGCAACATAGGGCACATAAGGAATTGCCTGCCCCCATTGATAACCAAGTAACAGATAAACAAGCTCGCCTGCTATGGCAGCAATTCCAATAGAAACGGCAAATCCAGCAATGAATGCAGCTCCAGCAAGGCGACCAACTGCCTGTGACATCTTTTGTCTGTCATCTTGTACTTTGGCGATTGCCGGCAAAAATACCTGGCCTGCTGGAGCCAAGAGCTCACCCACGAACAATCGGCAAAGGTCGCGCGCCACATGATATGCACCGAATGCCGCACTATCACTCGCCCGTTTGGCGATCCACTCATCCACCTGCTTTACGCCGTATGAATTCAGTCCCACCAAAAAAGTCCAAACAGCCAGATTTTTTAGTCTGGAAAACTTTGACAAAGTTAATCGAGGTTTAAATGGCCGAGCGATTTGTGACGACAAAATCGCAAAGCTCATGCCTATCACTTGCCCCCAAACAAGCGCCCAGTAACTCTTTAAAATAAGGGCCGCTATGATTGTTGCAGACACAGCCACTATCTTATCCGCCGCGGCTAGATAGAGAATTTTATTGTATTGCAGGTTGCGATTGAAAAACTCTGCGGCAGGTGTGCGAAGGGAGCCCAATAGCGACGTAATACACAGTATTCGGAGGATTTCGGTTAACCTGGGCTCCTGCAAAAGTGCTGATGTGTATGGTGCCAACAAAAAAATCAGTCCCGCAATACCGCCTGATATGATGACGCGAAATGTCCAAATTGTATGAAGTTCTTCTTCATCGATTTTTTTGGTCCTTACCACATACTCAACGATACCGACGTTGTTCAGCACTGCAAACAAAGCAATCACGAGACTTGCGGCACCAACGACGCCAAAGTCTTCTGGCGTCAACAAACGTGCTGTCACTGACACAGATAGAAAACCAATCATGCGGACTATGAACCGCGTGATGATCAATAGCGCGGTTCCTTCAACTGATTTTTGGCTGAGTGATTTTTCGGTTTGTTTTTTTGTCACCGCGGTTAATCCTTCAGCCAATCTTGAAGCTCGGCTTCTACACGCGCTTCTATCTCAGAGTATTGCTGGGCACTTTCACTATGATCGTAGCGTTGATGACGCGGTGCCAGCAAACCGTCCAAGGGTGATAGGTCGATTGAGGTCTCACCCAAAAAGGACAACAGGGTTCGCATTTCGCCAATCAGATCTTTTTCCATCGCTTCGTAGTGCAAGAAAAAATCGCAGTCCCGATAAGCAAACAACTCCGACAAGCGGTGGAGCAGATAATGCAGTTCATAAGGATGGGTTTTATATGGATTTCTCCACAACCGTGGATAAGCCAACGACAAGTCTTGGTACCAGTTCATTAGATAGAATTTGCAAAATGGCGCGAAGCTGTTGAGTGTCCAGCTACCCTCATTAGGCACGCCCCGCAGAGTAGAGCGCCAAGTATCTCTTGGATTTCTGCCAAGGTGAACAAAAGCGGCCTGTGGGAAAGCCGCCTTCAGGTAGGGCAACCGGAAATCGATTCTATTGAATTGCAGTACTGGACGCTCGCCCGCGGCTTCCACCAGCCCTTCAATAAAGCGCTGCATTTTGGGGTTCCGTGCGCCCGCACCCAGTGATAGGTGGCGCACGCCCCAATGATCCTCAAAGCTCGCCCCCAGTGCCTCCAGGTTGTCATAATTGCTGGCGTAGTCGGCGACACCACGATGTGAGGCGTCTACTTGCTCTCCACGCCTTTTAGGGTCAAACCATCTCCGGTCGTTGAAAGGCTCATAATAGGCAGTAAATTCTGCAAGCCGATGAAAACATTGCCATAATAGAGTTGATCCGGATCGAAAGCGTGCTGTCACAAAAATCGGAACGGCAGGACTTAAAGTAGAAGCCATCTGCGGTACTGCATTTGGTTCCCTATAAGAAGGCAGCGAAGCCCGCGCAGAAAAAGGTGCATATAATTGGCTTGCGACACGGTGTGCCCATGGCATCTGTGCCAAGTTCCTAAGCACTCTTTCTCTCAATGCTTCAGCCACACAGTATCTTTCTTATCTATTTGCTTCGGACTGCTTGCCAGACAAACTTGCGACTACTTGATTAAATTGCCGGGCCTTTACCGCCCAGTCATTTCGATGTGCAAATTCGAATGCAGCTTTGGCCATTTTTGAACGGGCTTCATTATCAACCAGCAACCTGATTAGCGCTTTTGCGATAGCCCCAGTGTCATTTCCATCAACCAGCAAACCAGTTTTTCCGTGGACGATCGCGTCAGTTGCACCGCCTGCGTGTCCACCAACTGAAGGTACTCCTGACGCAGCTGCTTCCAAAAACACCAAACCAAATCCTTCGGTGTCACCATCCGGCATGGTCCTGTTTGGCATGGTAAACACATCCGCCGATTGATAAAGAGCTACCAAGTTTTCATCAGAAACAAATCCAAGTTGTTTGACGCTATCATCCACATTCAGTCTTTTGATTTCAGCCGTGAGACGGTCATAGATAGGGCCTTTCCCCGCAAGACTAAGCGTTACATTTGGCACTTCCTCAATAACCTTTGGCTATGCAGAAATTAATTGGTCAAAGCCTTTTCTTTCCACCATCCTTCCAGCAGCAACCACACTTTTGGCGGAAGTTTGTGCAAATGGATTGTCGGGAACCCGGCTCGAAAACCGAGCCACATCTACCCCATTATGAATCAGTTCAATTTGCTCTTGTTGAGCACCGTACTTATTGATCAATAAGTCTCGAGTATAACTGCTGACACAGATGACTTTATCTGAATGGGCGATAGCGGACTTGCGCAAAATGTCTGCCTTTTGGGAATAGGCAGCCTGCGAGAATTCTTCACCGTGGGTATAATAAATGATTGGAAGATTGGTGCGTTTTTTCAGTTTGGCAGGCAACCAGGTGAATGCTTCTGCGGCACCGATACAAATTGCGTCAATTTCTGAGTTTGCACAGATTTCCAGAACCGCATCCACCAATCTGACTTCCACTTGCTTGGATCGAATGAACCCTTTGATTCGATTGAAGAAGGTGACATTTGGGGGTCCAATGTTAGGACGCGTACGAACGATTCGCTTGATTTTATAGGGTGCTGCTGCGTCAAATTCTTGCCAACCTTCAACTGTATCGCCGGTAATGTAATCTGTGCTGCTCGTAAGCACCTGAAATTGTTGCGGTAACTGCCGGCATAAAGCGTCGTAAACGGTCTGCCCACCTCCCTCAAGCGGCAAATAATGTGTCACGACAAAAAGGCACTTTGGTGCGGTCACGTCAAATCCCTGGAACCACTTGGCGCATCGGGTGATGTAAGGCCCAGCTATCGAAATAGGTACGGCCTGTGAGCCAGGGGTCCGTCGTCAAAACAGGCTTTCCATCTTGCCACAACTGAAGTGTGGCGTTGCCCATTGTTTTGACCTTCAACTCTGAATTTGCGAACATAGGTTCCCGTTTCATCGCCCCCCCTATTTCCACGGTAATCAACGTGCTACAAAAATGCAATCCGACGACTTGAACAAGCTCACAACTTAATGACGGACAGGGCGAATCCTGTTGAGTGACATGTCAAATTATGGATACTGGCCAAAGTCGCTCTAACGGCGCACCTCGCTAAACTGAAAGTTCGGAGAAATAGTGATGGCCATGATCGCTGATGAAATTGAGAAACTTATAAAAGAAGACCTTCCAGGCGCAGTGGTGCGGATCGAAGATTTGCGGGGAGACGGTGATCATTATGCGGCGCATGTCGTATATGAGGGGTTTCGCGGTAAAACCCGGATCCAACAACACCAGATGGTTTATAAAAGTCTTAAAGGGCGGATGGGCGGTGAACTGCACGCACTTGCACTGCAGACCAGCCTACCTGAATAGGAAAATTGCATCATTTAAGCAATTTCTGACAAAAACAGTCCAATTTATCCGAATTCCCTTGGCAGACATCGTTTTGGCCCCTATTTAATAGCCAAAACATCAAGCACACAGGATCAAAGTGATGAGTGAAAACCCCGTTTTTGACCGCATAAAAGACTATGTCAACAAGGACGATGTCGTTCTGTTTATGAAAGGCACACCAATTTTCCCGCAGTGCGGCTTTTCAAGCGTAGTATCCCAGGTATTGAACCACGTTGGTGTAGATTTCGAAAGCTACAACGTGCTTGAAGATATGGATCTCCGCGAAGGCATCAAGGCTTTTTCCGACTGGCCAACAATTCCTCAGCTCTATGTGAAGGGCGAGTTTGTCGGGGGCTGTGACATCGTCAAAGAGATGTTCGAGTCTGGTGAATTGCAGCAGCTTTTCACTGACCAAGGCCTCAGCAAACAATAACTTCAATTTCTTTCAGGAAGGGACCGCCGTATGGAAATGCGCCGACTGGGCCGCACTGATATTCATGTGAGCAAAATCTGCCTTGGCACCATGACTTGGGGCCAACAGAACACAAAAGAAGAAGGTCATGCCCAAATTGAAACGGCGCTGGACTACGGTGTGAACTTCTTGGATACGGCCGAAATGTATTCCGTGCCGGCTCGGCAAGAGACCTACGGACGCACCGAAGAAATTATTGGCTCCTGGTTGAAAAAAAGTAGCAAGCGAAAAGATATTGTTCTGGCAACCAAGGTTGCCGGCCCAATGCCCCACCTGAAGCATATTAGGCCTCACCTGCACCGTGATGGCCGAAATGATTTGGATCGCCAATCTGTTCTGGAGGCGTGTGACGCCAGTCTAAAACGCCTTGGAACCGACTACATCGACCTTTACCAATTGCATTGGCCCAGTCGGCGCACCAATTTTTTTGGTGTTCTAAAGTATAGGCACCTGGAAGAAAACAACACTGTATCGCTTGAAGAAACACTATCTGCCATGCAGGAGCTGGTTGACGCAGGCAAAGTGCGAGCCATCGGTTTGTCAAACGAAACCCCTTGGGGCGTATCTAAAGCGCTTAGCTTATCCGAAGCAGGGAAAGCACCAAGAGTGGCTAGTGTCCAAAATCCGTACAATCTTTTAAACAGGTCCTATGAAGTTGGCTTGTCCGAGATGAGCATGCGCGAAGACTGTGGATTGTTGGCCTACTCGCCGCTCGCTTCCGGCTTCTTGACCGGCAAATATATGAATGGTGCGCGCCCGGAAGGAGCACGTTTTACGTTATTTTCCGGTACGTTTGGGCGCTATCTGAATGAAGCCGGCGAAGCTGCCATGGAAGCCTATGTAAATTTGGCACGCAACAATGGTCTTGATCCTGCTCAAATGGCAAATGCCTTCGTCAACATGCAGCCCTTCCTGACTTCAAACATTATCGGCGCCACCAATCCGCAACAGTTGAAAACTGCGCTGGACACGCACGATATGACTCTCTCCAAAGAGCTGATTAAAGAGATCAATAAAATCGAAACAAAGTATCCAATGCCCTGCCCCTAACCTGGTTTGCGATACAAATGCGTAAATCGGTCGCTTTCACCAATTGCCTGGTGTTCTTCTTTGTTGGGCCCTCTGAGTGACGGCGGAAGGGAATAGACACCCATTGGATGTTCTTTTGTGTCAGCCAGGTTGCGGTTAACGTCACTGGTTTTAATCAGTTCAAAACCAGCTGCTTCTGCCATTGCTCTGAAATAGCTTTCTTTCACATAGCCATTTTGACTGACTGGATCTTGTTCCACATCCTCTCGTTCTGCATGGTCAACTATGCCGAAATAACCGCCAGGTTTCAGCATTCTGAAAATGTCCGAGACATGATCCTCTGCTGGTGCCCCATAAATGAGAAAACCATGTACGCGGAAGACAAATACCATGTCCACGTCACCGTACGGCACGCCGTCTGCACGGTTCTCAGGCCAACCCGCACGACCGCGAACGGGATAATACTTGCCGCCACCCTGCTCAATCAGTGGTTCAATAATTCGGCGATACCATCCACCTTGACCACCAGGGAATATCTCCACCACAGTTTCAGTGGGGTCAATTCCCATAAAAGTAAGTGTTTCCAGTGGATGTCGATACTGGTCCCTCGCAACGTGGCGGTCTGGTCGGTCTGGATTGGCAATCAGTTGCTTTAGCTGTCCTTGCACTTCGGCGGTCGCCGCCTTTCGGTCGTCGGCGTTGCCATTCAGCGTAAAAGCCAGGATTAAAAGAATTGAAGTGGTCAGTGATCTCATCTGTCCATCCTTTAGAGTTTGGACAGATGATACATCAATACTGTGGCACTTTAAGAATCACGGATGCGTCAAGTACTGGAGCGCGAGATCTATTGAAGGAATGTGGGTAAGCGCCCGGCAGCAACGGCTGGCAAGCCGATAGCCAGCACGATGCTCACAACAAGACCCACAAGCGCACGCAAAATATCTGACGCGATGTCCTGAAAAGCTTCACGCCGGTTGCGAAGGCCGCCAACATAACTTACAGCGATTTCCCGCCCTGCGAGCAGTCCAAGAAATACCCAGGTGGTGCTCATTGGAATATCGCTGATCTCTTTGAAGAAAATGAGGATCAAGCCATAAATGATATTGACCAAGGCCGCACCACGCACATCAGAAGTATTGGTTTTGGAGAGAACAATTTCCTGAATTTTTCCGCCCCGGCGCGCAAAAATAACAGCGTGCAACACGAGCATTACAATCGTCGCAAATATCAGCAGCTCAAATGAAAATGTAACGCTGATAGATCCATCCGGGTTGGTTACTGTCTCACGCGGGAGAAATACAAAAATGTTAGCCAGGTCTTGGATCAACCACTGAGACCACAGAAACGCAGTTGATGCCCACTGAACAACTGTCCATTTCAAATCGTGGCTTGCGCGGGGTGTTTCGCTGATCCACCGCTCAAACGAGCGTGCAACCAGCATATAAACCACCAAACCCGAGACAGAAGCGACTACATAGCCTAAGCCGCTTTTAACCAGCATTTTACCCAACACCTCTTCGGTTTGGGCCCCGCCAGTAAGGGTAAAAATGGTTAGCACCAAAAACGTGGTTGAAACCGGCACTCCAAAACGCGTGAGGATGAGCAAAAAGAGGGGCGGAACGGCATGCCACCATTGAATGCCATCTTGATAAGGGATTTGGTTCAGCCGACCGTATGCAATGTCACCATTGTTCGCAAAATAGCCATACACAAGCACTACAAGAATGATTGTACATGCAAATGCCCACAATGTCTGCCACGGACGATGGGAATTGGATGACAAGAATGTGCCCAGCGTCTGGATCGCGTCGTTTGCCACAATTGAATAGGCGGCCAAAATAAAGCCAACGATGCCAAAAATCTCAATGCCAGCCACTGGTCGCTTCCCCTGTTTGACCATCACACCACTTAGAACACACATTGTGTGGGGCCAATCTATAGATCAGAATTAAGTCGCAGGTATTGTTAAACTTTTATGACAGCTTGAAAAATCTGCCCCAGGCTCAAAAAAAGTCACAAGCCTCTATTATTTTACTTTATATTTCATACGCTTATTGCATTTCTTTTTTGTAAGAAAAAATGTGAAAAGTTCAATACACTGTGCCGCAAACAAAAAAATCAGGTGGCCAGAAGGACACCTGATTTCTCAAACCCTGAATAGATTCCAGGCTCCTCTAAATAATCTGGCCGCACAGGAAGCGCGTCAATCCACTTATTTGGTGAACCGGATCACAAAACGATCTGTTTTTCCTCTGATGTCGGGGTGGAAAACCGACTGAGTTTTAGCGTCTTCCGGGTTGGCCAAAGCCTCACTTTCTGCATCCAATTTGAAACCAGCTGCCAGCACCTGGTTTTTCACAAAGTCCGAATTAATGCGGTGTAACGTGTCACCAACTTCACTTCCGGTGCCATCCAGCGCTTCATGGTCAACGACCACAAAAGATCCACCGGGTTTCATGGAACGATAAATGGAAGCAAGGACCATAGGCATATCTTCTGGGGCTTTACGAGACTCATGATTGAAGAAATAATCGTGGTAAGCCAATACTGACATCACAAGATCGACACTGTTTTCTGGCAAATCAACGACTTCACTTTCGACGTTAAGTGGCTCGACATTGCTTAAACGCTCAGTAAAACGCGCTGGTACTGTTTTGTTCATAAAGGTCCAGTAGACGGTGCCATTATGCGCGATAACTTTGCCTTCTGATCCAACGGCATGCGACAGGATCTCGCTGTAATAGCCCCCACCCGAATTAAGGTCGAGTACCGTCATTCCCGGCTTAACACCTGCAAACAGCAATACTTCACCCGGCTTCCGGTTAACGTCTCTGGACTTGTCTTGCTTAGGCCGGTCTGGATGTTCAATCGCTGCTTTGATGATGCCATGGTGGTCTGCATTTGCCACAAATGACAATACCATGGCCGCGGCCAGGCCCGTATATGCCAGAACCCTTTTTGCACCTGCAATATTGATCTTAATCATGTTTGCTTCCCCGCTTTTTGGTGACCAAAAACAATCACTGATAGTTCCCTAATACTATAAAATTCAACGCTCCAAGCCAACTTGGTCATGGGGCTATCTGATCACGATGTTGTAATAAAAGCCGGGAATTCGGCGTTGCAAACTAATCGAAAGTTACCAATTCTATTGGTAAGAAAAATCGAAAGGCTTGAAAATGCGTAAAATTCTGGTGCCGCCATTGCTGCTGCTATTGAGCTTAATTGGCATGGTCGCCGTGAGTAGGTTGAGCTCCTCCAATATCTGGATCCAACAACCTTTTGATAAGGCGGGATTTGCTGTTATTGCCATTGGAGTACTGCTGCCCGTTTGGGCGGCAAGAATTTTTAAGCAACGCCAAACAAACATACTGCCCTACCGTGATCCAGAGAAAATTGTCACCGAAGGCCCGTTCAAGTTTTCGCGTAATCCCATGTATTTGGGCATGCTACTAGTTTTGACAGGTGCGGCCATAAAACTGGGCAACTTAGAGAGTTTCGGGTTTGTGGCTATATTCTTTTGCGTTTCGAATTGGTGGTACATCCCCTTTGAAGAAGAACGCATGAGTGCGGTGTTCGGCGAACAATTCGACACATACAAAAACAACGTTCGACGATGGCTATAAAAAAGGCGCCCTAGGATTGAGCGCCTTCCTTGATCATCTATCCTGCTTGTTAAGGCTTGCGGAACTTGAGAGTCATTCTGTCTGACTCCCCAACAGCTTGCAGGCGCGCACGCTTCTCTGGGTTATCGTCACTGCCCGCGAGGCGGGGTGGTAAACGCCACACGTAGTCATCCTCAGTTGGAACGTCTTTTGGATTTGCGTTTACTTCGCTAGAACCAACAAACTCAAACCCGGCTGCCACCATGTTATCGATCAGAGGCTGCTGCTTTATGTAACCATTAAAGCCTCTGGCCCACTCATCACTGTTACCATCTGGTGACCTGTGCTGGACGATCCCAACAATGCCGCCTGACTTCAAGGCATCATAAATATCTTTGAACGCATTGGTTCTGGTGGCTGCGCGGTCTTCATATTTGTTGAGGTGATGCATGGCCCTGAATAACAAGAAGGCATCTACCGTGCCTTTCATTTCTTCGGGAACTGCACCGAGCAAAAATGCGCCAACTTCGGTTTGGCCGTCACCGCGCCACTCTGTTGCTTCGCCGACGAAGCGCTCGGGCCAAGCCGCAAACCGAGCCATTCGCTCTTCATTGTCGCCATAATCCAGAGCGCAGTGCTCCAGCGAATAGCTGACACCAACCAATTTCCCACTATCGCCAAGATAAGGCATCAGGATGTTGCTATAGTAGCTTCCAGGCAGCGTGTCCGCCACTGTCATCCCAGGTTTAATTCCTAGAAACTCAAGTGTTTCAAGTGGATGGCGATACGGATAGCGCGCTTTGACGCTGTCCGGCTGTTCCGCCAAAATTGCCTGCAACTTCGTCCGTTCCTCAGTCGTCAACTCCTCAGCAACTACCGAAGATTGAAAACTCATGAGCACGGTTAAAGCGGCAAAGGTGCACGCCTTCGCTATCGTTCCGATCATCTAGCCCTCCTGATCAAACTATTTTTCTATTGCTATCAACTAAGTGTGAATTTTTACAAATACAAGTCACCTATTCTAATCACGATTTTATGAGGTGCCCGGTTACGCTGGAACAATCCTTCCGGCATAGTCAAACACTTGCCCTGTATCACGAGCGTTCAAACCATCTAATGTTTCAAGCAACATAGCGGCCGAGTGATCAGCTTCAAATAACTTCCCGTCAGGCACTCCACTTTGGAATGGCTGCGACAGGTTCGTATCCACTGTACCGGGATGAAGGCCAACGCACACGCTTTCAGGATTTTTACGCGACCACTCAATAGAAATCCCCTTCAGCATCATATTGAGGGCAGCCTTTGAAGCTCTATAGGAATGCCACCCCCCCAATCTGTTGTCGGAGATACTCCCTACACGCGCAGAAATTGCCGCAAAAACCACACGTTTCCTGGAGGGCATCTGAGAAATAGCATGTTTGGCTACTAACGTTGGGCCAACACAATTTACGCGATGAACATATTCGATATTGTCCGCAGACAGCGACCGAACAGACTTTTCTGGCTGAACAGCATCATCATGTAAGACGCCCGTAGCCACAATCGCTTGCTTGAGGATACCCATAGTGCGAACGTGGTTCAGCGTCTCAACAATGGATGTTTCGTCCAGAATATCGGCCTGAATGTGCTCGACACCTGCAGCGCATTCCGATTTTGGGCGCCGAGAGACACAAACAACTTGGTCAAAACTATCGTTTACTGACAGGTGTGACACTAGCGCTGATCCAATGCCGCCAGCACCCCACACCATTGCAATTGATGGCATTTGTTCTTCCATATTGAGATATACGGCTTCATAGTAAGGCTGGATGGTAAAGCACTGTAAAAAATACGAAAACCTCCAAAGCTCCTCGGTGTTGTGACGTGGAATTTATACTCATTTCCTCGCCCAATCTTCAAAATGGCTCTCAGCTGTTAGGGCCGTTGTTATCTGACGCGCCGCTGAAAAATCCAAAAAATGAAAGACTCAAGTTCTACAGTTTTGATGGTTTGTTTTTTGCCGCGACTGATATGGAAGCGGATGAAATTAGCGCTATTGGATTTGATGGCAGTGCCATCGACAACAACCGCGCCTACAACAGCAAGCTAAAACGCCCCCCGGCCCACGCCCATTTGGTTAGCTATCTCGACGGCACACTGGGTCGCGAGAATAAGTCTTCTTTACGTGGTAATTTTTGTGCTGTTCGGCTTAATCCACACACTCGTGCATTTAACATCGTAACCGATCCACTTTCAGCCTACCCGTTGGCAATATGCGGGTTTGGCGAAACTTTCATCGTGAGCAACAATATTGACCTCGTTGAAACGGCAGTTAAGGCCTTTGGCCTTTCACTCTCACGCACTTCGAAATCACTCGCTCTCGGACTTATCTTTGGTGTCTCTCCGGGTAATAGAACGGGCTTCCGGGAAGTTGCACAACTCCCGCCTGGTAAACTGATTACTGGAATTGGACCCAATTGGCGCATAATTGATCAGGCTCCTGTGGCCATGCCAACGTTCGCTTCAGGCAAGGAAAAAACTTCAGCGCTCTGTGAGCGCCTGTCAAGAAACATAGGATTTAGTACAAGCTTACTGGATGAAGACCCCTCCGTGCATCAAAGCGCAAACGCACAGCTGGTCCCTTCATTGCTAACGGATGGCTCTGCATTTGACAGCATAGCGGATGATTATGAACAGCAGTGGCGCGTTAGGGACGCCATGGGCCGCGCAATCATGACCCAGGAATGCCTGTTGCGACCACAGAACATACCAACTCTATCGGCAGTGTTCGATTTCAGCCTGCTTGCCCGTGACACAGCCGCAAAATCAGGTTCACTGTTTTGGCAAAGTCCATTCAAAAACCTCATGGCATTTTCGAACAATGATCCCTTGTATTTTGCCGCACTTGCGTCGCGGTACAAAGGTGGCGGATCCAGAATTTCCGCCCACGCCCTCAGTTTGGCCCGACTGAGAAACCATGATTTAAGTTTTGTCCGCCGGTCTTTCCTGCGCCAGGGTATGCAAACAATGATTGAAGACCTAAGCAAAGCAGACGGAGGGCAATCAGACGCGTTTTTGTTCAACATTGAAAGTACGCGCATGCGCCAAGAAACCCTGGTTTTAGCTGCAGACAATCATCGCGCTCCAGCGTTTGCACCATTCCTCGATCCATGGTTTTCCTCTGTTTCAGCGGGCGCCCGGGAGGGCGATATCTCAGGCGACTTGTTTGACAAAGTCACGAAATTGCTGCCAACCAAGCCCCCTAGAAATGCCCCATCCAAACCAAAACACTATGTTGATGAGCTTAGGCGCACAGCATTGGGAATTGGGGAGACCCTGCCCGCTCACTCCGAATGCTGGAACATGCTGGACCGTAAAAAGACCCTGAGCATGCTACAATCACAAAAGCACATTCAAAAACGAGCAACACTCTATTCGGGCCTTGTTCAGATCTTTTATTGGGCCGCTGGATAAACCTAGGTGTAAAAATCTCACGCAATCGCGAATTGTGTGTGTTTGGCCGTTGCTTCAAAATTCCTCAATGAAAACTGCAGGGGGAAGCAGATGGTTATTGTGCAACGACTTCAACTCATTGGCTGGATAGTTTTTCTATTTTACTACTTTTCAGCAAAGTATTTTGTTGGAGGCTTTACAGGGTTTTCCATCAACTATCTGGTGAGTGTCATTATCCTGGTTTTGCTAACAGCCGTCGCACCGTATTACCTCAGCTTTTGGCTTATCAATAAGTCAAAAGCTTACGTAAAAATCATCGCAAGCTTGATAGCTCCGCTCACTCTCACATCTGCTGGGCTGAGCTTGTATTTTGTCGGGTTTATTGCGCCAAACTTCGAAAACATCGCGCTAAAAAATATTCTACACAGAGCTATCGAGCCCGGCATTGCCATCACTGTTTTGATGCTTGTTCCTATTGTAGCAAGCCTCGTGTTTTCGGACGGTGATCATGATGAAGGCTCCCATTCTGATACATCGAGACCGAATGCCTGAAAAACAATATTCATGAATGCGCGTTGCGATAGGTTGCCGCAGGCAAAACCGGAGCTGGCTTGGTGACGTAGCAAAACACTAAGAAAGCAATTCATCGGACATGAGCAGTGATCAACGCCTCGCCAACCACATTGAAACATGCCACCGTTTATTTTAACGGTGCTTGCCCTGTGTGCTCCTTTGAAGTGGCCCGTTACAAAGCTTCTGCAGAAAGGGCAAATGCCCCGCTGAAATGGGTGGACATCTCACAAGATGAAAACGCGCGCGTCCTGTCACCATACGGCCTATCTTGCGATGACGCCTATCGTAGAATGACAGCTGTGGTTGAGGGTGAAACAAGACCCGTTCTGGGAGTAGACGCCTTTATTGCTATTTGGGCACGGCTACCCAATCTGCGCTGGGCTGCAAAGTTGTTTAATCAGCCTATAATTCGCCCAGTGAGCGAATTTATGTATGACCATGTTGCCGCGCGTTTAATTTATGAATGGAACAAACGGCGTTTGCGAAAAACCGTTTGATAAAAGGTAGATTTAAGGTCCCTTAAGCTCGCCGCCCGGTTAAGCTGCATGCAGTTTTGCAGGGAGGTGTTGTTGTGCAAGTTCGTTTTGTCTGCTTTTTTGCTTTCTTGTTCGCCGGCACATCAGCCGTGGCGCAGGTTCGCTCTGGCGTAATCGACGAGGTTATTCCCGAACTTTTTGCTGACAAGCCCTTTCGCGGCACAGAGGGCATCGCCTTCAACGGCGAAGGTCGTTTGTTTGTAACCGACAACCGAGCCTTGTGGGAGGTCTTGCCCGATGGTTCATCGCGAAAGCTTACTGACCTGGACAGTAGTCTTGGTATTGCTGCATTCGGGCCACGTGATCTGCTGGTGGCAGACTTTGGGCCAACCAATGCGTTCCGACACCAACACAATACCGATGGCATCGTTTGGCGCGTCACCCCAGAAGGAGAGAAATCGCCTTATATCACTGGCATTGGTGACCCAAACGCTATTTGGGTGCGGCGCGATGGTTCGGTTCTGGTGTCAGATGACGCCACGAACGAGATTTTTGTATTTGATGAAGAGAATGACCTGCGGCTTTTTACAACGGCCGTCAATCACCCAAATGGCATCGTGCTTTCTGCCGATGAAAGCACGCTTTATGTCGCGCAGATCTTCAAAAGCATTCGACCCGTTATTCGGGATGACAGCCTGTGGGCAATCGAACTGAACGCTGAAGGAACCCCTGCAAACAAAGCACCCAAGCGTGTTGCACACACCGGCCCCAATGCCGCGAACGACGGGCTGGCCATCGACCGCGAAGGCCGCATTTATATCGCCGCTAACGGACCAGCAGGAGAAGTATGGCGTTACAACCCCAAAACCGAGCAGGTCAGTCTGCTGGCTGACAATATGCCGGGGGCAGCAAGCCTCGCGTTTGGAATGGGTGCCTTTGGGGAAAACAACCTATATGTGACGACCACGTTTGCAGGCGGTGAAGGCGGAAAAATCTGGCGGATCAAAACAGATACCAGCGCACTGGAATAGCAGGCCCTCCTTCAGGCGACTATTCGCCTGGCCTCAGGTGTCTTTACTATCCGCACCAGTGCGCTTTGACGACGCAACAGCGACACCAATCGCGATACCTATTGCCATGCCCGCGCCCGGGTTGCCCATTGCCGTTCCGGCGGCAAGGCCAAGGCAAATACCAATCGCAACGGGCGCATCGCGTCGATCCTGCCAGCGCTTTTGTTTTTTGTTTGGTTCATTCCCAGAATTCATTTCCGCCACAGTCCATTTCCTCGCAGGGCCATTATGCATGTAATTTAGATGGGTTTTCGCACGGCAATTACAATCGTCAAGACGCCACACTTGTATTAGTTGGCAGCAATGAACTGCGTGCAAACTGGCGTGTCGGATCGCATCACAGCCTCCTGGTCAAAGCGCTTGATGTAAGCCTGCGTCAACGCCTGCAACTTGGCCTCTGCCTCAGCACTCGGCGGATATTGGATCCTCAGGATTTTGGTCTTCTCGCAACCACCATTGATGTTCACAGGATAGGCCTGCGGGCAACAGCTTGCTGATACACTGCTACCATCCAGACTTAAATCTGCGGCAACTACTGTTTTACCTGCAGCATCGTTGGACGAGCTCTAGGACGCGGCATATGCGATCTCTATTAGCTAAGCATTGCCCGTACAAATCGCAGAAAATACATATGCAAGTATTAGTTTATTGTATTTTTTACTTAAATTAAGTGACTTTTTTCTCAATTCGTTACAAAAATATGAGCACCGCGGAATTCCAAATTCATTGAAATCCCATACTTCTGACATATTTATGGCGCAACCCATTGCTAAGTTATTAAAGACAACAGTGCAGTACATAGCTACTGCAGTCACATTGTATTAGCTGGGAAATAATACACCTTAGGTTGTTTATAAATACTACCATCACTCAGCGAACTTAGTTCGCACCCTGCTCGTTTCATGATCGAAGAAAATAGGAGGTAATCATGAATATTAGGCAATTTATTGTTAGCTCATGCCTGGCGCTAGGCCTTGCATTAACCACAACAGCACAAGCCACCGTCATCAACGTTGGCGGCACGCCTAACGATGGCCAGGACGATACCCAGGCCGTTTTAAACGCTGTTAGCCAAGCAAGTTCAAATGACACCATTCGCTTTGCACCAGGCACCTATGACATTATCAGCTTGTCCGCCACCAGTGCCCTTATTGACATAAGCAACAAGAACAACCTGACTATTGAAGGAGACGCTGGTGGAGGCACCACGATCATGATCCACAATGTGAGTTCTTCCTTTGTAGAAGCCGCTTATGGATCTAATCTCACTGTTCAAAATTTGACCATTCGCCGCACGCCGTGGCCGTTCTCCCAAGGCGTCATCAAGTCGGTGGGGTCCAACTTCGTGGAAGTTGAGCGTTCAAATGGCTTCCCTGCCTTTACAGATAGCCAGTTCGTCACCAGTTCGGGGGCTCCCCAGCATTCCAAGGTCGAAGGGAACTTCACTATGCGAGTCGCCCGCAAACGTATTGTACCGGGCACCAGCCAGACCTACGCCATTCAAAACATCACCGAGGTCTCCAACGACCTATATAAAGTGACCTTCACTGCTAACATCAGCAATGTTGCCGTGAATGATAGTTTCATCCTCAGGAACCGCACCAGTGCCCATGTTGTTGGCGCTTTTCGAACTAATGGCGTTACGGTAAAAAACATTACAGCCGCAGAGTCGCCCGGCATTCTCGTAAGCGGCACTCATGCCGCAAACGTCACCATCGACAAGCTAGATACCAAGTTCTTCTCCGGACAGTGGACGTCTGGCAATGGTGACGGTGTTAACCTTGGCGGTACACGTGGCCCTGTCATTATCAAAAATAGTACCATGCATGGTTTGGGTGATGATTTCATCAACCTGCATGGCCGCCGGATGAGAGTTGTAAGCAAACTTAGCAACACCAGCATTGAGGTGGAAAACAATCAGTTTGCCGTTGCGGTTGGTGATGAAATTCTGGTGTTCCGCCCTACTACTGGTGCACAGGTTGGTTCGAGTACGGTCATCGGCATTACCAACAGCGGCTCCAACAAGCTTCTCACTCTTTCCTCACCTATCAACCCGAGCATCAACAGCGGCGACCTGATGTTCAATGAATCGCGTATGAGCAACGGTTTCAACATATACAACAATGAGTTCAAATACGGCCGACGTCACGGTATTGTTGTACGCGGCAATGATGGCATTATTAATGACAATATCTTCTGGCACTTGGGCTCAAAGGGGATCAGCACCCAAAGCAGCACAGACCCCAGTAAGCCTTTCTTTGAGGGGTACCGGTTGACCGGCACGCAGATCACCAATAACGAATTTCGTGACACGTCGCTCTCTAACGCAAACTCCCCGTCGATGATTTTCATTACCACCGGTAAAGTGGGCGGTGGCACCGCCAACTGGCGAGCCAATTCAAACAATACCATCTCAGGAAACTACTTTATTACATACAACGGCGCTGGGATCAGAATGACCTCAGCCAAAGACACGGTGATAAGTGACAATACCTACACTACGCTTTCATCAAATTTCCTAGTAAGTCCGAATTACCTGGTAGATTTGTTGCGGGCTTCCAACATTGAAATCAAAAACAACAACGGCTCAGCTGACTCTCGCAACCATGATGCTTGCGTGAACTCGATCAACAGTAGCTACACTGGAACAGGTAACAATTGGCCCAGCGGCTGTTAGTACTCATAAGCCGCTCAACAAACCCATGTTCAGCCTGGCTCTGCCCGGCTGTTCTATTCTTGTTGACTGATGAACTGCGTGCAAACTGGCGTGTCGGATCGCATCACAGCCTCCTGGTCAAAGCGCTTGATGTAAGCCTGCGTCAACGCCTCCAACTTGGCCTCTGCCTCAGCACTCGATGGATATTGGATCATCAGGATTTTCGTCTTCTCGCAACCGCCATTGACATTCACATGATGCGCCTGACAGCTTTCGCCCTGCCAGTACCCCGCCACATCAAAAACACTGAACCCATCGCCAAAACGCGGGATCACCTCAGTAATCGCAAAGTCTTTCCATTGCTCGTCAGAGACCTCTCCAGTTTCGCCAATATCCCGCCCGAAAAACAGCCGTGTTTCGGTCCACGACATCTGTCCAGACGCACATGAGCGTTCCTCATCTTCACAAGCAGCCAAAACCAGCGCGAACATGATCGAGGCGAAACGGCAAATATGAGGTCCTATCTTGCTGCACCGGTACAAAAAAAATCCATTCTTAAGGGTTTGGATCGCAAACTTTGAAATTAGTCTAATTTTTCAATGACGCCAAGGTCGCCAAAGCCAAACCGCCGCGCACCCCACGCGGCGACAACGCCCCCAAGCATTAGAATGGTGGATCCAACAATTGTCAGCATTAATCCGGCAAACAACGCCGTTAGAAGCGCAGTGACCCCATATACATTCTCGTCATTCCATTTCACGACGTCATAACCAAAAGCACCCAAAATGCCGAATACAACAGCAACGATGCCCCAAAAACCCAGGTTGCAAAAGAAACCCAATTTAAAAATCTTGGCTGCAGTGAACTCGCCTAGCGAGATCGATTTAGCTATTTCGGTATTCATCACGCCCCCCCTAATCAGAAACTCTTCTTAGACACGATGCATGCTAGCTAAGGCTTGTTCAAGCTGGAATGTGATCACTCTATGCCGTCACAGGCGCGTCAAAAAACTGCTTGAAGGTAAAGGCATACTCCGTCGGGCCGTGCTTGCGCAGGTGCATAAGGCGTTCTTTGGCTTCTGCTGGCGTGGGTTCATGCCCCAAAGGCACCCACCACAGCACCATGTGGGCCTCTGTGGGCATTTTGAACCATTCCTTGCGCCGGCCAATATAGTGCGTGTGGCCTGACTTGTAGACATAGCCAAACAGGTTTTCGCGGTCTTCCCACACACTCATGTTCACCAGCGTATCATCGTCAAAAACGCTGATGCCCGTGGCGTTTCCGCTTTCGTCCTTAAGCCGCCAAACAAACCCGGGCGTCGTTTCCGCGAGCAGATTGATGGCATCCAGCGCATTCATAAACTCGGCCATCTCTTCGCTGTCCTGCGGTGCGACCATGGTACCAATATTCAGTTGTGCCAGATGAAACTTCCCGGACCGCTCGCCGGTAATTTTGGTGTGCAGCATACATTCCCCTTATTGATGTGTAGCACAATAGATGGGGACGCGGTCTTCAAGGTAAAGTCATTATTTGTTGCGGATGAACCCTCGCGTCCAAATGTTGGTCGTTCACACGCATGCACACAACTTCTACATATCATTAAGTTGTGTAGTTTCTACTTTTACGATATATTTAGTTAATTGGGGTGTGACGTTGAATGAGATTATGAGCCAAAATATAAAATACAAGTAGCGAGACTTAAGATATGACCGAGCACGGTGCCATCGTCCAATCCATCAAAGCAGCAAAAGCCGAAGACAGAACCCTGAACAATATGATCCGTGTGCCGCTTGGCACCCCTGACGATGACAACTTCCAGGTGCGCTTCTCGTCACATCTGCCGTCGCAGATTATGTTCCACTCCCACGGCGCCAATTTCAAAATCAATTACCATTACGATGAGGGACCAAATCAGGTGTTTGAATTAACACCAAACGGCCACAAAACCCTGATTGCACCCAAGGGTGCCAAATCATTTTTTGCCAAAATCTCGGACGTAACCATTATCAAGCCCAGCACAGCCTCTGTAATGGCAACGTTTCGGTAGGTCGCCCACAAAAAAGCCGAGGCGAACCCCGGCTTTCTAAATTCATTTATGCAAACAATTACTCTGCAGCGGTCACTTCTTCCGCAGGCAGGTAAAGTTCCGAGCCTCGAAGCTTGAACTCCTGGCTCATTTTCTTCATGCCGGTTTCGGCCTCTTCCTTCTTGGCGGCATACTCGCGCACCTCAGCAGTGATTTTCATGGAACAGAACTTCGGCCCACACATGGAGCAGAAGTGCGCCACTTTGTGTGCTTCTTTTGGCAAAGTCTGGTCATGGAAATCACGGGCCCGCTCGGGGTCCAGGCTGAGGTTAAACTGGTCTTCCCAGCGGAACTCATAGCGCGCGCGGGATAGAGCATCATCCCTGATCTGGCTTGCTGGATGGCCTTTGGCCAAATCGGCTGCGTGTGCCGCAAGCTTGTAGGTGATCACACCTTCTTTCACGTCGTTGCGGTCCGGCAGGCCGAGGTGCTCTTTTGGTGTCACGTAACACAGCATGGCGGTGCCATACCAACCAATCTGGGCGGCGCCGATTGCAGACGTGATGTGGTCATACCCCGGTGCGATGTCTGTAGTGAGTGGCCCAAGCGTGTAGAAAGGCGCTTCGTGGCAGTGCTTGAGCTGCTCCTCCATATTCACCTTGATTTTGTGCATCGGCACGTGGCCCGGCCCTTCGATGAAGACCTGCACATCATGCTCCCACGCGATTTTGGTAAGTTCGCCGAGTGTGCGCAACTCCGCGAACTGAGCCTCGTCGTTCGCGTCCGCGATCGAGCCAGGGCGCAATCCGTCACCAAGACTGAAAGCAACATCATATTGCTTCAGGATTTTGCAGATGTCCTCAAAGTGGGTGTAGAGGAAGCTTTCCTTGTGATGCGCCAGGCACCATTTGGCTATGATGCTGCCGCCCCTAGAGACAATGCCCGTCACCCGGTCCGCAGTCAGGTGAATGAACGGCAGCCGCACGCCCGCATGAATGGTGAAGTAGTCAACGCCCTGCTCGCACTGCTCAATAAGCGTGTCGCGGTAAATTTCCCACGTCAGGTCTTCGGCAATGCCGTCCACTTTCTCCAGCGCCTGATAGATTGGCACGGTACCGATCGGCACCGGGCTGTTACGAATGATCCATTCGCGCGTATTGTGGATGTTACGACCTGTTGATAGGTCCATCACTGTGTCTGCGCCCCAACGGGTTGCCCAGACCATCTTGTCGACTTCCTCAGCAATAGAGCTGGAGACCGCAGAGTTACCAATGTTGGCATTGATTTTCACTAGAAAGTTACGGCCGATAATCATCGGTTCACTTTCCGGGTGGTTCACATTGTTAACCAGCACAGCACGGCCGCGGGCAATTTCGCTGCGGACGTATTCTCCAGTAATATAGTCCGGAATTTCAGCACCGAAAGGCTCACCGCTGCGCCTTGCTTCATCAATTTGTTTGCGGCGACCCAAGTTTTCGCGCACGGCGACAAATTCCATCTCCGGTGTCACGATACCTCTGCGGGCATAATGCATCTGCGTAACGTTCATGCCCTCTTTTGCGCGAAGTGGGCGTTTTTTTACCGGAAATTCCGGCGCCAAATACTTTTCGCTGGCATTTCCGTTGTCTTCCGGCTTGATTTCACGGCCTTCGTATTCCTCAACGTCCTTGCGCTCCAGAATCCACTGTTTGCGCATCTCCGGCAGGCCTTCATAGATGTCGATGTCGGCCTTTGGGTCACTGTACGGGCCGGAGGTGTCATACACCCGCACAGGCACTTCGTTGGCAGTTGGGTGTAAATGGATTTCGCGCATTGGCACGCGTACATCGTCGCGGCTTTCAGACCGCACATAGATCTTCTGCGAGCCTGGAAGCGCGCCAGTAGTGATAGAAAATTCGGTATTAGCTGTATCAGGCATAAGATGCTCCTGTCCCTACGCTGGCGTGAACCAGATCAGGTTCTAAGGGTCATCATTTGGCGGGCGCCACCCACCGCATGAACTCTCAGCCCGCCTGCAATTTTGCCAGCCAGTGGCGCAGGCAGGGCTCCCCTCGGAACGGTTAAGTTGAGGCCGAGAGCCTACGCCCACACTGCTCCCTGCGCAAGGAAATTTGGAACCAATTGGCTTGTCAGCGCAAGAATAGGGCGGCATGCTCAGGCATTCACAAAAAAGGGAGGGCAAACCATGAAAAAAACTATGAAGTTGGCAATGAGTTTTGCATTGGCAGCGTCACTTGCCCTGCCCGCGGCGGCACAAGGTTTGGAGCAGCTGTGGACTGACCCTGTGACGATTGACACAGAAAACCCGCCTGAGATGGCAGAATTGAGTTTCATGAGCCATGGCGCTAAGTTGAACGGCCATATATATATGGCCAACGGTGCTGGCCCCCATCCCACCGTCGTTTTACTGCACGGGTTTCCAGGTAATGAAAAGAACCTTGATTTGGCGCAGGCTATGCGGCGGGCGGGATTCAACGTCTTGTTTTTCCATTATCGTGGCGCCTGGGGCAGCCAAGGCACATTTTCCTTCGGCAATGCAATAGATGACGTGGAGAGTGCTTTATCATACTTGCGAACGCCTGAGGTGGCCTTGCGCTACAGGGTGGACCCCGAGCATCTGAGCCTTGTTGGCCATTCCATGGGCGGCTTTGCTGCCTTGATGGCCGGTGCCCGCGACCAAAGCGTTGTCTGCACAGTCGGACTTGCGGCCGCCAATCTGGGATACCCTCCGCCAGAAAACGCACCTGAAGGGGCTTTTGAAGGGTTTGCCTCCTATACCGACAGCCTGACCATGCTTCATACAGAGAGCGGCACGGCGGTGGTTGATGAAATTCGCAAACGGGCCAAGGAATTTGATACCAGAAGTCACGCCTCAAGGTTTAGCAAGCGTCCCGTCCTGTTGATTGCTGGAGCACAGGACACTGTTACGCGACCTGACGAAACTCATACGCCTCTGGTGAAAGCATTCGAAGCTCAAGGTGATATCAAGCTGTCTCACGTAATTATGCAAGGCGATCATAGCTTTTCCTGGACCAGAATAGAGTTAGCGAAAACAACAATTGGATGGCTTCGAAGCAATTGTAACTAATGAAGAAACACCCTTGACCTTGCCACAGTGTCACTTCAAAAAGCGGAGCTTGTGAGGTGATTACCCATTTGTTTTAGAGACCTGTTATGACTAGCAAAAAATGCCCGATAGCTCTGTATTTTGAAGCAGATGCTTATGATATCCGGGAAAAAAAACTGATGGGTCGTCAGTCGGCGGGTAATGGTTTTTTGCGTGCAATCGTCAATGGTATGGACGCTGAAAAAGAGTATTTGCTTGGATACCTTTCAGACGAGAGAAAATCTGAAGTATTTGAGTTTCTTGTCCATCAAATTAACCCTGACCTAGAGGTCCGAAACACCACTTTCCTGAACACTGCGGAGTTGAAACAAGCTGGCGTCCTGTATTTGCCAGATCCCAACCTAATTGATGGCGCATTGAGAAGGTTCCGCGGTTCTGTCACCGACTTCAGCATATCTGGCGTTACGCACACTACGGCCTCACATGCAGCAATGGGTATGATACGCGGCCTGGCTACTGAGCCTGTCATGCCTTGGGATGCGCTGATATGCACATCACAATCTGTCAAAAACACCGTAAATACGATACTGGACGCAGAGTTCGATTATCTCTCGTGGCGCCTGGGCGTCAAAGCCCAGCCTCAGATATGTCAAACACCTGTAATTCCGCTTGGCATTCATACCAAAGACTTTGAATTTTCCGAGAAACAACGCTCTGAAGCCCGACTAAATTTGGGCATTGAAAAGCATGAAATTGTCTTCCTATTTGTAGGGCGTTTGACGACCTTTATGAAGGCACATGTATATCCGATGTATGCTAGCCTGCAGGCTGTAGCTGAGCAAACAGGCAAAAAAATTACCCTTATCGAATGCGGTTGGCATGAGAACGACCATAACAGAGACGTCATGCACGAAGCCCTAAAGGAAACGGCCCCAAACGTTAAGCACATGCAGATTGAAGGCAGAAAAACCAACTTGAGATTGGACTGCTGGGCCGGGGCCGATGTTTTTGTATCTTTATCCGACAATATTCAGGAAACGTTCGGCTTAACACCTGTGGAGGCGATGGCAGCAAGTCTGCCAATTATCATTAGCGACTGGAACGGATATCGAGAGCTCTGCAGCGAGGGCGAAGAAGGTTTCAAAATTCCTACGTCAATGATTGACGACACCGAAAAACTTGCCCTCAACTATGACATTACCGGGCAGTACGGCCGTTACTGCGCCACAGCTGCCAACTTGACAGCCATTGACGTTGGGCATTTTGTCGAAAAAGCCAAACTGTTAGCCTTGGACCCAGAGTTAAGGAAGGCAATGGGGGCAAAAGGCAAACAGCGTGCGCAAGCCGTATATGACTGGTCGGTAATATCCTGCCAATACAGGACACTTTGGTCGGAACTGCAAAACATGCGACTTGCCGCAATTGCAAACCCCGATAAATTCCCTTTGAATCAGGGTACACCGAACGTGTTGCCGTCGCGTCAATCACCTACCAAGCTTTTTGCCGGATATCCAACGCACTATGTGACAAATACTTCCCAGTTTACAGTAGTTCACGACGATGCTGAAGAACGTTACAAGTCTCTTTCCAAACTCAGAGCGTTCCACCTTCCACCAAAGGCGCCCCCCTGCCCGCGACATTGAAGTGATTTTGGGTGTCCTCAGAACCAATCCCGGCGCAAATGCGGAAACAATTGCTGCCCGATATTCGGTGGACGTATTCTATGTAAAAAGCGTTTTGTCACTGTTGCAAAAAATGGGGCTTGTTAAAGCTCTGGTGCAAAATTGATTTACGTTATGGCTCGCAAGGGTTGACCCGATAAACCAAAGGCCATTGGCGCAAGCAACACGATTAGCATACATTGGCTTGATGCTTGCGAACCTGACACGATTGTTGCTTCTTGTGATAATTTCGGCTGCGCAAGTTCATGCTCAACCCACAATCAGGTCCCTTACCTCTTTCGAGGGTGAAGACAGAGAACCTGCGCTTTCTCCAGGTGGTGAATGGCTGGCATACCTGAGTGACAGGAAGGGCGACCGGTCCAATGAACTGTGGTTACTGAATGTTGTAACTGGAGCAGAAAGACGTCTTTACGAAAAGATGCCGGTTCTAGGGCCACCTGTTTGGACAAAAGACGCACAACACCTGATTGTTTCGATCAAAAACGGGAACAATCCGGCGCGCCTTCATTCAATTAATGTCGAAACAGGCGTTGCGGACAAAATCCTTTTACCCACCTTCGCAGAAACGGGTGACCAGCTGTTTCCAGATATATCGGCTGATGGTCGATTGTTGGCATTGACAGTAAGAACTGATGAGGGGAAACTTGATCTATTCTTGGCAACACTGCTGGATGGCAACGTCAACCGCTTGACCTACAATCCACAAAACGATCTTTGGCCGCGTTTTGATAAGACTGGAGAGGGCATCTATTTCTTTTCCCGCCGTTCGACAGACGGTCTATCCGACGACATATTTTATTTGGCACTAGCCTCTCGACAAATCACTCGGCTCACCCAAGCTGAAGACCACGATTTTGTACCTTCCATTTCACCGAATGGCCAATTTATCGCTTTTGCTTCAAGGCGCTCCGGTAGTCCGGAGCTGTATGTCATGGGTAAAGATGGTAGGAATGAAAGAAAAATAGAAACTCCAGGCTTAAGGATCACTCACCCTGTGTGGGGCCAAAACGATAAACAGATCTATTTCACAGGTCGCCCACTGGAAGGCGGTACTGCAGACATCTATGTGGCGACCCTTCCTTGAAGACGCTTCACGAACTTATACTCGATGGAGTTGGAAAGGTCGTTTAGAGCTCGCGTATCTGCTTGGCGTACAAAACCCTCTCTTTCGTAAAATCTGTGTGCGCGCTTAAACCTGGTATCTGACCATAATTCCAAAGTTTTTGAACTGTGTTGTATGGCCCACGTTTCCACATCGGCAACGAGTTCTTTTGCAAGCCCGGAGCCTCGCTGCTCTTCATGCACATATAGTTTTTTTAGCTGATATCTCTCACGATTAATCGGAGCACCGGATACCAGTGCAACGACACCGGCCGCATTACAAACCACAAGGCCACGACCGCCAAGCCGAGCGAGCTCAAACGCATAGTGATTGAGATCGGCGTCAATACCATTCCGTTCAACAACAACGCCCCGATATTCGGCATAGCAATGTTCAATCAGCCAAAAAAGATCATCGGCATCAGTATCCAAAACAGGCCGTTTTTTCGGCACGTTCATAGGCATTTCGTAATCAAGCCCTCCCGGCAAACATACACATTAGTGTGATTTCCAATCTGAACACCATGTAAGCAGACAAATTAAACTCTTATGTTTCAGCGACATATTCGAAAAACTATTATTTTTCGCAGTGCAACCTATAACAAAAGTTGCTCTTGCCGAGCAAAATTTGCCAAGTTTAGGTAACGTCTGATCTTTTGACAGTGTCCATGGAGACTGGGAGCGCCGCAGAGTTATGTTTCACTTCGTTCAACGGTGCTGTGCAGCACTGCTCGTTTGCATCCTATTAATGGCTGGCCCCGCTGCTCAAAGTCAAAATGCACAGGACATGCGCACTGCTGCAGAAATTGCGCGGGATCGAGGACGCAAGCCACAGGAAGTCATGGCTTATTTGGACATCAAGCCTGGTATGAAGATATGGGATCATGCTTCTGCCACAGGGTACTACTCTACGCTCTTTTCAGAAGCAGTAGGACCAACCGGAAAAGTTTACGCCCAAATCAGTGATCGGGGATGGCAGCGTTTGCAAGACGCGCTCCGGCCTCGTTACCGGATGCTGGGCAATGTAGAGCCTGCCATCACTCTAATCCGTGAATTCGAGGGCGAGGACGGCACCTTTGACATGGTCTTCCTCGGACTAATCTATCACCATATGCATTATCGAGAAAACGCTGGTAACCAGCGTCCTTCAAGCGCGACAGTGTTTTTTGACAAAGCCTTTAGCCTGCTAAAGCCCGGCGGAACTCTGGTGGTTATAGACCATCAGGCGCCGGACGGTACGCCTCGCGAAGATAGTGCAGAATGGCACCGCGCCACGCTCCAGAACGCTATCGATGATGTTACCGCCTCTGGTTTCCAGCTAACTGGAACATCAAATATTCTTGCAAACCCCGATGACCCCCAAAATATCCACTTTCGCGAACTGCCAACTGGGCGTGACAGTAGCCAGCGTTTCATCGCCAAGTTCCAAAAGCCAGAATGACCCACACGACGAAGTATGTACGGGTCACGAAAATAACCGCTGCCTCGATTTTATGCCAGTCTCGTCATCATAGTCTTTAAGGCACTTACCGTGCCGTACCCGACATTTTCCGCCACCTGAGCTGGTGCTAAGCCTTTGGCCAATTCAATCGTAGCAATCTGATATCGAAGACGCTGGCGCCAATGGTCAAAAGAAATTCCAGTTTCTTTTTTAAACGCGCGAGTAAATGCCCTGCGGCTCATTCCAGCTTCCTCAGCCCAATAGTCAATCGTGTGGCGCAAATTAGGTTGAGCCAAAAGATGCTCACAAATGCCCCTCAACGAGGGTCTAGTGGGTAATGTGACTGCATATGGGGCGCTGAGTGTGTCAGCAATTTCAATTGCGATAACACTCGCCAAGTGATGAGCAACATCATTTTTTGTATATTTCTGAGGCCGCTCGGCAAATCTCACGATCGCGGCAGCCAGCAAATCAGACACCTTTATCACCTTCAGGCCCGCTAACTTTCGTTGCGCAACAAAAATGGGCTCAATGTAAATTGAACAAAGCGCGACATTACCAAACATGTCCACCCGGTGTTGGACGCCGCCTGGAATCACAAGGCCATAACCGGTCGGCACGACCCAACTCCCCTCCTCGGTTTGTGCGAGCATGGCGCCCGAGGTGGCGTAGAGAAGTTGAATTCTCGGATGTGCATGCCACTCAACGCTAGTTCCGTCACTGTAGGTTTTCTTGAACGACACAACTGGCCGCGGAACCATTTGAACATGGTGTGCAAGAGACTGGTTCATTTTCCTGATCAATCTGGCCCAATTAATAGAAACATGGCCAGATTAACCAATTGGGTCGAAGTAAGATAGACCGAAAATGCCAAACCTGTTTCGACCACCCAGGAGAATTTCATGAGCCACAAAACCGCAAATACCGCGACCGTTGCCCTTCATTGCGACAGGGCCTTGGCAACTGACAGGTCTGTTGCGCCACCAATACATCAATCGGTGTCGTACCATTTCAATGCCGCGCAGGAATTCGCGGATCACGCAACAGAAGCCCTGAACACCAGCTTTTATGGACGTCATGGCAACCCTACTGCAGCGAGACTTGCTGAGGTGGTCTCCCAATTAGAGGGCGCCGAGGCCGGGATGATCTTGTCCTCAGGAATGGGAGCTATCACAACTACACTGTTGTCCTTTCTGAATGCCGGAGATCATGTGGTTGCGCAACGCCAGCACTACAGCGCAACAAACAGCTTTTTGTCGGGATTTCTGAGCAGATTCGATGTCGACGTATCTTTTGTTGACCAGACATCACCGGACGCCTTTGCCAAGGCAATTCAGCCAAAAACAAAACTGATGGTTTTGGAATCACCCGTCAACCCCGCTATGACAATCACGGATCTTTCTGCCGTCAGTGCAATAGCAAAAGCAACTCAGGTGATTACAGTGTGTGACAACACTTTTGCCACCCCCATTAACCAACGCCCGATGGACTGGGGCATTGATCTTGTTGTTCACAGCGCCACAAAATACATAGGTGGCCATCATGACCTGTTGGCTGGGGCTGTGGTGGGCTCCCGCAACCATATAGAGTCTATTTGGAATACCAGTATGGACCTTGGCCCAGTTGGTGCACCATTTGACGCCTGGCTCGCCCTACGAGGTATTCGCACCCTGAATGCACGAATGCGTTGTCACAATATGAATGCGCAGAAAATAGCAACTCACTTGGAAAAGCACTCTCTGATCAAAAAGGTAAACTACCCAGGTTTGAAAACCCATCCGCAACACTTGCTGGCGGAAAAACAAATGACGGGACACAGTGGCATATTATCTTTTGAATTTTCTGGTGGCTATAAGGCCGCGCAGAGTTTCATTGAAGGGCTCAAACTTTGCCTGAATGCGCCCAGCCTTGGTGGAGTAGACTCGCTCGTGGTTCATCCAGCCGCCATGTTCGCTGCCAGGCTATCAGAAGAAGACCTATTGGCCCAAGGTATTGACCCAGGGCTAGTGCGAGTATCAGCCGGCATTGAGGACTTTAAAGATTTGATTGAAGACATCGACCAGGCCCTGGCTAAAGTCCGCGCTTAACTCTGAAGACAAACTGCAACTAATCAATCGCACAATATAGTTTCGTTTGCTGCAGCTTCGACAAAAAGCAATGCTGCGGCCAGATATTGCGAGGTGATCTATGAAGCATATTGGTATGATCGGCGGCATCGGCCCCGCAGCAACAGAATTTTACTACCGAAACCTGGTCAAAAAATTCGTGGCCGCAGATAAGGTGATGGAGTTGACTATTGTGCACGCCAACACGGCGGAGCTGATTGGTAACTTCCAGCGCGGCGCAAATATGCAGCAGGCCGATATTTTCAAGGGATTTAGTGAGCGCCTTGAGCGTGCAGGTGCAGATTTTGCAGTCATTACGTCTATGGCAGGCCATTTTTGTGTTGAGGAGTTCAGTGATGTATCGGTCCTGCCTGTTTTAAACGCGGTCCCGGCCATCGATGCCCGTTTTGCCGCCAATGGGCTTAAAAAAGTTGGTTTGTTGGGCACCAACGGGGTGATGCAAAGCAGGTTTTATGGCGGCGTCGCAAGTGCTGAACTTTTGATACCCGAGGAAGACACATTTGAACGAGTTAGCGAAGAGTACTTCGCTATCGCAAGAGCCGGGACGTGCACGAAAGATCAGAGAGAGTTCTTTTTCACGGAAGGCCAAAAACTTATCAATCGAGGCGCTGAGGCCGTCATTTTGGCAGGGACCGATTTATGCCTTGCGTTTGACAATGAAGACCCAGGCTACCCCGTGCTGGACAGCGCCCTCATCCACGTTGATGCAATTTTCTCGGCAGCCATACAGACATAACTATTCCGCGGCTCGCTCCATGGCCTTTCTACGCGCGTAGGTAATGCGGCCAGCTTGTTTATAAGTAATGGAAACAGCCCCAAAGCTAAGGGCAAGGGCGCGCCGTTCGGCACTGATGTCAAAATGAACCTGATGGGTCCCCGGTTTTTGTAACCACTTGTGGTCTATACCGAGTTTGGTTGCCATTGCCAGAAGTTCTTCAACTGTATCAGCGAGCATGTGGTTCATGTGCAGCCCGTGAAACGGGATCATCGCATTATCAACATATACTGCCATACTTTACTCCTAACGCGCCAATGCACTTAACTCAAAACGAAAAAGGGCCGCCCCAAAAGGGCAGCCCCATGATTCTCAAGTATCTCGCTATTAACGAGAGTAGAATTCCACCACCAAGTTTGGTTCCATAATCACTGGGTATGGAACTTCGTCCAGCGTTGGTACGCGAACGTAAGTGGCTTTGAAACCGTCGACAGTTACATACTCTGGGTACTCACGCTCAGGGCTTTGGCCAGCTTCGATAACCATTGGAATGCCGCGTGCTTTTTCACGAACTTCAACAACGTCACCCGCTTTCAGCAGGCGAGATGGAATGTTACAGCGCTTGCCGTTCACCAGCACATGGCCGTGGTTTACGAACTGGCGTGCAGCAAACACAGTTGGTACGAACTTGGCGCGGTACACAAGTGCGTCAAGACGGCACTCAAGGATACCAACCAGATTTTCACCGGTGTCGCCCTTGCGGCGTACAGCTTCGTCATAGTAACGGCGGAACTGCTTCTCTGTGATGTTACCGTAGTAACCTTTCAGCTTCTGCTTGGCGCGCAGCTGAATACCAAAGTCAGAGAGTTTGCCTTTACGGCGCTGACCGTGCTGGCCTGGGCCATACTCACGGTTGTTCACTGGGGACTTTGCGCGGCCCCAGATGTTTTCGCCCATACGGCGGTCGATCTTGTATTTCGCTTGAATACGCTTGGACATGCGAATCGCTCCTTTACTTCTAAGCGCCACGAGCGTGTGCAGTCCGATAGTCGATAAGGCACTATGTTGCTCGTGCGGACAGGGTCACCATTGCCCTGACCATTCATTAACGGGCGGGTACTACTGCCCTAACCCGCGCATGTCAACGGAAAAAGCGAATTTAGATATGATATTCTGTGGCATAGCTGTATCCAGCTGTCAGATTGGCCGGGACTGCCACATCCATGAATTTGGGGTTTGGCAGGTTCAGATTGTCCATCAACTCGATGTATTCCTGCTTGTTTGCAACTTGCAGGCGCGGATTATGGCGCCGTTCCTCACCTATCCGGCTTTCCGTCATACCGCGATAGTCGTGGCCAGGGTAAACCACTGTATCATCCGGCAAGGACAGCAATCGGTTATGGATACTGTCATACTGCGTGCCCGCGTCACCATTTTGAAAATCCGTGCGGCCACTGCCCCGTATCAGGAGCGTGTCGCCGGTAAACACCATATGTTTTCCATCCAATGATAACAGATAACTGAAACTGTCATCGGTATGGCCCGGTGTTGCAATCGCCTGAAGGCGATGCCCACCGAAAGCAAGCTCCTCACCGTCCTCAAGCAACTTATCGATGCCGGAGGCCGTTGATGTGGCCCCATGGACAGCCTTCGCCCCAAAAGTTTCCCTCAGTGTGCCTAGGGCAGTCACATGGTCAGCATGAACGTGAGTGTCCATCGCGTATGTTAGCTTCACGTCCAGCTCTTTAAAAAGCTGCGTGTAAAGCGGCATTTTTTCGACTACCGGGTCGATTAAGATCGCCTCTCGGCTACCTTCGTCCGCAAGCAAATAAGTATAGGTCCATGTGGCTTGGTCAAAAAGTTGCCGGAAAATCATTTAGTTGCTCCTGTCAGGCTTCTGTTGATCCCGTTTGCTGGCCACCGTTGAATAGGATGAAACTGCGTATGGCACAAGATATGTCAGCACCACTTTGAACCAATCGATTGGAATGCTGCGATGAATGATGGCCTGCCACTGATTGATCAGACATAAAACGGTTCCCACAATGATGGCGACTTTGATAGCACGCTTAACAGTTGCACCATCGACCCACAGCTCTATGAAACCATTGCTGTTTTCGCCCACTACTTCAGCCCCTAAAACGTCGGATTAAACTGGAGGTATCATTGCGGTTTCCGCCCATGCGCTGAACATCTGTATAGAATTGGTCCACCAAGGCAGTCAGCGGTAATGAAACACCCATGCGGGACGCCTCATCAAGCACGATGCCCAGGTCTTTGCGCATCCAGTCGACCGCAAAGCCAAAATCAAACTCACCGTCGATCATAGTGCTTGCGCGGTTTTCCATTTGCCAGCTTTGCGCCGCGCCTTTACTGATGACATCAACAACACCTTTGGCGTCTAGGCCAGCTTCCATTGCGAAATGCAGTGCTTCCGCCAGGCCCTGGACCACGCCTGCAATGCAGATTTGATTGACCATTTTGGCCAACTGTCCAGACCCGGTGTCACCAAGCAATCTTATGGACTTGCCATAAGCCTGCATTACGGGTTCGGCCGCGTCAAAATATTCGTTTTGGCCCCCGCACATGATGGTCAAGATGCCGTTAACGGCACCGGCTTCACCACCTGAAACAGGGGCATCAACAAACCCTATTCCCAGATCCGCCGCTGCGCTTGCCATGTCGCGGGCACATCCTGCCGACGCAGTTGTGTGGTCAACAAAGACGGCACCTTTTGACATAGCTGCAAACGCGCCGTCTTCGCCGATACAAATCTGCTCAACGTCCCTGTCCTGCCCTACGCACGCAAAAACGATATCTGCCTCACCGGCAGCGCCAGCGGGTGTTGGTGCAGAAAAAATGTCAGTTGTTGATAGGTCACTGTATTCTTCAAGCCAGCGATCCGCTTTGGCTTCCGAACGATTGTAAACAGTCACCGAGTGCCCGGCGCGGACCAAATGTCCCGCCATGGGATATCCCATTACACCAAGACCAAGAAAAGCAACTTTTGCCACGCGCGCCTCCTATTACTTCTGCGCTCTTTGAGTAAGTGAGGGGGGCGACAAAGTCCAGACCAAGGTGCTTTATAACGGGCTAAAATTTAGCGCGGAACTTCGAAAAGTCTTTGGCCTCCAGCTCCCACCGTTTGTCGGCTAAAATTCGGAATTTACGACTGTTGGTTTTCCACATTTCAAGCTTCATCTCGTTTTCAAAAAGAAAGAGTTTATTGTCCTGAATTGCAAACACATTTGGGTCTGCAGTTGCGGTACGATGCTCAGACATGGCAAAAGCACAATGCCCTGCATACTGAGGTGCGTATTTTTTAGGATCATCTATGAAGCTTTGACGGCTTTCGTAGTTTGCAAAATAGTAGCGCTGCCCCTCAAAAGCATAAGAGATAGAAGCATTTCCGGGCTTCGGTAGTCCTCCCGCAAAATAAAGCGTTGGATCGTATCCACCAATTGCGAGCGGCAGGTTCTTTGATGCCTCCGCCTGTTCAGTATTCGCTTCTTTGGTCAAAAAAGAAAAACTGTTTGCTGAAGCCGGTATCGCTACAGCCGCGCTGATTGCTGCGAACAATAGATATTTTCTCATGCTAAGCCCCTACTTACTTGTTGATGCAAGCAACATAGGGTTTGGATGCGAAAAACGCTTTTAACGTTACAACAACTCGAAGTGAGCAGTTTGTGAATGAAGTGTAGATAGACAATCTTGTCTGTTGGCAATCCAACTAATCCGCATATAGTCATATTCTGTAAGCGTTAAGGGCACAATGTGGGAGAGATTATGAAACCCTGGAAATTCTGGCTTTCGTTTGTTGCAGTTGTTTTACTGGCATTTGCAACGATTGGGCTCGGTTGGTTACGCAGTAGTTTGCCACAGCTTGATGGAACACTTCAGATTGATGGCCCAGCGTCCACAATAACAATCGCCAGGGATGGGCACGGCGTGCCTCATATTGATGCTGCAAGCGAAAATGATCTCTCGTTTGGTCTCGGGTTCGCTCACGCACAAGACCGGCTTTGGCAAATGGAAATGAACCGTCGTATTGGGTCTGGCAGAGTTTCTGAGGTGCTTGGCAATGCGGGACTAGGCTTTGACCGCTTTTTCCGGACACTTGGCTTCACGCATCGTGCCAAATCCGCTTTGGCGGCGTTACCGCAAGAAACGGTCGACACATTGGAGAGCTACGCTGCAGGTGTTAATGCCTTTTTGCACTCTCATCGTGGTGCGCTACCTCCTGAATTTGTTTTGACTGGCGTGACACCAGAGCCATGGACACCTGTTGACTCGCTGGTGTGGCAAAAAATGATGTGGCTCGATTTGTCGGGCAATGCTCGCCACGAAGTTGCCAGAGCTCGCCTTTTGCAGAAGCTGTCACCAGCACAAGTGGCAAGCCTTTACCCAGCATACCCTGGCGAAGAGCCTAGGAACATGCCTTCTCTCGCTGCCCTTTATGGTCAGGCACCTTTGCTCGCAACTTCAGATGCCTTGGGGCCAGCCAAGCCGGAAGGCTATGGGTCCAACAACTGGGTGGTATCAGGTAATAAAACAAAAAGTGGCAAACCGTTGCTTGCCAACGACCCTCATTTAGGACTGACAACACCTTCCATTTGGTATCTGGCCCGGCTCCACAATCGCACTGATAACAGCAACATTGTGGGCGTAAGCTTTGCTGGTGCACCTGGTATCGTTCTTGGACGCAACGACCATATTTCTTGGGGCTTTACGAACACAGCGCCAGATATCATGGACCTTTTCATTGAAAAACTGGAGGGTGCAGAAAATTATCTAACCCCCGACGGGCCCAAGCCTTTTGTGATTCGGGAAGAAGTGATCAAAGTCCGTGGTGGTGACGATGTCGTACTCCCCGTACGCGAAACCCGTCATGGCCCCGTTGTTTCCGACGTTTATGCCGGGAGTGAAGAGTTTACCGGCGCCGATCATGTGATTTCTCTGCAATGGACCGCGCTCATGCCGGAGGACACAGGCGTAGTGGCTTTGCAAAAGCTTGGGCAGGCCAAGAACTTTGAAGAGTTCAAAGCTGCGGGGCAATATTATCGAGGCCCGCAACAAAATATGATTTATGCCGATACTGAAGGCAACACTGGCTATTATGCGCCTGCTCTTGTTCCGGTGCGCAGAGCCGATAATGAGATCGGTGGCTTGTTACCTTCCCCAGGTTGGGACAGAAAATACGACTGGCAAGGCTTCATCCCTTACGATGAACTTCCCACACGCTTCAATCCAACAAGCAACGTCATCGCAACTGCTAACGAGAAAATTGTTGAAGACGACTACCCACATTTTATTACGCACGATTGGTCATTGCCTTATCGTGGCAATCGTATTCGAGCAGTACTAGACGAAACGGACGCGCATTCACTGGATACATTTGCGTCACTGCATGCTGATACCGTTTCTGATATGGCACGTGACATTTTGCCTTGGATGGTCGCGAACCTTGATGAGTCTGCAGTAAAATCGGCTCTGGAGGATTGGAACGGTGATATGTCCGTAAACGCTGCAGAGCCATTAATTTTTTATACTTGGGTTCGCAACTACCAGGAATTATTGATGGGGGATGAGCTGGGCGACCTCTATGGCAGTTTCCAACGCCAAAGACCGCGACTGATTAAATCTACCCTGTTTTGGGCGGCCAACCCAGAACCAGACGCTTGGAACACTGGCTACTTCGCCTTGCCCCCCATCGACGTTGATGCCGCGCTTGCATGGTGTGACAATATTTCCACCGACGATGAGCAAGAAACATGTGGTGAGCTGGCAAAACAAGCTTTTGATGCAACGCTCGGCGAACTTGGTGCATCCTTTGGGGAAGATTGGCAATCTTGGCAGTGGGGGCAAAGCCATTTGCTGTATCAAAGTCATCGTCCCATGAGCCAGATCCCGGGCCTTAAAGACATTTTTGAGCTGAGCGCCCCGGTACCAGGCGGCCGATTTACCGTCAACGTGGCGGGCGTTAGCACAAATCCCCGATCGCTCAATCAATCCACTTTTGGGCCTAGCTACCGCGGGCTGTTCGATATGTCTAACCTGGATGCATCGTTGTTTGTGCAACCTACCGGACAGTCGGGAAATCCCTTCTCTGAACACTATGGTGATTTGTTCGATGACTGGCTCAATGTGCGATATTTCGAAATCCCGACAGACACGGTGTTACCCGAAGATGTTTCCACCGTCCTCACGCTTCAACCTATTGAATAATGGTTAGCGTATGCGGCTTTTACAACATCGTGAGTTGGCAACAGCGTGAACGAGTTGTTAACCATCTACTGCAATAGTGGCGCATGAATTAGCTGCCCAGTGACAACAGGACAAAAAGTTGGCCGGTGAAGAAGACGTAGTAAAACCTATCATCAAAAAGGTGAAAAAGGTTGATGGGGGTGGTCACCACGGTGGCGCCTGGAAGGTGGCGTACGCTGACTTCACCACCGCCATGATGGCCTTCTTCATGCTTTTGTGGCTACTGAATGTTGCGCCGCCGGAAACCCTTGCTGGCCTTGCAGATTATTTCTCACCAACAACTGCTGCCGTTTCAGGCCGCTCTGGCGTCGACGCGATTAATCCGCCGTCTGAAGATTCGATGGGTTCCAATCCTTCGCCTGCAGTGTTGATTTCACAGCCAGGCCCACCACAAACAGGGCCAACGTCTGGTGACAGTAATGGCGCAGACGCTGAGGGCGGCGGGGATCCTGACATGCGGGACATTATCGAAGCCGCAAATCGAATTCGGGAACAGGAAGATCTCTCGTTTGAACAAATGCAGGAACAGCTTCGTCTTGCGATCCAGCAGTCGCCCACACTATCGGACCTCTCTGATCAGCTGATCATGGAAATCACCGAAGATGGCATGAAAATCCAATTGATCGATAAAGACCAACGCGCGATGTTCCGCCAAGGCACGGACGAATTATACAATTATGCCCGAGACATGTTGGTCGAAATTGGCGCGTCAATCCAGGACCTGCCAAACCGGATTACCATTCAAGGTCATACAGATGGCGGCAACTTCACGGGAGCCCAAGGTAGCAGCAACTGGGAACTTAGTGCAGACCGCGCAAATTCGGCGCGCAGGGTACTTGACGGCTCTGGTGTGACCGGGGATCGTTTTTTTGAAGTGATTGGTAAAGCGGGCACAGATCCCCTCTATCCCGACAACCCTACCCGTAGTGAAAACCGCAGAATTACAGTTCTTATCTTGCGTGAAGCACCCGTTGTTCCGCCAAATCTTACGGGCGGTAACTAGGCCAAGCATCTGTTGTCCAACGCCTTTTCTGCTTGTCATCAATCGTCCCGGTGGTAACAATGCCTTTTGACAGGAATTAAGGGCGGGATAAGTCCACCGTGGAACTTGTTGAACCTACATTGCAAATGTGGCTTACGTTTGCGATCGTCATTGGGGCTATCGCAGCATATTCCTGCGACAGAATACCGCTGGAACTGTCTTCAATCGCGACTGTCGCAATCCTACTGGTTGTTTTTCATGTCTTGCCGATGCAAAACCCTGAAGGGGAGGCAATACTTAGTAGTCGCGATATTTTGCGGGGGTTTGCGGACCCTTCTCTGATCACCATCATGGCATTACTTGTCGTCGGGCAAGGATTGGTGCAAACAGGCGCCCTGAATGCGCCTGCAAGTATGCTCGTCAGCTGGGGTCAAACCCATCCCAACGTTGTCATGCTAGCCTGTCTGATGGTCGTCATGTTGATTTCAGCCATTATGAATAATACGCCCGTTGTGGTGATTTTTATTCCGATCCTGGGTGCCCTGGCTGAAAAACTGGGAAAACAATCCGCACAAGTCATGATGCCCCTTAGTTTTGCCGCTATTCTTGGTGGCAACATGACCAAAATCGGCTCCAGCACTAACTTGCTGGCTGCGGGCGCCTACGAGCAATCGCATGGTGGTACAATAGGCTTCTTCGACTTTACGATCCCGGGCGCCGCAATGGCAGCCATTGGCTTTTTGTATGTGATTTTCATCGCCCCTCGCCTTTTGGTGGACAGAAGCGGAATTGCAAAGCGCTTGGCCGGGAGCGGCGGCAAACAGTTCCTGTTCCAAATGGAACTCGCGCCCGACAATGGTCTGGTTGGTCAGCAAGCCATAGCAGGCATGTTCCCCGGGCTGAAGGATGTCACGGTACGTATGATTCAGCGTGGGCATCAAAAACTGTTGCCGCCATATGATGACATCACACTCTCGGTTGGTGACATCGTGATGGTGGCGGCCACACGCGGTGTTATGACAGACCTTTTGAACGCATCTCCTGATTTGGTGGCTGACGCCGAGGGGGAAGATGCACTCGACGAGCAGGCGGGTCAGCGAAGGGTTTTGGCTGAAGCGGTGATTGCGCCAGCTTCGCGACTTGACGGCCGCACTCTCGCTCAAAGCGGCTTTAGAGCGGAAACCGGATGTTCAGTGCTTGGCGTCCAGCGACGCAGCCGAATGATCAGGGCGGCCCTTTCTCAATTGAGGCTGGAAGCTGGCGACGTGCTCCTCGTGATGGGAGAGCGCAACAACGTTCTCGAGCTGCGCGAAAACCAGGATGTTTTGCTGATGGAGTCGTCCGCGAGCGACGTGCCAATGAAAGAGTATGCTGTAAGAGCACTGATGGTTTTTGTGGGTGTTGTATTTACCGCCGCGCTCGAAATAATGCCGATCGTAGTGTCTGCCCTACTAGGTGCGACAATGATGATGGTGCTTCGATGCTTGAACGTGCGTCAGGCAGGTCGGGCCATTGACCGACGTGTATTCACGATTGTGGGTGCCGCGTTGGCACTTGGGGCAGCAATGCAGGGAACAGGTGGTGCGGCCTGGCTCGCGCATACGTCCATTGAGTTGATGACAGGTGCGCCTGTGTGGGTGTTGTTGTCCGGCTTCTTCATTCTAGTGGCTTTGTTGACAAATGTTCTCTCCAACAACGCGACTGCGGTACTGTTTACGCCGATTGCAGTTTCCATTGCACTGGAATTGCAGGTTGATCCCATGCCCTTCCTGCTTGCCGTTATTTTTGGCGCCAACTGCAGCTTTGCTACTCCTATGAGTTATCAAACCAACTTGCTGGTCATGGCGCCAGGTCACTACAGGTTTGTGGACTTTCTGCGGGTTGGAACACCGCTGATATTGATCATGTGGATCACATTCACTTTGTTTGTTCCCTGGTATTATGGTTTACTTTGAAAACTCTGATTAACCCTATGCTCGGCAATCGTGAATGACCAACCAAGGCATCCAGTTTCCAAAGTTCTACGTGACCGCGGCGTCACCCTGCCCTTATTTGGAAGGTGAGGAAGAACGGAAAGTCTTCACAGAATTGCGCGGACCAGACGCGGAAGCATTGAATGAAGCGCTGGGCAAGGTGGGCTTTAGAAGAAGCCAAACAGTCGTTTACAGACCAGCCTGCGAAACTTGTGCGGAATGTGTTTCGGTCCGTGTGCTCGCAAAGCAATACGCGCCAGGGAAATCGCTGAAGCGCATTGCAAAAGCTAACAGTGACCTGACTTCCGAGGTGCGCCCACCTGTCACAGCCGACGAACAGTTTGATCTGCTTACAGCTTACCTTGAAACCCGTCATGGAGATGGCTCTATGGCGGGCATGTCCCGTGAAGAGTTCGATGACATGGTGCAGTCTAGCCCGGTTCAAACTGTTCTGATTGAGTATAGAAAAGCCCTTACTGGAGAGCTGATCGCGGTGGCGCTTACCGACGAACTCACCGACGGTCTTTCCATGGTATATAGCTTTTTTGACCCGGCCGCAGATCGCAGATCAATTGGTACCTATCTAATTCACGACCATATCAAACGTGCCGGTCAAGCGAATCAGCCGCACGTGTATTTGGGCTACTATGTAAAAAACAGCGCCAAAATGAATTATAAGGCCCGGTTTAAACCCCTTGAAAGGCTTGGCCCCAACGGTTGGTATCCATTTGATCAGTCAGATAACGCTGTTTAGCCGGTTTTACGCTGTGAAAGCTTGCGGCGAAGCGACTAGCTTTTATACTGCACGAAACTCAGCAGACTGCGCAGCAGCTGTAGCAAAACAACCCGCTGAGTGCATAACAGCACATTGAGCAGCGACAAAAGTGTGGGGGCACAAACATGACGCGTTCCAGTAAAGTCATGAACAAAAAATCCATCCCTAGTTCTTCCAAAGAATCACCGGTTAGTAGAAGACGCCTTCTGCGCGGCGCGGGCGCGGTTGGTGCGGCAACACTTTTGGCCGCTTGTGATAATGGCGGCTCACAAGAAGGCGCTGCCGCGGGCCCAGCAATAGTCAGCAAAAAACGATCGCTAAAAATGGTCACCACATGGCCAAAAAATTTCCCGGGCTTGGGTACCGGCGCTGAACGCCTTGCAAGGCGCATCGAAGCGCTATCGGATGGCAACCTCTCGGTACGCGTATATGCAGGTGGCGAACTCGTGGGGCCTCTGGAAGCGTTCGATGCGGTGAGCCAAGGCAAGGCCGAGATGTATCATGGCGCTGAATACTATTGGCAGGGCAAATCCCCAGCGTTCAACTTCTTTTCTGCTGTACCTATGGGCATGACAGCACCTGAAATCACTTCCTGGATCCGATATGGGGGCGGCCAGGAGTTGTGGGATCAGTTGTCCGGGCAATTCAATGTGAAAGCGTTTTTGGGTGGAAATTCTGGCACCCAGATGGGTGGCTGGTTCGCCAAAGAAATGAATTCGATTGAGGACTTCCAAGGCCTCCGCATTCGCATGCCGGGCCTGGGTGGTGAAGTAATGCAGCGGGTCGGTGCGACACCGGTTACCAAAGCTGGGGGCGAAATCTTCCAGGCTCTTAGCCAAGGAAATATTGACGCTACCGAATGGGTGGGCCCTTGGAACGACTTGGCATTTGGATTCTATTCAATTGTTAAAAATTACTATTACCCTGGCATTCATGAGCCTGGAACGGCTTTGGCTTTGGGGCTCAACCTGGACATTTGGAACGACATGAGCGCTACAGAAAAAGCCTGGGTGGAGGCCGCTGCGGCAGCCGAAAACGATATTATGCTGGCCGAATTCAACGCCAACAACGCTCGCGCGCTGGATACTTTAATTAATGAGCACGGCGTAACCCTGCGTAAGTTCAACGATGACATTTTGCGTGAGCTGGGCAGAGTTTCAGGTGAAGTTGTTGCGGAGGCCGCAAACCACGATGAGTTGGCGCGCCAGATCTACGACAGTTTCTCAGCTGCTCGAAGCGGCGGTATGCGCTGGGGCAATATCGCAGAAAAAGCGTTTATGGATGCCCGCAACCTCTCAGAGGCGTAAACATCTATGGCTAATTCATTCTTGAAGCGGCTCGACAGTTTTGCCGAACGATCAGGCAATGTGCTGGCCATCCTACCCCTCATTCTGGTTCTCTTGCAGTTCTCGATAGTCCTGATGGTCTATGTATTTTCTACGGGCAGCATCCAGTTGCAAGAGAGCCTTCAATATATAAACGCCATGATGTTCCTGGGCGGCGCCGGCTACACAGCCTTTAAAGACGAGCATGTCCGTGTGGATCTGTTCTACAGCAAGTTCAACATCCGCCAAAAAGCACGTACAGACTTCTTCGGTACTTTGTTTTTGTTGGTGCCGTTCCTAATCCTCTTCTGGCATGCAAGCGTTCCCTACGTGCTGGACAGTTGGGCTATACGCGAGTCCAGCGTTGAGGCGAGCGGACTTCCATTCGTGTATGTCTTGAAATCTACACTTCTATTGTTTGCCTTCACGCTGACCCTGAGCGCCGCAGCAGACCTTGTAAGATACGGTCGAATATTCTTCGGGGGCAACGACTGATGGACATGTCCACCATTTTGACCATCACCATGTTTTTGACATTGGTGTGCCTGCTGATGACAGGATTTCCCGTCGCTTTCACACTGGCCGGAACCGGGCTTCTGTTCGGCGGCATCGGCATTGCTGCAGGTTTGATGGACCTGTCTTTTCTGGAAATCCTGCCAAACCGCCTGTTCGGCAGTGTGATACGCAACGAGCTTTTGTTCGCAGTGCCGCTTTTTGTCACCATGGGCGTTATGCTCGAGAAATCGAACGTAGCGGAAGAACTGTTGGAAAGCATGGGCAAGCTTTTTGGGCCCCTGCGAGGTGGTTTGGGCATTTCCGTTACCATCGTTGGCGCACTTTTAGCCGCGTCTACGGGAATTGTCGGCGCGACAGTTGTAACCATGGGCCTTTTGTCGTTACCCACCATGATGCGACGAGGTTATGACACATCCCTTGCCACAGGTTCGATCGCCGCTGCAGGTACTCTTGGTCAAATCATACCGCCCTCAATTGTGCTCATTCTTCTTGCAGATGTGATGTCCAACGCTTGGCAGCAGGCTCAGCTCAACAAAGGGCTTTTCTCGCCCGTTCCCATGAGCGCTGGCGAACTTTTTGCTGGTGCGCTTATCCCGGGGCTCATCCTGGTTGGCCTGTACATTCTGTATCAAGTGGTCATGGCGATCTTAAAACCAGAAACGTCCCCTGCGATTGAACGAGACACAGGTGAGGATGCAACAGGCCTCTATCGCAAACTGTTGCTGGCGCTCGTTCCGCCGTTATTTTTGATAGTTGCCGTGCTGGGCTCCATTCTGACCGGCATTGCAACACCAACAGAAGCCGCGTCTGTTGGGGCAATTGGTGCCATCATGCTGGGTGCATCTCGCATCAGCGCAAAAATGGTCCGTGTCGTGCTTACAAGCCTGCTTGCCATTGTCGCGTTATTGTTGATTTCGAGCACATTTGACCTTCGCATGGCGCGCGAAGTGGTACCGTCATCTGACAAAGCAGCTTTTGGTGCAGCCATTATACTCACTTTGTTATTCACTGCAGGACTGGCGGCGTCCCTATGGCGCACTCACCAGTCAGGGGTGCTGGGCGAGGTAATGCGCTCCACAGTGCGCATCAGCACCATGATTTATGCCATCCTGATTGGTGCTTCGCTGTTTTCACTCACCTTCCGTGGCATCGGCGGCGATGAAATCATTGAAAACATGCTGCACAATCTTCCAGGTGGCCAGTTCACGGCCATTCTGATTGTAATGCTTTTGATGTTTGTGCTTGGCTTCTTCCTGGACTTTATCGAAATCACGTTTGTTGTTGTGCCTGTTGTTGCTCCGGCGCTGCTGGCAATGGATGGCACCTATGGTCCCATCTGGCTCGGCGTGCTTATGGCCATGAACCTGCAAACCAGCTTCCTGACACCTCCATTTGGCTTTGCGCTTTTCTACCTCCGGGGCGTGGTTCCAGAAAGCGTGCCCACCACGGCAATGTATAAGGGTGTATTGCCTTTTGTGATTATCCAAATATTGGCGCTCATAATGATTTCCGTGGAACCTGAACTCGTGACATGGCTTCCCAATCTTCTTTTCAAAGACTGATCAACACCTAACGGAAAGTTTATTTAGCTTGGGTTGCACAGTTGGCTGCACATGGATACCTAACCCACATGGAAGCAACAGCACAAAAACCGGCCATCTCATGGCTAAAGAAAGTGTGGGCACAGGTTGGATTTCTCGGCCTCATCGCAATCATATTATGGGGTAATCTCATTTACATGAACCTGCGGCCCTCTGACCCTATCCTGCCGGGATGGGAAGAATATTCGGCGCCTCGGTTTGAAGAATTGATGGCCCGCGGAGAACCATTGCCCGTTGAAGTTTATGCCTCCTGGTGTCCCACATGTCTTTTGCAACATGAAGCACTAGAGACACTGCACGAACAAGGCCGCGGACCTGAAATCCGGGCTATTCGGGTTGATTTTGACCGAGATGCCGACTTTCGCGAAGCTTTTGGTTTCCGCCATACCGGTACGATGGTTTTATTCAACAATGGGCGAGAAGCTGCGCGACAGGCGGGCCTTGTAACACCTGACAAAATCGAAGCTTTTTTGGCACAAAACGGTTTCTGAACGAGGGCTTGCCTGCAATCCATTCAAATCTGAAGCGCTGCTATGCGCCCCTTCGCCGTTGCAGCAGGGCTCAGCCACTCCATATCCATAGTATCGATCATTCGCGACTGACATCGAGGAGGAACTGATGCTCGGATACGTTTCGCTTGGCACAAATGATTTTGCGCGGGCAACCGCATTTTATGACAAACTGCTCTCACTAGTAGGCGCCAAACGCGTCTGGGAAGATGAGAGTTTTATTGCTTGGAGCAACAGCGCAGCTGGTGGCCTTGCTATTGCCAAACCCTTTGACGGCTCACCTGCCACTGTGGGTAACGGCGTGATGGCGGCAATCGCCGCCCCTGACAGAGCTACCGTTGACAAAATCTACGCCAAAGCCATTGAACTTGGCGCAGAAGATGAAGGTGGCCCCGGCTTACGTGGTGGTGCCGATAGCACCTTCTATGCGGCTTATTTCCGCGACCCTGATGGTAATAAGCTGAACGCATTTTACATGGGCCCAGCATAATTCTGGCGCATAGGCCCCAATAACAGCAAAGCTAAACCTTCCCCAAAAACTAAAGGCGGTCTCTCCTGAGCCGCCTTTTTTCGTGAAACAACAGATATGCGAGTTGAGAGTAATTTTACCCCTCTTAGTAGGGTTTGACTGAAATGGCCCAGGGTGCAACCACGGCTATTACATTCTGATACAAATTCATAAACTTTCATACGCTTATGACGATGTCTTCAATGCTAGCATCCGCCAACTAGTCACATTGGGGATTTAGCGATGAAGAAGCTCCTTATAGGGACTGCAGCTAACGTCAGTATCATCGTTGATGGCGATTACTTCTCCTTTGTCAGGCAACCTTCAACGAACGGGAGATGAATTATGAAAATGAGACTATTAACGGGTGTTGCTCTAGCAACAGCTTTTGCCTTCTCATCAACGTCAGCAATGGCATGCACCGCCAGGATTACGGTCGAGAACGAGACATCAAAAAAAGTAAACTTGCTTTCCTGCTCAACAAAACGGGATAACCAGGATCATTGGACCTTAAATGCCCACTGTGCAATTTGGGCTATAGGTGGATTGCACTTTTCAGTAGACCCAAATAAATCGCTGACAGTAGGCGTGCCCACTTATCGAAAGCCCAGAAAAGACTTTCGGCTTCAGATATCTTACAAATACACTGACTCCGACAGCATTCATTATGCGGAATCCACTTCCACAAGCTGCAAAAGCAAAAATCATAAAATCACATTGAAATAGACTAAAACCCCTGCTCGGGTTCAACATAAGTATGGCGGTCAATCATATATTGATCGCCATATCTTTTAGGCTCTTCGGAAGATTACAAACACGAGGGGTTGGTATCACCCGGACTTTTTCATGGCCTCTAGCATCAATCCCATCATTTCGTGAACCTTGTTCACCGCTTTAAGAGGCCGAACCATCACTTTGAACTCAATGATTTTTCCGTCACTGTTCCACGTGATCATGTCTATGCCATCAATCTTGATGCCATCGATTTCGGTGACGAACTCAATGACAGCGCCGCTATCACTAACAAACTCATTTACATACTTAAAATGATCACCGCCCAGCACTTTGCCTGCTGCCGCAAGATAGGCAAAAGTGATGGGCTTACCAACCTGCGGCGTGTGTACAACAGGCGAGTGGAACACCACATCCTCCGCCAACATATCCGCCAGCGCTTGCTCGTTGTGATCTTCCATGAAGTCGTACCACCGTTGAAGGTTTTCTTTGCTCATCCTCGCCTCCCATAAAAAAGGCACCACTCTGGGTGCCCTTTTGAAACTATGTTTGATCGCCTTGTGTTCAAGCAGTCAACGAAACTTCTTGTTCCGGGGGAAACCCATCGGAGGAAGGCGCCCCGCATTGCCACGCTTGCCCGTCCAGGGCGCAAGGTCTGTTTCTGTGCGCCAGCGGTCGGAGGTTCCACCCATCGGCCATGTCAGCCCCTCTTCGCGGTGGAAAGTAATCACGTCACTCATGCCGCCATCTTTATAGCGCTGCAGTGTGACGCCCTGCCCCCGGTTCATAGAGGGGAGTTCCTCGATACCAAACACCAACAGTTTCCTGTTATCGCCAATAACAGCAACACTGTCGCCCTCTACCGCCATACAGTGGGTCGCCACCGCCTCACCTGGCAAGTTCAGAATTTGTTTGCCCCCTTTGGTCATGGCAACCGCATTGTCGGTTTCAACTATGAAACCCTTGCCGATGGAACTAGCAACCATCAATTTGCCGCCGGGCATGTAGGGCAAGAGGGAGATCACCTCGTCATTGGCGTCCATATCCACCATCAGCCGAACCGGCTCGCCGTTTCCGCGCCCACCCGGCAGTTTGTCACCGCCAATGGTGTAGATTTTGCCGTTCGAGCCAAACAGAAACACTTTGTCCGTAGTGTAGGCGTGGAAGCGGAATTTTTCTTCATCGCCCTCTTTGTACTTCAGTTCCTCTTCTGGTTTTACATGGCCTCTCAACGCGCGAACCCAGCCCCGTTTGGAACAAACAACGGTGATCGGTTCTTTTTCAATCATCGCCTCCAGCGGAACAACTTCCGCTACTGGTGCTTCGCCAAACCGAGTGCGCCGTTTGCCGATCTCAGTATCAGGGCCAAACCGTTTTTTGATGTCCGCAAATTTGTCACCCAGGTCAATCCACTGCAGGCGCTTTGAACCAATCAAGGCCTTCAGTTTTGACCGTTCTTCTTCAAGCTTTGCGTGTTCATTGCGAATCTCAATTTCTTCGAGCTTGCGCAATGCCCGCAGGCGCATATTCAAAATAGACTCAGCTTGAAGGTCCGTGAGCTTGAAAGTGCTCATCAAGGAAGCCTTCGCGTCATCTTCTTCACGAATGATGCGGATAACCTCATCGAGGTTCAAATAGGCGATCAAATAGCCCGAGAGAATTTCTAGTCGTCGCTCGATTTTCTCAAGCCTGAACTGGCTACGACGCACCAGCACATTCACCTGATGATCAAGGAACTCATTGAGGGTTTCTTTAAGCGACAACACCCGAGGTTTATTGTCTGAAGCAATCACATTCAGGTTGAGGGAAAAGCGCGTTTCAAGATCTGTAAGCTTGAAGAGGCTTTCCATCAGGACTTTTTCATCGACGGTGCGGTTCTTTGGCTCAAGCACGATGCGCATGTCTTCTGCAGATTCGTCACGTACGTCGGTCAGGATCGGCAGCTTTTTATCGCTGATCAACTCCGCAATCTTTTCAATAAGCTTGGACTTTTGGACCTGGAACGGGATTTCAGTGATGACGATGTTATAGAGGCCGCGCGGCAGCTCTTCTTTTTCCCATTTAGCACGCACTCGAAAACTGCCTCGGCCCGTTTCGTAGGCCTGAACAATATTCTCTCGTGGCTCAACAATCTGTCCACCTGTTGGGAAATCGGGCCCCGGAATGCGGTCCATCAATTGCGCAGTGGTAATATCGAGGGATGGGTCCCTGCGCGCCTCGATCAGCAATTGCAGGCCGTCCATCAACTCCCCAACATTGTGAGGAGGGATATTGGTGGCCATACCCACCGCAATACCGCTGGAGCCGTTCGCAAGCAGGTTAGGAAATGCGCCTGGGAACACCACAGGCTCTTCCTCTTCCCCATCGTAAGTGGGTCGAAAATCAACAGCGTTTTCTTCAAGGCCTTCCATCAAAATGGCGGCAACCTCGGTCATCCGGGCTTCGGTGTACCGCATGGCAGCTGCGTTATCGCCATCGATGTTGCCAAAGTTACCTTGACCGTCAACAAGCGGATAGCGAACCGAAAAGTCCTGTGCGAGGCGGACCAAGGCATCATAAACGGACTGGTCGCCGTGCGGATGGTACTTACCAATCACATCCCCGACAACGCGCGCGCACTTTTTGTACCCTGTTTTTGGGTCCAGTTTGAGCATGCGCATTGCGTATAAAAGCCGTCTGTGGACAGGCTTCAAACCGTCCCGTACATCGGGCAACGACCGTGACATGATGGTAGACAGGGCGTACGCCAGATAGCGTTCGCTTAAAGCTTCCGCAAACGGGGCTTCGACGATGGATTCAGGTACTAACTCAGTCATGAGCCATTTATAGCATTGATCAATCTAATGGCTACAAGATGTTGTGGTTTTCCACAGCTAATTTTTGAAGTCGTGCGAGCAACCGCTCTCGTGCGTCGGGTTGGCCATTGCCCGCTACAATCCATACATTACGCTCCAGAAAAAAGCCTGTCAGTGCCAGACCCGACTGTGCCTCAGCTTCTCCCAATTCGCCCTCCCCGCGCAAAAAGGGCGGCAAATCCAGCAATCGCCCCTTGTAAGGTGCCCCGGCCTCTGCGCTCACAGCTCGACCAGACTTGGGCGATACATATACGAGATTGTCCGTTGAGCCGGTGGCCGCGCACTCTCTCAAATCGAGGCCATAGCCCAGTTCGGCAAGGATTCCCAGTTCGATGCGCGCCAGCGCCGCGCCCCAAACAGAAAGCTGACCGTCTTCCGCTTCAAGCAGTTTGATATATCCGTCAAGGGCATCGAAGACCCCAGTATGCTGCTGCCGTTCTGGCATAGTGCTTTGCACCACGGCGCACACGGCAGCCAACGCCGCCATGCGCGCCGGGTCCGATATCAACAAACCGAGCGGACTGTGGACCAATTCAACTTGAAAACGGCCCAGATTTGTCTCCAACCGTGCGCGCCACGACAGCGCCAATTTGTTGCCGGGCTGAAGTACTGCTTTGTTGCGGCGGCTCATGCCGGCATTCACAAACCCTCTTGAGCGCCCATGGTTTGGTGTCATCACCTCAAGAAGGGCATCATGCTCGCCAAACCGGCTGGCCGACAGCACGATGGCATCATCCTGCCATTCCACATCGCCCTCCGTTCTGTGCTATTGCGCTAATCAACGAAGTCCAGGCCCATGTCTTCATACATGGTTTTGTCGTCGGCCCACTTTTCTGTTACTCGCACATGCAGGAATAAATGCACTTTGCGGTCAAAGTTTTCCTGCATGTCTTCCCGCGCCATCTGTCCGAGAAGCTTCAGCATTTTGCCACCCTTGCCGATGACGATTCCTTTTTGGCTTTCCCGTTCGATATGAATGACCTGCTCAATTCGAACAGACCCATCCGGTCTTTCATCCCAAGACTCGGTCTCCACCGTCGTTGCGTACGGGAGTTCCTCATGCAGCCTTAAATATACTTTTTCACGCGTTATCTCTGCAGCAAGAAGGCGCATTGTAACGTCCGAAATCTGATCCTCCGGATACATCCAGGGGCCCTCAGGCGCCAAATTGGCAAGATGCGACTTGAGATCTTCTACGCCGTCTCCATTGAGCGCCGAAATCAGGAAAGTCTCTTCAAAAATACCTGATTCATTAAGCTTCTGAACAAGTGCCAGCAACGATTCTCGCTTCACTGTATCAATCTTATTGATCGCGAGTATCGCTTTCCTGTTTGCGTCGGACAACCCGTTCAGGATGCGCTCAACGTTTTCGTCCAAACCTTTTTTGGCATCAACCATAAGAACAGTTTGCTCGGCGTCCTCAGAGCCTTTCCAGGCGGCACTGACCATCGCGCGGTCCAGCCGGCGTTTTGGCGCGAATATCCCAGGCGTATCAATGAACACCAGCTGTGTAGCATCATGCAAGCCAATGCCTGTAACGCGCGTGCGCGTGGATTGTACTTTGTGCGTAACAATAGCAACTTTGGCACCCACCATACGGTTTAGGAGCGTGGACTTACCAGCGTTTGGCGAGCCAATGATCGCAACAAAGCCACACTTTTGAACATTATTTGGAGCCACCCTGGCCTCCTGTTAACTGAATTAGTAGCTTGTCTGCCGCGGCCTGCTCCGCAATGCGTTTTGCGGCGCCGCTTGCTCTTGCACTTCCTTTACCGTCCACTGCAACCTCAATCGTAAATATGGGGTCATGATCGGGACCAACACGGTCAACAACTTCATATGTTGGCATGCTGGTCGCACGAGCTTGGCACCATTCCTGAAGCTGCGTTTTACTGTCCTTATGGGCCCTGACACCAGCGCCAATCAGGTCTTTCCAGTGGCGACGAATGAATTCGTTCGCCGCGTCAAAACCGGCATCCAGGTAAATCGCACCGATTATGGATTCGCACACATCCGATTGGATGGCTTCCTTATCTCGAGTACCTTCTGCTTCTGCGCCCGGCGTCACCTTAAGGTGGTCTACCAGCTTCAAATTCCGTGATAACTCCGCCAATGTTTCTCTACGAACCAACGCCGTAAATCGACGGTTGAGCTGGCCTTCGGCGTCACGTGGAAATTCCTCCAGCAACCATGTGGAAATTGCTAGTCCCAGTACCCTGTCCCCAAGAAATTCCAGTCGTTGGTAGTTGTAGGAACCAGATAAAGACGGGTGCGTCAGCGCTTCGTCAAGAAGTGACAGAGACTTAAAAGTATATCCCGCTATAGTTTTGGGAACGCCTGCTGAGTTCTCCGCTTTTCTGGTCACGCCCGGGCCTCATCCATCAATCGTCGCATTTCTCCAATTGATGTCTCGAGACCATGGAAGATAGCTTCGCCAATCAGGAAATGGCCGATATTGAGCTCCTTGAGTTCCGGAATTGCAGCAATCGCTCCAACCGTATCATAGGACAGACCATGGCCCGCGTGCATCTCCAACCCAATGGATGCACCATAAGCCGTTGCGTTTTTTATGCGCTCCAGTTCCTCCTCCTGAGGCGCACCAGAGAGCTCACAGTAAGTGCCCGTATGCAATTCTGTTACGGGAGCTCCCAATGATTTTGCAGCGTCCATCTGTTCTTGGTCTGGGTCAATAAACAGGCTGACACGAATGTTCGCCCTGACAAGCTCGTCAACATAGTGCTTTAGACGATTATGTTGGCCTGCAGCATCAAGGCCGCCTTCCGTGGTCAACTCCTGGCGCTTTTCCGGCACAATACAGCATGCATGAGGCTTGTGACGCAGGGCAATTTCCAACATCTCATCAGTTGCGGCCATCTCAAGATTTAGAGGAACCGACAACACGTCAGAGAGCGATGCAATGTCTTCATCAGAAATGTGGCGCCGGTCCTCACGAAGGTGCGCAGTAATTCCGTCTGCACCAGCACGAACCGCAAGGCCCGCAGCGCGAACTGGGTCGGGGTGACGAATGCCGCGAGCATTGCGGATAGTAGCAACATGATCAATGTTGACGCCGAGGCGTAGTTTGTCAGGAAACGAGGCTGTCGTCATTTACCGGCCCTTGATAATCATCGCGCAAAAGCGCGCGCTCTTTTCGGCTGGCACGATACCGGGTTACCAAGGCTTTGAAAACCAAATACGTCAGAAACCAAACGGCCGTTGCAACTGGCAGGCCACCAACAATTAGTGGGAACACAACAGGCAGAAATTTTGAGAAATAATCTGCAGGGCCCGCGAAGATGGCATCCCAATCCCAAACAGGTATTTCAACCGCTGCATCCGTACCGAGCAGAAGCGAACCTACACCACCGGTAATCGCAAAAAACAGGGGAAACGTCCATGGGTTTCCAACGACGGTACCAATCACGGCCGCCAGGTAGTTACCCCGTGTCAAATATACGATGCAACAGGCCATAAGAATGTGAAGACCAAGAAAAGGTGTAAATGAGATCGCAACGCCAGAGGCAAAACCTGCCGCAATGCTATGTGGTGTGCCTGGTAGCCTTGCTAGTCTGTGCCAAACATAAAGCCCGGTGCGCTTCCAGCCACTTTTGGGCCACACCCACGACCGCAGGTTTGCCAAAAAGGTTGGTTTTTTCTTCGGCCTGAACAACATGGCGTTTCAGCTGCAATTCCAAAGAGTTAAGACTTAAGCCCTCTGCTGCCGGGTTTGATTGCTGGGACAGCTTTCAAGTGCTCTGGCAAGGCATCGGGTTCATATGTTGGAGCATCAATAGTCGCAAGAGCCGTAACAGGCGCGCCCACTTCCGCTCGGCCTCCTGAGCGGTCGATCAAACAACCAGCGGCCACAACATTACCACCCCAATCGTTAATAGTTTTGATACATTCACGAGATGACAGTCCTGTTGTGATGATATCTTCCATCATCAGAATTCTGGCACCCTTGGGTATTTCGAAACCACGCCGCAAGGCAAACTCACCCTCAACCCGTTCCGTAAAAATGCCAGGCACGCCCAGCTGGCGCGCCACTTCATACCCAACGATCACGCCGCCCATCGCAGGACTTACAACCAGATCTACCTCAATTTTTTGCTCACGGATTTTATCTGCGAACACTGCACACAATTTGCCTGCACGCCCTGGGTCCATCAGCACCTTCGCGCACTGCAAATACACCGGGCTATGCAATCCCGAAGAGAGTTTAAAATGGCCTTCGAGCAACGCCCCCGCCGCCCGAAATTCGTCCAACACCTGTTCCTGGTTCACTGGCGTCTCCTGATCGATGGAAAATAGTTGTCTGGCGGATAGAGGCTTTTAGCCTGTCCCGTCAAGCGAATATCGATGGTTTATTGTGAGAACACGCTTAAGTGTTCCAAAATCGCTTAGTTGCCGACTTTTCTGTCGACCCGGCTAACCACTCTGCTTACCCGCAAAGCGCGGCAGACATCATTAAGGTGTTTGGTATCCCTGACGTCCACGTCAATGATCATCACGACAAATTCCGGGTCACGGTCGACGATAAATAAGTTGGATATATTTCCGCCGCTTTTCGACACAACAGAAGCAATAGAGGCCAATGCACCACGCTCGTTGTACACTTCAAGCTGTAATCGACCCATATAATAGCTGTCTTCTGACGCGTTTTGGCGCCAGCCAAGGTCCATCCACAGATCAGGCTTGTCATCATATTCGGCAAGTGTTGGACAGTCTATCGTGTGCACTTCAATGCCCTTGCCTACAACCTTGATGCCAACAATGCGATCCCCCCGAACCGGGTGACAGCAATCCGCCATATGAATGATGGCTGCATCGTCAATACCCGAGATAGGGCCAGTTCCATCTCCCACCTGCTCCCAGTCTTCATGAACTGTAGGAAGTTTGTCGGACCGGGTGTCCCGCTCAAAACCGGGAAATCCAGCTTCAAGGACAGCATCTTCACCGATAGAGCCCTCGCCTACCGACACATACAGCGTTTCTTCATTTTCCTGATTAAGGATTTTTGCGGCTTCCGTCAGAACCGCAGGTGTGAGGTCAAGCCCAGTTCTCGACGCTGCTTTTTCAAGTAACGTTTTGCCAAGCGCCAAAAACTCGCTGTACCGGGCTTGACGGATATGCCGCTTAATTGCTGACCGCGCCCTACCTGTTACAACAAAGGTTTCCCAGCGCTGGGACGGCTCCTGAGCCTTGGACGTTAAAATCTGTACCTGGTCTCCGTTCTGCAACTGATGCCTCAGTGGCACCATGCGTCCATTCACCTTTGCCCCGACACAATGATCACCAACTTCCGTATGGACTGCATAGGCAAAGTCCACGGTTGAAGACCCCCTTGGCAGGGAGATCAATTCGCCTTTCGGCGTGAAACAAAATACCTTGTCCTGAAACATGGCGAGCTTGGTGTTTTCGAGAAACTCTTCCGGGTCATGCTCATGTTCCAGAATTTCCAAAAGCTCGCGCACCCAAACGTACTGCGATCCTTCAACTTTGTCGCCGGCCTGTTTGTACTGCCAGTGAGCGGCGACACCCATTTCAGCCTCGGCATGCATTTCTTTGGTACGAATTTGTATCTCTAGCCGACGGTTTTTTGGCCCGATCACTGCCGTATGCAGAGAGCGGTAATAGTTGCGCTTGGGAGTTGAGATATAGTCTTTAAAACGACCAGGAATTGTTGAATAGCGGCCGTGAATAATGCCCAATGCCTGATAGCATTCTTCAACGTTATCCACGATCACCCGGAACGCCATAACATCGCTGAGTTGTTCAAAACTAATGTTTTGTCGCTCCATTTTACGCCAGATTGAATAGGGTCGTTTGATGCGTCCACTAACCACCGCATCAATATCGGACAGGTCCATCAATTCCTGAAGTGCGGCAACCATCTCCCGCTCCAGGTCCGGGCTTTCCTCAATCAGGAAATTTAGCCGTGCGGTGATGGACTCCATCGCCTCAGCATCAAGATTACCAAATGCCAAATGCTCAAGCTCATCCTTCAGCTCATTCATGCCAAGCCGTTCGGCAAGTGGTGCGTAGATTTCCAGCGTTTCCAAGGACTTCTGTTTGCGTTTTTCAGGTTTCTTGATGAAATGCAGCGTCCGCATATTGTGCAAACGGTCAGCAAGTTTGACCAGCAAAACGCGGATGTCATTTGACATGGCCAGCAGAAATTTGCGGAAGTTTTCCGCCTGACGCACACTTTCAGCTTGCAGTTCAATCTTGGAAAGCTTGGTAACACCATCCACCAGCTCGGCTATCTTTGTGCCAAATAGGTCTTCAAGCTGCTCATGGGTGGCGACTGTATCTTCGACCACATCGTGTAAAAGTGCGGTCGCGATTGTATCGCTATCCAGCTTCATGTCCGTCAGTATGCCAGCGACTTCTAGTGGGTGCGAAAAATAGGGATCCCCGGACGCACGCGTCTGGGTGCCATGCGCCTGCATGGCAAAGACATAGGCACGGTTGAGTAGCGCCTCATCGACGTTTTTGTCATAAGCGCGAACACGATCAACAAGTTCAAACTGGCGGATCAAGGGTTGGGTTTCCTAGTGAACAAACTTTATGCATACCTTACATTCAACAGATAGCCTTTCCATACCTGAATTTCAGCCCATTTATTTGTTTAAATTGCAGTTTTTCAACGGGGACTGATGGCCATGGGCGATATAATGAAGGCGGCACGTATTCACAAGTATGGAAAAAGTGGAGTTCTTCAGGTGGAAACCTGTGAACGCCCTACTCCGGGACCCGACGAGCTTTTGATCAGAGTTAAAAACGCTTCCCTTAACCCAAGAGACTGGCTAACGATGCGCGGCATATATCAGATGCGCAGGGTTGTTGAGCCTTTTCCCATCACACTGGGCAGTGACTTTGCCGGTGAAGTTGCTGAGGTTGGAAGCAATGTTACTGGCTTTAAAGTTGGCGAACTTGTGTGCGCCATGCAACCCCTGCGCGGCAAGTTTGGCGCCTTTGCAGAGTATGTGAAGATAAAAGCATCAGTAGCCGCGAAATTGCTTGAGGGAACATCAACCGTCGATGCCGCAGCCATGCCTTGTGCGGGTATGACTAGTTATCAAACGTTGCACGACATCGCTAAGGCGCAACCAGGTGAGGTTGTTCTGGTCAACGGCGCATCTGGCGGTGTGGGGGTCTATGCAGTCCAGATAGCCAAAGCTATGGGTGCCAAAGTTGTAGCCGTTTGTGGGCCCAATAATATGGAGTTTTGCACCGAACTTGGTGCCGATGAAGTGATCAACTACCGCGACCAGGATTTTGCAGCTCGCGAAAGTGCCTATGACGTTGTGTATGACGTGATCGGCCGTTCAGGTCCCAAAGCAGTTAAAACAGCGCTGAAGCCTGGTGGCCGCTATATTACAACAATACCGGGGCCGGACACAGCCGTGGCGGCGCTTGGTAGTTATTTTCTTGGGTTCATCTGGCCGTTCAAAAGGAAAACAACACATCTTGTCTTGGTGAAACCCTACCCGCACAACCTTCAAGCGATGATGCAATTGATACTGGACGGCAAAATGAAAACGGTTGTTGATGGCCACTATACTCTTGATGACATCGAGCAGGCCGTTGCCCGCAGCCAGACATGGCGCACGCGCGGTAAAATCATCATTGATATCGCATAAAAAAAGCCCGGCATTTTTGCCGGGCCTTAAAATCTGTTGTGCGAAATTGCCTATTCAGCGCTGTCTGCAGTTTCTTCTGCAGCGGGCGCTTCAACAGCGGGCGTTTCGGCGTTTTCCATGCCAGCCATAAGGATGGACATATCCACTTCTTCCGGCTCGTCGGATTCAACCACTTTCCGCATTGTATGAATGACTGATTCTTTCAAATCGTCTTCAAAGATTTTTTCGTCCGCAATTTCGCGTAGCGCAACAACAGCGTTTTTGTCATTGTCGCGGTCTACTTCCAGCGGAGCACCGGCAGAGATCTGGCGGGCGCGCTGCGCAGCCACAAGCACAAGATCGAAGCGGTTAGTTACTTTATCTACGCAATCCTCAACGGTAACGCGAGCCATGCATGGTCTCCATAAATCGTGTTTTGGGGAGTTCCCCGAAGGTCTAGCGGGCGTTTATAGTCCCAGCCCCAAGGCCTGTAAAGAAAAGAATCGCCGTCATTCCGGGAAAAAAGGTCGAACTTCGTCAACTTGTTGTGCACTGAGTGAATGCAACAGCTCAAGCCCGGTTTTTTTGAATACCGGATGAACCCATTCGGGAAGAATATCCGTTAATGGCTTGAGTACAAATGCTCGTTCATGGAGCCTTGGGTGAGGAATGATCAAATCGGCCACCACTTTTCCCCCTCGCCCTTCTTCCATTAACTGGTGCCAACGGCTTGCTTTCGGTAAAATCACTTCACCGAATGTCAACACGTCTATATCAAGTGTCCTTGCCTGCCACCGGCCGTCGCGTTGCCGACCAAACTGTTTTTCAATGGATTGACAGAGAGACATCAGCTCTACCGGGGTCAATATCGATTTGCCGCCAATAACACAATTCACAAAATCAGGCTGATCGGTGTAAGGGACTGGCGTTGAACGATAAAATTTCGATACCATCACTTCCGTCAAAGCATCTGTGGAAATCTCTTCAATCGCACTACGAACAGTTTCCTCTGGTGCAATACCATCAAAAGGCAGGTTCGCACCTAAACCCAAAAGGCACTCTGTCCCGTCTTTCAAACGCTTCACCTCACAATTCCTTGAGCCGATAGACAATTCCAATCGATAAGCGCATCATAATCATGTTGCAGGGAAATTTTCGATCCCCATGTGCCTTTATTAGGCGTGCACTTATTATTTGATTGGATTTTATGATGCTTTTTTATCCTGAAGAACGGCTAGCCCTTTTTATTGACGGTGCCAATTTGTATGCCACCGCCCGCGCCTTAGATATGGAAATCGACTATAAGAGCCTACGCGCTCACTTTTCGAAAAAGGGCCGATTGCTGAGGGCATTTTACTACACTGCTATCCTCGAGGATCAGGAATATAGCCCGCTGAGGCCCTTGATTGATTGGTTAGACTACAATGGGTTCACCCTTGTGACAAAACCAGTTAAAGAATTCACAGATGACCAAGGGTGCCGCAAGATTAAAGGCAATATGGATATCGAAATTGCGGTAGATATGCTGAACATCTCTGATCAGCTCGATCATGTTGTTCTGTTCTCTGGAGACGGCGATTTCCGCCGATTGCTTGAGGCCATTCAACGCAGGGGGGTGCGAGCAACAGTGGTGAGCTCCAACCGCACACAACCCTCCGTGATTGCTGATGAACTACGCCGTCAAGCGGATCAATTTCTTGATCTGGAGAATATGCGGAATGTGTTTGGCAGACCCACCAACAAGGACGAAAATGCTGAAGAACCCATTGACGCCGCCTTTGAGGGCCATCTGGAACCAGGCATCATTCAATAGACCTTGACGATGGATTAGAGGCGTGATTGGTTCCGTTTTGGATCAAACGGAAATACATAATGCCTTTAATTGAACATGACGCTTCTGTTCCGCCGGAACCAGAAGCAGGGTGCACGCTGTGCCCCAGATTGGTTGAGTTTCGCCGCGACAATGAGCGGGCCTATCCTTCATTTTTTAATGGTGCTGTACCAAGTTTTGGTGACGAGAATGCCCGCATTTTGGTGGTAGGCTTAGCACCCGGCCTTAAAGGAGCCAACCAAACTGGCAGACCGTTCACTGGCGACTATGCAGGTGACCTTCTCTACAAATGCCTGAAAATCATGGGCTGGGCCAAAGGCTCTTACGACAAGCGTCCGGACGACGGTTTCACCTTGCATGATATTATGATCACCAATGCAGTGCGCTGCGTGCCCCCTCAGAACAAACCCATCGGGGCAGAAGTTAACAATTGCCGTCCGTTCTTGGTGTCGCGAATGGCGAGCTTGAAAAATCTTAAAGTTTTGTTTGCTCTGGGTAAAATCGCCCACGACACCACATTGCGCACCTTCGGGTATAAACTGTCCGCCTACCCTTTTACGCATGAAGGTGTTCATCATCTGCCAAACGGGCTCACCCTCGTCGATAGCTATCATTGTTCCCGCTATAACGTGAACACCAATCGCTTGACGGAAGAAATGTTCCTGAACGCGCTTCGCCTTGTGGAACAAGAAATCGCCGCATAAAAAAAGGGAGCCGAAGCTCCCTTTTAAAACTCATATCAGCACTCACTAAAAGCGCGCGTTAATCGCAAACCTTGCGTTCAGTGGCGGAGCCACTGTCGCCTGATGTGTTGAGTGTGAGTTCGGGAAATACAGCTTATCGGTCAGGTTCTCTACATTCACCTGCAGGCGAATATCATCTGACACATCATAATAGGCAGCTGCGTCAAAGCGTGTGTAGCTTGGTAGTACAGCAGTATTACCATTATTGATGAAGCTCTCGTCCTGGTAGGTCATGCCAATACCCAAACCAAACTTCTCTGTAACTTGGAAGTTGTTCCAGATTGAGAACATATTTTCAGGAAGTTCGCGTGGACGCAGGCCAGTTGGGCCAGAGCGATTAACCTGTTCGCCGTCAAGATAGCTATAGCCGGCAGAAACGAACCAGAAGTCTGTGAGTTGGCCAGTCACCTGGATTTCAAAACCTTCGATGGTGCTGTCGATCACGTCCAGTGTTTCCGGGTCGTTATCCGCCACCTGTGGTGAGCTTTGCTCAATTTCGAAAATCGCAGCTGTGATGCTAATACGGTCTTCGATGTCCCACTTGATGCCCGCTTCCAGGTTAGTGAAGGTGTTCGGGTCCAGCTGGTTGTTGTTGCCGTTGATGTTCGCGAACTGCTCACCGCTGCGCGGCAGGAACGATTCGCTATAACTGGCGTAGATCGAAACATTTTCCTGCGGCTTCACGATAAGGCCAAAGCGCGGCGACACGCGGTCATCTGTACGAGTACGCGTCTCATTCGCCGGCACATTGAATACTTCAATTTCGAAGCGGTCGTAACGGCCGCCTACAACCACATCCAGCCAATCGGCAATTTCGATTTGGTCCTGGATATACGCAGAGAACACATCGATATCAACGCGCGTATCATCGTTCAGATCGGCAGTGAAATCATTGATGGTTGCAACACCGTCAGCATTGACGCCAACACTACCGCGCAGGTTTAGCGGGCGCTCAATCAGAAACACTTCATTGTCGTCAGACGTTGTATTCCAGAATGAATTGAAGCGGAATTGGTCAGATGATGTGTTGATATATTCAACACCGGCAATGACAGTGTGACCAATATCACCTGTCACGCCCTCACCAACCAGGTTACTGGAAAGGATCAGGTTTTTGCGCTGTGTCTCATCTTCGTAGCCATCTAGCGTTACGCGGTCGGGCGTATTTACCTGATCATAACCAGAGGCATAGAAGTTGCCATAGAATTTGTCATAGTCTCCGTAAAATGCGCTGAAATTACCCTTCAGGTTTTCAGAAAACTCATGCTGCACGGCCGCACGGAACAAGTGCGCCTGCAATGTTGTGGTGTTAACCTCAGGGTCCCCAAAGACAATGTCTTCAAAGGCTTCAACCGGGCGGCCATCAGCACCTGTTGGAATGCCACGGTCAATGAACCGCTCGTGGTCAATATATTCGTATGAAACATCAACAGTAGTGTTGTCCCCTAGCAAGAACTTAGCTGTCGGGTTGATGCCAAACCGGTCACCGTCATAAAAATCGCGGTGATTGTTCAGGCTTTCATACATGGCGTTGATGCGGAAAGCCGCGGTTTCGCCTGCATCAAAGTTGCTGTCGATCTGGAAACCAAAGGCACCGAACGTGTCAACAGAAGCCTGAGCAGTGTTGAAACTTTCACCAATAACACCTTTTTTGGTCACCCGGTTCAAAACACCGCCAGTACCGCCACGCCCGAACAACAAGGCGTTAGGGCCACGCAAAATTTCAACTTGCTCGAGGTTATAGAGGGGACGGTAATATTGAACATCGTCTCGCACACCATCGATGAAAAAGTCAGCAGTAGACCGTACGCCGCGAAAGACAACAGCGTCCCGGTGGCCTTCACCCTGCGAATTGTTCACACCCGGCGTGTAATTCACGGTTTGTGCAATGTTGGTAAAGCCGCGCAGTATGATCTCGTCTGCTGAGTATAACGACAGACTTTGTGGCACATCGATAACAGGCGTTGGTGCCTTTAGGGAGTTCACTTGGTCAGAGTATAGGACACGTCCGGTAACGATAATTTCGTCAATTTCCGCCTCAACTGCTGCTTCTGCGGCCAAAACGCCTTGCGAAACTGCACCCACGAGAAGCGCAGAAATCGCTGCGCCCGAAAATGCTGATGAGTATTTCATAAAACCTGCTTTTAAGAATAATTATTAGATGCAGGCGGCGTAACACCCTCTCAGCGTTTGTGCAAGTCATTCTTAGAAACATTATGAACACATTTTGTCGCAGGTGGTATATCTGCAACATTTGATCAAGGGAATAAGGCTGATATCAGCCGTGTTCCTTCATCAGGCAGGCATTCTCGCGATTCTGGTCACGCAGCATTTCCTTTCGCTAGGCCGTTGCACCGCTAAAAAACAGCTCAGTTCCCAAGCAAGTCTCTTACGACACGTTCATATGATTGTTTCATCGCGGCAGGATAAGCATGTCCAGTATTGGGGAAACCATTCACAACCACTGAAACACCGAACTGGCGATAATAATCGCCCGCCTTTACCGACTGATCTATCGAAACGATCCGGTCTACTTCACCATGAAACAAGACCACCGTCTCAGGCATGGGAGAATTCGGTGTAACACCTTGAAGCCATTCTGGTTCAAACCTGGCGCCCATAGGCAAAATGGCTCTAACAGCATTACCGTGATGAAGCGCCAAAACATGAGACAAGTCAGCTCCTTGTGAATAACCCGTTACGATCGGCTTACCCTTGGTGTTATATTTGCGTGTTACCTGATGTATAAATTGTGCCAGCCTATTCCCAATTTCCAAGGTTAACTTGGCTTGGGCATCCGGCTCCATTTCATAGTAACCGTCGGGGAACCAGGAATAACCTCCGTCTGTTTCATAAGGCCCTTGCATTAAAACAATTCGCGCCGGCTTGCCAACGTTGGCATAATCTTCTCGAGAGGTATCGGGCGAGCCGCCCATATAATGCATAGCAATAATCATCGGCAGCGCCTGCTGTGTGTCGGATGATTGAGTCTCCAACTCATAGGAAAAACCAAATTCATCAAATTGCTGCGCCCCAGCGCTACATGTCGCTATGCTAGCGATAAGAGCAAATAAAAAGAATCTGGTCATAGGTTCTTCCTTCTTCATGGGGCAATTTTTGGAGTTATCTATGCTTACTCCAGACCCGTTACCCCAAGTCTTTCATCAGTCGCGCTTTTTGGCGGTTCCAATCGCGCTGCTTGGCTGTTTCACGTTTGTCGTGCAGCTTTTTGCCTTTACCAAGTCCAAGCGCAATTTTTGCCCTGCCCTGATCGTTGAAATAGATCTTCAATGGCACCAATGTCATGCCACCCCGCTGAACGGCACCACCCAGGCGTGCGATTTCGCGCTTATGCATCAACAGCTTACGGGGGCGCCTAGGCTGGTGGTTAAAACGATTACCATGGGAAAATTCCGGGATGTAAGCATTCACGAGCCATAGCTCGCCATCTTTTTCCTCAGCGTAACTTTCCTTAATGTTTGCCTGACCACCGCGCAGGGATTTTACCTCAGTGCCAGTGAGCACAATACCTGCTTCAAACTCATCCTCGATGAAATATTCATGCCGGGCTTTGCGGTTGTCTGCAGCTACACGGCTGGGCGGGCCTTTATCTTTTTTGCCTTTTGCCGCCATACGTCACCTCACAAAGCCGCCGGCCCCAAGCCAGCGTGATAGATCGCCGAAGCAATGACGGAACGAGTGCCTTCAGTGACGGGCAAGATGGGCATTCGGGTTTCAGGCCCGCAAATTCCAAGCAAGCTTGCCGCGTATTTTGCAGGTGCCGGGCTCGGTTCCATGAACATGGCGCGGTGCAGTGGCAACAGCTTGTCATGTATTTCTAGCGCTTTTATATAGTCGCCGTCCGCGCAAGCCTTTTGCATTTCTGCGCTCAGGCGCGGTGCCACATTCGCTGTAACTGAAATACAGCCAACACCGCCCATGGCGTTAAAACCAACAGCGGTTGCGTCCTCGCCAGAAAGCTGAACGAACTCAGGGCCCATTGCTGCCCGCTGACTTGCACAGCGATCCAGGTCGCCTGTTGCGTCTTTCACACCCACAATGCGCTCTAATTCAAACAGTTCGGTCATCGTGTCCACGGACATATCCACCACGGACCGCCCGGGAATATTATAAATAATAATGGGGATATCGCAGGCGTCATGGATTGCCTTGAAGTGCTGATAAAGCCCCTGCTGGCTTGGTTTGTTATAATATGGCGTCACAACCAACGCTGCATCTGCTCCTACTTTTTGGGCATGCTGCGTCAGCGAGATAGCTTCAGCTGTATTGTTGGAGCCTGTACCGGCAATAACCGGCACCCGGCCGTTTGCCACTTCCACACACAGCTGGATTACAATCCCGTGTTCTTCGTGGCTAAGGGTTGGACTTTCGCCCGTAGTGCCAACGGGAACCAGACCTTTAGAGCCTTCTGAAATTTGCCACTCAACAAACTTCTGATAGCGTTCCCCATCAACCTCAAACGATTCTGTAAACGGCGTAATCAGTGCCGGAATTGAGCCTGAAAACATGGCTTTTGCCTCATGTCCAACCAAAAAATCTGGCGCACCCTAACGCCGACCCCATAAAAGGGCAAGCGCAGGATGGCCAGTGGGAGGTTCAGGGAGGGGATTTCTTCAGTTTCAGCGACCGCGCATCATGCGCCGACCATGGCCGCGGCGTTCTCTAGGGCCGCGGTCCATTGCCTCATCAAATTCACTCTCTGTGACAGTACCGTCACCATTAATGTCCGCATGTTTGTATCGCCGGATCATGGGAGCTGCGAACTCTTCAAGGTCGAGCTGTTCGTTTTCGTCGCGGTCCATGCGGGCCATGAATTTCATGCGCGACGGCTGCTTGTCTCGCGCTCTCTCTTCAAATGTCGCACGGCCCACCTCGCCGCCCCGGCGCTCAGCTTTTTCTTGCATGCGTTCAATTCGGCGTTCTGCGCGCGGAGGTAATGGCATTTTAAGGGGCAACTCTTCCAGAAGCAGAATACCATTGCCGTCTTGGTCATATTCTGCAAACCTGTTGGCAGCTTGAGCCATCAATTCATCATGGCTAACCGCGCCACTGCTGTCAGTATCAAGCGCCAGAAAGCGCTCTTTTGCCTCAGCTTTAAAGTTAACGAGATTTGTTGGCTGCGCTGCCGCTGACGCCGCCACCAGTCCTATTAGAGACACGGCTATTGTGAAATTCTTCATCTCTTGTTTTCCTATGCTCGGTTTCGTCTTGGGCGTTTCCAGTTGGGCTGTCGCACCCGGTTGATGACTTTGTTACGAGCACCTGTTCAAATTCCCTTCGGCATGGATCACGACTTGTCGCTATTTTCTTGTCGGTTCGTCGCATTTCTCATACGGTCAGCCGACTTTAAGCACAAACACACGTGGCTAGGGCACTCAGGTCACAGGGGAGGTTACGCGATGCGTATTTTCAGCATCATTCTCGCATGTATTTTTTCGCTCAATGTTTCAGCGGATCCGGTTCAGCAAACCAAAGGTGCGTTTGTTGACAAATTCCGGCAGCTTGAAGAGCAACTACCAACACCAAATGTCTACCGCACCGGTTCCGGTGCACCAGGCCATGAATATTGGCAGCAAAAAGTTGATTATTCGATCAAGGTGACGCTCGACGAAAACGAGAGACGGATCACTGGCAGTCAATCGGTTGAGTATACGAACAACTCCCCGGACACCCTGACTTATCTGTGGCTTCAAATGGACCAGAACCGTTTTTCCAAGCACTCGGACGCTGTGGCTGGCATGGATGGGGGCCGCGGAAACCCAGACCGAATGACTTACTCCGCTCTTGAGTATATTGCTCGCACAGAAACGCAGGACTGGGGCTTTAACGTAACAAAGGTGCAATCAGGCGGTCGCGACCTGCGCTTTGCCATGAGCGACACCATGATGCGCCTTGATCTTCCAGAGCCTTTGGAATCAGGCGAAAGCTTCAGCTTCGAAATCGACTGGTGGTACAACGTTGTGGAAGCCAAAATCATGGGTGCGCGTGGCGGCTACGAGCCCTACGAGCGCGACGGCAACGATGTTTATTTTATCTCGCAGTGGTTCCCGAGGCTTGCCGCCTATACAGACCTGAAGGGGTGGGAACACAAGCAATTCATCGGCACAGGCGAGTTCACGCTGGAATTTGGTGACTATGACGTAGAAATCACAGTTCCAGCAGACCATATTGTTGGTTCGACCGGCGAACTTCAAAACCCTCGCGAAGTTCTGAGCCGAGAGCAGCGCAATCGACTTGAAGAAGCACGCACATCCGACCGCCCAATATTTATCGTGACGCAAGAAGAAGCGCTCGAAAACGAAAAAGAACGCGCAACTGACACCAAGACCTGGAAGTTTTCGGCTGAAAACGTGAGGGACTTCGCCTTTGGTTCATCGCGCAAGTTCGTGTGGGATGCCATGGGCGTTGAGATGCCCGATAGCGGACGTGTTGTGATGGCAATGTCTTTATACCCTGACGAAGCCATGCCGCTGTGGGACAAATATTCAACGCACGCAATTGCCCACACACTTGAGGCCTATAGCCGTTATTCGTTCGAATACCCCTACCCCGTCGCTTGGTCAGTCAATGGCCCAATTGGTGGCGGTATGGAGTATCCAATGATCACGTCAAATGGCCCACGACCAGTGATTGAGGAAAAAGACGGTGAGGAAGTCCGCACGTACACCAAGCGCGCGAAATATGGCCTGATCTCCGTCGTAATTCACGAGATTGGACACATCTATTTCCCGATGATTGTGAATTCAGACGAGCGTAACTGGGCCTGGATGGATGAAGGTTTGAACAGCTTTTTACAAAGCATTTCTGAGCGGGAGTGGGAAGCGTTTTATCCAAGCCGTTACGGCCATCCAAACCGGGCAATCCCTTACATGATCAGCCCAAACCAGACGCCGATCATGACCCAGTCGGACAGTATTATCGGTTATTTCCCGAATGCTTACACCAAGCCGGCTGTGGCCTTGAACATCTTGCGGGAAACCGTGATGGGACGGGAACTGTTTGATTTTGCCTTTAAGGAGTTTTCAAACCGTTGGAAATTCAAGCGCCCCTACCCAGCCGATTTCTTCCGCACCATGGAGGACGCTTCCGCGAAAGACCTGGATTGGTTCTGGCGCGGTTGGTTTTACACAACCGACCATGTGGATATCGCCCTCAAAGGCGTAACGCATGCACGCATCAGTACGGGTGATCCGGAAGTGGAAACCCAATTCAAGCGCGATGAAGCCGCCAAAGAGAAATCCTATGTGGCTGAAACGCGCAATCGCACAGAAGGCCTGAGCCAGCGAATTGAACGATTCCCTGAGCTGGTGGATTTCTATAACGAAAATGACGATTTCATTGTCACCGAGAAAATGCGCAAAGCTTACCAAGGCAAACTCGCCGGCCTTAAGGGCTGGGAAAAAGAGCTGCTCAAGTTTGGCCATGAACTCTATTTCATCGACTTTGAAAACATCGGCGGCCTGGTAATGCCGCTGGTGCTGAAAGTGACTTATGAAGATGACACCACTGAAGATGTGCGTGTACCGGCTGAAATTTGGCGCGCAAATGCCAAAGAAGTCACCAAGCTGTTGGTTCGAAAGAAGAAAATTGTCTCTGTTGAGCTTGACCCCTACTTGGAAACTGCAGACGCAGACATGTCGAATAATGCGTGGCCTGCAAAAGCGGCAACCAGCCGTGTGGAATTGTTCAAGCGCGCTGCGGGTCGCAACCTAATGCGCGAAGCAATGGATGACCCAAAGCCTGCCGAGGCAGAATCTGAGGGTTAACTCTGTTACATAAAGACTTGACGGTGCTCTTTGAAAAAGAGCGCCGTCTTTCAATAGGTGACATTGAACCCGCCTTTCGCTATTAATCTCGAAAGTACGCTGATGTTATTAGCTTGGGGAAGCGAAGCGGTGTCCGCAGGGGGTGGATGCGGCTTTTGTTGTTAGTATATGCATTTGACCAAAAAGATCCTGTTTGGCCTTTTGTTCACGGCAATTGCTGTTCAAGTCACGATTTTGGTGGCTCCTGACCTCCTTCCTTTTGGATCCGGCTTAAGTGTCGCTTTGCTGGTCGTTTTTGCGCTCACTCTGGCACTCAACAACAATCAAAAGTCTTCGATTTCAGTTGAACCCAATATTTGGCCTATTGACGCCAACAGCTTGCATGACCCCATTTTTGTGACCGACCTGAACGGCAACCTTGTTGGTGCGAACAAAGCTTGCCGTGACTTATTGCCAGAGAGCACCGGCGCCATGGGCGTAGCTGAATTATTGGATCCGCTCCATGCTCAATTGGTTGACCGACACCAAGCGGACGAAGTTCTGAACGCCGTTATTTCAGCCCCTGATATCAAGTTTTCAGATCGGTTGAATTTGGAAGATGGACGCATCATTGAACGCACAACACGACCGATAGAAGGCACCAGCGAACGCATTTGGGTCCTTAGCGATTTAACACAGGTTATCATGGCTGGCAGAGACAGCGACATGCACCAAACCATGCTGGAAGCGGATGCCGCACGAACAGCGGAACTAGCGGAACAGTTGTTTCATGCCAAGGCTGAGCTCGAAGAGAAACAAACAGAACTGACCCGGCTCGCCAATACCGACCCAATGACCGGTTTATGGAACCGTCGTCGCTTCCTTTCGCTTGGAGAAGAAGCCATAGAAAACGCCGCTGTAGACAACACTTTGTGGGTATTGATGATGGACATAGACCACTTCAAACGCATCAATGACACTTATGGACATGCAGCCGGTGACGTGGCTATCCGTGACTTTGCAAACTTGATCCAGCAAAAAGTTGGGGACCGAGGTTTTGTCGGTCGAATGGGGGGCGAAGAGTTTGCAGCAATTTTGACAAATTGCCCGGTGGACGAAGCATACAGGATTGCCGAGCGCATTCGCAAAAGCACCACACAAATGCAGACCGAAAGCGAGTCTGAAATGTTCAGATTTACGACCAGCATGGGAGTGGCAGCTTGGAGCATAGGGGAAACGTCGATTGAACCTGCCCTCGATCGCGCTGATCGGGCTCTCTATTCTGCCAAATCCTATGGTCGCAACCGAGTGGTTGGATACGAATAATGAGATTTTTCACTTGGCATTTTGCTTGGGTATCAGCGTGTTTGCTCATGCTTGCTTTTTTGCCGACCGCTAATGCACACAATGTCTATAGTAGTTTCACTGAAATTGAATGGAATTCAGACGACAATTCAATTGAGGTTATCGTTCAGATTCACAGTCACGAACTTGAAACCAAACTGTCTTTGCTCCTGGATCAACGGCTTAGTTTTTTTGAAGAAAATGACTTCCCGGCACTTGAGAAGGCCACCGGCGCACTCTTAAGCGACAGTTTGGATTTGAAACTCGACGGTCAGAGTGTTGACCTGATTTTCCTTGGTCTGGAAACGGATGGGCAAAATGTTATCGCCTATCTGGAGCAAGACTGGCCGTCGGCACCGAAGGGAATGGAATTCTTCAACCGTATTTTCCTGGAAGACTTGCCGGGACAAGTTAAATCGGTTTTGGCAACCGTTGACGGCGTGCGCCAAGGCGGGGACATCAATATTGACACCGGACCTGTGTCCTTCATTTTTTGACAGGTTCGTGACTTGTTTCAGCCTGCTTCGCGGGCTAACCTCCTCGAAACGGAACAAGGTTTATGACGACAAAATCCATTAATAACTGGTCATTGTTTTTGGCGGCTTTCGCCCTCATTTGTTTTGGTTCAACGGTCAATGCGCAAGAAGGCGAGTTGCTAAGAGCAGCGAGGGATAGTGCCATCGTTGCCGGCGGTGGCAGATTCTGTAATTTCGACCCAGATGAAATTGAAGCCTTTACTGCCAGGGCAGAAGCAAGGCTTTCGGTGATGGCCCGGGATGATTATGAAAAGGTGCTGGCACGCCTTGAATTTAAGAACATGCTGGATGCATATTCCGCCCGGGAGCCGGATGGCGGCTGCGAAAAATTCAAGTCAGTATTTGACCAGGCGCTCAGAAGCATCCGCTAGCGCTGTTTTTCGTAAAATGAGATAGATTGGGGCTTACAGGGGATCAGCGGAAACCCCGGGGGATTGACGGTGCAGTGGTCAAAACGTCAATCTGGGCAACGCCCGATTTGTAAGTTGCTTGTCGTGCAACCAGACCTGGCCCAAAAGGAGTGATTGAGTGATTACCTTTGAAACAATGATCAAAAGATTGGTGCTGGCCTCACTATTGAGCCTGATACCAGTTGGCGTCACGTTGGCCCAGGACGACAAGCCCGAAAAAGAGCCTGAAAAACCCGCTGCCTCCAAAAAACAGGAAGAGCCAGAAGAAAAAAAAGACGAAGAAGACAACGAAACTGACGAAAACGAGTCAGAAACTGACGAAAAAAAAGAAAAAAAGAAAAATGGCCGTTCGATTGAAGACATCGTTGAGGAGCACGATTATCTCGACGGCTTGTTCAAACTGTACCGCGATCCAAAAAGTAGCTCCATCAATATGGAAGTGCGCGAAGATCAAATCGGCAAAGAATTCATCTATTATGCACACATTGCTGACGGGGTTGTCGAAGGGGGACATTTTCGCGGTCAGTTCAGAAGCCAAAAAGTATTCAAGATAGAAAAACGCTTCGACCGGTTGGCATTTGTCGAAAAGAATCCGTTTTTCTATTTTGATCCAGAAAACAATCTGTCAAAGGCAGAACAAGCCAACATATCTGACTCGGTCATTTCCATTCATAAAATCAGGGCGACGGATGAAGAAGAAACAACCTATCTTATCAATGTTGATGGATTGTTTAAAAATGAGAATTTTGAGCAAATCCGCCCTAGCACCCGCCCGGGCGCACAACCCGGTCAGTTTTTCAGTCTAGGCAAACTGAACCGCGGCAAAACAGAAATTGCAGACGTTCGCAACTACCCGGAAAACACCGCTGTCACCGTTGATTATGTTTACTCAAACCCCGCGCCTGTGAACCGCGGCAACTGGTTTGACATCACCGATGCCCGCAATGTTACTGTCAGTGTACAGCACACGATTGTGGCCATGCCGGAGAATGATTTTGTGCCGCGCCGAGACGACAGCCGCATCGGCTATTTCCTTGATTACGTGAACGATCAAACAAGCCATTCCGCAACACCCTGGCGCGATTTGATCAACCGGTGGCACCTTGTTAAGCAGGACCCTGAGGCAGACATCTCTGATCCAGTGGAACCAATCGTCTGGTGGATTGAAAATACGACCCCTGACGAACTGCGTCCCATCATCAAAGCCGCTGCAGAAGCCTGGAACCCGGCATTTGAGGCCGCTGGCTTCAGCAATGCTGTTGTCGTCAAAATCCAGCCAGATGACGCGACTTGGGACGCGGGCGATATCCGTTACAACGTACTGCGTTGGACATCCAGCCCACAGCCTCCCTTCGGTGGCTATGGCCCGAGCTTCAGCAACCCACGCACGGGCCAAATTCTGGCAGCTGACATCATGCTTGAGTATTCGTTTCTCACCAACCGCTTGAACCAGCGCAATGTGTTTGAAACCGCTGCCCTGCCGGCATTGAACGGCAGTCCCGAAATTGCCCCAATGGCGCTGGAGGAAGCATCACCGGTCAAAAGCTTCATGGAGCAACTGGCCCATCATGAACATAACTGTTCACTGGGTGCGCACCTGCAACTCAATACGTTGGTGGGTAAAACACTGGCGGCAGTCAGTGGCGAAAGTGCAGATGTCACAAGCCGGATGGTTGAAGAGTCGCTCTACTATCTCATTTTGCATGAAGTCGGGCACACACTGGGCCTCAATCACAATATGAAGGGCACGTTCGCACGTTCCTATGAAACGGTTTATGACCAGTCAGCCCAAGACGATGGGCTTGCCGGGTCGGTCATGGACTATCCGGCCATCAATTTTGCCCCTCCCGGCGAAGAGCAGGCACATTTTTACCCTGTCAAACCAGGCGCTTATGACGTTTGGGCCATCCAGTTTGGTTACGATCCCCGCATGGACGACCCCGCGTTCCGCGCTGCGCACCTCGCTCGTTCAACCGAAAAAGGACTGGGCTTTGCCAACGATGCTGATGACATGCGTGCACCCGGCCGTGGCATTGATCCGCGGGTCAATATTTTTGATATGTCAGACGACGCCGTTCAGTTCGCTGAAGACCGGCTAAAACTCGCTGAAAGTGCGCTTGGCCAACTGGAAGGCAAATTTGTCAAAAACGGTGAAAGCTATCAGGAGCTTCGTAACGCTTACCTGTTGCTGACAGCTGATATGCTGTGGCAGGGGCGTGTTGCTTCCCGCTATATCGGCGGTGTTTACGTAGACCCGGCGCGCGCCGGTCAAGATGGTGCAGAGGCCCCATACCGCCCGGTTGAAGAAGCAAAGCAGAAGCAAGCAATGAAGCTGCTGAGAGACTATATCTTGGGGCCAGAGGCCTTCAAAACCAGCCCTCGTTTGCTGCAGAAAATTGCCCTTCAGCACCGTGGTTTCCTACATGGAGGTCGCACGGAAGACCCCAAAATTCATACGCGCGTCGCCATCATTCAGGCCGACATCCTCAATCATGTTTTGCACCCTGTCACACTACAGCGCATCACCGACAGCACACTGTATGGCAACGAGTATGACGTCACTGAAATGATGACGGATCTGACAGACGCCATTTTCGCGGACGATAGCCGGACCGCAGTAAACAGCCATCGGCAGAATTTGCAAATCATGTATGTGAAGGGTTTGGACTATATCATGCACACACCCTTCTATGACTATATTGCGCGGTCAAATGCCTTCTCGAATTTACGGCGTATCCGGACAACGATGGCACGCTGGCGGGGCGACGCTGCGACCCGCGCACACCGTGATCACGTAGCTTTCCTGATTGACAAAGCATTGGAAGTTGAGGGCAGCTGACCCCTCAACACGCCAGGAGCAAAAAAGAAAGGCGACCAATTGGTCGCCTTTTTATTCAATGTGTGGAGTGCCACTCTCTGGCACGCCTCAGTGCCCGCCTTATCTCGCGTCGATTTAATTCTCGGGCCAGTTCATCCCGGTCAACTGCAGCTTCAGCATATCCTCGAACAGCAGCTAAATTCAGCCATTTGTGCGCTTCTATGAGGTCTTTTTCCACACCGTGGCCAGTCGCATAGTCAAGACCAAGCTGATATAGAGCCTTGCCTAGTTGCGGCTCCGGCGCTCCATTTTCCGCCAGTTCTTCTACCCGTCCAAGCGGACTGTTTGATGCTGCCATGGGGTCGCCCCTTCCCTAACCAATTGGCAATATTGCGTGTTTTGCGCACCCAACTGGATGCACACTGCGCAATAAAAAACTAGTTTCAACGGAAGCGGACAAATACCCAGGCGCCGTTATCGCCCAAGCCAAGTAACCTTAGCAGAATTCAAGTCTGATTCCGAGCGCTGAATCTGCACAAACCGCATATTCATGACGGGTTCAGGTGCCGTCGTCCATATTGCCACTACAAATCCCGAAATTGGCCACTTTACTGCCCAGTTTCACCCAGAGGCTAGCATCAAAGATCATAGCACACAGGAGCACGAGACAATGAACCCTAGAACCAGAAATTTGCTGGCGATCCCTACGGCCCTTTTGCTCGCAGCCTGTGGTGCGAACCATTCGCCAAACTCGTATGACTCGCGCGCTGTTGGACAGGTAAACCGGGTTGAACGCGGTACGATCGAAAGCTACCGCTGGGTACAAATAGAGCGGCGCGGCTCTGGCGTGGGCACTGTTGCCGGCGCTGGCATCGGCGCGGCGGCTGGCTCCACCATTGGTAGCGGGCGCGGACGCGGTGCAGAAAATGTTATTGGCGCCATCGGTGGTGCGCTGCTCGGCGGCTTAATCGGTAACAGCATCGAAAAGTCGGGCAGCAAAAAAGGCGGCTTCGAGTATCTGATCCGCACCGACAGCGGAGCGCTGGTGAGCATTGTGCAGCAAGACACCAGCCCCCCTTCCTGAAGGCGCGCCAGTCGTGATCATGTTTGGTGGCACACAAAGCCGGGTTGTGTTTGACCACAATGCGCCACGTTATACGTCGCCCACACCACCACCTTCTGCTCCGCCTGCCCGCCAGGGTTAATCTGCGGACTGGCCAGTAACAATTTACAACCAAAAAAGCTCCGGTTCCCCCGGGGCTTTTTCTTTTGCTTGCCATTGAGCGAGGTCATGGTCCCGGCACCATTGCTCACTTAAAGGACAATTGAATGGTTGGGAGAGTTCCATGTCCTACGATCTATTGGTATTTATTCATCTGTTATTGTTTGTTTTCTGGCTTGGAGGCGATGTGGGCGTTTTTGTCCTGGGCCAGCAATCGCGCAAGGCCAACACCTACAGCTTGAAGGAACGGCTGACACTTTTGAAAGTGCTGACAATGGTTGATATGGCCCCGCGAACCTGTGTGGCGCTCATGGTGCCGGTCTCGGTCACATTGGCACACGTCGGGGGTTGGTGGGCAGCGCCTATCGGAGCACTTTTTGGGGCTTGGTTCGTCGGTTTTACCCTGCTGTGGGCAGCCTGGACCCAACACCTGCGTCAAGGCACCGACATTGCCAAAACAGCAAAGGCCGTCGACTTCTGGCTTCAGGCCACCATGATTGTTGCGTACGGATTCCTGGCCGTTACATCGTTGATGGGCTGGGGGCCAATCTCTGAGGTCTGGCTTGCCACCAAAACCCTTCTTTATGCCCTGATATTTGCGACATCTATTTTGATCGATGTTTCCTACCGTCCGCTTGTGCCGGCTTTACAGCATCTGATTGCAAATGAAGGGGACCCGGAAGCTGAAGCAGGCGTGCTTGCCATCCAAAACAAAACCCGAAAATGGGTTCTAACCATTTACGCACTGCTGTTCGCTATCGGCTTTATGGGCGCCGTTAAACCCTTCTAAAAAGAAACGCCCGGTGAAAGACCCGGGCGTTCGTTTGTTTTCGCTGGCAGCCGTCGCTACTCAGTATCTTGGTGGATATATTCCACCTCCCATTTGGTGCAGCGATAGGTGTCACCGACATACTCGTACCGCATGCAAGTGCGAATTTCCTGCGGTGGCTCATAGGGCCGAGTTTCATAGATATGGCGACCATCCTAATCAAACCGCGCGCCCGCTGAATAGGGCTGATAGGTTCCCGTGTAAGCATGGTTTGGCCCCTGGTCATGGTCAGTTGCCGCATTGCCAATGGCCGCCCCGACCAGAGCACCAGCCACAGCGCCTGCCGTCCGGTTGCGGCCTCCATCAATTTCAGCACCGATAATGCCGCCCACAACAGCGCCTAACAGCGTGCCCGCAACATTGTTGCCGTTGGCATAACGATAGTCGCCGTAGTTAACGAAGTAGCCGTTATGATAATAACCGTGATGATGTATCCAGGCCCAGTGATTGTAACGCGGCCAAAGATAGGGACGATAGCCAAAATTGGCACCGTAGAAGCCACCATAATGTGGCCAGTAATAATCAAAGTAACTGAAGCCAAATCTCGGGCCGCCCCAGTAGTTACCAAATCCGAAGAACCAGTTATTGCGAAAACGTGGATACCAGAAGTCATTCCAACGATTGTTTCGGCGAACACGTGGCTGATATGGGTCTGCGCGGCGGTGCGTGTCTCTGTACCGGTAACTGCCGCGGTCACGGTATCTGTCTACCCGTGCATTGCGGGCATCCCGGCGTGCATTCCTTGAATTAAAGCGCGCGGCATCGTCATAATCATAACGGCGGGCGCCCTGGCGCTGAGACCAGCGAGACGTATCCCTGCCACGAACAACCTGACGACGATTGTCATTGCGGGCCTGTTGTCGCGCAGCCTGTCTTGTATTTTGACGTGTGCTTTGGCGATTGGATTGTCGCGTAGTCTGGCGAGTAGTCTGGCGCGACTGTTCATAAACCCGGCGACTGTCGCGGGCCGCCTGACGCTCAGAAACCTGATTAGTGCGACTATTCGCATAATATTGTTCGCGGCTGGTATTGCGGGCTCTTTGGTTACTTCTGCTCGTTGGCGCCGCGCGTTGGCGTTTGCCATCACTTCTGACACGTTGCGGTGCACTTTGGCGCACTTGTTGCCGGGCCTGTGCTTGAGATCGAGCTTGGCTGCGGCTCTGGCGGGTTTGCGCTTGCCGCTGCCGCGCCTGGGATCGCTGCCGAGCCTGAGACCGGTCTGCGCGCTGCCGAGAAGATCTGTTTTCTACGCGCTCAGACTTAACCCGAGCTTTGCGATCATCAGCAAAGGAAGCAGGTGCCGCATATGAAGGCAACATGATCGCCGTCGCGGTTGCAATGAGCAGAGACTTTTTCAGCATGACGTTCTCCAACCAATGTTGCCCCAGCATAACGCGGTCAACTGAACGCAACATGAACCCCTTCGTGCGATTAGATGGTCATGCATCCACCCCCATGCAATGACCTCTGATAAAAGAGTGAAGAGCCAGCATGGCAGAATTAGGGCGCCCAGATTAACAGCAGCCATAAAAAAAGCCCGCTGACAAGCGGGCTTTTCACAACTTCAACTTTCGCCAGACTTAGCCGTCGAGTTTTGGCTTAAGGAGTTTGTTCACCACGCCCGGGTTTGCTTTACCCTGTGTTGCTTTCATTACCTGGCCAACAAAGAAACCAAGAAGCTTGTCTTTGCCCGCGCGGTACTGTTCCAGCTGGTTGGGGTTGGCGGCGATGATATCATCGATGATCTTTTCGATCTCGCCGGTGTCAGACACCTGCTTGAGACCTTTTTCTTCAACGATAGCGCCAGCATCCTTGCCGGTTTCGAACATGATTTCAAACACGTCCTTGGCGATACGGCCAGAAATGGTGTTGTCTTCAATAAGGGCCAGCAATTCAGCCCCTTGCGCAGCGCTCACTGGCGTGTCTGCTATTGTTTTACCCGCCTTGTTGAGCGCGCCAAACAGATCACCAGTCAGCCAATTTGATGCTTTGACGGCCACGTCAGCTGCATCATTCTTTGTGGCTTTTGCAGTCTCGGCAACAAGTGTTTCAAAGAACTCTGACGCTTCTTTTTCAGCAACCAAAACGCCCGCTGAATAGTCGTTCAGGCCAAGTGCCTGCATGAAACGGGATTTCTTCTCGTCTGGCAGCTCTGGCAGGCTATCGCGCGCGGCTTCGATGAAGGCATCGTCAAACTCAAGCGGCAACAGGTCTGGGTCCGGGAAGTAGCGATAGTCATGCGCTTCTTCTTTTGACCGCATGGAACGGGTTTCACCCTTGTTGGGGTCAAACAGGCGTGTTTCCTGATCGATCGTTCCGCCTGCCTCAATGATGTCCACCTGACGGCGTGCTTCCACCTCAATGGCCTGACGCACAAAACGGATTGAGTTCACGTTCTTGATTTCGCAGCGAGTGCCAAGCTCGTCACCGGGCTTGCGCACAGACACGTTTACGTCCGCGCGCATGCTGCCCTGCTCCATATTACCGTCGCAGGTACCGATGTAGCGCAAAATGGTGCGCAGCTTGGTCAGATACGCACCAGCTTCATCAGGGCTGCGCATATCAGGTTTGGAAACAATCTCCATCAGCGCCACACCCGACCGGTTCAGGTCTACATAGGTGAACTGTGGGTGCTGGTCATGCATGGATTTCCCTGCATCCTGTTCAAGGTGGATGCGTTCCACACCCACTTCTTTGCTGTCGCCCTCGTCCAGATCAAGGAGGATCGTGCCCTCACCCACAACCGGATGCTTGAACTGGCTGATTTGATAACCCTGAGGCAGGTCAGCATAAAAATAGTTTTTGCGATCAAACACAGAGAATTTGTTGATCTCTGCCCCGAGTGCCAAACCCGTCCGCACGGCCTGGCGCACACATTCGCCGTTGATGGTTGGCAGCATGCCGGGCATCGCTGCGTCCACCAGCGACACCTGTGCGTTTGGTTCTGCGCCAAACTCGGTCGACGCGCCAGAAAATAGTTTGGCATTTGAAATGACCTGGGCGTGGACCTCGAGACCGATCACCACTTCCCAGTCGGCTGTTGCGCCTTGAATGCGATAGCTACTCATGACCTTATCTCCACCACAATTCAGGCTGGCTTGTGAAAGCCGCCGCTTGTTCAATCACACCAGAAACCTTCAGAACGGTTTCCTCGTCCCAGGCTTTCCCGAGCACCTGCAAACCAAGCGGCAGGCCATTTGCGTCGAGGCCAGCCGGAACGCTTGAACCTGGCAGACCGGCAAGTGAGGCCGGCACAGTGAACACGTCGTTGAGGTACATGGCCAGCGGGTCATCGGACTTTTCACCAAACGCAAAGGCGGCACTTGGTGCAGTTGGTGTCAGGATCGCGTCCACTTTTTCAAACGCACGCTTGAAATCATCAGAGATCAGCTGACGCACTTTCTGCGCTTTCAGATAATAGGCATCATAATAACCGGCAGACAGCACGTATGTGCCAATCATGATCCGTCGCTTGACTTCGTCACCAAAGCCGTCGGCGCGGGTAGCTTCATACATGTCCACTAGGCCGCCGTTATCTGGCACATTGCGGTGGCCATACCGCACACCGTCATAGCGCGCGAGATTAGAGGAGGCCTCAGCTGGCGCCACAATATAGTATGTTGGCAGCGCGTATTTGGTGTGCGGCAGGTTGATGTCGACCACTTCAGCACCCGCCGCTTTCATCCACTCAATGCCCTTGTGCCACAGCGCTTCAATCTCGCCGGGCATGCCGGCCAGATGATATTCCTGCGGAATACCGATCTTCATGCCGCGAATATCGCCTGTAAGCGCTGCTTCGAAGTTCGGCACTGGAATATCTACAGACGTGCTGTCTTTAGGGTCAAAACCAGAAATGCTCTCAAGCATGATCGCGCCGTCCCGCACGTCGCGTGTGATTGTACCAGCCTGGTCAAGCGAGCTTGCGAACGCCACCATGCCGTAGCGGCTGCAGCGGCCGTAGGTTGGCTTGATGCCAAACGTGCCCGTAAAAGCTGCTGGCTGGCGGATCGAACCACCTGTGTCGGAGGCTGTTGCGCCCATCGCCGCATAACCCGCGACAGAAGCTACAGAACCACCGGACGAGCCGCCGGGTACAAAATCACTGTTGCTGCCTTCGGCGCGCCACGGGTTTTTTACCGGGCCATAAAAGCTGGTTTCGTTCGACGATCCCATCGCGAACTCATCCATGTTGAGTTTGCCAAGCATAACGGCACCATCGTCCCAAAGTTTTTGCGTGACAGTGCTTTCATACTCAGGTTTGAACCCATCCAGAATTCTGGAGCAGGCCTGAGTGTGCACACCTTTGGTGGCGAACAGGTCTTTAATGCCCACCGGGATACCAGTCATGCCTTTGGCGTCGCCGGCTTTGATTTTCGCATCAGCCGCGTCAGCCTGCTCAAGCGCGATTTCCGGTGTCTTTTCAATGTAAGCGTTGAGGCTGTCAGCCGCGTCAACAGCGGCGATGTGTGCTTCTGTAAGCTCACGGGACGACAGATCGCCTTTCGCGAGCAGGTCGCGCGCCTCGGCAATTTTCAATTTGGTTAAATCACTCATTGGCCAGCCCTACTCAATAACTTTTGGCACGGCAAAGAAGCCATACTCGGCATCTGGTGCGTTCTTCAGCACGCTGTCCGCTTTGTCGCCGTCGTTTACTTCGTCCTGGCGCCAGCGCAATTTGGCATCCACCACAGAAGACATCGGTTGAATGTCATCGGTATTCACTTCACCCAGCTGCTCTACCCAGCCGAGAATATTGTTAAGCTCGCCCGCCAGGGGCTCCAGCTTTTCATCTTCAATCTTGATCCGCGCAAGCCGCGCGATCTTGGCTACTGTTGCCTTATCGATATTCGACATCAAAAAATCCTGTTAGGCATGATTATTGTGGGGTATTACCCAGAAAATCCGCTGAAATCAGCGCGGAACTTAGCGCCACAGACGCGTTGTCGCAAGCAGGGAATCGGTATGACTAGCGCAAATATTGTGATCAGGCCTGCAATTGCGAGTGATGCCCGCAAACTGAACCAGTATGTTCGGCACATTTTTGAGACTAGTGAGCACCTGATAACACGCCCGCATGAATTCCGCACGGGCACTTTTCGGCAACGCATGTGGATAGCGGGCAAAGCCACAAATCCTTATGAAACCTGCCTTGTTGCCACAATGGACTCTGCTATCGTGGGTATGATTGATTGCTGGACTGACCGCCGAGAACGCGTAAAACATGTCACTACCTTCGCCATGTCCGTTCATCCTGACTGGCACGGTCAGGGAATTGGACAACGTTTGCTCCTCAATTTTATTGATTGGGTCCGGGATAACCCAAGACTGGAAAAAATCCAGTTGCATGTACATGCTGACAATAAACAGGCCATCGCGCTCTATAAAAAATGTGGTTTTGAGCAGGAAGGCGTGTGCAAGCGCGCCATCCGCTACAACAAAAATGATTTCACTGATGATATAATAATGGCATATTGGCCAAATTCATCAGATGTTGAAAATATTGAGGGAGAATGACATGGCCGTGAAAGCAAAACCAGCTGCCATTTTTCTATGGATTATTGCAGGGCTAATCGTCGTCACCTTGGCAGTTTTTGGCTGGATTCAAGCCGACCCAACACGGGCCCTCCGTATCGCCTTCACCCCGTCTGACCCCTTCACAGCAATCAGCACCGAACCGCTCGACTATACCAATGATGCTAACTGGGTTGCGCTTCCAAACAAAGATAGCTTCGCAAAAGCTAGCCCCGCGGGTGAAATCAGTATCGCTGTTGTTCCTGAAGTCGACGTCTTTTTTGTGCACCCTACCACGTATCTAAGCCGTGACACCTGGAACGCGCCGCTTGATGCATCGGATGCAAACCTGCGCCTTGAGAAGCGCGTACTGAAAATGCAGGCAAGTGCTTTTAATCTTGCGGGCAATATCTATGCACCAAGATACAGGCAAGCCACTTTTGGTGCCTTTTTCGACCAGGAAGGCGATGGCCTGCAGGCACTCGTGTTCGCCTATTCTGATGTGCTCAACGCCTTTGATCAGTTTATCGCCGACCGCAACGAGGGTCGTCCTTTTATTCTGGCGGGTCACAGCCAGGGCTCGCTGCATCTATTGACATTGCTGCAGCAACGGTTGGCTGGAAGTGACCTCGCAGACCGCATGGTTGCCACCTACATCGTGGGTTGGCCTGTAAGCGTGGAAGCTGACTTGGGTGCTATGCCGGGCATTGAACCTTGCCAAACAGCAACGGACACTCAGTGCGTCGTGTCATACCAAACCTTCGGGCCCGGCGGCGACACCGAGGGCATCAAAGCCTTTTTCGAGTCGTCCGTTAGTCTGGCCGGCCTTCCCCGCGCTGGCACACAGATGCTGTGTACCAATCCGCTGACATGGACCATCGACGGCGCGGCCGGTGCCGATGCCAATATTGGTGCACAAGCTCGCATGCAAGATGACGAACCTCTTGGTGAACCGATTAAAGGCTTGAACGGAGCTGCGTGTGACGCTGATGGTTTTTTGGTGTTGGAAAGCGAGCCCGGGGAAGCCTGGCAAGAGTTCAAAATGAGCGGCGAGAACTTCCATGTGTATGACTATCATAAGTTCTTTGGAAACATCCGCACTAATGCTGTCGCCCGCGTTGCTGCGTGGAAAGCTACGCACCCATGATTCACCCGTTGCTGCCAGTACCAGAACTCAAGCGCAGCCTGAAAACAGGTGAACGCCTGCTTGGGCTGGATATTGGCAGCAAAACTATTGGTTTGGCACTATCAGATACAACGCTCACCATCGCCACACCGATGGAAACCATCAAGCGCACCAAATTCAAAGTTGATGTGATGCGCCTGCAGGACATCGTTACCCAGCAAAAAGTGGGGGGTTTTATACTTGGATGGCCGGTGAATATGGACGGAAGCGAAGGCCCAAGGTGTCAGGCCACCATGGCATTTTCCAAGAATCTGGCGGAAAAGATTCCCTTGCCCCAGGCGCTGTGGGACGAGCGTCTTTCGACAAGCGCCGTCGAGCGCACGCTGATTGAAGCAGACAGGAGCCGGGCGAGGCGCAAAGAACTGGTAGACAAGATGGCAGCCGCATACATTCTACAGGGTGCGCTGCACGCTTTGTAAGTCATGGCTTAGAAGTTTAATTCGCTTCCAGCATTCAGGCCTTGCGGCCACTTTCGATTGGCCCTATAAGGCCCCCTGATGAGCACGCAGAAGACCGATCAGGCCTCTTACCCGCGCGCGGAAGTTTCTCCGCCCTCGGGCAAACTTTTTCCTCATAAACATTTACTTGGAATCTGGAACCTGGACCCCACAGCAATTAAGCATTTGCTGGATGTGGCGGAAGGTTACGTTGACCTGAACCGGCAGGCCAGCAAATCCACCGAAACCTGTCGGGGCCTAACCCAGATCAATCTGTTTTTTGAAAACTCCACGCGCACGTTGATGAGTTTTGAAATTGCTGGCAAACGGCTTGGCATGGATACCATCTCCATGTCGACCGGCACTTCGTCTATCAAAAAGGGCGAAACGATGTTGGACACTGCCGCCACGCTGAACGCGATGCACCCGGATATACTGGTGGTAAGGCACGGTGACAGCGGCGCGGTCAAGCTATTGTCGGAAAAAATGGATTGCGCGGTCATTAACGCGGGTGACGGCCGCTCGGAGCACCCCACACAAGCACTGTTGGACGCGCTAACAATCCAGCGCCGCAAAGGCAGCATTCACGGGCAAACGATTGTGATTTCCGGTGATGTGGCAAACAGCCGCGTGGCCCGCTCCAACATTTATTTACTCAATGCCATGGGCGCACGTGTGCGGCTGGTGGCCCCACCAACCCTTTTGCCAGCCGACGTTGACCGTCTGGGCGTCGAGGTGTTCCATCATATGGAGCAAGGCCTCGAAGGGGCAGACGTGGTGATGATGCTGCGCCTGCAAAGTGAGCGCATGCAGGGCGCATTCCTGCCTTCGCTCAGGGAATATTATCAGTTCTGGGGCCTGACCCGTGAAAAGCTCAAAGTGGCAAATGATGATGTGCTTGTCATGCACCCCGGCCCAATGAACCGAGGCGTTGAGATTGCCTCAGACGTTGCTGACGACCTGGATCGATCGGCCATTGAAGAACAAGTGGAAATGGGTGTTGCCGTACGTATGGCCTGCATTGATGTGCTGACCCGGGATATGCGCAAGGAGGCCGCCCAATGAAGATGGCCTTTACCAATGCGCGGTTGATGGACCCGGCTACAGGCATGGACGAACTGGGCTCCCTTGTTATTGATGGCAACATCATTGAGGACGCGGGTGCCTCAGCGCCCATCGAAGGTGCTGGCGAGGTGGTTGATTGCGGTGGTCGCGTTTTGTGCCCCGGATTTATTGACATGCGGGCCCATGCGGTAGATTCGAAATCTGCACTTGCAGGCGGCATCACCACCATCATTCTACAGCCCAACCAAACGTCGGTTATCGATAATGACGCAATGGTTGAACGCATTCGCCATCGCTCGATCGACAGCCAGGTCGTGAGCGTGTACCCGATGGGTGCAGCAACACAAGGCATGCAGGGCAGCCAGATTGCGGAAATTGGCCAGATGCAACAGTCTGGCGCCGTTGCTTTTACCGACTGCACCAAGGCAGTAGCCAATGCGCAAGTCATGCGACGACTTTTGGAATATGCGAAACATTTTGATGCATTGGTCGTGCAGTATGCCGAAAACCCCGAACTCGCAGACGGTGCAATTGCTCACGAGGGTGAAATTGCGACGCGTCTGGGTCTGGTTGGCTCACCGGCAGCAGCTGAGGCCATGCAGATTGACCAGGACGTAAGCCTCGCCAAACTAACCGGCGCGCGGCTGCATTTTGCCCTGATTTCCTCAAAGCAGGGCGTTGAAGCCGTCAAGCGTGCCAAACAAGCGGGCATAAAAGTATCCTGCTCCACGGCACCTCACTATCTGCACCTCAATGACAATGCACTCGAAGGCTACCGCACATTTGCAAAAGTCCAGCCGCCACTTCGGTCCGAAGAAGACCGATTGGCCCTGATAGAGGGGCTGGCCGACGGCACCATCGATACGCTGGTCAGCGACCATATGCCCAAAAGCGCAGATGTGAAGCGTTTACCATTTGCACAGGCAGCCCCCGGCGTTGTTGGTTTTGAGACCCTGTTGGCGCTCGCGCTTGCACCAGTGCACCGAGGTCAGGTGGAGCTGATGACGCTCCTCAAATCCCTGTCATCAAAACCTGCTGAATTACTTGGACTCCCCACAGGAAATCTAAAACCCGGCTCTTTTGCGGATTTTGCAATTTTCGACCCCAATAAACCCTGGCGGATTGAAGAAGACAAACTTCTTTCAGACGCCAAAAACACGCCGTTTGATACCCTGCCAGTTCAAGGACAGGTTTGGAAAACAATCGCCGACGGCATGGTTGTGTTTGAGAGGGATTAGGCATGGAACTGAATGCCGCAAGCATTGCGATCTTGATAGCTAGTTACCTCTTGGGCGCTGTCCCGTTTGGCCTTGTAATCACCCGCCTGGCGGGACTTGGTGACATTCGGGATATTGGCTCGGGCAATATTGGTGCTACCAATGTGCTGAGAACCGGCCGCAAGGATTTGGCACTGGCGACCCTTCTTCTTGACGCGGGCAAAGGTGCCATCGCTGTACTGGTTACTTCATACGCTATCGGCATGCGCGACATGGCAGCGGCAGCCGGTCTTGCTGCATTCGTCGGACATTGCTTCCCTGTTTATTTGAAGTTCAAGGGCGGCAAAGGTGTCGCCACCTTCTTTGGCACCTTGTTTGCTGTCTCACCGATGGTTGGCCTCGTTGCCGGCCTAACTTGGGGCTTGATGGCGCTGGTGTTTCGTATGTCTTCGCTTGCAGGTCTGTCGAGCGCAATCGCAGCCCCGATCGCCAGCTATTATTTGAGCGGTGGTGCGGATTGGCAATTTATCGCGGGCATGACCTTGATGATCTTTATCCGGCATCATGAAAACATTGCGCGGATCATAAATGGCACCGAATCAAAAATTGGCAAAAAAGCCAAAGAGAGCGAATGAGCGCTACTGACCAACAGCTTCTTTCTCATATTCGTCTTGCACGAAGCACTTCGGTTGGGCCGGTGACCTTCCAGAAACTGATTGAAAAGCATGGATCTGCCGCGGCGGCGATTGACGCTGTGCTGGATGGGCCAAACGCCCAAAAAGTCTGCAGCGTCAAAGTTGCTGAGACAGAACTGGAGAACGCTCTTAAAGCCAAAATGGGCGTCGCCTTGTTGGGTACCGACACCTATCCGGCTCGTTTGTCGGTCATTCCCGGCGCACCGCCAGTTCTGTACTATAAGGGTGATGCTTCCCTATTTGATCGACAGTTGTGCGCCATTGTTGGCGCACGTAACGCAAGCGGCGCGGGCCTGAAGCTGACAAACGCGATCGCATCTCATCTAGGCGAGAGCAACATTGGCATTGTGTCTGGCCTTGCCCGGGGCATCGACACTGCCGCCCATCACGCGGCACTGGCAACAGGCACTATCGCTTGCCTGGCTGGCGGGCTTGATGTCGTTTATCCGCAAGAAAACCGCAGCCTTTATGCCTCTATTATGGAAAGCGGTCTGATCGTAAGCGAGATGCCACCCGGCGCCAAACCGCAGGCGCGCCATTTTCCACGCCGGAACCGCATCATTTCGGGTTTGTCAGACGGTGTTCTCATTGTTGAGGCGGCCGCACGATCTGGTTCGCTGATCACGGCGCGGTTTGCGGCTGAACAGGGCCGCGATCTTTTTGCCGTTCCAGGCTCACCGCTCGACCCACGCTCAGCGGGTGGCAACCAACTTCTAAAAGACGGTGCAATTTTGGTTCGAAGTGCTGATGACATTATTCATGAGCTTGCAGCACCGCTAGCTCGGCCGCCGATGACAAAGAAAATCGTTAACAACCCCGCGCTGCCCCTGCAAACCCAAAAAACAACGCCACATCCATCTGCCGAAAACTTGCTGTCGCTACTCAACCCAAGCCCTATTCATGTCGACGAAATAGTCGCCCTGTCTGGCAAGGCAGCGCATACGGTGGTCGCTGAACTTCAGCTATTGGAACTTGATGGCAAAATCACCCGCCATACGGGCGGCAGGTTCAGTAGAATCGAATGAAAATTACACAATCCCATTGCATTGCGCGCGTCTTCCCTCTAGGTGAGAACAAGATTCGATGGCCGTTTTGGTCGCCAAAATTTGTGCCGCAACGTCTTAAGGACATAATAGCTTTATGAACGTCGTTATTGTGGAGTCGCCTGCCAAGGCGAAAACGATCAACAAATATCTTGGTAAAGATTACAAGGTCTTAGCCAGCTTCGGCCATGTTCGTGACCTGCCCGCCAAAGATGGCTCTGTGTTACCGGATCAAGATTTTGAAATGGCGTGGTCTGTTGACCGCGACTCTGGCAAACGACTCACAGAAATTGCCAAAGCTGTTAAAGAATCTGAACGTTTATATCTGGCGACTGACCCCGACCGCGAGGGAGAGGCCATCAGCTGGCATGTGCTTGAAGTCCTGAAAAAGAAGAAGGCGCTGAAGGATGTAGACATCAAACGCGTCGTTTTCAGCGAGATTACAAAATCCGCGATCCTGAAAGCGATGGCAGAACCACGCGAACTGGACAACGAGCTTGTTGAAGCTTACCTCGCCCGGCGTGCGCTTGACTATTTGGTTGGCTTTACCCTTTCGCCAGTTCTGTGGCGCAAGCTGCCGGGCGCACGCTCTGCCGGACGTGTGCAATCAGTTGCGCTCAGGCTTGTATGCGACCGCGAGGCCGAAATTGAAGCCTTTGTGCCGCAGGAATACTGGTCCGTTGAGGCGGCTTTGCAGGCCGCCCAGGGCAAAAATTTCAATGCGCGCCTTTTTGCCATGAATGGGGCGAAACTTGGCAAACATGACCTGAAGAATGAAGAGATGGCGACGGCAGCTGTCTCGCTGGTACGCAACGAACCACTGACGGTGGCGTCGCTTGAGCGCAAGCCAGCAAAACGTAACCCGCAACCGCCATTCACCACATCAACACTGCAGCAGGAAGCGGCCAGAAAACTGGGGTTTGCTGCTAACCGCACCATGCGTGTCGCACAGAGCCTTTATGAAGGTAAGTCACTCGGTGGTGAAGTCACTGGCCTTATCACTTATATGAGGACAGACGGTGTCGGCATTGCGCAAGAGGCCCTAAACGGCACACGCCAGATGATTTCCGAGCGATACGGTGACAAATATCTGCCCGGCAGCCCGCGCGTATATAAAACCAAAGCCAAAAACGCTCAGGAAGCGCACGAAGCGATCCGTCCAACGGATCCGATGCGCCGTCCGGCGGATGTTGCCCATGCGCTCGACGCAGACGAGCTGAAGCTTTATGAGCTGATCTGGCGCCGCACGATTGCAAGCCAGATGGAAAGTGCGCAGCTTGAACGCACAACCATTACCCTTTTCAATGCCGACAAAACCGCCGAACTGCGCGCCGTTGGTACAATCGTCAAATTCGACGGTTTCCTCTCTGTTTATCAGGAAGGCAAAGACGACGAGGACGACGAGGCTGAAAAGCTTCTGCCGAATGTTAAAGAAGGCGAAGTCGTGAAGCTGAATGAGGCGAAATCCAAACAGCATTTCACTGAAGCACCACCTCGTTTTACGGAGGCAAGCCTGGTGAAGCGTATGGAAGAATTGGGCATTGGACGCCCGTCAACCTACGCTTCTATTCTGACGGTTCTACGTGACCGCAACTATGTGCACATGGATCGCAACCGCTTTATCCCGGAAGACAAGGGTCGCTTGGTCACCGCTTTCCTAGAGAAATTCTTCGAACGCTACGTAGAGTTCGACTTTACTGCCAATCTCGAGACACGGCTTGACCATGTTTCTGCCGGTAAAGAAAACTGGAAGGCGCTGCTGCGCAGCTTTTGGGACGAATTTAAACCCAAAACCGAAGAAATTCTGGGCGTTCGCAATGCGGTTGTGATTGATGCGCTTGACGAATTCCTCGAGCCAATGATGTTTGAGCGTGCGGAAGACGGCAAAAACCCTCGCAAGTGCCCATCTTGCGAAGATGGCCGTTTAGGTCTGAAAACAAGCCGGTATGGCGCATTTGTTGGATGTTCCAATTATCCCGAATGCAGTTACACGCGCCCGTTTGGCCAAAAGGCTGACAATGAAAACGACGAGGAAAATGATGGTACCGGCGTTTTGGGTGCTGACCCTGAAACGGGCGACGATGTTGCCATCAAGTCCGGTCGCTTTGGCCTTTATATTCAGCTCGGCGAACCCAAGGAAAAAGGCGACAAACCAAAGCGCGCCACCATTCCAAAATACATGGACGCTGGCTCCATAGATCTGGCGAAAGCCCTTCAATTGCTTTCCTTGCCGCGTGAAGTTGGGGCGCATCCTGAAACAGGCAAGCCCATTACTGCAGCGATCGGGCGTTACGGCCCCTATGTGGCCCATGACGGCGTATACGGCAAGCTTGCATCCAGCGAAGAAGTCTTCTCTGTTGGTTTGAACCGGGCGGTTGCAGCGATTGCAGATGCAGCTGCCAAAAAAGGTGGTGCCAAGACGGTTCTAAAAGAGCTTGGCGAGCACCCTGACGATGGCAATGCCGTACGTGTGCTTGATGGCCGCTATGGTCCTTATGTCAATCACAACCGCACAAACGCAACCTTGCCGAAGGGTACAGAACCTGAATCGGTAACGATTGAGCAGGCGCTCGAGTGGATTGCGGCTAAAGCGGCCAAGAAAAAGACGACCAAGCGTAAAAAAGCATCATAATTTGCCCTGACGGCTTCGAATGGAACCAACTTGCCAAAACCAGTAAAGATCGACCGGTTTCCAACCAGTGACGACATTCTTGCCTTTTTGAAGGAAGGCGGCGGCAAAATTACCAAGCGCGAAGTCGCGCGCGCGTTTCAGATCAAAGGGCAGGACAAGGTCCTGTTAAAAAAACTACTTCGGCAAATGCTGAATGATGGGTTGATTGCCCAGGATGCCGGCCGCGCGCTCCGTCCTGCAGACCGCCTGCCAGGCGTTCAGGTGTTGGAATTTTCTGGTGTCGACAAACATGGCGACGCGTTGATGAAACCGGTTAAATGGGACCGTAAAGAGCCATTACCCACCATTTATCTCACTGAAAATAAAAGGAAAAAACACCCTGCCCTAGGTCCGGGCGACCGCGTTTTGGCGCGCCTCATTCCAATCAAGGACACGCCCCCAACGTATCGGGCTCAAATCCTGAAAAACCTGAAAGCGTCGCCTCGAAGCATCCTGGGTGTATTTCATGGTGGCGAAAACGGGGGGCGTATTCATCCCATTGATAAGAAGAACCGTGACGAATATTGGGTGGATCGGGACGATGTGCGCGGGGCGACTGAAGGTGAACTCGTAACAGCAGAGCCTGTTCTTAATCGCCGCAGGAACATGGGCCCCAAGCGCGCGCGCATTCGTGAACGGCTGGGTGATGTCAGCGCCGCGCGATCAATCAGCATGATCGCCATCCACGCCCATGACATTCCGTTTGAGTTTCCAGAGCATGTTTTGCAGGAAGCGGACGAAGCAAAGCCTGTCGAACTGGGTGACCGGACGGACCTGCGGGACATCCCTCTCATTACCATTGACCCTGTGGATGCCCGCGACCATGACGACGCAATTTGGGCGGAACCGGATACAGATCCGCAGAACCCAGACGGGTGGCACGCGATTGTTGCGATTGCTGATGTCGCCCACTATGTGCAGCCCGAAAGCGCGCTTGACCGTGAAGCGGTAAAGCGCGGCAACAGCTGTTATTTCCCTGACCGAGTTGTTCCCATGTTGCCGGAAGCCCTTTCGGCAGGGCTATGCAGCCTCAAGCCGGGTGAAGAACGTGCCTGCATGGCCGTACACATGTGGTTTGACAGCGAAGGTAACAAACGCCGTCACAAATTTGTTCGTGGCCTGATGAAAAGCCATGGCAATATCACTTACGCGCGGGTGCAGGCTGCGCTTGATGGAGCGCCAGATGAAGAAACCGAAGCCCTTCTGGAACCTGTCCTAAAGCCGCTTTTTGGTACCTTTCAGGCATTGATGAATGCGCGTTCAAAGCGCGAGCCCCTGAACCTTGACCTGCCCGAACGCAAAATTGATCTGGATGAAAACGGTCATGTACGCGGCATCAGCTTGCGTGAACGCTATGACGCCCACAAAATCGTCGAAGAGTTCATGATTTCAGCGAACGTGGCTGCTGCGGAAGAGCTTGAGAAAAAGCGCACGCCAGCCATGTATCGGGTCCATGAGGAACCGCCGCTTGATAAACTGGAGAGCCTTCGCGAATTCCTCGGTACGCTCGACCTGTCGCTCGCTAAAGGCAATGTGATGATGCCACGCCTGTTCAACGGCATATTACACAAAGTCTCGGGCACCAGACACGAGCATATGGTGAATGAAGTGGTGCTGCGTTCGCAGACACAGGCCTATTATTCGCCTGAGAATCGAGGACACTTTGGCTTGGCGCTGCCCAAGTACGCACACTTCACCTCGCCAATTCGTCGTTATGCAGACCTTTTGGTGCATCGCGGACTTATTAAAGCGCTTGGCCTTGGCAAAGATGGCCTGACGGCGGCCGAAGTTGAGGACATGGAAGCGATTGGCGAGCAAATTTCTGGCACCGAACGACGCGCCATGGCCGCAGAACGCGACTCAACCGACCGTTATATGGCGTCTTATCTTGCTGACCATGTAGGCGAAGAATTTGTTGGCCGCGTGTCAGGTGTTACGCGCTTTGGCCTGTTTATTGAGCTCGAACCGTCAGGTGGCGACGGCTTGATCCCGATCTCAGAAATAGGCAACGATTTCTATTATCACGACGAAAGCCAGCACGCGCTTATCGGCGAAAAGACCGGCGAAACATACAAACTGGGCGACAAATTGGATGTGCGACTAACAGAAGCGAACCGCTTGACAGGTGGCCTGAAGCTGGAACTTGCCGGACGCGATGGCCCGCGCTTCAAAGACATGAAATTCATGAAAAAGCGGGGGCCCGGGGGCCGCACCGGCGGACGCGGCAACAGGCGGGGTGGTAACCGTCGATAAGTCTAAAGAATGCCGAGCTTCATAAACACATCGGCTACGTCATCAGCGAAATTTGCGCCTTTTCGCAACACGGGTACGCTCTCAGGCAGATTTTTGAGCGACCCACTGTCGGTCGCGAGCAACGCGACAGGCAGGTCTTGTGTAACTGGCATGGCCTTCAGCGCGCACGCGAGATCAATCCCTGAAAGTTCCGGCATCACACGTGAAATAATCACCGCATCTGGCTTCATCACCGGAATAAGTTGAAACGCATCCATAGTGGTTGCCACGTTCACCATTCGATACCCACATTCCATGAGCTCGCGAGTTACAATTTTTGTCGCGGTTCCTGGTGCCATCACCAGCATCACTTCAATATCAGCGACAGTGATGTCTGAAACTTCAAAACCGGCTTTATTCGGCAACTTGCGCACAACCTCGGAAACGTCAATATCTTTGCCGTTCACAAAGCCTTCAAGGCATTCCGCCATCCGGTCCGCGTAAAACTGGATGTCTTTGCAAATTTCAGGCGTCATGTCTTTGACGTTGAAGAAATAGTCTTCAAACCGGTGACACATTACTTTCAAAGCCTTCATTTCGAAGGACGCTGCAACGCTTTTCAGTGAATGTGCCTCCAGCCGAACGGTCGCTAGGGCGTCAGACGATTTGATGTAACCATTTGTGAAATCCTGCACGATTTCCTGCAGGTTTTTCAGCCGGTCCTCAGCAGAATCAATCGCCTCGGTTCTGAGTTCTTCCATTATGTCTTGTTGCATCATGTCGGCTACACCCTACTATCCGTCTGTATTGAACGAATTCTGTCATGCCACACAAATGGTTACGCGTTTGTTAGCAAAAGCATGTTTTTCACAAAAAAACGAAAAAATACGGGTTTTTTCAGACTCCCCTTGACTTAGCCGCCTTGATGGGTATTTTGCGCGCTCAGCGTGACCACAAAGGGTGGTCAGGATAACTGTTTTCTCTTGGAGTGAATAAGATGGCAAAGCCGTCCAGCATCAAGATCAAGCTGGTGAGCACAGCGGACACTGGCTACTACTACGTGACCAAAAAGAATCCGCGGACATTGACCGAGAAAATGGTCAAGCGCAAGTATGACCCGGTTGTCCGCAAGCACGTAGAGTTCAAGGAAGCCAAAATTAAGTAATTGGCTGATCCTGATTGATCTAAAAAACGCCGCGCCATACTGGCAGCGGCGTTTTTTTTATTGTTGATTAGCCCTGCAAGTCAGGGGGCAACGACAACCTTGTTTCTGCCGCTTGCTTTGGCCTCATAGAGGGCCTTATCAGCCTCCTCCAGCAACTGCGCGGACGTTTGACCATCCTTGCTGGTGGCAACACCGATCGAGACCGTGACATTGATCTCCCCTTCAGACAGGTCAAAATCGAACGGCTTACTCGCAATTTCCTCCCGAAGACGATTGCCAATCATGAGCGCCCAGTCTGCGGGTGTTTCCGGCATCATCACAACAAATTCTTCGCCGCCATACCTGGCAGCCAGGTCAACCCCGCGAATATTGCGCCCTACTCTGGCTGCAAACTCCTTGAGAACCTGGTCGCCTACCGCGTGCCCGAAGGTATCATTCACATTTTTAAAGTGGTCGATATCCATCATCAGGATTGATAGGTCTTTGCCTTGCCTTTGGGCCGCGTCCATGCGCGTGTCCATATGGCTGGTAAGATAGTGCCGGTTATAAAGGCCTGTTACCGCATCTGTGGTCGCAAGCTGCATGGAAAGGTGGAAATTTTCCCAAAGCTTGTCAGCAAAACGCTTGCGTTTAAGCTGAGTTTTGACCCGCGCCAGAAATTCCAGTTTGTCGACCGGGCGCACAACATAGTCGTTCACGCCCATTTCCAGGGCACGTACGAGCAACTTGGTATTGCCGTCATCAACCATCACCAGAATCGGCACATGGCGCGTTTCTTCAAACGACCGAAGCTTGGAATATACCCTAAGGCCGTCTGTGTCACGCATGGTCAGAGAGACAATGATCAGGTCATAGTTTTTTTCGCGTGCCCGGTCCGCTGCATCTTCACCGCCCGGAACGAACGAAACTTCGCCAACGCCTTCAAGAGCCTTGGCGATACGCTCAACCACACGTTCCTGCTCGTCGACAATCAGAACATTTCCGTCAGTGGGGGCTGTTGTGTCGAACAGGATGGCCTCGTCATCGTCCCAGCCCAGCTGTGAACCCGTGGTTTTCCGGTTCCTAAGCTCGTCCATCATCACCTTCAGGCGCACAAGGGAGCGCACCCGGGCAAACAGCGCCAGGTCCTGAACTGGTTTTGTCAGGAAATCGTCTGCGCCAGCTTCAAGGCCGGTTACACGATCGGAGGGTTGGTCAAGTGCCGTGACCATAACAACAGGGATATGGGCAGTTGCCGGGTCCGCCTTGATGCGCTTGCAAACCTCAAAACCATCCATGCCCGGCATCATGACGTCAAGAAGCACAATGTCAGGATGTTCGCGCGCAATAACTTCAAGCGCTTCCGGACCGCTAAATGCGGTCAGAACATCAAAATATTCGCTGGTAAGTTTGGCCTCTAGCAATTTGACGTTTGGCGGAACGTCATCTACGACCAGAACGCGCGCCGTCATCTCGGGCTATCCCGCAAATTGTTTTACAGTATCTAAAAAATGCCGGACTGAAATTGGCTTGGCGATGTAGGCTTCGCATCCGCCTTCGCGGATCTTCTCTTCGTCACCTTTCATGGCAAAAGCCGTTACCGCAATGACAGGTATTTTTTGCAGGTCTTCATCCTCTTTCAGCCACTTAGTAACTTCAAGGCCGGAAACCTCCGGCAACTGGATGTCCATCAAAATCAGGTCAGGCTCATGTACGCGGGCCAAGTCCAGCGCAGCCATGCCATCCCGTGTTTGAATGGTTTCATAATTGTGCGCTTCCAACAAATCGCAGAACAGTTTCATGTTCAGCTCGTTGTCTTCGACAATCAGAATCTTTTTACTCATTGGTCCCCACAGTCTCTAACCACCCGAAATCACCCGACCGAGCGCTGATAATAGGCGTGCTTTGGCGGAAAACACAAGCCTCCTAGAAGGTTAATTCAAAAATTCCTAACAAAGTATTGAGACACGCCCCGGAAGCCGCGATGATATCGAAGAAGAGCCATCGCTTCCTGCCTCTGTTTGCCACCGGATGTTGCTAATGAGTATCGACCAAGAAGAAATCATTGCCCTGCAGGCCGTCGGGTACATATTGCAGCAAGACACCTTGCGGGATCGGTTTATGGCCCTATCAGGGGTAGATGTAGATGAATTGAGGCGCAGCCTCGGCGAACAGGGCACGCTCGCAAGTGTGCTGGAGTTTCTGATCAACAATGAACCGGATCTGATCGATACTGCCGACGCACTTGATATTAAACCGGAACGGATTGTGGCCGCGTGGCGAGCTCTAGGTGGCGGCAAAGGACAGGAATGGTAGCCCATGACAACAGTCGCAGAGATAGTTTCAAGCATCAATATTGACCGCCCGCTGCTTGTTGTGGATGCAGATGAAGTATTGCTGCGTTTCGTCGAACACCTGGAAAACTATTTCCTGGACAATGGCTTTGAGCTCCGCCTGACGAGTTTTCAATTGACCGGGAATATTTACGACCAATCGACCGGTGTCGCAGCGTCGCCGGCGGTTGTGAAAGATCTTATCGGTAGCTTCTTCGACGAGCGCGTTGATAGCGTGCCGGCGGTGCCAGGTGCGGCCGAGGCACTACAGGCCCTGTCTGACCAGTATCAAATTGCCGTACTTACAAACGTGCCGCACCACTGCCGGGCAAGACGGGAAGCCGCGCTACATGACCTGGGATTTGAATATCCGGTCCTGTCAAATGCCGGCGAAAAAGGACCAGCCATGCAGCAACTACAGCGTGCAACAAATGGCCACACAGTTTTTGTTGACGATCTGCCACCCCAGCTGGCCTCTGTCGCCAAACATGCCCCGGATGTGCATTTGGTGCATTTCGTCGCGGACCCCCGTCTTGCAGCCCTGATCGACAAAGCTAACCACGCTGATGTTAGAATTGATGACTGGCACGCCCTGCAATCGCACTTGCAGGGATTGAACACATAGGCGTGTTGACATGTCGGCCAGCATCTCAAACCACGATATTACAGAAGGCAAAACGCCTGTGCTTTGTCGTTCCTGTTTGCACAGGTTTGAAGCAGCCGCAACCAGCAAGCCAATTCGGTGCCCCGCTTGTGATCGCCAGAGATGTATCACCCATCCAGAACTTCTGAACCTGCACATCGCACACATCGACTGCGACGCTTTTTATGCTGCTGTTGAAAAACGGGACAACCCTGACCTTGCCAACAAACCGGTCATTATCGGGGGCGAACACAGAGGTGTAGTTTCCACCGCCTGTTATATCGCCCGCATGAACGGCGTGCGCTCTGCCATGCCAATGTTTAAGGCGAAAAAGCTATGCCCGGATGCTGTTATCCTGAAACCACGGATGAGTGTCTATCGGGATGTTGGCATTGAAATTCGCAATAAATTCAAGGAATTAACGCCACTTGTTCAACCACTTTCGATCGATGAGGCCTTCCTTGACCTTGAAGGCACCGAGCGCCTTCACGGCCTGCCGCCTGCTGCGCTCCTGATGCGTCTCGCCAATGAAATCCAGCAAGAGGTCGGCGTTACAGTTTCAGTTGGCTTGGCGTCCAACAAGTTTTTGGCAAAGTTGGCGTCCGACATGAACAAGCCACGCGGCTTTACCGTTATTGGCGAGACAGACAAACTTGAAATTCTTGCCAGACTACCGATCACACGGATCTATGGCATTGGGGCCAAATCGGCGAAAAAGTTGCAGAAAGATGGCTTAACCGAAATCAGCCAACTTCAATCAATGGAAGAAGCGACGCTGATCCGCCGGTACGGTGATATTGGTCAGCGGCTTTATCGTCTGTCTCGGGGCATGGACACCCGCACCGTCAAACAAAGTGAGGGGGCAAAGAGTGTTTCCAGTGAGCGAACGCTTGCAAAAGATTTGGCTGATTATGGCCCCCTTGAAGACAAATTATGGTCTATCAGCGAAACTGTCGCTGGTGACCTCAAACGAAAAAAGCTCGCGGGGCTCACGATCACACTCAAACTGAAAACCAGCATGCATCGAATTGTCACTCGGTCACGCACCCTGGATGCGCCGACCCAACTGGCGGGCACATTGTTTGAAGTGGGATCTGACCTTTTGAAGCCGCTTATTGATGGCACTCCGTACCGACTTATTGGGATTGGGGTCGGCCACTTTCGCCCCCTATCAGAGGCCGACCAACCGGACCTTATCGAACCTGCCCGCACCAAACGCGCCGACGTTGAAAAAGCGATGGATTCGCTCAAGTCCCGCTTTGGCGGTTCTACCGTGCAAAAGGGCCGTACTTTGAAGCCCAAATCCGAAAAACAGGCAAAAAATTCCTGATCGCTTTTGCCTGTCGGCACATTTTGCCTTTTGCTTAACGCTAAAACCAGCTGTCTTCATACCTTTTGGCTGGCACGGCTGTTGCTAGAGTTAGTCCGGATAAACCGGAGGCTAAAATGATAGAACAAGCGGCAAACGCGAAAAACAATCGGACGGAAATCAACCCATACGTCAGCAATTTGGCAAGCAAACTGATGCGGACAGCAGCTGATGCAGAGATGAAGTTTGACAGCACCGGTTGGCAGTTGATCACCGAGGTCCTGAGTTACGCTGCGGCAGCTGAACAGCGCATGTCTGAGCAACAGGAGCGCATTACCTTCCTCGAACAGCTGTCAGTAACCGACGAGCTGACCGGCATTCCAAACCGTCGCGGCCTCAGGTTGGCACTTGGCCAAATTTTGGCTGCCAGTGCACGCCACCGGGAAATGGGCACGCTCGGTTTTGTTGACCTGGATGGGTTTAAGGAAATCAACGACATTCATGGCCACACGGCCGGTGATGCTGTGCTTCGCTATGTGGCCAAAAAACTGAAGGCGCTTGTTCGACCAACCGACACAGTTGCGCGTATTGCAGGTGACGAGTTTGCGGTTGTGCTTACCCGGTGCTGCGAAGACCAAGGCCGCAACCGGCTGAAGCGGCTGCAGGAAGAAGTTAATGGCAGCATTGTGCGCTATGCCGGTGCAGAGATAGAAGTTTTTTGTTCCGTCGGCAGCACACCGTTTGATGGTAAAAGTGACCCTGCGGAAGTGATCGAAGGCGCCGACAAATCCATGTACGCCAACAAACAGGAACGCCAGCGTTCCCTTGCAAAAAGCGCCTGATAACAATAAATCTCACAAAGAAAGAGGCCATCGGCCTCTTTTTTATTGCCCAAATCGCTGTTTTTGGGTTTGATTTCACACAAGTGGGGTCGTCGAATTAGGTTAAAATTATGATCATCAATGCACGCCTTCAAGAACTCGGGATTCAGTTACCGGAACCAGCCGCCCCCGTCGCCAATTATGTTCCTTTTGTTCGTAGTGGAAGTTTGGTCAGCGTTTCCGGACAGGTCCCTTTCAAGGACGGTGCGCCTGCATTTACCGGCATTGTTGGTGACACAGTCACACATGAACAGGCCTGCGAAGCGGCGCGGCTATGCGCCATCAATCTTATTGCGCAGTTTAAGGCCGCGTGTGACGGCGACTTGGAGCGTGTCGCGCGCGTCGTAAAACTTGGTGGTTTTGTCAATGGCATCAATGGTTTTGGGGGACAACCCCAAATCATTAATGCAGCCAGCGACTTGATGGTGGATGTTTTTGGTGAAAAAGGCCGACACAGCCGGTCTGCAGTTGGTGTAAACGGTCTTCCGATGGGTGTACCTGTTGAAATCGACGCGCTATTTGAGATCGCCTGACCATGGGCCAAATTGATAAAGACACCGGACCACGCTCATACCCCTGGCTGACCGAGTTTGACATTGCACATCGGGGCCTGCACACCGCTGGAACCGCCGCCGAAGAAAACACCCTGCCTGCCGTCGCTGCAGCCGTAGACGCTGGCTATGCCGTTGAAATTGACGTTCGCGCAACAGTTGATGGCATCATAGTTGTTTTTCATGACGACACGCTGGACCGCATGACGGATGGTAATGGCTCGATGAAAAAGCTCGGGTTTGCGCAGATGCAAAACTATATCGTGGGCGCTTCCGGTTCCCCCGCGCCAAGTCTGCCGGACATGCTTGAGCTGGTTGATGAGCGCCGCCCGGTGTTTGTTGAGATCAAATCCTCAAAAGATACTGACATCCAGATGGTGTGTGCGGGGGTGCGTCACTGTTTCGAAGGGTACGGCGGTGACGTTGCTGTTATGAGCTTTGATCCGCGCGTAATTGCCTGGTTCAGAAAGTACATGCCACGTTTTGCGCGCGGCGTTGTGGTTGGCCGAGAATTTCTGCTGAATTGGCGCAATCGGACGGCCTTGTCTTTTTGGCTGCGACGCACCAAACCAGATTTCCTCGCTTGCGACGTCAATTTGCTGCCAAATTCTCTCTGTGAACGGTGGCGCAAAAATGGAAAACCATTGCTGACCTGGACCGTAAAAGATCAGAAGATGGAGTCTATTGCGCGAAAGCATGCGGACGCACTGATTTTTGAGCGTCCCGCTGTTGTGGGCTCTGAATAACCCCTTCGACCCGGAGCCTTATGCGTGGCCCAAGAGCCCTTGTTCATTGCCTTTTTACCCCGTCTTGCGGACATCAGCGCGGAAGAATGGGACGCTTGTGCGGGGAGTGAAAACCCGTTTGTTTCCCACGCCTTTTTAAACGCGCTTGAGACATCTGGCAGTGTTGGTGACACAACGGGCTGGACCCCCTATCACATGACAATCCGCCTCGGAGATGAAAACGGCAAAATCATCGCCTGTATGCCTCTCTATGCAAAAAACCATTCTTACGGTGAATATGTATTCGATCATGGCTGGGCAGATGCACTTGAGCGTGCGGGCGGCCGCTACTACCCCAAACTGCAGGCCAGCATTCCCTTCACGCCAGCAATTGCCCCCAAACTGTTAGTGCACAAAGACAGACTGGAAGCGGAAAAACCGATCTTGCAGGCCGCTCTCTTGGACGGGCTGGAGAAAATAACGGAAAAGCTGGGGTTCTCTTCTGCACACATCACCTTCATGCCAGATGAAGAAGCCAAACAAGTGAGCGCTTCTGAATTTTTGGTGCGACATGACCAGCAATTCCATTGGAAAAACAACGATTACAGCACTTTTGATGACTTCCTGGCGGCCCTTTCTTCACGCAAGCGCAAGCAAATCCGCAAAGAGCGGCAAGCCGTCGCAAACACGGATATCTCCATTCATGCCCTGACCGGCGCCGACATAACCGAAGATCATTGGGACGACTTCTTCCAATTCTATATGGACACCGGGGCACGCAAATGGGGCCAGCCTTATCTGACACGCGCTTTCTTCAGTGAAATCGGGGCCGCCATGCCAGACAAAATCCTGTTGGTTATGTGCAAACGTGATGGACGAAACATTGCAGGCGCTTTGAATTTTCTGGGCGACGATACGCTTTATGGTCGTCAGTGGGGCTGTGTTGAGGATCATCGTTATTTGCATTTTGAGGCCTGCTATTATCAGGCCATAGAATTTGCCATCAATAACGGTCTGAAAACGGTGGAGGCTGGCGCGCAAGGGGCGCACAAACTGGCGCGCGGTTATGTTCCTGTGCAAACAACCAGCGCGCATTATATTTCCAACCCTTCTTTCCGGGACGCTGTGGCACGGTACCTGGAGCAAGAACGCGAAGGCGTGGCCGCCGAGATTGATTATCTCGCGACACGCACACCATTCAGGAAAGATAGTTAGTAACCGATCGGGTCAGTGTTGCTGATCGTGTAGAAAACGTGGGGCTTCAGGCCCGTGTCTTCTGCCACCATTGGGTGATCAAAATCCCGCGCAATGTCGCGGTGCATACCAATTTTTTCCATCACCCGCATAGACGGCGTATTTGTGTGAGCCGTGAAGGACACGACTTCTTCAAGGCCAAGCTTTGAAAACGCATAGGCCAAACAGGCGCGCGCGCCTTCGGGAGCGAACCCCTGCCCCCAAAAGTTTTTATCCAACCGCCAGCCAATTTCTACAGCCGGACCACTCGGCAAATAGTCACAGTTCTGCATACCGATGAAACCAATGAATTGGCCCGTGGTATGCAGTTCAGCCGCCCAAAACCCAAACCCATGATCCGCCACGTGGCGATGCAACCGGTCATAGGTCTCATCACTTTCTGCACGAGTGCGCGTGTTAGGGAAATAACGCATCACCTCTAGGTCTGCATTCAAAACGGCAAACGGCGCGAGGTCTTCCTCGCGCCATTGGCGCAACTTGAGCCGGTCAGTTGAAAGCATTGCTGTTCCTATTTAGCCGGCACTTTAGGCTTTTTGCCAGAACCGCCCTTTTTCTTGCCCGCCGCAGGCACCTTTGCCGCTGATGGCTTTTCCTTCGGGGCATGAGGCGTGATCTCAAAGGCCATTTCGTTGTCCTTGAGCTTAACAACTACCTCACCACCCTTGGCAAGTTTACCAAACAGGAGTTCGTCAGCGAGCGGCTTTTTGATGCTTTCCTGAATCACGCGCTCCAGCGGCCGTGCACCGTAATGGCGGTCATAGCCTTTTTCGGCAAGCCAGGCTTTTGCGTCTTCCTCAAGCGAGATTTCAACGCCGCGGTCTGCCAGCTGAAGTTCAAGCTGCAGTACAAATTTCTCAACCACTTTTGCAACCACCTCAGGCGGAAGGAAGCTGAAGTGAATGGTACTATCCAGTCGATTGCGGAACTCAGGACTAAACATCTGCTTGATGGCTTCATCGCTCGCGCCGTCGTTGGTTTCACGACCAAATCCGATCGCAGCCTTCGACAGCTCTTTGGCACCTGCATTTGTCGTCATGATCAGGATCACGTTGCGGAAGTCGATTTTCTTGCCGTTGTGGTCCGTCAGCGTGCCATTATCCATAACCTGAAGAAGCACGTTAAAGAGGTCCGGATGCGCCTTTTCAATCTCATCAAGAAGAAGCACGCAGTGTGGGTGCTGATCAACCGCGTCCGTCAGCAAACCGCCCTGGTCAAATCCGACATAGCCGGGAGGTGCTCCGATCAGGCGTGAAATGGAATGACGCTCCATATACTCAGACATGTCGAATCTGTGCAGCTCAACACCCAAAAGGTGTGAAAGCTGGCGCGCAACTTCGGTTTTGCCCACACCAGTAGGGCCCGCAAACAGATAAGAGCCAATCGGCTTGTTGGGTTGCCGCAAACCGGCACGAGAAAGCTTGATGGAAGCAGTGAGCGCTTCAATCGCCTCATTTTGGCCAAAGACAACACGTTTGAGGTCTTCTTCAAGCGTAAGCATCACACGGCTTTCGTCGCGCGTAACAGTTTTTGGCGGGATGCGCGCGATTTTCGCAACTACGGCCTCTACATCCTTCACGCTGATGGTTTTTTTGCGCTTGGAAGGCGGCAGCAGCATCTGGGCGGCGCCCGTTTCATCAATAACGTCGATCGCCTTGTCTGGCAGTTTACGGTCGGTGATGTAACGGTCCGACAGCTCAACTGCCGTTTTGATGGCATCCAGCGTATAGCGAACCTTGTGATGCTCTTCGAAGTAAGGCTTCAACCCCTTCAGGATTTTAATGGTGTCGCCGACAGTTGGCTCATTCACATCAATTTTCTGGAACCGACGCAGCAAGGCTCGATCTTTTTCGAAATGGCTACGGAACTCTTTGTATGTCGTGGAACCCATGCAGCGCAGCGTACCTGACGCCAGCGCCGGTTTCAGCAGGTTCGACGCATCCATCGCTCCGCCAGACGTTGCGCCAGCTCCGATAACCGTATGAATTTCATCAATAAACAGCACCGCACCTTCGATGGCTTCCAGTTCTTTGACAACAGCCTTCAAGCGCTCTTCAAAGTCACCGCGATAGCGTGTACCAGCAAGCAGCGCACCCATATCGAGTGAATAGATAGTGGCGTCCAAAAGGACTTCCGGCACATCTTCTTCGGTTATACGGCGAGCAAGGCCCTCGGCAATGGCGGTTTTGCCTACACCGGGGTCGCCAACCAGAAGCGGGTTATTTTTAGAGCGACGGCACAGGATCTGCACCGTCCGCTCAAGCTCGTCGGCTCGACCAATCAACGGGTCGATTTTTCCAGCTTTGGCTTTTTCATTGAGGTTAACACAGTAGTTATCAAGCGCACTTTTACCTTTTTCAGCTTCTGGTGCAGCTGCCTCGCCTTCGGCTGTTGGTTCTTCGTCAGCGCCTCGCACCGTACGGTTCTCACCAAGTTCAGGCACTTTGGCGATTCCATGAGAGATGTAGCTAACGGCATCAAGGCGTGTCATATCCTGGCTTTGTAAGAAGTAAACGGCGTGGCTCTCTCGCTCCGAGAAGAGCGCGACCAGCAGGTTTGCGCCCGTCATTTCTTCCCGGCCAGAAGACTGCACGTGCAGCAAGGCCCGCTGAACCACACGCTGGAAACCCGCTGTGGGCGTGGCTTCAACTCCGTCCGTCTGGATCGTTAGCCCCTCCATTTCCGAGTCCAGATAACTGGTCACGTCTTCGCGCAGCTCGTCCAGATTTACATCGCACGCCTTCAATACAGCCACCGCATCCGGATCATCGAGGAGCGAGAGCAGCAGATGCTCAAGGGTCGCATACTCGTGGCTGCGGCTGTTGGCTTCACCAAGAGCGCGGTGCAATGTTTCTTCTAAATGAGGGGAAAAACTTGGCAACTGTGCTGTCCTTTAACTTCGATTACGCAATAACTAACTTCCGGTATCAATGTGCCATGGCTTGGCCAAAAGCGCAAAAAGCAACGCGGGCGTTACTCTTTTTCCAAAGTGCATTGCAGTGGGTGCTCATGCTGTTTAGCGAATGATAACACCTGGTTCACTTTGGTTTCCGCCACTTCGTACGTAAACACGCCGCACACCCCGACACCCTTTTGGTGAACGTGCAGCATCACTTCGGTGGCTTGCTCAACCGTCATGCGGAAAAACCGCTGCAGGATATGCACGACAAATTCCATTGGCGTGAAATCGTCGTTCAACAGCAGAACTTTATACATTGATGGTTTTTTGGTTTTGGTGTCGGGCCGGGTCAAGATACCTGTACCGGTACCGCCGCCCCGATCGTCTTCATCTTTGTCAGACATGACACCTCCAGAACACAATACCTGAACAATGTAATATGTATCGCGCGGACTAAAAGGGCAAAAATGAATTCTTTTTGATTTTTGCCTTATAAGTCGGCAGGAGCCTCTACTCCAGATTGTGCCAAAGCATCTACAAGTGCCCCTTTCAGTCGTACAAGGCCTTCTTCAGTGGCACTTTCACAACGGGCAACCAGAACGGCCTGAGTGTTGGACGCTCGCAGAAGCCACCATCCGTCATCCGTAAGCACACGCACACCGTCGATTGTAGACATATTGGCGCCGTTTTCTTGCAAACGGGCCTTCACTTCTTCCACAACCTCGAATTTGCGTACTTCATCACAGTCAAACCGCAACTCAGGCGTATTCAGAGCGGCAGGCAACCCGTCTTTCAAGGCGCGTAAGTCACCGCCCTGGGTCGTGATGGCATTAAGGAAGCGGATGCCCGCGTATACCGCGTCATCATGCCCATAAAACTTGTGTTTATAAAAAATATGGCCTGACATTTCGCCCGCAAGCGGCGCTTCAAGCTCCACCATCTTTTCCTTAATCAGCGAATGGCCTGTTTTCCACATTACGGGCGTTCCACCCAACTGGTCGATACGATCAAACAATACCTGACTTGCCTTCACATCGGCAATGATCGGTGCGCCAGGCATCTCTTTCAACAGGTCGCCTGCCATGATTGCGAGCATCTGATCCCCCCAAACAACACGCCCAGCTTTATCAATAGCGCCGATCCGGTCACCGTCCCCGTCAAAGGAGAGGCCGATGTCGGCATCGTGCTCCGCGACCGCATCTTTTAATTGCTCGAGGTTTGCTTCAACGGTTGGGTCAGCATGATGATTGGGGAATGTACCATCGATTTCAGCGTTAATAACGAAGTGCTCACCGGGCAGCTTTTTAACAAGCGCGCTGATCACATCACCCGCCGCGCCGTTTGCAGGGTCCCATACAATTTTGAAATCACCAAAATCCACATCGCGCAGCAAACGCGTCAAATAACGGTCGAAAATATCGACTTCTTTCAGTTCACCTTTGCCGATTTCAAAGTCACCGTTGTTCGCCAACCGGCCAAGGTTTTGGATCGCCTCCCCGAAACAGGGCTTTTTGCCCATCATGATTTTAAAGCCATTGTAGTTGGGCGGGTTATGCGAGCCGGTAATCATAACGCCGCCATCAGCATCCAGCTCAAAAACGGAGTAATAAAGCATTGGAGTTGGACCAAGGCCGACAAGGCGCACGTCTATCCCGGTGCTCAGAACACCTTCAACAAGTTTTTCAGACAGGCTTGGAGATGACAGACGGCCGTCATACCCGACACAGATAAATTTGCCGCCATTGCGGTGCACCGTGGTGCCAATGGCCCGCCCCAGCGCAAGCGCATCAGACTCGCCAACAGTTTCGCCGACAATGCCGCGAACATCATACTCTCTCAAAACTGTGGGGTGAAATTGATGTGAAGTCATCGACAAGTCCCAGATAAAGGTTGTCCAATAAAAAGAACGGTCAAATTGTCAGGCTCATCCGGCGGCGTCAAGAATGAAGTGGGCAATCTTATTCCCTATATTGATTAACAATTTCATCCATTCGGCCACTGGACTTAAGCTTTGTCAAACCATCATTGAAAGCCGCCAAAAGGCCATCAACGGTAAAACAAAGGTGGCGCGGTGTGGGTGCAAAGGCATGAGCGATCCTGTAAGGCAACGGCGTATTTGCTTTCTTGGTTTGCAGGAACAGGTAATCCAGCCCCCAACTGTCACCTATGTATGCGTCCAGGCGATCATATGAGAGCATGCGCAGGGCCGACGGCGTGGTAAAAACGATAGTCTCGCTCGCAAAGTTTGCAGACGCCTTCACAAGCCCTTGACCAAAAACGTTTTTTGCTTGCGGAAACAGACCAACTTTCAGCCCTGCCAGATCGTCAAAACCGCTTATGGTCGCATCTAGGCCAGACCTGACGACAATACTGTTATGCCAAAAGCCAAACGGCTCGCTCAATTCACATTGGTCCGCTCGGCTCCTGTATCCTGTCATGGCATCGATTCGGCCTGCATCCAATAGCACGCCCATACGACTGAGGTATGCATGCACAAACTCTACCGAAATGCCAGAATACGCAAACGCCTCGCGAATGATATCAACATCAATTCCTGCCGACGGGTTTTCAAACACATAGGGTGGATTATGAATAATGGTGCCGACTTTGACGAGCTCAGCCGGTGTTTCCTGCGAAGCTGAATGTGCTGCAGACACGAAGAGAAACGATAAAACAACACCCCACATAACGCTTCGGCATATGTTGGCGTGTTGCCGGATAAAACCTACTCCAATAACGTCTTGCGGGCGGCGTTAAGCTTTGCCGCCATCCAGTCAGAGCCACCCTTATCCGGGTGCACCTGCCCCATCAAGCGACGGTAGGCTTCATTCACCTCGGAGTTGGTCGCGCCCTCTTCCAACCCCAGAACTTCCAGAGCTTCTGAACGGGTCATTTGCTGTTGCCCTGAAGGCGGGGCATTTCTGCCGGCATTACCGCCCAGTTTTCCGCTCATAAATCGACTAAACAACAGTTTGGCAACGGTAGGCCCTGCCATTCGAAACAGTGCGAATCCCGCTGGCACGGCAGCCAACAAGGCTTTACCGGTTGCCAACAAAATCAAACCCAGCACCAAGCAGACCGCAACAATTGCCCAGGTTAGACTGCGCTTGGCAGATTTCAGCTCAGCAGTCGCCCACCAGTTCAGGAGCAGGAACAACACCCCTGCGAGCAATAGTCCGAGAACAAAATATCCCGCCATTTAGTCTACCTTGGCCTTCCTGAACGGAAGATCGAGTGAATTCACAAGCGCTCGTAGCTCTTGCCGCGCCGCTACATGAGACATGGACATGCCTTGCCCGTCAAGGCCACCGGAAGCCTTCAAATCGATAAGCGTCAAGCCTTTGGGGAATAGTTCGCGGTAAATGACACGCTCGCCAAGCCCCGAAACATACCGCACGCCAATGCGTTTGGAGAGATCGGACAGTACCGATTCAACCCGTTCTTTGTTTTTGGCGTGCAGCGACCCTACCCGGTTCCTGAGCACCACCCAGTCAATCGACTGTCCATCCGCCATGGCGCGACGCTGACGTGCTTTCCAAACCATTTCGGCATAAAGGCTTGGGCCTTGTACCGCGTATGTTTCAGGGTCAACTCTGGCAAGAAGGTCCAGATCAACAAAACTGTCGTTAACTGGTGTTACCAAAGTGTCCGCGGCCGTATGAGCAAGGCGCGAGAGGAAAGTATCGCTTCCGGGGCAGTCCACAACAATAACATCTACCTTGCCAGCCAATTGCAGATAAGCCTGCTCGAACCTGTTTTTTTCGTCGGCTTCAGCAGCGTCTGCCGATCGAAGCTCAGAACGTGGCACAACAAGTTCTGTCGGCACAGGAAGGGCAATATCGTTGGACAAACAGTAGGCCCGGCGGTTTTCGATATATCGGGTCAAACTCTTTTGGCGCGCATCCAGATCAATTGTGCCAACTTTGTAGCCTTCAGCCAGAAGCGACACGACAATATGCATCGCTGTCGTTGATTTGCCTGAACCACCTTTTTCGTTCCCGAGAACGATCAAGTACGGCCTGTCCGGCATTGCTGGTGAAGAACCCAATTCACTGTCTGGCACGCTAAACTCCAAATCCAAACTATTCATTCTGTCAGTGTCCAAGCAAACAAAAGCCTTTGCAAGGGACAATCCAGCCCTATGTACATACGACATTGCGCTATATGGCATCAGTCAGATATATTAAACTAATGTCTGACCAAGTGGACGGCACATGTGGCCGAAAGTGAAGCGTAAAACAAGTCCAAAAGGGACGGTAACCAGACATCAGGGAAGAGACGAGACGCGTGCGCGACCAAATCCGAAAATATTCTGGTTTCGTTTTGCTGCTTGCTTTGCTGGCTGTGGTCCCAATTGGCATTGCACGTCACTTATTGAGCGAGTCTCGGGAAGACGCGCTTGTCCCAGACAAGCCAAACTATCTTGCGCACCAATATCCGCCTTCTGATCTGACCGAGCTAACACCCCGGCTGGCTCGCTTACTGGAGGAAGATATGCAGAGCGTGGACGAAGTGCCGCGCACGTTCCTGGCGCGTTTGCCCGCAAATTTACCAAACATCAGGGATGCGAAGCGTCGTAAACAACAATTTGTTTCTACCATGCTGCCAATTATTTTGCGCGCCAACGAGCTGATCATCGCTGACCGCGGAAGACTGTTGGATATCCGTGCGCGCATCGAAACAGAGGGGTCAGCTGGCAAGAGGCAGCGCAACTGGTTGGAGGGCATTGCACGCACCCACCGCATCAAGCTGTCGAGCCCTGCAAATGTTGACGAGATCAACGCTCTTCTCTTCCGTGTTGACGTTATCCCGCCTTCGCTCGCTCTGGCACAAGCAGCGATGGAAAGTGGCTGGGGCACAAGTTACTTTGCGCAGCAAGGTAACGCGCTGTTTGGCGAATGGACCTGGAATGAAGAAGAAGGCATTCTGCCGCGCCAACGCGATGAGGGAAAAACCCATCGAATCAAGAGCTTCGAGTATCTTCTCGACAGCGTTCGAAGCTATATGGTGAACTTGAACCGGCACAATAGTTACCGCGACCTTAGGGAACGACGCGCTGAACTTCGAGATCACAATTTGGTGGTGACAGGCAGCGCCCTGGCTCCGTCCCTGATCGATTATTCAGAACGCGGCACAGACTATGTGAGCGATATACTGTCGATCATTGACTATAATGACCTCGACGGGCTGGACAGCGCCAGCCTTGCCGCCACCACTCAGGAAAGTCGCTAGAGTGCCTGATACGCCCCCCGTTGTTCGGACAATAGCAGACCTGCGCGCCAATGTTGCGAAAGCCCGAAGTGCCGGCTGCAAAATTGGTTTGGTGCCAACCATGGGGGCCCTGCACCACGGTCATTTGTCGCTTGTTGATGTCATTTCTAAGTCAACTGACTTCATCGTCGTCTCAATTTTCGTAAACCCCACCCAGTTTGGTGAAGGCGAAGATTTTGACGCCTATCCGCGCGATGAACAGTCAGACCTGAGCAAGCTTGCGAGCACAGATGCTGATCTGGTCTACATCCCTGAAGTAAGGGAGATGTACCCTGAAGGGGACGCTTCCAAGGTTAGTGTCTCAGGTGTTTCGGACAGATTTGAGGGTGAGCATCGGCCTGGCCACTTCGACGGCGTTGCTACGGTTGTCAGCAAGCTGTTCATGCAGTGCCAGCCCGACACAGCTGTATTCGGCGAGAAGGACTATCAGCAACTGGCCGTTATTCGGCAATTTGTGCGCGATCTGGCTATTCCTGTCGAAGTTATCGGGGCCCCCATCGTCAGGGAAGCAGACGGTCTGGCGGCCTCTTCAAGAAACGTTTACTTGAGTGGTCCAGGGCGGAAAGTTGCGGGCGCTTTCAATGTGATTCTGAAAAACCTAGTCCACGAGGTCGAAAGCGGTCAGCGTGTAAGAGAAGCCGAGCGCACTGCCTTCAATGCCCTGCTGGACGCCGGATTTGATGCCGTTGACTATGTCAGCGTTGTGGATCCAGCAACATTAGAGCCGCTGGAGCAGCTCTCGGGGCAAGCTCGTGTAATTTCAGTGGCAAGGCTCGAGAAAGTGCGCCTGTTGGACAATATGGCGGTCGGCGCTCTCTAAACATTTCATTTAATATTTGCTGAGCCGACACGTTGCGGAACTTATTCCAAGCCTTCTACATACCATTCATATTCGAAAAACTGTTTTAGAGGCTCCACGCCCGCGAGCACAAAGCGTGTATCGCAGGACCAATCATCGAAACGCTTCAACAAAGGCCACAACTCCCTGCTCCAAGGCATTTCAAGATGGTTGTTAATGGCAATAATATAGTCTGGAAACCGTATTAGGTCACCGAATCCTCGGCTTTCCTCCAATGCAATTTTGGACAGGCGCCCCAGAAAGCAAACACGTTCGATCAGCCGCTTACCGTAGGATGAAGGCAAAGGTTCAAGCTCTTCCCTGATTCTGTCCTCGATGGTTTCCAATGTGGTTTGGCTGAATTCCAAATGCGATTCAACGTTGTCGATTTCGTCACCAATTTCTGCGTTTGCCTCCACCAGGGCACGCCTGCGCACATCGGATGGCAGCTCTGAAAAACCGCCTGCCATCCAGAAAGCAATACGGTTTCTGAGCCGTTCAATGGAGCCGCCTTTGATAATGAAATCATCACCGCCCGCCTTAAGGCCGCCGCGTACAATATCTATGTCGTTGTAGCCTGTCAGAAATATGACCGGCATCGTTTTCAAGCCCGACCGTTCTATCCCTGAAATAAAGTCAAACCCGCCGTCACCGGGCATTTGAATGTCGCTTATAACCATTGCAGGTCGATGTGAGCGGACAAAACTTAAGCCTTCTTCAGCGGTTTCCGCGATAATGGCTTCGAAGCCAAAGTGGCGAACCGCAGCTGCATGCACTTGCAATACAACGGGTTCATCATCCACCAGCAATATCGGCCCTTTGCGCATGCGTCAGCCTATAAAAGAAAAAATGCAGCTAGCCCTAAAAACGCGAAAAATCCCACCACATCTGTAATGGTAGTTACAAAAACACTCGACGCGATCGCCGGGTCGATTTCGAGCTTATGCAACGCCATTGGGATGGCCATCCCCGAAAACCCGGCAACAAAAATATTCACGATCATCGCCGTTCCAAAAATCAGCGCAAGCTCTGCACCACCAAACCAAAGGTAAGCAACAAGGGCAGAGAACACCGCCAAGGCAAAACCATTCAAACTCGCTGCCATAAGCTCCCTAAGTGTCACCCGTATTGCATTGGTTGAGCTCAGCTCTTTGGTGGCAATGGCACGCACAGCAACAGTCATGGTTTGCGTGCCTGCATTGCCGCCCATGGAGGCAACAATGGGCATCAAAACAGCCAGAGCCACCATCTGTTCAATCGTTGCATCGAACAAACCAATCACCGTTGATGCCAGGATCGCAGTGCCCAGATTTACAACCAGCCACAAAAATCGACTGCGTGTAATATCAACGACGTTTTCGTTCAGACCCGATTCTTCACCCACGCCGGCAAGAGCAAGCAGATCTTCTTCAGCCTCCTCTTCGATCACGTCTACAACGTCATCAACGGTAATCACACCGACCAGCCGACCATTGTCATCAACAACACCAGATGAAATCAGATGGTATTTGGTGAACTGATAGGCTGCCTCTTCCTGGTCAGTATTTACGTCGATGAGGTAAGGCTCGGCCTCCATAATCTCGGCGATGGTGCTGTTGCGCTGCGTGCGCATTAACCGGGAGAGCGGGAGTGTGCCAACTGGCCGATGCGAAGGGTCAACGATGAAGATGTCATAAAAATCGTCTGGTATCGTCTCGTTCTCGGATCGCAGAAAGTCAATAGTTTGGCCGACAGTCCAAAATTCAGGCAACGCCACCAAGTCCCGTTGCATCAGGCGACCGGCAGAGTCTTCTGGATAACTGAGGTTTTCCTCGATGGCGGCACGGTCATCGCTGGCGAGTGCGCGCATTACCTCTTCGCGGTCAGCATCTTCCAGTTCTTCAATGACATAAACAGCATCATCGGTTTCAAGTTCAGTTACTGCGTCAGCAATCTGCTCATTTGGCAAATGCTCATAGAGCTCTTCCTGGGCTTCGCCCTCCACCTCTGACAAAACATCAGGATCGATCTTGTCGCCAAGGAATTCAATAAGCTGTAGGCGCTTATTTGATGGAAGCACTTCCAAGATATCTGCAACGTCAGCGGCGTGCAGTTCTTCGAACATTTCCAAGACAGGCGTACGGTCGCCGCCCCGCATAGTCTCGATAAGTTCGTCAATGAACGGTTTGCTGAGATGCACGTCGGTCTGCGGCACCTCATGAGCATCGCTCTCTGCCGAGGCGAGTGCCGCAGGGTCTGTCTGATTTTCGACTTCAGCTTTATTTTGCTCTGTGTTGGTCACAGATTGCCCCCTAGTTTGCACTGTCTCTTTCAGTCAGTGCCCGCTGACCCATCTACCCTTGTTGATAAAAGAATCTGCCCAAAGAAGCCAGCCCACAAATTCTATCAACCAACAAGAAGTTTCATACCGGCAAGAAAAGCTTCTTCACCACCAACAACTCTGTGGGGCTGACCTAATTCCTGCAGCGCGAGCTGATAATGGGTCTCCAGTGCCGGTCCAGCAATGATCGCTACTTCCCCCCCTTTCGACAGGGAGGTTGTGGCATGACCAACCTCATAAGCAATCAGCGCACCTGACAAAAAAGAAGCCAATCGATCACCTGAGAATTGATCAAGCAAAACACCCGCCCGCGCTCTGAACAGAAAGCTCAACAAGTTTGATTGCCGCTTGATTGCATGAAGTCCTTGCAAAAAAGCTTGCTCATCAAATTCCGTTCCCTCGATCAACGGGCTCAAGCTTCCACCGCTCAGCAACAACGCGTACATCTCTCCAGAGAGATAACTGCGGATGCTCGTAATTTGGCCCTTTTCGACCCGGCACCATTTGGAGTGCGTGCCTGGCAAACAAAACCAACCTGTTTCTATATTCAGAGTTTGAAGCGCACCGAAAATCTGGATTTCTTCGCCCCGCATCACATCGCATTCTGCAACTCCACTCGTCTCGCTAACCCCCGGCAAAATCGCGATGTCCCAGCCGAGATGATTTTCGACACGCACAAAAGCGGGCTTCAAGTCATCTAGCGAAATCGGGCACGGAAGATAGCCGGTATCGCACCACCCGTTGCGACTGCCGATACTACCGCCCATACGAATGGGTACAGGACCGTAAGCTGTGCACCAGTCACCGCACATTGCGGCAAGGGTTTCTTCGTGGTTAGAGATTTGGAAGGCGCCCTGATCGCTGAGCCGCTGATCCAGCACCTCGCCCCTAGCTGAAATCAAAGACGCGCGAAAATTGCTGGAGCCCCAATCAACAGCAATGAATGCGGGCGATCTGCTCACACTCGGCCACCATCAACAATGAGTGATTGACCGGTCACCATTGAAGACGCATCAGACGCCAAAAACAAAGCCGCATTTGCAATGTCTTTTTCACTTATCGTTTTCTTCAAAGCCTGTTCACGAAGGCAGGTTTCCACCGCTTCAGGAGTTGCCCACAACTCTTTTTGGCGTTCAGTCATGACCCAGCCGGGCACCAAGGCATTCACTCTGATTTCATATTCACCGAGCTCACGTGCAAGCGCTTTGGTAAGACCTACAATAGCTGCTTTTGCTGTAACATATGCGGGATACCCGGCAAGGCCCAGATTAGCAGAATTTGATCCCAGATTTATGACGCTGCCGCCAGACACCTTCAAATCATCCAAGCAGGCCTGCACGGCAAAATAATGGGGGCGAAGGTTAACATTCATTGCGTAGTCCCAGCCCTCTTCATCTAAAGAGGCCACATCATGACGATCATCACGGGCCGCATTGTTTATCAGTATGCCAATAGGCCCCATGGCTTCACGCGCCTGCCACACGGATTCTTTGAGCGCGGCAACGTCCCGCACGTCACACGGCAAGAAGAGTGGTTTTTTGCCAGTTGTTTTCGCAACATCAAGCGCAAGTTCTTCACCTGGGTCTGTAGGCAAAGAAACAAATGCAACATTGGCCCCCTGGGCCGCAAAAGCCCGCACAAATTCTGCACCGATGCCGCTGCCTCCACCAGTGATGAACACAGATTTATTTTCTAAATCCGGATATGTCGCAATTCCCATACAGTGACCATCCTTGGCTCAGCAAAAGCTGCTAACATGTTCAAAAGACTGACTTTGTCTTTTTATCATATATATCATAATAATATGGAAATGTAGCAGTTTGAACCCGTGCAGGAGAGGCAATTTGATAACCGCTACCCTGATCGACGAAGTTCATGTGGGCAATCTACTTGGCGAAGGCATTCAGTGGAGCGCTGGTGATCAAGCTGTTTGGTGGACAGACATATTATCTAACGTCTTGTATCGTTACGATCCAGCAACGCTATCTTTAACAAAAAGCGACATGCCAGAACCACTTGGCTCATTCGCATTTCATGAGGATGGAAACTCTTTAGTCGCTGCATTTTCCAGCGGATTTGCCATCGTGGACATTGCCTCTGGTGAAATATCCTGGATCCACCAACCGCCTTTTCTCGCTGGAGAGGGCCGCTTCAACGATGGACGTGCTGACAGGCAAGGTCGTTTTTGGGCAGGCACCATGATGGCCAATCCTGGGGATGGATCGCCGGCCACGGGCCGTTTGTTTTGCTTGAACCGACAGCTTGAAACTAAAGTGCATGAAACTGCAGTGAATATCTCAAACGGCATTTGCTGGAGTCCCTCGGGAGATAGGATGTATTTTGCGGACTCGCTAAAGGGCAAGATCTTTCAATATGATTTCAACTCAGACGCCGGTACTATCTCTAATCGCCGGACGTTTGCAAACTTGCCCCATGGCGCGTCACCAGACGGCGCCACCGTCGACGCAAAAGGAAACCTGTGGAGCGCGCAGTGGGGCATTGGCAAGGTTTTCACATATGACCCAAATGGACAGCTCATTTTTGAACTCGAAATACCCACAAGTCAGCCAACTTGCGTGGCATTTGGCGGGCCTGAACTTGATATCCTTTATGTTTCTTCAGCCTGCGACGGTTTGCCGAGGGCGACACTGGCGAACGAGCCTTCGGCCGGAAACATATTCGCCTTCAAAACATCTGTTCAAGGCATTCCGGAATCGCGGTTCTCTGGCAACTTGAGCGCATTGAAAAGAGTGTAACAATGGCTGTATCTGCACCCAGCTTAACTCAGCAAATTGCCAATGAAATCGGCGGTGCCGTTGTGCGCGGCGAATACGATGAAGCCAATCCTTTTCCTATTGAAGCAGACCTATGTCAGCAGTTTGGCGTAAGCCGCAGCATTTTGCGCGAAGCAGTTAAAATGCTGACGTCCAAAGGACTTCTGAAAGCCCGTCCCCGGCAAGGGACATGGGTGCAGCCTGAAGAAAATTGGAACTTGCTGGACCCGGACGTGTTGCGCTGGCTACTGGAGCGAAAGTTTTCCATCAGCCTGTTGGCCGATTTTACCGAAATTCGCATGGCGATTGAACCGCAGGCGGCTGCTTTCGCCGCTCGCCGCGCGACAGATGACCAGAAACAACATATTGCCAATGCGCTGGATCGTATGCGGGCCGCGGCAATGGGGCACGACGACGCGCTGGCAGCCGACATCGCTTTTCACGTTGCCATTTTGGAAGCGAGTGGAAACCGATTTTTTACTCAATTAAAGGATCTTGTTGAAACAGCCCTCACCATCAGCATCAGGGTGACCAACCAGACTGCGGGGGTAGAAACTGGCAGTATTGCCAACCACCGTGCAATATATGACGCCATCTGCGACGGCGATGCGGTTGGAGCCCGCACAACAAGCATGTCCCTCATTCAAGAAGCGTACGGTTTGATCCTGGAAGCTGGCGAAAATGTTGAATAGGCGCAACTAGGTCGCCTTCAAATGGATGATCAGCGCTGATTCAGGAAAAATTGGCGGAATTTGAACGCCGGCGTGTGCCAGCAAATGACCGGAAAATACTTGTCCGTTCATGTTTTGCCACTCCTTGAGAGCTACTCGATTGTCATTCAAAGGCCAAACGAGATTGAACTTGTATGAGTTATCCTCGGACAAACCATGCAATTTCAGGACTTCAGGTGAGGCTGAGACCCTCGACGCCACCATTGCGTATGAAATCAGCGCTTCGGATTGGTCTTTAGCAACAACACCAACAGTATTGGCATGGCATTCACTATCGATGCGCACAAAATCTCCGGCATGGATCAGGTCACGATGCTTTTTATAAAGATCAACACCTGACGTCAGTACTGTCGCTTCTTGTTCCGTCAGCTCGGCAAGATCAAGTTCCATACCCATATGGCCAAAAATGGCAGTGGCAACACGCATCTCCATGGAAATATGGCGGCCTGTTATATGGCAGGCGCGCGGGCCCACATGCGCCCCCAATAGAGAGAGCGGGAAAAACACCGAAGCACCGGCCTGAATAGACTGACGGTCAAGCGCGTCATTGCTGTCTGAGGTCCAAATTCTGTCGGTATTTTCCAGAACACCATAGTCGGCCCTGGCACCACCCGAAGAGCAGCTTTCGATCTCAACACCCGGATGCGTTTCTCGAACTTTGGCCATCAATGCATACACAGCTTGGGTCTGCCTATGTGTTACCGCTGTGCCCTCGCTGCCCGGATGGTGGATATCCCGGTTCATATCCCATTTCAGGTAAGAAATATCGTTCTCGCGCAAGAGCGTGTCGATACACTCAAAAAGATGGTCGAACACGGCTTGCTTGGTGACATCCAATACATACTGGTTACGTGACGGGATCTGCTGTGTATGCCCCGTTTTCAACACCCAGTCTGGATGCGATCGGTACAATTCGCTGTCAGGGTTTACCATTTCGGGTTCCACCCAGAGGCCGAATTCCATGCCAAGAGTTTTCACATGGTCGATTAAAGGAGTTAGGCCGTCAGGGTACACGCCTGGGTCAACTTGCCAGTCACCCAGGCCTGCAGAATCGTTTCTGCGGTCTAAGAACCAGCCATCATCCAGTACGAACCTTTCAACTCCAACGGTTGCGGCCTTCGAAGCCAACTCCATTAATTGTTGAGGTTGATGATCGAAGTACACCGCTTCCCAGGTATTGTAGTGCACCGGTCGGGCCTTTTGGCGAACTATCGGGCGAACCAGATTTTGGCGTACAAAGTCATGGAAATTTTGGGATAGTGCAGTTGTTCCGGTGCCTGAATATGATCCATACATCCAAGGTGTTTGATATGCTTCACCCATAGCCAACTGAATTTCGCCAGGAAACAGGCACTCACCCATCTGAACTTGAATGCGGCCATCATTCAGTTTCTCAGCAACTACGCGGTGGTTGCCGCTCCAACCCAAATGGAACCCAAAGGCTGACCCTGATTGTTCATCGGTGTTCTTCGGCTGAACAATTAGGCCTGGGAAGCTAGCATGTGATGTTCGCCCTCGCCTGTTTTCGCGCACAAATGCCCCGGCTGGCAGGCGCAATTTCTCTTGCTGAAACTCATATGCCCACTTGCCGCCAAATGAAGTCACTTCATCAAAGTCACCGGGCAATTCAATTGCGGCTGAAGTGCACCAATTGACTGTCAGCAAAGCGTCATTCTGGTTTTTGATTTCATGACGAATGCGAACCACATCGCAGTCTGAAAACCACCCCAGTTCAACAGACAAAACGATGCCAGAATGTGGATCAAATGCCTCTATTAAACAGCTGCTGTCCGAAACAGAAGCGACCGTGCACTCAGCCGGTGCAAAATCCCAGGCTTTACCAGCGGCATGCACTTCAACACCCGGCATTCCGATAAAACCACTGGCGAGCGTGGGACAGAGCGAAATGGGCACCTCAATGGAAGGCGTGCCCGTAGCAGGTATGCGTTTACGCAGATCGCGGATACTTTCAATATCGGTTTGATCCAGCCTGGAGCCCCAGTAAAACACGCGAGGCACACCACCCTCCAAATCAACCACCAGGCAGCTGCTTTGGCCTTGAAAGACAACATAATTTTCTGTTTCTGGCATGCCTGTCGGTGTCTTTGTGAATTGGCGAAAAATCAATCTGCCTGTAACGGTTGACGCTGGCAAGGGTTGATAATAGCGTTTCGCTTGCCTCAATAGTCATATAAATAATATTTATTATTTGCCAAGTTTGCGGGGAGAAGATGTTAGGCGTTTGTTATTATCCTGAACACTGGCCTGAAGAATTGTGGGCGCAAGATGCCGCCGAGATGAAGTCGCTCGGTCTCGATTATGTGCGCATCGGTGAATTTGCCTGGTCTCGCATCGAACCTGCGCGCAACCAATTCGATTTCGAATGGCTGGACCGCGCGGTAGACGTGCTTGCAGACGCAGGGCTTAAAATCGTTTTTGGCACACCGACGGCAACGCCCCCCAAGTGGCTTATTGATGAACTGCCGGACATTCTGCCAGTGCTGTTGGACCGTGACCAAGTTCGAGGTTTTGGTTCTCGCAGACATTATGACTTTTCAAGCGAAAACTATCTGAAGGAGGCCCTGCGCATTTCAGAAGTTTTAGCCAAGCGATATGGCTGCCATGACTCAATAGTTGGTTGGCAGACAGATAATGAGCTTTGCTGCCACGATACTGCAATGAGCGGCTCGGAAAACGCCCTAAAAGCGTTCCGACAGTGGTGCAAACGGCGCTATGGCTCGATTGACGCTTTAAATGCCGCCTGGGGCAACGTGTTCTGGTCTATGGAGTATTCTTCATTTGACGCCATTGAGCTTCCCTTCAGAGCAGTGACGGAAACCAATCCCGCACACCAGCTGGCATTCAGGCGGTTCTCATCAGACCAGGTTATCGCCTGGCATGACGCCATGCTGAAAACCATTCGGGACAATGCGCCGGGGAAGTGGGTTACCCACAATTTTATCCCAAAAGAAGACCTTTATGTGGATGCTTACGCTGTAGGCGCCGATCTCGATATCGCTTCCTACGATAATTATCCGCTAGGCCGCGCAGACCTTTGGTTTGCCGATTCACCAGCAGAGACCATGCGACGCTATATGCGAACAGGCCACCCGGATTTTGCCGGCTTTTACCATGATACGACGCGTAGCTTCGCTGGCGGACGCTACTGGGTTATGGAACAACAACCAGGACCTGTAAATTGGGCACCGCACAACCCACGGCCTGCCCCAGGTATGGTGCGCTTCTGGTCATTGGAAGCCTTCGCCCACGGTGCCGAATGCGTCAGCTACTTCCGCTGGCGGCAGGTGCCATTCGCGCAGGAACAAATGCATGCGGGCCTGAAGCGGCCCGACAATAGTAAAGCAACTGCATGGGCAGAGGTGGAACAGGTTCGGCGCGAAATCGACGCCCTCAATGTGGCGGCGTCAGATAAACCCAGGTCCCGAATTGCCATACTGACGGATGTGGAGTCGCTTTGGCTCTCGGACATTGAGCAACAGGGAGCGGGATACGACTTCAAACGCGTTGAGTTCGCCTATTATTGCGCCCTGCGTGAGCTTGGTGTGGACATAGATTTCGTTCCGTCTAACGCGGACTTTTCACCATTTGATTTGATCATTGTGCCATGCTTGCCTTGTATTAACGCCGACTTTGCTAACCGATGTAAGGCGTCTGGCGCCAAGGTCATATTCGGCCCAAGATCTGGGGCAAAAACAGCTGAGTTTTCTATACCTGCAAGCTTACCACCCGGCGCACTTCAAGAAGTGCTTGATGTAAAGATATTGTCTGTTGAAACACTTCGGCCTGACTGCCCAGGCACCTTGAACTGGCAAGGTCGACAGTATCAAGCTGCTGGCTGGTGCGAAGAGCTTGAGGTGGGATCATATACCGAGATCATTGCAAGATATGAAGATGGCGGTCCGGCAATTGTGGGCAACGAGCAGTTCATCTATCTGGGCACCCTAACTGATGAGAAATTCTTGCACGACTTTTTCGGCGAAATATGTACCAGATTGGACCTGAACCCACTGGGCTTACCAAACGATATGCGACTTGTGCGGCGGGGAGGCCTTACATTCGCATTCAATTATGCTGACGAAGTACAGCAGGCCCCTGCCCCCAAATCCGCAAATTTTGTATTGGGCGAACGAAACGTGGGGCCTAGGAACATCAGTGTCTGGAAAGAATAAACCACCATCGCCCTGGGGAGAGTGAGTATGGAACTTCAAACAATTCAAGTGGCGGTATTTGTCGCCTTTACGGCGCTCATTGCTTTTGCCACCTATTTGAAGTGCCGCGGCGCCAGGGCAAACTCGGATTCGAACAAAGACTATTTCCTGGCGGGTGGCGGTCTTTCCTGGGTCTTTGTTGCGGGCTCCATCACGCTAACAAACCTCAGTACCGACCAGCTTGTTGGCATGAATGGCAATCAAATGGCACTCTTGGCCTGGTGGGAATTTGCGGCCGTTGCCGGTCTCTTTATCCTCGCGAAGGTATTTTTGCCGGTTTACTATCGCAACAACTGCACAACCACGACCGAGTTGTTGGAAAAGCGCTATAACGACCATCACATCCGCGCGACGGTTTCTGTGATGTTCCTGCTTGGTAATATTTTCATATTCCTGCCTGCCATGCTGTATGGAGGCTCGTTGTTCATGCAGTCCATGTTTGGTGTGGATATTTCCATCATCATTCTCGCGAGCTTATTTGCCGTTGTTGGTGCCTGTTACGCGGTGTTTGGGGGACTGCGCGCTGTCGCTGTGTCAGACACTTACAGTGGCATATTGCTTCTTGGTCTTGGCATGCTGGTGGTTTTCCTTGCGGTGCAGGCCATCGATTATGACTTCACCGGCATCCCGGCGGAGCGCCTGACCCTAATCGGCAATAACACAAGCCCCATCCCCTGGCATACGCTTCTGACCGGCATGATTTTCATTCAGGTTTTTTACTGGAGCACCAACCAAACCATTACCCAGCGCGCGATGGCGTCACCCAGTCTCAAAGAAGCACAAAAGGGCGTTTTTGCTGCAGCGGGGATCAGGTTATTGATCGTGCCGCCAATGATCGTGTTGCCTGGTATTGTGTCCTACAAACTATACGGCGATATTGGTGACGCAGCCTATGGCCGGATCGTAAGTGACGTTTTGCCGGTGTGGCTCTCCGGCGCGTTTGCAGCCGCCATTGCAGCAGCCGTGCTCACAAGCTTCAACAGCATTCTCAACTCGTCCACCGCGCTTTATGTGATGGACATTCATGAGAAGTATTTCAACGAAAAACCCGACGTGAAGAAACTCAGCGGCTGGGTGACCGCTGTATTTGTATTGTTGGCGTTGGCGCTTGTGCCGCTTTATCAACAGGCGGAAAGCATCATCAACCTCGTGCAGCAACTAAATGGTTTGCTCAGTATGCCAATTCTTTCCACGTTTCTGGTAGGGCTGTTGTTCAAAAATGTTGATCCAAAAGCAATGATTGTTTCAGTGGTTTCCGGCACAATTCTATATGGTATTTTCTCGTTCGCCTGGTCACCATTTCACTATATCCACCTGATGTTTATCACGCTGATCTTCTGTGTGATTTGGGCTCTTGCGATCAACAAAATTGTTTTTGGCAGAAAATCAGAGTTTATCGGACTTAAGCCACAGGTGGCGGAGGCTTAGGATTGCGCCAAAAACCAGTCGGTGAAGGCTGAACGTTCCCTTTCGGTCATATGCAAACCGAGTTTGCTGCGCCGCCAGAGGATATCTTCGGCTGACTTGGCGAACTCTGTCTCTATGAGGAATCTCACTTCACGTTCGGTCAAACCTGCGCCAAAATCCAGGCCCATATCAACCATGGATTTGGTGTCGCCAATCAGGTCCGATGTACGGGTGCCATAGGCATGGGCATAACGAACGGCAAGATCCTCCGGCAGCCAAGGGTAGGATGCATGAATGTGCAAAATAAAGTCAGCCAGAGCGCTTTTTGGGTCTTCCCTGCCCGGCAGGTCGCCACCCGGTAGCGCCGCACCGTCGGTCCAAGGACCACGTTTGTAATCGGCAAAAGGTTCAAGTTTTTCAAGCACCTCTTCAGCAAGCCTGCGATATGTGGTGACCTTGCCGCCGTAAATGCTCAAAAGAGGCGCCTGCCCGGCCTCTTGGTCCAGCGCTAGTACATAGTCTCGTGTTGCTTTAGAAGCACTTTCTGCCCCGTCGTCATAAAGTGGCCGCACGCCAGAATAGTGCCAAACCACCCCTTCTGGCTTGATTGCTTCGCTGAAGTATTCAGACGCAGCTCCGCACAAATACTCTATCTCCTGCTCGTCAGCAGTAGCAGAATAAGGGTCCCCTTCAAAGGGTGTATCCGTTGTGCCCACAAGGGTGTAGTCACCTTCATAAGGGATCGCAAAAATCACGCGTCCATCTGAATTTTGGAATGTGTAAGCCCGATCATGGTCAAACAATTTGGGCACAATGATATGGCTGCCTTTCACCAAACGAACGGAGCTCTCATTTTTGCCCCCAACATTGCAGGCGTTGAGCGCCTTATCCACCCAGGGCCCACCAGCATTGACCAATATGCCGGCAGTAATCGTCTCAATATCACCAGCTTCCGTTTTGACAGATATTTGCCAACGCCCGGCTTCGCGCCTGCCGCTGACAAAGGTATGACGCGTCAGAATTTGGGCTCCCAGCTCCTGTGCACCCAATGCGTTCATCACCACCAAACGGGCATCATCGACCCAACAATCTGAATACTCGAAACCGGTTGTGAAGCCTTCGGCAAGTGGTTTGCCGGCTGCGTGTCTTTTGAGGTTCAACCTCATGGTCGGAGGTAAGAGCTTTCTGCCACCGATATGGTCATACAAAAAAAGGCCGAGCCGCAAAATAAATGCCGGTCGCAACCCCTTGTGATGCGGAAGCACAAACCGAAGAGGCGTAATCAAGTTAGGCGCAACTTTCCAAAGTCGTTCCCGCTCAAGCAGCGACTCGCGAACCAGCCCGAACTCATAGTTCTCAAGATACCTGAGGCCGCCATGGATAAGCTTGGAACTGGACGAGGATGTCGCCCCCGCCAGGTCGCCTTGCTCAACAAGCATAACTTTCAAGCCACGCCCTGCGGCGTCACGAGCGACACCTGCACCGTTTACGCCGCCACCAATAATGAAAAGATCAACCTCTCGCTGCATAGGCTATAGGGTCCGCTCGAATAACTGTACTGACTCTCTGATATCATTTATATGATAAATATGACAGTTCCAAACAATTGCCCTTTTAGACTGAAATTTGAGGACACTCGTGAATGTTTGACTTGAACCAGCATGGTCGCCTTGTTGCAATTCTGCGTGGGATAACGCCAAGCGAAGTGATTGCTGTTGGTTCCGCAATTTTAGACGCAGGCATTCAAACAATTGAGGTGCCTCTTAATTCTCCCAACCCTCTGTCATCAATAGAGAAATTGGCGAAGCACGTTGGAAAAGATGCGTTAATTGGTGCGGGCACGGTATTGACTCCGCAAGCTGTCGAGGAGGTCGTAAATGTTGGTGGAAAACTGATTGTATCACCCAACACAAACACAGATGTCGTGAAAAAGAGCAAAGAGCTGGGCGCACTGTCCTTCCCCGGTTTTGCAACTGCAACTGAAGCTTTTGCTGGCATTGAGGCGGGCGCGGATGCGCTCAAATTGTTTCCCGCAGGGGCGCAGGGCGTCGACACCATCAAAGCGCTCAAATCGGTTCTGCCTTCAGACAGACCGCTTTTTGCGGTCGGCGGTGTCAATCTTGACAATATTGGGGACTTTGTCGAGGCGGGTGCGGACGGTTTTGGCTTGGGCAGCAACCTGTATAAGCCCGGTGAAACCGCTGAAACGATTGCAAAACGAGCGCAACAGTATGTGGCTGCCCTGAAACAGTTTGGCGGTTAAGATAGCCGCCGGGCACGTCCCAAAGGGCTGAGCCCGGGCATAAATCCTACTCCGGGAACAATACCTCGGGGTTTTTCATCGTTTTGATCTCAAGAATATTGTTGTTCGGATCAGCAATGAAGAACGTTTCCTGCTCATACTTATCGCCTTTAAAGCGGCGGTACGGCTCATCGATATACGTCAGGCCAGCCGCGGCAATCCGCTCTTTCAAGGCATCAAAATCTTCTTGTGTAAGATGAATGCCGAAATGTGGCACAAGGACAGCGCCCATATCTACATCATGACGCACTGATGGAAGCTGTTCTTCACTTTGGTGAAGCGTCAGCTCATTGCCCCAAAAATTGACATCAACCCAACGTCCTTCTTCCCCATTACCCAAGGTGCAGCCAAATACGTCGGTATAAAACTTAACAGTAGTCTCAAGGTCGCCAGCCGGAATAGCGAGGTGCACAATTGCAGACATTTCATTCCTCAATTAGTTTCTGCTGTAACTATGTAGAGCAAATATATGAAAAAAACAAATGGCACAACACCCCTTTGTACAGGATGTCATGCCACTCTTCAGGCCCATCGAATTACATGCAAGTATGCGTCGAATTTTACGCCGGGGCTGGATTAGTTGATGTCTTGCACATTCATCACAAGCTCGTTCCAGTTGCGTTGATTTTCAATGTCATGCTCAAGCCCTTGTTCGTCCGCTAACTTGAACCGCTTCAACGCTGGTGTTTTGCTGGTGGCCTGATAAAGCCAATAGGCTTCAGCCTTCAGCGCTTCATCAATCGGCTTGTCGATCGATTCATAAACCGCCTGTTTACAGGCGTTAATTGACTCAGCCGGGAACTGCGAGATTCGCTTGGCCAGAGTGTCGACATAGTCACCAATCTCGTCCGGTTCCAAGGCTTTATTAATGGTACCAAGCCGCTCTGCTTCATCGGCGTCAAAATCGCGTGCACTCAGAATAATTTCCAGAGCGCGCCCAAGCCCAGTTTGCCGCGCCATGCGGGATGCCCCGCCGCCACACGGCAAAATGCCCATACCAACTTCCATCTGCATGAATTTGAATTTGCCCCGAGCCGCAAAACGCATATCCAGTGCAAGGGCCAGCTCGTGTCCACCGCCACGGGCAAATCCTTCCAACTTGGCAATAGTTGCCTGCGGAACCTTGCTGAGCCGTTCACAAACCGACTGCAAATCCAGTAGCTGAACGTCCTGTCGGGAAACCGCTTCGTCGGACATGTCTTTCAACAGCTCGGTATCATAGTGGCAAACCCAGATCTCAGGATTCGCTGACTGGAAAACAACTACCTTGGTCTCGCGGTCACGCTCCAGTCGCATCGCTAGACTATTGAGGTCAGCCAGCATTTCCTGTCCCTGCACGTTGACGGTGCCAAAGTCAAAGGTAACCGTGAGGATGCCATCAGTCTGATGCGCAGTAAAAGTTGTAAAGCCTTCATATTTCATGGTTTTTTCCTATTGGTTAAGAGTTGGCAACAGCGTTTCAATTGCTGAAACGAGCTGTGCATTTTTGTGCGCATCTAGCGCGTCACGATGAGGGTTGGAAAAACTCTGCTGGTCGTTGTCATAATAGCGACCCGTCGCGCTCTTGAACTCGTCGTCCAAAGCTGCCCGCACAAGAATATCGGCACCGATACTCAGATCATTGCCTTCCATGCCATACGCTTCCTTCACCATCTTGCTACCGAGGAAAGATGCCGGATTAACCGCAATGATCGCGGGGCCATGATCACCAAGTTCCTGCGCTAGATGAAAGGACCACATGGTGATCGCTAACTTACTTTGCCCGTAGGCGGCACCGTCGCTCAAGGGCACGCCGCCCTGCAAGGCCTGGAGGTTTACGGGAGACTGTGCTGCGGAGGAGAGGTTGATGACCCGCCCATCAGCCGGCATCGACGGCAAAAGCTCTTTAGTGAGAAGGTAAGGCGCAACTGTGTTCACGAGAAAGCGAAGATCATGACCACTCGCTGCGACAGCGTTTGCAAGATTATAGACGCCGGCATTATTGATTAGGATGTCAACGTTTGCATGCCCACTTTTGACGGCATCCGCCAGGGCTTGAACATCGGGCATACTGGAGAGGTCGGCACGATAGGTTTCTATCACACCCGCCCCTTCAATTTTTTCCAATTGAATTTTGGTGTTTGCCAGTTTTGCGTCACTGCGACCATGGATCAAAAGGACATGGCCAAGTCCTGCCAAAACTTTGGCAGTTTCAAAGCCAATACCATCGGTGGCACCCGTCAGAAGGATAGTTTTAGTCATGATAGTCTTCCTTGTTCATGCGTTTTGTTCATTGAAATTCGGGCAGCACGTCGTCTGCTATTATCTTGAGTGTTGTCTCAATATCAGCGCGGTTGAACCGCAGGTTCAGCGCGACATGGTTGACCCCGATTTCTCTGCGTGAACGCAGATAATCGCGCAGTGCGATTGCACCCAGGCGCATACCAAGATGAATAGGTGTTGGCGCAATTCCCGGGTCTGCTGTCAAATCGATGTAGAATGGCTCCATAACCGGTATGTCAGAGCCCCCACATGCACCAACTTCGTCTCTGAGCTTCTTGATTGCCACCGCTTGTTGCTTTGTTGGCCGCGGATAGGTCATCCACCCGTCTCCATGGCGAGCAATCCAATCGGAGGACTGCTGACTAGCCCCGGTGACAAGAAGGGGCAATCGCTCTCCAGACGGTTTGGGCAGCATGTCAATTCCGCCTGCAACGGTGCCGAATTCATTGGAAAATCGCGGCCAGTCTCTGCCCATTTCGCGGATGTATTCGTAGCTCTCTCGAAATCTTTCGCCGCGCTGAGCATAGGGGATATTGAGCGCAGGATACTCATCTGGACGATCACCAGAGGCAACGCCGAGAATTAACCTGCCATGCGATAGCTGATCAGCAGACGCAGCTGCTTTGGCAACGTGCGCTGGGTGACGCAGTGGCAGGATGATGCTGGATACACCCAGTGCGATTTTCTGGGTCGAAACAGCTAAGGCGCCAAGGTAAACAAAAGGATCAAATACCTGCCCAGCATCGCCAAAAGAGGGTACGTTAAACGGAACATCTCGCAGCCAAATAGAGGCAAAACCAAGCCTCTCCGCCAATTGCACCCGCTCGATATGCCGCTGCATGGTTGGCGCAGGCCCATTAGGATAGCTTTCGATAGGCACAACCAGTCCGATGGACAACTGACCGGGGTTAAAGACCGAGTTATAGCCCTGGTTTATGGGGGCAAAACCTGATGCCTGAGCCGTAACTAAATTGTTTTTAGTCATGGCGTGTCTCGGTTGCTGTCAGCGAAAAGGTGTCTGCTGTCGCTAGGTAAAGTGTGCAGATAGTTGGCCCATTACAACTTATGTCGAAGGATGCAACGCCGTCCGAACCAAAATAGCTCCCGGGAGCAAGCGCGCGTTTTTCTTCGGTATTTGGTGTGCTTAGGCCGGTTTGACCAAGAATGGTCAATGCCCGAAACTCCGACGCGCCAGACCGCAGAGATCCCCTGAATCCAGCTGGCAACCGCAACAGGCTGCCGAACATTGTGTCTGCGTTGGGGCGCCCCCATAAAAAGGCAAGCTGTGTGGTCCTGCCTGGCTTTCCGGTCCATTCGATATCTGCTGTGTTTATCCAGACCAAGTTGGACCGGTCGAGATTCAACGACGTTTCACCATTATCAAACGCTTCGCTGGTCGGGCGCACCAGATAAGGGCCCTGATCGATTTCAATATATGCCAAATTGGTGTCGGCATGCGCCGAAGTGATATGAACATGCCCGGCTGGCTGAGTCCAATAAGACTCTGGGGTCAGCCACATATCCTCTGCCGCCGGATCGTCATTGTGGATGCGGCCCGAGATAACAATGCCGCGATAGCTGACATTGTGTATGTGCGGTGGAGAAGCAAAGCCCTTTCGGAATGATACCAGAAAGCCAGTTTTTCCCATATTTGTGCGGTCACCCCACAGTGTTGCAGCCCGTGGGCCAAGTTTCCCACGTGCTGGGTTAAGTGGTGTCCAGACGACTTCGTCAAAAGACACCACATAGGTTTTTAATGCTGGGCTATGGTCAGTTGATGCAGCAAGGTGACCGTTGATGAGAGTGACGACAAGGCCTAACCCGATCAATGCCAGATGACGGTATATTTGGCGAACCAATGAAAACGGTGACTGGGGCGAAACGCAAATTATGGCCATTCTCTTTCCCCTAATTCAGCTACAATACCGCACCAGCGTGCGGGTCTCGATGCTCATCCTTGGTGTGGTGGCCTCAGCCTGTTCGTGAAGATCGAGCGTGCTGTGCGCAAGATGGGGGCGGCCTTGGTTATCGAAGATGTTAAAGATCACGACCTCGTCTGGTGTCATGTTCGACATGTAAAACCAGTCGTGCCTCTCGTTCGCCGCCACACCAAGAATTTGTCCAAGCCTGTCAGGATAGATCAGTTCAATGTTCATCCAGTCACCAGCATCCATGGATGCAGGCCGGACAAATCCCAGCGGGGAGGTCTTGATGGTATGTTTAACAGGGCGCCAGATATTGACGAACCCATAGTGACCTTGGGCGTACTCTTTGGCTCTTGCATCGCCTAGCAAATCCACCAGGCGTTGCTCAGCACCTTTTTTGCTATAATCATTATGGACGTTTCGAGCGGGTTTGCGTTCCGCACACTGATCGTCGATGCGTACGGTGTGATCAAAAACAGTCACATCTACAGCGCCCAACCCAGACCTCAGAAGCGCAGCGATTTCTTCTTCGTAAGTGGGCTTCCATTTACCTGCTTGGTCGAAGTCAGTGACACGACTTTTGTCCTTTAGGAAGGCAATACCGTCGCCCGCAAAGGTGACCGACGCAGGATCTGTCCGTAAATCACGGACCGTAATGTCTGTTGGTACCAATTCAGGCGAAATCAAGTTGCCGATAATGCCATCAACGTCAAACTCAAACGCTTGCGGCTCCGCACTTTTCACGTGGTAGTTAACCGTTGCTCGGATAGACATCACCAATCTCCAACTCTTCAGAACTTTGTCAGTGCTTCCTGTTCATGGAGACAATGTATTATTTGCCTATTGCCGATTAAACTGGCAATAAGTGATTTCAGTATTCGTTTTTTCTATATAATGAGATTAAAATGAGCATCGACACTAGCGGACTAAAGCTATTTGTTTTGGCCGCCGAGAAACTAAATATAACGGCGGCGGGTCGAGAATTAGGACTTGCACCAGCGGTCGCCAGCGCGCGGCTTGCAAAACTTGAAAAACAAGTGGGGGCAGACCTTCTACACCGCTCAACGCGGAAGGTCACCCTGTCCCTTGAAGGTGCAGAATTCCTGCCTTTTGCTCGCGAAATATTGGAGCATGAAGCTGCGGCATTTGCGGCTCTGGGCAACAACACGAAAGAAGTTACCGGAACCCTGAGGTTTGCTGCTTCAAGCACTTTTGCCCAAATGTATGTTGCGCCTATCCTACCTGAATTTTTAGAACGCCACCCCGGCATTAACCTGGAACTGCGACTATCCGATACCCAGATGGATTTGATCGAAGGAGGATATGATTTAGCGCTTCGCAACTATGCGATAGAAGACAGCAGCCTGAAGGCCAGAAAGCTGGCAGACGATCAGCGTATACTGTGCGCCTCCCCTGAGTACTTAAACCTCAATGGCATGCCGACGACGCCAGAACAATTATCAAGTCATCAGATGCTGGTTTTCGGTACTGGGAAGCCACGTAAACTTGTTTCGGCACTTGCGGAGCGAGAGTGCAGTTTCCCACCTCCATCAGCAACACAGCGTGTGGCTTGCGACGATGGCACAACTATGCGCCTTATGACAAAAGCCGGTGCAGGCATTTCGATGAATTCACTTTGGAGCGTTCACGGGGATTTGCGCGAAGGTACATTGGTCCATGTTTTGCCAGACTATTATGTAAAGGACCAATCGGCGATCTGGCTCGTCTACCCCAAGTCAAATGTGCTGACATCAAAAGTCAGAGTTTTTATCGACTTTCTGATTGAAAAAGTGGGCAAGCCAGCAGTTTGGCAACGATAGGCCGACCCAAATCCGCATCACTAAATACAAGAAAACCCGTTGGATTTCACCAACGGGTTTTCATAATGGTGCGGTCGAGAAGACTCGAACTTCCACGGGCTCAATGCCCACAGCGACCTCAACGCTGCGCGTCTACCAATTCCGCCACGACCGCAGATCGGGCGCCTTACTATCAGCTAAGGTTACACCCTGCAAGGCTAAAATGTCGAATTTTGGCGAGGCAAAGGTCTAAACCTGAAGCTGGCTCATCATGCGCGTGATTGAAACACCGATCTTTTCACCAACGATCATGATTTCGCCGCGTGCGACCAGTTCGCCGTTTGCATAAATCCAACATTCGTCTTCATGTTTGGCGTCCAGGTCAATAACCGCACCGCGGCCCATTTTCAGGAGCTGACGCACAGGCATATGCGTGCGTCCAAGGACGACGGTTATATCAACGGTTACTCTGCCAACTGCATCTACATTCATGCGATCTTCTCTACACCGCGAGGGACTACAAGTCCACCTTGGCATAGCATCCTTATCATTTCGTTAACCATGTTCAGCATGGCTGATATGTGCCGGTTGGGGCTTGGCTCGAGCCAAAAAAAGGAGTAAACCGCGCAGAACATTACGAGCATTGGGCAAAAATGTCGGAATATCAGTCAAAAAGTGAAACTTCGCACGCTCTAGAGTGGCGCATCAGCGATTCACTCGTAGATTATCAATCTGCCGTTAATGAAATGGAAGAACGTGTGCGCCAAATTCGGGCTGGCGAAGCGGGTGAACTTGTTTGGCTTCTTGAGCACCCTCCCCTCTACACTGCCGGCACCAGTGCCAAACTTGAAGACCTTGTCGACCCAGACCGGTTTCCGGTTTACGACGCCGGGCGTGGTGGCGAATACACCTACCATGGTCCGGGGCAACGAGTTGGTTACTTCCTGCTGGATCTCAAAAAGCGCGGGCGTGATGTGCGACAATTTGTTTTCAGCCTGGAGGAAGTCATCATCCAGTCACTGGCTGCATTTAACATCAGGGCTGAGCGCAGGCATGGCAGAGTGGGCGTCTGGGTTACTCGTGAAGATGGCCGGGAAGAAAAAGTTGCTGCCATTGGCGTGCGGGTCCGCCAGTGGGTGACATACCATGGCATTGCCATCAATGTGGAACCCGACTTAAGCCATTTTGAGGGCATTGTACCGTGCGGCATAGCAGAGCACGGCGTTACGAGTTTCGCCGACCTGGGCTTACCCGTAACAATGGACGACCTTGATGTTGTCTTACGCCAGGTGTTTGACGAGATTTTTGGCCTTGAGCCGCGCCGAATGCATTTGGAGGTTCAGCCCGCACCGAATGCTCCTGGTGCCGTGACACCGGCATCGATTGAAAACACACACCCGGTGTTTCAGGTATAAAATTCGTCCGTAAATGTAACGGTGTTCGGCATTTGTTAACTAGCGTGTGAGAATGTGCCAACGGGTTATTGTTGTCAGGGAAACTCCAAAGCCGTGTCCCAAGAAGTGTTTGAAAAATTAGGAAGAATATCTTTCAAACAGGTGCCTGAAGGCCACCCTGTTCGCCTGTTTCACACTCACTGGCAAAAAGAAATGTCCAAAAACGGCATTTTCCTGAGAAAATCCCTCGACCCGGCACGCTTCCCAAAGCTTCTGCCCTGGGTGGTAATGGTATCTAAAGAAATGCTCCCTGCAAACGAGACCCGAAAACAGTCCTACCTCAAAGACCGAAACTATCGGTTCAGGTATCGGTTGTGTGGCACTGAATATGGCAACATGGTGGGCCGGGATTTAACCGGACTGCCGGTTGGAAGAATGCAATCCGCCGAGGACGCAATTGCTACATATAAAAGTGTTGAGATTTGCATGGAAACCAACGAGGCGTATGTCGGTGAAACCGGTATGCCATTGGCGGATCGCAGCTTCCTCAAAGTGATACGTTCAGTATTTCCGATGAGTACCGATGGGTCTGAAATTGACTTGGCACTGAGTGTCGTGGCGCCTTCAGATACCAAAATTCGTCTATAGAGTTTTTAAACTCCTGACAGCCCTGGCTCATGAGCTGACCAATGAGTGCATTAGACCCAAGGCGTTTTATTTGCAGCGACCAGCGCCCCACCCTCTTGTATCTTCTGGGCAGACAGTACAGTGTACGCACACGAAAATGATTTCATTTTTTCCTGGGGTTCGAAAACAGACTATGTCCTTCAATTTAGAAGACTTCTTGCTCAAATTGACCAGTAAAAAGGCGCCGAGCGACAAACATGCTCGAGAAGAATTAATACGTTCCGCCAGCATTGTAGCGCATTCTTATGATCAGGCAGACCCGGCCAATCAAGCAACATTGGTTTCCCTGCTTCAAAAAATGGCGGCACACAAAGACAGTTTCCTTGGCGCACTCATCCATTCGCTTCTTTTTCACATGACAGGCAACCCTCAGAATTTGAAAAAGCTATCGTCTCATTTGATGCGTCGCCAGGCCGACCTCAAAGAAACAAATGGAAGCTTCTATTCCCTTTCCGCCATGTCCTTCAAATCAAGTGGCGACGAAGCCAGCAAACTGGACATGGGCGTTGGTCGGCGCACATTTATGAAGCTTTTCAAGGATTGTAAGAAGCAGGTTCGCCGACTGTACAAGCAAATTGCCGATGCAGATGAAACACCTTTTGCACCCAACGATCATGTAGTTATCCTCACCAGGCAATTTCTAATGCCGCCACATGCACCGTCATTGGACACGCTGAAGTTTGCGGCTCGTCTCATTCAGGAATATGGCAAACAGGTTCTGATCATTTCTACATCGGAGGCAAGTGCGGGCCAGGACGGTGCCGTAGCCCCTGCTGTTTTTGCCAATACGGACCAACGATTTGTCGGGCGCAACAAGCTGGATTATGAGGGCGTTTCTATCTCGTTTGCATTGTGTGGAAACGGCGTATTCAGTGATGAAAGCGTTCTTCAAGCCATAAAAATGATTGAAGTGGTGAAACCGGAGATGATCCTTTCCGTGGGTTCACCATCCCTTATCGCCGAAGTGTTTGCCCACCGATGTTTTACCTTCACCTATCCGACAGCCCGTGGAATTCCAATTCTGGAAGACTGCAATTTTCACACTTGGGACCAGCCTGACGAAGACATGCAGAGCATTGTGAAACGGGAAAAACTCCAGGAAAAGTATCTGTTCGCCCAGCACCCCGGCTTTGACGTGAAGCCACCTTCCGATGGCCTTACGCGGGCGCAATTCTCAATACCGGAAGACAAATTTGTGTTTGTTGTTGTTGGTGTGCGCCTGGACACGGATGTTAACACCAAGTTCCTGGAGCTGCTGGAACGTATAACAGATCACCCTTCGGCCTATATTGTTTTTGCAGGCAATTTTGAAACATATGAAAAAGTGGTGTCAGCCTATCCCAACGTGCAAAAACAAAGCGCAAGGATTGGATTCCAGACCGATATTATGGCTGTTTACAACATTTCCGACGCATTCCTGAACCCAGAACGCAAAGGCGGCGGCAGCGGCATTGTGTATGCCTTGCAAGCGGGCCTGCCCGTTTTGAGCCTGCCAACAGGTGACGCTGGTCTTGCTGCTGCAGGGTTTCCCGAGACCGCAAATTATGACGCATTGGCAGAGACTTGCGTCAGACTGATCGACGACAAAGACATGCAGGCAGAATACGCAAAAATTGCTGTTGCCGAAGCCCCCAAGTTTTCAGGTCGGGCCGCGTTGCTTGAAAGAATTATGGAAGAATTTAAAATACACAGCGAAAAACAGATCAACTAAACCGTGGGCTTCACTTCAAATCGCTTTGGCGTAATGCCTTGCGCCGGTTCCGTTTCAATGCGATCAACCCGGGCTGTTTCCGGGCCACACATACACAGTGCCAGCATTCGGTCAACAACAGCAGCCGATCCGCAAAACAGCGCTTCAACCGTGCCATCCTCGCGGTTGCGCACCCAACCGTAAATACCCAGTGGCTGGGCTTTTGACTGAACCCAACCACGGTACCAAACGCCTTGAACTTTACCGTAAATCCGCGCCCGGACCGCTTTGAATTCTGGCTGCTCACTCAAGAACTATGTCTCCTACTCAGAAGCTCGATCCTGCCCGGTAAAAGCTTGTGTATCAAACATTTTCTGAAAGATGCGCACCTTTGGGTTGCGGTGCCTGTGCGGTTAAAAAGTCATCCGCCAAATCTTTGCCGCGGGGGATCTCATGGTCACCAACATATATTGTTTCGGCGTTGAATGAGCTGACATGATTACGATTAACAATGTAGGACCGTTGAACACGTCTAAATTGATCGGGCAAAGCAGCGGCGGCGGACTTAACGGATCCATAAACTACGAGCTTTTCGGCGTTGCGCAGATAATAAGTGACGTAGTTGCCCATTGCCTCAACAAACATTATGTCGTCCGGGTCAATCAAATGGGTCCGCCGATTAGCCTTAAGGGCAAGCGGTTCGGAAATGCCGTGATCTGTTTGGTTAAGGTATTTTTCCAGAAGATAAAATTGATACATCTTGACCGCACCAACCACGATTACCGTTGTATTCACCAACACCAGACTTCGAACCATGCCCCCAAAATCAAGAAGCGTTCCCTCTGTTTCCAAAAGAAGTGACTCGTAAAAATAAAAGCCTGACAGTCTTTGCAAAACGGATGCGAACACAAGAAGACCGCTGTATCCAAGGAAAAAGGCAGCGTATCGCTCGGTCAGCAGATAACGCGGCATCAGAAAATAGATCATGAGATAAACCGCCAAAGCCCGCGGCGGCAGTAAAACAAACTCGAGATAGAAAGACGCGAAATAGCCTCGCTCGGGTGACATCCAAATAAGGCTGAAAAGCACATAGTAGACGAGCCAGAACGCGATGTGTGTCAAAGGACGCGAGCCAAACAGATAAAACCGCTGTTTGATTGTCTGCATGCTTGTTTCGTCCGTCACGCCAAACCAGTCTTTCGCATAAAAAGCCCCACTCTTTGAATAAACCGGCCTACCGGCACAGCCCTGCAACTGTCAGCTTTCTGGAGTTGCCCACCCATGTGCAGCCCAGGAAATCGACTGTTTAAAACAACTTATGAGATGATGATGAAGAGTTCTATCCTGAAAATCACACTTGCTGCTTTGCTTGCAGCATCAATTCCGGTAGTAGCGTCCGACGATGACCCCTTGGCGCGACGCGCAAGCTGGGGCGCTCAGTTTGAGCGCACCGATGGCATAGGTATTCGAATTCGACAACTGAACGAGGACTCGGGTTTGATGACCGCAGGACTTGCGGTTGGCGACACGCTCATTGCTGTTAATAACCTGTCCGTCGCCGGGGATGGTGCGTGGGACGATATGACCGACGCACTTGTGGCAAACCGTGAGTATGAAATCAGATACAAACGGAACCATCAAACTTTTGATGCAATCGCGCATTTTCAACCACTCCCCACCGAACAATATGATGAAGTTGACGTCACTTACGACCAGATAACCAATGACTTCGGCATTCGCCAGCGCGTAATTATTACGCGGCCCAATCAGGTCACTGGCAGACAGCCTGCAATCTTTGTGATTGGTGGGCTGAGTTGCTCCAGCCTCGAATATACGCCCGGCCGTCAGTCTAATTTTATTCGCAGCCTAAGGGGCCTGGTCACCAAGAGTGGCATGGTGGTTATGCGGCCGGAAAAGCCTGGCCTTGGAGACAGCGAGGGTGATTGTTCCAAAACCGACTTCTTAACCGAGCTGAACGGGTATGAAGTCGCTTTGGCCAAGCTTAAATCTCTGCCATTCGTCGACCCCGACCGCATTTTGATATACGGCAGCAGTATGGGCAGTGCACTCGCTCCCTATTTTGCCAATAAATTTGACCTGAACGCGGTTATTGCGGATGGCACCTGGTACCGTACATGGTTCGAACACATGCTGGAAATTGAACGCCGTATCAAGGGCATGCAAGGCCTGTCGGAAAGCGAAATCAATCATCAGATTAACAAGGCTTATATTCCGCTTTATTACGGCATGCTGATCGAAAAAAAGACCTATGGACAAGTGATTGCGGAGCAGCCCCTGCTCGCGGAATATAATTATCACGGTGCGGAGCATATGTATGGCAGACCGGTTGAATTTTATCACCAGATGCAGGACTTCGACATTGCTGGCAATTGGGCATCGCTGAAAGCACCCGTTCGCATCCGCTGGGGCACCAACGACTGGATCATGTCAGAATATGACAACGACATGATCATTGAATTATTGCAGGCCAACGGCCATCGCAACGCTGAACTGTTCAAATTCCCGGGCCTGGACCATTGGGACACAATTCATCAAACGGCGTCAGACAGTTTCAATGGCAATCCTGGTACTTGGGATGACAGGATAAGCGATCAGCTTGTTGAATGGGCCAAAGAGCTAAACTCGCGTAAAAATGGTCGAGACGACTGACCTCGCCCGAAATCAGGCGCACATGGCCTCTTGCACACGTGCCATGAAGCGGCTGCAGGCCTCCAGTTCGCTGATCTTGATGAATTCGTCTGGCTTGTGCGCCTGGGCAATATCGCCCGGGCCACATACAACGGTAGGGAAATCAAGGCCCTGGAAATGTCCTGCTTCTGTGCCAAAGGCGACAACAGTTGCATCATTTTTTTGCGCGAGCTTCATCGCAAAGCTTTCGCCGTCCGATCCCGGCTCTGCCTTCAAAGGTGGCAGGTAGGCCCAAACCTCATTGGAAATTGTGCATTCCGGATGCTTTGAGCGCATCGCCGGCAGTATAACTTCCTCAAGGTGCTTTTCATAAAAGCGCATCTTGGCCATACCGTCTTCGGTCGGCAAAAACCTGAACTCCCAATCAAATTCACATTTGTTGGAAATGATATTGAAGGCACTGCCGCCGGAAATAGGTCCAATATTGAAGGTGGTATGGGGCGGAGCAAAGCTCTCATCAAATGGGCCTTCCGCACGCGCTTCAGCCGCCATGGCATCGATGAACTGAATCAGCTCGGCAGCCACAACCACCGCGTTCAATCCGTCATCAGGTCGACTGGAATGCGCTTCCTTGCCAACGATCCGGGTTTTGGCGACATATTGCCCTTTGTGGGCGGTCGCTACCTGCATGCTGGTTGGTTCACCAATAACCACCAATCGCGGTGCTGCAATATACCCTTCCAGAAAAGGCAGCATTTCCTGCACACCCGTGCAACCCACCTCTTCATCAAATGAAAAGGCAAGATGAATGGGCTTGGTGAGTTTTGCAGCAACAAACTCTGGCACATGCGCCAGAGCAGCTGCAAGGAAGCCTTTCATGTCAGATGTGCCGCGCCCAAACAATTTGCCGTTTTGTTCGGTCAACTCAAACGCCGGGCATGTCCAGTCTTGGCCTTCGATCGGCACAACATCTGTGTGGCCTGACAAAACCACACCCCCCGCTACGTTGGGCCCAATGGTTGCAACCATGTTGGCTTTGGGCTGGTCTTTGGCCATTAATATATTGGCTTCAATACCAAATCCGGCCAGATAATCGCGAACATAGTGGATCAAGGCCAAATTCGAACGATGACTAGTGGTATCAAAGGCGATGAGGTCAGCCAGAATCCGACGAATTTCGTTCACCGCCACCATGGAGTTTACTCAAACTCCATAATCACAGCATCAACAGCAAGGCTGTCACCCGCTGCGGCAGCAACCTTGCTAATGACACCATCTTTTTCGGCTCGCAGGATGTTTTCCATCTTCATGGCCTCAACCACGGCAAGGGACTGGCCCGCCTTTACTTCTTCGCCTTCCGCCACATTGATGGACACCACAAGGCCGGGCATTGGACATAGAAGGAACTTGGACGTGTCAGGCGCTTCTTTTTCAGGCATTAGCGCGAGTAGTTCTGCAGCACGCGCAGACATAACACGCACATTCTTTGAAACGCCGTCTGTGGTTAGGGTCCACCCAAGGCTGTTTTTGTCAACCTCGATGGCCATCTCCGTGTCATCCAGCGTCACCTTCATCACAGGTGTGCCAGGGACCCAGTCACTCTTCACTGCAATCTTGTTGGAGCCGAACACAACCTCGGCATGCTCCTTGAGCGGCACTATGGTTGCGGTCACTGTTTCGTCATCGATGCCAACTGACCATTCGCGGTCCTGCGGCCCAGGCGGGGTGCTGATCTGACCTTCAACCTGGGTAGCGCGCGCTTGCTCCACCGCATTGATGAAGGTGGCCGAGGCAATGAGGGCGTTTCTCACATCATCCGTGAGTTCACCGCCATTAAAGCCATCTGGATATTCTTCTGCAATAAAGGCCGTTGTCATGTTGCCGGATTGAAAGCGCGGGTGCGCCATCAAAGCGGACAGGAACGGCACATTGTGCGCAATGCCCCGGATGTAAAACTCGTCCAAAGCTTTCCGCTGAAGGGCGATGGCTTCATCGCGTGTCTCCCCGTAGGTCACCAGTTTGGCGATCATCGGGTCATAGAACATGGAAATTTCCGCACCTTCATACACGCCCGTATCCACACGTACACCCTCGGTTTCTGCCGGAGGCTGGTAGCGGGTCAGGCGACCAATAGACGGCAGGAAACCACGTATTGGGTCTTCCGCATATACGCGGTTTTCCACCGCCCAGCCTGTTAGCTTCACATCGTCCTGCGTGATGCTCAGCTTCTCGCCGTTTGCCACCCGCAGCATTTGTTCCACCAAATCAACCCCGGTGATGTATTCGGTCACGGGGTGCTCCACTTGCAGGCGGGTATTCATTTCAAGGAAGTAGAAGTTCTTGTTCTTGTCGACGATAAATTCGACTGTTCCAGCGCTGCAATAATCCACTGCCTTCGACAGCGCAACAGCTTGCTCGCCCATTGCCTTGCGGGTCGCTTCATCAAGAAACGGGCTTGGTGCTTCCTCTACAACTTTTTGGTGGCGGCGCTGGATCGAACACTCGCGTTCGCCCAGATAAACCACATTGCCATGCTTGTCGCCCAGCACCTGGATTTCGATATGGCGGGGTTCTTCAACAAATTTCTCGATGAACACTCGGTCATCGGCAAAACTTGCTTTCGCTTCGTTCTGGGCAGAAATAAAGCCTTCGCGTGCTTCCTCGTCGCTATAGGCAATACGCATACCTTTACCACCACCGCCGGCAGAGGCTTTCAGCATGACGGGATACCCGATTTCAGCAGAAATCTTGGCGGCTTCGTCAGCATCTTCAATGATCCCCATATGGCCGGGAACCGTGGATACACCCGCATCAGCCGCGAGTTTTTTTGAGGTGATTTTGTCACCCATGGCGTCAATAGCGTGTGGATCTGGACCAATGAACGCCAGACCAGCAGCCTGTACAGCCTCCACAAAACTCGCGCGTTCAGACAGAAATCCATAGCCAGGGTGAATGGCCTCAGCGCCTGTTTGCTTGCAGGCTTCCAGAATTTTATCGGCCAACAAGTAACTTTCGGCAGCGGGTGGCGGACCAATATGAACGGCCTCATCGGCCATCTCAACGTGCAGCGCATCTTCGTCCGCGTCGGAATAGACCGCTACGGTTTTAATACCCATGCGGCGCGCCGTTTTAATAACCCGGCAGGCAATTTCGCCCCGGTTGGCAATCAGGATTTTATTGAACATTTTCGATTTCCTCAAAAGTTTAAATTGCCGCAACACGTATTGTAAAAATCAGCTCCGAATCTAGTTAGAGCTAAGTAATGAATTTGAAACTCAAGTTTATGATCAAGAGCATTCGCCATCATCACCGTTTCCCGGTCAACCCGGTCTTCTTCCAGTGGAATAGTTATGCTGTGTGCTGACAGCAAGCCATGGCGCAATAGCAGATTGTAGTTTTTTACAAGCGCAACATTCTCCAAGGCCAGAGGCGTTCGCGGCTCGAAGACGTCAGGGTAGTCTTGATCTACAAATGTATAAGCGGGGCACACCAAATATTGGCCACGAACGCCAGAATTTTGTCTAAAAAATGCTTTCCAGACATTGCCAAGGTTGGTCCAGTCTTTTTGGGTACGAATTGGACCATGCACCAATTTTCTTACATTCCCGTTAGACCATTTTTTTAAGAACGAAAGAAACACTTGCTCGTCCGAGTAATAGGCTAAACGAAATGGAACGGCATAATAGGCATCGGAACCATTCTCTTCGCTTTTTGCTCTTATTTTTGCAGCATCACATTCGACAACCTCTCGGAAATAGGTTATTTCGTTGCCCCCTAGTTCCGCCAAAATATTTGTAAATGCTATGAGTTGAGCATCATAATCGGTAGAAGCTTTGGCCAACAACATTGCCCAAGATTCCTCCAAATCATTTTTTAGCTCTTCGCAAGAGGCTCGCTCTACAAAAGGCACCAAAAATTTCAGAGGTGTACTGGATACTTTCCGACCGCGCTTCTCGAGCAATTCTTTTGCTCTTCCAAAAATTCTGATGATATTCTCATGCCTAAAAAGACGGACATTTTCACTAAGGATAGTCCCCATCTCGGTAAACGGGCTAATAGCGTCTAAAAGCATATGTCCGCCGCGTTCCATCACGGACTGGGGTACTTCACCACTGAACTCAACTTTTGCAGATGCTTCAAGGTTGACGTTGACTGGCGGCGTGCGCTCCTCCTCGCTCATCGTGCCTCCGTCCGCCGGCGGCCGGCAAAAAACCAAAGCGCGGCAACGATGCCTGCGCCAATCATGAAAACAAGCGACCCGTCAATCGCTGTGGAAAACGATGCACCAATACCGATGCCAACAGCTGTGCCGCCCATAAAGCCCATCACCGCAACCGAACGCAGTTCTGATCGCTTGGCTGTGCCAGCGATTTCACGCTCAAGGTCTTTCGGGAGGGGCCGCGCCATCAACTCGCCTCCTTGAGGGCTTTGAGTTTTGGCTGGGTCATTCGGCTGTAAACAGATGTTGCTGGCCAGATGAAAAAGTTGGACATGCCCGCAATCATCGGCGCCCACTGTGTTGGCAACCAAACCAGCGGGATAGTAAGCAGCGGCACTGCAGCAACCAGCAGATACATATTGATATGCACCCGCGTGCTCATGGCTTCATAGTCGGTCAGGTCAAGCGCCTCACGGGCGTTGAGCGCCAACTTGTAAAGCCATGAAAAACAAAGGAAAACAGACGCAAAGCCAATGGCATAGATGGTATGCAACACAGGGTAGTTCAGGCCAGTTCGGTCGAGCTGATCGGGCATATCGATCCCCGCCCAACGCTCCAGGAAAATCGTATCAATAACGATGGTCGCAAAGAATTTGAGCGGAAATACAAACAGCAAGACCACAAACATAAGCACCGAATTCGCCCACAATACTTTGCCTGAATTGAGGCCGTATTGGCGGAAAAAACGATAATGCCAAAACCAGATGAACATCATCAACATGAAGGTGACACCAAAGGCCGGGAAGCTCAGCATCAGAGTGACAAGCTGGTCGTAGGAGGTTGGCGGCTCAAGCGATACAATCAAAAGCGTGATGGAGAAGCCGAACATAGCGTCCGTCAGGCCTTCCATGCGCGTGACTTCAATGCCCCGCACCCGGATGCCCTGCATCTCCTCTCCCTCGTGGCTGAGCATATGTCGGCGCAAACGGGTTCTCCTACTCGTCGTCCTGGGGCGTTTCAGGTTTCCCTTTGCCCATGGGTTGCACGACAAATACATAACCAACTGTGAAGAATACTACGGCCAGCATGATCTCGCCCAACAAAGGCATTGCCTCTGCCCCCAGGTCAATCGCCTTATCGGCAAACAAAACAAGGGCAATTGCAATGAACAGCAAGCCAATCGTCTTTTGATGTTTGGTAAGAAACGCGCGCATGTCAGGTGCCTAAAGCGGAATGTTATCGTGCTTTTTCCAAGGATTCTCGAGGTCTTTGTTCGCCAGTTTTTTGAGCCCCTTGATGACCCGGGCACGCGTATTGTGTGGCATGATTACATCATCGATGAAACCACGCTGTGCCGCCACAAATGGGTTGGCGAACAGATCTTCATAGTCCTTGGTACGGGCAGCAATTTTGTCGGCGTCGTCCTTTTCCTTGCGGTACAGAATTTCAACCGCACCCTTGGCACCCATTACTGCGATTTCCGCTGTTGGCCATGCGTAGTTAAGGTCACCGCGTAAATGCTTGGACGCCATCACGTCATACGCGCCGCCATAGGCTTTGCGGGTAATAATGGTAATCTTCGGCACAGTTGCTTCGCCGTATGCGAACAACAACTTGGCACCGTGCTTGATAATACCGCCATACTCTTGCGCAGTGCCAGGTAAGAAACCGGGTACATCAACAAGGGTTATAATCGGGATGTTGAAGCAGTCGCAGAAGCGTACAAAACGGGCTGCTTTTTTACTGCTGTCGATGTCGAGCACACCCGCCAGCACCATTGGCTGGTTGGCAACGATACCTACAGTTTCGCCGTCCATGCGCGCGAGGCCAATTATGATGTTGGCGGCATGCTTTGGCTGAAGCTCAAAAAAGTCGCCCTCATCAACCATTTTGTTGATCACTTCATGCATATCGTAGGGCTTGTTAGGGTTTGACGGAATGACGGTATCAAGTGAGTTTTCAACCCGATCAGCTTTGTCAAACGTTGGGCGCACCGGCGCTTTTTCACGATTATTCAGTGGCAGGAAGTCATAAAAACGACGCAGCTGCGCCAATGCTTCCACATCATTGGCAAAAGCTTTGTCAGCTACGCCAGATTTCGTTGTATGCGTGCTTGCACCGCCCAACTCTTCCTGGGTAACAACTTCATTCGTAACTGTTTTCACCACATCCGGTCCGGTCACAAACATATAGCTGCTGTCCTCGACCATAAAGATGAAGTCTGTCATCGCCGGGCTATAGACGGCACCGCCAGCACAAGGGCCCATGATCATCGAAATCTGTGGCACAACGCCTGACGCGAGTACGTTCTTCTGGAACACGTCAGCGTACCCACCAAGGGCCGCGACACCTTCCTGAATACGGGCACCGCCGCTGTCGTTCAGGCCAATAACCGGCGCACCCACTTTCATGGCCATATCCATGACCTTGAGTATTTTCTGAGCGTGCGTTTCAGAGAGCGAGCCGCCAAAAACGGTAAAGTCCTGACTGTATACGTAAACGAGGCGACCGTTGATGGTGCCAGAGCCAGTGACAACACCGTCGCCCGCGAACTTTTGGTCTTCCATGCCAAAGTCGGCGCAGCGGTGTTCCACAAACATGTCATATTCTTCGAAACTGCCATCATCAAGCAGCAGTTCGATGCGTTCGCGGGCTGTCAGCTTGCCGCGGGCATGTTGCGCCTCAATACGCTTTTCGCCGCCGCCAAGGCGGGCCTCAGCGCGTTTTTCTTCCAGTTTCTCGAGAATTTGCTTCATGAATATGTCTCAACCCGTAACCAGTTGGCGAGCAAGCCAAATTGGCCGCCGCGTTGAACCCAACTCTTCTTATCTGCTGTTCGGTAGCTTTTCCAGTATTTTAGCCGCGAACGAAATGCCATAAATCAAGGCTTGCAAGCATCTCTGCTTTTAGTCGGCTGCGTGTCTCTTCAACTTCTGCATCCAGGCCCCAAAGCGCTTCTTGATGGGTTTCGTCCAGCAAACTCGCGGCCCAGCAGGCCTCGAAGTCTTTAAAACCACGTGCCAACGCGAGCGCTAATACAATAGAACCAAAGCCAGATACAAATGCATGGAACGCCGATAGGGAAAAACTATCGAAACTCGCAACCTCATTGGTTAAATTGTTGATTGCTTGGTCAGATTGAGTGAGAGGCACAATGCCGCTTGTGACTTCAAGCTCAACACCCAAAGCCATTTTTAGCCAATCCAGATAGGGTTGCCATGTTTTGGCCTGAGCAGCGACAAGGTCATCTTGATCAACTGCGCGGTAACACAGCAAATCAGTGTGTGCGTAGGCCACCAGCTCTTGCACCACCTCGCCGACACGCGGTGCCACTCGATCAATCACCGTGTTTACCAGCCGTGTCACGGGCATGGTCTCAGGCAGCACCTCGTCCGCTTGAGCCTGCCATTCCTTGGCCACCGCTTCAGCAAGCGCTTTAGTCGGCATTAATAGAGGAGCCTTATTGGGAGTTTTGATAGCTCGCCCGTCAAGCAGAACAGAAAAACCGCCCTCTTCCTCAGAAACAGTGGCGGCCTCATAAAACTTTCTCATGTCAGCTGTCGCTTTCTGGTTTTTTTTCAGCGGTTTGCTGCTGCATCTCGCGGGTAACGGCTGCCAATTTCTTTCGAGAATGACGGGCCTGTTTGCGCCTGCTGTTGAGACGCTTTGTTTCAACGCCAGTATCGGCCTTGAAACCAGCGGAGTATTGAACATCAGACTTGGCGGTCATTTTGGGCTGCGCGTTCAACCGATGGTACCCAAGCAATTTGTTCCCCATGCTGGGAACGCGGTAGCACACCATCAGGAACATGGCGGCCAGCACCAAAATGATGAGCAAAATTGCGTAAGTAAGGCTACCGTCAGTTTCGCCCATACTCACGATTTCGTCTTCGTAGATGTAGGCAACGACAGCAAGCAAAGCCGCTACACCCGAGGAGATCAGAAATCCAATTCTTGGTTTCTGCATCATTTCATTCAAGGTTTGATCAGGCGTTGTTTCTTCAGGCTCTGTCATCGTCACTTCCCCAATTTTCGGCGATGCCATGCAGCGGGTCATAGCTGTCGAGAAGATGATGGGCGCCACCGTCCCTCAGCTCGTGTTCACTGTGGTAGCCCCACTTCACACCCACGGCGCACACGCGGGCAGATCTTGCCATCATCATATCATAGCTGGTGTCGCCAACCATCAGTGTTGTTTCGGGCGATGCACCGGCGTCGGCCATTGCGGTATGGATCATGGAAGGGTGTGGCTTTGATGGATGATTGTCGGCCGTTTGAAGCGTGATAAACGTATCTTCAAGGCCGTGCTCCTTAATAACCCCGATAAGCCCTCTATGCGACTTACCTGTGGCCACACCGAGCAAAAAACCCGCGTTGTTGAGGGTTTCTAGAATTTCTAGCGTGCCGGGAAACAACGGTTCAGGCGCAATTGCTTCATCAACCCGCAGACGATAGAACTCGCGCTTGTATATCTCCGCCATTTCTTCATGGAACGCCCGTTCATCGTCAGGGCGTAGCATGGCCATTGCCTCCACAAGGCTGAGACCAATGATCGAGCGCACGCGCATTTCATCTTCCTGTGGCAACTTGAGTTGGTCATAGGTCGCGCGCATGGCATCAATGATCATATGCTGGCTGTCCACCAGCGTACCATCACAGTCAAAAACAACGAGTTTGTTAAATTCAGCCATCCGGTTACTCAAAATCCGGGTCTTCATAGTCCCCAACCGTAAAGCCAAGGAAATCAAAACTGGCGGTTATGTGCTCCGGCAGAGGTGCTGTAACTGTCAACATACCTCCGTCCGGGTGCGGAAACGTGATGAAACGACTGTGCAGATGCAGCTTTCTGGATATCGCGCCCGTCAAAAAAGCTGCCTGCCCGCCATACTTGCCGTCCCCCACAATTGGGTGCCCCATTTCTGCGCAGTGCAACCGCAACTGATGCGTACGGCCAGTGTGAGGCTTCAACGCCAGCCAGCTTGCCATCTGCCCGGCGCTTTCGATAACGCTATAGTCGGTCAGCGACGGTTTGCCGTCAGCCGAAACCACCATGCGTTCGTGGCCCTTCGCAGCCACTTTATCCATGCGCACTGAAATACGACCATCGCGTTCCTTGGGTGTGCCAGCAACCAGTGCCCAATAACGCTTGTCGGTTTCACGACCTTGAAAAGCTTTAGCGAGCACCGCCGCCGCTTTTGGCGAGCGCCCCAGCAGCAGCGTACCGGAGGTGTCTTTGTCAAGCCGGTGAACGAGCTTGGGGCGATGCTCTGAACTGCCTTTCAGCGCGTCTAATAGGCCATCAACGTGGCAGCTTTGACCTGTACCGCCTTGCGTGGGCAAACCCGCAGGCTTGTTGATTGCGATAACAGCGTCATCTTCATAGATAACCCAGCTGCGCACGTCTTTTATGTCCTGTTCACTCAGGCGCGGGCGCGGATTTTTGGGCGCAGGCTTTTTTGCATTCTCGCCCAGTGGCGGCACACGAACGATCTGGCCGGCAAATACACGCTCTTTGCCCTTCACTCGCTTGCCGTCAAGCCGCACTTCACCTTTGCGCATGATTTTCTGAAGCTGTCCGAAGGAAACCCCGGGAAAGTGGCGCTTGAACCAGCGATCGATACGTACATCATCATCGTCCGGTTTTACTTCGATGTTCTGAACGCCGCTCACGTCATCAGTCTCCCAAACCACATACCGGCAAAAAGCGCCAACACACCTATCGCCAGCGATCCAAACGCATAAACAGCTGCGCCCTGAATGTCTCCGCGTTCTACAAGTAGAACCGTTTCCATGGAATACGTGGAAAAGGTAGTAAAACTCCCCAGGAAACCAACCGTCAGCAAGGCACGCAGTTCTGGTGCTGCCTCAAACCTGTGCGCCAGCACTGTAATCAACAGTCCCATGAAAAGACTGCCCAGCACGTTGACGGTCATGGTGCCATAGGGAAAACCGCTATCAGCCCATCTATTGACTGCAGAGGCCACAAAATGCCTGGATAGGGCGCCTGCAGCGCCGCCAATTGCTATGGCAACCAGTGTTTGCAATGATTGCTCTCCTAGAGAATGCCGAATATCCAACCTTCGGTGCGGCGCACCATAGTCGATAGCCTCTCTGGATGCCAGTATTTGCGCTCAGACGCAATTTTTCTAAGGCCAGCGGCGGTAACAATTGCGTCGGCGGCATGTTCACCCTCACGGGCTGTATCAGGCATCGCGCGCATTTTTGCGCTGCCCAGAGCTTCTAAAATGCAGTTCAAGTCCTCAAGGCCTTTAATCTTGCCTCTGTGCCCACCTAATTTGGCAAAAGCGGCTGCATAAATCTCGACCAGCACTGTGCTCCCGTCCGGTTCCTCATAAGGCCATATGCTGATGTCAGGTTGACCGTACAGGCCCGCGAGCATGCGTACGGTCGAAAGCCCGGATAAACCGACTTGGCTGGGCCCAATCAGGTGAAACACACTTTCGCACGGGCCCGCGCCGCTTGTTACAGCCAAAGTTTCAGTAACACGCATACGCCGCTTGTACCGCGAACCCTTGGCGCCAGGGCGATGATAATGATCCGCGTAGGCGTCAACAAACGGGCCGGCAAAAAGGTCGGGCGCATTTGCGCTTTTGTCGTCTATTACAGGCCATAGCTCGGGCGCCGTACCTGCCAGCCCTTCACCAGCCAAATAGCCATCTTCATCCACGTAAGGCAGAGAAAAAGCAGAGTCGATGCCTACCAAGGTTCGAGACCCTTTTGGCAAACCCATGCCATTGGCGATCCAGTTGCTGATTTCCGCCCTGCTCCAGTTTTTGTTGCCAGAAGGTGGGGCGATGACGCCGGGTGCTTTACCATCAGCAGGACACACTGCAATGGCCAGTCCAGCGTGTCGCTTGCCTTTCGCGCCGGACCAGTCAATTCCAACAAAATGGCTGAAGGGTTGCATCAGTCTTCGTCGACCGGTTCTGCCGCTGCACGAATTTTGTTGAAATAGGCTAGCCGCTTTTGAATTTCGCGTTCAAAGCCCCGCTCAACCGGTTCATAAAAACTTTGCCGCGCCATATCTTCAGGGAAATAATTCTGGCCTGAAACGCCTGCCTCTGTGTCATGGTCGTAGGCGTAGTTCTTGCCGTACCCGATATCTTTCATCAGTTTTGTTGGCGCATTGAGAATATGGGCAGGCGGCATCAGGCTGCCAGTAGTTTTAGCGGCGCGTTTGGCTGCTTTCTCAGCGCGGTAAGCAGCATTCGATTTTGGCGCGGTCGCGAGATAAAGCACCGCCTGCGCGATCTGAAGTTCGCCCTCTGGGCTGCCCAGAAAGTCATAAGCATCTTTAGCGGCCAGCGCTTGGTGAATTGCTTCTGGGTCAGCAAGGCCAATATCCTCACTGGCAAAACGCACCAGCCTTCGGATGATGTATAAGGGGTCTTCGCCCGCCGTGAGCATGCGTGCGGTCCAATAAAGTGCAGCGTCCGGGTCAGGGCCTCTTAGTGACTTGTGAAGCGCTGAAATCAGATTGTAATGCCCATCCCTGTCTTTGTCATAAGCTGGTGCCCGTTTTTGCAACAGCTTGGTCAAGAGCTCCGGGCCGACTTCCTCATCCTGTACTGTTTCAAACAGAGTTTCGATACAGTTGAGCAGGAAACGGCCATCTCCGTCCGCCATCGCCTTAAGATTGTTTCGTGCGTCGGTGGTCAGTGGCAAGCGGCGGCCTACATCCGCTTCCGCGCGCAGAATGAGCTCCTCAAGGGCTGCATCACCGTGCCGGTTCAGGACCATCACCTGCATCCGCGACAGAAGCGCACCGTTTATTTCAAACGACGGGTTTTCCGTGGTAGCCCCCACAAGCGTAACCGTACCGTCTTCCACGTAAGGCAGGAAACCGTCCTGCTGTGAGCGGTTAAACCGGTGAATCTCATCAACAAACAGAAGCGTGCCACGCCCATCCATGCGACGAATTTTGGCGGCTTCAAACACTTTCTTGAGGTCTGCGACACCCGAAAAAATGGCGGAGATTTGCTCAAACGACAACTCGGCGTGATTTGCAAGCAAGCGTGCAATGGTGGTTTTGCCGGTACCTGGCGGTCCCCATAGTATGAGGCTCGATAGCTTGCCACCGGCAATCATGCGCCCAAGTGGGCCGTCGGCCCCCAGCAAATGATCCTGCCCAACAACAGCATCAATCGTGGCGGGACGAAGCCGGTCCGCCAAAGGCCTCAGGCTATTTTGATCATTTGTCGCATTCGCGAACAGGTCGCTCATGGCATTTTACCGAATAGTATTGCACCTGAAAGAGCGGTTTGGCACCACGGTACATTCCTGTACCCGGCCGCGGCGTTGTACTTGATAGACAAAACGCTCTGCTTCCTCGTCGATAGCGTTATTCAGGTCATCGACATATTCTACCGAGATGCCGTTGATCGCAAGCACCACATCACCTGGAATAAGGAACTGATAGCGTGCGGATGGTGAGCGACGCTCTACTTCCAGAACAATAACTCCCTTGCGGAAGGTATTGATCTGCAGTTCTTCATTGAAGCGCGGCGACATATTGCCAACCGTCACCCCCTGGAATGGATGACGGCCGTCCAGTTTGGACACATTCCGTGGCGGGTCTTCCGGTGGCAATGCAAGTGCGACACGACGTTCCTGGATAAAGCCATCGGTCAGCACCGCCAGCGGCACATCATCGCCCTCTTGCTTGGTCGCAATGCGGAAATTAAGCGCAGGCTCATCAATGATTTCTTTTCCGTCGATCGCCATAATCACGTCGCCCGGGTTTAAGCCTGCTGCAGATGCGGGCCCGCCGGGGTATACTTCGTCAATCAGCACACCACCGGCGCGGTCGAGGCCAAGGCCTGCCGCCAGATCGTTGGTAACCGACTGGCCGCGCAGTCCAAGCCAAGCGCGGACAAGCTCTCCCTCGTTAAGAGCGGCACGCAGCACGGACTTAACCATGTTGGCAGGAACTGCAAAGCCGATGCCGTTGGAGGCGCCCGTGCGACTGTAAATTGCCGTATTAATGCCGAGCAACTCGCCGTCGATGCCAATCAAGGCACCGCCCGAGTTGCCAGGGTTTACAGCGGCGTCAGTTTGAATGAAGAAACCGAAGTCCGAGATACCCTGCTGGGTGCGGGCTGTTGCAGACACAATGCCGCTTGTTACCGTTTGGCCAATGCCAAATGGATTGCCGATCGCAAGCACGATGTCACCCACCAGTACTTCGTCACTATCGCCCAGGTTAAGTGTAGGTAGTGGCTCACTGCCAGAATCGATTTGCAGAATTGCAAGGTCCGTGCGTGGATCCGCAAGCACCACTTCCGCGTCAAATTCGCGGCGGTCGGCGAGCACAACTGTTACTTCGTCTGCACTTTCAATCACATGATGATTCGTGACGATGATGCCATCCGGGCGCACAATCACACCAGAACCAAGCGAACCACGTACACGCTCTTCAGGCATACCAAAGCTGAACTGGTCGCCAAAAAAGCGCTTAAACAAAGGATCATCAAACATTGACGAGCGGCGCGCACGCACAACCTGCCGCGTGTAAATATTCACAACTGCGGGGGCGCTATCGGAGACAAGCGGCGCATACGAAAGCTTCACTTGTTCTGCGGACTGCGGCAGTACACGCTCTTGCGCATGGGAAGGCAATGAGAACAAGCCAGTAAATGCTGCGATCACTGATACTATTCGAAGCAATTTCATGTGCGATGTCTCCTCGTCAAAACTCTGCACCCTATATGGCGAAGCGATGCTCAATGCGCAACCCGCCATACGACTAGTCGCGATATAATTGCGGCAATTTGATGGATAATGCGTTAGGGCGCGCTACTAATTTGCCTGAGCCGTTGAGTGTTCGCCGTTTGAAGCGCTTCCAGAAGCTCTGGTGCGGTGTCCGGGTGACAAGCCACCCCCAGCTCCGCGGGCCTCCAATCAAGCGCAATTTTCGGCATGGGCACCTCAGCAGCCCGAACAGCGTCTATTACGCTAGTGCGACCTGACAACCAGAAATCAACGCGCCCACCGAACAAAAGTTTTGCGGCAGCAACGTCGTCAACCGCACGTGCGATTGGCTCCCCCAGTTCTTTTTCAAGGATTTCAGTCGCGGTGCTATCCAACTTGCCAATCACTGAGTGTTTTTTTAGATCCGCGAGATCATTCAGCACCAGTTCACTATCCGGGGTCTGAAAAATTGCCCAGCCACCAGTGAGTATCGGGCGCACCCACTTGAATATATCTTGCCGCTCAGGTGTAACATTGGCAGGAAACACACAGACATTAGGCTCTGTATTCGCACGTCGATATGCCCGGTTCCACGGCAACAAGGACATCGAATAACGGATGCCAGTTTTTCCAAGCAGTTCTTCCACAACCTCAACAGCCAATCCAGAGATACGTCCTGTACTTTCGTCAAGATACGCAGCCGGGGGATTATGCTCCGTCAATAAAACGAGCTCAGGTGCTTGTGCCCGTATGCCTGGTTGCACAAGGAAAACCAAAGATAGAATGAACAGTAGGTAGTTTTTGGCACTCATCCAAAACAGTAACATGGTGCCGTTTTAGGTACAAGATCAGGTCGATTTAAGCCCCTTCAAGCGCAGAAAACTTAATGGGTATGTCGAGATGCCTTGCAAGCACTAACATGGCATCCAGATCCAGCACACGCTGCTGGGCCACCAATTTAGCAAATTCAGAAAAGGACATTAGAACAGGCTCGGCGATCGTGTTGGGTTCGTCTTCATGCACGCCCACTTTCTTGCACCCAAATGCCAAAAAGATATGCTTTTTAGCTGTCGTGTAAGCCATGGGGTACGTACAGGTGACAAACTCAATGCGCTCAGCAGCGTAACCTGTTTCTTCTAGAAGTTCCTTGCGAGCTGTTTCCATGGGGCTATCGCCCTTTTCCACCATGCCGCCGGGCATATCAGTCAAAAAGCGCTTGGGCCCTGGCCGGAACTGCCGAACCATGATGATTTGATTATCATCTGTTACAGCTCCAACTACTGCAAACTCAGGCTCTTCTTTAACAAAATAGCGATACTCATCACCTTCGTGCTCAAAAGTCTGTTCAGCGACCTTCAAGAATGGGTCACTATATAGTTGCTTGCGCTTTTTTATTGGCAGATCGTCAGTCACCGTAATTCCCAAAACAAAAAAGGCGGCTCGATGAGCCGCCTTTTGAAGTCAGTGCGTGATCGCAACTTATTCTTCGTCTTCGCCGAAGTCCACTTCAGCGGTTGGGCCGCTGTCCTGGCCTTTCGCGTCTTCGTCGCGGTCGACAAGCTCAATAACAGCCATTGGCGCGTTATCGCCGTGACGGTAACCTGCTTTGAGCACGCGCGTATAACCGCCAGTGCGCTCTTTGTAGCGCTCAGCGAGGTCGTCAAATACTTTGCGAACCAGGTCTTCGTTCTGAAGGCGAGCAACCGCCAAACGACGATTTGCGAGGCCGCCTTTTTTGCCAAGCGTGATCAGTTTCTCAACGATCGGCGCAAGGTCTTTGGCTTTTGGAAGCGTGGTTACGATTTGCTCGTGCTTCAAAAGAGCCTGTGACAGGTTCATGAACATCGCCTTGCGGTGCGACGCGGTACGATTAAGTTTGCGGCCAGCTTTTCTGTGACGCATGGTTTTTACTCCTGATTGCCTATCCGGCCTTGGGCGAAATGTCGCCTAGTACCGGTAGGTGGCCCGCTTAAACATGCGGGAGGTTTATGAGAGAAAGCCCCTCATCTGAAGGGCTTTCCGGTTTTAGTATTCTTGCTCAAGTTTCTTGGCGAGCTCTTCGATATTCTCAGGCGGCCAAGCTGGCAGTTCCATACCAAGGCGCAGGCCCATGGTAGACAGAACTTCCTTGATCTCGTTCAGTGACTTGCGGCCAAAGTTCGGCGTGCGCAGCATCTCTGCTTCGGTTTTCTGCACCAGGTCGCCGATGTAAACAATATTGTCGTTTTTCAGGCAGTTTGCAGAACGAACAGAAAGCTCCAGTTCGTCGACTTTGCGCAGAAGCTGACGGTTGAACGCTGGTTCTTCGTCTTCTTCTGGCTTCGCAGCTTCTTCTGGCTCGTCGAAGTTTACAAATACAGAAAGCTGGTCCTGCAGAATGCGCGCTGCGAAAGCGATGGCATCTTCAGGTGTAACTGTACCGTCCGTTTCGATTTCCATAGTCAGCTTGTCATAGTCAAGAACCTGGCCTTCACGGGTGTTCTCAACTTTGTAGGAAACTTTCTTGACTGGGCTGTAGAGCGCATCAACAGGAATAAGGCCGATTGGCGCATCTTCCGGACGATTGTGCTCAGCAGGCACATAGCCTTTGCCTGATGCAACCATCAATTCCATGTTCAGCGTCGCGCCTTCGTCGAGGTGACACAGAACCAGGTCCTTGTCGAGAATATCAACATCAGCAACTTCGCTAATCTGGCTGGCTTTCACCTCACCAGGGCCAGTGGCCGTCAGGTGCAGGCGCTTGGTGCCATCAGACGTCACGCCTACAGGCAGCTGCTTGATGTTCAGGACCATGTCCGTCACGTCTTCACGTACGCCAGGAACGCTTGAGAACTCGTGAAGAACACCTTCAACTTGAATGCTGGTTACAGCACCGCCCTGAAGCGACGACAAAAGCACACGGCGCAAGCCGTTGCCGAGTGTCATGCCATAGCCACGCTCAAGCGGCTCTACAACGAGTTTGGCTTTGCGAAGTGGGTCTGCACCCGGTTCGATCGTCAAGCCATTTGGTTTAATAAGTTCTTGCCAGTTTTTCTGGATCACAGTGTAACCCTCATATTGAATGACAGCTTGAAAATGAAGACTGCCAAGGGATTCGTGCCAATACTCTGATACTATCCAATTACGTCAGTGCGTTATACGCGGCGGCGTTTGGGTGGACGGCAACCATTGTGCGGAATAGGTGTCACGTCGCGGATCGAGGTGATGGTAAAACCAATCGCCTGCAGAGCACGCAGCGCGCTCTCGCGGCCTGCACCCGGACCTTTAACTTCCACTTCCAGTGATTTCATGCCGTGGTCCTGCGCTTTTTTACCAGCGTCTTCCGCAGCAACCTGTGCAGCGTAAGGCGTGGACTTACGAGAACCTTTAAAACCCATCATGCCAGCAGATGACCAGGAGATTGCGTTACCCTGCACATCTGTAATGGTGATCATTGTATTGTTGAATGACGCGTTTACGTGAGCAACACCATTGGTGATGTTTTTCCGCTCACGGCGCTTTACGCGTCCTGTGTCTTTTGTAGCCATCTCTATCAGACCCTAATTTACGGGGGAGCCCTAAACAGCGTTACCCTATGTTTACTTCTTCTTACCTGCGATCGGAATCGCTTTACCCTTACGAGTCCGAGCATTTGTGCTCGTACGCTGACCCCGGGTTGGTAGTTTCGCACGGTGACGGAGACCACGGTAAGTCTTAAGGTCCATCAACCGTTTGATGTTCATTGCGACTTCGCGGCGAAGGTCACCCTCAACCACATAGTCATTATCAATCATTTCGCGGATCTGAATAACTTCAGCATCCGTCAATTCCGCCACACGACGCTCACGTGGAAAGTTGAGCTTCTCACAAATGTCCGTGGCAGCCGTACGGCCGATGCCATGGATATAAGTCAGAGCGATTTCCACTCGCTTGTTGGTCGGAATGTTAACGCCTGCAATACGCGCCACGACCATTCTCCTGATCAAAACTATTCACGTTCAAGTACTATAAAGCCGCAAGACGTGTTGAAGCCGGGGAGTATATGAATAAACCCCGGTACGTCAACCGTCCTGTGACAGTTTTTTACGCAGCCAAAACCGCGTTTATTTGTGCAGTCACGTCATCAATGGCTGCCATGCCATCAACCTGCTGCAAAATTCCTTTTTCCGCATAGTACGGCAACACCGGTGCCGTCTGTGCGTAATATTCTTCCAGGCGCTTGCCAACGGTCTCCGCGTTGTCGTCCGCCCGGCGCTTAAATTCAGTGCCACCGCATACGTCACACACGCCTTCAACCTTCGGCTTAAGGTTGGTATCATGGTAACCTTCGTTGCAGTTGGCGCATGTATAGCGGCCAGAGATACGGTCGACAAGCGCTTCGTCATCCACTTTCATCTGGACAACAGCGTCAAGCTTTACGCCTTCTTCAGTCAGCATCACATCAAGCGCTTTCGCCTGCGCCACATTGCGCGGGAAGCCATCAAGAATGAAGCCATTTTTACAATCATCTTCTTTGATGCGGTCAGCGATAATCCCGATCACGATATCGTCGGAAACCAGCTGCCCAGCTTTCATTTTTTCCTCGGCCTTTTGACCGTAATGTGTTTTTGCGGCTACCGCTGCGCGCAGCATGTCACCTGTGGAAAGCTGCACAAGGCCGTGCTTCTTCTCAATGCGCTGAGCCTGCGTGCCTTTACCGGCACCGGGAGGGCCAAACAAAATGATGATCATCGGTTTCGTCCCCCCTTAAGGCGGGCTTTTTTGAGCAAGCCCTCATATTGCTGTGCCATCAGATGCGAATGGATCTGGCTCACGGTGTCCATGGTCACATTCACGACAATCAGCAGGCTAGTTCCACCCAGATAGAATGGGATCGCAGAGGCGCTGATGATGAATTCCGGGATTGCACACACAACAGACAGATAAGCCGAGCCGATTACCGTTAGGCGCGTCAGAACATAATCGAGGTATTCAGCGGTGCGTTTGCCCGGGCGAATGCCTGGCACAAAACCGCCGTTCTTCTTCAAATTGTCGGCAGTGTCTTCAGGGTTAAACTGAATAGCCGTGTAGAAGAAGCAGAAAAATACAATGAGTGCGATATAAAGCGCGATGTACACTGGCTGGCCCGGTGCCAAAATCGCAGTAACTGTCCCGAGGAGTTCGTTACCACCCTGCGCAGACATGCCAGCCACAGTCAGTGGCATCAGCAGAAGCGAGCTTGCAAAAATTGGTGGGATAACGCCTGCAACATTAAGTTTCAGAGGCAAGTGCGACTTGTCGCCCTGGAATACACGGTTGCCCTGCTGGCGCTTTGGATACTGGATTACAACACGGCGCTGAGCGCGTTCGCAAAATACGATGAACCAAATCAGGGCTGCGGCTCCAGCAAGAAGCGCAAGCAACACAGGAAAGTTCAGCTGGCCAGTACGGCTGAGCTCAAACGCCTGAGCGAGAACACCCGGCAGTTCAGCAACAATACCAGCAAAAATAATGAGCGAGATACCATTACCAATGCCGCGCTGGGTGATTTGCTCACCAAGCCACATCAGGAACATGGTGCCGCCAAGGAGCGTAATAACCGCCGTAAAACGGAAGAAAAGCCCCGGATCCACTACAACACCAGGCTGACTTTCAAGGCCGGCGGCAATTGCCCAGCCTTGAACCACAGTCAGCACCACTGTGCCATAGCGCGTGTATTGGTTGATTTTCTTGCGGCCCTGCTCACCCTCTTTTTTCCACTGCGCAAGCGTGGAATTCATTGTGGTGAGAAGCTGCATGATAATCGAAGCCGAGATATAAGGCATGATCCCGAGCATGATGATGGACGTCCGCTGCAAAGCACCGCCAGAGAAGGTGTTAACAATGTCAACAAATCCACCCTGAAGGTTAGCAAACATGCGTTCCACGGCTGCGGCGTCAATCCCGGGAATTGGGATATAGCTACACAGACGGAAAACGATCAGTGCGCCAAGTGCGAATAAAATTCGCTTTTTCAGCTCGTCCGCCTTCGCAAAGGAGGACCAGCTGATGTTTGACGCAAGTTGTTCTGCAGCAGATGCCATAAAATGCGGTCTCCAGCCCTTAAGATATATCTCGGCTTAGCAGTTGGTTATGCAACGGTGACTTTACCACCAGCCGCTTCAACAGCTTTGACTGCGCCTTCGGACGCACCCGTTACTGTGATTTCGACTTTGGCTTTCAGTTCACCCTTCGCAAGCAGACGCACACCGTCCACAACCTTGCCAACAACACCCGCTTCCACAAGTGTATCAACAGTAATTGGGGACTTGGCATCCAGTTTACCAGCATCAATTGCCTTTTGAAGGCGACCAATGTTGAGAAGCTGGAAATCCTTTTTGTTGCGGCTATTGAAACCACGCTTAGGCAGGCGTTGATAAAGTGGCATTTGGCCACCCTCAAAGCCATTAATAGCTACACCGGAGCGCGCTTTTTGACCCTTGTGACCGGAACCGGCGGTTTTACCCTTACCAGAACCGATACCGCGGCCAACACGCATCGCAGATTTGCGAGCACCGGCGTTATCATTGAGTTGATTGAGTTTCATCACAATTCTCCAAACGCCGGCTTAGTCTTCAACGCGCACCAGGTGGTGCACCTTGTTGATCATGCCGCGCACTGCAGGCGTGTCTTCAAGCTCACGCGTTTTGTGCATTTTGTTCAGACCCAGGCCAACAAGCGTCTGGCGCTGGTCTTCACGGCGACGGATCGGGCTACCGATCTGGGTTACTTTTACTGTCTTTTTCTTAGCAGCCATCGGTCATTACTCCGCTTCTGCAGTTTCGACAGCGTCTGCGTCAGCATTGGCTGCCTTCACGTCACCGCGACGGGCAACAATGTCAGCAACTTTTTTGCCGCGCTTGGCTGCAACCATGCGAGGAGAGTTCTGAAGACCAAGCGCATTAAACGTTGCACGAACCATGTTGTAAGGGTTTGAAGACCCCTGAGACTTGGTCACAACGTCCTGTACGCCGAGTGCTTCAAACACTGTACGCATTGGACCACCTGCGATGATACCAGTACCGGGAACAGATGTACGCAGCAGCACCTTACCAGCGCCGTGACGGCCCCGGATATCATGGTGCAGCGTACGGCCTTCCTTGAGCGGTACACGGATCATGTTTTTCTTAGCAGCTTCGGTTGCTTTGCGGATCGCTTCAGGAACTTCACGGGCTTTACCGTTACCGAAACCTACACGACCGCGTTGGTCACCAACAACCACAAGGGCTGCGAAACCAAACCGACGACCACCTTTTACCACCTTGGCCACACGGTTGATGTGGACAAGCTTTTCAATCAGTTCACTTTCTTCACGATTGCGTTCTGGGCGTGCCATGGGACATCCTTTTCCTTATACCAAGCCTAGAAGCTCAGGCCGCCATCGCGCGCTGCTTCAGCGAGTGCTTTGACACGGCCGTGGTACAAGAAACCACCGCGGTCAAACACAACTGTCTCAACGCCCGCGGCTTTGGCCCGCTCGGCAATCAGTTTTCCGACTTTAGATGCTGCATCAATGTTTGATGTTGCACCTGATTTGAGATCAGCGTCGAGCGTTGAAGCAGCTGCCAAAGTGGCACCCTTCACGTCGTCGATAACCTGCGCATAAATATGCTGGTTTGTCCGATGGACAGAAAGACGCGGCCGCCCGTTGCCAACTTTATGAAGCTGGTTCCGGTTACGCTGGCGGCGCCGATCAAAATTGTTAATAGCTTTTGCCATGGGTGCCACCTATTACTTCTTCTTGCCTTCCTTACGGAACACATACTCGCCGTCATAGCGGATACCCTTGCCTTTGTATGGCTCTGGTTTCCGGTACTCACGGATCTTTGCAGCTGTCTCACCAACAAGTTGCTTGTTGATGCCAGATACAATGATCGTGGTCTGATCAGGCGTTTCGATCTTAATGCCTTCAGGCACAGGGAAATTTACGTCATGGCTGAAACCAAGCTGCAGGTTCAGGCTAGAGCCTTTCATCTGCGCCCGGTAACCAACACCCTGAAGACCAAGCTTCTTGGAGTAACCAGCGGTTACGCCTTCGATGAGGTTGCTGACCATGGAACGCTGCATTCCCCACATAGAGCGGGCACGCTTTGTTTCACCTACAGGCAGAACTGTAATTTTGTCGTCCTCGTGTGACACAGTCACCTCAGGAACAAACGACATTGACAGTTCGCCTTTAGGGCCTTTTACCGACAGGTCGGTACCGTCAAGAGCAACGGTCACGCCAGCCGGGATAGCCACAGGCTTTTTACCGATACGGGACATCTCGTTACCCTTCCTTAGAATACGGTGCAGAGAACTTCGCCGCCCACATTGTTCTCACGCGCTTCAGCGTCAGAGAGAACACCTTTCGGTGTGGAAACGATCGAAATTCCAAGGCCGTTGTGAACACGCGGGAGATCGCGAACTGAACTATAGACGCGGCGACCAGGCTTAGACACACGACTGATCGTGCGAATTACAGGCTCACCTTCCATGTATTTCAGTTCAATTGAAAGCTCAGCTTTATTTGCTTCACCTTCAGTGCGCGAATAGCCGCGAATGTAACCTTCACGTTCCAGCACATCGAGGATGCGCTGACGTGTTTTAGATGCTGGCGACGTTACAACGGATTTTCCTGCCATCAGGCCGTTGCGAATACGGGTCAGCATATCTGCGATAGGATCTGTCATCGACATGAGCTTTCCCCTTTACCAACTTGATTTAACAAGGCCAGGTACTTTTGCTGCAGAGCCGAGCTCACGCAGCGCGATACGAGACATCTTGAATTTACGGTAGTAACCGCGCGGACGACCAGTCACTTCGCAACGATTGCGAAGGCGAGTCTCTGCACCGTCACGTGGCAGCGCAGCAAGCTGCAATGCAGCGAGCCAACGCTCGTCTTCAGACAAGCTCTTGTCGTATACTTTTGCCTTCAATGCAGCACGCTTTGCAGCATACTTAGCGACAATTTTCTCACGACGCTTGTTTTTATGAATGGCGCTCTTCTTAGCCATAATAAACCCTCCTGCTACGCTTTGAACGGCATATCAAAACCGCGGAGAAGCTCACGAGCTTCATCGTCGGTCTTTGCCGTGGTGCAGATAATGATGTCCATACCCCGAACCTGATCTACGTTGTCGTAGCTGATCTCAGGGAAAATGAGCTGTTCCTTAACACCCATCGCATAGTTGCCGTTACCGTCGAACGACTTCGGGTTAACACCCTGAAAGTCACGGATACGTGGCATGGCGATGGTGATCAGGCGATCCAGAAACTCGTACATGCGCTCAGAGCGAAGAGTTACTTTCGCACCAATCGGCATGCCTTCACGCAACTTGAAGCCTGCAATAGACTTACGCGCTTTTGTGATTACCGGCTTCTGACCAGCGATTGCTTCGATTTCGGAAGCCGCTTTAGTCACCTTTTTCTTGTCCTGAACACCCTCACGACCAACACCCATGTTGATCACGATCTTGTCCAGTTTTGGAACCTGCATTGGGTTATTGTAGCCGAACTTCTCCTGAAGAGACGCGCGGACGCTATCTTCATACTTCGTACGAAGGCGTGGCATAGTTTTATCAGCCATTGATCACCTCTCCGGACTTTTTGGCAAAACGAACTTTTTTGCCGTCCTCGACTTTGAAACCTACGCGAGACGGTGCGCCGTCCTTGGGGTCTTCAATCATCAGATTGGAGAGCTGGATCGGAGCTTCCTTGGTGTTGATACCACCCGCGCTCGTCTGCGTTGGGCGTTGGTGCCGCTTAACAAGGTTTACACCCTGTACAATTGCGCGACCTTCGCTTGGCAGAACTGAAAGAATTTCGCCGCGCTTGCCTTTGTCTTTACCGGCAACCACAACGACCTTATCGCCTTTTTTCAATTTAGCGGCCATTAGAGTACCTCCGGTGCAAGCGAGATGATTTTCATATGCTTCTTCGCACGCAGTTCACGAACAACCGGGCCGAAAATACGGGTGCCGATTGGCTCGTGGTTTTTGTTCACAAGTACAGCTGCGTTGTTGTCGAAACGAATGGCAGTGCCATCGTTACGGCGAACTTCTTTGGCTGTACGCACGATGACGGCGCGGTGCACGTCACCTTTTTTCACGCGGCCCCGTGGGATCGCTTCCTTGACTGAGACGACAATGATGTCGCCTACCCCGGCTGTCTTTCTTTTAGATCCACCAAGGACCTTTATGCACTGCACCCTCTTGGCCCCGGAGTTATCGGCCACATCGAGGTTGGTTTGCATTTGAATCATGGGTTACACCCTTTTCTTCAATTAAAAAAACCGACGCAAAGTCTTAGGTGAGGCCTACGCCTCACCAGCAACTACGCGCCAAGTCTTCAGTTTCGAGATAGGACGGCACTCTTCAATACGAACAGTATCGCCAACCTGAATTTCATTGCTCTCATCGTGAGCGTGGTACTTCTTAGAGCGTCGAATAATTTTGTCAAGCAAAGGATGCTTGATACGAAGTTCTACTTTCACAACAACGGTGTTTGCACCTTTGTCGCTAACGACCACACCTTGCAGAATACGCTTTGGCATGAGTTTCTCCTTACGCCTCTGCTTGCTCAGCAAGGATCGTCTGAATGCGCGCTACATCGCGACGCACCTGCTTGACCCGTGCTGTGTTTTCCAATTGGCCAGACGCTGCCTGAAAGCGCAGGTTGAACTGCTCTTTCTTCAGGCTGACAAGCTCATCACGGAGCTCGTCTTGCGACTTGGCACGAAGATCAGATGCCTTCATTACTCTTCTCCGCTTAGTGCATGCGCTCTACGATACGGCTTGCAACTGACAGCTTTGCAGCTGCCCGCTCAAACGCACCGCGCGCGATTTCTTCAGAGACACCGTCGATTTCAAACATCACGCGACCAGGCTTAACCTTAGCCACCCAACGATCAACAGAGCCCTTACCTTTACCCATCCGAACTTCGGTAGGCTTCGCCGTTACTGGCACATCCGGAAAGATGCGGATCCAGACTTTACCAGACCGTTTCATGTGACGGTTCATGGCACGACGAGCTGCCTCAATTTGGCGAGCTGTTACACGACCAGGCTGGGTTGCTTTCAACCCGAACTGGCCAAAGTTCAAATCCGTTCCGCCTTTTGCCTGGCCTTTAATGCGGCCTTTATGCGCTTTGCGGAACTTTGTACGTTTCGGTTGCAACATTGTCTGTGCTTCCTTCGACTATCCCATCCGGCCTAGCGGCGGGATGGACCACCCTGACTTTGAGCTTCGTTCGCACGGCGCTCATGAGCCATTGGATCGTGTTCCATGATGTCGCCTTTATAGACCCACACTTTGATGCCTGAGATGCCGTAGGCAGTCAGTGCTTCAGAAGTGCCATAGTCAATGTCGGCGCGCAGCGTATGAAGCGGCACACGGCCTTCGCGGTACCATTCGGTCCGAGCGATCTCTGCACCGCCAAGACGGCCAGCACAGTTCACACGGATACCACCAGCACCAAGGCGCATAGCGCTTTGAACTGAACGCTTCATTGCGCGGCGGAAAGCCACACGGCGCTCAAGCTGCTGTGCAATACCATCAGCGATAAGCTTGGCATCAATCTCTGGCTTGCGAACTTCAACAATGTTGAGGCTCACTTCAGCGTCGGTGAAGCCGGCCATTTTGCGGCGTAGCTTCTCAATGTCGGCGCCTTTTTTACCAATGATCACACCTGGACGAGCTGAATAGATCGTCACGCGGCATTTTTTCGCTGGGCGTTCGATCACCACCTTAGAAATGCCAGCTTGTGACAGTTCTTTTTCGATGAACTCACGGATTCTCAGGTCTTCGTGCAACAGGCTGCCGTAATCATCGCCTTCGGCATACCAGCGCGAGTCCCAGGTGCGGTTAACACCAAGGCGCAGACCTACTGGGCTTACTTTCTGACCCATTATGCAGTCTCCTCTACTTCACGCACAACAATGCGCAGACGACTGAACGGCTTAACGATCTTGCCAACACGACCACGGGCGCGGGCACGGAACCGTTTCATGGTCAGTGCTTTACCCACGGTGGCTTCAGCAACAACGAGGCTGTCCACATCAAGGTTATGGTTGTTCTCGGCATTCGCGATTGCGCTTTCGAGAACAGATTTCACATCAACGGCGCTACGACGGCGGTTGAAGCTCAGAGAGTTCAGAGCTTTTTCCACTTTCATGCCGCGGATTGAAGCTGCCACCAGATTCAGTTTCTGGGGCGAGCCACGAAGCATAGTTGCGGTTGCAACAGCTTCATTATCCGCCAAACGGCGTTTTGCTGATTGCTTACCCACGGTTACTTCCTCTTCGCTTTCTTATCCGCAGCGTGGCCGTAGTAGGTCCGCGTTGGAGAAAATTCACCAAGCTTGTGACCAACCATATCTTCAGTCACATACACAGGGATGAATTTCTGACCGTTGTAGACATTGAATGTAATGCCAACAAAATCAGGAAGGATCGTCGACCGGCGAGACCAGGTCTGGATCACATTGCTTGCTTTGCCACTTTCTTGAGCTGCTTCCACCTTCTTGAGAAGATGCATGTCAACGAAAGGGCCTTTCCATACAGAGCGTGCCATATTCGGGACTCCTTAACGTTTCTTGCGCTCGTGGCGCGACCGGATGATAAGCTTGTCAGTCGCTTTATTAGAGCGAGTACGCTTACCTTTAGTCGGCTTGCCCCATGGCGTCACTGGGTGACGACCACCAGAGGTCCGACCTTCACCACCACCGTGTGGGTGATCCACCGGGTTCATGGCTACACCACGAACAGATGGACGTTTACCCAACCAGCGGTTCCGACCCGCTTTAGCGAGCTTGATGTTTTGGTTGTCTGGGTTAGAGACGGCGCCAACAGTTGCTACACACTCACCGCGAACGATGCGAACTTCACCTGAACTCAGGCGCAGCTGTGCGTAACCACGGTCACGACCGATCAACTGAGCGTATGTGCCAGCTGAACGAGCGATCTGACCGCCCTTGCCTGCTTTCATCTCCACATTGTGGATGATGGTACCAACAGGCATGTTGGAAAGTGGCATTACGTTACCAGGCTTCACGTCAGCTTTCTCGGCAGCGATTACAGTATCGCCAGGAGCAAGCCGCTGAGGCGCCAGGATGTACGCAAGCTCACCGTCTTCGTATTTGATAAGCGCGATGAACGCTGTCCGGTTCGGGTCATACTCGAGACGCTCAACCGTTGCAGGTACGTTCCATTTGCTACGCTTAAAGTCGATTTTCCGGTAGGTACGCTTGTGACCACCACCAATGCGGCGAGCAGTGATGCGGCCCGTGTTGTTGCGGCCACCGGATTTGGTCAAACCTTCAGTCAGCGCTTTAACAGGCTTGCCCTTGTGCAGACCTTCACGGTCAACAAGAACCAGACCACGCTGAGATGGAGTAACCGGTTTATATTGCTTCAATGCCATCGGTTAAACTCCCGTCGTCACATCAATGCTGTTACCTTCAGCAAGGGTAACCATGGCTTTTTTGTACTCGGCCCGTTTGCCGGTAACACCACGGAAACGCTTAACCTTGCCTTCTTGGCGCAGCGTGTTGACTTTAGTGACCTTCACGTCAAAGAGCGCTTCAACAGCAGCCTTGATTTCAGGCTTGCTAGCATCAATCGCAACCTTGAAAGTCACTTGGTTGTTCTCTGAACCCATGGTCGCCTTCTCGGTGATCACAGGGCTCTTGATAACGTCGTAATGTTTTACGTTGTTTGTCATTTGAGCCTCTCCCCGAGATTCTCAACGGCTGCTTTTGTCAGCACCAGCGTGTCACGACGCAGAATGTCGTACACGTTTGCGCCCTGGCTTGGCAGCACGTCAACGTTAGGGATGTTCTGAGCTGCACGCAGGAAGTTTGCATTCACTTCCGTACCGTCAACGAAGAGAGCGTTTGACACACCAAGTTTCTCAAGCTTCGCTTGGAGTTCTTTGGTTTTGCCGTCTTTAAGCTCTGCAGTCTCAACAACAATGAGTTTACCGTCAGCTTGCTTGGCAGAGAGAGCACTCTTCAGGCCAAGTTTGCGAACCTTCTTAGGCAGGCTGAAGCCATGATCGCGAGGGATCGGGCCAAACGCGCGGCCACCGCCAACAAAGATGTTAGAGCGACGTGAACCGTGACGTGCTGTACCGCCACCTTTTTGGCGACCAAAACGAGCACCTGTGCGCGCAATATCAGAGCGGAACTTAACCGCATGCGTGCCAGCACGGCGCTTGGCCAGCTGCCAGTTTACAACGCGGTGCAGAATGTCTGCGCGCGCTGATACACCAAAGATCGCCTCATCGAGATCGATGTTGCCGGCTTTCTTGGCGTCTAATGTAAGGACATCCGTCTTCATGACTTATTCCTCGTTTCCTTCAGCCGCTGCTTCCTCTGCAGGTGCTGCCTCAGCTTCTACAGGCGCTGCTTCTTCAGCAGGAGCCTCTTCAACTGCAGGAGCACGGAAAGCCGCTGGCATTGGCGCATCCGCAGGGAGCGCTTTTTTCACCGCGTCAGAAACCAGTACCCAACCCTCTTTTGAGCCAGGAAGACCACCTTTTACGAGGATCAGACCCTCATCGGCGCGAGTTTCGACGATTTCAAGGTTTTGAACTGTCGCGCGAGCATCACCCATGTGACCAGCCATCTTCTTACCTTTGAATACGCGGCCAGGGTCTTGACACTGACCCGTAGAACCGTGTGAACGGTGAGAGATAGACACGCCGTGTGACGCGCGAAGACCACCAAAGTTGTGGCGCTTCATCGCACCAGCAAAACCTTTACCCTTTGAAGTGCCAACAACGTCAACGTGCTGGCCAGCAATAAAGTGGTGTGCTGTCAGTTCTGCACCCACTTCCACAAGAGCTTCTTCGCTCACGCGGAATTCAGCCAACTTAGCCTTTGGCTCAACTTCCGCTTTCGCAAAGTGGCCGCGCTGGGCTTTGGATACATTTTTAACCTTGCGGTTACCGGAACCAAGTTGCAGTGCCGTATAACCATCTTTTTCAGTCGTGCGCTGAGCAACAACCTGACAGCCCTCGAGCTGCAGAACCGTTACTGGCACGTGATGACCGCGCTCGTTAAAGACGCGCGTCATGCCAAGTTTTTTTGCAATCAAACCAGTACGCATCGGACTTATCCTTGCAGTTTGATTTCAACGTCAACACCAGCAGACAGGTCGAGCTTCATCAGCGCGTCCACTGTTTGCGGGGTTGGGTCAACGATATCGAGCAGACGCTTGTGCGTACGCATTTCGAACTGCTCGCGAGATTTTTTGTTCACGTGTGGGCTTCTAAGAACCGTGAATTTCTCAATTCTGGTTGGCATCGGAATTGGACCGCGAACCAGAGCGCCCGTACGCTTTGCCGTATTGGCAATCTCACCAGTTGCTTGGTCAAGCACGCGGTGGTCGAAAGCCTTCAGGCGGATGCGAATATTTTGCGCTTCCATTGATTTTACACCTTAAAAAGCGGCGCCGGAGACCTGCCCCAGCGCCTGTTTGTCCTATTCGATGATTTTGGCAACGACGCCGGCACCAACTGTGCGACCACCTTCGCGGATCGCGAAGCGCAGGCCTTCGTCCATCGCGATTGGCGCGATGAGCTCAACAGTCAGGTTCACGTTATCGCCAGGCATTACCATTTCAGTGCCAGATGGCAGCTCAACGTTGCCCGTCACGTCCGTTGTACGGAAGTAGAACTGTGGACGATAGTTCGCAAAGAATGGCGTGTGACGGCCACCTTCCTCTTTCGTGAGGATGTAAGTCTCTGCAGTGAACTTGGTGTGCGGTGTGATTGTACCAACGTGCGCCAGAACCTGACCACGCTCGATCTCGTCACGAGCAACACCACGCAGCAGCGCACCAATGTTGTCGCCAGCCTGGCCTTCGTCCAGAAGCTTGCGGAACATCTCAACACCAGTGATTGTTGTTTTCGTAGTGTCTTTGATGCCTACGATCTCAACTTCTTCACCAACTTTCACGATACCACGCTCTACACGGCCGGTGGCAACTGTACCACGACCAGAGATAGAGAATACGTCCTCAACTGGCATCAGGAACGCACCGTCAACAGCACGCTCTGGCAGTGGGATATACTCATCAACAGCAGCCATCAGCTCGAGGATCTTCTCTTTACCGATGTTGTCGTCGCGGCCTTCAAGCGCTGCAAGCGCTGAACCAGCAATGATCGGAATATCGTCGCCCGGGAACTCATACTCGTCCAGAAGCTCACGGATTTCCATTTCAACAAGCTCAAGCAGCTCTTCGTCGTCTACCTGGTCAACTTTGTTCATGAACACAACAAGCGCTGGTACACCAACCTGACGCGCAAGCAGAATGTGCTCACGGGTTTGTGGCATTGGACCATCCGCTGCGTTAACAACCAGGATACCGCCGTCCATCTGCGCCGCACCCGTGATCATGTTCTTCACATAGTCAGCGTGACCAGGGCAGTCAACGTGCGCATAGTGACGGTTTTCCGTCTCATACTCAACGTGTGCCGTCGAAATCGTGATGCCACGCTCACGCTCCTCAGGTGCCTTGTCAATGTTCGCAAAATCAACCGCTTCACCGCCAGTCGCTTCCGCCAGAACTTTTGTAATCGCAGCTGTCAACGTGGTCTTACCATGGTCAACGTGACCAATCGTACCAACGTTACAGTGCGGCTTATTACGCTCAAACTTCTCTTTAGCCATTTTTAAACCTTTCTATCGGCCCTTGTTTGCCAAGGGGTCCATAACGCTTTTTTGTTATCAAATTATCCTGCAAGCTTTGCTTTGACTTCGTCAGCAACTGCCTGCGGAACCGCTTCGTAATGGTCAAACTGCATGGAGAATGTTGCCCGGCCTTGTGAGAAAGAGCGGAGCTCGTTCACGTAACCAAACATGTTCGCCAGCGGAACCATTGCATTCACTACCGTGTTCGGACCGCGGGTTTCTGAACCCTGGATCTGACCACGACGTTTGTTCAGGTCACCGATCACGTCGCCCATGTACTCTTCTGGGGTCACGACCTCAACCTTCATCACTGGCTCAAGGAGTCGGATACCTGCATCTTCGGCAGCCTGACGAGTTGCACCGCGACCTGCGATTTCGAACGCAAGAACGCTGGAGTCAACGTCGTGGTAAGCACCATCAACAAGACGCACTGAGAAGTCGATGATTGGGAAACCAATCAGCGCACCGCTCTCAGCGATATCCTTAATGCCTTTTTCAACACCAGGGATGTATTCTTTAGGAATGTTACCGCCCTTGATTTCATCGATGAACTCAAAGCCAGAGCCACGCTCACCAGGGGTAACAACCATTTTCACGCGACCAAACTGACCAGAACCACCAGACTGCTTCTTGTGCGTGTAATCAACTTCAACAGCTTTGGCGAAGCTCTCACGGTAAGCAACCTGAGGCGCACCAACAGTACACTCAACCTTGAACTCACGCTTCATGCGATCAACAAGAATATCGAGGTGCAGTTCACCCATGCCAGAGATAACGGTCTGACCACTCTCTTCGTCAGAGGCAACGCGGAAGCTTGGGTCTTCTGCAGCCAGACGGTTGAGGGCGATACCCATTTTCTCCTGGTCAGCTTTTGTCTTTGGCTCAACAGCAACAGAAATCACCGGGTCCGGGAATTCCATACGCTCCAGGATAACCTGGCTGTTGTTGGCGCAAAGCGTGTCACCAGTTGTCGTAGACTTCAGGCCAGCAAGAGCGATGATGTCACCGGCGCGGGCTTCTTTGAGGTCTTCCCGGTTGTTCGCGTGCATCTCAAGCATACGACCGATTTTCTCTTTACGCTGCTTCACAGAGTTCATGACCTGCGTGCCAGTTTCGAGAACACCAGAGTAAATGCGCGCAAACGTGAGCGAGCCAACGAAGGGGTCGTTCATGATCTTGAACGCGAGAGCTGAGAATGGCTCGTCGTCATCAGACTTACGAACGATTTCCTTGTCGTTGTCGTGCGCGTCAACACCATTGATCGCAGCAACGTCAGTTGGTGCAGGCATGAAATCAACAACTGCGTCAAGAAGCGGCTGAACGCCCTTGTTCTTGAATGCAGTACCATTGAGAACCGGAACAAAGTCACCAGCGATGGTGCCTTTGCGAATCGCTGACTTCAGCTCCTCTTCGGTGAGCTCTTCACCTTCGAGGTATTTTTCCATCAGGTCTTCGTCAGCCTCTACAGCCGTTTCGATCATTTCCATGCGCGCTTCTTCAGCGGCATCAGCAAGCTCTGGGCGAATGTCTACATATTCGTATGACGCACCAAGGTCCTCGCCCTTCCAAAGAACTTCTTTGTTCTTCACAAGGTCGATCAGGCCTTCGTACTCGCTTTCAGCACCGATTGGCAGCTGGATAACAAGGGCACGCGCACCAAGACGCTCTTTGATCATGTCAACACAGCGCTCGAAGTTTGCGCCCATACGGTCCATCTTGTTGACAAAGCACATACGCGGAACGCCGTACTTGTCAGCCTGACGCCACACTGTCTCAGACTGTGGCTCAACGCCGGCTACAGAGTCGAATACAGCAACGGCACCATCGAGAACCCGCAAGCTACGCTCAACTTCAATCGTGAAGTCCACGTGACCTGGAGTATCAATGATGTTGATGCGGTGATCGTTCCAGAAACAAGTTGTCGCAGCAGAGGTAATGGTAATGCCCCGCTCCTGCTCTTGCTCCATCCAGTCCATAGTGGCACCGCCATCATGAACTTCACCGATTTTGTGGCTGCGACCTGTATAATAAAGGACGCGCTCAGTAGTCGTTGTTTTACCCGCATCAATGTGAGCCATGATGCCGATGTTGCGATAATCGCTTAGTGGCGTTCTGCGTGCCATCGAACCAGTTACCTACTTAAATACTTACCAGCGATAGTGCGAGAAGGCTTTGTTAGCTTCCGCCATCTTGTGAGTGTCTTCACGCTTTTTAACAGCAGCGCCACGGTTGTTTGATGCATCCATCAATTCGCCAGACAGGCGATCAACCATTGTGGTTTCGTTGCGGTTACGAGCGGCAGCAATGAGCCAGCGAATGGCCAGCGCCTGAGCACGCTCAGAGCGAACCTCAACTGGCACCTGGTAAGTTGCACCACCAACACGGCGAGAGCGAACTTCGATAGCAGGCTTCACGTTATCCAGCGCTTCGTGGAAAATTGGAAGTGCGTCGGTTTTTACGCGCTCTTCCATTTTGTCGAATGCACCGTACACAATGCGCTCAGCAACGGACTTTTTACCGTCCAGCATGAGGCTATTCATAAATTTCGTCAGTACCACGTCACCGAACTTCGGATCAGGCAGGACATCGCGTTTTTCTGCGCTATGACGACGAGACATGCGTTAATTCCTTCTTCAATCTTACTTCGGACGCTTGGTGCCGTATTTGGAACGGCCCTGACGACGATCTGCAACACCCTGGGTATCAAGCACACCACGAAGTGTGTGGTAGCGAACACCAGGCAAATCTTTCACACGACCACCGCGGATAAGAACAACAGAGTGTTCCTGCAGGTTGTGACCCTCACCTGGGATGTAGGATGTCACTTCGTGGCCATTTGAAAGGCGTACCCGCGCAACTTTACGAAGCGCCGAGTTCGGCTTTTTAGGAGTCGTTGTATATACACGTGTACATACGCCGCGTTTTTGCGGGCATGCTTCAAGCGCTGGCACTTTGTTGTGCACTGGCTTGTTTTTGCGAGGCTTGCGCACAAGCTGGTTAATGGTAGGCATTCTATTTCCTTATAGGTTTTTAGCCGTTTTTCTCTGTCACCATCATTCCAAAAGGCCTGTTTTGCATGCAGCAAAAACAGCCACAACCGGTAGCAGCTTGCTCCAATCAGGCTATTTGGATCGATTCTCAATGTACTTTTTAGCCAGAAAACCCCAGCGTTTAGGCCGATTTGGACTACCACCTGAGCTCTAGCGAGGTGGGCTATCTATACCGAAATGCCTGCTGCGTCAATCAAAATCGGACTCTGTTGTGAGACAGAAAATTCGCCGCTTTTTTTGGCGGACTGACATGGGCCAAAATCGCCATGAATTTGGCTGCTGATCATAACCAACAAAAAAGGGCAAGCTTTTGAAAATTGCGCAGACAAAGCAGAGTTCAAAAACGAATGAATTGAGAGCCTGCTTGAGGCCGAAATTTAAATAAAAAGGGCCGGCCCAATGGCCAGCCCTTGATTTTATCATTTTGTTTTGAAGCCTTACGCCTCTGCACCTTCACCGGCCGTATCGTCGCCACTTGTTGCAGCAGCAAATTCGGCTTCGGCAGATGCCATCGGATCTTCAGCTTCCGCCTGTGCTGCCGCTGCAATCTCGTCGCGCTTGTGCGCCTCATGCCGCAGTTTGTTCACAACAGAACCTGTACCCGCAGGGATCAAACGACCCACGATTACGTTCTCTTTCAGGCCAACCAGTTTGTCTTTCTTGCCGGCGACAGAAGCCTCGGTCAGAACGCGGGTTGTTTCCTGGAACGATGCAGCAGAAATAAAGCTACGCGTTTGCAGGCTCGCCTTAGTGATACCAAGCAGAATCGGATGACCTTTTGCTGGCAAGCGACCTTCCGTCTCGAGCTTCGCATTTGCTTCCTCGAATTCCTCGCGGTCAACCTGTTCACCAAGAAGCATCGTGCTGTCACCGCTTGCTGTGATCTCAACTTTCTGCAGCATCTGGCGAACGATCACCTCGATGTGCTTATCATTGATCTTCACACCTTGCAGGCGGTAAACATCCTGAACTTCTTTCACCAGATAGTTGGCGAGCGCTTCAACACCGGAAACATGCAAAATATCATGCGGTGCAGGGTTGCCATCGATCAGATACTCACCCTGTTGGATGAAGTCACCTTCCTGAACAGCAATGTGCTTGCCTTTTGGCACCAGATACTCAACTGGCTCACCATCTTCGTCCCGCGGACGGATGGAGATACGACGCTTGTTTTTGTAGTCGCGTCCAAATTCAACAATTCCATCGATTTCAGCGATGACGGCGTGGTCCTTCGGACGGCGGGCTTCGAAGAGTTCCGCAACCCGTGGCAGACCACCGGTGATGTCTTTGGTTTTCGCGGCTTCACGAGGAATACGCGCGATCACGTCACCAGCTGATACGTGGCGACCATCTTCAACCGACAGAATGGCTTCCACGGACAGGAAGTAGCGTGCCTCTGTACCGTTCGCGAGTTCGATCACATTGTCTTTGTCATCACACAAGGTGATGCGCGGACGAAGGTCTGTGCCCTTGGTACCTGAACGCCAGTCCATCACAACTTTCGATGCGATACCTGTGCCCTCGTCGACAACTTCCTTAACGGAAACACCTTCAACCAGGTCTACAAAACGAACAACACCAGATTGCTCTGTGATGATCGGCACCGTGTACGGGTCCCACTCAGCGAGTTTTTCACCCTTAACAACATCGTCACCTTCGTCTTTCATCAGGTGCGAACCGTATGCAAGACGATGCTTGGCGCGCTCGCGGCCTTCATCATCAAGAACCACAACTTCCATGTTCCGGCTCATCACGACCTTGCGGCCTTTGCTGTCCTCGATCACGTTGCGGTTGTCGATGCGAATTTTACCGTCCGCAGAAGATTCAATCGCAGACTCAGCATTCACTGTTGCAGCACCACCAATGTGGAATGTCCGCATTGTAAGCTGTGTACCTGGTTCACCAATTGACTGCGCGGCGATAACACCAACAGCTTCACCCATGTTGACGGGCGTACCACGGGCAAGGTCTCGGCCATAACAAGCCGCACACACACCACCTTTGGTATCACATGTCAGAACCGAACGGATCTTAACTTCGGCAAAACCAGCAGTTTCAATCGCATCAGCGCTTACTTCATCAAGAAGCGTACCCGCCTCGAACATCACATCGCCAGTAATTGGGTCCTTGACGTCCACAGCAAGGCTACGGCCAAGAATACGCTCAGAAAGCGGAACCAGGATATCGCCGCCCTCGGACACTTCCGAGATAGTGATACCGTTTTGGGTGCCACAGTCATGCTCAACGATCACACAGTCCTGGGAAACGTCTACAAGACGGCGCGTCAGATAACCTGAGTTTGCCGTTTTCAGAGCTGTATCCGCGAGACCCTTACGGGCACCGTGAGATGAGTTGAAGTATTCAAGAACCGACAGGCCCTCTTTAAAGTTGGAGATGATCGGCGTCTCAATGATTTCGCCAGAAGGCTTGGCCATCAGACCACGCATACCAGCAAGCTGTTTCATCTGAGCCGCGCTACCCCGTGCGCCAGAATGCGCCATCATGAATACTGAGTTGAGATCCGTCTGACGACCGTTTTCGTCAAGCTCGGTCTTCTCCATCTCCTGCATCATGGCGTCGGCCACTTTGTCAGTACACTGAGCCCAGGCGTCTACAACTTTGTTGTATTTCTCACCTTGGGTGATCAGACCGTCCTGATACTGCTCTTCATACTCTTTAACCAGCGAGCGTGTTTCGTCCACAAGCTTCAGCTTCGCTTCAGGAATGATCATGTCATCCTTACCGAAGGAGATGCCCGCAGCGCACGCACGCTTGAAGCCCTCGCCCATAATACCGTCAGCAAACAGAACAGTCGTTTTCTGACCACAGTGGCGGTAAACCACGTCAATCACTTCCGTGATCTCTTTCTTGGTCAGCTGACGGTTAATCAAGCTGTATGGCACTTTGGCGTGCAATGGCAGGTGACGTCCAAGGAGCATGCGACCAGGCGTGGTTTCAACGCGCTGATACTCTTCTTCACCATCATTGTTCATCATCTTGATGCGAGCAGTGATTTTGGAGTGAAGCGTGATCGCACCGCTATCGAGAGCAAACTGTACTTCGTCAAAATCAGCGTAGGCTTTGCCTTCGCCAACATCGCCTTCGCGTTGCATGGTCATGTAATACAGGCCAAGAACGATATCCTGCGATGGCACAATGATTGGCTTGCCGTTCGCCGGGCTGAGGATGTTGTTTGTAGACATCATCAGGACGCGTGCTTCAAGCTGGGCTTCAATCGACAGTGGCACGTGAACGGCCATCTGGTCACCATCAAAGTCAGCGTTAAAGGCGGCGCACACAAGTGGGTGCAGCTGAATGGCTTTACCTTCGATCAGTACTGGTTCGAACGCCTGAATGCCAAGACGGTGCAGCGTAGGCGCCCGGTTCAGCATTACTGGGTGCTCACGGATCACCTCATCAAGGATATCCCACACTTCCCGACGTTCTTTTTCAACCAGCTTCTTCGCAGCCTTAATGGTGGTCGCGATGCCTTTTTTATCAAGACGCGAGTAGATGAATGGCTTGAACAGTTCAAGTGCCATCTTCTTCGGCAGGCCACACTGGTGGAGTTTGAGTTCTGGGCCAACCACGATCACGGAACGGCCAGAATAGTCAACACGCTTACCAAGAAGGTTCTGACGGAAGCGACCCTGCTTACCTTTGAGCATGTCAGAGAGTGATTTCAGTGGACGCTTGTTGGCGCCTGTAATGGTGCGGCCACGACGACCGTTATCGAACAGTGCATCGACAGATTCTTGAAGCATCCGCTTCTCGTTCCGGATGATGATGTCCGGTGCGCGCAGCTCAATCAGGCGCTTCAAACGGTTGTTCCGGTTGATCACACGGCGATAAAGGTCATTAAGGTCAGACGTTGCGAAGCGGCCACCACCCAGAGGCACCAATGGGCGCAACTCAGGGGGGATGACAGGCACAACTGTCAGGATCATCCACTCGGGGCGGTTACCGCTCTCGAGGAATGCCTCAATAACTTTCAGACGCTTAACAATTTTCTTCGGCTTCAGCTCAGACTTAGTCTCAGCGAGTTCTACCAAAAGTTTCTCACGCTCGCCTTCAAGGTCGATGCCTTCAAGAAGCTTGCGAATTGCTTCGGCACCGATACCGGCCGTGAAGCTATCTTCACCGTATTCGTCTTGAGCACGGTAATAGTCTTCTTCAGAGAGAAGCTGGAACTGCTTCAGCGGTGTCAGACCAGGCTCTGTAACCACATAGTATTCAAAGTACAGTGCGCGCTCCAGATCCTTCAACGTCATGTCCAAGAGCAGACCGATGCGGCTTGGCAAAGACTTCAGGAACCAGATGTGAGCAACAGGCGCGGCCAGATCAATGTGGCCCATGCGTTCACGGCGCACTTTGGAGAGCGTAACTTCCACGCCGCACTTCTCACAAATAATGCCGCGATACTTCATGCGCTTATATTTGCCGCACAAGCACTCATAGTCCTTCACTGGACCAAAAATTCGGGCACAGAACAGGCCGTCTTTTTCCGGCTTGAAGGTACGATAGTTAATCGTTTCCGGCTTTTTGATTTCACCAAAAGACCAAGAGCGAATACGCTCCGGGGACGCTACAGAGATTTGAATCTGGTCAAACGTCTCTGGTTTCTGGTTCGGGTTGAAGTATTTCATCACTTCTTGGTTCATATCCGGCGTCTTTCTTACAACTTCGGTCTAGTTGACCGCCATCCTGAATTCCTGTGCCCACGTTTCCGTAGGCGGGGCGACAATAACCTGCCGCCCGGCTCTGGGCAAATGCCCTAGTCGTCTGTTCCTGTGATCAGCTCAACATTCAAGCAGAGAGATCTCATTTCCTTCACAAGCACGTTGAAGGATTCTGGGATACCTGCTTCGAATGTGTCGTCACCACGAACGATTGCTTCATAAACCTTGGTCCGGCCCTGAACATCGTCCGACTTGACTGTCAGCATTTCCTGGAGCGTGTAGGCTGCGCCATACGCTTGCAGTGCCCACACTTCCATCTCACCAAAGCGCTGACCACCAAACTGTGCCTTACCACCAAGTGGTTGCTGGGTCACAAGGCTGTACGGGCCGATCGAGCGCGCGTGGATCTTGTCATCCACAAGGTGATGAAGCTTCAGCATGTAAATGTAACCAAGGGTCACTTTACGGTCGAACTTCTCACCAGTACGGCCATCATAGAGGTCCACCTGACCTGAGCTGTCGAGACCCGATTTATCGAGCATCGTAACAATGTCAGCCTCAACCGCACCGTCGAACACCGGCGTACCCATCGGAACACCGTTGGTGAGGTTACCGGCAAGCTCAATGATCTGATCATCATCCAGGTCTTCTACGTCTGTACCAAACTGCTCGGCGCCGTAGATATCCTTAAACGTCGAACGGAAGTCATCGATGCTGCCTTGGCCATGGCGATACTGCTCCAGCATGCCATCGATTTGGCGGCCCAGGCCACGTGATGCCCAACCAAGGTGGGTTTCAAGGATCTGACCAACGTTCATCCGCGATGGTACACCAAGTGGGTTCAGCACCACGTCAACAGGTGTACCGTCCTCAAGGTGCGGCATGTCTTCCTGTGGCAGAATGCGAGAAATCACACCCTTGTTGCCATGACGACCCGCCATTTTGTCACCAGGCTGAAGCTTACGCTTCACAGCAACAAAGACCTTAACCATTTTCAGAACGCCAGGCGGCAGCTCATCACCGCGCTGCAGCTTCTCGATTTTCTCATCGAAGCGGCTTTGCAGCTGGGCACGGCTCTCGTCAAACTGCTTACGCAACGCTTCGATCTTGCCCATGGTTTCGTCGTCATCAACTGCCAGGTCCCACCACTGGATGCGTGGCAGGCCTTCAAGGCCCTCGTCCGTGATCTTGGTGCCTTTTTTCATGTCTTTGTTGCCAGACGAAACTGTCTTGCCAACAAGCCATGGCTGCAGACGACCATAGATGCTGCGCTCAAGGATCGCGCGCTCGTCTTCACGGTCTTTGGTCAGACGATCGATTTCTTCGCGCTCGATAGTCAGCGCACGTTCGTCTTTGTCAACTCCGTGACGGTTGAACACACGTACTTCAACAACAGTACCAGCAACACCAGGCGGCAAGCGCATGGATGTGTCGCGGACGTCAGAAGCTTTTTCACCAAAGATGGCACGCAGAAGTTTTTCTTCCGGTGTCATTGGGCTTTCGCCTTTTGGTGTGATCTTACCAACGAGAATGTCACCTGGGTGAACTTCAGCACCGATGTAAACGATACCAGCCTCATCAAGGCTCTTCAGGCCCTCTTCACCCACGTTTGGAATATCGCGCGTGATTTCTTCTGGACCAAGCTTCGTATCACGGGCCATCACTTCGAATTCTTCAATATGGATCGATGTGAAGACGTCTTCTTTCACGATCCGCTCGGAGATGAGGATTGAATCCTCGAAGTTGTACCCGTTCCAAGGCATGAACGCCACGAGCGCGTTACGGCCAAGTGCCAGTTCACCAAGCTCGGTTGACGGACCATCACAAATGATGTCGCCTTGCTTGATCTCATCACCAACTTTCACCAGTGGACGTTGGTTGATGCAGGTGTTCTGGTTAGAACGCTGGAACTTCTGCAGGGAATAGATGTCGACGCCAGACTTGCCTGGGTCAACTTCTTCCGTCGCACGGATCACGATCCGTGTTGCGTCCACCTGTTCAACGACACCCGTGCGGCGGGCGGCAATCGCAGCACCACTATCACGGGCAACTACCGCTTCCATACCAGTACCAACAAACGGTGCTTCAGCGCGCACCAGTGGCACGGCCTGCCGTTGCATGTTTGATCCCATCAGTGCGCGGTTCGCATCATCATTCTCTAGGAACGGAATAAGCGACGCAGCAACAGAAACAAGCTGCTTCGGCGACACGTCCATCAGGCTGATCTGCGCCGGCTGTGTCATTACATATTCACCGGCCTGACGACAGGAAACCAGATCATTGACGAAAGTACCATCATCGTTGAGCGGCGCGTTAGCCTGAGCAACGGTGTATTTGGCTTCTTCCATTGCTGACAGGTAAACCACTTCGTCAGAAACAACACCGTTTTCAACCGTGCGATACGGGCTTTCAATGAAACCGTATTTGTTCACTTGCGCATAGGTCGCAAGCGAGTTGATCAGACCAATGTTTGGTCCTTCCGGTGTTTCAATCGGACAGATACGACCATAATGAGTTGGGTGTACGTCCCGTACCTCAAAGCCCGCACGCTCACGTGTCAAACCGCCTGGGCCAAGCGCAGACATACGGCGCTTGTGCGTAATTTCAGACAATGGATTAGTTTGGTCCATGAACTGCGAAAGCTGCGACGAACCAAAGAACTCACGTACGCTTGCCACAACTGGCTTAGCGTTAATAAGGTCATGCGGCATCACAGTGTCGATGTCGACAGAAGACATACGCTCACGGATCGCGCGCTCCATGCGCAGCAAACCGATGCGATACTGGTTTTCCATCAACTCACCAACAGAGCGAACACGGCGGTTGCCAAGGTGGTCGATGTCATCGATATCACCGCGACCGTCCTTGAGCTCAACCAGCGTCTTAACAGTTTGCAGGATGTCTTCACGGCGGAGCTTACCAACAGTGTCTTCACACTCAACGTTCAGGCGAACATTCATTTTCACCCGACCAACGTCAGAAAGATCATAACGCTCAGGGTCAAAGAACAGGCCATAGAACAGCGCATCAGCTGTTTCTTTGGTTGGCGGCTCACCTGGGCGCATCACTTTGTAGATTTCAGCGAGCGCACCGTCGTGGCTTTCCACTTTATCCGCCATCAGGGTGTTTCGGATGTAAGGGCCAACAGACACATCATCAATGTCGAGGCACTCAATCTCGTCAACACCAGCAGAAGACAGCGCTTCCACGATTTCTTCTGTCAGTTCCTGACCAGCTTCCACATAAATGGCACCAGTTTTTTCGTTGATCATGTCTTTGGCAGCAAAACGTCCAAGGATCTGATCATCCGGAACCAGAATGGCTTCAACGCCTCCGTTCTCCAGTTTCTTGCCGAGGCGCGGCGTGATTTTCTTGCCCGCTTCAACCACAACTTCACCGCTGTCTGCGTCAACAAGGTCAAACGCAGGCTTCTGACCGCGCCAGTTTTCAGCACGGAAAGGCATGCGCCAACCGTCTTTGGCACGCAGGAACGACAACGTATTGTAGAAGTAGGAGAGGATATCCTCTGCCGTCATGCCAAGCGCGTACAACAGCGTTGTCGCCGGCAGCTTACGACGGCGGTCAATCCGAACGTTTACGATATCTTTGGCATCAAACTCAAAATCGAGCCAGGAACCACGGTAAGGAATTACGCGCGCAGCAAACAGGAACTTGCCTGAGCTGTGCGTTTTGCCACGGTCATGGTCAAAGAATACACCTGGCGACCGGTGCATCTGAGAAACAATAACTCGCTCGGTACCGTTGATCACAAACGTACCATTGTCAGTCATCATAGGCAGGTCGCCCATGTAAACGTCTTGCTCTTTGATATCGAGTACTGACTTGGCTTCAGTTTCCGGATCAACTTCAAACACGATCAGACGAAGGGTCACACGCAGAGGAGCGGCGTACGTCATGTCCCGCTGCTGACACTCTTCAACATCATATTTTGGCTCTTCGAGCTCGTATTTCACATATTCCAGTGAAGATGTTGCCGAGAAGTCCTGAATCGGGAATACCGATTTGAGCACTTTCTCAAGGCCTGAACTCAACCGCTCTTCTTCTGTGGCACCTGCCTTGAAGAATTGATCGTAGGATTGGCGCTGAACCTCGATCAGGTTCGGCATCTGGCTCACTTCTGAAATGTGCCCAAAATCCTTACGTACGCGTTTACGACCGGTGAATGAAGTCGCCATACTTCGCCCTCGTCTCTTTCAATCTGGCCCGGCTTTCAACAGTAAAAGCCTGGCAATTCACTGAAGACCCGGCCCACTGCCGCATCTTCGAAAATCAAGTCTCGCCTCAAAAAACTGCGCCAGAGGCATGGCGCCGAGCAGATGATTTATGTCCCCTACCCCAAGGACGCCGAAAGGCCGAGCGCGAAATACACGCTCGACCTACGGTTCGTTTGGCTCAAGAAATTACTTGAGCTCAACAGATGCGCCAGCAGCTTCCAGCTTAGACTTAAGCTCTTCAGCTTCAGCTTTTGGTGCAGCTTCTTTAACAGTCTTAGGAGCACCTTCAACCATTTCCTTGGCTTCTTTGAGGCCCAGGCCAGTGATCGCACGTACTTCTTTAATTACGTTGATTTTCTTGTCGCCAGCGGCAGTCAGAACAACGTCAAACTCGTCTTTTTCTTCTGCAGCAGCTTCACCACCGGCAGCAGCGCCGCCAGCAGCAGCAACAGCAACAGGTGCAGCAGCAGATACGCCCCACTTCTCTTCGAGAAGTTTTGAAAGCTCAGCAGCTTCCAGAACAGTCAGGGCAGACAGATCTTCAACCAACTTATCAAGGTCAGCCATTTCATTTACTCCAAATAGAACGGTCCCAACTCGGGATCCACAATTCACTTTGCATTGCTCTCAGGCGGCCACCATGACCACTTGAGAAAGGTTTAAGCTGCGTCTTGGCTTCCGTAAGCACCAAAGACACGGGCCAATTGACCCGCAGGAGCCTGAGTAACCGAAGCGACCTTCTGAGCAGGTGCTTGCAGGAGACCCACAAGCTTGCCGCGAAGTTCGTCAAGCGACGGCAGTGAGGCAAGAGCCTTAACACCAGCCTGATCCAGAACCGTAGAACCCATGCCGCCACCGAGGACACGAAGCTTTTCGTTATCCTTGGCGAATTTTGACAGGACCTTCGGTGCTGAGACTGGGTCTTCAGCGAAGCCGATTGCCGTCGGACCGGTAAACAGGTCCGAAATGCCTTCGTAGTCGGTGCCTTTTAGCGCAAGACGAGTCAGCCGGTTTTTGGTCACTTTGAGGGAAGCACCCTCAGCACGCATCTGTGAACGCAGATCAGTGATCTCAGCAACGCTCAGGCCGTCATAGTGAACTACGACAACTGAAGCGGCATCTGAGAACACATCGTGCAAGGACGTAACCAGTTCCTGCTTCTCGGCTCTTTCCACTTTTTCGTCTCCGACTTTGAAACCCTTGGTGACGCAACACCGCAGGTTTCGATTATTTGAGCCACGTACCTGCCAACACGGCAGATACACTCCCCTGTCCGGGGCGCAGAAAAGGTTCATCCTTTCCCGTCGGAACCGCGTCTATCGCCCGGTGGCTTTCGCCCTTTGAGCAATAATCCCGTTACCCCATCTCATGCAGGCCATGGCTACGCGACGGCCAATTCTTTTAAATCACGACGGTCAATTACTAGAAACCCACGCCGCAACACCTGCAATCTCGGACAGTTACTCCATCCGGGCACAACATCCGCCCAGATGATTGCGCCAGCCGAAACTGGCGCAAATTCTTTAGCTTGCCTCTACTGAAGCAACGTCAATTTTCAGGCCAGGGCCCATGGTAGAAGTCATAGCGATCTTCTTCACATAAGTGCCCTTGGCGCCTGATGGCTTGGCCTTGATAACCGCATTGATAAAGGCTTCCACATTTTCAGTGATTTGCGCTTCTTCAAAGCTCGCTTTACCAACACCGCCGTGCACGATACCGGCTTTTTCAACGCGGTATTCAACCTGGCCAGCCTTAGCCGCTTCAACAGCAGCTTTAACGTCCATGGTTACAGTGCCAAGCTTCGGATTCGGCATCAGGCCTTTAGGGCCCAGCACTTTACCAAGGCGACCAACAACACCCATCATGTCCGGGGTTGCGATCACGCGGTCAAAGTCGATGTTACCCTTTTGAATATCTTCCATCAGGTCTTCTGCACCCACTTTGTCTGCACCAGCAGCCGTTGCTTCTTCAGCTTTCGGGCCGCGAGCAAACACAGCTACGCGAAGTGTTTTGCCAGTGCCGTGTGGCAGGCTAACAACGCCGCGAACCATCTGGTCAGCGTGACGAGGGTCAACACCCAGGTTCATTGAAACTTCAATAGTCTCGTCGAATTTAACAGCAGAGCGTGACTTGAGCTCTTTTACTGCATCTGCAACGGTGTAGAGCTTTTCGCGGTCCAGACCGTCGTGCAGCTTCTGATTACGTTTTGTAGTCTTCGCCATCTGATTAGCCTTTCACTTCAAAGCCCATGGAGCGCGCAGAGCCTTCGATGATCAGCATGGCCGCATCGATGTCATTGGCACTCAGGTCTTGCATTTTAGCTTCCGCGATCTCGCGGATCTGATCTTTGGTTACAGAACCAGCCGTCGCACGGCCAGGCTCGGAACCGCCAGATTTCAGACCAGCCGCTTTCTTCAGGAAGTAGCTTGCTGGAGGCGTTTTGATCTCAAACGTGAAAGACTTGTCAGCGTAAACAGTCAGAATAGTTGGGCAAGGCTGACCTGGCTCCATCTTCTGTGTTTTGGCGTTAAAAGCCTTACAAAATTCCATGATATTGATACCACGCTGACCAAGCGCAGGACCAATAGGTGGTGACGGGTTGGCTTGGCCAGCCGGCACCTGAAGCTTCAGATAGCCTTCAATCTTCTTTGCCATTTTGTTCCCTTTCAAACAACATGCGAGCTTTCGCTCATTTTAGGGTGCGTGGTGCGGCTCATGGCTTGCCTCCCACACGGGTTACCGGGCTAACGCCCAATTCTTAAGTGATCTTTTCGACCTGCGTATACTCAAGCTCAACCGGAGTAGCGCGACCAAAGATCGAAACCGAAACTTTAAGCCGGGCCTTATCCTCATCCACATCTTCAACAATACCGTTAAAGCTGGAGAATGGACCATCGGTGACCTGCACTTCTTCGCCGATCTCGTAAACAATATTTGGACGTGGGCGCTCAACACCTTCCTCAACCTGGTTAAGGATGCGGGCAGCTTCCGTGTCCGAAATTGGGCTTGGCTTGCCTTGCGGCCCCAAAAAGCCCGTTACTTTCGCGTGACTATTCGCCAGGTGGTAGGTGTCGTCTGTCAGAATCATCTTGATCAAAACGTAACCCGGGAAGAACTTCTTCTCAGAAGAAACCTTCTTACCTTTGCGAACTTCCACAACCTCTTCGGTCGGAACGATTACTTCGTCAACAAGCGCATCAAGCCCTTGCTGCACAGCTTGCTCTTTGATTGCAGCCGCAACTTTGTTTTCAAAGCCCGAATAGGCGTGAATAATATACCAGCGAGACTTGCTCACATTAATCTCCGAAACCGAGGAGTGATTGAACGCCAGCGTTGAGCAAAAAATCAACGCCAAGGAAGAAAACAGCCATGATCACAACCATGATGAACACCATCAAAGAGGTGATTCCCGCCTCGCGAGCCGTCGGCCATGTGACCTTCGAACCCTCTTGGCGCACCTGCCGGGTAAATTCACCTGGGGTGGTTTTGGCCATAGTCGCTGTCCTTTATTACGCTCAACAAGCCCGCGCTTTCATCTCTAAAACCGCAGGCTAAACAAACCTTTATCAATTTTTCACCGCTTTCGCGGATCATGACCCAGGACCTGGCAGGGGCGGAGGGACTCGAACCCCCGACACCCGGTTTTGGAGACCGGTGCTCTACCAACTGAGCTACGCCCCTAAATCCGGATAAATCATGGTCATGAGGGGTGCGGTTTACAGGCCAACACCCCGGCATGCAAGTACTTTTTTTTACAATGTCCTGAAAAGGCGTTATCTCGCTGAAAAGAAACGGTAAAAACGGCCTCCAAGATGGCGTTTACATGCCTGCTACAAACCCAGGTTTTTTAGCGCTGACTTTGCTAGAATTGGGGTGGAATTCCTATCTATTCAAGAGGCAGCCGCGCTTTCTCCTTGTAGGGAATTACCGCAAGGAATGAGACGATGGCGAACGCCAGCAGATAATAAGCTGGCGCAATCTCATTGCCAGTTGATCGGATGAGCCAGGCGGCAATCATTGGCGTCGTGCCACCAAACAAACCCACTGCAAGATTATAGGATACGGCTGTACCGGTGCACCGGACAGCATGGGGCAGTTGCTCCACATTTGCTGCTGCTATAGGCCCGCTATAGATACCGACAAGCACCGCGAGGATCGCCTCACCTGCAAATATGGTCATCGGATCGGTTGAATGCATTAGCATAAAGCACGGAATAGCCCCGAGCGCGACACCGCCCATGCCCAAAAGCATTAAAGGCTTGCGACCAATGCGGTCCGACAGCCACGCGGAAAGCGGCATCACGATCAGCATCAGGAACATGGCGGCAGTATTCAGGTCAAACGCTACATCACCGGCCAGATGGTCGATTTCTTTCATATAGGTCACTGAATAGACAAACACGAGATAGAATGCGACACCATTGCCAGCGTTCACACCGATGATACGACCGAGCGGCCCAAGGTGGTCACGTACCAAGCTCGTTACTGGAGCTGAGCCCTCTTTCATCGGCTCCTTGTCCTTGAGGCCGCGCCTCAGCCAAACGCCCAGAACAGCGATGGAGCCGCCCATCAAAAACGGAATGCGCCACCCCCACTCAGTGATCTGCTCTTCTGTAAGCACATTGGTGAATACGGCACCGACCCCGGAACCAACCAAAATGCCTGCCACAGCCCCCCAGGTACTCCAGGATGTCAAAAAACCACGATTTTCGTCCGGGGCATGCTCCGCCAAAAACACAGATGAACTGGTGTATTCACCGCCAACCGACAGGCCCTGAATAACCCTCAGCAAAACCACCAGAATGGGGGCTGCAATGCCAATATGCTCGTGGCCTGGCAAGAGCCCCATTATCATGGTCGGGATCGCCATCATGAAAATGGAGATCATCAGTACCTGCGGCCTGCCAACCACATCACCTAGTCGGCCAAGAAGTACGCCGCCCAGTGGCCGCGCGAGAAAACCGGCAGCAAACGCACCAAAGGCCGCAATCACTGAAATGCTTGGGTCGTCACTTGGAAAAAATGTTTGCCCAATAACGATGGCGAAATAGCCATAGATGGCAAAATCGTACCATTCCATCACATTACCAATGATGCCACTGGCAATAACTTTGCCCCGCCTGGCCGGAACCTCTGTTTTTTCGGTCATTACTACCCCCTTGATCAATCATCTTTGACCATACGGAACTGCAGAAAGGGATCAAGCTTGCAACTGTATCAATGTGTATCAAATCTGTCGCGGCACGATGAGCACATTGTTCGGCGATTGCGCGAGCACAGTCTCAACGGTATTGCCAAACAAAAATCCAGACAGACCGCTTCGGCGCTCTGTCCCTGCTGCTGTCATAATCACATCGAGTTTCTTGGCTTGTTTCCTGATCACGTCGGATGGAACGCCGGTTTTCACGTACACATGCGCAGGAAGGGCACTGTACTTTTTGGCCAGGCCTTCAAGAGCCGTCATATATTTCTCGCGAAACGCAGCTTCCTGTTTGATGGGGTCTACGAGATCCAGGTCGGCCGCTACCTGACTGATTTGAACCACGCTAATGACATGCAGTTCGGCTTCATAGTGGTTCGCCATCTGTGCTGACATCGCCATTATTTGTTCGTTCAGGTCAGCTTGTTTTTTGTTGGCAATGTCAATGGCAGCTAAAACTTTGTCTCGCTTGCGGCGTTTTTGGCCCGGGTTCACAACCAGAAAAGGCCTTTCGATTTCCTTAAGCATGGACCAATCAACCGGAAGGCTATATTGGGATTTCTCCCGCTGGGCAAAAAGTACAACCAGATCATGGGCTGCTTGGGCTTCGGTTATCCATGTTTTGCCCGACGGCTCCCAAATTATCCTGGGCTCCCAGGGCTCGTCGGTTTGTTCGAGCAATGACCGAACCAACTGTTCGCCTTCCAGCACCCCTTGCGATTGATCAACGGAATGCATGTAGGCGTTTGCAACCAATTGCGCAGCACCGGCACTTGCGAGTGGCCTCAATTGTCCAAGATCCGGTGGTGCGGACAACTGTTCTGAAGTCAGATAACAAAGAGTAGACAATCTCTCAGGCACAACAGACACCTATTATAAGTCGCTCGTTTATTAGGTTTATCATACTGCTTGTTGGTCAACAGCAAAAAGGGCTGATCCGATGGACTAGCCCTTCCTGAATTCTGAAGCCTCGCCAGTAGGCAAGGCGATGTCACCGATGACTATTCGATGATTTTGGCAACGACGCCGGCACCAACTGTGCGACCACCTTCGCGGATCGCGAAGCGCAGGCCTTCGTCCATCGCGATTGGCGCGATGAGCTCAACAGTCAGGTTCACGTTATCGCCAGGCATTACCATTTCAGTGCCAGATGGCAGCTCAACGTTGCCCGTCACGTCCGTTGTACGGAAGTAGAACTGTGGACGATAGTTCGCAAAGAATGGCGTGTGACGGCCACCTTCCTCTTTCGTGAGGATGTAAGTCTCTGCAGTGAACTTGGTGTGCGGTGTGATTGTACCAACGTGCGCCAGAACCTGACCACGCTCGATCTCGTCACGAGCAACACCACGCAGCAGCGCACCAATGTTGTCGCCAGCCTGGCCTTCGTCCAGAAGCTTGCGGAACATCTCAACACCAGTGATTGTTGTTTTCGTAGTGTCTTTGATGCCTACGATCTCAACTTCTTCACCAACTTTCACGATACCACGCTCTACACGGCCGGTGGCAACTGTACCACGACCAGAGATAGAGAATACGTCCTCAACTGGCATCAGGAACGCACCGTCAACAGCACGCTCTGGCAGTGGGATATACTCATCAACAGCAGCCATCAGCTCGAGGATCTTCTCTTTACCGATGTTGTCGTCGCGGCCTTCAAGCGCTGCAAGCGCTGAACCAGCAATGATCGGAATATCGTCGCCCGGGAACTCATACTCGTCCAGAAGCTCACGGATTTCCATTTCAACAAGCTCAAGCAGCTCTTCGTCGTCTACCTGGTCAACTTTGTTCATGAACACAACAAGCGCTGGTACACCAACCTGACGCGCAAGCAGAATGTGCTCACGGGTTTGTGGCATTGGACCATCCGCTGCGTTAACAACCAGGATACCGCCGTCCATCTGCGCCGCACCCGTGATCATGTTCTTCACATAGTCAGCGTGACCAGGGCAGTCAACGTGCGCATAGTGACGGTTTTCCGTCTCATACTCAACGTGTGCCGTCGAAATCGTGATGCCACGCTCACGCTCCTCAGGTGCCTTGTCAATGTTCGCAAAATCAACCGCTTCACCGCCAGTCGCTTCCGCCAGAACTTTTGTAATCGCAGCTGTCAACGTGGTCTTACCATGGTCAACGTGACCAATCGTACCAACGTTACAGTGCGGCTTATTACGCTCAAACTTCTCTTTAGCCATTGCCCGTCTATCCTTGCAAGCAACACGCCCTGACGTTTTATGACCTAAACCGTCACGGGCGAACATTTAGTTAACCCAGCAGAGGCCCACCCTGGACCGCTACGCTATGTTTCGCCCGAGAGGGACTTAATTGGAGCGGGTGAAGGGAATCGAACCCTCGTCGTAAGCTTGGAAGGCTTCTGCTCTACCATTGAGCTACACCCGCACAAGACCAAGCCGCTCTCTCGAACACAAACAGGCCCCACGGCCACACACTGCGTCCGGGAAGCGATAAATGGTGGAGGGGACAGGATTCGAACCTGTGTACGCATACGCGGCCAGATTTACAGTCTGGTGCCTTTAACCACTCGGCCACCCCTCCGCGCAGACGCACCCGAAACCCTGGGCGCGACGCGAGGCCGCAATATGCCCATATCTTTGACCTTGTCAACATCAACTTGGCCGCGCTAAGCACTTTTTTACGAAGCTTTTGAAGACGCAGTAAATAATGCGCGTCACGGCTATCACGAAGGAACACCTTGAGCATGTCAGCGAACCGCAACAAGCGACACAAGCAAGCCAAACGGCCCGACACAAAACGGCCTGCCGGGCAGCGGCCTGACAGGTTGAGTAAACGGCAGCAGTCAGTTGCTGGCCCGGAGTTTCGCTTGAAGCACCCAAGCCATGTACTTTTATACGGGCGCAACTCCGTTATTGCAGCGATTAACAATCCACAACGCGAATTTGTGCGCCTGTTGGTGACCCCTAAAACGCAGGAAGTTGCGAGAGACCTCATTGTTGGCACTGACATTCACGTCCAGCAGCTGCCCTCTGCTGACGCTATGGCAAACATACTACCCCCGGGAGCACCACACCAAGACCTGTTTTTGGAAGTGAAACCGTTAGACGGTGGTGTGGTTGAGGACCTAGAGCCACATTCCGACAACAAAAACATCATCTTGATGCTAGATCAGGTCACAGATCCACAAAATGTGGGCGCTTGCCTGCGCTCTGCAGCCGCTTTTGGCGCACGAGCGGTCATCACACAAGACCGCAACAGCCCTGCTGAAACGGGGGCACTCGCGCGGGCAAGCGCTGGCGGGCTTGAGACAGTGCCGTGGATTCGCGCTGCTAACCTGGCGCAGGCGCTGGAATCCCTGAAGGACATGGGTTACTGGCATATGGGCCTTGATGGAAACACCGAAACATCCATCAAAAACGCTGACTTGGGCGACAACGTGGTGCTGGTAATGGGTTCGGAAGGGAAAGGCCTTAGACCGCTGGTGCGCAAGAACTGCGACGTGATTGCCAAAATACCTATGATCGGTGCTGTGGAGAGCCTGAATGTATCCAACGCTGCGGCCATCGCCTTGTACGAACTAACCTGACCAGTCATGTTGCCGCAAGTGACGCGCGGTCCCTACAAATAGGCTCGAAACGAACTTTGATGTACGTCATTGAAGTGCGCGCCCTCGACTGCAATTTCTTAAACATGTCGCAAATTGGGGGGAGCGATCATGTTTGCACGATATCTTTTTACCATCTTTTTATTGAACTATCTGACAGTCGTTACGCAGGCCGAAGACGCACCGGTACGCCCCATTCACTTGGACGACATTCATTATATTACGTCAGACGAAGTTGAGACTATCGGATTTTTTAAGGAAAAACTGCTCGCATGTGAAATGGCGCAGCCTTCAAGGCCGCTCGATTTTATCCGGTTTTTATCAGTGCGGGAAAATGACCCAAGTTTAACTGTAAACTCTGCCCCCTACTCGACTGAGCGAGATGCGGCGCGCGCAAATTCCTGGCGATTTAAAAGACTGGTCCCGCGCCAACCGGACTCAGGCATATATTGGGGAGTATATTGGGTTGCATTCGGCCATGCCAACCTAGATAGCGCACGACAGTCTTTCCCTGAAGATGCCATTCGGAACATTCAACTACCCCATGCGCCGTCTCTCACCGCGCTACAGGTAAATGGGCCTGACAATTTGCCTATCGTGTTGGTGGAAAGGCCGCAATCGGGTCCAGCATTCCACATAGACCACCTTATGCTACTGGTTAGCGATGTTGATGAAACCACCCAGTTTTTCAGTCAGATCTTTGAGGCGAAAGTGTTGGAGACTAGCGACAGAATGGCGATCTTGCAGGTCGCGGACGCAACACTTGTCCTGACAGAACCCGCTACGCTCGGTATTGATCGCAAGAGAATGATTCCGCGTCCAAAATCGGTTTTTGGCCCTCTGAAGGACGGCAAACAGACACTAACCGAGGTCTTGGGGTCTGTAGATCACCTGGGCTTCCTCTATCAGGACATTGAAAAACTGGTGACCCAAGCGCAAGATCGCGGCTACAACCCACTGTATCCGCCATTCAGCTATAATTATGCCGGTCAGAAATCACCCTATGCTGTAACTGCCTTTACTGCGCCTGATGGATTTAATATCGAAGCTGTTCAGCCTGCCGGCCGCATCGGCCCTCATGTTTATTACCGAGAACTCTGCCCCCGTAACAGCATTGACCCTGATGCACGCTACGCACTGTCGGATTAATAAATGTGATAAAATCAATACCACAGGGGCTACAAAGGGACTTTCCGCTTCTTTGTTGCCAAGGCCCAACTGCCTTTAACCCATAAGCGTTTGTGGCCTGGATGACTCCAACGCTGCTGCCATCTCGCACAATACATTGAGTTGAACAGCTGCTGTCGATTGACGAGCCTTATTCCGCAACAAGTGTTGCATGTAGCTGATCACTTTCTCCCACTGTGTGGAACAGCTCCCATTGTACGCCAGCTGGGTCTTCGGACCAGACCTTCTTTGACTGGGCATAGCAGCATTTGACTTCGCCTTCATCGTAGAGATGGGCATCAATGTCTTTAAGGCGCGTATGGAGCCGCGCCAAGTCGTCATCTTCGGTGACTTCGACGCCCAGATGGCCAATGGCTTGGTTGCTACAGCCCTGGGAAACGGCGAAATTAACAGCCAAGTCCTCTGGCGCCCATTTGGCATAGTCACTCCGCACTTTGACAGGCTCAGCGCCGAACATTGCGCTATAGTAACGGATCGCTTCATCGAGGTTGTCGACAGCCATATGTATATGTAAGCGTTTCATGGGGATACTCCTTCCAAATCTGCTGACATTGGAGCGATCAGGTCCGGCACAACACGCTGATCGCCCGCGCAACAATCCTTCATCAAAAACCCGATCAATCCCTTGATCGCTTCAAAATCAACTCGATAGATGATTTGCTGAGCTTGTCTCTCTTTCAAAAGCAATCCTGCCTGCTCCAAAGTTGCCAGGTGCCGCGATAGAGTTGTTTGATTGACATCAAGAACAAGCGCAATACGACCTGCAGGCATGCCAGTACATCCAGCCTTCACCAAAAGCCGGAAAACTTGCATGCGCGTCTCCTGTGAAAGCGCTTTAAGGTTTTGTATAGCGGTTTTTATTTGCATATATGTGCATATACACAAATAATACCCCTTAGTCAAATCGTGCTTGCAGCGGAAAGTCTCTAGGCAGGGTTTCAGTAGCGGATGGGCAGCAGCGGTAGCTTGCGTTTTTTTCGTGCGAGGGCCCAACCGCCTTTCACCCAAAGGCGCTTGTAGCCAGGGTGGTTGCCAACAAGCAATTCCCAGGTACGCTCTACCGGGCTCGTTTGCTGTTCTTCCAGCGGCCAATTTGCCGCCCACTGCTTGCCTTCGGCAGTCCAGTTAAAATCGTCAAACAGGATTAAGCCGCCCTCCTCAAGCAATTGATCCACAAGATAAAAACCAAACCCGGTGTCGCTCCAGTTATGGCCACCATCCAGATAGCAAAAATCGAACTTACGGCCCTCTTCGATAAACTTCATTAACCGCCACAAATAAGTGCGCTCTTCAAATATCGGCTCCACATAGCTTTCAAGACCGAGCTCTGCAGCCAACTGCTCAATGTTGGGAGACTTGTCTTTGACAATGGTTTTGTCGATGGTCGTTAACTTGCCCCCGCCCGTTTCATCAAGAATAGCCGCCATATACATGGACGACACTCCATGAAAAAAACCCAACTCAAGCAACTGACCACATCCGTATTTTAACAGGATGCTACGTAGTCGCTCTGCTTTTTTGAGTGTCATGTAAGGCAGATCACCGACGTGATCCGCAACAGATTGCAGCTGCATATAAGTTCCCGGCAGATAATGAGATTGCTATCTGTTCGCTCGATAGCCTAGTTTTCTCCGAAACACCACCCCGAGAGGAAAGCTATCGTGCAACAATCTATCCAGGAAATTGCCCAGTCACTGGGTTTGGAACCCCATCCTGAAGGCGGGTATTACCGCCGCACTTATAAAAATGATGACGGCCCTGAAGGGCCCGACGGCACCACACGCGGCCATGCATCCGCGATTTATTTCCTGCAACTTCCAGACTTCAGCCGCTGGCATCGCACTGACGGTGACGAACTATGGTTTTGGCACGCCGGAGCGCCGCTGACGCTTGAAATACGCCGCGAGGATGGCAGCGTGGAAACCAAGAAACTGGGGTTGAGTTTGGAAGCGGGTGAGGAACCCCAGCAATTGGCCCCTGCACACAAGTGGCAAAGAGCAAAGAGTGATGGCGAGTGGACACTTGTGAGCTGCTCGGTAAGCCCAGGCTTCCTGTTCGAGACCTTCGAAATGGAATAAAAAAGGCCGCCTCATAGGGCGGCCTTTTGATTTTATTTTGGTCGGAGGTTAGGCCGCACGTTTCCTGAGTTCGATGGAGCCGAATAAGAAAGCCGCGGCTATCAGCAGACCCACCCAGAATTGGACGCTACCAAGTGAATAACTTATGGCGTCCATTTGAATACCACCAAAGATCAGGGCCAAGAAGTCAGCCGGGCCATCAACATCGGCGTGGATATGTTCGTAGGCATATGCTTGCCATCCACCCAGCTGGATACCAATCCAGCGCAAGAACGTGGTTGTCTCAAAAAGGATACCTTCCACCGCGATGATGATGGCTGGTGGCATCAGGGCCCACATAATCGGTAGCCGAGATGCGTAAGCTGACACAAACAGCACCCATGCCAACACGGGCAGCACCCACAAGGTCATCGTGAAGTACAGGGTCGCGAAGTAGAACCAGGTTCCCATCATTGAAGCGAGTGGCCACAATTCCAAGATTGGTCCGCCCTGGAACAGCACCACAATGCTCAAGAAAAGAGCGACAATCAGTTGCGAAGCAATGGCAATCGCCAGGAAGATTACCGGTGCCATGAACACAGGCGTCACAAACTTCACCAGGACTTCCTGCCAATCGTCGACCGGCATAGACTTCCAGAAAAGGATTGACCGGTCCCGGCGTTCTTCATAAAGCGCGCCCAGCAGTGTGAAAAACACTACAAATGGCAAGGCAACCCAGCTTATGCCGCCCATCACCCAGTAACTAAGTGTTACGGCTGCTGGCAATTCTGTATCGCCCCGGCGGGAAGCAGCAGCTCGGTCCAGAGCCTGACCCAGGTTTTCTATTTCATGGTCATCGAATACGCCGTCAAATTCGATGGTAGCACCAAATCCGATTGTCGAAACGATCACCAGAAAGATGGACAGCGCTGCCAATATAACTGGCACTCGGAGGTAGCCGTTTTGTCCATCAAGGAACTCGCGTTTCACGAGAGCGGGAAAGATATTCATTACCCTTCTCCTGTCATGGTCGCCACGAATATGTCTGCAAGGCCCAGGCGGCGTGTTTCACCCAATTCAGCCAGCTTTTCGCGGTCGATGTTTTTATAAATACACGTCGTTTTACCGAAAGTGACCCCTTTGGAGATTGGACCCAATTTCTGAGCTTCCTCTTCTTTTCCGGGGGTGACCATTACCTCAATGAACTGCTGTGTCAGTTCGTCCATTTCTGCTTCAAGAACAATCTCACCGTCCTTGATGAACATGACGTCTGAAAGGATATGCTCGATTTCTTCCACCTGGTGCGTGGTAACAATCACCGTGCGGTTTTCATCGAAATATTCTTCCAGAAGCGCAGCGTAAAACTGCTTACGGAAGATAATATCAAGGCCGAGTGTTGGCTCGTCCAGTACCAATAGCTTCGCGTCGATCGACATAACCACAGCAAGGTGCAGCTGTACTGTCATACCTTTCGAAAGCGCCCGAACTTTACGGTCCAGCGGCACGTTGGTGCGACCAAGAAATTCCATCGCCTTGGTGCGGTCAAACCGAGGGTGCACACCCTCAACATAATCCAGCACCTCACCAACTTTCATCCATTTGGGCAACGTAGCGACATCTGCGATAAAGCAAACATCCTGCATCAGCTTACCGCGCTCAGTAGAAGGGTCACAGCCCATCACTGAAAGCTCACCCTCAGAGGAACTGAGGCCGAGCACCGCATTCAGCATCGTAGTTTTACCGGCACCATTCGCGCCAATGACACCCAAAATCCGGCCAAGTGGCACAGAAAATGTAGATGGCCTCAAAGCGTGAAAGTCGCCATAAGTTTTCGAGAGGCCGCGTGCTTCAATAACTGTTTCAGTCATAACTGCCCCCCTTTAATTTGCAGTGCTGTTTTTCAACAGCGTTTCTGCATCCAAACCAAGCCGACGAATGGTATCCATCACCCGCGGCCACTCTTCATTCAAAAAGCGATCACGCTCAGCTTCCATCAGCTTCGAGCGCGCGCCATCAACAACGAACATGCCTAGTCCGCGTTTCTTCTCGACCAAACCGTCCATAACCAGCTCCTGATAGGCTTTTGAGGCAGTGATAGGATTTATCTGCAAATCCACAGCGACATTTCGAACCGACGGCAGGGCCTCGCCCTCCCGCAGGGATCCTTCCATGATCGCTGCGACTACCTTGTCCTTCAGTTGCCGGTAGATCGGCTGGTCTTCCGTCCAATCCGGCGTCATACTTCCTCCCTCCGCTTAAGCCGCAAGGCCAATACGGTTATTAATGACACCGCGCTCGGCGATGGGCGACGCAAGCATGCCAGTTTGGCGCGCAATGCGACGGCTGCGACGAACTGTCCGTTTTGTGGTTTGGTAAGTGCGGGTTGTCATTTACTTTCTCCTCGCTGGCCCGATTTTGGGCTCTGTTATGCGGCCATTTTTTTGGCCTGTTTTGTATACTGTCGTATCGTTTTGTCTGTCGTGTCCCGGGCCTTTGGCCTCTTTTTGGGGAGGGGGCCGGTTGCTTTTTAGCATCCCGGCTCCCCTGCTTCTCCTCGCTGTGGTGGCCGGTTAGCCGGCTCTTTTATTATCGTCTGTCGTGCTCGGGCCGCGTTGTTATTCTTCTGGCCTTAATCCGGCTTTTCCTCGCTGAACCCGTTGCGGGTTGTGCCCTTGTTTGTGGTCATTTTTGACTTCTGTTTGGGCGTTTTATCGTGCCGGTGTATTAGTCATGTAGTACACCTATTTTAATTTGACAATAGCGAAAATAAAAACTCTCGCATAAAAACACTTAACCAATTGTTTTTATTGTTTTTATTTTCTTACAATTTGGCGTTAAAGGACCACAGTAGGTGTTATACCTTGTGTATTGCACCCGATTGATAACAGCCAAATATGGAGAATTAGCCGTTTGATTCGAAAGTCGGAGGTGCAACTCTAACTGTGCAATTGTGGCTAGGGTCTTTTGTGGGAGACCTTCTAGCGGAGAACTAAATTGAAATGTTTCTCACAGTATCGGCTACAGTCTGGACAATATTTATGGCTGATAGCCCACTGTTTTTTCCAGGAGGGCGACGTCATCAAAGGTATTTACATTTGTAAGCCCCGATGGTGTCGGCATTTTAACTGCGGTCGCACATAGTTCTTGGGCTACCCAACGAAGCGACGGAGCTGCAGGTAAATCTGCCCTGCGAAAAAGATGCTGAAGATCCTGCAATAGCCAAAGACCAAGGGCAGAAAAATCATGATAGGCATCCACCGCAAAACTGCTGCCTTTCGCCGAGCGCAAAAGCGCGCAGACGTCTGGTCGAATGATGGGCATATCAACTGGAACACATAGCAAATGGGTATAATTGGATTGAATTTTGCTCGCCCATCGCGTGGCAGCATGGAGCGCAGCAACGGGACCATATGGCGGGCCTGAGATGTCAGGGACCGCCGGTAGACCGCTGCCATAATCTGATGGGCCCGCCACAATAATCTGTGGCACCTGCGCGGTTAGTGTGTTGATTGCATGATCAATCAGCCTTGTGCCGCAACATTGCACTTCGCCTTTGTCTGTACCGCCCATGCGCGAAGCCTTGCCGCCAGCGAGTATAACTCCGAGTATTTGGGACGTTGTTATTGTCATAAGGCCCAACCCTACAGCAGATAAATTGCAACAAAATATTTAGAAGTATCCACTTGCTCTTAATTCGAAACCATAGGCAAGCTTAGGCCCGTGGCTTGCAAAATGAAGTCAGCTATTGTGCTTACATCGTTTACGTCAAATTGTGGAATGGTTATGCCTTCCCTTTTTCTGTCGGTGGCAACCGCAATGATGCTGTCGTCCGTCAAGGCAACCGGGACATCCGGTCCATTACCCCGGATCACCTCGAGCTTGGGATGACCTTGACGTTTAAAACCTTCCACCAGCACCAGTGGCACCGGGTCCAACTTGCCGAGTAACTCGTTCAACTCCGGCTCGGGCACACCGCGGTTATCATGCATCAGCGCATATCGGTTTTGGGAGGCAACAATCACCTCGCTGGCACCTGCCTCGCGGTGCCGATAGCTATCTTTTCCAGGAATATCGATATCAAACGCATGATGCGCATGTTTCACAGTGGAAACCCTCAGCCCAGCAGCGGTGAAGTGTTCCACCAGTTTCACTACCAGCTCGGTTTTGCCCGCGTCTTTCCATCCAACGATGCCAAAAACTTGCATGGCTTATCCTCAATCGTACCTTGCCTAAAGACGGGTCGCATGAAACCGCAAATGGTCTTCGATGAAGCTCGCGATGAAATTATAGCTGTGATCATAGCCTTCCTGCATACGCAAGGTCAGCTTTTGGCCCGCCGCTTCACACGCCTCTTGGAAAAGCTCTGGTTTTAATTGGCCCTCAAGAAAATTGTCCGCAGTGCCCTGGTCGATCAAAATGTCATCATACCGGTCGCCCGTACTCGCAACCAATGCGCAGGCGTCATGACCAACCCACAGGCTTCTGTGGCTGCCCAAATAACCGCCCAGCGCCTTCTCGCCCCAGGGACAATTCATCGGTGATACGATGGGTGAAAACGCTGAAACAGATTTGAACCGATCTGCGTTCTTGAGCGCAATAGTCAGCGCGCCGTGCCCACCCATGGAGTGGCCAGTGATTGATTGGCGGGTCAAATCTGCCCGAAAGTCATCCGCAATCACACCGGGAAGTTCATTCACCACATAATCATACATTTGAAAATGTTCGGCCCACGGTGCCTGTGTTGCATTCAAATAAAAGCCGGCACCCTGCCCAAAGTCATAAGCTTCGTCATCTGGAACACCGTCACCCCTCGGGCTTGTATCAGGGCAAACAATCATCAAGCCAAGCTCAGACGCCACACGCTGGAAGCCCGCTTTGGTGGTGGCGTTTTCCTGCGTGCAGGTCAGGCCAGACAAATACCAAACCACAGGAAACGGGCCCTCACCCGGCGGCGTGAACACGGAAAACTCCATTTCACATTTGGTGGTTGCGGCAGTGTGTTTATAGACCCCCTGCGTTCCGCCAAATATTTTTGTCGCGGAAACCACTTCCATCAGTATTGCACCACACTGCGGATACTTTCGCCGTTATGCATCAAATCAAACGCTTTATTAATGTCATCCAGTGGCATCGTGTGCGTGATTAGATCGTCAATATTGATCTTGCCGTCCATGTACCAGTCGACAATCTTGGGTACATCAGTGCGACCACGCGCCCCGCCAAAAGCGGTGCCGCGCCAAACGCGACCGGTCACCAGCTGAAACGGGCGCGTCGAGATTTCCTGTCCAGCGCCTGCCACACCAACGATAACGCTTTCGCCCCAGCCCTTATGGCAACATTCCAAAGCGTTACGCATGACGTCCACGTTGCCGATGCACTCAAAGCTGTAGTCGACACCGCCATTGGTCAGGTCAATGATAGCTTCCATCGGGTCACATTCCTTGGGGTTGACGAAATGTGTCATGCCGAACTGACGGGCGATGGCTTCCCGTTCAGGGTTGATATCAACACCGATAATCTTGTCAGCGCCAACCATGCGAGCGCCTTGCAAAACATTGAGTCCAATGCCGCCAAGACCAAAAACAGCCACGTTTGAGCCGGGCTCAACTTTTGCTTCAAAAACCACGGCACCAACGCCTGTGGTAACGCCGCAGCCGATGTAGCACACTTTGTCAAACGGCGCATCCTTGCGAATTTTGGCGAGAGCAATCTCCGGCAAGACTGTGTAGTTAGAAAACGTGGAGCAGCCCATATAATGCAATATAGGCTCACCATCGATGCTGAAACGGCTGGTCCCGTCTGGCATGAGGCCCTGACCCTGTGTTTCCCGAATGCTTTGACACAAGTTAGTTTTGGGATGAAGGCAAAAGTCACACTCCCGGCACTCAGGCGTGTAAAGAGGGATCACATGATCACCCGGCTTTACACTAGAAACACCTTCACCAACTTCGAGAACAACACCGGCGCCTTCGTGACCCAAAATGGCTGGAAACGCGCCCTCAGGGTCGTCACCCGAAAGAGTGAAAGCATCCGTATGGCAAACGCCCGTTGCTTTGATTTCAACCAAGACCTCTCCGGCTTTGGGGCCTTCGAGGTCAACTGTTTCTATGGTAAGCGGTGCTCCCGCCTTATGGGCTACAGCTGCACGTGTCTTCATAAGATTTTCTCCCTGCCCCAAATAAATATTCAGGCTTTCCTCTAACTTAGTCTAGGCACCCTTTCCATAAAAATGGATGTTGTTTAATATTGTAGAAGCAATTGGCACTCGCACAATCAAAGAAAACACACGACCAATCCAAGCCATTGTATTCAATGGTTAAAAAGTAAACCACTTTTTGGGTCCGGCTGTGGCGCAATAAAGAAACATCAACTAAATGACGTATGGACTTTTCATACAGTCTGATATCTTCTGCCCTCATTGATCAATCATGCTTCGAGGGTAAGTAATGAAACAAAAATTGTTGGCGACAATGATGTCAGCACTGGTTATTGCCGGTAGCGCAAACAGCGTAGATACCGCTGCGGCACCCTCTGAAGTAACATTTGCATCCTTCAATGTTTCTTTTGCCCATGACGGCGATCCAACGGAGAATTTTGAACAATGGGTTATGTTTATGAACCTTTCTGTAGCAAGACAGGAAGAGCTGCTCGCGTCATGGCGAAAAGGAAACTTGCAAGGGGCCGAGCTAAAACTGGCTGAGCGGGTCATCCAGATTCGAAATATCGCTGCCATTATTCAGAATCGACGACCCGACGTACTGTTGTTAACCGAGTTTAACAATGACGGCGTGGCGGAAAACAATGAGGCACTGAGTGGATTTCAGGCCAACTATCTGGCGCATCCCCAAAGCATGAACAGCGTGGATGGCGGTGACTTTTTGGAGCCAATTGCCTACCCGTTTGTGCAAAACTATCCGACAAATACCGGGCTATTCTCAGGGCATGATCTTGCAAACAATGGAACGGCGCTGGCAACAGACCCTGACGATGCACAGGGGTTCGGCTTCTATCATGGCCACTATGCTTTTGCGTTAATGTCAAAATACGAGATCGACACCGCTAACACCCGAACCTTCCAAACTTTCAAACGATCAGATTTTCCAGGTGCCGTTAACCCGACTGTCTCGATCATTTCTGAGGCACAAACCTGCCAGGAAATTGAAAACAATTTTGGTGTAAAATGCGGTGAGCCATGGTTCTCGGAATCGGAATGGCAAGAATTGCGGCTGTCATCAAAGAACCATGTCGATGCGCCGATTTTGATTCCAACCGATAATGGTACCAGAGCGATCAATGTTTTGCTGTCGCATCCCACGCCGTCCGGTTTTGACAAGGCCTCCGACAACAACAAGTATCGCAACAGTCAGGAGATAGAGTTCTGGCTTCGCTACATCGAAGGTGCCGACTTTATTTATGACGATAAAGGAAAGCGCGGGGGGGGTGCCGGAAAAAGCTTCGTCATCATGGGTGACCTTAATGCCGATGCTCTCGTTGGAACTGGGGCCCAAGCGAAATACAATGGCATTCGCCTGCTGATGAATAACAAAAGGGTTAATCATTCTGTTAGTCAGGTCACCGGGAAGTTTGCGCCAATCAGTCAAGGTGCCGCAGAAGCACCAAACCCGGCAAGTTCCTGGTCTGGAATGCACCCCTACCCTGCAATTCGCTCTGCCATATTTGGCAGCAGGGTTGATTATGCTGTTCCGTCAGCGGATCTTGATGTCATTGAAACTGGCACATACTGGCAACCAGAAGGTTCTGAAGGCCGGTTATTGTTCAATGATGCCCGTGTCGGTTTTGGAGACAGCAAGTCTATTTCCAGTGATCATCGATACGTCTGGTCGACGGTGAAAATTGATTAGCCCACGATGCCAAAAATGAAGCCTGTTTGAAATACGGCCAACACACCGCGCCATAAACAGTTTCGTGCGGCCACATTCACTTCCAATCCATCAGAACATCGGATTGTCATGTACTGAGGTTTCAGGCACACGCTGCCCTACGCCCCAGTGCTCGACAAACAATCCATTCTCCATGCGAAAGATATGGATTACAGCGGTGCCAAGAGATTCTGGCTCTGGCTTCACATGCATATGCAACCAAACAAGGTCACCATCTGCACCCGCCCTTTTCACCTCACCGTGCAATTGCGGCTGCCTGTCAATGCGGGAGCGAAAATACTCCAACAACCCATCTTTACCATCAGGCACGTGCTGCGAGTGCTGGATATAGCCTTCAGCAACACACTCCTCGCCAAAGGTATCGACATCCAGGTTCACCTCAATCACTTCCATACAGTATATGGCTTTAGCAAGGTTGGCCTTCTCAAGCGCCTCTTGCTGCACAGCATCGCCTTGATTTGCCGCGATCAAAAATGGGGTTGCTGTCACGAGCATTGCTGCCCGCACTATGGACGGAAGTTGGTTTGTCATCTTTTTTTATCCTGCCGTGGATGCCGTGGTGTATTTTTTCATTTATCGGGCCATGCCTCGTGGTTGCTGGCTATCAAGTTTTATAGGTAATGTTGTTTCGCCAGAAAATTATTCATCGTCAGCATATGCGGTTAATGCCACTACCGACACTTCCAGTGAGCGTATTAGGTCGGCGCCTCCCAAAGCCGGCAAATCCACAATGAAGCAGGCGTCCGCAACGCTGGCTTCGCCTTCGCGAAGTAACTTGATAGCTGCTTCCGCTGTGCCACCTGTTGCGATCAAGTCGTCAACGAGTAACACCTTTTCACCAGGTGTGACGGCATCTACATGCAGCTCCAGAAAATCAGTGCCATACTCTTTTTTGTAGCTCTGGGTGCGGGTCTCGTATGGGAGTTTGTCGGCCTTCCTTACAGGGACAAACCCGGCCTGCAAGCGGTCTGCCAGCACCCCGCCTAAAATAAAGCCGCGGGCTTCGATCCCCACAACCTTGTCAAACATTTGGCCTTCATAGTGACCGGCTAACTCGTCCACCAAGCGGTTGAATGCCACAGCGTCCTGGAACAGGGTTGTCATGTCACGGTACTGGATACCAGCCAGCGGATAGTCCGGTACGGTTCTAATATGGTCTTTAATCCAGGACACAAAAGTCCTCCCAAAACTGAAACTTAGAAACTTGTGTTAAAGCTGAACAAACCAACAACCACGGCAAACCAAATAAACACAAGACAGGACAGAACCAGTAGAACAGAGGTCAATTTGACGAACCAACCATGCCAACTGGTAATTTTGACGTAGGCTGACCAGCTGGCCAACACAGTCGCTAGTACTGGCATAACTGCCGCCACATACAACAGCATCAATCGAGGTTGATTTCGAGCTGATTCAAGATTGTAAAAGTCACCGGAAATCCAGGCCACGAACCACGCCCATACACCAAGGTATAAAAGAACAAGCATCGCCGCAATGGGGGCGGCTCGGTAAGCTTTTTCGTTTCTACCCTCGTAGGGGAAGCCGACAACAAATCGCCTGCGCGCATACGCACGGACCGGCCAAGCCAGGAATGTGAGAACCAACACGATGCCAGCCAGCACCAGTGCCGGTTTAAGCCACGCCGAAGAGCGGTGCCAAGGCACGGGTGTAAAGGCAAACACCACTGGCTCTGTGGCAATGGCTTTAACAACGCCATTTTCAACGCGCGCTGTAACGCGCCTTCCTGATGCTGCCTGCCAAACCCAGGGCTCTACTTCTTGCAACGGTTCCATCTGACCGACATAATCACGCACAAGAGGCATCAGCAACTCGTTGTTTTCGTTCATAGTTACTGTGAATTGGGCACCAAAACGGGCGATCGCCAAAGCATTGCTCTCGGATGCCCGTGACCCTTCATAAACACCAAGCATCGCCTCGCCATGCTCTTTTGCAGTTGACCGCGCCCGCTGTGCCCGTTTTCGCCCTGGAAAATAGCGGTCTGCAAACCCGGCAAACAGATTCCGGCGAATTGGCCCTGCATTTGGACCACCAACACTATTCATGGAAATGAACACGCCAACATTTTGATCAAGAAACAGGTTCAGGTCAGAATGGAACCAAATAGTGTCGCCACCATGACTAATGACGCGTTGTCCATTCCGGTCGTTTCGATAAAACCCCAACGCAAACCCATTGTTTGGCGGAAATTGGTTGTCGAGCGTTTCATGCATTTCTCTGGCGGTTTCTTGCCGCAGCAAACCGGCTCCGCCATTAAGATGGGCGATCATAAACTTCGCGATGTCAGCGCCAGTTGCCGAGAGTGCACCTGCTGGCATTGACACAACCACTTCAAAGTTTTGTGGCTTGCCATCAGAAGCTGAGCGGTACCCGTTGGACATTCCTGCGGCAAGCGGTTCTGGCAATGGCTGATGGAAACTGTATCGCGTCATTCCCAAGGGCTCAAAGATATGATCCTCAACATAGGTTTCGAACCGTTTCCCAGACACACGTTCTATGATGTAGCCTGCAAGCGCAGTTGCATAATTGGTGTACGCAGGCACTTTGCCGGCGTCAAACATCTGGCCGGGAATATGATTAACCAAAAACTCTTTTAGGTCACCTTCTCCAAAACCGCGGTTTTCAACAACAGATCTTGGAGGACCTCCTCAAACCCGGGTGTATGGGTCATTAAGTGACGAACAGTAATCGTGCCGCGCGGTGCCGGGATTTGAAAATCAATGTAATCCTGGACATTAGCGTCTAATTCGACTTTTCCCTGTTCCACCAGCTGCATGATTGCGGTCCAGGCGAACAATTTTGAAATCGAACCTGGGCGGAAAAGCGTATTGTTTGGGTCAACTGGCAATTGGTTTTGCAGGTCCGCATACCCATATCCTGTATTAACAAGAATTTCGCCGTCTTTAACGACAGTAACGACCGCGCCTGCAACGTCTGCGGTGTTTAACGCATATGGAATAAATCCATCAAGCCAAGCTGACACATTGTCAGCAGTCAAAGGTTCCGGTTCGACCTGCCTTTGGGCAGAAAGACCTTGGATTCCAGATACTATCAGTAAAAACAAGCAGAAAATTTTTGCCAGTAATTTCATAAAAGCCCCCTTCGTTTGATGGATGGTCAGTTAACCATCAAATTCCCCATTCAGGAGCTTAACCAAGATTGCTGACGTGTGCCAGCCACAAGCTGCTTAGGACCGATCCAAGCAAAAGAGCCATAGACGAGTATTAACCGTAATATCCGTTGCAAGGTTGTCGCTATTTGAGGGTGGCACCATAAACTTTAATAGGATGTCAAAACCTGTCACACTGTGGTGTTGATCCAATTCGAGACATTGCGATAATGTTGCCAAAGGCTAGAGCTTCTGCGACCAGCATCAGAAATCGTTAACGATTATGATGTAACCAGAAGCTGCGAGAGCTTTAGGGGGCTTTTCGGAGTTAGTAAGCTGTTTAAAAAACTGAGCAATATGTTGGATGGTGACCCCCGTAAATTGTGGGTCAGGTACGCCGTGGCCATTGGCCTGATCGCTTCCCTCGTTACATTTTCTCACATAGTTTCGTTGCAAGCCACCCGAACGGGTGATGAAATGTCGGCCGCTATTGACGTAAGTGGTCGGCAACGCATGCTAAGCCAGCGCATCCTGTTTTTTGCATCCGAAGTATACAGCGGCAAATCGCTTTTGAACGGCTCTGCTAAAACCGATTTGGTTGCTGCGATTGATTTGTTTGAACAATCTCATAACGCCTTGACCCAAGGCGGAACATTGGGCCTGTCAGGGGAGCTTTCCCCCGAACTTGATGATTTATATTTTTCTGCCTGTTCAGGATGCCAACTGGATCAAAGAGTGCATGACTATGTCGATGCTGCCAGAGTTATCGCGGGTGTTTCTGATGGTGACCAAGACGAAGCCTGGCTCTCACTCATAGCAGCAGGCAGACAAGAACTACTTGCCTCATTAAACCAGGCAGTGCAGCTGTTCGAAGCCGAATCTGTGCGATCCATTCAGTCACTTCGTACTATTAGCAACTTCGGATACATCTTTGCCATTGCCGTTCTGATACTTGAGGCGCTGATTATTTTCATGCCTGCCCACAGAACAATTGTTTCTGCGTTAGACGACCTGGAAGAAAAGAACGCCGACCTGAAAGCCTCTGAAGAAATTGCCGTGATGCGGTTTCATGAGGCTGAGAGAGCCCGCATCCGGGCAGAGAAAGCAGAAAAAATCAAAGCGGACTTCATTGCAACCATGTCGCATGAAGTCAGGACACCCATGAACGGTGTTCTTGGCATGCTTGATCTTCTTTTGCGCGCCGACCTGCAAAAAGAACAGAAGGAACGTGTGACACTTGCACGGGACAGCGCCCGCAACCTGATGACGTTGCTGGAGGATATGCTGGACTTCACCCGGTTGGATCTGGGGCGCATTCAAATCAAGAAAGTACCCTTCAGCGTGGCACAAGTCGTTGACTCGGTTGTCGCCATAACGACGGCGGAAGCCCAGCGCAAAAAACTGGACCTGAGTTATACCATCCAGGCAGGCGTGCCCGGCTGGATTGTGGGTGACGCCTTGCGCGTACGCCAGATGCTAACTCACCTTGTGGGCAATAGCCTGAAATTCACCCAGATTGGTTCCGTCCGGATTTTACTGGAGTATGATGGCCCAGAGGATGAAGGCACGCTGTTCATCAGTGTGGTCGACACAGGCGATGGTATTGCTGCGGATGTGATCGACAGCATATTTGAGCGCTTTGAGCAAGGTGAGGCCGGTTACACCAGGGCGCAGGACGGTGCAGGTGTTGGCCTCGCATTGTGCCGTGAACTGGTAGAGCTGATGAAGGGCAGCATCTCAATCGACAGCCAACCCGGCTCAGGTTGCATCGTCAAACTCGCCATCCCTGCCAAAGCTGTCAGTGAAGAAGATGCACGGGTATTTGAAAAGTCGCAGGAAGTCGAAGCGCTCGCTCTCGACCGCAGTATGCGAGTGCTCATTGTGGAAGACCATCCCATCAACCAAAAGATTATCGAATCTTTCATGAAGGACCTTGGTTTCCAGAGTGTGGTGGCGCACAACGGCGTCGAAGCTGTAGCCAAGCATCAGCCGGGACTGTTCGACTTGATTTTGATGGACATCCACATGCCACAAATGGACGGTCTGACAGCCAGCCAGCAAATTCGAGAAACAGATCCTGACGTTCCAATTGTTGCAGTTACTGCAGACATTGGAATTGGTGACCTTGGCACGCATCTTCATGCCGGTATGAACGACTTTGTGCCTAAGCCAATCGATCCAATCAACTTGCAGCAGGTGTTAAAAAAGGTTCTAAGCCAATCCTCTGGCTCTTGAGCACCAAACACTTTCAAAGTTATAGTGACCTGGTTAGGGAGCAAGATGATTAGACTTTTCACACTGATTTGTTTGATTATTGTCTGCCATTTTTCAATTGCTGCACGGGCAAGCAATGAAGAGGCAACCACAAGTCATGCAGACATTTCGATCGGCAGCATGAGCATTCCATTTGCTTATGAACAAAATGGTGACGGCGTTTACAACCAGATTTTCAACAAGCTTGTTGAGGGTTACGACGGCCAAATTGATATCACCTTCTATCCCTCCAACCGTTTGTCGAGAGCCGTTGAGGCGCGTCAAATTGATTGCCTTTACATTGCAACAGAAAGTGTGACCCAAAACGGTGATGCAGACAGCCCGTACAGGGAGCTGGAGTTTATCGGACCCGTTAATTTGGTGTCAGTTGTCGTTTATTTGCCAACGGACGCCGCGGATGTTTCCGAGGTTAAGCAACTGGATGGATTAAAAATTGCTTCTGACGTCAATTTGGTACCTTTCATCAACAGCTTGGGCATCAAAGAAGACTTCGATCTTCAGAGCCAAATCCAGATGATTGAAATGCTGGTTGCTGGCCGTGTGGATGCCTTGATAGGGTATGACTTTGATCTTGATTTTCTGACTCGTAAACAAGGCGTTAGAGATCAACTTAAAAAGGCCAGCATCAAACTCCTTACCATCGGCGACGGTATCGCCTGCTTTTCGAACGAAAAAATCAAACCGTTCAGAGATCATATGAAAGCGCGTTTGAAGGATATGACCGACTCGGGATGGCTGGATGAAGCGCTGAAAGACTATCGATAGCGATGCATAACCGCGACAATCATTTCGTTCGGTTCATCCCACAAATCAGTCAATTCGTCGCAACCCTGTCAAAAACTGGCAACCTGTCGCGATATCCCTACGTGATACGCGGGATGGCAATAGCGACACACTGATGATGCTTTTCTACATCAGTTAGAAACAAAAGCCCCGCGCTCACGGGAATGACGGCGGATTTTTCTATATTCAACTTTTTGGTTGAATATATAGTCCTGCGCCATGAAGAAAGAAAAAAAGAAAGATACTGACAGTGAAACTAACACGTCAAAGTTTAGATAATCCCGCCGCTGTTGCCATTGTAGCAGCTGTGATAATGTTATTGGGCATTGCCTCAATATTTCAACTTCCCGCGCAGCTGCTGCCGCAAATTCAAAAACCAATCATATCGGTTGTGAACAGCTGGCCTGGCGCATCCCCCGCGGAAATTGAAAGCGAAATAACCGTTCCTGTTGAGGAGGTGCTTCAAGGCACACCTGGCATGACAGAGATGATGTCATGGAACATGGCCAACTTCGGCTTTATGCAGCTGGAGTTCGCGATAGAGACTGATATGACACGGGCGCTGATCGACATAATTAGCCGCCTGAACAGATTACGCCCCCTGCCCGCTAACGCCGAGAAGCCGCAAGTTATGATGGGCGAATGGGGCGACGCCAACGATCAACTCATCGAATATTATGTTCAACAGATTCCAGGCACAGAAGATCGGGCGTCCGAAAACGGCAAATATCTCCGCGATGTAATCAAACCGCAATTGCAGTCGCTCTACGGCGTGTCGGAAATTCAGTTTGATGATGGCAATGGTGGACTGGGCGACCAGCTGCAGATCATATTTGACCCATACCGGGCCGCAGAACTTGGCATCGATATCGCGCGCGTGCCCGCTCGCATCGGTCGTTCTGCTGACATTTCAAGCGGCATGGTCGACGTCGGTCGACGTCAATATACGGTGCGCTATGAAGGCAGATATGATGCCGACGAACTCGCTGATCTTATCCTCGAATGGCGCAACGGCTTGCCCATCAAACTGGGCGACATCGCAAGAATTGAGATCGGTCCGGGTCGTGCAGATGGCTTCATCTACCAAAATGGTAACCGGGCTTTCCGCCTGGGCGTATCCAAAACCAATGATGCCAACGTGTTGGAGGCCTTGTCGGTTGTTAAAGAACGCGTAGACGAATTGAATGCTGGTGAATTTAAGGATCGCGGGTTGGTGGCACAATATAGCTTTGACCCAGGCCTTTATATCGACCGGTCTATCAATCTGCTCGGTAGCAACCTGATTATCGGCATGCTGCTCGCGATTACCGTGTTGTGGCTGTTTTTGCGCCAGTGGCGCGCGACCATGCTTATAGCAATGGCAATTCCTCTGTCCTTGCTTGCCACCTTCGTTGTTCTCAATCTTACAGGCAGAACCCTGAACGTCATTTCGCTGGCAGGCCTCGCGTTTGCGACCGGTATGGTGCTGGATGCCGCAATTGTGGTTCTGGAGAACATTGTTCGCTTGCGGGAGCGCGGTGAAACACCAAAAGAAGCCAGCGACATGGGCGCCACACAGGTTTGGGGTGCACTGCTGGCGTCAACCGCAACCACTGTAGCTGTATTCATACCGATCATGTTTCTGAAAGATGCGATCGGGCAAATGTTCGCAGACCTAGCGCTCACAATTGCCATTGGGGTCGGCATATCGCTGATCGTGGCGATGACCGTTCTGCCGACGATGGCGCGATTCTGGATGCGCCAGCTTCCTGACCCAGAAGGCATCAAAACCGTTTGGGAACGTTTGTCTGATAAGTTGATGTCCTTGACTGACAACAACTTCAAGCGATCAGGCTGGATTATCGGCCTGATGGGCACTTCCTTTACCCTGTTCTTCCTGCTGATGCCTCAGCTTGACTACATGCCGCCCGTAAAACGGGACACGGTGGACAGCTTTTTGTTTTTCCCGCCAGGCACCAATGTGGAAACAGCTGACAATGAAATCGCCAAGGTGATCGACCAGCGCATTCAACCTTACCTGAGCGGAGAAAAAGAACCAAAAGTCAGGGACTATTTCTTGTGGTCGTTCCCGGGTGCAACCGGGGGGTGGCTCGCGCTCAATGCAGAAGATGGGACCCAAATCGATACCCTGCAGAATATTGTGCAAACCGAGGTTATCGCTGGCATCCCCGACATGTTTGGTTTCACACTTCGGCGCAGCCTTTTTGGCGGTTTTGGTGACGAGAACAGTGTCGAACTGCGGATCAGCGCCCCTGATTTGCAGGCAGCAAAAAATGCGGCCATGCAGGGCATGGGTATTGTGATGTCACAAATACCTGGCGCATCTGCAAACCCACAGCCGGATCCCTTTGCGGAATCGTCAGAGCTGCGGTTTGAACCAAATGACGTGCGTTTGGCCGAAGTTGGCTGGAACCGCGGTGATCTCACGCAGGTTATTCTGGAACTTGGTCAGGGGTCCTGGCTGGGCGAGTATTTCGACGGCACCGAGCGACTGGACATCTACCTCAAATCAGAGCGTTTCAACACACCTGAAGAAATTTCCGCAGTGCCCGTACAAACACCACTCGGCGGCGTGGCTCCCCTTGGTGAGCTTGCCAACATCACCGCGGATTTGGGCCCGAATGCCATTGTGCGAGTTGACCGTGTGCGCGCGTACAGTTTGATGGTGAATCCACCGGAAGGTATGGCACTTGATACATTGATTACCGAGCTTCAGACAAAAGTTGAACCTGCACTGCGTGCCATACTGCCTGCCAACGCGACAATCAAATATGCCGGTAGCGCAGATGATTTGGCGCAAGCCCTTGTGGTACTCGGGAAAAACTTTGGCGTTGCTTTGGTGCTGCTGACACTCATTCTGGCTGGCTTGTTCAAATCGCTGAAAGATGCGTTGATGGTGGTTGTGACAATCATTACGGCAGTAGCTGGCGGCATGATTGGCATTTATGTAATCAACCTGATCAAGTTCCAGTCTTTGGATCTGCTGGGTATGATCGGCTTCATCATTCTGCTTGGATTAGTGGTCAACAACGCAATTTTGCTGGTTGCGCAAACGCGCAAGGCACAAAGCCGCGGCATGAACCGCCACGAAGCTGTGCATGAAGCGCTTCGGTTGCGCCTTCGCCCCATTTTCATGAGTACGCTCACGAGCCTGTTTGGCATGTTGCCGCTCTTGTTATTCCCGGGCGCAGGCAGCGAGATTTATCGCGGTATGGCAGCTGCTATTGTAGGCGGCATGAGTATTTCAACAGTGTTTACTTTGGTACTGTTGCCAAGCTTGCTCCAGTTCCGGTTTAGCGCTACACCGCGCACAGTTGCAGCAAACCCAACAGCCGCTGAGTAGAAAATTTATAAGACTTTTAAGAAACAGAATTCGACATGCGAAAAATAACAATATCAAAAGCCTTCGGGCTCGCACTTATGGCTGGGCTGAGCACAGCGCCGGCAATCAGCCAACAACAACAGATGCCCCCCGCTCAAGTGCAGGTGGCAACCGCTGAAATCCGTGTAATGGCCCCCCAAATCGATGTCACGGGCACAGTTATCAGCTTGAACGATAGCCGCATTGCAACAGAGGTTGAAGGACGCCTGAAAAGCATCGCCAATGTGGGTGAATATGTGAATGCAGGGGACGTAATTGCAACCATTGATGGTCGCCTGCTTGCTGTCGCCTTAAGGCAGGCAACTGCTGCTCTAAAGCGCCTTGAGGCGGATATGGTATTTCGCGAGGAGGAAGTGAGGCGTTTTCAGGACCTTGCTTCCCGCGACAACGCCTCGCAGTCCCGGCTGCAGGAAGTAATCGCCCAGCGTGAAATGGTGGCTCAAGACATTGAAGACGCTCGCGCCCGCGCAGAACGTGCTGAGGGTGACCTTGCACGGGCACAGATCCGCGCACCCTTCGCGGGTACTGTTGTGGAGCGCCTTGCCAACAACGGAGAGTATCTCAATGTGGGCGCTAACGTGGTGCGGCTTGTGGACACAACCAATCTCGAGATCGCTATCCCGGCGCCCATTGCGGTGATGCCTTATCTTAAGGCTGGGTCGAGCGTTGATGTAACAGCAGCCGATACGTCACACAGCCTTCCCATTCGCACCGTGGTGCCAGTGGGCGATATGGTCTCCCGCATGGTTGAGGTCCGTCTGACAGCTTCTGAGGCTGGCTGGATTATCGGCACACCGGTAAAGGTCAGCTTGCCTCGCGCTGAAGCACGCACAGGGCTGGCTGTACCGCGTGACGCGGTGGTTTTAAAAAGCGGCGCCATGTATTTCTTTAAAGTGAATGGTGACAACACTGCTGAGCGTGTTGAAGCTGACCTGCGCAACGCCATTGGCCTTTGGGTCCCGGTAGCGGGCGGTGTTGCGGAAGGCGACAAAGTCGTGATCCGCGGCGCGGAGCGCCTGCAACCAGGACAGTCTGTTCAAATCATGGAGCCCTGATGGGGCTCCATTTTCAGTCAGCCAGATTTGGCCGCAACCAGCGGGTTGCTGTTTCGATATCAACGCCGCGACGGTCGGCATAGTCCTGAAGTTGGTCTTTGCCGATCTTTCCAACGCCAAAGTAACGGGCTTCCGGGTGAGCGAAATAGAAGCCACTTACTGCCGCCGTCGGCAACATAGCGTAACTGTTGGTCAAGGTGACGCCTGCGGACTCAGACGCTTCCAACAGTCGGAACAATTCGACTTTCTCTGAATGATCGGGGCACGCCGGATAGCCGGGCGCCGGTCGAATGCCCTGATACCGTTCCTTGATCAGGTCTTCGTTACTCAGCGTTTCATGTGCCGCAAAGCCCCAGAACTCTGTGCGAACCCGCTCATGCATACGCTCGGCAAAGGCTTCCGCAAACCGGTCTGCAAGTGCTTTTAACATAATCTCATTATAATCATCGTTGGCCGCTTTGAAGCGCTCAACATGTTCGTCAATGCCATGACCGGCCGTAACAACAAAGCCACCCATAAAGTCAACCGGGCCGTCGCTTGGCCCCACGAAATCAGCCAAACAGTCATTGCTGCGGCCAGCGCGCTTTTGCACTTGTTGGCGAAGGAAATGAAATTTGCTTAATTCCGTCCTGCGGCTTTCGTCTTCGTACAATTGCACGTCATCGCCATCACGGGCGGCAGGCCAAAAGCCAATTACGGCTTTTGCCGTCAACCATTTCTCCTCGACGATTTGCTTGAGCATTGCTTGCGCATCCTCAAACAAGCTGCGTGCGCTCTCACCTACCACCTCGTCATTCAAAATTGCTGGATAGGTGCCCGCTAATTCCCACGTACGGAAAAAGGGTGTCCAGTCAATGCGTTCAACGAGTTCTTCAAGCGGATAGTCTTCGAAGGTTTTGGTGCCAAGAAACTGCGGTTTTGTTGGCGTAAACCCCTCGAAAGAGACGCGCGCAGCGTTTTCACGGGCTGATTCCAAAGTCACCAGCCGGTCTGATTTCGGCTTTGCCAGACGCTTTTCGCGAATATCGTCATACTCAGCTTTGGTGTCCCCAACGAACTTCTCTTTAAGGTCATCAGACAATAAATTGCTAGCCACACCAACCGCCCGTGATGCATCGAGTACATGCACAACCGGACCCGTATATTCCGGTGCGATTTTAACGGCGGTATGGACCCGACTAGTGGTAGCACCACCGATAAGAAGCGGTACCTTAAAATCAGCTCGTTCCATTTCTGCAGCGACCGTTACCATCTCGTCAAGTGAAGGTGTGATAAGACCGGAAAGGCCAATGATATCAGCATCATGATCGTTGGCTGCCTGAAGAATGTCGGCCCAGGGAACCATCACGCCCATATCGATCACTTCGTAGTTGTTGCACTGCAGAACAACACCAACAATATTCTTGCCAATGTCATGCACATCACCCTTTACGGTTGCCATGATGACCTTGCCTTTGGCCGCTGCCCCTTCTTCTTTTTCAGCTTCAATAAATGGTTGCAGGTAGTTCACGGCTTGCTTCATTACACGTGCGGATTTCACAACTTGCGGCAAAAACATCTCACCGGCGCCAAACAGGTCGCCAACTACATTCATGCCGTCCATCAAGGGCCCTTCAATCACCTGAATCGGTCGATCAAACTGCTGACGAGCTTCTTCAGCATCCTCGGTAATAAAGTCTGCAATCCCCTTCACAAGGGCATATTCCATACGCTTTGCAACTGGTTGTTGCCGCCAGGAAAGGTCCTCAACTTTTTTAGCCCCGCCCTGCCCTTTGTACTCATCCGCAACATCAAGCAAACGTTCTGTGGCGTCATCACGCCGATTAAGCACAACGTCTTCCACGCGCTCCTTCAGCTTAGCGGGAATGTCAGAATAAACTGTAAGCTGCCCGGCATTCACAATGCCCATATCCATGCCTGCACGAATGGCGTGATACAGGAACACACTATGCATTGCTTCACGAACCGGATTATTACCACGAAACGAGAAGGAAACGTTCGATACTCCGCCAGAGACTTTGGCATGTGGTAGATGCGTTTTGATCAAACGTGTCGCTTCGATGAAGTCCACACCATAATTGTTGTGCTCTTCAATACCAGTAGCCACCGCAAAAATATTGGGGTCAAAGATAATGTCTTCCGGAGGGAAGCCAACTTCTTCGACAAGCACCTCATAAGAGCGTTTGCAGATTTCAAACTTGCGTTCGATGCTGTCTGCTTGACCGTCTTCGTCAAATGCCATCACGACCACGGCTGCACCGTACCGCATGATGCGCTTAGCCTGCTCAACAAACGGTTCTTTACCCTCTTTGAGACTGATGGAGTTGACAACCGCTTTACCCTGTACGCACTTCAGACCTGCTTCAATCACTGCCCACTTAGAGCTGTCAATCATCACCGGCACGCGCGCAATGTCCGGCTCTGCAGCGATCCGGTTGAGGAACTTTACCATGGCATCTTCGGCATCCAACATGGCGTCATCCATGTTGATGTCGATGATCTGGGCGCCGCCTTCTACCTGATGGCGGGCAACTTCTACAGCTGTCTCATAATCGCCTTCAAAAATCAGTTTTTTGAAGCGTGCGGACCCTGCAACATTGGTGCGTTCGCCCACGTTGATAAATTGTGCGATGGGTTTATTCATAGCTATTGTTCTGCAACTTCTAAGGTCTGGATTGACACGGGATCAATACCGGACAAACGCATAACGGGATCGAGCCTAGGGACCGCGCGCGGCTTCAATCCTTCGACCGATTTTGCAATTGCTTCGATATGTTCTGGTGTGGTGCCGCAGCAACCACCAATGATGTTGACAAGCCCTTCCTCTGCCCAGCCTTTTAACAGGCAAGACGTTTGACATGGCGTTTCGTCATACTCGCCCATTTCGTTGGGCAGACCAGCGTTGGGAAACACGCAGATATGCGTGTCCGCGATACCCGCAATGGCAGCAGTATGAGGACGCAAAAGCTCCGCCCCAAATGCACAATTCAAACCAGTTGCGAAAGGTTTTACATGCCGAACGCTGTGCCAAAACGCTTCTACGGTTTGGCCTGAAAGGTTTCGGCCCGACATATCGGTTATGGTGCCTGACATGAAAACAGGCAGACGAAAGCCTTTTTCCTCAAACACTTCTTCGGTCGCGAAGATGGCAGCCTTTGCATTCAAAGTGTCAAAAATGGTTTCAATAAGAATGATGTCGACGCCGCCTTGAATCAAACCATCCACTTGCTCTTTATAGGCTTCCATAACTTGGTCGAAAGTCACAGAGCGGAATCCAGGATTATCCACATCTGGCGAAACCGAGAGAGATTGGTTCATCGGTCCGATGGAACCGGCCACGAATCTGGGTTTTGCAGGGTTTTTAGCCGTCCACTCATCGGCGATGCGGCGCGCTATTGCTGCTCCAGCAACGTTAATTTCATGCACAAACTCCTGCATGTCATAGTCTGCCATCGATATGCTTGTCGCATTAAATGTATCGGTTTCAATGATGTCTGCGCCTGCCGCCAAAAACTCGGCGTGGACTTTCTCAATAACACCCGGTTTCGTTAGCACCAGCAAATCGTTGTTGCCCTTCAGGTCAATGTGCCAATCGGCGAACCTCTCACCACGATAATCAGCTTCCTGTAGCTTCTCGCGCTGAATCATTGTGCCCATCGCTCCATCTAAAATCAGGATACGTTTTTCGCAGGCGTCCGTTAGGCGTTTTTCAGCGTTCAATTGATTTTCTGTAATCATGGCATAGCTCCTTATTGGCTGGCCGGAGCGCGATGCCCAAGCATGTGACAAACTGCAAATGTCAGGTCCGCTCTGTTAAGCGTATAAAAGTGGAAGTCTTTTACGCCGCCTGCATATAGTTTCCTGCATAGCTCACCCGCAACAGTTGCAGCCACCAGGGCACGCGTATCGGGTCGGTCATCCAATCCTTCAAACAAATGGCCAAGCCAGTCAGGAACATTTGCACCTGTAGAGGCGGCAAAGTTTTTCAGGGTTTTGAAATTGGAAACAGGCAGGATTCCCGGAACTATCGGCACATGAATACCAAATGACTGACAATGGTCCAGAAAGCGAAAATACTGATCAGGTTCAAAGAAAAATTGCGTGATCGCGCGGTCTGCACCGGCATCAATTTTTCGCTTCAGGTTGTCGAGGTCAGCTGCAAGGTTGGGGCTGTCTGGGTGGATCTCGGGATAGGCTCCTACAGAAACGTCAAACTCTCCGATGGCTTTGATACCAGCCACGAGCTCCTCTGCGTTGGCATAGCCGCCCGGATGCGGTTCATATCTATTGGCTCCTTCGGGTGGATCCCCTCGCAATGCAACAATGCTGCTTACCCCAGCCGCTTTGTAGTCCTCAATGACCGCGTCCACTTCATCGCGCGTTGCCCCCACGCAAGTCAGGTGTGCCGCCGGCTTCAGCGACGTTTCTTCGAGTATCCGTTTCACCGTGTTGTGAGTGCGTTCCCGGGTAGAACCTCCTGCCCCATAAGTCACTGAGACAAATGAAGGATTAAGCGCCTCAAGTTTTTTGATAGAAGACCAAAGAGTTTCTTCCATTTTGGGCGTTTTTGGCGGGAAAAACTCAAAAGATACATTGGCATCGGTTATGGGTGCCGCAAACAAAGAGCCGGAACGCGCCAAAGTGTCATTAAATTCAGTCATGGCTTCAGGCCTTTTTTCCAAAATTCCAGATTGTGACTCGAAGTTTGCCACCATCCAGATGTGAGAGTGCGTTCAGCGCCAGTCCAGCGGCGCTGCCCCAACGTTCAATTTCCGTATCTGCAAAGCCCAACCGGCGGTGGGCATGTTCATCTCGCAAAAACTCTTCTTCGTGCGGTGCAAAATCAGCGATCAAAATCTTGCCGCCGGGTGATAAAACCCGACCGGCCTCTGCAAGGGCTCGTGCGGGAAACTCCGCGAAGTGCAGGACCTGATGAAACACGATCAGGTCCTGACTTTTTGCATCCAAACCAAGATCGTACATGTCGCCCAGGCGCACCTGGGCGTGACCCAAATCTTGCCCATCCAGATTGGCACGAGCGATCGACAACATGGCGCGCGAAACATCAATACCCAGTGCTTGCTGCGATTGTGGCGCAAACAATTCAAGCATGCGCCCGGTTCCCGTGCCGATATCCAGCAAGGACCCGATCTGCCCTTCACCTCGCTGTTTCAGTAGCTCGGCCTCCACCTGCTCTTCCGCTACATATAGAGAACGCAAACGATTCCAGTCGGCGGCATTGGCCTGAAAGTAAGACTGTGCCTTGTCTGCCCGCTCCTTACGAATCGCGGCCAAACTGCTCATATCACCCTCGTAAACCTCCACGTCACGCTCGAGGATTTTGACCAGAGCACTATTAAGCGAGCCAGCGACACCATCAGAAGCCAGCCGATAGAACACCTGTGTTCCTTCCTGGAAACGGTTTAGCAAGCCGGAATCACCCATCAGTTTCAAATGGCGCGAAACCCGCGGCTGGCTTTGATCCAGGATTTGAACCAGTTCACCGACGGTCAATTCTCCCTTTGAAAGCAACGCGATAATCCGTAAACGAGTTGCCTCGCCGGCGCCGCGCAATGCTGACAAGAGTTGGTTCATGGGGAGGCTCCGTTTATTGCTCTCAGATGTATATAAAGATTTCTTTATATAAGTAAAGCTTGATTTCGATTATATGGATCAGGAAAATGTGATTTCTTCCGGCTACACCAAACGGTTCAATCTTGATAAAGCCATAATCTATGACCAAATAGCGGTCGTATTCTGTTCATCCGTGCACCAACCTGGATTCTTTATGACATTCTCCCCTTTTGTTCGTGTTGCCATTGCTGCATTTGCCATGATAACGACCACTGCTTGCGCTTCTAAGTCCGCGAACCTGGACACAGATGTGAATGACCCTTACGAGTCCATGAACCGGAAGATTTTCGAGTTTAACAGAACTTTCGACAGGCAAATCTTCAAGCCAATTTCGTCCGCTTATCAATTTGTAATGCCTGACCCCCTAGAGGATGGTGTCAGCAACGCCATGCGCAACCTTCGTGAGCCATGGGTTTTCATCAACGATATCCTGCAATTCAAATTCAAGCGCGCGCTGACGACACTTACGCGTTTCACTTTAAATACAACGGTTGGTGCTGCCGGGCTATTCAAGGTGTCTGACGGCATGGGTATCCCATATCACTCGGAAGACCTGGGTCAGACGTTGGCTGTATGGGGCTTTAAAGAAAGCCCTTATTTCGTAATTCCCTTTATTGGTCCCTCGACCAACCGGGATTTTGTTGGTTTTGCAGGATATTTCTTTTTGGATCCCGTCACTATTGTCCTCAATAATGAAGGTAAGCAGGAACTGTCCCTGACACGCGCAGGCGTTGATGCACTGGATGCCCGTGTCCAGCTTCATGACGCTCTTGATCAATTGTACGCCGAAGATGACCCCTATGTCGTGATGCGCTCGCTCTACTTCCAGAACCGGCGCTTCCAGATTTATGACGGCAACCCGCCAACAGACGAAGAAGAAGATTTCTTCGATTCGCTTGAGGACGAAGAAGGCGACTATTGATCCGGCGGACAAGTTGGAGTGTGCGTCATCCCATAATCGTTGAAGATTGACCGCACTCTATAGAGCAGTTCGGGGTTATTTTTGATGCTTGAAAATTGATGCTTCAGCGGCCCCAAATCTTTGGCTTTGGGGCTTGCTAACGTCAACTCCAGCTTCTCCAAATAAAAGGGAGCCGCAATGCGTGACCACTCTTCATCAGTGAGCGTGTAATCCTTATTGAGCCTTGCGTGATACCCAGCTAGAACAGCTTCGTCTGTCACCAATGCCTGGATCCTGCCCCGAAGCAGCATACGGAACATCATAGCGGGGCTAGCAACCTGAACGCCCTCGATGTCAAGATCTGGGCGCTGATTACTTATGAAATATCCACTGTTGGAAAAGGCGACCCTCTGTCCGTTCAAGTCATCAAATTGTCGGATTGGATTGTCTTTCAGAGACACCACCGCTGTTTGAATACAGGCGAAACTAAAAAGATGGTTTACCTTGTCTTCGAGCTTGTCCCCCCTGAAAATTATGCTCAAGTCATATTGACCACTCTTCATGAGGTGAATGACCCTGGGAACCGGCGCAAGAGCGATCGGGCTATTCAGCCCTACACTTTCGTCAACCGCTCGGGCCAGTTCAACGAGAAAGCCGCGTGGTTCGCCTTCATGCATCCAGGCATAAGGAAACCAATCCGTGAGTGTATAGGTAGGACGTAAAGCCTGAGCGTTCGCGGCCCATGTCAACTGGCCGCAAACTAGGGATGCAATGAATACTCTCAGAAGCCTCAGAATTTGCCCTCTCATTCCGTTCTTGCTGTGAAAACCTGAACTTGTTCTATCATGGAAAGGTAACCAAATCCTTCCCAGCTGAATACACGGTTTTGAGAGGGCACTTCGGCTCGTATCTACCGTGCAAATTTCCGATATTTGATGCGATGCGGTTGTGTTGCATCCGCGCCAAGGCGGCGCTTTTTGTCTTCTTCATAAGCTTCGAAGTTGCCTTCAAACCATTCAACATGGCTGTCGCCTTCAAACGCCAAAATATGCGTCGCAATCCGGTCAAGGAAGAAGCGGTCGTGGCTAATGACCACAGCACAACCCGCAAAGTTTTCCAATGCTTCTTCAAGCGCCGCAAGCGTTTCCGTGTCCAAATCGTTGGTCGGCTCATCCAGCAAAAGCACGTTGCCGCCACCTTTGAGCATTTTTGCCAAATGCACACGGTTACGTTCACCGCCTGACAGAAGGCCAACCTTTTTCTGTTGGTCACCACCTTTGAAGTTGAAGGCGCCAACGTACGCACGTGTGCTGACCTCGACTTTGCCAAAGGTGAAGATGTCATGACCGCCGGACACTTCTTCCCACACGTTTTTGTTGGCGTCCAGCGCATCGCGTGACTGGTCGACGTATCCAAGCTCAACAGTATCGCCAAGCTCAATAGAACCCGCGTCAGCAGTTTCCTGGCCGGTGATCAACTTAAACAACGTGGTCTTACCAGCGCCGTTCGCGCCGATAATGCCAACGATACCACCCGGCGGCAGCGAAAACTCCAGATTCTCGAACAAGAGTTTATCGCCAAACGCCTTGGTAAGGCCCTTCGCTTCGATAACCTTGCTACCCAAGCGCGCTGGTGGTTGAATTTTGATCTGCGCTGGTCCGGAAACACGCTCCTGCTGTTGCTGAAGCATTTCGTCATAGGCCTTGATCCGGGCTTTCGACTTGGCCTGACGTGCTTTTGGACTTTGCCGGATCCAATCAAGCTCATCATTCATGGCTTTCTGTCGGGCTTTGTCCACACGCTCTTCGTGCGCCATGCGCTTGGTTTTCATCTCAAGCCAAGCGGAATAATTGCCCTCAAACGGGATACCCCGACCACGGTCAAGCTCAAGTACCCAACCAACAACATTATCAAGGAAGTAACGGTCGTGGGTCACAAGGATCACACAACCTTTATAGTCCTGCAGGTAGCGCTCCAGCCATGCGACCGTTTCAGCGTCAAGGTGGTTGGTTGGTTCGTCAAGCAGTAGGATTTCTGGCTTTTCGAGAAGCAGTTTGCAAAGCGCGACACGGCGTTTTTCACCGCCAGACAGCTTGTCCACACCCCAATCGTTAGGCGGGCAACACAGTGCATCCATCGCAACTTCCGCCTGGCTTTGCAGGTCCCATGCGTCTGCTGCGTCAATTTGTTCCTGCAGCTCACCCATTTTGGTGAGCAGGTCCATATTGTCGGGGTCCATGCCATAGTCGGCAGCAACCTGATTAAACTCGTCCACAAGAGCCTGCGTTTCCGCAAGGCCATCCATCACGTTGCCAAGCACGTCTTTGCTTTCATCAAGCTGAGGCTCCTGGGGCAAATACCCAACGCGGATCCCATCGGCAGCCCAAGCTTCTCCTTGAAACTCAGTGTCCATACCGGCCATGATCTTCATCAGCGTCGACTTACCAGCACCGTTTTGACCAATGATCGCGATTTTGGCGTCAGGCAGGAAGTTGAGCGAAATACCATTCAGAACCTGTTTGCCACCCGGGTAGGTTTTGGACAGTTTCTGCATTTGGAAGACATACTGATAAGCAGCCATGGGTGTGTAACCTTACTTTGCGTTGAATTGCGCCTCAATTAGCGCAGAAACGCGGGCCAAACAAGCGGGATTTGCGGCTAGTCGTCACTCAGAAGAGCTAAACTTGTCTTGGGTCGGCAAACCATCCTGCAGGTGCACCCAGGGCTGGCGTGTGCGCACATATACGTGGCCTGTTGGTTCAAAGTCAGCAGCGTCATCCAAAAGCACAAGATGCAAATGAATTTCGTCCGGCCACGCCTCTCCCTCAAAAGAGATTGCGCTACCGCACTTGCTGCAAAACCGGCGTGTCACGCCCGGGCTTGAGCGGAAAACTGTTAAAGCGTCACCTGTTAACCGAACAGATCCCTTTTTGAATCCAGCATATGTGGCAAATGCCGCAGACACTGCCTTCTGGCAACTTGGGCAGTGGCAGTGCCCCACCCAAAGCGGCGGCGTGAACACCTCTATTTTGACTTCTCCACAAAGGCAGCTTCCAGCATGGTCTGGTTTGCGGGTCATTTCATGCTCGCGAAAAATTTGGCGACGGATTTGTCAGCCCGCGCCTTGCTGGCCTTGTAAACTTCATTTTCCTGAGCGTTTTTCCAATAGGCGTCGACTTTTGGATAATCACTCAGGTCCGCGGCGCCAAACTGGGGCATCAAACGTTCGAACCAATAGAGATGGGACATGATGCAGGCGTCCGCCATCGTCCAGCCATCGCCAACTGCAAACTCGCTGCCTTCGAGGCAATGATCCAGATAGCGCATCGCTTCAGGCAATGCGCGGTCTTTGGCGTCCTGCAGTTCCTCGTCGGTAGCCGACCCACCAAATGCCATTTTACCCATGGGCCCAATGGCGTTTGAGTAATAGATATCCATGACCCGAATGATACGATTGACTTTCCCCGCTTCAAACGGGTCAGTAGGCGCCAGGGTTTCTCCGCCAGAAACCGCATCAAGATAGTCGGTGATCGCCTGGCTTTCAGACAAGCAACGACCATCATCCAACAACAAAAAGGGTATCTTTCCAAGCGGGTGAAAACCGAGGTGCTCCTCGGACTTGAAGCCACCTGGCACGTCCGCCAGCGTAACCGCATCCGGCACGCCTTTCATATCAAGGGCAATCAACACCCGTTCGACAAATGGTGAAACACTGTGACCGCATAACTTCATCATTCTCTCCCCGCCTGGAATGCTTTTGTCGGAAGGAACTATTTCACTTTTGTCAGCACAGGATCAAGCTCCGAGTTGGCTGCTGACGAGTTTTGCCGCAACCAAAATCATCACAGTTGCAATAAAGCTATCAAGCACGCGCCAGGTGAATGGTTTTTCGAACATTGGCGCCATAGCCTTTCCGCCAAACGCCAGGCCATAGAACCACACACCAGACGCGACAACAGCCCCAATCCAGAAACCATTGCGTTCAATGCTTGTGTCATATTGCACGCTAACACCGCCGATCAGCGCCATGGTGTCCATATAGACCCAGGGGTTGAGAAACGAAAAAGCCGCAGCATGAAGCATCGCGGTTTTGACACCGGCACCCTTCGCATCACCTGCCGCTTCGTCCATTTGCTGCATGCCCATTCCTTCAGGGTTGATCGCAGAGCGGATGCTGCGTGCTGCAAACCACAGCAGGAAAGTAACACCGCCCCACGCGAGAATGGCAGAAAGTGTAGCGCTTTCGGCGATATAGGCCCCTACACCCAATACGCCGAGCGTGATCAGGCCAGCGTCAGCAAGGAAACACACCGACGCAACAGGAAAAGCATGGCGCCCGCGAATGCCTTGCCGCAGTACATAGGCGTTCTGCGGCCCAATGGCCACAATCAGGCCGATGGACACGACGAAGCCTTCCAATAAGGCAAAAAACATGGTCATACGACAAAATCCCCTGACATATGCCGCGCGAGATTACACCAGCCATAAAGGGAAGCCAGCGTTAGATTCTTATCAGGTCAGTTAGGGCAGCTTATTGGAAGTGGCGCTCAATCCAGTTGATAAGTTTTTCGTTCACTTCCGTTGCTTTTTCCTGCTGGGTCCAGTGGCCAATACCTTTAAAATCCACTCGTTCATATGGCTCGCACAGCTCTTCCATTCCGTCAGCAAGCTTGGGTGGGCACACGCCGTCCAATTCTGCCGTAAACATCAAACAGGGTTTCATGACCTTCGGCAGGGCCCCATCTACCAAAAACTGTTTTTGCGCTTCCCAGTTGGCGGGCATATTCCGGTACCAATGCAGTGGGCCAGTCATGCCGTTCCGGGAAAAGGCATCCACATAATAATCCATCTCTTCCTGGCTCAGCAGTGTTTCCCCGCCCCAGGCCTCCTCACCCGCTTCAAGGATGCTGATCAGATCGATGCTTTTGAAAGCAAACGCGAGATTTTCAGTTTTTGGCTTTTTGATCGATTTTCCACCCGAGGGTTTGCGCAGGAAAAACTTGAATGTTTCGTTCAGGTCTCGCTCAAGGATAGGCTCACATGCCCCCTCTTCCTGAAAGCGAACGATATACATATTTTCACCTAGTGCCTGGCGGAAGATGGTAACCGGATCAACCGGGTAATGCCGCATAAGCGGAACATTCATACCCGCGCATCCCAGAACCCTGTCCCCAATATAAAAGGGCGTTTGCCACAGAACGATGGCGCCCCAGTCATGGCCCACCAAAATGGCCGCATCGATGCCGAAGTGGTCCTGAACGGCGACGATGTCGCTGGTAAGCTTGGCCATTGTATAATGTTCGCGGCCTTCGGGCGCATCAGAGCGCCCATAACCCCGACCATCATAGGTGAATACGGGGTAGCCAGCGGCCCCCAAAGCCTCCAGTTGATGGTTCCAGGTTATGGCAACGTCTGGCCAACCGTGCATAAAAATAACGGCGGGCTTGTCAGTTTCGGACGGCAACGGGCCATCACGGTATACCGCCAGCTTGACACCATCATTGTCCACATACTCTGGATTATTAAAATCAGCCATGGTCTCCCCTTCCGCAAATCAGCCCAAAACTGCGCCCAAAAACAGAGCTGCAATCGCAACCGGCACCACATACCGAATGAGCAAGTACAAAAACTGAAATAGCCCCGAGTTGCCAAGCGACAAGGTCTCTTGTACGCGGTCTTTGGGTAACCCCCATCCCACCATCAGTGAAAAGGCAAGTCCACCAAGCGGCAGCACAATATTATTTACGCCCTCACGTATTAGATCAAACCAGGTGTGATGGTCGAGACCCAGAAACGCGAGCGGGTAAAAATCTCGCCATGTTGAGAACGACAGAACCGTCAAACTACTCAGCAGAAGTACCAACAGGGCCATCACCCAGGCGGCAACGGGTCGCCGCACACCATATTCTTCCAGCTTTGCCGTAGTCGGAGACAAAAGCACGATCGACGAAGTGAGCGCAGCAAATGTCAGCAAAAGGAAAAACACAAAAGCGACAACCGCCCCTGCTGGAATTTCAGTAAACACAACCGGCAGCGTTACAAAAACAAGCCCCGGCCCCACGTCCGGCGACATATTGTTGGCAAACAACAGAGGGAAGATCGCGAGGCCCGCCAATAAGGCTACCGCCAAGTCCATGAGCACAACTGAGCCTGCGGCCTTTGGCAAATGCACATCGCGCCCCATGTAGCTGCCCATAATCATGATGCCACCAACACCCACACCAATAGTAAAAAAGGCTTGGCCCACCGCATCCAGAAACAGCTTGGGGCCAAATATCATATCATTGAAACCAAACAGAAAATTAGCAGCATCTGCGAAACCACCCGTAAAGGCAGCATACAGGACCATACCAACAAGCATCACAAACAATGCAGGCATCATCAGTTTGCTGGCACGCTCAATACCGCCTTGCACACCGGCAGCCACAATGCTGGCTGTGATCGCACAAAAAATCGCAGACCATACAAGTGGCCCCGCTGGGTTCGACTTGAACTCACCGTCAAAGGCGCGGATCGCCTCCGCGCTCCAATCGGTCATGCCTCCCGCAAGCGCCTGATAGCCGTAAGCCATGATCTGGCCGGCAATAACACTATAGAAACTGAGCACAAGAATGGTGGCAACCAGCCCCACCCAAGCGACCCAATGCCAGGGCAATTGGCTTCCCGATTGCCGCGCCAAAGACTTGAGCGACGTCACCGGGTTCGCGCGCCCCATACGCCCTAACAACAACTCTGCCACAAATACTGGCGTTGCAATGAATGCGAGCGCCAGCAGGTAAACCATAATGAAACCGGCACCACCATTTACGCCCGCAACATACGTGAAGCTCCAGACGTTACCGAGGCCGATAGCCGACCCCGCTGTGGCTATTATGAAGGCAAGCCGGCTTGAAAAGCGCGGCGCACCTGATTGATCGCTCATATGCCCTCCCCAGAGCTCTATCATTGCCCCCCAAAAGGGCAGCCCACTAGCCCTAAGTGGTATTGGCGGCTCGTGCAAGCACGTAAAAGCAATCATCAGGGTAGTTGGCTGAGGTTGGGTACAAATACCAAGGGGGAGGAATTCATCATGATCATCAGAATGTTAGCGGCTGCGATTGTTTTTGCATCCACCGCATGGGCGCAGGCAGCAAAGGACGCTGAGGCAGCAGAGGACTAGAGCATCACGACCAACTCTTTTGCAAATGGGCTGCAGAATGTCTTCACGTGCCAGTTTGCATTGAGGACAAGATCAAGCCAACAACGGTGATAATAGCGCCCCAAATGAGCAGCGTTCTGAGCCGGCGCGTGAACACCGGCATCCGCTCAAGCGCTGCGTTAACGCCAATGAGTGGCACAAAGAACAACAGCAGCCAGCCCCACCATGGCAATTGCGCACCGCGATCGTACAAAAACCAAGTAAGACCAAATGCTACAGCAAGAGCAATCAAGCTTTCGAACGTCATTTCTTTTTTTGGGCGCGTTGGCGCAGCTCGCACTGTCTCCTGTTGAACTTGCTGTCCCGATGCTTTTTTGCCTCTAACGCGTTTCTGTGGCTGACGTTGGCGTGATGGCTGTTTCGCTGGCAGGTCGGGCACCCACCGGGTTCCCTGGCCATTGCAGGCACCGCACCGCTCGTAATAGGTCTCCCAGCCATTTGCACCTCTGCGGCCCTTGTTGAAGGACCCCATACCCCCGCAATTGCTGCAAGTTACCGTCGCCATGTTTGCATCTCCCAAAGCTCCGAAAAGCAATAGTTAATGCAAAATTTGCCATAACGGGGAGTTGGCGGCAATTAGCGCCCTTAAGGCTTTATCAAAGCAGCGCTTCGATGGATTTCCGGATGCCGTGCGGTGTATCGGTTGGGGCAAAGCGCTTCACCACTTTGCCATCCCGATCAACGAGAAACTTGGTGAAGTTCCACTTGATACGCGAGCTGCCCATAAGGCCTTTTTTCTCTGACTTCAGGTACTTGTACAAGGGGTCAGCGCCAGAGCCATTCACATCGATTTTCGAGAACATCGGGAAGCTGACACCGTAGTTGATCTGGCAAAATTCACCAATTTCATCGTTGGTGCCCGGGTCCTGCTTACCAAACTGGTTGCAGGGAAAACCAAGGATTTCAAGGCCCTTGTCCTTTAGGTCACCATAGAGTTTCTCCAGCCCTTCAAACTGGGGCGTGAAGCCACATTTGGATGCGGTGTTCACGATCAAAAGCACCTTGCCCTTATAGTCTTCAAGGGATTGTTCCTTGCCGTTCAGGCGCGGGGCGGAAAACTCATAAATGGCAGCCATGGCAGCCTCCTTACCGATTGAACCTGTTGTCAGTCCAACCTAGCGCCTTTGTCGCGGATGGCAAGCTCTAGCCGCGAGATGGCGCGCTGTGTTGCGGCGCGGTTGATCTCCATCCAGGCCCAGATTTCAAAACCGATCATGGTAACACCTGAAAGGATGGACCATACGGCCCAGAAAATTTGGTCTGTAACCACTTCGGCGCCCACAAATTGCCAGAGGCAGTAAGCCACTACGAGGCCTGTTAAAGTCGCAAGGCCTATCACTATCTTAACCACACCGCCGGTACTGCCTTTCAGGGCCGCCCGGAACATCTCATTAATATCGCCGTTTTCACCTATGATTTTATCCACGTCGAGGCTTTCCGCCTCTAACTCGCGCTTGATGCGTTCATCAATACTATTCATTTCACGATCTCCAATTTAACACTGCCGTGGCTCGAGCCGCTTTGCCGGGCCTCATTCACTTCACTGTTTACTTCGCCGGGGGGGTCAATTTCTTTTCTTAGTCGCTCACGGGCGCGCGACAGCCGGGATTTAACTGTGCCTGATGGCACGTCCTGAATGCTCGCAATTTCCGCAACACTCAAATCTTCGAGGTAGAAGAGGTAAAGCGCTTCGCCCTCACCCGAAGGTAGCGCCTTGATAAGTCGCCTGAGTTGGTCACTGGTGGCCCAGGCCTCTGGCTTTTCTTCCGCCACTTGCTCCTCAAAAAGCTCGTCCGTGGCTGCCCGCCCGCGCCGCCTGATGCGGTCAAACGTGCGCCAGCGTACCGCTTTGAACACTCGTGCCCGGAATGTATCAGGCGGGAAAGCTTGATTGAGGGTTCTAAGCGTCAGCATCCAGGCATCCTGCACCGCATCGCGCGCCATGGTATCATCGTTACACAAACGAAATGAAAACCGCACGAGTGAAGGTTGATACAGACGATAGAGTGCTTCAAACGCGCGCTCATTGCCGTCCTGAGCCGCCAAGACAAGCTTTTCTTCTTTTGCGCGTGTGTCGATCTGAGACAAAGCTCTATCCCTGCGGTTTGCCGTGATTATGCACTAAAACGCGCTGCCTTCCGGCTTGGTTCGCAAGGATAGAGTATTTTTTTCGCGCGCGCTAATCCGCGCGCCTTGCAAGGGAAGCCACAGCAATTTCAAGGCGCTTGACTTCCCGCATGAGGCTGGCCCGGTTCATTTCCATCCATTGCCACTGCTTGAGGGCAATCTGTGCCGTGGCGCTGAACATGAAGCAAAAGCCCCAGAAAACCCTGTCATCAACAGATGGGGCGACAAAAAACTCGTACCCTGTCCAGCCCATAAAAACAGTGGCAGCAATGGCAACCACTGATGTCGCCCACACCCAGCGGCGCATGCTGCCCTTAAATGCTGCTGCCACCATGTCTGGCAGGCCACCTTCTTTTGCCAGCAATTCGGAGACAGCTTCAGTTTCCTTCTCCAGTTCGCGAACAATCTTTTCATCAATGTTTGCCATCAGATTTCTCCATTATTTTGCTGTCGTAACTGGGCCCTGGCCCTGTTCAGGCGGGACTTCACAGTGCCAAGCGGCACCGCCAAAATCCCAGCAATTTCAACGAGTTTAAGCTCATCCAGGTAAAAGAGTGCTAGCAGTTGCCTGTCTGCGGCGCCTAGTGTTGCCAACTTGCCGGCTATCTGGTCTGGCGTTGCATCGGGCTCGCCTGAGCCATCCGAAATATCAGCCAGCACCTCAATGCTGGTAGTATCCAGCCTTCTCTTGCGGGCGCCATCAACGACACGCCACCTGACGGTTTTGTAAGCCCAGATTCGAAACCCGCGGGGGTCCTTGAGCTGGCGCAGGTTTCTCGACAAATTCAGCCAGGATTCCTGTACGGCATCAGCCGCCAGCATATGGTCTCCGCACAGCCGAAAAGCAAACCCGAGGAGCGCAGCATTATGAGCTTTGAACAGGCCTTCGAAAGCGCGCTCATCACCAAGCTGGGCATTTATGACAAGCAAATCTTCCTGTGCACGATCAAGTGACATAACACCCTCTTACCAGACTTGAAGACGGAGTTTTGGTGAAAAAGGTTCCAGAAAATTTACAAATTCAGAGGAAAAAAGGACGCTCAAGGCACAAAAAATGTGCCGCGCAGGGTCTCAACAGCTTCTCCGGAGATCAAAATGCGATCTCCGCTGACATCAAGCCACAAATCTCCCCCGCGTGCGGAGATTTGTCGAGCCACCAGATTCTGCTTTTGCAAACGCTTCGCCCAATATGGACCCGAGACACTATGCGCAGATCCGGTCACCGGGTCTTCCGCCAAGCCATGGTTAGGGAAAAAGCAACGAGAGACAAAATCCAAATCCCCGTCGCCCGGTGCCGTAGCAATAAACCCGAACGGTGCAAACTCTTTTAGAGCAATCAAATTGGGATCAAGCGACGCAACAGTTGCCTGGTTTGGATAAACCAGCAACAGGTCCCTGTCCCCCTGCTCGCTTTTCAGAACGGCTTCGGGCTCCGCGCCCATCGCGGCACCTAGCCCCTCAGGCTCTTCATAGGGCACGGGCGGGTAACTCGGAAAATCCATCTGATACCGCCCATTCCGTTTCGTCACCGTCAAAACGCCAGACAGGCTCTGGAACCGAACAACCTCAAGATCCGGGCGAAGATGCGTGAATACAATATGGGCTGTTGCAAGGGTCGCGTGCCCGCACAGCGCCACTTCGGTGCCCGGCGTGAACCAGCGTAGGTGATAATCCACCTCTGCCCCGTCAAGCGGCACGATAAAGGCAGTTTCGGAGAGATTGTTTTCCAGCGCAATCGCCTGCAGCAGCGCATCCTCGAAAAACTTCTCGAGCGGGCACACCGCCGCCGGGTTTCCGCCGAACGCCCGGTTGGTAAAGGCGTCAACCTGGTAAACCGGAATCTCAGGCATCGCTTAATTCCGTTCCACATCTGTCCCCATCACGCTTGGCAGTTGGCACAGCCTCCAAATAAAACTCAATCAGCGCGTCCAATACCTCACGAGTGCTTTCGCGGTACGGTATAGGATTTATTGCCAATTCCCCATACCCCTTTGATTTATGCATCTTTGCTGACAGCCTGTTCGCAAAGTCAAAGTCTTTCAAGCAAGTGGCGTCGTCGCGAATATCAACGCTAGTGCGAGGCGCGTTGCCTTGCAAAAGAAAGCCACCGGGCGTGATATCCCTCAACGTGGTAACCTTGATTTCAATCACATCTTCCCACTTAACAATTGGTGACACTTTGCCCTTTTGCAATCCGTCAGAGCTTAGCATAAGCCAGTCATCCCCTTTGATTTGTAACCACAATACTGATCCGATGCCGAGAAACTGCACTGTAAACAATGGCAGCATAAAATAGAAACGTCTCTCAAATGTACCTATTGGAAAGGCGATGGTAACAACTATTCCAGCACCAATAATGACAAGCACAATGATCAGAAAAATCCGCACCCAAGGCCTTGGCTGGAAAATTCGAGTATTGCCATCAAGCATGTCTAACTGGATGCCCACGCTTTGATCTCGTCCGCATCCTTGGCGGCAAAGCCAAGGCGGTAATCGCCGTCTTTCATCCAAACCGGGCGTTTGACGAGCGCATCATTGGCTTCCATTAGGGCAATGGCTTTGTTTTCGTCTACGTCGGCTTTGTCGGCACCGTCAAGCTTACGCCAGGTGGTACCACGAGTGTTTAGGAGCGCCTCCCAGCCAAGGGTCGCAGCAAACCCGCGCAGCAGTTCGGCATCAATACCGTCCTTTCGGTAATCATGGAAGTGATAGTCAACACCTGCCTCCTCTAGCCATTTGCGTGCTTTCTTGACGGTGTCGCAGTTTTTGATGCCGTAAAGTGTCAGCATTAGTTTTCCTTTTTGTCCGAGAGTTCACCCATCGTCAAATCAACTGATTTTTCATGCACCGGGTCAACATGAATTATGATTTCAGTGTCGGGGAACTGTTCCCCAAGTGTGGCCTCCACTTCGTGAGCGATTAAATGCGCCTGTTGGAGTGACAAAGTGCCGTCGACCTCAATATGCATTTGCATGAACCTGTCGCGGCCCGCTTCCCGGGTTCGCAGGTCGTGCAAGCCTTTCACATCCGGGCTTTCCATCACCAGATTGAAGGCTTTTTCGCGCTCCTCGTCCGGGAATTCATGGTCCATCAGCATGCCAACAGCCGGGCGAAGCACGCCCACAGCGCTAAACACAATGTAAAGCGCTATGACGATACCAGCGATTGGGTCTAAAATCGGGAAATTCAGCATAACCGCCACAGCGGCAACTATAACCCCGACATTCAGCAACAAATCGCCCTTGTAATGCAAATGGTCGCCAGCAACCGCGAGTGAGCCGGTTTTGCGAATAACGCTTTGCTGGAAAACAACTAAAACCAAAGTAAGCGCAATGGCAAAAACCGACATACCAACCACCAAAAAAGGTGTTTGCACAGGCTGCGGGTCCACAAGCCTTTCCAGCGACTGAAAAAGAAGGAAAATTGCCGAGCCGGTCATGACGGCGGATTGAAACAACCCGGCAAGTGCCTCCGCTTTGCCATGGCCAAACCGGTGGTTGGCATCGGGGGGCACAATTGCTGTTTTGACCGCAAACAGCGTGGCGAGCGACGCCAGCAAGTCAAGTGAACTGTCAGTAAGGGAGCCCAGCATGGCGACAGACTGGGTAAACCACCATGCACCAGCTTTTCCAAGCACAAGCACAATCGCCACGGTCATGGAGGCGCGCGCCGCCCAAACCATCAAACGGTTGGAGGCATCCCTGTCGATGACAGTTTCCGATTGTCGACCACCCTGCATAAATGCATTTTGACGGCTGAATGCTTCGGTGTCACTCGGAAACCATCAGCGATACGCACAAAAAAAGCGCCCGAATATCGAGCGCTTTTAAATTCGTTTCGCTTGGCTCAAACGTGCTTAGTGCAGCTTGCCTTCAACGTCAGCGATCGCTTCGTCCACAAGCGCGTTGCCACCCTTGCCTTTCATGGCATCGGCAAGAACAGTTGTCGCTGCGTCCACTGCGATATTAACGGCAGCGGCTTTCACTTCCTTAACCGCGTTGGCTTCAGCCTGTGCGATCTTTTCAGCCGCACCACGCTCACGCCGGCGCATCAGAGCGTCAAGGTCTGCTTTGGCCTGATCTGCCATAATCTGCGCATCTTCTTTAGCCTGAGCAATCATGTCAGCAGCCTCGCGCTCTGTGTCGCGTTGCTTGCGCTGATACTCAATCAACAGATTTTCAGCTTCCGCCCGAAGATTCTTTGCTTCTTCGATTTGCGCTTCAATAGAGGCCGCACGCTCATCAAGCATGGAACCCACAGTTTTGTGCGCTTTGAAATACAGCACCAGGAAGATGAAGCCTGCAAAGGCAACGCCAACCCAGAAAGTGGTGTTTGCAAGAAGTTCCATCGCCTACGCCCCTTTCGCTGCAGTCGAAACTGCTTTGCTAACATCGTCAGCGGAAACGTCAGCACCACCCAGCTTGGCAACAAGGTCGGTTGCAACCTCGGTTGCGATGCCTTCGATACCTGCAAGCGCTTCTGCCTTGGCTTCTGCAATCCGCTTTTCAGCAGCATCTGCGTCTGCGCTCAGTTTGGCGTCAAGTTCGGCTTGTGCTTTGGCGATGTCTGCACGAGCAGCGTCTTTGGCGTCAGCGAGTGTTTGCTGTGCCTTTGCACGTGCTTCAGCGATAGAAGCTTCGTAAGCTTCACGCACACCTTCAGCTTCCTCACGCAAGCGCGCAGCAGCATCCAGGTCACCAGCGATTTTTTCTTCGCGTTCTTCAAGTACTGTAGTTACGCGTGGCACGACCAAGCGCGAAACGACGATGTAAAGAAGCACAAAGGTCAACAGCAACCAGGCAACCTGGTTGGTGTAGGTACCGTCTTCAAAAACGCTGATCTGCGGCAGTCCGCCAGCCTCTTGTTCGACAGTTTCTGTAGTGGCTCTAGCCATTGCTCAACCTCAGTGGCAGGTGGTTCCCGGGATGGCGTCATCACATTGACGCCATTCCCCAATCAAGTGCAGCAAGTGCACGGGGGCAGCCCGAAAGCTGCCAATCCAGTTCCTATGAGAACAGGATCAGGAACGCGATCACGAGTGCGAACAGGCCAGTTGCCTCAGTCAGGGCAAAACCGATCAGCAGGTTCGTGAACTGCTTAGGTGCAGCAGATGGGTTGCGAAGTGCACCAGCAAGGTAGTTACCGAAGATGCTGCCAAGGCCGATACCGATGCCCGCCAGAGCGAGAGTTGCGATGCCAGCGCCGATGTATTTTGCTGCTTCAGCTTCCATGATTAAGTCCTTTTCGTGTGTCAGAATATCAAAGTTAAAAAGTGAATTTTGCTCGATCTTGCTGCCAGCCTAGTGTGCCGGATGCATCGCATCATGCAGATAGATACAAGTCAAAATGGTGAATACAAATGCCTGCAGGCAGGCAACCAGAATTTCGAGGCCAGTAAGAAGTACTGTAACTGCAAACGGTGCAACCGCACCTGCAATACCAACCGCACCAAGTGCGCCAAGGCTAATGATAAAGCCCGCAAAAACTTTCATCATAATGTGGCCAGCCAGCATGTTCGCGAACAAACGAACCGACAAGCTGATCGGTCGCGTGCAGTATGAAATAATTTCAATCAAAACAATGAGTGGCAGCAGCCAACCCGGCACGCCGCTTGGTGCAAACAGCTTCAGGTAACCAGCGCCGTTTTTGATGAAGCCAATCAGCGTAACGCCGAGGAATACAAAAATCGCCATCGCGAAGTTAACCGCAATGTGGCTGGTAACGGTAAATGCACCAGGAATCATGCCTGCAAGGTTAGAGCCCAAAATGAACATGAAGAGTGTAAAGATGAACGGGAAGTAGGCCTTGCCTTCTTTACCCACATTGTCGCGCACCATACCCGCAATGAATTCGTACGCCAGTTCCACCATTGACTGCCAGCGGCCAGGGACGACAGAACTTTTGCGCATGCCACCAACCATGAAAACTGTCAAAGCCAACAGCACAATCACCATCCACTGGGAACTGTTGGTGAAGGAGACATCAATGCCTGCTACTTCAAGAGGGACTTTGGTTTGAACTTCAAACTGCTCAATAGGACTTGTGGCCACGAGGTTCGTCTCTTCTTTAATGCAGCTGGCGAATGCCGGCCGCGATCAATCCTTTTTTGCCTTTTCAGCTTCTTCTTCTGCTTCTTGCATCCGAGTGGCTTCGCGCACCACGTTCCGAATACCGCTCGCGAACCCCAGGATCAGCAAAACCACCAGAAAAATTGGTGCTGTACCAAACCATCTGTCGAACCAGAAACCGATAAAGGCACCAACGCCGCTACCGACCACCAGTTCGATGCCCATTTTGAAAGCAACCCCCATCGGGGAATGAGGCTGGTCTTCCGCCGTTTCGAAAGACTGACCCTTTGCTTTCGCCTGGGCTTGCTGAAGCCGTTCATCAAACGATAGATCCTGCCGGGTTTTTTTATCTTCACCCATCAAATCTACCCTTTCAGACGCACGTCAACTGGTTCGCTCCGCATAGAATCAGAGCTCTGCCAAAGGCACGCGCAACATAGTGAAGGCCCCTTAGAGTGTCAAGAAACAATAAAATAATGTTAAGCCATTGATTTTATTATGTTTTTATTGATTTTTCAGTTAACCCGCATCGCGCATCGCTTCGGCGCGCTCCAGGTCGACCGAGACAAGGGTGGAGATTCCACGTTCCGCCATCGTGACACCAAACAAACGCTTCATGCGCGACATGCTAACGGCATTGTGGGTGACGATGAGGAAACGCGTGTCTGTACGTTCCATCATTTCGTCTAAAAGATTGCAGAAGCGCTCAACGTTGGCGTCATCAAGCGGTGCATCCACCTCATCAAGGACACAAATGGGCGCCGGGTTGGTGATAAACACCGCAAAAATAAGCGAAAGCGCCGTCAGCGCCTGCTCTCCACCCGAGAGTAGTGAAAGCGCTTGAAGGCGTTTGCCGGGCGGGCTCGCGAATATCTCAAGGCCTGCATCCAAGGGATCATCAGACTCAGTAAGCTTCAGATGCGCTTCGCCGCCACCAAACAGTGATTTGAACAGCTCACCAAAGTGGTTGTTAACGATGTCGAACGCAGCCAGCAGGCGTTCCCTGCCCTCACGGTTAAGGCTACCAATAGCCTGACGCAGGCGGGCGATTGCCTCTTCAAGGTCTGTGCGCTCGCTGACCAAATGGGTCATTTGCTCATCAATTTCGTTGAGCTCTTCATCTGCGCGCAGGTTTACAGCCCCCATATTGTCACGCTCACGCTTGAGTTTCTCGAGTTTGGTCTCTAACACGCTCACGTCCGGCAGATTATCCGATGTTTCAAGTTCAACTTTTTCCAGAAGCTGTGTGGGGGCGCACTCAAAGCGCTCGCCAATCTGGGCTGCCAGGTCTTTGCGGCGGCTGACCGCGTTCTCGACAGCTGCATCCGCACGAATTTGTCGCTCGCGGGCACCAGCTTGTGCTTCCTGGATATCTTTGAGGGCTTGGTCTTTTTCCCTGAGCGCGTTTTCGGCGGTCATCAGGGCGTCGCTGCTTTCTTTTCGGGCGTTTTCTGCCGCCCCGAGCTGTTCAAGAAGAGCTTCACGCTGGCGCACCAGATCATCTGGCCCGGCCTCAACGGCCTCAAGCTGCTCTTTTGCTGCCGCTTCGCGCTCATCGAGGGACACGAGCTGCTTGCGCGCGCTTGAAACCCGAAGCTGCCAAGCACCAGATTCGGTATTGATGGCGTTCAGCCGATCAGTACGGCTTTCGGCTTCGCGGCGCAGGCTATCGTAGGCCGAGCGTTTTGTACTCAGGTCCGCACGGAGAGCATCGACTTTCTCACGCACTTTCGCCAGCGACTTCTCAAGGTCCGCCGTGTCAGGCAAAGCATTGATGCGTCCGTCAATGTCCTCAAGGCGGCTCTTGGTTTCCGTGTTTTCGGTGGAGACGCGCTCCAGCGTTTCCTTTAGGAGATTCACTTTGTTGGCGCGGCTGCTGGCTTCCTGCTCGGCCGCAACAAACGCACGGCGTGCGTCCGCCAGCGCTTTTTCTGCATCTTGGCGAACCTGCCGCTGGGCATTTTCGGCGTCCCTGGCTGATGTATGCGCCTCTGCGGCGGCTTCAGCAGCGCGCGCTGCGTCCTCAACCCGGCTATCAAGAGCTGTCAGATCTTTTTCAAGCTCTTTGAGGCGGTTTTTCTGCTCAAGCCGAATGGCGGCCGCTGTCGGCGCGTCAGACCGGCTCGAGTAACCGTCCCAGCGCCATAATGACCCGTCTTTGCTGACAATTTGCTGACCGGCGGACAGGCTCGACACCAAGGCCGCGGCAGCCTCATCGTTCACAACACCTGTTGCTGCAAACAGGCGCGATAGCTCCGCTGGCCCTTTTACATGGTCACTCAAGGCAACGACGCCTGAAGGCCACTCAAACGAAGGCACTTCACCGACATTGTGCCAATAGCGGGTTGCCTTCGTGTCTGTTCCCGCTTCCGCGGAATCACCGAGCGCTGCACCAACCGCTTTTTCAAATCCGGCATCAGCTGTCAGGTCATCAGAAACCGGCTTGCCCTCGTCAGACTGTCCGGCGTCCAGCATGCGGCGGATGCTGTCGCATTCTGCTGACAGGGCCTTTAGTTGGGCTGCAAGCTCTGCGTTTGTTGCTTCGCTGTCCTGCCGACGAGCGCGCGCTTCCTGTGTCGCCTTTTCCGCGGCCTCAAGTCCGGTGCCTGCTTGCTCAAGGCGCTTTTCTTCGGATGCGACTGCGTCTTCAGCCGCTTTCAGCAACGAAAGGCTTTCGTCCGAGTCCACAAGGGCTGCAAGCTCACCCTCAAGGCGCACAGCCTCTGCGGCCAGCTGTTCAGCGCGGCGATTGATGGCCAAGCGGTCGCTTTCCAAGCTAGAGCGCTGGGCTCTTGCGCCCGCTGCTTGCTCGCTAGCCTGATCAAATTCCGCCTCAGCCTCGCCGGCAGCTTGAACTGCAGCTTCAAGCGCCTCTTTCGCTTCAACCTCATTGCTTTTTTCGGCGTCGCGCGCGCTTTCAAGGCGCGCCTTTTCGGTATTCAGCCGATCAAGTGCCGCCGTCGCGTCATCATTGATTTCCTGCTCTCGCACCCGGTCACCAGTGATTTGCTCAAGGGTCGCCCGCAGCGAAATGGCTGTTTGCTTGCGTCGTTCGGCTTCTGCTTCCAGGTTTTCCCGCGCGATCGAGAGCCGCTGCAGCGCGGCGGCAGCTTCCACATCCCGGTCACGAAGTGGCGGCAGCGCAGCCGCGACCTCAGCCTGCTCCTTAGAGATGCTCGCAACCTGGCCTTCAATTTCGCCGACGCCAATTTCGGCCTGCCGCAGCTTGCGCTCAAGCTCGATCACTTCCTCGGATGCCTGGTTCCAGCGCAGGTACATCAGGCTTGCTTCTGCTTGGCGAATATCACCGGAGACGGCGCGATAGCGAACCGCCTGTCGGGCTTGTCGTTTCAGGCTATTGATCTGACTTTCCATTGCCTGAATGACATCGTGCACGCGCACCAGATTGTTTTCAGCACCTCTGAGGCGGCTTTCCGCCTCCTTGCGGCGTGTGTGCAGGCCCGAGATGCCCGCTGCCTCCTCAAGGATAGCGCGGCGGTCCTGTGGTTTGGCGTTAATAAGGCTGCCGATGCGCCCTTGGCTCACAAGCGCAGGGGAATGTGCACCGGTTGCAGCGTCAGCGAACAGAAGCTGCACATCTTTTTGGCGCACGTCATTGCCATTGATCCGGTAAGCAGAACCGGATTCGCGCTCAATACGACGGGTTACCTCGATCAGGTCCTGATCATTATATTCGGCGGGGGCGGCACGGTCAGAGTTATCAATAACCAGCGTGACCTCGGCCATATTGCGTGCGGGTCGCCGGTCGGTACCTGCGAAAATCACGTCATCCATGCCGGTCCCACGCAGGGATTTGGCGCGATTTTCGCCCATTACCCAGCGGATGGCTTCAAGAAGATTGGATTTGCCGCAACCATTGGGGCCCACAACGCCTGTCAAACCGGGCTCAATCAAAAGCTCGGTCGGGTCAACAAATGACTTAAATCCTGACAGTCGAAGCCGCGAAAAACGCATTGGCTCTGGTTACTCCCCTCATGGTCGGCTCGTTGCTGCTGCAGCAACCCCTTACTGCAGCAAAAGCCGACCTTTACCCCTCATCAGACGCCAAAGCGTCCTCTTATTAGTTCAACTCCGCTTCAATCGCGGCTTTTACCGCATCCCAATCGTTTGTGGCTTCTACTTTTGAGCCATCAACCAGAAGCGTCGGCGCTGCATTCACGTTGTAACGTGCCGCGCCGTCCTGCGTCATTTTTGCCAAATGCTGTTGCATGTCCCGGTTGGCGATACAGCGATCAAATTGCGTGCGGCTAATGCCACCGGCCCTGCGTGCAAGGCCTGCCAGTGCGTCCACGCGGTCTTCCGCGCCAACCCATGCAGCCTGACGGTCGAAATAAACCTTCATAAGGCGTTTGGCCACGTCAGGTGTTTTGCAGCGCGCCGCAACGGAAGCCGCCATATCATATGGGTTCATCACATAATTGCGGTAAATGAACTTCACTTTGCCAGTGTCGATATATTCGGACTGGATTTTGGGAAAAATATCCGCCGCAAAGCGCGCGCAGTACGGGCAAGTCAGCGACGCATATTCGATAATTTCAACAGGTGCGTCAGGGTTTCCATATACAATGTCACCCCAGACACCTTCACCGCCCGCAGCAGCCGCAAGTTCTTGTGCCTCTGCAGCCGCAGCAGCTTCTCCTTCAGCGACCACCGCTGGGTCAGCTGTTTCGGTGTCCCCGCCAGAATCGCTACAAGCTGCCAAGCCGAATAGCGCCAGAGACAGGGCAAAACCCTTAAGATACTCGGAATATTTCTGGTAGTTCATTTAACCCTCACATACTAGATATTGTGTTTAGCGTGATAAAACTCGTGTTACGAGTCATTTTTTGCGAATTGCCCGTACTTCGATCTCAGTCGCCGCTGAGCGATTGTGTAGCCAGCAAAGTTTCAAGCCGCAGACGCAGCCGGTCATAGCCAGGATACGGCATGGGCACGCCGTTCAGCACCAGCGTCGGTGTCGCGTTCACTTCGTGCTCTTCAAGGCCGCGCTGGCGCATCTGAACGATATGCAACTGCACCTCCTGGTCGGAAATGCATTGACCAAGCGCTTCTTGCTCAAGCCCATGACGCGCCATAATCGCTGACATGCCAAGGTAAGGATTGTCCCCACTCAGCCACTCTGCCTGCTCTTTAAAAAGGTCATCAATCGCTGATTTGGCATCGTCTGTTGTGGCAACACAGCGGGTTGCGGCTGAAGCCGCCAGGTCATACTGATTAAGCACAAAATTCCGGAACACGAACTTCACCTGGCCCTTGCTGATGAAATCATCCAGAAGCTGCGGCATCGCATCCCTTGCAAAGTCAGCGCACGCAGGGCAAGTCAGCGACGCATATTCGATCAACTCGATGGGCGCATCAGGGTCGCCGTATACAATGTCGCCCCAAACACCTTCGCGCGACGGTGTCTGTATGATCGTCAGGCCGTTTTCATCTTTTTCTGCCTGAGGCTGCGCAACAGCAGTGAGTGAAAACACCAGTGTGGCAACCAGAAAACCGACAAAAGACACGATACGTTTCATACTAACTTTCCCTGTACCCGCAACCGTAATTCAGCTGGGGACATTATTTACTTTTTGGCCTCGACAATACAAGCTCGCCCAAATTGCGCACGGCCTCTTTTAGCGGGCTAAGCTCCCCTTCCCCCACCAACTCATTCAAAGCTGATTGCTGATCCGGGTTCAGGTCGCCTTTCTCAAGGCCAATGTTAATGGATGTTCTTGGCAAAGGCCACTGTTTCACCTCCAGGCGGGCAACAGCCGCATACCCTAGGTACCGGTTGACCTTTTCAATGATCAAAGACGCCCGCTGTTGCAAAATGGGGGCAAATGCAGATTCGGTTCTTACATGAAGCGCCGCACCCTGCCGCGCACCGCGCGGGAACACCAGTTTCAGTGGCACAGTTGCCCGTGCCAGGTCTGATCCCACGATGCGCCCCCAGCGTGTGACAATCTCAGCCTCCGCAAACCCTTTGGCACGAACAGCCCTGGAGATCAGCCGGCTTGAAGAGCGGGACAGTTTAGCCACGCCGCCCCTGCGGGACTGCGATCCGGATTTTGTGTCTGGCTTTTTGGCCGGGACCATCGCCCCTCTCCCACCACGCGTGTTGGCATCGAAAAAGTCTTATGTTGGTTGCTAACAGGTGCGGCTGGGCGCAGCAAGCCGAAACGGGCTTCATTCAACGCCTTGTGAAACAACTAAGCGAAAGTAACAGGTCTTGCGTACAGCAAAAATGATTGCATTGCCCTGTAATGAGGCTAGACACTGACTATCAGCACTGTGGGGGCGCCGTAATTCTATGCAAGACAACCTTCTCGACACATCAGGCCTGGTTTTTCTCGGCGTCTATCTGTCTTCTCTTTTGGGCATTGGCTGGCTTGCCAATCGTGCGCGCAAGGAAAACAGTCTCAAGGATTATTATCTGGCGGGCAGTTCGCTTGGCAGCGTCAGCCTGTTTTTCACGCTTTATGCCACGCAGTATAGCGGCAACACCCTGTTCGCCATTCCGGGCAATGCCTACCGAAACGGCTTTGTTGGCCTGAATGTGGCTGCGGCCGTCATGTTTGTAGTTGTCGTTTATTTTGTGTTCGCAAGCCGGTTAAACGAACTGGCCAAACGCCACGGATTTGTCTCCGTCGGCGATTTCATCATGTGGCGGTACGATCACAAGCCACTGCTGATCGCGGTTAATGTCATCGGCATTATCACACTTGTCAGCTACGCACTTGGTAACTTCAAAGCTGTCGGACTTCTAATGGAAACTGCGACAGGTGGTGTTGTTCCATTTGCTACGGGCATCATCATTTTGGCATTTGTGATGGCCATATACGAAAGCCTGGGCGGCCTGAGGGGTGTTGTGTGGACTGATATCATTCAGGGTTCTTTGTTATTCCTGGGTTGCCTGTTGTTGTTTTTTGCGGTCCTCAACCTCGGCCCAGCCGACAGCGGCAACGCGCTTTCAGAGGGTTTTACGGCTTATTTTTCGACCGGGTTTGAGCCAGCTGGCTTCTTTAGCGTGGTATTCCTTGTTGGCATCGGGGCCGCGGTATACCCGCAAGCGGTTCAGCGCATCTATATTGCCAAAGACCCGCAAACGCTGAAGCGCTCATACGCCGCGTTGTTCTTCATGCCACTGTTGACAACTGTGCCCATGATTTTGGTTGGCGTGATGGTCGCGGACTGGCTGCCGGGCTTGAGCGCACAACAAAGCGAAAATGTTGTGATCTTCGCAGTCGGAGAAATTGCACAGGCTTATCCTGCTGTTTCCTGGCTTTTGATCTTATACTTGGGGGCCGCGGTTGCAGCCATCATGTCGACGATCGACTCTGCGCTCCTGTCTTTGGGTTCAACAATCATCAAGGACTTCTGGGCCAACCGGGACAACAGCCGTGAAGTGGACCTGCACCGGGCAGGCCGCACTACATCCTGGGTGTTAATGGCCATAATCGCGACGCTGGCCATTATTTTGCCGCAGACAATTTGGGCCCTGATGATCTTCAAATTCGAACTTTTGATCCAGATTGCCCCCGCCATCATCATCGGCGTGAGGAATTCCACCGTATCATCAAAGTCTGTACTGTTTGGACTAGGCCTTGGTTGCGTGGTCGCCGTTTTGCTCAAACTATCCGGATATACAGACTTCGATATGAGCGCACCGCTTGGTATTCATGCCGGACTGTGGGGCCTTCTTGCCAACCTGATAGGGGTGTTTACGTGGCGGAAATAGCAGAAAACCTGCTCGCTTGGTACGACAAAGAGCGACGGGATTTGCCCTGGCGGTCGCCCCCGGGTGAAACACCAAACCCCTATCATGTCTGGCTTTCTGAGGTGATGTTGCAGCAAACAACGGTTGCAACCGTCAAAAGCTATTTTGAGAAGTTCCTGGGCCTATGGCCCACAGTTACGAACCTTGCCGAAGCACCACAGGAGCTGGTGCTTAAGGAGTGGGCCGGTCTTGGCTATTATGCCCGCGCCCGCAACCTGCACAAATGCGCAATGGAAATAGCGAGCAACCATTCTGGTCAATTCCCCAAAACAGAAGATGAGCTTAGAAAACTGCCGGGCATAGGCGACTATACGGCTGCCGCCATTGCAGCCATTGCCTTTAACGAGCCCGCTGCGGTTGTGGACGGTAATATTGAGCGTGTTGTGTCACGCCTGTTCCGGATTGAAGAACAACTGCCCGCGGCCAAAAAACCAATTAGGATGAAAACCGCCGGCATCACACCCACAAAGCGACCGGGTGATTTTGCGCAAGCCATGATGGACCTTGGGTCAGGCGTGTGCACCCCTAGAAACCCTAAATGCCTTCTATGCCCAATCCAGTCACACTGTGCCGCGCAGACCGTTGGCGACATGGAACGCTTCCCCATCAAGGCACCCAAAAAGACAAAGCCAACACGGCGCGCAGTCAGTTTCTGGCTCGAGCATGATGGCCATGTCTTGCTTGAACGTCGACCGGACAAAGGACTGCTTGGCGGCATGCCCGGCTTTTTCTCAACACCCTGGATTGAACGCGACAGCGCGCCGACGCTTGATGAAGCTGCAACACATGCCCCAGCAGATGCCAAATGGCAGGCTGATGACCGTATCGCCAAACATACCTTCACGCATTTTCACCTTGAAACGAACTTGGCAACAGGCAAAGCCGATACACGCATCAATGTGGAAAACGGTTTTTGGCACCCCATTAACGAGCTTGCTGACGTAGGCTTGCCAACAGTCTTTTCAAAAATCGCAAAGCTAGCCGAATAAGCAGCCCTTACTGTTCGAAAACGTACATATGTCAATATTCCAGGTGTTCATAATCGGACATCACAGGGAAACTCAAAGCCAAGTTTTCGTCTATATCATTGAAATATATGCATATTTACAGGGCCGCCAAAAGTGGTCCGTCGTTTGCTCATCATACTGAAAACAAGCCCAGTCACGACAGACATAACGAGAAAAATCATGATGAAGCACTATCTGATAAACGCACTGAGAAGCCTGTTACGGCAAAGACTTTATTTCGCGATCAACAGAAGCGTATTGCTGTGTGGTTCCAGCTACCCCAGGCACAAAGCCACAACAGGAATCTGATCCATACGAGCGAGTGACCCCGGAATTGGTCGTTTACATAGGCGCACAGAGTGAAACCCTATTCAGCCTGCGCCCAATGTCCGAAAACGAACAAAGCATGGAGAATATAGTGTTCAAAAACGTACAAGAAAGACCGCTTTTATAGCTGAAAAGCCTTAACACACTGAAAAGACTATTTTTTCTACATGTGTAGTAGTTGGCCCGACAATTGCTGCACAAACAAAAAACAAGCCCGTCACGACAGCAACCATTTGAGGCCGACCATGTTGAAGAACTATTTGATCACCGCACTTCGGAACCTTTTGCGGCACAAGCTTTATAGCTTCATCAACATTGGCGGCCTCAGTTTGGGCCTTGCAGCATGCTTGATGATTTTTTTGTTTGTTCAGAGCGAACTGAGCTACGACAAGTGGCTACCGGACCATGAACGCATTTACCGTTTGGAAGGCACCTATCATTCACCCGGAAAGCCGGATAACCATGCTTCGGTTAGCCCTGGTGCCGTTGCGCCCGCTTTCAAACAGCGCTTCCCGGACATGATTGAAGATGTGGTGCGCCTTCTGAGCGAGGGTTTTATTGTAAAATATGGGGAAACGCGCTTCATTGAAGACGCCTATTTGGCCGACCCGTCCCTGTTCAACATCCTTGACCTGCCGGTGGTAGCAGGCGACCGCGACAGACTTTTTAATGGCTACGACAAACTGATTATCAGCGAGCGGATCGCAGAAAAATATTTTGGTGATGTGTCTCCTATCGGCAAGGTGATGGAGCTGGATGGAGGCCAGGACAGGCGGCAGGTTGTTGCGGTTATGCAAAACCTGCCCGAGAACACCCATCTGGACATTGAAATTTTGGGCCACTTCAATCCGGCCGACTATGACCATATGCCCTGGATCGCCACATGGTGGATTTCCTCCAATGTCTTCAGCTATTACAAACTAACGCCCGGAACCACTCCGGATATGTTGCTGTCGCGCTTGCCCGACTATGTGGATGCTAATGCCGTCTTGAGCACGCAGTGGGAAGACCCTCGTCCCCCAAGTGAGGTTTTGAGCCTGTCGTTTGTGAACGTTGGCGACATTCACCTAAGCTCGCCAAGCCGGTTTCAAATGAAGCCAACAGGCGACATTATGGTGGTATACAGTTTTACCGGGATCGCTGCTCTGATCATGGTGATCGCCATCATTAACTTCACAAACCTGTCTACGGCACGAGCGTCCCTGAGGGCGCAGGAAATCGCGCTGCGCAAAGTGGTGGGCGCGACACGCCAGCACATCGTTTACCAGTTTCTGGGCGAAGCGGTTGTGACCGTTGTATTGGCGTCCATGCTTGCATTTGCAATCGTGGAAGCAACCCTGCCCTGGTTCAACGCCTTTGTAGAAAAGCTCCTGAATTTCAATGTATTTACGGACCCACAGATACAGATCGGTTTGTTAGGCCTTTTGGTGGTCGTCAGCCTTGGCGCCGGCGCGCATCCAGCCCTTCGCATGTCGTCTTTCCGCCCTGCCCGCGTATTGCATTCCAAGAATGCAGCAAGTGCCGGTTCTGTGAAAATCAGGGCAGTTTTAACAACCGTTCAATTCACCATTTCCATTGGCCTGATGATCACCACCGGGGTGATATACAGCCAGCTGAATTATGCCCGCTCCATTGATGTTGGTTTTGACAGAGACCATAAGATGCAGGTGCTGAACATGTCGTTTGGGCCAGTCGCAGAAGTGGCAAAAACCATCCAGCAGGAGGTTGAACGCCTGCCTGGGGTGAGCGCCACCGCCTTTTCAGACCGGCGCATTCCGCTGCGTGGATATTGGGACCCCATTGCCACGCTTGAACTTAACGGTGAGCGACAAACCATTCGGCTGGAGTCTGTACCTGCAGACACGGAATTTCTTGAGTTCATCGGCGCAAAACTGTTGGCGGGCCGGATGTTTGATGAAAACCGCCCAACAGATGTGCTGCAGCCGGTTGAAGGCACTGAGGACTTCATCCAGGCTGCCTTGATTAACGAAACAACGGCGGCCGCTCTGGGTTTCACAAACTATGCAGACGCGGTGGGGTTGGTTTTAAACGTGCCAGACCCGGGCACGGACCATAGCATTCGCACTGAAATTATCGGTGTTGTGCAAGACATGCACCTTCGGTCGGTTCGTGACGCCATGGACAACTCAATTTTTGTTGCCCGTGCCGAACCGCTGAGAGCTTTAAACATTGATATCGGCACCAGCTCCATCGCCGACATCCAACGTCAGGTCGAAGAGATTTGGAACCGCCATGTGCCGGAAGTTCCGTTCATGAATCGTTTTGTAGACGATTCTTACAACGAATATTACGAGCAGGATGCCCGCCGCGGCGAGATTTTCGCCTATTTCTCTGCCTTCGCCATTTTGGTTTCCTGCCTTGGCCTTTATGGCCTGGCAAGCTTTACGGCTGAGCGCCGCGTCAAGGAAATCGGCGTGCGCAAAGTGATGGGGGCTAGTGTTACCGATATTGTAAAACTGCTCACATTCCAGTTTTCAAAACCTGTGTTGCTTGCCAATCTGATCGCCTGGCCGGTCGCTTGGTTTGTTGCGTCCGACTGGCTGCAGGGCTTCCAGTACCGGATTGACCTGAGTGTTCTTTATTTCATATCGGCGGGCGCAGCCGCCCTGTTGATTGCCTGTGCCACGGTTGCCGGGCATGCCTTTAAAACAGCGCAGGCCAATCCTGTGCTTGCGTTGAAACACGAATGAACCCACGGACTCACTGAGTCCACGCATGTGACTGGCTGGCCAGAGTTTGCTCTGTGCCAGCCTTTTTTTTGCTCTTCACAAAAAAGGCCCGGCATCCGCCGGGCCCTAAAGACTGGTTATTTGACGCGTTTTAAGCGCGAATTTTTCGATACAAGTCAGTGCCTTCGCGCGCAAACTCATTGGCGTTATTCACCGCTCCGGAGATTGAACCGAGGCTCGAGTTAATATCCTCAACAGCTGTAGACGCCTCCTGCATGCTTGAGGTTATCTCGCGTGACGTAGCCGCCTGTTCCTCAACGGCGCTAGCAACTGAGCTCACGCTACCCTCAACAGAGGACACCGCACCTTTGATACGATCAAGGCGTTTCACCACATCACCGCTGATGTCCTGCATGCCGTTGATTTCATTTGAAATCTGGGTGGTTGCATTGGCCACCTGATTGGCAAGTGACTTGACTTCACTCGCGACCACAGCAAAGCCCTTACCAGCGTCTCCAGCGCGTGCAGACTCGATCGTTGCATTAAGCGCCAGCAAATTAATCTGGCCCGCAATGTCATTGATGACATCAACAATATTGGTCATGGCGCCAGCAGCCTCAGAAAGCTGCTGAGCAGATTGGTCTGCTGTTTGTGCTTCATCCATCGCCCGGCTCACGTCACCGCGCGATGATTCCATACTGGAAGCGATTTCCTGCGTAGATGCCTGGAACTGCTCGGCAGCAGCGGCAACAGCCTGCACAGTTTGCGCGGTCTGCGAAGACGCAGAAGACGCGGAAGACGCCCGATGTGACGCATCACCCACAGCGTTCAGGATCTTCTCCAAATTGGTGTCCACCATGGCGCCAACGCGCTTGGCCTCATCGCGCGCTTTCACCTGATCAGTGATGTCCGTTGCGTATTTCACAACCTTGAAAGGTCTGCCATCCGGATCAAATATCGGGTTATAAGATGCCTGAATCCAGATTTCCTTGCCGCCCTTGCCAATGCGGCGGTATTCACCCGCATCAAACTGTCCAAGGCCAAGCTGTTCCCAAAACCGCTGGTAAGCGCCTGTTTTGGCTTCTTCCGGGTCCATGAACAGACGGTGGTGCTGGCCCTTGATCTCCTCAAGGCTGTAGCCAACCGTGCTGGTGAAATTCTCATTGGCGTTGATAATTGTGCCATCAAGCTCAAATTCAATAACCGCCTGGGATTTACCGATCGCCGCGATTTGACCGGCATAATCGGCGTTCCGGATTTTCTGCTCGGTGATGTCTGTCGCGTATTTCACCACCTTGAATGGCTTGCCGTCAGGATCAAAAATCGGGTTATAGGATGCCTGGATCCAGATTTCCTTTCCGCCCTTGCCAATGCGTTTATACTGGCCCGCCTCGTAATTGCCGGTGCCCAAACTCTGCCAGAATTCCTTGTATTCGTCAGATTCAGCATACTCGGGCAATACAAACATACGGTGGTGATTGCCTTTGATGTCCTGCAGGCCATACCCAACCGCATCGAGGAAGTTCTTATTGGCATGACGAATGGTGCCATCAAGTTCAAACTCGATGACTGCCTGCACTTTATTAATCGCATCGATCTGGCCGCTATAATCGGCATTTTGCAGAACTTGTGCAGTGATATCCGTCGCGTATTTCACGACTTTGGTGACTTTTCCGAGCTTATCTTTGACGGGGTTATAGGACGCCTGGATCCAAACCTCTTTGCCCCCCCTTGCCAACGCGTTTGTATTCAGCCGCTTGAAAAACGCCGTCAGCCAAACTGCGCCAAAACTCTTTGTATTCAGCGGTTTTTTCATAGCCGGGCACAACAAACATGCGATGATGCCTGCCAACGATTTCATTGTAGCGATAGCCCATCGCCCCAAGAAAATTCTTGTTTGCGGTAATGATCGTACCGTCAGTTTCAAACTCAATCACAGCTTGTGAGCGATCAAGCGCGTCCAGAATGGATGCCGCTTCGTTAGTTTTGACAGACTTGCTTCTGGTCAGATTTGCAGCAGACTCACTCGCGCGTTCCTCTTCGCGCTGGCCATCGCGGCCGAACAGTGTTTCGAACATTGGTCATTCCTCGTTCCCAGACCCCCATGCTTTACCGTCTGTGGAACCGATTTGACTGCATGGTTACCCATTCCTCTCGCAGTCCAATCGATATCAACCAATGGGTAGAGTGCAGCAAGATAGTTAAAATTTTACTAGTACTAATCTCCCTAATCGAGTTTTTCTCTATCTATGGTTGGTATTTTTGGAACTTTCGCCTTTTGCTCGGTAATATTCATTTTCGTCAATGTGACAATAAAATACCCTGTTGTTTATGCCATAAGACGCAAATCCTAAGCATTTTATCGAGACAGAAAAAATGGCCCATCACAGGTCCGTTGAAAATCTGCAGTCCTAAAAACTGACGTTGCTCTCTGTGAGGTCAGATACACCGATACCAACAAGGAAGATGCTGTTGCCGTCGCCGGTGTCGATCAGCAGGCCCAACTGGCCGCCTTGCGTCACTTCGGTGGCGGCATTCTGAACAGAAGATAGGTCGGTAAAACCGACAACTGTATTACCCAGAAACAGGACATCACCCGCTAAACCGCGAATGGTATCGTCTTCGGCTGACCCCGCGAGTTGGTCGTCAACCGACGCACCTTCAAATACAGGCATACAATTTTCACCAATCATGCGTGTCTAAAAAACACTTTTGCGCAGTGAGGATTGCACTTCCTAAGACATTGCAAACGAAAAAACGACCCCGACTCTTGACGAAAAAAGACGCCCCATGAAACAGGTCGGGCAACCCAATTCATGAGGCGTCAACGGAGGCTACAGCCATAAACAGGGCGGCTGTAGCTCTGGGAACTGTTGTTAGTGCATTTCCGCGCGCACTTGCTGGCGCAGTACGTCAATTGGGATCAACTCGCCTTTGCTTTCCACATGCCAGAAGGTCCAACCGTTGCAAGCCGGTGCACCCTGCACGCTGGCACCAACCTGATGGATTGAGCCCTTGTTGGATTGAGCAATCAGCGTACCGTCAGTGCGTACCCGGGCGGCATGACGGCGGCGGCTGTCGTACAGCGTTGTACCTGGCTCGATCATGCCGCGCTCCACGATTGTGCCAAACGGTACACGCGGTGCATTGCGCTTGCTTTCGGTAAAGCCCAGCGCTTCGCCGTCAAGCTCAGTCACTGCGGCAATACGCTCACGCGCCACCTTGATGTATGCTTTTTCACGCTCAATGCCGATATAGTTGCGGCCCAGTTTCTTCGCGACGGCTCCTGTTGTGCCGGTGCCAAAAAATGGATCCAGCACAACATCACCTGGCTTGGTCGAGGACATCAAAACGCGGTACAAAAGCGACTCTGGTTTCTGCGTTGCGTGGGCTTTTTTGTCACCGTCCTTCAGGCGTTCCCGACCAGAACAAATCGGCAGGTTCCAGTCACTGCGCATTTGCGTGTCTTCGTTCATTGCCTTCATGGCGTCATAGTTGAACGTGTAACCACCTTTGTCGGCTGACTTCGCCGCCCAAATCAGTGTTTCGTGTGCATTGGTAAAACGAGTTCCCCGGAAGTTTGGCATTGGATTGGTTTTGCGCCAGATCACATCGTTAAGCACCCAATACTCAAGGTTCTGAAGCGCCGTGCCGACACGGAAAATATTGTGGTAGGACCCTATCACCCAGATAGTGCCGGTGTCTTTCAGCACCCGCTTGGCAGCTTCCAGCCACTTGTAGGTAAATTCGTCGTAGGCCGAAAAGCTGGAGAATTTATCCCAGGCGTCATGCACACCGTCGACCTTGCTGTTATCAGGCCGCGCCAGCGTATCCTTCAACTGCATATTGTAGGGTGGGTCAGCAAAAATCACATCTACGGATTTTTCAGGTAACGCATTCATGACTTCGATGCTGTCGCCCTGAATGATGCGATTGAGTTTGGATTTCAATGCCGCAGCTGGTTTTTCAGAAGCGGATTTTTTGCGCGCAGCTTTTGATGCCGCATTCGACACTTTTGACATAATTTCCCGTCCCATTTTGCGCCCGTTTTTGGGCTGATTTTGCAGTCGATTGCGCCTTTTGACGTCATTTTTGACTGCAATTACGAGAGGAATCATGAGTCGAAAACGAATCGACGTCAAGTGATTCTTATATATGAATCAATATCTTGTTAGTTATTCTTCACCCAAAATATCCCGAATCGGAGCAAATGTTCGGCGATGATGAGGAGTCACACCCACAAGTCTTAGTGCATCACGATGTTTTGCCACACCATATCCTGCGTTTTGCACCCAACCATACTCTGGAAATTTTTTTCCAAGATCAGCCATCAAATTATCTCGAAAAACTTTTGCCAAAATGCTGGCCGCGGCGATCGAAAGGGACCTGCCATCCCCTTTTATGAGCGTTCGGGTTGGCAAACCATCAAGCCCCGGATCTTTGTTCCCGTCCACCAAGGCACCTATTGGCCGAACGGTAAGGCCAGCAACAGCACGGCGCATCGCAAGCAGGCTAGCCTGCAGGATATTCAGCTCGTCAATTTCTTCAACGGACGCTTCGGCTATAGTGTAAGCGACGGCGTTTTCTTTAATCGCGTCATAAAGAGCATCTCGTTTTTTTGCTGACAACTTTTTGCTGTCATCCAACCCGATGGGGATTGCGGATGGGTCAAGGATCACTGCCGCCGCGACAACAGGCCCTGCGAGCGGGCCGCGCCCTACCTCATCCACACCACAAATCAAAGCATCAGACTGAGAGACACCCAGTTCCTTTGCAAGCGATTGCTCGGAAGAAAAATCGGGTCCGCCTGGAAGCGTCACTTTGGCAATGTCAAACAAGTCCATGACAAATGGGCCCTGGCAATAGTATTGATGGTTCAGCACATAGCGCCAGATTTCCGCACCCGCGGCAAGCGCATATTGGTGATGGTAATGTCTGATCCCCGGCAAATATTGGAAAAAATGTCTGACGCCCTGGAAAGCATTTGCCCGGAAGGTGAATGGCAATTGAGCTCGGCGCTCAAAAACTCCAGAAAATGCGACATATTTCTTGTCACAAACCCACGGGTAGCGAAAAAGCTAGCCCTTAAAATTTACAAAGCAGGTACAGCATCTGAACAAGCGCCCGGTTTGCAATTCAGGGCTTTGGACCGCCTGCAAAATGCCGACCCGAAAGTGCTGGCGCCGCAGGCCTACTGCTTTCTGCCAGACAAGCGCGCCATCCTGATGGAGTGGATAGATGCCGAAACAGTTCAGAGTATTCTCTGGCGCTGGACCTTTTTGTCGGCAAAAAGGCGGCAAACGGTCAAGGATACCGGCAGTTGGTTGCGGCAATTTCATGAGGTTTCCCATATTGCCGACCAGCCACTTGAGGGTGAGAAATTGACACAGAAACTTGTTGCACAGTGCTCAAAACACAATGCCTCGGCCGCTAGTCCTGCGATTAAGCAGTCAATCGAACTGTTTGAAAAGGCTGCCAGCGCTTTGAAAGTGAGCACGCCGCATGCTTTGCTGCACGGAGATTTCACCACCCGCAATATTCTGCTGCAGGACGGCAAACCCATTGGCGTCGACATTTGGGGGGCGCGCATGGGATCGGTATTTGAAGACGCTGCGCGCTTTGTTACTTATGCTGCGATTAATTCTCCTTTTTCCCTCGCTGCCTCACCTTGGCATCCTGACGGCGCGCTTTTGCAATCGTTCGCATCGGGCTATGGCAAAGATCTGATCGACCCACACTCCAGGGAATGGACACTTTTGCTTTGGTATCAGTTCCTGCGCCGATGGATTGTTTATTCAGGTCGCCCGGCTTCGGGAATGCCCCTTAATGTGGGCCGATGGCAGACCAATCGGGCAAAAGCCGGTTCACTTATGTTGCAAAGCTGGCTTGAAGATTGCTTTTGAAAAATTTAGCTTAACTACAATTGATTTTGCTTGGAGGGGACAATGCAAGACTTAATCAACTGGCTGGAGCGGATGTGGGCAGCCGGGGGCACGGACATGGCGATCGCCGCGACGGTGATGGCCGTTATTGCCGTCTTTTTGATTGCTTGGCTCATTTTGCCGTTTGCCTTGATTGGCGTAAAAGGTCGAATTGCACAGCTGACACGCGCCACAAACTTTAATACCGCAGAGATCAGAGCTCTCAGGAACGAAAACACCAAACGCGCAAAACGCGCCGAGCGCCGCGCCGAAATCGAGCGCTAAACCGTTTCAGCCCTGCCATCCACTGCGATTGGCATGAGTGCCAACACTTTCTTTAATCACTCAAAATGAAATGGCATCCCTTTTTGGGAAAGGGATGCCTGGGTATTGGTGTTCGCCTTGGGAGGAGGTTTACACCTTTTTGACAAACCGTTTTGGGGCTGGCTTGCCAAATTATTGTGGCCGGGCCCGGATGGGCACTAGGGGCTAGGGTCAGGGGCGTGATCCGCACCCGGTCCCGGCCAGGTCAAGCAATCGCATTAGGGCTATAAGATCATAAGCTGGAGCTTAAGGGCGATTGCAGACCCGAAACTGAAGTCAATTAGGCGACTTGAGCGTAGCGCGCACTGCGCTGTTGACGACGACGATGGCGGCGCGAACGGGACGGTGCTCGCGAAACGCGTTCCGTCACAGTTGGCAGACCTTTCGTCGGGCCTGAATTAGCAATCAAATTGGTAAACATTTCTATCCTCGCTAGAGTTACGCTTGATCCTGGGCTTTTGCCTCTTTTTGGATCTCGCTATGGCTGTCGTTTAGTCTCGCTTTGTAACCTGCGCTTGTTTTCAAGCTTGTCTGTTGGCTACAGGCTTAATTTAGGAAGGACGCCGCGGGATTACAATAGCGCCCACCCCATTTCGCGCACGTTTCACCGCAAATGCTCAAATCTCTGGCTTTTTCTTATTTTCCGGCCGCCGGCGAACACTTCAAGCCGAATGCAACATGGAGAAATCTCTGGTTCTTCCCGCTTCACAAAGGGTCTTGAGCCCCGCCAGCACAAATGGCCACCCCTCGCGCACCATCTGGTAGGTTTCGCTTTGCTGCGATGCAAATTGATCATGTCGGACAACCAGCTTTGTTGCCCCTTTAATCTCTTCGAGCTCAAAAGTAACTCTCGAAGGCTCCTCAGCCGCACATCTGGGGTTCATTGGGAAATGCCAGCTGTATGACAATCGGGCCGGTCGATTGGCTTCAAACACTTTACCCGCACAACCAATGACCGGCCCATCCTCGCCCTGAACCACAAACTCCACACGCGCCCCCTCAACCCATTCGGACCGGACTTCTGCCGCATGCCAATATTGCTTGGTAAACTCACCGTTCGTCAGCGCTTCCCAAACTGTGTCGCGGGACGCATCTATTAATATGACATAATAAAATTCCGGCTGTGTCATGTGTCAGTCCTCTATCGGTGTGAAAAATGATGTAACCTCGGGGCCACGTTTCAACGGCTCGTTTTTCTCGGCGTTAGATAGAGGTTGCTCCTCAAGGGCCTGTTTCATCGTCAACAGGGCGTCAGTTTGCCGTTCACTATATTTATCGAGCCAGCGACGGCTGATTTCGCGGATGGGAATTGGATTCAGGAAATGTTTCTTCTCGCGCCCCTGCCATTCAATATGAATCAACCCCGCTTCTTCAAGAAGCTGCACATGCTTGCTGGCTGACTGGCGGCGCATGTCGGTGCCTTCGATCAGCTCACCGAGTGTCAAACCCGCCGAGCCAAGAAGCTTGTCCAGCATGTTCCTGCGCGTTGGGTCTGCAAGCGCCTTAAATACCAGTTCCATTGAATTACCTTATGCAGCTTTTTTGCTGCATATATAATGCAGTCTTTTTACTGCATGTCAAGACCAAGAAAAACGGGCCTAAAAGCCCCGTAATTTCAATGTGATGCTTGAGATTTTAGAAGTGAGTAAATCTCGTCTTTTAACAACATGCGCCGCTTTCTGAGATCCTCCTCTGCGAATTGGGAAACATGTTCATCACCAATTTCTATCCGATGGATTTCCCGATTGATGCTATGATAATCGCTGGCCAACCTGCGAAAATGCTGGTCGCTCTCTTTGAGTTCATGAATTTGTTGGTCAAATTCGGGAAAGTCTTCCCGTAGCTCGTGAGGCACATGGCTCATCGTCACCCTCCTTTGGTCAATTGTTAAATTGACCATACTGAGAGGAAGACTTGGCTGATTTGATGATGGTCAAGCAGGTCAGGAATTATCGGAATCAAAGTCCAACATCTGTTCAGCTTGTGATCCCTCAACCTCATCAACGGACTTCAGAGCCCTCAGCATCACGTTCTTGCGCGTTTCCAGTTTGTCGATGTGATTTTCAAGCGCTTTGACACTTTTACCCATGCTGCTGATCTGATCACCATATTTGTTGAATTCTGACTTAACAGCACCCAACACTTTCCATACTTCAGCAGCGTGTTCCTGCATTGCCATTTGCTGAAATCCCATGCGGAAGGTGCTGAGCAACACCTGAAAGTTCGTTGGTCCAGTGACTGTTACATTCAGGTCTCGCTGGATATCCTGAATAAACCCTGGAATGCGCAGCATCTCGGCATACAGTCCCTCTGTGGGGAGGAACAAAATCGCCGACGCCGTCGTGTGTGGTGGATTGATATATTTTTGCGCCACTTCTTTGGCGAAAAGCTTCACACGGTTTGACAGCTGTTTTTGCGCACCAGCAATACCATCAGCGTCGCCTGCCTCAGCGGCAGCTAAAAGCCTCTCATAATCTTCTGTTGGAAATTTGGCATCTACAGGCAAGTAAACAGCCTCCTCAACACCTGGCATGCGAATGCCGAACTCCACACGCTCGCGGCTGCCCGTTTTTCCACAGTCATAATTTGCAACAAACTGGTTGGGGGTCAGCACATCCTCAATCAATAGGCCAAGCTGCACCTCACCAAAGGTCCCGCGGGATTTCACGTTCGTCAGAACGCGTTTCAGGTCCCCTACCCCGGTCGCCAGCGACTGCATTTCTCCAAGGCCTTTGTGCACCTGCTCCAGCCGCTCGGATACCGTTTTGAAGCTCTCGCTCAAGCGCTTCTCGAGCGTTGTCTGGAGTTTCTCATCAACAGTACGCCGCATTTCATCGAGTTTCTGACTGTTTTCAGTGCGCAGTTCTTTCATTTTTTCATCGAGTTTGTTGCGCATCTGCTCTTGCTGGTCTGTTTGATGACGGCCAAACTTGGCAAGCGCTTCTGTGAGTTCCCCAACAGACTTGGCTGTTTCCTGCCGGTTTGCCTGAAACTCTTCCCGGATGGTTTTCTCTCGCGCCTCAGCCTGCTTGGCCATAACATCAAGCCGCGCCTGAATATCAACAAGCTTGTGCACCTGCTCGCTGTCTTCGTTTTTGGACATGCCCCAAAGTCGAACAATCACTAGACAGCTTGCGACGAGCAACAGGCCCACACCGGCGGCCAATATCATTTCAAATGATGTCACTGAAAACTCCTGATCCTGTTTCCATCACTAGCGCGCCCAGGAGGCTTGAGCAAGGCTTGACCCACAAGACTGTGCTGTGATTGACTAAGCGCTATGAAAACGACCTAAATCAACCTCCGTGGAACAGGTGTTCAATCGGCGGGTCGGTTCCGGAGACTTTTCGATGATACCCCGTTTTGATGGACGCGCACTCAATAGCGTGTCCGATGATATGGTCACAGCGTTCAACCGCGACGGCGTGTTGGTGCTCGATCAACTTGTGCCAGCGGAGATGTGTGACAAGCTAAAAAGCCATATGCTGGAAATGCTCGGCTCTTTTGATCCGGCGGAACACTCAAGCATCTTTTCCACAACCGAACAAACCCATGCGCAGGACGCATATTTCCTCGAATCAGGCCATACCACCCGTTTCTTCTATGAAGAGGAAGCGTTTGATGCTGAAGGCAATCTCACAAAACCGATCGAGACCGCCGTGAATAAGGTTGGCCATGCCATGCATGACACCGATCCGGCTTTCAGTGAATTCGCCCGACAACCCGCGTTTTCAGTTCTCGCAAATGGACTGGGGCTTGCAGATCCCAAGCTTGCGCAGAGCATGTATATTTTCAAACAGCCGGAAATTGGCGGCGAAGTGATCTGCCACCAGGACGCCACCTTTATTAGAACTGAACCAAATAGTTGTTTGGGATTTTGGGTGGCCCTTGAAGACGCCACAGAGGAAAATGGATGTTTATGGGGCATACCGGGCGGCCATACTGATGATATGCCCAAATCCCTTTTTATTCGAGAGGGCCTCAGCACTCGCATGCAAACATTAGATGACAGCCCTTACGCAGAAGAAAAGCGTGTGCCCTTGCCCGCGCCAAAGGGAACCGTTCTTGTTTTTGGCGGTTTGTTTCCGCACATGTCCGCCGCCAACCGGTCAAACAAGTCCCGGCATGCCTTTACACTGCATGTGGTTGATGGCGCCGCGCACTATCCGGCCGACAATTGGCTGCAAAGACCTGAAAGCATGCCGTTCCAGGGCTTTCAAGTATAAAAAAGGCGGGCACGCACGGTGCCCGCCTTTTTTAATCCGTATCGCCAAGCTTATTGAAGCACTTGGTCGATTGCTGCGCGTAACTCGGCTGACTCTGGCGTTACTTTGCTGGGGAAGAAAGCAACTGCCTCACCGTCTGGGCCAATGAGATACTTATGGAAGTTCCAGCGGGGCCGCGACTCTTCACCCAACTCGGCTGCAAGCCAATCGTAAACTGGTGCGTTGTCGTCGCCGCCCTTTACAACCATCTTTTTGGTCATCGGGAAATCTACCTGAAAGTTCACTTTGCAGAAGTTTTTGATGTTGCGCTCATTGCCAGGCTCCTGATCACCAAAGTCGTTGGCAGGCACACCAAGAACAACAAGGCCCTTGTCTTTGTATTCACTCCATAGCGCCTGCAGGCCTTCATACTGCGGCGTGTAACCACAGTAAGATGCTGTATTGACCATCAGCACAGCTTTCCCTTCATACTGGGACATGGGCATGTCCGTATAGTCGATAGACTGGACAGTGAAGTCATGAATAGATTTTTCACCCTCGGCTTGTACGCCAAAAGAAAACGCCAGCACAGACGCTGCAACGGCTAGTTTCTTGAAAATCATGTGAATACTCCCTCAAACCAAATGTGGGTGCCCACTTGGCCCCCTGTTTCACATACGGCACTATATCAATATTGGTTTTGAAAACCAGTGCCTCACCCCTTGAATTATGCATCACGTGCTCTAGCTATCTCAGGAAACCTAGCTTTATCTAAGCAATTGATTACAGAAGTATTTTGTGACTAATTCACCACTTTTCCAGTCTTTTGACCTCGGGCCGTTGCATCTCAATAACCGAATTGTGATGGCTCCAATGACCCGCAGCTACTCCCCAGGCAACGTGCCAAACCAGAAAAACATCGATTACTACCGCCGCCGCGCTGCTGGCGGTGTTGGCTTGATCATTACGGAAGGGACCTGTGTGGGCCACAAGGCTGCCAGTGGCTACCCAAACGTGCCATTTTTCTACGGCGAGGAAGCGTTAGAAGGCTGGCGCAAGGTCGCTGAGGCCGTGCACGCGGAAGGCGGCAAAATCATGCCGCAACTTTGGCATGTCGGGTCCATGCGAAAACCGGGTATAGAACCCGATCCTGATGTACCTGGTTACGGCCCATCCGGACTTGTCATGCGTGGCAAAAAGCGTTGCCACGAAATGAGTGAAGCAGACATTGCCGATGTTATTGAAGCTTTTGCACAAGCGGCTGAAGATGCAGAACGGATCGGTTTTGATGGTGTGGAGGTGCACGGCGCACACGGTTACATCATCGACCAGTTTTTCTGGGAAGGCTTGAACGAGCGCACCGACGATTGGGGCGGTGATCTATTGAAACGCACACGTTTTGCTGCTGAAATCATCAAGGCCATCCGGGCCCGGGTCTCCAAAGACTTCCCTGTCGTCCTGCGTTGGTCGCAGTGGAAGCAGCAGGAATACACCGCGCGCCTGGCTAACACACCCGAAGAACTCGAAACGTTTCTGGCGCCTCTTGTAGAAGCTGGCGTTGACGCCTTCCACTGCTCAACACGCCGCTTTTGGGAGCCCGAATTTGAAGGAAGCGACCTGAACCTGGCAGGTTGGGTGAAAAAGATCACAGGCAAACCCACGATCACTGTGGGCAGTGTCGGTCTGGATGCAGCCTTCACAGAAGAAGGTCAGCGCGAATTTTCTGAAGCGTCACCCGTTAGCCTGGACGGCCTTGAAAAACGCTTGAACGCGGGTGAGTTTGATTTGGTTGCTGTAGGCCGGGCCCTTATTGCCAATCCGGACTGGGCAAACCAGGTCCGCGACAACGGTGGTGCTGACTTGAAGCCTTATACCAAAGACATGCTTACACAGTTGGTGTAACCCGCTCAGGCAGCGGATACATCAAAGTTGAAGCCAAGCTGGTCGCCTTCGGGCGGCCGGAACAAACCCGTTTCAAGCACCCGCCGCTCCTGCTTGAACTGCAACCGCCGGCTTAGGTTTTTGAAACGTTGATCCATCAGGTCAGCCTCAAACCCCTTGCCCCGCATGCGGTGTTTGAACCGCGGATCATTGAGCCTTCCGCCACGCAGTGATTTCAGTCGATTTAGCACCCGGGACTTACGGTCCGGATAATGCACCTCAAGCCATTCTTCAAAGAGGGGCGCAACTTCAAGCGGCAAACGCAGCAGAATGTACCCCGCCTCCATCGCGCCTGCGTGCGCTGCAGCCGCCAAAACCTGCTCCATCTCATGGTCATTAAGCGCCGGAATAACAGGTGCAAACATTACGCTCGCAGGGACCCCCGCGTCAGAAAGCAACCGAATGGCGTCCAGACGTCTCTGCGGCATCGATGCTCTGGGTTCAAGAGCACGTGCCAGCTTGCGATCGAGTGTGGTCACCGACAAACCAACCTTGACCAACCCTTTTTCGGCCATGGGTGCCAGTAGATCGAGATCGCGTACAACGAGCCGGGATTTGGTCAAGATAGTTACCGGGTGATCATGCTTCGAGAGCACCTTTAATATCTGCCGCGTGATGCGTCTTTGCTTTTCAATCGGCTGATAGGGGTCTGTGTTAGTACCCAAGGCGATGGGCGCAACTTTGTAGTTTGGCTTCGCCAATTCTCTCTCCAGGAGCTCTGCGGCCTGCGGCTTTGCAAACAAGCGGCTTTCAAAGTCCTGCCCCGGCGACATGCCCATGTAAGCATGCGTTGGGCGCGCAAAACAGTATACGCAACCATGCTCGCACCCCCGGTATGGATTTACCGACCTGTCGAAAGGTATGTCAGGAGACTTGTTGCGAGATATCACCGACTTTGGAAATTCCTCTGTCACCTCTGTTTTTAGCGTGGATACCTGCGCGTCGTCGCCCCAGCCATCATGAAACAAAGACCTTTCAAGCGCTTCAAAGCGGCCGGAAGCATTAGAAACAGCACCGCGCCCCTTGTGCACCTGACCGGTGTGTACATTCACTTTCCAGGGAGAGCCCTGATCGTTCGCCGCTGTATGTTCTTTGTTTGGTAACATTTGTTCTAACTAACATGAGAACAAAACAAGAACAAGTAAATAATCAGAAGTTAGCTTGACCCGAAATGGTTACAACATTACATTCGCCTCAGCGCTAACGAAAGTCTTGCTGACACTTATGATCAGGCTGTTAACATCATTCAAGTTGATACTGCTTTGCATGTTCATTTACGTGCAATCGGCTCAGGCCGAGCACCTGGCTGACACAGCCGATGGCACAGAGCATGTAGAGTGTTTTGAATGCAAAAGCCTGCACCAGCCGCTCGCTGATGCTGGGGAAGCGCCCGAAATTGTTCTGATTGCACGTGCCAGCAATGCAGTGGTCCGTGTCAAGTTGGAGGCTCCAAGGCCGCAACTTGAGCGCTCAGACCCTGCACGCGCACCCCCACACACTTCCTAAAATCAACTTTTTCTGAATCCGGCCAACGACAGCCGGAAAAAGTATTGAAGGACATAGCAGGCCCCATTGGGTCGTGCTGATGTCTGCATAGCTTTAGGTATATAAAATGAAAAAACGTCAGCCGACATTCGGCAAACATAACTTAAAACAGGCTCTACTCTTATCTTCCGCCATTGCATTTGGCTCTTCAGCGGTGAACGCTGCGACAGCGGCTGCAGCTAATTCTGCTCCACCACTTGAAGACCAGCTTGAGGAAATCATCGTCTCCAGCGCCTTCGAAGGCAAAAAACTGGGCGAGTCAATCTTGGGTGCAACCATCCTGACGCAAGACGAAATTCTGCGTCGGCTGAACGGCACAATCGGTGAAACTCTTCGCACACAGCCGGGTATCAGCAGCACCTTCTTTGGTGCTGGTGCCAGCCGACCGATTATTCGCGGCCTTGGCGGCGATCGCATTCGCGTATTGGACAATGGGATCGGTTCTATCGACGCCTCTTCAACCAGCCCTGACCATGCCGTGGCGGTGGAAGCTGCGCTTGCAGAGCGGATCGAAATTCTGCGTGGCACGGCAATGCTGATGTACGGTAGCTCTGCGGCCGGCGGTGTTGTGAACGTTATCGACAACCGCATTCCTTCTGTGGCTCCCGAAGATGGGTTCGATGGTGCTGTTCGCTATGGCTACACAACTGTCGATGAAGGCCACGAATTCAGCGCCGCTTTCAACGCGCTTCTCAATGAAGGCAGCGATGGCACTAAAATCCTGTTGCACGGTGACTATTTCTACCGTGAGACAGAAGACTATGATATTCCAGGCTTTGCCGAGAGTGCCCTTCAGCGTGCCATGGAAGAGGAAGAAGATCACGACGACGATCATGATGACGACGATCATGATGATGATCACGACGAGGAGCACGGCGAAGAGGAAGAAGTCTTCGGCACGCTGGAAAATAGCGCCGTTGAAACCAAAGGCGGTTCTGGCGGTTTGAGCTTCCTGTTCGATGGTGGCTTCATTGGCTTCAATATTCGTAAACTCGATAGCGTTTATGGTCTGCCGGGTGGACACGGTCACCATGAGCATGACGAAGAAGAAGGCGAAGATCATGATGAGGATGAAGAGCACGAAGAAGAGGAAGAAGAACTGGTCACCATCAATCTGGACCAAACCAGATATGACTTGATGGGTGAATATTCGGGCGATTGGGGATGGTTCTCCAAAGCCAAATTCCGCTTCGGTTACTCTGACTATGAGCACATCGAATTTGAAGGTGACGAAACTGGAACTGTTTTCTCCAACGAAGGTTGGGAAGGCCGCCTTGATCTGGTTGAAGCCCATTCTGACAACTGGAGCGGCGCAACCGGCATTCAAATTCGCACGCGTGATTTCTCTGCAATTGGTGAAGAAGCGTTTGTTCCACCATCAGAAATGTCGCAAATCGGCCTGTATACCGTAAAAGAATACACAACTGGCAACTGGCGGTTTGACTTCGGTGGCCGCTATGAGCACACCTCATATGATGTTGAATCACTCGGGCTAGAGCGCAACTTCAGTGGCTTTAGCGGTAGTGTTGGCGCCGGCTATGACATCAGTGAAGAAGCTTTCTTTGGTGTGACAGTGTTCCGCACGGAACGCGCGCCAGCCACAGAGGAGCTGTTTGCAAACGGTCCTCACCTGGCGACAGATGCCTTTGAAATCGGCAACCCCGATCTGGACGAAGAAGTGGCATTGGGTATTGAAGCTACGTTCAACTATGCGACCGGTCCATTCAGTTTTGTAGCGAATGCCTACTACACAAGCTATGAAGACTTCATTTATGAGGTTGGTACAGATCGTGAAGAAGACGAGCTTCAAGTGTTCGAGTTCCGCGCAAACGACGCTCAGATCTATGGCTTTGAAGCGAGAGCTGAAGTGCATGCCGGCACTTACAACTGGGACGGCGTTGGCGAGATTGACGTTCACTTCGATGGTCAGTTTGACTTTATTGAAGCGGACCTTGACCGCGGTGGTAACGATGAACTGCCACGCTTGCCGCCAGCCAGTTTCCTGGCAGGTGTGGAAGCAACGTCCGAGCTGTTTGATCTGCGCACTGAGGTAGAGTACTTCGCTGAAGTCAACGATGTTTCGGATTTCGAATTGCCAACGGACAGCTTTGCCTTCTGGAACGCATATTTCACAATCCGGCCATTTGACGACAAAAACCTGTCATTTGAGGTTCGCGCAACGAACATCACTGACAGCACCGGTCGTCAGCACACAAGTTTCATCAAGGATCAAGCGCCACTACCCGGTCGTAATATCCGTGCAGCATTCCGCGCTGCATTCTAAGCTTTTCAAACCAACCACTTTGGTTACAGTTAAGGAGCTGCCAGTTGGCGGCTCCTTTATTTTTGGCTTGGGGAGGCATGCAATGGAATTTGTTGAGTTTTCGCTTGAACGTATCCAGTCGCTTTATGAAAACCTGGTTGACCACAACCTGTCAGATAGCGGCGTCCACCCCTATAACCTGCGTGAATTGCTCACAGCTGAGCAACTGGAAAGCATGCTTGAAATCGAGCTTGGATACGGTTGGACGAACGGCTCGCCGGAACTTAGAAACAGCATCGCAAATCTGTACAAAGGTCGAGACGGAGACAATATCATCGTCACGAACGGGTCGGCGGAAGCCAATATCCTGATGGTGATGGCAATGCTCAACCCGGGCGATGAGCTTATCGTCGTAGTGCCCAATTATTTGCAAATTTGGGGCTTTGCAAAGGCGATTGGCGTCGTGGTTAAGGAGCTTCCCCTGCGAGAAGATCTGGGCTGGCTACCCGACCTTGGCGACCTGGAAGCCCTTGTTGGCTCACGCACCAAAATGATCACTATTTGCCACCCCAACAACCCCACCGGCAGCATTCTGCCGCCGGAAGCCATGACGCAACTTGTAGAGTTTGCCCGTAAACACGACCTGTGGCTTCATGCTGACGAAGTCTATAAGGGTTCCGAGTTAAACGGCTTAGAAAGCGCCAGCTTTGCGGACATGTATGAAAAATCGATCATTACCTCGGGTCTTTCAAAAGCCTTGGCCCTTCCAGGCCTGCGCATTGGCTGGCTTGTAGGCCCTAAGGAAGAAATTTACCGAGCGTGGCAAGGCAAGGACTACACTTCCATTACGGCAAGTGCTGTCAGCGAATATGTTGCCAACATTGTGGTGCAACCTGACAAACGCGAAGATATCCTTGCTCGCAGTCGACGCATTTTGAACGAAAACGTAGGTCTCTTGGCCGACTGGCTTGGCAAGAATAACAACCTGTTTTCCTGCATATTACCAAAAGCAGGTGGTATGGCGTTTGTCCGCTACCAGATGGACATCAACTCAAGCGAGCTTGTTCACAAACTGCGCGAAGAACGCAGTATTATGCTGCTACCCGGTGACGTTTATGGCATGGATGGGTTTATCCGGCTTGGTGTGGGGCCCCGAAGGCACATATCGAAACGGGGTTGCATCATCTGGCAGATTACGCGCGCAGCAATTTTTAGATCAGCAAAATCAATCCAGGCCCGGAATAACGAGCACGCCGTCCTCATAATCTTCGATCCAGATCAGAAATTCATTAGCAGACATTGGCTTGCCAATCAGATAGCCCTGCGCAATCTCCGCCCCGACTTCTTTTGCCATGCGAAGCTGAGCTTGGGTTTCAACACCCTCCACAGTTGGCATCAGTTTAAGCTTTTTCGCTAAATCGATGGCGGACTCAAAAATGACCCGTGCTGTCGGATTTTCTGCTGCACGCGCCAGAAAAGTTCGGTCGATGACCAACTCATCAAACGGAATTGACTGCAAACGCATTAAAGGGGCAAAACCTGCACCAAAATCGTCCAACCCCAGTCCAAACCCACGCGCATGGAGCCTGCCCAGATTCTCTAGCGGAACACGCTCATCAACCTCAAAATCCGCTTCGGTGATTTCCAACCGAACCATAGACGGCGCAACTCCAAATTGCTCAGCAAGGCCCGAAACCACGTCGGCAAAATCGGTTTTGCGGAGGTTTTCACTCGATGCATTGATAGACAAAGGCACGTCTTTGCCTTCACGACGCCATTTACCCTGTTGCTGAAGCGCAAGTTCGAGCATGCGGTACGTTAGGACGTCCATATACCCCTTTTCACGGGCAACTTTGATTACTGCACCGGCGCTCAAGAGGCCACCGCCGGGCGCATTCCAGCGGGCAAATGCCTCTGCTCCCACCACTTTGCCGTTACGTAGATTGACTTTCGGCTGAAAGACGGGCGACAGGCCATCGGTCATCAGCCCACGCATAAATTCAGATTCCGCTACGCCAGACCGTGCAGATTCGAGGTCTGCACCACTTAAATTGGCAACGTCACTCAGTGCCGAAATCAAAAGCTCTCTTTGAATGGGCGGTGATAATACTGCCAGCAGATCAACACTGTAAGCGAGCGCGTGCTCGCGGATACGTTGAAGCTCAATGGGGTCATTGTCTGCGACAAGCACAATCGAAGGCGAATACTCAAGGCCAGAAACTTTTTCGATGAGTTTAAACCCATCAGAGTCTGCCAGACGGTGAGCAGAAATCACAACGTCAAATCGCTCTGTCTGCATTACGTCAAATGCCTGACCTGACCCAAGCGCACCGGCCACAAGAAAATCAAGGCTGGGCAAAAAGCCAGTTAAAGTTTCCTGCAATTGGGAACTGTCGTCTACGGCCAGAATGCGTTTGCTCACGCGGCATGTCCTCAGGTGATTACGAACAAAGAAGCCTACCATCTGCCTCTTGGAGGTCAAATAGTAGGCTTAAATTGGTTAATATCCTGTTTACTCAGCGGCTTCAGGAAGCGTGTAGCGCAGGACGGGTTGGCGCGCAGCTTGCGTTTCATCCAACCGTTTCCAAGGAGCGTGATAAGGTGCACCTTCAAACCGGCCAATGTTGCCAGCCTTGGCTTCTGAGGCCAGCCCGCGCATGGATCGAATGAACTGATCCATATTATATTTGGATTCGGTCTCTGTCGGCTCAACCAACATCGCACCATGAACAACCAACGGGAAATACATGGTCATCGGATGATAACCCTCATCGATCATGGCTTTCGCAAAGTCGAGGGTTGTGACCCCGGTGTCCTTCAGGAAGCGATCATCAAAGAGAGCCTCGTGCATGCAAGGGCCTTCAAACGAGGCTGACATTACGTCACCCAGAGACGCAAGCACATAGTTCGCGTTCAGGACAGCGTCTTCAGCGGCCTGCCTGATGCCGTCAGAGCCATGGCTCAGCATATAGCTAAGCGCACGAACATACATGCCCATCTGGCCATGGAAGGCAGTCAACCGACCAAGTGATGTGTTATCACCGTCCTCGACGATTTCATAGCCACCCGCACCCGACACTACGTAAGGCATCGGAGCAAAGTCTTTAAGCGCATCAGAAAACACAACCGGTCCTGAACCCGGGCCACCACCACCGTGTGGTGTGGAGAATGTTTTGTGAAGATTCAGGTGCATTGCATCCACGCCGAGGTCACCTGGACGGACCTTGCCCATAATGGCGTTGAAGTTAGCGCCGTCACAGTAAAAGAAGGCACCAGCGGCATGGATTGCATCTGCAATATCTTTGATTTCATCTTCAAACAGCCCGCAAGTATTTGGGTTGGTGATCATTACTGCCGCAACGGTATCGTCAAGCGCTTCCTTGAGCGCTTCAGCATCAACCCGTCCATTTTCCTTGGCAGGAATTGATTTCACCTTATAGCCACAAAACGCTGCGGTTGCCGGGTTGGTGCCATGAGCACTTTCCGGGCAAAGCACAATTTCCCTTGCGTCTCCACGGGCTTCAAGGGCAGCACGAATGGCCATAACACCACACAGTTCACCGTGAGCGCCAGCCTTGGGCGACAAAGCCACCGCCGGCATGCCAGTGAGCGTCGTGATCCAGTGGCTCAGCTCAGACATCAGCTCCAGCGCGCCCTGGACGGTCGATAATGGCTGCAGTGGGTGGATGTCACCAAAACCCGGCAGTCTTGCCATTTTCTCGTTGAGGCGCGGGTTATGCTTCATTGTGCATGAACCCAATGGGAAAACTCCCATATCAATGCCGTAGTTGCGGCGCGACAAACGTGTAAAATGACGCACCACATCGGGTTCGGCCAGGCCAGGACATCCAATTTCAGTGTCACGCTCAAGGCCGCCAACGGAAAGTTCAAAGTCTTCGATCTCCTCGACATCCACACCAGTGGTTTGCGTAGTGCCCAGCTCAAACACGAGCGGCTCCGCGATGCGCAAACCTTTGTGGCCGGAAAAGCTTTCAAAAACCGGTTTCATTTCGCCGGTATCATTATCCGCGGTTGGCGCAGTAGGTCTTCCTTGGGAATTCATGCTCATGACAGCGCCTCCTTAAGTTTGGCGGCCAAAATCTCGATATCGTCGTCGCTCACAGTCTCGGTTGCAGCCAAAATCAGTAAATCATCGAAGCCACCGCCAGGGTACAAGCGCGACATCGGCACACCTGCAAGCACGCCGTCCGCCGCCAACTTGTCCACTATTGGCGCTGCTGCAGTTGGTAGCTTGACGGTGAACTCATTGAAGAAGGAGCTGTTCAGAACCTCGACACCATCAATGCCTGCAAGGGCGTTTTTCACGTCAGTTGCTCGCTTGTGGTTCACCAGCGCTGTCTGACGTAGCCCTTTTTCGCCGAGCAGGCTCATATGCACTGTGAAAGCCAACGAGCACAGGCCAGAGTTAGTACAAATGTTTGACGTCGCTTTTTCACGGCGAATGTGCTGTTCACGCGTTGAGAGTGTGAGCACAAAGCCTTCTTTGCCTTCAGAATCTGTTGTTTTGCCACAAAGCCGGCCAGGCATTTGACGCACATATTTCTGGTTAGTCGCAAACAATCCAAGGTATGGCCCGCCAAAATTCAAACCATTTCCAATAGACTGGCCTTCACCAACAACAATATCAGCACCCATTTCGCCGGGGCTTTTGATCAAACCTAGCGACATCACCTCAGTCACCACAACAATCAGCAGTGCTTTGTGTGCATGCGCTTTGTCTGCAATAGCTGTGAGGTCCAATACAGAGCCATTCACTGTGGGATTTTGAACCACCACACAGCTTGTTGTGTCATCAATGGCATTGATAGCAACCTGGAGTTCGGCTTCTGGGTCAGATGGCATCGGCATCTGGCTCTCAATCACGTCATCCGTGAATTGAGTTGTTGTTTCCACCACTGAGCGATAATGGGCATGCAAACCGCCGGCAAGAACAGCCTTTTTCTTTCGCGTTACCCGGCGCGCCATCATGACGGCCTCAGCTGTCGCCGTCGAGCCGTCATACATGCTGGCGTTGGCCACATCCATCCCGGTCAGTTGTGCCACCATAGTCTGGAACTCAAACAGATACTGGAGAGTACCTTGCGCAATTTCCGGCTGATAAGGTGTGTAAGCCGTCAGGAACTCGCCGCGCTGGATCATATGGTCTACCGTTGCAGGCACGTGGTGCTTGTAGGCGCCAGCCCCGACAAAAAAAGGAACAGACCCCGCCGATGTGTTCTTTGCAGCGAGTTTCGAGAGCTGACGCTCGACCATCATCTCGCTTTGGTGGCGAGGCAAATCAATATCTGGGTTCAGGTCAGCTTTAGGCACATCCCTAAATAGGTCATCCACATGACGAACACCGATTTTGGCCAGCATCGCCTGTCGGTCATCATTCGTGAGCGGCAAATAGCGCATCAACGCACTCCTTTAATCGATTGGCCGCACCTCGCCGCGGCCGAGACAACAAAAAAGGCGGCCCCTCGCCGCCCTTAAGCTTATTCTAGTCCTGCAACATGCTCGTTGTAGGCTTCTTCGTCCATCAAACCGTCCAGATCACCCGTGTTGGACAGCTTCATTTTGAAGAACCAACCATTGCTGGTCGGCGCCGTATTAACCAGGCTTGGATCGCCTTCCAGGTCGCCGTTCACTTCAGTGATTTCGCCATCGAGCGGTGCGTATACCTCGCTTGCTGCTTTGACAGATTCCACCACTGCAACTTCATCGCCTGCACTGAAAGCGGCCCCGACTTCGGGAAGTTCAACAAAAACAACATCCCCAAGCGCTTTTTGGGCGTAGTCGGTAATGCCTACAGTGGCGATATCGCCGTCAGCTTCTATCCACTCGTGATCTTCGGTGTATTTGGTCATGCCTTTTCCCCTAATTGCGGTCTATGACTGTTTTCTTTTGTAACGCTGCGGCACAAAAGGTGTCGGTGCAACCGTTGCGCCGTGTACCTTGCCGCGAATCATCAATTGAACTTTTGTGCCCTCGACTGCCAAGTTCTTGGGCACAAAACCCATTGCAACAGGCCCTCCAAACGTTGGGCCAAAGCCCCCTGATGTAATTTTACCGATAACAGTGCCATTTGGATCAACAATATCAGTGCCTTCGCGCGCTGGCGCGCGGCCATCTGGCAAAATGCCTACACGCACTTTGTCTGCGCCCTCGGACAGCTCTTTGAGAATACGGTCCGCGCCAACAAAATCGCCGGTTTCGCGACGCTTTTTGCCCAGAGCGAATGTGATATTTGCTTCAACAGGACTGACAGAGCCATCAAAGTCGTGACCCGACAGGCAAAGACCGGCTTCCAGCCTCAAACTGTCACGCGCGCCGAGGCCAATCCACTCAACGTCTTCGTTCGCCAGCAAACGCGCCGCAAAAGCCGGCGCTTCATCAGAAGGTACTGAAATTTCATAACCGTCTTCACCAGTGTAGCCCGATCGTGAAACCCAGCATACCACGCCTTCAAGCGTGACCATGGTCGCTTCCATAAAGCTGAGGTCTGCAACTTCTGGCGCTAAGGACGCCAACACCTCTTCAGCCTTTGGGCCCTGCAGCGCAAGAAGCGCGCGGTCGTCCAGCGGTTCAAGGGTGATTTTGTCGCCGAGTTTTTCTTCCAGGATGTCATAGTCTTTGTCTTTGCAGGCGGCATTAACAACAACATACAAAGTGCCTTCAGGCTCAAAGGTACGAGTGACCATCAGGTCATCTTCAATACCACCTTCGTCGTTGAGCAACACGGAGTACCGCATTTTTCCCGGCTTTAATACAGCTAGAGCACTCGGCATGAGCGCCTCTATCGCTAGCGCAGGGTCTCCGCCATTTTTGCTGCGAATATATGCCTGCCCCATGTGCGAAACATCAAACAGCCCCGCTTTTTCGCGCGTGTGCGTGTGTTCCTTCATAATGCCAAGCGGATACTGCACAGGCATGGAATACCCTGCAAAAGGCACCATTTTGCCACCAGCGGACACATGCATTTCGTAGAAAGGGGTTTTCAGAAGACTGTCATCAGACATTGGCTAACTCCGCGCGCAACTGTTGCCGGGCAACCCGGCGTTTGCGCCCCCTCTGTCACGGAACCTGAGAGATTTCACCGAAACATCTGTTTCGGCTTACCCCGTCGGTGAGAAATGCAAAAAGCACTTCTGCTTTCCAGAGTGTCAGCCAGTAGTGCGGTCCTTTTGCCTGAGAGTTTCCGGGGCGGTTGCTCCTTCGGCGCCGAATGTTTGGTCTCTCCCGCACGTGGATGCTTAATAAGCATGACCTGAACGTGGGGTTGGTATGCAGGACCCAGCGCTTAGAGTCAATCTGCAAGGTCGGCCAAACTGAAATTATTGGGTATTTTGTGGAAAACGCCTCAGCGCTCCATATTATAGGCAACATCATCTGGCGACAATTGAAAGCCGATCAAGAGCTCATAGTTATAGCGACGGGCTTGATCAATTGTTGGGATCAACTGGTTCAGAACCTCGCGCGAAACAGCATATCCATTTTGATCAAAATCCAGAGTGACGTCGTAGATGCGTTTGGTAACGATTTCACTGTTGTCTTTCATCACTGCAACGAAATAAGGCAGCGTAATCACTTGATTGACCAAGCGGCCATCGGAGTGAGCTGACACATAAAAGCCTATCGCTGAGGTGACAGATTCGCCTTCTTCGCAGGAAACCGCGATATCGCTGATTGATGCGGTGTAAATAACATCTTCGTCAGTACGGCCGTCCCCATTAAATCGGGTCAGTGTTCCAGTATCACCAACAACCGCAACCGCAGGGCATCTGGAAATAGTGACTTCAAGAGGATTGCTTGCGCAAGACGCAAGAAAAGAGGCAAGCGCCAATAAACCAAACACACGAATCATAATAAAGTCATTCCCAAGACAGGCTGCATACAATTGCGCCCAAAATCGCGGCGATCATAAGGATTAGCAACGCAAAGCGCAAGCAGCCAATCTTGCTGCCACATTCAGCGTGTTAGTTGCCGTTTATGGCTATCTGGAGGCAACCGGTGCTGCATCTTTGCAGCGGGCTCCAATCCCGCCGGCATCGAACGCAACCCGGTCGCTATTCGCGGCAGCCCAAGCACTACCCGCTATGGCGCCATCGGCAATCTGATCCCTGTAGAGGTAGAGGATAAGCATTGGCACAAAGTTTCTACCAGACCGTGACGGCCACATGGACCTGCGAAGCTTTAGAATAAATTTTCGTGGGTTTTCTTCCGCAGTTTGAAACTCGTATGTGTCCCCACGGTCATGCAGATAAATTGGGTTGATAAGGGTTCTGCCCTCCAACCCAGCATCCACAGGCCGCCCCATATGCAGAATGTTAACGAAACACTCCATGCGCCTAGCCCGAAATAGTTTGGTATGAATTCGATCAGTCTGAACAGGGGCTAGGCGACCGCCAGTGGTTGCATTGTTTAAGACCCACAGCCCTTCTTCTGAAAGCAGAAAGTTATAGGCTTCGGTGTCACATCCTCCACCTATTGGTTCAGCATAGGCGCTGCCCTGCCCCTCGAACCAAACATGATCGCATAAAATTGGCGCTCCATCCGGCACATGGGTGAGGTCAGAATGCCACAATGATACGTCATCAATTGCAAAGCGCTGCATTCTGACACCGCGCAGGTCTGCATCGACCGAAAATCGCCAGCGCTCAACAAGTTTGTTTTCTTCCAGATAGACGAGAAAGTCGGCTGATTGCGTTTCGGTCCCGCCAACAAGCTTCGCTTCAAATTTCGTACGCCTGTGAGGCCCACTGTGGCCAGTTCCAAAAGACTGTTCCAGAAATACTTGAGGCTCATTGTCGAACTTACCTGGCAATTGAGCAACAATATCCGCGAGAACAAATACAGACTCTGTAGGTGACTGCGCATTTACGGCGTTGGTAAAAGCAAAACACAAACAAATGAAACCACACTTTGCGAATTTGTTCATCCCCATACTCCCCTAGTATGTGACGAACTTAGCAACCCGGATCGGCAACTAAAATGACGCAGATCAGCGGTCTTGCTTGACCAACCTGTTGGTGACGGGTAGCAAGAACCAACGAACACCCAATTGCAGTTTGAGGGCCCGTTTAATGTCAGAAGTTGTTGGTTCCGTTGAACCTAGTTCCATCAAAATCCTGCTCGCCAATCCTCGAGGCTTCTGCGCCGGTGTCGATCGGGCGATAAAAATTGTGGAATTGGCGATCAAGAAATTTGGCGCTCCTGTCTATGTCCGGCATGAAATTGTTCATAACCGGTATGTAGTTGAAGGTCTGGAATCAATTGGGGCGGTATTTGTTGACGAGCTTGATGAAGTTCCAGATGACGCGCCGGTTGTGTTTTCTGCACACGGCGTGCCCAAGTCCGTGCCAGCCGAGGCAGAGCGGCGCAAAATGATATATGTGGATGCTACTTGTCCTCTTGTGTCGAAAGTGCACCGTGCGGTCGAAAGGCATCAGGCAAAAGGCCGGCATATATTGATGATTGGCCATGAGGGACACCCGGAAGTGATTGGCACAATGGGGCAAGCGGAAGAAGGTTCCATGTCATTGATCGAGACGGTGGAAGATGCTCTTCAGTTCAAAACGACAGAGCCTGACGCGCTTGCATATGTGACACAAACCACGTTGTCCGTAGAAGATACTGCGGATGTCGTTGCTACGCTTGAAGAACGCTTTCCTCAGCTGACCAATCCACGCAAGGAAGATATCTGCTATGCAACCACCAACCGACAAACAGCCGTAAAAGAAGTGGCCAAACAAGCAGATCGAGTGATTGTCATCGGGGCGCCCAATTCGTCAAACAGCATGCGTCTTGTGGAAGTGAGCGAGAAACGCGGCTGCCCGGCAAGGCTGGTTCAACGCGCGGCAGACATTGATTGGGCCTGGCTCAACGGAGCAACCACAGTTGGCATCACTGCAGGAGCAAGTGCTCCCGAAGTTTTGGTGGAAGAAGTTATTGAAGCCCTGAAAGGTCGTTACACCGCCAATGTAGAGCTCGTCACAACCGCGGAAGAAGATGTTGTGTTCAAAGTCCCGCCAATTCTGAAAGATATCGCCTGATGGCGGTCTATACGCACGTTGACGACAAGACACTGGCCAAGTTCCTTGAAAGTTATGATCTTGGGCGGCCGCTCTTGTTCAAGGGCATTGCCGAAGGGGTAGAAAACTCCAACTACCTTCTGGAGACCGAACAGCAGCGCCTGATCCTAACATTGTATGAGAAAAGGGCTGATCCACGCGACCTTCCCTATTTTCTCAACATGATGGACCATTTGGCCGACGCGGGCCTGCCATCACCTCGCCCCATTCGCGACACGAAAGGTGTTGCACTACAACAACTTATGGAGCGTCCGACTTGCCTGATTGAATTCGTGCCTGGTGTCAGTGTTGATGTGCCGGACGAAGAGCATTGTGCGTCCCTTGGAACAATGCTGGCAAAGATGCATAGCGCATTCGAATCTTTCGCAGAACAACGGGAAAACGACTTGTCACTCTCTGGCTGGCAAAAGCTTGCGTCCGCAACAATCGACAGAGCGAACGAAGTGCAGTTCGGGCTTGCGACTATAATCCGCGATGAACTCGAATATCTCAACGCCCACTGGCCAACAGACCTGCCAACTGGCACCGTCCATGCGGATCTATTTCCTGACAATGTGCTTTTTACAGACCATGAAATAACCGGGGTAATTGATTTCTATTTTGGATGCACAGACATGTTTGCTTATGACTTGGCAGTCTGCATCAATGCCTGGTGCTTTGACGACAATCATCGCTTCGTGCCGGGAAAAGCCAAACGCCTGGTGGAAATGTATGACGCAGCGCGCCCCATGACAGGACCAGAGGTTAAAGCGCTGCCAACCCTCTGCCGCGGGGCGGCCACGCGTTTTTTGCTGACACGCCTTTATGACTGGCTTTATCCAATTGAAGGTGCAGTTGTCCGGCCTAAGAATCCACTCGACTATCTGAAACGTTTGAAATTCCATCAAAAAGCCAAGGATGCAGCAGCTTATGTCGTCTGATGAGACAGTCGAAATATATACGGACGGTGCTTGCTCCGGCAATCCCGGCCCCGGCGGTTGGGGTGCCCTGCTACTCTACGGCGAACATGAAAAAGAAATAACCGGCGGCGAGTTTGAAACAACCAACAATCGCATGGAGTTAATGGCTGCAATAGAAGCCCTCAACCTGCTGAAAAGGCCATGTGAAGTTACACTTTATACGGACAGCACCTATGTCAAAAATGGCATCACCGAGTGGATTGACGGCTGGAAGGCCAAGGGTTGGAAAACGGCCGCCAAAAAGCCCGTGAAAAATGCTGACCTATGGCAGGCGCTTGATGCAGCCGCCGCTCGACACAAAATCGATTGGCAGTGGGTAAAGGGGCATGCAGGCAATCCAGAAAACGAGCGAGCAGACGCGCTCGCGAACCAGGGAATGGCGCTTTACAAGGGTGAAATCTGATCAGCTATCAGTGGCTGTGTGCCACGCCAGCCCCCGTCGGAACTCGAATATCATCTACCAGGGCCTGCACGTATTCTGGCGGGCTGTTTGTTCTGCTGGCTACCAAGAATGCGACGGCAAAATTAATCAGCATGCCGATACTGCCAATGCCTTCCGGGGATATGCCAAACAGCCAATGCTCGGCGGTGTTGGTCGCACCAAACCAGTTCGACTTGAAATAGGCAATATAGCCAACGGTAAATGCAAGGCCAAAAACCATGCCAGCAATGGCACCTTCCCGGTTCATGCGCTTGACAAAAATGCCCATCAAAATCGCAGGGAACAGGCTCGCTGCCGCCAACCCAAATGCGAGCGCAACCACTTGCGCCACAAATCCTGGCGGATTGATCCCCAGGTAGCCAGCAACCGCGATGGCAACGACCGCTGATACCCGCGCGGCGATAAGCTCCCCTTTGTCGGAAATGTCGGGTCTGAAGGTTTTTTTGAGTAAGTCGTGGCTGATTGAAGCGGAAATCACCAGCAAAAGACCCGCGGCTGTCGAAAGTGCTGCAGCAATGCCGCCGGCTGCCACAAGTGCGATGACCCAACCCGGCAGTTGCGCAATTTCTGGATTGGCAAGCACCATGATGTCCCGATCAACATCAACTTCATTGGTATTTGAAGTCGGAACGTTGGACAGTAAACGTTCCCCGTTTTCACCGCGTTTATCGGTGAAGTCGGCCGACCCTTCAAAAGCTTGCCCTGCACTATAATTAACAACACCATCGCCGTTTTTGTCGATCCAGCGAATAAGACCTATATCTTCAAAGGTTTTGAAAAACTGAGGGGTGCCGCCGGCCATATCATCGCCGGCATAAGTTGAGCCATTAACCGTTTCAATGAAATTGATGCGCGCAAACGCGCCGACTGCTGGCGCCGTAGTGTACAAAAGCGCGATAAACACCAATGCGTAACCAGCTGAAAGGCGTGCATCAGACACCTTGGGAACGGTGAAAAACCGCACAATCACATGCGGCAAACCCGCCGTGCCGACCATGAGCGCGAACGTAATTGCGAAGATATCAATCATCGATTTTTTTGGGGCTGTGTAGGCTTGGAACCCCAGGTCAACAAGCGTTGCATCAAGCTTTTGCAGGACCGTAAGCCCTGACCCATCGTTGACTTGAGCACCCAGACCGAGCTGTGGAAGCGGGTTGTCAGTAATGAGAAGAGAAATAAACACAGCCGGCGTCATATAAGCGAAAATCAGCACACAATACTGGGCAACCTGCGTGTAAGTTATGCCTTTCATGCCACCCAGAACTGCGTAGAAAAACACCACGGCCATACCGACAAGCACCCCGATGGTGATGGGCACATTTAGAAAATGGGAAAACACCACCCCCACGCCGCGCATTTGACCGGCTATGTAAGTGAAGGATATGGCGATTAGGCACACCACGGCGACAACACGAGCCACTTTTGAATAGTAGCGCTCCCCGATAAAATCGGGCACGGTGAACTGGCCAAATTTTCTAAGGTAAGGTGCCAGCAACAACGCAAGCAGCACATAACCGCCGGTCCAGCCCATCAGGTATACAGACCCGTCATACCCCGCAAACGCGATGATGCCAGCCATTGAAATGAAGCTGGCGGCTGACATCCAATCGGCAGCAGTGGCCATGCCGTTGGCCACAGGATGCACGCCGCCACCTGCGACATAAAAGTCTTTCGTTGAACCCGCGCGTGACCAAATGGCAATGCCAATATACAGCGCAAAAGAAAGGCCTACAGCGATGTAAGTGAGAAGCTGCGTACTCATTGTGCGTCTCCTTCACCAGCATTGTCATCAACGCCAAACTTGCTCTCAATCACCCGCATTTGCCGCGTATAAATGAAAATGAGCATCACAAAAACATAAATGGAGCCTTGCTGGGCAAACCAAAAACCAAGCGGAAAACCAGCAATGACAAACTGATTGAGCCAATCTGCAAACAAAATGCCCGCGCCAAAGGAAACAACAAACCAAACTAGAAGGAGTATCAGCAGCAGTCTAACATTGGCGCGCCAATAGGCGTTCACTTTTCGGTCGCTAATGACCTTTTCGTCATGCCGACTGTGCTCTGGCTCATTATCTGATTGATGATGATACACTTCCTGTTCATTTGAACTATTCATAAGCCCCCTCTTCCCTGGACCTGAGCCTACAAAGTGGGAATGAGGTTGCCAAGCCCACAAAAAAAACGCCGACAAGATTGTCGGCGCTTTGTTCAATACAGCTCAGATTGGTTATTTCCCGGCGAAAGTGTCGCCAAAAAAATCGCCTTCATTCCATGTTGGCCGAACGTCACCATTTGCTATGGCACTTGCAATCAACCAGTTAGCATGTGCGAACTTGGCGCCCGCACCATAGTCAATTGATTGGCTAAGGTTATCACCCGGAGAGTGATACGTGCTGCCCAGGAACTGCCGGAATATGGCACCGCCATCTCTGCCGCCAATGCCTTCACCCCAGCCGGTTACCAGAAACACGGAAGGGACCCCCTGCTGAACAAACCGATAATGATCGCTACGGGTAAATATACCTTGCTCCGGCATGGGGTCGGGGCTCATGCTTACCCCGATTTTGGCAAGTGCTTGCTCCGTAATCGGTCCAAGGCTGCTGCGATCAGCACCAAACGCGACCATGTCCGAAAAATCATACAAGAGAATTGGCATGTCCACGTTGACATTGGCAACCATTGCGGATTTTTCGACTGTTGGGTAGTGCACAAAATATTCAGCCCCCAGCAGACCTTTTTCCTCCGCCGTCACAATGGCAAACAGGATAGAACGCCGCGGGCGATCCCCCGCGCGAACGTAAGCACGCGCCACTTCCAATAAAATCGATACGCCGGACGCGTTGTCTAGTGCTCCGTTGTTGATTTTTTCGCCATCTGCAGTTTCACGCACGCCGATATGGTCGAGGTGCGCCGTCAGCACAACATACTCGTCGCGCAGCTCGGGGTCGCTCCCTTCCAGGACCGCCAGCACGTTTGGGCTTTCAAATTTTTCACTCAGCGTGCTTTCGCGCCGCAGAGTGGCCTTTGCCTTCAAAGCGAAACCGGACGGTGCTCCCTTGGCGGCCTGAGAAAGGACGGTGTCCAGGTCGGCCGCAGCGCCTTCAAATAGCTGTCTCGCCACCTCGTGGCTGATGGCGGCCCCAATTTTGATCGCGGTTGTGTCATCTGCGTCGCTTTCAGCTGCAACCCAATCAAAACTTTTGAAACCAATGAAATTTTTCAGCCGCGAAAAAGGGCGGCGTTTTTCGCTCTCCAGTGTGCTGAAGGTGATTAACCCAACGGCACCGCGTTGTCTTAGTGCCTTACCTTTTGTTCCTGTCGCACCGTGGTGCGCACGAATCTCAGTATTAAAAGACGTCGGCGCCCCCGAAATCGCCACAGCGATCTTGCCTTCCAGATCCAGGCCGTCCAAATCATCATGGCCAATCTCCGGCGCGTGAACACCGTAACCAACAAAAACCAAGTCTGCGGTCACCTCGCCAGCAGGATTCTTGACACTGCCACTCATAAAAAAATCGTCGCCCATGGTGAGGTTACGCGTTTCACCCGCAACAGTCACAGACATGCTGCCACCATCCTCAAGCACCTGAGCAGTATGGAACGGAACTTCCTGAAAATAAGTGCCCTCGTTGCCGGCTGGTTTCAGGCCAAGTCGCGCAAATTCGGCCGCCACATAGTTTGCTGCAATACGATACCCCTCAGAGCCAGTATCCCGTCCTCGCAACAAATCGTCTGCCAGGAAAGTAACATCCGCTCGAATTCTTTCTGGGCTGAACATAGCGCGTTCAACAACCGTTTGATCAACCGTTGTGCCTGAAGCGACGTCGCCGCCGCCTGCTGTGCAAGCTGTAGCTCCTAAAAGAGTTGCTGCAATTCCCACCAGTCGGCTGAATTTTGTCTTGAGCTGTATCATTTGAGTGCACCAATTATTATGGATTATTTTTTGTCCGCGACACCTTAGTCACGCAAACTGCCAAGTCAAATTTTGGGTTTGATTATCAACCAAAGTTTGGTTGGCCGTTACTGCTTCAAAGCATCAACTATTGCCCACATGCGGTCTTGTCCCCAAAAGGTTTCACCGCCTGCGCGGAAAGTTGGAACACCCCAACTTCCATGCCTGAACATCTCCTGACGATTTGCCTCAGCTTTGGTCTCTGCCACTTCGCGGTTCAGCGCCTTGGCGATCCAGGCATTGCTGAGACCTGCGTTTGACAATATCCTGCTTAAGCCCTTGTCGCTAGAACCATCGATACCCTCGGCCCACACTCCTTTAGTGAAGGCCTTAAAAAACTCAAATGTCTGCCCTGAACTGCCGCCAGTTTTTTCGTCTTCCAATAAGGCAAAACCAATTTGCATCGCCCGCCAGGTTGCAGCTCCGAGTGGATCGCAGATATGACCGAAATCAACACCTTCAAGCCGCGCCTCTCGGGACGTATCGAATAGGATATAGCGCCCTTTCGCAGGGGGAACTTTCATACCCCGCATCAGCATTGGCAAAACAGGCTTCAATTCAATTTTGACGCCAGCTTGCCGCGCCAATGCATCAATAAGCTGTAGCCCGACATAGCTGTAGGGGCTTCGCACTGAAAAATAGACTTCAACGGATTTTCCGGTGATGGACCGTTCCAGGTTTTCGAGGTCATAGCGCCATAGGCGGTGGATTTCAAATCCCACTTCACCGTCGCCGAGACCCAATTTGTTGAGCCTGCGCTCCAGATGATCCAGACGATCAATTCCAATATAGAATTCGCCGGCATAATGCAGGCTGGCACTTGCATAATGCCCAAGTTCATTCAATTTTCGTTGATTGGCTTCTAGCTGCGCATCGCCAAGATCAGCAATGCCGCATGTTCTACGGATAGTATCTAAATCCCTGCGCCATAAAGCGGCGCCTAATTCTTCGGCGATCTGGAAGAAGTTGGGGTCAGTTTGTTTGCTCGCCAGAAAGCGATTAACCATCCCAACCGCTAACCGGTCAGGCACCACGGCGTCATCGGTAAACCCCAATCCATACACCCGGGCCAAACGCCCGGCATCGATGATGGAATAAGCTTCATAACGTGCTGGATCAGGGTACATATTGGCAGGCAGCTGTTCCACCACTAGAGGCTTCACTTCCACCGCAAAGCGAGAAGCGATGTCAGGCAAAGCTTGTACCATGAGCTGGCAATAAGGGTCGTCAGCCCGATGGAAATAATGGACCGTGTGAGTTTGCCGGCGCACTGTTCGAGAAAATTCAGCAACAGTGCGCTGCAGCTTCAAACGCGCTCTACTGGTTAGCCAACTGGCGACATTTGCTCTTAAAACAGTCGAAAGGCTCATGGAAGCTCAACACCCCTAGTGTTATGCAGCTTCTACCACCAAAACTGTTCCGTCAACAGAGACAACTTTTGCCAGCGCCCCTTTTTCAAGATCCGGACCACGGGCCAGCCAGCGGCTGTCACCCACTTTCACATGACCGCGACCGTTTTTGATCGGCACCACCACTTCAAACACCTGGCCCACGTACGAGTTGCCTCGTTCGTTGATACCTTCGGTTTTGATGGCTGTACCGGGCATATAGAAATAGCGATGGCCTATGTAAATGGAAACGGTTGCTGAAAAAGCGAAGATCAGACCATGGCCCTGAAAACCGAGATCAGGCGCAACCCAGGCAAACACGCCCGTGACGCCCATCGCAATGCCAAGCCACAACAGATAGACGCCAGGTATAACCATCTCACCCGCAAGCAGAACAACCGCCAACGACCACCAGATCCATTGCGCGTTTTCAGTCATCCAAGTGACGAAACTGTCCATTTATCGTCTCCTAACCGTTTGGCCCTAGTCTACCAGTGGAACACCGCCGGGGCGACCACTTGGTTTATCACCGCCTTTTATGTCTTTGAACAGCTCTGAAATACCACCCAGCGAGCCAATTACGCCTGAAGCTTCCATAGGCATAAACACAAGTTTTTCATTGTTGGAAGTCGCGAATCCGCTCAAGGCCTCAACATATTTCTGAGCGACAAAATAGTTGATCGCCTGAGGGTCACCCCCTGCAATTGCGTTAGAAACCATTTCAGTAGCCTTTGCTTCGGCTTCCGCTTCACGCTCCCGGGCTTCCGCATCGCGAAATGCAGCTTCCTTGCGGCCTTCCGCCTCAAGGATCGCGGCTTTCTTTTCGCCTTCAGCACGCAAAATTTCTGATTCGCGCTCACCCTCGGCTTCCAGAATGGAGGCACGCTTGTCCCGCTCTGCCTTCATTTGGCGCGCCATCGCATCGACAATATCACGAGGCGGGGCGATATCTTTAATCTCGATTCGCGTTATCTTAACGCCCCAAGGTTGCGTTGCTTCATCAACCACATTCATCAGCCGCGCATTGATTTCATCACGCTTTGACAAAAGTTCGTCCAAATCCATGGATCCCATCACTGTCCGCAAGTTTGTCATCGTCAGATTTAGGATGGCATGGCCAAGATTGTTCACTTCATAGCTTGCTCGCGCCGCATCCAAAACCTGGAAAAACACAACGCCGTCAGCCGCAACCATTGCGTTATCTTTGGTAATCACTTCCTGAGTAGGAACATCCAGCACCTGCTCCATCATGTTTTGTTTCTGTCCCACAGAATAAACAAGGGGAACAATGAGATGAATGCCCGGCGTCAAGGTACGAGTATATTTGCCAAAGCGCTCAATGGTATATTCGTAGCCTTGCCGCACCATCACAACACCTGAAAATACAAGTATGATTGCGGCCAAAACAACAAGCCAAACAAGAATTGAAGCCATTTCAGGCATAGACATTCCTCCCTGTAAGAAAATACCCCGTTGAATAGTATGTAAGGGTTATTCATCAAAAAAAAAGGGCAGCCGAAAGCTGCCCAATGCGATGATTTGTCAGTTTCTCTACAGTTGAGAGAGAATGTGACCGGCGCTGGAAACCTGAAAAGCTCCGGGTTCTTCGATGTTCAGCTCTGTTACAGTACCGTCTTCCACGATCATAGCAAAGCGCTGTGAACGAATACCCATTCCAAAGCCGCGGCCATCAAGTTCAAGACCCAATTCTTTGGTAAAGTCGCCGTTACCATCTGCAAGCATAACCACTTTGTCGGCAACACCAGCGTCGGCGCCCCATGCATGCATTACAAACACATCATTCACTGACATGCAGGCAATCGCGTCTACACCTTTAGCCAGAATTTCATCGGCTTGTTCGATAAAGCCCGGCAAATGCTTTGCAGAACATGTGGGTGTATAAGCCCCAGGCACTGCAAATAGTACCACTTTTTTGCCGGCAAAAAACTCGTCGGTCGAAACGGGACCTGGCCCATCCGCGGTCATAGTTGTCAGGGTTGATGAGGGTATTTTGTCACCGACTGCAATCGTCATTGAAAGCTCCATTGAAAATCATGACCGCGCCAAAGCCGCCCCCATTTAAGGGGCAAATACCGAGTTGCGGCAAATTAGGGATTTTCAGAGCTTACACAGGCCTGCCGCTGGTACAAGATTTAACGTGATGGCAGATCAAAAAAACGGTCAATCGCGTTGCCACGGCCATCAGATAGCGTAAGGCGCACCCGCTTTCCTGATAAATCTAGGTTTTTTTGCGTGGACATCACGGGTAGTACATACCTAACCGACTTTCCATCCGCCAAGATACGCATTCTTGGTGAGTGAAACTGGGTGCCCGCATCAAGTTCCGCCAACAAGTCCGATTTGCCAAGAGGCATGTCAGCAGATGCTTCAACTATCAGGTTTTGGTGTCCTGGCTTACCCGCGAAAGAAATCGATGTGACAGTTAAATTGGTGCCACTAGACTCAAATCGATGAGGTACATCCTCAAGAGCGTTTTTGATCCTTGTATCGGTAACAATTGTGCCACTTAAATTTGGATCAATCGAAATTTCATAAGAAGCATTGAATGGCACGCAAATGTCTTTGCACACCATAAAATCTGCGTTGAACGTGTATTCACCAGCCTGCCTGGGCACTTCAAACGGGATGGTTACCTGTTTGCTGTAGCCATATGTCTCGAGGCCAAACAGTTCAAAGCGTTCTGGAAACGGATACAGGATATCAAGTTGTTCGCCGTCAAGGAACACTCGTACAGGCAACCCAGCTTCCCCGGGAGATCGCCAATAGGTTTTCCAGCCATCCTTGAGACTGGCTTCCCAAGCGAGAAGCATAACATCTTCATTCGCATCACCAAGCTGACCGGGAAAACCTTCAGAAACACCGCTGGAAGCCGCAATGATGCGTGTTTCCAGCATACCTTGATGGTCCTGCCAGGGTGTATCGCTGTCCTGCGCATTGCTGCCAATCGAAAACAGGGCAACTGCCAAGGCAACAGAGGTACTAAAAACAAAATGAGGCATTTGATGCTCCTTAACCTGCCGACTATGTAGCAATCATCGCGCTATATTGCCAATCTCGAAGTTTCACATTCGTGTCAGCCAGTCACAGGAGTGATGGAACAAAAAGTTGATACCTACCTGAGGAGTGATTGCACGCAGCACGCGATATGGATAGACTGAGGCGAAAGAGAATCTAGATGACCACAGCCGGTTTTTTCGACAACAAGTTGCTGCTAGCAATGCCCTTGATGGCAGATCCGCGATTTGAGCGGAGCGTCATTTACATGTGCTCCCATGATGAATCCGGTGCCATGGGACTGGTCGTCAACAGCGCCATCGAACAGCTTACTTTTGAAGCGTTACTGGAACAATTGTCCATTTCCTCCGAGGGTCCGGTTCCCGACCTGGCCATACATGCCGGAGGGCCAGTGGAACCCGGTCGTGGCTTTGTTTTACATTCGGCAGACTTTGTTCAGGAAAGCACCCTGATCGTCAGCCAAACACTTGCCCTGACCGCGACAGTGGACATCTTAAAAGCCCTGGCCGAAGGAAAAGGCCCGATGCATCATTTGCTGGCGCTCGGATATGCTGGTTGGGGGGCTGGGCAACTTGAACGTGAAATTCAAGAAAATGCCTGGATGATCGCTGAACCCGACGATGAAATCCTTTTCCATACGGAGCTTGAGCTAAAGTGGCCGCGGGCTATGGCTATGCTCGGTATCGATGTTGCAATGCTTTCGAGCGATGCAGGGCACAGCTGACCTAGTTTAGGGCGTCGAATTGCTGCGACGCCGCCTGCTCCAAAGAAACTGAAGGTATTTCGGTAAGGCGAGACGCTGTGCTGGCCTCTGGTAGTTCAGAGAGTTTATCAATATCAACGGCGCGAATGCTGATTGTGCCCGCTTTCAGTGCCTCCTGCAGGCGCTCTGGCAGCTGAAGAGGCGTAACCACTTGTGGTGATGGGATCAAATAGATGTCATCAACCCCCATGCTCAACAAGTCACGCCTATCGGCGTTGGCAACGTTTTCAAACGCGAAGGGTTGGACCACAGCAACCATAACAATGCCGCCCATAACCCTTGGGTCAGAGAACGGTAAGGCCAGTACTTCCAGAGGTTGGAGATTATGCCCCTCAAATCTCATATGCCCCATCCTCAACAGACCACAGCCACGGACCACTGACAGTGCATACACTTCTTCGGCAAGGTCCTGATCTTCCCGAAAACTGAAGATCTCGCTATAGGGTCGGTCGGTCATGGCGATACCAAAAGCCTCCTCCAAAGCCGACCCAGCCAATCTAAATTTCAAGGTACCGTCGCTTGCCATCTCCATGATGAGCATCCATTTCAACATGGAAGCCAATTGGCGTAGGTCAAGCCCACTACGTGCAGGTACATGCGTGCCCCCGCCCATAGAACGCCAGTAATTCAAGAATTTGACTAATTCCGGACCCATGAACTGATCTCTAACCACCCCTGCGACGTTCTAGCATCACAAGAGTAATGCATCAATAGATAGTGTGCAGGGAGCAATAAACCGGTTAGTTCAAAATGGTCTCAACGGCTTTGGCATCGCCAACGACGGCCACAGACGGCTGTGTGTTTTCAGTCATTTCAGCGGCAACATTTGCGATATCGTCGGCCGAGACATCTTCCACATTTCCAATCATTTCGTGAACCGGGACAACTCGGTCAAAAACCAGGATCTGTCGTCCGAGTTGTTCCATTCTGGATGTTGTTGCTTCCAATGCCATCATAAGGCCCGCTTTGAGCTGGGCTCTCGCAATCTCGAACTCCTGCTGGTTCGGCCCCTGTTTCAAAGCATCCATCTCGGAGCCGATGACATCCACCAGTTCTTCAACCATGTCCGGGCTTGTTCCTGCATACACACCAAACAAGCCAGTTTCCGCGTGACTGCTGCTGAAACTATACACAGAATATGCAAGTCCCCTGTTTTCACGCACTTCTTGAAACAGTCTGGAAGACATGCCCCCACCCAGGATTGTGGAAAAAATTTGGTGACTGTAATATCGGTCGTCGTGATAAGAGACGCCCGGCCACCCCAACGTCAGGTGCAACTGCTCAAGTTCCCGGTCCTGAATAGCGTTGCCACCGATAAAGCGGGCTGGTTCTGGTTGCTGTCGGCTCCCTATCTTCACCGAAGCAAACTTTTCTTCAACTAGAGAAACCAGTTTGCCGTGGTCAAGATTACCAACGGCAGAAACAACAATATTGCTGGCCAGGTAGTGGTCCGACAAAAATGACATCAAGCCAGCGCGCGTAAAAGCCTTGACGTTGTCTGCGGAGCCCAAAATCGTGCGACCGATTGCCTGATCCTTGAAGGCGACACTCTGAAGGTTGTCAAAAACAACATCATCGGGTGTATCCAGAGTTTGCCCAATTTCTTGGAGGATTACATCCTTTTCACGCTCAAGCTCTTCAGCGTCACAAACACTATTCAGAACAAGGTCTGCCAGCAAATCAACAGCCAGCTCCGTGTCTTCCTTCAGCACACGGGCGTAATAGGTTGTGTTATCCCGGGAGGTGTATGCGTTCATATGCCCGCCAACAGCCTCAATTTCAAAGGCGATGTCTCTGGCGCTTCGGGTCTCGGTACCTTTAAACAACATGTGCTCAAGACAGTGGGTTAAGCCATTTTGTTCAGCTGTTTCGAACCGTGCGCCGACGTCAACCCACACGCCTATTGCAACTGTTTCAACGGTTCGCCTGCTTTCGCTTACAATGCGTAAACCGTTTTTAAGCCGAGTGACCTGTGCGCTCACTGCCCAACACCCTTCAAAATAAGAGATTGGAGTGCCGTGACATCATTTGCAAGCTCTGCGTATCCTTCTTCACGGTCGTATAGGTCTGCCATATGATTTGGCAGTTCGGGAATTAGACCGGTCGCGTCTTGGACCGCTTGCCCGAACTTAACAGGGTGTGCAGTCGAAAGGGTCACGCGCGGCGCGGCCCCGGCTTCCAACAGTTTGGATGCCTCGATACCGACCGCCGTATGAGGGTCAGCTATATAACCCGTGTTTTGCCGAAAATTTGCCATCACGTGTGAGGTGGTTTCATCGTCAACCTGCTTTGCAGCAAAAACCGCACGGGCTTTGGCAATTTCTTCATCGGACAGCGTGATTTGCCCCGTCTCAGAAAAACCAGTCATATAGCCTTTAATGGTTGAACCGTTCCTGCCACTAAGATCAAACATCATGCGTTCAAAGTTGCTGGACACCTGAATGTCCATGCTAGGCGACAATGTCGCGTGCACATCACCTTTGGAGTATGATCCAGTTTGTAAAGTGCGTGCCAAAATATCGTTGCTGTTGGTGGCAATGACCAGCTTGTCGATTGGCAAGCCCATTTCACGCGCGATAAACCCGGCATAGATATCGCCAAAGTTGCCTGTGGGAACACTATAGGAGATCGAGCGATCAGGTGCACCAAGCGCCACTGCAGACGTGAAGTAATAGACTATTTGGGCCATTACTCGCGCCCAGTTTATTGAGTTCACCGCTGTCAGTCCCACCTGGTCCCGGAAGGCCAAATCATTGAAATTTGCTTTTACCAAAGCCTGACAATCATCGAACGTGCCATCAACGGCGATATTGACAACATTTGGTTCCAGCACGGTGGTCATCTGCCGCCGCTGAACTTCCGACACCCGGCCTTTAGGGTGCAGCATGTAGATGGTCACATTGTCCCGGCCGCGGCAGGCCTCTATCGCTGCAGAACCAGTATCACCAGAAGTCGCGCCAAGGATTGTCAGTTTCTGCCCGCGTTTTGCCGTGAAATGATCAAATAGTCGACCCAACAACTGAAGTGCAAAGTCCTTGAACGCCAGAGTTGGACCATGGAACAGTTCAAGCACCCAGTCATTGGGGCCCAATTGCACAAGCGGCGCAACGGCGGCATGGCGAAAAACCGGTCCGCCATATGTATCTTCCAGCATTGAGCGCAAATCCGCGTCAGAAATTGTGTCTCCCACAAACGGCTTGATCACCGTGAAAGCCACATCTGCGTATGGTTTCCCAGCCATCGCCCGGATAGTGTCACGGTCAATAGTTGGGATGGTTTCGGGAACATACAGGCCACCGTCGCGGGCAAGACCCGCAAGGGTTACACCTTCAAAGTCGAGAACTTCGGCTTCGCCGCGCGTAGAAACATATTTCACAATGACACCACTATACTTACTGATTATTGCGCAGGATCAGACGCACGTTCATAAGGCTGAAACCGCTGGGATGCAAGCGCCGAGCGCTTTATTCCGCCGACTCAATTGCCTTTTTCCTGCCGTAGAATAGAAACACCGCCAAGAGTGCCGCAGCGATGCCATACCAGGTGAACATATATTCCAGATGATCATTGGGAATTGATACTCTCACTTGCCCTCCAAGTGGATAAGAACCTGCATCACCAACATGATCCGCAAATAGTCGGAAATGATAATGATCTTTAGCACCCAAACCAAAGTGGGTTGCCATTTCAAACACGTCTGCGGTGTACCAAACATTGCCTGAGATATCGTTCGGCGGTGTAAACGAACCCGGATTGGCCGACATCATCAACACACCAGAAACTTCAATCTCACCTGCTGGCAAGTCCGGCAATGTCTCCAACTCCATCGGTACCCACCCGAAATTGACCAGTACGGCACGACCAAACTCCCGAACAACGGGTTTATATAGATAGTATCCGGGCTTCCCCTTGAGGTTAGTGCCAAAAACCCTGACTGGGTCCATGTCTGACGCGGCACCTTTAAAAAAAAGCCGTCGATATGCAACTGGCTGGGGGTCGTCCAGATGCACAGGCAGTTCCATAGGCTCGGCTGAAAGGCCCAGTTCAATGCTTTGAACCAAGGCGTTTTTAGGGCCTATTTTTTGCGCCTGCCAGGTGCCAAGGCTGATAAGTAAAGCCAGAGCAATAACAACAGCGAAGCTCAGTGCTTTTCCCGGAGCAAACCTTATTCCACGCATCACTCAATCTCTTAAAAGGCAAAAACCGACCGGCAGGACCGATCGGTTTCATTTATCTTTGTGCTTCCGAGCACTCGGTCTTAACCGCCCCAGATATACACAGCGAAGAACAGGAACAGCCACACAACGTCAACGAAGTGCCAGTACCATGCTGCTGCCTCGAGGCCGAAGTGATGATCAGGTTTGAAGTGGCCTTTGTAAACTCGTCCCAAACATACTGCGAGGAAGATCGTGCCAATCAATACGTGGAAACCGTGGAAACCTGTCGCCATAAAGAAAGTTGCGCCGTAAATGCTGCCGGAAAAACCAAATGCCGCGTGGCTATACTCATAAGCCTGGACAAAAGAGAAAGCGACACCCAACAGAACTGTTAGCCACAAGCCGTTCCGAAGACCCTCACGGTCACCATGCAGAACCGCGTGGTGAGCCCAGGTCACAGTCGTACCTGACAAAAGCAGAATGAGTGTATTGATGAATGGCAGGTGCCATGGGTCAAACGTTTCAATGCCTACTGGAGGCCAAACGGCTTCATTGCCGATCACGTCCCAAAATGTTGCCGCTGACGTCGGCACAATTGGGTAAAGTGACGCATTGAAGAAAGCCCAGAACCAAGCCACGAAGAACATAACTTCGGACGCAATAAAAAGGATCATGCCGTAGCGCAAGCCAATACCAACAACAGGTGTATGGTCGCCTTGCTCGGCTTCCTTGACCACATCGCGCCACCATTCAAATACGGTGTAGATTAACAGCGCAAAGCCCAGATAAAAGCCGATGTGAGACCAGTTCTTGCCTTCAATGCCAAACAGCAGAGCATCTGGTTTCATGTAGAAAACCGCACTGACCATCATGATCAATACCGCCAAAGAGCCAACTGCTGGCCATGGACTTGGGTCTACAAGATGGTAGTCGTGTTTTACTTCGCCTGCCATGTATTCCTCCTCATCAAAGTGCCGCCCCTGTGGGCACTTTTTCCTATTGGGTCATCGACCCGTTACTGTTTCCACATCTGCGTCATCCATGACGAAGAATGTATATGAAAGCGTTACTTCCGTAACTTCATTCAAATTGCGATCTTCTTCAATAAGAGGATCGATAAAATAGATCACTGGCATCACCACACTTTCACCAGGCTTTAAAACCTGTTCCGTGAAACAGAAGCATTCGATCTTGGCAAAATAGGTGCCCGCTTTGTGCGGCGCCACATTGTAGGTTGCCGTACCCACAATCGTCTGGTTTGTCGGATTGTGAGCTTCGAAATAAGCAAGCCCCTGTTCTCCGACCTTAAGCGTTTGCGCCACCTGCTGTGGTTTGAAATCCCAAGGCATATCGCGGTGCGTGTTTGCGCTGAAGCGGACCCGCATATCGCGATCAATGGCTTTTGTGTCCAAAAGCTCGGCGCGCTGCGTGGTCCCGCCGTAGCCGGTTACCCGACAAAAGAGCTCATACAGTGGCACGGAGGCATACGCCAGACCGACCATGCCCAGCACAATCCCAACAACCATTACCGCCATGCGGTTATTTTTGGTTGCAACTGCCGTCATGGGGTCAAACCCTTAATCCGGAAATAACTGATCACACCAAGCGCAATGACAAATACAGCGAGCGACAATCCTACGAAGCGATTGCGCTTCTTAATGCGCTCCATGTCTTTCGCGTCAAATTGATCTTGTGGCTGAAATTCTGTCATGCCATCCAGCCTTTCACTATGGTTTCCCCTGCGAGCGCAGCAAACACGCCAAACAAATAGAAGATGGAGAACAGAAACAGCTTCTTGTCTGCCTTTTCTTCACCGCGCCAAACATAGAACGCCAGTACAAGGAAAATGGTTCCAAGAACACTCGCCACGACACCATAAAATGGTCCGGCAAACCCCATAAAGTAAGGCGCCAATCCACATGGCACCATCAACAGCGAATACAGCCAAACCTGCTTGCGGGTTTCGCGTGCGCCAGCAACAACCGGCAACATAGGCACACCAACGTTTTCATAGTCTTTTTTGATGAACAACGACAAAGCCCAGAAATGAGGCGGTGTCCATAAGAAGATAATGCCGAACAGGACGATCGATTCGAGCGTTACACTGTCGGTTACAGCTGCCCATCCGATCATGGGCGGGAATGCACCGGCAGCACCGCCTATAACAATGTTTTGTGGCGTGCGACGCTTTAGCCACATGGTGTAAATCACCACGTAGAAGAAAATAGTCAGGGCCAATAATGCAGCCGCTGTCACATTGGCAACCAGACCCAACAAAACTATCGATGCAACTGATAGCACGAGCCCAAACCCAAGTGCATCGCCCGGCGTAACCTTACCCGCAGGGATCGGCCTGTTAGCCGTGCGGGTCATGTGGGCATCTATGTCCGCGTCATACCACATATTAAGTGCACCTGACGCGCCAGCACCAATTGCGATCAAGGTAATGGCAGCAACCGCCAGCACCGGATGCAAGCTACCTGGCGCCGCAAGCATGCCCACAAAAGCAGTAAAAATAACCAGCGACATCACCCGCGGCTTCAGGAGCGCAATAAAATCGCCAGCTTCTGCGGTCGGCCGGTAGGCCGCCTCATTTGCTGTATTTACGGGTGTTGCTGTATCAGTCACGTTACTTCTCTACATAATACTGTGGCCGGCAAACCGGCCACAGACTGGTCTTTTGAAACGCCTACTTGATCTGTGGCAGTTCGTTAAACTGGTGGAATGGTGGCGGTGAAGACAGTGTCCACTCAAGAGTAGTAGCACCTTCGCCCCACGGATTGTCCGCACAGTCTTTTTGGCGTTTGAACAAGGTCATCGCCATCACAACGATAAACAGGAATACGCCAACCAAGGTCACCAGATAGCCGTAACTTGAAATCTGGTTCCAGTAAGCCATTGCATCCGGATAGTCCACATAGCGACGTGGCATGCCTTGCAAACCCAAGAAATGCTGTGGGAAGAAGATCATGTTCACACCGATGAAAGTGATCCAAAACTGAACGTTCGCGAGGAATTCCGGGTATTGCTTACCAGACATTTTGCCAACCCAGTAATACAGGCCAGCAAAGATCGCAAACACCGCACCCAGCGACAGCACATAGTGGAAGTGAGCAACCACATAATAGGTATCATGGAGAGCCACATCGGCACCCGCATTCGAGAGCACCACGCCGGTTACGCCGCCGAGAGTAAACAGAAGGATGAACGCAATTGCGTACAGCATTGGTACAGTGAAGCGGATTGAGCCGCCCCACATTGTTGCGATCCAAGAGAAAATCTTCACACCAGTCGGCACGGCAATAACCATGGTTGCCGCCACGAAGTATGCTTTCGTGTCAACGTCCAGACCCACCGTGTACATGTGGTGTGCCCACACGACAAAGCCGATGAAGCCGATGGCCGCCATTGCATAGGCCATGCCCAGGTAGCCGAAAATTGGTTTCTTGGAGAAAGTAGAAACAATGTGGCTGACGATGCCGAAAGCTGGCAAAATCATAATGTAAACTTCAGGGTGACCAAAGAACCAGAACAAGTGCTGGAACAAGATTGGATCGCCGCCACCTGCAGGATCAAAGAAGGTTGTGCCAAAGTTCCGGTCTGTCAGCAGCATGGTGATCGCGCCCGCAAGCACAGGCAGTGACAGCACAAGCAGGAAGGCCGTAATCAGGATAGACCAGCTAAACAGCGGCATCTTGTGCATGGTCATACCAGGCGCACGCATGTTGAAGATTGTCGTGATGTAGTTGATCGCACCCATGATAGATGAAGCACCAGCCACGTGCAGCGAGAAGATCGCCAAGTCCATTGAAGGACCAGGATGTCCGCTAGTGGAAAGCGGCGCATAGGCCGTCCAACCGCCACCAAAACCATTCATGCCTGATGGGCCTTCCACAAAAGTGGACAACAGCAACAAAATGAAAGCCGGCGGCATCAGCCAGAACGAAATATTGTTCATACGCGGGAACGCCATATCAGGCGCACCGATCATTAGCGGCACAAAGTAGTTACCAAAGCCACCGATCAGGGCTGGCATCACCATGAAAAATACCATGATAAGGCCGTGACCTGTTGTCAGTACGTTAAACATGTGACGCGCCTGGTCTTCCGTCATGCCAAACACAGATGGGATAACGTCAACGCCCGGGTTCATCAGCTCCATACGAATGAGGCCAGACATGCCGAAGCCAATCATACCTGCAATGAATGCAAACCACAGGTACATAACGCCAATATCTTTGTGGTTGGTCGAGAATAACCAGCGCTTCCAACCAGTTGGGTTTTCGTGAGCCATTGCTCTTCCTTTCCCTTATTTCTTATCGACCAAGCGTTGGTGCGCCGGCTTCAGCGGTAACAGTACCGCCCTGCAGCTCCACCCAACGGGCAAATTGTTCTTTAGAAACGACTTCTACGGCGATTGGCATGAACGCATGGTCCTTGCCGCATAGCTCAGAACACTGTCCGTAGAAAATGCCTGTCTGGTTCGCTTCAAACCACGTTTCGTTCAAGCGGCCCGGTACTGCATCAAGTTTCACGCCAAAAGCAGGCACTGTCCAAGCATGCAGCACGTCAGACGCAGTCAGCTGGACCTTGATTTTAGTGTTAACAGGCAACACCACACGGTAGTCGGTGTCCAGAAGACGAGCATTCAACTTGGCAGGCCAGCCAAGGAAACTAGACAGCTCAGCTTCAGCAGCTGCACGGTCTGATGCATTTATGAATGTCGCGTCAGGAACAACGTTTGCTGTCAACTCAATATCCCCGTGATCGGGATAGCTGTAGGTCCAGTTCCATTGGTTACCTGTCACATGGATCGCCATGTCGGTTTCAGGGACCTGGTCCTGCCAGTAGAGAAGCGGCAATGACACCCACCCAATACCGATGAGGATAAACACCGGCGTCAGCGTCCACACAACTTCCAGAGCGAAATTGTGTGTCACCTTCGAAGGCACTGGATTGGCTTTCTCGCGAAAACGCCACATCACATAGAACATCAGCAAAAATACAAATACCGTGATGATCGTGATGATGATGAGCAAATCGAAGTTGAAATCATTGATACGTTGCGCTTGCTCACTGGCTGCTGGCTGCAGCCAAAGTCCACCTGGCTCTGGTCGGCCTGGTGTTGCTTGAGCGAGAACGCTGGCGGTCGAAGCGAATAGTGCAATTGCGCTCGCTAAGATCCGGGCTGTAAGCCTTTTGACGTTCATATCTTTGCTTTCCCTATTTTTTGACCCTTCAGCTGATCAGGAAAACAAATTACCTGATCATTTGTTCCAGGACATCGATACGCGGCTGGTTTGGATAAACCCGAGCACCCAGATATTGGGTACTCATCGCTGCATCGACACATACTGGCCCCTGCCGATTTGGTGCCTCTTATAGCAGAGGAAATCGCAGGCTCAAGCCCGCGAAACACTAATCTGCAGATTTTGTCGACCTAGTCAGCACTTTATACGCGAATTCGTTACCAAATGCTTGTGTTTTCAGGCCACTGATCCCAATGTACAGCTTCTGTTGCAGCCTAACTGTGTGGCAATTGGCCGCATTTAGAAACGACAGCATCAAAGTATTCAGTCTCCGGAGCATATTCATGGCCGATTCTAGCCAAAGCCTTAATTTCTTTTTCAACGATAGTGACCTTGATGAGACGACCACCGTTGGTCTTGTGGAAGATGCTCTTCAAGGCATGGACGATGGGGAGCTTTATTTGGAGTCGACCCAATCCGAGTCATTCACGTTTGATGATGGAAGGCTGAAAGGAGCCAGCTTTGATTCGAGTCAGGGCTTTGGCCTTCGCGCCGTATTGGATGAAGGCTCTGGGTACGCGCATTCCAATGAACTGTCTCATGAAGCGATCAAACGCGCGAGCAACACGGTTCGCTCCATAAAAACTGGCGGTGCTGGAAGTATGAGTGTGGCCCCGGCCAGAACCAACCGGCAACTCTATGCACCCGATAATCCTCTCACCGGAGTCGACTTCGATAAAAAAGTCGCCCTGCTAGAGGAGATAGACGCATATACTCGTGCCCAAGATGATCGCATCAGACAGGTGAGCGCATCAATTTTGGGCAGCTGGCAGTCGGTTGAAATTATCAGAGCTGACGGCCACCGCGTCAGAGACGTACGACCGCTGGTGCGATTGAACGTTTCCGTCGTAATGGGTGAAGGTGACCGCCAGGAGATGGGCTATGACGGCCAAGGTGGCCGACAATCCTATGATTTTTTATTCGACGAATCCGCATGGCAATCACAGGTACAGGAAGCCATTCGCCAGGCAGAGGTGAATTTGCAAAGTATTGACGCTCCAGCAGGTGAAATGACAGTCGTGCTTGGCCCCGGCTGGCCTGGCGTTTTGTTGCATGAAGCAGTTGGTCATGGCCTGGAAGGTGACTTCAACCGTAAAAAAAACGTCCGCCTTTGCCGGTTTACTTGGGGAACAAGTGGCAGCAAAAGGCATAACCGTTGTCGACGATGGAACTCTGGATCAAAAGCGAGGATCACTCTCTGTTGACGACGAAGGCACCCCAACTGAGCGCACCGTATTAATCGAAGATGGCATTCTGAAAGGCTACATGCAGGACCGCCTTAATGCACGTCTTATGGGCGTGGCACCAACGGGTAACGGCCGCAGGCAGAGCTTTGCGCACTCGCCTATGCCCCGCATGACAAACACGTTCATGCTGTCCGGTGACAAAGATCCAGCCGAAATCCTGTCGAGTGTCAAAGATGGTTTATATGCGGTCAATTTCGGTGGCGGACAGGTGGATATCACGTCTGGCAAGTTTGTTTTCAGTTGCACAGAGGCCTACAAAATCGAGGGAGGCAAGATTGGTGCACCCGTTAAAGGAGCTACACTGATTGGAAATGGCCCCGACGTTTTGAAGCGGGTTTCGATGATTGGTAATGACTTGAAGCTTGATAATGGTGTGGGAACGTGTGGAAAGGGCGGACAAACTGTGCCCGCCGGCGTCGGGCAACCAACACTGCGGGTTGACGGTTTGACAGTTGGCGGAACAGCTTAGCCGTTATCCTTCGACTTTTATCGTCGCCTGATGATGAATCGGTACGTTAACTGAACGCGCAATAAAACACATTGCGCCGACATCGCCGTGGATCTTTTCCGCCAGTTCGGCTTTCTCAGGGTCTGCGATCGTGACCGTTGGTTTCAACGTCACGGAGGAGAACTGGCCAGAACCGTCCTTGCTCATGACCATTTCTGCTTCAGCATTGTCAGTGTAATCAGTCACTATGATTCCTGCTGAACTGGCAAGATGCAGGTACCAAAGCATGTGACAACTGGCCACCGACGCCAAAAACATGTCTTCTGGGTTGTGCTTTGCAGGGTCGCCTAGAAACGCCGGATCCGATGTTCCCAAAATATCAGGCTTGCCAGCCATGGAGATTGTGTAGTCTCGCCTGTAGGCTCGGTAAGCGCTTGTGCCGCCACCGTTATTACCCGTCCACTCAAGCATCAAACTATAGGAATGCGACACCATAATAAGCATACTCCACAAAGGGATAACGGGCCGTATTTCATATGCAGCTAATGGGTTTTTCAAGCCAATTTTTTATCAGAAGAAAAAATCCGTGAATTTTTTCTTGCAAGGTAGTTTGGAGGGAGATATACGGTGCCCCGGCCCAATCGCGGGCCGCGGACTTTGACCAAAGTTCGCACGATTATACCGAAATGTGCCGGTATAGCTCAGTTGGTAGAGCAGTTGATTTGTAATCATCAGGTCCCGAGTTCGAATCTTGGTGCCGGCACCACTTCCCCACATATCTGTTACAACAAAGTTGCGTTGGGCAAACCAAAGTCCGACTAACGCATATTTTTACTGACTCTGCGCGCCATTATCGCCTACTGATGAAAGCAACCAATGCGCGGAGGGTCTTGTGGTGAACAGTTCAAAATCCAATCGGTTTTCCTTTGTTTCAAAAGCTGCGGCGATAGCACTATCTATGACTGCTTTGGTTGCCTGCAGCCAGCCGAACGAAGAGACGACGGAGTCAGCAGTCGCAGAGCCAGAAACCAAAGGTGTTCTCGTTCCTTACTCCAGCTTTACGCTAGACAACGGTCTCACGACAATCATGCACATTGACCGCTCGGATCCCGTGGTGGCCGTGGCATTAACAGTTCACGTTGGCTCCGCCCGGGAAAAAACCGGCCGCACTGGATTCGCCCACCTCTTTGAACATCTGTTGTTTCTCGAATCGGAAAACCTGGGCAAAGGCGGCCTGGACCAGCTGAGTGCTCGCATTGGCGGCTCAGGCGCAAATGGTTCCACCAGCCGTGACCGCACGAACTATTTCCAAACTGTACCAAAAGACGCCCTCGAAAAAATGCTTTGGGCCGAAGCTGACAAACTGGGCTGGTTCATCAACACAGTGACAGAACCAGTTCTCGCGAAAGAAAAGCAGGTTGTCAAAAACGAGAAACGTCAGGGAGTAGACAACCGTCCCTACGGCCATACGCAATATGTGACCGACAAAGCTTTATACCCTGATGGTCATCCATACAGTTGGCAGGTTATCGGTTCGCTCGCAGACGTTGATGCCGCGACGCTGGATGATGTGAAGCAGTTTTTCCGAGATTGGTATGTACCCAATAATGTATATTTAACGATCTCAGGCGATTTTGACCCGGCACAAGCACGCGCGTGGGTTAAGAAATATTTTGGTGAAATTCCCCGCGGCCCGGACATTGAACGCCAAGCCAAGCAACCAGGCGTCCTTTCGAGCGATGTGAGCTTGTATTGGGAAGATAATTTCGCACGTCTGCCAGAACTTCGATTCACATGGCCTACCGTGCCAGCCTATCACCCAGATACCTATCCACTTTCTGTACTGCAATCTTTGCTTACAGACGGCAAAGAAGCCCCGTTTAACAAGCTGCTAATAGACGAGCGGAAATTAACGACCAATGTGTTCATGTTCCCTTACGAATCTGAACTTGCGGGGCAATTAACACTTGGCATTCGCGCGGTCCCTGGCACCGATTTAGACGATGTAGAAACCGCAGTAGAGGACGCATTTGCTCTTTTCGAAGAGGAAGGCATTGACGAATCTGCCCTCAGCCGAATCAAAACAGAAGCTGAAGCGGGGTTCTATGCCGGTATTGAAAGTGTTCTCGGCAAAGGCTTCAATCTGGCCAACTATGCCATCTATACAGGCGATCCGGGCTATATGGATATCGACCTCGAACGGATTAAGGCAGTAACTTCGGCAGATGTCATGCGGGTGTATGATCAGTACATCAAAGACATGCCAAGCATAGCAACAAGTTTTGTTCCTAAAGGTAATCCGGATTTGGCACTGGAAGGCGCAACATTGGCGCAGGTTGTTGAGGAGCCAATTGTGCAAGGTGCTGAGGCCGCTGTGGAACCGGATGTAATAGCCACTTACGAGCGAACACCTTCAACATTCGACCGAACTGTTGAGCCACCTTACGGTGCGACACCGACCCTGCCCACACCTGCCATATGGAGCCACGCGTTTGGCAACGGACTCCAGCTTGTGGGAACTGAAAGCAGTGAAACGCCTGTTGCACGCTTCAGTCTGGTAATTGAAGGCGGTCAGCTTCTGGACGACCTCGCGAAGCCGGGCATGGCAAACTTCGTTACCGAAGTGATGGACAAAGGCACTCAAAAACTGACTACAGCAGAGTTCGAGAACACACTGCAAGCGTTAGGCGCTTCCATCTCGGTGGGTGCATCCAGCGAAGCTATTACCATCTCAGGTCAGACACTCTCTCGCAATTTCGCGGATGTGATGAGCCTTGTGACAGATGTCCTGCTTGAACCGCGCTGGGATGAAGAAGAGTTTGCGCTGGCGAAAATTCGCATTCAGGATCAACTGACCCAACAGCAGGCGAACCCCAATGCACTCGCAACACTGGCATTCCAAACAGCGCTTTATGGCGAAGACCATATTTTGGGTGCCAATATTCTTGGCACACCAGAGAGCATCGAGAATACGTCGCTCGACGATCTGAAATCATTCTTCAACTCAAATCTATCACCAAATAAGGCAACGCTGTTGATAGTCGGTGACGTGGATCAGAATTTAGCTACAACCTCCGTTGAACGACTGTCATCCGCATGGGTTACTCGGGACGTAACAACGTCGCAATACTCGGCACCGTTAGCGCCAGAACAGTCCACCGTATTCTTCTATGACGTGCCCGGTTCAACACAATCAGTGTTCCGTTTTGGATATCCAGCCATGCCCGTTGGCGACGCCGACTTTTATCCTGCAACTGTGATGAATTATATCCTTGGCGGCGGCGGGTTTGCCTCACGCCTGATGCAAGAACTGCGCGAGGGCAAAGGCTATACATACGGGATCGGCTCTGGTTACACGGGGCTCAGGGACTCAGGTTATTTCAGTATCGGCTCCGGTGTGCGGTCTAATATCACCTTTGAAGCGGCCGATCTGGTGAAAACCATCATGGAAGATTACGCAAGTACATTCACTGAAGCAGACTTAGGCGTTACTAAAAGCTTCCTGACCAAAAGCCCAACCAGAGCATTCGAGACACTGGGTGCCAAACTGAACATGCTCTCAAACATCGCAATTAATGATCTACCGGCAGACTATGCACAACAACGCAGTGATTACGTGCGCGGTGTTTCAATAGACGAAATCAAGGCACTCGCGGAAACATATGTCAAACCGCGGGCAATGTATTATGTGATTGTTGGCGACGCGGAAACCCAACTTGAGCGTCTTTCAGGCCTCGGATTTGGTGAACCCGTCCTGTTGAACCCATAGACAAATGGACCCAGAGGCCGACACCTCTGGGCCCTCCTAATTCAGATTTGTTAATTTAACAGATAGTTGCTTCCGTAGCAGCCTCAACATCTTGTGCAGTCACGCCAGGTGCGAGTTCGACCACCCTAAGGCCACCATCGGTGACATCAAACACACCCAGATTGGTGATGATGCGGTCTACAACGCCCGTGCCAGTGAGCGGCAATGTGCATTCTTTGAGAAGCTTGGATGCCCCGGCTTTGTTGGTGTGGTCCATAATCACCACAACCCGCTTCACCCCGGCAACCAAATCCATTGCACCGCCCATGCCCTTGACCATCTTGCCCGGGATCATCCAGTTGGCAAGATCGCCATTTTCAGCAACTTCCATTGCACCGAGGATCGAGAGGTCAATGTGGCCACCGCGGATCATGGCAAAACTATCAGCAGACGAGAAATAGGAGCTTGTATCCAGTTCCGTGATCGTCTGCTTGCCAGCATTGATAAGGTCTGGGTCAACCTCATCCTCATATGGGAACGGCCCCATACCAAGCATGCCGTTTTCACTCTGCAGCGTTACCGTCATGCCGTCCGGGATATAGTTTGCGACCAGTGTAGGAATACCAATGCCAAGGTTCACGTAAAACCCATCTTCGAGTTCCTGCGCCGCGCGGGCCGCCATGTCGTTCCGGCTCCAGCCTTTGATCTCAGACATTATGCTTCCTCCCGGCTACGTGTCGTGCGCTGCTCAATGCGCTTCTCGTGATTACCCTTGATCAGGCGCTGCACATAAATGCCCGGTGTGTGGATATGGTCGGGGTCAAGTTCACCCGCTTCAACAATCTCTTCCACTTCAACAACCGTGATCTTGCCGGCCGTTGCCATCATCGGATTAAAGTTACGCGCCGTTTTGCGGTAAACAAGATTGCCTTCTGTATCCGCTTTCCAGGCTTTAACGATGGAGACGTCTGCCACCAGGCCCGTTTCCATAATGTAGGTTTCACAGTCAAACTCACGGTGGTCCTTACCCTCAGCGATCAGCGTGCCCACACCGGTTTTGGTGTAAAAGCCGGGAATACCCGCACCGCCCGCTCGGATGCGTTCTGCCAACGTGCCCTGCGGGTTGAATTCAAGCTCCAGTTCCCCGTCCAGATATTGGCGCTCAAATTCCTTGTTTTCCCCAACATAGGAACTGATCATCTTTTTGATCTGCTTGGCGTCCAGAAGAATACCCAGGCCAAAACCGTCAACACCGCAGTTGTTGGAAACAACCGTCAGCTCTTTCACGCCCGAAGCGTGTGTCGCCGCAATCAGGTTTTCCGGAATGCCGCACAGGCCAAATCCACCCGCCATCATTGTCATGCCATCAAACAGAAGACCATCAAGCGCACTTGCCGCATCCGAATATATCTTGTCCATCGTGTCTACCCTTGAAGAACCTATTGAATAATTAGGCTGCTATTCAGACTAAATGAAGTGGCGGAAATCTACCACAATTGCAACTCACAACCCTGTTGAAATTGCTTTCAGCTGCCCCTGCCTAACCCATAATAGTTTCATCTGCAACTAGTTGGTTGACGATCTGGTTATTCAGCTTGCCTTGAACCAGCCATAAATCGTGCTTATGTATACTGAAATATAAAAAACGACAGCGACTAGGAGTTCATTATGACGCGCTTATTGTGCCGTATTATCGGAAGTGCGCTTTGCTTTTTCGGCGTGATTGGCATGCTGACGCCTATTCCATTCGGGCTGATATTGTTTATTATCGGCCTGTTGTTCCTCATTCCGTCAACGCCTTCTGCTGCAAAGGCGGTTCGCTGGATGCGTCGCAAAGTTCGGGTTTTTGACCGCGTGATGAGCGCAGCAACTAATCGGATGCCATACCCTTATCGTCGTGTTTTGAGGGAAACCGAAATCCGCCCGGACTGGTAATCCCAGCCTGCTTAGCTGTAGTGCCCTCTGACCTGATTTTCCCATGACCGTAACAGGCGACCGCCACCGCCGTTAAATTTCTCACCCAAGCGTTTGAATTGATTGATGCGGTCAACTCGAAAATGACGAAAGTCATTCCTAAGTTCACACCAAGCTGCCAAAAGTGTGCTTTCTGCAAAAAAACAAACGGCAACCGGCCAAATCGTTCTTTCTGTTATGTGTCCTTTCAGGTCCTGATAGGCGATTTCCAATTTCTGCTCGTCACGGATGCAGTCTCGGACGTGCGAAAGGTCAACTGAGCCAAATCCCGCGCCGTACGTCGGAGGAGCGAATAGCGCCACTCTGTCCATCCGGGACTGCATGTCTGGCGGCACAACAGACTTCACTTTTACCACCACACGTTCCGCTGCTTTGACAAGCGCGTCGTCTCCCCTCTGCTCGGCTAAACGCGCACCCAGTACCACGGCTTCCAACTCTTCAAGTGTGAACATTAGCGGCGGCATATGGAAACCGGGCCGCAGCACATAACCTATGCCAGCTTCCCCCTCGATAGGAACGCCCTGCCCCTGAAGACCTGCCACATCGCGGTAAATGGTTCGCTCCGATACACCCAACTCTTCAGATAGTTCTGCGGCGGTAACCGCTCTATCGCTCGCGCGCATAGTTTCAATAATTTCAAAAAGTCGGTCGGCTTTACGCATATCTGGCTCCGAATTCGAGAAATTTGATCATAGCCTATCACTCCTGACACATGCTGTCAGGAGGGTGTCAGTATATTGTCATCAGTCCCGAGCACGACAGGGATCAAATCACTTTGGATTTATCAAATCGAGGAATGAAGCATGATCGGATATGTAACCGTAGGAACAAACAACCTGGAAAAATCAGCGGCATTTTATGACGCGCTGTTGGGCGAACTTGGTGCGGTTCGTGCCATGGATATGGATACGTTTAAAGCCTGGTCAAACGGCGAGGGTCCAATGTTCTCTGTGACCATGCCGTTCGATCAAAAAGATGCAACCATAGGCAACGGTGTCATGGTGGCCCTGGCGATGCCTGACACTGCTACCGTAGACAAAATGTACGCAAAAGCAATTGAACTGGGCGCCACGGACGAAGGTCTCCCTGGCCCTCGTGGCGGCGAAGAAGAAGCTGGTTTTTACGCCGGATATTTTCGGGATTTGGACGGCAACAAGCTAAATGTTTTCTATTTTCCTCAGGGATAAACCCCAAGAAGGTGCCGAACGGCGCCAACCTCCCCAACACTAAGCCCGGTCCGCCGGGCTTTCTTTTATTTAACCAGTCCTGAGAATTGCCACGACCAGGGCAGTCCTGTGTTTCCCAACAGCTCTTCAACCAACTGCGGAAACACAAGATGACCTTTGGCGGTGTTCATCAAGAATATCCCGCATTCCTGCGTTTCAAGCAGGCACACAAGAAGATTATCCGTCTTTTCATTGTGGCCGCCGTGGAAGAAACTCGCGCCCTTTGGACCAATGAACAGTTTGACGCCAACACCCGCTCCCAGGCCTGCTGTCTGATGCGCAGTGCCTGGCGTTGTGTCCCATGGAGGAAACTGATGCCGGGATGTTATCGGCATAGTGGATTTGAGCTGTTCTTCCCGCGTCTCTGCTTTCATCAGGTCACCGCGAATGTATGCGGCAACCCATTTTGTATAGTCAGACAGCGTGGTATCCATTGATCCAGCGGCACGCGCATTGGATTGCATATTATGGCCTTCATTGACGCCATCAGCGGTGTAGCCGCGAGCGAAATTCGGACGGAATCGGTCCTGCCAAACCAGATCAGTTCTGGTCATCCCTAGCGACTTGAAAAAACGATCATATAACTCCTGCCGTGTATCCAATTTTAGCGCTTCTTCAACAACGAGCTGCGCGATGTAGTAGCCTTCCCCGGAATAGCCGTATCGGTAGCCAGGCTCGAACAGGAACTTAAGCTTGCCATCAGGGTCAAAGCCTCCTGTGGGCGGAAAAAACCTGTAGTTTGGAAAACCGGTTAGGTGTGCCAGCAAAATACGCAGCGTGAGCTGCTTCCAACGATCGTCACCCTCTAAATCCGCAAACCTTTCATAGGTGGGCAGCGGCTTTGGCAACTGCTCGGCAATTGACACATCAATATTGATTTTGCCCTCTTCCACAAGTTGCATAACATAAGTCGCAAACATGAATTTGGTGAGAGACGCGCCGTACATAACAGTGTTTTCGTCGAGCGGTGTTTTGGTCTCGACTTCGCGAAACCCAAAAGTGTTTGAATAAACGAGCTGCCCATTTTTGATGTGGGCGACGGCCAGCCCTGGAAGCTGATAATCAGCCATCATCTTCCGCACGTCTGCGTCAATACTCTGGCTTTTCTCGTTCACTGAACCCACTGCTGGAGTAGCTGACATTAAAAATAGTAGAATCAATATTTTTTGGAACATGGCTGTCGCTTTCTTTTGTGTTTCAGCCAAGTTGTGAGAATTCCTGTGGTGCCTACAAGGTGAATAATCTGGAATAAAAAGAAAAAGCCCGGCAAAAGCCGGGCTTGATCAAATTTAACGAGTTGAGGGTTAATCAGCTGGCAGCCCTAATACCTTCCTCGATTAGAGACGCCGCTTTCTCTGCGCCTTCCCAACCTTTGATTTTCACCCACTTGCCAGCTTCGAGGTCTTTGTAATGCTCGAAGAAGTGCGAGATTTGATCAAGAAAGATTTTTGGCAACTCCTCATAGCTCTGCACCTCGCGGTGGAAAGGGTGTAGCTTGTCAACAGGCACCATCAGAAGCTTCTCGTCCATGCCCGCTTCATCTTCCATTACGAGCACACCCAGAGGGCGACAGCGCACTACAGCGCCAGGCATAATGGGGGTGTGGTTCGCCAGAATAACGTCGACAGGGTCACCATCATCAGCAAGCGTATGGGGAATGAAGCCATAGTTGCACGGATAACGCATGCTGGTATGCATGATGCGATCAACAAAAAGCGCGCCTGACTCTTTATCAAGCTCATACTTCACGGGTTCTGTGCCAGCAGGCACTTCAATAATGACGTTCACGTCCCAAGGGGCGTTTTCGCCGACAGGAATTTTACTAATATCCACCAATCTAATCCTTGTTGGTGCTTGGTTTACTCAAACTTTGTTACCAAACGGCGTAATGACCTAGAATTATGGCGAGCAACACAATGCCGCCAAACTCTATGTTGGACCGAAATGCCTGAAGGCAAGCATTTGGATCATCCAAATTTACCGTCTGGATTTGCGAAGCCAATTGAGTGCCCGCAATTGCGATGCCGATGTAAAAGATTAAGCCAAGGTTTGCAAGCACTCCCGCTCCCAGAAGCCCAATAAAAAACAAACCATAGAACACCCAAAGAGCTGGCTTTGTTTTGTCACCGAGTGTTAGGGCCGTTGATCCTATTCCAATTAGGGCGTCATCTTCCTTGTCTTGATGCGCATAAATGGTGTCATAGCCGAGCGTCCAAAACACACACGCGACATATAGCGCAACCGCGGACCAACTGAGTGCACCGTCAAGTGCCGCCCACCCCATCAGCGCACCCCAGTTAAACGTTAACCCCAGCCACGCCTGCGGCCAGCCAGTGATCCGCTTCATGAAAGGGTATGCCGCAACAAGCGCCAATGAAGCCATACCAAGCCAGATGGCAAAACCATTGAACTGCAGAAGCACAAGCAACCCGATCAAGCATTGCAAAACCAGGAAGGCCCAGGCCTGTTTTTTGCTGACTTCGCCAGCCGGAATGGGCCGTGACCGGGTGCGGTCAACCTTCGCATCGATGTCAGCATCCACAATATCATTGTAGGTACATCCTGCGCCACGCATCACCAACGACCCGATCGCAAACAACAGAGCAATATAACCAAGTTCCAGGACGCTGTAGCCAGCGATTGAAAGAGCCATCGACCAAAGACAAGGCCAAAGGAGCAACCATGTCCCGACAGGGCGGTCCAGCCTCGCTAATTTGAGATATGGCCGGCTCGCAACGGGCGCAATACGATAAACCCAGCTATCTTTAACTGCGTCAGCGGTTTTTACGATTGTTTCTGGCCCGTCGGTCATGGGTCGCTCAATTGGCAATTGTTGTTTTCCTCATATCGCAGTAAGCAGAGTTACAAGCAATCGCAATCAGGTCAGCTGCGAAAAAATGTCTATTCGATTATTTGTTGAAGATAAACTTTGTTCGGGCTCCACTGTTTTGCTCGACAGGGACCAATCGCACTATCTCTCAAATGTCATGCGGAAAAAGCAAGGCGATGAAGTCTTACTTTTCAATGGCAAGGATGGAGAGTGGAGAGCCACCATCTCTGCAGTGGAAAAACGCGCCGTATCCTTGAAAGTCATTGGGCTGGTTAGAGCGCAGGAACCGGAACCAGATCTCTGGCTTGCGTTTGCACCAATCAAAAAAGCGCGGCTTGATTTTATGGCTCAAAAGGCGACTGAATTGGGTGTTTCAAGCCTGACACCAGTGATGACAAGACGCACGATTGTAGACCGCGTAAAAACAGACCGAATGCGCGCCAACGCCGTTGAGGCTGCAGAGCAGTGTGAGCGCTTAACGATACCGTTAATAAATGAGGCAACCAAGCTGGGTGAATTTCTGTCGTCTTTGCCGGCGGATCGCAAACTCATGTTCTGCGACGAAGACAAAACCGGTGAAGAAGCGTACCAAGCGCTTTGCGCCGCGGGTGCGAAGGCATCTCCGGGCCCGTGGGCGATTCTGATTGGCCCAGAAGGCGGTTTTGACGACGACGAGCGGCGCAAGATTCGCGCTCACCCTGCTTGCATTCCGGTTTCGCTCGGCCCCAGGGTTTTGCGTGCAGATACTGCGGCAATGGCAGCGATCAGCCTTTGGCAATCTGCAATAGGTGATTGGTAGACTAGGCAGTAGGCCGCAAATCGAAAAATCTTGCTATTAGCTTCACTTTATTGGAAGAGCTTTCCAATAAACGAACCTTCAAACGAAAAATAAAAAACAATTTTCAGCTCGATACTGATATTATAACCCAACTTTGGTTACCAAATGAGTATCAGGAGCTAAAAACAGTCATGGACGGAGCATTTTGTTTCAAAAATGGGACCCAGTTGTCGAAACTGATTGGCGAGACCAGCACGCTGACGCGAGAACTGGATTGTTCTGACCACCGCGCAGCTGTTGCATGTCTTTTGCGCCTGGCCCTGCCGCATGTGAATACGATGGCTCCGTCTGAGCAAGCTGTTAATGAATACGGCTACGCTCGACAAATTCTTCACTCTGACCCCGATGGCTTGTTTACAGTGATGGCATTGCGCTGGCTCCCGGGCGCTTGCACTCCTATTCATGGCCACAATGCGTGGGGCTGTGTTGGTGTCCTTGAAGGCGAAGTTGGATGCGAGACCTTTGATCATCGCACATGCGATACTCAGGAATGCGTGCCAGAAGCGCCCTGTCTGACATCTACCGGCAAACTGCTTGCCGGGCCTGGCACTGTAGCAACTGTGGATCCTGATCCATGCGGCATTCATCGGATTTTCAATCCAACTCAGGTGCCTGCGACCACACTGCACATATATGGTATGGACCTCGAAGAAGACCCCAACGCCCTCAACAAATGGTACCAGCACTAAAGCCGCTTGAGGCCAACGCTTAAGCTCACATAGCTGTGAATTCATTTTAACTTGCTTGAAAGGCATGGACCCAGACCCTACTTTCGATCCATATCGAAGAGCAGGGACTTCGCCTTTATGCCAACTGACAATTCACTGATCGAGAGCAAGGCTCAACTTGTTGAGTTTCTTGAAACCGACAGCAAACCAGACCGCTCCACGTGGCGCATCGGTTCAGAGCACGAGAAGTTTATCTTCCATCGCGACAGCCACGGACCACTCTCATATTTTGGCGAAGATGGTAAAGCTGGCATTCGAGATGTGTTGCTCGCTTTTGTATCGCGGGGCTGGTTGCCGGTTGAAGAAGACGGCAACATCATTGCGGCTCTTAAGGACGGGGCATCCGTAACCTTGGAACCTGGCGGGCAGTTCGAACTTTCCGGAGCCCCGCTGGAGAGCATTCACCAAACCTGCAACGAAACCAGCAGCCACCTGAAAATGGCAAAGGAAATTGGCGAAGAATTAAACGTAGGATTCTTGGGACTAGGCTATCATCCGACGCTAAAACGCGAAAACGTACCTGTGATGCCGAAGGCGCGCTATGATATAATGCGTAACTATATGCCAACCGTTGGCAGCCTTGGCCTCGATATGATGTTGCGCACTTGCACGGTGCAAGTGAATTTGGATTTCGCCAGCGAAGCTGACATGGTGGAAAAATTCCGCATAAGCTTGGCACTACAACCACTTGCTACAGCACTCTTCGCAAATTCACCACTCAAGGAAGGGCGTCCAAACGGCATGCGAAGCCTGCGTTCGCACGTTTGGACAGACACAGACCCTGATCGCTGCGGCATGCTGCCTTTTGTATTCGAAGAAGGTATGGGCTTTGAGCGTTGGGTTGATCACGTTCTGGATGTGCCTATGTATTTTGTCCGCCGTGAGGGCAAGTACATCAATGCCGCCGGACAGAGCTTTCGGGATTTCATGAAGGGCGAATTGCCGGCTCTCCCCGGCGAACTACCCACCATGGAAGACTGGAAAGACCATATGACCACCCTTTTCCCGGAGGTCAGGTTAAAAACATTCCTGGAAATGCGCGGTGCCGACGGTGGACCTTGGTCCAGACTTTGCGCGCTGCCCGCACTTTGGGTCGGCTTGCTCTACGACAAAGAGGCACAAGCTGCAGCTGCTGACCTTGTGAAAGACTGGACGCTCGCAGACATGAGTGCCATGCGAGACAATGCGCCCATGATGGGAATGGCGACCGAAGTAGGCAGCATCCGGTTCCAAGAACTGGCAAAGCAGGTTCTCGGCATCGCTGACCTTGGCCTTAAAAACCGGGCAATACTATCTACAAGTGGTGAAACAGAGCAAGGCTTCCTTAATGCATTGTGGGAAACTGCCGAGAGCGGCAAAACGCCCGCAGATGTAATTTTGGACGACCTCAACGGCAAATGGGGCGGCGACGTCACTCGTATTTTCTCCGAATACTCCTATTAGAAGCGACGAACTGTGTCCTTAGCAGGACAAGTGGCCCTGACACCTGTTACTAAATAACGTATTCTTTTCCTCGAGAGTTGGTGCCCAAACTGGGCAGAAACAACCAGGGGGATGACATGGCAGTTTCTTTTTCCATCAATGGTACTCAGCGCACTTTCGACGGCGACGAGGAGATGCCGCTTCTATGGCACTTGCGTGAAGAAGCGGGCCTTAAAGGCACAAAGTTCGGTTGCGGCATTGGCCAATGCGGTGCCTGTACGGTGCATCTGGACGGTGAAGCGGTCCGCAGCTGTTCAGTTCCAATGGGAACCGTAAGCGGCGCAAGCATCACTACAATCGAAGGTTTGGCAGACGGAGACAGCTTGCACCCTGTGCAAGAAGCATGGCTTGAAGAGGATGTGCCTCAGTGCGGTTATTGTCAGGCCGGCCAGATCATGGCAACGGCTGCCTTTCTGAAAGAAACGCCAAACCCGTCTGATGAAGACATCAACAACGGCATCACCAACCTTTGCCGGTGTGGCACCTACTACCGCATTCGAAAAGCGATAAAACGTGCCGCCGAAAACATGGCTGCAACTTAAGTCATAACAAAACAGTCCCAGAAATTTGAAACGGAGACCGACCATGGCTTCTCTGAACCGTAGAGCATTTTTAAAATCCAGCGCCGCGACGGCCACATTAGTAGTAGCGGTTTCCCATGCACCTCACTTGATTGCCCAAAACGCACCGTCAACGGCACACGTTTCTCCTTGTCTGAAACTGAATTCAGATGGGCAAATCACTCTATGTGTCCCGATCCCCGACATGGGACAGGGAATGGAGACAACCGCAGCACAGATGATCGCTGATGAATTGCATGTGGAACTCAATGAAGTAAGTGTTGAACTAATGCCATTTCTGGGCAGCACAAACGAAGGCCGCGCAGTCTTTGGCAGATTTTATCAAGGCGGCGGCGGCAGCGGGTCTACCATGCGCATCTATCACGAGCTTAGGCGAACCGCAGCATATGCACGCACAGTTTTACTTGAAGCTGCAGCCCGAAACTGGCAAGTCCCGCGCACGGGCCTTGTTGCCGCAAGCGGGCATGTAAATGACCCGGGATCGGGGCGTGCAATAGCCTATACGGACTTGATAGAAGCCGCCCAGTCAGTGGGGGACGAGATCAAATCCAACACCATCGACCCAAAGCCGGTGTCTGCGCAAACCGTTATCGGGAAAAACGCAAAAAACGTACATGGCAAGTCAATTGTTATGGGTGAGCCCATATTTGGCATTGATGCAGAAATTCCTGGAATGGTGCATGCTGTCATCCGGCGCTGTCCTCATCTCAATGGCGATATTGTTCGCTTTGATGACCGCGAAGCGCGTGAAGTACCGGGGGTCATTGACATCACCACACTGGACCGAATTCCTGAAGACAAAAGCGCTTATCGTTCTGTGGCAAACGGTGTTGCTGTCATTGCGGAATCCTATTGGGCGGCCAGGAAAGCAGCAAACCTTCTGGAGATTGAATGGGACGGCTCAATATCAGTTGAAGATGACACTGAAGGGCTTAGGTCGAAATGCCTCGCAGCTTTGAACGACGGAGAGTTTAGGACCTCGATTGAAGGCGGCGACATAGATGCGGCTTTTAAAGAGGCAGACCAAATAGTTGAGGCAACCTATTTTCACCCCCATTGGGCCCACACCTGCATCGAACCACACAGTTGCATTGCAAACGTTCAAGGGGATGAAGCAGAAATCTGGGTTGGCCACCAGTTTATGGACTCCGCCATTAACGGCGTGACAAACGCTGTCGGCATTTCGCCCAGCAAAGTAAAATCCAATTTCTATCGTATGGGAACCGGTTTTGGCCGCAAGTTCGAAGAAGACTATGTGATGGAAGCCGCACTTCTATCCAAGGCAATCGGGCGGGCAGTAAAAGTTACATGGTCGCGCGAAGACGAAATGGAGCAAGACTATGTTAACTCCCTTGGGGCTTATCGCTTGCGTGCGTCCGCTGACAGCGATGGCAATGTTACAGCGTGGCATATCAAAGCGGCTGCAGACACGGTACCTGCCATCATCACGCGCGAGTATCCAGCTCGATTAATCGAAAACTACAAAGGCGAATTCCATCAGGTGCCAAATGGCGTCTCTAGAGGTGCGTGGCGCGGGCCGCATCATAATGTCGCTGGCTGGGTCATTCAAAGCTTCCTGGACGAAATCGCAGCAGCGACAGGAAAAGACCGTCTTCAGTCCTTGCTGGACATTTATAGCAAAAAAGAAATTTTGAAATCTGCTAATTGGCCTTACCGCGACACGTTTTTTGAACGCTACCGCGCCGTATTGCAAAAGGCAGCTGATGAGGCCGGTTTTGGAAAAACTATGCCAAACGGCTGGGGCCAAGGCATAGCCGTACATCATACGTTTGTAAGTGTATGCACCCATGTAGTTGACGTTGAAATGCTGGGTGAAAAGGACTATCGGGCCCACCGCGTAACGAGCGCCATTGACTGCGGTCTGCCCGTCAATCCGCTTGGTGTCCGTGCACAGGTTGAAAGCGGCATAATGGATGGTCTTTGTGCCGCAAAATACGGAAAATGGGTCTTGGAAAAAGGGCTGGTGACCACAAACAACTTTGATACCTACCAAAAAATGCGCATCAATGAAGCACCTGCAGACGTGGATATCCATATTTTGGATTTTGGTGAGACAGAGCCACGTGGCACCGGTGAGGTTTCATTACCACCTGTGATTCCGGCCCTGACTAACGCGATTTTTGCGGCAAGTGGAAAAAGAATTCGCAACCTGCCAATAAGTGAAAACCTATAGATACTTCAGCCAGTTAATCAAAAATATAATAGCCAGGACGAGAGTGCCCATGAAGGCACTCCACGCCAGCGCAATGGGCAATCCGGCAAACCGCTTGCGTATGGCCTGGTGATAGCTGCCGCACTCCAGACAATGGAACCATTGATCTTCAGGGTCGGCTCTATATCGAACAAAAGGAATTGCAGAGGGCACTTCACCAACAAATGCGTGCACCCGGTGCGAGCCGCAATGAGGACAGCTGCGCACTTCCCCATCAGAGTCCAGACTGGGAGAGCTCATTGGCATGAGCTCAATTTTTGATAAGGCTTGCTCGGCAACTCGCCAATCCTTGGCCTTAACAAACAAGTCTGTATTACTCACAAAGTTCATCGAGCCCACATGCTCATTTGCCAAGAATGCGGGCACACCCTGCCCTTCCAAGTTCAGCTTGAGCAATTGGGCTTGCTGTCCGTCCAAACCTGAACGGATTGCCACCAATTTATCCAAGTCTGATTGCGGATTTTGCATGAATTCAGTCGTTCAGGCCCGTGTCGAAACCGTCGATGGGAACAACATTATGCTGTTGTTGGTATTCCAATATTTTTTCTTCGCCCTTGCTCTCAACCCACTTCTGCAGCGTGTCACGATCTTTCATGTTTTCCGCTATAGGAACCGCGTAACCACAACTGGTCTGCGTACTTTCCACTTCAAGCAAGATAATCTGCCGCGCAAGGATACCCTTGGGGAACTGGGCCCTAAGGTCGTCAAATTCATTGTGATGCGGGCGCACGACACGGCCTCTACCATAAAGACGATAAATTAGAGCATTGCGGCTGAAGCTATTGAACATAATCGTCAAACGGCCATCGTGCTTGATATGTGCCGCGGTTTCATTGCCACTGCCACCCATGTCCAGATACCCACACAGGTTGGGAGACAAAACCCGAAAACTATCGTTGCCTTTTGGGCTCAGGTTAATACGGCCTGTTTCACAAGCCGTCGCCGTGAAAAACATGGGTTGTTCTGCAATAAATTCGGCATGTTTTTCCGTTATATGATCAAAAAAATCGGCCATAGGTTCCTCCTGTCGCTGTGATGCAATGCTTTTTCGCGAGCACCTCTTTTAACTTAAAGCCACATCATGGCAAAGGTCGTACAGGAAATCTCCTGACAATATATGGTCACAATAAATCGATATTCTTGTGCTGCATAAGATAAAGGACATTAGGTGCCAAAAACGCTGAAATATTTGCTGCGGTGGGCTGCTCTGCCTGTTGGCTTGATCATTTTTGCCATTGGCTTTGTAACATTTCCACTACCCTTACCTACAGGTTTGGTTCTTATGGTAGTTGGCCTGACCGTAATGGCGATTAATCCCCTTGTTCTGCGCTGGGTAAAACGAACTCGGCCCCGCTTTCCAAAAATGAACGCGAAGATCCGCAGCATCACACCGCATATGCCCGCCTTCATCCGCCGATTTTTAAGAAGAACCGACAGCCCACATGGCACTTCAAAATTTTAGGCTATTGCGTCGCCAAATAGAGACGCGTCACATCCACAAACAACCAGATCAGGACTAAGGAGCTGAGAGAAAACACGGCGAACCTGTGCATCACTTTGTTATAGGTAACATGCACAATCGAATGCAGAACACGCAGACCGACATAGGCCCAGGCAAGCATCTGGGTTGTCTCATTACCCAGTCCAGCAACGATAGCAACACCGCACAAAACATAAAACAAAACCGGGGCTTCAAACTGATGGTTATAGTTTTGGCCGGCAAATCGCGCCTGCTTGGGTAATTTGTCGAGCGATCTAGGATCTTGCAAAATTTCGTTGGAAGGCTTCGCGACAGCAAGGGCCGGAATTCGGTAAAGATACAATACCAAAAGAGTGACAAGGCTGAGGCCAACCTGGGCCAAAACAGGAGCAATCAACGCAGTATTCATGAGTTTTTCCTCGCGGTAGTTTCTGTGCCCGCATTTAAAGCGCACACAGTTTTCAGACCAAGCAAAAAATCTGCATAGTTACAATCCACATTCTGTAATTGGTTGATCATGCTTGCCGAAAAAAAGCTTGATGCATATGCTGGTCATGAGGATCAAAAACGCTATGAAAATTCGACCATATAACCCGACAGACTGGCCCGAAGTTGAACGCATTTATGCGGAAGGCATCGCCACCAAACTAGCCACATTCGAAACGCAGCCGAAAGCACAGGAAAAATGGCAGAGCGAAAGCCTGGAGGGCTCAGCAATTGTTGCGGAGATTGCAGATGACTCGCTCGGCGGCTGGGCCATTTTGTGGCCAGTGTCCGACCGGTGCGCCTACGCGGGTGTCGCTGAGGTCAGCGTTTATGTCGGTGGCAACGCACGCGGCCAAGGCATTGGAAAAACATTGCTCAACGAGCTTGTATCAACGTCAGAACAGTTAGGCATCTGGACACTTCAGGCAGGGATATTCGAAGAAAATACTGGGTCCATCATTCTGCACGAGAAATGCGGCTTCCGCCTTGTTGGCGTGCGAGAGCGATTGGGCGCGCTTGATGGAATTTGGAAGAACATTGTTTTGATGGAGCGCAGAAGCAATATCGTTGCTTCTTAACTGGTTGGCGGTCGCCTCAAAGTGCCATTATGCGTTCCGTACTGTGTGTACGAATGCTTGAACATTGTCTCGTAAGCTGGAAGCCTTTTCCCGCAGTGAACTGGCAGACGTCAGCACGATTTGCGCATCTCGGCTGGACTGGCGTGCACTGCCACTAACCCCCACAATTGTCTCAGTCACAGCGTTTGTGCCGCTTGAAACCATCTCGATGTTCGATGCAATGCTGCCGGTTGATGCGTCCTGCTCTTCAACAGCGACCGCGATATCATCTGCGCTTTGGCCGATTTCAGATATCCGTCCCTGAATGCTGTCGACAGCATTCACTGCTTTCTGGGTTGCCGCCTGCATGCCGCCGACTTGTTCGCTAATACGCTGCGTTGCGCCCGCTGTCTGGCTGGCGAGCGACTTCACTTCACTGGCAACTACAGCGAAGCCACGACCTGCCTCTCCAGCTCGCGCCGCTTCAATCGTGGCGTTCAGAGCCAGCAAATTTGTTTGCTCTGCAATATCCGTGATGAGGTTAACAACATCCCCGATACTACGTGCGGCTTCTGATAGCTGCGCGATGTCAGATCCCGCCGATTTTGTTTCAACCACGGCTGCCTTTGCCGCTGACGCGGACTGCAAAGTCTGTTGTGAAACCGACCGAACGGATCGGGCGAGCTCGTTTGCACTCTCTGCAACCTGCATTGCGTTTTCATTTGCATTGGTTGACCGGCTTTCCACCTGCTCTGCGTCTGCCATGGTCTTTTCAAGCGCTTGCGACATCTGTTCAGCTGCTTGTTCCATTTCATTGGCCGCATCGGATAGGTCTTCGACAAGGCCCATGACCGATGCCTCAAACTGATCTGCAAGCGCTAACATCTCAGTACGGCGGGATCGACGTGCTTCCTCTATCGCCGCTTCCTCTGCCTGCTTTCGCTCAGCCTCGTCCCGCAATGCCTGTTCTTTTCTCGCCTCCTCAGCCGCCCTTTCCCTGTCCTTTCGCTCGGCAGCTTCCAACTCCAACCGCTTGGCTTCAATGGCATTGTCCCTGAAGACGAGCACGGCACCGCTGATCATGCCAACCTCATCCCTGGCACCAGAGTTGGGCACTTCAACCTCAAGGTTGCCTTCCGACAACTGAAGAACAACATCCGACAGTCGCTTCAAGGGCCTAACACCCGAAACAGCCCATGCAGCAACCAGGATGCTCATGACCAGCGCGATCCCTGTGAAGACCAACATCTGAGACTGGAAATTTGCAGCAATTGTGCGCGTTTGGCTTGTCAGTTGATTGTTTTTGGCTTCTTCCAAATCAATGAATTGGTTTATTCTCGCCAGCCAAGTCGTGAAATTCGGACGCGCCTGATTGATTAGGACGGCTAAAGCTGTCTCTTGATCTCCTGCATCCAGCGAGGCAATTATGCCTTCTATCTGCGGCAAGGTCTCTTCTTCAATCTCTTCAATCGATCTCAAAATACGGCGCTCATCCCCGTCAACATTTTCGGGCTGAGAGAATATGTCTGCCATGCCAGCGGCGGATTCTGCGTACATCTTCGTGAGATCAATAATTTCCTGTCGCGACTTTTGAAGCTCAGCTGGATCCGTTAAGAGCACTAGGTCGCGTACAGCAATCGCCCGATCGTGAACGCTGCCCCTAAAGTTAATGGCATATCGCTGTTTCACTGTATTCAAATCGTTGATTACAGTCAGCTTTGTGTCAATCTGGCCTACATCATTGGTTCCAATGATTGTCAAAACAACAATCAGGGCGACAACCAAGCCGAACCCCGTAAACAAACGGTTCTGAATACGAACATTTCTGATGAATTGCATCATGAGTGCCCCCCGATACCCTAAAATAAGAGTTTTGTACCAATCTGGACAAAACGGGTATAGGAGCCAGACCTAGCTGTCAGCTAACATCAGCTTCAAGAAATGGTGAGCAGCTGGTTATTGAATTTCAGGATTCTCTGGAAATCACGACCGAACGCTTTTCATCTACCGAGATTTCCGAACCTGGCATCCGCTGACCAGCCAATATGCGGCACGTGATGCGCTCATAGTGCTGTATAAAACGCTCAACCCATGTGCGGCGGTCTTGTGGCAATGTTCCCTTATTGAGACCCAATGTCGTTTCCTCTTGTTCACACCGCCACCCGAAAACGGTGTCAAAACTCGGCGCACATAAGTAGAAAAAATCATCAAACTGCCGCCACAGGGGTGTGTAGCTTTCAACCAGCGACGCCTCCTGCCAGGCGCGCCAAACGCCGTCTGGGTCTTCAATCTGCTCCAGAGAATTGATGCCAATTTGGTTGCCCGCTTCCAAGTCAGGCAAAGCGCCAACAAGCCAGCCCTCCAGCAGAATTGCATCAGGCTTTCCAGTGAACTCATTAACATTAGGACTTCTATCGTCCCTCACTTTGTCGAATTCAGACCACCGGGTAACGTCTGAACTGCCTGCTGCTTTCAGCTGCTCAATAATTCTGGACAAAAGACCAATGTCATGGGTGCCCGGAGCACCTCGGGTGACGCACAAAGGGTGGACCGTTTCGCCCATGTATTCGCGTTCCGATTTTGTTAAATAGAAATCATCAAGCGAAAGCAACGCAACTTTCTGGTCTGTGTTTTTCTGCAGCTCGTTCAAAGCCGTTGTTTTCCCAATGCCCTGTGAACCGCTAAGACCAAGAAGGGGCACTGATTGACTGTTAGCGATCGCTTGACGAACCCATTTTTCAAGAAGCGAGCTTATTGTTTTCGTTTCAACACCCACTGTTCAATCCGTTTCCAATCAATACATCTTCTTGTGGCTTTTTGCTTTTTTTGTACGCGTTCCTGGCCGACCACCCGTTGCGCGGCCTTTGGGGTGCACGCGTTGGTCTTCAATACCCAGCTCCCCCGCCTCAAGCTTACGAATTTCGTCGCGCAACCTTGCCGCTTCCTCAAATTCAAGGTTTTCAGCGGCCTCGCGCATTTTTTTGTTAAGGCTTTCGAGGTGTTTCTTGAGGTTTGAGCCAACCAAATGCTTGGCATCTTCGCCAATGCCGACTGTGACATGATCACCAGATGCCACATGTTCGATTATGTCTCCAACATTCTTGGCAACCGTTTTGGGCGTGATGCCATTGGCTTCATTGTACGCCATCTGCTTTTCACGTCGGCGGTTTGTTTCATCAATTGCCTTCCGCATGGAACCCGTGATGGTATCAGCGTACAGGATTACCCGGCCCTCCGCGTTTCGTGCAGCGCGTCCGATGGTTTGCACCAACGACCTTTCAGAACGCAGGAAGCCTTCCTTGTCAGCGTCCAAAATCGCCACCAGGCCACACTCTGGAATGTCCAGCCCTTCACGCAGCAGGTTAATGCCAACCAAAACGTCGAAGGCACCAAGACGCAGGTCTCTAATGATTTCGATCCGTTCGAGTGTGTCGATATCGGAGTGCATGTAACGAACCTTCACACCGTTTTCATGCAAATACTCGGTCAGGTCCTCAGCCATACGCTTGGTCAACGTGGTCACCAACACGCGCATGCCCTTTTCAGCCATTGCGTGGGCCTCATGCATCAAGTCGTCGACCTGGCTTTCAACGGGCCTGATATCAATGACAGGATCCACCAGTCCGGTGGGACGGATCACCTGTTCAGCAAACACGCCGCCAGTTTGCTCGAGCTCCCAATCCCCCGGGGTAGCAGACACATAAACTGTCTGCGGCCGCATGCCATTCCACTCTTCGAATTTTAAAGGGCGATTGTCGATGCAACTAGGAAGACGGAAGCCATAGTCTGCAAGCGTTGACTTACGTTTGAAGTCGCCGCGGCTCATGCCGCCCACTTGGTTCACCGAAACATGGCTTTCATCCACAAACAAAAGCGCGTTTTCAGGAATATACTCAAACAGTGTTGGCGGCGGCTCTCCGGGATTGCGCCCTGTAAGATACCGGGAGTAGTTTTCAATACCTGCACAGGAGCCCGTGGCCTCCAACATTTCTAGGTCAAATGTTGTGCGTTGCTCAAGGCGCTGTAACTCGAGTATGCGGTTCATTTCTTCATACTCTTTCAATCGCCCGTTTAGCTCATGTTTGATCTTTTTGACCGCCTGATCGAGTGTGGGGCGAGGTGTGACATAGTGGCTGTTGGCGTAGACCTTTACGCTTTCAAGGCTACGGATTTTTTCACCAGTAAGCGGATCAAATTCGACTATTTCTTCTATTTCATCGCCAAACATCATCAGACGCCACGCTCGATCCTCAAGGTGGCTAGGGAAAATGTCTATAACGTCGCCGCGCACCCTGAAGGTGCCCCGCTGAAAAGCCTGATCATTTCGGCTGTACTGCATAGAGACCAGGCGGCGCAGAAGTTCACGGTTATCTACTTCTTGCCCTGCCCTGAGTGCAAAGGTCATCGCCGTATAAGTCTCCACACTGCCAATACCATAAATGCAAGACACGGATGCGACGATGATCACATCATCGCGTTCAAGGATAGCGCGGGTCGCTGAGTGCCGCATGCGGTCGATCTGCTCGTTGATCGAGGCCTCTTTCTCGACAAATGTGTCGGTCCGGGGCACGTAGGCTTCCGGCTGATAATAGTCATAGTAGGAAACAAAATACTCGACCGAATTGTTTGGGAAAAAGGTCTTGAATTCGCCGTACAATTGGGCCGCCAACGTCTTGTTTGGCGCCATTATAAGTGCCGGGCGTTGTGTCGCCTCGATAACCTTCGCCATTGTGTAGGTCTTGCCAGATCCAGTCACGCCCAACAACACTTGGTCCTGCTCTTGGCCTTTGATGCCGTCCACAAGCTCAGCAATTGCAGTTGGCTGGTCGCCAGATGGTTTGAATTCCGAAACAACTTCAAACTTCACACCGCCTTCGGACTTTTCGGGTCTTGCCGGGCGGTGTGGCACAAAGGGTTGAGCTGCTGTCTGTTCTGACTGTTCCGGCAAGGGCATAAAAAGCACTCCAATTCGCTTTCGCCACTATAGTTGTTCATGGTTTGTTTTCAAGCCGAAATACCTTGCCAATAGGGGGAAACCAGCGTTTCACAAGGAATTGAAGCAGCGTCAATTTACTGGCGTCAAAACCTCAGGCTCAATGAACTGAAATCAAACAGGAGTCACGGGTGAAAACTCTCAGCACTAGTTTTATAGTCGCCGCGCTTGCAGCTGTTTTCAGCATCGCAAGCATCGCGCAAGAAGAACACCAGCCAAATGAACAGTCGCCTTCCCGGGAAACCGCTCCAACCACGATGGATTTGGAAAAACTGAATGCCTTGATCCTGAAAATAAACCCTGAAGTCACAAGAGAAGAAAACATGTGGCAGTTTCAATTGGCGGGGCGGGTGGTTTATGTGGTCGCAGACCCTGCGGCTGACAGGATGCGAGTTATGAGCCCGATTGCCCAAACCGGGACGCTACCGGTTGAACTTTATGAGCGCATGCTTCAGGCCAACTTCGATGCAGCATTGGATGCCCGTTATGCCATAGCGCAAAATCTGGTGTGGAGCGTGTTTATTCACCCGCTCGGCAGTTTGACTGAGCGCGAACTACTGTCGGGCACGGCCCAAACAGTGACAGCAGCAATCAATTTCGGGACCAGCTTTTCTTCAGGAGCAACTGTTTATGGTGGCGGCGACAGCAATGGAATCATTGGACGAGAGTTGCTGGAAGAACTTTTGAAACGTGAGGGCCAAGCGTTATAGTTGTCAGGCTTAGTCAAAAACTACAGCTACACAATTACAAATTGATGGATATCATTAATTTGTTTGCACATTTATTAATCACTGATTATTTGTTAATCATTAATAGTGCAGCTTTATTGACCAATAACTAACCATCAAAAATAAAGTCTATATTTTTCATACACTTATTTTTCTCCAGAGTCTGGCACAGCGCTTGCTATTTTAAGGGCGCAGGCAATAAAAAAAGACTATTTCTGGAGGAACACGTGAATACATTTAGTTCAAGGGGGATAAGAAGCAGCTTATTATTCGGCTGCGCTCTGCTTGGCGCCATTGGGGCGGCTCCAAGCCTGTCCGCTCAAGATAATCCATTTTCTTTAAGTGCAAATGCCGCAATCGTTACCGACTATCGTTTCCGAGGCCTGTCTTTGTCTGACAAAGACACTGCCTTTCAAGGCGGATTTAATGCAAATCACTCAAGCGGCTTTTACGTTGGCACGTGGGGGTCTTCTATCTCCCAATACAACGGATCAGAGCTGGAACTGGACTTATTTGGCGGATACTCAACCACTATTGAGGGGCTGAACACCAACATCGGCTTTCTCGCTTATACATATCCTGGTGCGACAGATAACACAGACTATTACGAGGTCTATGGATCTGTCGGTGGTTCTTTGGATGATGTTAGTTGGACCGTGGGTGCCAACTATGCATTCGATCAGGACGGCACAGGCAACCAAGACAACATTTATTTGTACCTTAGTACCAGCACAACCATTGGCGAAACGCCATGGTCAGTGTCAGGCAACATCGCATATGAGGATGGTGCCTTTGGAAACGAAAAGTGGGACTGGCTTTTGGGGCTCAACTATTCGTTTCAACAGTTCTCTCTCTCAGTCAACTACATCGACACAGCCAATTCAGGATCCAGCTCAGGTGATGCTGGTGTGATTGGCATGTTGTCGGCGAGCTTTTAAGGAGGCGGCCTAACGAAACATTACGACTGATTTAAGTATCTTCCCAAGCCCGACCTCCCATTATCGGGCTGCACAGATGGCATGCTGATCTAACGGTTCTCTCTCCCCAGACGGTCAGCATGCCTTTTCTTTTGGAATTCTTGAAAATAGATGCTTTTTTGCTTCGCGCAGGGATTGATATGGATCACACACAGGCCTAAAGTTCTCGCCTATTTTGCTGTTATCACATTCTTTGCAGGACACTCCCCATGAGCTTTCTATCCAACAGCCTTGATCGCATTAAACCCTCTCCAACTATGGCCGTTACAGCCAAAGCCGCAGAATTGAAAGCTGCAGGCAAAGACGTCATCGGTCTTGGCGCTGGAGAGCCTGATTTCGATACTCCTGATCACATTAAGGATGCGGCTATTGAAGCCATCCGCGCCGGCGACACCAAATATACCAAAGTAGATGGCACGCCAGCATGTAAAGCTGCCGTGATTGAAAAGTTCAAGCGGGAAAATGGCCTGACGTTTGACGCCAGCCAAATTACTGTTAACAGCGGTGGAAAGCACACCATCTATAACGCGATGATGGCAACGCTAAACCCCGGTGATGAAGTCATCATCCCGACGCCTTATTGGGTTAGTTATCCGGACATTACCCTTCTGGCTGGCGGCACGCCTGTTTTTGTTAATGCCAGCATCGAAACTGGCTTCAAAATGACCCCGGAAATGCTTGAAGCCGCCATAACACCAAAAACGAAATGGCTGATTTTCAACTCGCCCTCCAATCCCTCTGGAGCCGCATACACTGAAGCTGAGACTAGAGCACTTGGTGAAGTGCTCATGCGCCATCCGAATGTTTGGGTTTTCGCTGACGATATATACGAGCACGTGGCCTACGAAGGCTTTACCTTCAAAACTTTTGCGCAGGTCGTGCCTGAAATTGCTGATCGTGTGCTAACGATGAACGGTGTCGCCAAAGCCTACGCCATGACAGGTTGGCGCATTGGATACGCCGGCGGCGATGCAAAACTTATTAAGGCGATGGCTAAAGTTCAGTCCCAGAGCACCTCAAACCCTTGCTCTATCAGCCAGGCAGCCACGGTGGCGGCCCTTACCGGCACGCAGGACTTTTTGGCGGAGCGTGCCTCGGTTTTCCAGGGCCGCCGGGACCTGGTGGTTGACATGCTAAATGCCGCGGAAGGCATAAGCTGCCCTATGCCGGAAGGCGCATTCTATGTGTACCCGTCCATCGCTGGCTGCATCGGCAAAAGCACACCAGGTGGCAAAGTGATCAATACCGACGAAGACTTCGTGACCTATATGCTGGAAGACTATGGCGTGGCTGCGGTACACGGTGAAGCTTTTGGACTTAGCCCCCATTTCCGCGTGTCCTATGCGACCTCCACCGAAGCGCTAACAGAAGCTTGTAGCCGCATCCAGGACGCTTGCTCTAAATTGAAGTAGCAATCTCGTGCCAGAAGCATCTTTGGCAACAGCGTTGATTCTCGTATCAGCGCTGTTGCATGCAAGCTGGAATGCTATCCTTAAATCGGGCACTGATCGCGAAGCGATGATTGGTGTGCTTAATGTTTCAGGCGCCCTCGTTTCTGTCCCGGCTTTGTTTTTTGTACCCCTCCCCGTTGGTAATGACTGGATCTGGATAGGTGTTTCAGTCCTGGTACATTTGGGATATCAGCTTAGCCTGGCGCGAATGATGGGGAGCGCCGACTATTCGCTAGTATATCCCATCTCTCGTGGGCTTGGCCCCCTTGTTGTCACTGTTGCTGCGCTTCTCATATTGAACGAGCCCCTGGGAGCCCCGCAGGTAGTAGCCATCCTGGTCATCATAACCGGTGCGGTAGTTGCAGGCTTTGCCAGTGCTGGGCATTTCCATGCACCACCAATAAATGCAATTTTCTGGGCCTGCCTCGTGGGGTTGCTGATCGGGGTTTATACCTCCATCGACGGTACGGCCGTCAAGCACATGTCACCGCTTACCTTTCTGTTTTGGTCAAACATAATAATCATGCCACCCATGATGACGCTTCTCTACAGAACTCACGGCCGAGCTTTCACTGGCCGGATGAAAATCTCCGCGCCGCGCGCCCTCGCCATGACCCTGGTTGCATATGCGGGGTATTCGCTCGCACTGTTTGCTTTCCGATATGGCAGCCTGGCCGAAATCGCGGCCCTGAGAGAAACCAGTATTCTTTTTGCCGCCGTTATCGGCGCACTTTTGCTAAAGGAACGCCTAAGCGTATTGCGCATTTTTGGAATTACGCTGATTGCAGCAGGCGCTGTCTTCCTGAAATCTCTATAGCACCCCTTGACATCAGCATCGGCAATCCTTATTTCGGTTATTAGCGAAATACAGAATTAAGGATAAAAATGTCCGACGTATTCAATGCCCTTTCGTCCCCCACGCGGCGGCAAATTCTGTCGTTACTAAAAGCCCGGGACATGACAGCGGGAGATATCGCCGACCAACTTGCTGTTGGAAAGTCAACGCTTTCGGGGCACTTCAATGTGCTTAAAAGCGCCGACTTGGTAACAACTGAACGAAACGGCACGACAATCACCTACAGCCTAAATACCAGTGTCGTAGAAGATGTACTGGCTGCTGTAGTTGGGTTGCTGTCCAACGAGGAAAAGGAGACAAAAGGTGAAAGTGACGCTCCAGTTTAGAACAGCGTGGATTCTGCTTCTATTGACAGTGGTAATCGGCATCGTTGCTTACAGCAATTCAGACTCTGCCGCTCAAATCGCAACGCATTGGGACAGTCAAGGAAATGCAGATGGCTTCAGCACTCCCCTAGTCGCCTTCTTTATGATGCCATTTATCCAGACCATAATGTTGGCTGTATTTAGTTCTCTGAAAATTCTTGAACCCCGCGCCGCAAATCTCGAAAAATCAAAAAAAGCCATCAGTGCTGTGATCAATGCGGTCACGGGCTTACTCTTGGTTGTACAGGCCATTATCATTGATCAAGCCTTTGAGTTTGGATTTTTAGGAACGAACATAATATTTGCTGGTGTCGGCATTATTCTGATGGTTACCGGCAACTATTTCGGCAAACTGAAATCCAGTTTTTTCATCGGCATTCGCACACCATGGACGCTTTCAAGCGAAACAGTTTGGCAGAAAACTCACCGTATTGGCGGCAAACTCTTTGTTTTCGCAGGCGCTGTGATGACTGTGGCTCCCTTTGTGGTGGCGCCAGAACTTATGGGCCCCGTCATGATTGCCGTTATTTTTCCAACCGCGCTAATACCTGTCATTTACAGTTGGTATCTGTGGCGTAAGGAACAACAATCACTTTCATGAATAATCGTTTTTATCTATTAATATAATGATTTAATATTATTGGATAGATTTATTGGTCGTTCCTATATTTGGATCATGTTCAACAGGAGGACGCCATGCCAAACGAATTTATACAGTCTCAAAAAGATGAAATTGCCCAATCACTCAAGCCTTTCCTCTCGGAAACGTTTCAGCTTTATGTCGCCACATTGAATGTACACTGGAACGTGACTGGCCCGTTGTTTCAGCCCGTCCACGCGCTTACGGAGGAGCAGTATTTAGAGCTAGCCCCAGCTATTGACGAAATCGCGGAACGCATTCGCTCGCTCGGGCATAAAGCACCAGCAACAATGCAACAGTATATGGATACGGGCTCAATCGCTGACGGTGATGAAAACGCAGCTGCAGAAGTTATGGTCAAGGCACTGCAAACCGGGCACGAGCAGCTGGCCAACCGAATTCGCCCGCTGATTGCTAAGGCCGCTGACGCCGCCGACGATGTAACGGCTGGCCTGTTGACCGACCGACTAACTGTTCATGAAAAAGCTCAGTGGATGCTGGGTGCCATGCTCGGTTAACCAATCTAATTATTGGAGAGTGGCAAAAAGCTGCTCTCCATAAGCAATATAGAGTGCCGTGCCAGCAGCGCCCAGCATCAACAACTCCAACAATTTCAAGAACCAATTTCTATAATAGCCGTTCAAATCGCGATCGATGCCACTCGAGCCAAAACCGGAATTGAAGGCATGGATCGAAGGAATGTATATCAATGCAAGCAGCATGTAGAGCCCCATTGCCATCAATGCAGTTTCATTGCCTCCACTGGCTGCCTCTATCATAGGCATGCCGATCATAAGCGGAATCGTGTATAAAATTGTTGTCAGAAAAAACTTCAGGAACTGCATCAAAAACACATGAGGAAAACCAATAAAGAAGGTAATTAGCAGCGAAACAAAAAACTGGACTGTATCAAAATCAGGTTTGTAGGTGTCTACTTCCGGCTTCCAGAATTTCTTCTCTAGTTCTTTTTTTTGTTCCGGATCGCGGGACTTTTTCGCGACCGCGGCTTTTGAGGCAGTTTTCGTATCAACACGTATGCCATTAAGTGCCTTCCGCGCCTCATTACCGGTCAAGGCCTGGACAATATTGTCGTTTTCGATCTCATTATCTGCCAAATCCTCATCGCTCATGACCTTTAGCGTGATGCTTTTGTCCAGAACAATGGAGGCAAACATGTCGGCTGACACTTTAGCGGTACCAACTGCCTGGTCGGAGCCCTGCAACAGGTTTGCCCACCTGATCATTGCGGACACGTCATACATGCCTTCCTGCAACGAGTCTGCAACTTCACCGTATGCGTCATTGGACATATCATCGTTGAGGCCAACCCAGCTAAGTGCATCACTGAGTTCACTGCCTCCTATTCTCGCAACATCTAAACCCTGGCTTAGCCGGAATAGTGACTTGCGTGCCGTGTCACCTACTTTGCAGTTCGAGGGAAAGAAGAATTCGGCCTCCATCACCACGCCGTTTTCGTCGACGTAACTCATGGTAAATAACGCCGCGTTCACGTTGGTTTTTTCCGCCCGCACACCCACTGCTGTCATTGTAAATTTATTGATCAAACGATCGACAACAAAAGCGCCGATTTTACGGGCGACACGATCGCTGGCCAGGTCCAGCACTCGCAAGCCAAGAATTGCACCAACAGGTATTTCGGCAATCTGTTTGCCAATCTTTTTCCCATCTTTGTATGTTGATTTTTCACAGTCATAAAATTGAACTGAATTGCCGACAACTTTGGCGCACGTCAGCATTTCTGACGGTCGCTCCATCATGGCAAAATCACCTGGCAGGCCCATGCGATAGATGTAAGTTGGAATCAAAACTTCTTCGGCATCGCCCGCAGCAAGGTCTCTGAGGATTTTTTCCGCATTAGGTGAAACTGTGGACCTCAGCTTTGCGGCCTCTTCTTGGGAAAAAACAGGGTTTTTCAGCAAGGCAGCGTATTTCTTCGCAGAGGACTTTGTCAGTTTAGCCGTAGCCGCACTAACTTTATCCATTCCCCGCTTGGAAGACCGGTCCCCAAGGCGGAAGCCCCATTCTCTAAGGTCTTGCATCGTCAGCAGGCCAAATATGACCAATGGCCCAAAGATGAGCATATCCGACACGGATTGAAGTTCCTCGATGCCTCCGTCAAAGCCATTACTATAGAAGCTGAATGCCGCCAGAATGGCCAAAAGCACCAGACTGATCCAAAAAGTTGACCTGACGTTAGACAATATTGCGCGCCACATACGCTCCCTCGATATACACCCCCCATTTGTGTAAGGAACAAATGTAAACATACTTTGTGGAGTTGGTCCAATTTCGCTGGAGGCGTTGGAACTCGCACCATCACGGTCAGGCACCTTCTGCCGCTCAGAGACGAGCCACAAGATTGAAACAGTTGTTTTTAAAACACCCAAAGCATGACTAATCACCCGCAATTGATACGCAATTCCCTTGTAATTGGCGCTTGGCACTCTATCGTTTTAAATGTCCCTGGGGAGAGGGACCAAAACTGAACCCGGGGAGAGTTATGAGCGACAGCAGCAAGCCCGCCGCATCAATGGAAATGAGTCAAAGCGCAAAGTATTACACGCTTGCCATCCTTACCATCGTATATGTTTTCAATTTCATCGATCGCCAGATTTTGGTGATACTACAACCGCTTATTAAAGCTGACTTGGACCTGAGCGACACTCAGCTCGGTCTTCTTTCAGGTATTGCCTTCGCCTTCTTCTACACGGTTTTGGGTATTCCAATTGCCCGGCTGGCCGACAGAAGTAACAGGCGAAACATCATTGCCATCGCCCTCACCGCCTGGAGCGCGATGACAGTAGTTTGTGGTTACACTCAAAACTACATTCAGCTTTTGTTGGCACGCATGGGGGTTGGTGTAGGTGAGGCAGGCGGCAGCCCGCCAGCACATTCCATGATTTCTGATATGTTTTCGGAAAAGAAGCGTGCAACGGCCCTGGCCATATACTCAGCAGGACTGTATCTGGGTGTATTGGTTGGCTTTTCGGCGGGCGGATATTTTGGCGAAACCTTTGGCTGGCGCCAAACATTCTTCATTGTCGGCGCACCGGGGATTATTTTGGCCTTAATATTGTTCCTCACGGTTCGCGAGCCTGCTCGAACTCAGCCTACTAAAGCCGTTGACGCACCCTCGTTTGGCGACACAATGGGTCGCTTGATGAAACTAAAATCCTTCCCGTTTTTTGCCATTGGTTGCGGCATGTCGGCTTTTGTGAGCTACGGCACCAGCAACTTCATGCCAAGCTATATGGTGCGCTATCACGAGGTTCCGCTTAGCGAAATTGGTTTTTTGTTAGCCATTACGGGCGGAGGTGGCGGTATCATCGGCACGTTCCTCGGTGGTTACCTGACCGACAAAATTGGAGACAGAGACCCGCGATGGTATCTATGGTTGCCTGGCTTAACAGCGGTAACTGCTGTGCCACTCGCCATCTATGTGTTTAACACCGACAACACTCCGATGATGCTTTGGGTGTATTTTTTCGTCGCAGTATTGGGAACGCTTTATCTGGCACCGTCCATCGCGGTGGCCCACAGGTTGGTGGATCCACGCATGCGTGCGATGACTTCGGCTATCCTGTTTTTTGTTTTGAACATGATTGGCCTTGGTGGCGGGCCGGTAATTGTCGGTATGATTAGTGACTTTTTCACAAATTTGAACGGCGAGGACGGTTTACGCATTGCCTTAACAATTGGCGGCTGCGTTGCTTTGATCAAAGGCTATTTGTTCTGGGCGGCCGGGCAGAAACTGCCAGCAGATATTAAAGTGGCGGCGGAACTGAACAACGCGAACAAGGAGTAGCTATTGAGCGAGGAGTGGCCCAAACCCTGGCAGGTCCGATGGTTTGACACCTTACTTGTCACTCTCTTAATCGCCGCCTCCTGCCTCAGGGCGTCGATGTCTGAGGGCGGGTTCGTATTGTCCCTGCTGCATGGCCTGTTTTTGGTGCTAGGTTTTATCTTGGTTTCCATCCTGGTCCGCAGGCTCCACTCGGTATTCGCAGATGCTCTACTGGGGTTCATCGCTCTGTTGCTGATCGCAGAACTGGCGGTACAGTATTTTACAGCCCTGCACGTCAATTGGTTCCTTATAAGTTTGCTTCTTCAACCTGACACGGACACCCAGATTGGCTTCTCGGGTGAATATGCGCTGCTTGTTGTTATTGCTGTCCTTGCGGCTGTTATTTGGACAGGCAGAAAGACCCACGCTTGGTTGATCTCCGTAAGACCAGCCCTGGTTCTCGCGGCAGCAGCCGGAGTATTCGTGACGGCTCAATGGGTATACACCGTCGCTTATTTTGACGGCGCAGCGCACATTTTAGAGACCCGCAGAACATTGCCTTTCTTTTGGGCACCACACCCATACAGATCCAACAAGCTTTTGGGATATGTCTTTGGCCCAAGGGGCGACAACCCTTTCTCCATTGCGCACCCACAGGACGATAAACAACCCATAGCAAACACTTCCGACCAGATACCTTCGATAGATTTGAACAATGCGCCGAACATATTACTGATCGTAGCCGACAGTTGGCGTGCAAAAGACCTTGTCGAGAGCCCCGAAATTGCGCCGCATTTCATGCGCGCCGGGGCGAGCGGTTACCTTTCCCTGGGTCACTCCAGCGTATCAAACTGTACGCACTTTTCGATGTACTCCCTGTTTACGGGGAAACTCGCCACGGGATACGGTCGTAGTCGTCGCCTCACCGAACCGGTCGGATTACTGCCCACGCTGAGCGCGGTCGGGTTTGAGGTATCCACCGCAGAATCTGTCGCCATGGACTGGTATAATTTGTCTGACATGATATTGCCGGCGGACGCGGAGAGAGTGGTTGCCAATGGTGAAGATAATTATGAAACGGACCAGCATGTAACACGAAGTACCGTGAAGAAAATTGAAACGTGGCGTCACAAAGAAAAGCCGCAACTTCATTTGGCGTTTTATCAGGGTACGCATTATCCCTACCATGAGGGACGTGCCCGGCCGGGTGCTACAAATCTGGAACGCTATAAAATGGCCATAACTGCCCTTGATACCGAACTGGCTGTGATTTTCTCCGCATTGGGAGCGAACGAGGCGCAACGGGAAACTCTCGTGATAATTACCTCAGATCACGGTGAGGAATTCCTGGATGAAGGCGTTGTGGGTCACGCAAGCCGGCTTACAGAAGAGCAAGTAACGGTGCCATTTATGGTTTTGGGCGGCAGCCCTCATGCGGCAGTGCCACAGTCTCATATAGGGGTGCGAGATTTCATAATGACTGAAATGGGGCTCTTGAGCCGGCCAGAACAGACCCAGCCACCCCAAATACTAGCAAATTGTGATTATGATCACCCAAACGGTTTTGCCTTATTGACGGAACAAGGCAGATTCGAATTTATCTATGACGATGGATATTTGGTCCCCACATCGGATACCAGCACGTCGCAAGAGAAAAACGAGATTGCAAAAGCAGCGAAGAAGCTTCTGCGGGTGATTACTGAAGCGCGTTAGCCCTCTAGGCCGGCGCTTTTCAGCATCATACTGATAACGCTTGCTTTGGCATCTTCAAATTGTTCATCAGAAAGCGGTTCACCGTCATTCATGACATTAATCTGCGCTTCAAAATCCGCGTAGTTTTGGGTTGCAGCCCAAACCATATACATGAAGTAACGCGTATTCATGGGCTTCAGGCGACCTTCGTCGATCCATTTTTGCAGAACCTGTTCGCGGCTCGTGAGCCAAGGTTTTACTTCGTTTGTCAAATAATCTTGCAAAAACGGCGCACCTGACGCCATTTCAATCGCCCACAAACGAGACCCGTTGGGTCTTTCACGCGCCAAATCCATTTTTGCGGCAACGTATCGGCGGATCGCAACCTCAGGGTCATCCGACCCGTCAAAGCTGTCAGCGGCATGCAGCCAAATAGAACAAATATTCTCAATTACGCGCCGGTACAGTTCTTCTTTGTTACCGAAGTAATAGTAAACATTTGGTTTCGGAACATTCGCGCGGTCAGCGATCAGGTCCACGCTCGCGCCCTTGTATCCTTTTTCCGCAAATACGCTTTCAGCAGCAATCATAATTTTGCTGACATTCTCGCGCCTGATAGCAGCCTTGTGACTGGCTTCATTGTCGGCCGGGCGGTTCATAAACGGGTTTCCTCAGTTACGTTTATGTCGTTGGCACTGTTAGTGCCACAGTCAGGATACTTAATCCAGCCCAACAAAAGCTGATTGGAGAGCGGCGTTTATCCTGGAAAAAAAGACGCCCGGGAAGTCCCGGGCGTCAAATGGTTTTACCTCAGGCCACCCTTAGAATTGGTAGCGAATACCGAGGTTGATGCGCCACAGCGTGTCATCCACGTCAACAAAGTTGTTTGGAGCCGTGAAGTCGTTGAAGTTGAACACTGCAACGTTACCGTTTGCATCAGCCGTGCCGCTTGCTTCAACAAGCGAGATACCTTCGCCCACGTCACCAGACTGGATGAAGCGCTTAACGCCAGCACCACTGTCGATGAAGTTCAGGAAGTTCTCGAAGTCGATGAACAGCAGGAACTTGTCGTCTTCAAAGAAGCCAAGACCTGGCAGCTCTTGCTGGAAGCGCAGATCGATGTCTGCAGTCCAGGGCTGGCTGTCAGTTGTACGCTCAATGATCTGACCAGCGAATTCGTCCAGACCATTTGCATTCACGAAGTTGAAGAATGCAGTTGTGTCAAAGCCTGGGTCGAAGTTCACGAGTGGATCGTTTGGACCAGTTGGTACGTACAGCAGGCTGCGTGCTTCACTATCAGAGTCACCAAAGATGCGGTTCGAAGCAGCATCGTCAAACACGTAAGACAACGGACGGCCAGAACGTGCGCGGAAGAAGGCAGTGATGCTTGTTGCCAAGCCGTCAAAGAATTCTTCACGGTACGTCATACCAACTGTGATGTTGTGTTCGTTGTTGTTTGGAGACGTGCCAAGCGGAACATTGTTGAAGTTAGCTGTTGTAACTTCTTCAAAGTTTGAGCCTGCAGTCGAAGAACCACCAGCATTACCAACTACTGAGTCTGTGTATGCATAACCAGCACGGAAGTCGAGGGTACCAGTTTCTGATACTTCAAACTCTTTCTGGAACTGAGCCGCAACAGAGAATGAGTGACCACCACCGTTAACAGCATTTGTCAGAAGGATGTCCTGGAAGTCATTGTCCGGGCGCAGATCACCAAAGGTATCGCCAGCTTCAAAGCCGCGCACACACTCAGGAGTCACACCTGCAAAGCCTTGACGAACACCCTGGAATGTTGCGTTACAGCCTGGCTGACGTGGGTCGATCTGTTCGAAGATCGGACGACCGTCAGGTGCCGTTCCAACTTGCGTCAGCGAAAGGTCAACGAAGTCAAATGCATTCACGAGATCACTGTAGATCACGTCAACTTGCACTTGCCAGTCATCGAAGAAGTCAATGCCAGTATCAGCCGTGAAGTGCGTAACGCCAACGCTAAAGCGGTTTTGCGTAGAAAGCTTCAGGTTTGGATCGATTGCAGCAACTGCACCGCCGAATTCCTGCGCCTGCGCTTGCGCTGCAGCGGTCACACAAGCAGGAATGCCTGAGAATGTGCCACCAGCAAGAACGTTCAGGTCATCAGCAGTACAACCCGCAGCTGAGTTGGTGTCACCAACGCCAAGTACGCCACCGAAGTTCTGGAATGCGTTACCGAACCAAACGGTTGGGTCACCGCCAGAGAAGGTTGCGAAGCCACCGGTAAGGGTAGTGTCACCGAACGTGTCTTCAGGCAATTCCCAAGTGAAACCAATCCGCGGCTGCAGTGCGTCAAGGCTGTTGAATGCCTGCTCGTTGCCGAAACCGTAGCGCTCATTAAACGATGGGTTTGGCAGTGGCGCGTCGTTGGACTGATACCAATCGTAACGCAGGCCGGCCGTCAACGTGAAGCTTGGTGATACCGCCCACTCATCCTGCAGATACACAGTGTGAATGTCGCGTTTGAAAATTGCGGCTGCATCACTTGGGTTTCCGGAGAAGGAAGCACCCTGGCGAATTTGGCTGGCAACACCAGTTTCGAGTTGATCGATGCTGTCGAAGAAGATCGAACCAGTTGCGTTGATGATGAACAGGTTAAACACATCGAGGCTATCAAGCTCGTAACCGAAGGTAATCTCATGATCACCTGTTACGTAGGTACCACGTGCTTTGATCTGATCGATCTCGGTATCCAGTTGGTTCGCGCTACGGAAAATACCGGGGCCAGAAGCAAAGTCGGCACCGAAGAACTCGTTACCAAATGGCAGGTTACGGATAACGATACGAGGTGTGTTTGTATCTTGCGCTTCACCACCGAACACTGGGCTCTGGATGTCGCTGATATCGTTGCGAGAAGCACGAAGCTCTGTGGAGAAGTTGTCTGTCCAGTTAGAGAACAAACGCACAGAGTATGTGTCAGAAACCGAACCACGCTGCTGGAAGTTGTCCTGGAACGTGAAGTTCGCGCGACCAGTGTTGATGTCATCACCAAGTACACGATCTTCTTCAAGACGAGAGTAAGTTGCTTCCAAACGGTGGTTGTCGTTGATGTTCCAGTCCAAACGACCGAAGTAACGAACGCTTGTGTTTGGCAGTGTGCGTACAATCTCGCCTGGATCACGGCCATACTGGCTGGTTAGAATGCCACGAATACGCTCTACTTCAGCGAGGCTGAAGTTACTTGCGTTTGAGAAACCTGCTTCTGCCGGACCTTCTTGCTGAATGTCAGACGTGTCAGTTTCTTCGTACGAGAAATAGAAAAAGATTTTGTCTTCAATTACCGGACCACCGAGTTCAGCACCCCAGTTATAGCGATCGAAAGAGGCGTCGCCAGTTACGTTGGCGCCGTCAATGTCAGAGCCAGTCAGGCTGTCGCTGTTGTAGAGGAAGAACGCAGACCCGTGGAATTCGTTAGAACCGGACTTTGTAACGACGTTTACGTTACAGCCTGTGAACTGACCGTATTCAACGTCAACCGGAGAGAATTCAACAGATGCTGCTGAAATCGTGTCAAATGGAATTGGGAACGTTGACCGTGCCAGGTTACCAGAAGCGTTCAGACCAAATGGGTCAGCCGCACGTGCACCGTCAATCGTGAAAGAGTTTACACGGTTGGAAGCACCAGAACAGTTGATGCCTGAACCTTCACCACCGCTTGAACGACCGATGTTTACACGCGGGTCAATACGGATGATGTCACGAACCTGACGGCTAATGGAAGGCAGGTTCTGAATGTCTTGGAAATCAAACGATGATGATGGACCGATCGCAAGGTTAGTCGTTGAGATAGCGCTTGCTGTAACAACGATTTCTTCAAACTCAGAAGAAGCTTCTTGCAGTGCGATATTGAAACTTACATCACCAGAACCCAGGCTGGTTACGATGTCAGTGATCAAATAGTCTTCGTACTGGCCACCAGAAACACGAACAGTGAAAGGACCGCCAACCGTAAGGCCGCGAACTGCAAATACACCGTTGTTGTTGGTAGTGGTCGTGCGCGCGGCACCTGTACGCGTGTCAGTTACAACGACTGTATAGCCCGCAGCTGCGTTACCAGCTGGAGTCGTAACAGCACCACGTACGGCCGACGTAATTTCTTGTGCAATGGAAGGCACCGAAGCTGCCATAGCAGCAAGCGCCACACCACTACAAAGAGAAGTCTTAAAAAGGCGATTCATTCCCTTAGCTCCGTTTAAATGGTTGCAACCGGACCACAGAACGTGCCGGCTACCCCCTGTTAACCCCTGTACCGAGGTTTAGTTTCAGTTTCACACAATACCCAATCATCACTTCACCAAATCCTGAAGGAAAGGTCAAGAACGACCGGAAACCCGCTCAAACGCTTGTTTGCGGCATGGTTCTAATAGGGTTTCATTTCAGTTTTTTGACGTTTGTGTCAAGAATCATTGAAACAGCAGCCACGTGAGAATTGATATAGCACCGAGTTGTTGCCAAAATGCGACAACTCGGTGCCTAACATTGCAACAACTGCTCAAAAAACCACCATCTGTTCCGAATGGAGACATCGACTCTGGATAGTAGGGGCATACGAGTCTTTAGCTACTATTCGATCGAATGCAGGTTGAGGTGACCCGGCCCTCTTTTAGAGGCTATTCACTGAACCGCCACACCCTCTTCAAGGGCATCAATCCCCAAATGTTTGGCGACAGTTTGTCCGATGTCGGCGAAACTGCTGCGGCAACCGCCACTACCACTAATGAAATTGGGACCATAGGCAACAAACGGCACATACTCCCGTGTGTGATCACTTCCCGGCCACGTCGGGTCGCAGCCATGGTCAGCCGTTAAAATCACCAAATCTTCATCGCGCATTTGATTGATAAACTCAGGAAGACGCGTGTCGAAATACTCCAGTGCAGCAGCATAACCTGCCACATTACGCCTGTGTCCAAAGTTTTGATCAAAGTCGACAAAATTCACGAACGTCAACGAGCCATCTTCGGCTTCAGCCTGCATTTTCAAACTGATATCGAACAAGCCATCAAGACCGTTGGCTTTCACTTTTTTTGTCAGGCCACTATGAGCAAAAATGTCTGCGATTTTACCAACTGAAGTCACCTCGCGCCCCTCGGCTTCAAGTAAATCCAAGAGTGTTCTTTTGTGCGGGGGGGGTCGCCAAATCCCTGCGGTTGCCTGTGCGTTCATATGCACCAGTTTCACCAACGAATGGGCGTGCGATTACTCGGCCAATATTGTAGTCGTCAACCAGTTCGCGGGCCACGGCACAAACATCGTATAGGCGATCGAGGCCAAAGTGTTCTTCATGAGCCGCAATCTGGAACACGCTGTCCGCAGACGTATAAACAATTGGTTTTCCTGAGGAGACATGTTCGTCGCCCAATTCTTCAATAATCACCGTACCTGAGGCCGCTTTATTGCCAAGCACCCCCGGAATTCCAGTGCGCTCTATCAGTTTTGAAATCAACTCATCGGGAAAGCTCGGATACTCAGGCTTGAAATAGCCCCAATCAAATTCTACCGGCACACCGGCCATTTCCCAGTGGCCAGACGGCGTATCCTTGCCAAAAGAACGCTCCGCGCATGCTGCGTAAAAACCCTTTGCATCACCTTGTAGCTCAGTCCCATGGTGAATTTTACCCGTGGCAAGTTCTGCGGCTTTCCCTAGTCCAAGCGCAACCATGTTAGGCAGTGAAATTGGCCCAGCCGTAGGTCGTTCTTCCGCAGTATTACCAGCAGCGCACCATTAAGCAATGTGGCCAAAAGTATCCGAGCCAACATCACCAAATTTTTCGGCATCCGGTGCCGCACCGATGCCAAAACTATCCAGAACCAATATGAATGCCCGTGCCATGACTAGCCCTCAATTATTTCCGCAACAACCGGGGCAAGCTCAACCTGGGTGTCGCTTAGTTTGATCGCAGATTTTACTTCTTCGGCGGCGCGTTCGGCAGTGGCTTGATCATGTGCTTTGACCACAGCAATCGGATCGCCTTTTTCAATACGATCACCTACTTGAACAATGTCCACCAAACCCACAGCGCGATCAATCTTCGCTGATGGGTCTGTGCGTCCGCCTCCCATAGCAACAACAGCCATACCGATCGCCCTTGTATCCTGTTCGGCAACGTATCCTGCGTGGTCGCTGGTAACCGCATAAGTGTGCTCGGCAACCTTAACATTCTTGGATAGCGAAGAAAGAATATGATTTGGTCCACCTTGTGCAGCCACCATTCTTTCAAACACCTCGGCTGCACGACCGTCTGCAAGGCTGTTCCTTGATGCCGTCAGCGCTTCATCCACACTGCCAAACACTCCGGAAATGGCCAACATATGCGCGGCAAGCGCCAGGGTGACATCCATCAAACGAGAGTCCGCAGCTTCGGGGTTTGTCAGAAATTCAACCGATTCGATCACTTCGACAGCATTACCAGCTGTTCGACCCAGAACCTGGTTCATATCGGTAAGAAGAGCTCGGGTTGGCGTGCCCGCAGCGCCCGCAACGCGGACGATATTCTGGGCGAGTTCTTTGGCCTTGTCATATTCGGCCATAAACGCTCCAGTGCCGAACTTCACATCCATTATGAGTGAATTCAGCCCGGCAGAAAGTTTTTTGGAGAGAATTGACGCGGTAATCAGAGGGATACTTTCAACAGTCGCCGTTACATCGCGTACAGCGTAAAAGCGTTTGTCTGCGGGCGCCAGCTCACCGGTCTGGCCAATGATAGAACACCCTACATCGCCTACAATTTCTGCAAAGCGCTCAATACTTGGATAGGGGTCATAACCGGGAATGCTTTCGAATTTGTCCAGCGTTCCACCCGTGTGGCCCAAGCCCCGGCCAGAGATCATTGGCACCAAGCCACCGCAGGCAGCAACAATGGGCGCCAGCATCAGGCTGACTTTATCCCCCACGCCACCTGTTGAATGCTTGTCGACGATGGGTGCGTCCGCATCAAAGCCAAGCTTTGTCCAGTCGATGACGTCTCCGCTGTCACGCATGGAAAGGGTGAGCGCCGCACCTTCTTCAGGGCTCATTCCGTTGAAGAAAACTGCCATACCAAAGGCGGCTATTTGGGCGTCCGTCACCCGGCCGTCCGTAATGCCTTCCACGAAGCGCGCAATGTCGGCATCGCTCACACGCTGACCGTCTCTTTTTTGAAGGATAATCGATTGCGGAATCAAAATATTACTCATTACTTTTCCTTCTTGGTGCCGCGCACCGCATTCACCACATCGGGGCCGAACGAATTCGGCAGAAGCGTAAAAATGCTTGTTTCCATCAAAATGTTGCCATCAACATCACAAAGGAGAATTTCCATATCATCCGGCCCAGTGAACTCCCGCAAATTCTGGCGACAGCCACCACACGGTGTACAGAGGTCCTGATTAGGGCCTGCAACAACTGCCGCAAGGATACGCCGACCACCGGCCATTGCCATGCTACCAATTGCGTTGGCTTCTGCACACATGCCAAGCGGATAAGCCGCGTTTTCCACGTTACAACCGGAGTAGATTTCACCATCATCAGCAAGGATCGCAGCCCCCACCGAATAACCTGAGTAGGGTGAATAGGAATTGTCGCGTGCTGCCTTTGCAGCTGCGATCAAAGCTGCTTGAGTTTTCTTATCGATCTTTTTCATAAGGAATACCACTCGCTTTTGGAGCTTCCATTTTACCAACAAACCCTGCCAAAATAATGACGGTTAGGACGTACGGCAGCATGATGGTAAATTGCACTGGGATCTCACCAATCAGCGGCAAGCTAACTCCCTGCAATCGACCCTGGAGTGCATCCACAAAAGCGAACAACAAACAGGCCATCAGTGTGGGGACTGGTTTCCACTTGCCAAAAATCATTGCTGCCAGCGCAAGGAATCCCTTGCCTGCAGACATGTCGCGGATGAAACCTGCTCCTAGCGCGGTCGACAACGCACTACCGGAAATACCGCACAAGACACCTGCGATGATCATAGCCTGATACCGAAGCAATGTGACCGAGATACCCGCTGTATCCACCGCCTCTGGGTTTTCGCCAACCGCCCGTAGACGCAGTCCAAACCGCGTTTTGTATAGGACCCAAGCCACCACAGGAACAGCCGCAAAAGCGACGTAAGTCAGGAAATTGTGTCCCGAAATCAAATCACTATAGATCGCACCAATCAGCGGAACATCTTGCAACGTCTCCGCCATCGGCAGCGTGATCTCCGTGAAACGCATCGAGCTGTCAAGGAATGGCGTTTGCCCGCCGCGAGAGAACCAAGCGATGGCCAGGAGTGGCGCAAGACCGGCAACCATAATATTGATCGCCATGCCAGACACGATTTGATTGCCACGCTGGTTAATCGACACATAGCCATGCAATAACGCCAACGCCACCGAGAAAAGAATTCCTGCCACCAGACCGCCCCAGGCGGACTCAGTAATGGCGGCTGCACTCGCCCCAGCAAAGGCAGCGCCCAGCATTTTTCCTTCAAGGCCAATGTCAACAACGCCAGCTCGTTCAGCACACAATCCGGCAAGCGCCGCCAAAATCAGCGGCGCTGCAATGCGCAGCGTAGAATCAGTTAACAGGACTATGTCGGTAAGGAATTCCATCAGGCGGCTCCCTTACCGGCAAAACGCTCATAAACTGCCAAAACTGGCTTGCGCATCAGATGCGGCATGGCACCCGCAAAGATAATCACCAGCCCCTGCACAACAACAATCATGTCACTTGAAATGGTAGTGATCTCAAAGGCGATCTCCGCACCACCCTGATACAAAACACCGAACAAGATGGCCGACAAGACGATACCAAGCGGATGGTTACGTCCCATAAACGCGACCGCAATTCCCACAAAGCCATAGCCGAGTGTAAAGTTCCCAATCAGTCGAAGCTGTTCACCCAAAAGCTCGTTCAGCCCCATCATGCCAGCCAGTGCGCCTGACATCATCAAGGCGATGATCGTCACTCGTGGAACTGATATGCCGGCAAATGCAGCAGCACTTTGATTCTTGCCGGCCACTCGCATTTCATAACCGAAGCGCGTGCGGGTGAGAAGAAACCAAACGGCCAATGCCATCAGGAGTGCGATCAGGAAAGATACATTGAGCGGGCTTTGTTCAAAGCTGAAGCCAAACACACTCATGAGCTCGTCAAATTTCATGAGACCCGCGCCTTCAGGAAAATCACTACTCTCGGGCATTTGGCCGCCGGGCCGCTGCAGTGGACCCACAAGAAGATAGGCCAGCAATGCAGACGCAATGAAGTTGAACATATTAGTCGTAATTACGATATGGCTACCGCGTGTCGCTTGCAGCCATGCGGGGATGAAAGCCCAGGCCCCACCAAACAAAGCTGCCCCAACGATCGCAATGATCACCGAGAGGAATGGGGCGGTGTCGCCTAACCAGAAAACCGCGAGCGTCAACCCAAGACCACCCAGCATCGCCTGACCCTCGCCGCCAATATTAAAATGGCCTGCGTGGTAAGCCACAGAAACGGCAAGGCCGGTGAATATGAAGTTGGTGGCATAATAAAAGGTATAACCGATACCTTCTTGATACCCGAACGCACCATCAAACAAGAGGCTGAGCGCATAGAACGGGTCTTCTCCTAAAGCCCAGATCAACAGCCCCGAAAGCAAAAAAGCGATCAAAGTGTTCAAAAAAGGCATTACCACGGCTTCGATCGCACCCGGCAACTTGTTTGCTTGCGCACTCATACCTTGGCTCCCTTTGAACCTGCCTCAGCATGGGCACCCGCCATCATCAAGCCAATGGTTCGCTCATCCGCATCTTGAATATCAACCGTGCCAGTGATTTCGCCTTCACACATAACAATGATCCGGTCACTGATCGCCATCAGTTCGTCAAGGTCCGCAGAGACAACCAGCACTGCCTTGCCTGTGTTCCGAAGCTCGGTAATTTGATCATGGATCTTTGTGACAGCCCCGATGTCCACGCCCCTTGTTGGCTGACCGATAACGAGCGTTTGCGGACTGCGCGCTAATTCCCGCGCAATCACCAGTTTCTGCTGGTTGCCGCCCGAGAAGGACGCAAACGAAAGGGATGGGTCCCTTGGTCGAACATCCTGACTCTCAAAATAGTCTTCCGCCGCAGCGCTGATCGCCGCCAGTTTCAATAGACCTTTATCGCTGAAGTCTGGTTCTCGCTGATATCCAAGGATGGCATTTTCCGTGGCACTCATGTCCGCCACCACACCGGTTTTCAGCCTGTCCTCTGCAATATGAGCCAAGCCAGCCCGCCGAAGCTCGATTGGATCCATCATCGACCGGGCGGTGTTCACGATTTGCTCGCCAAGGGTAATCTGCCCCTCTGAAACGGGCCGCAAGCCAGTCAATACGTCGAGTAGTTCCGTTTGACCGTTGCCCGCAACGCCGGCAACGCCCAGCACTTCGCCATCAAACAGCTCAAACGAGATTTTCTTTAGCGCTGAATGCCCTAGGTCAGATTGGGCAGAAACACCTTCTACTTTTAGTCTCGGCGCGCCATGTTCTTGGCCGGATCGTTCAACTGCCCGTGAAATCTTCGCACCAACCATAGCCTCCGCCAGATCTTCGGGAGATGTAGTGCTGGTTGCCACACGGGTAATCACTTTGCCCGCACGTATGACCGTTACAGCATCCGTAATTGCCATGATTTCATGCAGCTTGTGGGTCACAAACAGAACAGTTTTACCTCGGCTTTTCAGCAATCGCACCAGTTCAAAAAGCTGGTCGCATTCCTGAGGGGTCAGCACCGCCGTCGGCTCATCCAGAATAAGAATATCCGCCCCGCGAAAAAGAGCCTTCAGAATTTCCACCCTTTGGCGCTCACCCACCGACAGTTGACTAACGGGCGTATCCAAAGGCAGATCAAAACCAAACTGTTGCTCCAGACCAAGAAGCTTGGCTCGCGCGTCAGATTTCGCGTGATCCAGCATTCCATCCCCTTCTGCACCCAGAATGATGTTTTCGAGCACTGTGAAAGGCTCCACAAGCATGAAATGCTGGTGAACCATTGCAATGCCAGCTGCCATGGCGTCTGACGGACTATCAAGGTCAAGTTTTTGGCCGTTAACAATCAGGTCCCCGCTGTTGGGCTGATAAAAGCCAAACAGCATTTTAAGCAGCGTGGATTTACCTGCGCCGTTTTCTCCCACGATACCGTGGACAGTCCCCTGCTCCACTAACAATGAGATATTATCGTTGGCCTGCACAGCCCCGAATCGCTTGCACAAGTTCTTGGTTTCAATGGCAGGGGCTGTTGTCATCAACGTTCTTTCGAATTTAACCGTGGGCGCGGTTTAGTGACCGTCGTTGCCGCCATCGACATCTGCAACAACAATCTCACCAGAGACGATTTTATCCCGCGCGGCCTCAATCTGCATGCGCATCTCGTCGCTGATCAGCGCGGCATTATGTTCGTCCATCGCGTAGTCAACGCCGCCTTCAGGAAGGCCGAGAACTTGATGGCCAGGGGTCCAGGTTCCATTGTGTGCAGAAAGCATGGCCTGCTGTACGGCAAGGTCTACGCGCTTGAGCATGCTGGTTAGGACAAAACCCGGCTGCACATGGTTTTGGTTGCTGTCCACACCAATGGCGAGCGCTCCATTGTCTTTGGCTGCATTAATGACGCCAAGGCCGGATGGACCTGCTGCAGAAAAGATAATGTCAACGCCACGTGCGTACTGAGATTTTGCCATTTCAGCAGCCTTGATAGGATCATTCCAGGCAGACGGCGTGGTGCCAACATAGTTTTCAATGAATTGAAGGTCACTGCGAACATAGTTGGCACCCTGTTCGTAACCCACTTGGAAACGACGAATGAGGGGAATGTCCATACCGCCGATGAAACCGATTTTGCCGCTCTCCGACGCCAGGCCTGCAATCATGCCAACGAGGAAGGACCCTTCATTTTCTTTAAAGGTAATAGACTGCACGTTAGGCAGATCAATCACGGCATCGATCACGGTGAACTTCATATTCGGGAACTGCTCGGCAACATTTCGTACTGCTACGGAGTAACCAACGCCCACAGCCACGATCAAATCAGCGCGGCGACGGGCGAATCGCTTCAGCGCCTGTTCGTACTGAGTTTCGCTGTTCGGCTCAAAGTCACGGAATTCAATCCCGGTTTCTCGGGCGAACTGCTCGGCACCCCGAAATGCCGCCTCGTTAAAGGATTTGTCGAATTTCCCACCAATATCGTAGAGCAGCACGGGCCGGAAGTTCTGCGCCGATGCAATAGATGCAGGAAGTATCACGAGTGCCGCCAAGGCCAGCATTCTGAAGATTGAAAATTTCACGAAATTTTGCTCCCTATTGGCAAAAAAATGCCTATGCTCCTTTATGCATCGAACTGCAAGGCGGGCGCAAGGGAACCAGAGCAATTAGGGCAGGTCAACCATTTTTGACAATTTGGTCAAGATTAGGTCGACAGCTTGTAAGAAACTGGGTAAGCAGGGCGCGCTTCCGCTTTGACTGGATGTTTCTTGAGGGGAAAATTTATGACGTCGCTGGTTACTGTTGTTGATCACCCTTTGGTGCAACACAAGCTTACACTTTTAAGACGCAAGGAAGCCAGCGCGGCCGAATTCCGCACACTCCTGCGGGAAATCGGACTTTTCCTCGGCTATGAAGCGCTTAGAGACCTGCCACTCGGCAAAGTGCAGATCGAAACGCCGGTGTGCCCCGCAGAAGCGCCAGTGCTGTCGGGAAAAAAGCTAACATTCATATCTGTATTGCGGGTGGGCGATGGACTTTTAGGTCCGATGCTGGAGCTGGTACCATCTGCGCGGGTTGGTCAAATTGGTCTGGCGCGAGATGAAGAAACTCTTCAACCAACCAAATATTTCTTCAAAGTACCCAAAGACATTTCGAATCGCCTGAACGTGGTGCTGGACCCTATGCTGGCAACAGGCCATTCGGCTGTTCGCGCCGTTCAGGAAATGAAAGACGCGGGTGCGAGCGACGTACGGTTTGTATGTTTGCTTGCCGCACCAGAGGGTATGGAAACATTTACCCAAGCGCACCCTGATGTGCCGGTGTACACGGCGTCCATCGATGATCATTTGAATGAAAAAGGCTATATCGTGCCGGGTCTTGGAGACGCCGGCGATAGGCTGTTTGGAACCAAGGGAGTTTAGGGCCAATGAGTGTTGTAAAAAAATATGTTACTGCCCAGGAACTGTTAACGGACTCGTTTGAGCTTGGCTTACAGATTTTGAAGAGCGGCTTCCGGCCAAAGTTTATTGTCGGCGTCTGGCGTGGTGGCACACCAACAGGCATCGCTGTGCAGGAAATCCTCGATTATTACGGCGTCGACACAGACCATATCGCCATCCGCACCTCCAGCTACATCGGTATGCAGCAGCAAAAGGAAGTGAAAGTTCACGGCCTTGAGTACATCGTGAACAATATCAACGCAGAAGATAGTCTGCTTATCGTCGATGATGTGTTCGACAGCGGTCGCTCGATCGCGGCAACAGTAGAGCATCTGAAAGCCAAATGCCGCCGCAATACGCCAGACGTGATCAAAATCGCGACCGTGTTCTTCAAACCGGCCCGCAATGTAACGAACTTGAAACCGGACTTCTACTGTCACGAAACCGACGATTGGCTGGTGTTCCCACACGAGCTGTCAGACATGACTAAAGAAGAGATCAAGACCCACAAGGGGCTCGATCTGCCTGAAATCGACGTTTAGCCATTTACCGCTGAGGAGACCCCGTCATGAGCTTTGAAGAAGTGCAAAACTGCGCCAATTTCATCCGTGAGCGCTTCAAAGGCGAGATGCCCAAAATGGCATTGGTGCTTGGTAGCGGCCTCAACAGCATGGCTGATGCGATCGACGACCCGACCGTGTTTTCTTATCTGGACCTGCCCGGCTTTCCTGAACCAACTGTGGAAGGCCACGCCGGCCGCATGCTTATTGGTAAACTGGAGGGCAAGCCAGTGATTTGCATGCAAGGCCGCGTGCACGCCTATGAAGGGCATCTGGCAGAGAAACTTGCTTTTTCCACACGCGTACTGTGGGCCCTCGGTGTTGAAATTCTTGTGCTGACAAATGCAGCGGGCAGCCTGAACGAAAAAGCGGGCCCTGGTGCGCTGATGGCAATCACAGATCATATCAATTTCTCGGGTGTTAATCCGCTTGTCGGCGTGAACGACGACAGGTTTGGCCCGCGCTTCTCCGATATGACGGCTGCGTGGGACAAAGACCTGACATCGAGCCTGCAGCAATGCGCGGGTCAGCTGAACATTGAGCTTCATGAGGGCGTCTATTTGATGGCCAAGGGTCCCAACTTTGAAACACCTGCTGAAATTCATGCATTTCGTATGATGGGCGCAAATGCCGTTGGCATGTCAACGGTGCCAGAGTGCCTTGTTGCGCGCCATGTCGGCATGCGTGTGTGCGGTGTCAGCTCTATCACCAACTTGGCGGCAGGCATGACAGGCGATGCGCTTACTCATGATGAAACCATGGAATTTGGGGCGATCGCGGCCGTGAACCTTGAGAAACTGTTGCGCGCCTTTATTGAACGCGTTGCTTAGCAAAAGCCTTTTTCACATGACAGATCGCAATAAAAAGCCCGGTTAAACCGGGCTTTTTTACTAGTAGCTTTTGCCGCCTTCGTTGGCGTCGCCGTATGGCACCCAGATGTTTTTCACCTCGCTGGCGCGCTCCATCATGGTGCGTGCACCAAACTGGGTTTGGCTGGTGAAATCATAAGCTTTGCCGTAATTGAGCCAGGTGCGCTTCATGTTTTCGGCGGCTTCGCGCTCCATATCGGCGCAGCCCTCGCGGCTGCCGAAATACCAAAGTGCGTCAACACCGTAATGCTTCGCCATCGGCATCGCCATCGCATCGCGCTCGCCCGTCACAATATTCACAACACCACCCGGTAGGTCAGAGGTTTCAAGAATTTGGTAAAAGTCTGTCGCCAGAAGCGGATACCGCTGTGACGGGATCACTACGGCTGTGTTACCAGCTGCAATCGCGAACGCTGTAAGCGTTACAAAAGCGAGCAGCGGGGCTTCATCCGGGCATACAATACCAAGCGTACCAATGGGCTCATTCATCGCCAGTGCAACACCGCGAATGGGTGGCGCGTGGACCAGACCATCATGCTTATCCGCCATGGCCGCAGCTGCAAACAGACGCTCAATCGAGAGTTCCACTTCACGCGCAGCCGCTTTGGCTGAGGCACCGGTCAGTGTGCTTAGGCGGCTCTGAAATTCTTCAGCGCGGTAGCCCAGGTTTTCTGCAATGTAATACAGGATCTGCGCTTTGGAGTGCCCAGCCACTTTGGCCCAGCCCGCGGCTTTACCGGCCGCCTCAACAGCGTTCCGGATGTCTTTGTAGTTACCTGCTCCAACAAGGCCTGCAAAAGCGCCTTTGCTTGTCGCGACTGGCACAGAATCACCGCCGTCCGGCCGTGCCTGTTTGCCACCAATATACATCTTGGCGGTTTGATCGACAGAATGCAGGCCGCCTGCCTTTGGCATTTTCACGCTCTCTGGCGCAGCGATTGGCGTCCAGTCCTTCAGGCCTTTTTCAAATTTTGGCTTCATGTAGGCGAGCATGCCTTCACGGCCACCTTCGCGGCCAAAACCGCTCTCACGGTAACCGCCAAAGCCGACTGCCGCGTCAAACATGTTGGTGCCATTCACCCAAATCACGCCAGCCTTCAAGGCAGGCGCTACTTCAAGTGCACGGCTGATGCTCTCCGACCAGATGCTGCCAGCGAGGCCGTAGCGTGTGTTGTTGGCAAGCCCCACAGCCTCTGACTGCGTGCGGAACGTGATCGCGGTCAATACCGGGCCAAACACTTCTTCTTTGAAAAGGGTGTTGTCAGTGCCAACACCAGTTACCAGAGTTGGCGGGAAAAACGAGCCTGTTTCCGGCATTGGGCAATTTGCCTGGAATACTTCTGCGCCTTCGTCCGCGCCCTGCTTCACAAGGGCGGCGATGCGTTCCTGCTGCACTTTGTCGACAACAGCGCCGATGTCGATGCATTTGTCCAGACTGTCGCCAATACGCAGCTTGCCCATGCGCTCCTTAAGCTTGGCAAAGAATTTATCTGCTATGCCTTCTTGCACCAGCAGGCGGGACCCCGCACAGCATACTTCGCCCTGGTTGAACCAGATTGCGTCCACGATGCCTTCCACTGCACCATCAAGGTCAGCGTCTTCGAACACGATGAAGGGCGACTTGCCGCCGAGTTCAAGTGTCAGCTTCTTGCCGCTTCCGGCAATGGAGCGACGGATCAGTTTGCCAACACCGGTGGAGCCGGTGAAGGCCACTTTATCAACGTCTGAGTCCACAACCATGGCACCAACGTCACCAGCGCCGGTCACGATGTTCACCACGCCTTTCGGCAAGCCCGCTTCTTCACACAGTTCGGCGAACATCAGGGCTGTAAGCGACGTAAACTCTGCCGGTTTCATCACAACCGTGTTGCCCGCAGCGAGCGCAGGTGCAATCTTCCATGCCATCATCAACAGCGGGAAGTTCCAGGGGATAACCTGGCCTGCAACACCTACAGCTTCATGATCCGGGAACTCTTCATCCAACAACTGCGCCCATCCGGCATGGTGATAGAAGTGACGCGCGACGAGCGGAATATCGATGTCCCGGCTCTCGCGGATCGGCTTACCGTTATCGAGCGATTCCAGGACCGACAAAATACGGCTGTGTTTTTGCACCAGGCGGGCCAGCGCATAAAGATGGCGCGCACGACCATGGCCACCAAGCTTCTCCCAACCACCTTGCGCCGTCCGTGCGGCAGCAACCGCCGCATCTACATCTTCTTGGCGAGCAGACGTGATGCTGGCGAGCTTTTCGCCCGTCGACGGTGAAAATGTATCAAAGCTCTTAGAGCCCTCGGGCTTTACCCAGGAACCATTAATGAACAGGCCAAAGCTGTGGTCATTTCCCGCAAGCCACTTGTCTGCATTGGCACGGCTTTCAAGGGCAGGTCCATAATCCATGGATTCAAACTTTTCGCTAACGCTCATTTGTCGCCCCCTACCCTAGCGGATGCCTGTAGCCAACCGAATAAGACCCGGTTGCATGATACTCTAGTTGACGCTCCAGATCACCCAAAAGGCTGGAGGCGCCAAAACGGAATAACTCCGGCTCAAGCCAGTCGCGACCGAGCTCTTCTTTCAGGAGCGCAAGATACAAAACCGCATCTTTCGCAGTTTTAATGCCGCCCGCTGGTTTGTAGCCTACCTGTTGACCTGTGCGCTCGTAAAACTCTCTGATCTGACGGATCATCACGAGCGAAACCGGTAAAGTGGCATTCACGCCTTCCATACCCGTAGATGTCTTGATGAAGTCAGAGCCTGCCATCATGGCAACCATGGAAGCTTTGCCGACTTGCGTCAGGTTACCGTGTTCGCCGGTCGCCAAAATGGTTTTCATCAGCGCTGGACCACAGGCTTCCTTGAATGCCTTCACTTCGTCGTACAGGGCTTCCCAGTTACCGGTCAGCACATGGCCGCGTGTTACAACAATATCAATCTCGCCAGCACCCGCCGCAACAGAGCGTTTGATTTCTTCAAGGCGCGTTTCGAACGGCGCTAACCCGGCCGGGAAACCTGTAGAAACAGCAGCGACTGGAACGCCTGAACCATTCAGCGTTTCAACAGCGGTTTCGACCATCTCATGATATACGCAAACCGCACCCGTGGTCAGGCGCATGTCGCCCACACCAAATTTCTCAAGCACGTCGCGTCGCACGGGATGCTTCGCTTTCCCGCACAGGCGCTGTACACGCCCCGGCGTGTCGTCGCCTGCAAGGGTTGTCAAATCAATACAGCTGACAGCCTTGAGCATAAAAGCGATCTGGCTGTCTTTTTTGACAGAGCGCCGACCACCCAGTGTCGCAGTTCTGCGCTCGACCGCACTCTTGTTAATCCGAATGCCGTCCAGCCAATCGGCATGGAAAGCAGTACCCCGGTTTACCAGCGTTTCAGTCACGATTGTCCCGTCCTGTCTATGCGTTTAGGGTGCATAAACCCTATTACTGACCTTTTGGTCAAGATTTGTTTTAACTCTGGACTTCGTTTTTACTCAGGTTGAAGCCCAAAAGCATCAGTCCTGCGATTAAGTATCCTGCCGCAAGACGAAGCGGTAATACCTCTAATCCACCCAGGTCCCCTATCGCCCAGGGCAAGTACATTCCGCCTGTCGGTGCCACCGAATGGATAATACCAAATGCGGTACACAATGCGGCAACAAAGGCGGCGGCTGCGGCCCGTGGCAATCTCCGGTCGATGATCCAAACGATCATAGCCCCCCAGATGATACTCGTCAGGATATAGCCTTTGGACATGGCGCCCATCAGTTGAAAACTGGCGACCCATTCGCTCGCCAGTCCCTGCTGAACCGATGCTTCCAGCCTGCCATAGAGGTCCGACAGTTTTGTGAAAGTATAGTTTAAAACACCAGGGATAATGGCAAACAATAGTGCTGGTGCGTGGCGAACGTCACCGCCGGTAAACGCAAGCCGCATGATGTCACAGGCAACAACCACCAAAATGGGTTTCAGGACCGCGGCCGGGATCATTTGAGAAGCCAGCGCAATTACGCCGAGGAAGCCACCGATTACAATTACGCTTACTGCCCCCACAGCATAGTTGGTACGTGCGCCCATGCGCTTGTATGTTGCGTGGCCAAAATACGGGGTTGTTTGCACAACGCCGCCGAACAGAGCACTAACGGCAGTTGCAACAGAATCGATACGTACAACCTTGCTGGCGTCATAAGTGTCGCCGATCACTCTGGCCCCAGCAATTACATTAACACTGCTGGCCGCAATCAAAATCGCGAATGGCAAGATAATGCCAAGATAGTTGGTGACGTCACCGAAAAGCGCCATAGGCCCCAAGAGACTGGGCGCAGGAAGCGCTGCCACAAGCTCCGGCGCCTCTTTAACAACATAGTTATTGCCAGCACCCGCAAACGCGAGGATGTAATAAAGCATTGTGCCGCCCACGATGGCGATGACAGCACCTGGCATGCTGAAGGGCAGCCGGTGCCCGGCAATCAGCGCATATGCCATTATGATCAAGGAGACGATACCGACCTCAGGCAGCTCAAACACGCCGAAAACGGCCTCAGCACCAAGCCAAACCGTTGCGATGCCCGCCATCGCGCCAATCATCGCCATGGGTGGCAGTTCTTCCTGCATCCTTACCGCGACAAAAGACAAAGCAAACTTGATGAAAGCCATCCATAATGTGCCAGCCATGCCGATAACCCAGGCCTTTTCTGCGGCAGCTACGGCGCCGAGACTTTCCACGTTTGCGAGATAGACGGGTCCAAGAATGAAAAAACACATGCCAAAAACAGTGGGCAGATCAATCCCGAGCGGTATCGACGTAATTGCCTCATTCCCGGTTTGTTTGGCAGTTTTTTTGGCAAACCAAATAAACATGCCATTGCCGACAAGCAGTCCAGCGAGCGCCCCTGGAATCACTTTTCCAAACACAACTTCGACCGGAAACTGGAACGCACCAAGCAAAATGCCTGCGAGCACAAACATGTTCACCACAGCATCGAGGAAGAAAGCGAAACCAGCATTAATATCTGCTGCCATTTGCGACGAAGGTGGCGCAACATCTACAAACGCATTTGCCCGTTGCTGATCTGACATAGTTTTCTCCCCCGCCCCTATCCCGGGCGCATAATTTTGGCCTATTTGAATAGGTGCCGTTCGCTGCCCTTAATTAAATGAGTTCCGCCTACGCTCCGGCACTTTCAAATTGGCTTCGAATTCCTTGAATTTTTCCTCCAGCCTCCACTGGAGGCGCGCCTTGTCACTCTTTTCTATTAAGGCCTGACAGTCGTTACCAGCCGCACGGCCAGCCTCCAGATCCGTTACACAGCCTTGTGAATCCCAGATGCTGTCGCCGTCAAGAAAGCTGTAAGTCAAAGAGTTGCGAGACACATGTTTAATCTCGAAATACGGTACCCTGTAAGTATTGGCAAGCCTGAGATATTCATGTGTTAAATCAATACGGGACACACCTTCATCGTCTGTGCTGATCGTATACGGTACTTCCATATCACGGTACAGTTGGATGGGGTGCTGATCTCCGGCCACACCCAAAATAATGTCATTACTCGTTAGATTGATTTCCACCAAAATGTCTTCATCCGCCATTTTCTGGATAAGCTGCTCATGGTTATCTTCATACCCGATCGCTACGCCGTGGCCGATACGCTTAGCATGACCAATTTCAATGGCTTCTCTCATGTGAAAGCGCAACTGTTTCGGGCGAACCAGACCGATGGTAAGCTCGCCGGCATGTAGCGTAATGTTTTGCTCGCTTCTGTTTGTGTAAAGATGATCAATCATGCGCATATGCTGGGTATAGTCGCGAAGCGCAATGAAGCCATCCTCCGGCGCAACCAGATTGAGGCCTACCACTTCAGGTATACTTTCCATCACGGCCCATCCGAGAATGATCTGCGCGTATACCATTGCGGGTTCAAACTCTCTGATCACCTGATGAAGAAAACGGATCTCTACTTCACACCCAGGTTGCGGGGATGCGGTGTCGCAAGCCATAATTTGGCGTTTCCGCTGCTCTGCTTGGTCAAGCTGTTCCTGGATAAACCCAGTAAGCGTTTCAATATTTGCGCCAAATGAACTGTTCATCAGGGTTTGATAGTCGGCCGCCGGATCACCAGACAACTCGACGCCCGAGACAAGCGGAAACAGCTGTGGAAGAACAATTGTTTCCATCAACTCCAGATACAGAATATTTTGCTTTCCCGCTCGGTTAGCAACGGCAGCAAGCTGGTCGCCAAGCCGTTCTTCCTTAGCAGCAATTTTGGCGAAAGTACTGAAAAATTGATTATGCCCGGACCAGCCACTGGTTGGGACATAACTCCTTACACTCAAAGCATTTATCAGCTCAAATCGGTACGGTTCAAAAGCCTGAGCCTCGGCGGCGGAGATCCAACCGCTTGCTTCACATGTGTCATCTTCCGGAAACCGCAGGGCCGCTACTTCCATATCAGCACACAAACCATCTTCTGCGGCCCACTCAAGCCAGGTTTCTGCATAGATGGCACCGCGCAAATGGGTGTGAATGTCCCCACCTTTTGGCAAGGCCTCAAAGGCCTGACGCCCGCGCCCGTTATCAAGGTGCCAATACAGCGCCGTTCCGGCGACACGAGCCACCCGATCACTTTGATCCTGCGCCTCCAGCGGCGCGGTTAACAACATCGCTAAAGCGAACGAAATTCCGGCAAAAATTCGCATGAACAGTTTCCCAAGCTTGCCAACAAAGTCGGTCTTTTCTAGTGTCCCTCAAACGGTGCCTTTGCCCCCGCACGGGAGCAAGACTAACCGAGCCAAAGCAAAAAGAACATAGGGCAATTCATTCATGGCCAAGCTGTATTTTTATTATTCCGCAATGAATGCGGGCAAATCCACAACACTTCTCCAGTCCAGCTTCAACTATGAAGAACGCGGCATGCAAACCATGTTGTTCACGGCGGCCATTGATGATCGTTACGATGTCGGAACAATTTCCTCTCGCCTGGGCATCAAAAAAGAAGCGGTTTTGTTCGAAAAAGGCAAAAATCTGCGCGAAATAGTACAAAAAGAGCACAAAAAAAGGAAACTCAACTGCGTGCTGATCGACGAAGCCCAATTTTTGACCAAAGCGCATGTTTTTGAGCTTGCGAGTGTTGTCGACGATCTTTCGATTCCAGTTTTGTGTTACGGCTTGCGAACTGATTTTCAAGCCAATCTTTTTGAAGGTAGTCAGTGGCTCCTCGCGATCGCTGACGAAATCCATGAACTGAAAACCATCTGCCCCAGCGGTCGCAAAGCGACGATGAACCTTAGGATCGACGAGCATGGCAATGCGGTCAAAGTTGGTGCCTCCATCGAAATTGGTGGCAACGACCGCTACATCGCACTAAGCCGAAAAGAATTTATGGAAAGACTGCGCGCCTCTGAAAAATAAAGGTCGCGCTAGCGAATTTTTCTGCGGCGAGCTCCCGGCCAGAAGCGAAAGTAGAGCAACACCACTCCAGTCAGCACAAACAGTGTGGAAGTCAACGTGGTGATGATCAGCAATGGGTGATTGAAGTCCTCTCGCTCGTCATAGTCCATGATGTGCAACATCCAGAAAAAATCAAACACTCGCCAATAATCGTTGCGACGCGCCATGACCCTGCCGGTATCTGGCGACACATATATGCGTGTACCATCAGGGTCATCCAAATTGACCCGCCAAACCGGGAGAGATCGACGAAAATCGCCGGGTTCTTCGGTCAGCCATTCGACAGAACGCACAGAAACATCAATATTTTCAGTGCGATAGTCAAAATCCGCAAGTGCGACCTGTTCGGCAAGTCCCGAAGCAATAGGTGATAGTAAGGAACCATCCATGGCGGAATAAAGCTGTGTTTTGCCTGCTCCGTCAGTGATCAGCAGTACCCGCTCCCCAGCAAGGGTTTGCGCCGCAATCCGCTGGGCGTCCGAGACGTTAGTTTTTGGCAGCACAGCCAGTAGTTCATCGTTGCTCATGGCAACTGGTGCCAGCTCCGCCATCGAGCGTTCACCGCGCACAAGATCAAGCGGTAGAACAGTCATCACCAATCCGCCAACAAACCAAAAAATAATCTGGATGCCCACCAAAAGTCCCATCCAGTTATGGAGCGAGAGAGCCAAACGCCTTACCGAGTTTGATGTCAAAAGCCTGTTTCCCTGGTTAAATATTGTTCTGCAAAAGCGATGAACCGTTAGATAGCGTCGATAATCGAATTTGTCAGCTATGGTATAAAATAACTTTTTGCTTTAGCATTGTCGCTGTCGTTCGAGGCTCAGCTTGAGTTGGTCGAATTGGGGGCAATTGATGGCAATCGCACGCGAAATCACACCTTGGGTTCGCCGCGCGGCTTTGGCTGCGCTGGTAGCTTGGGTGGTGCTGTTCGCTCAATCCATCACGCATGCGCAGGAAATCTGCCACCATTCGGACGTAGAAACCAACCGCTGCCTGTATTGTACAATCGGTGGCCCCGAAGATGATATCAATGCACCGCCATATATTTTGAGCTTTATTGCGCTGCCATCAGCACAAGCCGTGCAAGCCCATGTCGAGCTGAACATCTTGGGTGACGGCTTTACCCGCAAAACAGCAGCCCGCGCACCCCCTTATCCCTAAACGCCAACATTCCTAGCCGTCGGGTGCTGCTTGCATCCACTGACCAACAAAACGAATAGAGGGGATCATCGTGTCTTTGGCTGATGAAAACACAAATGGCCGCATGGCCATGCTGCAAACAATCAATCTTCGCAAAACTTTTGGCGATGTCGTGGCACTCGAAGGCCTCAACATCAGCGTTAAACCGGGCGAAACGCTATGTCTTTTAGGAGCAAACGGCGCAGGAAAAACAACCACAATCAATTTGTTTCTTGGATTTCTGGAGCCCACGTCTGGCGAAGCGCTGGTTAACGGTCGCAATGTCGCCATGGCCCAGATTGAGACCAAGCGGGATATAGCCTACATCCCCGAACAGGTCGCCCTTTACCCTTCGTTGTCGGGGCTGGAAAACCTCAAATATTTTGCAGCGCTAGCAGGCCACGACACCTATTCTGACGCGGACCTCTACGCCTTTGTTGACCGGGCAGGACTGACCAAAGACCAAGCCGATCGCTCCGTTGCCGGATACTCCAAAGGCATGCGCCAGAAAATTGGCGTCGCCACAGCCCTTGCCAAGCAGGCCAAGGCCTTTTTACTGGATGAGCCCCTCTCTGGTCTGGACCCATGTGCCGCAAATGAGTTCGCCCTCTTGGCTGAGGAATTGCGCGCAAGCGGTGCAGCGATCCTGATGGCAACGCATGACATTTTCAGGGCGACCGAACTCGCCTCCCGTATCGGTATTATGAAAGCTGGGAAACTGGTTGAAGAACTGGACCCAAAAGCCGTGCACAGCAAAGAAATCGAAGCGATTTACCTTAATCACATGCGCGATGATCAGACGGATCCTGCCAAGGGAGAAGCAGCATGATCAAGGCTATCATCTGGAAAGAACTGCTGCAGTATCGGCGCGACGGCCGCATACTCGCAGTTTTATTCATTACCCTCGCCCTCGGTTTCGCCGCCGCCTTCAACGGCTGGTCCATGGTCGAATCCCAGCAACGAGAACGGCAAGCCGCGGTCGTAAGCGATCGCACTACCTGGGATAATCAGGGCAAGAAAAACCCGCATTCAGCCGCGCATTTTTCGCGCTATGCCTTCCAACCAACGTCAAGCCTTTCGGTGTTTGACCCTGGCCTGACAGGCTTTATGGGGAGCGCAATATGGCTCGAAGCCCACTACCGCGACCCCGCCACATTACGCTCGGTTGAAGATGCCGTTGAAATACAGCGTTTCGCACGCCTCACTCCCGCGTGGATTTTGCAAGTGTTTGCGCCATTGCTTGCAATACTGCTTGTATTTGCGGGCATTGCCGCCGAGCGGGAGCGCGGCACCCTAAGGCAAGTCATGAGTTCAGGTGTGCCGCCCCAACATCTGTTTGTGGGTAAAGCCATCGCCGCTTTGTGCATCATTGCCCTGTTGGCGCCAAGCGTGGTTGCCGCGGTCGCATTGGCCGCCAACACACACGACGAGGTTGGCCTGCCAAGTGTGGGTCTACGCCTCACATGTATTGTGCTCGCTTACATGCTCTATATCGGCGCTTTCACATTTGCGGCCATCGGCATTTCCGCTCGGGTTGCTAAGTCCAAGACGGCGCTGGTGGTACTGGTTGGTTTTTGGGCGACTTCGGTTATTTTTGTGCCTCGCTTTGCAACAGATGTTGGCTCCGCTCTCTCGCCAGCTCCTGCAGCAGCCGATTTCGAAGCAAGCCTTTCCGCAGAATCGTCCACACCCTTCTGGGGAGGGTCAGAAGAAGCCCAGCAGCGCCGCGCCAACGTGGAAGCAGAAGTACTGGAACGTTACGGCGTTGATAAAATCGAGGACCTGCCAATCAACTATGACGGCTATTTGCTGCAGGCGAGCGAGGAGTTCGCAAACGGTGTATTTGACCGCCTCTACAATGAGCTGTGGGGTGCCTATGAAACCCAGTCGGACATAGTGCGATTGTTTTCTGTCGTCTCCCCCACGCTGGCGCTTGGCAATATCTCAAGCGCCCTTGCCGGTTCTGACCTTTATGCGCACAGGCATTTTGCTGACAGTGCGGAGCTGTTCCGGCGGGATTTTGTAAAACTCTTGAACGAAGAAATGATCCAGAACGGCGGGCAAGATGGCTATGGCTATATGTCTGACAACGACTTCTGGCAGCAAAACCCTGATTTTAGCTACACACCACCTTCAATAGGAGCGGTCCTGTCGAACATATGGGTAGATATCCTTGTGCTCTTGGGATGGGCTATCACAGCTTTCCTGATCGCGTCTCGTGGTGTCCGCTTCAGCTTCAAGCAGGAGGCGATGGCATGAGTGTTCAAGCAATCACAGCGCAGGAAAAACGTGCGCTCAAGTCCGAGCCAATGCAGCTCTTTCTGCTGGTCGCTTTCCTGCTCGCAAGCCTGTATGCGGTTCTGCAGGGCTCAGCCTACCGGCAGGCTCAAGTGGATGTTGCCGACAGCTTTACGGCTGCACAAGAAGACCGAAACACAGCCTGGCGAGACAGATTGGTCGCTGTCGAAAACGGCACCACTGCCCCTGAAGAGGATCGCTGGGCGGGCCTTGCAATGGATGTTTCTTTCCCAGCGACCATCAGCCCAGGGCCACTTTCAGATCTTGCGCACGGCGTGTCAGATGTGAAACCTGCAACGTCACGCGTGTCATTGTGGCGCAGCGTTGATCGGCTATTTGGAAACTATCAGGTTCAAAGCCCGATTGACACTGCCGCAGGGGCATTTGACCTGGCTTTTGTCATCATATTCATTATGCCACTGTTGATGATCGCACTCTCTTACGACGTGCTGTCGGAGGACAGAGAGCTGGGGCGACTTGGGCTGTTGCTCTCTCAGCCGATTTCCGTTCGACAGCTCGTGACTGCGCGCTTGAAAGTGCGTTTTGGTGCTGTTGCAGCCATTGTGTTAATCGCATCACTGGTGGGCCTATTTGCGGGGTCGGCAGGGCAAGATATCGGCACCCGTTTGCCGTTTATGGGGCTTTGGCTTCTGGTGGCGGCTGCATACTTCCTGCTGTGGACGGCAACCATTGTTTGGGCCATTAGTTTGAACCTGAAGGGCGAGACAACTGCCTTGCTGCTGGCAGGTCTTTGGATCGTGAATGGGCTGGTTGGGCCCGCCAGCTTATCTGCGGCGGCGGAAAGCTTGTACCCAACACCCTCTCGCTTGGCGTTCCTCAGCGAAGCAAGAGAAGCCTCGGCAGCTGCTTATAAATCCCAGGCAGACATCATGCAGGGCATGCTTCTGGACCACCCTGACCTGACGGCGGAAAACTATTCGATACCCGAATATATTCGCACTGCATTTCTGGTAACCAAAACAGTGGACGATTCAGTTGTGCCGGTTCTGTCAAAATTTGATGATGTTCAGGCAGAGCGGCGGCGCTTTCTCTCGAAACTGCAGTTTGCCGCACCATCGGTGTTAACCCTGCAGGCTTTCAATCTGGCCGCAGGCACCAACTTGGAACGCCATATCGCGTTTGAAAAATCTGTTCGAGATTTCAAGCAGACAATCATGGAGTCTGTCGAGGGAAAGGTGCTTGTTGGCGAGAGGCTGTCACTGGCTGAGTATGACGCATTACCGCGTTACAACACCCAAAATCCATCAGTGAGTAGCGTTCTGGGCAGTGTCGCTTTGCCCATCCTGTTCCTGCTCGCACTATCAGTCTTTTTGGGTACCATCGCTCGCTCGAATTTGGACAAGCTCCAAAATCACCTTCGGGAAACGTGAGCACCCCTTCTGGTACCCACCTCGGGCGTCTTTTGCTTGGCTTAACCTGAACTCGCTAGGTAGAAGGCGCCCGAGACACTTCCGCATGGGCGTGGTAGCTCTCGTTCGCTGCCCTAAGATTTTTGATGTGTGCGACAGCCATGGTAAAGGCACCAACCGTTGCCAGGTACTCTGCAAGTTCGCCTAGTTGATCCTCAGCAAGGGATGCCAGCAGAAATGCCATTCCAATGATAGCCAAGGCAGCAGGTGCCCTTTTTTTGTGTCGTGAATTGCCAACAACCATTGCATGGCCACCCAAGGTAACGGCAAACAGTACAAGTGGCATATGCAACCATTCTGTATCGGGTGCAAAGGCACTTAGGGCGGGAGCCGCAAACACCAAAAACGGTAGTAATGCGCAATGCGCGATACAGATAGCCGCTGCAAACATTCCACAGCGGTCTAGTCCTGTCCTGTAGGCCGTCAAAACACTCACGAAGTAAGAACCTTATTGCAATGCCCACCGCATGTGGTGGCAATTTCAACATGATACGATTTGACCGAAAAACCGGATTTGCGGGCCTGCGACTTGAGAACGCTTATAAGCTGCTTATTCTCCATTGTCGTCGCCTGACCACACTCTTCACAAATAAACGTCACTTTTTGCTCCAGGTTGTCCTCTGGTTCCTTCAGGGCAACAAAAGTACGAGACGACACAATATGTTGTACAAGTCCTTTGTCGCGCAACTCGTGAAGGGCACGATAAACGGTCGGCGCAGCTTTTACACCATTAGGCCGCAATATGTCGAGTAGCTCGTATGCTTTAGCGGCACGACCAAGGCCCAGAAGAGCCTCATAGATCATGCGTTGGTTGCCAGTTAGCGGCGGTAACTTACTCTCAGGCACAGTTTCCCCAATTGGGGTTTTACGGCCTTGTGGCCGTACAGCTTCAATACTCATTTGATGTTCCAAACACTGCTTTCCCACCCATGCGTGAGCGGAAAACTTGTCAATATGCCAGCAAAGCTGACGGATAATAGATGACTAGAGTGTTTGGGGTGGTGCCCTTGGTCCGCCGGGTCGAGCAACTGAAACCGCGGCAAGATTGTCAGCGTCAATCGGCAGTTCAATGTTACGCAGCAAGGGGGCTTCTGGAATAAAGGAAACATCCCGCGACCCCGATACAGTGGCCGCAATGGTACATATATCGCAAGCGGCGGAAAGATCACTATGGTCGCTATCGTGCCCATGTTCATCAGCATGGTCATGCGCATCGGCGAGAATTTGTGCGAGAGGGTGAGCATGGTTATGGTCATGGGCATGAGCATGCGAATGTGTATGCCCATACTCTTCACCCACATGGTGATAACCCACCATGATTTGCGCCGCCACAAACACCAGCGAGAGCAGAACAAGCTTAATGCCCTGCCCAACGGTTGTTGACGATGTCACTTTAGCGCGCGCCATGCTGGTCTCCATAGACGAAAGTTATATCGTAGCAGGCCTAACAGAGCAATCTTCTTCGTCTACTGCTGCTTAAGGATCTTCGACAAAACTATTGAGATCAGTTGCCGGGAATTAGGTACAGGAAACAAAAAAGGCGCCCAAATGAGCGCCTTTCTCTTCAGTGATAATCCAACTTATTCTGCTGCGTGGTAACCAAGCACCGACTTCAGCTCAAGGAAATCATTAAAGGCATGTGCGCCCCATTCGCGGCCATTGCCGGATTGCTTGTAGCCACCAAATGGCGCGCTCAGGTCACCGGCAGCGCCGTTAATGTAAACCATGCCCGTGCGCATGCGGGATGCGACCTTGCGCGCGCGGTCCACGTCCGCTGATTGCACAGCCCCGGAAAGACCATAAGGGCTGTCGTTTGCGATCCTGACGGCGTCATCTTCGTCCTCATAACCAATGATCGACAGTACAGGGCCAAAGATTTCTTCGCGGGCAATGGTCATATCCGGCGTTACGTTCGCAAAAACGGTTGGCTTCACGAAATACCCCTTATCGAGGCCATCTGGCCGACCGGTACCACCAGCGACAACACGTGCGCCTTCCTCAATACCTTTTTCAATCAGGATGCCCACTTTTTCAAACTGCTGCGAATTTGCAATTGGCCCCATTGTGGTGCTCTCGGACTTTGGGTCTCCAGTGATCACCGTTCCCGCCGCCTTGGCAGCAATGGCCGCAGCTTCGTCCATGCGGTCGGCAGGCACCAGCATACGCGTGAGCGCCGTGCAGGTCTGGCCGGTGTTGCGCATGACAGAAAGCGTTTCACGTGCCACGGCCTCTTCAAAGTTCGCGTCATCCAGGAGAATGTTCGCCGACTTGCCGCCTAGTTCCTGTGTCACCCGCTTGATGGTTTTGGCGGCATTGGCCTGGACAGCCGCGCCCATGCGAGTTGAGCCTGTGACAGACACCATATCCACGTCAGGATGGCCTGAAATGGCCTCCCCAACGCTCTGGCCCTCCCCGTAAACGACATTGTAAACGCCGGCGGGCACGCCTGCAGCGTCCATGATTTCGGTGAACAGCTGGCAGCTGTAGGGCGCGACTTCACTTGGCTTCAGGACCATGGTGCAACCAGTTGCAATTGCGGGCGCCACCTTGCAGGCGATCTGGTTAATCGGCCAGTTCCAGGGAGTGATCATGCCCACAACACCGATCGCCTCTTTGGCGACCCGCGTCAGGCCATTGTCTTCCTCAAATGGGAAAGTCTCCAAAATCTGACGCGCGGTCATAAGGTGACCAAGCCCAGACGGTGCGTGCGCTTTGTTCGCAAGAAACGCCGGCGCACCCATCTCAAGCGTAATAACGTCCGCCATTTCAGGCATGCGTTTCTTATACTCTTCGATAATACGATCGAGAATCGCGAGCCGCTCTTCGCGCGTGGTCTGGCTAAAGCTTTCGAACGCAGCCTTTGCGGCAGCAACCGCGGCGTCCACATCGCCAGCTGTACCCAAAAGCATCTTGCCGGACACCTCTTCGGTTGCCGGGTTTACAACATCCCGAAATTCAGCGTTTTCCCCGTCAACCCACGAACCATTGATGTAGTTTTTGTCGAGCATTTTCATGATCATTTCTCCAACTCGCCTTTGGGGACAGGCGTAAAAAAACTGGCGGCAAATGTACCCAAGGGGGGCACCGCTTGCCAACCAAGATTATCTATTGTGTGCACGAGCTATTTTGCTGCTGCTTCTTCGCCTTCAAAAGCCCCTTTCATCAGGCGCGGGAAAATCCTGCGCCATGCGTTAGGCATCCAGCGCTGCAAACGATCAATAAGGCGCGCATCACCGCCAATGAGAATGCGATATTTTCCGCGTGCCACACCATCAAGGATCACCTTTGCGGCGTCATCGGGCGTTGTGCGCGCGTTATCTTTGAAACGCTGCTCCATCTCCTCACGGTCCACTTCACCGGTTAGGGAATTTTTGTGCACACCGTGCTTAACAATGCCGGTATCAACCCCGCCCGGGTGCACGCTATGCACCTGAACACCGGTGTCTTCAAGCTCGTAAAACAGCGACTCGTTAAAGCCTTTTACAGCGTGTTTGGCGGCGCAGTAAGCGGCCTGGCTCGGCACGCCGATGATGCCAAAGATACTGCTGATATTGATGATATGGCCGGTGCCGCGCTCAACCATTTTGGGCAATACGGCTTTTGTGCCATGCACCACACCCCAAAAATCCACGTCCATCACTTTTTCAAAATCGTCATACTCGTGGCTAACAACAAGGTCGGAAAATGAAATACCGGCATTGTTGAACATACCGTCGATGGGGCCGATCTTGGACTCTGCATCCTCGACAGCCGCAAACACATCTTCCTTCTTGGAAACATCAAGCGCACGGGCATGCACGTTCACTTGCTTGGCCTTTAGCTCCTCTTCAACTTTCGCGAGGTTGTCTGCATTGATGTCGGTGATGTAAACAGCGCAGCCTTTGTCGGCGAGCGCATGCGCGAGCGAACGACCAATGCCGGACCCTGCGCCTGTTATGAATGCTGTCTGCATGGATGCTCCCCCTACCAATGCTTGTTGAAAAAATCAGCAATCTGCTGAATGGCTTGTTTACCTTCAGGCACAATGCCTGCGCTCATGTGCCAGACATGGTGCATTTTGTTCCAGACCTTGAGCGTACTTGTGCCACCGGCCTTCACCACGCTCGCATGCATGCGCACACTGTCATCCAGCAGGATTTCTTCACTACCCACCTGCATCAACATCGGCGGCAGATTGGCATGGTCCGCAAAAAGCGGCGACGGCTGCGGGTCAGACGGGTCGATAGTGCCAGCGTATGCTGCTGCGGCCATGGCGATGCCATCAGGGCGGAGCATCACATCTTTTTTGCCATTGGCTTTAATGCTCTCTCCGCTGCCCGTCAGGTCCAGCCAAGGTGAAATCATGGAGATCACATCAGCCGGTTTGCGGCCGCTGTCACGCATCGCCAACATCAGCGCAGCAGTCAGATTGCCGCCTGCACTATCGCCGGACATGGCAAATTTGGCATCAGGATTAGCGGCACGAATGTAATCAATGGCAGCCAGGCCTTCGTTAATTTGTGTTGGGCACTTGGCGTCCGGGGCCAGGGAATAGTCTAGCAAAAACACGCGTGCGTCACAGGCTTTTGAAAGCCGCCATGCGAGATCACGGTATACTTTTGGTGACCCCCAAACATATCCACCACCGTGCGAGTAAAAAAGGATACGGTCCTTACGGATACCCGGTTCAGCCACCCATTCGCCTTTGAACTTTACGCCGTCCTGTTCCGCTTCAATGACTTCAATTTCAGTGCTTTTGGGTGGCTGCGGCATGCGCGCCTCAGAAACGCTCAAAGCCTCATGAAAATTAGGTTCTGGTACCGGCTCCCCCGGTTGTACGAACAAGTCACGCCGGAACAGCTTCCGGATTTGGCGGCGAACCAGCCAGGCCCTGATGGACATAAATTTCTCTCCCCACAACGATCACACAGGCTTGATCGCCTGATACCCGCCAACGGCTTGACAGTGGACCGCGGCGCCATAGTAATGACATTCATTATCTAGTCAAATGATCGGACTTTTCAAATGCCGCTTAAAACACCCGTCACTTTGTATGGCGCACCGCCCAGTCTTTATTCCGGCAAAGCCAGAAGCTATCTGCGCAAAGCTGGCATTGAGTATATTGAGCGGCTGCAGAGCCACCCTGATTATGCAGGCCGTATTTTGCCTGTGATTGGTCGCTTTGTGATTCCGGTTCTGGAGCATGATCAGTTGATTGTGCAGGACACCACGGAAATCATTGATCACTTGGAAGAAAATAGCGATGCACCAATTGGTGTTTATCCTGACACTCCAAAACAAAAGATAATTTCCCTGATTCTCGAAGTATTTGGGGACGAAGGTTTGCTGCGTCCCGCCATGCATTACCGCTGGAATTTTCCGGAAGAAAACGACTATTTCATCTCGATGGAGTTTGGCCGCTTCATGAACCCGCAGGCAGACGACGAAGAAGCCTGTCAGCTTGCAGGCATGCCAAAAGCTGCCATGCAAAAATACCTGCCGGGACTAGGCATCACAGATGACACAATCCCGGAGATTGAGCGCACTTATGAAGAGCTTTTGGCGGCACTGGACGCGCACCTTTTGAAACACCCGTACCTTTTGGGTGGCAAACCCACGATCGCGGACTTTGGCCTTTACGGGCCGATGTATGCGCACCTTGCACGCGACCCGAAACCTGAAATGCTAATGAAAACAACAGCAAACCGGGTTTGGCGCTGGGTGGAGCGCATGACGGCATCAAACCTCGATAAGCCTGAGTTTATCGGCTTGGCAGATGAAACCGTGCCAGATGATGAAATCCCGGAGACACTCAAAGCTGTGCTGAAGCTGGTGGCCCGCGATCATGCGCCGGAAATATCAGCCCTTGTTGAATTTGTGAACGAACACTTGGAGAGCAACCCGGAAACGGGATCACCTGTAATAACTGACGCAACTCGGCGTGTGCTGGGACGCATTACAATTCCCGTGGGTGATCTGGAAGTGCCCGTGGGCGCCCGCCATTTCACCCTTTGGATGCTGCAACGCGTGCACGACGCCTACGACCGCTTGAGCGAGGCGGACAAAGCCGATGTCGACGCACTTCTCACTGAGCTAGGTCTTGAAGCATATGTGCACCAGCGCCCAAAGCGACGGATTAACCGCGCGAACTATGTTGAAGTCTGGGCCTGATCTGGGACATTGCCAACGTCCCGGAACAATTTGATTGTCTCCCTGCTTTACTAAGCAGTGTCATAAATGCTTAACTGTTCCCGGTGGGAAGAGTTACATAGTTCAAGTGGGGGACAGTCTTGAACGTGCAAAATGGGAACAAGCTTAAACGGGCTGATGCGACACGAATTGCGTTGATTGAAGCCGCCGAGAGACTGATTGCCAAAAAAGGCCTCGCGGACGTTTCAACGAGGGAAATTCTGCAAGAAGCAGGACAGCGCAACCAGTCTGCGCTGCAATATCATTTTGGCTCCAAAAAAGGGCTGATTAGCGCGACGATCAATGAGCGTACCAAACAAATTGATCAGGTACGTCAAAGGATGCTCGAAGACGTTGGCGACAATCCTTCGATGCGCCAATTGATCGAAGTTCTGATTATGCCGCTCGCGGATTTGATGCGTGAAAAAGCAGCTGGCGCCAATTATCTGAATTTCCTTAGCCAGGCCATAACCCAGCCCGAATGGGAACTGCGCCGTGTCCTGGAGGAATTCAATGTTGTTGGCATGTTGAAAGCATATGAGCTTTTGGACGCCAAATTCGAAAACATGAGCGAAAAAGAGCGTTTGACGCGTCAGTATGTGCTGTTTGATTTTGCCATTTTGGCGCTCAATCGCTGGTGCCACGACGATAAACCCGAGCGCTCGCTTGAAGACACGCTTAGGTTTGTTATTGATGGTTCGCTAGCACTCGCCAAACTGGACTAAACAAAGCTGTTGGCCTGCTTGAAAAGCTAAAGAACGCCCCAGATTATATTTCAGTGCCAACACTCAATAGGAACACCACCATGACATTGACGGTTTGCGGCCTTATTGGCTCGCCTTTCTTTCGCAAAATCCTGACTCAGCTGAATGAAAAAGGCGCGGCTTATGAGGTGGAAAATGTAAGCCCCTTTGGTGCTGACGAAAGCTTCACCAAAATGAGCCCCGCGCGCCGCATTCCGGTGCTGAAGGACAGCGACAACGGCGACGACTGGGCACTACCCGACTCAACTGCCATATTCCATTATCTGGAGAAGAAAATTCCAGATCCGGCGTTGGTGCCATCCGATCTGGCTGACTATGGCCGCGCCCTGTGGTTCGAGGAATATGCAGACACCGAAATGGCCTCGACAATCGGTCTTGGAATCTTCCGCAAAATTGTATTCCCTCAAATGCAGAAAAAAGCACCTGACATTGATGGGGCGATGGAAGTGATCCGCGGCAAGTTGATTGGTATTAACGACTATATTGAGCAATCGCTTGAGGGGCGCGAATGGTTGGTTGGCAACAGTTTTTCTGTTGCAGATATCTCGGTCGCGGTTCAGTACGCAAACCTCTCGTTCGCTGGCTATGTGCCATCAGCTGAACGCTGGCCCAACATCAGCGCGTTCATGCGCCGTGTTGGGGAACGCGACAGCTTTGCTGGCCCTCACGTTAAAGCTGTGGGTGCATTCGCCAACATGCAAAAAATTGAGATTGATCCGGCGGAGGGCCTTTAATGGCGGGCGGCAAAAAATGGATGGTCTACGGCGCCACCGGCTATACCGGAAAGTTGATCGCCAAAGAAGCTGTTGCCAGAGGTGAAAAACCCACGCTTGCCGGGCGCAATGCTGACAAGGTGCGCCCTCTTGCAGAAGGATTGGGCCTTCAGTGGGCCGCCTTTTCAGTTGATCACAACGACGCCGTGCGCGCAGCCTTAAAAGATCATGATTTAGTGCTGTCGGTTGCCGGGCCTTTTTCCGCAACAGCCAAAAAAATGATGCAAGCCTGTATTGAAACGGGCACACATTATCTTGACGTGACCGGCGAAATTGCTGTGTTTGAGCTGGCGTCAAGCATGGGCAGTGCTGCCGAGGCAGCTGGCGTTACATTAATGCCGGGTGTTGGCTTTGACGTGGTGCCGAGCGACTGTCTGGCAGCCCACACCGCTGCACGGGCGAAAGACCCGCAATCGCTTGTGATCGCCATCAAGGGCCTTGGTGGCCCCTCACAAGGGACCGCGAAAACTGCCGTTGAGTCGTTAGGCTCTGGCACAATGGCACGCAAAGGCGGAAAGATCACAACGTTTCCAGCAGGCAAGCTGAAGCGTGACATTGATATAGGCGAAGGGCCTGAACCATTTCTCGCCGTTTCCTGGGGCGATGTTTCCACCGCCCACTATAGTACCGGCATTGACGACATTGAGGTCTATTTCCCGAACGCCGGGCCGATCAAATCCATGACCACTATGAGCCGTTTTATGGGGCCCGTGATGGGCAGCAATATGGTCAAGAACTTCCTCAAGAAACAAATTGACAAGATGCCTGCTGGCCCAACCGACGCAGAGCGAGAGCGCGACACGTCCTTGCTTCTTGCTGAGGTGGTTGATGCAGACGGCAAGACATACAAAAGCAAACTCGCTGCACCTAATGGTTATACGTTAACAGCTGAGTCGGCGGTGAAGAGTGCGATGCTGAAACTGGAAAGCAACGGCAAACCCGGCTTCCAGACACCTTCGATGGCCTTTGGCGCGGATTTTGTGCAGACGTTAAGCGGATGCTCGCTTGAAGACCTCTAAGCGGTTACGCTGATTTGGCGATTTGTGCGGCCATCAAGCCATTGGTTGGCTTGCCGTAATAGTAACCCTGACCATAGTCGACACCGATATCCTGCAGCAGGTCGGCATGTTCCTTGGTTTCAATCCATTCGCCAACCGTTTCAATGCCCAACTCCTTGCAGAGCATAACCATGGATCGCAGAAACGCCCGGTCTTCACGAGATTCAATAGCGTCTTTGATATAGGCACCGTCAATTTTGACAGCATCGACACGCAGGTTTTTAAGATACTGGAAACCAGCCGCGCCGGCGCCAAAGTCGTCCAGATAAACCTTGAACCCAAGTGCCCTGATTTGCTGTACCACATCACCTATGGCCTTAAGGTCAAGGATACGGGCACTCTCAGTTATCTCCAGCGATAGAAAAGGCGAAACCTGTTGATTTTCTTCAAGAATCTTGAGCAGATCACGAACAAACTCTGGTTCTGAGAGGGAGCGCCCTGAGACATTAACAGCAATACCTGGTGCCCCGCCCTGCACTTGCAGATTGCGTATTTTTTTTGATGACTCGTTTGATCACTGCGCGGTCAAAGTCATCAATAAGGCCAACGTCTTCGGCAAACCGAATCATTTCCCACTGACTTTTCATAACTTCCGGCAAATCAAACCGGGTGAGTGCTTCAAAATGGTGCGTGGTCAATCGCTTCATGTCGACAATGGGTTGATACACCAGTGAAAAAGCACCGTCAGCGAGGACTTGCCTGAAAGCGCGCACCCGTTCAGATGTTTCGCCGATTAGCGTGCCGCAGTTTTCTTCGATTTCTGTGATGTCAAATCCTTCACCGTCCTCGGCAAATTGCTGCAGGCTGAAAACCAGCGCTTTCATGCTGTCTTTATCGCTGAGGTTACTGGAGGCGGCATCAATCGTTGCTGCGCTAATCTCTACGCCTGTCGCCTGCGTGATGGCGGCACTGATAGTTCCTGTGGATGAGTTGGCGTCTGTTTTGTCAGTAACAACAGCGAATTTATCGTCCGCCATGCGCGACGCTGAATGTCCATCATATGATACGGACTGCAGATATTGCTCAATATTGGCCTGCTGGCCAGCGTTCAGGTCCTGGCCCGCATCGGCCTCGATAACGGTAACCTGAACTTTTTCTTCCGCCTCTGGGTCGGTTTCCAGCAGCTTTTCTAGATTGGTGAAGAATTGCTGTTTCTTCTCCTCCGCGACCATCTGCCCTGTCGGCGAAGTTTCCCGGGTCCCCAGCCGCTGAGGTCGGGACAGTACAACATAAATCGAGTCGGGTTCCGATGGCAGTTTGGCAATAAAGGCGGCAAACTTTTCTTTGCCATCGTCATCTATGCCTACGTTTAAGTTGATGGGTCCTAAGCGGTTGGTGCCTGTCAGCATTCCAACATTCTTTTTGAAAAGACCTCGGCCTTTGAGATCCAGCAGGTCCATGAAGTTGGTCTCATTGCCTGGAACCGCAAGAATACCAAGCGTCGTTTTCACGGCACCATCTGCATTTTTGATTATGAAATCATTATCGATTTCCAACAACAGGTCACCGACGCAAAACGCGTAGCCTAAAAACCTGTTTGGAACTTTTACAGTCATGTGCCTGAACGCCCCCACAAAGCGTACCTATTTGCCCTGAAGCAGCGCTACGACCCCATTCGCTGCTCTTCGCTTTCTTGTCACATTCTTGTTGTTTTAAGTTATTAAAAGGTAAACCCAGAGGCGATTTGGCCGAATATTTGTTAACTAATTGGTTTTGCTGACATTTTTTTTGCTTGAGATTCTGTTTCTAACCGACCGTAATCAAGGCAGTCTTTTGCAACGCAAAAATGGCATGACACCACCACTTGAAAGGGACGCCAGTGTTCAACGAATTTGACAAGAAAAACTCTGCCATGCGGCCTAACCGACGCTCCGTTCTCCGCGGCGCAACCGGGCTGGCTGGGTTAGCGGTTGCAGCACCTTTTGCCGGGGCACAATCTGATGAACCAGTCGTGTTCACGCACGGTGTCGCGAGTGGAGACCCACTGCAAGACCGGGTGATTTTATGGACACGCGTTGCACCGTCAGACAATGCAGCACGCAATTTAACGGTGGAGTGGGACGTTGCAGACGATCCAGAATTTCTAAATATCGCTGCTTCGGGTAGTGGCTCCACTGGCCCCGCGAAAGACTTCACGTTTAAAGTGGATGCAGCAGGGTTGATGCCCAACAGCACTTACCATTTCCGGTTCACTTGTGAAGGTGTCACGAGCAGCACCGGGCAAACGCGCACCCTTGCAGCCTCTGGCACCGATCCAGTGTCGTTGGCGGTGGTTTCCTGCTCAAACTATCCGCAGGGTTTTTTCCATGTTTACAAAGAGATAGCCAAACGCGATGTGGCCATGGTGCTGCACCTTGGTGATTATTTATACGAATACCCAGCCGGCGTTTATTCCAATGAACGTATGACTGAAGAATTGGGACGGAAAGTGGACCCAAAAGGCGAAATCATCGCAATTGATGATTATCGTCGCCGCTATGCCCTATACCGTAGCGACCCTGATCTTCAGGCAGTACATGCAGCTCATCCATTTATCTGTGTGTGGGATGATCATGAAATTGCAAATGACACCTGGCGCACGGGGGCGGAAAATCACAACGAAGGGGAAGGCCCCTTCGATGAACGCAAGCAAGCCGCAGTGCAGGCCTATCACGAATGGCTTCCCATCCGTGACAATACGGAAGGCGATCAGGACAAAATCTATCGCCAGTTCGAATTAGGCGATCTTGCATCATTGATTATGCTCGACACACGCCTTGTTGGGCGCAGTAAACCCATAACTTATGGAACAGACCTGCCCCTGCAGAGCCTGCCGTTCCGCTTTGAAGAAGGCAAAACACCAATGTATGCTCCGGGTGAATCTGGAACTGGTATCCGTCAAATACCGGTTCCGTTTCGAATGAACGGCGCGGACGCTGAACCCATTACTGACTGGGCAGAAATTCAGGCGTTGGACGCCAATAATCTACCCAAAGGCATCACATACCTGCCGGACCTAAAAAAATTCAAAAACGATGTATTGCCAGCCAAGGGCAGAACCATGCTTGGTGATGCGCAACAGGCCTGGTTTGACAATGCGCTGAAACGTTCAACGGCTGACGGAAAACCCTGGCAGATTATCGGACAACAAGTCTTGAGCGGAAAAGTCGGCATTCCAAATATCCCTGACGAAGATATCGACCAAGATAAAGGCAGCTACGTCACCCCGGCGCAAATTGTGCAGTTCCGCGCTTTGTCTGCCATGGGCCTGCCACTTAACCTGGATGCTTGGGATGGGTACCCCGCTGCCCGCGAGAACTTGTTTGCGAGCATCAAAGAAAACGGCGCTAACGCGGTAATGCTGGCCGGTGACACTCACAATGCCTGGGCGTTTGATTTGGCGAATGAAAACGGCGACGCTATTGGTGTTGAGTTTGCCACCGCTGGTGTCTCCTCACCGGGCATGGAAGAATATCTGCCTGTCGCACCAGAAAAAGTTCGGTCCGCTCTGATGGCCACAAGCCCGGAATTGAAGTTTCTGGATAGCAGCCGCAGAGGCTGGCTGGAACTTGACGTAACTGAAGACGCAGTCACCGCCCGGTTCCAGTTTGTTTCAACTGTGCGAGAGCAAGATTATGAAGTTGAGACACCAATAGTTAAGAGGGTCGCCAAAGGAACCCACAAAATAGACTAGGCACTTTTGTAAATTAGAAGGGTCGCAGTGATTATTTTTTGCTGCGACCATAGCTTTTTAAAAGCCACTTGCCGTCCACTTCTTCAAGTGTGAACTTCATGCCGCTGCCCATCAACGACGCCATGCCCAGATTGCGCCGCATCACTGGATTACCTGCACTGGCTTGAATGACCAACTCAGAGTTCTCGTCAACATAGTCAGAAGACACGAAATTCCAGTTGCGCGGCTGCAATTGAGAGAAGGTCATCATTGAGCGACCAAGGGATTGGGTTGCGTCCTCTGTTGGCATCCACATAGGCGACAAGTTTTCCTCGACTTGTGGCGCTAACTGCATGCTTTCCTTGGCATTTTTGGGTGAGTAATAAGTTTCGATTTTGTCCATATATGTGGTGAACACCGCTTCAGGGCTGGAGCTATCACCGGTCAGAACAAGATTTTGCCAGCCTTCATGTTCGCCCCCCATAGAGCGCAGGTCCAAATAACCACCAATTTTCCAACGTTTTCCAGAGCGTAAAAACTTGAAACCAAATGGGATGGGATCAGGCCGACTTTCATCAACAGATACAAAGTAAACCTTAGCAAAGGCGCTGTCCTCAAGCATGTCCAGCTCGGTTATGACCCAGTTTTTGGGACCATGCAGCCACAATTTGGCAATAAGGCCTCTGGCTGAATCAAGCGGATTTGAATTTCTGGCGGATGCTGGGCTTTGCTCGTATTTGCTACGGGTGTGCCGCAGCAGAGGCACCATTGCCCGGTTATTTTCTACTGTCCTGCGGCTTTCTGATAAGGTCGAAAATCGCTCAAAAAAACTGTCCAGAAATACTTCAATGTCTTTTGCGGGCCCTGTTAATTTCAAACCCTGGAGGCTTTGGGCACCAGAAGGCACCGAATAGGTCAAAGCGAAGCCAAACAGCCCCAAAAGAGCTGCAACACATCTAACATTTTTGCCTAGAGCTAGCCTGTATCGTTGCACCGGTGCAATCCCCCATTCGCTTTCAAGACATACGCAATTCGACAGTCACTATATTCAGAAAAGCACCCAATGGCTAGAGTGTCGCCTTAATTCGTTCGGTTTTCTAAACCCGGTCTAATCTTTTGTGCAATTGCCGCAACGCCTGCATGTATTTTCGCTAGGGCAATGGTTGAGACCTCACCATTCCGCATGACAATTTGGCCATCGGTAGCGGATGTAACCAGGTCTTCACCAGTTGCAACATGCACAAACATTGTAAATTGGATCAAACCTGGGTCTATCCAGCGATACTTGAATCATGTCCGCCCGCTTTCCAACCTCCAAAGTTCCAACCGTATCGCCAAGACCAACAGTCTTAAAAACTGAATGCCCAAGTAACACCCTACTATGTAACTTGCATGGCATTCGCGCACCATCTCGACAAGATGGAACTGGAACACAAACCCGCTTGTCAATGAAGACCATTATAGCGTAATCTGCGATCCGGGGAGAAACAAATGGACGAGCAATTAGGCGCGGCAGGCGCAACAGCTATCGCCGTGGACCCGGTGACACAGCTCATACTGTCGCTGTCGCTCGCCTTCACCATGTTGATCGTCGCGCTGAGCCTGCAACCCCAGGATTTCCGTTTTGTAAGAGCTCACCCACTTTCAATATTTGTTGGGTTTGTGGCGCAGGTGATTGCGCTGCCGCTTGTAACGCTACTGATAGTCAAAGCGCTGGATGTAACACCCGGATTGGCCCTGGGCATGGTTATTGTCGCCTGCTGCCCGGGCGGTGCCATGTCAAACCTCATTACCAAAATCTCAGGCGGTGACGCAGCTTATTCTGTATCGCTCACAATGGTCTCTTCGGTTTTTTCAGCACTATTGTTGCCGATCGCTATCTTGTTTTGGGTTGGGCTTCACGAACCGGCAAATCAATTGGTCAACAACATCAACATTGACCGGGCTGCTTTCATTAGAAACACGACAACAATTTTGGTCATTCCTTTGGCCATAGGTCTGATAGTGTCTTGGAAAAAACCGGTGTTGGCGGATAGGCTTCAGCGCCGCTTTATGCCAGTATCCTTGTTAATATTGGTTGGACTGATCGTTGCCGGATTGCATGATAATTTTGATCTGGTAATGGAACATGGCAGCCGATTGTTCCCCCTCGTTATCTTGCACAATGCCCTCGCGTTCATCACGGGCGCAGTTATGGGGCGTTTCTTTTTGCCCGACCGAAAAAAAGCCCGTGCGCTGACAATAGAAGTCGGCATCCAGAATGCAGGCCTTGGACTCATCATTGTGATGGCTGAACTAGGCGGCTTTGGCGATGCGGCCCTGATGGTAGGCACTTGGGGCCTTTGGCATTTGGTTGCAGGTTTTGGCTTGGCAACAACATTGCGGAAATTTGCGCCGCTCAAGGACTAGCGGCATACGAATTGGAGATTGATATGAGTTACGACCTGTTGATCAAGAATGGCCTTGTGTACGACGGAGACGGAGGCCAGCCAATTGAGGCTGATGTTGCAGTTAAGAACGGTATCATCGTCGAAATCGGTTCCTGCACGGGTGAAGCGAGCGACACCATCGATGCGTCCGGGGCGATTGTGACGCCTGGCTTCATTGATTTGCACACTCATTATGACGGACAGGTCAGTTGGGATGAGAAATTTGAACCAAGCGTGTATCACGGTGTGACCACTGTGGTTATGGGCAGCTGCGGTGTTGGGTTCGCGCCAGTGAAACCTCAAGATCACGACAAGTTGGTTCGCTTGATGGAAGGCGTTGAGGACATCCCCGGCACGGCATTGTCGGAAGGCATAACCTGGAACTGGGAAAGTTTTGAGGACTATATGTCAGCGATTGATTTCCCCCATACCATCGACTTCGCCGCGCAAGTGGTGCACGACCCGCTGCGCGTTTACGTGATGGGAGACCGGGCGGTGTTTGATGAACCTGCAACGGCTGATGACATTGAAAAAATGCGTGACCTGACACGCGAAGCGCTCGAAGCGGGAGCCGTCGGGTTTTCAACGGGTCGCTCTGACGTGCATCGTTCTGCGGACGGAGAATGGACACCCTCCTCTGAAGCAACTGCAGAGGAGTTATCGGGCATTGCGGCCGCCTTCAAAGGATTGGACCACGGTGTTCTGCAGGCGGTCAACGATTTCGACCTGGAGCGCGGTGACCCATCAGCATTTGACCGAGAATGGGGGTTACTCGAGGATTTTGCGTCAGGTGCTGACGGCAGACCGTTTTCACTGTCTCTCATGCAACGAGATTTTGCACCCAAGCAATGGCGTCAAATATTGGCAAAAAGCGAAGACGCAAAAAAGCGTGGCCTGAATGTTAATTTGCAGGTTGCACCACGCGGCATTGGTGTCATTTTGGGACTGCAATGCACTTTCCATCCTTTCATCGGGTTCCCAAGCTACAAGAAAATCAGCCACTTGCCTCTGAATGAGCGGGTTGAGATTATGCGTGACCCAAAATTCAAGGCCCAGCTTTTGACCGAAGAAACCGAGAAGCTGGCAGGTGATGGCACACCAATTCCACCCATAGCAGATATGTTGCTTGCCCAGATTGACTTTATTTCATGCAAGATGTTCCGCCTTGGTGAAAACCCGGACTATGAACAGTCGGTGGAAAACTCGGTCTATAAGGCTGCGGAAGCTGACGGTGTAAAGCCGCTAGACAAGATCTATGACATCATGCTTGAGAATGATGGCAAAGAGTTTCTCTATTTCCCTATCTATAATTATACCGACCTTAATTATGATGCTGTTTTTGAGATGATGAGCCATCCGCAGTCCATCATGGGCTTATCTGACGGCGGCGCGCATGTTGGTACAATTTGCGATGCCAGTTTCCCAAGCTATTTGCTGCTGCACTGGGCGAGAGACCGCGGGGACAAGGGCTCTATCCCTCTTGAGCTTGCCGTCAAGAAACTCACGTCTGAACTGGCAGATTTCGCGGGCTTCACTGACCGAGGACGCCTTAAAGTGGGCATGAAAGCCAATATCAATGTTATTGACCACGCGAGGCTGAGCTTAAAACCCCCGCGCATGGTTCGGGACCTGCCGGCTGGTGGCCAGCGTTTGCTACAAAATGCAGAGGGTTATGTGGCAACAATCGTCAATGGTGTACCCGTCATTCGGGACGATGAATTAACTGGGGAATTGCCGGGAAGGCTGGTACGGGCCGGCCAAGCGGCAGCTTAATTTGCGGCTTTTTGTGTCTGCTCTCTTGGCACATAACCAAAAATGTCCCACTTTTTGATAAGGCCAACACGCGTAGAATCCACACTGCCCGGGTGCCCTAACACCAGGTAACCGGTCAGCTTGCCCTCAAATTTTTTGAAACGGGTTTTAGCGTAGCCCAGTAATACGTAGGGTCTGCCAAAAGGGGTTTTTGCTTCCACACCGTTTACCGAGAACTTGCCTTTGTCCAGCAGCTTCAGTTCATCGCCGGGTAGACCCCAAACCTGTTTGATAACCTGTTCTTCTTTGTTTTCGACCTCAAACACAATGTAGTCATAGCGCTCAGGTGAACCGCACCCCCAACCCAGAACGGTGATTTCCTGGTCTGGCCAAAGTTGGCCCTCCAGTGAATTGCCCTCTACCGATGTTTCAACTGTCACGCATTCCTCAGCGTGCGCGGCCTCAATCAAGGCAGCAAAAACGCCAATCAGAATTAAAAAGTGCGGCCTCAAGGAAAGTGCCTCCGTTAAATTTGCATCATATTGACAAAACATGTTTGAAAATAAAAGGTGCCAGCGGGGGTTCAAGGCAATCGGAGTTAAAAGTATGCGCCACGCCATGATGGGATTGGTTATTGTAGTGGGGTTTATTCTTTCGGCCCCAGTGTTCGCGCAACAAACTGCTGGCGAGCCTCAAACTGTACCCAACAGGGACCCCAGGATTGTTGACAACACACGCGGAAACATTCCCATACCAACCAATCCCGAAGAGCTGCGCAACGTGTCGCTTGAGCTATGGTTGAAGTTTCGGCGCACCAACCAGAGCCTTTATCGTTATATCAGAGAAGCCGCTGAATTCCGTGCTTACTCTTACTCATGCAAACGACACGATCTGAATGTGAATTTCACTCAGATCAACGCACTGGTCAGCAGGCATCTGCAACAAATTTTGCTCGCGCACTTTGACGAGCCGGATTATGCGGTGTTGGAAGCCCTAAGCCGTGAAAAACAAGCCGAGCTAATGGTTGATATGGCCGCCAATGTATATGGCTTCGAGTATGGCTATCAGATGTCTGCTCAACACTCCATTATTGAAGACGCGGGCGCGACAACCAACAATTATTGCGTTCAGGCAGAAGACATTTATTACGGCAAATACATTTCGCTACTGCGAACCGCGCGCAAGGAAATTGGCGCGGTGCAACAATAGGTAAAGCACTATTCCACCTGCGATAGTTGATAGGTTTTGCTGCAAAAAACGGTAGCAAATAGTGTACTGATACAATAAGATTGCGACAGCAGAGGGGAAACATGATTTGCTGCTCGGCCAGTGCACAGGTCTTGCGACAAAGCAGACTATGTTACCCTGTGGGGGGTTTACTAGGGGTTCTGTGAGTTAATCTATGACATATACATATGAATATCCGCATCCGGCAGTCACAACCGATGTGGTCATCCTGACGGTGCTGGATGGGGTGCTGAAAGTACTGTTGATCAAACGCGGGATGGATCCGTTTAAAGGCAAGTGGGCGTTACCGGGTGGATTTGTCAAAATTGATGAAAGCGTTGATACATGCGCCGTCAGAGAACTGGAAGAAGAGGCGGGCATCAAAGACGTCTATTTGGAACAGCTCTACACATTTGGCCAAGTTGACCGCGATCCTCGTGAGCGCGTCATCAGTGTTGCCTATTATGCGCTTATTCCGGGCGATTATGTTGAACTAAAAGCAGGCACCGACGCCTCAGAGGCCAAATGGTTTGATGTTGGTGAGTTACCAGAGCTATCATTTGACCATTCCGAAATCTTGGTCATGGCAAGGCAGCGGCTCGCCGCCAAAATGGATTACTCCACCGTCGGCCTTAAATTGATGCCGGAAGAATTCACTCTTAGCTATCTGCAAGATGTATATGAGAAGGCAACGGATAAACCTCGCGATAAAAGAAACTTCCGCAAATGGATTTTTTCTCTCGATGTAATTGAAGCAACAGGGAAAAAATACTCTAGCGGTCCGCACCGCCCGGCAATGCTTTACAGGGTGATCAACCCTGAGGAAGTGCGTAACATCCGCTAGTTGAAATTAGGCATGAATAGCAAAAGGGCGCCCGAGGCGCCCTTTTTTGTGTCTCAAATTCTACCAACTATCAGAAACGATAGCTTAGCTCCACACCATAAGACCGGCGTGAGCCCGGGTGGATGAATGACCCACCAAACTCCGGAGCCGGAATTACTTCCTCAAGGTAGTTGGTGTTGGTCAAGTTGCGGGCAAAGCCCATCAATGCCCAGTTCTCACCTTGAATACCCGCTCGTACATCAAGAGTTGTATAAGCGTCACGGCGCGCATTGCTGAAGTCAGCGTTACCGAGCGCACCTGAGTCAGGGCCAAAAATCGATAGTGCGAACAGCGGATTAAAGATGGTTGAATTGGTGCCACCTTGCTGCGTGTGGAACCAGGTTGGTCCAACAACTGTCACATCAGCACGCGCCAGGAAGCTATAGTCCTCATTCACGTCGAAATCGAATTGCGAGCCAAAGTTCAGGGTATAGTCCGGCGTGTAAGGTGCTTTATTGCCCACTGTATCAGGGCGCGAGCTGTTAGCCTTGATTTCACTCTCGGTAACACTGACGCCGCCATACAATGACCACCAATCCGTCATGCGAGCATTCGCTGCAAACTCGAAACCATATAGCTCAAGCTCATCAATATTGGACACCACACGCAAAAGCCCAAAGGTACCCACATAGAACCCGAAAAACTGGCTGTCGGTCACATCGGTATAGTAAGCGGCACCCTCGATGTTCAAGCGACCATCAAGCAGACTGGACTTAAAACCAGCCTCAAACGCGCTTGAGGTTTCTTTGCGATAATCGTCCTGTATAGACGGCAAGGTATCACCAATTGCATCAGCAAAAGCAGTATCGCCACCGTTGATAAATCCGTTAATGAAGATATCAACTGTTGCAGCACTGCCGGCATTGTTAAAGCCGCCTGCCTTGAAGCCGACACCCCAGCTTGCGAACAAGGTGGTGTTATCGGCAACATCCCACGTCAATGACAGTTTGGGCTGAAGCTCTTCAAAGGTTCTTTCCTGATCCTCAATCACGCCCGATGGGTTCACAAGGCTTGAAAGACCGGGGTTAAGCGGATCGTTAAAGATGCCGTCAAAGTTCAGGTCGATAACTGTTGACGTCAAATCGGTTGGCACCAGGTTAGAAACGCTGCGCTCTTCACGGTCGTAGCGAAGTGCCGCAGAAAACTCGACATCATCGTTTACATCATACTGCACTTGTCCAAAAACGGCATATACGTTGCTGTCGAAGTCATCGTACACAAGAGCTTCTGTGCGGTTTGGGCCGCTCGCTTGTACAAGCCCACGGATGGGCTCTGCGCCGCTATCCCGGTTAAGAGAGACACCCACCTGACGATCGATATCCAGGAAGTAGATGCCTGCCATCCAGCGCAAATCTGCGTCGTCATCAGATGCCAGGCGCAATTCGAAGCTGAAATCCTGCTGGTTGCGAAGCTGTTCCTGGATGCCGTCACATGTGGTCGGCGTGTAAGGTCCGAAGAACGAGCCAGAAAAGTCAGGTGTAAAGATAATCCCGACAGGCGACTGCCCTAGAATTTGCGGTGCCGGCAACGTCACGCCGGCCGCGTTCAGGTCAGCTGTCGTTTGCTGACACGTCGGGTCGCCGTTGAAGAAGCCAAATGCCGCAGACGTGCCATCCGCGATCAGGTCATTTTCGATATCACTATAAAGCACCCAGCCCGTTAGCGTCATGCCGTCCATGTCATAGTCAAACTTGGACGAAAACTCGAACGCAGTCTGGTTATTGTCCGACACGATGTTCGGCTGGAACACAAAGTCATGATCATTCACATCTTCGTTCGCAAGCGGCGCATTAGCACCCTGCGCAAAATTCGGCAGATGGAAAGTGGCGTTAAAAGTGATTGAACTGGCATCCACTTCACCGTAGCGAACCTTGGTGTCTACCTCCAGTGCGTCGGTTGGTGTCCAAACCAGTCGACCATCAACATTGTATCCCTCAAAACGGTCTACAATCGCGTCATTATTCTGGAAACTGTTGCGGAAAAAACCATCGGTGGTGCGATAGTCAGCACCAAGACGGAAAGCAAGCTTGTCTTCCACAAGCGGCCCCTCCACTGCACCCTGAATATCAAAACTTTCGTTATTGCCGTAGCTACCCTCAAGTTGCATACCGAACTCATTGCCTGGCTTGCTGGTAGTCGCAATAATGGCTCCAGCAGCGGCGTTCCGGCCGTATATCGCACCCTGTGGGCCCTTGAAAATTTCAATTTGGCTAAGGTTGGTGAATTCCCGGTTAAATGCTGCCGGGTTTGTCATCAACACGCCGTCTAGCACAAAGGCAAAACTGTTTTCCGCGTCGCGTGACCCGTTAATACCGCGAATGTTAACTTGGCTGTCGCCAACTTCCGCCGCATCGACGATGGACACGCCTGGTGTCAGGGCAATGAAGTCTTCAGCCCGCTCCACGCCCGCATCCCGAATAGTTGACGCGGAAACAACTGAAACCGAACCTGGCACATCTTTCAGGCTTTCCGAACGACGGCGCGCCGTTACAACAATTTCTTCAAATGAAAAGGCTTCTTCTTCGTCATTTGCGGCGTCCTGAGCCAGCGCCGAATTCCCCAAAAATGCCGATGTTAAAATAGCTACGCTAGATACACCCGCGATAGCACGGGCGCGCGATTTATATGAGATCATAGTCTCCTCCTCCATGTCGCGGCGCCTTTAGTCGTTTTGGTCCCCGGTTGTTTGCCTGCGATCAAACACCCCGGCGCTCGCGTCTCCTTAAGAATACAACTCTCAACTAGGTCGTCGTATTGCATCTTCAACAATATTGTATACATTAAAGACCGACACTGTACGACGGAGTATACAAAACGGATGTCCAAAGCGACAGAAAAAGCCTATTCACTCATTCGTGAAAACATACTTAGTGGCACTTTTGCACCAGGTGCTCATCTGAAAGAGGGGGAATTGGTGGATTTGTGTGGTGTAAGTCGCACGCCAGTGCGCGACGCGCTCAGGCAACTGGCTACAGACAGATACGTAGTTACGCGCCGCAATCAGGGGGTGTTTGTAAATGAGTGGTCTGTTGAAGACATAAAAGACATTTTTGAGCTGCGCGCAATTCTTGAGTCGATGGTAGCAGAACGCGCGGCCACCCACATCACCGACACACAGGTCCAAGAATTGGGCGAGACCCATCAAGCTATACAAGCGATGCTGGATGAAAATGGCCCACTTAAGGTCGACTTTTTTCTGGAGCAAAACAAGAGGTTTCACGCAATTCTTTTGGAAGCAACGCGCAGCCGCGCCCTGGCAGATTCGCTAAGCCAAATTGTCCAGCCACCACTTATTGCGCAGACCGCCCGGCAGTACTCGCGGCAGGAATTGCAAAACAGCAATGATCACCACAGAGATATAGTAACCGCTCTTGAGGTGCGCGACGGCGCATTGGCAGCGTCTGTCATGAAAATTCACATTATCTCGGCGCAGCGCAAATTTATGAACAGCTATGTTGCTGACGACACTGCGGAAGCCGCCGAATAAGCTAGGCCCAACCCGCTTTCAGTTTTTCAACAATCTGGTCTGTCGTCACCAAATCAGCATATTTTGCCTGAAGGTCGAACATATTGGCCTTATGAACGGCTGCATCCCTATCGCCACAAGCGTCTTCCACCACAAGAGGAATGAACCCATTCTGGATTGTATCCAGCGCACTTGCCCTCACGCATCCCGATGTACTTACGCCAGTTATGACAACTGAATCACACCCGAGCGCCGACAAAGTACTGGCGAGTGACGTGCCAAAATAGGCGCTGGCATATTGTTTTGTGACAACAACCTCACCCTCAAGCGGGCACAGTTCTGCAGGAGGTTCAGCAAATGGGTTACCCTTGTCAAAGCACTGAAGCGCCGAAACTTTCTTGTAAAAAAGTCCACCATCAGCGCCACCCGGCACATATTCAACCCGGGTATGGATAATGGGGCGGTCAGCCTGCCGGAAAGCGGCCAAAAGGCTTTCTATTTGCTTCGCCTCAGCTTCGATCCCGGCGTAAAGCGGCGCCGCTGGATCAAGGTAGGCCATACACATATCAATAACCAGCAAAGCCGGAATTTTTCCAAACCCCAACGAACCGCCAAAGCCGGCCTGGGCATAGTCCTCTTCAAGCGAAAGATCGTTAGCTGGCATCAAATGGTTCCGGCTTTTCGCATAGCTTCAATTTCCTCTTGTGACTTGCCAAGAAGCTCAGCATAGACCTGATCATTGTGTTCACCAAGAGTGTGAGGTCCTGCCCAGCGAATCTCGCCCGGTGTTTCTGACAGTCTCGGGAAAACATTCTGCATATGCAGGTTCTCGTATTCGGGATGGTCTACTTTGACCACTGCATCCCGCGCCGCAAACTGCGGATCCTCCAACATGTCTGGAGCCTTGAAAATTTTGCCCGCTGGCACACCGTTTTCGTCCATCAACGCCTGTAGCTCATCGCACGTGAAACCCGTGCACCATTCTGCAATGATTTCATCCAGTTCTTCTTGGCACTCACCGCGGGCGTGATGAGTGGCATACTTCGGGTCGTCTGCCATTTCCGGGCGCCCCATCGCAGCGGTCAAACGCCGAAACACAGTGTCTTGATTAGCAGCAATCAGGATATCTCCGTCCTTGGCTGCGTACGCGTTTGATGGTGCTACTTTTGGCAAGACTGATCCGGTGCGTTCCCGAACAAAACCCTGCTGGGTGTATTCCGGCACCACAGACTCTAACATCGCGAGTACAGCTTCATAGATGGCGCTGTCCACAACTTGCCCTTTACCGGTCTGATCACGGTGCCTAAGCGCCATCAAAGCGCCAAGTGTGGCATAAGTGGCAGCGAGCGAGTCGCCAATTGACAATCCGATCCGGCTTGGTGGTGTTGATGGGTCGCCAGCCAAATTACGCATACCACCCATTGCTTCACCAATGGAGCCATATCCGGCCCGCTTGGCGTAAGGCCCTGTCTGCCCAAAGCCTGAAACGCGAATCATAATCAGTTTGGGGTTAATTTTTGAGAGTTCTTCATAGCCCAAGCCCCATTTTTCCATCGTTCCCGCACGAAAATTCTCAAGCAGGAAATCAGTCTTTTTGACCATTTCTTTCAAAATGTCCTGACCTTCTTTTTCACGAAGGTTGAGCGTTACGCATTTTTTGTTTCGGGAAACAACCGGCCACCACAAAGGTGCGCTCTGGCCCCATTTCCGCATGGGATCGCCTATTCCAGGCGCCTCTACCTTGATCACTTCAACGCCGTGGTCAGCCATTAGCTGGCCACAAAATGGACCGGCAATCAGCTGCCCAAGCTCGATCATGCGAAGGCCCTTGAGGGCACCAAAATTAGGGGCACTCGTCACTGTTTCTCTCCTAATGATTTATCTCAACGATCTGCATTGTTATATTGGCTAGGAATCGTCCTGAAGAATTTTTGTATACAATCAGTGTACCGAATTGTATACAACTTTCGGCGGGTCGCCCTGCTCTAAATCAATTAGTTCAAAAGGACGCACATGACGTCATCAGTCGAAATTCTGGAAGTCGGGCCACGCGATGGTCTGCAGAATGAAAAAGTGGTCTTTTCCACCGCCGACAAGCTCAAAATGATTAATGGTGCGGTATCGGCGGGTGTGCGCCGGCTTGAAGTGGCAAGCTTTGTTCACCCCAAACGCGTGCCGCAGATGGCCGACGCCGAAGATGTGATTGCCGGCCTTGAGGACCGCAATGACGTTACATACATCGGTCTCGTTCTCAACAAGCGCGGCCTATTGCGCGCGCTTGCAACCCGCGAAGGCGGCAAGCGCGGTGTTGATGAAGCCGGTTGCGTCGCCATCGCAAGTGACACATTCGCTGACAAAAATCAGGGCCAGACTTCTGCCGAATCTGTCGAAATCACCAAAGACATTATTAGACTTGCGAAATCTGAGGGCATGAGCGCACAGGCTACCATCTCTGCCTCATTTGGCTGCCCGTTTGAAGGCCGGGTTGACCCGGCCCGTGTTATCGCGATGGCCGAAGACATTGCCGAGGCAGGCCCGCGTGAAATCGCCATTGCAGACACCATTGGCGTAGGCTCGCCGAAGCGTGTGACAGAAATCGTGAGTGCCATTCGTGAGCGCCTGCCAGACATGCCGCTTCGGGCGCACTTCCATAATACGCGGAACACAGGCCTTGCCAACGCCTGGGCTGCATTTGAAGCGGGTGTGACTACGCTGGATGCCTCTGTTGCAGGCCTTGGCGGATGCCCGTTTGCGCCTAAAGCTACCGGCAACATCGGTACAGAAGACCTTTTGTATCTTCTGGAAGAATCCGACGTGCAAACCGGTGTGGACCTAAACCAAATGATCTCACTCGCCAACTGGGTTGAAGGTGTGCTTGGCCGTACACCACCCGCGATGGTGAGCCAAGCTGGCGGCTTTCCGGTCGCCGCATCGTAATTCGAACCGAATAGTAACAGGAATTTCTCGCACCGCGTGAAAGAGGGAGACTAGAGAATGCCTTACAGACTAGGCGTAGACGTGGGGGGCACGTTCACTGACCTTCTACTAATTGACGAAGAAACCGGCGCGACCTGGCGCGATAAGGTGCCAAGCACACCCCATGACCCTTCGGTCGCTGTCATAAACGGCACCAAGGCAATTTGCGAGCAAGCGAATATAAGCCCGTCTGACGTCGGACAGTTCTTGCACGGTACAACTGTTGCCACAAACGCGGTCCTTGAAGGTAAGGGGGCCAAAACCGGCCTTGTTGTTACCGAAGGCTATCGCCAGATTTTGCAGGTTGCGCGCTCGCTCGTCCCGGGTGGCCTCGCCGCTTGGATTACTTGGCCAAAGCCCGAGCCGCTCGCAGCACTTGAGTGCACGGTTGAGATCGAAGAACGGCTTGATGCCAACGGCGGCGTTGTTAAGCCGGTAAACATAGACCAGGCACGAGCTGCCCTCGAAAGTCTGAAAGGCGAAGGCATTGAAGCGCTGACTATCTGTACCATCAACAGCTACATCAACGGTGTGCATGAACAGGAAATTGGCGAAATCGCCAAAGAAGTATTCCCGGATATTCCAATCTCCTTGAGCCATGAAGTTCTGCCAGAGATGCAAGAGTATGAACGGGCACTTACTTCTGTTGCCAACTCACTCGTGCGCCCAATTATGGCAATGTATGTCTCGAACCTCCGCAACGAGCTCAGAAAGCTCGGCATGGAAGGTCGCATCAACTTGCTGCGTTCAGATGGCGGCTTGATGGGCTCGGAAAAGTCTGAAGGTCACCCAGTAAACCTTCTGATGTCTGGCCCGGCAGGAGGTGTGACGGGTGCGCTTTGGTCCGCCAAAAATGCTAACCTGAAAAACATCCTGACGCTTGATGTGGGCGGCACATCTACTGATGTGGCCCTGATTGAAAACGGTGAGCCTCGGTTGCGCCGTGAAACAAGTGTAGGGCACCTGACAGTTCGCGCTTCCTCGCTTGACGTAAAAACCGTGGGTGCCGGCGGCGGTTCCATCGCACACGTTCCAGAGCTGACCGGCGCACTTCGTGTAGGCCCGGAAAGCGCCGGGGCTGTTCCCGGCCCTGCCGCTTACGGCAAAGGCGGTGAACTACCAACCGTAACAGATGCGCACGTAGTACTCGGCAACTTGCCAGAAGCACTGTTGGGTGGTTCCTTCAAACTTGATGTGGAAGCGGCGCACAAAGCCGTGCAAACCATCGCCGATGCTTTGAGCGTGACCATTCAGGAAGCAGCGCAGGGCATTATCGATATTGCGAACGAAAACATGTTCGGCGCCCTTCGCCTTGTTTCAGTTCAGCAGGGCTATGATCCGCGCGACTTTGCCCTGATGGGCTTTGGCGGTGCGGGGTCGCTGCACTCAAACGCCGTTGGCAAACTTATGGGCAGCTACCCTGTCGTTGTGCCAGTGAGCCCGGGTGTACTGTGTGCAACCGGCGACGCCACAACGCAAATGCGGTATGAGCATGCACGCTCTTTCAACCGAACCATCAAACAAACCGATGACGGTGAAGTTGCCAAATGGCTCTCTGAAATGGGTGAAACTGTTGCCCGTGAGCTTGAAGAAGAAGGTGTGGCCCGTGACGAGCAAACCATCACTTTTGAAGCAGGCGTGCGCTACGCTGGCCAAGGCTTTGAAGTAGATCTCGCAATCAGTATCGCCGACTTTGAAGCCGGTGATGGCATCGCAAAATTGCAAGCTGCATTTGACGAAGAGCACAAACGCCTGTTCACCTTCAACCTTGATGTGGTGCATGAGATCGTGAACCTGCGTGCCATTGCACTTGGACAGGGTACTGAAATGCCCGCGATCAAACTGCCGGAAGGCGACGGTGACGCGTCGCAGGCGAAAGTCAGCGACCACACCATGTGGGCAAACGGCGAAAAACATGCTGCCGCCATCTATGACCGCGCCAAGCTTGAGGCCGGGGACAAAATCCCGGGGCCTTGCATTGTTACGGAAATGGACAGTACGGCCGTAATTTTGCCGGACCACGAGGGCACGGTTGACGCCTACGGCACCATTCTTATTAATCCAGTCGCGTAAGGGGAGGACGAACAATGCCTGCAACAATCATTGAAACCAATACCACCCCATTTGAAAAAGTCGCGGTGGATACAATCACCCTCGATATTGTCGAGAACGCGCTTAGGAACGCGCGCGAAGAAATGGATGCTACGCTCTTTCGCACTGCAATGAGCCCAGGCATTCGCGAGCAAGGTGATGCTTTCCCGCTGATCGCGGACCGTGACGGCCTGATGGTCGTTGGCCAGTTCGGTAGCTTCATCGATGGCTTCCTCAAGGGCTATAACGGCGACATCGAAGAAGGCGACATGATCTGGCTCGCTGACCCATACTCGTGCGAAGGTGCGGTGTCCCACAACAATGACTGGCTGATCATTCGCCCGATCTTTGTTAAAGGTCGCCTTATTAGCTGGGCCTGCATGTTTGGCCATATGACTGACATTGGCGGCAAAGTGCCCGGCAGCCTGCCAACAGACGCCACCAGCATTTTCGAGGAAGGCGTGCGTATTCCGCCGATCAAGCTTTATAAAAACGATGTGCTGCAAGAAGATATCCTGACGCTTGTACTGCACCAGGTGCGCATGCCTGAATGGTGCCGCGCTGACTTGCTTGCGATTGTCGCGAGCTGCCGTGTTGCAGAAAAGCGCGTGCACGAGATTTGTGAGCGCTTCGGCGATGATTTCTTCGCCTCTGCAACTGATGAGCTTTTGGACCGCAACAAGCGCGCGATGGGTCACTTGATCAACACGGCCGTCAGCACAGACAAGGTCAGTTTCGAAGACTATATCTGTGACGATGGTCGGGGTTTTGGCCCTTACAAGATGAAATGCACCATGTGGCGCGAGGGCGAAAAAGTGATCCTCGATTTCGATGGCACCGACCCACAAGCCGTTGGTTCGATTAACTTTTACCTCAACGAGAATATGTTCAAGATGTTCTTTGGCATCTATATGGTCATGGTGTTCGACCCGCAGGTTATGTTCAACGATGGCTTTTATGACCTTGTTGACGTGCGCATCCCTGAAGGCAGCTTGCTGAAGCCGAACTTCCCGGCGGCCCTTTCGTGCCGCACCCACGCGCTTGGTCGTATCTTCGACATTCTTGGTGGTCTGCTTGGTCAAGGCCAGCCAGAGTTCCTGAACGCAGCTGGCTTCTCATCAAGCCCCCACCTGATGTTCTCCGGTTTCGACAAAGACAGCGGCGACTGGTTCCAGTTATTCCAAATTGGCTTTGGCGGCATTCCGGGCAGGCCTTGGGGCGACGGGCCGGACGGCCACAGCCTGTGGCCCGGCTTCACCAATGTACCGAACGAGTTTCTGGAACGCTATTTCCCGATGCGCATCACCCGCTACACATCTATCGCAGATAGTGGCGGCGCGGGCCTCAACCGAGGTGGCAACGGTATTCTGATGACGTATGAGTTCCTGAATAAAGGCACCGTATCGATCCATGATGATCGCTGGTTCACTTACCCTTGGGGCGTGAACGGCGGTGCACCTGGTGAGCGCTCAACCAAAATCCTGCGCCGGGCCGATGGCTCTGAAGAGATCATCCCGTCCAAATGTGACCGCATCGAGGTGTTTGAAGGCGACGAGCTCGACTATATCACCTGGGGCGGTGGCGGATGGGGCAACCCATTGGAGCGGGACCCTGAATTGGTAGCCCTTGAGGTTCGCCGCGGCCTGGTAAGCAGCGACGGCGCGTTTGAAAACTACGGCGTGAAAGTGAATGGTGACGGAAGCGTTGACGCCGCCGCCACCGAGGCCAAACGCGCGGAGCTCGCGAAAGACCAAACTGAGGGTGAGATCTTCAACTTTGGCCCGAACATTGAAACCATCCGCGCCAACTGTAAGGCAGAAACGGGCCTTGATGCCCCCATTCAACCGCAGTGGTGATGCAAGTCTTGCGAAATCCCCAGAAGCAAGCAAAAGGCCGGGTAATCCCGGCCTTTTTCATTGAACATACATCATTGTGGTGTATTGCATAACTGGTGCTGAAGACAGCATCTCGCGGATATTTTGCCAGTCCCCGGAGGCAACAATTTTGTCGAAATGCTCCAGGTGCAGTTTCTTGTTCCTCCAGCGCTCAATCAAAATAAACTGATGCGGCGCGTCCATACCGGTCAGCACATATGCGTCTTCGAACCCTTCCTCCGTTTTCATGGCCTGCTTGACCCCGGCCATGATGTCAGTGAATTCGGCCAGTCGTTCAGCGCGAACATCAAACTGGATCACCAAATAAGCAGGTTTCTCGACCTCTTGCTGCGCCATTACCATTCCCCCAAAGCATGCCAGAAACAAGCAAAGCCCAACAATAATTCTAGCTGTGTTTTTCATATTCGATATACTCATACATTGTTGATTAACTTGCCTTAGGGCATTCTGTGCGGATGTTCGAGCGTTGATAGAGAAATTTGAATTTCATGAATGAAACACTGAATTGGCATGAACTTCAGCTGTTCGTTGCCGTTGCAAACGCTGGCGGCCTTGCTGGCGCAACAAAAACAACAGGACTATCAGCACCCACGCTGGGGCGGCGTATGACAGCGCTTGAGCAAGTGGCAGGTGGTCAACTTTTTGTCAGGCACAAAAACGGCTACCGGCTCACAAGTCTGGGTGCCGAGCTACTTGATCATGCCGCCAAAATGCAGGACGCTGCCTCGGACCTTGAGCGCTGGCGGGAAAAGAAAGACCCGGCGCCTGTGGTCAAGCTAACCGCTGGTGCCTGGACCAGCAGATTTATTGCCCAACATTCAGCGGCCCTTCCAGGGGGCACGAGCTATCATATTATTCCAGACAACAACTTCTTTGACCTGCGGCTACGTGAAGCACATCTTGCGATCCGAAATCGGCGCCCAACCCAGCAAGGCCTTGCTGTACGGAAATTAGGGGCGGTCAGTTTCGCCTTGTACGGCGCACCAGGGCTGGCACTACCTGACGCAACAACTTCGCTGGAAATTCTTCTCCGCAGCACACCCTGCCTGATGTTTGAGCCCGGCGGTTCCCCAACGGCCTCTTCGGCATGGCTAAAGGAAAAAATGGAAAAGCCAGCCGCCATGTCTTTCTCAAGTCCAACCCTGGTCTTTGATGCGGCAATTGCGGGCACAGGTCTATGCGTACTGCCATGCTTTGTGGGCGACATAGAAGAGAAACTGCATCGATACACCGCACCAATTAAGGAACTGGAACACATTCAGTGGCTCGTCAGCCATGACGAGGACCGGCATCTTTCGCACGTCAAACAGGCGTCAAAAGCCTTGCATGCAATGTTTATGGAAAAGCGACAGTTGTTTACTGGTAGTACACCTAAAGACCCATGATGCGGTCGATGTCTGAGGAAATTTTTTCTTCTGGGGTGGCAAGTGACACGAGGATGAAGAGGATCATGGACACCAAGAGCGCCAAAAAACCGGGGTGCATGGCATAGGGCAGCGACCAGCCAAACAGCTGAAACGCAAGATTGATGGCAAGACTGAATACAATCGCGGTAATCGCGGCCGGGCGCGTTGCGCGCTTCCAATTCAAACCAATTACCACAATAGGTACTATTGCCGCCGCAAACGTTCCCCAGCCAAATGCCCCAAGAAGCGCCACCAACTGCCCGCTGCCATAATGGGCATATAGAGCAAAGCCAGTCGCGATCAGGGAAATGACCACCGTTGCCCAGCGTGCGGACGTCAGCTCCGCCTTCATGGCCATGCCGCGCACGGCCTTCGGGATATCATGCACCACCGCGGCCGCGCCGATATTCAGGAACGCATCCGCCGTCGACATAATGGCTGCAAACAGCCCGGCAAACACAACACCGGCAAGCAAAGGGTGCGCATACTCAGACAGGAATACTGGTGCCGCCTGATCAGCGGCTTCAAGCGGCGTCAGCATGTCACCAACCACAACCGCCCGCATAACAAGCCCAACACTCACCCACAACAGAACCGCCACGGCATACCCAAGCATCGACATGGGCAGAATGATTTTATTGTCTTCAATGCGGCGGTTCATCATCATTTTGGTGATGATGTGGGGCTGTCCCGCGAGACCCAAACCAAACAGGAAAAACCAACTCAGCACACCGACAGCCCCTACGGTGCCGAAGGGCATAATCGCTTCCGGATCATCAGCAAAAATGGTTTGGCTGACTTCCGTCATGCCCCCGTCGAAAACGTTAGCGGCGGTGATCACCACCAATATGCCCGCCACAATCATAATTGAGCCCTGCACAAGGTCTGTATAGACGGACGCAATAATGCCGCCTGTCACTGAATAGAAAATCAGGACAGAAGTGGATATGACCGCACAGGTTACAAGGCTGATGTCACCAAACATTGGCGTGGCGGACAGCAACGCTTTCAACACCATAGCCATCGCCAAAATCTGCGTTGCCATATAGCCAAGCACACCAAGAAGAATGGTAGCGCCCGTTAGCCCTCGCGCCAGCTCGCTGTTGTAACGGGCCGCGACAATGTCAGGGAGTGAGAGCGTGTCGCGGACCTCGGCGATCATGCGGATGCGTTTGGCAATCAGAAAAAAACCAATGGCAAAACCGAAGGCCGTAACGGTGCTCATCCATACGGAGCTCAGGCCGGTGGAATAAACCAGCCCCGGCCCACCAACAAAACCAAATCCTGATAACGAGCTTGAAAAAACTGCCAGCCCCACAACGATGGGGCCAAGGCTGCGTCCGGCGACGAAAAAGTCCCCTGCTGATTTTGTTTTCCGCATGGCCCACAGGCCAATACCAATGCAAAGCACCATATAAAACAGCACAGAGCCTAAAATAATGGGCTGCCTTAGCTCTTCCATTATTCGCCCCCCACCTTGCCCTTAAGAAGCGCTTCAAACCCTTCCCGGTCTTCCGGTGTGTAGACGTATTTATCGAAGCCAAAGACATAAAAGAATGTGAGTAGCAAACCAACACCCCACACGGCGTAAACCGTAAGTGCAGATGGCAGCGGAAAACCAAGCACATAGGGCGTGGCGTCACCAGCCAAATAAGCGTTGTAGGTGACCATAATGGCAATCCAAACAACGACCGATAGGCCGGAAATTGAATAAATGATGGAAAGAGCTTTTGTACCGTTTGAACCGCGCCACAGCGGTACCAGAATTAAGGAAAGAATGGCGGACAAAGTTCCGTACTGAAGCAACAGCACGGGCACGAAGATTGCCGAAAACCGGGCAGCACCGTCACCGCCCTTCCGCATACCGGGGATGCTATCATGAGCCACTCCCGCTGCACCAGCTGGCTCCGGGGTCAACATAATCCAAACTGTGGCACCAAGCACGATCAGCAGATTGATCAACAACAATTTTATCGCGTTAGACAATGGTCAGCCCCCCTTGAGACATTCGAAGGGAAAAGCTGAGCAAAATCAAGTGGCTTGCCATTGATGTGGGTCATTGAGAGGTGAACGCTGCGCTGGTTCCATGGTAAAAGGGAAATCCAAGTTTAAATCACTCAAGAGGAAACAGCATGGCGAACGAGCCCACCATGGTAACGTCCGATAAAACGGCCCGCGAGATTTTTGAAGATGTCTGGGCCAATCCAGCGCGTGCAAAGTTCGGTTTTGGTGAAAAAATCGCTATCGTGAATGTGGACCCACAAAAGGCCTATACGCGCCCCGACCTGTTTCCAAAAACAGCCTACATTACGGATCCGAAACAAATGGATTATGTCAATGAAATCAGTTCATTGGCACGAGGTAAAGGTTTGCCAGTTGTCTGGACCCACGTGGCCTATATGGCGGATGCTGCCGACGCTGGCGTGTGGGGCACGCGCACCGATACGCCAGACAGCCTGCAAAACATTAAATATGGCTCTGAGCGGCATGAGTTCGATGACCGCTTGACGATCGACGAAAGCGTAGACGCAGTTTACACCAAACGCATGCCATCAGCGTTTTTTGAAACACCACTTGCCTCGTTCCTGACGTGGCACAAAGTGGACACTGTGGTGATTACAGGAGGTTCTACATCGGGGTGCATTCGCGCCACTGCAGTGGACGCCCTTAGCCACGGTTACCGAGCCATCATCCCAATCGAATGTGTAGCTGACAAGCATGAGAGCTACCATTTTGCCAATCTTACCGACCTGCAGATCAAATATGCAGACGTGGTGCGCGTCCAGGAAGTGATTGAGCAAATCAACGCCTACAAAGGCTGAGGACACACCATGAAGTACGATCCCGGACTTTACGACTATTGGCCTTACCAGAACCGCCCTAAAATCGTGTGGCCTGGCGGCAAAAAGGTTGCCTTTTGGGTTGCGCCCAACATCGAGTTTTATGAGCTAAACCCGCCCGCAAACCCACAGCGCAAAAGCTGGCCGCGCCCTTATCCGGATATCACACCCTACAGTTACCGCGACCACGGTAACCGTGTTGGCCATTGGCGGTTGATGGAAATGATGGACGAATTCGGCGTTCGGGGCTCCATCTCACTCTCGGTTGCCATGTGCCAGCACCATCCAGAAATTATTGAGGCCTGTGCCGCCCGCAAATGGGAATTTTTCAGCCACGGCATATATAACACCCGTTACATCTACGGCATGGACCGCGATCAGGAACAGGCGATCTTGACAGACTCGATCAAAACGGTTGAACAGGCAACGGGGCAGCGCATTCGTGGCTATCTGGCACCTGCACTCACACATACGGAACACACGATCGACCTGCTGGCAGAAAACGACTTTTGGTACAGCTGCGACCTGTTTCAGGACGACCAGCCGCAGCCACTCAAAACCAAGTCTGGCAGGAAGCTGGTTTCCATGCCCTACAGTCTGGAAGTTAACGACCATTATGCCTTCAACGTGTATGGCCAAAGTGCGCGGCAGTATGCCGACCTTTTGAAGCGACAATTTGATACACTGCTGGAAGAAGGTTCAGAAAGCGGCACCGTGATGTGTATTCCGCTGCACGCATACCTGATAGGGCGCGCCCACCGCATGGGGCCCTTCCGCGAGGTACTGGATTATATCACCGGCCACAAAGACGATGTGTGGGTCACAACAGCGATTGAGATCGCCGACTATTATTTGAACAATTGCTACGACGACGCGCTTGAAAGTATCAAAGCCGCTCTAAGGGAGGCAAGCTGATGACGCTTCCTGAAGACTATCTGAAGTATCCACACCGCAGCCACGGCATGGACCATGATCTTTATCCTTGGTCCAATCTGTTTAATCGTCCAACTGTGTGCTGGCCGGACGACAAATCTGTTGCCCTTTGGATCACTGTTGCACTCGAATATTTCCCGCTAACTCCCAACGATGGACCATTTCGCGCACCTGGCCACATGGTCACGCCGTATCCAGATTATCGGACATATACAACGCGGGACTATGGCAACCGGGTGGGCGTGTTTCGCATTATGAAGGTGCTGGATGCGCTCGGCCTAAAGGCTTCCACACCCATGAGTGCAAAGATCGCGGAACGCTATCCTGCCCTTCTAAAAGCTGTTCAGGATCGTGGCTGGGAAATCATCGGCCACGGCGTCGATATGAACCATATTCACCACGGCGGCATGGACAAAGCGGTCGAGGCCCAGCAAATCGAAGACGCGCTTGTAATGCTCGAGAAATACACTGGCGAAAAACCCTCGGGATGGTTCTCTCCGGCACGCAGCGAAAGCGAAAACACTCTGGCACTGTTGGCCGACCACGGCATCGACTATGTCTGTGACTGGGTCAATGACGACATGCCTTATGACATGACAACCAGTGCAGGTTCAATCACTGCCATGCCGCACACTATGGAACTGGATGATAGGCAACTGATGGTGACGCTAGGGCAAAATGAAGAGACTTATAAGGAGCAAATACTTGCTGCTTTTGATTTGCTGCGCTCTGAGGGCAAAAGCCATGGGGGGCGCATTCTACACCTCTCTCTCACACCTTACGTAATTGGTCAGCCATTCCGCATCTGGGCGTTAAAACAGGTTTTGGAGACTATTATGGCAAGCAATGATGTGTGGAGCGCAGCACCCAGTGAAATCCTGAATGTATGGCGAGGAAACTAGCCGTCAGCCGAACTCAGTCACCAACCGTTTCATAAATCTCGATTTTGGTACCACCCGGTGCGGTGGCGACAAACACGTTGACTTTGCCAACGCCGGACATGGATAGCCCCTTTGCGATTTCGCTGACGGGATAGCCCAAGCCAGAAATATGTTGCCGCACGCCGGCGAGACCTTCCGCAGGAAACCTAAGCCGCGCCAAACCACGATTGGGCATATCAGTGCGACCAGAGAAATCAGAGCCTGTTGCACCCTCATAGGCGAGTAATTCGATACTACCCTCATTCTTGCCATCAGGGTGCAGGATCGAAACGTCTCGCACAATTTCTGTTGCCAAATTGTGTGGCAAACCAAGAACGTTTGGCCCGGCTTCTTTGGAGGGGGCCTTGTGTTCGATGTAGGACTTAAACCTCATTCCCTCACGCCAGAAACGGCGCGCATCTTCAATATCGGCCACGATCATGGTGGCGTTAAAAGCACGTGAAAATTTCTTGATATGCGGCCACCCCTCAAGTGGAGGCTGCACCCGTTCAATAACCGCAAGGCGCACACCATCCAGCCCGCGTGGTAGCCACTCTTTCACGATAAAGGGCCCAAATGAAAATTCTATGGGTTCGCTTGCGCCAGTCCATCCTACATCCATTAACGCACGCCGCGCAGCAGCCATATCGGCGACCCGCATGTTGAAGTCGAACAGACCGCCCGTGTCCCAGGACTGTGCATTTGGCCGAATAAAATCAGCTGGTGCGCCCTCAAATTCGATCAGCCGAATGAAACCGCGTTCGGTACCCGGGTTACCTAACACTGTGTATGAAGCAGGTTGGTCAACACCCCAAAGCGATAACCACCCAGCATCAACAGCACCGCTTTCGCGCACTTCCCAGTCCGCAATCGGAGCAAAGCTGTCAACCCACGCCGACCGGTCTGCTGTCACGATCAGGAGTTCATGATAACCGGCGACCACGCGCTGAGCCTGCGCGGATGTAAAAGACAGGGTTACGAGGGTTAGAGAAATTAGGAAGTTTTTCATTGGTCGAGCCACTTTCTGATACGCGCTGCCACATCGCCAGCAGCAATATCAAACAGATCGCCTTTTAGGTCCGGCCATTCTTCTACTGTTGCCTGCTTGAATAGTTTGGCCGCTTCGCGGGAGCTGTCTGCCAGCATTTCGTCCGGCACGGGAATAAAAACAGGTTTGTTGAGTGTTTCGATTGCCGCATCCGGGTCGAACCGATAAACGGCAGCGAAGCCACGATTCATGCCCGATACGCCGGCGCGCACACTTTCGGCAAACAAAGCAATAAAGCGATCATCGGATTGTGCGTTGCGGCCCTTAAGCCCCAAATCCCAACGCTTTTGAATATAGCCCTTTTCGGTGAAATAAGGCCGATCACCTGAAAACATGGCAAGGCGTTTTTCTCGCCCTTCGAAATCGGAGTATGGAAGGCCGGGCAGCACCAGTTTACGCACTCTGTCAGGCGCCAAGTCCGCTAGCGCCAGTGCGACAAAACTTCCAGTATGAAAGCCCATCAGATCAACTTTCTGCAAGTTCAGGGCATCAAGCATTTCGAGCATGGCGGCTGCATAGTCGGACATGGTAGGCGTATCATTTGCTGGATCAGAGCCCCCATAACCCGGCGTGTCAGGGGCGATGACCAGGCGATCTGTTGCCATTTCCGCCATGAATGGTTCGTAATACAGACCCGAATAGGGGCTCATGTGAAAGCACACTAAAGGTGGGCCCCCATCGCCAGCACTACGCAGATGGAGCTGTCCATACCTGCAATCGACATAGCATTTGGAAATCTTCATTCAGGCTCTCCCCCGTCAGCCAGCGTGTATAGAATAATCAAATTGCCATCATAATCGCGAAAGCCTCGCTGACGACCACTAAGCCCGTCAGATGTCTGAAAGGCATTTTCAGCGAGAACTTTAAGGCCCATTTGTTCCAACTTTTCGAAAATCAGATCAAAATCTGAAACTTCCAGAACAAGCCCGGCCCCAGGTCTTGCGTCGCCCGATAAAGGCATGAGTGAACCAGGGCCCGTTACCTCAGTAAGGGCCAAGACATTGATCTGTGACCCGCTGGACAAAACGGCAAATCGTAACGAAGCAGTCGACGGAATTTCGAATAGTTCGTACGCATAGCCACCCTCTGGCAAATCACGCACAGCTTCCAATTTGAAGCGTAAAACGTCGCGATAGAGCGACAGTGCATTGTCCAGATCACCAACCAGCAAATTTGGTCGCTGCAACCGGATACTTTCCGCCGAAACACTTGTTGTGAACAGTGTCACCAACAAAGCCAGAACAACAGTCAAAGGCTGCCTAGTTCCTGACTTTGTTCGCGAACCGGACATAGATTTATTCCGGGTGCTCAAGAATTAGGTAAATTACAATAAGGTTGTCGTCATGGTCGAGGAAACCGAGTTCCCTGCCCTTTCTCCCATCCTTGGTGAGTAAGTTGCCTTCTTCAAAAACCTTTAGGCCAGCTGCCTTGGCGCGATTTTTCACGCCGTCAAAGTCCGTACATTCAAGGACGATCGCCGAGCGGCTCGGCAATGGTACGTCAGGAAGCACTACGCCGGTAAGTTCTGTCAGAGCCATACAGTTTGGCTGGCTCGGCGTGCCCAACACGGCAAACCGCATTTTGGCGGCACGGTCGATTTGAAACACTTCATAGGAGTAGCTGTCTTCTGCTGATTCCTTAACAAACACCAGGTCCAGTCCAAGGACATCTGTATAGACTGGCAAAGCCCTGTCCAGGTCACTAACTACATAGTTGGACCGCTGAAAACGAACAGGTGGTTTCTCATCGTTTGATTGTGCCATTGCTTTCCCTTTTGTTATATAGATATACTTATATATCATTTAAGTGAATTGAGTAAAGCGAAGAGCATATGAACTCGGTGTTAGAAAGATTTGGCGACGAACCGTTTCTCAAGCGCACAACCATTCGAGTGCGGGACATGGACAAGTCTATCGCCTTTTACGAGCGTGTTATTGGCATGAGCCAATACTACAACAACGAAATCGTGCTCGACCGCCATTTCCTGCCTGGTGAAAAACCGGGCGACAAAATACATCTGGTTATTATGAAGGGCATGGATCCGACAATCGGCATGATCGGGCTGTTAAAATGGATCGACCCGCCTCAGTCACCGCCACCTGTGTCTTATGACTTTGATTTTGGCCAACCCGTATTTGTTGTTCAGTGCCCCGACGCCAAAGCCCTTTATGAGAATGCAAAAGAGTTGGGATGCGAAATCCGCTCGGCTCTTACTGAAACTGAATACCCCGCCGCAGCTGGCGGAACCGTTAAAGTGCGTTCCGTAGGTCTCTTCGACCCGGACGGGCACTTTTTTGAATGTAACCAACGACTTTAATTTGGGGAAACCACATGACTGCTATCATCAAGCGTACAACGCTGAAAGTCCGCGACATGGAAAAATCCATCGCCTTTTACGAGGGTGTAATGGGCATGTCGAAATACTATGACAATGAAATCACGCTTTCCGGCAACCTGCTGCCGGGTGGCAACAAGGGCGATGTAACACGCCTTGTTATCATGAAGGGTGAAGACCCGGTTATTGGCATGATTGGCCTTCTGGAATGGATGGACCCCAAGCCAGAAGCACCAGAGATTCCGTACGACTTTGATTTTGGCAATCCGGTATTTGTCGCTGCTGTTGAAGACGCTGAAGTCGCTTATGAAAAAGCGCAGGCATTGGAATGTGTGATAAGGGCTCCCTTGTCAGAAGCAGAGTACCCTGGTGCAGATGGCGGCGTTGTGAAAGTGCGTTCCGTCGGCGTGTTTGACCCCGACGGACACTTTTTTGAATTGAACCAACGCCTGGAAGGCTAACAACATCTAGTCGGTAAACCGGGCGAGTTCCTCGCGGTAGGCTCGTCCGATCATGCCCGAAAATAGCAGTATTGTGCCGCCATACAGAAGCGGGACTAGCGACATTGAATATCTAATCAGGCTTTCGTCACCAAAAACGAAGTCCGTGAAGAATGGCACTACCGAAGGCCCAATCAACAGGCCCGTCATGCTGATGAACATATAATAGAGGGCCACAGCCTGCCCCCGCAACTCACTAGGCAAAATTGCAAGCAGCGATGTGATGCCACCCGCTGTGACCATGGTGAAACCAACATTGGCGACCTGCGAAATTACAAACGCTGCCCAAACATCTGGCATCAGCGGGAAAATAACACTTGAGATTACCAGCACGGCCAATCCAGCCCGCGTAATCACAAACGGCATGTCATGCCGCCCCTTTTGGTTGAAGTGATCTATCACCCAGCCCCAGAACAATATCGAAATAGGCGCCAAAAACAGGAGCACGGAGCCGTTATAGTTGCTGAAGGTGGCGGCACTCCATCCCCACGTACGCTCAAACAAAGGAGGCAACCACATGCTGGTGTAGGCAATAGCCGTCATACCGGACACCATAACCGTCACGCCCACAATCGGGAGCTTGTTTGCCCATATATAGGCGAGTGTTTGAGGAAAACTTGCAGCCCCTTTGCCGTCCGTCGCAGAAAGCTTCGTTTGTTTTCGGTCAGGTTCTTTGACTGTCAGGAAAACAAGACCAAGCAGAATGCCCGGGAAACCAACGGCCAAAAAGACGACCTGCCAAGGTTGGTCAACACCGATAAAAGAAAACATGGAAAGGTCAGCTGTTTCCGCCCACTCTAAAATGGCGCCCACAACCAGATAAGCGATTGCAGAGCCGACACCCAATGCCATCGAATAAAAGGCAATCGCCTTCGCTCGTCGCTCGGGTGCAAACAAGTCGGATATCAAAGACATGGCACTGGGGCTCAGCGCTGCTTCGCCAAATCCAACTGCCATGCGGGCTGCAAACAGCCCCGCGAAGTTCCGCGCAACCCCGGTAGCCATCGTGGCCGCGGACCAAAGGATTGCACCCATTGCAACGATATATTTTCGTGGCTTTCGATCTACCAGCCAGCCTAGCGGGATGCCCATTGTGGCGTAAAACAAGGCAAATGCGAAACCGCCCAGCAGGCCCATGTACGTGTCTGACAATCCCAGATCAGCCTTCATGGGCTCAAGAACAAGCCCAAGAACAATGCGATCGATGTAAGAAAAAATGTAGGCGATGGTCAACAGCACAACTACGTACCAAGCGTATCCGCCGTTGGGGTATCCCGCTGTTTTATTGCTTTCATCTTCGGGATTGGCTTGTGTCTCTGCCGTGTCTGACATCGCAAATTCTCCCTACTGCGATCAGAGTTTTCTTTGCTTCGGTTTTAATTGATATAACGATATCACAACTTTTACCAGCCCATTGACGTGTATCAATGCAAAAAAGCGCCCTGAGCAAGAGATTGGAGCCAACAAAGGGGTTACCTGTAGGGGACATGTGATGGACACATATCTGAATTTTCTGGGAATGGAGATCCCGCTGCACGATGTGTTGCGCTGGGTCCACATAATATTGGCGGCCTATTGGCTTGGCGGCGAATGGGGCGTGTTTAACGCGTCGACATTTGTGGCCGACCGCACCCTAACGCTCGAGGAACGGCGCCGCCATATGCAGACTGCGGTGATGATCGACATCTTGCCGCGCTCTGCAATCATTTGGCTGTTGCCAGTGGGTTTCCACATGGCTAGCAATTATGGCTTGTCGCCTGTTAATGGCGTTTGGGTTACTGTCGCCTGGATCGCAACTGCCGTTTGGTGGTGGGCGCTGATTTGGCAGGCTTTCAAAAATCGTGGCACTGAAAAGTATGTTCGGTTGACCCAGATTGATAACAAAATCCGGTGGGTACTGATCCCTGCCCTGATGATCGCAGGCCTATACACCATTTTCACCGGCAAGGTATTGTTTACAGGCGAAGAAGCCGGCCAATATTGGTTTGGTTTCAAGATGGCTTTCTTCGGCTTTATCCTGATTATTGGCCTCTATCTGCGTTACGTAATGACCGACTGGGTAGGTGCATTTCGCAAGCTCGAAGCTGATGGTCCAAATGATGAGATTGAAGACCATATCTATGGCACTCTGCAGCAGGCGCGCAAAGCGGCCTATCTCTACTGGATCAGCATTGGCACGATGGCGTTTGTCGGCGTAACCAAAGCTTTCTAAGCCAGAAATAACAACGGAAACAGGCAGGCTCAACGCCTGCCTTTTTTGTACCCAAGCAACCGATATATACACAAACACAAGGAATCAATTGATCCTATTGTTATATCAATATATTATTTAAACCAGAATCCAGCAGTAAGGAGACATCTGATGATGGGGATACTGAAAAAGGGACAGATGGCGCTATCGGGTGCGCTGGCTGCCTTGCTGGCGGGAACAGCTGTTTCTGCTGCACCAATTGATCTGAACACACCGGAAGGCGCTGTTGCGGCCAACCGCAAAATCCAGTGTTCGACGGAAGACAACAAACCAGTGCTTTACACATGGGAAGGCTCTGTCTTTTCTCGTCGGATGGGTGAGGCTGACAAACGTATGTTTGGTACTGTCGGCATGAATATCCGTACATGTGTTTCCGTAGATGGTGGTAAAAAAGGCATAGGCTATCGCCTCGTCTCCAAGGAAATTCTGCTCTATCTCGACCCAAGGACTGGCGAAGCCTTGGAAACTTGGGAAAACCCGTGGACTGGAACTACAGTTGACGTGCTGCATGTGGCGAATGATCCAGTTAACCAGCGTCCAAGTTTTCCGTACGATGACGACGGAAACCCGAGAGCGCGCTGGTTTGCCCGCAATCAGGGTGACAACTGGTTCCTGACAGCACCAATTCCGTTGTTCTACCACAATGAACTCGGCGGTGAATATCAGCAATATGTAGGTGGCGCATACCACGCGACCGAGCTGTTCAACTTCATGGGCGACCTTGAAAGTCTGACAAGCGACCAAACTGATACGGCGAAAACCAAGGTTGGCTGGGTACGGATTTCCGATTGGCTTCCCTGGATGGAAATGCAAGGCCGTGAGGGTATCATTTACATTCACGCCGCCGGTCAGAAAGTCGACAGCTGGGACGAATTGCCAGACGTCATGAAGCGCTATGTTGCTGAAAAGGAACCAACCTACACAGCACCACCTCCAGGCGATGATGACCGCCCGAATGAAACAAGCTGGACCTACTTCAAAAAGAAAATTGAAGGTGGGAAATTTCCGCGTGGCGGCCACAACTAAGGTCAGCTAAGACTTACCTATGGCAAAAACCCTGTTCGATAAATTGTGGGATGCGCATGTCGTTACCGAACTCGGCGACGACAGCGCTCTCCTCTATATCGACAGGGTATTTATTCACGAGCGTACTGGTAGCGTTGCGCTCAAAGCTCTTCAGGAAAGCGGTCGCAAAGTTCGCTTTCCTGCCAATGCCTTTGGCACCATGGACCACATTGTTGATACTATCGATGGCCGCGATGACAATACTATCATGCCAAGTGGTAGAGAGTTCATCGAAGCCATGCGCGAAGGCTGCGAATGGGCCGGGATAAGACTGTTCGATATCAACGATAGTGACCAGGGTATTGTACATGTCATTTCTCCGGAACAGGGAATTGTGCTGCCCGGCCTGAGCTTGGTTTGCCCTGACAGCCACACCTGTTCACAAGGGGCTTTTGGTGCACTCGCCTGGGGAATTGGCTCCACTGAAGCGGAGCATGCGCTGGCAACATCGACACTTAGAGTCAGCAAACCCAAAACCATGCGCATTAAGGTCAATGGCACCCTGGATCCGTCCCTCACCGCAAAAGATGTGATCATGCATATCATTGGTGAATTGGGGGCCGCAGGTGGTAGTGGATACGCCATTGAGTTTTGTGGATCGGTCATCGACTCTATGGATATGGAAGCCCGTATGACCCTTTGCAATATGGGTGTGGAACTCTCTGCCTTTACTGCGATGATCGCGCCCGACGACAAAACCATCCAGTTTCTCAAAGGGCGCCCGTACGCGCCGTCTGGCAAGAACTGGGATGATGCGTTGCAGGAATGGCAGGCACTAAAATCCTGTGACGGCGCCAATTTTGACGAAGAAATTGAAGTGGACATCAGCGCGCTTCAGGAAACTGTAACTTGGGGCACTAGCCCCGAGCATGCTTTACCAATCAGCGGCGTGATTCCCACGCCAAACAGTGAAAGCATGCGCAAAGCGCTTGATTACATCGGCCTGGAAGCCGGAGCGACCATTCGAGGCACCAAAATAGACGGCGCCTTCATCGGGTCTTGCACCAATGGCCGCCTCTCCGACTTACGGCGCGCGGCCGCCATACTCAAAGGGCAACATGTGGCACCGGGCGTAAAAGCCATTTGTGTGCCGGGGTCCATGGCAGTTAAAGCAGCTGCAGAGGCTGAGGGACTGGACCGCATCTTCAAGGAGGCAGGTTTTGAATGGCGCTTGCCTGGCTGCTCCATGTGTTTCTTTGCGGGCGGTGAGAGTTTTGGCCATAAAGCCCGCGTCGTCTCCACTACCAACCGAAATTTTGAAAACAGGCAGGGCCCGCGAACACGGTCACACCTAGCAAGCCCGGCGACCGTTGCAGCTTCCGCTGTTATGGGGCGCATTGCCAGCATGAGCGAAGTTGAAGCCAAAACCCCAAATGAACTTGCCAGTGCTAAGGCGAGCTGACATGGAAAAGTTCACCCGCATATCGGCGATCGCAGCCCCACTCGTGAGAGAGAATATTGATACTGATATCATCATTCCATCGCGGGAGATGAAACGCGTTTCAAAAAAGGGCCTGTCGAATGGCTTGTTTGCTGGATGGCGTTACAGCGATATGGAAGCGCGAACACCTGACCCGGAATTCATTTTGAACAACCCGGCCTATCTGGGCACGCAGATACTGGTCGTTGGCAAGAATTTTGGATGTGGATCTTCGCGCGAGCATGCAGTTTGGGCACTGGCTGAGTATGGTATCCGCACCATTGTGGCTCCGTCCTTTAGCGCGATTTTTAGAAGTAACTGCATTCAAAACGGTGTGCTGCCAATCGCAGTGGCAAACAGTGAAGTTTTACGACTTGCGGAACAAGCCATTGGAGGTTCGAATGGCATATTCACTGTGGATTTGCTCGCTCAAGAAATTCTGTTGCCAGATGGCGAAAAGTTGGCTTTCGAAATCAGCAAGCAAGACCGTCAAACGCTTCTTGATGGTCTTGATCCAATTGACCGGACGCTGCAGCTTTCTGACCAGATCAGTGCTTTTGAAGCATCAAGGTTTGCAGCTCATCCCTGGGTGAGTCTGCAAGTCAAACCCTAACGATAGGTTACGCCGCCTACCGCCTCACCAAGCGCGCCTCTGAACAGATGAAACTCCACACTCTCCCAGATGGGGGCTTTAAAATAGGGATCAGCCTCCAGCCACTCGCGCGCCTGTTCCTTGTCATCAGTATTATAGATCAGCGTAGAACCAATCAGCGTTTTACCGTCATCAGCAAAAATGGGGCCCGCAACAAGAATATGATCAAGTATCGACTCGACATGATCCAAGTGGCCCATCATAAACTCTTCTCTGGCGGCCTGCGCCTCCGCACCTTGCCTATCTTTGCAAACAGCCATCACGAAAAGTTTTCTATTTGGGTCAGCTTCGCTCATTGGGCGTCCTTTCAGGTTTAAGCGGCGGGCAGATAGCCGTTTGGATAGCCTTTTGGCAGCCCGGCGTCTGGTGTAAATCCATACAACGGCTCACCGGGCAGAGCTTCTTCAACAATAGAGCGAACCGCCAGCAGTTTATCGAGATCAATTCCGGTTTTCAGGCCCATGCTATCGAGCATGTAAACCAGGTCTTCTGTAACAATGTTTCCGCTTGCGCCTGGCGCAAAAGGACAGCCCCCGATGCCTCCCAATGACGCATCGAGCGTTGTGATCCCGACGTCGAGCGCCGCCATCACGTTGGCAAGGCCAACACCGCGTGTGTTGTGCAAATGCAATCCTGTCAGCTTGTCGTCACCAACTGCAGCCTTCACAGCTTTTGTCAGGCGTTTTACCTGCCCCGGGTTGGCATAACCTGTTGTATCTGAAAGCCCAACTTCGCTACAACCCCGCTCCATCAACGACTCAGCCAAACGGACAACCACATCTTCTGCAATTGGCCCCTCCAGCGTGCAACCAAAGGCTGTCGACAGCCCGCCTTCAAACACGGGGCGCTTTTCGATGGGCAAACTGTTGATCAAGTCTACAATACGCGAAACCTCTTCCAGCATTTGTGGGTGAGTGCGGCGCACGTTTTTCAAACTATGAGTTTCACTCACGCTTAGCGGAATAGTGATTTTGTCTGCACCTGCACTTATTGCATTTTCTGCGCCGCGGAAATTCGGCACCAGAACAGCGACGGTCAGGTCTGGAATCGTTTTGGCATAAGCGACCAATTCCGCTGTATCGGCAAGCTGCGGCAATATCTTTGCGGGCACAAACGAGCCAACTTCAATTTCCGGAACACCGGCCGCGGCTTCAGCAGCTACCCACGCTTTTTTAGCCTCGAGCGGCATGATGCGATCAATGCTCTGAAGCCCATCCCTGGGCCCCACTTCACTGATTTCGATATCAATGTCAGATGCCATTTCAACTCTACTCCTGACCCCAATCTTGGGGAGAATATCTATTTTTGTTGGTCCACTGTAACGAAATTCAGGTTGAACCAATCGTTTAATTGCTCTATTGATATAACAAGTAACGTTTTACGATCAAGTGACAATTTGACGTGCATTCCAAGGGGACGGTGCATGGCACCGTGGGATGAAGGGGCACTATGACAGCCAATCAAAACTTGCCGCTATCTGGCATTAAGGTAATTGAGTTCACCCACATGGTTATGGGGCCAACCGTTGGCGTCATGTTGGGTGATCTTGGTGCCGATGTCATCAAAATTGAGCCAACCAAAGGCGATAACACCCGCCGACTGGTTGGCGCGGGCGCGGGCTATTTTGCCATGTACAACCGTAATAAGCGTAGCATATGTCTGGATATGAAGTCTGACGATGGCAAGGAAATCGCCCGGTCTTTGATAAAAGATGCTGACGTCGTGATTGAAAATTTCCGGCCCGGAGCTATGGACAAATTGGGCTTTGGCTATGACGAGCTGAGCAAACTCAATGATCGGCTCATCTACTGCTCTGAAAAAGGGTTTCTGGCTGGCCCCTACGAAGAGCGAACGGCCCTTGATGAAGTGGCACAAATGATGGGCGGCCTTGCTTACATGACGGGCCCTCCGGGACGGCCACTCCGGGCGGGCTCCAGTGTGATTGACGTTACCGGTGGTATGTTTGGTGTCATCGGTATCCTGGCAGCCCTTGAAGAGCGGCACCGCACAGGTAAAGGCCAGTATGTGAAAAGCTCACTTTACGAGACAACGGCCTACCTTGTTGGCCAGCACATGGCGCAATATGCAGTGACAGGTACGCCGGCACGGCCCATGCCAGCTCGTATTTCAAGCTGGGCAATTTACGATGTGTTTGAAACCGCCGACGATGACCATGTATTTGTCGGCGTGGTCAGCGATACGCAGTGGGTGGTGTTTTGCAAAGCATTTGGGTTGGACGATCTGGCAGACAATCCGGACTATGCTACAAACCCCGAAAGGGTGAAAAGGCGGGACACTTTGATGCCAAAGGTCCGCGAGCTGTTCATTCAGTATACAAAGTTGGAACTAATGGAAAAGCTTGAGAAAACCGGCCTGCCATTCGCGCCGATTGCCAAACCGCAAGACTTGATTGACGACCCACACTTAAATGCTGCAGGTGGCATGTTGGAAGTAACGCTGGAAAATGGCGACAAAGCAAAGTTGCCTGCCATGCCTGTTGAAATGAACGGAGAACGGCTTGGCATCCGAACCGATCTGCCAAAAATCGGCGAACATACTGCCGAAGTATTGAAAGACCTTGGTTACAATGATGCCGAAGTTGAGGCTTTGGGAGCGGCTGGCACAATCCGTTGTGGCAGATGAGCGATCGTGGCCCTACCCTGAAATCGATCGCTGATGCAGCTGCGTCAGACCGACCACACTACTTCGACGACCCCCGCATGGACGACTTGCTTGCGTTGCTTCTCGAAATTGCAGAAGAAAATTGTGTGTTGCAGGACAGATTAAAATCGGCAGAACAAATTGCGCCGGGAACCTCAAAAAAAAATAGACGAATTCGACCTTTCAAGCGACGAAGCTGCTGAACGCCTTGCCGACCACAGCAAAAGATTGAACGCGTTGATGGCGAAAGTCGCCGAGATTGTAGCTTAGCCAATCCGCTCACGTCTTCTGAGCGGTCACCACATACCATTTAAGTGGACCGTCCAACTGCTCAAGATAGTGCGCTTTCACCAGCTCTTTCTCAAAACCGCTCTTCATGAGCAGTTCTGGGATGTTCGCATTGACATAATCAAGCCAAAATGGTTCGCCGTTGTTTTCCTTTTGCCACTCCGACAGAAACTGAATGAAGGGAGGCAGCACATCGAGTTGCACAGCGACATCTTGATGCAAGCATAGTCCTCCAGGAGCCAGAACTCGTTCGCATTCTCGCATTATATTGTATTGATGATTGGCCTCTGTTTCGTGAAGCATATTGTGCGAAACGATCAAATCAAATTCACCATCTGAATACGGAAGTTTTCCTGCGTCCGCCAATTGGAACTGCACATTTGCATCAAGTGTGTTTGCCCTATGCTTTGCGTATCTCAACATGGCGGGGGAAACATCCACCGCGTGAACTTCTGCCTCGGGAAATGCGTCAGGGTAATAGGTTGTCTGGGCCCCGGCAGAGCACCCCAATTCCAGAATTTTTCGAGGCATTAGCCCCGGAAACTCATCCTGAATAAAACTGATAATGCGCTGCGCTTTTGAATCCTTCGCACCAATATTTTGCCCCATCGCATATATGTTGCCGCCCATCTCATACAAAAGGCCTGCACCAAGGTCTCCTTCGAAACGATCCAGCAAGTATCCGCCCGGCTGGCAGTGGATATCGGCTTGCGCAATATAAGTTGGTGCCGAAAACCCTGTCGGCTCGATAAGAGAAGCATCGCCCGCCAATGAAGCGGTAGCTTCTTCGATCCGCACATAGTCCTTGTCGATTTGGTCTGAAAGCATTGTCCACATACGATGTTGTGCGGCCCTGTTGACACTGGACCACAATTTATAATGCGACGTTGCCTTTAGGTGGTCCCGAAAGTCAGCGGCACTTTGAACTGGTCGACCTCGCTCTTCTTCAGCGCGCGGCTTCACACTTGCTTCGTATATTTTCATCAGCGCAGGCTGCAATACACCACCAACCGCCCGTTTGAGAGCCAAAACAGCAAGGCGCCGGCTTACGCCGTCATGATCAGTTTGAGGCATAAGATCATGGGTAAGGTCTCTGGACACACTCGGCTCCACATTTTGGCGTTGCGTAGTTGTTATAGATATATAACAATACTTGCATTATCGCTAATATTTATTGGCGTGGGGAAAGTGATGGATATCAAAAGGTCATTTGTTTGGGGCTGGGGCCTTGGCTCAGTTGGGCTTGCCGTTGTTCACAATACGCTCAATGTGCTGCTTATGGCGTATCTTATTCGAGTGGTAGGTGTTGAACCTGCGCTCGCAGGCACGATCGTTTTGTCAACAAAACTGGTGGATGTGCTGACCGACATGCCCGTGGGCTGGCTGTCAGATCGAACACAAACAAGCATGGGGCGCAGGCGCCCTTATTTGCTGGCCGCCGCCATCATAACACCGATTGCTGCCTACACCCTTTTTAGTGCAGGGCCTGGAGGACAAACTCAGGCCATAGCCAGCCTGCTGTTATTGAGCGCGATTGGCTACACGCTTTTTAACGTTCCGTATCTTTCCATGCCAGCGGAAATGACCAAAAGCCCCGACGTCCGGACCCATATGGTGGGCGTTCGATCGAGCGCCATTGCACTTGGAACGTTGTTTGGCATCTCCGCTGCTCCGATCATTGTTGGCCAGTTTGGTGGAGGTGCTGAAGGTTATGGGAACTTAGCCATGATCATGGCAGCCGCCATTTTCCTGGCCTTCTTCGGTTGCTTTATGAGTCTAAAAGGGGCGCCTGACCACTCAGCGGGCGATCCACCAGCGGCACTTTGGCAACAACTAAAATCCATAGTAAAAGGTCGCAGCTATCAGATGTTGCTGGCCATCAAAATACTGCATTTATTGGGGCTCGCAGTTGGGGCCGGCAGCCTGTTGTTTTTCTTCACAGGCGCTCTCCAGTATGATGCGACGATGCTTGGCATATATGGCATGGTCACCACCCTCACCTGGACCATTGTCATGCCACTCTGGACCCGACTTGCCAACACAATTGGAAAACGCAAGGGCTATATGTTGGCGACAGCACTTTACACCCTTGTGACCTTGTCATGGTTACTTGCGGAGCCACAAGAACCGATGGCTCAACTCTATGGGCGCGCAGTTTTGTTCGGCATTCTGTCAGGTGGTATGCTGCTGATGGGCAACGGCATGCTGCAGGATATTATGGATGACGACTTCCGCAAGCACGGTGAAAGATGTAACGGTGTATTTGCGGCAAGCTACAGCCTGACAGAAAAAATTACTTCGGGCATTGCCGCCCAAATTTTAGGGTTCATCCTCGCTTACACAGGATATCAGCGGGGTGCAGCTGAACAGTCAGCTGAGGCGATTAGCGGCCTGTATTTCACTGTTGGTTTTGTACCAGCCGTCTGTATGGGAGTGAGCCTGCTCTTCATCTATTACTACGCGCTGCATGAGGATGAACTGAGGGAACGCCCATAGAGCGTATCTTAGTCATTCCCTGACACGTGAACGATCTGTTTGCCAACATTTTTGCCTTCATACAGTCGCATCAGCGCGGTTGGCATCATCTCTAGTCCCTCGAGCCGGTCCTCCTGGTAGGTGAGCTCGCCTTTGGCGATCCAGTCAGCCATCACACGTTCGGCTTCCTCAAACATAGGCTCATAGTCATAGACAAAAAAGCCACGCATGGTTGACCTTGTATGACCCACCTGCCCCCAGTTCCGGAGCCGGTATGGTTCATCATTGAGATACTCCGAAATGCGGCCGCAACATATGATGCGCGCATATTGGTTTAAGTGGAGCAACACTGCATCCAAAATAGAACCGCCTACATTGTCAAAGAATATATCCACACCATCAGGGGCGGCACGTTTCAAGTCTTCGTCCAAGGTGCCGTTTTTATAATTAATGGTAGCGTGACACCCGAGCTTGTTCTCAAGAACACCGCATTTTTCATCTGACCCCGCGATGCCAACAACCCGGCACCCCATAAGCCGAGCCAATTGGACTGCAATATTGCCCACACCGCCCAGCGCGCCAGACACAACTACGGTTTCACCTTCTTTGGGTTGGCCGATGTCCTTTAAAGAGCAGTATGATGTGAAGCCAGTCATACCAAGAACACCAAGGCCAGTGGCGATCGGCGCCACTTTTTGACGAATGGGAAACATCAGCGAGCCAGGTTCACCTCTGGCAACAGCGTAATCTTGCCATCCCAGTTTGCCTTGAACGATGGTGCCGACAGGCCACCTTGGGTTGTTGCTTTCAACAATCTCGCCGACACCACGGCCCCTCATGACATCCCCAATCGCAAGTGGCTTCTCGATACCGGCCCCGTCGATCATATAGTTTCGCATCACCGGAGCCACGGATAGAAATCGTGTGCGAACCAAAAATTCACTGTCCGCAATCGTGGGCACCGGCCTGGATTCAAATACAAAATCACTTTCCTTCACAGGCCGACCGATTGGACGCTCCGCGAGGCACCACTGACGATTTTTGACTTCTGACATTGTCCACTCTCCTTGGCCGATATCCTGCCGACCAGTGAACATGCCACCATGACCTAGGTCATTCACCAGTGCCATGTGACATACCAAAGTACCGTCGAGGAGATCACTCATGCACAAGAGGCGATACGCAGACCTGGACTTTGGTCAAATCCATTATAGAGAGGCAGGAAGCGGCTCACCCGTCCTGTTGCTGCATCAGTCACCACGAACGTCTGAAGAACACAGTGAACTTATCAACCGCCTGTCTGCCCAGTTTCATGTGATTGCTCCTGATAACCCAGGTAACGGCATGTCAGATCCATTGCTGCAAACGTCACCCACAATGCATGATTATGCTAATGCCCTTATGCAGTTTCTAGATGTGCTGAGCATCGATGAAGTCATGATTTACGGCTTCCACACGGGCGGCAGCATCGCCACGGCTGCTGCAACAGATTTCCCGGAGCGAGTGAAATTTGCCATCGCAAATGGCCTGTCCATACTACGCGGCGAAGAAAAAGCAGACATCCTGGAGCGCTATGCGCCCGAGTTTCACCCTCAAGATGATGGTAGCCATATGATGTGGCTTTGGGACCGATTTCAAAAACAGTCCCAGTTTTTCCCCTGGTACAAAACAGAAGACGAGTGTCGGCTGAACATCCCGCCCTACTCCGCAGAAAAATGCCAAGGCATGGTCGAAGACTTTTTGTTGGCGGGCAACGATTATATCGCGCCGTACAAAGCCGCATTTAAATATGACCCGGTTCAGGAAGGCGCGTTACCAGCAAACAATCTTCTGGTGATGTCAGCGGAAATGGACCCTTTGGCCGCTTGCCTCAAGCTATTGCCGGAAGGGCAAGAAGTCATAGTGAGACCGACACATGCCGAATGCTTGGATACAGCGGTTTCCTTACTGACTGAGTCTGCTTAGCCAATCGCCTGAGATATTTCTGTTCCAACTAGACAACCTTAGGTGTGCCCAATTTGACACACTTTGAAGAACGCGAACCACTTGTTGGGACAATCCCGGCGATTTAGTTAACATAGTATTATATCAATATTACAAATAAACAGTGCTGAGATGCTGACAAATGCGCAAGTTTATGTCGTTTTGCACTGAAATCGCATCCAGCTGGGGAGTTTTCCAAAGCCACGGTTCCTTAACGGAGGGGAAGGACATGATCCATAAAAAGAGACTTCTGGCATCTGCCGCCATGAGCCTTGTGCTGGCATTGCCCAGCGTTTCAACAGCAGTGACCGCACAAGACGCATCTGCGGATGATGACAGTTTTGCTATCGACGAAATCATTATTACTGCACGTAAGCGCGAGCAGGGTCTGCAAGACACACCCATCGCGATTTCTACGTTCAACACGCAACAGCTGTTTGATGCTGGCTTCAATAACATTCTTGACGTGGCACGCGCCACACCCGGCCTGTTCATTGAAGGATTCAATGACCGAAATGCTCGTATCGCAACATCTCCGAGATTCCGGGGTATCACCGTTGACAATAGTGATCCGCTGCTAAGAACTGCAGCCATTTTCATTGACGGTGTTTATGTTACTGGTGGCATTCAGGGTATCGGCGTTCAAGAGCTTGAACGAATTGAGATTATTAAAGGCCCACAGTCTGCCCTCTTTGGCCGGAATACTTTTGCTGGTGCCATCAACTATATTACGAAAGACCCGGGCGAGGAATTCCGGGTGAATATGATGGGCCTTGCTGCCACCCGCGACGAGTATCGTGGTCAGCTTGGCATTGAAGGTGCTATCACCGATAACCTGACTGGCCGTATCAACGCCAGTTATGATTATGTGGGTGGCCATTACAGAAACAATAATGACCGCAGCCAGGAGTTGGGCCGGGAGAGCACTTGGTCGATTTCCGGTACTCTCTTATTTACGCCAAACGATCAACTACGCATTAAAGCGCGCGGTCTTTATTATGAAGATGACGATGGTCCAGCAGCAGTGGCACGTATCGGTGGTCTTGCTGAACATAACTTTGGCGCGTTCCCAGGCTTGGGTCCTGATGGTGCGACAACCGAGTCTGCCTTCCAGGGCACACTTCGCATTCCTGGCGATGACGAGATCGCAGCCAACACCACTCGCGAAGACTTTGACTTGGCAATGACCGCACTTGCTCGTTTGGGCGAGGCGACTTCTCTAGGCCTGACATTTGATGACCTGGACGGCTTCGGCCTGAAGAGGCAAGCGTACCGGACCAGTTTGGATACCCAGTACGATTTTGAAAATGGCGTGTCACTCAATGTGCTGTTTGGTTACAATAAAGAAGAGTATCTCTTCTTTGGTGACTTCGACAGTACAGGCACATACGGTTTCAACACCTCTGGTGCCAGCGAGCTAGAAGACCTCAATTTAGAAGCCCGCTTTTCGGGATCTGCATTGGATGACAAACTTAACTGGACATTCGGCGGTAACTATCTGGATATCGATATCCTGACCGCTGGAGGTTTTTATGATGGCCTGTTGGATTTCTGGTTCTCGGGCGTAGTTGCTCCTGCAAACGCGACCGGCGCGGTAACCAAAGGTATCTTTGCAACGGTTGACTATCAGTTTACCGACCAGTTGCAGATTATTCTTGAGGGTCGTTATCAAAACGACGAAATCAGCAATGCAGCCGTTAATAATGGCGTCGCTGATTTCAACACCTTCTTGCCACGTGTTGTTTTGAACTACACACCAAACGACGACACAACCCTATATGCCAACTACAGCGTTGGAAACCTTCCCGGCGGCTTTAACGCTGAAGTTGCTGAACTGGACGCTACCCAGCTGGCTCAGCTGGCAGTCTTGAACCCGGGTATTGGCACTACGTTCGACGAGGAAAAACTCGAGAACTTCGAACTTGGCTGGAAACAGTATTTCGACGAACGTCGCGGTGTATTCAACTTGGCTGCTTTCTACATGAAACGAAGCGACCAGATTTTCTCTGGCTTTGATTTCATTGACGAAACAGACCCGAATGCGCCAAACCCAGTACGGACCGTTGCGTTCACCGGTAATGGTGCAACAACCGACATTTATGGTGTTGAACTGGATACAACCTATAACCTGTCTGAAACGCTCACGTTCCAGGGCTCAGTGTCATATATCGACGCCAAGATTGATAGTTTCCCTGAAGAGGGCGGCGCCGGTGACTTTACTGATGTATTTGGTGTTGATGCCAACGTTGAAGGCCAACGCGCACCACGGTTCCCGAAATGGGCCTGGAACGCGAATCTGTCCTACGAAAAACCAATTGAGGGAGAGTTTTTGGGAATTGATAGCCCGACCTTCTTCTGGAGGGCCGACAGCTTCTACACTGGTTCATTCTTTGACAGCAATACAAACCTTGCTGAAACACAGACTGCTCTGGATGTGAATTTCCGGACCGGCCTGCGTATTGACAATGTATCTGTGGAAATCTTCGTGACCAACCTGTTCAACGAAGATGCACCGCCATCTGCAAACAATATTGCGGACACCAGTGCTGATGTTCGACTGGCACCACCATTCGGCGCCAACTTCTTTGACTTCTCGAGGGAGAGCATCCACGTGGCACTGCGCCGCAAGCGTCAGGTTGGCATTCGCTTCAACTATAACTTCTAGAGTTAGCTGCCCCGGGCACCTGCCCGGGGCAATAGTTCATGTTTTGAGTAAGTCTCGGCCAGACTTGGCATAATCCGCCAAAACCGGCCATTCCTTCATGAGAAACTACACAGCCGGCCCTTTTGGGCCGGTTTTTTTTGAGTAGTTTGAAGATTTTTATTGTTATTAATAATGATTATTAGTATTAGTTAGTCATCCTGATTATTCCCAGGATCCTTTTGAGTGATACCCACCATCCTGCCGTGTTGCGCCCTCTCCATCCCAACTAGCGCATTGCGGCAGGGTTAGGGAAAATGAGGGGAAGGCATGTCTGAATCCAAACAAACACAATTATCTATGCTGAAAAAAGGCACAAGCTTGCTGCCAAATCTCATCGGCATAATGGTTTTGCTAGCCGCAGCGTATGGACTCCGGAATGGCTCGCTTGGCGAAGTCGCGTGGTTTGTTGGTGCGCTAGGAATGACGATTATTCGCATGCCACACAGCAAAAAAACAAAGACAATCAGATTGTTGGGGACAAAAAAGATGGCACTGAAAATGCCTTGCTTTTGGCCATGTTTATAAGCATTGGTCTCCTGCCATTCGTCGAACTGGCAACCGGTGTTCTTAAGTTTGCAAACTACTCCCTACCAGAATGGGCTATGTGGCTGGGGACTGCCCTCCAATTTCCAATGCTTTGGATGTTTTGGCGGTCGCATTCCGATCTGGGCAAAAACTGGAGCCCCGGACTTGAAATCCGGGATGGCCATGGCTTGATCAAAAATGGTGTTTACGCCCGCATGCGGCACCCCATGTACACTGCGATTTGGATTGCCGTTCTTGCTCAACCTCTACTCATCCAAAACTGGGTGGCAGGCGCCATTGCCGCCCCCGTTTTTTTGGTCATGTACGTTACCCGAATCCCGAAAGAGGAAGCGATGATGCGGGAAACGTTTGGGGCAGAGTATGATGCATACTCCGCCACAACGGGGCGCATATTTCCCAAACTTTAGCCACTTTAACAACCGTTCATGAATGCCGGGGAGAACGCCTAATGAACATGCCGCTCAAGACCACGGAAGTTAATCGCCGGAAAACCAGTCAACTCATTTTGTCAGCTACAAGAAGTTGGGTGTGGGCGATAATGGCAGAAAGCTGCCGAACAGCGCGCAGTCGGTATGTACACATGTGGAATGAATGCTTCGAGCAAATTGGCGACAAAAGCCTGTCAATATTGTGGGGCAGCTTTTTGCGACATCTTACGCTTGAAGGAAACGCGAAATTTCTATTGGGATGCTCTGGCTGCGGCAGAGCCAGCGAAGACGAAGCCATCCTATTGGATTGTTTGGCATTGCACCAGTCTGGCAACAAAGATGAAGCCTACAAAATGCTTAGCCGCTGGTTTGAGGGTGAAGCTCAGTGGAAAGCAGATGCACTCATTGAAGCCTTTGCCGACCAGCTAAGCCTAAAAGGTTTTTTGACAAACGAACCCAATCATGGGAGCCCTGCTGACCTTGCAAAGCAATCTCCTGGTGCAGCGCAAAAGTGGTTAAACTAGTGCTCGGTTTTCCAGAAATTTGAGTCTTCGCCTTCAACACGAGAAAGCGTCATGTTCATCTGATAAAGGTCTGGACGATACAGTACCGTGATGAACTCCACAGGGCGATCATTGCCGTCAATCACAACGCGCGTCACTTTTAAGAGCGGACTGCCAACATTCACGCTAAGCATTGAAGCGGTTTTGCCGTCTGCCAGGGTTGCCGTGATAGACTGACGAGCGCGAGAGATTTTGACGCCGGCCCGCTCAAGCAGCGCGAGCAATGGCTGGTTTTCCATTTCTTCCATTTTGAAAGACCGACCGATGTCCTCGGGTACATAGGTCTCTACATACGAAAAGGGCGTATCGTCTTTGTGCCGAACACGGATGGCCCGCTGCACTTTAGTGCCGGGCGGCACTTCAAGCGCCTCAGCGGCTCGAGGCGGCGCTGCAACATAGTCAAATTCATGGATCGTTACCTGCGTTTCAAGCACGATTGTCAGCAAGTTTTCCAGCAATCCATCCATCGACTCCGCACTTTTTGACGGCACAGGCGCAGAAAAGGTCACTACCGTACCGCGGCCGCGCTGACGGGCAACAAGACCGTCCGCAGCAAGCTCATCAAGCGCGCGTTTGGCTGTGATACGGGAAACATTAAATATCTTCTCAAGCTCATGTTCGCTTGGAATTAGGGTTCCCTCAGCGTAATCGCCTGACACCACTTTTTCGCGCAAAAGCACATAAATTTGGTGATACAGTGGTGTTGGCAAATCTTCGTTGACGCGTTCCGTGGCGGAAAAAGTCACATTATTGTTTCTGTTTTTACTCATTGGTTCCCCCGTCACTCAGAACGTCAAAATTCTGCTGACCCCAGCCATTGATATTGATCAACGTGCAGGTCACTCTAGCCAGATATATTGATATATCATTTCGGGTGTAGTGGCAAACCGCTTTATCTGGGCAATTCCATCCCGGTTTCATCACGAGCCTTACATGGCGAATTAGGAGTAGCCGATATGGCAGCTTACATGGTTATTTTAGCGGAAATTCAAGATATGCAAAGCTTTAGGGCATACGGCGAACGCGCGGCACAGCTGGTTGAACAGTTTGGCGGCGAGTATATTTCCCGCGGCGCCAAGCGCAGTGAATGCCTGGAGGGTGATTGGCCGGAAGAAACCAAAGTTGTTATATCGAAGTGGCCCTCATTTGAAGCGGCAAAGGCATTTTGGGACTCACCTGAGTATGCTGAAGCCAAGAAAATGCGAGAAGGCAACTCGACCGTTAGAGTACGCCTTGTTGAAAACCTGGACTAAATTTTCTTTGCGGAGCATGACCATGAGCCTTCCCGTTCGAAACCCGCATTCTGGCGAAGTTGATTATCACATTGATCCTGTAAGCCAGGAGGGAGTTGCCGCTGCGTGCACAGGCCTGCGGCAAGCGCAACCCGAGTGGGAAGCATTGGGCTTCGAAGGCCGTACCAAGGTGCTCCGAGCCTTTGCGGCTGCCCTTAAAGACCGAAAGTCAGATATCCATGCAGCCCTAACAGCGGACACCGGACGGTCCTACATTTCTGCAATGGAAATTGACGGTATTCCTGGTGCGGTGGAGCGCTGGGTGAATGCGGCCGAGGAACTTAAAGACGACACGGGCCGAGCGGGTGCGATGCCATTCATTGAGTATTCCGTTGGATACCGCCCCTATCAACTTGTGGGTGTGATCAGCCCGTGGAATTTCCCGCTAACTCTTTCTTTCATTGACGCCCTGCCCGCCCTGATGGCGGGCGCAGCAGTGATTATCAAACCAAGTGAGGTAACGCCGCGGTTTGCTGCACCGGTTCGAGAGGTGATCGAGCAAATAGAGGAACTCGCAGGTGTATTGACCATTGTCGACGGCGCCGGCGAAACCGGTGCCGCCCTTGTCGATAATGTGGACATGGTGTGCTTCACCGGCAGCGTGGCAACCGGCCGCAAAGTGGGCGAACAAGCCGCACGTAATTTTATTCCGTCTTGCCTCGAACTTGGCGGCAAAGATCCTGCCATTGTTTTAGAAAGCGCTGACATTGACCGCGCCAGCACATCGCTTTTACGCTCGTCAGTACTGAATACGGGTCAGGCGTGCCAATCTATTGAACGCATCTATGTGGCGCGGCCGGTTTATCAGGAATTCCTCGACAAACTGGTTGAAAAAGCCAAAGCAGTTACGATCAATGCACCCAACATTAACACAGGCCAAATCGGTCCAATCATTTTTGAAAAACAAGCAACCATTATTGGGGATCAGATCTCCGATGCCCGCAACAAAGGGGCAACCATTCACAGCGGCGGCGAGGTTGAAAAACATGGTGGCAACTGGTGCCGCCCAACCGTAATAACCGGCCTGACGCCAGATATGAAAATCATGTGCGAAGAAACCTTTGGGCCTTTGCTGCCGGTTATTCCTTTTGATACTGTTGAAGAAGCCATAGCCATGGCGAATGACAGCGAATATGGCTTAAGTGGAGCAGTATTTGCTGCAACGGCGGAAGAAGCAATTGCGGTTGGCCGCCAAATCGATGCCGGTGGTATCAGCATCAATGATGGCTCATTGACGGGCATGATGCATGAAGCTGAAAAGAATTCCTTCAAACTTTCAGGTATGGGCCCTTCTCGCATGGGGCGTTCCGGTTTCCTTCGGTTCTTCCGCCGTCAATCCATGATGGTCAACACGGCTGATGTTGCTCCCCTTGCTGTTTTTGACGAAGCAAACGCAAACGCGTCGTAGGAAGCTGAAAAAGCCGCAAATCTGTTGACAAATGTCATGGTCGCCCCGCTCTACCGCTCGTTAGGCTTCAAAAGCTCGGGATGAGTTTTGAGGAAAGCGTTAACCCCGGGCAACGCCTCTGAACAGAGGCGCAGGGGAAGCGAATGTCAGCTGAACTATGGGTGCTTGTCACCGCAGCTGCGTCCATTGCGTTTTTGCACACGCTGATTGGACCTGATCACTATATGCCCTTTGTTGCGCTCGGAAAAGCGCGGCAATGGACCACCAAAAAAATGGCTTTGGTCACAGTTGGCTGCGGGCTCGGCCACTCACTCGGTTCTATTGTTTTGGGCCTGATCGCTATTTCCCTATCAGTCAGTCTAGGCGATGCCACTACAGTCCAAAACCAAATGGCTTCAATTGAAGGTGTACGCGGCGACCTGGCTGCGTGGTCGCTGATGAGTTTTGGCCTGCTTTATATGGTTTGGGGCGTTAGGCGCGCACACCGGGCCAAAAAACACTCCCATTTCCATGTGCACGCAGACGGCACGGCACACACGCATGAACATAACCACGCAGGCAACCATATGCATGTTCATGCTGCTTCCGAAGGCGCAAAAAGCAAACTGGCTTTGGCCCCATGGTCGATCTTCATCATCTTCGTGCTTGGCCCGTGTGAGCCTTTGATACCCCTCATGCTGTACCCTGCCTCCACGGCTTCTTCCCTGGGCGTCACGCTTGTTGTTGGCACTTTCGTTTTGGTGACAGTCACCACCATGACAGCCATTGCTCTGGCTGTGTTCAAGGGCCTCAGTTTCGTACCCACCAATGTCTTTGAGCGCTACACGCACGCGGTTGCGGGCGGCACCATAGCCACCTGCGGTTTCGCGATTGTTGGCCTCGGTTTGTAGGAGAAAAAATACATGAGCACGTTTGACTACAAAGCGATCGACACAGTCGTAAACATCTGGACACCGGAAGCCCTGGCGCACAGGCCGGGCTGGACTGACGAATTTTTCATAGGAAAGATGAAAGGCCAGCACGATGAGGTCGGTATCAGCCTGGAGACCATGATCGAAGACATGGACGCCGCCGGTATCGAATATGGCTTCCTGATTGCCGCCAAGGCAGGCAGGGTTGGTTTGCCAGGGTGTTATCACATGCCCCCAGAAGTTGTGGCGGAAGCAGTCAAGAAATACCCCAAGCGCTTTTTTGGTCTGCTGGGCATTGACCCGTTCCAAGGCATGGACGGGGTGCGCGCCCTCGAATATGCCGTAAAGGAACTGGGGTTCATTGGTGCTCACTTATATCCGCATTGGTACAATCTGGAGCCTAACGCCGCACAATATTACCCCTTTTACGCCAAGTGCATTGAGCTTGATATCCCGATCCAGATGCAGGTAGGTCAGTCACTTATTTATTCGAAAGAACACCGTTGTCGATCTGTAGGCCGACCCATCTATCTGGATGACATTGCATGTGACCTGCCCGAACTCAAGCTTATCGGCAGTCATGTTGGCATTCCTTGGCATGACGAGATGATTGCAATGGCCTGGAAGCATGAAAATGTTTTCATCGCGACCGATGCCCACAGCCCCAAATACTGGCCCGAAAGTGTATGGCGTTACATCAATAGCTACGGCCAAAACAAAGTAATTTTCGGCTCAGATTTCCCGGTACTTCGCTTTGGCCGCACGGTTCAGGAAATCGACGACTATGGCCTAAAGCCGCAGGTCCGGCGCAAATTTATGCGCAACAACGCCATTAAGCTGTATGACCTGGAACGTTTGGGCGTTGAGCTTGCGCCGGAGGGTGAATAATGCCTGGCCCGCTCAATGGCATAAAAGTTATTGAATTCACGAGCGTCGTGCTTGGCCCCTGGGCCTGCCAGATTCTTGGTGATATGGGTGCCGATGTAATTAAGGTGGAACCACCGGTTGGCGACACCAACAGAAATTTGGGTCCTTACCGCAAAACCGGAAACATGTGTGCGCTTTACCTGAGCTGCAACCGCAACAAGCGCTCCATTGTTCTGGACCTCAAAAGTGACAAGGGCCGTGAAGCCGCATTCAAACTAGTGGCTGATGCAGATGTCATGGTCCACAACTTCCGGCCAACGGCGATGGAAAAGCTGGGGCTTGATTACGACGCAGTGAAGGCCGTGAACCCCAACATTATCTACTGCGCAACATATGGCTTCAGCCGCAAGGGCCGATACGGCAACCGCGGTGCGCTTGATGATGGCATTCAGGCTGCTTCCGGACTGGCCGCCCTGATGGCACGCGGACTTGGCGACGATAAACCCCGCTATCTACCAACCGTCATCGCCGACAAAACCACCGGCATGGCCGTAGTCAATGCCGTTTGCGCGGCTCTATTTTCCCGAGAACGCACGGGCAAAGGACAGGCCATCGAAGTGCCAATGTTTGAGCAAACCGTTTCCTTCCTGATGGCAGAACATCAGTGGGGTCAAACGTTTGAACCTGCCATTGGAACCGCCGGGTATGCGCGCCTGCTTGCTGACAACCGCGCCCCCTACCCCACCAAAGATGGTCACATATCGATGTTGCCCTACTGGGACAATCATTGGAAAATATTTTGCGGTGTCATCGACCGACCTGACATGATCACTGACCCTCGGTTTGATCGCATGAAAAACCGGCTGATCAACATAAATGACATGCATGCTGAGATAAGCAAAGAGCTTGCAAAACGTACAACTCAAGAATGGCTGGAGCTGCTGGCGCCCACCAATGTGCCGCATATGACTGTCAATTCACTTGATGATTTAGTTGACGATCCACACTTGGTCGAAAGCGGCTTTTGGCAGTTGCACGACCATCCGACGGAAGGCCAAATTCGCATGGCTTCGTCGCCCTATAATTTTTCTGAAACACCGGCATCTATCCGCCGCTTGCCCCCGCACCTTGGGGAGCATAGCCGCGAAATCCTGGCAGCTGCCGGATACACCAACACTGAAATTGACACCATGCTTGCTGACGGGGTCACCCAGTCTGCATCAACCAAATGACGCAAAAAGGAGGGAATGTTGAGCAAATATGTACAGGAAGACAAACCACCAATGACGGCAGAAGCCAAGTCCTGGATGGAAAAAGAAACTGCCACCCAGGAAGACCGCTATAAAGCGATTGTGGACGAGCAGGACGCCCTAATCCCGGACCGTGAACAATGGTACGCCGAGTTTCTGGAAATTGTGCAGACCAAAGGTTTCAATTTCACAGGTGACCAACGCCGGGTGATCCCAAAGGAAGAAATTGCTGAAAAACCGGATCGCCCCGACGCGATGCGGGTTGTTTGGTAAGGCATAGGAAAGGAACAGGAAAATGGCACGCCCACATATTGAACCCTATGTCGAATTTAACGAAGACTATCGCGCATTTGATTTCGCGGGATATGCCGGTGCGGAATATAAAGTTTTGTCGCTTGATGTGGACACCGGTGCAAGCTCGCTAAAAATCAAGTTCAACGGCGGATACACTCGCAAGCCCGGTCTTTGTTATTCTGACATGGAAGTTTTTGTCTTGAACGGCGAAATCAAAGTTGGATCTGAGACCTGGGTGGAAGGTCATTATGCTTTCATCCCTGCAGGTGTTGCACTTGGTGCCATGGAAGTGGCACAAGGTGCGGAAGCTATCGTTTGGTATAACGACGGCGAACCCACGTTTGAAGAAACTGACCGCGACCACCCGCTCGCGCTTAAAGAAGGCTTCATCTCAGTCAACAGTTATCTGGACTGCCCTTGGGCCTCTGGCTCTATCGTGGCGCCATCAACAGCAACAGGCTGCATGATCAAACTGTTGCGCTTTGACCCAATCACAGAGGCTATGACGTTCCTCTATTGCATGACACCTGAGTTCATGCAGGACAACATCAGCTATCATGATTGTGCAGAAGAAAGTTACCACATCTGGGGCACCAGCTGGATGATGCAGTTTGGTGACTTGCCAACCGGCGGTTACTTCTGGCGGCCACCCTACATCAACCATGGTTCGTTCAGGTCCAAACTGGGCTGTATTGCTATTGGCCGTACCGACAGCAAATTGCACAATTATTTCCACTTCAACCCATGGACTAACCCTGACGACAATCAGGCCCGCGCGGCGTCATTCCTCTACAGGCAACGCCCCCAACTGTTCCGCTGGGTCGGCGCGGGTGGACATAACCACCCACATGGACCGCAAGGACAGCTGAAGTATCAAAATCCACCGCATGATTTTGAAACACCCGGTTATGGACACAGGCCTGACATCAGCGCGCTCGCGAACCAAAGCTATACCTTCCGTGAGATGGATCATCTGCACGCAGATGAGTATGTGCACAAAGTGCATCATGCGCACAAAGTAGAGGACGACCATCAACATCATGATCATGACCATGATCACCCGCACCATCACGGTGACGGTGACCTGGATCACAAACACTAAGGGCCCTTCCCATTGCCCTGGGGCGGCGCTCTCTCGCCGCCCTAAATCTATATTTCCGTTTATCTTTTTTTCTGATACCGTCTCTATTCAAACTGTCAGGCCAAGTAACTTTTAAGGTGTAGAGATGCGCCCCGTCTCGCAATCTGGTGAAATTTTGTGTCACAGCTGTCCGGCTCGTAAAAGCCGACTGTGTTCTGCGCTCGACGAAAAGGCGATTTACGAGCTGGATGCGATTGCAACCAGAATTGAAATCAAGCCTCATGGCTATCTCTTTGAAGAAGAGGACCCCAGCGATTACGTCTACAACATCAGTACGGGCATTGGCCTCTTGGAACGCCTTTCAAGCGACGGGCGGCGTCAGATCATGGCGTTTTTGTTCCCTGGTGATTTTGCGGGCCTGTTGCCGGACGCCATCGCAAGCGTGAGCGCAAAAGCTCTCAGCCGATTGACAGCCTGCAGGTGGCATATCCGCGATCTGGACGCCTTAATGGAACGGCACCCCGAGCTTGAGCACCGGTTGCGCCGCATTGGTGGGCGCGTGCTGGCGACCACCCTCGACCAAGTATTTGTGCTGGGGTGCAAAAACGCACGTGAGAAGCTGGCATACTTTCTGCTGCATATGGAACACCGCCAAAAGGCCGCACTAGGGCCGCGTGAAACGCTCCACTTACCAATGACACGGGTCGATATTGCGGACTATCTGGGCATCACAGTTGAAACCGTCAGTCGGGTGTTCTCGAAAATCAAGCGCGAAGGCCTGATCGAACTACCAGACCCTAACAATGTAGTGATCAAACAACGCGAACGTTTGCAGGACATCGCGGAATATTACCCGGACGGGCACTTATAAGTCGCCGAATACCCGTAACGTGTCTGACAATCCGGACTGCTAACCTGCGACGTATTTTAAGGGATACAGCAATGACAACACTTTCTGATTTCTTAATTACACAAAAATGGCCAGCCACAAATCCGGATATTATCCAACTGTATTCGCTTGGTACACCAAACGGTGTGAAAGCGACCATCGCACTCGAAGAGATGGAGCTGCCCTATGAGCTTCATACAATTTCGTTTGCTAAAGAGGACCAACTTTCACCAGAGTTTTTGTCGCTCAATCCAAACAACAAAATACCGGCAATGATAGATCCTAATGGTCCGGATGGAGAGCCGCTACCCCTTTGGGAATCGGGTGCCATGCTAATCTATCTCGCTGATAAAAGTGGTGTTGGCCTGCCCCAAGATGGCGCCAAGCGAGCAGTTGCGCTGCAGTGGTTGATGTTCCAGATGGGCGGTGTTGGGCCGATGTTTGGCCAGTTTGGCTTCTTCCACAAGTTCGCTGGCAAAGATATTGAGGACCCGCGCCCGGTGGAACGATATGCGGGCGAGTCTAAACGTCTGTTGTTCGTATTAAATGCCCAACTTGATGACAAAAAATTTGTGATTGGAGACGATTTTACCATCGCCGATATCGCGCTTGGTCCCTGGATCCGCTCCATGCAGAATTTTTATCAGGGCGGCGAGCGCGTTGATTGGGATAGCCACACCAACGTGCATCGCTATCTCGATGACTTCCTCGCCCGTCCAAGCGTACAGCGTGGCATAGAAGCCTTTAGCTAGGTGGCAGTCTGTAGAGCATCAAGGGCAGCGCTGATGGCCGTAAAACAGCGCTCTTCATTGCCTGAAAGCTGAGCGTACGCAAAACCAATTATGTTGAAAAACCGGACGCCATCAGTACGGCGTGTTTCTGCAAGCGCCCGCTGGTAGGCATCTGCATTTTTTTCGATCCGTTCAAAACAGGCATAGGCCTCGTTAACAGCCGCGGTTACAGGCACACTCGTCTCTGCCCAAACGCCCATTTGTAGGGCTGTATCAAAAGCGGCATGTCGCAGCAGTGGCACCCTAAAACCATCATACCAACTTGCATCTGCATACTTGCCAGTGCTTTCAATATAGTCGAGAGCTTCAAAACTCTTTGGGCCAGCGTCGACGTGATACGCATATGAGGCTTTAATGGTTGCCTGATTTGCCTCAAGCTCAGCTCGGACCGCCTGCAAGTTTTGATTTATCAGTCGGTTTCTTTCCTGATCAGCCCAATATTCCTCTGCCGCAAGAGCCAGAATTACGCCCAATGCAACCACTATCAGTTCAAGAAAAAGGCTGGGTTGACGCCCTTCCCCTCTAAAAAACAGTCTGGATAAAATCATACAGTCACCTATTTCCTCGCAGTCAGCTTACTGCGGGACAAGGAACGCATGCAATGGTCGGGATTGATCGATCAGATCGTACCGTCATCACTCATTTTTTTGATACTGGCTTGCTGCGCTCCAATGAAGTGCGCGCGGTCCGGCGTTTTCACACTGCCATCATCTGCGAGCAGGCTGTTTGCCGGCTGTGTACCAAGTGTGGCATATGTCTCTGCAAACAACTCCAGTCGCTGGCGTGCCAGCATATTGCTCATACCCGGGCGGCGGCGATGTTTCCGAAGCGCGTTCAGGTCAATACAGGCATGTGCAGTCATGGTTTGCCCCCACCCACTTTCTGCATGCACAAGGCCTTTAAAGTCGACGATGGATGAACGCCCGTCTGTCGCGGAAAACGGTAGCTCGTGTCCTTTGATACCGCCTGCATTTGCAGATATGACATACGCCAAATTCTCAAGAGCGCGGGCTTTGCGCGCAATAGCTTTGGGCGTTTCCGACACGGAGCCCATCTCCCCAGTCGCATGCAAGAAGACCTCTGCCCCTCTAAGGGCCAGCGCACGTGCTATCTCCGGGTAAAGAATTTCCTCAGATGCGATTGTCGCCAGGTTTCCTATGTCGGTTTTCGCGACAGGAAAAACACCATCCAAACCGTAAATGTCGAGATATTTGTCCCAGACATCATGGGGAGTGGGTGCAAACATCGAATTCAAGCGCCGATAGCGCAATATTACGTCGCCGTTTGGACCAATAATGAAACAAGCCTGGAAATAGAGGCCCGGGAAATTGAGGTCCCGTTCATAGGCATTCCCCATCAGGTAAATGTCATTATCCTGGGCAATCTTGCCAAGCGCGTCATATTCTGCGCCGTCCATATCAATGGCAGCTTTTTCAGCCCAGCCCGGCACTGTGTCCCCAAGCGGGTATGCTGTCAGAACATATTCCGGCATTACAATCAGTTTGGTGTCAGGGCCAATGAAGCGTTTGGTGGCCTGAATTTCTCCTGCCAACCGATCGATCGTTCGCATCATGGAAGCACGCGCTTCCTCTTTGCTCGGAAGGCCATTGACCGCATCACATGTCGTCTGTAGTGCAGCCGCATAATAGCTTGGCCCCAAGAGTGTTTGCTCGCTCATAAATCGCTCCATAATTTCGCCAACTATAACGGAATAAGCGTCAATATCACTTGTTTTACATCAAGAATACTTTAAAATGATATATCGATATAACATTTGTTGCGGAGCGCGCCATGTCAGATCAGAAAAACCAGCAAATTCGTCTGAAATCAACACCGGATGCTGCACCGGCACCGGAGCATTTTGAATTGGCCGAGGGCGCAATCACTCCGCCAAAAGAAGGCGAAATCCTGTGCAAAAATATGTATCTGTCGCTGGACCCATATATGCGCAGCCAAATTGCTGGTCGCCATATTTCCGGAAGTATAAATCCAGGGGATTTGCTGCAGGGTGAAACCATTTCCGAAGTTCTTGAAAGCCGCCACCCTGATTTCAATGTGGGTGATACGGTGCTTGTGCGCGGAAACTGGCAAACGCATTGTACTGTGTCCCCTGTTACAGACCCTGAACGATTTGACCGTACGCGTATTATTGATCCGCGCATTGTTCCACCGACCCTCGCGCTCGGCAACCTTGGCATGCCAGGCTTGACAGCATACGCGGGGGTCAAACATTTGGCGGAACCAAAGGCCGGAGACGTGTTGGTTGTGTCCGCCGCCGCCGGGGCTGTTGGCTCTACCGTTGGGCAGTATGCAAAATCTCTAGGCTGTAAGGTTATTGGCATTGCTGGAAGTGACGACAAATGTGCCTGGCTAACGGAAGAAGCCGGCTTTGACGCCTGCATCAACTACAAAACAGAAAAGGTCGCAGATGGCATCGACAGGCTGTGCCCCAACGGTGTTGATATCTATTTTGATAATGTTGGGGGTGAGACCCTTGATGCCGTGATCTGGCGTCTGGCAATTGGAGCCCGGGTCGTTCTTTGCGGCATGATTTCCGTTATCAATCAAAAGGGCGTACCAACAGGACCCGGCCTCGGTTCCGTTATCAAGGCACGTGCGACTGTACGAGGCTTGGTGGTTTATGATTTCATGGACCAGATGGGCGATATGGTTGATACATTCCTGCCGCTTATCAATTCGGGCGACATGAAGTTCCTCGAAGATGTAACCGAAGGAATCGCGCAAGCCCCAGCTGCTTTTAGCCGCCTGATGGCTGGCAAAAACCATGGAAAGACGATCGTTAAGCTGGCTTAAACGCAGGACCAGCCCTAACCAGTCACTTGTCGTGCGTAGCCAAATGAACGACATGGCCCAGGAGCGCCATGGCCCACATGTAGCCCACAAAATAGACAACCGCGCTATGGAGGCCAAACTCACGGGACAGGAAAAATAGCCAGGTGATAACCACCATCATCGTCCCTAAGTTGCCAAGCAGGCCTTTCCAGCCAAGGCGAGTAATTGCAGAGCCAGTCGCTGTGTCATCCGGTGAAGAGTTATCACCAATACTCTTGGCAAACTCCTCCATCGTTTGTTCGAACGCAGCCGCAATCGCTTTTTGTGTTTCAAGCGCGGGCAACTCGCCCTTTTCCAGCCGCTGAATGGTGCGCACACTCACACCGCTAATTTCCGCTAGCTGGTCCTGAGACCATCCTTTGGCCCGTCGCATATCTTTGAGTGCCATTTCCAATCCTCACTGTATGTGTCTGGGCTGTTTCTAGACGGCAAGCAGCAATTTCGGGAACGCCGCACTCCCGAAATACACGAGCCAAGAGCCCGTCGCAACCTGACAACAGGACGACATTAACCCGCCAAAGGACAGGTGTTGTGGCCAAGTGTTATACGAGACCCAAGGCGCCCGGGTTGATCTGGCCCGTTGGGTCGAACTCTTTTTTAAGGGCTTCCACTACCGCATAGCTGCCGGGCTCAAGACCTTCCCGGTACTTGTAGGACTTTCCGACCTGAAGATGCACCGCACCTTCATCCTTGAAGAGGTCAACCAAAGCAGCTCGTACTTTCATTACAGTCGCGAAACCTTCGGGGCGTGAACCAAAATCCTGGAAGTTCTTCTTGGCACTCGCTTCCACAATCTCTTCCTGAATTTCCATGCGTTCATCAGGCCAAAAGAATACGGGTTCCAAAACGCATGTGCTGGCGCCAACAGTTGCAAGTAGATAGCCGGTGTGAATGTCGTGTGCTTCCATTTCGGCACGGTGATCGGCAAAAACCTTTTCAACCTTGTCCATCATATCAACGGCACGCGAATGCGGCACAAGACCATGAACAGGCAACCAGCGCTCTCCTTCAGGACCGACGGCGTTATTGAGCGGTGTAAAGGGGTTGGCACTAATGATCTTGGGGATGGAGTTTTCGATTTGTTTGCCACCCTCTTCCTTGCACACAGCCTCTATTTCGGCGAGTGCAGCGTCTGCACCTGTGCTTGAATGCGCTTCAGTGATGAAGTGATAGCTATACTGCACATCATCCATGAAACTTCGGCCAGCAAGCGCGACTTTGGCACCTTCTTTCAAAGCTTTTAACGCACCACCCGAAGACTTCATCACATTAGTAAGGGACTTAACGTCGCTCGCCAGACTCTGGCGTTTCATGCGTTGGCTTTGAAGATAAGGGTCAAAACCAAAGCTTTCGCTTGCGATACCGCGGCGCGCCACTTCGCTTGCAGCGGCAAACATGCTTGCGTAATCCGGGAAATCAAAGGAGGTAAACCGCTTGTGTTTTGGCTCACGTACAAGACGCATCGTGATGGTTGCTTTCACGCCAAGTGCACCGGCATCGGATGTGAATATACCCGTCAGGTCTGGCCCGTAATGGCGCTGAAACGGTGTCGAATTCACTTGTGCACCGGCCCCGGTTTTCAAAATACTACCGTCAGCCAAAACAATCTCAAATCCAGTAACGCTATCCGCTGCGGTGCCATGCTGACCAGAGCCAAAAAAGATGCTGTTTTGGCTCATACCACCGCCGACAGTTGCACGAATACCGGACAATGTGCCCCAAAAAGGTGTGCGCATCCCGGTGTCCTTCAGGGCGTCATGCAGGTCCACCCAGCGGCAGCCAGCCTCGACGGTGACATACATGTCAGTCGTATTGACCTCAAGCACCCGGTTCATGCGTGCTGTGTCGATCGTAATGGCTTTATTATTGGTGGGCAGATATCCGCTTGTGTAGCTCATGCCACCGCCGCGCGGAAACAGACTATACCCTGCTTCAACTGATGTTTTTACGGCTGCTGCGAGTTCATCTTTGCTAGCGGGGCGTATCACGGCCTGCGTTACAAAGTCGGCGCGTTTGCTGACATCTTGTGAGAAGAAGTTGCGGTCCGCCTCTTCCATCAACAAATTGTCGGCACCCAATATCTGGATCAAACGGTCTTTAATCGAAGCGTCCATGAGTTGGTCCTGACTATTTTACAAGAAACAAAGAAAGTGACGGCGTAAACGTGACGATCAATAGGCCGATGATCATCAATACAAGGAACGGAACGACCGATTTGGCGATCAGCCAGAAATCCTCCTTGAAGGCCGTCATGGCAACAATGAGATTAAGCCCTAATGGCGGCGTTAAATAGCCAATCTCAAGGTTGGTGATCATGATGACACCAAAGTGGACCGGGTCCACGCCTTGCGAGAGCGCAAGCGGCATCAACAAAGGCGAGATGATCAGGATGGCTGAGCCGATATCCATAAAACAGCCGACGGCGAGCAAAAGCACCATAGTAATCAGCAGAAAGGAAACCGGATCGCTCACAAGTTCTGTCATCCAACCAACCAGCGCGGCCGGAATTTGCTCATACGCCATGAAAGTGTTGATCGACAGCGCCATCATCAGAAGTGGAAACAGACTGCCCATCATGGTCGCCGTCTCGAGGGACGTTTCCTTGAGCTCTGTCAGCGTCATATCCCGGTGGATCAAAAGCTCCACCAGCACAGCATAGAACACTGCCACAGCGGCGGATTCGGTGGCAGTAAACCAACCCGCATAGATGCCGCCCAGAATAACCACCGGCATAAACAGGGCAAAAACACCGTTCTTCAGGGCGTCAACCAGTGCCGCAAAATTAAACGGTGCTCGCTCCTTGTTCCAGTTCATGGCCATTGAATAAATGACAAACAAACTGGTGAGCAGAATTGCCGGGCCAATACCCGCTTTAAACAAGTCAGCTATCGAGGTTTCTGTCATCACGCCGTAAAGGATCAGCGGGATCGAAGGCGGTACAATAATGCCCAGCGTACCGGCCGCACACAGGGCACCAAGCGCAAACTTCTTGCTGTAGCCCGCGTCAATCAACGCCGGATACATCACAGACCCAACGGCAATAAGCGTAACGGTGCTAGATCCTGAAATCGCTGCGAAAAAAGCGCACGAGAGCACTGTCGCGATAGCCAGCCCACCGGGGATAGGGTTCATTGCTTCCCGCATAATGGAAATCAGTCTGCGGGCAATAGAGCCGCGTGACATGATATTGCCCGCCAGGATAAAAAGCGGGATCGACAGCAAAACTTCCTGGTCAGCTGCAGCCCAAGTATCAAGGACCACATAGCCAAGTTTGCCGTCGCCCCATACGAGGTAGCTGAAACCGGCCGCCAGCATCAGCATGATGACAATGCGCTGACGCAGCAAAAGCATGAGCACGAGCGAGCTTGAGAGAACTAAAGCACTCATGCTTTTTCTCCTTCCGCACCCTCAGTCACACTGGAGGGAATTGCATCCAATCCTTCCGCATCATCCAAAACTGGTCTCAGCTCAGGGATCAGGCCAAAAATGCTGTGCCGGATAGACGCGATAAAAAACACAAGTGGAATGATGGCCTGCATAGGCCAAACCGGAATGCGCAACATGCGCGTTGCTTCACCCAATTCATAGGTTTCCTGAACAACGCCTACGGCAACGATTGCAAATACCAAACAAAATGCGGCAGTCAACAATTCCTGCACGCGGGTAATGGCACCGTCCCAATGTGCTGGAAACCATGCATCCGCAAACTTTGGACGCAAATGGCGGCGCGCATCAGAGGCAAGTCCGAAACTGACGAAGGCCGTAGCAATCATCGCAAACACGCCGATGCGCGGTGCACCCGCGATGCCGACACCGGTAATTTTCCGGCTGAATACATCAGCGATAATGACAAGGGTCATGATCGCGAACGCAAGCAACGTGATGGTTCGCTCCGCTTTCGAAACGACCTTTAAAAAAGCGCGCGCGAACTCCATCAGTTGTCCCCTTCGGTTGTTTGCGCATTGGGCAGTGTGCCGGCTGCTACGCGAGCACGATAGTCAGCCCGCCCGGCAAGCATCGCGTCATAAATCATTCGCGCTTTACCCCCAACTTCGCGCGCAATCAGGTCTGCATTACCTGCGGTAGCCTCTATCCAGGCGGCACGGTCTTCTTCGGTCAGTGTGTGCACTGTTATACTGGCGTCAGCCCTAACCATGGCGCCCAACGATTCTGTCATGGCGCGAACGCCAGCTCTTGCTTCATTGGATGTAGGGAAAGCATTGCGGATAGTGTTTTGGTCGTCCGCACTTAAACTGGAGAACCATTTGTAATTGGCAACCACTATGCCGGTATCATAGGCATGACGCGTCAGAGTTAGATGCGAGGCTTCTTTTCCAAGGCCGGTAATACCATAAAGCACCATATTGGTCTCTCCGCCGTTAACAAGACCGGTCTGTAGCGCTGGAATTAGATCGGGGAAAGGCATCTGGATCATATCGCCGCCCAATGATGTCATAAGTACCTGTGAAGCTTCGGATGCCTGTGACCTAAGAGCATAACCGCGCGCATCTTCGGGACGCAGAATGGGCGTTTTCCCGTAGAAGTTAAGCCAGCCGACATCAACCCAGCGCACGAGCACGAGATTCTTCTCTGCAAACAGGGGCTGGAAAACATCCAGCAGATGTTCATCCATCACATAGTCAAGCTCTGCCCGGTTTTCGAAAAAGAAGGGCGTCAGCAACATCGATAGCTCGGGCACAATCGCTGACGCACCGCCAATAGTAAAACCACCAAACTGAAGGCGGTTTCGGCGGATGTTGCTCATGGTCACGGGTTCGCCGCCCGTTTCGCCGCGGATCAGCAGCTTAATGTCAATGTCGCCATTGGACTGATTTTCCGCATTCTTGCGAAAGGTTTGCCAATCATTATCCCAGGGTGAACCGGGAGCCGCAAAAGCGCCTACTGACACTTTCACCCTTGGCTCTTCGGCGCCTGCACCAAAGCCCAGCAAACTCGCTGAAACAGCGAACATTGCGCTAATAAATGTGACTTTCTTAAACACCCAAAACTTCCTTACAACCTCTTTCCGCCCAGCTTACTGCACACGCTCAAGTGTTACCAAATGATCAAATTCAGTTGGCCAGCGATAATCAGGTTCTCCCTCCAAAAACTGCGCCGCAAAATCCCTGGAATTGACAGTGTGTGTCATTGTCCAACCACAGGTCTCCGCGAGTGCGGCAAACTCATCGGGAACAAAACCTGTTAGTATTGGTTCCCCTTTGGACGCGGTATGAGCCATCAAGCGCTCAAGGTCCGCAGCAATTTCTGGAATGGTTTGCAGAAAAGACGGATCAAACAGTCGGCCATCCATAAAGTCCGCAACGATCACACTGCCTGGCATTGCAATATCGGCCAACCCCTTCAGGGAACTGACAATCGCGTCTCTCTCAAGGTAAATGAGCACACCCTGCCAGCTGAAAAAACTCGGTTTTAGAGTATCAAAACCGCTTTCAATCAGTTTGATCCCCACTTTGTCTTTTTCGAAATCCACCGCGACAAATTTGTGATCGGGCACCATCCCTCGGCCAAAAGACCGAACTTTTTTGCGTTTTTCCGCCTGACTGTGAACAGTATCCACCTCAAACACAGTGACACCCTGGAAATCGTCATCGGCCCGCAGGGCAAAAGTGTCGAACCCGGCGCCCAAAATAACATACTGGCTCATGCCTTGCCGAACCGCTTGCCTAAGCTGGTCTTCGCAGTAGCGGGCGCGCGACAGAACACTCAGCGACGACTTTAAGTGCTTGAACATGCCTTGGCGCATATAATGGTTTCTAAGGAATGGTACGCGGCACTTAAGCCAATATTGGGGGCCCAGCATTTGGATAGCATAGGGGTCGTCAAATAATTTGGATTCGGACCCATAGTGATATGCGGCACGCACAGCGGCAACCATTTCAGCGGTGTCACTTGCCTTGCCCATAGTATGTTACCCGATCTCGATGAGCTCGATGAGCTCACCTGCAGCCCCAACACAGCATGCGGTTCTGCGGCCCTCATACATAAGCCCTTCACGCACCGCCGGTTCAGTAATGAAGGTTACGTCCTTTAGATCCAGGGAAGTCACCGCATAGGTCACAGCAGCAATACCGGGCGGCAACATGCCAGCGGCACAGGCGCGCTCGGTTGTACTTTCAGGATATTGATCAATTTCGTTGTTCACCAGACGGTCAACGCAGGTCATGGTCAGATCCGTTTTATGGTCATCCCCAAACCCAAACGCCTGATTGATAACTTTGTAAGTCAGCGCGTAGCTATCACCTTCACTCCAACCCAGCTTTTTGGTGTAAAACTCCAGCGCCTTTTGTCGGTCTTGTGCAGCCAAAACCATAATGAAAACGTGGTCAACCCAGGCGCCCGCTTTGGGCAAATCAATGTTTGGCAGATTGTCCCGCACTTCGTTTAGAAACAGCACCTCTCCTTCCGGCCCAACAGCTTGCATGGGGTATATGATGGAAGAGAATTCAAGCTCAGCTGGTGGGCCGATAATTTCGAATGGAGATGATTGAAGCCGCGCATGGAGTGCGTCCACGTCATCCACGCAAATCTCTATGGCGTTCCAGCCGTAGCTTCGAAGCGGTGCATAACTTGGCATATCGGGGTTTTCGACAATACGTAGATACACAGGCCTTCCGCTGGAAGACGCCATCAGGAAATATGGCTGACCCGCCATGCCCGGCGTGCCCCAGCTGGCGGCCATATCCTCAGATATTTTTCCGGTTTCAAGGGTATTGAGGTCAAAATACTCACGATAAAGATCCACCAAACCACTGGCGTTCGCAGCCGAAATGGTCGCGGCCTTGATAAGACCTTCGCGATCAAAATTTTGGTATACAGTCATGTCCGCCCACTACTTACATCTGACCAATGATCGTGCGCCAAATTCCAACGAAAACAACATGACGTATATCAATCGGAAGTCATAAATGTTATAGTAATATATCATTTAGTGATTAATTGTCTGCTGCCATGTTGGGGGAGAACGCATGAGCACACTGAATTTGAACCGTCGTCGCTTTTTGTTGGCAAGCGCAGCTGCGCTTGCCGCCCCTGCGCTAGGAAGCCTTGCCTTTGCCCGCAATCTGGATTGTGACGTGGCGATTGTTGGGGCAGGATTGTCTGGGCTGAATGCCGCCCGTCATCTTGAAGAACAAGGTTTGAAGGTGCTGGTTCTGGAAGCGCAGCAGCGTGTCGGCGGCCGGGTGTATTCGCTCACCGACATGAACGGTGAGCAGGAGCTTGGTGGTCAATCCATCGGTGTTGGTTATGCCCGCATGGTGGCTGCAACAGACGACCTTGGCCTGACGCGGCGTAACCCGGGGGCCAGCAATGAAGCCTTGCGTCGCCGCGACACTGCCATGGTTTATAAAGGCGAGATACTGGCCGACCGCAAAGCATGGGAAACAAGCAAACTCAACACCTTTGACGACGATAACCGCGGCCAATACCCGTGGGAGCGTTTGCGCGGCTTGATCGGTCGACTTAATCCGGTTGAAAATGCTGAGGACTGGCTGGACGCCCGATTCCATTCCTATGACAAATCTTTGAAGGCCACTTTGCTGGAGCAAGGACTAAGCCCTGAACATGCCGCCCTCCTCACTGACATCAACCCAACCTACGGTGACGGCGGTGACAGTATCTCGGCCATGATGCATTTCTATAACGCCGCCTGGATCAGGCGCCAGTTCGCCTTCCTGGAACGCGGCACAACGCCCACATATCAAATCGCTGGCGGTAATCAAAAAATCCCGATTGGCATGGCAGGACAATTGTCTGGTGAGGTCCGCTATGGATACAAGCTGGCATCTGTTGAACAATCAGGTGGCACTGTTGAACTGACGGCTGCTAACGGGGCAAAAGTTCGGACCAAAGCAGTAGTTCTTACCCTTCCACTAAAAGCGCTCTCCGGTATTTCCTTTGGTTCATCGTTGCCGCGGGAACGTGTAGAGGCCTTCAGATCTGTTCCTTATTCGCGCGTGTTCCAGGGTTTCTTCGAAATCGAGAAACCCTTCTGGGAACAGGATGATATGCCAATGATTTACTGGACAGACACACCTGCTGGGCGGCTGTTCATTTCGGCGGGTGCGGACGATGCGCCCGCTTATGTGAAAAGCTGGTCAACCGGACTGGCAGCGAAATCATTGGACAGCATGAATGAAGCAGATGCACTGAATTTGCTGCTGGCTGAAATTCACAAAGCCCGCCCTGCGACCAAAGGCGCGATCCGCCCTGTTCGCACATGGTCTTGGCAACAGGACGCATTTGCCGGCGGCACCTATGCCGCTTGGGCACCCGGGCAGGTCAGCACAATTGTGCCCACCATCGGGGCGCCTCATGGCAATATTTTCTTTGCTGGCGAACACACTGCACAGCTTGATCGCGGCATGGAGGGCGCGATGGAGTCGGGCGAACGCGCCGCCTACGAGGTGATTGATCGCCTGGAAGCTTAGGTTGATTTAGTTTAATTCAGCAACGGCTGTAATCAGCTGTTCGTGCCCGCCGTCTTTTTTCCAGTTTCGGATAGCACGATCCAGGTCCCCTGCATGTTTTACACAGGCACTGTTTGGGTTGATGGCCATAAAGGCTGTCATGCGCATATCGGCACCTGGCAACTCTTTAACTTGCAATCCATACATACGGGCCTGGCGATTGATCACCGCATGTTCCCCTAAAATCATATCCACACTGCCATTAGAAAGTTTGGTGATCAGATTGGCTGGCGTATCCCAATCAGGGTTGCCATGCAGGCGTGCCAGATATGTCGGGATGGGCTGCACATTTTTCAGCGCACGGTTCACGCCTATCGTTGGGTGTTTCAGGTCATCTGTGTTGGTCTCCGCCAATGTGAAAGGACCCCAACGATAACTTAGCCACGGCCCAACAAATCTCATGGTTTTTTCGCGCTCAACAGATCTAAGGGCAATAGCAAGAATATCAATTTCGCCGCGCTCAAACTTCCTTAGCACACCGGCCCATGGCTCAACGGGATGGTGCTCCACTTTCATATTCGCGGCCGCAAAGACTTGATCGGCAGATTCGATAAGAGGTCCACCAAACTGGTCTCCTTCAACAGTTGCCCAACTACCGTTCTGTTCTGGGAAAGCAACAACACACGTTTGTGCAACAGCCTGTCCGCTTACCAGCATCAATGTGCTTACGGCGAGGTATTTAATAAGCTTACTCATTGGTTTGATACTCTTTGGCGCTTTCCAGAATTTCGGAGAAAGTTCGGGCTTGCGGCGACGCAACAGCATAGGCCTGTGCGACGTCGCTTTGGCTCCAGTCCAATAGTGCCTGGTTCAATTTGTCTTTATATTGCATGCAGGGTGCGTCATGGCGAATGGCCACATAAGTGAGCATGTCAAATTCAATCCCCGGCACCTGCTCCAGGGCTTGCTGCATGCGGTCCTGCAAATACCCTATGCCAAGTTCAGGTGCATAAATAATATCCACCCTCTGCTCGTCCAGCATGCGCCCCAATCGCTCAAGCGGCATGCCAACAATTTCACCGTTTATGTCTTCAACGGCTTTTTTCACGGGGTCCAAGTATGCGTACGTACTATACACGCCTACTTTGGGCGCGGTTAAATCTGGGTCAGTTCCGCTTTTTTTGTAAGCGTACCATTTATTGCGAAAAATGGGCCCCAGAAAGGCCAGTGCCTTTGCCCGCTCGGGTGTCTCTAACGCGACAGAAAGCCCGTGGTCTGTTCCGCGTGTTACCTGTTCGATTGCCCGTGTCCAGGGCACAAACGGTGCTGCTTCTAAAGTAATACCAGCTCTTCCAAACACCTTTTTCATTTGTTTGGAAAATTCAGACGTTGGTGACGTTCCTAGCGGCGCATCATAGTCTTCCCAGCTTTGGGTGAAATGTACGCGGCAGGTTGGTGCCTGTGCTTCCTGAGCAGCTGAGGCCACTAACCCAGTTAGCGATAATGCTGTTATCAGCATTGCTCGCTTTATTAGTTTTAAAATCATTACTAGCCCTTCCGCCCCCCAGAGGCAGACGGCCACCCTCTTGCATTTTGAAATTTTTGGCAAGCGTATTTTATCGCGACTGGCATGTTCTGCTGGGCTTGACTCTACAGTCAAAAAATGAGAACAAATAGTGAACATTTGGAGCGATTCGATAGTATGCATGTTCGTGCCATCAACGATAATCAGGCGCAGCCTTATGCCCTTAACAAGGAAGGCCCCGATGCCCAGCTTCTTCAGAAGCTGGGCAAACTTGAGGTTTTGCGTAGCACCCTGTCTGATCTGGATCCCGCCACCAGCGGGCCGCCCCTGCTTGAACGTGAAGAAACACCAACCACACTCCGAAATGATTATTTCCCCGCAGGTTGGCTGCATGAACTTTGGGTGCCAAACCCCAAAGACCACGGGGCCGCCATGGCTTGGGCCCTGTCCGCGCTCCGCCAAGATGACAAGCCCCTGCTGTGGGTAACAAGCCAAACAATCTTACGCGAACAGGGCCTGCCCTATGGTGCCGGATTGCTGCATATTGGCCAATCCCCTGAACAGTTTATCCTTGCCCGCACCAAAACCCATGAAGACGGCCTTTGGGCGCTTGAAGAAGCCATTAAGTCAGGTGCTTTTGGCGCCATCATTGGCGAATTGTCAGATATTGACCTCACGAGCAGCCGGCGCCTCTCGCTGGCGGCACAAAGCCATAAAGCGCAATGCCTTCTATTGATGCGCTCAGAAGCACCGCCACAAACTGTTGCCTATAGTCGTTGGCGTGTTGATGCCACAGAGAGCGAACCTGCAAGTGAACAGACAGCTTGGCCCGGCAAGGCCCGCCTAACAGCCCATTTACACAAACACCGCGGCGGAGAACTACCCCGCGAAACCCTATTGGAGTGGCATGATGCGCACCATCGCTTCCATATGGTTTCCCCACTGGTCCGTGAACCGTTGGGTCCGCAGCCACATGCGCAGCGACCCGAACACGAGAGACGGGCAACCGGATAAAGCGTTTGCTTTAACGGAAACCATCAACCAAACACAAAAGCTGCAAGCCGTGTCGCTTGCAGGCCAGGCGCTTGGCCTGTTGTCGGGCATGACGCTTGCAGAAGCGCGGGCCATATTGCCCTCGCTTGACACAGCAGCAGCCGACCCAGAGGCTGATGCCACTACCCTACATGCCATTGCCCGCTGGTGCGACCGTTATACCCCTCTTGTTACCATGGACGGCGTTGACGGCTTACTGCTCGACATCAGTGGTTGCGGCCATTTGTTTGGCGGTAACGAACAATTACTGGCAGATCTCCGGTTCCGCCTAAAACGAGCTGGTTTCGACACACACATCGCTGTTGCAGGTACCGTGGGCGCTGCATGGGCGCTGGCGCGCTATGCCCCGGATACATTCCTTCAAACATGTGAAGCCGAAGAGGCGCTAAAGCCTTTACCGGTTAAGGCCCTGCGCCTTGACACAGGCAGCATCACGACCTTGCACCGGCTTGGACTTAAGCGCATTGGCGACATCCTAACCCTGCCGCGCCCGGCGCTTGCACGCCGGTTCCGGGGTAAAGCCTCCAAGCATGTCAGTGACCTGCTGAAGCGGTTAGACCAGGCGCTTGGTGTGCAATCAGAACCCCTTGAACCGCTTCAGCCCCTACCTCTATGGCGCTTGCGGCATGCCTTCACGGAACCCATTCAACATCTGGCTGGCATTGAGGCTGTCCTGCCCAAGCTCCTTGAAGATATGATGAGCATTCTCGCACGGGCTGACCAGGGGGTGCGGCGATTGGTGTTCAGCGCTTTCCGGGTTGATGGCACATGCCAGGACATCATGATTGGCACCAGCCGCCCAACCCGCGATGCGGCACATTTAATGCGCTTGTTCGCGGAAAAACTGGATGCCCTGCAAGCGGACTTCGGCTTTGACCTGATTATGCTGTCCGTTAGTGAAGTCGAAGCCCTGCCCCCGAGCCAAATCGCCACTATCAAGGATACTGAAACTGAGGTCACTGCGCGTGTGCTCGACCGGCTAAGCGCCCGACTTGGCAGCGGCTCTGTGGTGCAGCTCAAGCATCGGCATAGCCACATTCCGGAACGGGCGCAGTCATACGCTCCGGCTTTTGCAGGCAGCCTGAATTGGGAGAGCATGCCTGAAGGTGTAGCCGCACGCCCTATTCGGCTTCTACAGCGGCCGGAGGCAATGGACGTGCTCGCTGAGGTCCCTGAAGGGGCGCCGCGACGTTTTCGCTGGCGACGGGTCGACCATAACGTTACCCGGGCTGAGGGGCCAGAACGCATCGGGTCTGAATGGTGGGCGCTCTTGGCCGACGATGATCCCGAGACCCTAAGCCGGGATTATTACCGAATTGAAGTCGCGGGGGGTGCGCGATTTTGGGTATTCCGGCGCGGCCTGTATGAGCAGGCAGGCGTGCGACCAGCAGAAGCCGTTTACGATCCCCTTCATGGGCATGCGCCGCGCTGGTTCATGCATGGTTTTTTTGCTTAAGGACTGTCCATGTACGCCGAACTCAATTGTACCAGCAACTTCAGTTTTCTGCGCGGAGCGTCCCACCCGGAAGAACTGGTTATCATGGCCAAAATCAAGGGCTTGAGTGCTCTCGCCATCACTGACCGCAATAGCATGGCTGGCGTTGTACGCGCCCATAAAGCTGCAAAAGAAAATGATCTGACGTTCATACCGGCGTGTCGCCTGGACCTTATGGATGCACCATCATTGCTTGCTTATCCTACCGACCGGAGCGCCTATGCGCGCCTTACCGAGCTTCTGACCATCGGTAACCGCCGCGCACCCAAAGGTGAATGCCATTTGGGCATTGAGGACGTCGCCACTTTTAGTGAAGGGCTAATGTTTGCCCTTTTGCCAGACGCCAAAGCGCCCAACGATATTTTGAATGAGGCCCACATCAACAGGCTTCAGCATATCCGCGAACAGCTGAATGCACCGCTCTATCTGGCGGCTCACTATACATATCAGGGCGAGGACAAACGCCGCATCCATGCGCTTGCTGCCTGTTCGAAGCAAACTGGCCTGCCTTTGCTGGCAACCGGGAACGTGATGTTTCATGGACCGGAGCGGCGTGTGCTTGCTGATGTGGTAACCTGTATTCGCGAACACAAACGCATTGAAGAGGCCGGCTATTTGCTTGCCGCCAACGCGGAACGCTTCATCAAACCAGCCCATGAGATGCAGCGCCTGTTTGCCGACCATCCGGAGGCAGTGAAGAATACGCTGGCCATTAATGAAGCCTGTCATTTTTCGCTGGACGAATTGAGTTACAACTATCCGCACGAACCGGTACCTGCAGGCAAAACACCACAGCAACATCTGGCTGAGCTTTCCTATAAAGGTGCTGAGGACCGCTTCCCTGAGGGCGTACCAGACAATGTAAAAGGCATTCTGGAGCGCGAGTTGGAACTTGTGGACGAGCTTGGCTATGCGCCCTATTTCCTGACCGTGCATGACATCGTGCATTTTGCCCGCAGTCGCAAAATTCTGTGCCAGGGACGTGGGTCGGCGGCTAACTCGGTGATTTGCTACATGCTGCGCATCACCGATGTGAACCCCGCCAAAGTGGACCTACTCTTTGAGCGTTTTGTCTCCAAAGAGCGTGGCGAGCCGCCTGATATTGATGTGGACTTTGAGCACGAGCGCCGCGAAGAGGTGATCCAATATATCTACGAGCGATATGGCCGGCATCGGGCGGGGCTGGCAGCGACGCTGATCACCTACCGGGCGCGCAGTGCAATCCGCGAAGTGGGCAAAGTCATGGGCCTTTCAGAGGACATGATCAGTGCGCTTTCCGGTACGGTTTGGGGTTTCTACGGTAGTGAAATCCCGGACGATCAGGTGCGTCAGGCGGGCTTTAACCCTGCCGAACCAGGCCTGATGCAAACTCTAGAAATCGCGCATGAAATTGTTGGTTTCCCCCGGCATCTGTCACAGCATGTGGGTGGCTTTGTGCTGACGGAAAGCCCCTTGCATCATATTGTACCCATTCAAAATGCGGCGATGAAAGATCGCACGGTTATTGAGTGGAACAAGGACGATCTGGACACGCTCAATATCCTTAAAGTGGATGTGCTGGCGCTTGGCATGCTGAGCTGCTTGAGGAAAGCCTTTGATCTGATGCGTGCGCATCATGGCCGCAGTTATGAGCTGGCGACCCTGCCAAATGAAGACCCTGCGACCTACGCCATGTTACACCGTGCTGACAGCGTAGGTGTGTTTCAAGTGGAAAGCCGCGCGCAAATGAGCATGCTGCCGCGCCTGAAACCAAACAATTATTACGACCTTGTCGTACAAGTGGCCATTGTGCGCCCCGGCCCCATCCAGGGCGATATGGTCCACCCCTACTTGCGCCGACGCCAAGGCAAGGAAGCGATTGAGTATCCGGCCCCAGACCCCGCGTTTGGGCCAGCTGACGAGCTGGAGCAAGTGCTCTCTCGCACCTATGGTGTGCCGCTGTTTCAGGAACAGGCCATGAAAATTGCCATTGTTGCGGCAGGCTTTACACCCGGCGAAGCCGATGGCTTGAGGCGTGCCATGGCAACCTTCCGCAACAGCGGCACGGTCGGGGCGTTCGAGGCCAAATTCATCAACGGCATGACCGAGCGCGGCTACACACAAGACTTTGCCGAGCGCTGTTTTCGCCAGATTGAAGGCTTCGCCGATTATGGCTTCCCCGAAAGCCACGCCGCCAGTTTCGCCCTGCTAGTTTATGCCTCATCCTGGGTTAAATGCCATCATCCGGATGTGTTTGCCTGTGCGCTTTTGAACGCCCAGCCCATGGGCTTTTATGCACCTGCCCAGATCGTTCGTGACGCACGCGAACACGGCGTGGAAGTAAGGCCGGTTGACGTGAACCACAGCGACTGGGACTGCACCCTTGAACCCGCCCCAGACAGCAAATGGCGATGCGCTGTGAGGCTTGGTATGCGCCAGGTAAAGGGCGTTCGCGAAGACGCAGCAGAGCTGCTGATGGCTGCGCGCTTAAGGCCCTTTACTGATGCCTTTGACTTGCATACCCGCACCCGCATGATGGTGGCGCAGTTAGAGAAGCTTGCGGAAGCAGATGCCTTCCGCTCATGTGGTCTGGACCGGCGACAGGCCCTGTGGCAGGTGCGCGGGCTGGTGGACACCCCGGACCTGCCATTGTTTGCCCATGCGGACGCGGAGGAAACCGGGGTTGAGGCGGAAGCAACACTGCCCACCATGCCACTCGCGGAGCATGTGGTGAATGACTATCAAACCCTGCGGCTTTCCCTCAAGGCGCACCCCCTATCATTCCTCCGCCCCACAATGGCTGCGCGCGGTGTGGTTCCCTGCAGGGGCTTGGAAGAAAAACGCGACGGTGACCTCGCGTCTGTGGCCGGTCTTGTGCTGGTAAGGCAGCGCCCCGGCAGCGCAAAAGGCGTTATATTTCTAACACTTGAAGACGAGACAGGTGTCGCCAACATTGTTGTCTGGAGCAAGGTTTTTGAAGCCCACCGGGCCATTCTGATGGGGGGCCGCCTGCTGATGGTTGAAGGCCAGCTGCAGCGCGAAGACGGGGTAACCCATCTGGTCGCGCGCAAGCTATATGACGCCTCTGCAGAATTACTGCGTTTGTCTGATGATGCTGATGACCTGAACGTACCGGTCGCCGCGGCAGATGAAGTGAAAAAACCAACAGAAGGGGATCGCCGCCTTCCCCCCTTTAAGGCATCCATGCACCCTAGGAACGTGCGCGGGCTGATCCCCAAAAGCCGGGATTTTCACTAAAACTACTGCAACAAGAAGCGCAAAAAAGCACAAAAAGACGCAAAAAAAGTGGCAAGAACATACAAAAAATGTCATAAAAACACTGAAAATTGAGACAGGGACTCTCCACGGGGCACTTCAGGGGGTGCGCCATTTTGCCCAATGGAATCTCTCAACCGTGATGACTATATGACGCTTGCGTCATTGGACATGTACGTGAGGAATGAATGGGAAATATCGACACAAAAACCATGGCGGGTGAAAGCACCCCCATGATCATTTCACGGCAGCCATTATTTAAAGGTGCCTCCAATGACACTGTTGGCAAATTGTCGGCCTCAGCCCAAGTTCTGAAACTTGATAAAGGCGAAGCGCTGTTCATGCAGGAAGACCCGGCCGAATGGTTTTACATCATGCTGTCTGGCTGGGTAAAACTGTTCCGCGAAACCATGGACGGCGCTGAAGCCGTAATTGACATGGCAACCCGCGGAGAACTGGTGGGGGAAACAGCCATCTTTGAGGACGGCATGCATTCTTATTGTGCAGCGGCTGCGGAAAAAATTGAAGTATTGCGCCTGCCCTGCAGCCTTTTGAAAAAAGCAGTGAATGACGAACAGCCTGTGGCACTTGCCATGCTGTCGTCCATGTCCCGCCACCGAAAACGACAAAGCCGTGAAATCGAAAGCCTGACCCTGCAGAACGCTTCGCAGCGGATCGGCTGTTTTTTACTGCGTCACTGCAATCAGCTTGAAGAAGACCAGATCGACCTCAAACTACCGTACGATAAATCCCTGATCGCGGCACGCCTTGGCATGAAGTCCGAAACTTTCTCGCGGGCCCTCAACAAATTGCGGCAGGAAACCAACATTGAGGTGAAGGGCTCAATGGTCCAAATCCCAAGTATTGACGTGATTTCGACCTACTCCTGCAGCGCCTGTTCCAACGAGTTTCCCTGTTCGGACTTGCAGGCAGTGCAATAATCAGGGCTGTAGCCAATCCCAATTAATCTTGGACGGATCAGCGATATACAGGTCTGGCGCAGCCAGCACCTGTAAAACATAAACCATATCAATGGGGTAGCGCGGCATCGCACCATTCATTTTTTCGAGCCGCACCAGCTCTATAGGCTCTATCGAAATCTCAGCATGCCCAAGGGATGCAATGCAAGCCGCCTTAACTTCACCGTCTACCAGCAAAAGAACAACCGGCTTGCCAGAGCGCGCATCTTCACCCGCTGACCAAATCTGGCGGTAAGGAAAACGGTGGCAATTTGCTGCAAGCACTTGATTGCAAATATCCAGATAGCGCAGCAAAAGAGCAAGATGCGTCTCATTGTCGGTTTTTGCACCTGTAAAACGCGTTTGCCTGCGCCCCGCACCGGGTTCTTCCCTCTCAACGCCAACCACCGCAATACTCCTAGTTTGGATGGCATGCACTGTGCGCCACTTCTCAAAGCCGTTGGTTGACTTTCGTCAAGTAACCTTGCTCATCAAAAAAATAGAGTGCGATTCATCAGAATTATGTCCTGGAGCCATCCATGTCTGCTTTGTTTGAATCGCTACTACGCCACAATCGCAACACACCGCGGTATACCAGCTATCCCACAGCACCTCACTTCACAGAGGCAGTTGATGAAACCCTGTATAAATCCTGGCTCACCAGCCTGGACGGCAATGCGAACACATCGCTTTATATCCACATTCCCTATTGCCGCAGTATTTGCTGGTACTGCGGCTGCAATACAAAAGCGACGCAGAAGTACAGCCCGGTGAACAGTTTCGTGGACTTGCTTCTGCAAGAGCTCGCCCTTGTAAATGACAGTTTGGCGAGCAAGCCGACTGTCTCAAACATTCATTTTGGTGGTGGCTCACCCAGCATGTTGTCGCCTGACGATTTCGCCCGCATTATGGCCCATGTGAGGGAAACTTTTGATGTCATGCCACTGGCAGAAATCGCTATAGAAATTGACCCTCGCGAGCTAACCGAAGCCAAAGTTGCCGCTTACGCACTTGCCGGTGTCAACCGTGTCAGCTTCGGCATTCAGGATTTTCACGAAGACGTACAAAACGCCATTGGGCGGCGGCAGCCATTTTATCAAGTGTATGATGCGGTCAAATTGGTGCGCAGCTATGGCATAGAGCAAATCAACATGGATTTGCTCTATGGTCTGCCCCATCAAACGCCAGACATGATGCGCGCCAATGTGAACTTTGCCCATGCCCTTGCGCCCAGCCGAATTGCCTTGTTTGGTTACGCCCATGTGCCCTGGATGAAAAAACACATGCAGTTGATTAACGAGGCAACCCTGCCGGGTCCCAAGGAAAGGCTGGACCTGTTCGACACGGCGTCTGATCAACTGCGCAAAAAAGGCTTTCATGCCATTGGCATCGATCACTTTGTTAGACCAGACGACCCCATGTTCTCAGCTCACGCAGAGGGACAATTGCATCGCAATTTCCAGGGCTACACCACAGATGAAGCCAAAAATCTTATTGGTCTGGGCGTTTCTGCAATTGGCGCGATGCCTAAGGGGTACGTGCAAAACTCACCAGATATTCGAAGCTATGCACGTGCCATAGAAGCGGGGCGCTTACCCGTTGCAAAAGGAATTGAAACAACCCGAGATGATACGGTTCGGCGGGCTGCCATCGAACAGCTGATGTGTTACGGCCAATTGGATACAGAAGCATTTTACCGCCAACACAATCTGCCCTCTGGTTATTTTGCTGATGCATTGCTGGCACTTGAACCGCTAGCCGCCGATGGTCTTGTGCATATTTCAGAAGGTGAACTTCATGTGCCTTCAAGCCTGCCACAAGCGTGCAGGCTTGTTGCCGCCGCGTTTGACGCCTACCTCAAACCATCAAAAATCCAGCATGCGCAAGTTGCCTAAACTCGAGCTCTTGTGAAACTTTTAGCTGATCGCTACCCTGCTTCAAACTAGGGGCGCATATGATTTCTATTGCTTTCACAAACCCGGAAGAAAAATGTCTTCTGTCGCTCTCGTGCGGCATAAAAAATCTCGCCTTCACCGAAAAGGCTGGCACGAGCCGGGTCGGTATTTACTTTGACGGACATGAAGTGCTGGGACAAGCTGCCTGCTTGCTGGTGCTGGAAGCCCTCGCGCCGGCTCCCAGCCTGTTTCCAAATGGCAACTTGGGCATGCCGCTCGCGCTTTTGCGCTGGCAAGAAACAATGGCGTCGGTTGCGCCACATAACACCAAAGTGCTGACCGCCAACGCGGAACTGATCGTCCGGCAGATGCATGATGGCCGGTCCTATTTGCAAGGTGATAGTCCCGGGCTGGCCGACATAGTGAGTGCAAGTTGGTTGCTGCCCAAAAGAGAAGCCCTGTCCATTTCGCAACAACTGAACGACTGGTTGGACCGCATGACAAGCCATGTGTCGTCACATTCCGCCGAAACTTGCACTTTCAAAACCACACCCAACCTCGCGGCGCTCCAATCTCAAGGGTTGCTGGAAGTCGGCCGAGGTGACGGTCCAGCCTTAATTACCAGCCCACTTGATACCTAGCCTTTCTGCCATCTGAACACGTGCAAGCGAAGTCATGTAGGCATTTTTGCATTAATTTTTGCAAATTTGCACTTGACTGAATTTGTCTTTGCTCGTTAGCTGCGGCTGGGGAGGGACCATCATGACAGATCAAGCAGCGAGCAAACCGCAGCTGAGCTTTTGGCAAATTTGGAACATGTGCTTTGGCTTCATGGGTATCCAGTTTGGTTTTGAGCTTCAGGTCAGCAATGTCAGTCGAATTTTCCAGACACTGGGCGCGGAAATTGACGAAATCGCCATTCTGTGGGTGGCGGCACCGCTTACAGGTCTAATCGTCCAGCCCATTATTGGATACATGAGCGACAAAACCTGGACCCGAATGGGCAGGCGGCGGCCCTACTTTTTCTATGGGGCTATTTTCTCAACACTGGCCCTGGTCATCATGCCCAACTCACCAACGCTCTGGATTGCGGCAGGTATGCTGTGGATCATGGACGCGTCTTTCAATATCGCAATGGAACCATTTCGCGCGTTTGTTGGTGACATGCTGCCAGAACGCCAGCGCTCGCTTGGTTATGCGATGCAAACCTTTTTCATCGGTATCGGAGCTTCTGTAGCTGCCGCTTTACCATGGCTTATGACAAACATGTTCGGCGTTGCCAATACAGCCGCTGAGGGCATTATCCCGGACTCGGTGGTTTATGCCTTTTATACGGGCGGCATCATTCTGTTGATATGCGTATTCTGGACCGTGTTCACGACCAAGGAATACAGCCCAGAGGAGCTGGAGGCCTACAATGCGGCGGTTGAAGAAAGCGCCGCTAAACATGATGGCCTTGATATCACCGAAACACGCAGTCATGGCACGGTCGAGGCACAGCAACACCAATCAGGCGGGATGGCATGGCTCGTCGCCGGACTGTTGGCTTCAGCCGCCATATACGCAGGAGAGGGATCATACCGCCTCCATATTTTGTCTGGTGGCCTGGCGGTGTTTGGTTTGCTGAGACTGCTGGCAGCTCGTTTCAAGAACCAAGGCAAAAACGAAGGGGCGGTGGTTGAAATTATGGATGATCTCATCCTGATGCCCACCATAATGAAACAGCTTGCTGTTGTTCAGTTCTTTTCCTGGTTCGCCATGTTCACCATGTGGTCTTTCACGGTGCCCGCAGTTACCGCCTTTCATTTTGGATCAACCGACCCGACAAGCGCGGTTTACAACAATGGTGCAGACTGGGCGGGTGTACTGAATATGGTCCGCAATCTTGTGACCATCGGCGCGGCACTTGTTATTGCAGGGTTTGCCAACCGCATTGGACGTCGGCGTTTGCACGCTGGTAACCTGCTGATTGGAGGCATTGGGCTGGGGTCGTTCTTTTTTGTAACTGACCCCAACCTGTTGGTTGTTTCAATGGGGCTGGTGGGCTTTGCATGGGCGTCTATTCTGTCTATTCCCTATTCGCTGCTCTCCAGCGCGGTACCACATCATAAGATGGGCATCTATATGGGTGTGTTTAACTTCTTTATCGTCATTCCACAGATTGTCGCAGCCACCACCCTTGGGCTGGTATTAAGCGAGTTGTTTGCAGGGCAGGCAATTTATGGTCTTCTGCTGGCGGGCGGCTCGATGGTGATTGCCGCGTTAATGACCCTTCGGGTGAATGCGCCGTCTGACGCAGCACCCAAGGCACGATAAGGAGCGCACCAATGATGGCATCACTCGATTGGTTCATCATTGCAGTTTATTTTGCGGCCGTGTTTTTCATCGCCTTCCGCGCAGGAAAAACACAGATGGCGGGAGACGACTCAGCTGAGTTTTTCCTCGCAGGCCGCAATACGGGCTGGATGGTTGTTGGGGCATCAATTTTTGCTTCCAATATCGGCTCAGAGCATCTGATCGGTTTGGCGGGCACGGGTGCTGCAAGCGGCGTCGCTGTGGCGCAGTTTGAGATCATTGCGGGCTTTGCACTGCTGTTGCTGGGCTGGTTTTTTGTGCCCTTTTATTTGTCGTCTGGCGTTTTCACCATGCCAGAGTTTCTGGAGAAACGATTTTCAAAAGGAGCGCGCACCTATCTGGCCGTCGTGTCGGTGGTTGGATATGTGCTCACAAAAATCTCAGTCACCATTGCGGCGGGCGGCATCGTTTTTGAAACCCTGTTGGGTGTCGACTTCTGGACTGGTGCCTTCATCGTTGTGATAGCCACCGGCGTTTACACTGTATGGGGCGGGCTGAAAGCAGTACTGTATACTGACACCTTGCAAATGGTCATCCTGCTTTTTGGTGCCGTTGTCATTACGATTGTGGGACTGAACACTGTCGGCGGCTGGGAAGCCATGAGCGACGCCGCCGGCGATAAGGCCATGAGCCTTTGACGGCCCATGAACGATCCGGATTTCCCCTGGACAGGCATTCTGTTTGGTGCCCCCATATTGGCCGTTTGGTACTGGTGTACTGACCAATATATCGTACAGCGCGTCTTGTCTGCGAATGGTATTGAAGGCGCGCGGCGCGCAACCATTATGGCCGCAGCGCTAAAGCAACTGCCCCTGTTCATATTTGTTATCCCGGGCGTAATCGCAGCTGTGCTTGTGGATCAGGGCCGCATCACGCTTGCCCAGCCTGACGCAGCACTGCCGACGCTAATTGGGGAGCTATTACCTGCGGGCCTGAGGGGTCTGCTGGTTGCAGGATTGCTGGCGGCGCTCATGAGTTCGCTCTCCAGTGTGTTCAACAGCTGTTCCACCATCGTCACGATGGATCTCTATAAACCCCTGCGACCCGACGCGGGCGAACGCGAGTTAGTGACCGTCGGGCGAATTTCAACGGCCGCGCTGGTGGGTCTTGGCCTTTTGTGGATTCCTTTCATTCAATTGGTGTCGGGCCAGCTGTTCCAATATTTGCAGGAAGTGCAGTCCTATATCTCCCCACCAATTGCCGCTGTTTTCCTGATTGGCCTGTTATGGAAAGGGGCAAGCGCGCGCGGCGCCGCCTGGACGCTGGGCCTGGGAGCCCTAATTGGCGTCATAAAACTGTTGATGGTGATCAATGCTGAAGCTCTTTCCGGTCCCTTGCTTTGGGTTGCCGGTATCAACTTCCTGGAGTTTGCTTTCATCTTATTCCTGATTTCTGGGGTAATTCTGATATTGATGAGCGACAAAGAAGCAAGTCCGGAAGCGCAAAGCCTGCTGATTGGTGGCGCTGAAGCGGCTGCGGATTACGAGGAAGCCCGCGGCCGGGATAAATTGATGAGCCTTTCTGTATTGGCACTGATCGCCGTGATTTGGGTGGCTTTTTCATAACGTCGGCCAACAAGATTTAGAGGAAACACACATGAGCGCACCGCCAAAAAAAGACGATGATCAGCCACTTGATCCGGCCACTGCTTCACCAAAACGACTGCAGGACTTGGCGGAAATGGCAGGCGTTTCAATCGCCACGGTCTCGCGTGCGCTCAGGAACAGCCCGCTTGTTAGTGACCGCACCAAGGTGAAAATTCGCAAACTGGCGCGCGACAGCCAATATGAAGGCCGCACGATGGGGCCGGTGGCGAACGCTTCCACCTCACCTTTGCTCTCTATTGTAGTGCCCAGTCCGCAAGGTCGGGACAGACGGATCAGCGACCCATTCCTCCTGGAACTTATTGGTGGTTTGGCGGACGCCAGCCAGGAAAAGGGCTGTGACATCATGCTGAGCCACGTCATGCCCTCTGATAGCAGCATGATTGCGAAGCTTGATCTGCCAAGCTACTCCGAAGGACTGATTTTCCTGGGCCAAAGCACGCTGCACGAGCATCTGAACAGGTTAGTGCAAAAGTCTGTGCCATTTGTTGTGTGGGGTGCCATGCAGCCTGATCAACAATATTGCTCTGTTGGTTCGGATAATATGCAGGGCGGTCAGCGCGCCACAGACCACCTGATACGATTGGGGCGTAAACGCATCGTATTCCTGGGCAACACAGATGCACCGGAAGCCATGTTGCGCTACCAGGGCTATGTGAATGCGCTGGAACGCTCGGGTAACACTGTTGATACAGCATTGGTTCGCCCTGCAGACTTCAGTTTTGAATCAGGCGCAGAGGCGGTTGAAACACTCTTGGAGGCTGGCATCCGCCCCGACGGCATATTTGCAGCGAGTGACCTGATTGCCATGGGCGCTGTCCGCGCATTGACACAGCGCGGGCTCAGTATCCCGGACGATGTGTCAATTGTCGGTTATGACGATATCCGCATGGCATCCTACACCAGCCCTGCCCTAACAACGGTACGGCAGGATGTAAGCCGCGCTGGCCGGCGATTGATTGGCAAACTTCTGCGCATCCGCGAAGGTGATCAGGTTCGCCCTGAACTGTTGCCAACGGACCTGATTGTGCGCGAGTCCTGCGGCGCTTAACACAAATTTGGTTTTTGCTGCATTTTTTCAATTTTGCAATTTTTTGCAAAGATTTGCATTTTTGCAAGTTTTTTGCGTTTCATTTTTTATTGTTATAATTCAATAGTTTATTTTACAGGTAAAAATTATGAGGCAATTTTGCCACACCTTTTTTTGTAATTTTTGCGTTAATTAATGAAATGTTTGCATTTTGTAACAGTTTTTTGCATAGTCGATCCTGAGGGGAGAGACTTACGCGCATCTGCGCCACACTTTTGTGCGCCTTTCCCCCGTTTGTAATGCTCTGTGCAGGGTAGATATGGAAGGGAGAGAGGGGTATGCGTACCTCAAAGTTCACCAAGTCAAAGCTGTTGTGTTTTGCCTCGGTGCCAGCCTTGATGATGGCGGCGCCGACAGCAACTGCGCAAGACGCTGACACGGAAGAAGTTCTTGAAGAAATTATCGTAACAGTAAACCGCCGCGAGGAAAGCATTCAGGATGTTGCGGGCACGGTTCAGGCTTTTAGCGGCCTTGACTTGCAACGCATCGGCGTGAACTCGGAGTTCGCCAACCTGCAATATGCTGTCCCGGGACTTCAGATCGCCAAACAGGAAGGCAAGTTCGAAGTCTTCCTTCGTGGCATCGGTTCCGCCGACAGTGACTTCTCGTCTGACCCGTCGGTTGCAACTCACTTTAACGGTGTTTACCTGCCACGCCCTCGCGGCATCGGCCCATTGTTCTTCGACACGCAGCGCGTGGAAGTGAACAAAGGCCCACAAGGCACCATTCGGGGTCGTAACGCTACAGGCGGTACAATCAACATCATTTCCAACCGCCCCGATACGCAGGAGTTTTCCGGCTATGCGATGGCAGGCGTCAGCAACTTCAATGGCCGTGAGTTTGAAGCGGTATTGAATGTGCCGCTCTCGGACACTCTCGCGATCCGCGCTGCGGGTTGGCACAAAGCCCATGACGGTCTCTACAGCAACGAGTTTATCGAAGACTTGGGTGTCACTGACTTCACAACGCCAAGCGCGCAGGACGATATTGCCGGCCGGCTGTCGGTTCGCTGGGAGCCAAATGATCGCCTGACAGTTGACCTGTTTGCGACTTACTCTGACGTTCAGTCTAGTGGCGACCCAGGCACATTCTCAGGCCGTTCGCTGTCTGCCGGTTTTGACATCGATGACCTGGATGATCCATGGAACCAGTATTTCCGCACTGAAGGTCGTTTTGACCAGGAAATCGAAATGTATCAGGCAACTGTTACTTATGATTTCGATCAGTTTGGCGTGGAGTATAACGCGTCTCTTACCAACCTGGATGCCTACAACCAAAACGCATCGCGTGAGTGGCAGCTGGGTCTGGTTTACCCAGGCTCTGAAGCTGAGGCTGACTTTATTGCTTCTGGTGCTAACCCACAGCGTAATTTGAATGTGAACGACACATTCTCGCAAGGGGAGCGCAGTGAAAGCATCATCCAGGAGCTTCGCTTCTTCTCTACAAACGACAGCGCCTTCCAGTGGACCGCAGGCGGTTTCTACTTCAAAGAAACCTATGACTTCGTCTCGTGGGATATCGGAAACGGCTTCTGCGGCAACAGTAACTTCTTTGGTTTTGAAGCGCCGCTTGGCCCAGAGACCATCAGCTGCTGGCAGAACGGCCTTGGCGGTGAAAGCCGCGGTGATGACAGTGAAGTTGAGTCCATTGCCTTCTATGGTGATGCAACGTACGAAATCAGCGATCGCTTACGCATCAAAGGTGGCCTGCGTTGGACAGAAGACGAAAAAACGCAGAACGACTTTAACGCGCGTTATCAGTTCACCTTCAACTCTGACTTCTTCTTCAGCCAGCCTGGCATCAACGAGCCAAGCGATCTGGTGATTGGGTCCGAAGGACTTCGCCTTGCAGCGCCGGGCACACGTCCAGATGTTGACAGCATCGCTGTTGGCGGCGACGCAACGCAGTTGTTCCTCGACGGTTTCTCAAGCTTCGGCTTCCGGGACAACTGGGATGACGTGCTGCAGTCGTGTCAGGGTGCACCAGAAAACTGTCAGATTATCGTGACTGATAACGATTTTGACGACCCAACAACTCCGGGCGTTATAGAGCTTACGCAAACCAGCCGCGTGAAAGACAACTTCCTCGACTGGCGCATTGGCTTTGAATACGACCTGAGCGACGATCAGCTTCTATACGGTACGGTTTCAACCGGTCACCGTTCTGGCGGCATCAACCGTCCGCTTGTGTCGCAAACCGGGGTTGTTCAGGCCCGTACATGGGACCCTGAAAAACTGGTTGTTTACGAAGTTGGTTCGAAAAACGTGTTTGATTGGAATGGTCGTCGTGCAGTCCTCAATGCCGCAGCTTTCTACTATGACTATTCAGACCGAGTTGTTCAGAATCTGGTAACCGTACCAAGTCCAACACCAACCAACCCGAACGCCACAACAGAACGTGTTGTTTCTGACAACATGGGCGGCGCCAGCGTATTTGGTGTGGAAATCGACGGTAACTTCGATCTGCCACAGGGTTTCAACTTCGGCTTCAACCTCGCTTACCTCGACACAGAGTTTAGCGACGACGATGAAAACATTCTGTTTGATCCTCGGGTAACCAACGGTGATGCCCTTACGGATGTGCGCGGCAACCGCCTCGAGAACACATCCAAATGGAACATCAACATGCGGCTGTCGCAAAACTACCAGATCGACGGCGATATTGTTAAAGGGTTCGACTGGACGATTAACACGCTGTTCCGCAGCAGTTTCTTCCTGACCCAGTTCAACAATGAGTTCCCGGATCCAGGTCGTTTTGTACCAAACAATAACGGCGCACTGTCTGGCGTTGGTGGCCCTGCGGGCATCGGCTTCTTCTCAGATAGTGTAGACAGCTTCTGGCTGGTTAACTTGAATGCCGGCATCACCATGGGTGACGAAGAACAGCATCGTCTGGACTTCTACATGGAGAATGTGTTTGAGCAGGCCTTTACACCAAAAGGCTTCATCAACGGCTCGGTTAACATCCGTTACCTGAACTCACCACGCATTTACGGCGTGCGGTTCCGCACAAACTTCTAGGAACCAAAAAAATGGCTGGTGGCAACGGCCTGGACCCCTGTTGCCACCAACTGAGGCGAAAGCCAGGGGTGGTGAGACAGTGTTTTGAGTACTCCCTCTCCAGTATGGACGATTAATCTTTCCTGCGACCATTCGCTTCTGGCTTTCATCTCACAGCCGCTGTTATATCTGTAGCAGCGGCTTTTTCTTTGCGCACTGGCGCAGCTGCCACTGGGGAGAGATCAATGGCACTTAGGAAAGTTCTCATCGTTGGGGGCGGCTCGGCTGGATGGATCACCGCCGCTTATATGGACGCCGTCTTAAACGGCAGCACCAAAAAAATCATCGACATCACCGTGCTCGAGTCACCCGATATCGGCCGTATCGGCGTAGGTGAGGCTACTGTCCCAAGTGTACGCGACACCATGCGCACCATCGGTGTGCCAGAGCAGGATTTCATGCGCGCTGCCGATGCCACCTTCAAACAAGCCATCAAATTCGTTAACTGGCTCGACGGTAATGACGCCTACTATCACCCGTTTGATCGTCGCCCGGCCGGCCGCCTGGACCGCGCGGGCCTTAAGTGGTTGTCGTCCGACCGCAGCATACCGTTTGCCGCCACCGTATCGCCGCAGCCCTGGATGTGTGAGGACGGGCTTGGCCCTAAACTGATGGACAGCCCGGATTATGAGGCACCTGTTTCCTACGCCTATCATATGGACGCGGAGCGCACGGCAGACTTCCTTTGCGATCTGGCCACACAACGCGGTGTGCATCATGTTCAGGACCTGATGACGGAAGCTGAAATGCACGAGGATGGCCGCATCGCAGCCGTAAAAACCCAAACAGGCAAACGACTTGAAGCCGACCTGTTCATCGACTGCACCGGCTTCCGCGCCCTTCTGATTGAAGGTGCGCTTGGTGTGCCGCACGTGGATTATTCACAGTGGCTTTTGTGTGACCGGGCGGTTGCCATGCGCGTTCCGTTCGACGTGCATTACCCCGGCACACGCAAGCCCTACACACTCTCCACCGCTGTCTCAAACGGCTGGATCTGGGACATCGGCCTCGCGAACCGGCGGGGCGTTGGTTATGTATACTCAAGTGACTTCATCGATGATGACACTGCCGAAGCCGAACTACGTGCCTATGAAGGGGCCCACGCTGATGATGTGCCCGCGCGCACGCTGAAGTTCAAAGTCGGTCGCCGCGAACAATTCTGGGCGAAAAACTGTGTGTCGATCGGCCTGGCGTCCGGTTTCATTGAACCGCTGGAATCCACGGGGTTATTCCTGGTGGAACTTGCCGCCGCGACCATCTGCGAATATTTCCCCATGACCGACAATATGGCCGGGCTCGCGGACAAGTTTAATCTGGTGATGCAGCGTCGGTACGAAGAAACACTTGATTTCATTGTACTGCATTATTGTCTGACGCGTCGTAACGACACTGAGTTCTGGCGCGAAGTGCAAAAGTCAGACCGCATAACCGACAGCCTAAAATCATGGCTCGAGATATACCAATATAAGTCACCATCGCTGTCGGACTTTACAGACAATCTGCAGCTTTTCTCCCATCACACCTATGAATACGTGATGTATGGTATGGACTTTCAGCGCGACAAAATCGCGGGTCGGCGCGTCCCGCCGACGGCTATCCCAACAGAGATTGAAGAGGCAGTATTGAAGGCACGAGATGCTTTTCCAAGCCATGACAAATGGCTCGAGGCCAAGTTCGGCACACAATACGAGCGGGCGAGCTGACCATGAGCGCCATCAAAAAAGTTCTCATTGTCGGTGGCGGGTCGGCAGGTTGGATCACGGCGGCCTATATGAACTCTGCCCTCAATGCGCGTAAAACCATGGTGGAGATTACGCTCGTCGAATCCGCTTCCATTGGCCGTATCGGCGTCGGTGAAGCGACAGTGCCCACAATTCGCCAAGTGTTGCAGTCTGTCGGCATCAGTGAAACCGAGTTTATGAAAAAAACCGACGCAACCTTCAAACAGGCAATCAGGTTTGATGATTGGCATCATATTGGCGACGGCGGCTATTATCACCCGTTCCAACGCCGTCCTATGGCACGCATCGACCGCGCTGGTGCAGACTGGCTTATGAGTGACCGGTCAGTGCCCTATGCCGAAACCGTTTCCGTGCAGCCTGCTTTTTCAGATTTGGGCCTCAGCCCCCGCATGGCTGGCAGCAAGGATTTTGGCTCACCATTTCCCTACGCCTACCATATGGACGCAGAGAAGTTTGCGGATTACTTGCGCGATATTTCGGTGGCACGCGGGGTGACCCACCATCTCGATGACGTTACAGATATCGAGCAAGCGGAAAACGGGAATATCACCGCGGTTAAAACCAAAGATGGCCTGTCGCTGGAGGCGGACCTGTTCATTGACTGCACCGGTTTTGCGAGCCTCCTGTCAGGCAAAACTTTGGGCACTGACTTCACCGACTACGGCCAGTGGCTTTTGTGCGACCGGGCGGTTGCGATGCGCGTGCCCTATTCCGCACACTATCCTGGTGACGTGAAACCCTACACATCAGCCACAGCACTCAGCCACGGTTGGAAGTGGGATATTGGCCTGACGGACAGGCGCGGCGTCGGCTACGTTTATTCAAGCCAGTTTCTGTCCGACGACGAGGCAGAGGCACAACTGCGCGCGCATGAAGGTTCGCACACTGACAGCCTTGAGGCCCGACGACTGAAGTTCCGGGTTGGCATGCGCCCAAAACCCTGGACCAATAACTGTGTGGCTATTGGCCTTTCAGGTGGGTTCATTGAGCCTTTGGAATCCACCGGGCTCTATTTGATTGAATTTGCCGCCATCACACTATGTGAACATTTCCCGTTTGGTGAGTTCACCGAGCCGCTCGCCAAACGTTTCAATGAAATTATGGGCAGCCGCTACAGCGAAATTCTTGATTTCATCAACATGCATTATTGCCTGACCAAGCGCGACGACACCGACTTCTGGCGCGAGGTGCAAAAAGAAGAACGCATTACTGACAGCTTGAAAGAAAAGTTCGAGTTTTGGCGTTTCAAACCACCAACTCACTCAGACTTTGATGATCAGCTACGGCTCTTTAGCCATCAAAGTTACGAATACATCCTTTATGGCATGGATTTTCAGGTCGCGGACGGCGTGTTGCCGCCGGGCGATAACGTCCCGCCAATCATACCGGCGGATGTGCGCAACATTGTGGAGGCGGGCAAAACCCGACTGCCAAAACATGCTGACTTTTTGTCGCAAACCCTCGGGCGCCGGATTGGCGCCTGAGGCATCGATTTATGCGATTATGCGCTTGCCGTGAAGTCGTAATTCTTCAGTGGCAACTGACGCACCCGCTGGCCTGTTAGGGCAAATACAGCGTTGGTGATCGCAGGTGCTGTCGGTGGTAGGCCCGGCTCGCCAATACCCCCCATCGGGGCGCCGGATTCGATGATGTACACGTCAATCTCGGGCACATCAGCCAGCCGCACCATTTCATATTCAGGGAAATTGCCTTCAACCACCTGACCACCATCTACCGTGATTTCACCAAAGAAGGCACCGGTCATGCCGTAGATGATTGCGCTTTCGATTTGGCTTTCAATATTGTCGGGGTTGATAGCCTCACCGCAATCCACAGCGCACGTCACCTTGTGAACTTTTGGCATGCCATCATCGCCGATGGAAACTTCAGCAGCATGCGCGACGATTGAACCAAAGCTCTCGTGCACGGCAACACCCATTGCGCGACCATCGCGAACACCAGCATACCAGCCACCTTTTTCTGCCGCCGTTTTCAGCACGTTTGCATGGCGCGGTTTGTCCGCAAGCATCGACATGCGATACGCAAGAGGGTCTGCACCTGCTTCATGCGCCAGTTCGTCAATGAAACTTTCGGTGAAGAAGGCGTGCTGTGAATGATCCACACTGCGCCAGGGGCCCAGCTTGATATGGCTTTGACTGCGCACAAATCCGATAGACTGGTTCTCGACGCCGTAGGGAATGAGCGGTGCCTCAACAGGCTCCCGCTTGTCAGAGAAGCGGTTCTTCCAGGCTGTTGGTTTGCCATCATCATCTAGCTTTGCCGCAAAACGGCTGACGACCGCAGGGCGGTATTCGTCAAATCGCATGTCTTCTTCACGGGTCCAGATGGTTTTCACAGGCTCACCCACCATTTTGGCGATTTCAACCGCCGGGGGCGACATAGTCGTTTTCGGCATGGATACGGCGACCAAAACCACCGCCGAGCATGTGGTTATGGATGGTCACATTCTCAGGCTCAATGCCCGCCGCAGTTGCAGCGGCTGCACGTGCCATCAAAGGGGCCTGCGTGCCAGTCCAGACATCCAGTTTGCCGTCCCGCATCCAGGCAGTGGCGTTCATTGGCTCCATGCAGGCATGCGCAAGATAGGGAACCGCATAATCGGCCTCTATGAGCTTGCCTGCGGCCGCTTCAACGTCGCCTTCTTCGATGTCATACTCCAGTTCAAGCTCACCCAGGTCTTTGTTGAACCTTGCGAAAATGGCGTCAGAGTCGACAAGCTCATTGCCACCGGCCTCAAATTGGATTTCGACGACATCCAAAGCTTTTTTAGCGCGCCAGTATTTGTCAGCAACAACGGCATAGGCGTAGCCCAGGTTGCATACTTTCTTGACGCCCGGCATAGCAAGCGCGGCAGCGTCATCAATCGATGTGATTGTACCGCCATGGACGGGCACGCGCGCGATGGAGGCATACAGCATGCCATCGACCTCGGCGTCGATACCGTATTTCGCAGTCCCATTCACTTTGCCAGGAATATCAAAGCGCTTGATGGTGCGCGTGCCAACAATGGTGTGCGCAGCCTTTGGCTTAAGGGTTGGTGTTGGGTTCGGGTCAAATTCACTCGCGGCCTGAGCAAGCGACCCATAGCTGGCGGACCGGCCAGACGCTTTATGGTGGACGAAGCTCTTTTCGGTCGTGAGATCACTTCGTGCCACACCCCATTCTTTTGCTGCAGCACGCAGCAGCATTTCACGCGCGGCAGCACCCGCAACACGCATACCGTACTGGCCGGTGAACCGCACGGACGTAGAGCCACCTGTGATTTGCAGGTCCATAGCCTGCGCGATTGAATAAAAGGCCTTGTTGATCAAGGGGGCAAGAATGTCAGGCAGGCTGTCGCCAACGATAAATCCCTCGCCGAGCGGCTGGTTCGCGAACTCAGGCAGACCGGGCGCCTCTTCCATGGATACCAGGTCCCAATCAGCATCCAACTCTTCCGCAGCCATCATCGGCAGCGCCGTATGTGTGCCCTGGCCCATTTCAGCGTGCGGCACGATAACCGTAACTTTATTATCCGGCGTGATTTTGATCCAGCCAGAGAGAATTTGACCTTCACCTTTATGCTTTGCAGCAATGTCTTTCATCTGGTTTGGCAAGGCCGCATAGCCCAGAACCAGCCCACCACCAACAACTGCACCCGTGCCCAGAAGGAACTTACGGCGCGTGAGTTTTTTCTTACCCTCAGCCATTATGCTGCTCCTCTCTCACTGATGACCTTCTTGATGGCCTTTTTGATGCGCGGATAGCTGCCACAACGGCACACATTGGTGATGGCGTCATTGATGTCTTCGTCAGACGGAGAAGGATTTTCATCCAGAAGTGCACTTACCGCCATCACCATGCCAGACTGGCAATAACCACATTGCGGTACCTGCTCATCGATCCAGGCTTGTTGCACATCCGTGAAAACACCTTCGTCGGACAGGCCTTCGATGGTGGTGATCTCAATGTCCTCCGCGGCTTCGACAGGATAAACGCATGTTCTTGTTGCCGCGCCATCCATCTGCACCGTGCATGCGCCGCATGCAGCGACACCACAGCCAAATTTAACACCCTTGAAACCCAGTTCGTCGCGCAGCACCCACAAAAGAGGTGTGTCGGGCTCGACATCAACAGTGCGTGTCTCCCCATTAACTTTCAGCGTATATGGCATGCCCTTACTCTCCCGTTTTGGCCCGTCCGAAGAATCCAACAATACGACAAATCATGTCGTTTTGTCCATAGTGAGATTTTGGCCGGTTGCCCTTCGTGTAAACGGTTATCATACTGTGATCGACACAGGCTTCCATGGCGTACAAATGGGCAAGGAGAAGGCACATGAGTTACCACCATTCATCTGCAGCGGAATGCGAAAACAAAAGCTGTTCCGGTATCAAAACCGTTATTCGCCCCAAGGCCAAAGACATCGGTGGCTTTGAGGTGCGCAGGGCATTGCCATCCCTCGAAGCGCGCACCGTAGGCCCTTTCATTTTCTTTGACCAAATGGGCCCCGCTACTTTTGCGCCGGGTACCGGTATTGACGTACGCCCGCACCCTCACATCGGTCTGTCGACGCTTACCTGGCTCATTGAGGGTGAAATCATGCACCGCGACAGCCTTGGTTACAGCCAGCCCATACGTCCTGGCGAAGTCAACTGGATGACAGCAGGCACAGGCATTGTGCATTCGGAACGCACCCCCGATGATGTGCGAGCCGCGGGTCACAATTTGCTCGGCCTCCAGGTCTGGATGGCGCTGCCGTCTGACAACCAGGAAGCAGACCCTTCGTTCCAGCACTATGAAGCGGCGGATATTCCAACTGTGGAACTGGACGGCGTCAAAATCACCATTGTTGCCGGTGACGCCTGGGGAGCAACGTCTCCTGTATCCGTATACAGCCGCACGCTGTATGCCGATGTGCGCATTGATGCTGACGCTACATTCGATATCCCAGCTTCGCACGAAGAACGCGCGATCTATGTGGTTTCAGGGGCCGTGAAGTTAGGGCAAGAAGAATTCGGGGAAGCCACAATGATTGTACTTCGTGAGGAGGAAGTGGTGCCCATTCATGCGCCTGACGGCGCTCATTTGGCGTTGATCGGTGGCGACAAACTCAAGCATCCTCGCCGCCTGTGGTGGAATTTTGCCCACACCGATATTGCAATGATCGAAGACGCTAAAACACGCTGGAAAAGCGGTGATTTTGCCATGGTTGACGGCGACGATGAGTTTATTCCTCTTCCAGACCACTAAACAGACTAGAATTCTTTTCGAGTCGCTATTAAGTGGAAATCCATGCCGCCCCAGCCTGATTGGGGCGACATTTTTGCCACACTCGCGACTGAAATTGTCATATCGCTAACGTCCCGCCAACTCCGAAGTTTAAGCTTTTCAAGGGTTTAGGCGGATTTCACCGATTTGCTACTTGTCATATTAATATATCATTCAGTTGACTTTGACAGGCTCATATTGCTATTTGGGCCTTGGATGCATTGGGGAAATAAGCGTTCGAAGCGAGGCAAGGCCATTGTTGTGTCTTTCATCCTCACGTGCCTCGTAGAGCGTTACGATAGCAGGAGGAACCATGCTTATCAGACGACTTCTGTCGACAACGGCGGTTGTGGGATTGGCCGCGACCGTTAACGGCACAACTGTATCAGCACAGGATGCAGCAGCGGACGACGAACTGGCTCTGGAAGAAATCATTGTTACAGCCAGGAAACGTTCTGAGAATTTGCGGGATGTACCGCTGGCCATCACAGCCTTTACAGCGGAAGCCATTCAGCGCTCCCTTACGCAGGACGTGCAAGACCTTGCCCTTCTGACGCCGGGCTTCTCGTTCCGGGAGGGGTTTGGCCGGGCAACGGGCGGCGCAAACAATCGCCCATCCGTACGCGGTATGTCCAACATTCTGGGTTCGCCAAACGCGTCGTTCTTTGTGGATGGCGTTTTTGTTGCTGGCCCTATCACGTCATATGACCTGAATAATGTGGAGCGGGTTGAAGTCGTGCGTGGCCCGCAATCAGCATTGTTTGGGCGTGGCACTTTTTCTGGCGCCATTAACTTCATCACCTCCCGTCCGGGCAACGAGTTCAGAGGCCGGGTCGCAGCAGAAGTTGGCGACCATGATCACTATGAAATTCGCGGCTTTGTCCAGGCACCTGTTGTGGAAGACAAGCTCTCTGTCGAACTCAGCGGCTCCTTCTATACATTCGGCGGCGACTACATCAACAATGTGAACGGTCGGAAAGAACTTGGTGATGAAGAAACCAAGATGATCGGCGGCAAAATCAATTGGACACCAACAGACAATCTGAGTGTCTACATTGATGCCGCCTATTCTGAAGACCGTGACCGTGGTTTTGCCTACGGCCTTTGGAATGGTGGTGACGATAACGAGGCTGCCATTGGTGAAAACCAGATCAACTGCTTTGAACCTGACCTCAGTTTCTTTGTATTTGCTTTCCGCGGCTCAACCCGTAGCCGGGGATACTATTGCGGCGAAATCGACAGTTTCAGCAGCTATTATTATGACTTGAGCGGCACAAACGGTGTGACAGTTGACGGCGTGCGCCGCGACAGTTTCCGGATCAATTCCGTTATTGACTATGATTTCAATGGTTATACGCTCACATCGCTGACCGGTTACACAGACTTCGATTTCCAGAACGCCTTTGGTGCGGTGAACCCGGGTGGCTTTGCCTCCTTCAGCCGCGGCAGCCAGAGTTACTTCTCGGAGGAACTCCGTCTGGCAAGTCCTGATGACCAGCGCCTTCGCTGGTTAATTGGCGGCTACTATTACAAGGATTCGCAGGGAGACGATTTCGGCAGGTCATGGAAGCCACTCACCGACCCCGCACCTGTGGATAGTGATGTTGTCTTGCTTGCCAATGATAGCTTCATTCGCAACGTGGCCGTGTTCGGTAGCATTGACTATGACATCATGGAAAATTTGGTGTTCTCGGCTGAGTTGCGCTGGCAGGAAGAAACCCTGCACCTCGCGGGTGAAGGAATTGACAACCCGCTTACGGCGGCTGCGCTTGACGCCCCGGATGACTTGGTTTTTGACGCGACACTGCCAAGATTTGCGCTACGCTATGACGTCAATGAAGACTTCAATTTCTATGCGTCGGTGGCTCGCGGTAACAAACCAGGCGGTTTCAACAGCGCCTTCTTTGACGCCGACTTTGACGCCACTGACCGGGCTAACTTCCTGAATGACGGCAAAGGCACCTTTGAAGAGTCAAAAGTTTGGTCCTACGAATTGGGCTCCAAAGGCTCTCTACTTGATGGCCGGCTGCGTTATGACGCATCCGTCTACTATCTGGACTGGACGGCTCAGCCACTTACCACGTCCGAAGCATTGCAGCAGGCCGATTCAACGGCCCAGTCTACGGTTTCACCAATCGTTAATGCGGGTACATCCGAGGTGAAGGGCTTCGAGATTGAGATGAGTGCAGCGGTGGTGCAAGGCTTCGACCTTCGGGTTACTTACGCCTACTCGGACGCACAGTTTGAAGACTATGTGGACGAGAACTTCCGCGACCTGCAAGACACCAACGGCTTCTTCACCGGACCGGCTGAACCATCAAGGGCACCAGACGCTGACAATGATGGTGTTGTCGACACGGCACCTGGTGTTTTGATTGTTGGCACACGCGATGATGGTCGTGTTGAACTTGTCGACACTGTTGATCCAAGCGGCCAAACAGCCGGCAACCAACTGCCGCAAACGCCAAAGCACATGCTGACCATTTCTCCTAACTTCACGTACGAGGTCAACGACCGCATGAACCTGTTCATGAATGTTGACTATCAATACGAAAGCAGGCGCTTTGTTCAGGCTGCAAACCTTGCGTTTGTTGGTGGCACCAACAAAATCAACATGAACCTTGGCTTCACATATGATGGTCTGCGTGTGGCTTTCTACGCACGCAACCTGACCAAAGAAGACACACCGGAGGTGGTGACCCGCCTTGCTGACTTCCGCCAGTTCTTCTTTATCCCAAGCCAGGTGCGCACGTCCTTCTTTGGACGCGGAACCTTTGCACGGGACTTTGCGGTAACACCACCGCGTCAACGTGAATTTGGTGTGTCGCTTAGCTACGACTTCTAGGAAGCGACAGTTTGTGAGAAAGTGTGGGTGGGGGATGTCCCCACCCATTTTTGTCTGAGTGGTAACAGAGTGGGGAGTGTTACGTGGCTGTTAAAAAACCTTGGATCAAACTGAAACCTTATCAGTTTTTCCTGAAAATCCATCGCTGGGCGGGGCTCACCGCTGTTTTGTGGCTAACCCTGTTGTGCGTTACAGGCATTATCCTTGATCATCCGGAATGGCGCTGGTCAGCACAGCTTTCGACACCTGCTGAATGGTCGTCAACCCGTGTTGCGCGCATCTCACCTGCCACCATTATGCGCTATTTGGCCGTGAACGCAGAGGAAACGCGCTTTATCGGCGCATCAGAGCGTGGCCTTTGGTATAGCGATGACCGAGGCACAACCTGGAATGATGTTGAGTTCGAAGGCGTTTCCGGCACGCCGCAAATCAAGCGCATGTTGGGTTCCCACACTGGCGACTTGAACCAGCTTGTTCTGGCAACGGATGACGGAATTTGGCAGCTGCGGGAACATGGCCTGAGTGCAAAACGACTAGGCCTTCAGGGCGAGTTCGTCTCTTCAATTTCTGAGGGGCCGGACGCTGACACGTTGCTTGCTGTGTTGGCAGAGAGCAAGCTTACACTTTTCAACACTTCTTCCGGCCAGGCCGCCCCAATAGATATCCAGGCGAATGTGTCAGGCTTGTCTGAAAAACTTCCGTTTTACCGCGTGATGATGGACCTGCACTTTGGCCATGGCACGCTCCCCGGTGCAGGGTCTCTATGGCTGAATGACATTGCCGGTTTCGCCATGATCATTCTGGGCATCACAGGCGTTTTGAGCTGGTGGTTGCCCAAACGCTGGAAGAAAAACAAAACACCTGGCAGCAAGCGCCAGAAGATCTATCGTTGGCTCTTCAGGGGACATGCACCAATCATCGGTTTTATTGCTTTGGTCCCCATGCTGATTGTGACGACCACGGCTATCCCCATGAACCACATTCTGGATTTCATTCCATGGTCACGCGGCATGGAAGTAGAACGGGCGTCGCTGCCACCAGCCTACCAGGCAACCTCCTTTGGTCACACAATCCGGGGCGCAGTCGCCTTTCCGGGTGAACCAAACCGGCTGATGATGACCACACGTTTTGGCATCCTTGAAAGTGCTGACGCTGGCAATAGCTGGCAAGTTCAGTCGTCCCTGCCACTTCCACCCTCGATGAACATGACCGGGGGCGGACTGTTCCGCGTCGGCGACCGCGTTTTTGCTGCCTTCAGTGGTGGCCGCAATTTCTGGCGCCGCGACGGAGAAGCCGACTGGCGCAAAATCGAAGGGCCACAGCGCGCAATTACAGCCGCCGACCGTGCCGATGGCGACATTTGGTATGTGAAAAACAGTAAAGCAATCTTTCGTGGCAGTTTTGCAGACGGGGCTGCGCCTTTTGTCGAGTCTGGTGTGACGTTCAGAAACGCCGCACCCGGCACACCCTTTTACCTGTTTGCTGCCGACGTACATGCGGGTGTTATTTTCCATGATGATTGGGGTTTCTTCAACGACATCATCACTATCATGGCGATCTTGCTCGCGCTCTCTGGTCCGATCATTTGGCTCAGGAAAAAGTGGCTTTGACATAGCTCTTTAAAGCAACAAAAAACCCGCTGGCAACACCAGCGGGTTTCTTTTTTAAGCGCCAATCTTGCGATTAACGTGGGCCTTGCTTGGGCACTTCACCCTTCTCCCGCTTTTCGTCAATCCAGCGCTTGAACACTGTCCAGGTGGTATCGTTCGGCCGGTCATCGTCGGCCGGCGGCGGTGTCTGATATTTTGGCCAATTGGCCTCAATCTCCTCGCGCAGCACATCGGGAAGATCTTCCCAATCATGCAGGCGCATACCGTGTGTGTAATGCACCATCAGACCAGAGCGGCCACGCATCTTCATCCAGGGAAGCCAGCCCGAAATACGGCCCCAACTGATGACGGCATCCTGTATTGCTGTTTTGCTTGCGTCCAGCGCATCGGCAAGTGGGTATGAAACTGTTAGAAACTCAGCCGCATGATACTTGCCTCCTTCATAGTCCTGATAGTCCCCCGTCAGCGGATTATTGTAAAAGAGACGGGCCGCGCCACCGCCAGACAGCACCATGCCGTTAACCACTTGCTGTGGTTCAAACCGAACGGAAGGTTCACCATTTTCATCCCGAGCCCACCGCGGACCGCGGCTGTTCACGGGGTCATTGTTCACGTGCATGACTTCGACGTCTTCCTTGGTCCAGGGGTTGGTCCAGGTGCGCAGAATCTCGTTTGTTTCGGGGTCCAGGTACAGCATGATTTCGCGGCTGACACTACGGAAACCAAGTCCCCGCGTTTCATCTTCCATGCGGCCACACTGACGCGCATTCATCCCCTGCACATTAAAAATATGAGTATCTTTTTCACCGGGAATGCGGCTGTAAACCTCGCCTTGCCACCAATAGAGTGCAATTTCGCCCGGCTCGTTGGCGCAGAAAATTTTATTACTGGCCAACAGCGCCTGATCAGGATCTGAAACGTCCAGCTCTTGCGCGTGGACACCGAAGCCCGCAAGCATCAATGAAGATGCAATGAGTGTTTTTCTAAGCATCAGTTGTCTCCCCGCGCTGCATCAATGGCCGCCTTTGTGATGACCCATGTAGTTTCATTGGGTCTGTCATCATCAAGAGGTGGTGGCGTCAAAAACTTTGGGTAGTTTGCTTTCATCTCAGACAAAAGGGGCTCCGGGATATCGTCCACAGTATTAACCCGTGCACCAATCACTGACGTGAACATGATACCAAGCCGGTCGCCCATCTTCATCCAGGGAAGCCAATCTGCAACACGGGTCCAGCTATAGGTATAGCGGCTTAGCTTCATGTTATTTCGGTCGAGAACTTCGTCCTCATAGGCATAATTGTTGAACATTTCCATAGCGTGATACGTACCGCCCACATAGTCCTGATACTCCCCGCCAAGCGGGTTTTTGTAAAAGAGCGGAACGTTGAACGACGTAATCACGCGGCCGTTTTTGAAAAGGCCATTGAACTCGATTGGCGACCCATCTTCCCGGTACACATGGATGGGTCGGCGCATGTTAACCGGGTCGTTTGCAACATGGATGACGTCAACCGTTTCGCCGGTCCAGGGGTTTTCCCAGGTCCGCAATACTTTGTTGGTTTCCGGGTCCAGATACAGCATCACTTCACGGCTGACACTCCTGAAACCTTTACCCCGCTCAGGGTCCATCAAGTCTTTGCATTGGCGCACGTTAACGCCGACCAGGTTAAAAAGGGTGCGGTCCCGCTCCCCCTCAACCCGGCTATACATTTTGCCTTCGAAGTAGCCGTAGGTGACATCCCCTTCCGTGCGCGAGCACAAAAACTTGCGCTGCACTTCCAGCGCATCCTCCGGCACACTAATGTCCAGCCTGTCCTGCGCGTGTGTACCTGGCACGAATGCCGCGGCACCCGCCAGCAGCAAGCCGCTTAACAGATGTTTCATGGTCTTCCCCTCTCTAATCGTTCGTGGTGCCGCCCTACATCTCCGGGCGGGCTTTATCTCTTGGCGTGATCGCACAGTTCACAAGCATCCAGCGCAAGTTGTAGCCAAGCCGCTCTGCGCTGGGTTCTGTGAAAGTATATGGGTGCGATTTTGTGCTTCCGTCGGGCATGCGCTCACTTGCATAAAGCACGAGCGAGTTGCGATTGAAGTTGCCGTTGTTTTCATTCAGCACATGCCATGTGATCGCTTGCAGCGTCAGGCCGATTTCACGCTTCCCCTCACCGCGCGTGGTGAACCAGTGGGTCTTGCCCTTGTCATGAAGCGTGATGTTGTCATACCGCTCAAACGGAATGTCGCGCCCGCCGCTTACGCCCGGCAGGTCGGCATAACAATGGAACTCGCGTGCGCGCTCATACCAGTAGGGCTCTTCTTTGTTGGCAACCTCAACCCATACTTCCTTGCGTGACACCTGCATGCCAGTAAAGCCAAGGTCACCGCAGGCATCACCCACGGCATCGCCATCATAGTGTTCTGCCCGGCGCTTGAAATGCAGCTCGCAGCCTTCGATCATCTCGCCTTCGGTATTTGCAAGTTTGGCAGTCAGTTCCTGAGCGGCGGGGCCAGGAACAAGAGACATTTGGTATGACACCTCAGCTCCTGCAAAACTGCCATTGAGAGAAAAACTGTGAGCAGCCTCAAGGCGCAGAATTTGAAATTCGTCGCGGCCATGACGCTCAGCCTCGACGATGCCTCTACGTGCATCAAACAGGGCCTGATTGGCACTGCTGTATATGCCAGGCAACAGCTCGCTCAGCACAAGCAGGTTGCGCTCGCCCGGCGTGCTGTCCTGACCTTGCGCCAAAGCGCCCGATGAGGCGACTGAAGCCACCAGAACTGATAAAAAGATTGATTGTTTCATTTGCTTCCCCCACTGCTGGCGGGAAGCAAATACGGAGCAAAACCGTTACTGCGTTTCCGCAGTTTCCTTCCAACCAAGCCAACCAGGTCCACGAAGCGCTCGCCCGGGCTTTGCGCCCGTGTGGTCGCCGTCCTTGAGGACCTGAACACCATTTACCCATACATCATTTACGCCGGTCGAATATTGATGTGGATCATCAAAGGTTGAATGATCCTGGATGGTTTCAGGGTCAAAAATAACGATATCGGCAAAATAGCCTTCCGCCAGCCGTCCCCGCTCCCGGAGTTTCAGGTTCTCGGCAGGTAGGCTCGTCATTTTTCTTACGGCCTCCCCGATCGTCAGCACCCCGTCTTCACGAACATATTTCGCATAAACACGGGCAAAGTTACCATACGCGCGTGGGTGGGCGCCGCTCAGCGTAAAGGGTGGCTTGGGTGCCGGCGCACCGGCATCAGAACCAAAACTCATGTAAGGCAGTGCGATTTTCTTGCGGATATTTTCTTCTGACATGATGAAATAGGCTGTGCCAACCCGGCTGCCGTCTTCAATCACCAGATCCATCGCTGTTTCAATCGGCCCTTTGCCGCGCATAGAAGCGACCTCAGAGAGCGATTTGCCAGTAAGTGGCTTCAGCTCTTCGTTCTTGAAACCAATTAACAACAGTTTGTCAGCGCCGCCAGCCGCCAGATAGAGGTTTTCCCATTCCTGCGGCGTCGCAATTTCAACAATCAGTTGCTCGCGGATAAGCGGATCTTTCAGCCGCTCAGCCCAAGCTTCATAGCCACCTTCCTGCACCCAAGGTGGCATCATCGCATCAAGCCCGGTGGCGCCCGCCGTGTAGGTATACATGTCGGTTGTGATCTTCAGGCCTTCTGCACGGGCTGCTTCAATTTTGGCAATCACCCGGTCCATTTTTGGCCAGTTCTGAGTACCCGCCGCTTTTAAATGGTAAATCTCGGCCGGGGCATCGCTTTCACGCGCAATCGTGATTAGTTCGTCCACCGCCTCTTCAAAACGGTCGCCTTCGCTTCGCAAATGCGAAATATACATCCCGCCGTACTTTGAGGCCGTTTGCATCAAACCAATCAGCTCCTCAGTATTGGCGTAGGATGCCGGTGCATAAATCAGTGATGATCCAACGCCGAGAGCGCCTTCTTCCATCGCCTCTGCCACAAGTTCTTGCATACGGGAAAGTTCAGCGGCTGTAGCGTGCCTGTCTTCATAACCAAGGGTGTGAATTCGAACCGTGGTGGCTCCCACGAATGATGCAACATTAGGTGACACGCCTTTACGTTGAAGAAATGTGAGATAGTCCCCAAGGCTGGTCCATTCGATGTCAAACTTCAGGTCTCCTTGACGCTTCTTCATCGTTTGAGCCATTTCGGCGCTCACCGGGCCCATCGACCAACCCTCACCAAACACCTCCGTTGTGACGCCCTGACGAATATCGCTTTCACCGTTGCCATCAACAATCAGTGTTTCGGTTGCCCAACTCAGCACATTGATGAAACCCGGAGCCACGGCTTTGCCGTCTGCATCAACATACTTGTCAGCAGCCGCCAGGGAAAGATCGCCAACCGCGGCAATGCGATCATCGGAAATGGCAATATCAATGCGCTGCCCCTCACCACCTGAACCGTCGTAAACAACACCATTGGTGATAATCAGATCATATTTTAGGGCGGGCTCCACACCCAACTGGGAATATGCGATGGCCCCTATAGCGATTAACCCCAGGACAGCTAGTATCGTGCGCTTCATCATTCGACCCTTTCTTATTCCCAATAGTTTAGCCAAAGCCTAGCTCGCCTGAAAATGGTGAACAAGCTTTGCCGCGAATTTTATGAATCCTCCAAAATTAGGTCAAAATGTCGCACCTTTGCTGGTTTTGAGAATTCTTGACCATTATCAAGACCCTAAAAAGACCCTCTTTCTAAAACTCCCTCATCGTTACGGATGAGGAACCGACATGAAACTTACAAAAGCAATAGTTTGCGCAGCCGCACTTTTTGGTGTGTCTGCCACTGCAACCGCTCAGGACGGCCCGTGGCAAGTTCGCGTGCGGGCGATCAGTGTTACTCCCGATGAGAGCAGCACAGTTTCAATCGGCGGCGAAGCGCGGGTTGATTCAGCGATCATGCCAGAGGTGGATATTACCTATTTCTGGTCAGAGCACTTTTCGACCGAGCTTATTTTGGCAACCACAAAGCATAACGTAAGCGCCCGCAACACTGCCCTTGGTAACCTGAGCCTGGGGGATGTGTGGGTTCTGCCACCAACCCTTACGTTCCAGTATCACGCCAACCCTGGCGGCAAATTTCGCCCCTATGTTGGTGCAGGCGTGAACTACACGATCTTCTATGATGATGATCCAGGCGATGTTGGTTCTATCAAATATGAAGACGGCTTTGGTTTTGCGCTGCAGGCCGGTGTTGATGTCGACATCAACAACGATAGCGGCTGGTTTTTCAATGCCGATGTGAAACGTATCTGGCTCAACACCGACGTTGAAATAAACGGTGGCGGTGTCACCGCTGATGTTGACCTGAATCCATGGGTCTTTGGTGTCGGATTTGGCAAACGCTTTTAGGGGAGGCGCGTATAACACGCGTACAAAGGCCCGGTTCGCCGGGCCTTTTTCTGTTCAAATGTCTATTCTGGTTGGTGCGTGAACACAATAGTCGCAAGTGGTGGGATGGTCATCATCAAACTATAGGGTTTGATGTGCCAGGGAATGTTCTCCGCTTCCATACCGCCATGGTTGCCAACGCCCGAGCCACCATAAAAATGCGAATCTGTATTCATCACTTCCCGCCAGAAACCGCCATATGGCACACCGATGCGATACCCTTCCCGCGGCACGGGTGAGAAGTTGCACACTACTAGGCATGGCTTGCTACCACCTTCACCCCAGCGCATAAACGACAGAATGTTATCTTCAGAGGCGCCCCCATCAACCCATTCAAATCCTGACGCTTCACAGTCACGTTCAAAAAGCGCGGGCGTACGGCGATACAGGCTATTGAGGTCCTTGATCAGTGTGTGAATGTTGCGGTGGTCGGGATCATCCATCAGGTGCCAATCAAGGCTCTGGTCGGCATTCCACTCGCTTTCCTGGGCAAACTCGCCGCCCATAAACAACAGCTTTTTTCCAGGGTGCGTCCACATGAAGCCATAATAAGCCCGGAGGTTTGCAAACTTCTGCCACCGATCACCCGGCATGCGGTCCAGTAGTGAACCCTTACCATGCACAACTTCATCGTGGCTGAGCGGCAAAACATAGTTTTCAGAAAAAGCGTAATCGATGCCAAATGTCATTTGGTGATGATGGTGTTTGCGGTGCACTGGCTCCTTGCTCATATAGTCAAGCGTGTCATTCATCCAGCCCATGTTCCACTTGAAGCCAAACCCGAGGCCGCCGGAACTCGTCGGCGATGAGACACCCGGCCAGGCAGTGGATTCTTCCGCAATGGTGATGATGCCATCGTTCAGGGCATAAGCGCGCTCGTTCATACGCTGCATCATGCCGATGGCTTCATAATTTTGGTTGCCGCCATGCTCATTGGGCAGCCACTCGCCCTCTTTCCGGCTGTAATCCAGATATAGCATCGACGCCACGGCATCCACGCGAAGCCCATCAAGGTGGTATTCTTCAAGCCAAAAGTGGGCGTTGCTTACCAAATAGTTTTGAACTTCACGCCGTCCGAAATTGAAAATCAGAGTGTTCCAGTCGGGGTGAAATCCGCGCCTTCTGTCTGCATGCTCATAAAGGTGTGTTCCATCAAAGTGCGCCAAGCCGTGCTCGTCCGAAGGGAAATGCCCCGGCACCCAATCAAGAATCACGCTCAGTTCAGCTTTGTGACAGGCATCCACAAACGCTTTGAAGTCCTTGGGTGTGCCAAAGCGGCGTGTCGGGGCATAAAGGCCAACAGGCTGATACCCCCATGAACCATCAAACGGATGCTCGGTAATCGGCAGCAGCTCAATGTGAGTGAAACCCAACTCTTTCACATAAGGAATAAGGCGGTCAGCTAGTTCAGCATAGTCCAGGAACAGTTCATCATTTTCACCTGTGCGCTGCCAGGAACCCAGATGCACTTCGTACATTGAAATGGGGGCTGCCCTGTGCTGGCGGGTGCCTCTTTCAGAAATCCAACCAGCGTCCGACCATTCATAGTCGCCCATTTTCCTGACAACAGATGCTGTATTGGGCCGGTACTCCGCACCAAATGCGTAAGGGTCTGCCTTCAATGGCAACTGCAACCCGCCCGCATCAAAAACGCAGTATTTATAGTGGGCAGCGTCTTCAACACCAGGAATGAAAATTTCCCAAACGCCGCTGGAACCACGATTGCGCATCACATGTTGGCTATTGTTCCAGTGGTTAAACTCACCAACAACCGCAACACGGCTGGCATTCGGTGCCCAAACGGCAAAACGTACGCCAAGCACGCCGTCAACAGTGTGCACGTGCGCGCCAAAACACTGAAAGGCACGCTCGTGTGTGCCTTCGGACAAAAGATGAACCTCTAAGTCGCTCAAAAGGGGCCCAAAACAATAAGGGTCCACATAATCCCAACTGTTTTCGTCGTCGGTCGCGCGCAGCCGGTACCCTGATTTCGCTTTTGAAGCAGCAAGTTGACCTTCGAAAAGGCCGGAATCGTGAATTTTGGCCAACAATGCGACCGGTTTTTTGCCCTTTGGGGTATATACCTCAACCTTACTTGCCCCCGGTGCGAGGGTGCGAATAATGGTAGAATCAGCGTGCACATGCCGACCAAGCCGCGCAAACGGATCACCGTGCATACCGGTTGCAAGCGCCTCAATTTCCTGCGCGTCCAATGTCGCTTTCATGAAGCGTCCCCCACACTGATGTCGCTTTGAGCTTAATACCTACTTGGGAAGTGCGTCCCATATCTGTTCGGCGTAACTGCGGATTGTCCTGTCCGCGGAGAACCACCCCATTTTGGCAGTATTCAGGATCGCCTTCTTGTGCCACGTGTCCTTGTCTGCAAACACGCTATCAACGTGGCGCTGCATTTGCCAGTAGGCATCAAAATCTGGCGTCACCTGAAAATAGTCGTGGGCCAGGATATTGTCGACAATACCGGCAAAACGTTCAGTGTCACCGTGTGAATAAAAGCCGCTGGAGAGCTGTGTCACCACTTCCTGAAGGCGCGGTGTTTCAGAAACCGTCACCCAGGGCTGGTTGTGGCTGCGCTGGCGCTCAGCCACTTCATGGGCCTTCATACCAAAGATGAAAATATTGTCCTCACCGACATGCTCCATGATCTCAACATTGGCGCCGTCAAGCGTACCGATGGTGAGCGCGCCGTTGAGCGCAAACTTCATGTTGCCTGTGCCCGAAGCCTCGAAACCGGCCGTTGATATTTGTTCCGAGAGATCAGCGGCGGGAATTAATTCCTCAGCCGCTGACACATTGTAGTTCGGCAGAAAAACAACTTTCAAAAGGTCACCAACATCTGGGTCATTATTGACCTTTTCAGCCACGTCATTGATCATTTTGATGATCAGTTTAGCTAGTGAATAACTGGGCGCAGCCTTACCAGAGAAGATTTTAACACGCGGCTGCCAATCCGCGGCCGGGTCAGCTTTAATCGCGTTATAAAGCGCCATTGTTTCAAGCGCGTTCATCAGCTGTCGCTTGTATTCATGAATGCGTTTGATCTGAATATCAAACATGGCGTTTGGATTAATTATGATATCGGTCTGGTCCTTGATAAAGGCAGCCAGATCAACTTTGTTGGCGGCTTTTACAGCGGCAAACTGATCCCTAAATGCTGCATCTTCCGCATATGGCACCAGCGCCTTGAGTTGCTCAAGATCGTCGACCCACCCTTCGCCGATTGTTTTGGTAATCAGACCGGCAAGACGTGGGTTGCTTTCATAAAGCCAACGCCGCGGTGTAATACCGTTGGTTTGGTTCAGGATCCGGTCCGGGTAAACCTCATGCAGGTCTTTGAAAACGGTTTGTTTCATGAGGTCGGTGTGAAGTGCTGAAACGCCGTTTACGTGGCTTGATCCAATGAAAGCAAGGTTGCCCATACGCACCCAGCCCCCGTCGTGGTGATAGCCGATAGCCTGCATTGGCGACGGGTCCTTGTCATCGAACTTGGCACGGACTTCGGCGGCAAACAGGTTATCAATCTCTCGGATGATTTGCAGGTGCCGCGGCAGGCAGCGCTCAAACAGTTCAAGCGGCCATTTTTCCAATGCCTCAGGCAGCAGTGTATGATTTGTGTAATGCAATGTTTCTCGCGCGATCTCGAAGCTTTTGACAAACTCCATGCCGTGTTTGTCAACAAGCAAACGGATCAGTTCGGGCACGGCAATTGCCGGGTGTGTGTCGTTAAGCTGAACGGCTGCTGCGCTACCAAGACCCGACAAATCGTCATGATCCAAAAGATAGCGGTGCAGAATGTCCTGCAGAGATGCAGACGTGAAAAACACCTCCTGCTTTAGGCGTAGCTCACGGCCTTCCGGCGTGTGGTCACCCGGATACAGTACTTTGGTAATCGATTCTGCAAGTACCTGGTTACGGGCCGCTGCAATAAACTCACCCTGGTTGAACTGTTGCAGGTTCAACATTTCAGTCGACCTAGCCGACCATAGGCGAAGCGTGTTTACATGCTTTCCGCCCCATCCAGCGATGGGTGTATCAAACGCACCGGCAAGAATACGCTCGCTGGGTATCCAGACCATCTTGCCGTCATGGCCTTGGTTTACAGAGCCACCAAACTCGATGGAATATTCTACTTCCGGGCGCTGAAATTCCCAGCTGTTGCCGAAGATGAGCCAATCTTCAGGTTCTTCCAGCTGCCAGCCATCCTGGAAGCTTTGGCGGAAGATGCCATGCTCGTAGCGAATGCCATAACCAATGCCAGCCACACCCACTGTCGCCATAGAGTCCATAAAACAGGCGGCCAAGCGCCCTAGTCCACCATTGCCAAGAGCGGGGTCAGGCTCGGATTTCAGGATCGCTGAGAGGTCAAAACCGATCGAATCAAAAAAATCTCGCGCCTCTTCTGTCAGGCCCATGTTGGCGATTGCATCCTCAAGCAAGCGCCCGATCATGAACTCCATTGAGAGATAATAAACACGCTTTTGCTTTGATTTGTAGATGCTGCGGGTGGTGTCCATCCAGCCATCAACCATACGATCCCGGATCGCGAGCGACAGGGCGGCGCACCAGTCTCGTTTAACGGCATGCGACTGGTCCTTGCCGACCGAATAGACGAGGTGCCGCAACACGGCGTCGCCCAATGGTCCCTGCTCTGTTTTAAAGCCCACTGGAGAAGCTGTTTTCAATGTGGTCATGATCCTACCGCCTTACTAGATACCAATAAGCCCTAAAATTGCACTTCAAAAGACAGCGTTGTCAAGCGCAGAATTCTGCGCTATTTTGACTAACGCACAATTACAGTTTTGTTTTACGCATTTGTGAAAGTGAACACAGCAAACTGTAACACAATCATCGCTTGAAGCGCCTGGCACCTTGAGTGACACTGAGGTAGTCAAGCGCCAAACAGGGGGAAGACAATGGTTCATACGTCCGCGCAACCACTTGCACGCCATACTATGGCCTATGTTCTGGCCGGTGGGCGCGGCAGCCGCCTTAAGGAAATGACGGACAAGCGGGCAAAACCTGCCGTGTATTTTGGTGGTAAAAGCCGCATCATCGACTTTGCCCTATCTAACGCCATGAACTCAGGCATCCGTCGAATTGGAGTTGCAACCCAATATAAGGCGCACAGCCTGATCCGGCATATGCAACGCGGCTGGAACTTTTTTCGGGCAGAACGGAACGAAAGCTTCGACATTCTGCCGGCAAGCCAGCGCGTGTCTGAAAACCAGTGGTATGAAGGCACTGCCGACGCGGTGTTTCAAAACATCGATATCATTGCGTCTTACGCCCCTAAATATATGGTCATCCTGGCCGGGGATCACGTCTATAAAATGGACTATGAGCTGATGCTCGAAGAGCATGTAAACTCTGGTGCGGATGTGACCATTGGCTGCCTTGAGGTAACACCTGAAGAAGCCAAAGGCTTTGGCGTGATGGGCGTAGACGACAAAGATCGCATTATCGACTTTTTGGAAAAACCAGCCGACCCGCCAACCATTCCGGGCAAGTCAAATAAGTGCCTCGCATCAATGGGAATTTATGTTTTTAATACGGAGTTTCTGTTTGAAGAGCTGAACCGCGATGCGGCTGACCCGAACTCATCCCGGGACTTTGGCAAGGACATTATCCCGCACATCGTCAAAAATGGGTACGCACATGCGCACCAGTTCACTCGTTCTTGCGTGCGGGCAATTGCCGGGCACGAAGCTTACTGGCGGGATGTTGGAACAGTGGACAGCTATTGGGAAGCCAACCTAGACCTGACCACTATTGAGCCTGCACTTAACCTCTATGACCGGGACTGGCCCATCTGGACCTATAGCGAAATCACGCCGCCAGCCAAATTTGTACACGATCAGGATGGCCGCCGCGGGGAGGCGATAAGTTCGCTGATGTCGGGTGGCTGTATTGTTTCTGGCTCCCATGTTGAAAACTGCCTGTTGTTCACACGGGTACATGCCCACAGTTATAGTCGGCTGGAGAACGCTGTAATTCAGCCATACGCCACAATCGGGCGCGGCGCACGGCTGAAAAATGTTGTTGTTGACCGCGGTGTAGAAATCCCCCGCGGACTGGTGGTCGGTGAGGACCCTGAAGAAGATGCCCGTCGTTTTCGCCGCACGGACAAAGGGGTTTGCTTGATCACCCAAAATATGATCGACGCGCTGGAGAGTTAGTTTGTCCGATCCAAAACGAATCCTGTTTGCGGGGTCAGAGTGTTTTCCGTTGATCAAAACCGGTGGCCTTGCAGATGTGATGGGGGCACTGCCCGTTGCGCTGAGCAAACGTGGACTAGAGGTATTTACGCTTTTGCCCGGGTTTCCCTTGGTTAAGTCGAGTATTAAGCGGGCAAAAAAAGTTGGCACGCTGACTGATATTACAGGCGGGTTAGTTGATATTCTAAAAGGCGCAAGTCCAACCGGGCAGGCAATCCTTGTCGCTGACGCACCTCACCTGTTTGACATTGAAGGCAATCCATATTTGGACAAGAACGGTAAAGACCGGAACGACAACGGCATCCGCTATGCCGCATTCTCGGAAATTGCCGCCAAAGTCGCTATGGGCGAGGCCTTCAAATGGCACGCGGACGTGGTTCACGCACACGACTGGCAGGCCGGACTTGTGGCTGCATACCTTTCATTGTTGGAAGGGCCAACACCAAAAACCGTTTTCACCATCCACAACCTGGCTTTTCAGGGTCAATTTCCAAAGTCTTTGATGACCAAAACAAGGTTGCCGAAAGAGATGTTTCACCAGGATGGTCTCGAGTTTTGGGACAAAGTCAGCTTCTTGAAAGCGGGCATTGTCTATAGCGACTTGGTCACGACCGTCAGCCCCACTTATGCCCGCGAAATTCAAACCGAAGAAGGTGGCATGGGACTGGGTGGTCTATTGAAAAAGCTCAACCACAAACTTCACGGTATTGCCAACGGCATTGATACCGATGTGTGGAACCCGGCGAAAGACGTTTCCCTGACCAAACCCTTTTCAGCCAATGCTGTCGCGGGCAAAAAAGCGGCGAAAAAATCGCTTCTTCGCCGTTTCGGAATGGCAACCAACGCAAAAGGTCCCCTGTTTGGTGTCATCAGCAGGCTCACGGAACAAAAAGGCCTGGATATGGTTGCCGCGTCCCTGCCCCATATCATTGGCAATGATGCGCAACTGGTGCTGCTGGGGTCAGGCGACAAGGACCTCGAAGGGCTGTTTAAGGAAGCTGCTATCCAGCACCCAGATCATGTGGGTACATTCATTGGGTATGATGAAGAACTGGCGCACCAGGTTCAGGCGGGTGCGGACATAATTTTGGTACCGTCTCGGTTTGAGCCATGCGGTCTCACACAGTTGTGTGCCATGCGCTATGGCAGTGTGCCTCTGGTGGCCCGAGTTGGAGGGCTGGCAGATACGGTCATTGACGCCAGCTCAGCCGCCCTTAAGCACAAACAAGGCACCGGTATTCAATTTTCACCCGCTGGGTTCGATCCCTTCATCGCAGGGCTTGACCGAGCGCTTCAGCTTTATCAAGATAAAAAAACGTGGGTCCAAATCCGTCGCAATGGCATGAGGGAGGATGTTAGCTGGGCTTTGCCCGCCGCCGCCTATCATGCCCTGTATCAGTAACCGCTTGAGATTTGAGACCAACAATGTCCGAACAATTTGCCATCTGGCCTGGCAGGCCTTCACCCCTTGGGAATCATGCGTCTGAAGACGGCGTCAACTTCGCACTCTTTAGCAAGCATGCGGAAGCAGTTGAGCTATGCCTGTTTTCAAAAGATGGCACTGAGGAACTCGCGCGCCTCACGCTGCCCGCCCGCACTGGCGACGTATGGCACGGGTTCGTGCCGGGGGTGCAGGAAGGCCAACTGTATGGTTACAGGGTTCATGGCCCTTATGCGCCCGAAGAAGGTCATCGTTTTAACGCCAATAAACTTCTAGTGGACCCCTATGCCCGAATACTGGACGGGGACTTTGTTTTCAATGATGCCCTGTTCGGATTTTCTCGCAATGCACCGATCGGAGACCTGTCTTTTGATGCCAGCGACAGCGCTCCCTTCATGCCAAAATGTGTCGTCGGATCGATATCAAAATCAGGTACAAAGCCTGGAAAACTGCAAATCGACTGGACTGAAACAGTCATCTACGAAGCCCATGTAAAAGGCGCAACAATTGGGCATTCTGGTGTTCCCCAGAAAGTTCGCGGTACGTTCGAGGGATTGTCCTCGCCAAAAATGCTCGCGCATTTGAAGGGACTTGGCGTAACCAGTATTGAGCTCTTACCGGTGCAGGCGCACTTCAGTGAGCCACGCCTCACCGAAATGTGGCTCAGCAACTATTGGGGCTACAACACCATCGCCTTTTTTGCCCCGCACCCCAGCTATATGGGCCCAACTGGCATTCAATCGTTTCGCAAGATGGTGCGTGCGTTACACAGGGCAGGCATTGAGGTCATTCTGGATGTGGTTTTTAACCACACGGCAGAAAGCTGGGAGCTTGGCCCCACTCTTTCGTTCCGCGGCATAGATAACGCAAGCTACTACCGGCTTGCGGACGACAAGCGGTATTATTCGAACGAAACCGGTTGCGGCAACGCCCTCAATATGGACAATCCATATGTCCTGAAAATGGTGATGGATTCCCTTCGTTACTGGGTGCAGGAAATGGAAGTGGATGGCTTCCGGTTTGACCTTGCAACTACACTTGCCAGAACTGGTGGCCAATATAAGACTGATAGTCCATTTTTAACGGCAGTTTCCCAGGACCCTGTTTTATCAAACATGAAACTGATCGCTGAACCGTGGGATATTGGCCATGACGGCTACAAACTTGGGGCGTTCCCCTCTCAGTTTGCAGAATGGAACGACAAATACAGGGATACTATTAGAAGGTTTTGGCGCGGAGAACGGTTTGTTCTGCCCGCACTTGCAGATGCCCTTTTGGGCTCAGCCGGTACGTTTGAACACAACAGCCATGAAAGCTTTCGCTCCGTCAACTATGTCACATCACATGACGGCTTCACCCTCCAGGACCTGATTTCCTACAATGACAGGCACAACTGGGCGAACGGCGAAGAAAACCGTGATGGCCACAGCCATAACATCAGCGACAATTGTGGCAACGAGGGCCCTTCTGAAAACGCAGATGTGCTGCTGAGGCGCCGAAAACGGGCGCAAAATCTGTTGACGACAGTATTCGTGAGCCAGGGCACACCCATGGTTTTGGCTGGCGATGAGTTTGGCAACAGCCAGCAAGGCAACAATAATGCCTATTGTCAGGACAATGAGACTTCCTGGCTTGATTGGGCTAACGCCAACTTAGACTTAACAGCATTCGTCGCCGGACTGTCCAACTTGCGGAAACAGTACCCGGTTTTTGCAAGACCAAAATATCTGCACGGGCAGGACCGGGCCGAAAATGGCCTGAAAGACATCACCTGGGTGTCAGAAACCGGCAGTGAACTTCAGCCGGACGAATGGCATCACGAGCACCGGCACACAATCGGCATGATGCTGTGTTCAGATGCCGGAACCTATCTGGACGAAAAAGGTAATCAACTGGGCGGCGAAACCCTGCTTGTCATATTCAACAATGGCTTCTCTGACGTTGATTTCCATCTTCCCCTTGATGGCAACTGGGATGTGATTTTGGACACCGCAGGCGACGCGCCGTTTGATACCGGTAGAATCGTTAGCATGTCGTTGCAGGTGGCTGGCGAAAGTACGCTGGTCCTCAAGTCGGACGGCAACGGGCTGAGCCGCACGAGAGTGGCCGATGGGGTCAGCGAACTCGCCACCCATTACGGCGTTGTTGATGGCTTTTTTGATCTTTCGGGCAAAAATCATATTGCGAGCCAGGAAACGAAACGCGCACTCCTCGAAGCCATGGGCCTCGATCTGAGCTCAAGCGGCGGATTGGATGCTGCTCTCAGGCAAAAGCATGAGGAGGAAACCGCCACTCTGCCCCCCACCATGGTGATGATCAAAGGGGCGGATATGGCCATGCCAATCCAGTTACCAGCAGACCTTAATGCAACTGAAGCAGAGTGGGTTATCTTGCTTGAAAATGGTGAACGCGTGAAAGGCTCATCTGCGCTCGTACCGGCTGGTGTCGTACACGGGCGCGGCGGCGACGCCTATCGCAGCTACACCTGTATTCTGCCGCCTGACATTCCACTTGGGTATCACCGCTTTTTAATGAAGACACCGCTGGAAGCAGATTGCCATCTAATTTACGCGCCGGAAAAGGCAGAATCTCTGAGACATGCCGGCAAACAGTGGGGGCTGATGGTGCCGCTGTATGGTTTGAAGTCAGAAAAAAACCTCGGTATTGGTGATTTTGAAGACCTTGCAACAGTGGCAGAATTTGCGGCCGCTCAGGGCGCGAATTTCATCGGCCTTAACCCTGTTCACGCCCTATTCCCAAAAGCATCGCAAAACAGAAGCCCCTATTCCCCATCCAGCCGGACTTTCATCAATGTTCTGCACATTGCACCACATACAATACCAGAACTCACTGACGGTGAAAACGGACGAGCGTTCATTGAAAACCTGATTGATAGTCCAGAAGCCAGAGCGGCAAGGGACGCTGAGTTTGTTGACTACAGCGCGGTCATCAAACTCAAGTTTCACGCGTACCGTTGTGCGTTCAATATTTTTGATGGCTTACCGGAAGGGCACCTAAGGAAGCTTGCCTTTGCCTCCTATTGCGATGACAAAGGCGAACCACTCTATAAACACGCCTTGTTTGATGCGCTGTCTGAGCATTTCCTTGAGCAAAACCCCGACTGGATGCTGTGGCAGCAATGGCCTGAGGCCTATCAGGACCATGCGTCTGATGAGGTGAGGGCCTTTGCTAACGATCATGCCGATAACATCCGTTTTTACATGTACTTACAATGGACCGCGGACACTCAACTAACAGCTGCACAAGCTCGGGCCAAAGCGGCAGGAATGAGCGTTGGCATTTACCTTGACCTTGCCGTGGGCATGGTGCCGGGCGGTGCCGAAACTTGGGGCGGCTTCAAAACTGTTGCAAACGGTGTCAGCCTTGGCGCACCACCAGACGCAGCAAGCCCGGCCGGACAAGTGTGGGATTTGGCTCCCCTCAATCCGCACCGCCTTGCAGAAACCGGCTTCAGGCATTTTGTCATGACGGTGCGATCCATCATGGCGCAGTCGGGTCTTGTGCGGATCGACCATATCCTTGGTATAAATCGCAGCTACTGGGTGCCAACAGATGGTGATACGCTAGGTGCGTACGTGAACTATCCACTGGAAGACCTTATCGCCATTATCGCGCTTGAAAGCGAACGGGTTGGCTGCGCAGTCATCGGCGAAGACCTGGGCACTGTACCCGATGGACTGCGGCCAAAACTCAATGGTGCCAATATCTTTGGCTGTGCGTTGATGTATTTCGAGCAGGACGAAAACGGTCACTTCATCGAACCCAAGGACTACAGAGCCAGTGCGCTCGCATCTATCAGCAACCATGATTTCCCTACTCTAGCAGGATACTGGCGCGGAGAGGATTTTGCTTGGCGGCGCCAACTGGGTGTTGGTGACGAACCGGAACAACTTGCTGCTGACGAAGGCAAGCGCTTTGCTGACAAGTGTGGGCTACTGCATATGCTTCGGCAAAATGGTTTGCTGCCCATCGGTATAAACCCGGAAGAACCACCTGAAGAAATGACGGAAGAACTCTCGATCGCCTTGCATGAGCTATTGGGTTCAACACGATCGCTCGTCGCTGCGTGCCAACTGGAAGATCTGCTTGGCCTGATTGGTCAGCCAAATGTTCCGGGCACCAGGCACGAGCAACCGAATTGGCAACGGAAAATTCCCGTTGCTGTCGATAAACTGTCAGAAAATGAAGGCATTGTGCGCCACATGCAGGCACTGCATGATGCGCGGCGAACCGGATAGGGGCACTTATGGCGATCATTACTGTTGAAACCGCACCTTTTGAGGGGCAAAAGCCCGGCACATCAGGCCTGCGCAAAAAGGTGCCAGTTTTCCAGCAACCCCACTATTTGGCGAATTTTGTGCAATCTATTTTCGATGCGCTGGATGGCATTGAGGGCGAAACTCTGGTTGTGGGCGGCGATGGTCGATACTTTAACGAAGAAGCCATCCAGATTATCCTGAAAATGGCGGCAGCAAACGGCATTGCACGGGTGATCGTTGGGCAAAATGGGCTGCTTTCTACGCCTGCCGCGTCCTGTGTGATCAGAAAATATGATGCCATGGGCGGGATCATCCTGTCTGCGAGCCATAATCCGGCAGGCAAAAACGGCGACTTTGGCATCAAATACAATGCCCGTAACGGCGGCCCCGCGCCTGAGAGTCTGACTGACAAGATTTTCGAGAACACCAAAAGCCTTGCCCGGTATTTGACGAGTGATGGAGCCGATGCACCCTTGGGCGAACTGGGTAAACAGACGTTAGAGGACATGATAGTCGAGATCATCGATCCGGTTAGCGATTATGCCGAACTTATGGAAAGCCTGTTTGATTTTGAGAAAATCCGGGCATTGTTCGCTGAAGGGTTCACCATGAAATTTGACGCCATGCACGCGATAACGGGACCCTATGCCGTTGCTATTTTGGAAAATAGTCTGGGTGCCACCAAAGGCACTGTCGTCAATGGTTCGCCTCTGCCCGATTTTGGTGGAGGCCATCCCGATCCAAACCCTGTCTACGCCAAACCACTGTTTGATACGATGTTTAGCAATAACCCACCTGATTTTGGTGCCGCCTCAGATGGGGACGGCGACCGCAATATCATTCTGGGGCGAGGCTGCTATGTTGCACCGTCCGACAGTCTGGCCATTTTGGCAGCGAACGCACACCTTGCGCCTGCTTACTCAGGCGGCTTGAAAGGTGTTGCGCGCTCCATGCCAACAAGTGGGGCGGTCGACCGGGTCGCGGAGGCAAAGGGTCTGCCGTTTTATGAAACGCCAACTGGCTGGAAATTTTTTGGCAACCTGCTTGATGACGGACGCATCAGTTTGTGCGGCGAGGAAAGCGCGGGCACAGGCTCCGACCACGTGCGCGAAAAAGATGGCCTTTGGGCAGTGCTGTTGTGGCTTAACATTCTGGCGGAAAGTGGCAAATCAGTTGCCGACATTCTATCCGCACACTGGCAAACCTACGGACGGAATTTCTACACGCGGCACGACTATGAATCGGTTGAAACGGATGCTGCGAATGCCGTGATGGATAGCTTGCAGTCCAATCTGGATAGTTTGGTGGGCCGGCGATTTGGCGACGAGCTGGTAACCATTGCTGAAGATTTTGGTTATTCCGATCCGGTCGATGGCTCCGTGACCTCAAACCAGGGCATTTGTATTGTGTTCGACAGCGGTGCCCGCATGGTCGTGCGCAAATCGGGCACTGGGACTGAAGGTGCCACACTAAGACTGTATCTGGAAACCTACGAGCCGGACGCGAGCAAACATTCGGCGGAAACGCAGGATGCGCTCTCAAGCCTGATCAACGTGGCCGAACAAATCAGTGGTATCCGCGCCAAAACGCGCCGCGATGCGCCAAGTGTGATCAGTTAAAGCCAGTCCTGACAAACACACACAATTAAACTATACTGATCCTCTAGGACTAGATTTGGGCATTAGATTGGGAGGGTCTCATGAAACGTATTTTGTGCGCGGTTATCACCGTGCTTGGCCTGTTTGCGACACCTTTGTCAGCAGCAGAAACCATTACACCAGAGATGTATATGAACTGGGAACGTGTGAACGACGCCCAGCTATCACCTGACGGCAGTCAGGTTGCTTACGTTCGCGCCCGCGTCGATGAAATGAATGATCGTTGGTCGTCGGAAATCTGGCTGATGAACGCAGACGGCAGCAAAAACCGCTTTCTCGTTAAGGGCTCAGGCCTGCGCTGGTCCCCGTCAGGTGACCGAATTGCTTATATCGCACAAGCAGACGATGACACCCGCCAGGTTTTTGTACGCTGGATGGACGCGGAAGGCGCTGTCAGTCAGCTCACCCACGTGCAGAATGCGCCCCGCATGATCAGATGGGCACCCGATGGGTCCGCGATCGCTTTTCGCGCCCGCGTGCCAGCAAAAAGTGATTGGACCATCAAAATTGCGACCCCGCCAAAGGGTGCCAAATGGCAAAAGAATGTGACAGTGATTGACGATCTGCATTACCGCCAGGACCGCGTGGGCATGATTAGCGGCTATGACCATTTGTTTATGGTACCATCTGAAGGCGGCACAGCGCGTCAGCTTACCAGCGGCAAATGGCACACGGTGTCTCGCTTTTCGGGCATGATTGGAAATGCGCCATTTGCTTTCACGCCTGATAGTGCATCCATTATCTTTGATGGCAACGGTCCAGCTGGCGACACCGATGAAACACAAGGCACATCGCATATTCACAAACTCGATATCGCAAGTGGTGGCATCACTCAGCTAACACAAGAATATGGCTATTGGGCAGGACCAGCTGTTAGCCCTAACGGCGAAACAATCGTGTATGCGGGCAAGTCGGATATCATGTCCACCTACGGCCGTGATCAGGTTCGCGCCATTGGCACGGACGGTTCGGACGAACGCATGATAAACGATGACCTGCCGGCGGGTGCCGGTGGCTTCATGTTCAGCCGCCGCAACGACCGGGTTTATTTTTCCGTTCGCACGGAAGGCGATATCCAGATTATGCGGGTGCGCATGAATGGCCGCATTGAGGCGATCACAGAAGGCATGCATCAAGTCACAATGACCAGCATGACCGAAGCAGGCGTTTTTGTTGGCCGCTTCCGTGACCCGGATACGGATTTCAACCTGGTGATTGGCGATGTGTCTGACGGCGAGATGACACAACTGACAGACCTGAATGCTGATGTGATGGCTGGCATCACACCGGGAGCTGTAGAGGAAATCTGGTACGACAGCAGCGATGATACGCGCGTTCAGGGCTGGGTAATGACACCGCCTGATTTTGACCCAAGCAAGAAGTATCCACTTCTCTTGTACATCCACGGTGGCCCGCACGGCATGTACGGCGTGAACTTCAACTTCCTGTGGCAGGCGTTGGCTGCTCGTGGGTATGTTGTTGTCTATACCAATCCGCGCGGTTCGGTTGGGTATGGATCAGACTTCGCCAATGCGATCGACAATCGCTATCCCGGTCGCCGTGATTTTGATGACCTGATGGCAGGCGTAGACACTGTTGTTGGACGCGGCATTATTGATGAAAGCCAAATGTATGTGGCGGGCTGCTCAGGCGGCGGCGTGCTAACCACTTGGACTGTTGGTAACACAGAGCGGTTCGCTGGCGCGGCAGCCTTGTGCCCCGTCATCAACTGGATCAGTTTTGCCGGCACTGCTGACATTGTCAGCTGGGGCTACAAGCGTTTCCGTACACCCTGGTGGGAAGACCCCGACCTGTGGATGAAACACAGCCCACTAGCACGTGCGCCTTACATCAAAACACCCACACTTTTCATGACTGGCGACAAAGACCTGCGTACACCGCTTGCGCAGGCTGAAGAGATGTATTCGGCGCTGAAGGTGCTGGGCACGCCCACAAAACTTGTGGTGATCCACGGTGAATACCACGGCACCACCAGTATTCCGTCAAACATGCTCCGGACCGTCGAAATTCTCGATAAATGGTTCAAGCAATGGAAAAAGGAATAGGCGGTCTGCCTCAATAATCCTTGTAAGGGGCGGCTGCGGCCGCCTTTTTCATGCGCTGTGCATCGATATAGCGGCGGGCCCCCATAAAACCACCCAAGGCAACTACGCTACTGACGAATGCGCCCCACAACAGATCAACTGCAAGCACAATGAAGGGCCAGCCCTGCAGGGTGGCATAATTGGTCAAATCATATGTGCCATAAGCGACAAGACCAAGCACCGCACCATTGATCCCGGCCTTTTTCCAGTTGTTTCTAAGAGCTGCAGGCACACTTGCCAGGTACACAACCCCAGCAATATAGAGGAAATAAAACACAATAGCCGCCGGCCAGATAACCTGCTGCCGCATGATATAACCGAGATGCTGTGCATAAAAATCGCTCGCGATAAGCGCAAGCCATATGCCATCCAAAATGGCAAACGCGATAAAGGCATCTAGATAGGCGCGGCCAAAAAGCTTCATGGTGTCCTCCTGATCTCGCCCTTTAAACGATCACAAAATGCAGGCGGATTAATTTGGGGCTTCAATTGACAACAGTCCCGCGGTAAAGGAACCCAGAAATTGATCCCAGTTCAGGAATAACATAATCATGCCCGACTCTCCAAAATTCGCTCTTGCCCTACATGGTGGTGCTGGTGCGCAAAAAGGTCGATCATATGAACGCGCAGAAGCCCACCTCGAGAGTATTGCCGCAAAGGGCAAAAAAATGCTTGAGGGTGGAGCAAGTGCCGTTGACGTTGTGGAAGCTATGGTGCGGGAAATGGAAGCGTCCGGCCTCTATGTGGCGGGTCGCGGGTCAGCACCCAATAGCGCAGGTTATGTGGAACTGGATGCCGCCATTATGGACGGCGCGAACAGAAACGCCGGAGCTGTTGCTGCAATCAGGGATGTTAAGCACCCGATCAGTACTGCGCGCGCCCTGATGGACCAAACGCCCTATGTGATGCTGGCGGGTGAAGGCGCTACCAAGTTTGCAGCGAAACAGGGCCATGAGAGTGTGATTGACCCTGACGATTATTACACCCTGCCCGATGGCACCACTGAAGAAGACACACAAACGGAAACTCTGGCACACGGCACTGTAGGGGCCGTCGCGCTAGACATTCATGGTGGTCTTGCTGCGGCAACTTCCACCGGCGGCGTATTTGGCAAACCTGAAGGCCGTCTTGGAGATACACCTATCAACGGTATCGGCAACTGGGCCGATGATGCGGTAGCGGTGTCATGCACGGGCGTTGGTGAGTACTTCATCCTGTCAGGTGGTGCTGGACTGGTGGCGAACGGCGTTAAGCTCGCAGGCGACAACCTCAAGGAGGCCGCATGGCGCATGCTGGAGGATGTAAAGTCACTGAACGGCGACGGCGGTGTTATTGCAGTCAATAAAGCCGGGGAAATTGTGATGGCGTACAACTCGGACGGCATGAAGCGCGCCAGTGTTTCCTTTGACACACCTGTTGTGGTCACCACATTTGCACCGTGCCGCTAGGCAGCCGCTTCAAGAAGCTCAAACACCCTGTCACGTTCATCAAGCACAAGAAGAAGGGCCAAATCGCCTTCCTGAAGTTTGTCTATGATAACTTCCGTGCCTTTCGGCGGACTGTCTGTCTTGGCAATACAATTGGCATCAAAGCCGGATTCAAGGCACGCTTTTTCAATAAAGTTGCTCACCTCACCCAATTCCCGACCACGTAGATACTCCTCAAGCTCCACGATAACGATTTCCTCGGGTTTGAAGGCAAGCGCCGCAATTGTCAGGTCGTGAATTTCTTGGTTAGACCGATCCCCGGCATGGCCCAGCAGCAGGAATTTACGCTTTGACGGTAGATGCGACAACGCGTCAGATACCGCCTCAACCGAATGGGGATTGTGGGCAAAGTCCACAAAAACCCGAGCGCCTTTTGCTATAAACTCGTTGCAGCGCCCAGGGTTGTCTTCGGGCTTGCTTTCAAACGTAGTCAGGCCAGCAACAATCGCATCGTCTTTCAGGCCCAAAGCTTTTGCCAGACACAAAGCCCCCATTACGTTGCGGATGTTAAACTTGGCGGCACCTCCCATGGTGACAGGGGCGTCGGCAGCGGCTAGTAGCGCTTGTTCTGTATCACCATCGAAGAATGTGATCGTGCCTTCCTGCAGCCAGCAGCAGGCCTGACCTGCCGCCTTTGAAGCCCGTATTTGCGGATTTTCAGCATCAAGTGAGAACCAGCAAACCTTGCGTTCTGCCTGCAGACCATTGTTAACGACGAGCGGATCATCCGCGTTCAACACTAGGGTACCATCGGTCGCTAGTGTGCGCGCCACCGCAAATTTGGCATCTGCCAAAGCCTCAACAGTATTCACACCGTACTGGCCCAAGTGATCATTCGCGATGTTGGTCACAAGTGCGGCCTGCGCCTGCCGAAGCGGCAAACCCCGCCGCAAAATGCCGCCCCTGGCCACCTCAAGAAACGCAAGTTCCAGCCGTTTGTCACGCAGCAACATCCGTGCTCCGCCGGGTCCAGAGTAATCCCCACGATCCAGTATATCGTCGCCAATTTTCACATAGTCTGTAGATGTAGTGCCCGAGACAATGCCCGCTGCCTCACCAATGGCTGCCGACAGTCGAACGCTTGTGGATTTACCATTAGTGCCCGTTATCAAGGCCACAGGCAAATTATGAAGGGCAGCCCAATCAATTTCATTTAGGGGAGGAATTTCTCGAACCGCCCATGTGGCCGAACCCGTGCCATGCCCAAGCGAGACATAGTCATCGTCACTTAAAAAATCGATAGCCTTTTCATCAGCAAGTTTTTGCAATGCCAATAGTTCCGGATTCGCCTCCTCACGCATCACGGGTGTAAGCTCCGCAACAAAACCAGCAAGGCTTGCCGGTGTTGTCTCCAGCATTCTATGAGCTGTGCAGTGCCAAGCAACTTGAGCAACAAAAATGGCTGAATACAGCTGGTCTATAGGTGCAGTAATTGCCAAATTCAGCCCGGTTTCGAAGATACGCGAGATGCTTTTCTCCGATTGCCAACCGACAGCATCGAGCACTTTGCGTGCCTCCTCGCTCCACACCTTCGCGATCTCGGATTTGTCAAACTCTTCTACAAACACATCAAGGTTTGCGCCGTAATGCTTCCACAACAGCCCCGGCCCCGTCAGACGTCGACTGTCATCAAGGATCAGCCGATCATCTTCAGGCACAGGAATGGAAAGGGCTGTTTCCAGCTCATCAACGGTCATCACCATCAAAAAGCCTCCCGCTTAGTCGCCGTCTTCATCTTCGTCGCGCGCAAGCCGAACGCCACGACCATCACTTACCAGCTTTTGGTCATCCTCAAACAGGTCTTCAAAGGCTTTTGTGACCGTCGGTTTCGACTCTCCAGAGCCAACCTGTTCTTCCGCGTTTTCGCCGCCAAAATAGATGATCTGTTTCCAACATCGAATGATATTGTCACCAAACACAACAACAAGGTCGCCTTCTCGCGCCATCGACAGGCCCGCTTCAACGGCTTCCTGCTCATCCACAATTACCTGAATCTTATCGGCAGCTACACCGTTTTCGATCAAGGCCCCACGCATCATTTGCGGCACTTCATCGTGCTCGCGCTTGCGCTTATTATCGTCGGCTTTACAGATATAATGGTCGAAGTGACCAGCGAGTGTTTCTGCGCTTTCGATAATATCCTCGTCGCGCCGGTCGCCCGGACAGGCAATAACAGCAACGCGCTTGCCCACGACTTCCAATTGGTCCGTTAGGTTCGTCATGGCCTTAAAGGCAGCAGCGTTGTGCGCATAGTCCAGAATGACCCGGAAAGGATGCTCATCGTACACATTCATCCGACCCGGTGCCTGGAAGAAGCTTGTATTAAAGGTGCGCAGACCTTCGCGGATTTTGTCCAAATGCATGTTGAAGCTGTAGGCCATGGCAGCAGCAAACATGGCGTTTTGCACATTGTGTGTTGCCCTGCCCTCGAGTGTGGCCGGGATCAGGTGCGACCATAACAGAGGAATGTGGGTGCCATTGTCATAGATCGCGATCATGTCGCCGTTCATGCCGCTTTCAAGCACGACGGCGCGACCACCCAACTTAATGTGCTGTTTCACAAGCGGATGCGCATGATTCATTGTCACATACATGATGTGCTCCGCATCGCAGTAATCTGCCATCATCAGGCAATGGCGATCGTCTGCATTGAGCACCACAACATCTGTTGCAGCCTCCACAACGATACGTTTGACAGCGGCAAGCTGCTCCATGGTATCGATACCGCCCATACCCAAATGATCGCTCGATACATTGAGGCACGCAGAGACGTTGGTGGATTCGTAACCAAGACCACTGCGCACCAAACCACCACGCGCGGTCTCAAGCACCGCAAAGTCAACCGTTGGGTCGCGAAGTACCATCTGCGCAGATTTAGGGCCCGTTGTGTCCCCCTTAACGGTTTGCTTTCCATCAACATAGATGCCATCGGTCGTAGTCAGACCAACCACATTACCGCCACCCTTCATGATGTGCGCAAGCATGCGAGACGTTGTAGTTTTGCCGTTGGTGCCGGTAATGGCCGCAATCGGAATGCGGCTTGGTGCATCGGCCGGGAATAGCATGTCGATCACTTTGCCCGATACATCGCGCGGTTCACCCTCTGATGGCGCCACATGCATCCGGAAGCCGGGGGCTGCATTCACCTCAACAATGGCCCCGCCAATATCTTTATATGACTGTGTGACGTCATCGGTCAGGAAGTCTACACCGCCAACGTCCAGACCGACGGCTTGTACTGCCCGGACCGCCATCTCGCGATTGTCTGGGTGTACTACATCAGTCATATCTACAGCCGTGCCGCCGGTTGACAGATTGGCTGTGGAACGCAGGAAGAATGGCTCGCCCTGAGGTAAAACTGTTTCTTCGGTAAATCCTGATTTTTCCAGCAATCGCTTGGCCTGATGGTCGATCTCCAGGCGGGTCAGAACCTTTTCGTGGCCAACACCGCGGCGCGGATCTTCGTTCACGAGGTCAACAAGCTCGGCAATGGTTTTTTTGCCATCGCCAACCACGTGACCGGGTACTCGTTTCGCAACCGCAACAAGCTCGTTGTTTACCACAAGCATGCGGTGGTCCATGCCAGTGATAAAGCTTTCAACAAGCACAGCCCTGCTGGTGCCTTGCTCACGTGCAGTGCCGAACGCAGCGGCAGCTTCATCGTCATCATTTATGTTGATGGTAACACCACGGCCATGGTTGGCGCTCAGTGGTTTAACCACAACCGGATAACCGATGCGGTGCGCCGCGCGGACGGTTTCACGCTCATTGTAGACCATATATTGCTTGGGCACCGGCAAACCCAAGTCATTCAGCAGGCGGTGCGTGTCTTCTTTATCGCAAGAAATCTCGACCGCAATATGACGTGTTTCGCTGGTAATGGTTGCCTGAATACGCTTCTGGTATTTGCCATGGCCAAATTGAACCAGGCTGTGAGCGTTTAGCCTTAGCCATGGCACACCGCGTTCTTCAGCTGCTTCAACAAGAGAACCTGTTGAAGGGCCAAAAGCATGACGCTGCGCCCGGCGGATGAACGCTGTCCGCTCCTCATCCCAGTTGAAATCTTCGTCGATTTCATAGTCGACCTGTTCTTGCAGTTCTTTGGGAAGCAGATGCATCAGCAAGCGGATGGCAAGTTTGGAGGCTGCAAGACCCACATCACGGTGTTTGTAGGCAAATACCATGTTGTATTCGCCCGGATTACCGGTCGAGCGAGTGCGTCCGTATGTTACGTCGTTGCCAGCAATGCATTGCAGTTCAATGGCAACATGTTCCATGACATGCCCCATCCACGTGCCTTCGTCTTCGCGCAATCGGCGCAAGAAGCCGCCGTGGGTGCGGTAGGAACATCCGTGTTCTTCAAGGCCGGGCAGCGCTTCTACCAATCCTTCAGTAAAATAGCTCCCAATGCGCCCGGAGGGCCACTCCTCAAGTATACCCAGGTCAATCACATGCCGAATTACACGAAAGCTCGCGTACAAGTTCGGCCCGACGTAAACGTTGGTTTTGAGTATCTTCATAGAATGTCCCCCGACACTTTACTCGATTAAAAACAATGCCTGCCTGCGTTGGTGGTTCTCGAATTAGTCTCCCACCGAAATATTACAGTGACCTTGACCGTCTTGTGCGGGAGGAAATGCTTCCCGCGTATTCAAGTCATAGTGGCAACCCTCGTGCAGGATATCGAGCTTCAGCCCAAGAAGCCCAAGTGCCTCGCCAGACCGTGCCTGGCTGAGAGAAGAGTATTTCAAGCCTGATCCATCTACGATGGTCACGCCGCCGCTCCCTACAACTTCAATTACATTATCGGGGTCGATGAACGCCCCTGTATCTTCATCAACTCCGATTCCGAACAGGTAGGGATTGTAAGCAACTGCTGACAGCAGCCGACCGATCCGGTTTCGTTCAGAAAAATGCTGGTCGATAATGGCAGAATTTGTCAGCCCCAATCCGGGTGCCAGGGTGGCACCGCCTTCGCGAGCGCCGCTGTCACCGGGGCCGCCAGCCATCATATGCTGCGCCATAATGGATGCACCTGCCGATGTGCCGGCAATATGCACGCCGGCTGCGTTACCACGGCGGATTGCCTGCGCCACCGCTGTTCCGCCAAGAATGGTTGAGAGCCGAAGCTGGTTGCCACCCGTAATAAAAATGCCCGTGGCATCTTCGCACTGTTCTGCAAACTCGGGGTTGTCACAGTCTTCTCGACTGGTGATTGGCATATAGTTTACTTCGCCTGCCCCCAGGCGTCTGAACAACGCCTGGTACATGGGGCCTGTGTCATCAAGGCGAGAGGCGGTTGGTATAACTAAGATGCGAGATTTTCGACCACCTGAAATCTCTGTAAATCGCTTCAGAATGGTGGGTTTGGTTTCCTTATCCTCGGCTCCACCGATCGGAATAAGGTATCCGCGTTTTTGGCCCTCTGGAACAATAGCTGGGCACATGCGTTCGTTTCCTGGTACTATTTTTATCGACGCCGGTTGTCCCGGCGCGCCGTCCTTACCTCAAACCATTAAACGAAGAATTAACGCTGTGCCATTGTTATGTTGGTGAAAGGCGCATTTTTCTGTGTTTTTCTGGCCCATAGTGACCCTTTCACGCACTTCCGCTCTTTTTTCCGAGATAATTTGGCGGGCACAATGGACTTTGCCTTCTTGCCTGCCAAGCAGTCCCTTGCCCCAGCTTGCTTCCTGAGTAACAATAGTTTCGGGAGCAAGGGGAATTTATGGATCATCAAAAAGTAATCGGCAAAAGAGACATTGTGCTGTTTTGCATCTCAGCAATTTTGCTGTTGGACACGGTCGCTGCAGGGGCAGCCATTGGCGCTTCCAGTATATTTTGGTGGGTATTTTTGGGGCTCGTCTTCTTTGTACCGTTTTCGCTGATTTCAGCTGAACTCGGATGCGCTTACCCGGACCAAGGTGGCATCTACGCTTGGGTGCAAAGGGCATTTGGTGCCCGCTGGGCCACCCGTATGACCTGGTCCTATTGGGTCAACGTCGCTGTTTGGTTTCCCTCGTTGTCTGTTTTGTTCTCTGGCATATTTGCGCAACTTTTCTGGCCCGAGATGCCGCTGTCGGCTCAGATTGCCATGGGTGTGGGTCTTTCGTGGTTAACGGTGCTAGTGAATATCGTCACGCTTGAGGTCGGCAAATGGGTTCCCAACATTGGTGCCTTCATAAAAATTGTTGTGTTTTCAGCCATCATTATGGGTGCTTTGGTATATTACATGGACCATGGTGCGGTGAACGACCTGTCCCTGAGTGCACTTGTGCCAGAGATAAGCGATGGGCTTCAATATTTGCCGGTTATTATATATGGCATGCTTGGCTTTGAACTGATCTGCGCCGGCTCAGACGAAATCCAAAACCCTCAAAAAAATGTGCCATCAGGCGTGCTGATTTCCGGCGCGATTATTATCAGCTTATACATTTTGGCGACCGTGGCTGTTCTGGTGGCCGTTCCCGTTCAGGACATAAACCTTGTTGAGGGATTGGTTGACACGCTGACACTATTTTTTGGCAGTGATGGCATTGGCGAGGCTTTTGTCACGTTACTGGCCGTCGGCGCTCTCTACACTTTCTTCTCAAATGGTGCCACTTGGGCGCTGGGTGCAAACCGTGCAGCCGCAGAGGCTGCAGTTGAAGGCGAACTGCCGGCCTTTTTTGCCATCGAAAGCAAAACCAGAGGCACGCCCGTTGGTGCCGCGATGGCTCTGGGTGTTTCAAGCACCGTCATTTTATTGCTGTATGGTTTCCTGGCCGGCAGCAATGAAGAATTATTCTGGTCCCTCTTTGCCTTCAGCGGCGTTATTTTCCTCATTCCCTATGTGGGCATGATGTTCGCCTATATTAAGCTGCGCCGCGCAGACCCTGACCGGGACCGGCCATTTAAAATTGGTGGGCCTCGCTGGCTGCCGCTCCTGCTTGCCAGCGTGTGCGCGATCATTCTTTTGTTGACCATCGTGCTGTTTGTTTACGTGCCGGGCGACGGCATGCAATGGGAGGTATTTGGGGGTGCTTTTGCCCTATTGGTTCTGGGTGAAGCCATAGTTCACGCCAAACAAAGGAAAACATGATCCAACACCGAGTCTTCAGGTAGTTGGTCTGTAAAAATTCAATTAGAGGTTTTCTGCGAGCAAACTCGCATTGCCGCCCGCAGCTGTTGTGTCGACACAGATATGACGTTCCAGAACACACCAATCCACCATTTGCCTGCTGGTAAAAAGCGGTATCAGTTTGCCTGGTCTGGACGCCAAAGCCTTTCGGATCGCTTTGGTCTTTTCGGCATCACCCCAGTAAGCAACAGCATCAAAACCTGACAAGCCCGTCAGGGCGTCAGCGGCCACAATACCATCAAGGCCTGCCCCTTTCTTCATGCCCGGTGCAGCGATCACTACCCCGCATCCCCGGGACCGCGCCAATTTCGCCTGTTCTTCTGCAAACTCTGGCGTCGGCCCAAGGCAGAGCACTAGGCCACGCGGGTAGGCCGAAAGCTCATTGAGCTCACCGGTAGGACCCGGCATCGAAACGGTACTGAGCGGCTCAGTCGCCGCTGCATGCGAATGTTCAACTGCGTCCCGCAGCATGTCTGCGGAAACGGGCGCGGTGTCTGCAGACGATGCTGAAACACTTGGCTCTTTAAAGAAGCGGCCAAGATAATGTGGCCCACCCGCTTTCGGACCCGTTCCGGATAAGCCCTCTCCGCCAAACGGCTGTGAGCCCACAATGGCGCCAATTTGGTTTCTGTTCACATATAAGTTGCCGACTTTTACGCGTCTGCGCACACGCTCTATGCGCTCATTGATGCGAGTGTGAAGACCAAAGGTCAGACCGTAGCCGCAGTTATTCACATCGTCGATAACCTGGTCAATTCCTCCCGATTTGAAGGTAGCCACATGCAAAACAGGGCCAAAAATTTCACGCTCAAGGTCTTCAATTCCCCTTACTTTCAACACTGTCGGCGCCACAAAATAACCGGCTTGCGGCACTTGCACTTTGTGCAAGACCGTTCCGTCCTTGTCTGCGCTATCAATGTAAGCACTTATGGCATTATAGCTGCGCGCATCAATAACGGGGCCCAAGTCAGTATCAAGCGACCAAGGTGCATCGATTTTTAGCTCGTCCATGGCGCCAAACAGCATTTCAAGCATGCTATCCGCCACATCTTCCTGTACATAAAGCATACGTAACGCAGAGCATCTTTGTCCCGCAGACTGGAACGCAGAAGCAACTACATCGCGCACGGCCTGTTCTGCCAAAGCCGTCGAATCCACGACCATTGCATTGATGCCGCCTGTTTCCGCAACCAAAGGTGCGTCGGGCGCCAAGTTGTCCGCCATCGCCCGGTTGATCCGTTGAGCGGTTTCCGTGGAACCAGTGAAACAAACCCCACCAATCGCGGGATGACTGGTTAGCGCCCGGCCAACAATTGCACCTTCTCCCGGCACCAATTGCAATACGTCAGCAGGTATGCCCGCCTCATGCATTAACCTGATAGAAAGGCCGGCGATAAGCGGTGTGGTTTCGGCGGGTTTGGCGAGCACAGCATTACCGGCAATGAGCGCCGCAACAATCTGCCCGGTAAATATTGCGAGCGGAAAATTCCAAGGAGAAATGCACGTGAACACACCTACAGGGTCGCGGTGCTGGTGCTTGGCCGCGTCAACGGCATAATAGCGCAGAAAGTCAACAGCTTCTCGCAGCTCCGCAATGGCATCAAGCGGCGTTTTTCCAGCTTCTCTGCTCAGTAGCGCAAAGATTTCCCCACTATTGGCTTCGTAAAGATCTGCCACTTTCAAAAGCGTTGCCGAACGCTCTGCATAGCTTGCATTCCACGGCTTCGCCCTCTCAGCCGCAGCATTCGCGCACCTTGCGTCTGCCTCGAGCACCACACCCACCTGATCCGACGGGTCGGCCGGGTTTACGATAGTGCGCTCAATTAAAGAACCGCCGTTAGGGTAAGTGGGCTCCGTTCGCCACTGTTGTTGATGAAACTCTACGCGCTCTGCCTCAAACCGTTCAAAATCTGCATTGTTGCGCAAGTCCCAACCAGCAGCATTGAGCCGTTCTGCACCATACAGTGCAGGAGGCAACACCAAACTGCGCCCAGTCAATTTCATTTTAACTTCTTCAAAGGGGTCAGCTGCAACAACCTCTGCAGGAACAGTTTCATCCACGATCTGGTTCACGAATGAAGAATTGGCCCCGTTTTCCAAGAGCCGCCGCACCAGATAGGCCAGAAGGTCTTTGTGCGCACCAACCGGCGCATAAATGCGGCATCGGCAATTTTCCTGCTGCATGACTTTGTTCAGCAACGTCTCGCCCATGCCATGCAGACGCTGGAATTCAAATGGCAAATGATCGCCCGCGAGTTCGAGTATCGCGGCCACGGTATGAGCATTGTGGGTGGCAAACTGGGGGTAAATGCGATCGGTCTTGTCGAGTAGTTTGCGCGCGCAGCAAATGTAAGAAACATCTGTCGCCACCTTGCGCGTAAACACTGGATAATCTGCAACGCCGTCCACCTGCGCCTGCTTCACCTCGGTGTCCCAATATGCCCCTTTTACAAGGCGCACCATGATTTTCCGGTCGAGATTGTCTGCAAGCGCATATAACCAATCAATGACAGCGGCCGAACGTTTGCCATATGCTTGCACCACCACACCAAACCCATTCCATCCCCGGAATTGTCTGTCTTCAAGGACGGCCTCGATAACGTCTAAAGAAAGGTCGAGCCTGTCTGCTTCCTCTGCGTCAATATTAAGGCCCATGTTCGCCTGGCACGCGGCAAGAGCAAGTGCATGCACTCGCGGCACCAGTTCGTCCAGAACACGCTCTCGTTGGCCAAACTCATATCGTGGATGAAGTGCGGAAAGTTTGATTGATATGCCCGGATTATCCCGACAGTCGTCACTTTTACTGCGCTTGGCGAGATAACAGATGGCACGCTCATAGGCTTCAAAATAGGTTTGGGCATCAGCACCGGTCATGGCGGCCTCACCCAACATATCATAAGAAAAACTAAAGCCTTTTTTTACTTCTTTGACGCCCTGCTGCACTGCCTCTTCAATCGTGCGCCCGAGCACAAATTGTTTGCCAAGAAGCTTCATCGCCTTGCCAATAGCTGCCCGGATAACAGGCTCACCCACACGCTTAACAGCGCCCTGAAGTGTGGAAAGCACGCCGGCAGGCGGTGCCGGATCAAGCACCTTACCAACCAGTAGCAATGCCAGGGTCGACGTGTTCACAAGCGTAGAAGCAGAATCGCCCATATGTTCTGACCAGTTGGCTGGCACAATCTTGTCTTCAATCAGGGCATCAATGGTTTCACGGTCCGGAACACGCAGGAGCGCTTCTGCCAAACACATCAGGGCAACGCCCTCATCCGTTGAAAGGCCGTATTCTGCCAGAAACACTTCCATCAAACTCAGGTCTTGCTCTTGACGAAGATCCTCTACGAACTTAACTGCACGCGCCGTAATCCGTTCACGAACTTGCGGCCCGGGGGATGCTTCTTTCATAAGTTTTTGGATCACGTCAGCCTCGGGAGCGCGATGCAACTCACGGACAACAGCCCTCAATGACGAAAGATCAATCGTTTGTCCCATGTACCGTCCCTCCTGAAGCACAGAAGGCCAACATACGCGACAAATGATAGTCTTTTTTCCTGTTGAAATCTAAAACACACATACTTTATCTTTAGTTTCCTAATATTTCAGGAATTTTTGCAATGGAAAAGCTCAATGACAGCACAATCGACCGAATTGACCGAAATATCCTTCATTGGCTAAGCATTGACGGTCGCATGTCGGTTACTGAATTGGCGGAAAAAGTGGGCCTTTCAAAAAGCCCATGCCAGGTGCGTATGAAGCGCCTGCAGGAGGAAGGTTACATTCTTGGCTTTCGCGCCATTCTTGATGACAGCAAGCTGGGCAGAGATCATGTCGCCTTCACGGAAGTGAAGCTGGACAATACGACAGAAAAAGCCCTGACAGCTTTCAATGCAGCTGTTCTTGTTACGCCTGAAATCGAGCAATGTCACATGATTGCCGGCTCGTTTGACTATCTTCTGAAAGTGCGCACAAGAGATATCGGTGCGTATCGCAAGGTCCTTGGCGAGCAGATTTCAACACTGCCGCATGTTGCGCACACCTCAACATTTGTTGCCATGCAGTCGGTTAAGGAAACTGGATACGAAGATTGAAGCCGCAATAATTCCGCATTAGTTTCACTATGGGCATCAAGGGGGACTTTATGAAATACCTGCTTCCAATTCTTGCTGTGTCGGCGCTGTTTTCACAAGTCGCTGCCGCTGCCGAAACATGGGAATACCCTGACACGGTGCTGTCCATGAAAGAACGGGCGGCCCATCAAGACACGTGGCTGAAAAAGCGGCTGGACACGGTCGTACCCGCCATTATGCGCGATCGAGGCGTGGATATGTGGGTCCTGATTGCGCGCGAATACAACGAGGACCCGGTTGTAAAAACCATGCTGCCTGCAACCTGGCTGTCGGCCCGCAGACGCACCGTGCTGATGTTTTTTGACAACGGTGAAACGGTTGAGCGGCTCGCCGTGAGCCGTTATGCGGTGGGAGACATATTTCCGGCAGCCTGGAACCCGGAAGAACAGCCCGACCAATGGGCGCGAATTGCTGAATTGATCACAGAGCGCAACCCGAACAAGATAGCCCTCAATGTATCTGATACCTTCGCGCTTGCAGACGGCATGAGCGAAAGCCAGCACCGCGACCTGCTTGCGGCTTTGCCCGACACTCTCAAAGATAGGGTCATTTATGACCCCGCCATCGCGATTGGATGGCTGGAGCGTCGCATCCCGGAAGAAATGGAATTGTATCCCCACATTATGGGACTGGCACATGCCATCATTGCCGAAGGCTTCTCTGACGCGGTTATCGAGCCCGGTGTCACGACAGCCAACGATGTGAGGTGGTGGTACCGCGACAAGATACGGGAGATGGGAGTTGTTGCATGGTTCCACCCCACTGTTTCCATTCAGCGGCGCACTTTAGATGACAAGGGCCAAAAAATGACTGACCTGTTTGACCCCAACAGTGACAATGTCATTCGCCGCGGTGATCTGATCCACGTAGACTTTGGCATCACCTACATGGGCCTAAATACTGACACGCAGCATCACGGTTATGTGCTGTTGGAAAACGAGACCGACGCTCCCGCAGGGATTAAAGCCGGGCTTGCCGTGGGCAACAGGCTTCAGGACATATTGACCGATAACTACCTCACAGGCGCAAGCGGTGATGAAGTGTTGGCCGCCAGCCGTGCACAAGCGATAAGTGAGGGGATAGAACCCAGCATATATACGCACCCAATCGGCTATCACGGGCACGGTGCCGGCGCCACAATCGGCTTGTGGGACAGCCAGGGCGGCGTGCCTGGCCGCGGCGACTATCCGCTGGTCGCTAACACAGCATGGTCAATTGAGCTAAACGCAACGGTTGCCATCCCTGAATGGGGCGGCCAGAAGGTCCGCATAATGCTGGAAGAAGATGCTTTTTTTGATGGCACGACCGTACGTTACATCGATGGTCGCCAAACTGAGTTGCACATAATTGGCAGAGACTAGAACCCGGCTTTGGCCTCAAGTGCTGTGCGTTCTTCATCACTAATTTTGATTGGTTTGACGAGCGGACGCATGGTTTGCGCGTCAAAGAACGGTTTGTATGACGGGCCGCCTCTGACGCGCCAAAACATGATCTTGCAAAAGAGGCCAACCATCATAAAAAAGTTTCCAATCTGGTCGAAGAAAGGTGTTTTGCCCGGCTGGTTCACATGGCCTCGCGACTTGCCGACAAGCTGAATAAGTTCATCGGAAGTGCCTTTGATACCAAGGCAAATAGGCAAAAAACCAATGAAGGGCAACCCGCCCCGCGGAAACGTGTTACCTAGTGGCGTGTTGCAGCAGCTCGTATACCAGCGAAGCGGCCCATCTGGCGTTACACGCATGCAAACCACATGGTCCATACCGGCCGTGATCTCAAACTTCGATGGGTCCATCTGCACAATGTTTGAACCGCCGTTTGCGTCCAGCATATCGTCTGTGCGACCAAGGTAATGCGCATAGGATTGGCAGCCTTTACAGCTGCACAACACATGGTTGGTGCTCGCACGGGAGAGACCGTGAGCAACACCCTGAACTCTTCCACAGCGACACTGTATGGGCACATCAGTTTTCACATTAACTTCCTACTTCCCCGGTCTGTACTGGCGCTTTGCATCCGCCAACACGGCTTCGCGCGTGGTCAGGGCGCGGCGCCAGCGCTTTTCGACAAACAGGGGTACTTGATCAGCATAATGTGGTGATTGCTGGTCAAGCGTTGCGCTGCCAAACTGATGAATGACATCCGCCACCTGTCTGCCGTCTGGTCGCCATTCAACCAAGCCAATCCAGGTATCGCCGTGGGTAGAAGCGGCAATACCACCTGAATTATCACCCGCAGCATATATAGCGCGTAAAGTATCAGGACCGCCATCCACTGGCAGACTGACAGTGCCGCGGACCAGCCGGTTAACCTCCCCCCACTCCGGGTCAAGGCGGCCGTGGTGCTCTTTCAAGAACGAAACAGTCACCTGCAAAGCTTCCGTGAGCGCAGCGTCACTGTCGTCATCGGGCGAGAATTTGTCGTGATAACTGAGCGTCAGAATTGGTAGGGCTGCATTCCTGTTTTCAGCATCTGCTGACAAATCCCAGGCCGCAATCAGTTGGGCCGCATCTGCCAAAACAGGGTCATTCGCAAAATCAATCGCTCCGATTTTTTGAGCTAATCGGGCGATCTTGCTGGTGCGGGAATAGTCATCATCAAACTTGATCTCAAGCAGACGTTCCCGGCTAACAGCTGTTGTGCCGTCTGTAAGGTCAATAAGTCGCATGGATCTATTGGTTTGGCTGGTGGAAAGCCCCAAATGGGCAGGAAACTGTTCAGCCTTCAAATTATCGGGGCCATCTGTCGCACTGAAGGGTGTGTTATTGGCGTTAAATACCATCCCGGACACAGGGTTTATAAGTTTCGGCACATCAACGAACGGACGATAGCCCTGCCAAATCAACTCGGACCTGTCTCCTGGCAGGTCTTTTTCCCAGTCCCATCCATCAATACGGTCAGGGTATTGACCGTTATGGATGAAGGCCACATTACCTGTCTTGTCTGCAAATACATAATTGATGCTGGGCAGCGCATTCATAGCCATCGCGTCCATAAACTGCGTCATATTTTCGGATCGATTGAGCCGATAATATTGCTCCAGCTGGCGCACTTCTCCCATGCCTGCATATCTCAGAGCGTACGTTTTGCCGTCGCTTTCAATTACGGGGCCATGGCGGCTCTTAAGTAGTTTGCGCGTCGCTGGGTAAACAAAAGACCCGAACAATTTGATATTGAGCGTGACCTCTTTCACCTCGAAATCCACCCACTCACCATCCAGTCGGTATTGCATCGGATTGTCCGGGTTGCGGGTCAGCACATAAACGTCAGCCAAATCCATCTTATTGACAGTGTTCGCCCACCCGAGATCATCGTTAAATCCGTGCAAAATCAATGGCACTCCAGGAAACAGGCCACCTGTAATGTTAAGGCCTTCGCGCGAACTCAAATGTGCTTCATACCAGGCAACAGGGCCCGTCATGGGTTGATGAGAGTTAATGAGCAGGCGCGTAGTATCATCGGTGGAGCGCCGGGCTGCTATAGCTATGGCATTGGAGCCAAGCTCAGCGCCAGTACGCTCCTGCAGCAAAAACGCAGATGTCTCGCCATTTGGTGCGAGCGCAATTTCCTGATTTCTACCAGGCGCAAAAAGCCCCTGCAGGGTCTGGTCAAGGCCGTAAAAGAAGGGCGTTTTAAACATAAACCCTGCCAGGACATCTTCACCCTTAAAGGGGGCAAGTCCCTGCCAGGTTTTGTCCGGGTTTTCAGATGCATAAAGATTGAGACCAGCGGCATAAGCGTTGGCAATGTCTTTCACATGGGTCGGCACGTCGGTTTCGTACCGCGCATCCAGTGTGTCCCATATATCAAAGAATTCAACTATATAGTCGGCGGCGGCATCAGGCCCACGGTAGCGCGCAAGAACGCCCCGGGTCGCTGCCAGCACTTCCTGGATAGTCTCATAGTCGTCCTCAGCGTGCGCGTAAGCGAGGCCAAAACTGACGTCCGCATCCCTGGCACCAAAGATGTGCGGCACGCCCCAACTGTCGCGGATAATTTCCGCATCATAACTGGCCGCCCCAAACGCCAACGCCTCAGCAGGTGGGTTGTCCGGCAGCGGATCATATAGATAAATGGCGGCAATTATCAAAGAAAGGGACACAAACAGACCCAAACCGCGCAAAAAACGCCGCATTAATGACCGATTGCCAGCTTCTTTGTCCTCGTCAGCCATCTGCACCCTCCCCTACAAAGTTGTGCCAAAGCTTAAAAATCGTCTTCGGCTTCCTCTTCTTCACCATCCCGCGGTTTTGCCGCCCAGGATTTGAGAAGCTCGTCATAATCGACAGTACGGCCAAGCGGTTTCTCAAGCGGCTTTTTGGCCTTTGGCGCACCCGGTTGGCTGAGCCAATATTCTGGGTCTTGCGGTTCGTTGAGCTTTGGACCGCATTCTCCTTGCACACCGGCGCGCTCTAGTCTGCGCAGGATACGGTCCTGCTGGTTTGCAAGACTATCAAGCGCCTCCTGCGGTGTTTTTTCGCCAGAAATCGCGTCGCCAATGTCCTGCCACCAGAGCTGCGCAAGACGTGGGTAGTCTGGGATATTGGTGCCGGTTGGCGTCCAAAGCGTGCGTGCGTCAGACCGGTAGAATTCAATGAGCCCACCAAGTGCCGGCGCACGCTCCGTCATGCTGTCATGCCAGATGTCACTCTCGCGAATGAAGGTGAGACCCACATGGCTTTTCTTCAGAGAAACCGTTTTAGACACAACGAATTGCGCATAAAGCCAAGCGGCTTTGGCACGGTCTACCGGCGTTGATTTCATCAATGTCCAGGCACCAGCATCCTGGTAGCCAAGCTTCATGCCTTCGTCATAATAGGCACCGCGGGGTGAGGGTGCCATGCGCCATTTGGGGCTTTCGCCGTCCATCACCGCAATGCCGGGCTTCACCATGTCGGCGGTGAAAGCGGTGTACCAGAAAATCTGCTGCGCGATGGCGCCTTGGGCTGGCACCGGGCCGGCCTCAGAGAAAGTCATGCCGGCTGCGGTCGGCGGTGCATAATTCTTGAGCCAATCAATGTATTTGGTAACGGAATATACGGCTGCCGGGCCGTTGGTGGCACCGCCGCGCGCAACGCTGGAGCCCACAGGGCGACAACCATCAACACGGATGCCCCACTCGTCCACGGGCTTGCCATTTGGAAGGCCTACGTCTCCTGCGCCTGCCATGGATAGCCAGGCGTCCGTGAAACGCCAGCCAAGCGACGGATCCCTTTTGCCATAGTCCATATGGCCGTATACCTTCACACCGTCAATTTCGCTAACATCATTGCTGAAGAACTTGGCTATATCCTCATACGCTGACCAGTTGACCGGAACGCCAAGATCGTAGCCATATTTGCCGCGGAATTTAGCCTTCAACTCCGGGTCGGTGAACCAATCATACCGGAACCAGTATAGGTTCGCGAACTGCTGGTCTGGCAGCTGGTAAAGTTTACCGTCAGGGCCTGTGGTGAAGCTCTGCCCAATAAAATCATCGATATCGAGGCCCGGGTTCGTCACGTCCGCGCCTTCGCCCTCCATCCAGTCCGAAAGATTACGCACCTGTTGGTAGCGATAGTGGGTGCCTATGAGGTCACTATCGTTGATGTAGGCGTCATAAATATTGCGGCCAGATTGCATTTGGGTTTGCAGCTTTTCAACCACATCGCCTTCACCAATCAGGTCATGGTTCACCCGGATGCCTGTGATCTCATAAAATGCTTCAGCCAGAACGCGCGCTTCATATTCGTGTGTTGTCAGGGTTTCGGAGACCACATTGATCGTCATTCCGCTGAAGGGTTCTGCTGCCCGCGCAAACCAGCGCATCTCATCCAATTGTTCTTCGGGGCTCAGCGTTGACTGGCTGAATTCCTGCTCAATCCATTTTCGCGCGGCTTGGTCGTTTCCTGAGGCTGGCGCAAACGCCATCACAGAAGCCAATGTGGCGACAACGATGTTTTTCACTAAGTCTCTCCCTACCCTTGAAACTGTGACGTAGGGCAAAATAGAAACAGAGAAAGCAAACGGGAGCAAGGGCATGTTGAATTATGCAAACGCTCCATAAAACAAAAACCCTGGTGAAGATACAATCAAGCTCATCGGGTGCGCGTTATCTTCACTATATTGCTTTCGGCGAGCAAGGATTTCACAAGCGCCATTTTTTTGCCGTCTGGGTGGACATCAAAATTGAGTTTGAACTGGTTGGTACCAATCTGAGTTTTTTCAATACTGTGGGTGGTTAGCGAACTTGCATTCAGGAATGAATCGTTTCCCTCCCGGGTTGTGTAGTAAAGGGTTTCACCTGCTACCTGCCACTGGTTTGGACTGGCAGACTGCAGAGTTGCCAGTTTTTGGGGCTCCGAACCCGCCACCAAAAGCCAAGCGGACTGGTCCATGTCCACAACAATGTGCCGTCCCTCGTCCAGCTGACGAATAGCAACACGGTTATCCATTAACTTTACTCGTGCACCCGACACCAGGTCATGTTGATACAGAGCGTGCGAGCCTTTTTCAAAAAGGCTGTAAAACAAAACCTCAGTCTCTGGTGCCCAAGTTGGATTACTGGCTTGTTCTACCCCGGAAGTTACATAAGACAGGCTGCCACTTTTGAACTCATAAACAAACACGCGACTTCCGATTACACCGGCCAGTGTTTCACCTGAAGGACTTATTTGCAGGGACTCAATCGGGCCACCCAAGGGTAAAAAGGCGGCATACTGAGGGGCTGTAGAGCGGCCGACTTTCTTAATGACCACCCCTTCAGGTTCCTGCGAGACAAAATACAGCGCTTCGCCAGCCACATCATAAATCGGAAGATCATCTGCCCCCAAACTTTCCAATAGGTCCGTTGCTAACAGCCTTGAGGGCAAAAATGGATTGGGGCGTTCCTCCACATCCAAGTAGTTGCCGTTGTGCTGACGCGCAAACAGGCAGCCATCACCGCAATGAAAAGCACATCATTGGTGTGAGGAAGCATGAGGCCAAGATTGACGAATTCGTCGGTAGCAATGTCGAAACGAGAAAAACCACCTTGGAACCCGGAAAGGACCAGTGCGTCGCTGGTCTCTCGCCATACCAGCCTATTGGCAGCAAAAGGAACCATACGGTTAGAAACCAGGGCACCACTGTCCAGATCCATTATGAGTAACTCTGTCTGGCTCGTGCTGCGCGCTCTCAAAATCGCAAGCAAATCACCATCCGGAGACTCTCTCGCATAAAAGTCGCCGCCTCCAGCGACGGAGGGAGCCGTCACCGTGCTCAAGGTTTCCGCAGAAATTTCGTAACGTGAGATGCCGGATGGTCCGCTGAGAGCGTCGGTATCCTTGACATAAATTGCTTGCCCCGAGGCCGACCAACTGAGAATGGACTTGCCAGCCAGTACCGTCCCATTGAGCTGCTGAACAGCGTACAAACCCTTATCTATGTTATATTGAGCCCAGAAATGCTCCGAAGTTTTTTCCGTCCATCTTGTGAAAGCAAGACCAGATCCATCGGGTGTCCACACAGCGTTAGCATAATTGGCTTCGCCCCACGTCAGGCGTTGTGTCTTCCCCGTCTTCACGTGGGTGGTCATCAACTTAAGAAAACCTTCGCTGCTGCCGCGGTGCGAGTAAACAAGTGTATCCTGGTTGGGGCTATAGTCTGTATTGAGCTCTGACCCTTTTAGGTTGGTCAGGTTATCAATCATGATGTTACTAGGTGGCTCCGGCCCCACCGAGTCCGGGACAAACATGATGGCGAAAGCAGTCATCGCAACCGCGGCGGCCGCCGCCATAGCCCACATAGGTCTCACTCGGAATACTGCTGCACCTTCGTCATGATTGGCTGAAGGCAGGAATACACGCGCAATAAGTTGATACCCTCTTAAGGGCACCGTCTTAATGTAGCTCGGGTTACGTGCATCGTCCCCAAGCGCCACCCGAAGCTTTTTCACCACAACTCTTATCGCATCGTCAGACACGGGGCGATCATCCCACACCTCGGAAAGCAGAACGTCCCTTGATACGATTTGACCCGCACGATTCGCCAACACCGAGAGGAATGCTGCTGTCTGCGGTTCAAGGCGTTCGGTTACATTGTCAGTATCAACGAGCAAACCCGTCACAGGCTCGAAGTTGAACTCACCAATTTGAACGGAACCAGAAGCTGTTTTACCGGAATTTCCTTTAAGCACATCAATAGCCATTTTTGCGGTGTGAATTTTTGTGAACAGTAGCAAAGCCAAGTATTCACAACAAGTTAGGAAAGTTCCTTTGCCGATATCTGGCCACCCTTCTATGCCTGATTGTCATCCGCAACAGCTGGTCACGACCAATTCGCGATCAGCTGCAGGCCATGATTTTCTGCAACAGGGGGACAAACTAAAATGAGAATTATCCGGTCAGTTTTAATGGGGCTGTTTTGCCTTTTTGCACCCGGTGCAGCGGCAGAAAATTCAGCTGTTTACGACGATATTCACTTGAAAAAACTGGAAGAAAGCATCGACGAAATCATTATTCAGACCCGCACACCCGGTGTGGCTGTTGCCATCGTGCAAGCAGATGGCACCGTGTGGCAATATTTTTCGGGTGTTCAAAACAAAGAGACGCAGCAGCCGGTCACCGAAAAGACCATATTCCGTGTGGGGTCCATTTCAAAAATGGTCGTTGCGCAGGCAGTATTGAAACTCTTGGAAGAAGGCCGACTTTCTCTTGAAGATAGAGTGCGCGATTTAGCCCCTGAGATCGTATTTGAAAACCCTTGGGCTCTTTCACATCCAATCCGGATGCATCACCTTTTGGAACACACCACGGGCTGGGACGCACCGAGTTTTGCTTCACAAGCATCTAATGAAAAAAGCCGCTTAGCACCAAAGAAGCGCTCGACCTGGATCCGCAGTCACGCACGTCTAGATGGGTGCCTGGCAGTAGGACTGCCTATAACAATACGGGGCCGTTAGTAGCCGCCTATATTGTCGAAAAACTTACTGGTGTAAGTTTTGAAGAATACGCTGATGCTGAAATTTTTGCACCTCTCACCATGCGTGACACAGGGTATTTTTATGATGAAAATTTCAGCCAAAAAGGCGCCACCAATTATAGGGGTGAGAGAAAACAACCCTACCGACACCTAGCTAACCGGCCCTCGGGCGGGCTAAACACGTCCTTAGCGGACATGGTCCAGTATGCCCGTTTCTTACTGGGGCGCGGCGCTTACGAAGACACTCGCCTGCTGTCAGAACGTTTATTCGAACTGGCGGAACGTCCCTATGGATCTTTTTCGGCAGATCGTGGCATGGAGCTGAGTTATGGTCTTGGCATCACCAGTTTTCACCACAATGGCTTTGTATATCATGGTCATGAAGGAAGCCTGCGCGGCACAAATTCACTAATTGCCTACCAGCGGAATTTGGGTTTTGCTCATATCGTTATGAGCAATGGTGAAACACCCGCAACAACAATGATCCACCGCCTTATCGCCGATCTGGAAACCGCCGGACGTCAAGCGCCGCTCCCAAACGCTGGCGATGTTCCGGATGACGGTCAGATTGCTCTTTCAGGCTACTATCAGCTGATAAGTCCCGTTCGGGACAATGCTGCGTTCCTGCAATCGTTCGTTCCGTGGGTGCTGAATGTCCCTGAAAATCACGCTTCCATTGCCCCTTTGTTTGGCGCGCCACCTCGCCAATTGCTGGCGTCAAAGGGGGGCACATTCCGCCAAAACACAACGGGGCTTGTAGCGCTCGTTCAGGGTGAAGACCCGATTGAAGGGACAGTGCTGTACTATGGCCCGCAAACCCTTAAAAAGGTATCGCCAATCGGGGCGCTTGTGCCAATTGCTACGGTTGTCTTGTGGTGTATTGGCGCGGTGACCACCTTTTTGTTCGCTTTGATATGGATTCCTCGGTGGGCATTCGGGCAAGCTCTTGGTGGCCCAAGCGTGTTTTTGCGCCTCTGGCCGTTAACCAGCACCATCAGCCTGACAGCCATTGGTGTGATGTTTTTTGCCATAAACAGCAGCATATTTCCTTTTGCGCCGCTTAGTGGGCCCACGCCCATGTCATTGGCGATATTACTGTTGTCTTTAACATTTGCTGCCACGAGTTTTTGGAGCCTGTTTTTCACTTGGAAACAGCGTACAATTTCTATGAACCGTCTGGCTTATTGGCATTCAACCTGCGTAGCGTTTTTAAACGTGGCAATGACATTGCTGCTGGCTAGCTATGGCCTTATCGGCATTCGCGTTTGGGCATAGCCACAGGGCAAACAGCAAACACTGCCTATGACTATAAAACGGGTGAACTATTAGTTCACCCGCAAACTCGGGTTGCCTGCTTTGTAGACGCAATGGCGCAGTCTTAAATTCCGTGTCCGCCAACAGGCTCGGTCACAGCGATTTGTTCCATGCCCGCGATGAGTGGGCGGCCCTTTTGGATTGCACCTTGCACCGATTCCATGGTCAGAGAAGCCTGATGCGCCGCACTATCCGTCCAGACTTCTGTGATCCAAAGCGCATTTTCGTCTGCGGGGTCGTTCGCGACTACGTACGACAGGTTGCCGGGCATGTCCCTTAACCCTTCAAGAAGAATGGCTGACAGCTCATCCCGTTTTCCCTCAACGGCCGTGAATTTGCCAATCAATCCGTGCATATTTTTCCCCTCTGCTTTCTGCAGCCTATTAGTGCGCGAAAAACCCATCAAAAGGCCGCCCGCCAACATGATAATGAAGCTGCGTCTTGTGTTTGTAATTTCCATTTTGGTCTCTTGGTAAACTATAAGGCCCTGCCTCATACGGTCAGGCAAGCTCTGCGACGATCAGGCGATAGCCAATATCCAGTTCTTCAAGCGAATTCATGTGGCCATATTTTTGCTCCCACACATCTGATTTTATATCCGTTTTCAGCTGTTGTAGCGCCTTCGGTGCTTCGTCAAGCTTTGCAAAAGTTGAAATGGCCGCCCGAACTTCAGGCTCCAGGTAGGCGTGCGGCCTGCGCCAATAGGCTCCCAAAAATCCATCTGTACAATCGTGTGGTATGGGAACAGGCAAAACCGAGATATCGCCCAGAAGTTCGGCAAATTTTGCGATGGGCGGCATGATCGGCTGGTCGAGTTCGACTATCTCAGGCAAATAATCCGCGAGCCAAAAATAAGGGCCAGCCGGGTCGAAGCTGAGGATGACGAGCCGCTTTTTGGTGACCCGCCGCATTTCCTTGATACCCGCTTCAAAGTCTGACCAATGGTGCACGGTCAACACTGCCATCGCCGCGTCGAACTGGTTGTCTTCAAACGGAATGTTTTCCGCAAACCCCTGGACTACACGGGCGGCACTTTCCGGGCGCTGCTGGATCATTTTGGCAGAGGGTTCAAGCGCTGTAACCAGCCTGTCCGCCGGCTCATAAGAGCCTGCGCCAGCACCAACGTTCAGAACCGTTTTTGCATCCCCAAGTGCCGCATGGATAGCAGCAGCAATACGTGGGTCTGGCAAGCGCATGCCTCGATAGCCTTTGCCAATGGTGTCATAGATGGGTTTGGTCAAAGCCGGATGTCTCTCACAAAATGCAGGGGATCAGCGAAATACAAACAGACGCGACAAACAAGGGCAACAAGAATGATTGGCACTGACGCTATAAGGTGAGTTGTACGGTCGCCAAATCGTTGAGTGTCAAGTCGGCGATGAAAATGCTGTCGCCGCCGCCTGTGTCAATCAACAAGCCTGATTGGCCACCCTGCTCAGTTTCGCGCGCCGCGTTTTCAACATCTGACCTGTTGAGAAAATCTGTGGCTGTACTACTGAGGTCCAACTGGTCTTCTGCCGCGTCGAACCCTCGGATAGTATCGTCGCCGTGGCCTGATGAGAACACCAGCAGGTCACTGCCCGTGCCAGGATAAAGCGTGTCGTCCCCGGTGCCACCGGTCAGTTGGTCATTGCCGCTACCGCCATACAGGCTGTCGCCCCCGGACCCGCCTGTGAGGATGTCATCGCCGCTACCGCCAAAAAGCTGATCGGCGCCGTTTTCCCCGGCCATTGTGTCGTTGCCACTGCCACCAAAAATGGTGTCGTTGCCCGCGCCGCCAAAGGCGAGGTCGTCACCCGATTGCCCGGAATAGATGACATCAGCACCGCCAGCACCCCTCAGCGTATCATTGTCTGTGCCGCCGCCAAGTTGATCGTTGCCGCCAGACCCATAAATGACATCTGCGCCGCCACCGGCCCACAGCGCATTGCCTGCGGTATCATCCCCGGACGCAATGCCGTTTTGCCAGTCGCCAGCCACGAGCGTATCATCACCGGTCCCGCCGTAGGCTTCGTCAGCCCCACTGCCACCAACCAACAGGTCATCACCAACGCCGCCAGCCAGGGTGTCGTTGCCGCTTTCCCCCATGACCGTATCGTTACCGTCGTCACCGGCACCGGCCCAAACCACGTCGTTGCCGGCGCCAGCAGAAATTTTGTCGTTCCCGGCGTTGCCGCGCAGCACGTCCGCACCGGTTCCGCCCACCAGCGTATCGTTGCCCGCATCACCAAAAACCGAGTTTTCGCCCAAATTAACCACGATGTTGTCGCCTCCGCTGCCAGCCCTGATGGTGTTACTGGCACCGGAGGCCAGCACCGTGTCATTGCCTTCACCCGCACTTATGTCCGCGTTAGCACCTGTGGTAAATATCAGATCGTTGCCAGTGCCGCCCGTTGCGGTTGCGTTGCTGCCGTAGATTATGAGTTCGTCATCGCCTGCTTCACCTGACACCTGAACGTTGTTGCCGGATGCCACCAGTTGGTCGTTGCCGGATGACCCTGTCTGGGTGATGTTGTCACCAATCGACGAGGCGACATTATCGAAAAAAAGCAGATTGTCGGCGCTCACGTCATTTGGATTAACACCCAGAAGGACAACCTGCCCCTCCACACCCGCCACAGAGATAACGGCATTGCCGTCATTATCAGCACTCACGTTAATCGAGGTGCCAAACTCAAGCCCCAAACCCAAGAGGCCATCACCGAGTTGTTTGAGGTCGATAACGTCGGTGCCCGGCTCAAAGTCTGTAATCGTGACGATGCCAGCACCGCTGACATCAAAGCGGAAAATATCTGTCCCGCTACCACCTGTCAGCTGTTGACCGCCTGCCTGCGCCCACAACAGATCATTACCGACACCACCGTTTAGGGTGTCGCCGGACCCGGTGGCAACCAGGGTATCGTCACCCTGGCCACCACGCAGGTCGTTCGACCCCCCAGTCGCATAAATAAAGTCGTCTCCGGCCAAACCCGAAACGACATCTTGACCATCAGCTTCGAGGGTGTCACTGGCACTGGTACCAACTATATCTGCCATGGAACTCGGCCCTTAACTACTTTTCCCTCTATGCTCATGCGCATCTACTGGCGCCCTATAAAAAAGTCGTAATTGTATGTTTGATTGCCACTGAAATGCTCTGGCACAGCCGCAACCACCAAATATGCATCCGTTGCGCCAGCAGGGACCACAATATCGACGAAGCCGTCGGTGTTGTTGGTCATCACGACACTGGTAATTGTTGAAGACTGAGGTGTTTTGACCACCACGCGAGCCTCGAAATGAGCTGAAGCGCTTTCACTGCCCAGCACGTCACCACGTATTTCAAACCGGTAGGTGTCGCCAGCGCTCGCCCCCATTGCCGTCCTGATTACATTGTATGACCAGCCCCGCGGTGCGTCATTCTGGCTTGGCCGCATGAAGGCCCCACTTGTGCCACCATCCGGATACGTGGCGACATATCTCGGGTACTGGTTACCATCTTCCCGCGCCCAGAATTGTCCGTTTTCCCGTGCAACCTCGACCTGCTCCACGGTCAGATAGTTGAAATCATCAACGTTGCTGGCCGCCCAGTCGGTGAAATAGCGCCGGAGAGTGTCCGCGCCGATCTGTTCATATAAATACTGCTGCGGTGTGATGCTGAGATTTTGATAGAACCCTCTTGAAAGCAATAAGGGGTCAACGCCAACAACATTTGTCAGATAAAAAAGATAGGTGTGCATGGCATATGGATGCACCGAATACATCCAGGCGGAGGGGTCTTGCGATGTGCCATTTCCAACAGTGTGCCACAAAGCGAGTTGCGGGTTACCCTCAGCAATACCGCCCTCAAGAAACGAGTTTGGATGAGCCGGGTTGCGGATGGCCGCAAACCACTGTGCACTGTGCAGTTGCTTCCACATACCATTCGCTGTCGCAGCAATATTCAAAGCCTGGAGAATTAGCCTCATATTGAAATACATGAAAACCCTCGTGATCAACGTCGTGAACGCTGCCCTCACCGGGGAAGGTCAGGTAAGGGTGGCCAAAATCATCGGTACCTTGCCCTAGCGCCCACCATTCCGGGAACGGGTCGTCCTCGCCGTGGTGGATATAAATATTGTAGTAGGCGCCATTTTTTGGGTTGGGCGGGTCAGACATCCCGAGTTCAAGGATCGATTGTTGGCGAACCGACCTTAATTCGTTGATCAACCACTGTGAATATTCACTGTGATCAAAGGATTTGTGCCACCATATGGCCCAGATATCATCCGTTACAACGGTATAGTCGCTGGTGTTACTAAACTGGGATTGAAGTTGCAGACCGCTGTAGACCAGCAACGCCGCACTGGACTTGAAAATGGCATGCAATTTCATGTCACGCCCATGCGCCGTTATGCGACCAGGGACACCTTCGAGCACACAAGGGCCCGTTTGCCCCGTACACAAACCAGGCCCCCAAGCAACAAATTCGTATCCTTCTTTGGGAACAGCTGTGAAAGTGTCGCTGAAGGGCAAACCGGGGCGGACGGTTATGTCGCAGGTGGTTGCCTCACTGCAGTCCTTGGTGCCTGTCCGTGAAATAATCGAGCCACCTTGATCTGAAACCAAAGAGAGTTTGCATCCAGCCAGCAGGACTGCCAGAAAAACGCTTTGGATAATCTTGATGTGCGGCTGTGCCATCTCTCAAGCCCCGTGAGGCTGGTTGTTTCAGGTTCAACGACGTGCCGATGACAGACCATATTGGCCTTTCAGCACTTCGCTGTTGCCAGAACGCTAGACAGTCTTGAGAGACGCGGAAACAGCCTGATACACTTTTTTACAACTGATACAAATTCTTACAAAATCTGACTCACCGCAGTGGTTGGTGCAAAACAGCAAATCAACGTTGGGATATAGCAGTTAAGATTTTTGCGAGGTTTTTGTTGCCCGACGTCAAAGCACAATCTGCTGCCGTTTTCCCTTCATCGTCGGTCGCGTCGACAGGTGTGCCTGCGTTGATTAGTAACGCGGCGATTTTCTGAAGTTCCTGATCGTCATCAATGAAAGGATCGTCCGCCAAGCGCGTAAGAGGTGTCTGCCCATTGTTGTTTCGCACATCAGCCAACGCACCATTCTTCAGCAGGCACTCAACAAATTCTTGGCCTTCAAACCCAGCATCGATAAGCGCTGTCGCTCCAAACTCATCTCGCGCATTCACGTCGATGCCTTTGTCGATGAAATATTGAGCCATTTCCGCCGTTGTTACCGAATGCAACGGGGTGCCGCCGATACTGTTTGTGATGGAAAGGTCGGCCCCGTACGCCAACAAAATCTCGGCAATTTCAATTGATGAAGCATTGTGAATTACAGTCTCACCTTCTGAGTCATGCCGATGGTTAACGTCAGCCCCATACTCCAGCAGGAGTTTTAGCATTTTGGCTTGCTGAGCTGACCGGTTGTACACGACCCGGAAAATTGGTGTCTGGCCATAGTTGTCCAACTGATTTGGGTCAGCGCCCGCTTGCAAAGCTGCTTCCAACTCTTCAACACGCTTCCATGAGATCAACTCATACAAATCGATTTGGTTTTCGGACATATATGCCGCCTTTCCGTGGAGGAAGCTTATCACCTATAGTCTTGAATTATCACCCACTTATTCAGCATTGGTGCAGTTGAACAGACACCTGACTGCAGCTTATAGTGATGGTAGGTGACAAATTTCCAAATGGGCAAGGAGCCTTATGACCAACAGTTTCAAAGTGCCTTTAGCAGGCTCCAGACAGCCTCTTTTGTTTTTGGGCCTCGTGCTGGCACTCACGGTAACCCCAACTGCCTTTGCAGCAGAAGTGGTTGCGCCGGCGCCCAGTCAAGCAGACATCATCCTGCTCGTCATTTTTGTCATGGGCGCGCTGGTGTTCTCTTTCATTTGCTCCGTAGCAGAAGCTGTGCTTCTTAGCATAACACCGTCGTTTGTCGAAAAAATCAAAACTGATCAACCCAAGCGCGCTGAAGCATTAAAGACGCTCAGGCAAGATAATGTGGACCGGTCCCTGGCCGCTATTCTGACTGTTAACACCATTGCCCATACAGTGGGCGCCATTGCGTCTGGTGCGCAGGCAACCGTGGTGTTTGGCAGCACCTGGATTGGCCTGTTTTCAGGCATTATGACACTTGCCATATTATTTCTATCGGAAATTATTCCAAAAACTATTGGTGCTGTGTATTGGACGAACCTCGTTGGTCCGACGATGGTGTTTATCCAGCTATCGATAAAGCTTTTGTATCCTCTGATATGGGTTTCTGAGGGACTTACGAAAATGATTGCACGCGGCAAACCGGTACACCCTTTCAGCCGTGACGAATTTCTTGCGATGACAAATATTGGAGAACGCAGCGGCGAGATCAAAGAGCATGAAGCGCGCATTGTGCGTAATCTCATCCATTTCAGTTCTTTAACTGCAGAAGACATCATGACACCGAGGACAGTGGTGGCCGCGCTTCAAAAGGACACGATCGTTAGTGATGCAGCCTCGGAAATGTTAACCCACGCATTTTCCCGCTTTCCGGTTTTCGGCAAAGACATTGATGACATTGTTGGTCTGGTACTTAGGGACGAAATATTGGCGCTGGAAGCCAAAGATGAAGGCGAAAAGCCCTTGCACGCGGTAAAACGCGACATCCAGCACATTGAAGCTGATATCTCTTTGCCCGCTTTGCTGGAGCATTTTCTGGACAGCCGCCAGCATATCGCCCTGGTGGTAGACACATATGGCGGCACCAAGGGTATTGTGTCACTAGAGGACGTGATTGAAGCCTTGCTGGGCATGGAAATCATGGACGAGATGGACAATGTGGAAGACATGCGTCTTCTCGCGCGCAAGCAGTGGCTGGAACGCGCCAAAAAGCTGGGTATTGATCCCTAAGAGCGCGCGCGGCCGCCGCACGCCCCGAATGCGAGGCGTGGGCGTTCAGTTAATTTGATGCGTAATGCCCAACAATCGCGGCGGCAGCAGCACGATAGTGTTTGTGATAGTCTGTGCCCACTGCCGCTGGTGCATTGCTATGCACAGCAATTACAAGGTCGCGCTTTGGGTCGATGAATATCATCTGACCAAAAATGCCACTTGCAGTGTAGGCACCGTCATCCAACAACCACCATTTATAACCGTAGCCGTCAAATCCCTTTGATGGTTTTGTGGCCATCTCCATCCAGCCATCCGGCAAGATGCTCTCACCCGATGGCAACACGCCCCCCTTTTTTGCGAGAAGACCCAAACGGGCATAATCACGAAGGCTGGCGCTAATACAGCAACCACCTGTTTCCTGTCCATTGGGTGCCGCGAGAAGCCAGGTGGCATCATGCTCCATGCCAAACGCCTGCCAGACTTTGTCATTCATATAGGTAGCTGCATTGTTACCAATAGCAGCTCGCAATATCTCGCCAGCCAGGTTGCTTTCCGCCGTGTTGTAGTTGAACACTTCACCCGCCGGATGGGCTCGTTTCAGTTGGCTGATATAGTTTGTAAGTGCCACACCCTGAAGGGCACCCGCCTGCGCCACATCAGACTCTGGGTCCTCGTAGTTTTCGTTCCAGGCAATACCCGATGCCATTTGCAGTATGTCCCGAACCTTTACACCGCCATAATCGCTTCCTCTCAAGCGCGGCAAATAGGTTTCTACTGTGTCATCGAGACTGGTAATGTAGCCGTCTTTTAGGGCGGCGCCGATCAGTGTGGAGGTGAAGGATTTAGTGACCGAGAACGAAACCCAAGTGCTTTCTGGTGTGTGGTCTGGCGCATAATGCTCCAGCCGAATGGTATCCCCTTGAAGCACCGCAATGCCCATCAGAGGCTCTTGTCCAAGCAGACTTTCAACCGTGAATGTTTGTCCATCAACGGTGTATGTCACACCCATCAAACTGTCGTCCAGGTCGGTGGTGATCGGATAAGGGTTAGCAGAGGCTGGTAGCGCACGCGACGGGGCAAACCGATCCATATGGGCAAAGGCAATGCGCCGGTCTGCATCATTTAGAAACAACAGATTACCGGTGCCTTCCGCCTGCATGCGTTGCTGCAATTCAGTAATTGCCTCTTCATCTGCAGCAAACGCCGCTGATCCGGTAAGCCCCAGCATCAAGATTACGCGCAATAGTGACTTCATGATTTCCCTCCCGATATGCCGCTAACATCATCGCGGCTCTGCCATTAAGATGGGCTAAACCCAACGAAAAACAACAAGACCGTACACAGCCGAAAGGCCAAGAGCCCACCAAAGGTCCGCGCCACCAAAATACAAATAGCCCAGATGGATAAATGCACTGCCCAACAGCGTAACGAACAAGCGGTCGCCGCGGGTAGAGGTGAACCCCAAAACTCCCTTTCTGGGGGCGCCGCCAGGGCGCGCAATTTCCCACACTGTCATGGCAATCAAGAAAGACGCGATGACCGCAAAAAAAGTTGCGGTGAAAGGTGTCCATCCCATCCAGGCGAGATCCATGGGCGGCCTCCCTATACTCTTCCAAGGGCAAAGCCCTTGGCGATATGGTTGCGCACAAACCAGATGACGATAGCACCAGGCACGATGGTGAGCACACCTGCGGCCGCCAGCACGCCCCAATCGAGGCCCGAAGCAGATACTGTGCGTGTCATCACGGCTGCGATGGGTTTGGCATCCACGCTGGTGAGTGTGCGCGCGATCAGAAGCTCGACCCAGCTGAACATGAAGCAAAAGAAAGCAGCAACGCCAATACCACTTGCGATGAGCGGCATGAAAATACGGGTGAAGAAAGCCGGGAAACTATAGCCATCAATTTGCGCTGTTTCGTCTATTTCCTTGGGCACGCCGGACATAAAGCCCTCAAGAATCCACACAGCAAGCGGCACATTAAAAAGACAATGCGCCAATGCAACAGCAATGTGCGTGTCAAAGAGGCCGATCGAGCTGTAAAGCTGGAAAAACGGCAGCACAAACACAGCTGGTGGGGCCATTCGGTTGCTGAGCAACCAGAAGAACATATGCTTGTCACCCAGGAAGCGATAGCGTGAAAACGCATAGGCGGCCGGCAGCGCAACTGTGATCGAAATGATTGTGTTCAAAACCACATAAATCGTGGAATTTATATAGCCCGAGTACCAGCTGGCATCGGTCAGGATCGTACGAAAATTTTCAAACGTCGGGTCTTTGGGCCACAGGGAGAATCCGCCCAAAATCTCTGCATTGGTCTTCAGCGACATGGTCAACAGCCAATAAATGGGCACCATCAGGAACACGATGTAAAGAATCGGCGTAAGGCGGAGCTTGCTCATTGCTGACCCTCCGCATCGCTGGCAGTCACCACTGTGTAAAACACCCAACTAACGAGCAGCACCACGAGGAAATAGACAATGGAAAAGGCCGCAGCCGGCCCTACGTCAAACTGACCAATCGCCATTTTCACCAGATCAATAGACAGGAAAGTGGTTGCGTTGCCGGGCCCCCCACCGGTAACAACAAATGGTTCGGTGTAGATCATGAAACTGTCCATGAACCGGAGCAGAACCGCGATTGTGAGCACCCGTTTCATCTTCGGCAGTTGAATATGGCGGAACACCGCCCATTCATTGGCACCATCAATTTTCGCCGCTTGGTAATAAGCGTCCGGGATTGAGGAGAGGCCAGCGTAGCACAACAGAACAACAAGGCTCGTCCAGTGCCAAACGTCCATAACCACGACCGTAATCCAGGCCGACAGCGGGTCTTGCGTATAGTTATAATCTACGCCCATGGCGGCCAACGTGTGCCCCAACAGGCCAATATCCTCACGGGCAAAAATTTGCCAGATCGTGCCCACTACATTCCATGGAATAAGAAGCGGTAGTGCCATCAGAACAAGGCAAGCTGAAACCGCCCAGCCTTTTTTGGGCATCTGCAGTGCAATCCAGATTCCAAGCGGAATTTCAATCGCGAGGATAACACCGGAAAACATAAGCTGCCGGCCAAATGCGTCATGCAGACGGTCTGAATTCAAGACTTCAACAAACCACTCGCTGCCAACCCAGAAAAACTCGTTATTACCAAAACTGTCCTGCACAGAATAGTTGACCACCGTCATCAAGGGAATGATGGCCGAAAAGGCAACCAGCAAAAACACTGGCAAAACAAGGAACCAAGCTTTCTGATTTTTCGTTCGTTGCATTAGCGTAACGACTCCTCAAGGTAGCCGCCACGGTAAAGAAGCATGTGGTCCGGGTCGAAACTGAGGGTGGCGCCTTCACTGGGTAAAGAGTTACCCGCTGGCACCAGAACTTTGGCCGGTTGGCCAGAGATGGAAACATGGGCAATTCTATGCCGCCCTACATCTTCAACACTGGTTATCTGACACTTGATTCCATCGTCCGCGAAAGCAAGAAACTCTGGGCGAATACCAAGTTGGATGTCTTTCCCGGTGGCTGGCGCATGCGGCAAGTTAATGGGTTGATCACCAACCACTGCCCGTGCTCCGTCAAGTTCAACATCCAGAAAATTCATACCGGGTGACCCGATAAAATATCCGACAAATGTGTGGGCAGGTCGCTCGAACAATTCTTCGGGTGTGCCAACTTGCAGCACTTCACCAGCATTCATGACCACCACCTTGTCGGCAAATGTCAGGGCTTCCGTTTGGTCATGGGTGACATAGACCATGGTGTGATTGAACTGGCGATGCAGGTCCTTCAGCTTGGACCGGATTTGCCACTTCAGGTGTGGGTCAATGACCGTCAGCGGCTCGTCGAACAAAATGGCATTAACGTCTGTGCGTACAAGTCCCCGGCCGAGTGAGATTATTTGCTTGGCATCCGCAGTAAGGCCAGTTGCCCGCGCGTTCAAACGGTCCGAGATGTCCAGAAGCATGGCCACTTCTTCAACCCGACGATTGATGTCCGCTGGCGCCATGCCCCTGTTCTTCAATGGAAAAGCAAGGTTTTCCCTCACCGTCATCGTATCGTAGATAACGGGGAACTGGAAAACCTGAGCGATGTTCCGATGCGCTGTGTCAGCATTTGTGACGTCCTCGCCGTCAAAAAGCACTTGCCCCTCAGAGGGCCTCAAAAGCCCGGAAATAATATTGAGAAGCGTTGTTTTTCCGCAGCCCGACGGCCCCAAAAGGGCATATGCACTGCCATCTTCCCATATATGGTCCATTGGTTTTAGGGCGTATTCCCCCGGCACGTAAGCGTGTGCGATGTTTTTGAGGTGAATCTCAGCCATTTCTCACCTCCCCGGCAAACACAAAGGCGGTTTGCGGGTCAATAAACAAAGAAATTTCGCTACCCACACTTGGCGAATGAATACCATGGGCAAGTGCTGTCCAGCGTTCACCCAATGCCTCAACATGGATGAAGCTCTCAGAACCGGTGATCTCGGTGAGCGTTACTATACCTTTTAGCTCAACATCCCTATCACTTAAGGGCGCCAAACCCAGTTGATGCGGCCGAAAACCAATAGTGCACATGGCGCCGTCAGCAACTGCACTCGCATTGCCGTTCACCTTGAATTTGACATCACCCGCTTGTGAAATGACTTCAGCCGCGCCAGACTTTGTTGCAGGAAGTATATTCAGCGGTGGATCGGCAAAAGTCGCTGCTGCCTGAAGGGATGCAGGATTGTTATAGACGTCAAGCGTCGCTCCGGCTTGTTGCACTTTGCCTTCATGCAGCACAACGACCTGCCCGCCCAGAAGCAATGCCTCCTCTGGTTCGGACGTCGCATAAACAACTGTGCTGCCTGTGTTGCCAAACAGTTTGGGTAGTTCGGCACGCAGTTCCTCGCGCAGTTTATAGTCAAGGTTTGCCAGTGGCTCATCCAGCAATACAAGCTCTGCTTCGCGGGCGAGCGCGCGACCTAGCGCGACCCGCTGTTGCTGTCCACCCGACAACTCAAGTGGTTTGCGCTGAAGAAAAGGCGTGAGCCCCAGCATGTCGGCGACCTTTTCGACGCGCGATTCAATTTCATCCCTGGAAATTTTAGCGACCTTCAAGGGAGATGCGATATTGTCAAAAACACTGAATCCTGGGTAATTGATAAACTGTTGATAAACAAATGCCACATCGCGTTTGCGTACGGACAAACCTGTCACATCACTACCGCTCATCAGGATTTTACCCATACTGGGTTCATCAAGGCCTGCCATTAATCGTAAAAGACTGGTTTTACCCGCAAGCGTTGGCCCCAACAGGACATTGAATTCACCGGGATTACAGCGCATCGTCACATCAGAAATGTGCGCCTCACCATCAACGGTTTTGCTAACTGATTGGAGCTCAAGCGCCACAAAAATCTCCCCACTGGCAGGAAAGACTAACGATCCAATAGCGCTGAATCAACATAGCTCTGACGGAATAAGCGGGCTCACGTAACTTCCTGGCCACGCGCGCCACTCACCTCCCGCCAGGTCTCGTTTTTCATAATATCATCAAGAATTTGCAACGCCTGCCACACCTCAACAAAACTGAGAGTAAGCGGCGTAAATCCAAACCGAAGAATATCCGGCGCCCGAAAGTCCCCAATCACACCCCGCGCTATCAGTGCACGCATGATGGCGAGACCATCGGGGTGCCTGAACGAGACCTGGCTACCGCGCTTGTCCGCACGCCGAGGAGATGCCAGTTCAAAACCATATTCGGGGTCAAGCGCTTCTATCATTTCAATGAACAGGTCACTCATTTTCATGCTTTTTGCACGCAGGCTGGTCAAGTTCACGCTTTCCCAGACATCGAGCGAACATTCGAGTGCAGCCAGGCTAACAATCGGCGGTGTGCCAGCCAAAAACTGGCGTATGTTGTCAGAAGGTTCATAGTCAGTGCAAAAAGCAAACGGGTCCTTGTGACCAAACCACCCGCTGATCGGGTTTTGAGCCTCTTCGTGGTGGCGCTCCGCAACATATAAAAAGGCAGGAGCGCCCGGGCCAGCATTCAGATATTTGTAGGTACAGCCAACCGCCATATCAGCGCCAATTTCATCCAGCTTCACCGGCAAAGCCCCTGCACTGTGTGCCAAATCCCAGATCATTAATGCACCAGACCCTTGAACCTGTGAAGTGACGCTTGCCATGTCATGACTGGCCCCTGTCTTGAAATCAACGCCGGTGATAACAACCGCAGCGACGGTATCATCCAACAGGTCTTCAAGCGAACCATCGCGACCGACCAATTTCAGGTCTACACCCGGCCAAAAGCGCTCAATGCCCTGAAGCACATAAATATCAGACGGAAAATTATTTTCTTCAGTGATAAGCGTTCGCCGCCCAGGGCGCATTTCAAGAGCAGAACATACCAGTTTGAAGAGATTGACGGAAATGCTGTCTGTCACGACGGTTTGGCCGGACGCGGCACCAATAAGGTTGCCGATCCGGTCGCCAAGCACAAGCGGTTTGCTGTACCAGTCGGCTTCACCCCAGCTGCGGATCAAACCGTTGCCCCACTCCTCTTCCACCACTTTGGCAACCCTGGCAGGGGCGGCTTTAGGTAGCGCACCTAACGAATTCCCATCCAGATAGATAACCCCATCTGGCAAATGGAACTTTGTGCGATGGCAGTTGTTTTGATCCAGCCTGTCCATCTCCTCAAAAGACTTGCGATCGAAGGTGCGTTTACGTCTTCCTGCGCATTCAAGAAGGCGAAGAAATAAATTTGAGCCAGGTATCTGCAAGGCAAACAGGATATCGAAATGGTCTGTTGCGCCCGCGACTTGAAGCGTCATTTCGGAGCAATAGGGCTTCCACGCCTCATACAACAGCTCAGACTGACGTTTGAATTCATCTGTTTCAATGTCGCCAACATAAAGATGAACCGGGCACTGTGTTTTCGGTCTTTGCAAATTAGGGCTCAGGGCGCGCGCCTCTGCCTCGCTCATTTTCGCGTCAGCGTTTACATAGCTTTTTTGCACTGGGCCCAAGTCATAAACACCGCTGAGCAAAACGACCCCTGACAGCTGAGGCGCACTCTCATCCGTCATCACCATCGCTGCCAAATGAGCACCCGCAGAATGCCCAACAAGAATGATGTGGTCCGGGTCTATATCTAAGCTACTGGACTTGCCGATAAGCCAGCGCACCGCAGTCCGCGCATCATCAACAATTTCGGTGATTGTCGCGTGAGGTGCCAGTCGATAAGTAAGTGCGGTATAATGCACTCCCGCTTCGTTTAAACAAAACGCTGGAAATCTGAATTGTGTGCCATCGAGGGCCGACCAAAACCCACCGTGAATAAAAATAATGATCGGCCTTGGCTCTTGTCTGCCCATGGGACCACTTTTGGCTGGATAAAAGTCAAGAAACTGGCGCTCATGCGGGCCATATTTTAAGCTTAGCTTTGCGTTTTCGAGCACCTCGGCTGGTGTTTGCGCACTTCGAGCTGCATATTCATCCAGATAGTCCTGCAGGCTCTCGACCAACCGGCTTGGGGAATATTCCGCATCGAGTGTTTCCTGGTCCGTTGGGTATGGTACTTTTTCGGTCATGGGGACAGCCAGCCATAAAATGGCTGGAAAATCAACTCGCTCAAGGCTGCCATAATTTCACCGCAACAATTCCGCTGCTTCGGCAAGGTTCCGGCATGGGCTTGCCATGCTTGGCTTTTATCAGGGGTGCAACTGAAACTCCCGCCCAAGGACTCCCCATGCCTGTAATTCGTTCTTTCTTTATTGTTTTTGTCCTCTCCCTAAGCGCTCACGCAAACCCCACCTATGATGTGAACAGCGTCGAACCCGGTGGCCTTTATTTCGCTACTGAAAAACCAGGCCGTGTGGTTGCCGCACCAACGCTCAAGGCTGATGTTGATATGTCAGTTTCTGGGCCAATAGTTCGCACACGAGTCACACAGTATTTTGAGAACACAGGGGACGCATGGGTTGAGGGCATTTACACCTATCCCCTTCCCAAGGGTTCCGCGATTGACGTTCTGAAGATGCAAGTGGGTGACCGCACCATCGAAGGAGAGATTAAAGAAAAAGAAGACGCCAAGCGTACCTTTGAAAAAGCACGAGATGAAGGAAAGCGTGCAAGCCTCGTCGTTCAGCGTCGCCCTAACATCTTCTCAACGCGTATCGCCAATATTGGGCCGGGCGAAACGATCAAAATAGTGATCGAATATCAAGATCTGATCGAACCCCGCGACAATGTCTTTGAGTTACGATTTCCGATGGTGGTGCGCCCTCGCTACAACCCCGGCGTACCGCTGGATGACTTTCAAGCGCGCGCCGGATGGGGTTTTGACACCGACCAGGTGCCGGATGGCAGCAAATTGAACCCTGCATGGATAGACGGCGCCAAATATGGCCACAACCCCGTTTCACTTTCTGTTGCGCTGGCCCCTGGATTTGAACTCGCCCAAGTGGATAGCCCAAGCCATGATGTATCTGTAATTGATCTAGAGGGCGGCGTACAAATTAGGCTCTCAGACGACGCGGTACCAGCGGACCGGGATTTTGTCCTGCGCTGGATCCCTAAAGCCAATACTGCACCACAAATCGGCGTTTTTGAAGAAAGCACGGATGCCGGCAAACACCATCTTGTCATGCTGACGCCGCCAACAGAAACAAATGGTCAGCAAGACGTGCCTGCGCGTGAGCTGATCATTGTGCTGGACAAGTCCGGGTCAATGGGTGGTCAAGCCATCAGGCAAGCCAAGGCGGCCGTCAGGCGCGCGGTCATGCGACTGACATCCAAGGACAGCTTCAACCTCATCGCTTTCGATAGTTTTGCTCAAGCTTTGTTCCCAAAAAGCCAACCAGTAACAGACTGGACCATTGACACAGCGTTGGACTTTATTGGCAATGTGCAAGCCGATGGCGGCACTGAAATGAGTGACGCCCTTTCCCTCGCACTACCATCATCAGAAACCCCATCTCAAAAAATCCGGCAGGTTATTTTTGTCACCGATGGTGCCGTTGGCAACGAGGCCGCGCTGATGGCACAGATCAAACAGAACCTGGGGTCTGCCCGCCTGTTCACAGTCGGCATCGGCAGTGCGCCCAATAGTCATTTTATGAGCGAGGCCGCTCATTTTGGTCGGGGCACCTACGTCAACATTGCCATGCAAGACGACGTTATGACAGCAATGGCCGGGCTTTTTGCCAAAATCGAGAAACCGCAGATCACTGGTCTTGACGTTTCCGGCCTGCCAGAAGGCATTGATATGGCACCCGTTAGTCTGCCAGACCTCTACGCCGGCGAGCCCATTGTAGTTGCTCTGAAGGGCGACTTGGACACCGATCAATTGGTAGTGACCGGCACCAAAGGCGGCATGCCTTGGTCAATGGAAGTGCCTGCTGCAAAGGGTGGCAATTCTGCTGGCATTGCCAACCTTTGGGCGCGGCGCAAAATTCGGTCCGTGAATCGTAGTTTTGTTGGACAGCACGGTCAGGACGCTATGGACGCAAAACGTGCTCAGGTGACCAAGCTCGCGCTAGACTATCATTTAGTGAGCGATTTTACGAGCCTGGTGGCCGTCGAAAAACAGTCTGTGCGTCCAATAAATGATCCATTGTTCAAACGTGAAGTCCGCCAAAACCTGCCAGCAGGTATGGACTGGGCGCAGCGTAAGCGTATGACGATCACACGCGGCTTGTTGGCAACACCCAAACTGTCCGTTGAGCAACTAGCTGTCCGCCCAAGGGGAACAGCCTCACCCATGAAAATTTACCTGATGCTGGGGACCCTCCTGTTGCTCACTTCAACACTGTTGCTCATTTCAACTCGTCGCCGCAAGGTGGTGGTGTGACACGACTTCGAACGACTGCCATTGCAACCGCGCTTTCTGGCGCGGTTTTGCTCGCTAAGGGATTATGGATTCCTGTTAAGGCGGAGCTCGCTTATAGCTTAATGGACAGAGCCTTCAGCCATGCACAGACGGATAGCACACCTGCGAAACCCTGGTCATGGGCCGACTTTAACGTAATTGGGAAACTCTTTTTGCTTGGCGAAGAAGTCCACATCCTGGACCGAGCCACCAACCAGGCCATGGCCTTTGGTGCCGGGCGACACGAAGAGTATGATGCAAATGGCCCAATTGTGCTTTCAGGCCACCGGGATACGCACTTCGCCGTGCTAAAACATGTCAAAACCGGTGACAAGATTGGCTATCAAGTTGTTGGAACTGCGCACAATTACGAAGTTACCGACACCCGCATTTTTGACGTGCGAGAGGGGACTTTATTGCCCCCTGCACCTGGTCAGATCATGCTGATCACCTGTTGGCCGTTCAACGGTTTGGACCCAGGCACCACCAAACGGTATCTTGTTCTTGCAGAACAAAGTGCCACGTCAAGCCAATAAGGTTATGCAAGCTTCCAGTCAGAAGGCACCTTTACCGGCATCGACAGTAACATTTGTCCATAGGCCTTGCCCTGACTGTCCATGCGAATGGAAGCGGCTGCACCGCCCCCAAGCGCCTCTGTCAGCAAAAAATTATAAGCGCCAAAACCCGGCATAGCGTATCGCGACACAGTACCATCAACAAGATGAGCAAAATACTCGGCAACTGCTTCGGCCGTCACTTGTCCTTCGACAATTGGAAGAAACTTATCATCCCGAACCATCAAGCCCACATTGGCTTTATCACCTTTGTCTCCACTGCGGGCGTAACACAGCACTTCCAGAGGTACTTCTACCCAATCTGTTTGAACCTCTGCAGCCGATACAGGCATGGCGGGCCCATTTGCGAGATTGGATGTTTCTTCTACATCATAAGGTTCGTCCGAAATGACAGAGCCCCCTACCTGCACTTTGACGGGCACATCTGTTTTTGGAATAAGCCCTGAGTGTATCCGCATCAGAGGTTGCGGTTTGACACGGCCACCACCAAGGCCGCTCATTCCCGGCGTGCCCGACGTTCCAAGGTACGCAAGCTCGGCTGACGCAAATGCCAGTGCTTTCGGGTCATCATGATGAAGACCAAACTTGCACATTACCTCGCGCGTATCGTTTGCCTGCCCATGCGGCCCATAAACTGCCTCAGCGCCAACAACCTCGATGGACACGTCCCGAAAATCCGGAATACCGCGCTCATCGAAAGCCTTGCGCACCCTTCTGATCCAGGCGTCTGAGCCCGCACGCGCTTTGTCAGCGCTTCTGGGGCCCGCCAGGAAGTAGCATCCCATAAGGCGGAAACCGTCTACATAAGTAGCACAAACTTTATAGTCAGGTCCGGGCGCGCGCCCCTTGGCGCCCGACACTCGAACGCGATTTTCACCGACTTCATCAAGAGTTACGCCTGTGAAATCGCACGCCACGTCAGGCAGCAAATAGTTGGCCGGATCTCCAATTTCATAGAGAATTTGCTCTCCCACAGACCCGCGACTGACGAGACCGCCTGTTTCAGGCGGGATGCCGACGATAAAATCACCATTCGCATCAATTTCAGCGACCGGATAGCTGATATCCGCATAGTCTGGTACCAAGTGCCAATCCGTGAAATTGCCGCCAGCACACTGAGCACCGCATTCAAGCACGTGCCCAGCGAGTGAGCCTTGCGCCAGCTTGTCATATTCGGTCATCGACCATCCGAATTCGTGGATAAGCGGCCCAAGCACAAGAGCACTATCAACCACTCTGCCTGTTACAACCACATTGGCCCCTGCCGCCAGTGCGTCCGCGATCGGTTGCGCACCGAGATAGGCATTGGCACTGGCAAGCTTATCGGGCAACGGCTTTCCAGTATCCATATCCGACATGGCGTCGCCTGCAAACTCACCCGCGCGGTCTGAGATGTCATCGCCGTAGACACCAGCCACGGTGAGATTAAGGCCTTGGGCCTCGCACAGCGCCTCAAGGGCTGCAATGCAACCCGGCACATTCACGCCGCCCGCGTTGGCAACAATCTTGATGCCTTTTTTAGCGCAGTCCGCCAGCACATCCTTCATAGCGACAGTAACAAAATCGACCGCATAGCCAAATTGCGGGTCGCGCATGTGGGCGCGCGCAAGAATGGCCATGGTAACCTCAGCTAGATAGTCAAAAACGAGATAATTCACCTCGCCTTTGTCTACCAGCTGACGTGCAGCCAATTGGCTGTCGCCGTAGAAGGCAGACGCGCCACCTATTCGAACTATTTTGTCCGGCATTACTCCCCCTCCACGTCTGAAGTGATGCTAATCAGCACTTGCTTACTTTTGACCTGGTCACCACTGACCGCACTGACCCTTTCAACTACACCATCAGAGCCAGCTTTGAGGGCATGTTCCATTTTCATCGCCTCCATAACAAGAAGCGTGTCGCCTTTTGACACCGCATCACCAACAGAAACTTTGATATCGACCACGGCCCCATCCATCGGAGCCTTCACTTTGCCGTCTGCCGCCCCAGCACCGGCGAGCGCAGGTTCGTGCGACAAGTTGCGGAGTACAAAATGGCCCAATGGTTCATCCAGAAAAACTGTTTCGCCGTCTTGCGCAAAAGCAAACCGTTGGAGAACGCCTTCGTGTATAAGTTCGCAGCTATTTTCACCGACTTTGACATCTAAGAATTCAGTTGTTTCTTCACCCACTGTCACGCTGAATTGCTTGCCATGACGCAATACAGCAACTGCTTTGCGACCCTCTGGCGTTTCAAACAAGAATTGAGAGCTGAAGCCTGCTGCACTCTGCCAACCAGCGCCGCCATCGCGGCCTTGTACAAACATTATCACAGCAGCTTTTGCCAACGCATCTACGGTTGGTTCGGCGACCAGCACCTTTGAGGGATTTTCTTCGAGGAACGCTGTTGTTGCATTACCGCTGGAGAATGCATCACATGAAATCACTTCCCGCAGAAACGCGCGATTGTGAGCAAATCCCATCAGAGACGTATCATCTAGTGCAGACTTTAGACGCCGCAAAGCTATCGACCGCGTGTCCCCCGCCGCCATGATTTTTGCGAGCATAGGGTCATAATGCGCGCTAACGATCTGGCCGGTTCGAACACTATGGTCGACCCTCACGCCCTCACTTTCCGGTACGGACCAGTGATGAATTCTGCCCGTCTGCGGCAAATAACCATTCACTGGATCCTCTGCATACAGGCGAACTTCGATGGCATGTCCTGAAAGCTTAATTTCATCCTGGCTAAGAGGTAGTGGTTCTCCTTCTGCCACTGCCAGCTGCCAGGCGACGAGGTCCTGGCCGGTAACAAGCTCCGTAACTGGGTGCTCAACTTGCAACCGGGTGTTCATCTCCAAGAAATAGAAGTTGCGGTCTTTATCAACCAAGAATTCGACGGTACCTGCCCCAACATAGTTACAGGCTTTGGCTGCATTAATGGCCGCCTCTGTCATCACCGCACGTAGATCATCGGTCATGAAGGGGCTCGGTGCCTCCTCTACGACTTTCTGATGGCGCCGCTGGATGGAGCAATCCCGCTCAAACAAATGCACCACATTACCGTGCATATCACCAAATACCTGCACTTCAATGTGACGAGGTTCAAGCACCGCTTTTTCGAGAATAAGTTCCCCGCTGCCAAAAGCATTTTCTGCTTCCGAGCGCGCGGTCTCAACGCTTGCCACAAAATCTGCAGCGCTATTCACAAGCCGCATGCCTCGGCCACCACCACCTGCTGACGCTTTGATCATCAAGGGATAACCGATTTTTTCTGCTTCTGATCTTAGCGTGTCCAAACTCTGATCGGCGCCGCTGTATCCCGGAACGCAGGGCACACCCGCGTCAATCATGGCGAGCTTGGACAGACGTTTGCTGCCCATTAGTTCAATAGCGTCTGCTGACGGACCAATGAAAGCCATGCCAGCGTCCGAACAGGCTTTTGCAAAGGCAGTGTTTTCAGAGAGGAATCCATAGCCTGGGTGAATGCCGTCAGCTTCCGTGCGCTTGGCTGCGTCGATGATTTTTTCAATCGACAAGTAGCTTTCCCCTACAGGGGCTGGACCAATGCAAACTGCTTCGTCGGCAAGAGAGACATGCAAGGCGTCCGCGTCTGCTTCACTGAAGACTGCTACAGTCCGGTAGCCCTGTGCTTTTGCCGTTTTCAACACGCGCACGGCTATTTCACCGCGGTTAGCAATAAGGATTTTTTCCATGGTTCAGCCCTCCGCCCAGTTGGGTTTGCGTTTTTCGATAAAGGCTTTGGTGCCCTCGGCCCCTTCTTCGCTTCCCAGCGCTTCAGCGAACCAGTCAGCGGCCTGATCAAGCATGGACTCATGCTCCATTTCACTTACAGCAAGCAGCAACTTTTTGGTGAGGGCGTTGGCACCAGGCGCTGTGCGGCGAACACCGGCCAGCACCTTATCCAGTGCGGACTGCATAGCGCCTTCACCACCCGTCACAACGTGAACAAGACCAAGCGCCTCGGCTTTTTCACCATTCACCCAGTCACCGAGAAGCGCCAGCTTGCGAGCCTGCGTCAGGCCAATGCGCTTCACTACAAATGGGGCGATCTGAGCCGGGATGATACCAAGACCTGTTTCCGGCATGCCAAATTTTGCATTCTTGTCGGCGATGGCGACATCCGAAATGCAGGCGAGACCAAATCCGCCGCCTAGTACAGCACCTTCCAGGCAGCAGATCACAACTTGCGGTGCCGCATTCACTTCCGTGATCATCCGGCCAAAACTACGATTGAATTCCCACATCACGGACTTGGCGTCGGTTCCGGGGGCAGACCGTGTATTCATGCCGGAGATATCACCACCAGAACAGAAGTTCCCATCTGCACCTCGCATCACAACGGCACGCACTTCGCGATCATCCTTAATCGCGGCAAACACGCTGCGCATTTCCTGTACAAGCGTGTCGTTCATCGCGTTGCGCTTCTCTGGCCGGCTTAGGGTGATGTTCAGCACACCACCTTCCAGTTCGAGCAGAAGTGTTTCACACGTTGGTAAATCCATTATGAGCTCCCTACAAACGCGCGACGCCGAAGCTGTTCGCATTCAGCTTTCGACGGTCCGCTTCGCGACATACAGAAAGCGTAAAGGCGACAATGGCGCGGGTGTCACGCGGGTCGATCATGCCGTCATCCCAGAGGCGCGCCGTGTTGGCGAGGGCACGGGATTTCGCTTCCATCGTGTCCACCACATCTTTTTCCATGGCGTCCAAGAGGTCATGATTAACAGCACCGTGGCGAGCCATTTTTGCCTCACCAACCTGGCGCATTACGCTGCCCGCCTGCGCGGGGCCCATCACGGACACCACAGATCGCGGCCACGCAAACATAAATCGCGGGTCCATGCCGCGCCCACACATGGCGTAGTTTCCAGCTCCATAAGAACCGCCCACCACAACACTGATTTTAGGAACGCGTGCATTGGTGACCGCTTGAATAAGTTTTGCACCATGTTTGATGATGCCGGCTTGCTCGGCTTCTGTACCAACAAGGAAACCCGTTGTATTATGCAGAAACAAAATCGGCGTGCCTGCCTGCTCACAAAGCTGAATAAACTGTGCAGCCTTGGCGGCGCCTTTGGCCGTGATCGGCGCATTGTTACCAATCACGCCACACGCCATGCCTTCAATGTCCATCTGACCGCACACGGTGCCCATGTCAAAGTCGGCTTTGAAATCGAGGAAATCAGATCGGTCGGCAATACGCGCAATGATCTCGCGCACATCGTAAGGCGTTTTAGGGTCGGTTGGTACAAGGCCCAAAAGCTCTTCCGCTGCATAAATTGGTGCCTCAAATGGCTTCTTCAATTTTTTCGGGAGATCGTCATCCCAGCCCAGTTTTGCAACAATTTCTCGGGCAATGCGGATGCCATCTGCATCATCTTCCGCAAGATAATCAGCAGTACCCGCGACCTCAGCATGCATTTCAGCGCCGCCAATTTCTTCGTCTGTCGCTATCTCGCCGGTCGCAGCTTTCAGTAGTGGCGGACCAGCAAGATAAACCGTCGATTGTTTGCGGATCATGACAACATAATCTGAAAGCCCCGGTTGATAAGCACCACCCGCTGTCGCGCTGCCATGTACCACTGTAATTTGTGGGATACCTGCAGCAGACAGTTTGGATTGCATGGCAAACCCTGCTCCAGACGGGCCAAAAAAGTCACCTAAAGACTTGAGATCCCCGCCACCGGACTGAGCAAGCGTTATCAGGGGAAGTTTGTTTTCAAGCGACAGGTCCAACATACGACGGCGTTTCTTGCCGGCGAGTTCGGTGATCGTGCCGCCTTTGGTGAGGAAGTCATCAACCATCACCATAACGCGCACGCCGGAAACATAACCGATACCGGTGATACAGCTGCCGCCAGCGCCGCTGCCGTCTTTGTCACCCTGCTGCTTGTAACCGCATAGGGTCGAGAGCTCGAGGAACGGTGCACCCGGATCTAAAAGCAAATTCATGCGTTCACGTGGCGATAGAAAACCCCGTTTGGCATAACGTGGTGCTTTTTCCTGCGCTTTTTCGATAACCAGCTTTTCGATTGAACGGAATTCGTCAACCGCTGCGCTCATGAGTTCATGGTTTGCCGAATAGGCCGGTGAATTAGGATCCAGATTTGTTTCCAAAACAGACATATCAGCCCCCCTAACCGCGTGCACGGGCAGGCATGATGCCCATATATTTGCATATGATACCAAGCATCACCTCGTCGGCACCGCCTCCTATGGAGCCAAGGCGACTGTCGCGGTAAGCACGGGCGATGCCGGCGTCCCACATAAAGCCCTGTCCACCCCAATATTGGAGGCAGGCGTCGTTGACTTCGCGCGCCAGACGGCCAGCCTTCAGCTTGGCCATGGAAGCTTTGAGCGTCACGTCATCACCGTGGATATACCCCTCAACTGCATCATAGGTAATAGCGCGCAGCATCTCGACTTCGGTTTGCAATTCTGCGAGACGGAAATGAACGACCTGGTTATCTAGAATGGACTGGCCAAAGGCTTTTCGCTCACGTGTGTATTCGATGGTGTCATTGATACTGTTCTCGAGCCCCTTGAGGGTGTTGGCGGCGGCAAACACGCGCTCTTCCTGAAACTGCATCATCTGGTAGGTGAAGCCAGCGCCCTCAGCACCAATACGGTAGCGCTGTGGCACGCGCACATCATCAAAGAATATTTGGGTCGTGTCGCTTGAACGCATGCCTAGCTTGTTAAGCCGTTCTGAAAAGCTAACACCGGGTGTACTGGTAGGCACTATCACGAGCGATTTGTTCTTGTGCATGGGGTCGTCGCTGGTATTCACGAGCAAGCATAGATAGTCTGCCTGAGTAGAGTTGGTGATCCACATTTTGGTGCCATTGATGACATAATCATCGCCGTCTTTACGCGCTGTCGTTTTGATAGCCGCGACGTCGGACCCAGCGTGCGGTTCACTTACACCAATCGAGAAAACAGCTTCACCCGTAATCGACGGCGCCAAGAAGTCCCGCTTCAGCTCATCACTGCCAAAACGCGCGAGCGCAGGCGTGGCCATATCGGTTTGCACACCAATTCCCATGGGCACGCCACCGCAACGAATGGCCCCGATTTCCTCAGCAAAAACAGTCTGGTAGCTGTAATCCAGGCCAAGCCCACCATACTCTACAGGTTTGTGAATACCCAACATGCCAAGGTCACCCAGTTTTTTGAAAACTTCATGGGCTGGGAAAATGCCTTCGGCCTCCCATTCGTCCACATACGGGTTGATTTCTTTTTCAACAAACTGCGAAACGGTTTTCCTGATGGCATTATGTTCTTCTGTGAAACGCATAATGGTCTCCTACTTAAACGGGCTCTGGTTCGCGCCGATAGCCGCCGCCCGCTTGAAAGCCGGGCGCGCTTGAAGGCGGGCAAGATAGTCTTTGACTTGAGGGGTGTACCTGGCGTCTAGGCCGAGCGATTGGCCCAGATGTAATGCATAGCCAACTGCAATGTCCGCAACAGTAAAGCGGCCATCACATAAATACTCTCGGTTCTCTATGTGAGCATCAAGACGGCGCAGACGTGCAATATACCATGCTGCATAATCTTCCGCAGCTTGTGGCAGACGACGGTCGCCTTGTTCCAGCATAGTATAGCGCAGCACGATGGTTTGCGGGAAAGTAAGCGTCGCGTCGCTTTGGAATAACCAGTTAAGGTAATCGCCGTATTCTGGGTGATCTGGTTTAACGCCAAATTCATATTGCTGATATTTTTCGACGAGATACTGACAAATGCCGGACGACTCTGTCATATCGGTATCGCCGTCCTCAAAATAAGGAACGGTGCCAAGTACGTTTTTGCCCAAAAACTCTTTTTTGAACATACGTGGCGGAAACGGGAGGACTTCGAGCTCATACTCAAGGCCCATTTCTTCCAGCGCCCATAGCGGCCTCAATGACCGTGCATTATGACAATGCCAAAGCTTCATAAATCCCCCTAAAGGCCGTATTGGCGGGCGGCTAGGTCCCGCATGATTTCTTCTGAGCCACCACCGATGGCATTGACGCGCACTTCGCGGTAAATGCGCTCTACGCGACTACCGCGCATGTAACCTGCACCGCCAAGAATTTGCATCGCTTCGCGGGCGCAGAATTCCATTGTCTGGCTGCACTGCACCTTAAGGAGTGCAATATCCCCTGCTGGTTCAACACCATCATCAATCTGTTTGGAAAGGGTTTGGATATAGGCCTCAGTCGCGTTGATACGCATTTTCATCTCAGCGATTTTGTGGCGGATAACCTGATGGTCAGCGAGACGCTTGCCGAAGGTGTTGCGCTCGCGCGCCCAATTCACCGCCTCCTCAAGACATACCCGTGCAGACGCAGCCATCGAAACACTCATCGCCATACGTTCACTATTGAAATTGTGCATGATAACCGCAAAGCCGCGGTTTTCAGGCCCAAGCAAATGGTCAACCGGAACCCGGACATTATCAAAATAAAGCGTAGCAGTATCTGACGCCCACCAACCCTGCTTTTTGTCGAGTGGTGTGCGGGAGAAACCATCGCTGCCGGTCGGGATCAAAAGGGTTGAAACACCTGCTGCACCTTCTCCGCCTGTGCGAACCGCTGTGGTTACCCAGTCGGCTCGCATTCCACCGGTGATATAGGTTTTTGAGCCGTTCACGACATAATGGTCGCCGTCTCGTGCCGCCGTTGTCGATAACTGCGCCACATCAGAGCCCGCGCCGGGCTCGGTAATGCCAAGCGATATGTTCTTTTCACCGCGCAAAACCGGCGGCACAACCAAGTCTTTGATGTGATCCTGTGCAAACTTCACGACGGGTGGCAGACCGATTCCGTGCACCATCAATGACGCCGGGATGCCACCTGCACCAATGCGCGAGAACTCCTCATTCACGATGTTTTTGTGCCAGATGCTGATGCCTTCGGATGTACCGCCGTACTTTTCTGGATACCCAAGACCTAAAAGTCCCAGCTCGCCTGCTTTTGGCCATAGATCATCCGGGATGTGTCCAGCCTCATCCCACTCATCGGCGTAAGGCATAATCTCATTATCGATAAAGCGCCTGAGCTGGTCGCGCCAAGCGTCATGATCAGCTGTCAGATAAGGGTTTTGCAGCCTCGCACTGTCAAAATCTAGGGCCATAGCTCTCTCCCGTCCGCAAATGGCAGAACGAGAGAATAGGTGAAAAATGGCGCAAATTCATGATATTTTCCGCCATTTTATTTTTATTTTACGCCAATCCAATTTTTTCCCGATAAATGGTTGGTGCCTGATCATGCCAAATTTTGAAAGCCGTGGTGAAGGTAGCCTGATCACTGTACCCAAGCAAAAAAGCTGTATCGGTGACAGTGATTGTTGGGTCACTGAGATATCGGACGGCAAGCTGGGCTCTAATATCACGGACCTCGTTACGAAAGCTGGTGCCGCGTTGGTTCAGGTGCCGCTGCAAAGTACGGCTGGAAACATTCATATCTGATGCCACAGCATTAACTGACAGGTCTCCAAGGGGTAACAGCCGAACAATGGATTGACGCAACCGCGACCAAAACTTGTCACTCGGGTCTTTGCCATCAAATAAGTCAGCAAAGGGAATCACACCTCCCTGTGCGCGTCGGTAATTCTGCTGCACAAGTGGCAGGCGAAGACTGTCGCGCGCAAAATATAAACAGCTGACAGGAGCGTCGAATTCAATATCCCGTCCCAACATTTTATGGAGCAACTCAACGTCGTCAGGTTCTGAATATGAGACTGCGGCCTTGAGAACCGGGTTGGGCATTGCACACAGGCTGTCAACGATCATTGCGCTTGCTGACAACATGACATCTGTTAAAAAGCGCTGCGCTGTAGTCGCAATATCAAGTGGGCGCCACTCAAGCCTGATAAACGCACCTTCCGGCTGGATTTTCACTTCTCCGATATCGCCCCACATTTTGAGCACGCTGGGCATCAGGTTCAGATAATCGCGAAAGGTATGGCAAATCGTTGCCATATAAAGCTGAAGGTTCAGTCCCGTAAGATAGCTGATACGCCCGGCGTAAAGACCAATGTCCGGACAACCCGTAGCAATTTCCACTGAACGAAACAAAGCCAGGTACGTTGAAACAGGTACCCTGTTTTCAGGGTCAGTGAGATCCGCGGCATCCAAGTTGATCGCGGCCAATATTGCACTTTGATCTGCACCCAGCTGTTTTGCGGCAAGCAAAAGTGAATTAACGGGCGCCGCATAAACGCTCCAGTTTTGGCCACCTCGATCAATCTGGAAATGATCGACCAATCTACGTTTGCTCCTTCAGCAATTCAGGCACGATCTCGCGAAGTTCAAATTTCTTAACCTTGCCAGTCGCGTTGCGCGGCAAAACATCCATGGTCACCATATGCATTGGATGCTTGTAACGAGCCAGTTTCGCATCGCAGTGAGTGCGCATGGCCTTCATGTCAATTGATTGTCCCTCGCAGACAACAACAACGGCACACCCTGTTTCGCCCCATTTTTCATCCGGCATGCCAATGACCGCAACTTCCTGTATTTCTTGCATTTCATAAAGCACGCTTTCTACTTCAGCGGGATACACATTCTCACCACCTGAGATATACATATCTTTGGCGCGGTCTTGCAGAATGAAGTTGCCTTCATTGTCCTGTCGGGCGATATCGCCAGACTTGAACCATCCATCTTGGAAACTGTCTGCGTTTGCTGCCTCGTTATTCCAGTAACCAGGTGTAATAACGGGACCGCGCATCCAGATTTCCCCGGCTTCGCCCCTCGGGACCTCATTGCCATCGTCGTCAACAATTATCATTTCGGTAAACTGCAGCGCTTTGCCGGATGTGCCGATTATTCGGGGAACGTCGGACCGGGTAGTCATGCAGTTGCTGGCGGCAGATTCTGTCATTCCGTATCCATCCTGAATAAGCAGTCCCTTTTTGTACCACCATTCAACCAGTTCCTTTGGTACACTGGCGCCACCAGCAAGTGTTGACTTCATGCGGCTATAGTCTGTCGTTTCCACTTTCGGAGAGAAACGCATGGCATTGAACATTGCCGGGACGCCTAGCATATGGGTGATGGCAAGATCGGGGTCGTTGATGGCGTCCAGTGTAGCTTCCGGGTCAAACATGCGCATGACCACAGCCGTGCCACCGATAGATATGGCCGGCAAGCTGGTGACATTAAGCCCGCCAATATGGAATTGTGGCATGACTGTGAGCCAAACGTCGTCTGATGTCGCTCTTGAGGGGGCAATGCCGTTAAAATGGGAGTAACGGATCATTTCATGGGTGATGATGACCCCTTTTGGTCTACCCGTGGTGCCAGACGAATACATGAGCATGCATTGGTCAGTGATGGGTTGGTCAACACGTGTAAAAACGGGAGAGCTGTTTAAAATTCCTACTTCAAACGAAGATGGGCCACCGACCCCGTCCAGTTCGACATAGTGAGCAATCTCGACCAAAGGTTTGATTTCAGAAACGACAGTCGCAAATTCAATGTCATACACAAGCACTTTGGGAGCGGCGTCGTTGATGATGTATTCAAGTTCTATTGCGGTCAGGCGGTAGTTTAGGGCAAGCGCAGATCCTCCGATCCGCCAAATGGCTATAATCAAGTCCAAAACGTCCGTGGAGTTGAGGGCTAGAAACCCAACGCGATCACCTGGGCCAATGCCTTTGCTTTTTAGAAATCCAGCCAAACGCCCAACACGTTCATGCATTTCCTTGTATGTCTGCGTTCGACCACTAGCCAGATCAACTGTTGCAAGCTTGTCAGGCGTCACGTAGGTGAAGTGTTCGACCCAGTCCGTGGCCAACGGTGTTACGCTATTCGGCATAAAAGCTCCCTCCCCAGAAAACCTCTTTGACTATTATGAGTTATAGTTTGCCTGCAGACTTTGGCAAAAGGAAGCTTAAGTGATAGGGAAAATCTGACCCTCGAACTCAAAACTCATAGCGACTGTTAAAGCGCGAATTTTTTCCACATCACTAATTTCCCACAAGCGTGCAGAGCGAGCTTCGCAACATATGATCCCGACAGGCACCATGTTTCGATAAATCATGTAGTCCAAAAGAGAATGAACTCCTTGGGGGCTTAAGTAGTCATCTAGCAGGCTTTCCAGGTTCGGGTCGTCTCGAACGCTAGGTGCCAAAACATAAATGCTGGATAGAATTTCTGCAAAATAATCAGGGTGATCACTGCGGTTAATCTTCACTTCAGATTCTCGCTCCTGGTCCACCTCTCGACCATTTTCATAGACGTAACGTCGAACGATTGCTTCACCGTCATCTTCAATTGACCAAATGCTAATCAGATCGGCGTTTAGAAGATGGTGCACGTCTGCACAAAGCGCCCGAAAAATATCGGCCTCCGATAGGTCTGTGTCCTGCGATTTAATTATCTCGACTAGTTTTTGCACAGAGCATCATTCTCCAGTAACAATACCAACCTCGCCTACATCCCTAGAGGGCAAGCGCCCAATGCAGGCAATTTTTAGTTTAGTACCGCTGACTGAAGAAATTAACCAAAACAAACTGTTTCGCAACCAGATTATTGTTTAAATATAAAATACTTAAGCCGACATTTGGGTAGAGACTGCTCAGACATAGAAGTGTTGAATTTACATCAACGGCGCTCAAAAAGTTATCGTAATAGTTGTAAAAAGGACTAAATGTTGAACAATTTTGCAGCCACAAAGATGGCGGCCGTGCTGCTTACGATCATGCTTGTTTCTTCAATTGCGCAAGCAACTGAGATGAAAATTCTCCGATTTGATGACATTATTGATGGCGATGGCGTCGCGCTCTCCGCCACTGACATTGCTGTTAAGGGACGTCACATTATTGCAGTTGGCGTTTCTTTGGACCGTACCTACGACGCAGAAATAGTAGACTTCAACGGCCTAACCGCCATGCCCGGCATCATCGATGCACACACTCACATCACCTACGGACTGTCATCTGCACCTCAAGGTGACGCGTGGGCCGAACTCGGCCAAACGAGCAGGGAAGAACGCTTTCAGGCGTCCATTCGCAATGCAATGCTTAGTCTTCGAGCTGGTGTAACAACGGTGCGTGACCTCAGCGCAGATCAAAACCTGGACTTTGACCTGCGTGATGCGATCAATAGTGGTGCAATTGTCGGCCCGCGCATATTCGCTTCAGGTCCTGGAATTCATCCCTTCAATGACCCGCTGCCAGAAGGGGTTGATGAGGTATCTCCTGCGTTTCTAAAAGCAGCAGCAGAAAAACGAATTGAAGCTGGCGCTGACTGGATCAAAATATTTGGCACAACAGGCAGCGCGTCTGATTTGACAAGCAAGGCCTACTATTCACCGGCCGCAATGAAGGCGGCCGCTGATGCTGCTAAGGCAGCAGGGAAACGCATTACCGTGCACTCCTATGGCCCAGAGGCCGTTGACGGCGCCATCGAAGCTGGCGTCACTTCATTGGATCACCCCGTTGGCATCAGCGCTGGCCAGATCGAAGCGATGCGCGACAAAGACATTGTCTATGTGCCGACAATTGACCATAACCGATACTATGCCCAGCATGCAGCGGAGTATGGATATACGCCAATAATTCAGAAGAACCTCCACGCTTTTGTCAAACGCAACATCGAGACTGTTCGCGCCGCCCACAAAGCTGGCGTCACCATTGCGATGGGGTCTGATGCTGTGTTGACCGGTTTTGGAGAGAATACGTGCGAGCTTCGCGCCTTCCTAGCCGCAGGTATGAGCAACCAGGAAGCCATTCAAACAGCAACAATTAATGGTGCCAAGTTACTTGGTAGAGAAAACGAGCTCGGTAGAATATCAGAAGGCTATATTGCAGACATAGTCGGCGTGCGCGGTGACCCTGCAACTAATATCAATGCGATCATTTCAGGTGTTACCATTGTGGTGAAAGAAGGAAATTTGGTGGTGGACAACCGGAACAAACCAGCCGCCGTCAACAAGCCCGACTGCGGTACCCTATATTGATCAACATACAACTGCGCATGGAAAACTGTCATACAGACATGTAGGATGCATTTATACAGCGGCCTTCGTTGGAAGGTCATGGTTCAGGTAGGGACAATAGACATGAACAAAAGTAAAATACTTGTAGCTTTAATTGTCACCGGGCTGGCGTCGCTTTTGGCAGCGTGCAGCGATGCGGAACAAACCCCCGAAGAGCCGCCAGTGCGGGGCTTACGCGTTTTTGAAGTCTCGGCACAGGCTGAAAACATGCAACGCAGATTCCCAAGCCTCGTTCAACCTGCAGATGAAACGCCTCTTTCTTTCGAAATTTCTGGACAGCTGGCCGCCGTTGATCTCGAAGTCGGTCAGCGCATTTCAGCAGGCGACACTTTAACTCAGGTCGACGAAACCACCCTGCGCCTCGAACTCCAACAAGCACGAGCATCGTTGGAACAAGCGGAAGCGACACTTGAAAATGCGCGGACAGATTTCCAGCGCAAATCTACATTACTTGAGACGGGAAATGTAACGCAGGCTGCGTACGACAGCTCGCAAACCAACTTGCGCAGCGCTGAGTCCCAAGCGGACCAAGCCTTGCAACAATATGCGATTTCCAATGAGCGGCTTGAGAAAGCAGTTCTTCGCGCACCATTCGATGGCATTATTTCGGAAGTCAATGTGCGGTCCTTTTCGAACATCGCAGCAGGGCAAACGGTAGTTTCCCTATACAGCGAAAACGCATTTGAAGTTGAATTCAGCGTGCCCGCCACGGTCATTAATGAATTGAACCTCGGTGATGTGACCCAAGTGGAAATTGCAGACCTCAATGGTCGAACTGTCAGCGGACGCATCAAAGAATTGGGCTCTCGCGCCGGACAAGTGTCTGCCTTTCCAGTTGTTGTGGCGCTCGAAGAGGAACTGCCCGGCCTCAAGGCCGGTATGTCTGCGGATGTAGCCGTCACCGTTGGCTTGGTTGACGGAGATATAGGCTTCCTGGTTCCTTTAAATTGCTTTTCTTTAGCGAGCTCCAAAACACTTCAGGAAGGGCAAGCCATCCGGGAGGTTGGTGGACAGGCAGAGGTATTTGTATTTGACCCTGAAAGCTCAACAGTCAGCCGCCGCACAGTTTATACCGCTGGCATTCGCGAAAACTTGGTCATTGTTGTAGGTGGATTATCGAACGGAGAGCTAATTGCGTCTGCCGGTGTCTCCTACTTGTCTGACGGCCAAAAGGTTCGCCGTCTGCCAGCTTCGCGCTAAGGAGGCCAGACATGACCTCCCTCACGGAACTGGGGCTGAACAAACACCGTTTCACCCTGCTATTGATGATATCCCTCGTGATATCAGGCATTCTTCTTTATGTGGATTTCCCTAAACGGGAAGACCCTGAAATTCTGATCCGCACCGCGATTGTTGATGCCCGCTACCCGGGCATGACACCCGAGCGCGTTGAAAACCTGATCGCGGAAAAAGTTGAACGGAAAATTCGCGAAATCAAGGAAGTGGATGAAATCAACACCGTCCTGAAAACGGGCAGCATGCGCATTTATGTCAACCTGAAGGACTAGGTAACCGACCTCGACCCCATTTGGCAGGAACTGCGTGACAAGATGGGTGATGTCGAACGTGAAATGCCGGATGGCACACGCGGCCCATTCGTAAATACAGAGTTTGGGGATGTCGCTATCACCACCATCGCCATGACCGCCGAGGGTTTTTCGTACCGCGAGATGGAAGTGACGGCAAAAGAACTGCAGCGGCAGCTTTATACCGTAGACGGCGTGTCGAAAGTCGAAATCTCAGGTGTTCAGGAAGAGCGAATCTGGCTCGAGCTCGACACGCGCCGTTTTGGTACCATTGGCCGCCAACTCAATACGCTCATTAACGACCTTCAAACCCAAAACATCATTTTACCTGCCGGTGAGCTAAACGCCGACGGTAATTCCGTGCTTCTTGAAGCGAGCGGTGATTTCAAAAGCGTGGACGAAATCGAAAATATGCTAACGCAAATCGCAGTTTCTGGTGATTTCGTAAGATTGAATGACATTGTCACTGTAAAACGCGGCTTTGTTTCTCCAAAAGAACAGCCAGCTTTTTACAACGGCAGGCCTGCCCTTGTGGTTTCAGTACAAATGCAGCCCGCGTTTGACGTGCAGGACGTCGGACGAGACGTTCGAGAAAAAGTTCGGGATTTTGAAGCTAACTCGCCAATTGGATATGCCTTCAGTTTTGCAACTTTCCAACCCGACGACGTCACTCGTGCAATTGCGGATACCCTTTCAAATGTGGGGCAAACCTTCATTGTAGTGCTTCTGGTCGTGTTGGCATTTTTGGGCATTCGGTCCGGGCTTGTGATCTCGTCAATTGTGCCGTTTGCAGTGATGTTTACCCTACTTGGCATGAGCCTCTTGGATATCGCGCTTGAGCAAATTTCTATTGCAGCGGTGATCATTTCACTTGGCCTTTTGGTCGACAATGGCGTGGTGATCGTGGAGGACATTCTGCGGCGCATTGATGAAGGCTCAAGAAGACATGACGCTGCGATGGCAGCTGGTAAACAGTTCGCAATGCCGCTGCTGATCTCGTCTCTCACGACCATTTTTGCCTTTACGCCCTTCTTTCTACTTGTTGGCGCGGAGGGTGAGTATGCCTTTTCACTGGGTTCGGTCGTGGCCCTCACCCTTATCGGGTCGTGGATTTCATCCATGTATTTTCTGCCGTTAATTGCTTCCAATTATTTGCGGCGTCGGTCGGAAGAAGGCCCGAAGTCTGAGGAAGAAAAAGAAAACGCCCTCACCCGCACATACGGGGCCATATTGCCTGCCGCTGTGAAGCGCGCCGGCTTGGTGATAATCGGCAGTTACGCCCTCATCTTTGGCACGGTGCAGCTATTCTCATCAGTTCCAAATGAAATGTTCCCTACCAGTGACCGCGGCGAAGTTCTGATTTACATGGACTTGCCAAAAGGGTCGGACATCTCTGCAACCGAGATGATTGCCAGCGATGTTTCGAAATGGATCGGAGATGCAGAGACCAATCCAGAGGTGCGGGACCACGTACTTTATGTTGGTTCTGGCGGGCCAAGGTTTTATCTCAGCCTCAACCCGGAGGACCCGGATCCTGCCACCGCCTTCTTTCTGGTAAATACACACAGCTCTGCAGAAGCAGACCGCTTTTCAAAGCGTGCCAAACGGCATTTGTTTGAAAACCAGCCTGAAGGCAGGTTTACGATCAAGCGCCTTTCGATGGGTGCCAGCGAATCCGGCCTGGTCAAAGTGGAGATTTCCGGCAGCGATCTTGAACGCCTTTTGCAGTTGGGCGGCGAAGTACAGCAGTTATTTGCCACAGCACCCGGCATTCAAGACAACAAACATGACTGGGGTGAAAAGCTGGTCAAGTTTGTGATCGACATTGATCAGGACAAAGCCCGCAGACTGAATCTGAGCTCACAAGACATGGCGCAGATATTGAGCGCCTATATCGATGGTTTTGAAATTTCTGAGTTTCGGGACGCCGACCAATCAATTCCCATCATGATGCGGTCTATTGAAAGGGATAGAAACAGCATCGGCGATCTCCTGGACATTATTTTGCCTGCTGCTGAAGGAAGCGACAACCTGACGCCGCTTGAACAGCTAGCTGTGCTTAAGCCGCAGCTAGAGAATTCCCAGATCCGACGAAAAGACCAAGTCCGCACCATAACTATCACAGGCAAAAGTACCGAATTGCCAGCAGCCGAGCTGCTAGCGCACATACAACCCGGTTTGGACGCACTGGAAATGCCAGAGGACTTCAACGTCAATATCGGTGGTGAGCTTGAAGACGCGGCCGACATATATACCAAGCTGGGTAACGGGCTTCCGTTCGCTTTTCTTTTGATGATCCTGGCGGTCGTTTACCAGTTCAATTCCTTACGCCGCGCTGCAGTGATTTTCATGACCGTGCCATTGGCCTTGGTAGGTGTGCCAGTTGGTTTGTGGGTAACTGGCGAACCCATGTCTTTCTTTGCGATGCTTGGCATCATCAGCCTTGCGGGCATTATCATCAATAATGCCATCGTTCTAGTTGATCAGATCGATATTGAAATGAAGGAAGCCAAGATCACCGAGGCCATCCGGAATGCGGGAATGAAACGGCTGCGACCAATCCTGTTAACGTCGATTACTACAGTTGTTGGTCTTGCGCCGCTGTATTTCTTTGGAGGGGCACTGTGGTCACCGCTGGCTGCTGTGATGATGTTTGGACTGGCTTTCGCCTCTGCACTTACACTGATCTTTGTGCCCGCTGCTTATATGCTGTTTTTCAGGCGATCAGCGGCCAACTAAGATATGAGTGATGCCAACACCCGCCGCTTGCCTACAAACGAGCGGCGGCCATGCATCACTTGGTAATTGTCCACGAGAGCAACATCACCGGGCTGCCAGGGCAGATCAACAATCAGCTCTTCAGCCATGTCACATACCTTCTGCATGGCATCGTCAGGCATTGGTGTGCCATCGCCAAAAGCGATTTTGTGCACGCCTGTATGACTGGTATCTGCCCAGCCAAGGAAGGCGGCGATCAACTGGTTGAAGAAGGCTTCGCGGCCATTTGCAGACTTTTTGATAGCCGGGAGTGCTGGTGTGGTGGTCAGCAAGCTACCATCTTCCAGCCAGCGCCAGCTATAGCCAAGCTTTTCAAGGCGGGCTTCGCCCTCTTCTTTGCCATTAACGCCAAGCGTGCTTTGCCACCCTCTGCCTTGCCCGGATTCCGGATCATCAACAGACGGCATAATCAAACTGTATTTCACGAGCTTGTCACGGCAGTTCGCTACAAACTCCGGCATTTCTTCTTTCATACGATCGAGCAACACATCCGAACGACAAACAGGAGTTTCACCGCCTTCGTCTGCGGCGATTTCGCAGAAAAAATACAGTTTGGATGGATAAAGCGGTGTTTGAGCCATTTCATGGTGCAGATAAATGCCCACTTCTGGCGGCGCTTCGTTGGCGGTGAAAACCCGCGGGGTAAGGTTGACACGCACCGCATTTGAAAGCGACTCTTTGTAGGTAAACCCCGACTCTCCAAATGCTCCGATGAAAGCATCAAAATCCTCTGGGGATTTGAGAGGGAACCCCCTGAAAAGGACGGTACCACTATCGGACAGCGCCTCAAAAAGTCGGCTTTTTTCGGACATTACCCACTCTACTGCGCCATTGAGGTCCAAACCTTCGTCACCGTTTACAACAAGCGCAGGAAAAGGCCCATCCGCATATTGCTGTTGGAAATCCGCTTGTTGATTTTTAATGTTGGCGTTGGTCATGGTCTTTCTCTCATGTTAGCCGCCTATTTTTCCGGCGGCAGGAATTCTTCAAGGTCGTACTGATCAATAAGGTCCGTAATCTCGACAGGTTGGCCGGTTGTGACAGATAATTCAGCAGCTGCGCCGACCAAAATCGCGAGCAGTCCTTCGGAGCAGTCCGCTGCATCAGTTTCTTTGCCATCAATCAGGTCAACAAATCGCGCATGCTCAATGTATGTGGCGCCGCTGTGGCCGCTGGTTTCAATGCGGTCAATATAGCGCGGCGAAATGCGGCGCGAGATACCATCCTCGCCGTGCAATATGTCGAGGCCGGTATGCAGAACATCGTCCTGCAGCGTATTGATTTCCTCAAAAGCTTTCAGTCGGCCTTCATCACCCATCACAATCAGCTCTTCATAAAATGAAGGCGAAAACATATTCAGGGAAAAGGCCCCAGTCGCACCGTTTTTATAGTCAACAGTGACAAACGCATTGTCGAGAATATCTGATTTTTTGCCATCTTTTTCAAAGTCAACAAAATTGACTGCCTGGTTACCAGTGGCGAACACGCGGGCGGGGCGTGCCCCGGCAAACATGGTCATCAAATCAAAATAGTGGCAGCATTTCTCCACCAAGGTACCGCCCGATTTCTCGGAAAACTTGTTCCACTGACCAACTTTGTCGAGAAACGGCGGCCGGTGCTCAGCCATCGATACGGTTTTAATGTCCCCAAGAACTTTACGCGCCAAAACCTCTTTAATAGCTTCGGCGTATGTTGCCTTGTAGCGATACTGCAATCCGACCTGGATGGGCGCTGAATAACTCTTGGCAATTTTCGCAATCTCGCGTGCGTCTGGCAGATTGGGTGCCATTGGCTTTTCAAGCAAAATTGGCTTCCCGGACTGAACCGCAACTTTTAACACATCAAGATGCGTGTGGTTTGGAGTGCAAATGATTAGGGCATCTGCCTCAGGGTCACTGCAGGCCTCCTCAAGCGTTTCGTATGTAAACAGTTCTCTGTCCGAATGCTCTTTGAATATATGTTGCGCCACCGATAGACTTTTTTTGCTCAGGTCAAACAAACCGTGCACGATTGCGCGACCTTCAAGCTCAGTCACTCTCATATGTTCCTGGCCAATTGTACCTGTACCAATAACATTGAAACGGTATTTGGCTGGTTCGCCGGTAAACAAATAGCGATCTTCTTCTTCAACGAAATCGAAGAAAGGTGCTTCCTCCATGTGCCGGAGGCGCAATTCTTTTTTCTTTGCCATGGCTGGACCCTGGTTGGCACACCTGCTCTCACGTCTCTCCAAATGACAGCGGTGTCTTTTCTCTCTCTTGCACAGTATGACTAGCTCAAAAAATGCTGCAAGTAAATTTGTGGGCAGAGTTCAAAACTTGCACTAACGCCCCACAATAAGTTGCATTTTTTTTACAAATGTTATCCAATAGGTGTTGGGAAGATTAAGAAGTCGTAACTTTTTTTGTGCGTTTTGGCGCCTAAAGTTATGTCTGGGGAGAGACCACCACCCTTGGCTTTGCGTCCACAAAGCCTTCAACTCCCGTGCGAATTGTTTTGAGTCTACAGAACATAATTTAAGCCGGAGGTTTATATGTCCACTTCAGTTCGGATCAAAATGACAGCGTTGTCAGGTGTGGCAGCGTTGGCCATGACGATACCCACTGCAGCCCAAGACGCTTCAGTGGATGAAGTATTCGAAGAAATTGTTGTAACGTCGCAAAAACGCGAGCAACGCCTAAGTGAAGTTCCAATCGCAGTGAGCGTTCTTGGTTCTTCGGCAATTGAGCGCAGCCAGGCACCCAATATTGAGTCGTTACAAACCCTTATTCCTGCTGTCAGCTTCAGGAAAGGCACCACGAACGCTAACTCAGCAATTACAATCCGCGGTATTGGCACGATTTCATTCAGTGGCGCGGCGGAGCCAAGCGTGTCTACAGTCGTTGATGGCGTTGTGCTTGCGCGGTCTGGTTAAGCTTTTGCTGACCTCTATGACATCGATCGACTAGAGGTGTTACGCGGTCCACAAGGCACCTTGTTTGGTAAAAACGCATCAGCTGGCGTGGTCAATATCGTCACCAGACGCCCTACCCCGGAATTTGAAGGTTATGTTGACGCAATGTACGCTGAAGACAACGAATGGCGCGTTCGCGGGCGTGTTTCCGGGCCTTTAGCCGACAATGTTAACGCAAGCCTGACTGTTACCAAATCGGAGTTTGGCGGGTATATTCGCAATGTATTCAACAATCGTACTGTGAACGGATATGACCGGTTTGGTGTGCGCGCGATGGTTGAATACCAGCCATCTGACACGCTTTCGATCCTTGCGATTTACGAACACTCGGAAGCAGATGATGATTGCTGTGCTGACCTTGAAGTGCTGCCAAGCGGTCGCAACCCTGCTTCGCCGGCTGCGCCGGACAGCAATGGGATTGTCAACGGTGTGGCAGACCTGGATCTTGGCCAACGCCGTGTGGATCATGACTTTGAAACCACTACAATTGACAACACTGACGCTTGGTCTGTTGAAATCAACAAGGACTTTGAAAACGTTACACTGACGTCAATCACCGCCTACAGAAACTGGATGAACACAGAATTCCGTGAAGGCGATTTCACCTCTATCGGTGGCACATCAAACCAACCGGTGTTCGGTGTACCTTTCCAGCTTCATGATGATGGCACACGCGAGTGGGATCAGTTCTCGCAGGAAATCCGCCTGGCGGGCCCAGAGGGCGAGCGCCTGTTTTATCAGGTTGGCCTTTATTACTTCAATCAGGACCAGGAAGCGGACTTTACACGGAACGCAAGCTGCCAAAACAACGGTGGCCAAAACCAGCCCATCCTGGACGCCAATCCAGGACTGACCTGTAACGCCAACGACATTGTCGCGGCGACGGGTTTTTCAAGCGTGGACATCGAAAACTTCGCCCTTTTCGGGCAAGCCCACTATGAGGTGATTGAAGATGAACTGACATTGATAGTTGGTGCTCGCTATACGGACGATACAGTGTCGTTCAACCACCGCCGCGTGAGCCTAGATCCGTTTGGTCGCCAGGGTGTGGGCGTTCGACCTGCATTGCCAAACAGCCAATTCAGCGAGGCTTCCGGTGGGTTTGCGACCGACTTTTCGAATGAGAGCTCTAACACGGACTTCTCCGTTCAGGCTGGTCTTCAGTATGACACACAGGGTTCGGGGGTTTTCTATGCCACTTATGCGCAGGGCTACAAAGGGCCAGCGTTTAACGTGTTCTACAACATGGGTCGCAATGATGAGCTGCCGATCGACGAGGAGTCTTCTGACAGCTTCGAAGTTGGCTACAAGTATGCAGACTCGGACATTGTTGTGAATTTGGCCGCTTATTACACTGAAATTAGCGGCTTCCAGGCAAACAACTTTGATAACTCCACTGGGGTTACCATCACGCGCCTAACCAACGCGGGTGATGTTTCCACCAAGGGTATCGAACTGGATGTGCTCTGGAACCCAACGGCAAACTTCACTTTGACAGCATCCGCTGCCCTTAATGACGCTCAGATCGAAGAGTTCAACTGCCCGGTTGATCCACTATCTGGTCAACCACCAGCCAACTGTTCCGATCGCTCTGGACTGGATTTGCTGTTCTCTCCTGACTTCAACTTCAACATTGGCGGTGAATATGTAATCCCCGTAAATGACGATACGGAAGTCATCTTGAACGCAAATTGGGCACGTGTGGATGAGCAGAATTCGCTTCTGCCACGTACCGATGGCACGTTCGCACCGGTAAGCCTGCTTCCCGGGTACGACAAAGTTGACGCCAGCATTACACTGTCGATGAATGATGGTCAGTATCTCATCACCGGCTTTGTGCGCAATCTGTTTGATGAGAGCTTTGTCACCACCTATAGCGGCGACAACTTCCGGTACCAGATCCCACGTGATGCAGAACGGTACTTTGGTGTAAACCTGCGAGCCAACTTCAACTAAGCGTTTGCATGCACACTCTTTATTGAGCAACTATAAAGGCGCACCACTCTGGTGGTGCGCTATCCCTTTAAAGCGGATAAGCACAAAGCTGGGGAGAGATAGTGCTGGGCTTCCTTGAGAAAATTGTCCATTGGCTTGGCAAACTGAACGCCGCAATGGCGCGCGTTGGATGCAATCTGGCCGCCGTTCTGTTGGCTGTGATGGTTACGATTGTGTTGGCACAAGTTTTCTACCGCTACATCTTGAACGACGCTTTTGGCTGGAGTGAGGAAATCGCCAAAGTTATGATGGTTTGGGTAACTTTTCTTGTTAGCCCCTGGGCGTACAGATACGGTGCCTTTGTCTCCGTCGATATGTTCATTGAACCGTTTGGTGAGCGACTTCGCCTCTGGCTCGGTCTTTTCATCAATCTGCTTATCCTTTGGGCACTGTATGTTTTCTTTGTCGAAAGCATCGACTTCTGGAACCGTGGAAGGTCCACCCTTGCGGCCACCTTGTCGATTGAACTTGCCTGGTTTTACAGCATTGTTCCGATTGCGTTTGCGAGTCTGATGCTTGTAAGCGTTGAAACTAGCATTCGTTACATCATGACCCTTTTAGATGGGCAGAAATCCTACTTAATTCCTGAGGGGAACAGCTGACATGTCCCTTGGGTATTTCTGGATCTTTGTCCTTCTGATGGTGATTGGCGCACCTGTGGTTTTCGCGCTGCTTATTGGCCCTGCCCTCAGCCTGACACTCGACGGTCAACCCATGTACGTACGTGCTCTTCTCAGCCGACTTTATAATGGCATGGACAGCTTTCCCCTGATGGCTGTTCCCTTTTTCATTCTGGCCGGTGAACTGATGAATTCCGGCGGCATCACCCGCGCCATTGTTCGCTTCAGCGAATCCTTGATCGGCCATGTACGCGGTGGGCTGGCACAGATCAATATTCTCTCGTCCATCCTGTTTGCTGGCCTTTCAGGCTCTGCTGTTGCCGATACATCTGCACTGGGCAAAATGCTGGTGCCTGCGATGGAAGAAGCTGGATACTCAAAACGCTTTTCGGCTGCAGTTACTGCGGCATCTTCAGTCATCGGGCCGATCATTCCGCCGTCAGGTATCATGATCATATATGCCTTCATCATGAATGTGTCGGTTGGTGGCCTATTTGCAGCGGGCATTGTGCCCGGCTTTTTGGTAGCCGCCGGCTTGATGCTGATGACCAGTCGCATCGCCAAGGCACGGGATTACCCCGTAGCAAGCAGAAAAGCCACATGGGGAGAACGAGCCGATGCGTTCAAGAGCACCATACTGGCTCTGTTAACGCCCGTGATCTTGCTGGGTGGTATCATCCTCGGCATCTTCACACCGACAGAGGCTGCGGCGGTAGCCGCCTTTTATGCCCTTGTTGTTGGCCTCTTTTTCATGCGCTCGCTGAACACACGCGACCTGCCGCATATATTCAGAAACGTGGCGCAGCAGTCTGGCGTCATTCTTCTGCTGGTGGGGTCTGCCGTGACCTTTGCCTGGATTATCACGGTATCAGGAATGGCAGAGCAGTTAGCCACAGCTTTAACCGGCATAACTGATAATATTCTTCTACTGTTGTTCCTCGTGAATATATTCTTGCTGATTGTTGGTATGTTTCTGGACGCCGGCCCTGCGATCCTAATTTTGGGACCGGTTCTAGGGCCAATATTCATTGGCCTGGGTATTGAACCCCTGCATTTTGCGATTGTGATGTGTGTGAATGTCACCGTTGGCCTTGCCACACCGCCCATGGGGCTGGTGTTGTTTGTCGCTTCCTCAATTTCGGGTGAAAAAGTGGATCGTATCGCCCAGGAAATGCTGCCGTTTCTGGCCGTGGAGATTGGCGTGATTTTCCTGATCACATATTTCCCTGCAATTTCACTAACTATACCGCGGCTACTGGGTTTTTTGTGAGGCCGAGATGAACGATAGCAAACCCGAAACTGACGACTTTCGCACCAAGATTATCCGCGTATTTTTCTTCGTGCTGGTCGCAATGTGCTTGGTGGGGCTAGCCTTCAGCTTCGGTGGCACGCAAGGCGAAGTTATCAAAGTTGCTTTCCTGGGTTCCAAAGATGATGAAGATTATGCGGGAGCCGTTGCGTTCAAAGAAACAGTTGAGCGTGAGACCGGTGGAGCGCTGACAGTTCAAATTTTTCCAGCTGGCCAATTTTGCGGCAATGCACGCGAGTGTCTCGAGTCTCTTCAGTCCGGAACACTAGAAATAACCATGACTACAGCTGGCGGCGCCGGTAGTTTGTTTGGCGCCATTCAGGTGCTGGACCTTCCATATGCCTTTAACGGAGATGCGGTCGCTGAATGTGTAATGGATGGCCCGTTTTCTGCGCGACTTCGGGCAGCTATGCTGGATGCTGGCACAGGTATTCGCCTGGGAGTTATTTCCAATACTGGTGGATGGCGCAATTTCGCAACAGTAGATACACCCGTCCAGTCAGCCGAAGACCTGGCCGGTCTGAAACTCAGAACTGTTACAGCTCCAATTCAACAAGAGATGATGCGACAGCTTGATGCGAGCGCCACACCAATTGCATGGTCCGAGCTATATTCAGCGCTGGCTACCAAGGTGGTGGAAGGAACCAAAAACAGCGTTCAAGATATAGTTGGCATGAAGTTCCATGAGCATATCAAACATCTTTCGCTGGATGGACATGCCTACATGGCTGCAATGTGGTGGCTTTCTGATGACCGCTGGCAACGGTTCTCGGCAGAAGAACAACGCGCCGTAATGAATGGACTGCGGGCTTTGCAATCGGAAACTCGTACCATCGTGAAGGCTGGTGAACAGGCCGCCTTGCAGGAATTTACCGATGCGGGTGGAACCATTTATCGCCTTTCTCCAGAACAACGGCAAACCTTTGTTTCTGCCACGGCTGGCATGCGCGAATGGTTTAGTGAGCGCTATGGCCAAGAATGGTTACAAGCTTTGGATGGCGCTGTTCAGGCCTGTGCGTCTTAATAGGCAAAATGTTGCGCTTGCTAGTTTGGGCCACTCCCGCATAGCATGCACGCGAAGTACATAATGCGTGAAGCGAACCCTCAGAATGCCTTTTTTCAAAAAGTCTTCTTCTAACGAAAACGAACCGTCGGACCTTGATCGTGAGGTGGCAGAAGCTTTTGTTGCCCTGGGCCGCCGCGACAAAGATGCGTCGGTTCCAGAGGGCCTTGCTAAAGAAACACTCATTTCCATGATGTTTCGGCATGCAGATATGCTCTCAGGAACCATGCAATCTGCAGAGGCCGCAACTCTTTATGAAATTGCCTCCCACTTGGCAGGTGTCGGAAACGAGTCGCTGACTAAAGGTAAAAGCACTGAGGACCTGCGGCAAACGGGTGCCGTATTACTGGCCGCAGGTCGGTTGCAGCTTGCCTTGAAAGTGTATGAGCAATTGGTCCAGCAGGACCCGACAAATCATGACGATCACACTCGACTGGCCGCTTTGTACCGCCATTCAAATGGTGACGAAATGGCGCGCGATTTTTTGCAGACTTTTTTTGCAAAAAATCCTGTCGAACAGGAGCTCACGAGTAAAAACAAACCCTCCAAAGGCTCAATTCTGTGCGTAACTGGCTACGATAAAAGCACCTACAAAGTTGGCAGGCGCAGTGACGGAAGCTTCAAATGTTACCGCAGTGGCGGGCACTTTATGCTCCGGTATTTGGTGGATATGCATGACTATGACGTTTCCAACTATGTGGTGGCGCGCGACAATCTAACCAGGATCAAACCGAGCGACCCTTGTGACCTGATGCTCAATACAATTGCTGACCCTGATACGGAGCAATCGTCACTCCTTTCCCTAAAGAAATTTGTGGACGCAAACCCGCGCGTCAGTTTGGTCAATCACCCTACCGAAGTGCTCAAAACCACACGCGATGAAAATTACGAGCGGCTAAACAGACTTGATGGCATCCGCTTCCCTAAAACTATGCGTTTTGCATCAGCCGGCATCGCACCGACGGAACTTGTCACAAACATTGAAGCGGAAGGCTTTGAGTATCCCTTCATTATTCGCCGCACCGGCACACATACTGCAGTGTCCACAGAGTTGGTCGAGCATCGCGGCGCGCTGGAAGCGTATATTGCAGATGCCGACGATGAAGAGCTGTATGTGATAGAATTTATCGATAGCAGTTCTGACGACGGACATTTCACCAAGATGCGGTTGTTTGCAATCGACGGTGAACTATTTCCCGTGGTGCATCATATCGACGAAGTCTGGAACGTTCATGGCGGCAATCGAAAGACCTTTATGGCAAGCCATGAATGGATGCTGGACAAAGAACAGCAGTTTATGAAGGACCCATCAAGTGTGATTGGCGACAAAGCTTATGCGCTTCTGCAATCACTACCAGAATTGATCGGCTTGGACTTTTTTGGCTTCGATTTCACGCTGCTAAGCGATGGCACCATATTGATCTTCGAGTTAAACCCTGCAATGCGCCACAGTTTCGACCACGCAGAGAATTTCGCCTACCTGGAACCACACATGAAGGCAATAAGCAACGCCTTCGCAGCCATGGTAGACAAAAAAATCGCAGAAGCCCGGGCCTAAACCGACGCCAGCGCAGCTATCCCTCGTTCAAACGTCTCATCATCACAGCATAAAATCATACGCAAACAAGAAGCACTTGTGGGCCCATAAACAAAGCCTGGGATGGTAGCGACTTTTTGGGTCTCCAACAGCCAGTCAGCCACTGTACGACCATCACCTTCAGGGTTACCATCCCCCAGTCTGGTTGCCAATTCGGTAACATCCGGAAAGGCAAACATGCTGCCAAGGGGCTTTCGTTTCCAGACAAAGCCTTTGTCTTGCGTTAGCGTATCCACCAACCGGGCAGCGCGCTGGCCAAGAATATCTGACGTTTGATCCATCCATGTGTCTGCGCTTTCGTCCGAAATTAGCCGCAAAGCAATCCGCTCTGATAATATGTTCACACCGAGATACATATAGTCGTGCAGTTTGGCCGCCAGATCGATAACGGGCGCTGGCGCGCACATCCAACCGATGCGCAAGCCGGGTACTCCATACTTTTTTGAAAAGCTGTTGATCAGGATCGAACGGTCTTTGAGTGCAGCCACCGAACGCGCAGGCTTATGAGGTCGGCCAAAAGCCATGCTGTCATAGACCTCATCATGAATGAGCCAGAGGTTTTTTTTCTCTGCAAAGGCGGCCAACCCGGCGAAGTCAGCATCGCTCAACACGTATCCGCTAGGGTTCTCGGGTGAATTAACAATCAGGGCTTTAGGCGCGCCTTCAACTTTCCAATCGGGAGCGTTCGCGTATTCGTGTTCGGTAATATGGCGTGAAACGCACTGTGGGCGGCGCCCCAGCGTTTGCAACGCCCGGGAGTACAGCATGTAACTGGGATCGGTTATCAAAACATGCTCACCTGGGTCTGTAGTCACCAGTGCTGCCAAACTAATGGCCTCAACACCGCCATGGGTGATCAAAACTTCAGTTTCAGGGTCTACATGCAGGTCGTAGCGTCGAGCATAATAGTTGGCTATTGCCGCGCGCAGCTCCGGCATACCGCGATTGCTTTCATAGCGTTTACTGGCATCAAGAAATGCGCTCCAGTTCAGGTCCATTTCTTCGATAGCCTGCTTGCTTGAACTGGGTGGCCCAAACGCAGGTTCTCCGAATGCCAGGTTAATGACACCGGGAACGCCTTTTGCTTTTTCAGCCATTGCTTTTGTGGCGTATCCATCAAGGCTTAAAAGTTGTGGGCTGAGATCAGGCAATTTCACACTCATTCACTCCAAAGTGATGCCAATGCTGGGGACAAAACAATATTTGCCATGACAGACTGAGTTGGTCTGCGTTAGAAAGAATTGCTGCCACATAGAGCAGTATGCTGATGAAAACTGTAAGTGCAACAAGCCGGTACTCACTTTGAGCGAAAATTCAACACCTCAAAACCACAGCCCTGGCGCAAGCCTGCGAGCGTTGCTCAATAAAGCTGACCTCGGTTTCATTATGGAAGCGCACAATGCCCTATCGGCAAAGCTGGCCAATGATGCGGGATTTAAAGCTTTGTGGGCGTCGAGCTTAACTCTGTCTGCTTCCATGGGCTTGAGGGACGCGAACGAATTGAGCTGGTCGCAGGTGCTCGACCTGATTGATCCCATGCTTGAGTTTGTTGACACGCCTATCCTCGTGGATGCCGACAGCGGGTACGGCGATTTCAACATATTTGGCCGCTTTGTGCGCAAAGCCTCAAAACGCGGTGTAGCGGGCGTTTGCATTGAAGACAAAGCCTTCCCCAAGAGGAATTCTTTCGCAAACACAAGTCATCAACTCGCTGAAGTTGACGAATTTTGCGGCATGATACGGGCGGCAAAAGACCAACAAGATAACCCAGGCTTCTGTGTCGTTGCGCGGACCGAAGCTTTTGTAGCGGGAGCAGGCCTTTCAGAGGCACTACTTCGGGCTGCGCGATATGAAGCAGCGGGTGCCGATGCCCTGTTTGTTCATTCCAAGCAGAAAACTGCCTTTGAAATCGAAGCCTTTTGCCGCAGCTGGCAAGGGGAAATTCCGCTTATTATCGCTCCCACCACGTATGCTTCCACACCGACTGCAGACTTCGAACGGCTGGGCATAGGCGCTGTAATTTGGGCCAATCACGGCTTGCGCGCTGCAATGAAAGCCATGCAGGAGAGCTATCAGCAGATCGCGGCGGATAGATCGGTATCCAAGCTGGAACACCGTGTCGCTTCGGTCGATGAACTGCTCAACCTAAACGGCACTGATGACCTTATAGAAAAGCAAAGCGCCTACCAGTCTCCTCTTAAAAAATCCGGGTCATAGCGCGTGCTCACTGCTTCTGACTTTTTGGATGCACTTGAAAAAAATGGAGTTTCGTTTTCGTCTGGCGTGCCGTGCTCGTTCCTCAAAGCACCCATGCAGCTTCTTACCAAAAATGGCAGCTACATTCCTGCCAGCAGTGAAGGCGAAGCTGCTGCCATCACCGCAGGGGCCTGGTTAGCAGGACAGGAAACCGCGATATTTAGCCAAAATTCTGGCCTTGGTAATCTGGTAAACCCACTGACTTCACTCAATCATCCTTTCCACATTCCCACCCTGCTTGAAATTGGCTGGCGAGCCGCACCAAATATAGATGATGAACCACAACACCGGTTAATGGGCGGCATAACCCGAGAAATATTGGAGTTGATGCAAGTTACGTCGCTGGAACTGTCTAACGACCCGGGTGTGATGAACCATCAGATTTCCGAAGCGGCGCAGGAGATTAAGGCCAACCGGCGCTCGGTAGCGCTCCTGGTGCGCCCAGGTACCTTTGAAAACTCGGTTGAGAAACAAAGTCCATTCGCTCAATCCAAACACCGTCGCGGTATTCTTAATAGCTTGTTGGGCAATCAACAAAAACCTACCCGACTTAAAGCTTTAGAAACGGTAATGGGGTTAGTGCCATCCAATGCTGCAGTTATCGCCACCACAGGTAAATGTGGCAGAGAGCTATTCACTTTGGATGACCGCGATCAGAATTTTTACATGGTGGGTTCTATGGGATCAGCAAGTGCGATCGGTCTCGGTATTGCCCGCGCACAACCATCCAGGCCCGTATATGTTTTGGACGGTGATGGAGCGGCGCTGATGCGCCTTGGCACAATGGCTACTATTGGTCAGCAGGGCCCCAAAAATCTGGTCCATATTGTTTTGGATAATGGGGCTCATGACTCCACTGGCGGACAACCGACAGGTTCCCAAGACATTGATTTTCCGAATATCGCCCTTGCTTGCGGCTATGCCGCGGCTTGGCAATGTGGATCTACCCTCTGTTTTGAGAAAGCTCTAAATCAAGCACACGCGGTCGAAGGGCCAACACTCATTCATCTTGCCATCCTGACCGGCTCGATCAAAAACCTGGGCCGTCCAACACTTGCCCCTCATCAGGTGGCCGACCGGTTCAGAGACTTTTTGCAAAAAAATTAGAATTTGTTTTTGCTTGAAACCCGGTTGAGCAGCAACACCGGTAGCAACCCAACTAACACAATCGCTAGGGCGGCCGTTGAGGCTTCTGCGAGACGTTCATCGCTTGCTAAACGGTAAACTCTGGTGGCCAGGGTTTCGAAATTGAATGGCCGTAAAATCAATGTAGCGGGCAGTTCCCTCATAACGTCAACAAAAACCAACAACATCGCGGCTGCCAAACTGGGCCTTAGAAGCGGGATGTGAATTTTTCGAACAACCCCGCCCGGCGTTTCGCCCAAACTGCGTGCCGCAGCATCCATCGAGGGAGAAATGGCTGCAAGACCACCACTGACAGAATTGAAGGAAACGGTCAAAAAGCGCACAACGTAGGCATATACTAGAAGAACCGTTGTACCACTGAGTACCAACCCACCAGTCCAGCCAAAATTGTCGGCCAAAAACCCTGTAAGCGCGCGGTCATAGTCGCCGATTGGACCCAATAGGGCGATTGCCAACATCAGACCAGGCAGCGCATATCCGAGTGTTGATACACGAATAGCCATTTTTGTTGCAGGGCTGTCGCTTAACCGTTGTGCATACGCAAGCAATAGCGCCAACCCGGTGGCTATCAATGCTGCAACCACGGCAACGCCAACACTGTTCGTCAGAAAATCCAGGAAACCGCGGCCAAGTAATTGATCGCCTCCCGTGATGGAATATACCATCAAGCTTGCCATGGGTATGGCAAAGGCAATCGTTACGGGAAGAGAACAAAATGCCAATGCGCCCCATCTGGCCCAACCCTTGAGCTCTATTGGGATGAACTTGCCGTGAGCGCCTCCACTGTCAAATCGCCCTTTCCTACCTAAGCTTTCAAACCCAATCAGAGCTATGACAAACACCAACATGACTGCTGCCAGCTTCATTGCAGCTAATTTTTCGCCCATGGCAATCCAGGTGCGAAAAATGCCTGTGCTGAAGGTGGGAATAGCGAAATAGTCAACCACCCCAAAATCCGCCAGCGTTTCCATTAACACTAACGCCAACCCGCCTGCTATCGCCGGGCGCGCTGCGGGCAGAGCGACGCGAACAAAAGCCGACATCGGAGAATGACCAAGCGTTCGCGCCGCCTCAAAATGTACGCCGGCCCGTGTCGCAAAAGCGTTGCGCGCCAATAGGTAAATATAGGGATACAGTACAAGACTGAGCAGTAATGCAGCCCCCGGCAAGCTGCGTACCGTCGGAAACCAATATTCCCCGGCAGTAAGCCCAAAGCTTGTGCGGATCCACGTTTGCACAGGCCCGGCAAAATCCAGCAGGTCGGTATATAGGTAAGCAATTACATAGGCGGGTGCAGCAAGCGGCAACACCAGCAACCAACTGATTGTTTTTTTGCCTGGAAATTCTGTCGCCGCCACCAGCCAAGCCGTGGGCACGCCCAATAGGCAAGAGAAAACCGCAACCAATGCCATGAGTGCAAGTGAGTTCCAGATGTAACCGCTTAGGGTCGTCTCAAGTAAATGGTCCCATGCCGTACCACCAGGCACAAAAAGATGAAACAGTAGCACCAGTATTGGCAGCACCATCCCTGCCGCAACCAGGATTGACGACATGGTCCACCCTGAAAGGTCGGCTTTGCTCCTTAAAGCGTGCGTGCTTGTCATAAATGGTGCCTTGGCGAACTATTTAGTCCGCTATTGTTTGAACTCTGATTTCTGTTTATCAGATAACTCTGGCTTCGCAATCCATAGAAACCGAAGCAGTGTTTTGATGAAAGGACCCAAGTATGGGTTTGACATTCCAAAATGTTTCGCACGCCTATGGTGAAGACCATATTCTCGATAGAATTAATCTTGAAACCGCGGCTGGCGAAGTGACGTGCCTGTTGGGGCCTTCGGGATGTGGAAAAACGACCCTGCTGCGTTTGGCTGCGGGGCTGATGCCCTTGCAAGCCGGGCAAATCAGCCTCGCAGATACAATTCTAGCCACCGAAGACAGTTCCATTCCGCCCGAAAAAAGGCCAATCGGCCTTGTGTTTCAGGAAGGAGCCCTTTTTCCGCACATGACGGTCGAGGAGAATATTGCCTTTGGTATCTCGTCGGACCCGAACAAAAAGCAACGTGTTCATAGCCTTTTGAAAACCATTGGCCTTTCCGGATACGAAACGCGACATCCGCATTCGCTGTCAGGCGGCCAGCAACAGCGGGTCGCGCTAGCACGCGCCTTGGCCCCTTCGCCTAAAGTTCTTTTGCTGGACGAGCCGTTTGCAAATATTGATAGCCAACTTCGCCAAGACCTTCGCGCTGAAACTCGCCGAACATTGATCTCAAGTGGTACGGCTGCGATACTTGTCACGCATGACCCTGATGAAGCCCTGGAAATGGCAGACAAGATTGCCATTATGGACCAAGGAACGATCGTTCAATGTGCTACACCACAACAACTCCTGAACAATCCAGCAACAATTGAAATTGCCACCTTGTTTGCGCGCAGCCACATAGTTACTGCGCAATTGGAAAACCACCTGCTGAAAACAAAATTTGGGGATTGGCCCATAGGCTGTGTGAAGAATGAAAAACCAACTTCACCTACGGCACAGCTGGTAGTCCGCCAAAACGCGTTACAGATATCACCGTCAGAGGAAACAACAATTTCTGTCAAATTCATACGCCCATCACCCAACGGATATTTAGTTACCGTGCAGCGTGACGAAGAATTTGAACTTGGCATACAATTGGCAGAAATCTCTGGCCTGAAAGAAGGCATGTCCGTGTCAGTCACGCCACAACACTCATCAATATTGGCGTTTTCCGCCGCAGATTAATAATTGCAATTCTGATAGTTTCTGATAATCATTCTTAACAAGAGCGGCGAAGGTTCATTCGCGCGCCCACCAGTAAATAGATCACGCGAGGAAATCACTAATGTTGCGAAATGCCCTTTTTGCCGTAGTCGGCGCCGTGGCACTGACGGCCTGTAGCCAAAATGAAAACGGAACCCCTGCGGAAAACGCTGAGGCCACACAAACAGAAATCACAGGCGAGGTGAACGTATATTCTTCCCGCCACTATGACACTGATTTGGCGCTTTATGACGAGTTCACCGAAGCAACAGGAATCAAAATCAATTTGATTGAAGCTGGTGCCGACGCGCTTATCGAGCGCATCAAAAGTGAAGGCGAATATAGCCCCGCTGACGTTCTGATCACTGTTGATGCGGGTCGCCTATGGCGCGCTGAAGAAGCCGGTATTTTGGATGCAGTTGCCTCCGACACTTTAAATGGTCGCGTACCTGATTACCTCCGTCATCCAGCGGGTTTATGGTTTGGCCTTTCGAAGCGCGCCCGCGTAATCATTTATAATAAGGCGGCAGGCAAGCCGGAAGTGCTCGACACATACGCGGACCTTGCAGACCCCAGCAACGCTGGAAAAGTGTGTATTCGCTCCAGCTCTAATATTTACAATATCTCCCTGATGGCCAGCATGGTCAGCCATATTGGTGCCGAAGCCGCAGAAAACTGGGCAAAAGGCGTTGTCGCCAACTTCGCGCGCGACCCTCAAAGCAATGACACCGGACAGATTGAAGCCGTTGCAAGCGGCGAGTGCGGCATCGCAGTTGTGAACACCTACTACCTCGCGCGCTATGTGGCCTCCAGCAACCCTGAGAGTAATGCAATTGCCGATGCTGTTGGCGTGGTTTTCCCAAACCAGGCAGGACGCGGCACCCACGTCAACATTAGTGGGGCTGGCGTTGTAAAAGGCGCGCCAAACCGGGAAAACGCGATTAAATTCATTGAGTATCTTACGGAAGACAAAGCGCAGAATTACTTTGCCAATGGCAACAACGAATATCCGGCTGTGCCGGGTGTTGCGCCTGCTGCCGCTGTGGTTAAGCTTGGGTCATTCAAAGAAGATGAACTTAATGCGTCTCTGCTCGGCCAAAATCAGTCGGAAGCGGTGCGTGTGTTTGATAGGGCTGGTTGGCAATAGTTTGTCGGAAAAAGACAATCAGGTCAGCGTTTAAGACGCTGACCTATACTTCTGCCCACATCCTCAGCAAATTAGAAATGCTTTTATCGAGCGTCAGCAACTCAGCCGATTGACTGGGCAGCTTGCCAACCAGTTCAGCTCGCAGGTTTTCCAGATCAAATAGCAATTCTCGCTGGCTTGGGTCACGGACCATACTTTCAATCCAGCCAACACAGGCAAGCCGGGTCCCTGACGTGACGGGCGCCACTTGGTGAATGCTTGATGACGGATACATAACCATATCACCAGCTGCTGGTTTCAAGGTTTGAACCGCACCTGGAAGGTCGATTGTTAATTCGCCGCCTTCATAATCCTCGGGCTCGGACAAAAACAACGTAAACGAGATATCAGAGCGAAGACGGGACCCTGCCGGCCCCATGATCGCATTGTCGGTGTGAAATCCGTACCCGCCGGCTGTTTCGGTTTTACTTATCAACAACCGAGAAAACCGTTTTGGCCTGGCCGCAGCTTGCACCACGGGATGCGCTTTGATAATTGCCATAAGAGCGTCGTGAAGTTTTGCGCCTTTGCCGGACCGTAGGTCCGCTTGCTCATTCTTCTTCGCTTTTTTGGCTCTGCCACCAGCAGTAGCACTTCCGTCCTTCCAAGTAAGGGACCCGAGCGAATTCAAAGTATCGGAGAGTGTCTGGCTATCCAGAACTTCGGCGAGTGTCAGCAGCATGCGTTACCTGTTGAGAATCGTTTGCAAGAACTATTGTGCGATTGTATAAGCAATTAAAACCATCTTCCAAGGGGATAAGCGAAAATGGAAACAAAATTTAAGCGCCTGAAGGGGCTTGGACTGACAGCGGCATTGCTGAGCACCACGGCTCTTGCTGGCTGCTCAGGCGAAAGCGGCGAAGGCGAACACGGTGAGGGCGAAGGCGGCGAAGCTGTAGTTGAACAAACTGTTGGCGAACACGGCGAATCTGGCGAGGGTGAGCGCGGAGAAGGCGAATCCGGCGAGGGTGAAGGCGGTGAAGGCGAACGCGGTGAAGGCGAGTCCGGCGAGGGTGAATCCGGCGAAGGTGAAGGCGGCGAAGGCGAGTCCGGCGAGGGTGAAGGCGGCGAAGGTGGCCACTCTATGGAAACCCTTCCTGTTGAAAACCGTTTGGCCTTTATGACGGGTCATGTGAAAGCTGGAATTAGCTTATACAGAGCTGGCGAAGCTTCTATGGGCGCGCCACATTTGCTACACCCTGTTTCTGAAACGCATCAAGTAGAGCGCGCTGACTTGGATGCCCTCGGTTTTGATGCATCCTTGCTCGAAACCGTTTCTGCTGCACTGGATGCTGGCAAACCTGCTGCGGAAATTGAACCTCAGCTACGCGCCGCAGAAGAAAACCTGAATATGGTGGCAGAAAAAGCGGGCGGCGATGCAGCCAGTGTCATTACCTATCTGATGGGTGTGATTGTGGAAGAATACACTATTGCCATTACTGACGGCGTGGTTACAGACCCTGGCGAGTATCAAGATGCTTGGGGTTTTGCGCAAGTTGCGAAGGACCGGGCAGCGGGCCTGCCAGACAGTACCCGTGAGGCAGTAATTGCTGAGCTTGATGCTTTGATCGCCCTTTGGCCAACGGCTCCGATCCCGCCGGAAAACCCTGCCCCCGTCGGGCAAGTGGTTGCGCAAACCTCTCGTGTTTTGTTGAGGTTGTAAACGTCATAACGATTTGGACGTAGCGAAAAGGCCTGCGACCGCGGGCCTTTTTTTTATTCCTCTTCTTCATCATCCAGAAGAATGCGATGGGCATTGCCTTCCATGTCGTCAAACTGATCGTTTTTGAGTGCCCACATGAAACCCACAAGGCCCACAAGACCAAGCGACAGGGCAATCGGGATGAGATATAGCAGGATATCCATCTATTTATCTCTCATCAGGTTAAGTCGGAACGAATTCAAAATTACCACCAGAGACGAACCCGACATAGCGATCGCCGCCACAAGCGGCGTGACATGACCCATGATCGCAAGAGGGATAGCGACGACATTATAGACCACTGCGAGCGCAAAATTCTGTTTCACCAGCGACATGGCCTTGCGCGCTGTATTATAAGTTGTTGCGACGGGTTTGAGCTCATCGCCCTGAAAAACCACATCAGCTGTGTTCTGCGTGATATCCACCGCACTAGCGGGTGAGATTGAAACATCGGCAAATGCCATCGCCGCAGCATCATTCAGCCCATCGCCCGCCATCATCACAGAATGACCCGTAGCCTGCAGGGATTTCAGGCGATCACATTTCTCAACCGGCGTCACCTCGGCAGAAAATGCATCAATTCCAGCGTCAACAGCCACTGTTTCTGCAACGGCCTTCCTGTCACCCGACAAAAGCTCCACATGAAGGCCAGCTTCTTTTAAGCTGGCAACAGCTTCCGTTGCATCCGGTCGCAATTTATCAGCGAATTCAAAGCGTTCCTTTGCAACACCATCAACCGACAACCAAATCTCAAGTGCGGCGTCGTCTGCCTCGCCCTCTATCTCGCACCACTTGCGGCTGCCAAGCCGCAGCTCTATTCCATCATGCTCCGCTGACAGTCCCTGTCCCTGGCTCTCCCGCACATTGAGGTCAATGAGCGAACCACCGAAAGCATCAGCTAGCGCGACGGAGAGCGGGTGCTTACTGTGACTTGCCATGGATGCCGCCAGTGCCATGTATTTCGGATCATGACGGGTTGAGACAAGTGTTGGTCGCCCCAGTGTTAGAGTACCTGTTTTATCAAACACCACAGCGTTAATGCGCGCCATTTTCTCAAGTGCATCGCCTGACTTCAGAAGGATACCGCGTTTCATCAAACGCCCGCTTGCCAGCACCTGCACCACAGGCACCGCGAGACCAAGGGCGCAGGGGCATGTGATGATTAATACCGTAACGGCGTTTAACAGAGAAACCTGCCAAGGTGCCTGCATAACCAGCCACCAGCCAAGGAAGGTGAGCGCCCCCATTGAATGGATGACAGGAGTATAAAGCCGGGCTGCCGCATCCGCCAACCGCACATATTGTGACTGCCCCTGCTCCGCCACTTCCATCAGTTTTACGATTTCGCTCAATAAGCTTTTTTCGCTGGCTTTTGAAACCTGCACCCGAATGGGAGCAGAAACATTGAGCGTGCCAGCAAAAACCTCGCTGCCTTCAGAAACCGTTTCGGGCACCGTTTCCCCTGTAATCAGCGACAAGTCTGCGCTAGAGGTACCGGACACAACCACACCATCCGCTGGAATATTTTCGCCCATCGCGACACGCACCGTCATGCCTTCGCGCAGGTCTCGCATCGGGACTTGAACCGTCTTTTCGCCCTCTTCAACAGTCGCAAAGCCCTGCAAACGAGCCAAGAGTTGAACTGCAGACGATCTTGCCTTGCCTTTGGCGCGCGCATCCAGATAGCGACCAATCAGCAGGAAAAAGAGCAGCATCACTGCACTGTCAAAATAGACATGCTCGCCTTTGTTCATGGTCTCAAACAGACTCATTGCCGTTGCGAGCACTACCGCCAGCGAAATTGGCACATCCATATTGGTGCGCCGCTCCTTCAGAATACCCAGTGCTGAATTGAAAAACGGCTGGCCCGCATAAATGACAGTGGGCATGGCGATCAATGCGGAAATCCAGTGCATCAGCTCTCGTGTTGCCATGCCCATGGTTTCCGTAGTGGAGGCCCACAGCCCCATGGATAGCAGCATCATATTGGCGGTGGCAAAGCCCGAGACGGCAATGGCACGCAGCAGGCGCTTTTCCTGGTCAGTTTGAGGGGCTGCTTCATCGGTTAGGGGGTGCAGCTTGTAACCAAGCTTTGTGACCGATGTGGCAAGAGCGTCGGCGCGCTCCTTTGGTCCCTGCCAGCGCACCGTCATTCGCTCCGTCGACATGTTCACACGCGCTTCGGACACACCTTCACCGCCTGCCAGTGCGTTCTCAATAAAGCGAATGCAGGAGGCACAGTGGATGCCTTCAACACCCAAAGTCAGGGAGTGTTCATTCTCGCCCAAGTCATGCGCCAGTGCGGCAAAGCCAAATTGCGCCGATATCGCCTCATTTGCGCCGTATGCCGCCTCGCAGCCACTGCAGCAAAAGTCCGTGCCGTGGGGAACAGCCGCGCCGCAATGCAGGCAAGCGCCTAGCGGACGATCAGGCGTTGGCTGTGCTGATATTGCTGCTGATTCCATGTCACATACACCCGTACATCCCAAACACCTTCAAGCGGAAAATCGACTTTGACGGAGTAAGTTCCGTTTTGCAGCCCCACGAGAGGCAATTCAAAGTCTACACCACTTTGGGTCGGACGTGTGAATTCAGCTGTAACCTCGGCTCCCGCCATGACGTCCGAACCGTCTGAGAGAGTGAAATTGAACGTGCCATCCCCTTCGAGGACCGCAGAACTGACCCAGCCAAGTTCGGCCTGTGCCTCAGCCGCGGCAACCGTTTCATTGTATTTCAAGCCACGCTCGTAGGCCTGATCGGTTACCACACCAGTAAATGTGCTCTTGGCGAGATATACAAATATACCGTCCATAATCGCCAGTCCGACAAAAAAGGCGACAAAATACCAAGGGATCCACTTATCCCGTTTGTCGATTGTTGAAGTCGTCATCATAGGCTCCCTAGCGCCCTGCACTCAGGAACAGTCCTGAGTATGTTTCAGAAATCGTTTCGTCATGTGTTGTTGCCGTAAAAGTGAGTTTCGAACGTGCCGCTCCCGGTTTTGGTGCGGTTACAAACACCCGAAAATGTCCAACACTGTCTGCATAAACCAAAAGCGCGTCGGCACTTGGGTCCCCTGCCGCCTGAACGCGAAGGTCAGCACCTTCAAGGCCATCAACAGTCAGAGAAAACACCATGCCTTCATGGGTCTTGTTCAGAATGCGAATGTCATAGCCGTTGCGAATACTACCATCAGACAGGGTCACATAGAGGGGATTTCTGTCGTGCAACACATGAAGTTCGGAGGCGCTTCGGTTGAGAAGCCCGTAAAGCATCACCAAACCCACGAATGAGAGGATGGAAACATACCAGAAGGTTCTGGGCCTCAAAACGTGCGAGCTCTCGGGTTTGCCTTCAAGCCGGGCTTCCTGATTGTGCGTGGTGTCGTACCGGATCAGACCTCGTGGACGTTCCACTTTGTCCATTGGAGTTGCTTCGGTTTAGTGGAGAGCCATTTCAGTTAATTGGCTATCGTCCTTTCCTTCTGTATGGGGGATTTATAGCCGATTGTCGAGTGCTTGCGCACTGGATTATAAAAAGCATCAATATAGTGTCCGATCCTTGTTGTTGCCTGTTCCCGTGTCTGGAAGCTTGTTTGCCACACCAGCTCGACTTTGATTGTTTTGAAGAAGCTTTCAGCGACACTGTTATCATAGCAATTGCCTTTCCCTGACATGGATCCGCGCATGCCATGATATTTGAGCTTTTTTTGATACTCGTAGGAGCAATATTGACTACCGCGATCGCTGTGATGGATCAGGCCAGGTGATGGATTGCGCAGCATAATTGCCTTGTCGAGAGCGCTGATGGCAAGCTCTTTCTTCAACCTGTCACTTGTTGCCCAGCCCACAACCCTGCGGGCATACAGATCAATGATGACGGCCAGGTAAAGCCAGCCTTCCGCTGTCCAGATATAACTGATGTCCCCAGCCCACTTCCGGTTGGGCGCTGCGGCTGTAAAATCCCGCTCAAGCAGGTTGGGATAAACCGGGTTTTTGTGGTCGCTATCTGTTGTCCTTTTGAACCGGCGCTTCTGTCTGGCTTTCAGCCCGTCTTCCCGCATCAGGCGGGCAACCCGCCTGCGGCCAACAGGTAATCCCTGTTCCTGCATTTCAACCGTCATGCGCGGGCTGCCGTAAGTCCCATTCGACTGATGGAACAGGCACTTGATATAGGCCAGATATCGCCTGTCGTCCTGCGCCCGTTTGCAAACAGGGCGTCCTCTCCATGCATAATAGCCGCTGACACTGACACCTAGTAACCGGCAGGCCCTGGAAACAGGCAGGCACGCTTCCTTCGCATCAATAAGCGCAAACCTCATCGACTTTCCTTGGCGAAGAAAGCCGTGGCCTTTTTTAGCAGGTCGCGCTCCGCCCTGAGGATCTGGTTCTCACGGCGAAGACGGGACAGCTCCTTCTCTGAACTCTCCTCACTGGTAGCAACTGGGCTATCATCATCCCGAAACTCACGCCGCCATGTGTTCAGTGTCGATCGGCCTATACCAAGGTCAGAGGCAACCTCAATAATCGTCAGACCGCTTTCATAACTCAAGCGAACCGCTTCCCGCTTAAATTCCTCAGTATAAACCCTGTGGGGTGAAGACATAAAACATACTCCTCATCATAATCAGATTATTCTGAGGCTCTCCACTAAACCGAAGCAAGTCCAGGCAACCCAACCAAGCGCGCCAGAGTGCACATGACCAATGGTCCAGTCGGTGTAGTGGCTGAGTGCATTTACTGCCTTGATGGACATCAGCGGGCCTTCAAAGGTGCTCATGCCGTAAAAGGCCAGCGAAATGATCATGAACTTCAGCACGGGGTCTTCACGCAGTTTGTGCCAAGCACCCGAAAGCGTCATCATCCCGTTGATCATGCCTCCCCAGGATGGCATCCACAGCATCACCGAGAAAGTCATACCAAGCGTTTGTGCCCAATCTGGCAGCGCCGTGTAATGGAGATGGTGCGGACCCGCCCAGATATACATGAAGATGAGCGACCAGAAATGCAGGATCGATAGCCGGTAGCTGTAAACGGGCCTGTTCGCCCGTTTTGGCACAAAATAATACATGATGCCGAGGAAGCCTGCTGTCAGGAAAAAACCCACCGCGTTATGTGCATACCACCATTGGATCATGGCAGACTGCACGCCGCCCCAAAGTGGATAGCTCTTGCTGCTAAAAAGTGACACTGGGATGGCTGCGTTGTTCACAAGGTGCAGCACAGCGACCGTGACGATAAAGCCAAGGAAGAACCAGTTCGCCACATAAATGTGCGGCTCCTTGCGGTTCTTCAGCGTCATCAGGAATACAATCAAATAGGCAACCCATACGATGGTTAGCCAAAGGTCAGCATACCATTCTGGCTCCGCATACTCTTTTGCCTGCGTCACGCCTGTGACGTATCCGAGCGCTGCAAGCACGATAAAGAACTGGAAGCCCCAAAAGGTGAATTTGGACCATCCGTCACCCCAAAGCCGGGTCCGGCACGTGCGTTGAACGGCAAAATAACTGGTTGCAAACAGTGCGTTTCCGCCGAAAGCGAAAATCACGGCTGACGTATGCAGGGGACGCAGGCGTCCAAACGTCAGGTATTCACCAAAGTTAAGAGCTGGAAATGCTAATTGCAGCGCCAATACGACGCCAACAAGAAAGCCGACCACGCCCCAGAAAACGGTTGCGATCGTGAACCATTTCACGATCTCGTCGTTATAATTGGGTTTTTCAGCAAGCGATGTCATAGGCTTGTCCTCATGATAGTAATCCCCCTGCAATTGCGAGCAAACTCAGTCCGTTAAAGGCCATCGCGCCCTGTGCGATAACTTTGATGTTAGTGGACCATTTGCGTGCAAAAAATTGACCCAGCGCCGCCCCGAAAGTGAGTGCTGGAATGGTGGCAAGCCCGAAACTCGCCATGGCAAAAAAGCCGGTGAAGGGGTCGCCGGAAGCTGCAGCTGCAAACAGCGCAGCGCCAACGAGCCCGCATGGTAGAAATCCAAGAACCAGTCCAAGCGCAAAACGATGCGCCGGTGACTGCCCGGCAAAAAAGGGCCTCGCGAACTGGCCAAGGACAGTGCCAAAACGACCAAAACCTTTGCCACCAGCAGCCAAACCAAAAGAACGGATCGATACAGCACTCGCCAAAAACAGGATAGCCGCAATAGCCATCATTGCCGCTGCAAGGGTGGTGAATATCTGTTTTTCAGCGAACAGACCTGTAAACGAAGCGACTAATGCGCCGAGCAAAGCATAAGTTGTTATTCGGCCCATATGATACGGCAGCAGTGCAACGTTTCTCAGCCGGCCAAAAACAGTTGGTTGTGACGTTGCCGATGCGGTTTGGGCAAACGCAAACGGACCGCACATGCCAACGCAGTGCGTCACGCTACCCAAAAGACCACCCATAAACAGCGTGATCATCAGCCCACTGTGCTGGCTTAATGCCGCCTGGCAATTTGCGAGAAATAATTCCACGTGATCTTGGCCCTAGAACGTTCAATTCGGGGCCAAGCTATCTATTTCAAAGAGACAGGTGCTTGACGAAAGTCAAAATACGGCTTTGGGTGCGACAGCTTGTCTCAAACTTGCGGAGGCGAATGTCACTTAGCAATTGACCTAGCGGCAGTTTCACCCGCCAGCTTACCCAGGGTCACTGCCGTGCAAATACCCATGCCGGGCAAATATCCCCATACAGACGGGCCAGAGACACTACGCGCCGCGCCGCCACCGGCATAAAGGTTGGGAAACATAGTCCCGTCCGGGCGCTTAACACGGGCATGATCGTCAACGCACAGTCCGCCCTGCGTGTGGAACAAAGCGCCTGTCACCTTAATCGCGTAAAACGGTGGCTCGAGCGTTTTGGTGCCCGCAAAATCCCGGCCAAACGGATCTTTTTGCTTGCCGTTTTTGTAGGTTTGCAGGTCAGTCATTGTTTGCGCAAGCGCTGTTGCCGGAACCTTAATCTGTTCCGCCAAGCCTTCCCAAGTGTTGGCACTTTTGCAGAGATTCAGCTTCACTGCATCGCGGTATTCTTCGAATCTTTCCGCAGCTTCATTGTGCAGTGCTTCGTCTGTTACAATCCAGATCTCACCGTCAGGCTGTTCCAGAATGGTGAGCGCCTGGCCAGAAATATCATGCATTTCGTTTTCAAAACGCTCACCGTTTTTGTTGATCTGTGCACCGCCTCCAATCAACAGCGTATGAGGGATAACGAGGTTGCCGGGGCTACTCAAAGACCCGAGCGCCTGGTAAGCACCCAAATCATCGTACGCTGCACCAAGCTCCTGACCCCACATTAGCGCATCACCTTCATTGCCTTCGTGGCCATAATATTGCGCGCCCTTCAGTTCGGGCATGTGCGTTTCGATGAGTTTTTCGTTCGCGCCGTATCCACAGGTCGCGAGAATGAGTTGCTGCGCACCAAATCGCTCTTCCCCGTCTGGCGTCTTCACCACAATTCCAAGCACGCGGTCGTCATTATCCACAATCAAGTCTTCAACTTTTGACTGGGTCAGAATATCGACGCCCTCGCGCTCCGCCGCAGAAAGCAGCATGCCCATCAACACCTCCCCTGATCTGCCGGGAGGTGCATGCAGGCGCAAATTGCTATGGCCCAGACCGGCCCACTGGACTTCCACATCCAGGTCAAAGCCCAATTCCTCAGTCAACCAGTCAAGCGTAGGGCCAGCATTGCGCGCGATAGTGCGTGCAAGTGCCGGATCGGTCTGGCCCTTGGTGATTGCCATAATGTCGTCAAAGAAAGTGTCTGCATCGTCATCGATGTCCGCACTTTCTTGAGCTTTAGTGCCAGCACCGCAAATACCACCATATGACATAGCGGTTGAACCCGCGGGGTGCGGGTCGCGTTCCAGCACCACAACATCAGTCCCCTGTCGGCGCGCAGCAATGGCAGCAGTCAAGCCACAGGCTCCGCCGCCGACCACAACGACAGGGACGGTATACTCTGGCTTGAAGTTAGAATCGCGGATGATTCCCATGACTGGCTCTCAAATTAATCAGCATTCGGTGAATTTCACTTGATAGAAAGCTTTCTGTCAAGCTATATTGCGGTGTGGAGAGTGGGTATCTGCATGACGGACCAGGAAGACAGATTAGATCGACTAAGCCGCGCATGGGCAAAAAACCGCACGGACATGGACATCACGCCGTGGCAGGTGTGGGGTCGTATTACGCGCATCAATGACATTTTTCTTTCTCGACTCAGCAAGCTGTTGAACCAGCACGGCCTCAACTACACCGAGCTTCAAACTTTAGGTGCCCTCATCGTCGGTGGCCCGCCTTATGAAGCAAAACCAAACGCGATTTCACGTCATAATCTCCTGACGTCAGGGGGCATGACCAATGTGCTCACGCGCATGGAAAAAAAGGGCCTGATCAGCAGACGCAAGGATAACAACGATCGGCGCGGCGTCATCGTTTCGGTTACGCAACAAGGTCTGGATACTTTTGAAGCAGTGATCGTGAAAGAAAACCAAATCGAACACAAACTGCTTCAGGGCATTGAAGGCTCTGAACGACAAACAGTCGCAAAAATTCTGCGACAAATCCTGCTGAACATTGATGAGGAGGACTGACACTGTGGCGAATTCAGTATCAAAAACAACCCTCCCTTTTGATGTGCAAAAGTTGCTGGAGTTCGCCTTGGGTGATGCGCCGCAACTCGCAACAGATCAAACAATTCAGACAGCTGCGAAGTTCCTGACTGATACTCTTGGCTGCGCCTTGGCGGGCAGTGGTTCAGCCACCAATGCCGCACTCCATGAAGCGTTTAAAAAGAACTCGGGCGACTATGTCATTCCCGGCCGGACCAGAAATCAGTCTAAAGAATGCGCGGCTCTGTTAACCGCACATGCCATCCATTGCCTAGAGTGGGATGCGGTGCATGAGCCTGCGGTTGTGCATGCAATGTCAGTCACCACAGGAGCCCTCTGGGCGGAACTGCAGGACAATCCCCATATTTCAGGCCGCCAGCTACTTGAGTGTATCATCGTGGGAGTGGAGATTGCCTCCAGGCTGGGCGTTGCGACCGACGCGCCCTTGCGCTTTTTCAGACCTGCAACTGCTGGGTTGTTGGGTGCAACAGCCGCAATTTGCCGCATGCGCGGCTTAGATATCGCAACAGCTTCCAACGCCACTGGCTTGGCCTACAGCCAGATACAGGGCACGATGCAGGCCCATTTGGAGGGCACATCGGCACTTGCCGTCCAGGTGGCGTTATCCGCTCGTGCCTCGCTCGACGCCTGTGACATGGCCGAAGCTGGCCTTACCGGCCCTCATGACATTCTTTCCGGCGCGTTTGGTTATTTCACCCTTATTGAAGAGGGCGCTGAAACAGGCCTGTTTCTGGAAGATCTGGGCAATAGATATTCCGTTGATGAACTCTCGATCAAACCTTATCCAACCGGACGAGCAAGTCATGGCGCCCTATCAATGTTAATGAAGCACGTGTCCTCAGGGGAAGTTGCAGCAGCAAACTTTTCCAGCTTGACGGCAGAAGTCCCGCCACTGATACACAGACTCGTTGGGCGACCCTACAAACCTGATATGACAGAGGCCTACGCTCGGCTTTGCCTCCCCTTTCTTGTGGGGTTAGTCCTTGAAGATGGAACCATCAATCCTACGCGCTTCACTCTAAATGATTTTGCAGACCGCAAGGTTGCAGACCATGCAGCAAAAGTCGCGGTACAAATTGACAATAACCCCGACCCGAATGCGCTCGCTCCGCAACGCATCATCATCACTCTGAAAGATGGCCAGACCATCTCTGAAGCCGTTCCTGCAACGTTAGGGGCCCCCGGTAACCCGTTGTCAGACGCCGCTTTGAAACAAAAATTTATGCTCGCTGTATCAATCAGTCAGGTCGAGCTAAAAGAACCTGACCAGGTTTTCGACAGTCTCCTAACCATCTCAGCAGCACCATCTGCTTTGCATGCCCTCAAACAATTGGTGCCCGCACAGACCTAATCAGAAAGGACCAAACCATGACCACAATCGTTGTTCTCTTTAACCTGCAAGAAGGTACCGACCGAAGCGTTTACGAAGATTGGGCGAAAAACACGGATCTTAAAACAGTACGCGGGTTGTCCTCTATCAGCAGCTTCAATGTTTTCCGCGCCAACGGCTTGTTAGGTACCGAAGACCCAAGTCCTTACGAGTATGTGGAAATCATCGACGTGGCGGATATGGCCAAATTTGGTGAAGAAGTAGGTACTGACGTGATGCAAAAAGTTGCTGGCGAGTTCCAAGGTTTCGCCGACAACCCAATGTTTATTTTGACCGATAACATCGAGGCATAAGGAAATGGCTTACACATTGGAAGGCAAGGTTGCAATCGTCACCGGCTCCGGCCGTCGAAAGGGCCTGGGCGAGGGCATATTGAAAGCTTTTGCTGCTGAAGGCGCCAGGCTGGTTGTGACCGACCTTGGGGCACCAGCCGAGCATATGGAAGCTGGTGACATTGGTACCACCTCAGAAATGGAAGACATTGCCGCTGACCTTCGCGGAATGGGCGCTGAAGTCCTGACGGTCGCGGCGGATATTCGCGATGATGCGCAAGTCCAGTCGTTGATCAACAAGACCGTGGAACACTTCGGTAAGCTAGACATTCTCGTCAATAACGCTGGTATCGGCTATATCATGAAGCCCATGTTTGAATTGGCTGCCGACGAGTGGGACGCCGTTTTGGACGTTAACCTGAAGGGAGCTTTCCTTTGCAGTAAATATGCTGCAATGGCGATGAAAGACACCGGTGGTCGCATCATCAATGTCGCAAGCCAGGCGGCAAAAACCGGCTTTCCTCACATGGCACCCTACACGGCTTCAAAGCACGGCATGGTTGGCCTGACACGTTCGAACGCCGTTGAACTTGGCGGCTTTGGCATTACGGTTAATGCTGTATGCCCCAACCATGTCACAACTGGGCTGGGCGCGAAGCAAAATGACTATTTCTCAAAACTGCTCGGCTTCGACAGTGTGGAAGATTATCTCGCCAACATGAAGCGTTCAAACCCCATGGGACGGCCCGGCCTAGCTTCTGACACGGCTGCAGCCTGCGTATTCCTGGCATCAGAAGCAGCCAATTATATCACCGGTGAAGCGCTCAATGTATCTGGCGGGGAAGAAGTTCACTAACGTCCAATTAGCCAAAATGCTCGCGGCCAGAAGTGTATTGATAGAGGAAACCTATCGATAAATCTGGCTGCCTGCGCTTTCGCCGTAGGTTCAATTCACCGTATTATTTTGTTTGAGTTTCACAAAAACCGTGATTTCACATGACATTTGTCATGGTTGGCTAAAGGGCCATTTTACTATTCAAATCACAAATCAAGTGACCGAGTAGAAATATGACAAAAGCAAATTCCTCCCTACCGCCCGCGTGGCATCATGTTGAAAAGCATGACATGTTTCCAGAACACGACCATGACGACGTGGCACGGTTCAATTTTATCGCCTCAATGAACAAATACCTCTCGCAAACGTTGGGTGCAGGCAATGAGTTGAGCTATGAAAAACGCGTTCTGCCTGCCCTTCAGAAAGAGTTGCGACGGGAACCGCGCTCGCGCCATGAAATTCGCGAAGCCATGAATCGTGACCCTTACCACCGGATTTGGAGCGCAGCCAAGCGCAATACCATGGAACAACGCCAGCAGATCAGCCGCTCAATTGTTCTGCCACAAGCTGGAGCTTTAGCTGAAAAGGCAGCAGACCTGATCAAGGCTGCTGGCAATCTGGAATTGGACCCAAATCTGGAGATTCCACCTTACATCAAGAGTGTTGATCACCATTGCATGCCGGGCAGCTATCATACTGAATTGATTAATGACGATGTCTCAGCTGGCGCCAACTATGACATGGGCATGTTTGCCACCACAGGCGGCGCGATGGGCAAACTGACCGACATGGCTGGTTGTGCTGTTGTTGACTGGTTGCGTGATGAATACTCGGATTTCAAACCAAAGCGCATTCTCGATATTGGCTGCACTATTGGGCACACTGTGTTGCCAATTGCCGCGGCTTTCCCAGACGCCGAAGTGATTGCCATTGATGTTGCCGCGCCGGTGCTTCGCTATGCAGCAGCAAGAGCTGCGTCATTGGGCATCAATAATGTGCGTTTTGTGCAGGCGAGCGGTGAGGACCTTACGCGGTTCGAAGATGCGAGCTTTGACATGGTATATACGTCCATGTTCCTGCACGAGACGTCCAACAGCGCGATTTCAATCATCATGAATGAAATCTTCCGCGTTTTGGCACCATCAGGCCTGTCGCTGCACCTTGAACAGCCCAGCTACACTGATGAAATGCCGCTTTACGAGCAATTTATTCGTGACTGGGATGCCCACAATAACAACGAACCATTTTGGTCTCGCCTTCACGACACCAGCATCCACGGCGAAATGCAGGCAAGCGGTTTTGCGGCAGACGATCTGTTTGTCGCGAAAGTTGCTTCGGCAAGTGCGAATGAAGGCCCGGAAGATCATGGGCGCGGCGCGGCATGGCACGCGTACGGCGCAATCAAAGGTGAATAATATGTCTGATGAGTTGAACCACCTGGTAAACAAAAACGCGCAAGGTCGCCGGCCGCAGTTTTTGAATACAAAAACCGAAGAACATCTGCTGTCCATGACTATGGCGCTGATGCAAGAACTTGCCGTAACACGCGAACGCCTTGACACGCTGGAACGCGTGCTAGAGGGCAAAGGGGCGCTATCAATAGAAGAACTTAAAGCATACCGCCCAGATGCAGATGCTGAAGTAGAACGACAGGAGGCCCAGCGCCGCCTGATTGCGGCCGTTATGCGTTCGATCGAGCAAGAAAAACACGCGCTCGAAGATCAACCTGCTCCTGAAGTAGGTCAGCTGCACGTGGTGGAAGACCAAGATAAAGTCGCTTAGATTTGCGGCTCCCGGCGCGGCAACATCAGAAGTTGCCGCGTACGCTGAAAGTAACCCGATACCCAAAATTCTGGTCCCGGAATTCCCGGAACAACAAAGGGTTGATGCCGCGTAAACCATCAAAGACGCGGCGGTTTCTTATGCGGCCGTTAACGAATGCGTTTCCTAATTCGAGCCTGAAGCGAAGCCCGCCAAAGCGCGTAATTTCCGCAAATACATCCAGGTCAATTTGGCGTTGGTTGGTGTCCAGCTCATCAACACCGAAAAATGCCTCGTTACTGCCAACCACGAGCACACCACCCCAAGAAAACTTGGACTGCGGAAAGTCTTGGCGAAACTGGGTTTCTACTTCCCAGTTCCTAAGGTCAGTCAGCCGTCGGCCCACCCCGGTAACGGGGTCTGCTACGTTTGTGTCTTGCACAAAACCAGAGAAGTCCAATCGCCCGCCACGCAGAACTGCTGACAGGGGCAGCGTACCCTCAAACTCAACGCCAGTACGCCTGGCACTGCCGATATTGCCAATCGACTCGCGCCCATTTGCGGCCGGCAGTACATCAACAAGGTCCCTGATTTCCTCGTGAAACCCAGTAAGCGTGAGGCTGCCAAGATCTCCAAATCTCCATTCCGATGCGAGGCTAAAACGCCAGCGTGTATCAGGGCTAAGCTCCGGGTTACCGGCCAGAATTTCGTCGTCGCCCAAGTCTGTTGAACTTGCGAAGTCGCCAAAGTTCAACTGACCAATCAAACGCTCCACCCTTGCGCGGACCTGATGGCGCGATGAGGGCGAATAGCTGGCCGCCAAAGATGGCTTGAAAAAGTTGAAAGTCCTGGAGTTCGGATTGTCGCCGGTTTGCCGAATTGTCGATGTCTCGGCCGCTAGTGTGGTATCCAGCACAAGCTGCCCGAGCGTCCAGCTATCCGAGAGTGTGAAATCGCCACGTGTTCCTTGATACTGGTTTCACCGCCTGCAACTATAATAGGAACAAGCTCGCCTCCCGGCGTATCGGCCAATGCCAGCGATAGATTGCTGTCCAGTTTGTTTACTGCATATTCTCCCGACAGCTCTATGATATGGTTGCGCCAACCCGAATAATCAGTTTCCAGTCTGGCAATGGTTTCAGTTTCCAAGGTCTCTAGATTACTGTCCGTCAACCTCCCAACACTGTCTGCACTGGGACCGCGGGACAGATCTCCACCATTGCCCTCGTCTTCGCGTCGATAAAGCCCAACAACCTTGGTCGACCAGCTTTTGCCAAACTGGCGCTCAATGTCTGCGCCCAGCTCCAGCTCTTTTTCGTCCTCGTCCAGGCCTTGCAACAAAAAGAAAGGCGCCGGGTCACCGGTTGGAAGGCGTTCAGATATTTCGCCGCCATCACGGCAGCGGTCACTATAGGCAGCGTTGAAGCCTATTTTATAGTCACCCAATCGGGCCTGTCCGTTTGCGGAGAGTTTCCATTCCCAGCCAGACTCTTCATAAGCTTCATCGCGCAGTTCGAGTAATTCGTCATTAGGACCAAGCACTTGCTCGATACTTTCAAACTGAAAAATGCCGCGCTCAACTTCGGCCCCCACGGTAATATCGAGTTTGTCGGAAGACTGTGAAACCGAAACCACAGAAAACGGGTAAAACCCAACATCGATAGAGCGTGTGTTCGTACCAAATTCATAGGTAACAGACCGCCGCTGACCCTGGACCAGGATGACATTCACAGCAACACTCTGGCCGCGCAAATCAAGGCCGCCCGCCTGACCACGGATGAGTTGAACTTCTTTAACTGAATCGGCTGGAAGGCGGCTTAGAATATCCGAAGCGGACTCAGATTTCGCAGACGGCCTCTCACTGTTGATAAGCACGTTACCCGCGGCACCCGCAAAGCCACGCGACTGATCCCCTTCATCGATTTGGAAACCAGGCGTGTTTCTGACCACATCCAAGGCAGTAATGGGGAATATTTATCAAAAAAAGGACGAGGATAAGTGATAATGCAATCACTTCCCTCACATTCCGGGTTTTGTGGCGCTGTCTTGGCTTCTTGAGCGGATACTGAGGGTAGAGCCACCACAAGTGTGACCACAGTCAAAAATAATGCGCGCTTCATAAAAATATCGACCCTCGAAAGTTGTGCGCACAATATTCGATCAAATTGTATGAAGCAACTTTAGCTTAGTCAGGGACCACGATGAGCTTCCAATAAGTTAGTACTTTGTTAGTTTGCTTTGGCAAACATTGGTTCTATAATAAAACCAAATAGCAAGAGGCGTCCATGAAACAGAAAAGCTTTGCTGACATGCGTTGCTCTATCGCACGCTCACTTGAAATGATCGGCCCCTGGTGGAGCTTCCTGATCTTGCGCGATGCCTTCATGGGCGCAACCCGGTTCAAAGATTTTGAACGCTCTCTTGGCATAGCAAAAAACACGCTCTCAAACCGTTTGAAGCTGCTGGTCGACAACGGATTGCTGAGCAAAGACGTGGAGCCAGATGGCTCAAAATATGCCAAATATCATCTTACCGAAAAAGGCCGAGAGCTGTTTCCCGTGATGGTCGCCATTACCCAATGGGGAGGCAAATGGGCTGTGCACGAAGATGGCCCCAGCTTTGAGATCATCGACAAAAGAACCAACCGCAACATTCCCCCGCTGGCACTCTTGGGCAGCGACGGACAACCGCTACCCGAAGAGGCGATCGGTGTGAAACCGGCGTCGACCTAATAAGCTTAGATCACCATTTTTCTTTAAAAGGACGCAGTTCCACCTCGTGGGACCAAGCGCTTCTCGGCTGAACATGGGTTGCCCAAAAGGCATCGGCAATTGCAGCAGGTGACAGCATGGCGTCACTGTCTATCTGCCCTGCCAAATCCGGATAATGCTCGCGAATTCTGTCACCGTCGATGATGCCGTCGATGATGAAATGGGCAACATGGATGCCTTGCGGCCCATATTCACGGGCGATAGACTGAAGCAGGTTCCTGAGCGCGCCTTTAGCGGAAGCAAAATGGGCAAAATTTGGCTTGCCGCGAAGCGAGCCAGACGCACCAGTAAAGAACAAGCTGCCTTCGCCCTGTTGCTTCAACAGTGGCACCGCCCGTTGAGCGGTCAAAAAGGCACCAAAACAAGCGACACGCCAAAAATCCTCAAACAGGTCGGCCGTCAGTTGTTCAAAAGGAATGACTGCGTTGTTCCCCGCGTTATAAAGAACAGCGGCAATGGGTCCTCTTTCTTTTGCTTTCGCAAAAAGCGCATCTTGGTCCTCTGCATTTGTCACATCAACCTGCATCGCTTCAATCGAGACACCTTGGGCCGCCAATGAATCCGCTGACGCTTGTACTTTTTCGATGGTACGACCGGTGAAAATTACATGCTGGCCTTCGCGGCCGAATTTTTCGGCCAGCGCCCCACCAACACCATTGACAGGTCCGCCACCCAAAATAACAACTGTCCCGCTCATTTCGCCTCCTCTGCTGCAAGACGTTCTGCATGAGCCGCAAGCCAGGCTGCTTCCTCGCCCGGTTCGGGAAATACATCACCGCCTTCCATCACCCAACTGGCTGGTACATCCAAAAGCTGCATGCCAATGTCAGATATGTTCAGCCCGGTGTGCCTCACAATAGAGCTACACATTCCGTGAATTATCTCATCTTTTTGTGCGCTGTTGCGGCCGGCCCGAATGTTGCCCTGCAAGTGGACTTGATTGCTTTCAAGGGGTGGTGCTTCCGCCTCTTCCAGAAAAAACACATGCACGAATTCAGCCGGTGCATCGGTTGCCTTGCAGTGAATATCTGTAACATCTTGTGCGATTTTGGCCTTCGCTTCGGTGGGTACGGACCCAGATTTCATATTGCATAGATAAAGTGGCATCTTGTGGTCCTCCTAATTGATCGGATCGCCGACAGCAGCGACAATTTCATTGATGGAACATCCAGTATTTTTCATCCAAAAATCACAAATCTGCTTCATGATTTCAACGCGCTCTTCTTGCTCTAAGCTGCGGTTAGCCTGCATTCTAACGAGCGAGGCCCGAGAAGGCTTAGCCCCTGAAAAACCGTTGCCTGACTGGACTTCCACCCATCGGAATTCCGGTGCTGACCCAAAAGCCGAATGGCAAATGTCGGCAAGTCCCTTTTCAAGGGTTTCAATTGTCGAGGGTTCGATCTGACCCTCTTGAACAAAAGACAAAATCGGAATCATCGGCACCTCCCATCTCCAATATGCATCATGACCATAATATATAAATGGTTTTATAATAAAACCAGTTCACAATTTTGCATATCGAATATGCAGGGATGCCAAGTTAGAAGTCAGCGCTATCAGTTGCCGTTGAAGTCAGGAACACGCCTCTCGAGAAATGCGGAAACGCCCTCTTCAAAATCTTCAGATAGAGCCGTCAGTAGATATTGGTCACTTTCCATATAGGTGGCAGCATAATTGTTGGCATTGGCTGACGCGTTCACTGCCTGTTTTGTCATCCGTACAGGCAGCGGCGGCAGTTTGGAAAGGTCGCGTGCCCACTCAAGGGCTGTTTCATGCGCTGTGCCATCCGGCACAACATCATCCGCACAGCCCCAAGCCTCCAACTTTGATGATCCCAGCTTTTGACCAAACATCACCATACGCTTTGTGCGCGAGGGCCCAATCATGGCCACGAGCCTTGGGATGGTATGCCAGCTCATATTAATGCCAAGCGGCACTTCAGGCAGGCTCATGTAGGCACTCTGCCCCATAATGCGGAAATCACACGCAACAGCCAGTGCCGCCGCACCGCCAATGCAATGCCCTTCAATGGCCGCGATGGTCACACAGGGAAGTTCTTCCCACGCTTTGCACATGTTGGGCCCCACGTTCGCTTCTTTCCTGAGCTCCAGCAGCTTGGGACGCAGGTGACCCGCAGATGCCTTGGCCTTCTTTTCCTCGAATATCGACAGGTCTGCACCAGCTGAGAAAAAGTCATTCGCCCCTCTAAGAATAATGGCACAGGTATCGATGTCATCGCGGTGAGCCAGTGCAAATTCCGTGAGTTCTCGCATCAATTCCAGACTCAGGCTATTGCGCTGCGCCTCTCGGCTGATGCGCACCGTTATGATTTGTTCTGAAGTCGTAATGTCCAAGCAATTGTATTCCATCATTGCTGAGTATCTCCCTCCGCTGGGCATGCTGCTTTGACTGAATCTGTTAGCATCATACGTAATTCAATCCGCAAAATACATTTGCAAAGACTTAATCGCTTCAGAAGTTTATTCATGCACCGCCACCAAACTAAAGTTTGGTCAACCCTGTACAATTAGCCATTGTAGAGGCGCTCTAGATTGTTATGCTCCCCAACGGACAAGTCACATAGAACGGGGTTAGGGCATGAAACGTCTCGTCACTTCTGCATTATTTGCATCTATGGTTTTTGCGGGCGCCGCACAAAGCCAGTCAGGGGATTCTGACAAAGCTGAAACTTTCAGCAGTAAAACTTTTGAAGCGATGAAAATGCGCAATATCGGACCAGCTTATATGTCTGGCCGGATCGCTGACATCGCTGTGGATCAAACCGATCCATCAACATGGTATGTTGCCGTTGGGTCTGGCGGTGTATGGAAAACCGAAAACAACGGCACAACCTGGAAACCAATTTTTGATGACCAGGCGGTATATTCCACCGGCGATGTCACCATCGCCCCAAGCAACCCAAACATCCTTTGGGTAGGCACGGGTGAAAACAATGGCGGCCGGCATATCAGTTTTGGTGATGGTGTCTATAAGTCGCTGGACGGCGGCAAAACATGAAAGAACATGGGGCTTGGTGAGACCGAGCACGTCTCCGACATCATCATCCACCCAACAAACCCGGATGTAGTTTGGGTTGCCGCTCAAGGTCCGCTTTGGACAAGCGGCGGCGAGCGCGGGCTGTATAAAACCATCGATGGCGGCGAGACATGGACCCTGGTTCTCGAGACCGCTGACGAGTGGACTGGTGTGACATCATTGGTCGCTGACCCGCGCAATCCAGACCGCCTGTATGCTGCGACCTGGTCACGCCAGCGCACCATCGGCGCCTATGTGGGAACAGGCCCTGGCGCGGGCATTTTCACAACAGAAGATGGTGGGGAAACCTGGACAGAGCTGAAAACCGGCCTGCCAACCGGCAACATGGGGAAAATCGGCCTTGCGATTTCACCAATGCAGCCGGATGTGGTTTACGCTGGCATTGAAGTCGACAACCGCAAAGGCGGTGTTTACCGCTCAACAAACCGCGGCGCGAGCTGGGCCAAAATGTCTGATGAAGTTGGAGGCGGTACTGGCCCTCACTATTATCAGGAATTGTATGCTGACCAGCATCAGTTCGACCGCATCTATCTGATGAGTAACTACAGCAAGGTCTCTGATGATGGTGGCAAAACCTGGGGTCCGCTTGGTAACGACAAAAAACATGTGGACGATCATGCCATGGCGTTCCACCCCACGGACCCGGATTTTGTGCTCGTGGGGTCTGATGGCGGCGTTTACATGTCCCATGACCGCATGAAAAACTGGCAATTCATCTCAAACCTGCCGATTTCACAATTCTATAAAGTGGCCGCAGATGACGCCAAGCCGTTTTATTTTGTTTATGGCGGCACACAGGATAACTCCACTCAGGGTGGCCCGTCTCGAACTGACAACGCACAAGGCATCAAAAATAGTGAGTGGTTCCTGACCCTGTTTGCTGATGGTCACCAGCCGGCAACCGAGCCCGGCAACCCGGACATCATGTATTCACAGTGGCAGCAGGGCAACCTGGCGCGCCACGACAGAAAAACAGGCGAAGTTACCTACATACGGCCACAAACACGACCCGGCGAGCCAGCCGAACGCTATAACTGGGACGCACCGATTAATGTCTCAGCGCATGACCCTGCCCGCATTTATCACGCGTCGCAGCGAGTTTGGCGCTCTGACGACCGCGGTGACAGCTGGACACCGATTTCACCGGACCTGACCAAAAACGGCAACCGTATGCTTGACCCAATGATGGGGCGGACCTGGTCTGTTGAAGCGGGTTGGGACCTGCTGGCCATGTCCAACTTTCACACGATCGCCAACTTTGCCGAAAGCCCGGTAGACGAAAACGTCCTGTGGGCGGGCACTGACGACGGGCTAATTCAGGTGACCACCGACGGCGGACAGAACTGGAACGAAATTGAGCTTGATGACATTCGCGGCATCCCGGCGACAGCCTACGTGAATGACATCCGGGCTGACCTGTTTGACCGGGAAACCGTTTATGTAGCGCTCGATAACCACAAATATGGTGACTACAAGCCTTACTTGATCAAATCCACCAACCTTGGACGGTCCTGGACATCACTGGCCGATGACCTGCCTGAGAAGCATCTGGTGTGGCGCATTGTGCAAGACCATGTGAACAAAGACCTGATGTTTATCGGCACTGAATTTGGCCTATTCTTCACGGTTGATGGTGGTGACAAGTGGGTGGAACTCGAGGGCGGCATGCCAACCATCTCTACCCGTGATGTGGTCATCCAGCGCGATGAAGGCGACCTTGTTGCCGGCACGTTTGGGCGCGGAATATATATCCTTGATGACTATAGCCCGCTGCGCACACTTGATGAAGGCGCGCTTGAGCGTGATGCCCTGCTGATCGCACCCGGGCGCCCGGTTAAATGGTACCGTGAAAGCGGCCTGCACACGGACAGCGACGGCAACTCCGCGTATGTTGCGGACAACCCGCCACATGGCGCAACCCTGACTTATTACCTGAAGGACAGCTTGCAAACAGCCAAGGACCGGCGCCAAGCCGCAGAGAAGGAAATCATCGATGATGGTGATTATCCGACATACCCAAGCTGGGAGTCTATTGAGGCTGAAAACGAGGAAGCTAAAGCCGCTGTTTATCTTGAAATTCGCGATGCTTCCGGCGCGTTTGTGAACCGCGTGGCCGCCAAAGCGAAGAAGGGTCTGCACCGCGTAACATGGGACATGACGCATGCCTCAACGGATGCCGTCACCAGTTCCGACGACGACAGTGGCATGATGGCTGTGCCTGGCACCTACTCTGCAACACTGATGAAGCGCGAGGGCGGTTCAGTATCGCAGCTCGCGGAACCGGTAAGCTTTGAACTTGCTTCAATTCGTGAGGGAGCGTTGCCGGGTGTTGACAGTGCAGCACGCGCTGAATTCAAAGGCCAGGTAAGTGCAGCAATGAAGCAAGCATCTGCCGCACGGGCGAGCCTGCGCGAACTCAGGAAAGACCTTGGCCTGCTGCGCACTGCGCTTGATCGCACACCAGCTAATACCGCTGAGCTTGAGGCTACTTACGAAAGCATTCGCAGCGAGATGGAAGCGCTTGTTAATGAGCTGACCGGTCTGCAGTCCCGTCAAGGCATGGGCGCAACACCAGCGACCGTGATGAGCCGTCTGCAGTATGCGTCATCTGCTGATTGGGGTTCCTATGGCCCAACACAGCAGCACCGTGAGCAGTTTGGTTATGCCATGGATGGCCTGAATGGCGTTGTGGCACGTATCACAACACTTGTGGACGAAACGGTGCCGGCCTTCCGTGCTGCGCTCGCTGCGGCCGGCGCACCCTGGACACCTGGCACAGCCATTCCAGGCGCGAACTAAGTTCAATGAACTAAGGCACGTGGGCTTTGGCCCCCGTGCCCCACACGTTCGCTATTCGATCTGGTGAACGATATTTCCCGCAACATAAGTGGCGGACACCAAACGGTCATCCCCCAAAATCATGCAGGCAAATAGGCTCGATTCAAGTGAATCTGAAAGACCTTGACGGTGCTTAAGAATTGGTGTGGCGCAGGGGTCAATAACAATGATATCGGCATATTTGCCAACAGCGAGGCTGCCAGTCTCATGGTCGATGCGCAGAATCTGAGCGTTGGCAAGCGTTGCCAGGTAATAGGCTTCAAAAGCCGGCAGCGCATACCCTTTCAGCATGGCCACTTTGTAGGCTTCTGCCATGGTAGCGAACATGCTGTAACTGGTGCCTGCGCCAATATCAGTTGCCAAGCCAACTGCTATTGGCCGCTGTGGATTTTTGGTTGCAGGCAAATCAAAGAGCCCCGACCCCAAGAAATTGTTGGAGGTGGGACAGTGAACAATCGACGAACCGGCCTCATGAATACTCTGATACTCTCGCTCGCTGAGGTGAATACCATGGGCGAAAATACTGCGGTCAGTCAGCAGACCAAAGCGGGTGTATACGTCGGTGTAATCCCGCGCGTCAGGAAACAGCTCCTGAACGGTTTCTATTTCCCCCGGGCTTTCAGACAAGTGGGTCTGCATCAATACCGTCGGGTTCTCCTGCAAAAGCTTGCCCGCAAAATCAAGCTGCATTTCGGTAGATGTTACTGCAAAGCGGGGCGTAACCGCATAGCGCGCACGCCCATTGTTGTGCCATTTGTCGATCAAGCTTTGGCTATGCCGGTAGCTATCTTCCGGCGTGTCAGTCAGGCCAGCTGGCGCCATGCGGTCCATCATGGTTTTGCCGCTCACCATCGCCATGTTGAATGCACCAGCAGCGTCGAACAATGCGTCGACAGAAACACCGTGCACTGTCGCAAATGTCAGCGCAGAAGTTGTGCCATTCCTGAAAAGCTCGCGCAGAAACACTTGCGCTGATCGTTTGGCAAATGCTTCGTCCCCGTACTGTATTTCTTCCGGAAACGTATATTTGGCCAGCCATTCCATAAGGGATTTTCCGGGTGCGGCTGGCATGCGGTACTGAGGGAAATGTACATGAGCGTCGATGAAGCCAGCCATAAGATACTGGCCGGGATAGTCATGGCGTTCTGCACTCGAAAATTGATCTGGCACCTCTGCAGCCACGCCGATCCAGGCGATGCGGCCATCTGCATCTGTTGCGATAGCGCCATTTTCGATATGCAGGATGTGCTCGTCCATCAGGTTGCCATTCGTGGGCGTGCCCTTAAAACCGACAACTGTACCTGTAAGTACTTTGGCGGTATTCAGATCTGGTACGGTGTTAGCCATTCAACGATTCTCGTTTCATCAAGAGTTCCGCCGTCACAGAAACAGCAATAGAAGCAGGGTCCTTGCCCATTATGCCCTCAAAACCGATAGGGCAACGCAGGCGGGAAATCACATCGTCTGTGCATCCCAGTTTCTTCAGGCGGCTGCGAAACCGGTTGCCCTTGGTCTCCGATCCAATCACACCAACATAGGAAAAGCGCTCTTGCTCAAGCGCCGCATGACACAAGCTGAAATCCAGATCATGGCTGTGTGTCATGATCAGCACCATCGTGCCGTCTGGTGCTGTTGCCAGTGAAGACTCTGGGTGCTTTTCCACCAAACACCGAAAATTTGCTGGCACATGGGTTGGAAACATGTCTGCGCGCCCATCGAACCAAGTGACCTTGAACGGCAGCGGTGCAAGTGAAAGCATCAGCGCCTTTGCCACATGCCCTGCCCCGAACAGATATAACGGAGAGAGACGATCACCAAAGACCTCAAGATACTGGCTATCGCCACTAACAGCGACCCGCGCTGTACTCACCTTGTCGGTTATCGCGCGTTGGACTTGCCCATCGGCAAGAGAAGTGAGGGTTGAAAATACGCCCTTTTCCTCGGCCTGAGCCAGGCGCTCGATATCATGGGCCTGGTCGGCACCAAAGCCCTCAATCAAAACCTCAACTGATCCACCGCAACACTGGCCAAGGCTGGGGCCAAGTGCAAACCTTCGCAGATCGTAGCCATCGTTCTTTTGGGGCATGATGTTCTGAGCAGATTTCAGACAGTCCCACTCCAGAGTACCACCACCGATGGTGCCTTTAAAACTGCCATTCGGTGCCACGATCATGCGCGCACCAGCCTCACGCGGAACTGAGCCCTTGACGGCGAGCACGGTCACCATCGCAGCCGCACCATATTCAGCCAGAAATGCATTCAGTGTGGACCAGGTTTTCAAGCCCGCTTCTCCTCGCGCAGGGCGGTGAGCGCCGTAAGAATTGCCTCTGGTGTCGCAGGAGCATTGAGGGGTGGCAGCGTTTTTGTGCCCGGCGCGGCAGTACTGGCAATCGCATCAAAAATCGCTGAGTAAACGGATATCGCAAGCATCACTGGCGGTTCGCCCACTGCCTTGGATTTGTGAATGGTATCTGCTTGGTTTCCTTCTGAAGGCATCAGCTCAACTCGAAAATCCTCTGGCAGGTCAAAGGCCGTCGGAATTTTGTACGTGGAGGGCGCATGAGTGCGCAGAATGCCTTTGTCATCGTAGACAAGTTCCTCTGTCGTCAGCCACCCCATGCCTTGCACAAATCCGCCTTCAATCTGGCCAATGTCGATGGCGTCATTCAGCGAACGCCCCACATCATGCAAAATATCAACGCGGTCCACCTTCATTTCACCCGTGAAGGTATCAATGGTCACCTCACTGCAAGCAGCACCATAAGCAAAATACAGAAAAGGCTGGCCGGTTGCGGTTTCTCGCTCCCAGGTGATGTTTGGCGTGGCATAATATCCGGTGGAGGACAGCGAAACCCGTTCCAGAACAGCAAGGCGCGCCAATTCCGAGAACGCGACCCTGCTTTCGCCAGCCATCACATGGTTTTTCGCAAAAACCACCTCTGCAGTCTGGCATTGATAAAGCCGGGCAGCTAGCTCAGCCATGCGGTCTCGAATTGTGGTTGCCGCGATAGAAGCAGCCATTCCGTTCAGGTCAGTGCCCGAAGAAGCGGCAGTCGGTGACGCATTTGGCACTTTGTCTGTACGGGTAGAGGTGATTTTGACACGGTCAATCTCGATGCCAAACACGTCCGCAACAATCTGCGCTACCTTAATATAAAGGCCCTGTCCCATCTCCGTGCCGCCGTGGTTGATTTGTACAGAGCCATCAGCGAACACATTCACCAGTGCACCCGCCTGATTGAGATGTTTCAGTGTGAAAGAAATACCGAACTTCACGGGCGTGAGTGCAATGCCTTTGCGCAAAGATGTGTGCGATGAATTAAAACTGCGGACCGCCTCACGCCGTGAGCGGTAGTCGCTGGTTTGCTCCAAACGCTCAATCACGTCCGGCAAAATATTGTCTGTGATCTGCATGCCATACGGCGTCACGTCGCGGCCTTCACCGTAAAAGTTTGCCTTTCGCACATCGAGTGGATCCTTGCCGAGCCGGAAGGCGATGCAATCCATCATGCGTTCCGCAAACAACATGCCTTGCGGGCCGCCGAATCCCCGAAATGCTGTGTTGGAAACCGTATGAGTGCGAATGCGTTCAGAATGGATGCGCACATCCGGATAATAATAAGAACTGTCTGCATGAAACATGGCCCGATCAACCACGCCGGTTGAAAGGTCTGCCGAATTGCCACAGCGCGCTGCCAAATTCACATCAACGGCTTGCAATATTCCATCACCGGAAACTCCGGCCTGCCACGTCACGTCAAAGTCATGCCGCTTGCCGGTAAGCCGCATATCGTCATCGCGGTCGAGCCTAAGCTTGGTGGGTTTACCAGTTTTATGAGCAGCAAGTGCGGCAAGCGCAGCCCACTGCGCGGCCTGCGATTCTTTCCCTCCAAAACCGCCGCCCATGCGTCTGCACTCGCAAGTGATTGTTGCATCAGGAACGCCTAACATTTTTGCAACAGTGTGCTGCACCTCAGAGGGATGCTGAGAGGATGAGTAAACGAGCATCTCGGAACCATCACCCGGCACCGCCATCGCCACCTGGCCCTCCAGATAAAAATGCTCCTGGCCACCCACATGAAAGGCATCGTTTAGAGTGATGGGGGACGCGTCTATTTTCGATTTTGGATCGCCACGCAGAAAACTATAATCTGGCAATACGCTGGTTTGCGCGGTTTTGCCATCAGCCACGGTCACATTTGGTGCCTCCTCAGCCACCACAATATTGGCCTTGCGGGCCGCCATGCGCGCCTGCTCGCGGGTTTCGGCAACAACGGCAAATAAAACCTGACCATGAAAAGTGATCACGTCCGGCGACAGAATGAGGTCGTCACCAAGTGCCGGGCTGCAATCATTAACGCCAGGAATGTCCGAAGCCGTGAGCACAGCGACCACTCCGTCACTTGCCGCCACTTCAGTAAGGTCCATCGTGTCGAAAGTGCCCGCTGCCACATTGGCGTAACCGGGCGCCACATGCAGGGTGCCTCTGGGCTCAGGTAAGTCGTCAATGTAAGCCGCAGCGCCTTGAACATGGAGTTCTGCACTATCGTGCTTTATTGGTCTACCGACTGAGCCATTGCTTTTGGCAGGAAGCTCCCGCGTCTCGGGTGGATTTAACTTGAGCCCGCGATGTGTCATGCTGACACCCCGCCGCGGAGGCCTATCAGGCGTGTTGCAACAGGCTGGCTTTCCAAGTTTGCAGAGATTTCAGTCAGCGCCTTCATTATCAAACCATGTGACGCCTGGAGCCGGTAACTGGCGCTGGCACGCATGTCTGTAATTGGCGCAAAGTCTTGCTGCAAAGCCACCCTGATGCCCTTTGACAGGCTTGAAACCTCGTTCAAATCGGCGCCCTTAAGCCAGGCTTCCACGTGCTTCGCCCGCCTGGGAGTTGCCGCCATGCCACCGAAGGCTATGCGAACTTTCGAAACCTTCGTACCGTCCAGGGTCAGCTTTAGCCCCATCATTACGGCCGATATATCCTGATCGAACCTTTTTGAGAGTTTGAAGGCCCGGAAATGATCATTTTCGTTCACGTTTGGCACAATTACAGACTTCACAAACTCGCCCGGTTTGCGATCCTGCTTGCCGTAATCGATGAAGAAATTTTCAAGCGGCAAGTGACACTCATTCGTGCCTTTGCGCAGCGTCAAACCAGCCTCTAATGCGATCAACAGAGGTGGCATATCCCCGATGGGTGACCCATTAGCGATATTTCCGCCAATCGTGCCAGCGTTCCTGACTTGTTTGGACCCGATACGACGCACAACCTCTCCGACGTCCGGGTCGATAGCGGCAAGTGCGCCTTCAGCATCTGAGTATGTGGCCCCCGCATTGATAGTCAGACCATCTTCGCCTGCAGTAACCGTTCTAAATCCTGCCACGCGCCCGACATAAATTATCTTTTTAATTTTATTGAGGTGCTTGGTAATCCATAGTCCTACGTCGGTCGCGCCCGCAACTATTGTTGCATCAGGGTGCCGGGCAAAAATGTCTGCCAGCTCGTCCTCGGTGCTTGGGGCTGCAAAAAAACCGTCGTCATTTCCAATGAATACGGAAGAGGAAGTCTCTTTTTGCAAAGCTCTCAGGACTTCGTCTGGGCTTGAATCTGTATTCTCTGACTTGTCATTGCATGCTGCCAGCCCGGCTTCAATGATAGGGCGATAGCCAGTGCACCGGCACAGATTCCCGGCCAAGCCATCTGTAATAGCAGTTCGGTCTACGCTGCCACACGCGTTTTCATAAAGGGCATAAAGCGCCATCACAAACCCAGGGGTGCAAAAGCCGCATTGGGAAGCATGTTTGTCTGCCATAGCCTGCTGCACAGGATGGAGCTGCCCACCCTCTGACAGATCGTCAACAGTGATCAGGTCTTGCCCATCAAGCGACCCAAGCGGTGCAATGCAGCTATTAATCGCCTCATACTTTGTTCCGCCTTCTCCGACCGACCGAACAACCACGGTGCAGGCCCCGCAGTCGCCTTCGCAGCAACCCTCTTTGGTGCCCATAGACCCTTCGCGCAATCGAAGATAGTCGAGCACGGTTTCATGGGGTTCCATTTGTGAAACCACAGTCCGTTTGCCATTACGGCCAAAAATGAGGTGGTCTCGCATGCTCATCAGCTGCCCCTGTAAGTCGAATAGCTGTAAGGAGAGACAAGAAGCGGCACATGATAGTGCGCTTCCGCATCCGCGACACCAAACCGGATCGGTACGACGTCCAAAAATGGTGGTTCGGGCAGATCTACCCCCAAACCCCGAAAGTATGCAGCGACCTGGAAACGGATTTCATATGTGCCTGCAGTTAACTCACTCTCGGTGATAGCTGGACTATCAAGCCTGCCATCAGAGTTTGTTGTCGCACCTTTCAGCTTGGTCCAATCACCACCCGTTTCACGCCAGACTTCAACCACAAGGCCACTTGCTGGCTTACCGTGTGCTGTATCCAAAACATGTGTGGTTACATAACCCATTGCCCTTAACCCTTTTCGATCATGGCCTGCGCATTTGTTAAAGCAGTATAAAAGCGTTTTTAGTATTCTAAAAGGCATTATTCTTGTGTAGTTTTAACATCAAAAAGGCATCAATTAATGATTAATTACAAACGCGCCATGATGTTCTACTCACCTGCGCTTCGTTACTTTGTGGCGGTGGCGGAGCACGAGTCTGTCCGTTCTGCAGCTAGGCAGCTTAATGTGGCATCCTCTGCGGTAAACAGACATCTTCTGAATTTGGAACGCGAATTCGGCATCCAGCTTTTTGAACGCGTGGGTAGACGATTGCGTCTTTCTGAAGCAGGCCATATCCTGCAACGCCACGCGATCAGAGCCCTCGCGGACTTTGATGACGCGGTTGCCTGCATCGACGACCTATCGGAATTGAGGCGCGGACAGGTACGTGTCGCGTCAGTCGAGAGCATTGCAGATAGCCTGTTGCCAGAAATTGTAAGCCAATTCCAAAAAGATTATCCGGGCATCGCTGTTGATGTGCAAGTGGGCAGTGCGGCAGCAGTTGCGAGTGGTTTGCTGGCCTCTGAATGCCATCTGGCACTGACCTTCGCCAAAGCCGACGATAGTTTGGGAGAAGAACTGTTTGGCGTCGATTTGCCACTTTGTGCAGCTGTAGGGAACAAGCACCCTTTGGTGGGTCATGATAGCGTCACTATTGAAGATTGTGTTCGCTATCCCCTGGTGCTGCCAAAAAACAGCCTGTCGTTTGGGGATCATATTCTGTCGATGTTGGAACGTGCCGAAAAAAGTGGGTATCCGGCATCAGAGCGCCAGGTGCGGACAAACTCCCTCCGCTTCATGCGCAGCCTGGTTGTTGATAATCGAACCATCGCTTTCCAGACTCAGCTTGGACTGCACTCATGGGAGGCAAAGCCCACTATTAAGCTGTTGCCGGTTGAAGACATGAACCTTAGGCCCGACCGGTTGTCGTTAGTGTGTGTAAACAAAGCACAACTCCCCAAGGCTCCCCTCGCGTTCGCCGACTATGCGAAAACGACGTTCATTGAATTCATCAAGTCGCACTCTATGCTCTCAAATTGAGATCATAAGGGCAAAAGATTGACGCTTTATAGATCAACGCGAAGCAAGCATAATGCGATGAGAAAAAGGTAGCGGGGTGCGCGCCTTTCTCTCAAGCGAAATAGGAAGTGAAGATGGAAGTTTTTGCCATTGACTGGTTAAATCTCCTGTTCAGGTGGGCGCATCTGATTGTTGGTGTGGGCTGGATAGGGACCAGCTTTTATTTCATCGCGCTTGATTTGTCGCTACGCCGTCGCGAAGGCCAAGCCGATGGCATTTTGGGTTCTGCTTGGCTTGTGCACGGTGGTGGTTTTTACAATGTGGAGAAATTTACGGTAGCGCCCGATCATCTGCCTGATGATCTGGTTTGGTACAAGTGGGAAGCCTATCTCACCTGGGTTACCGGTTTCGCGCTGATTGTTCTTCAGTACTACCTGAAAGCCGAAAGTTACCTGATCGACCCGTCGGTTATGGCCCTGACAAATCTTCAGGCCATTAGCATATCTTTGTCGAGCCTAGCGGTTGGGTGGCTGGCATACAATGGCATGTGCCGACTATTCTTGGGCAAAAGCACGATAGGCCTCGGTATCACTTTAACCGCCTTCATTATTGTTGCTGCCTATGGTTACTCTCATGTCTTTTCCGGGCGCGGTGCGCTTATCCATGTGGGTGCCCTCATCGGCACCATGATGGCATTCAACGTATTCCGCATTATCATTCCCAATCAAAAGAAGATTGTGGCGTCCCTGCTCGCAGGCGAAAACCCAGACCCTATGCTTGGGCAGATCGGAAAACAGCGCTCTGTTCACAACAACTACCTGACCCTTCCGGTTTTGTTGATGATGGTCAGCAACCATTATCCATTCATTACTAACCACCCGGAAAGCTGGTTGGTGGTTGCACTTATTATGGTGATTGGCGCCTCTTTCCGCCATTTCCTCAACAGCCATGAAGCCGCACACGGCAAACCCAAAGAAGAAGTAAAGAGCTATGGCTGGGCCTTGGTTGTGACAGCCATCGGTATCGTTGTCGCTTTCTTTTTCACGGCACCAGCTGCGCGTGACACCAGCGGCACACAGCTCGTAAGCGATGCGCAAATTCTGGCGCTATCGCAGAAGCACTGCGTCTCTTGCCACGCTGCGGAGCCTACCCACGAATTCTTTGAGGAAGCCCCCAACGGGACAATGTTCGAGACTGTCGCGGACCTGAAACGTTACCGAGCCATTATCAAGGCACAGGTGATTGATACCGACATTATGCCGCTTGGAAATGAGACCGGTATGACCGAAGAAGAACGCAATCAGCTTGCCGTATGGATTGCATCGCTGGAGGACAGCGAATGAGCGAAACTCAGCCAACTGGCCTGTCCGAAGTCAATACGATGGATGTGGATGCCTTTGTTGCGCAGTACGGCGACGTTGCCGAGCATTCACCATGGGTCGCGCGGCAAGCAGCGGCCATGCGGCCATTTGCAAACCGTGCTGACATGATTAAGGCTTTTGCTTTAGCCGTTGCCGGAGCCAGCGTCGACCGTCAGCTGGAGCTGATTTGCGCACACCCTGATTTGGCTGGCAAAGCCGCATTGCGTGGTGAACTGACCGAAGATTCGCGTAGTGAACAAGCGGGTGCGGGGCTTGATAGTCTGTCACCTGAGGAATTTGAGGCCTTTGGCCAGCTCAATGATGACTATAAAACAAAGTTTGGTTTCCCTTTTATCTTTGCCGTTAAGGGGGCCACCAAACATATGATCCTTGCCGCCTTTGCAAAACGCCTGAACAATGCACCAACTGAAGAATTTCAGGAGGCCATAAGCCAGATTTCAAACATCTTGCGATTTCGCCTTGAGGAGCGCGTAAACGATGAATGATTACCCCAGAGACATGATCGGTTACGGCGAGAAACCGGTTCACGCCATGTGGCCGGGCGGCGCTCGTGTAGCAGTTCAATTTGTGCTTAATTATGAAGAGGGCGGCGAAAATGCGGTCCTGCACGGTGACCCTGCTTCCGAGACCTTTTTATCTGAGATCATTGGGGCTCAGGCATATGAGGGTAGGCGTCATATGTCGATGGAGTCGATTTATGAGTATGGCTCGCGTGCCGGTGTTTGGCGTATTCTGAATTTGTTTCGAGATCGAAACATTCCCATCACCCTGTTCGCTGTGGCCATGGCTATGGAACGCAACCCCGCTGTGATTGAGCGCGCCCTTGAAGATGGCCATGAGATTGCAAGCCATGGATACCGCTGGATTGACTACAAAGGCCTGTCGGTTTCAGAAGAACGGGCCCATTTGGAAAAAGCAATCGAAATCCACAAAAAAATTACCGGCGAGCGCCCCCTTGGTTGGTACACCGGCCGTACATCGGAAAATACGCGCAGTCTGGTTGTCGAAAATGGCGGCTTTCTCTATGACGCGGACGATTATTCGGATGACTTGCCCTTTTGGTCAAATTTCACTGGTGACAAACCACATTTGGTTGTGCCCTACACGCTTGACGCAAATGACATGCGGTTTGCGACCGCACAGGGGTTTAACACTGGTGATCATTTCTTCAATTACCTGAAAGACACGTTTGACACGCTTTATGAAGAGGGTGCAACAGCCCCGAAAATGATGTCAATTGGCCTGCATTGCAGGCTGGTGGGCAGGCCAGGGCGTTTTCTGGGCTTGAAGAAATTTGTCGATTATATTGAACAACATAACCACGTTTGGTGCGCCCGCAGGATTGACATTGCACGGCATTGGCGGGCTGTTCACCCTTATTCCGGGGAAACCTGATGACTGAATCACTTGAGGCGATTGTAAAACGTTCGGTTAACCTGGCGTCACCTCGCCTTGGAACCCAAGTTGTATACGCGACAGACGATTTCTTCGCCGCTAAAGAACGCATGATTGAGGACAGCGACCCGGTATTCGTTGCGGACAAGTATGACGATCATGGCAAATGGATGGATGGCTGGGAAAGCCGTCGGCGGCGTGACGGCGGAAGAGATCATGCAATCATTAAATTGGGGGCTGCCGGAGTAATCCACGCGGCATCTGTAGATACCAATCATTTCACTGGCAACTATGCACCAGCGGCGTCCATTGAGGGGTGCTTCAGCGAAACAGAACCTGACGCAAGCACAGAGTGGCAGGAACTCTTGGCACCCTACTCCCTTGGCCCGGATGCAGAACACTTAGTAGCTATCAATTGTCAAAGCCCCGTCAACTGGATCAGGCTCACAATGTTCCCGGACGGCGGCATCGCTCGCCTTCGTCTTTACGGCGAAACCCGACCCGATTGGTCAGCGGTTGGTGCCAGTGACACGGTTGAATTAAGTGCGCTAAAAAACGGCGGCCGCATCGTTGGGTACAATAATGCCCATTATGGAAGCACCTGGACGCTGTTGACGGAAGGCCGCGGCGTGAACATGGGGGATGGCTGGGAAACGCGCCGCCGGCGCCAACCCGGGAATGACTGGATTGTGCTGGCTTTGGGGCATGCAGGCACTATTGACGAGATCGAAATCGACACGGCACATTTTAAGGGCAACTTCCCCGACAGTGCCTCCGTCCATGCTGCTTTTGTTGACAAGACAACGGATGAAGCATTGATCACACAGTCCATGTTCTGGCAGCCGCTGCTACCACAAATGAAATTGCAGGCAGATCATATCCACCGGTTCGATAGTTCAGCAATCGAACAACTCGGCCCAGTAACACACGTTCGCCTAAACATCTTTCCCGATGGCGGTGTCTCACGCTTTAGAGCATTCGGCAAAAGGCACTCTGGCTAATGGCCACACCCTTGACCATCGAACCACTGACAAAAGAAGCGTTCGCGCCGTTTGGCGACGTGATCGAGGCTTTAGGCGAAGCTGATTTCATGATCAACGATGGCGCTGCAGGCCGGTATCATGCTCTGTGCAAGGTTGATGCAGATTTTAGCGGCGGCACCCCTGCCATCTCAATATTTCGGGCAACCAGACCCGCGTGGCCAATTCGGCTGACGTTGCTTGAGCGTCATCCACTCGGCAGCCAGGCCTTTATGCCGCTCTCAAACCATGACTGGCTTGCTGTAGTGGCGGACCCTGTGACTAAGCCAACCATCAAAAACATTCGCGTTTTTAGAGCAAAAGGAAGCCAGGGCGTGCAATACGCTCGCGGCACCTGGCACCACCCACTGGTTATATTGGAGCCGGCGCAGGATTTTCTGGTTGTTGATCGCTGCGTGTTTGGTGACGGCGACACCGACAATTTGGAAGAATGCCTTCTGCCAAACAATGGCATCTCTCTGGAAATTGAGCCATAGAATGCAATACGTTAGGGGTTCTTGACTATTTGGTCATGACTTGATTAGCTGGTGCCAATGAAGACCTGCAGGGAAACTTGCAAAAAACAACGGCCAGAGAAGCCGGACACAGGGAAAGTTTAGAGCAGTCAAAACAAGGATTTTGTCGCATGCTTAAACCTGTCTCAGTTACACTGCTTGCAATCTTTGCCAGCATTCCTGCATTCGCCCACGCTGGCGATCACCATTTCGCCGACTTACTGTCATCCTTGGTGCACTTTTTAAGTGAACCACTGCACGGCGGCTTCATCGTGCTGGTGGTTTCTGCCTTAATGGCTTTGCGCATCATCGGCAAACGTCGATTGAGCAAAATCGCGCATCATCGCCAGAGATAGGCAAAGGTGAACGCTCCTGCAAAAAACTTGATCGCCCTGGAACGCTCAACGGGCGAACTTGTAATCCGTGCCCACAATAAAGGGTACGGCAATGCGCTTGCGCACTTGATGCAGGACGGCTGCTTAAAGGCGCGCTTCCCAAAAATGCACGATGACGGTCCAAAGCGGGGCGTGCTTATCAACACATCCGGCGGCATTGCAGACGGTGATGTTTTAACAACTCGAATATCGGTCGAGAATTCAACACGGCTGGCGCTCACCACTCAGGCGGCCGAACGGTTTTATCGTGCCAGACAACTGGCGCGACCCGCGCAAATACAGACCCAGCTGAATGTTGGGCGCGATGCAATTCTGTATTGGCTGCCGCAAGAAACAATCGCCTTTGATGGCAGCGCAGCCCATCGCGGTTTTGACCTCAACATAGCAAAAGGTGGCACGTTTATTGGCAGTGAAATGATGGTGCTTGGCCGCACCGCCATGAAGGAAAAAGTGACACACTGCAATTTGTTCGATCGTTGGCGCATCCGCTATGCGGATAAACTTGTCTATGCCGATGGTATGAAGCTGTCAGGCAACTTGAAAGAAACCAGCAGATCGCAAGCACAACTTGCGGACATGGTGGCCTACGCATCGATGTTTTTCATCGGCAACAACCTTAAAGAGCTTCAAGCCCCCATACGTACACTTTTCGAAGACCACTCTTCCGTCTTGGCAGGCGCCAGCATTCGCGAACCCGTTTTGATCTGCCGGCTTGCTGCGACGGACAGCAAAAAACTCATCGCACTAATTTGCAAAATCATCACGCAGGCGGAGCAAACAATGACAGGAAACCGGCGCGTTTCTGACGCCGTTTTGCCGCGATGGATTTTCTAAGGATGAAGGAAACAAAATGAACCTGACCCCACGTGAAAAAGACAAGCTGCTTGTTAGCGTCGCTGCCATGGTGGCTGAACGCCGTTTGGCGCGCGGCGTAAAATTGAATTACCCGGAAGCTATTGCGCTGATCACTGACTTTGTTGTTGAGGGCGCCCGTGACGGCCGTTCGGTTGCCGACCTGATGGCGGCCGGGGCCGAAGTCATATCGAGAGATCAGGTCATGGAAGGCATTCCTGAAATGATCCATGAACTTCAAGTAGAAGCCACCTTTCCAGACGGCACCAAACTGGTGACCGTGCACGAACCCATTCGCTGAGGAGCCGCTCATGATACCCGGAGAAATTATAACTGCAGACGGCGACATTGTGATCAATGAAGGACTAGAAACGGTTGCCTTGACGGTTGCGAACACAGGCGACAGGCCGGTTCAGGTCGGAAGTCACTATCATTTTCTGGAAGTGAACGATGCACTCGCTTTCGAGCGGGATAAAGCAAAAGGCATGCGTCTCAATATACCGGCTGGCACCGCGGTCCGGTTTGAGCCCGGCCAGTCACGGGACGTGGAACTGGTTCGCGTGCGTGGTGCCGAGGTGATCTATGGCTTCCACCGCGACATCATGGGGAAACTGTAACATGGCAAATTCAATCCCACGCGCTGACTATGCCGCAATCTACGGACCCACGGTTGGCGACAAAATCCGCCTCGCTGATACGGAGCTCTTTATAGAAATCGAAAAGGATTTCACCACGTACGGAGAAGAAGTGAAATTTGGTGGCGGTAAAGTTATCAGGGACGGCATGGGGCAAAGCCAACGCAGCCGGGCTCAAGGGGCTGTCGACACCGTCATCACAAACGCTGTTATTTTGGACTCGACCGGTATTTATAAAGCAGATGTTGGTTTACGCGGTGGCAAGATCAAGGCGATCGGCAAGGCGGGCAACCCAGACATTCAACCCGATGTGGACATCATCATTGGGCCAGGCACAGAAGCTATTGCAGGTGAAGGCAAAATCCTGACTGCTGGCGGCTTTGATGCCCATATTCATTATATTTGCCCACAGCAAATTGACGAGGCCCTCAATTCCGGTATTACAACCATGCTCGGTGGCGGCACAGGCCCAGCACACGGAACCCTCGCCACCACTTGCACGCCGGGGCCGTGGCACATCGGCAAGATGATCCAGTCGGCGGACGAGTTCCCGATGAACCTGGCTTTTGCGGGCAAAGGCAATGCGTCGCGCCCGTATGCGTTAGAAGAAATGGTTATGAGTGGGGCTTGCGCGCTCAAACTGCATGAAGACTGGGGTACAACACCTGCTACGATCAATAATTGCCTGAGTGTTGCCGACGCATTTGACGTTCAGGTGATGATCCATACCGACACATTGAACGAGTCCGGTTTTGTTGAAACCACCATTGATGCTGTGCGGGGCCGCACGATCCATGCTTTTCACACTGAGGGCGCTGGCGGCGGACATGCACCAGACATTATCAAAGTCTGCGGCAAGGCTAACTTCATTCCGTCGTCAACCAATCCCACGCGGCCCTATACCGTGAACACAGTTGTTGAACACCTGGACATGCTGATGGTTTGCCACCACCTGGACCCTTCCATCCCAGAAGACATCGCCTTTGCTGAAAGCCGAATACGCAAAGAAACCATCGCGGCAGAGGATATCCTGCATGACATGGGTGCCTTTTCTATCATTGCGTCCGACAGTCAGGCTATGGGCCGGGTTGGCGAAGTGATTATCAGAACGTGGCAAACCGCCGACAAAATGAAACGCCAGCGCGGCGCGCTACCTGAAGAACGCGGGGACAACGACAACTTCCGTGCGCGGCGCTATATCGCCAAATACACCATCAACCCGGCAATTGCGCACGGCATGTCCAAAGAAATTGGCTCTATTGAAATTGGAAAACGGGCAGACCTCGTGCTGTGGGACACCGCCTTTTTTGGCGTGAAGCCTGCCATGGTGCTGATGGGCGGGATGATCGTGACCAGCCAAATGGGGGACCCCAACGCGTCTATCCCGACACCGCAACCGGTGCATTATCGGCCCATGTTTGGGGCATTTGGCAAAGCACGCACCAATACGTCGGTGACCTTCATTTCCAAAGGGGCATATGAGGCTGGTCTTGCTAACAACCTGCAAACGGACAAACAACTCGTACCGGTCGAAAACACCAGAACAATTGCCAAAGCAGATATGCGTTACAATGGATACCTGCCAAACATTGAAGTTGACCCTGAAACCTATGAGGTGCGGGCGGACGGCGAGCTTTTGACATGTGAACCCGCAGAAGAGCTTTCCATGGCTCAACGCTACTTCATGTACTGATCGAGGCGCTTATGGCGGATATTGTTGCACATATAGTCAAACCCAAGGGGCACTGGTCAGGCACAGTTATTGACCGGGTTGTCCTGCCCTATGATGATCGATTTCGGCGGCGTATTTTGCTAACGAGCGAGCAAGGCGCTAAAGTTCTGCTGAGTTTAAGGGAAGCACAACACCTTCATACCGGAGACGCTTTGGAAACTCCGGACGGCAAACTGGTGGAGGTCGTAGCAGCTTCAGAAAAACTGATTGAAATACGGTGCGCAAATCAAACGGAGCTATTGCGTGTGGCTTGGCACCTGGGCAATCGGCACCTGCGAACTCAGATCGAAAAAGACGTTATTTTCATACGTTTTGACCAAGTCATTTTAGACATGGTGATAGGCCTTGGAGCTGAGGCAAAAGTGGTACATGCCCCGTTTAACCCAGAAGGCGGTGCTTACGGTGGTCATTCAATGGTGCATAGCCATGAACACTGACTTGGGACTTTCCGGTACGGCGCTCTATCAACTGATGAGTTGGCTATCTCCGTCTTACCCGGTTGGGGCCTATACCTATAGCCACGGACTGGAGCATGCCGTTGAGTGTGGATGGGTATCCGACGCTGAGACAACACGCGAATGGGTGCACCGTGTAATCGCCGACGGCGATGGTCACGTTGACGCTGTCACGCTTTGCCATGCATACCGTGCCGCGGGCGATGACAAACGCCTTGCGGACATTATTGAGTTTGCCAACGCATTCATTCCGTCAGCCGAACTGGAGCTTGAAAGCACTATGCAAGGGGCAGCTTTCCTAGAGATTACCGAGAAAGTGTGGGTAAGTAAGGCGCTAGAACACCTGCGGTCAATATCTGGAGGCCCTGTCCCCTACCCAGTAACTGTTGGTGTTGCCGCAGCAGGACACAAGGTGCCCCTGGAAGCAACACTGCATGCTTTTGTTCATGCTTTTGCTGCCAATATGGTGTCAGCGGCAGTGCGTCTCATACCGCTTGGTCAAACGGATGGTCAGCTGATCACAGCTGCCTTGGCGGATGTGGTCCCCCCAGTTGTAAACACGGCGCTGAAGGGAGAGCTTGACACACTCGCTACAAATACTCTCTTAGCCGATATCGGCTCCATGAAACATGAAACTCAATACACAAGGTTATTCAGATCATGACAAAATCTCATACTGGCCCTCTCAGGGTCGGCATTGGCGGCCCTGTTGGGTCAGGGAAAACGGCCCTAACTGATGCGCTTTGCAAACACATGCGGGACACATACTCTGTCGCGGCAATTACCAACGACATTTACACCAAAGAAGATGCTGAGTTTTTGACCCGTTCTGGTGCCCTGCCGGTCGAACGGATCATGGGCGTGGAAACCGGAGGCTGCCCACACACTGCCATCCGGGAAGATGCTTCGATCAATATGGCCGCTGTTCGTGAGATGAACGAACGCTTCCCGGATTTGGATCTCGTAATTATTGAAAGCGGCGGTGACAATTTGGCAGCAACTTTCTCTCCTGAGCTCGCGGACATCACGATATACGTGATTGACGTTTGTGCTGGTGACAAAATCCCCAGGAAGGGTGGCCCTGGCATTACCAAGTCCGATCTGCTTGTCATCAATAAAATTGACTTGGCAAAATTCGTTGGCGCCAGTTTGGATGTTATGGACCGGGACAGCAAAATCATGCGCGGAGACAAGCCCTTTATTTTCACCAACATCAAAGATGGCGACGGCGTAAAAGAAGTTGCTGACTTCATTGTTGAGGCAGGCGGCCTTGGTGTGTGACAGTCTTGGTCCGGCTATTCGCGCGAGAGTGTGAAGATGCCTGCCAATACATAAACAGACCGCCGTATGCCATAAATCCAACACAATCAGATCGGCCTAATGACCGTAACGCAAGAACGGGACGTATCTTGGATGTGGTGTCGTTTGGTTGACCGCCAGCGCCATTATATATAATTTCAGTTGGGACTTAAGCTTACGGGAAACACATGCTTCAGGCTGTTTCAATCGTGGTTCTTTCGCTAGTGGCGCAGGAAGAGACTTCCCCGCAGCCCAAAGTGCTGGAAAAGCTGGAGATTAGTTGCAAAAACATTCTTCAGTCCTCAAAACCTGCGAAAATTGAGACTGCTGATGAAAAAGCGGCCCGACATGAAGCTGACTTTGAAAAAGCACTCATGCAAATGGACAAATGCCTGAACAAAGTGGCGGTTAGTGCGTCTGACGCAGGCGGTGGCGGTGCAAGTGGATCTCGCAGCCCCGCCGGTGGAGACGGAATGGGTGCGGATTCTGCCTCTCCCGGGCAGCCAGAGGGAACAGAGCAACAGCCAAGCGATTCCGCGGATACTAACGGGGCACCGAATGAGGCGGATATAGTTCCAAGCAGGCAGGCACCGCCCGTTCCTTCAACCAATACCATTCCTGAAACGCCGTCCGATATTCCCAGCAAAGCAAGCGATAATGTTTTAGCGCTGCAGTTGAGGGAACTGGCGGAACAGGAGCAAGATCCAGAATTAAAGAAAAAATACTGGAATCAGTATCGGAAATATAAGGGGCTGAAGGAAATCGACTGACGATTTTCGTTACACTGCAAGGGAAAGACAATGTGGGTTCATAAATCTATCGCCGCTATCGTACTGACCTTCTTCATGGCGGGTATCAGTGCATTTGCCTCCGACACGCTGAATGTCGCTGTTCCTGTTTTTGATCCCGGTATCCCAAAAAACTATAGTGAGTGGGAAAAACAGGGAATTTTCCCTGAGGTGCGCAAAGCCGAGTCCCGCTATCTCGCGGTTCGTCTAGCCGAAACCCTGACGAGATCGGGCCGGTTTGGCGCTGTTCGGGTTGTTCCTGATCAACAAAATATTTTGAGTGACATCGTCGTCAATGTGCGAATTCAAGAGTCAAATGGTGGTTCTTTCAAGGCTGCTGTTTTCGCTTCTGACAGCACCGGCAAAAGATTGTTGAAAAAAAACTACAAACAGGAGGTGCATCCCCGTTTCTACCGAGATCGCACCAAAGCTGGTGTTGACCCATACCAAACGGTGTTAACAGCCATTTCGCGTGACTTGGTTGCAAAAGTTGCCAAGCTGAAAACAAAAAAAATTCAGAGGATCAAAAACACCACCACATTGCGATACGGAATGGCGCTGGCCCCCGAAGCCTTTGAAGGAACCCTCAAGGTTAGAACTCGGTCTAAATCCGGTACGAGCTGGAAAATTAAGAGCATGCCTGCAGAAAATGATCCAATGCTTCAACGCGTTGCCATGCTTCGGGTGCGCGACGATATGTTTACTGATGCGATGCAGGTGACGTATCAGAATTTCTCGAACAATATGAGCGAAGATTACCTGAATTGGCGCGAGGAAAGCTCTATTGAATACCGGGCAATGATCAAGGCGAAAAAGAAAGCCCGCGGCCGCATTTTTGGTGGCATTTTGGCCGCCGCCGCTGGTGTAGTTGTCGCTGCGGAAACAAAGGGGACTTATGGTGACGCCGCTGCAATCGGCCTGATCGGTGCCGGAGCTGCGACGGTTGCCAGTGGTGTCAGAAAAAACAAAGAAGCCAAACAGTATAAGTCCATCATGCAAGAGCACGCCCGGTCTTTCGACGCTTCTATAGAGCCGCAGGTTGTGGAATTTGAACAGGAAACCGCAACCTTAACCGGTACAATCGAGGAACAGTTCGTTCAGTTTCGCGCGCTTCTTGCCCGAGTGTATGAGAGCGAAACTGTGCTATCTTAATAAAGTGAACCCTTGTTTCAGCAGCTATTGTGATGATGGGGAAAACTTATCACACGTCAGTTTGAACAGTTACAGGACCCAAAAAACACCGGTGTAAAGCCGTGGCAGGTTTTGCTTATTGCCGCTGCCACTGGACTGGTTGTAATGCTTGGCGTTGGCCTCAGGTTTTATCAGCCTTCTACGCCCGACCAACAACCAAGCCCGCCGGAAAATGCTGGCGATACCGACGCTGCAAGCTCGACTGAAAATGCAGAAACAAAACTGCCGTTTGAGGCATCTCCCGAACAAATCGCTTGGCGCAAGCAAGCCCTGGACGCCCTGGAAACCCTGATGGCAAGGCTTCAACCCTTGGAGCAAAAAGGGCTACAGACATGGGCACCAGAGGAATATCAAAGGCTGGTAGAGACCGTGAGTGTCGGCGAACAACATTACGGCGAACAACGCTTTCGAGAAGCACGGGACGAATATAATTATGCGCTTCTGCAAGTCGGGGCGCTTGAGCGCACAGCGGACCCGACTTTCAACAGGTACATGGCGCAAGCTGAGCAGCTGATTGGTGAAAAGCGATATGACAATGCTTTGGCTGATCTCGAAATTGCGCGTCTAATCGAACCCGAAAATGAAACCGTTCCGGCATTAATAAACACTGCAACGAGCGGCGAGGCCGTAGATCGCTTGATCACCAAAGCGTCTTTCTCGCTGGATCAGAAGCAACCGTCGAACGCGCTATCCCTCCTTACAGAAGCCCTGTCTCTTGACCCGACACGCGAAGACGTTAGCCGTCTTACCGAAGAAGCCAAAACACTGAAGCAGCAAATGGCATTTCAAGACAATATGCAGGCAGGGTTTTCAGCATTGGAAAACCAAAGTTTTTCTGACGCGATAAGCCTGTTTAAACAGGCGCAGATTTTGGAACCTGGTAACGCTGACGCTGTTAATGCACTTAAGCTCGCAGAAAAACAGAAATTGGCTGATGACCTGAACCGCCTTGAACGGTCTGCTTCTGCTGCGATGGCAGATGAAGACTGGACGCAAGCCATAGAGCATTATCAAGCCGCTCTTAATCTGCAACCCGATACAGATTTTGCTGAAACGGGGTTGGAACGCGCGACCTTTTTCAACACCAAACGGAACCAGTTTGCTGAGCTCCTCGACAAGCCAGAGCGGCTTGCCGATAGCGACGTCGCCGATTTTGCACTCTCTGTCCTTAAAGAGATAGAAGGGGCCCAGATGCCCACCATGCTTGCGCAGGCTAGTGCCAGACTAGAAGAAGCCCTGTATGCATACAGCACACCTGTGCAGGTCACGGTTCTCTCGGACAACAGAAGCACAATCACTTTATTGCGCCGGGAGAGCTTCTCACCATTTCGGGAAAAAACACTCGCGCTCAAACCTGGCCAGTATACGTTGGTGGCACGGCGCAGCGGCTACAGGGACAAACGGATTACATTCTCCGTCCCGGTGCTGGGTTCGGCTATTTCAATAACGATTGGTGTTGATGAAAAACTCTGACCACAGCAGCCCGGAAGATGCAGCAGCATTTGTTCCACAAAAATTGCCGGATCAGAGGGCGCAAAGCACCCCGCTAGGCAAAGTTTTTGTCGGGCTGTTGGTTTCACTTGTTATTTTGGGCGGCGCACTTCTTTTATTTACCAAAACCATCACAATCTCAGTTTCCCCTGCTGAAAGCCGTATCAAGGTCCTCAATGGTCTTGCGATATTGAACAACAATACACTCTATGGATTTGCCGGACAGCACACGCTGGAGATATCTGCGGACGGTTACGACACGCTGGAAGTGCCCCTATATCTGAACGAGGCTTCCCCACCAACATTTGGCGTTGAGCTCAACGAACTTCCTGGCCTTATTTCTTTTGACCTTGTTGGCCCTGAAACCGGCCAGCTTTTCGTAAACGGAGAGTCTTTTGGCGAGATTGACAGAAATCCGGTTGAAATTGAAAGGGGAACTGTTCGCTATCGCATTGAACACCCTCGATACTTGCCTGCAGAAGGCAGCTTCGAAGTGAGTGGATTTGGGCAAGAACAATCTGTTCCAGTTGCGCTCACGCCAAACTGGAGGACTGTTACTTTAAATTCTGAACCGGATAATGCGTCTGTATACCAAAACGAAATATTGTTGGGGCAAACGCCTTTGACAGTTGACCTCATGCCGGACCTGTATGTGCTCTCTTTCAAGAAAGAAGGGTATGCCGAGGCAAAACAGTTGCTGGAGATAGAGTTGGGCCCGCCGCTAGCTGCAGACCAGATCACGCTTGAGCTACTTGGTGGGTCACTGAATGTTAATTCCGAACCAGCGGGTGCGCGTGTTTTTGTCGATGGGGTTTATGCCGGAACCAGCCCACTTTCATACGCAGCGGCAGCGGACAGAAAGTATGAAATCCGCGTAGAACAAGAAGGCTATGATCGCTGGACTGGAAGCGGGTCCGTGACAACCGGCGGCACATCCAATATCTCGGCTTCACTTGTGCAGCAATTTGGCTCACTCGATATAAATAGCCGACCTCAGGCAGTAGTTTTCATCGATGGTGAACAGAAAGGACCAGTGCCCTATGAAATCAGGCTTCCTGTAGACGATTATGAAGTTGAAATACGCTTGCCCGGTTTTCGCACGATCAGCCAGCAAGTCCAGATCAAGAAAAATGAAGCGCACAAAATTAATGCCGAGTTGCTTACTGAAAAAGACGCACGCCATGCAGAAGCACAAGCCATGTACCGCGCTCCAAGCGGCATAAATATGATTTTAGCTAAGCCATCAGCGTTCAAGATGGGTGCACCGCGCGGCGAACCAGGCCAGATGGCGAATGAGATTGAGAAATCTATTTCACTCGAGAGATGGTTCTACATCGCAGAAACTGAAGTAACGTACGGCCATTTTGATGGTTTCGCACGAGATATGGCTGAATCCATTCCTACGTTAGGGCGCATCAGCGGCTCGAACCCCACTCACCCAGTTACGCAGATCGATTGGCAAACGGCTGCTCTCTTTTGCAATTGGCTGAGTACGCAACAAGGCCTGCCTCATGCCTACTATCCGAAAAATGGCAAACTGGTTCTGGACCCGTCTTCAATCGGCTATCGATTGCCAACCGAGGCAGAATGGGAGTGGTCAGCTCGGGTTGCAGGCAGGCGCAGCGAACCGCAACACAAATACCCTTGGGGCAACACCGCAAACGTACCGTCTGGGGCTGGCAATTTTGCTGACACAAGCACCGTTGCATCCGTTCCTGACAGAATTCCAAATTACAGTGATGGCTTTCCTGGTTTGGCACCCGTGGGGTCGTTTTCACCAAATTCAATGGGGATATATGACCTGGGCGGGAATGTTGCGGAATGGGTACACGATTATTATGGCATTGAGCTTGTCCTTCCCGGGCGCAAACTTGTCGACCCAACCGGACCTGAAAATGGCCTTGATCATGTGGTAAAAGGCTCAAGTTGGCGTTCAGGCAACGAAACGGAGCTCAGATATTCCTTCAGGACATACAGCGACAGCCCTTCCGACCATATCGGCTTTCGCATAGCAAGGTGGGTGCACTAACGATGAAAAAATGGAAAATGTTGATATTAGCCTCGTTGGCAGCCATGAGCTTGGCAGGTGGGTTGCGTGCAATAAACACACAGAGCCTTGAAGAGTTCAAAGTTTCACAAGAAGTGGAAGCGGACCAGGCGGTGCCATTTCCCGTCGACATATAGGAGAAGCTCATGTCCAAGTCTCCCGTTCGATACGCTCTTATTTTGCTTAGCCTCGCACTCTCCTGGCTGGTAATCGACTCCATTTTCACACTTATCGTCAGACCACAAGCGCAACTGGAATTACAAATGGCTGCGGAAGCGGGCCTTCCTGCACCCCGCACTTGGGCCATTATGTTCAAAGACCTTGAACAAGAGCTTTGTGTGGTTCTGTTTGTATGGGCCGTTGTTGCTATCGGCGTCAACGCCAGCAAAACAAATGCGCAATTCAAATTGCTGACCAAAAATTATGTTCCTCGTGACGAGGACAGTGTGATCACGCCGGATCAAGCAGAGGTGTATTACCGAAACCTGCAGAAGCTGGAAGAAACAGCCGAACGCGAAGCCGTCCTACCACAAATGCTGATGACCAGTCTGAACCATTTTAATGGCACTCGTGATATCGGCAGTGCAACCAGCGTCGCGCATCAGGTGAGCGACCTTAAAGCCGATCAGATGGAAGCGGAATTGTCGCTGGTGCGGTATGTTGCCTGGGCAATCCCTTCTTTTGGTTTCGTGGGGACAGTCCGTGGTATCGGCGTTGCCATGACAAAGGCGGGCGAAGCACTTGAAGGAGATATCACAGGGGTAACAGAGTCACTTGGGGTCGCCTTCAATTCCACATTAGTCGCTCTGGCACTATCCATTGTGTTGATGCTGTTCATGCATTTGTTGCAGATGCGGCAAGATACACTGATCCAGCGCTGTCATGAGTACTGCAACAAATATTTGTTGTCGCACCTGAGCACGTCCGGTTAGACCGCCGGAAACCAGCGTGGCCTCTCGCAAAAAACATCGGCGGCACATCGGGTTTAACCTCGCATTTCTGGATGTAATGTCCTGCGGGTTTGGCGCCGCTGTTTTGCTGTTTCTGATCATCAAGCATGGTGTTGAACAAAACCCAAACACCGAGACTGAGTCAGCGCGCTTGCAAACTGACATTACAGAACGTCAAACCTCCATTGAAAATATAGAGCAACAGATTGCGGCTCTCACAAGCGAAGTCCGGGACCAAGAAGAGACACTCAGCTCACTGGACGCCGCGATCGCAGCACAGGCGTCAAACGTATCCACAACACGGCAATCAGCAACTTCTCTTTCTGGAGAAATTGAGAAGGCTAAGAAAGCGCTGGCTGCCCTTGAAACAACTGTGGATGAGCGTGAGAAAGAAGCAGCGGTTGAAGTGACTGGCGCTGCCACTCAGCAGTTTTTAACCGGCCTATCTGTTGAAGGGCGTCGTATCGTTATCATGGTCGATCATTCCGCCAGCATGCTGGATGAGAAGCTTATCAACATCATTCGCAGACGCGCGATTGGTGGCGAAATGGCGGAAGAAGCACCAAAATGGGTTCGGACACAGCGCATTGCCCGGTGGCTGGTCAACAAACTGCCAAAAGACAGCTTGGTTCGTTTCATCAGCTTTTCTGAGGCAGCGCAGATCTTACCGCAGGAAGGATGGCTGAGGTCTTCTGATATTCCCGCAGTAACCGCAGCGCTGGAAGCAACCATAGATATGACTCCAAATGGCGGCACAAGCCTGTATCAGGCTTTCAGCAGTCTGCGGTCCCTGTCACCCGCTGCGGACGCCGTTTATGTTGTCACCGACGGGTTGCCAACTATTGGGCGCAGCCGACCACGCAAAGCGACTGTGGATGGCAAAGAACGCATTGCACTGTTCAACCAGGCAGTGCGCGAAATCCGAACACTTTCAGCCAAAATGAATGTGATTTTGCTGCCACTTGAAGGCGACCCGGATGCCGCTTTTGCCTTCTGGCAACTGTCCCGCGTTACTGGTGGCCGAATGTTGAGCCCCTCGGAGAAATGGCCATGAGTCGGCGTCGCAGACCCCCACTTGAAGTTTTTGGCCTCGCATTCCTCGATGTGATTTGCTGCGGATTTGGAGCAGTGTTGCTACTGCTTGTCATCAGTCGTACCGGCGGCGCGCCAGAGCCAATTGAACCCACTGACGATATGACTGCGCTTCGTCAAAACCTGTTTGAGCTTAATGGGCTTTTGGATGAAAAACTGCAACAACAGCAGGCTTTATCTCAAACCCAGACAACACATGCGCAGACCATCTCTGCGAAACAAGCCAGCTTGCAAAGCCTTGAGAAAGACCTGCAAGCGGCTAACGATATCCTTGCAACTCTGAAAGTAGCTTCCAATCAAACGGCGGCGGCCCGCATGGCACTTGACGCTCGTCTTCAACAGATTTCACCAGCTTCGAGGGAAGAAGTTGGCGGCATTCCGGTGGACAGCGATTATGTGATTTTTGTTATAGATACTTCTGGTTCCATGCAACAAATCTGGCCCCGTGTGAGAGCAGAAGTGGATAGCATCCTAAATATTCACCCCAAGGTTCAGGGCATCCAGATTATGAATGATATGGGCGAATATATGTTTGCCGAACGAGGCGCGCGATGGATACCGGACACCGAAGCAACAAGACGGTCAATCCAGCGCCAAATGGTCGATTGGGCGGCCTTTTCAAACAGCAGTCCCGTCGAAGGCATCCGGAAAGCAATTGCAGACTTCTACAGCCCTACTCGCAACATCAGCATTTATGTTCTGGGAGACGAGTTTAGTGGTGAGCGTACTGAACCAGTTCTTGAGAGTATACGGGCCATTAATATCGACAGTGCCAGCGGGGGGAAGAAAGTTCGAATTCATGGCATTGGCTTCAAAACCATGAACGGACCTACCGTGCGAAACTTTGCCAAGCTGATGCGTCAGGTTGCCGCCGAAAACGATGGGACATTTCTCGCCCTTGAGTGAGAGCCGTACAGAGCAAAACAGTCCAAATCGCCTCATGCACTTGCTACCTATTCAGACCAGATTGTAACATTTTTTCCAGCATTTGGGTCAAACTGGCACCGATATGGTTGCTATAGCCATTTCAGCTCTTGAAAAAATGACGAGTGCTGATAGTACCTTGGCAGTAATTTTTCGTCGGCATCAATCGACATTGGCCACACTCAGAAGAGTGTATTCATAACAGCTAAGCACAAATCCCGATGAGGCAGGCAAAGGGGTGCAAAACTGTTGCTGACTGGACCAATGTGATTAAAGCGGCAGGAGTATGGTAAAATGGATATTCACTTAGAGCTGTTACCAGAAGCAGAGCGAGGAACAATGCCATCAGAATTGGCATTCGGCGCAGCATTTTCTGATCATATGTTTACGCAAGAATTCCAAACTGACAAAGGCTGGCACGACGCCCAAATTTCTCCGACCCGTCCCTTTTCACTTCATCCCGCTGCGGCTGTACTTCACTACGGCCAGGAAGTGTTTGAAGGCCTGAAAGCCTACGGGTCAAAGGATGGAAGAATTTTACTGTTTCGGCCGCAGGAGAATGCGGCTCGATTTAACAGGAGTGCCATCCGTATCAATATGCCAACAGTGAATGAATCGGATCATGTTGATGCCATCAAGCAATTGGTAGATATCGATCGGCGCTGGGTGCCAGAAGCAAGTGGAAGTTCGCTTTATATCCGACCAGCGATGATAGCATCAACACCCAAACTGGGCTTGGCGTCTGCCACTAACTTTATTCATTTTATTATCACCAGCCCGGTTGCCGCATACTTTGATGGTGGGCTTGACCCCATCAGCGTATTCGTTTCTGACGAGCGCAGACGTGCTGTTGTCGGCGGCGTCGGCGAAGCAAAAACTGGCGGTAACTATGCGGCCAGTCTGCTCGCCAGCGAAGAAGCAGCCAAACAGGGGTTTTCTCAGGTTCTGTGGCTTGACGCAATTGAGGGGCGTTTTGTTGAAGAAGTGGGCGCGATGAACATCTGCTTTGTATATAGCGATGGCTCAATTGTAACGCCGGGTTTGTCAGGCAGCATTCTTCCCGGCATAACCAGAGACAGTGTTATCAAGCTGGGACCCACAATAGGTCACGATGTGAGCGAGCAACGTTTGGATATTTTCCAAATTCTCGCGGACATAAAATCAGGGCGCATCACAGAGGCGTTTGGATGCGGTACGGCTGCTGTCATTTCCCCCGTCAACCGGTTCTCCTTTAAAGGTGAGGACTATTCGATAGGTGACGGCACCACGGGCCCGGTTTCCCAGAAGTTTTTCGACACGCTAACAGGCATACAGTATGGCGAAATAGCTGACCCGTTTGATTGGGTAGTTGAGGTTTGATTTGCCACTGGCGCAATGCTGCAGTCAGGTTTGAACTGTTCTTTTCAGGTACTGGCTAGTCAGTATTTGAGGCATACAATTGAGCAAACTTGCCGCCGCCAGCGATCAGCTGGTCAAATGAACCGCACTCGCCGATTTGTCCCTTGTCCAACACATAAATTCTGTCTGCCTGCTGTACTGTCGACAAGCGGTGGGCGACAACAACGCGGGTAACGTCAAGCCCAGCCAGATGCTGCATCACCTTGTGTTGTGTGGGTTCATCTAAAGCACTTGTTGCCTCATCAAGCACCAGAATGCGGGGCTTAGCGGCAAGAGCACGTGCCAGCAAAAGTCGTTGCAGTTGCCCACCCGAAAATGCCGCATCACCTTGGGTAATTTGTGTCTGCATGCCCATCGGCATGGCTTTAATATCGTCGGCCAGTCCAGCCATTTGTGCAGCGGACCAGGCTTCCTTAAGAGAGCAACTCTTGCCCCCCCTTATATTGTCCAGAAGACTACCCGGCATCACTTGACCCGCCTGCATCACAGCAGCGATTTGAGATTGCAAATCCTCTGTGAATAGGGACTGCCTATCTTTACCGCTGAAGGTAACGCTGCCCGCATTGGGCGTCACACTTCCCAAAAGAATTTTGAGCAAAGTTGACTTGCCGCTGCCAGACCCTCCGACAATTGCAACAAATTCACCCGGCGCGGCCTGCAAACTCACATCATGCAAAACAACCGGGCCATCAGCTTGATATTTAAAATGGATGCGATCCAGCGCCAGCGAACCATCCAGCTCGCCCGGCGAATGTTTGCCGGCCTCGCTAACGGGTTGTGTTTTTAAAAATGGGCTAACACGCATCGTCTGCCCGATCAGCGGTGACATGCGGACCACCATTTGCGAAAGGCTGGATGTGCTTGCCATGAAAGTGGCGAGAGCTGTCATAAAAGCAAGGTAACTGCCTGCATTATCAGCGTGTGTAACGGCGCCAGAACCCGCAATAACCAAAAATATGATGATCAACGCAAACGACTGCACGGTGCCCTCAAAGGCGTCGAATACATTTCGAATGGAACGTGACCACATGGACCGGCGGCGCATCTCTGTAAAATTGTATGCCCAACGATTGAACGCCCAACGTTCTGCGCCAGCGGCCTTGATTTTGGAGACTGAGCCCATCAATTCAGTCGACAAATTATAGACACTGCCTTGCATTGCAGCACCCTGTTTCACAGCCTTGCGCTGACGGTATACAGTCAGCGCGCTGGCGCCAAAAATCAGCAGGGAGAAAAGCATAACCAAAGCGGCTAAACCGGGGTAATAGAAAGCCATCATAGCCAGGGCAACCAGGTAGTGTTGGCCCTTGATCAGAACGCCAGACACAATCTGCTGTACAGTAGAGTGCAGCCGCTCGGCTACCGACAGGCGTTGCACAACATCACCTGCACCGTGCCTGCCCCAGAAACTGCCGGGAAATCTCAATAAACGTTCCCAAAGCGCAGCCGTGATCTGGCCGCTCACGCGTCCCTGAATTCGCAAAGAAGCCAGTCCAGCCGTTCGGTCCAACACAAAAACGACGCTGGCAGCCAGCGCCAGAGCCAATATCAATTGCATGAGGTTGGCCGTTAGGGCTGCTGGCACTATCTCGGAAAAAATGATGCCAATACTGTACGGAACGGCCATACCCAATATGGCGCTAACAATTCCAGCCAAACTTAATAGCAGCAGGTCTTTGCGGCAGACTGCCAAACCAAATGACAAGAACTGTTTTAATGTAATGCTTCCGTCCGGTAAGGTTGCATTGAAAGCAAACGCCTCGCTCGCCAGACCCGCAAATATTTCAGCCGTCAGGGGCTGCTCTATTCGATTTGCAGGGTCGTAAACACAAGGTATGCCAAACATGTTGCTGAATATGACGATGGGAGAGTTGTCTTGTTGCCGGTAAGCCAGCATGGGTGCCGGAGCCTCTGATAGCAGATCAGGCGTTAGCGCAACCTTTCGCACTTTAAACCCAAATCGTCGTCCCAAATCATTCACAGTGGGGTCGACAATCTCGGCAGCGCTTTCAGGTATCGAAAATCCAGCAAGCCGGCCAATGCGCGCGATTGCCCCCAGCAACGGGTCTTCAAACGCAACTTGCTGATACTTTGGCGATTTGAAAATGGCACCAAACCGCATCAACTCGTGCTGGAATGCGCTCGCCTCTTCCTTGTCTCTCTTTTCGGCGAGCGCTTCCCGCTCATGGCTGCGTTCTGCGGCTTCTTCTCCAGCATGCCGGATCAGTTGCAACGTTGCATCCAGCACGGCCTGAGCGAGTAATTGCTCTCCTTCTACGGCCGCATCAACAACATTAAACCGTGCACCTTTTGGCAGCATGAGGCGTGAATCGTAAGGAATAGTCAGAAAACTACCTGCCAGCGGCTGAAACGGCTCGTCATCAAGCGACCATTCCAGATTTGGGGCCGACTGCTCTCCAACCTGAATGAACAATAAGGGGCTAGCAGACGCTGCAAGCGTTGCTTCCCTTGCCACCAGGCCGGATGCAGCAGCCAGCCAATACCCGGGCTGTTTGGTGGGTGAATTCGAAGAAATCTTGGCATGCTTGCCCAGATGATCCAGCCAGTTGGTGGCAGTGTTCGCTGATATAGCTACCTCGTGAGCGGCAAAGTCACCCCTTGCATGAATTGCAAGTGAAATGTCCGGAATGTTATTAACCCGAGCAAGGTCGGGATAGGTATCACCAGGGTGAACGGTCGCAAGTTTGAATGGCTCAAATTCACCCTGTGGACTGTGGGCAAAGATATCGACCCGGCCAGAGTTTACCTGGTGCCATGAATAGGGGTCAGCCCTCATTGCTGTTCCCCTTGGAACTCGCTGGCCGCGCCAATAGGTCAACAAATGGGCCTGATCGTCGGCATAGTTCACTGAAACTACCAGACTCAACGATGGTGCCGTCTTTCAGCATATGAATTGTATCAAACCATTGGAGCGCCGTAAGCCTGTGGCTCACAAAAATGACCGTTGTCCCCAACTCCAACAAATTGTTGATAACCGCCCTTTCTGTTTCAGCGTCCAGTGCACTGGTGGCTTCATCGAGTAGCAGTATCGCCGGCTTGCGCATCAGCGCGCGTGCCAGCTCAATCCGTTGTCTTTCTCCACCGCTGAAATTGCTACCCCCAGGCGCCACACGCGCTGAAAACCCGCCTGGCCGTTCCACAATTACATCGTAGATGCATGCCGCTTTTGCGCAGCTGATTAACAGGTCGGATGCCGGAGACACATCCGACATTGCCAGGTTTTCAGCGATAGTTCCCTCAAACAATTTTACATCTTGATCGACGTAGCCTATGGCGTCTGAAACAGTGGCCCTGTCCAGTTCACTGGCCGCTATACCATCAAATAGAATTTTACCCGCTGTGGGTTCGTACAAGCCTGCAATCAGCCGTGCAATCGTGGACTTGCCGCCTCCGGAAACACCAACAAGGGCAACACACTCCCCGCGACTAACCGTAAACGAGAGTTTGTCCAACGCGGCAGGCGCATAAGTTGAATATGCAAAACTAACGTCTTTGAATGCGACGTCGCCCTGAAGCTGCACAAGATTTTTTTCAAACCCTCCATCGCTCGCTTCCACAGGGGCATCTGTTGGATGCAAAAGTACGTCATCCAATCGTTCCATTTCGCCAGTCATTGTCTGGATGTCGCTACCCAACCCGAGAAGCTGACCAACAGGGGCTGAAAAAAGGCTCATCAGCATTTGAAAGGCGATAAGCATACCTACGGTTATTGCGCCATTCATCACGTCCAGACCGCCAAACAACATCAAGGCAAGAATGCCAAACGTGCCCAACAATTTTGGCAGCGCATCTAAAAGGGCTGAGTTGGTACCCAATTTCTGACGCTGACTGATAACGTCTGCATGATGGCCCAAAAGCTTATTGGTGAACCCGCTTGCACCACCACTGGCCAATAAGTCCTCGACATTCTGAAGTCCACGACTCGCAAGCGAATAATAACGTGCTTCCTCTACAAGCATGCGTCGGTTGATGTTGGTTTGGCGATCTTGAACAAGCCTGAGCACAAGTAAATTAAGGGCAGCAAACAAGACAGCCAACAAGGTCAGGCCAACATTGTATTGAAGCATCACAATACCATAGACCAACATGGTCAGCATACCGATCAGAGCTGCCGCCAATCTGTTGGTTGCGGTGCCCGCAATTTTATCATTGAGAATTGTGCGGCTGCCCACTTCAGACGCGTTTCGATGCGCGAAATAGCGCAGTGGTAGATGCAAAGCATGCCAAAAGAAGGTGGCAGTTCCTGTAAGAGCCAGCTTTGCATCAAGTCGCAATAGCTGACGTCCCTGCATCCAGGTCAATAGCGCCTGGGCAGCTGCCACAGCCGACATAGAAGCGACCATGGGCCAATACCAATCCGGGTGACTTTCCAAGATGAAATAGTCTGCAATGATGCGGTTAAAAGTGGGAACCACCAGATTGGGCACTGTGAGCAGAAAACCTGTGGCCAGTATCAGACCAAGAGCGACCTGCGCGCCACCAAGGCGTTGTTGCAGGAAATCCCATGCGGATTTCCGTTTGCCCTCACCTTTAAAAGACTCCCCAGCACAAACATGAAGCGCGACACCAGTGAAACCTTTTTCAAACTCGTCCCGGCTGATGCGCCTCGGCCCGACCGCTGGGTCATTCAGCCAAGCGCTTTCGGCGTCAAGGCCTTCCAGAACCAGAAAATGATTGAACTCCCAGAAAACGACTAGCGGCCAGCTCAACCCAGCCAGACCTTCGGCATCGGTCTTGAATCCCTTTGCATCAAGCCCGTGGTTGCGGGCGGCAGTTAACATTTGCTTGGCTTTCACACCGTCACGTGAAACACCGCAGGCTTCCCGCCAATATTCCAAGGGCTTAACCAGGCCAAAATGTTCTGCGATTATGGCAATACAGGCTGCGCCACACTCGATGGCTTCCATTTGGAGCACTACGGGTGTTTTTACGGGTTTTTGCGGCGCGGCACTCATCTAAGCGCTAGTCCGATTTGCCTGGCTGCGAAAAAAGCTTTTCGGTAAAAGGTAATACAAAGGATATTAAACGGATGTCGCGCGTGGTCACATTGGCTTCAAACTCAGCCCCATGACCAACCCTGAAAGGCGGCCCCTCGGAGGAAGACCATTTTAGGCCACTGGGCGTATCAGCCCGAGGTAGATCGAGGGTTACCTGAAATGGCACACCGCCGCTGAGCAGCTCTTGAACAAGCTCCTGGTTGCGGAAGTAACGCATCATTTCCTGCTCACTTACTGGCAACAAAGAAACGTCGCTCACAGTCGCCGTCACAAACCCAAATTCCTGCCGTTTCACAGTTGTTGGATAGACCTTTGTTTGCATGCCCACACGAATATCCGACCCTTTGTCTGCTGGCACAAACAAAAAACCTGACGCGGCAGCATCTGTCGGGTCATGATGCGGCAGGATGGTTAGAACAACGGTGTCCTCTGAGATCACATCACCGCGCGACACCCTCATTTCCGCGATCTCTCCGGCAATGGGTGCCCTAATCACACTAGCCCGCGAAAGCTGATCTTGAAACTTTGCGAGTTCCCGCTCTGCTTCCGCGATCTGCATGTCGATCTGCAATAGGCGCTCCGCATTATCGACGTCATCCAATTTGGCCTGCTCTTCTAGTTGACCAAGCTGCGCCTCTGCGGACGCGATAGCAGACTTTGTTGAAGCCACATTTGTTTCAGCGTCAATAACGGCCGATTTCGCAATAACACCTCTGCTTAGCAGGTCTTGCCGCTCGGAAAGCTGTTGCTCATAGGTCGCAAGCAAAGCGCGCTGTTCCCGCAAGGACTCTTGCAAGCGTGCACCCTGGTTTGCAGCATAGTCTGCCTGTGCTTTGGTTTTGAGGTCATTGAAGGCTTGAATTTGCGCAAGTTCAGCGTTCAAGCTTTGCAACGCAGTTTGCTGAAGCCGAACTTGTTCAGCCAAATCTGGTTGGCTGAGATTAACAACAGTCTGGTTTGCGCTAACCCTGTCCCCGATTTTTACTTTCAGTTCCAGTATTTGGCCGCCGGACTGGGATGAAACTGCAGCGACACCGGCCGCATCCAGGATCACGCCGCGTCCCGCTACCGCAATGGGAACAGTGACAAAAATGGACCCTATCAAGACAATAAGTGCGAGTACGCCCAGGCAGGCCATAGCGATTGCAAATGGTGGACGCACCAAGTGGATTGTCGACGCCAGTGTTTCCGGCGTCGACGCAGCTTCAATTGCTTTTTTTTGAAACAGCCCGTCTGTCATGCCGCTTCCGCTATTGTGTGTGCCTAGCTTTCAGCTAAAGCAGCACTTGCGTCAAGAGCTTGATAAAAACATGCTTCAAGCGGTGCACCTCTTCCGCGAGCAGCGGTGAAGGCTTGACGGGCCGCATTTGCCTTTTGTTGGTCAAGCGGATCATCAGAATTCGTTTTCTGCGCAATCACCTGTTCAAAGGCGGCATCCGGATCTTCTGCATTCATGATGGCCCAGGCTGCGTTTGCCCGCTGAGCGAGGGCAATGCCAAGGTGGACGGCACCCTCAACGGCTGCCCCTTTTTCGAGGGCTCGCAAAAATATCAGTTCGGCGCGGGATGCTATCTCGTGTGCTTCCTTTTCACTCCATCCGTGCTCAGGTGCGCTGGCAAGGATAGTCTGGTGAAGACCACGACGCACCCGAACCAGAGCCTCTTTGGTTTCCTCTTCACTGAGAGGCGCTTTGCCCGGAACGAGTCCACTTTCAGCGGCTGCTTTATCCGCAGCTGCTTTTGCTGCCGCCGGGTCACCGAACCAAACCCGCTCATAAGGAAAGCCGGACATTAACGCATCTTTGCCAGGCTCTAGGGCATAACCGTAGATGGCTGGGTTCAGGTCCGCTGGCGTCTGTTGTGCTGTGGTTGTCATATTTCCCTCCCCTTAGAAAATGGACTTAAATGCGTGCGAGATCGAATGACCAACGCTGGACGCCGTGTGCGATATCGAATGTCCAACGTTTGATGCAGTGTGTTCAATGCCATGGCCCACATTGCTAGCAGTATGTTCTATATCGTGACCGACATTAGATGCAGTGTGTTCAATGCCATGACCTACATTGCTTGCGGTATGTTCTATATCGTGACCAACGTTGGATGCAGTATGTTCAATTCCATGGCCAATGTTGGTTGCCTCATGACCAATTGCGTGGCCGGCATCTTCAAAAGGCTTCGCCACATCGTTAAGGTTGATGGTCGTGCTCAGGTTAAAGCTGGCACCGCACAACTCAATGTCAGCACTACCACCCAAGCCCAGTGTTAGTTCACCATCTTGGTAGGTTGCTTCGCCGCTTAAACCAGCCCCAACCGCTCCAGGAGAATGCAAAGACCCGCCCGCAGTGACGTTATTATCGTCACTGCCAACGGTGCCACTGGCGCCAACCTCGGCATATTCACCTTCTTCAGCGCTAACATTTTCGGCAACACCGTGGCTGTCGGCTTCAACAGATGCGGTGGCGGATGCACCTTCCGATACACCTGCATGCACTTCGCCGCTAGCACTGGCACCACCGCCAATATTGCCACTAATACCAGCCCCGGCTTCTGCTGTAACGGAAGCACCAGCTTCTGCGTCAGCGTCAACGCCCTGATTACTAATAGAAGCACTCGCATCAGCATGTGCTTCTTCCGTAGTTTGAACGCCAACAGTACCGGTCACACCACCGCCCAGGCTACCGCTATCGCTAATGCCTTGACTTGCTTGTACAGAAACACCTGCGCTACCCTCGATGTTCACACCGTCAGGACCGACAGTGGCCGTACCCGATGCGTCCGCGGAAGCAGTCTCATTGGTTTCGGCTTCTACGCCGTGGCCAAGATTTGCATTTGTGCTATCCGACACAGAAGCACTGGCATCACCCTCAGCAGAAACGCCATCGCCAGATACGCTAACGCTCGAGTCCGTGCCTGCATCCGTAGAAACATGATTACCGGAGTCTTCGGTGGTGTCGGCATTTACATGTCCAACTTGATCACCCGAAACAATATTCTCCGCAAGCGGATTATCTTCTTCCTCTTCTTCGTCACCCGAAGCGGCTTCATCATCTGCTTCAGTAGCATGTGCTTGATGGTCTGTTCCCACACCACCTGCAATATTCTCAAGGTCATCATCATCCAGCAATTCTGGACCTTTTGCGCCTTCCATTCCGGTCATGTTCCCCTCCCCTTTCGATCAAGGAATAATGTTGAATGTTAAGGGTGAAATCTTGGCCAATAATCATGGCAGATCGGTGACAACCAATGCCATCAGTAATTGTGGTCATGTCGTTTGCTTCAAGACCACCTATTAATTTGACGTTCCAGATCAACCCTCTTTTTCTTCAGGCATCAAACTAGATTGCACCAAATTTGCCCGCAAGTGGCGGTTACAATTTGATACAATCTGACACAAATCACGTGCTGTGCATTCAGAACAGCTGAAGCAGAAACGCGGTAGTTTTTGAACTACCGACTAATTTGACATTTCACTCTGTGTACTACGAATTGGCCGCAGTGTTTCATCACTAGTTTTCCTGCAAGATCAAAAAGTACAAAGCTTCCCTATTTCCTCCCGGAATTGTCTCACTTTGTATTAAATTGTATTGATCTATTGCGCCATAGAGCCCCCCTCTCATACTGATCCGCAACAAATGAGCTGTCCTGCGCAGCTATTGGATTGCAGGCTTTTGGGGAGTTCTGGTGACCACTAAATCCAAGATATTGATTGTGGAAGACAATGCGTCCGTTCTCGATGCTTTGTCTGACTACCTTAGAGCCCAGGGATTTGAAGTATATGCCGCTTTTGGTCAGACAGATGGCTTGGAATTATTGCGATCACAGTCCCCGAATTTGGCAATCCTGGATATTGTTCTGCAAGACGGTGAAGGACTAAGCCTGTTTCAGGAGATACGCCGTTTGACCGATATCCCAGTCATCTTCCTGTCTGGGCGCACCGAGGACACGGAGCGCATCATTGGCCTTGAAGTCGGCGCCGATGACTATGTCACCAAACCCTTCAACCCTCGGGAATTGACAGCCCGCATTAAAGCGGTTTTGCGTCGAGCCAAAAGAACTACGAAGCAAAACAACAGGCAACATACGAGTTCTTCTGTCCATTTTGGCGATTGTTCGTTCAACCCACAGTCTCATGAACTGATAAACGCCCGCGGCGAGACAGTTCTGCTGAACAAAGGGGAACGTAAACTGTTGATGGTATTGCTGGATCATCCCCACGAAATTCTCAGCAGAGATAAGCTTCTGGATGTGACGCAGGACAAGAAATCTGAAGCCTTTGATCGCAGTATCGATAATCTGGTTTCGCGACTGAGAAAAAAACTGGAAATTGATCCCAAAGCGCCTCAGCTTATAAAGACTTATTGGGGAGGCGGTTATGCTCTGCTGGCTGATGTCTCCCACAACCCTTCCGACTATGATTAGACCAATACTCTGATTGGTGTTGGTCGGCTCGTTACTGACGGGTATTCATTTTGGGTGGGGTCTTTCCGCCCCCGTGTTCCTCAAAGTTTAACTTATTCAATCCCATTGTTGGCAACGCCGCAGTTTAAAAGGCGTTCTTCAACAACAGTTGACCGACCTACAACCGAACCGTTTCCAAAATCACACTTCAGCACAGACGAAAGGGACCTAACTGCAATGGTTGGTCGCCATATTGGTTTAATCACTCTTTGCCGTCAGATTTCTGTGCTTCCGTTGACGCCTCAGTTGTTTCGCCTTTCAGTGTAGACCACGCACCTTCCAAAAAGGCCTGTAGCGGCGTTTTTTTGCGCTTTTTCTGCTCCTGATCTTCACTTTCATCCTTCGTGGACTGCGCGGCAGGCGCAAGGTCATCGATCGCAAAGCCCAAAGGCAATCCTACTTCAAACACCGTTCCCGCCTCGATTGGTTCTGCAAGCACAACTGTGGAAGGAGTTTCCACTGTTTGTGCTGCCACTGCATTGGCGGTCTCCGGTGCCACGACAGCAGTGCCTAACTCTTGCTCGGGCTCCGGTTGTGGTTCGGACTCAGGCTCCGGTTGTGGTTCGGGCTCAGGCTCTGGTTCGGGCTCAGGCTCTGGCTCTGGTTCGGGCTCAGGCTCTGGTGGAGTTGCTTCGGTTTAGTGGAGAGCCATTTCAGTTAATTGGCTATCGTCCTTTCCTTCTGTATGGGGGATTTATAGCCGATTGTCGAGTGCTTGCGCACTGGATTATAAAAAGCATCAATATAGTGTCCGATCCTTGTTGTTGCCTGTTCCCGTGTCTGGAAGCTTGTTTGCCACACCAGCTCGACTTTGATTGTTTTGAAGAAGCTTTCAGCGACACTGTTATCATAGCAATTGCCTTTCCCTGACATGGATCCGCGCATGCCATGATATTTGAGCTTTTTTTGATACTCGTAGGAGCAATATTGACTACCGCGATCGCTGTGATGGATCAGGCCAGGTGATGGATTGCGCAGCATAATTGCCTTGTCGAGAGCGCTGATGGCAAGCTCTTTCTTCAACCTGTCACTTGTTGCCCAGCCCACAACCCTGCGGGCATACAGATCAATGATGACGGCCAGGTAAAGCCAGCCTTCCGCTGTCCAGATATAACTGATGTCCCCAGCCCACTTCCGGTTGGGCGCTGCGGCTGTAAAATCCCGCTCAAGCAGGTTGGGATAAACCGGGTTTTTGTGGTCGCTATCTGTTGTCCTTTTGAACCGGCGCTTCTGTCTGGCTTTCAGCCCGTCTTCCCGCATCAGGCGGGCAACCCGCCTGCGGCCAACAGGTAATCCCTGTTCCTGCATTTCAACCGTCATGCGCGGGCTGCCGTAAGTCCCATTCGACTGATGGAACAGGCACTTGATATAGGCCAGATATCGCCTGTCGTCCTGCGCCCGTTTGCAAACAGGGCGTCCTCTCCATGCATAATAGCCGCTGACACTGACACCTAGTAACCGGCAGGCCCTGGAAACAGGCAGGCACGCTTCCTTCGCATCAATAAGCGCAAACCTCATCGACTTTCCTTGGCGAAGAAAGCCGTGGCCTTTTTTAGCAGGTCGCGCTCCGCCCTGAGGATCTGGTTCTCACGGCGAAGACGGGACAGCTCCTTCTCTGAACTCTCCTCACTGGTAGCAACTGGGCTATCATCATCCCGAAACTCACGCCGCCATGTGTTCAGTGTCGATCGGCCTATACCAAGGTCAGAGGCAACCTCAATAATCGTCAGACCGCTTTCATAACTCAAGCGAACCGCTTCCCGCTTAAATTCCTCAGTATAAACCCTGTGGGGTGAAGACATAAAACATACTCCTCATCATAATCAGATTATTCTGAGGCTCTCCACTAAACCGAAGCAAGTCCAGGCGCGACCAGAGGCATTCAAAGTATTGTTCCCGAGAGACGCATCACCGGAAACAGTCGCATCCATGTTAACGACATAGGTGGTACCTGCCGATCCATCGTAGGAGTTTGCGACAACTGTAAGATCACCGATGCGTAGGTCTTCAGCACCTATGTTAGTATGAGTAATATCGCCAGCACCTGCATTCAAGGTCAGATCATCCTGCCCTGCCAAAGTAGCAGTAATTGCATTATTGAAGACTATATTGCCACCTGAAGCGCTGGTATTGACCTCGGTATCAGCCAACAGCAAAACAGACCCGGTTGCGGAGAAACCACCAAGAACATATGTGCCAGACAGGTTGATTGCGTTGGCAGCGATCGACAAGGCGTGGCTGCTTGAAAGTTCTGGCAACGTCAGGTCGCCAGCGACAGTAAGTGCTAAATCGTCGGTTAACGAAAACCCGCCAGTCAGGTCGAACGTGTCGCTTGCAAGGTTGCCTTGCAGACCGGGTGTTACGCCTGACAAAGCATTTACGGCATTAAAAGTGGCGCCTTGGAACGAGAAGGTCTGCTGACCGTCAAACGTCAAGTTCTCGTCATAATCGCCTGCGCCGACAATGATGGCTCCACCTATCACAGCCGCTGATGTCGCGTCAGACACGGAACCTAAAGGCTGGCGTGCATTACCCAGTCCATTGCCCAAGTCGAAATCGTCCTGCGCAGTGAAGGTGGAGCCCACGCCGACATGCACATGGGACCGATTGCCAACATTGGGTGCAAGCCCAAGCAAACCGTTTGAACCATAGCGTCTATCCAGAACCGACATACCACTATTAGCAGTGGAAAGAGCCATAATGTCAGCACCATAGTTCGCTTCGCTCACGGTCGGCGAGGTGGTGTAAGCACCGTCAGTGACACCTGTCAGGAATACTATGCCCCATTCATTGCTCTGACTGCCTTCGCTATTGCCGGTGAGTGTCAGGTCATCCGTCCGCACAAGGATAGCACCTTTGGTATTATCGATCTGGTTGCTTCGAACTGTGCCAGCGCTTCCGTTTGAAAGGGAAACACCCGTACGCAAGTTGCTGATCAAATTGTTTTCTATGACGAAGCCGGTCGCCGAAGCTGAAGCGACCACACCAAATGTGCTGGCCGTATTATCCCAGTCAACGGCAGTAAAATTGTCACTGAAGGGGCCAGTGATTGTCATGCCGGAAACAGTGACATTATCGCCAGTAATGGAAATGCCTGTTTGCCCCTCAGCTACAGACAGTGTTGCGCCGCTGTCGCCCGCGAGCTTAACTCCATCAGTCCCCATGGTCAGATTTTCACTGTATGTGCCATTGCGCACACTCACCGTGCTGCCACTTGCCGCTTGGTCCAACGCCGATTGGATGCTCATGGCCGTACCGCCTGTCGCTACACCAACAACAAAATTGTTAGTAGAGGTAGTGCCAGTCCAACCACGGATGAAGCTGGTGCTGGTGAGTGACGCTGCATAATCAATCGCATCCTGTTCAGACGTTCGATAAAAGACAAATTGCTGTGCATCACTCCGAAAGTCGCTGTTTTCAACAGTGTGACTGAAGTTGGTCAGATTTAGTGTACCAAAATCGAGGCTGTCGGAAGAGTCTTGGGAGTATAAGCCTCCAAACTCATTGAATGTGTTTGCAGTTGCGTCAATGTTGATATTTGACGTCTGTTGATCATAACTGCGATTGGCTTGGTACAGGGCAACGCTTCCCCAGGAATTACCAATAGTTTCAACGCCCGTTAAGGTAACACCGCTTGTGTCTGTCAGCTGTATGCCGGCCCCGGCTGTTTCGGTCGTATCGTCACCTTTTACACGCCCATCAGCAGTCACATTTGTAATAGTTGCCCCCGCCACGCCATTAAGGTCCAGCTCTGCTCTGCCAGACCCGCGAACGGTGACATCACTGATGGCAAAATTGAGGAGCCGGTCAGCTGCGTCGCTTGTGTCAGGATTGACCTTGATTCCGTAACTGCTGCTGGCGTTTAGCGATGGGCCAAATAGTGTGAAATTGCTCAGGTTCACGTTATCCGCGGTCACATGGATGCCGTAGCCACTAACTCCGGACGCATCAACATTGGTACTGCCCTCGCTTTGGCCCGAAAGTGTGATGCTTTTGTCGATGTTTAGGGTGGAAGCAACGGTGTAGGTGCCGTTCCCAAGCAAGACGGTTTCGCCCGCCGCTGCAAAGCCAACGCCTGCGGCTACGTCACCGCCACTGTTAAGGAAAATGTAGCCGCTTCTCAGTCGCGCCAAGCCCGAATAACCACCGCTATCCACACCGTGTCCCAGCGCCGCCTCAACCGCAAGCAACTGATCCAGGGTCATGCTAGTCGCGCTTACACCGCCGAAGCTGTTGCTACTTACGTCAACTTCTACATCATTGCCGACGTATAATCCAAGGTGTGTGGTATTGCCCGTGAAATCGTTACCAGAAACGGAAACAGAAATTGGATCGGTCCCGGGTCCAAGCCCAAGACCCTCAAACACGTTACTGGTAAAACTGTTTCCGCTGATGATCGTACCACTTGGCCCATCTACCGACATACCAACAAAATTGTTGTTGAAGCTGTTGTTGGATACTTGAGCGCCGGTTGCACCGGGGTTCAGATAAATTCCTGTAGCCCACCCAGTGAAACTATTGTTTTGAACCAATAGACCCGTCTGATCGCCACCTGAAACGGAGAGAATGCCTCGATATCCGTCGCCGTCCACTGTGCCGTTGCGTGTAAAGGCCGTGTTTTGGATGGTTACGTTGGTCGCGCTGCGGTCAATATATACGCCTGCATTGCTGCCCTGAACGCTCCCCCCTTCACTAATGGTTAGTCCATCAATAACGGTGTCATCGGCATCGCCCGTAAGGTGAATACTGCCGGTCAGGTTGCTTTCTGCGCCGGATCTGCCAGCCGCAGCGGTGCCAGCCTGCGTCCCACTCAGAGTAATGCCTCCGGCTTTTATCTCTACGTTTTCGGTGTAAGTGCCTGCACCAATATTGATGGTGTCCCCCGAAACAGCGATGTCGGCAACGCCTTGAATCTGTTTCTCTAGAATGAAACCTGACTGAGTGGCGCCGTATTCAGAATAGTCCTGAAAGCGCAAGGCGCCGTTTGCGTCTGTCGCATAAACATGGCCTCCAACCGTATTGTTGGCAATGAAACCGTTTATAAAGTCCATGTCTGGGGCTACACCCGCGTTAGCGCCCCAGTACTGAATGATGAAATCGGTGACGCCTGTGACATCGTTGCCTGTCATGGTGGTGGGCATGCGCGCTTCCGCGTTTAACCAAGCAACGCCGTCAACATTGCCCCTTACCCGCAAAAAATGGCTTCCACTTACAGTGTTGTTGGTGATCGTAAAATTGACAGGGCCGTCGCCGTCACCAGCGCCATTCGTGATTGTGATCCCACCGCCGAGAATATTATTGTCGACGGTAAAATTGTTTAGGTCATCGTCGCCTTCGTCACCGAAGTAGAGAGATGCACTTGTTTTGCCGCTAAAATTGTAGCCACTTGCAGCATCTATGACTGAATTTGTGAAGATGAAGTTATCGGCAAGAATTTCGAACGCCTTGTTCACAGCGTTTGAGGGTGACTCCGGGTCCACTGACCCCGCGGCAGCCTGGAATGCCAGGCCGTTGATGGTGACATTCGGCGCGGTAACATAGAAGTTGGTGCCCCAATTGGATTCCGCACCCGAAACAATGGTTGCCGCCACATTTGCACTATTGGATATGGCATTGCCGTTGCTGTCCACCCCTTGAAGCGTAATGGACCTATCAATAACGAGACCCAAGTTGCTGCCATTGTGAGTCGTCAATGAATTATAGGTTCCGGGCGTAAGATGCAGCGTATCGCCGTCAACTGAGCTGTTAATCACCGTTTGCACATCGCCGCCGATAGTGTTTGATTGGCCTGCGTTCACAACGACATCGTCTGTGCCCGCAATGTAAACGGCACTGGAGACAGTGTTGTTTGCAACCAAGCTTTGGGCACTCTCATAGGTTATGGCGCCCGTGTTGCTGTTAGCTGAACGCAGAATATGAGCTGCATTGGCAGCGGTAAAAGTGTTGTTTGCAAAACTTGTTGGCGCTGCCCACAACTCTACGGTTGCATAGCTGTTGGCCCCTGAAAAGCTGTTGCCGGTTACATCACTATTGCTGGCCTCAAGTCCAAGTGCCAACTGGGCAGCCCCAGAAAACTGGTTGTTGGTAATATCCACATTGTCTGAGCCTCTGCCCGCACCAAGACTGGCCAATCCATTGATATAGACGAGTTGGCGCGTCGTGCCGCTACCAGCAGCAGTAAAACTGTTACTATCTATGACGACATTCTGAAGGCTTCCCTGGGTGTCGAGTGCAATCTGGTTTTCGGCCGCAACAACAACATTATTTTGAACCGTGACGCCTGATACGCCCTCAGATAAATGCACAGCGCTTGTACCGGCACCATTGATTGTGAAGCCGTCATTTGCACCGGCTCCACCCAATGTGACATTGCTGCTGGAGACAAGGACTGCAGACCCACCGCTATTCTGCCCTTGGATAACCGTGCCCGAGCCGGAGCCCTGAAGCGTAACAGATTTATCTATTGTTACATCTTCCGCATACGTGCCAGCGCCCACATTGACGGTGTCGCCCACTTGCGCAAAACCGATACCCGAATTGATGCTGCCACCGTCTGTAACCAGCACATGACCATTACGCAATGATGCATAACCAGAGTACCCGCCACTAGTGTCGATGCCATCACCGATTTTGGCTGCCACTGCCAACAGCTGCACGATGTTCATATCAGCCGTGTTAATGCCGCCAAAACTATTACCGCTAAAATCAATGGTGGCGTCGTTGCCGAAGTACAGGCCCGCATGCATCGCGTTGCTATCTGCAAAACTATTGCCACTGACTGTCGCGGAAAGGGTCACTGGCGCAGATGAACTGCTAGTCCATGGACCAAAACCGAGCCCTTCAAACACACTGTTTGAAAAGATATTGTTTGAGATGGTAACCCCGTTGGGCCCATCGACCGACATACCGACAAAATTGTTGTCGAAAGAATTGCCTGTCACAGTGGCGTCTGTCGCGCCGGGATTCAGATATATGCCGGTCGCCCAACCCAGGAAACTGTTATTCTTGATCAGAAGACTGGTTTGGCCACCGTCGATAGCAGTAAGGATTCCACGATAGCCGTCACCGTCGACGGTACCGCTTCGCGTGAATATTGTGTTTTCGATGGTGATACCAGTTGCACCACGATCAATGTAAACGCCTGCTCTGCTACCTTGCACTAAAGCGCCCTCTGAGACAGTTAACCCGTCAATGGTGGTACCATCAGCGTCGCCAGTGAGGTGGACATTCCCTACTATTTGGGACTCACTGCCCGTGCGTCCATTCGCCGTAATACCAGCCTGCGCACCAGCAAGCGTCAGCCCTGCTGTTGAGACGACAAGGTTTTCACTATAGCTGCCTGCTGCCACATTGACCGTGGCCCCGGTTGCAGAGACGTCAATACCATTTTGAACTGAAGTACCGCTCGCAACATATACAGTAGCGCCTTGACCCGAGAGCGACTGGTTTGCACCGAGGTTAATCGCCGCATTCAAATTAATAGTTAAGTCGCCGTCACCGTCTTCATCCACAAAACTCAGGTTAGTTGTACTTGATTGGCTACTGCTGTCGATGGCTGCGTTAACATTTATCGTTTCAGTGGCTGCCAACTCGACATTGGTGCTTTCAAGCTGGGAAACAATCACTGAGGCCGCGACATCACTGTCGCCTGACGCGCTTTCAACCACGTTCAGCACTTCCGGATCCAGAGACCACATACCGTAAGCACCGTTTGTTGCACTCGTGTCGACACGAGCGGTTTCGCCGATCATCAAATTGCTACCTGATGTTTCGACGAAACCGCCGTCTCCGGCCGTGCGACCCCCACGAGCACTGGCAGAAGCAGTGTAGGAAAGACGTGTTTCCGCAAGAAGGCGAATGTCACCGCCAAGACCGGTCTCGGTCGCGTTGGCTGAAAATTCTGCTGTTTGGCTGGCTTGAATACTATCGCCGGTCACAAGAATTGATCCAGCGTTTCCATCGTTTTCTACTTGGTCAACACTCAGCAAACCTGACAATTCGACGGCGCCAGTATGGCCTCCAGAAATGATAATGCGCCCATCGTGTTCAGCAACCGCACGGGCCTCAACCACACCCGACATGTTAATGACACTTTCAACAACGCCAGCGGCGGATCTGGCGTCAATATGTACCGTACCCCCATCTGCAAAGATGCTCCCTGCATGGGTGATAGACGGGGAAGCTCCACCGGCTGGAAGAAACGCTTCATCTACAGCCAGTTGAATCAACTGATCTCCATATAGGTCTAGGGTGAAGTGAGATCCCGCCGCCAGAGTAACCTGTCCAAATTTTGCCGCGATAACACCGCTGTTTTCCACATGAGGCGCAACGAGAGCAACAAGGCCAAAATCACGTGCGCTGATGCTGCCTTTATTGATTACCTGGCCTGAGGGTGAGTTACCGCCATCAAAAAGCAACCGGTCGGACATGAAGTCGGCATCGTCTATGTCTGATGTCGTCGCTATGAGGCCGGCCACGTCAACACGTGCCTCTGGCCCAAACAATACCCCATTGCGATTTACCAGCAGCACCCGCCCGTTAGCGTTCATGTTACCAAATATTTCAGAGGCCTGATCGCCCACGACCCGATTGAGAATAATGGAAGCCGCAGAGGGTTGAACAAAGTTCACTGTCTCACCCAAACCGATCGAAAAATCCTGCCAGTTTACGATAGCCCGGTCAGAGCCTTGAAGTATGTCTGTTCGGCCATCATCCGGCCGTGTGACCCTGACATCCCCGGCAATAACCACAGGGTCTTCCGGCCCAGCCACGACAGGCGCAAATGGCACCAGAGCCAAAGCTGCCGCAGTAATGAAACGCGTGGCAAGAGACGTAGAAGTCATAAGTTGGGGCCGAATATCTGCATGGCTAAAACTAATTTGGCGATGTTTCATGCTGTTTTCTCAAAACCTGAAGTTAAAACCGGCAAATGCGCGAGCACCGCCACCAAAGCGCGTGTCAAAATCTGCTGTCTTTTCAAAGGGAACGGCTAATTCCACATAGGCGGATACATGGTCGCCGATGATTAGGCGGAGACCGCCACCCGCAGAGCCGAGATCAAGCGAACCATAGCCTTCATCCGGGGACTGGTTCCAAACGACCCCATAATCAGCAAATGCGTAAAATTGAGTTTTCTTGAGCCACGGGTGGTTGACTTGATTGTCAAGGCGCAGTTCCATCCGACCAGCAATGCCTCGATCCCCCGCAATCTCTGAAGGATCAAATGCGCGGCCAAACTGGCTGCCACCAATCGCGAATTCTTCTGATGCCACGAGGCCATCGCTAGTAAACTGCCCAGCGACATCAATCAGCAGGCTCACATTTGTTGCAACCCGTTGCAACCGGGTTGCTGAGCCTCTCACTTTCACAAAAGGCGTTTCTGCATCGGCCCGCGATTGCGTTGCACTCCGGGTACGGGTTGCGTTGAGCATATCGAGCCCCCTCGACACCTCGACATCCAAAAGATTTATGCCATCAAACCCGTCAACAAAATCTAACGTGGCCCCCAATCGTGCAACCCGCACCCTATCCTCTGTAAACCGTTCATCCAGAATGTCAGTTTCCGTATTCCGGACGTCCAATTCACCGCGGATATAAAGACTTTTAGGCCGGGAACGAATGAGAGGGTGTTGAAGAACTATCTGACCGGACCATGACTTTGATTGTACATCCAAATCACGGAAAGTGGCGCCAGGGCGCGAACGTGTGTGGCGCCCTACAATCCGCATCGTTGTTCCCTCTGTGTTGAGCACGTGCAGATGCGACATTTCATAAAGCTGGAATTCAGAAAACTGAGACGCGCCTATTACACGGACGCCTGTTCTTGAGGCTGTCCCCAAAATTGAATTCAGATTGGCAGACGCCTGCCCTTGCAAAGGCCCGGTGAAACGGGACCCCCTGTTGTTTCCCGTTAACGTAAACTCCGCACGATCCTGCGACACCACGATTGATAGGTCAGTCGCACCAGGTACTTCGGACGCCTGCAATACAGCACTGGCTACAACCCCGGGCAGGTCGTTAATGAGCAGCATGTAGCGCTCAAGATCTTTCGTTAAAAGGGGGCGGGACCGCGTTATCTTTGCGCCAAGCTTCATGAGCTTGGTTGTTGACAAAAAGATGTCGCCTTGAACGCTGATTTTGTGGATATATCCTTCGACGGCTGATAGCCGAACAACACCATTTTCCACCTCCTGTGCCGGCACCACCACCCGCGAGAGAAGATATCCCTTTGTGCGATAGTAGGAGGACATCCGAGATGCTATTGTAAACAACTGTGCGACTGAAATTTCAGTTCCAATAAAGCTCTAAAAAAAAGGGCGGAGGTCTTCCTGCGATAAAACAGTTGAACCTTCGACGGTCAGGCTATTCAAAACAAAGCGGATATCTTCTGATGGCTCAATTTCCGGTGTCTCGTCAGACTGTTGCTGAATTGTAAAGCTTGATGATGGCAGTGCGCGCTCATCGAACTGTCTCTCAAGCTGAGAAGGGTCTGTCGGCAAAGGAGGTTGATCCTGAGCCCATACATCAAGAGCCGCGACCAACGGCATCAGTACAAATAGCAGCAGCAGGCAAATCTTCCGACCAACTATTGTGCGCGGAGGCGCAACAACACTGGGGTAATATCCCTTAGTTGGCACAAACGTCCAAACCATATCCTGGCGTTCTTGAAGCACTCTATCCCCCACTTACTTTTGGGTTCCAACAAGTCGGGCCCCACAGAAACTTAGTGTGGCACGATGTTCTTGTTTTCATCGCGTGGTGGATATCACGGGCGAATGTGTAAAATTTGCCATCCTTGTAGAAATTTGTCGCAATGTGTATCAGGCCCTCACAAACGAGGGAAAGGCCAAACCCAGGGGTTATTTACAGCGAAGACACTGCTGTCCCTGGACGCCCCTTGCGACAGGTTCAGCTTTGGAACAAATACCAGGTAGTGGTGGGAGGTTAATCAGGTTTTGGGTCTTGTTGCCTAAACTCCGGCTTGTGCCCTCTATCACGAAACACGAAGTCTTACACTGACTCTATAAAAAGTAGATTGAACGTCTCGGCGAAGAACTGGTGGTCAGACAGATATATTCCCAGCTCAAAAGCGAAGTGGCATTGAACTTCTATTTGAGGAGGTGTTCTTCGGTGTCAGTTGGCTCAGAAATATTTTTTGGGATATCAAGCCGAACAGCTGTTCCCTCGCCTTGCTCAGATAATATGTGCATTTTGCCGTCCAAAAGCCGCACAAAGCTTTTCACCAAAGCAAGGCCAAGTCCTGTCCCTTCCTGATAGTTGATATGGTCGTCAGCACTAATCTGGACAAACGGCTTAATCGAAAGTTCAACCTGATCTTGTGTCATTCCAATACCATCGTCTGCAACAGTAACAGCAAGCCTTTCGCCTTTCTCCTCCAACACAATGTCTATGTTACCTTCTTGATCGGTAAACTTGGACGCGTTTGAGATCAAGTTGACCAAGACCTGCTTCAGGATTCGTTCATCCGACACCACGTCAATATCGGGGCACTCTACGGAAACATTGAGCGACTTTTCCAATATAGAAGGCCGATTAAAGGCTACGGCCTGCTCGACGCATGTTTTCAAAGAGAATTCTGTCGGCATAATTGCATAGTGGTCGGCCTCCAGCTTCGATAAGTCGAGAATATCATTGATCAATGCTAACAAGTGCTGACCACTGGTATGTATAACCTCTAAATATTCCTCTTCTTTTTCAGGCGACCGAGCCATTTTTTGCTGCAGCATCTCTGTAAAGCCAAGCACCGCGTTAAGCGGTGTTCGAATTTCATGGCTCATCGAAGCTAAAAACCTAGACTTGGCTTGGTTGGCCGCTTCAGCGCCTTCTTTTGCGACATACAGCTCGCTTGTTCGTTCAGCAACCATGTTTTTTAAATGTTCTTTCTGCTCCCTTAGGCGGTGATCGTGAGCACCCAGCTCATCCACCATTCGCAGAAATGTTTCATGCAATTGACCGATTTCATCTCGTCGCGCAACAATGCGCATCTCTTTACTGATTAGGCTTTGCAGGCCTTCAGAAGATTCGCCAGCTCCAACAGAAAAACCCGCAGATTGAATACGCTGTGCCAAAGCGGTCACCAATTGCAAAGGCCCCAACCAGCGATGCAAAAGAGTTGCCGCGACCGACATGCCAATAAAAGCGATCGCTATCACCACAAAACCGGACTGATACATCACCAACTGAGCTTGATCACCGATGCGGTGCATGGACATGCCGACCTGGACAACCCCAATCATCTCACGGTTTGAGGTTTCATCATTGTCCGTTGCAAATCCGTCGGCTTCGTCCAGTTCACCAAGCTGCAATCCACGGCCATATTCACGCCAAACGGGGACGGCCAAATGATAACCCAGTGTTTCTTCTCCACCATCTCCAGTCTGGCCAAGAGATGAAAATCGAGACGACGAGCTTTGTGTGTCTATAGTTTCCGCATAAAGATCAGCGTCGGCAAGAATAGTGGCTTGCGCCGAAGAATTTACAATTTCCTCTCCTTCTGTGCCCTTTATTGAAATGTAGGCCACGTCCTCTTCGCTGATAAAAGGCGACATAACATCAATCAGTACGACGACATCCCGAAGTAGCATACCAAAAGTGGAACTCTCCGAGATACTGCTTGCTATGGATTGAGCACGCCGCTCGAGCTCATCTGTCAGCATTCTGCTAGTCGACTGATAAAAAACGAAGCTCAGGGCCAGACTAATAGTGAACACAAAAGCAATTAGAAAAATGGCCGCCTGCTGCTGCATAGACAGGCGAGGTATTGGACCTTGATTTCGCTTTCCGTCGGTACGGGGTCCCTCGTCTGTGCGTCCCTCTTCGGACGCATCATTCGGGGTTGTCATTGTCCCAACCTAACGGCTGCAGTCCGTCTGGAGCTTTTGCGGCGATTTAGCCGTTCCATCACGGTAGGGTTCACATGGACTATGTAATCTTCTTCTTCAACTCTAGCTATTGCCAACTGTCCACCTGCGAGAAACGCATCAACAGCACTACCCACATGGCGGCCAAAGGCTTCTGGCTTGGGCACTAGCGCTGCAGCAAAACCCATATCAACCAGTGATTGGGAATACGCAATTGTATGCCTGCCATTTTCCAGTGTTTGCTGAAGCACAAACTGAATAGTGTCATTGTTCACAACCATGCGGTCACGCAGCAAAATCAAAGCATCATTCTTTTGCACAGCCATTCTGAGTGCCGCGGGCAAATCATTACGATCGTTAATTCGATAGACGTTGATTGCAATATCTGATGCGTCCAACATACCTTCAAAGGCCGGGCTACTACCACCCCCGATCAAAATACCCGCAGACCGGGCCGAAGGTAACAGTTTAGCCAGCAGGCTAACTTGGGTTAGAACAGGGGCATCGGTTGGCAGGCCAATAACACGCGTTGAATCCTTAAATTCTGCTATTTCCCTGCCCACGAATGTGTACAGAATTGTGGTAGTTTTCAATTTGTCCGCAAGTACGCGCGTGGCTGGCTTACCGAGTGTAATGACCAGCGACAAATTTCCACTTTGCTCTTCTCTGGAGAGCTCCTCTGCTATCCGACGGGCGGTTCGCATGTTTCCATTCATCTGGCGGTACTGTATATCGCCACAAGTTTCACAAGCAGCAGCAAGTGCGTTACCAAACTGACGCGTGGCCTCGCGCTCAACAGTATCAACAATAAAGACGTCACCCGCTATTGCTTGTCCATTCACTGACAGCGCAGCGAGCAAATATACTAAAACAGCCCATGCCCTTGCCGAAACCCGGGATCGGTTCGTCGTCGACGAGGGGTATGAAGTGGTTTTAGATATTGAATTCATTGTCCACTCAAAACTTAAACTGCAGGCCAACAACATGTTGTGCATTAGGTCGCAATCCGGATTCATTTACCGGCAACAAAACATTGTAAAAGAAATTCACACTGTTCCGCAGATTGAGCTTGGCGCCAAAACTCACATCATATTGATTGTCACCCATTCCATCTTTGTTTGCAGTGACGTGCTTACCCAAAAAATCTGCCCCCAGAGCAAAGATGGCATCAGTATCGCCAAGGTCGAACACAAGTGACCCTCCCGCAGCATAATCGAGCATCTGCTCCTTGTTGACCCCGGCATTGAACCCATACGCAATGTTAAAATGTGGGCGAGCAATAGCAAAACCGATGTCAATTTCCCGCGACGCTACCAGCCGCGGCTTAACTCCGGTTCCAGGTAAACCTTGAAGGTTGTCGACTTGCCCCGAAGGTAAGCGCACGTCCAGGCTCGCATTAATATTCCAGCCAGTGTCCCGATGAGCGATTACACCATAATTTATCCGGAATACAGCATCGCCCAACCCTGTCCGGCTTGCGCGCAAACTGTCATTTGGGTCATCGCCGTCACCACCAAAAAGGTGCACGCTGGCGGGAAAAAACTCCCGCGATGAATGTTCAATAATGGTCGCACTGGAAGTGACATCTACTGTGGATTTCAAAATGGGAAGAAACAGTCCGACATCTATGCGGTCGGATATGCCGTACGCGCTGGTAAGAGCAAGCATTTCTTCTTTTATACCTAAGTCAATAGACAGTCGTACTACGTCGCGTTCAAATGCATAGCATGCGCCCGGTGGTCCACCTAGGCAGGGCAAATCTGGGCCATTGTTCCCAAGATCCATATGAGCTAGGTCAACTGAGAGATCATCTAGAGGAGCCCCATCCAATTCGGAAAACCGCCGAAACGAATAGGCCACACCGATATGAAACTCACCCGCACCAACTGTTTCAGCATCCAGTGCAAATGCTGACGCACTGATTGATTCCGTGACGGGCACAAACTCGTCAAGTACAGCGTCGTATCTGAAGCGAACACCTATCTGCGGGTTTAAAACGGGAAATGAAAGATCCCGCACTCCAAGCGAAAGCTGGTTGAATTGCACCAGGGAGTCGCCGGTAAAGTGGGCTGCATGACTGAATATGTCAGAACCTTGCAACCGAATTCCGTCACCGCCGTAAAGACTGGAAACCACGTCGACCAAGCTACCAGAAAAAGGCTGCGCCAAACCGGTGTCTTGAGCATACGCAAGAGGCGAATGAGAAAGCACCAGCAGGCCAACTACTCCAGATAATGGTTTATATCTTAAATCCATATGCGTTACCCGGCTCCCGACAAAACGTTAGCACAAGTTTGCCACCAAGCATATCGGCTACTTGGCGGGTTTTGTGGAAGCGCCGTTTTGGGCAATCGGCGGGGAAACTAGAGCTGATGATGCCTAGCATTGTTGCTCGAATTGGTTTTTGCACTGGTGATCTCTGGAGCCAACGGTTTCTCCAACTCCGTACCCTTCAGATGAAATGGCATTTTGTACGGGAATGCTTGCGCGCTGGTCTGGTTGAATGTCCAATTCTGTGGCTTTGGTCGCCGACAACTTACCGCCCGCAGCCAGCACTGTGACCAAAACGATCAGTAGAAGGCAAAAAATTGCCCTGCCAACTTTCGAACTTTTGGGAGCCATAACATAAGACCTGTACCCCAAAGATGGCGCACAAGCCCAAACCATTTCGTTGCATCTTGTAAACACTGAACCCCCCGGCATTTCCGAGTTTCACCAGATCTATTTTTCTATCGACCGGTGACGATAAATTTAAGTTTTCAAGGGTGGTAGATAGCACGGTAGGATGTGTAAATTTTGCCAACTGTGTATAAAATTGTCGCAAAGTGTATCAGCTTTGTACGCGAAGCATGTACTTGGCTTCGTCATTCTGCACTTAAAATGCTGGCTATCCTGTAGCAAAATTTCTAAGATTCGCTGCAATCTGCGAGATAATTACTGGGGTCAGTTCAAAGTGCCCAGGGGTGACAGGAAAATTGGGGGGGTGAGGAATTTGCTTGGCAATAAACATATTCTGATCGTCGATGACGAAACGGATATTCGTGAGCCGTTGGGTGTATATTTAGAATCGCAGGGCTTCGTGGTGAGCCTGGCGGGAGACGCTCGTGAGGCAATGACCGTGATTGAGGCTGGCAATTGCGACATGGCTGTGTTGGATGTCATGCTTGGCGAAGATGACGGGTTTTCGCTGTGTCGAGACATTCGGAAAATTTTAGATATACCCGTTATGTTCTTGTCAGGCCGCAGCGAGGACACGGAGCGCATCATTGGTCTGGAGCTGGGTGCCGATGACTATTTAGTTAAACCATTTAACCCCAGGGAACTTTTGGCCCGTATTCGATCGGTATTGCGGCGCGCCGAAAAGATTGCTCCGGAAGATAAACGAAAGCCCGCCAGCCAACCGACTTTCGGCGGCTGGACCCTGGACGTCATCAATCAGGAATTAATATCTGAAGACGGGGAAAAATTGACACTCAGCACAGGCGAAGCAAGGCTGTTACAGGTTTTTGTGTCACATCCGAACACTGTACTAACCAGGGACAAACTCCTTCAATTATCCCGTGGTCGGGAGGCGAACGCGTTTGATAGGAGCATTGATAACTATGTCAGCCGCATTAGGAAAAAAATTGAAGAAGACCCAAGCAATCCGCGTTTGCTGAAGACCTATTGGGGTGGCGGTTATGCGCTCACGTGCGACACGTGATAACCGGAATCTAGTTTATTTTCATATACGATCTGAACCGTTGTTTCTTTTTAACAACGATGCCACTTCCGTTGGTATGAACGGCTTACCCAAATAAGGTCTATTGCAGGTCTCCAAGAACGTTTTCGTTTGTTCTGACAGGTCATTTCCTGTCACGAAAGCAATTCGGTCTTTCATTTGCGGATGATGCTCAATAATTTCTGCAAAAAATTGCTCGCCGTCCATTTCAGGCATTCGAATATCGCTTAGTATCCCATCGAAGCTATTTTGGCTCAGCGCTTCAAGCGCTTCGGCGCCGGAAGTAACTGCCAACACTTCGTGGCCTTGCAAAACTAAAATATCTTCGAGAATAGACAATACGTCAGGCTCATCATCGACGATCAACAGATGTTGCTTCGGTTCTTCCGGCTCCACATTGACCCCCCTTTGTTCGGGAAACAACGACCGCCCAACGTGAGGCAAAATTACCTTGAAGTGCGCGCCGCTGGTGCCATTTTGAACAAGTTCAATGGTGCCACCATGTGACTTCACAATGCCCCGGACCAGCGAAAGCCCCATACCTGTTCCTTCGCCTACCTTCTTGGTAGTAAAAAACGGATCGAAGATATTGTCCTGGATTTCATTTGGGACTCCATCTCCATTGTCAACGACATGGAGTTCGATTTTATCGCCAGACTTGTTCAACATCATGCTGACATGAATTTCCCGGGGCGCTTCTTTTTTCAGCAGAGCCTGATTTGCATTAATAACAAGATTTAGCACGACTTGGGCCAGCTGATCCGGGTCCCCTTTAACGGCAGGCAATTCGTCTGGAATGTTTTCCTTAATATCAATTTTGTCTTCCACAAGACCGTAAAGAGACAGGTCAAGGGCCTGGCGCACGCAAGATACCGGGTCAAATTCAACTTTTTCACCAGGGCTTTTACGCGCCATGTCAAGAAATGAACGAATAATCTTTGCGCAGCGATCTGCAGCTTCTGTAATCTTTTTGACGCGGTTGGCTGTGTCTTCACTTTCACTGGTTAGTGACAATACGTGAGCATTTGCAACTACCACCGTCAGCGGGTTATTGAGTTCGTGTGCAACGCCTGCAAGCAATGTTCCCAGAGCGTTCAATTTCTCGCTTTGAAACAGAGCCTCCCGCTGCGCTGCAAGTTCTGTCTGCAGCTCTTTAATGTTGGAGATGTCTATAAAGCTTATGACTCGGGCGTCTTGCCCGCCGTACGCAATGTCGTGCGCAGAAAAGAGAATTGGGACGGGGTCTTTGTCAGGTCTTCTCAATTCAGCTTCTTTTACAGCGCCCTGCGATTTGGACGCTTCATCATATTGCTGCACCGAGTTGTGATCTTTTATATCCAGAAATGATGTAGCTTTCTTGCCAACAACCTTCTCCTCATCTCCCCATAAAGCATCAATCGCCGCTGAGCTTGCAAAGAGAATTTTTTTGTCTTCGCTGCGAACCAACATAACCGGGAAGGGTTGACCACCAAGGATTTGACGCAGTCGTGCTTCGCTTTTTTCCAGGTCGATTTCTAGCAGCCGACGCTGCGTTACATCATTGGCAATCGTCACAAAGCCTTCGCCTGGAACCGGTCTGAACGAAATATCGTGCCAGCTTTCGTCATCAAGCAGAACTGTGGCCCGCTTTTCCGCGCCGTTTTCAGCCGCTTCCACCCAGTCATGTAACCACTCACTTCGCTCTACCAGGCTTGCTTTGCGCGCCGCCTTCAAGCGCCGCTGGAAAGTCGAAATCAGCGTCGAGACGGATTGCTCGGCGATCCAATCCTGGCCATGCTGCAGTAGATTTTCATAAGATCTATTGCACGCCACGAGATGCCTCTCCTGATCAAACAATGCAAAACCAATCGGCATGGCACTAATGGCCGATTCTAGGCGTTCCCGCGTACGGTTCAATTGTGTCACATCGCGGGCAATCAATATCTGTCCTCCATTGCGCAAATACCCACAGTCTAGAATAAAACTGTGCTCATCATTGGCGACAACATTGAGACGAGTGCCGGTTGTTAGGGCATGTAGCAATGCTTGGACAATGTCTTCGATGGACCTGACAGGCGTGCCATCAATGAACGCAAACTTTTCACGGTATAGATCAATAACATCCAGAGTTTTCATACCGGCTAATTCAGGAGCGTCCTTGTTGAGAAACTTGGCCATTTTCTCGTTGCAGGTCACGAAAGTCCCCTTACCGTCATCGATTGCGATCAAATCGGGAATCGCTTCGATAGCATCCTGAATGGTGCCCCAGCTTTTCTCCACTTCTTCCTGACGTTTTTGCTTTTGATACTCGGCCAATACTTCAGCGCGTGTCGATATATCCGACGCGATCAGAGAAAGCGCAAACATGCCAATCAGAGTCATAAAGGTGGGCAGCGTCAAAAATGCCACCGCGATATACAATTGATAAATATCGGGATCGAGATTCACGCCTTGGCTTAAGCCAATGGACCCAAGCACAATCTGCGACATGGCGAACAGGCCCAGGCATATAATGACCGCCCATTCAACCAATCGCTTAGGTCGCGGTTCGTCAAAAAGGACCCACATGCTCCAGAAGTTGCTGGCAACAATGACAAATGGCAGAATTGACGCCTCTACACCTGCATGGGGCTGCACGTATAAAAACCAAACACCGCCACCCCAAGTCAGAGCCGTTAATCCAATCATTAAGCGCATGTTTATTGGGCGCTGCGCCCTTTGCATGTAACCAACAACAGCCAGAAACGTTACACTTGGACCTAACAATTTCAGGAGGATATTGTGGACAACTGGGCTTGGAACCAGCTCCAGCGCGTTAACAAGGTTGAAGCCCCACTGAATTGCCGAAAACAAAAACATGATCGCCCAGGTTAGGGCATGAGGCATCTTGCCAAATGTCCGCCAGGCAAAGAAAAATATCGCGCTTAAGGCGCCACTGATGAACAGGAGTGTCAGGATTGCAAAAGGTAGTTGTTCCACAATAATAACCCCGTACCTGCCCCATCATACAGGCGTCTGATATTGTTGCATGACCTTTGACTGGAATCGAAGTCATTTCGGTCCTAGCGCGCCAATTATGCTAGGTTGTTGACTTCAACCTCAAGCCGTACTGAACAACCTAGGCTCAGCAAAAAATGGCATCAAGCTCCTGCGACACTATCAATACATACTAATACAATTTGATACATTTGCGCACGCACAGAAAAATCTGCGACTTTAGATCAATCTTGATCGGCCACACATGACTACAAGCATGCCAGAATAAGGCAACAAAACGAGAGATCAACTGAACATCATTCGCCAAAAATCCGGCACTGATCATGATTGAGCTTTATCCCAAACTAATGCATGCACCGTTTTGATTTAATGCTCCCGTTTGCAAAAAAATAGGGGTGGCAATTTACCAGAAAAATAATACCTATAGTAGCAAATTGAGCGATCTACGTTACAACATGTATTATTCAAAATACTTGCTTGTGGCCACAATCAATCATTTCCTGGAGCGGGTGGCGTCCCACCAAATAATGCTTCTTTCACGTTATGACTTCTGCCGTAGAGCAAGGCGCTGTGCATCCGCAGATAGTTTATCCCATATCATTCGCGGCGAAGGACATTGATAGGACTTTCGGTTGAGATTTTCACCGCGTCATAAAGCGACAAAATCAGTATGACGACCAGAAGTGTGATCAGTGGCAATACTAACAGTGATCCATCAATGACGATGCGTTCTACATAAAGCGCGAGCCATTGCTCGCTGAAATACCAACCAACCGGTAAAGCTACGAGAGTACTGAAGGCCAAAGGCTTGATTGACCGCAGCATCGCTGGAAAGAAAATCTGATATGGTCGCGCGCCCAAGCACTTTCTTATGGCAGCTGATTTGCGCATCGCCATCTGCGCGGTCCTGAGAAGCGCCAGGAAACCTGTCAACGCAATGCCGCCGGCAACAATTCCGAAGAATGTTAGCAAATTCGAGCGGTCCACTGCATCCACGTAGGTAGCCTCAATTTCGCTTGCGAGATTAACCTGGTCGATCGCAAATTCCGGTAACGTCTGGCGCCATACCTCTTCAATCTGCCGGATTGTGTCAGCACCGCTTCCATCACGAAGTCGTGCCAGAACTGTTCCCTGGTTCCACGGCCAATCAATGAAGAAGCGCGGTAATATTTGCGTATCCGAGGGTTCGAACCTAAAGTCCGGCACCACACCGACAATTGTTAGTTCAAATTGCCATGTACCAGTTCCCTGCACTATCGCACCAATGGCTTCTTCGGGGTTGGCAAAACCTAAAAGTCGGACAGCCGCCTCATTCGCCATTATGTTCGCGGAACCTGTGTTATCGCCTTGACTTCTGGCATTGAGCTGATCACCAGGAAAATCACGAACAAGTGCGCGCCCGACAAAAGGCTCTATTCCCAGAACGCCAAGCAAGTTTGCATCGCCGCCCTGATAAGACACATTTACTGCATCATTATTTTCATCACCAGCCAGTCGAACACGCATGGAAGCTGTGTTTTGCCCCGGCAACCAGGCGACAATTCCAACATCCTCTACATCGGGGAGCTCCGCCAGACGGTCGGCAATCAGACGAGCTTGATCGATGTAACCGGGAACGTTCGACATCCTGATGGCCTGGATGTGCTCCGGCTCATAACCCAAATCCAAGTTACGAAGATGTTCCGTTTGAAAATGCCCAACCGTCGCCAAGATCATCACACTCAGAGAAACCGAGAATTGGACTACCAGCATAACATTCGCAAATACGGATTTTACGCTGATACCCAGTTGCTTTTTTGCTTGCAGCATTTGGGCTGGCCCTACTCTTTCGATACGAGCGAGGGAATACAGGCTTGAAAGAACGGCGGGGACAAACGCAGACACAAGCGCCACTAACAAAATGCTCCAATCAATACTAATGTCCCCCCTCACGTTTTCTCCCAAAAAAGGTAAGGTACCAATAATTCGTGTGCCGCAAGACTGATAGGAAAAGCTGGGACACTAAACACCAAAGTTCGCCAAGCGATGGCTGCCACAATGTGCTTCCGTTCCGCACCATGGATTTTTTTCATCAGAATGAGTTTCAAGCGCATCAAGCTATCTGTGGTCGTCAAAAAAATGGAATTCAGAGTAACGGCCAAAAAAATCAAAAAACCTATACCCGCAAACACCTGCAGCTGGAGTTTGTCGCCTCGGGGTTTCAGCGCGTAAAAATCTGTTGGTTCTAGGTGCACATTGGCAATAGGCGAGAAGCTATAGCGCAGCCTCTCGCTCGTTAGCCGTCCTTCTTCGGCTGGAATATTCTGATCAATAAAAGTTGTGATGTTGTTGTTGAGCCTTTGAAAGGACGCAACGCTTTTTAACCGCGCATAAGTGTGACTGCTGTACCAGTTCCAATTTGACATAACGTTGCCGCTGCGCTCGATGTATGCGAGGGGGACGGGAATAAATATTTCATTGGCAAAATGTGTGTTAGCAGGCCATTCGGGCAGTACACTGATAACCCGGAAGTCCTGCGGGCCTTCAGGCATTTGGATGGTTAGCGTTTGGCCCACGGCATCCGTTTCGCCGAAAAACTTCGTGGCTGCGGTTGCAGTAATGACAGTGCTGCTCCCCTCAAGCAACGGCTGCTCTTGACCATGTAGCACCGGCAGTCGAACCACTTCGAAGAAATTGGGGTCAGTCCAAAACACAGTCTCGTTAAAAACCGCATTATCTTTTTGAACACTCAACGTTCGGACCTGCAATCGAGCAACGTCTATGATGTCGTCGGGTGCATATGCTGGCAGCGCATCGCCAACAGGAGCAGGCACCCGGGCTAATCGGGTGCCACTATTGGGAAAGTAAGCACTAACATGTGCGGTGACCTCATGGTCTTCGATCCAGGTGTCATAACCAACCTGGCTCGCGATAAAGCTGGCGATCATCAAAATCGCCGTTAACGCGATAGTTATCCCGAATCCGCTTGCAAAAATCGGAAGTGTTGCCCGCCCTACTCTTGGAAACCTGATCGTTACTGGCATTTTTTAACTCCTGCGGGCTTCGTTGAATGCTTCGTTCAAAGTTTTCAGATCGTAAGCCTCCAAAGCATCCATTGCTGGAGAGAGGGAAGAACTATTGCCACCGGCAACGATGATCCTGCCTCCCACCCTGATGGCCCGAACGTGGCGACGCGGCACAAACGGTATATTGAGGTCACGCCATTCGCCAGAATCGATATCGAGGCCTAAAATCGACGTCTGGTGCTGATAATCGCCAAACAAGAACAATCGGTTCTCAGCGCCTGCGCCTGCGTGGGCGCTTATCGGTCGAGGTGGCGAAGCGCCAAGCGTCCATTCATCAGCTTTTGGATCGAAAATCTGAGTAAGCGCATATGACTTTTCTCTATCGAATCCCCCGACTAAATAAATTTTTTCACCCGTTACCACAGTGGCCATACTCCCTGTCGCAACAGGCATATTGGCACGCTCGACCCAGCTAACATAGGGGGGAGCACATTCAAAAACTCGGCCGCTTGGTTTGGACGGGCCTCCATTTATATCTCGGTAAATGCCTCCAAAAACAAAAACCGACTCCCGGAAAACAACTGCGGACAGATCAATAAGTGCTAGCGGCAAATCTGGCCCGCGCCAGATGGCCTGCGTTTCTACGTCAATCCTCTCAACCTCCGCAGCCAACCGCCTTTCATCTCCAATTTGAGTTCTACCACCCAGTAACCACAATTGCCCATTAACCCAAACCGATGCATGGTTGGCCCGGGGAAAAATGGCGTTCGCCAAAAAGGTTTGCCGAAGGGTTATTGGATCAATGGCCTCCACCAACGTCAATACAGCTGAGTGAGTGTGATCGCCAGTGCGCCCAGCTCCGATCGGGGCGCCACCTGAAATATAAACCTGTTTTCCGTCGGTCGCGAGCGAAGGAGCATAGCGGGGAACATACAGTTGACCTCGAAGAGTATCAGCTAAAACTCTAGTCGCACCCAAGACAAATGGAAAAATGGCCATCGCGGCAGAACGCTTCCAAAATGCCCTTCTTGACACTGTCATTGACCGCTCCAACAAAACCACTGACCGCTGAGCCATACCACTTGTTGCGTCGCTTTGGTTATTATATAACCTTTCTCGAAAGACACCATGCAGCAAAGAGCAAGACAGAGACTAGCAAAAATCGACAGACCGTTTTGACTGGTGTAACGTCTAGCCGCTGCGACATGTTGAGTTTTAGTCAGGTGAGTGGATCCCATGAAATTAACCAAACGTCAGTTTACAGCCCTCGCAACTTCTTTTGCATTCGCCGGGTTGGCAAAACACAGCGCATTGGCCTTCGAGGGCGCTAGGCACAACACTCTCGGCTATGGCCCGCTCATTGAAGACCCAGAGGCACTCATCGATTTGCCCGAGGGCTTTTCCTATAAAGTTATCTCTTCGTTCGGTGGGACGATGTCAGATGGGTTTCAGGTGCCAGATAACGCAGATGGTATGGGCTGCTTTAGGCTGGATGACGATAGAGTCGTACTAGTGCGCAACCATGAATTAAATGTTTCGAACATTGACCGAGGCCCGGCTCCTGACGGGCAAACGATTGACTTCACGGTGTTCGACGTGCGCGATGACGGTGCAGTTTTACCAGGTGGCACAACGACCCTTATTTACAACATGAAAACAGGTTCGGTGGAACAGGAGTTCATCAGTCTTCTCGGCACCATTCGCAATTGTGCGGGCGGCGTCACCCCTTGGGGCAGTTGGTTAACTTGCGAAGAAAATGTGACCTTAAGCGGAGACGAAGTCTCGAAAGACCACGGTTGGGTTTTTGAAGTCCCTTCAGATGCTCGCGGCCCTGTAGAGCCACAACCGATCAAAGCTATGGGGCGATTCAATCATGAGGCCGCAGCAATCGATCCGCGCACTGGCATTGTTTATTTGACAGAAGATAGAGACGATAGCTTGTTCTATCGTTTCATCCCCAACACGCCCGGCAAGTTGCACGAAGGTGGCAAATTGCAGGCGCTGGGATTTGCCGGTCGCTCTTCAAGTGCTGACACCCGTAACTGGGACGAGCCAATTTGGAATACCGGAAACTGGGTTGATACTGTCTGGATTGATTTGGACGACACACACAGTCCTGATGCCGACGATTTAAGAGTTAGAGGCCAGGCAAAAGGAGCTGCCATTTTCGCACGCGGCGAGGGTGTACACTGGGGTGATGGGGAGCTCTATTTCTGCTGCACATCTGGTGGCCGCGCGGAGCTTGGTCAAATTATGCGCTACGTGCCAAGTGCCGCCGAGGGCACTGGAAACGAGGTGCAAGAACCAGCAAAACTACAGTTATTTTTAGAGTCTGAAGACCCCAATAGCTTCAACTTTGGCGACAATCTGACGGTAGCGCCCGATGGTCAGCTTTTGGTTTGCGAAGACCAATACACCGATGGAGCTATCAATTACATCCGTGGCGTTACCATGGAAGGGCAGGCCTATGATTTCGCGAGAATTCGTATTCAATCTGAATCAGCGGGTGCCTGTTTCTCTCCCGATGGCTCAACATTGTTTGTCAATATTTTCAGTCCGACCAGCACCCTCGCAATAACAGGCCCATGGCACCACCTGTAATGACTGGCGCTCCCCTGTTACAGATAACTGGACTGCGCCACGCCTACGGCGACAAGCAGGTTTTATCTCTAGATTCCTGGCAGCTATTGTCTGGCAAGCATCAACTCTTGCTCGGCCCATCTGGCAGCGGAAAAACCACATTGCTGGGAATTTTATCAGGGCTATTGTCCCCGACAGACGGTGTGATTGAAGCACTTGGCAAACCTTTTGACCCAATGTCTCTCAGTGATCTTTCGAACTTTCGGGCGCGTAATTTTGGTTTCGTTTTCCAGGACCATCATTTGGTTTCTAGCCTTACGGTTGAGGAGAACCTTAGGCTTGCACAGCATCTTGCTGGTCTCTCAGAAGACAGCGATTGGGAAAACCAGCTGTTTGACCGCTTAGGTTTATCGAACTTGCGAAAATCTAAACCAGCCTCTTTAAGTCACGGCGAAGCGCAGCGTGCGGCCATTGCGCGCGCCGCAATTACACGGCCAAAACTACTGCTAGCGGACGAGCCAACATCGGCCCTTGATGACGAAAACACGCATAAAGTCATGGAGCTTTTGAAAGCTCTCAGTGATCAGGCTGGCTCTACTATGTTAGTTGCCAGCCATGATAGCCGGTTGAAGCCTTTTTTCGATCAGACATTGGCGCTCAGCAAACCTGAGGGGCCAACCGCATGATGCCATATCTTTTGAAACTCACATGGGCCAACCTCATTAGTCGACCATTAGCCAGCTGGCTTACAGTTGCAACTCTAGCAGCGGCAGTTGCTTTGATATCTATATTGCTTCAGTTTTCAGCACACACGAGTAACCGGCTGGCCAGAGATTTAGCAGGGGTTGACCTTGTTATTGGCGCCAAAGGAAGCCCCCTGCAGCTGATTTTATCCAGCCTGCTGCATATTGATATTCCTACTGGCAACATTCCTTTGTCCGATGCGCAAAAGATTATGCGGGACCCACTAACCGAAGTCGCTGTGCCCTTGGCACTGGGTGATAGTTTCCGTGGTTTTCGAATTGTCGGCACTACGCCAGGCTTCATTGAACTGTATGAAACAAAGGTTGCCGAAGGTTCAGTATGGACAGAGCCTCAACAGGTCGTCATCGGGGCTCAGGTCTCGAAACAACTTGGCATGAAAATAGGCCAGAAATTTTTTGGTGGACATGGCCTTTCATTTTCAGATGCAGACCTGGCGCAACATGAACATGCCGCCTATGAAGTTGTAGGCATTCTTGAACCAAAGGCGAGTATTATTGATCGTCTGGTTATCACTTCCGTGGACAGTGTTTGGCATGCTCATGAAGAGCCGGGAGCAGACGGCGCAGATCATGATGAGCATGAACAGCACGGTGAAAATGAGGATCATGATGACGAGCATGAGCACCACGACGAACATGATCACTCCGGCGAAGAAGCACACCTTGAAGAGCATGACAAAGATGAGCATCATGGCGAACATGATCACCCTGAAAACGAAGCACGTCTAGATGAGCATGAACATGAACATCAAAATGATGAGCATCATGATGGCGAGCATGAGCACCACGATAAGGGTGAGCACATTCTGTCTGATCTTTTGACGATGTCAGCCAAGGGCAAAGCTGTTACGGCATTGCTGGTGCAATATAGTACACCCATCGCCGCAGTAAGAATGCCAAGAGCCATAAACGATCAACCCGGCCTTCAGGCGGCCTCTCCCGCGCTCGAAATTACGCGGCTTTATAATTTATCTGCAGGCTTGATGGACGCAGGCAAGGTTTTGGCAGTGATCATGACGTTAATCGGTGGCCTCAGCATTTTTGTGGCCGTCAGCAATGCCGCTGTTCACAAAACCTATGACATCGCATTATTGCGGGCGATGGGCGCCAAACCAAGGGACGTCTTCCTTCAACAAATTTGTGAAGGCATTATTGTCTCTTCATTTGCAGGTATTTTGGGCATAGGGTTAGCACACAGTCTTTTGATGCTGGCGGCGAACATTTATGCACCGCTCGCTGTCTTCGGACTGAATGGGTCGCAGTTTTTTGCAGCTGAGGGCTACTTGCTGACCGGAACAGTGCTTGTGGGCATTGTTGCGGTTATCTGGCCGGCCCTCAATAGCTATAAAGTTGACCCGATGTTGTTGCTTAAGGGAGTCCGATAGATGCGGCTGTTTGTATTTTTGCTGCTGATGGTATTCACGCTGACGACGGCAAGTAACGCCCGTCAAAGCACTTTTTGGGAGCAGGAAATACCTGACCTTGAGGATGAGCTTGGTCAGATTTGGCGCCCGGCACCTGCACCTGCAGGTGCTCTTGACTGGAGTGTTCTCATGAACATCGTGGTCGAGGAAGAGCTGGTCGACAACTTCATTCAGTATGTGCCCAGTTTTACCGCTTTGGTGGAATCGTTTGATAACAAAACTATCAAGCTGAATGGATATATGGTGCCGCTTGAAGCGACCGAAAAACAAAGCCACTTTATTCTCATGGCATACCCGCATGCCTGCCCGTTTCATATGCCTGGAGGGCCTGCGGCCTATGTTGAAATTCAGGCGGACTTCCCTGTCACGTTTACGTATGATCCAGTTTTGATTGAGGGTCATTTCCAGATTTTGGATGATTTCTCCAATGGTGTTTTCTACCGCATAAGCGCCGCTCGCCAAGTCACTAACGACGGCTAAGACATCAGGCCGAAAAGTGGCCGATTAGCGCGACCATCGTAATTTCGATGCTGTAAGAACGGACCTTGGCAACACTCGATCAGCGCCTTGTCAGCGAACAAAAAGTAGTTAATTGTGACAAAACTCCGAATATAGGTAGGCGATGGCTTTTGCTACCTTTGACGGACTAGTCGCCCCTCACATGCGAAATAAACCGGGAAAGCGATGCAGTCGGCAAGCTGAGATTTTGAATAAAACCTCTACCAAGCCAAAGACCGACATAAAATGGTGGAATGACTGCTAATAATTCACCGAGTTAATTGCGTGACCTGGACGAGAGAGCCTGGATTTATAAGGTTTTCTGGATCAACAGCCCTTTTGATCCCTCGCACAAACTCAAAAGCCTCATCGCATATGCCAACTTCATAGGGATAAGTCTTGCCAATCTGCATGTGCACGGCGCCTAACCTGTCAAATATGTTTATCAATTCAGTGCGGATGTGGAAGACAAGGGCTCTTGCGTCTGACTGCTGGCCAAAGTCCTCAAAATTTTTCTGTGTAGAGTCCTGGATAGTTTCACGGTGAATTTCCATGAGCTCATCCGGCCAAAAGAATACAGGTTCAATAACAGTTGTGCTGGTACCTACTGTCGCAAACAAAAACCCAGGATGAATTGAATGAGCATCCATTTCAGCTTTCTTCGCTTGAAGGTAGGCAGATACAGCCATCATGGCCTTCTCTGCTTTTGAATGCGGTACAAGCGCATGCATCGGTAGCCAACGCTCTCCTGAGGGACCTGCGACACCGTTAAGGGGCACAAACGGGTTGGCTCTGATGATCTCCGGAATTGAATTTTCGACTTTGGTCGCTCCGTGTGCGCTGCAAACGTCGCTGATTTCTGCAATCCCCTCTTCAGCGGCGGCTTTTGAAGCCGCTTCCACAACAAAATGATAGGAATAGGCCTCTTCGTCGACAAAGCCTCGGCCCGCGAGCGCCACTTTCACTCCCTTTTTTAGGGCGTCAACAATACCAGAACCCGATTTCACGACGTTACCCAGTGTTTTGACATCACTCATCAGGCTTTCGCGTTTAAGTCTTTGGTTCTGAAGGTAGGGGTCAAAACCGAAAGATTCGCTAGCCAACCCGCTGCGCGAGACTTCGCTGGCAGCCGCCAATAGCTGGTTGTAATTTTGAAAACTAAAGGACACAGAATTTACGTGTTTGGGAGCTTTTATTAGGCGCAGGGTCACTGTGGCTTTTATGGCCATTGCGCCCGCGTCAGCCAAGAACAGGCCAGTTGTATCAGGGCCATAATAGCGTTGAAACGGGCTACCATTGACCTTGGCATTAGCGCCGGTTTTCAAAAGCGTACCATCCGCCAACACAACTTCTAGGCCTGTCACGCTCTCGGCTGCAGTACCATATAGACCCGAACCCCAAAAAATGCCGTTTTGGCTGACGCCGCCACCAACGGTGGCCTTCAATCCCGATAGTGTTCCCCAAAACGGTGTGCGCAGGCCACTGCCTTCCAGCTCTTTGTGCAACGCAGCCCAAGTGCACCCTGCTTCAACGGTGACGAACATATCCGTTTCATTGATTTCAAGAACTCGGTTCATGTGGCTCATATCCACACAGATCGATTTTGAATTGGTCGGAAGGTAACCGCCAGTATAGGACATGCCGCCTCCTCTTGGAAAAACGGTATACCCAAGCGACGTCGCAAGCTTTACTGCTGCAGCCAGGTGTTCTTTGCTGGATGGGCGGATAACAAGGCTCACCTCATGGTCTGATTTTCGGGAAATATCCTGCGAGTAGAAGCTGCGGGTATGTGCATCAGAACACACATTATCTACACCCAAAAGATCGCCCAATTCGGCTTCCAGTTGCCTATTAATTTGCACGCACTTGTCCTTAACAATCTTGCTTTCCGGGTCGGATTCTATCGATCAGAACGATACGCCGACATCGACACCCCATGTCATTGGTGGGACCGCATACACTTGGTTAGCCGCTGTTGACGCGCGGAAGTACTCCCGATCTGTCAGGTTTTTACCCCAAAGGGACACGCGCCAGTTGCCATCTGCTGGCTGGTAAGCAACCCGGGCATTGAAGGTTGTTCCAGGCTCTACGATTGAGCCAGGCGGGTTTGCCACCAAGGCAAACGAGTCGTCCTCGTAGGCCATGTCGCCGCCTATATCGAAAACTCCTCCCAAGCCTTCAGTGGTATAGTTAAAGCCAAGTGTGAATTTCAAAGGAGGAGCGTTCTTCAGGTCAAGATCGAGCGCACACTCAACAGATGACGTGCCGCCACAAGCAGCGCCATTGTTGGTCAGTGTCGCAGCCTGAAGCTCTGTCAGGTTGCGATACTCAGCGTCGAGCCAACCCAGATTTCCAAAAACCTCCAGGTCGCTTGTGGGGTGCAAACTGAATTCCACTTCAATGCCCTGAATGCGCGCTTCACCTGCATTGGAACGCGTGAAGCCCAGCCCGGGTACCGTTGCTGAAATCTGTAGGTTTTCGTAATCATTGTAGAAGTAAGTCGCGTTGAAGCGCACACGCTTGTCCAACGCTTCTGCACGCAAACCAACTTCCCAAGAAGCCAGCTCCTCCTGCTCCACCGGCAGGAAGCATGCCGTCGGAGAAAAACAGTCTGGAGAAAAACCGGGCGTTTTAAAACCGGTAGCGTAAGAGCCATAGATCATTAGGTCGTCAGAAAAGGCGTAATCCAACTTCAATGTGTAGTTCACGTCGTCCGTATTAAGCGTTTCATCACGCGAGTTGGGGGAAAACGGTGTTGCCGATCCCTGGTTTGACAGGTTCGCGCCTGTGAAATCTCTTTCTTCATCGGTATACCTTAGGCCCGCAGTGAAAGTTAAAGCCTCTGTCAAATCGTACGTCGCTTGCGAGAATGCCGCAAACGCCTGGGTCTTAACTCCCACCGTAAACTGGGAAAAGAAAGTGGAGTCTAGAGTTACATCCTCGTCATAAAAGTACAATCCAGAGATGAAGTTGAACGGGCCATCAAAATTAGAAGAAAAATTCAATTCCTGGCTGAACTGGTCCTGATCTGTATTTTGGAAAAATGGAAACGAGATGTGTGTTGATAAATTGTCTTCCATGGTTCGGTATGACGTTATCGATTCAACCGAGAACAAGCCAAGTTCGCCCTCTAAATTCAGGGCAACACCAAAAATATCGACCGAGCTGGAAAACTCGTCGAAACAGCCTACCGGCCGGAATATTAGTGGTGTAGCAGACGCGCAAGTAACACCTGGCGCAGGCTCTACCGTGAATATGTTGTTGTCCACATCTGTGACGACGGAGGGGTCATCACTTTCTGCAATGATGCTGGATGGAATGGGGTCAGAATCGTCCTTTGTATAGTCCACCTGAATGAGAGCGCTCCAATTTTCCGAGAAATTATGGAGTAAGCTACCACGCAAACTTAAGACTTCCTCATCACCAACCCGTCGAGAGTTTCCATTAAGGTCCCCATTGGGGTTCAGGCGGTGAAATCCGTCTCTTTCTTTGTATTGCGCTACAAAGCGGGCCGCGGTTGTGTCCGTTAGCGCAATGTTCGCTAACCCACGCAACTCGAAGCGCTGGTTCTCACCGTATCCGGCTTCAATGTCCCCCGAGTTTTCAAACTGCGGGCGAACGCTCACAAGTTTGATGGCACCACCATTGGTGTTCCGACCATACAGAGTGCCTTGAGGACCCCTAAGCACTTCAATCCGCTCAAGGTCCACTACATCCATAAGCGAACCGACAGTACGGCCCAAGTATACGCCGTCTACGTAGATGCCGACAGCAGGATCGATGGCGCCGCGGGACTCGTCCTCGCCTACACCACGGAAAAAGATACGCGCTGAACTGGAGGTTCCTGTTCCAGTCGAAATAAATATGTTGGGCGCAAATGCTTGAAGGTCGTTAACATCTCTTACTTGACGCTGAACAAGGTCTTCCTGCCCAAGCGCGGTGATTGATACCGGCACATCCTGCAGGCTTTCAGATCGCCGTTGAGCGGTAACGACAATCTCATCAAGAAAAAACTCGTCATCATCTGCGCTTTGGGCAACAGCCGCTCCCGAAAAGGCAAGGCTGCTAAGCCCAGCCAAAAGTGCTATCGAAGATGACGCTGATAAAAATTTTTCACTGAACGTTGGCATGTTGCATTCCCCCTACACTATGCCGGAAAGGCATTAATGTTATACCTATATACCATTTAAGTATTAAGGTGGATTGGAGTGTGCGCGCCAACAACTACGGTTTTTAAAGCCACAACTCTTGTTTGTGTGTGATGGCCAGGAAGCCCCAGCTAGTTGATAATGCTATTTTTTTCCGCAATCACAAATTTTGCATCTTGAATAAATGCTTTTGCACCCGGACCAAGTTCGGAGCTCTGCCTAACGGCAAGGAATCCCTTTCTAATACTCCTCAGTTTTTCATAGTCCAAGACATGAAAGTCGTGTGAGGACCGGTGCTGGAACAGCTGGTCTTCAGCCATCAATGCCAAGAAGTCAGTCTTCAAAATAACCGATTTTGCCAAAGTAACTGAGTTGGTATCAATTATACTGGTTGGGGGGTGGCAACCGTTCTTGATAAAGGAATTTCGCCATTGTTCGGATATGGGTAGCGAGATGATCCATGTGTAATTCGTAAGATCTTCTAAAGTTACAGCTGCGTTTCCACTCAATGGGTGCCCCGGCCGCATAACCAGAACATCTCGCTCCTCGTATAATTCATCTAGGTGCAAACCTTCGTCAAAAACATAGCCGGCTGGCGGCGCGCTTATCACCACATCAAGTTTTCCATTCAACAATTTGTCGTGTAGCGACCGAGAGTCCCCGGCAAGCGCCTGAATCGTAATTCCGGGTCGCCGGCTATAAAATCGGGCAATCACTTTGGGTGCCACTCTGGAGAGAAGCGACCAGCCGAACCCTACTTTTACAAAGCCTTTCTCTGCGCCTTTCAGTGCGGAGATCTCGGCGGTTGCAGCCCTCGCCTCGTTCAGGACAGAGCGAGCACATTTTGCGAATGCATCGCCATAAGCTGTCGGGCGGGTTCCATAACCACCCCTGTCAAAAAGCTTAACGTCAAGCTCAGCCTCCAGGCGCGCTACACTTTTTGAAACTGCTTGCTGCGTTATGTTTACGCGGTTTGCCGCTCTGGCAAAATTACCTAGGTCATAAACTGCAAGAAAATGCTGCAATTTTTGTAGGTCCAACAAAGGTCCGGATGTTTGAAACTGGCTTGGGTCCAACTTCATCTTTCACTCCTTTTAGTTGTGACTGCGAAACCGTTAGTTAATGGATAATGATCAACCAACTTGTTATGTCAACATACCAACAATGGACTAACTGGAGAGCCTTGTGCCGCTATCAGCCAAGAAATCAAACCTCGCAACTCTGATGCCTGCCATGCTTCGGCATGCCGGCACGTGGCAGGGAACCTACCTCCATCAAGACGTGAACGGCACGATCCTCGACAAGCATGATGCCAGAGTTATTTGTGAGTTTCCCGAGTCTGGCGAGTATGCCTACATTCAGCATAATCTTTTTACTTGGGAAGATGGCTCCCAGCAGGAATATAAGCTGCCCGGCCGACTGAAAGACAATAAGCTATGGTGGGACACTCCCACTTTTTCCGGCTGCGCCTGGAAGACAGACTATGATGTCATTCTTCTGAATCTGAGCCGGAAAGACGAAGTTGGGGCTCACTTTTTCGAAATGATCACGCTTGGGGATACAGGGCAGTTTCGCTCCAGAGCCTGGCAATGGTTCAAAGATGGCAGGCTTTACAAACGAACGTTATGCGATGAACAAAAAGTAAGTGATGAATTGCTGTTTTGAGCCAATACAAGCCCCCGCAATTTGCGCCTTCATTGGGGAGACTGATGGGTGACCCCAGACCTTCGCGCGTGAGCTTTCCAGAGCTGTTGCACTGGGGACGCATCCTAATATTGTGATCAATAGAAGATCCCTGCGTTTGGTTATGGGTCACCACCGATGGCTGAGCAATTTCTCTGAACCTTTAACGCCGACGGCCAAAGGCCTGTATTATTGGGTCCCAAATGCGAAGTCAGTTAACATTTGCTGGATGTATTTAGAGTCAGAGGACCGCGTCAATGAACTCAGCCCGTCATCTGCCAATTCGTTTGACAGTGTTACTCCCCTGCGCTCGGTTAGAAGGGCGCGCTCGTATCCCTCGCTGAACTCAGGATGGGCCTGAAAAGTCAGGATTTGTTCCTCATACTTCAATGCAGCGATGGGGCAGAACTGAGAGCTTGCAATGATTTCAGACCTGCCGGGAGGCTGCTGCACCTGATCCTGGTGCCAGACATAAAGCGATATTTCCCTGGGGCCTGTATCAGTGTTTGGCATCTGATAAGTCATCAGACCAACACCAAGACCTTTGTCACTTTTCTCAACACGCCCACCAAGCGCCTGTGCGATAATTTGATGACCAAAACAAACGCCAACCATTTTTTTGCCAGCACGTTTAATGTCGCGGATCAGGTTCTCAAGCGGGGGAATCCAATTGTGCGGCTCATAAACACCGAACTTTGAACCCGTAACAACAAAAACGTCATAGTCTGCGACCAAAGGAAACTGATGATCAAAAACGCGATAGGTTTGTGCCTCAGTTCGAGCTAACCCCAACATTGCTTTGCACATATCGTCATAGTCCCCGTACTCATCGCGGGCACTTTCGATAGCTTCACCGCATTGCAGGACAGCTACTTTTGGCAGTTTTCTCCGTGCTTGAACTTTAATGACCCTAAACTCCTATGACCTATGCCGGTGTTCGCAATTTATAAGCAAAAACGGATTGCATGGCATATAGTGTCGAGAATTTTTGGCCAGGAAACAAGAGAACAGCAAATATGACCCAAGAGGCAAACCAGAATATGCCCGCGCATCATGCCGAAAACCATGCATCAACCACTGATATTCAATCTCAAGATAACGCACACCACTTGCATCCATTCACAGTTCATCACGAATTGCGAGATCAAAACCCAAGGGTGATTAGCAAAGCCAAGGGGGTATATCTCTGGGATAATGACGGTAACCGGATCATCGATGGTATGGCCGGACTATGGTGTACGCAGGTCGGTTACGGTGTTGAGGAATTGGCGGAAGTAGCCAGTCGAGCAATGAACAACCTGAGCTATTACAACACCTTCTTTCAAACAACGACACCAGCAATTGCAGCACTCAGTGAACTTGTCGCCTCCAAAACTCCGGCGGACCTCAATCAGATTTTCTTTGCAAGCTCCGGGTCCGAAGCCAATGACACAACAATGAAATTCATCAATTACTATTGGAATTTGAAGGGGCAGCCGCAGAAGAAAGCCATCATCGCGCGAGAGCGGGCTTATCATGGCACCACCATCGGTGCCGCAAGCCTAACAGGTCTGCCATTTATGCATGATATTTTTGATTTGCCGTTGCCAGGCATTCATCATATCGGTCCGACCCCTCATTATTTTGAATACGGTGAAGACGGCGAAAGCGAGGAAGACTTCGCCGAACGCTGCGCTCAGGCACTTGAAGACAAAATCCTGGAACTTGGCGCTGAGAATGTTGCGGCATTCATTGGTGAGCCTGTGATGGGGGCTGGTGGTCTGATGATCCCGCCTAAGGGCTATTGGCAAAAAATCGAAGCCATTTGTCGCAAATACAATGTTCTTCTGTGGTCTGACGAAGTGATTTGCGGCTTTGGTCGCACCGGTTCTTGGTTTGGATGCCAGACCTACGGTTATACGCCCGATATCATCACTATGGCAAAGGGCATGTCGAGCGGCTACGTGCCCATATCGGCAGTAGCGCTCAATGAAGAAATCGCCAGTACCATTGTCGAGGCGGATAGCGAAATGGCGCACGGATTTACCTATTCCGGGCACCCGGTTTGTTCATCCGTTGCCTTGCGCAATATTGAGCTGTTGGAAGAATGGGGCCTTGTGGGTGAGCGAGGCAAAAGAACGTCCAAGCATTTCCACAAACGTTTGGCCGAGCTTGCAGATCATCCGTTGGTTGGCCAAACCCGCGGCGTCGGTATGCTGGGCGCATTGGAGCTGGTGAAAAACAAAGAAACCAAAGAACGCTTTGATCCGGAAGGACACGCAGGAGCGACATGCCGGACACATTGCTTCAATACCGGTGTCGTGATGCGCGCAGTCGGCGACACCATGTTCTTGTCTCCGCCGCTTGTTATCACGGAAGACGAAGTAGATGAAATGTTCGGATTGATCAAAACAAGTCTGGATCTCACCTTTCAGTCACTTCAGGCATAAAGTTGGAACTTCCTGGTATAATCCTTGAGTTAAGGGCAGAGAGTTTCGACCGCTATGATCAAACTCACCATTTCGCAAGCAAGTGCAAAGGACGTAGATGATATTGCATCTCTTTTTGATGCGTACCGTCAATTCTACGAACAGCCATCCGATATCCGGCTCGCACACAGCTATCTATCTGAACGCTTGGCCAACGAGGACTGTGTAGTTTTTGTTGCCCGTGGCGCTGACGGCTCTGCCCTTGGGTTCACTCAGCTATATCGGACATTTTGCTCAGTTGAAGCCCAGAAAGCCTGGATACTATATGATCTGTTCGTTTCCGAGAATGCTCGTCGGCATGGTGTAGCCGAGCAGTTGATGAATGCTGCGCAGTATTTTGCAAAGCAATCTGGAGCTTGCTGGCTACGGTTGGAAACAGCGCATTCAAACACTCAGGGCCAAACACTCTATGAAAAACTGGGTTGGGAAAAAGACGAAGACTTTTTCACCTATTTCTTCCATTTAGCTGACAATGGGGATGCCGACTAAACATGTGCGGAAAGCACACGATCGTATTCCCTTGCCATAGGCCATTTCACACCTTTAACTAAGGCGGAAACAGGTGAACCGTAGTAGTCATATTGCTCTACGCAATAGATGATCTGCAAACCTTCCTGTTTGCGATGATACTCGTAGTATGCTACCTCGTCAGCGCCCTGAAACCGGCCATATCTGCTAACGTCATAAACCAAAGCATAGTCGAATTAAGTTAGGCCTGAAATCGCGTTCGCAATAAGCCGCCTTAACCTTGGTCTGCCGTCGATCGGCAGCCCACTTTTTCCTTTGTCCTCATAGGTTTGACGACGGAGTGCTCATGTCGTTCGGCATATTTTCGAATTTTCTTAGATTGGGTTCCGCTATTGTACTTCTGATGTTCAGCTGACATGCGTATGTATTGAACTGCAGGTTTAAGCATAGCTATCATTTGCGAGGCTTTTTTTTCAGACATTGTTCAGCTTGGACAGGACACTTGCTCCGCCATAGATGACGGTCAAGTCGGGATAATGAGATGCGCTTTTGCTGCCTTGTTAACCTTCATTAGAGTTCAATTGGAGATTTATACAAGTCGCATCAGACAGCAAAGCTGAGTTGCGCTTGTCAGTTGCTGAAGACTGATCTTCTTTTTATAGTTGGTCTGCACTCTCCAACCCAAAAAGATCAATTCAATGTCCAAGAATTGAAAATTTGTTCCATATGATTGGGTTGCTACTCTCATCAGCTAAGTGGGCACTTCCGTTGTGCAGAGCTGAGTACCGATGAATTTGCCACTTATTTGTTTGGGCCGCATTGTCTCGTTGAATCTTAAAACTGGATCCAACCGAAACATGCTTAAACCTGATGAGACGCAACCCTTCCGCCAGCATTGCTGGATGAAAACAAATGCAAATTCCTTGATAAGATCATTTTCATGTGTTGTGCTTTTCAAATTGGTGGTCAAAAAAACGCCTCAATTGGGCCATTCAACATCAGATAGGGAACTATGCGTATATGCGATGGATGATCTATTTTTTACTAGTTTTTTCACCGCTTCCACTGGCCAGCGCAAGGCCGGTCTGGCAGTGGCTTTGGGTCACCTTCGTTGGCGTTTTGTTTCTGGCCCAATTTGTTACGAAGAGAAAACACAGGAAATTCACATTGCCAACCGCAGTAGTCGCGAGTTTTATCATGATACTGATATTCGTGGGGTGGGGCCTCATGCAGGCGTGGGCTCCACTGGGTGCCAACCTTCAATTGAACATGGCACCAGTAAGCACGCACCTTGAGCAGTTGGCTACAATTTCTGTATCTCCGCATAGAACCTTATCGGTCAGTATTTTCTTTCTGAGCCATGCCCTTTTTGGCTATTCAGTGTTTCGGTATATTGAACGCCGAGCCAACGGAGTTCAATTGGTTCGCTTCTTTGGGTTCGTGAGCCTAGCATATGCCGCATACGGCTTCGCGGTGTATGTATCAGGCAATGAGTCTGTTTTATGGTACGAAAAATGGGCCGGACTAGAAGCTCTCACGAGCAGTTTTGTGAATCGAAATAGCTATGCGGCATTTGCTGGACTCGGACTTCAATGCCTAATTTCATATGCAATTTTTTGGACTCAAGATGAATTGTCTGAGAACCGCAAAGGTCGCGAGCTGTACCGACATATATTAGAGACAATAATCCAAAAAGGTTGGTGGCTGCCGGTTGCAATTCTTGTAACCGCAACAGTCACAATTTTGACCCATTCCCGCGCTGGTTTTTTGTCAACAGCACTAGCCGTTTTCGCTCTGTTCATCCTTAGCCCCAATCGATATCAACGAACTGCCCATTTCCGGAAAAGTCTAGTGGGCTACAGCGTAGTGTTGGCAACAGCTGTGGGGTTGTTTTACATGAGTGGTGAACTGCTTGACGCAAGACTGCAAGAGAAAGTCGGCAGTGGTTTGAGATTTCAGAACTACTCGTATGTTATTGCGGCAATTCAGGATAGGCCCTTGTTGGGATACGGACTAGGTGCGTTTGACAACGTACACTTAACATACAGAACACCATATGATCTGGGCTGGTTCAATCGTGCACACAGCGATTATTTGGAGCTGATGCATAACGCGGGCATTCCCGGTGCAACCTGGTTAGTTGTCGCTCTATTGTTACCAATCACCTTTCTTTTTAAGCGCTTGAAGTTTGGTCTGCAGTATAGGGTGTTTGTTGCGCTTGGTATTACGAGTAGTCTACAACTTGCATTACATTCTTTTGTGGATTTTTCTCTACAGATCCCCGCAATTTCTTACTTTTGGGTTGCAATTTTGGCTATGAGTTTAGCTATTGCAAATCGTTGTGAGTTGGCACGTTAAATGGGTTAACTGGTGCAGCTGGGAAGAGGCGTTTATTGCGGCCCTCTAACATAGCCTCTGCATACAAAGGCCGTGTCAATTGAGAGTTGTCAGACGTAAGCGAACTAGTTTCGAACACCTCTCAGTTAACCGAACAATAGGCGGCAATACTCCGCCATTCTGAATGAGCTTCAGAACGAATCTTCTTGCAGTGATGTTGTTCAATGAAGTGGCGTTCGCTATTAAAATGGTTCTAAAGTGGGGACTGCACGGAGACTAGTTTCGACAACCCTTCTTCCGATTGGAACTTGTTCATCGCCTCTCCCTTCGTCAAAAAGACAGATGGAAATTCTCAGCTTTGTTGTTTGACCACTGCCCAAACTCTTTAAAGTGTTTTGCATCAAGATCTCTATGTGCAGCTCCATAAACACCCACCAAGTCTGTCACAATAACATGCGGGCGCCCATAGCGTATCATGACACTTTTCTACACATTCATCGCTGCGTTATTATTTCTGCATTTGGTGAAGAATGCGTCTAATATCTAACCTCCATGATCAACGCCCCCACAGATAGTAAGCTTCATCCTTGAATTTAACGAATATCTCGCAGGTGTGCCAACGCCAGCTTGAGTGCTGTTTGGAGTGCTTCAATCGCTTATTGCTAATCTCTTGTGCGAATGTCGGACCAAACCTGTTTCAGCAATAACGGCCAGTTTCATAACAAACATCAATGTCATGCTTGAAGAGCAATTCTTCAACATGACAAAACGAAAGTGGAAAGTGGAAAAATACTATCACCGCAAGACGAATGACCTCCTGTGAAGACTTGAATAACGGCAATGATTGGTCATCGGATGAAATTAATATCCAACCTGCATAGCAGCAAATTTAATCTGACAATTCCTTTGTATAATCGAATTTTAGCTAGTATGAAAAAACCTCATCGATTCACCAGATTATTAATTGCGAGATTAGTCAATGACACGCATGCAAAAAGGACTTGCTGTGCCAAGCTTTATTTACACGCAAAAAAAACCTTCCGTTGGTGAGATTGGGCATTTGGGTCCACTATAATGTCAAGCTTCGTACATCGTCTGCTTAACAGGGTAGACAAGCTATCTCGAAATCAAAAGAAACTAGTATTTCTCTTTCTAGATACGGCGTTAATTCCTGTCTGCCTGTACCTGGCTTTCGCACTGCGGCTTGACACATTTACACCCCACGTTGGACGAGCAGAGATATGGAATTTGCTAGTTTTAACTAGTTTAGGCGGATTATTGATAATCTTCAAGCTAGGCCAAAATCGGATTGTAGCACGCGCATTCAACACCGCCTCCATCAAAAAGGTCGCTTTCGTATCAGGACTAATATTCATCTATTTAATCCTGTTGCTCTATGTTGGCAGGTTTTGGGCTCCACGCTCTGTGCCAATAATTTTCGTCTCACTTTTTTTCATTTCCATCACTGGTGGTCGATTAATTATTTCTTGGCTGATTAAAGCAATTGAAAGAGATTTTGCCTATTCCATTCCATCAGTAGTTTATGGAACTGGTCCTGCAGCAATGCAAATCCGCTCTGGACTCAAACAATCAGACAAATACAACCCTGTTTGTTTTATCGATAACAATATCGCGATGTCAGGCGCTATTATTGGGGGTATTGAAGTTGTTCACGTCAGCAATATGGCAAGAGCCGTGGATAAACTAAAGATTAAGGAGGCTTTTATTGCAGCGCCTGAGGCATCCGAGTCAGAAATTAGAAGCATTTCCAAAAAATTTGTTGATTGCGGTGTCAAAGTTCACGTTACGCCAAGCTTGATGGAACTTTTGCTGCAGCACAAGAAGATTTCTTCAAGCTCAAAGCTGCAAACAGACCGCCTTCTCAAAAGAGAAAAAGTAACACTAGACACATTGAATCTGACCTCCGGCATCAAACAAAAAACAATTTTGGTCACAGGCGCGGGCGGTTCGATTGGTTCGGAGTTATGTAGACAACTCCTTCGAACTCATCCAAAAAAAATAATACTGTGTGAGAATAACGAATTCGCGCTTTTCACGATTCTGAACGAACTGGCCGCTGAGGCAGAAAAAAGAGACGTAGTTTTAGTGCCGAGCCTGGGTTCGATTCTAGACAAACAATACATGGTCTCAGTTTTCGAGGCAGAGGAAGTCAAATTACTTTTTCATGCGGCAGCTTACAAACATGTCACGCTTGTGGAGCAAAATGCTATTCAAGCTGGTAAAAATAACATAATTGGGACTGCGCAACTGGCGGATTTATCAGGCCGGTTTGGCCTAGAGAAATTTGTACTTGTTTCAAGTGACAAAGCGGTTCGCCCTACAAATGTCATGGGTGCAACTAAAAGGATGGCTGAATTACTTACCAAAAAATATCAAACTACTTACCCCAATACCGACTATTCGGTGGTGCGGTTTGGAAATGTTTTGGGTTCATCAGGGTCTGTCGTTCCTATATTTCATCACCAGATTCTTAGCGGTGGTCCCGTCACTATAACCGATCCGGAAGTCAACAGATACTTTATGACAATTCCAGAGGCGGCAAAATTAGTTATTGTCGCAGGTCTATTTTCTAGAGGAAATGACACGTTTGTTCTTGATATGGGAGAACCTATTAAAATAATTGATCTCGCGAAAAACATGATAGATCTGCTGGGGTATACTTTGAAAACAAATGACAATCCAGATGGAGATATCGAGATAGAAGTGATCGGCCTGAAACCTGGTGAAAAATTGTACGAAGAGTTGTTTTTTGATGATAAAGACCTGACTTCGACCCCACACAGTAAAATTTTTCGCGTTGCGGAAACTGACATTCCTAATGACCAACTAGAAACTGCTTTCCAAAGTGTTATTGAATCACTAAATCAACGAGACATGGCCAAATTTGTTGGAGTATTACGGGATCATGTTGAAGGTTTCGATCCATCCCTAAGAATACATCAAGTTTAAGGAAGTCGATGTTCTTTAATTAGAGAGAATGTAGTTGTATAATGGTTAATGCAAAGCTTTGTGCGATGTTTAGCGCTAAAGAATAAGCGTAGCATAAAAAATAACTTGATTGCCGCCTCGGTGTGGGACCTAGAACTTTCCTATTTCATTGAAAAGACACCACAGTGTGTTACGGTCAAATGGTTAAGGTGCTCAGCTGGGGAAGGACTTTTTCCTAGCTTGAACAACACAAAAGAAATACTTATCGAAATTTTACATAGGCTATAGTGTGCTGAAAAAAATCGACAAAGTTCCGTTTTTTAACTACCCCAAACTCTTCCTCCATCAAGAAGAAAAATTCATCGAAATAATTCGTGATGTCCTTTCTCGCGGCGCATTTATTATGCAGCGAGACTTGGAAGAGTTCGAAGCCAAACTTGCGAAATTCACTGGTGCTAAACACGCTTTAGGGGTTTCGGATGGCACCAACGCAATTACTCTTGGTCTGAGGGCCTGCGGAGTGGGGCCTGGAGATGAGGTTATATTCTCCAGTCATACAATGGTTGCGACTCCCGGGGCAATTGTAATGGCTGGAGCAATACCTGTACCTTGCGACGTTGATGAAGATGGGCTGATGGACGCAGCTATGGCTGAAAAGCTCATCACATCTCGAACAAGGATGTTGATGCCGACAGATCTCAACGGCCGGGTGGCGGATATGAGACCAATCAATGAGCTTGCCGCAAAAGCCGGCCTAATTATAGCAGAAGATGCAGCTCAAGCCCTCGGTGCAACATATCACGGGATAAGTGCTGGTCTGTTTGGTAAATTTGGAACTTTTTCATTTTATCCAGCAAAATCTTTGGGTTGCTTCGGCGATGGTGGAGGCTTCATTACCAACGACGATGACGTAGCTGCACACGTTCGCGCTCAGCGAGACCACGGCAGAGGTGGATTGGGATCTGCAGAAGTTACGGTCTGGGGAACCAATTCACGACTCGACAATGTGCAGGCGGCCATTCTATCTTATTTGATGGATAGCTTTGATCAGAACATTGCACGCCGCCGCCAAATTGCTGCACGATATGATGAGGCGTTTTCTGAGATTGAAGAGCTGATATTACCACCAAAACCAGATGATGACATAGAGCGTTTTGACACATTCCAGAATTATGAAATCAGAATTTCTCGCCGAGATGAGTTACGCGAGTTCCTTGCTGGCCAGAACATTGGTACCATAGTTCAATGGGGCGGAAAGGCCGTCCATCAGTTTGAATCGCTCGGCTTTACAATAGACTTGCCAGAAACAGAACGGTTCTTTAATGAATGCCTATTGCTCCCAATGAACCATCTACTGACAGATGATGAGGTCAGCTATGTTATCGCCGCTGTAAGAAAATTTCACAATCTGAGTTGATAGGACAAAAGCAATTATGGGCATCAGCATTTTAGACAAACTGATAGCTATATCGGTGCTCGTGTTAGCGTCTCCGATTTTGATACCCGTACTGTTGCTAGTGTGGCTGCAAGATTTCAAGAGTCCACTGTATGTCGGCGAACGTGTCCAGTTGAACGGCGCAGGTACGTTTGGAATGTATAAGGTGCGCTCAATGGTCGCAAATGCCGACAAAAGCGGGCTTGCCTCGACGTCTGCAAAAGACAATCGCATAACGCCTATCGGGCATTTTGTACGCCGGGCAAAAATTGATGAGCTGGGACAGTTAATTAATGTTCTTCGCGGCGAAATGAGCCTCGTCGGACCTCGACCTCAGGTGCAGCATGATGTAGATTTGTATACTGAGGCAGAGCAAAAACTGCTAAGCGTCAAACCGGGCATTACAGATCTTGCTTCTGTCACATTCTCGGATGAAGGTGAAATTTTAGCACCATATGAGGATGCTGATTTAGCTTACAATCAGCTCATTCGCCCATGGAAAAGTCGATTAGCACTGGTCTGGATAGAACACCGCTCTGTTGCACTTTACTTTCGTTGTCTCTATTTGACATTTCTTGCTGTGGTTAAAAAACCAATGGCTCGTTCAGGTGTTGTTGACACTCTAGAGCGACTGCAAGTTGATCGAGTATTGATTGAAATAGCCCGCCGAGACAAGTCTCTAAAGCCCAGTGCGCCGCCGGGCAGCACAGAAATATTTCAAGGTCGTTAGAACAGATTTCTAGTTTTTTATTGAGAGGCCTCAATGCAGAATTCACGAGTTGTGGGAAGAATTGCTGCTGACAGCAAAAGAGTAGCCGCCAGAATTAGGCGGAAAGCTGTTGACATGACCAATCTTTCTGGGGCTAGCCATGTTGGTTCTTGCTTGTCAATCGCAGACATACTGGCTGTGCTGTATAGCTCTGTATTGCGGGTAGATCCTACCGACCCAGAATCGTCAGATCGCGATAGATTCATTCTCTCCAAAGGTCATGCAGCAGCAGCACTATATGCGGCCCTATCTGAAGTTGGGTTTCTTAATGACGAGGAGGTGCTTAGCCATTGCAGCGATGGATCTCGTTTGATGGGACACGCGTCACATCATCTGCCTGGTGTCGAGTTTTCAACGGGCTCTTTGGGGCACGGCCTTCCAGTAGGCGGAGGAATGGCAATGGCCGACTTCATGAACGGTAAGGATAGACGCACTGTCGTTCTTCTGTCGGACGGAGAATGTGATGAAGGATCAAACTGGGAAGCTATTATGTTTGCCGGACATCACAAACTTAAAAACCTGATGGCGATTGTGGACTACAATAAGATTCAAAGCCTCAAAACCACTACAGACACACTCGACCTCGAGCCCTTCGCCGACAAATGGAGTGCGTTTGGCTGGGCAGTGGAAGAAATTGACGGCCATGATCATGCCGCGCTTTTGGCGGCTTTCAGCCGAGTCCCGCAGCAAGGTGATGGGCCACGAGTTGTAATCTGCCACACGACCAAAGGCAAAGGAGTGTCCTTTATGGAGAATTCTGTTTTGTGGCACTATCGTTCACCTCAAGGCGACGAATATCAAGCGGCCATCGCCGAGCTGGAAAATGAGTAACGGACTTTCGAATGCGTGACATCTTTGTAGACACTTTGATAGAGCTAGCGGAACAAAACCCTGATATTGTTCTGATTACTGGGGACCTTGGCTTTGGTGTATTGGGTCGATTTGAGGAAAAATTCCCAAAACAGTATATTAATGCAGGTGTGGCAGAGCAGAATATGACCGCTCTGGCGGCTGGCATGGCATTATCGGGCAAGACCGTCTTCACCTATTCGATTGCGAACTTCCCGACATTGCGCTGCCTTGAGCAATTGCGTAATGACGTCTGTTATCACAAAGCGAATGTGATTTCGGTCTCGATCGGTGGTGGTTTCTCGTACGGTGGCCTTGGCGCGTCGCATCATGCAACAGAAGATATTGCGATTTTGAGGGCGCTGCCGAATATCCATGCGATGGTGCCGTCAGACAAGTGGGAGGTTGAGGAGGCTACAAAGTTTCTCTCTCAAGGCGTTGGCCCGGGTTTTTTGCGACTGGATAAGACATTGCCAGACACGTCGGGCAGTGTCCCCGACGAATTCAGTATCGGTCGAGCACGCCTGATAAGAGATGGCGCGGACGCCGCGGTTATCGTAGCGGGCGGCATCCTTCAAGAGGTGATGGAAGCAACGAACTTGTTGGACCAGCGTGGAATTTCCGTGCGTGTGCTGACCATGCCTTCGGTGTCGCATATTGACTCGGATGCTATTGCAAAGGCTGTCGAAGACACAGACGCTCTATTTACCGTAGAAGAGCACAGGATTGTAGGCGGTCTGGGCAGCGCGGTAGCAGAGCATGCCCTTGAAAATAGATTAAAGCCGAGCGTTTTTCGCCGTCTCGGTATTCAGGGTTCAGATTTTGTTACGGACGTTGGCTCACAGGCATATATGAAAAAAGTGGCCGGGATTGACGGCCCACAGCTCGCAGACAAAATCCAGAAGAGTTTGGGGCAATAAGAACTAAAATGACGTTTCAACCAAAGCAATTTACCCAATATACCTATTTCCGGGGCCGAGTGGCACTGGCGGAGATACTGAGAGCCCTTGACATTGGCGAGGGTGACCTTGTCGCTATCCAGGCCTTCACGTGTGTCGCTGTTCCCGAGGCTGTCATGGCTGTCGGTGCACGACCTATTTGGATCGATGTTGAGGAGGGAGGGACAAATATGTCCGCTCAAGACCTCGACAAAAAATGGCATAGTTCGATTAAAGCTGTCGTTGTACAGCACACATTTGGCATGATGGCTAATATGAACGAGCTTGGTAAAGTCATTAATGATCGTGTCCCGATTATTGAGGATTGTTGTCACACATATTTGTCGTCTATTGGTGAAAAACCGGCAGGAACTTTCGGGATTGCTAGTTTTTATTCTTTCGAGTGGGGCAAGCCTCTAGTGCTCGGTGCCGGCGGGGCAGCAGTCACAGAAAACAGAAATTTACAGAGACGACTTGAAGCGCGGCTTTCTGATTTCGTGCGTCCTGATTGGGCGAAACGAACCAAATTGTTGCTTCAATTTTTCGGTTTCCTCGTCCTTTACAGACCAAGTCTGTATTGGTTCGCTAAGTCCCTCTTCCGAAAGCTTTCGCGCTCAGGCCTCGTGGTCGGCAACTACAACCCCATCGGGCCTGGCCAACTGTCGGAGGACTTTAGCACGAGGATGAGCAAGGCGGCAGAAACCAAGCTTCGCAGAAAACTCAATGGCGTAGAAAGAGACAGTAAACGGCGGCGCGAATTGGCTCAAAAATACAGAGCGGCAATGGAGTATTCTAAGAAAATTCAGTTCGTAGAGTCCTCACTTGCAGCTGACGATATTCTTATCCGATTTCCCGTGTTGGTTGATGACAAGCGAACTTTTCTGCGCATCGCCGAAGAACAGCGCATTGAAGCTGCAGAATGGTACGCGACGCCCGTTCACCCGCTCTCAGGAGAAAGCCTGAAAAAGGTGGGCTACGTCAATGGGGATTGTCCAAACGCTGAATATATGTCTCGGCACCTAGTAAGTTTTCCATTAGGCTCTAATGTTTCGGACAAACATATTACCCAAGTAGCTGAGTTGTTAGCCGAATGATGGGCACCTCCCTTAGTGCAATTGGGAATGATCCCGGCCCTGTGTATGTCACTCTTATTTTACCATGCCTTAATGAGGCGAAATACATTGAGGACTGTTTGTCGTCATTGTTGCTGGCTGACTATCCCGTGGATTTGATGGAAATACTTGTTCTAGATGGCCAGTCAACTGACGGAACTCGCAATATTCTTGATAACTTGGTACGGCGCTGGCCACAAATCCGAGTCATAGATAATCCCGGAGCGTCCAAGCCACGAGCACTAAACATTGGAATTGATGAAGCACGGCATGACATCGTTATGCGCATCGATGCGCATGCGACATACCCTCCAGACTATGTTCGTCAACTTGTTCGGGCATTACACGTTTACAACGCGGACAACGTTGGAGGGGTCAGACTCAACTCTACACGCGGCACAGGTGTCGTTGCTGGCGCCCTAGCTGCAGTGTTGACACATCCATTCGGTGTAGGAGATGCAAAGCATTATACGGGCATAAAAAACCCAATTTTGACGGACATAGTGTTTTTGTTCTGTGTGCACAAAAAACTTTTCGACGAAATTGGCAATTTTGACGAAAGATTGAATCGCGGACAGGACCGAGAATTCAATTTGCGTCTAAGCTCTCTTGGTCGAAAAATGGTTCTTTGTCCAAGTGTAACTTGCACTTATTATGCTAGAGAAAAGTTCAATTCATTTGTCCGGTGGGCATACAATAGCGGTATCACTCCTTTTGAAATTTCTCGCATTGTTGGAAAAAGCTTGGTTTCGATACGGAATTTGGTGCCACCGGCTTTCTCAGCGTCCATTATCGGGTTATCTATTTTGGGCTTCGTGACAACTATTTTTTGGCTGTGGTTGATTGGTCTTTTAGCTCTCTATTTGTCGGCAGGTCTGTTTGTTGGATTTGTACAAAAGGGTTCTCCGTTCGGCGTTAGACTTTTGATGCCCATTAGTTTCTTTTTCTGGCACTTTTCCTATGGTGTAGGAGCGCTGCGTGGACTAATGGGAATGATATTCAACTATATTTCTAAGTAGAAAACCGACACATGAGAACTCGTATAGCCACTATTAGTCAATTTGACGAGGAAGCCCTTTCTCAAGTTGCTCAAATACACATTGCAGAAGTGCCATCAGGTTTTTTGACAAGCTTGGGGGCAGAAGTTCTGACTGAGCTGTATCGAACTATGGCACGGTCTGAAGGTTACTTTATTGTGGCTGCTATTTCTCCCAACCAAGAGGTTTTGGGGTTCTTAGCGGGAAGCATCGGCACAAAATCCCTATCTAGAGAATTTTTGCGACTTAGTAGCATAAAAGCGAAATTCGTGCTGGCCCTATCGTTGATGAGTCCTCGAAATATTAGTCGTATGCTTGAGACTCTCCAGTATTCGAGAAAAGGAGTGTCCGACACAGATATTGACGCCAGAGCGGAAATTTTGAACTTTTGTGTGGCGAAGTCAGGCCAGCGAAAAGGCCTAGGGGGCCAACTGATCAACGAAGCAAAGAGAATGTTCAGAGATGCATCAATAACTCGGGTCCGCGTAGTCACAGGTCATACACAAATGTCGGCCCAGCGTTTCTACAGAAAAATGGGAATTGAAGAATATGGTGACCTCACCGTTCACAAAGGCACACCCTCAACAATGTTTATTTGGAAGTTGTAGTTGACAAAGGGTTCCTCAAGTCTCGGACTAGCCAATTCGCAATAAGTTGTTAAAATAAGCGGAATTGGATCATAACGCCAACAAAGTTTAACTGGATCAACTGATCTTCAACTAATGCAGTATGTGCTTTATTGCTATTGGCAAAAAAGTTGTCAGGGTTAGTTACAAAAAATAGGCGTTTTCCACGAGGGACTCTTTTTATTTAGTGCAATCATACCAACAACGAGCGTTTGTCATAGGCTTTTAAAATAGCGTTAAACCTTCTCAATATGCCTACACGATAATAGGTTTATTGCATTGGAGCACGATCAAGCTTCCAATAACTTTGTTACTAGCGGTTAGAAAATCGACTATGACAATCACATACTGACAACATTCTTAGTATGTTTCACACCGAGGTTTGACCGCAACGAATTGCCCTAATATAGTTGTTCACCAGAAAGAAAAAATTAGTTTCGCGGAAGCCGCATACTCTGCTCTTTGGATTGTTGTTAAATTTCAATCCTTTTGTTAACTTTACACAATTCTATAGCACTTATAATACATTAGATCTTAGCAAGTGTGATTTTCTATTATGCAGTTTGTAGACTTACACGCCCAACAGAAAATTCTAAAAAATCAAATTGAAGCCCGCATTGGCGAAGTACTTTCACATGGAAAGTACATCTTGGGACCAGAAGTTGATGAATTAGAAGAAAAACTAAGATTTTATACAGGGGCCAAATATTGCATCACTTGCGCCAATGGTACAGATGCATTGCAAATTTCGCTAATGGCGCTTGGGATTGGCCCCGGGGACGAGGTAATTACTCCGAGTTTTTCGTATATTGCCGCGGCGGAAGCGATAAAGCTGTTGGGTGCCAAACCTGTGTATGTCGACATTTTCCCGTCAAGCTTTAACCTTGACTGGTCGACACTTGAAGCAGCAATAAGCTCTAATACTAAAGCTATAATCCCTGTCTCATTGTATGGACAATGCGCTGATTTTGATCAAATAAATGCGCTGGCTAGCCAATACGGTTTAGCAGTAGTTGAAGATGGTGCGCAGAGTTTTGGGGCCAGCTACAAAGGCTTAAAGTCGGGAAATCTATGTACATTCGGTTGTACCAGTTTTTTCCCCTCGAAACCTCTAGGGTGTTATGGTGACGGTGGCGCTATCTTTACAAATGATGAGCACCTTGCCAAAGCGGCCCGCCAAATAGCGAGGCATGGCCAAGCAGAGAGGTATCATCATATCCGGGTTGGCATTAATTCACGGCTGGATACGATTCAGGCGGCAGTCTTATTGTGTAAGTTAGACATCCTCGATCAAGAAATTGAATTAAGACAATCGATTGCAAACACATACCTAGAGGCCCTAACAGGGAATAAAGAAATCCTGTGTCCCCGGATAGAGAAAGACAATGTGTCTGCTTGGGCACAATATACCATAAGGGTCAAAAGTAGAGAAAAGTTGCAGGCTGTGATGAGGCGACATAATATTCCAACCGCTGTCCATTATCCCGTACCACTACATAAACAGCCCGCTGTAGGTGACTTGACTGCTTCTTTTACTGTAAGCGAGCAAGTTTCTACAGAAGTCCTAAGCCTTCCTGTTCACGCCTATTTGGATAATGACGACCAAAACCAGGTAATAGAGGTACTACTTAATAACAGCATATAAATCACTGCTAGAAACAACCACCCAAATTCATCCTCACAGTCAAAGCCCCAATTAGTGCCATGTCACAAATACAAGTTTTGCATTTCATCGAAAGCTAAACTCGCGTCACACCGCAAAACGAGTTTGGATTGATAAAACGAGTACAGAGTCAGGTGTTGCTTTCAGTGTTGTCTTTGCAGAGCCTGATGTCGACTATTACTAGATAACTCTTCCCAAGAAAGTATGATATTCCCCTACTTTTCCACGAGGCTTCATAGTCCTAATTCTCGAGACAGTTTCGACAGCTGTGCGGTTGGCTTCAATACCATAACCCCTACCCCTTAGTATCTCCTCGTAGCTCCTTGTATGCAAATCGGCAAAACCACCTGAAAACTCGATTTCTCGCCCATTGCAAGTAATTGATCGATATGTTCGTTGCCCAGTGTCAAGCCTCTCTTGCGGCAAATCATCTTTGTCGACAGAAAGAAACCACCTGACACGTGCATGTTCGAACTCCAAGTATCCGGCAGCTTTGGTATCAGAATGATAATGCAACACGTTATCTTGAATACTACCAAACACAAAGTACAGCATATCGAAGAAATGTATTCCGATATTTGTAGCTATTCCGCCTGCCTTTTGAGGGTTCCCCTTCCATGACTGAAGGTACCACTTGCCGCGCGACGTGATATAAGTTAGGTCAACCTCATGCTTTTGGCCTGACGAGCCGCCGGCTATTTCATCTTTCAGCTGGATAATTGAAGGGTGAAGACGCAACTGCAAAATTGAGTTCACTTTACGGCCAGTTGCTTCTTCCAGACTAACCAACGTGTCCAGCTGTCCCGGGTGCAAAACTAGCGGTTTCTCACATATCACGTCGGCATTGGCTTCCAAAGCAAAACACATATGAGAGTGATGGAGATAGTTCGGCGAGCATATGGACACAAAATCTATATCGCTCCCATCTTTCTTTGCTGCCAAATGATTTACATAACATGCAAACTGCTCAAACTCGCTAAAAAATGCTGCTTCTGGGAAGTAACTATCTATAATTCCAACACTATCGCTAATGTCTGAAGAAACCAACAAACTGTTACCTGTGTCTCGGATTGCTTGCATGTGTCGTGGTGCTATATAGCCTGCCGCACCAACTAGAGCAAAGTTCTTCATACTTACCTCTATAAACTATGCTTTAATGATTTTAGAGCAACTTTGACGGTACTTGCCACGACTGTCCACAATCAACTTCGAGTGTTTCCTAATTAGATCATAGTCGAATTTGTCGTGGTCGGTGCACAATATAACTGCGTCGAAGCTATTCAATGTAGTCGAGTTTAAGGACTCACTAGCAAGATCGAATTTATGGTCTCGCATTTGGGGAAATTTCGGCACGTGCGGATCACTGTAGGCCACCACTACTTCTCGGAGCTTCAACAGCTCCATGATTTTCACCGCAGGAGATTCTCTCATATCGTCCACGTTTTTCTTGTAGGCAATACCCAGAACCAAAATCCTCCTGCCTTTAAGCGGCAATCCTAGCCGGTTCAAGCTATCAGCTAGTTTACTAACAACATATTCAGGCATGCTTTGGTTTATTTCCCCGGAAAGTTCAATAAACCGAGTATGTAAACCGAACTCTCTAGCTTTCCATGTCAAGTAAAAGGGATCAATTGGGATGCAGTGCCCGCCTAGGCCCGGGCCAGGATAGTATGGCGTGAAACCAAAAGGTTTAGTAGATGCAGCATCAATTACCTCGAATATGTCGATGCCCATTCTATCCGCCACAATCTTCATTTCATTCACCAAACCAATATTTACGGCCCTGTGAATATTTTCCAGAAGTTTGGTCATTTCAGCCGCTTTAGTTGAGCTGACGGGCACAATTTTTTCTATTATTGCACCGTATAAATCTACGCCAACATCAAGGCACTTTTGAGTGTGGCCTCCAACAACTTTTGGAATATCGCTAGTTGTATATTTCAAGTTGCCAGGGTCCTCACGCTCGGGCGAGTACACCAAAAAAAACTCCACGCCAACTTCTAAGCCCTCAGACGCTATTACCGGCAACAAAACTTCATCGGTAGTCCCAGGGTAAGTGGTACTCTCAAGAGACAATACTTGGCCTGCTCTCAAGTAAGGCAGAATGGAAAGAGTAGTGTCTTTGACAAAACTTAAATCGGGCTCACGATATTTATTCAGCGGCGTAGGCACACAGATAATGATTGCTTCACAATTGGATACCGAAGAAAAGTCACTAGAAACCTTAAGTCCGGCCTTTAAGGCATCGCAAACCGCGGTGTGTGTAATGTGCTCTATGTAACTTTGGCCATTGTTTAACTGACTTACTTTCGATGGGTCGATGTCGATGCCAACAACTTTATAACCCAATTCGCAAAATTTGAGTGCCAGTGGCAACCCAACATAGCCTAAACCAATTATGCAAATCGCTGCGCGTTTACTGCGCAACTTTGAAACTAAAGTTTGTTTGTAGCCAACTGATCTCTTACTGTTCACGATTCTGAATTAACCCCATTTTTTGAGAAAAAAGTACAGCGCAAGAAAAATTGAATTTAACCTGCGTCAATAAAACTGTTATCCGCTAAAAGAATACACTGAAAAGAACGCAAAACTAGCAACTAATAGAAAGTAACTGTAGATGATTAAACAGGTAATCGACGAATGCTTCAGAGAAGTATTCATTGAAATTATGGGTGGCCCTGCCCCCGACATCAATGAAAATTCTGTTTTGTTGGAAACAGGACTGGACTCAATAGGATTTGCAATTTTAGTTACTACTCTTGAGGGCAAACTTGGTTTCGACCCTTTTTCTTTATCTAACGAAGCTCAATACCCAATAACATTTGGCGAGTTTTATGAGTTTTATGAAAAATACAAGTAACTTTTCTATCTATCATTGGCTAAAGCAACTCCCGCCTGAGCGACAAATAGTGCCGGGCATCACATATGAACAGTTGCTGAAGCAAGTTAATAATCTGTCGGTTAAAAACAAAATAGTCGTAATTCAAAATGCCGACATTGCCGAATTCTTGACGGTATTGATAGCTGCAATCCTGTCTGCAAAAAAAATCATACTCTTGCCCGACGAACTGACCAGAGACGCTTCTGAAGCTCTACTGAGAGATGTTGATGTAGATCTCTACATTAATGGCTCTGGAAAACTGTCAAGTGCTCTTCGCCCGGACATACAAAGCTGTTGTGAACAACTCAAAAAAAGAAACGACTGTAAAATAGTCATAGCAACGTCTGGTACGACCCAATCACCTAAATTAGTTGAACATTCTTTTGCCTCGCTTACCAACAGCGTCAGCAAAAAAAAGATAGACGGCGCTGAGATTAGATGGGGCCTTGTTTACGACTTCAATCGATTCGCCGGACTACAAGTCGTATTCCATTCAATGTTAGCCGGCGCTACCCTTCTTCCTGCTTACAAGCATACAGACACATCGCGCCTAATCGAGTACCTATCAGTCAATCGTTGTACACACCTTTCGGCAACACCGACGCTTTGGCGAAAAATGCTGATGCACCCTGCCATTGGATCGTTGCAACTAGATAAAATCACTCTTGGAGGGGAAATTGTTCACCCTGATGTGCTCCAAAAACTCGTTGCGAAGTTCCCTGAAGCCAAGATTACCCATATTTACGCTTCTACTGAGGTTGGGGTTGGGTTTTCTGTGACAGATAGACAAGCAGGGTTCCCAATCAGTTACTTAGACAATACTAAGTCGGGGGTTGATATAAAAATCGACGATGGCACGTTATGGGTAAGAAATGTAGATTCTGTAGGAAAGTATCTAAACGACAAAGACTCGCTAAAGATTTCTGAAGGGTATGTCGATACCGGAGATAAAGTTAAAATAGAAGGCAATAGGGTTTTTTTTATAGGCAGGCGTTCGGGTGTAATTAACATTGGTGGCAACAAAATTCATCCTGAGCAAGTTGAGGAGGTACTGCTCTCATTCCCTGATGTACTTCTAGCACGCAGCTATCCTATCTTGAGCAGTATTGTTGGCAACCTTGTCGGAGCAGAAATTGTAGTTTCTAAAGAGACTAATTTTGATGTGGCAAAACTTAAGACTCACTGTCGTAAGTTCCTGCCCAAATTTGCTGTGCCTGCCCGTATTAGCTTGGTTCAAAACTTGAAAAACCATAAATCAGGTAAGATTGAGAGATAGAATGCGCAGAACCATTGTAGTTACAGGGTCGTCTAGAGGACTAGGACTGAAATTGTGCCAGCTGTTGGTGGAACAAGGAGACAAGGTTGTGGGAGTTTCCCGTCAAGTCTCGAGAGAATTTCAGCAGCTTGCCGAACGGGTCAATGAACACCAACGAGAATTAGTTGTTCACGAACCGTTTGACCTCTCTCAGACGTCGATTATACCTGAATTCGCACAAGGGCTTATAGCAAAATACGGCCCCCTGTACGGATTGGTCAACAATGCCGGTGTCGGTGCTGACGGCATTCTGGCCACAATGCATAACTCGCAGATTGAGCTAGCTTTAAAAATAAACTTAGAAGCACCAGTCTTGCTTACCAAATACATCTCACGCTCCATGCTGAGAGGTGGCGTCGGCAGAGTAGTGAACATTAGTTCTGTAATTGCTAGCACAGGCTATAACGGTCTTGCCGCCTATGCTGCAACCAAGGCTGGCTTGGAAGGGTTCACTCGCTCTCTGTCCAGAGAGCTAGGAAGACGCAATATTACAGTTAATTGCGTGGCACCCGGCTTCATGACAACGGACATGACATCAAAGCTGGAAGGGGAAAAAATGAATTCTATTCTTCGGCGAAGTCCACTGGGACTAGCCGAAACGGGAGATGCCGCAAATGCGGTAATTTACTTGCTGTCAGATGTCGCAAGTAAAATTACGGGGACCGTAATAACTGTGGATGGAGGCGGTAGTGCATAGGCAACTATTCTTGGAAGACTGTAGTTTACAATGACAAAATTCAGAAAAGAAACTCCGGTCCATTTAGCTGATCATCGGATTAGCCATTTGTTCCAGATAGTTAAGCAAGGCTTCTTTTTGCATATAGGCAAAATCGAAGACAGAGCGGATAAAAAATGTGTACCTCTTAGTGATCCCAAATACCTGCACCTCGCGGAGTCGGATGAGAGTATTTCCACAATAATTACTACCCCTAGACTGGCACAATGCATCAACAGGCCCGTGGGAATTGCAGTCTCCGATAACCCATACGAAACATTTTGCAAAGTATATATAGCCTTATTCCAAGATGGACTTTTCAGCAGCAGAGCCGAACCTACAAAAATCGCAGAGAGCGCGAAAGTTGACCCCACTGCATACATCGCACCGCTAAATGTCACCATCGGTGCAGGTTCTCAAGTGATGAGAAATGCCTCAATTCGTGCTAACACCGAAATTGGCCAAAACTGCATGATAGGGGAAAATTGTGTTATCGGGGGGGAGGGTTTCCAAGTAGTTACGATTGATGGGTCACAACAGTTGTTGCCGCAGGCTGGTGGTGTGGTAATTGGCAACAATTCATCTGTCTTGCCCAACACGACAATAGCAAGAGCAAGTTTCTGCGGCAGGACCGAAATTGGTGAGAGGGTCACGATAGATAGCAATGTACATATTGGGCACGATGCTATAGTTGGTGACTCATCATTGATCGCTTCTGGAACTGTATTGTCTGGTAGAGTACACGTGGGTGAAAAAGTTGTTATTGGGCCCAACGCAACTATTTCGAATGGCCTTAATTTAGGCGACAGTTCGATCATTACGTTGGGGAGCGTTGTAGTCAGAAATGTCAAGCCTGGCGGCCGCGTAACCGGGAATTTTGCGATACCACATTTGGATTTCTTGAAGTCTTTCAGCAAAAAAATAGTTCGGCAGCTCGATTAAAATATTCGATGTGCTTTTTGAGATAGGATACATAAGTTTTGTCGAAGATATCTGTATCGCAAAATCATTCTGAAATTATTCACTTTACTACTTTGCACGCGCGAACTGACACAAGGGTTTGTGTAAAAGAAGTGTCCACTTTGGCCAGCTCTCTTGATCAAAGTGTAGCGCTTTACGTTCAAGATGGTGGAGGAAACGAATTCAACAAGGACCCGGACTTTCTGATTTATGATACGGGCCCTCCTGCCAAAAATCGATGGAAACGGATGACTGTCGGTGCATGGAGAATGTATAGGGCTGTTTCTCATGCAGGCCCAAAGATCGCGCACTTTCACGACCCAGAGCTAATTCCCTGGGCAATATTGCTTCGCTTACAGGGGATCAAAGTAATTTACGATGTTCACGAAAACTTGGAGAAGCAGACTGCACACAAATCTTACTTACCGAAGTGGTCACGAAGGCTGTTGTCTTGGCTATTACCCAAAATTGAGAGTTTTGGGGTCTTCTTTTTTTCGGCTGTAGTCGTTGTTGGGCCTGACATACTGGATAGAATGCCCCGTAGTAAAACTTTGTTGTTGCCCAATTACCCTTTGTTGTCAGAGTTTAAGGCCCCCGTACCAACAACTTCCCAGGGTAAACATACTTTTATTTATGTCGGAAACTTGTCCGCTGCCCGCGGAATAGTTGAATCTGTCAAGGCGATCACCATTGTTGGTTCACAAAATGCCCGTTTAACACTTTATGGTAAATTTAGAGAAGATGCCTTCGAAAATGAAGCTAGGAGCCTGGTGGGATGGGAGCAGGTGAACTACAAAGGATGGGGAGACCGAGATACGGTTGGAGAGGCTCTTTCTAATGCATGTGCGGGCCTCGCGACGCTGCATCCAACCCCACAATATTTGATAGCTTACCCAGTCAAAGTGTTTGAGTATATGGCAGCCGGCCTACCAGTTATCGCATCAGACTTTCCCCCTATGCGAGAGACTATTGGCGAAGCAAAATGCGGTATATTAGTCAATCCACTAGCCCCAGAGGAGATAGCGAAAGCTATGCGGTGGATGTTGGAAAACCCCGAAGAAGCATCAAAAATGGGAAAAAGAGGGCGCAAAGCGATTGAAGACAAGTACAGCTGGGAACAAGTCGGACAGCAATTGATAGAATTGTACCGCTCTCTACTGTAATCTAATCAGCTGATTTTCTAGGCACCAAAACCCCCACTCGACTGTGTTTTTTTTGTCCTGAATACGTGTTCGAACCATTTGAGACTTTGCAACAGAAACTAGCAGACCTCAAAGATAAACTAATTAGTCGATACTTTGTGCATACTTACTATGACTTTCAAAGGTTTAGGACAACTGAAGATAATGACGAATAAGTTCTTAATAAAGATCAACCAAAGCTCATTCTTCCGTCATGTCAGCATTTTAACCTATGGTACAATTGTGGCACAAATTATAACTGCTTTGTCTATGCCACTGCTTACCCGATTGTATTCCCCCAGTGAATTTGGTGTGCTAGCAGTTTACACAGCTTTGGTGAGTACTATCTCGTCAATCTCTTGCTTGAGATTTCACATAGCGATACCTATTCCCAAGGAAAAATTTGAGGCTACAAACATATTCGTTTTAGCAATTGTGGCAACTTGTCTTAGCGTTCTTATATGTAGTATCTCAATTCTGACTTGGCCGGTAGAATTAGCATCAGCATTGGGCATTGCTCAATTAATGACACATTTCTGGCTACTACCCTTGGGCGTTGGCTTAGTTTCTCTATACAATGTTTTACTATACTGGTTTACAAGAGAGAGAGCCTATACACTCCTGATGAAAGCTCGAATAGCGCGGGCTGTTGGTGGCAATGCTACGCAGTTGAGTCTCGGCTACTTGACGTCATCTCCATTTGGCCTCTTGATCGGATTTCTCGTATTCAATTGCTTTGGGATCGTGACTTTGGTCACGCGCTTCGTTGCAGAGGGTGTAAGTCAGATTTCTCAGGTTTCACTCCGCTCTCTTAAAAAAAGCGCCATAAAGTACCGTCGCTTCCCCATAGTTTCCACGCCCGAAGCACTGTTTGATAACGCGGGGCAGCACCTTCCAATCATAATCATTAGCGCAAACGCTAGCACTGCAGAGGCAGGTTATTTGGCTATCGCCAATTTGTTACTAATGCTGCCTATGGGGTTAATCGGGACCTCCATCGGGCAGGTATACCTGGCTGAAGCAAGCGGCAAGCGAAACCGCGGACAATTGAGGGGCTTCACGACGAAAATAATGCTAAGCATACTAAAGTTTGGCTTACCTACTATTCTAGCAATTGGCGTACTAGTCCCAGCCTTGTTGCCCTACATTTTAGGAGGCGAATGGAACAGGACTAGCATAGTAATATTGTGGCTTTTGCCTTATGCTCTTTTACTTCTTGTGTGCTCTCCAATTTCAGTGTTGCTTTATGTTACGAACAACCAGAGTCTTGCACTATGGATGCAAGTAGTCGGCGTCGTAATTAGGGTTGGCGGAGTATTGCTTGCGGCTAATGTCATGGGGGGCTATTTAGTGGAATTTTTTGCGGTGTCGAGCGCAGTGTATTTTTTACTTTACTTGCTCGTGATACTCAAAGTGCTGCGGAAAGAAGTCGAGTAATAGAGATGTGCGGTATACTAGGTGAATATAGTGCGGAATACATAGCAACCCGCGCACCACATTTTAGAGCTTGTCTGAATTTAATGGAACATCGTGGACCAGATGGCTCAGGGGTTGAAGAATTTTGTTCACCTGAAACATCAGTCAAATTAGGTCATAGAAGGCTCTCCATCATTGACCTGACATCTGGTGGCCAACAACCCATGAATTCAAGTTGTGGTAGATATTGCATTGTCTACAATGGAGAGCTTTACAATTACCGAGAATTGAAAGCAGAGTTAAGCCAAATCGGAATTGAGTTTCGAACAGAATCTGACACTGAGGTCTTGTTAGCAGCTTGGGTGGCGTGGGGCAGCGAGAGCTTAAAAAGGCTGGATGGTATGTTTGGGTTTGCATTGCTGGACCGGAAGACGTCTAGTTTAACATGTGTAAGAGACCAGTTCGGAATAAAACCATTCTTTTATAGCACTGAAAACCAGCGGTTCTGCTTCGCCTCGGAGATTACGCCAGTCAGAAAGCTATGGGGAAAGCCGGATCAACTGAACTTTCAGAGAATTTACGACTATTTAGTTTGGGGGGTATATGACGACACCAACAGTACATTTTTCAATAATATCCTGAGTTTACCTCCGGGTCATATGCTTACTGTTACAAGAGAAACAGAATTGCGTGTTGATATCCAGCGATGGTGGTTTCCCAGCATTGAAGAAAACACAAATTTAACTTTTACCCAAGCCTCTGAGCAATTGCGCCATCTCTTCCTGGGGAGTGTAAAACGTCAGCTAAGAAGCGATGTCAAAATTGGAGCGACCCTTTCGGGCGGTATAGATTCATCAGCAATAGTATGTGCGATGAAATACTTAGAGCCCGATCTAGCACTAAATACTTTCAGCTTTGTTGCACCAGGGTCAGAAAAAAACGAAGAAAAATGGATAGATATAGTTAACAATAGCGTAGGTGCTATTCCACACAAAATTTCGATCAATTCATCGGAATTGGCTGCGGACTTGATCGACATGATCAAAGTCCAAGGTGAGCCTTTTGGCAGCACCAGCATTTACGCGCATTTTAAAGTACAGAAGCTAGCGGCGGCTAACGGAGTCAAAGTAACACTGGATGGACAAGGGGCTGACGAGTTGTTGGCTGGTTACAATGGTTATCCTGCATCTAGGATCTTGAGTTTACTGGAAGAAAAAAAATACCTAAAGGCATTTCGCTTTTTAAACTCTTGGTCTGAATGGCCTGGCCGAGGAAGAAAAATGGCTTTAATGAACTTGTTCTCAGTCCTTGTGCCGGATGGTCTGGATACAATTGCACGAGCTAGTATTGGACGTAGTGTAACACCCTTTTGGATCAACAAGTCCAACTTAATTGAAAACAATGTCAGACCAAGACATCCTACTGATGGAATAAGATCAAACGAAGCGAAAACTAGACGCATTGCTGAAGAGCTTCGTTCCTCTCTAACTGGAACCGGTTTAACCAAATTACTTCGACATGCCGACAGAAATTCAATGAGATGGTCCGTGGAAAGCCGCGTTCCCTTCTTGACTCCTAAATTTGCAGAATTCACCCTCAGCTTGCCAGAAGAGTTCTTAATTGCTCAAAGTGGCGAAACAAAATCGCTTTTTCGCCATGCAATTCGAGATATCGTTCCTAATGAAGTTATCTCTAGGAGGGATAAAATTGGATTTGTTACACCCGAAAAAAAATGGCTGCGAGAGCTGCATGGTAAAGTACCTGATCTAGTGAGCGGTTTTGAGCGAGTGCCATTTCTAAGACCTGAAGAATGTAAAAAAGAAGTGACTCAAATACTAGAGGGCACAAAACCATTTTCGTGGCTCGCGTGGAGAATGGTAAACATATCAGTCTGGTTGAATAGTTTGTAGCGCCTGATTCTGCTGGAATCTCGTCCTTGAACTGCTGGTAAACTATGAATTTGTTATCGGCTACCCTATGTAAGTCATCTGATAAGTCGACTAGGCATATAAAGCCTTCGTAAATGATGTTGAAGAGAGATTTGGATTTTACTCAACTATCCATTTCGTCGCGCGCCAAATAAGGATTTTGCCCTTTCTTCGGACAACACAGTTAAGTGACAAACGCTTTTTATTTGTTCTGGGGAAAGTTACAAACAAGTTACTAAGCATAGAATTAAAGGTACATTTTTCTGTCGGCCGGGATCAAAGTCAACAAAACCAAAAGAGTTAGCAGTCCATGTGAAAGTATTGCTGTCACAAAATCTGCCGACGTAATCACCGATACAACTACGAACACACTAATAGCCACAACGAACGGTGTCCCTAGACTCCTAGATATTGCGTTTAGCGAAGCAAGTACTAACCCTATCGCTACACCATAAATCACAACCCCAAACATACCAAAGTTGGCAAAGCCGCTTCCGATAAACCCCGTGTTTGCCGAAACACCGTCTTGTTCAAAAAAATAATCCCCTATAAGGAGAGGCGTATTTAGATAATAGTCAGGTTCTATCAGTCCAAATGATAGACTTGAACGCGACCAATAAGTGAAGGTATTTTCAGAAAAAAAATCAATATGATAGCTGTCGAGGAGAGCTGGCATCATAAAAGTTCGCCGAACAAAGAAACCGGAAACAATATCGGAAGATGCGTCTTCCAAAAAATACTGGAATGTCGAAGTTCCAATAATAATGACGGCCATTAGAAAGAAAACGTAAGACACAGCTTGGGCTGCTGAAAATCGCTGAAGGAAAATCGTGAAACCATAGGCCGCTATTGGTCCCACCAAAACACTTTTGTGATGTGTTAGTCCAAACAAAAGTATCGCAAAAACAATAAAAATACATAGTACTATACGTTTTTTGTAGAAAACGCTGATCACTATTGCAAGCGGGATAAAAACCTTTGAAATTGACGAATTCAGATAACCCAAAATAGCAGGGAGAAGAGAAGTAACGGCCGCCCTTCCTTCATATACATTTAACAAGTCTAGACTAAAATACGACAATCCCCCACATGCGATTATCGCAGTTATGCCCACAAAAGTGCCAATTGCGATAATAATGAGTAGAAGCTTGGGCGATATAACTAATATATTTATTCTTTTAATATCTATGTTACTCACCAAAAACACGATGGTAAGTCCAGCAACGCAATTAAAATAATAAAGATACGAAAAATCGCCGAGATAAAACAAGACTGAAGCCGGGCAAAGCACTAGCAACAAGCACAGGCATTTGTAAAATGTTATTAAATCGTTGTTCAGTCGAATACTGAGACCAAAAATTGATAACGCGCAGATTGAAACAAGTAGCTTTGTACCATTTGGTTCCAAATTAAAACCCAAATAGTACCAATTTTTCGAGATCTCTGTAACGTAACTGAAGCAAAGGCTGGTAAACAAAAATGCGATTGTAGAAATTAGCCAGAATCTATCATGGGTCACAAAAATCCTTTTACCATTACGGTGCAAACTGACAGCATTCATAGACAAATTCCGTTCAGTTTCTTCACACCGTATCGTACGATAGTAATGATTGAAGTGCTGGCATGCGGGAGTCCTATACTGGTAATGGCGAACGACAACTCATAAAACGTACGAATGGCACCTTGGTCATCGAGATGCACACATTTTTTTCTTTTGGCAAGGTATTTCGTTCAACTGTCGAGAAACCGACAGTTCAACGCTTGCACAACTAATGCCCTGTTATCTGTCAAAACTTTTGAGTAGCAAAACAACTGTTCCAACGCAAAACTCTTTGCTGTGTGACAATCATTCGTAACAAGTATGAACTTTGTCTTTTGCATAAGGATTTAAACTACCAACTAGCATTACGTCCGTTCAACTAACTGTAAATGGCGGATCAATCTGACGAGTATCGGTAGAAACGGAATGAGACCAAAAGTCCCTGAACCTCTGATTAGACTTGCACTACTTGTAACAACTGCTGACCGATTTACCGTTGAAGGCCAACATCATGCTTTGAATGGTGCTACATCGAATTTCTGTCCGGCTGTTTTTTGAGTACGAAATGCGCACTAGTCGCCTTCCAACTGCAGTGATTTCCTTCAAATTTTTTCTCTAATCTAGAGTCAATATCGTCCTCATCATACCACAATTCTTCCTCAACTACTGTAAATCCGCACTTTTGAAAAATTTCCACATAATCGTTATGTCTCAATCTATTCTGGTAGTGACAGCGATGGTTATAACGGTGCCACTGAGTCTCTGTGTAAATTAGAAAGTTGTGAAGTGTGATACTCCTGTCTGTATGAGCATAGTGATCAGAGTAATCTATTTTGGCGGAAACGATACCTGAAGGCTTCAAAATTCTGGACATCTCTTGAAATATTTTTGTGATGGACGCCGCTGGTATGTGCTCAAGTGTATTTGTTGAGACGCAGATATCAATTGATCCACTTTCAAAATCTGTTTTGCTAGCATCATATGGAGCCCGGTAAAAGATCCCAAACTTTTCCAAGTCTTTTGCGTTGCTAACTTTCTCAGAAGAACCTAGTCGTATCCCAAGTTTAGAAAGGGACTCTCGTGCTCGTTCAACAAGTCGATGATCAATCATATGATTCAAATCAACCACAAACTGGTTATCCATTACTTGGGATAAATAAAGGTTCTGGGCGAGAGATTTCCCGGCACCAAACTCAAACAGAACTCCACTTACCGAATATTTTTTTATTGTTTGTAGGTGCGTGTTCCAATTTTTGTCAATGACACTGATAGGTTTTTGAGATCTTTTTGTGACGTATTTTTGGATTAGATAGAGTAACTTCTGAGCCCTAAAAATGTCTATGAACGAAAAAATATTAGACTTTAGCTTCCAAGGAATATTCACACCCAATCTCCTGCTTAGATTGTTTTCAGTAGCTATGGGGCAAAGCCCTAGCTGAAGACCAACGACCACAGATAGCCCATCGTTCATTTAAAGTGCAGCGGCTGAGTAGGGCCATTCTCAACAGGCATCAATATCAAGCGCGGCAGCTAAATAAAACTTTTAAACGTTTTTGATTATCACTTTCACTTTTTCCCGCAAAAACCAAGGCGGAAAATACCGCTCCAAATGCTTGGATTAAGTAGGGATGGAAACATACGTATGGAAATTTGTTGCCTACCCCTTAGGGTGCTGTCCAAAGGGAAAAGACAATGAAAGCACACAACGAAAAACCGCTTGAAGACCCAACGGCTGAGGACCCTCTGCTCATGTCTCTATTGAGTGACCTGGAGAAACTCTCAAGCTAACGCTTTCTGCTCTGGCAGTTTGCGCCACTCACCCTACTTGGGCTCCGCGTCCAGCAGAAACCCCGGCGTTACCTTGAGACCTTTGGCAAACTTCTCGAGCACTTCGATGCTGATGTTGCGTGCGCCGCGTTCAACATCACTGACATATGTGCGGTGAATGTCTGCTTCGAACGCAAACTGTTCCTGCGACAGACCCATGTCTTCCCTAAGCCGTTTGACGTTTGCGCCGAGTTTTTTCCGGATATTCATGGTGCCAATCAAGGCCTCACTGTCGACAATCCGTCTACAGACGATAAGAGACATTCAGGGCTTGGCTGCTTACCCAACAATAAGCAAATGTCACTTATCGCATGCAAGCAGAGGTGAGAATGATGACCGACTTTATGACAGCAACTGAGGCGCGCTTCATTAAGCTGGGCAAAGCCGGGGCCTGGTCTAAACTATGCATCGAGGATGGCACGTTGAGGTTGGACTATCGCCATGTCCCTGAGAACCTCGCGCGTGCCGGTGATTTCGAAGGGCTCAAGTCAGATTTTGAGACGAAGGGCAGGAAACCGAATACCGCCAGCAATCACGCGCGGCAGGTGATCGACTTTTTTGACGGGGATTCAACTGTTCTCTGGATCACCTTTCATCAGGGATATCTGCATTGGTGCTTTGCCCTGCCAGAGGTTGAGAAGATCAACACGGATAACGACGAAGCTATTGAAGTGAGTGGCGCTTGGTGTCGTCGCAGCCAAGACGGCTGGCACCCGACCAGCATTGGTGGTACCGCGCTACTCGAAAACGAGTTGAGCGGTGAACTCACCAAGACGGCGAGCTACCAAGGCACCATCTGCACCATAGAGCCCCTTGCCTATTTGCTCTCCAGGATCAATGACGACCCCTTGCCAGAAATCATCGAGGCTGAAAATGCCCGCACGCAGATTCTCGCGTCCATTCAGACCTTGATGTCGCTTCTGACCTGGGCCGATTTTGAGTTTTTGGTAGGTGCCGTCTTTGAGGGCAGCGGCTGGCGCCAGATCAGCCCGCCCGGCGGCTCCAAGCAAACCACCGACATTGATCTCATAATGCCGATCACGGGCGAGAGAGCTTTTGTGCAAATCAAGTCGAGTACAGACCAGGCCCAATTTAAAACCTACCTCAAAGAGTTCAAAGCTCGTCCAGAAACGCATCTCTTCTACGCCTATCACACTTCTATTGGGACTATTGATTGGACTTGCTTCGGTTTAGTGGAGAGCCTCAGAATAATCTGATTATGATGAGGAGTATGTTTTATGTCTTCACCCCACAGGGTTTATACTGAGGAATTTAAGCGGGAAGCGGTTCGCTTGAGTTATGAAAGCGGTCTGACGATTATTGAGGTTGCCTCTGACCTTGGTATAGGCCGATCGACACTGAACACATGGCGGCGTGAGTTTCGGGATGATGATAGCCCAGTTGCTACCAGTGAGGAGAGTTCAGAGAAGGAGCTGTCCCGTCTTCGCCGTGAGAACCAGATCCTCAGGGCGGAGCGCGACCTGCTAAAAAAGGCCACGGCTTTCTTCGCCAAGGAAAGTCGATGAGGTTTGCGCTTATTGATGCGAAGGAAGCGTGCCTGCCTGTTTCCAGGGCCTGCCGGTTACTAGGTGTCAGTGTCAGCGGCTATTATGCATGGAGAGGACGCCCTGTTTGCAAACGGGCGCAGGACGACAGGCGATATCTGGCCTATATCAAGTGCCTGTTCCATCAGTCGAATGGGACTTACGGCAGCCCGCGCATGACGGTTGAAATGCAGGAACAGGGATTACCTGTTGGCCGCAGGCGGGTTGCCCGCCTGATGCGGGAAGACGGGCTGAAAGCCAGACAGAAGCGCCGGTTCAAAAGGACAACAGATAGCGACCACAAAAACCCGGTTTATCCCAACCTGCTTGAGCGGGATTTTACAGCCGCAGCGCCCAACCGGAAGTGGGCTGGGGACATCAGTTATATCTGGACAGCGGAAGGCTGGCTTTACCTGGCCGTCATCATTGATCTGTATGCCCGCAGGGTTGTGGGCTGGGCAACAAGTGACAGGTTGAAGAAAGAGCTTGCCATCAGCGCTCTCGACAAGGCAATTATGCTGCGCAATCCATCACCTGGCCTGATCCATCACAGCGATCGCGGTAGTCAATATTGCTCCTACGAGTATCAAAAAAAGCTCAAATATCATGGCATGCGCGGATCCATGTCAGGGAAAGGCAATTGCTATGATAACAGTGTCGCTGAAAGCTTCTTCAAAACAATCAAAGTCGAGCTGGTGTGGCAAACAAGCTTCCAGACACGGGAACAGGCAACAACAAGGATCGGACACTATATTGATGCTTTTTATAATCCAGTGCGCAAGCACTCGACAATCGGCTATAAATCCCCCATACAGAAGGAAAGGACGATAGCCAATTAACTGAAATGGCTCTCCACTAAACCGAAGCAACTCCAGCCCTCAACCGAGAGAGCTATGGACGCTTGCTCGGCAAGCGCAAGGCCCAGATGGTCTTCACCGACCCTCCTTACAATGTACCGGTCAACGGGCATGTGTGCGGTCTTGGCACCGTGAAGCATGCCGAATTTGCCATGGCGTCAGGCGAGATGAGCGAGGATGAGTTCCGCACCTTCCTGAGCACTGCCACCAAGCATATGGCAACCTTCTCCAAGAACGGCGCCATCCACTATCTCTGCATGGACTGGCGGCATATCCAGGATTTGCTGATTGCAGCCCGCCCTCACTATAGTGAGCTCAAGAACATCTGTGTGTGGAACAAGGCAAACGGCGGCATGGGTTCGCTCTATCGCTCCAAACATGAGCTGGTGGCCGTCTATAAGGTGGGCACCAGACCTCACATCAACAATGTGGCCCTCGGGAAGTATGGACGCAACCGCACAAATGTCTGGGACTATGCTGGGATCAACAGCATCAGCGCAGAGCGCTCTGAAGAGCTTGCCATGCATCCAACCGTCAAGCCTGTGGCGCTGGTGAAGGATGCGATTCTCGACTGCTCGAACAAGGCCGGGCTCGTCCTCGATGTTTTTGCTGGTTCCGGCACCAGTTTGCTCGCGGCTGAGCTCGCGGGCCGACATGGCTTCGGCATGGAAATCGATCCGGGCTATGTGGATACAGCGATCAGACGGCTCAAGGAGAAAACCGGCCTTAAGGCAAGGCTCGGTGCGAACGGCCCAACCTTTGAAGAGGTAATAGAGGAGCGTATAGCAGGGGCGCAGGAGACAGCGGCATGAGTGACTATGACGTTGGCTATGGCAAACCACCCAAATCCCATCAGTTCCAAAAGGGCACGTCTGGCAACCCGCGCGGAAGGCCCAAAAAAAACCCGGATACTGAGCTCCCAGAGGTAACATACATTCTCAATCAGCCAGTCGACGTCAGGAGCCAGGGGAGAGTGATTAAGATGTCGCCCGACGAGGTGATGTACCGAAAACTGATTGAGCGGGCACTCACAGAGAACCACAGACCATCGCTCAACAAGCTGATTGATGACCTGATCAGATATGGCCTCATTCCGAGAGCACCCGCAGAGCAACAAGGGGGTGTTATTTACTTAACGCACAGCGAACTAGAGGAATATTGGAAACTGCAAGGTTAAGCCGATGACAAATCGTGACCCCAAAACCGGGCGATTTACGGCCGGCGCTTCAGGCAACCCTGATGGGCGGCCAAAAGACAGAGAGAACAAAAAAACGCTCATCAAGCGGCTGATGAGTGAACAACATTCTATCAAATCTGAAGACGGCACCCGTGCGCTGAGCACACTGGAGCTTCTCGTAGAGACCGTGAGGAATAGAGCATTGAAGGGGAACCCTCTGGATATCAAACTTCATGAGAAGCTGGACAACCATATCCAGCCAGAGACATGCGTTGATAGCAAGGTTGGAGTTCTTATTGCACCCGAGCCCATACCACCAGATGAGTGGATCGAGCGGGAAGAGGCCAAGAACCTAGAAAGGAAACCGCCACCAGAATATTTTGGCGAAGGTGACGTTTAGTCTCAATTTGACTCGACTTCTGGCGAGGGCTGTGCGCTACTGAGCTAGCACTCAGTCCTGTTATTTTTTACGCCCGCCCCTAAGGCCGGGCTTGCCTCAGTGACACCACTGGTCACACATAGGAGGCATCTTTGAACACCCAACTTACTGATAGCATCAACGCCCTCACCATGGCGGACAATAGGGAACTTAAATCCTACTGGCTGAAACTCTTCGATAATCCAGCCCCCAAACAGATCAGTTCACGGATGATGCGGCGGGTGCTTGCATACGAGTATCAATGCCGTGAGCTGGGCGGACTGACAGCTCGCGAAGAACGCAGCCTTATGGCAGCGTTAAAGCCCAAGACGACCAAAACTCCCAGGTATCAACCAGGCACCAAACTCTTGCGCGAATGGCAAGGCGTTGCTCATGAGGTTACAGTCCTTGACGCCGGCTATGAATGGAATGGAAAAAAATGGCGGTCCTTATCTGCCATCGCCAAGGCAATCACCGGCGCACACTGGTCAGGCCCCCGCTTCTTTGGACTTGGTGCCTGATCATGGCAACAAAACCCGTAGTGCGCTGCGCCATCTATACTCGCAAATCCTTAGAAGAAGGCCTCAAACAGGACTTCAACTCAATTGCGGCACAGCGCGAGGCGTGCGCCGCTTACATCAAGAGCCAGCGCCATGAAGGATGGTGCCTTAACCCCAATCACTATGATGATGGCGGCTTCTCAGGCGGCACAATGGATCGCCCTGCCCTCCAGAAACTTCTCGCCGACATCAGAGTGCGCAAGGTCGATCGTATTGTCGTTTACAAGGTAGACAGGCTCACTAGGGCGCTCTCTGACTTTGCCAAACTCGTGGATGAACTTGACGCCCACGACTGTAGCTTTGTCTCGGTGACCCAGTCCTTCAACACCGCAACAAGCATGGGACGGTTGACCCTTAACGTGCTCTTGTCCTTTGCGCAGTTCGAACGCGAGGTCACCGCCGAGCGCATCAGAGATAAGCTTGCCGCCTCAAAGGCCAGAGGTCTGTGGATGGGCGGCAAGGTTCCGATGGGCTATGACGCTCACGGCCGCACCCTCAAGGTAAACAAGGAAGAGGCCAAAATCGTCAAGCGCATATTCGAGCTCTATCTCAAAGAAGATTGTGTTCGCAGCCTTGCCTCTACACTTGCTGTAGAGGGCATTGTGACCAAGCGGCATGTCTTCAAAAACGGCAAGGTCTCGGGTGGGCAAGCCTTCGAACGCGGCGGTCTCCACTATATGCTCAGAAACCCCATCTATATCGGCAAGATCCGGCACAAGGACAAAGTCTATGAGGGCCAGCATCAGGCAGTGATTGAGCTAGATCTCTGGACCAAAGTGCAGAAGAAGCTGGACGAAGCGTCCGCACGAAAAGGTCGCAGTAACAACGGGACAAAAACAAGCCCGCTCGCTGGAAAGCTGTTTGATGAGGCAGGACGCCCCTTAACACCCAGCCATGCCAAAAAACGCAAAAGGCGCTACCGCTATTATGTTTCCAGGCATTTGGTGACTGCAGAGGCCGCCTCGCCAACAAAACTGGGCTACCGACTGCCGGCCCACGATCTGGAAAAACGCGCGGCGCAAGCTGTCTTCAGCCATCTGACAAAAACGCCACCGACAGATCTCTTATCAACCAACAGGAGCATCGAGATCATTAAACTGGTTCAGGCTAAGCAAGAGTTCTGGATGAAACTACCACTGCCACAAAAGAAGCTGATCAACTGTATCCAGCGCATAGAGATTGTAGCAGGTGAACTTAGTATCAAGCTGGACTGCTTGGAGTCTGCAAGATTCATGGACGTCACGAGTGAAGACTTAAGCGAAGAGCGTTTGCAGTTTAGCGCACCCTTCACGCTAAAGAAGCGAGGCGTCGAGACGAAACTCGTTATGGGCGAAGAAAGGACAGGGTTTGATCCGTTGCTCATGAAAACACTCCAAGACGCGATCCGATGGAAGAAGGCCATATTGGAGGGTATTGGCATAACGGCGCTCGCCAAACAGCAAGGACTGCACACCCGCCATATCAACAACCGCATCCAGATGGCGTTCCTCTCGCCCAACATCATGCGCGCCATCGCGGATGGTACTCAGCCTGCGCATCTGAACACCGAGACGTTTGTCAGGACCAACATCCCGCTCACATGGTCCAAGCAAGAAAAAATGTTCGGATTCTCTTAATGGTCCCTCTCGGCCGACTTCCCTGATCCGGCTGCCGGTGTTCCCTGTTATCCGTCTCGGCTGTCCCCTGTTAAAGCAAATCCAATTCCCTGTTCCAGCGCACGGTGGAGCAGCACGGTGAGCCCCGATTCACTGGGGTTTTGGACGCATGGTTCCCAGAGAATTCGCTGTTAAAACTGAAAAACGCCTGTTATGGGCGCATAACAGCGAAATGCCTCATAAGCGGATCGTCGAAGTTGTCGAACAGAGACGTTTGGGAAATTGGCGCGAATTCTGGTCGTGTAGATGCGTCTCTGTTGTGAGAGCGCGGTGAAAAACTGGCGCATAACAGGGCGTTTGTGGCGATACAAGTGTCATTCTGGGGTGTTGGTCAGATGAATGGCGGAGACGAAGGGATTCGAACCCTCGATACCGTTGCCAGTATACTCCCTTAGCAGGGGAGCGCTTTCGACCACTCAGCCACGTCTCCGCCGCCGTGAATAGCGAAGCGCCCCTGCCGAGTCAACGCCACTTTCACATCAAAAGACAAAAAAATTTCGCTTGCTGCTCTACCCGGCCTATTTCACTTTGTGTACAGCACCGGAGAAAACTGATCGGAGGAGAGAACCATGGACGTTGTCCGCACCCCAGATGAGCGATTTGAAAACCTGCCCAATTGGCCCTACGCCCCCAACTATGTTGAAGGTCTTGATGGCTACGACGGCATCCGCATCGCTTATGCAGACGAGGGCGCAAAGGACGCAGACCGGGTTTTCCTTTGCCTTCACGGCGAACCAAGCTGGTCTTACCTGTACCGGCGCATGATCCCTCATTTTGTTGGCTCTGGAGCACGCGTTGTCGCGCCCGACCTTATCGGGTTTGGTCGCTCCGACAAACCGGTGAGGGACAACGATTATACTTTCCATTTCCACCGCAACATGCTGCTGCGATTCATAGAAAAGCTGGACCTCCGGAATATCACTCTCGTGTGTCAGGACTGGGGTGGCCTCTTGGGCCTAACACTACCCGTCGATATGAAAGATCGCTTCAAACGCCTTATTGTAATGAACACAGCGATTGCTACAGGCATGGGCGGCAGCAAAGGGTTTTATGCATGGCGCGATTATGTAGCGAACACCCCTAACCTGCCGATCGGTAAAATCATCGCGCGCGGCACGCCGCATCTTTCTGAGGAAGAGGTCGCAGCTTACGACGCTCCTTTCCCAGATGACGAATATAAAGCAGGCGCACGGCGCTTCCCCGCACTTGTAATGACCGACCCAGGTATGGAGGGTATCGAAACCTCCAAACGCGCAGCCGCATTTTGGTCCAACGACTGGGAAGGGGAAAGCTTTATGGCCATCGGTATGCAAGATCCTGTTCTTGGGCCTCCAGCCATGCAGATGCTGCGCGGATTGATCAAAGGCTGCCCAGAACCACTCGAAATTGCAGATGGCGGTCATTTTGTGCAAGAATGGGGCGATGAGATCGCAATTGCCGCCATGAAACAGTTTGGTGACATCGACTAATCGCTTTTTGCCTTGGGGAGGGTTTATGCTGAAAGCAACGCTGACAAGGGTGCTCATATTGGGTGCCCTGACATTTTCCACACCATACACCGTCTCCGCGGACGATTTAACAGACGCGATCAATGCTGATTACGGCTATCTTGATGACCTGTTCAAACACTTCCACGCCAACCCGGAACTGTCCTTTATGGAAGTTGAGACCTCGAAGCGGCTGACGGCGGAACTCGAAGCGCTTGGCTATTCTGTTACGCCGGGTGTTGGCGGGACGGGAGTCGTTGCGATTATGGAAAATGGTGAAGGCCCGCGCGTGCTCGTGCGTGCCGATATGGATGGCCTGCCTGTAAAAGAAGACACCAGTTTATCTTATCAGTCAAAGGCAATCCAGGTTGACCGCGCGGGTATCGAGCGCCCCGTGATGCACGCCTGCGGCCACGACATGCACGTAACATCTTTGATCGGAACAGCAAGGCGCTTGGCCGCCATGCGTGATCAGTGGCGCGGCACAGTCATGCTCATTGGCCAGCCGGCGGAGGAGATCATCAGCGGCGCCCGTGCGATGATTGAAGACAATCTTTATGAGCGTTTCGGTCGACCTGATTATGCCCTTGCACTGCATGTGGCGGCCCGGGCACCCGCGGGCAAAGTAATTTACGGCTCTGGCCTGACATATTCGAGCTCCGACAGTGTTGACATCAGGGTCTATGGCACTGGCACGCATGGTGCGTCGCCGCACCTGGGCAACGACCCGATTGTGCTCGCTTCCCAGATCGTCACGGCACTTCAAACGCTGGTGTCACGGGAAATCTCTCCATTGGAACCCGGGGTTGTCACCGTCGGCTCTTTCCATGCTGGTAGCAAACACAACATCATCTCGGACCACGCCGATTTGCAACTAACTGTCAGGGCCAATAGCACGGAAACAAGAAACAAGCTATTGGCAGGTATTAAACGCATTGCAGAGAACATGGGCCGGGTTGCGGGTCTGCCCGAAGACAAGCTGCCAAAGGTTGTTTTGTCGGTCGAAACAACGCCCGTGACCTACAATGACGAGAAGTTGACGGCGCGGCTGGACCCAGTGTTCAAAACGCATTTTGGCGAGGACGGCATTCTGCCAGCAATTCAAACGGGGATGGGCGCTGAGGATTTTCCATACTTCACAAACGTGAAACCAAACGTGCCGGGCTTCTATTTCGCGATCGGCGGCACACCTCAAGCCGACCTTGACGCAGAGGCCGCTGGCGGCCCGCGTGTGGCCGGTCACCATTCACCGTTTTTTAAGATTGCTCCTGAACCGTCAATCAAGGCCGGGGTGAAGGCCATGACCTTGGCCGTGCTTGAACTCATGCCGGCAAATTAGAGGACCCACATGAGCGCATCCAGCTTGCCACCTTTTCACCTGGCAGTGCCAGTCGATGACTTGGCTGCCGCTCGCCAGTTTTATGGTGGCACTTTAGGATGCCCGGAGGGTCGCTCATCCGAAAAATGGATCGACTTCAACCTGTTTGGCCACCAGTTTGTCGTGCACCTTGGCACGCCGGTGGGCCAACCCGACAAAAACGCCGTAGACGGAGATGCTGTTCCCAGCTTTCATTTTGGCTGTGTGCTTGAGTGGGAAGAATGGCATGTTTTTGCCGGCAAACTGACGGCTCAAAATGTCGAATTCATCATCAAGCCTAAAATCCGGTTTAAGGGCGAAGTGGGCGAGCAAGCCACCATGTTTTTTAGAGACCCAGCTGGCAACGCGCTTGAGTTCAAAGCCTTCAAAGACCCCAGCCAACTATTTGCAAAAGACTAGTCTCGGAAGTTTGGGCCTCAAGCTTTCCAGACAAAGCGCAGCACAATGCTCTCGCCGAGGAAATAGATCGGGATCAGCATAATAAGCCAACGAAGACTATCTCTAATCTCAATAGGTGCCGTTGCAACGCCTATCAACAACAATATATGAAACAGATACGCGCGCTTTCTCTTGAGAGACCCCCGTCGACGCTGGTCGACCGGATCATAACCGTCATGCAGCTTGGTCGCGCCTTTCACCAACGCTTCGCCGACTTTCACACGCATGTGCCAGTAAAGTCCAAAACTCACGAGCAAGGCGGCAAGAAAAATAAGGAATTCCACAACAGTAGGATAATATCGAATACTTGGAATCACCCTGTAAGCAAGAGGTTCCGCAAATTCGAAATAGATATAGCAAACACCATAACCGCCACCCAAACCACCAACGAGTGCCGCCAATAGAAGCAGCCAGCTATAAAGATTGTATTTGCCTGCAGTAGAACTGCTCACACTGTAACCTTTGGCCCACCAACCCACACGAATTAAATGACCACCGCCACGGGTGATTGGCGTCCCTTTCATGACTGGCTTTTCGTCTTCTTCGTCCATAAGCTCTCACATCGTTAGAATTAATTTTTATATAGACAGTCCATGCCAAATCCAATGACCAAATTTCTTCTGTTTTTCGTTTTCATTACCTTTGTTACAAAGCCTTTGTTGGCTGAAGATAAAACGACCATTTCAGAATTACGTACCGTGTTAGAGGCGCGCCTTGCCCAAATGCCCATGGTAGCGCGATACAAATGGCAAAACTCGATCCCCGTAGAGGATCTTGAGCGAGAGGCGATCATTCTTGTCAACACTGTGAACCAGGCAAAAGGCCTTGGAATTGAAGAGCCTGCGGCAAAAAAGTTGGTTGTTGCACAAATGGCGGCTGCAAAAATGATCCAGAACCGATTGATATCAGAGTGGCGAGAAGCCAGTGACGAACAACTATCGTTGCCGCCGCTCAAAAGCTTGACGGCAGATATTCGACCGAAGATTTCGCACTTAACCGCCGCGTTATTGGAACTAACAGCGGCGTCAGCAGATGAATTGGAAACTTGTGCCGCCCACAAAATACTCCAAAAAAACAGATCCAACGCAGTTACCGACGTTGAATGGCAAACCGCTGTGGCGGGTCTCAAGCCAAAAGGGCTCGTCTGCAATTGACCACTTGAGTTTGCCTGCGGCATAATCGGACTTGGCGGCACGCACACCCTGCCCTATAACCCGCTGTATGGCTTATGATTCATTAAGAGAATTTCTGGACCGGCTGGAAGCAGAAGGACGCCTCGTGCGTGTGACTGAGCCTGTTTCCACCGAACTTGAAATGACGGAAATCCAAACGCGCGTATTGGGGGCTGGCGGTCCCGCCATCCTCTTTGAGAATGTCATCAATGAGCGCGGCGAAAAATCAGACATGCCGGTGCTCGTCAATCTGTTTGGCACTGTTGAACGGGTCGCCTGGGGTATGGACCGGGAGCCACATCAGCTCCGGGAAGTCGGTGAAACCCTGGCGTTCCTGCGCCAGCCAGAGCCCCCACGCGGCGTGAAAGATGCCATTGACATGCTGCCGCTCGCCAAACAAGTTTTGTCGATGCGCCCCAAAAAAGTGCGCTCTGGCCCGGTACAGGACGTCGTGCTGACAGGGGACGATATCGACCTTTTCAAGCTGCCGATCCAGACCTGTTGGCCCGGCGAGCCCGCGCCCCTGATCACTTGGCCGCTCATCGTCACCAAAGGTCCTTCTGACAAAGCTGAAGACAATTATAACCTTGGCATCTACCGCATGCAGCGGCTTGGCAAAAACAAAACGCTGATGCGCTGGTTGAAGCATCGCGGCGGTGCACAACAATACCAACGCTGGAAGCAGGAAAAACGGGAGCCGGTGCCAGCCGCCGCAGTTATTGGCGCTGATCCGGGCACCATCCTGGCTGCCGTTACGCCAGTGCCTGACACACTCAGTGAATATCAGTTTGCCGGTCTATTGCGTGGCAAAAAGGTTCCGCTCGTGGACTGTAAAACCGTACCACTTCAGGTGCCCGCCACGGCAGAAATGGTGATTGAAGGATATGTGAGCCTAGACGAGTACGGCGATGAGGGGCCTTACGGCGATCATACAGGGTACTATAACTCCGTCGAACAGTTTCCTGTTTTCAATGTCACCGCGATCACCATGCGCAAAGACCCGATCTACCTTTCCACCTACACGGGGCGTCCACCGGACGAACCTAGTGTGCTTGGCGAAGCGCTCAACGAAGTTTTCATTCCGCTTCTGCAACAACAGTTCCCCGAGGTGGTAGACTTCTGGTTGCCACCAGAGGGCTGCAGCTACCGGATCGCAGTTGTCAGCATCAAGAAGGCCTACGCAGGGCACGCAAAACGCATCATGACTGGGGTTTGGTCTTATCTGCGCCAGTTTGTGTACACCAAGTTTGTGATCGTGGTGGACGACGACATTGATTGCCGCGACTGGAAAGACGTCATGTGGGCCATTTCAACCCGCATGGACCCAGTGCGCGACATAGTCACCGTTGAAAACACGCCGATCGACTATCTTGATTTCGCGAGCCCCGAAAGCGGCCTTGGCGGCAAGCTTGGGCTGGATGCCACTAACAAAGTTGGCAATGAAACCCACCGCGAGTGGGGCGAGCAGATCCGTATGGATGACGAAGTAGTCGACAAAGTCGATGCCATGTGGGACGCGCTAGGCATCAAGGGCGATTTCCCCAAAATTTGGAAGTAAGCCGGACTTCACGGTATTGCGAATTGCATTCCGGCATAAATTCCCGTTGATTTGGCGCTTAGGGCACCCTTGCCCATGCGAGGGTAAAGCAGGCAACAATCAACAGGGGCTATTCCATGACTTCAGCGAAAGGTTTTTCTCGGCGCGGCATGATGACGGGCTTGGCAGCAACAGGTGCAGCGGCAGGCTTGGCAGCTTTCAGCCGCACGAGCAGTGCCCGTAGTTTTCCAACATTCGGCAAAGTGGTTGACGAGCAACCCTTCGCGCGTCTTGAGGAAATCGGCGAGGGGATCTGGGGCGTTGTATCAACACCCTTAAACCCTGACGGCAGCTTCAACCCCGCAGCAATTGCCACTCTGTGCAATGGCGGCATTATTGCGGGCGAGGACAAAGTTGTGGCTATTGATGGCTCTTTTCAGCCAGTAGGTGCCGCATGGCTTGCAGACCTCGCGCAAAAACTGACAGGTAAAGCCATCACAGATGTGATTGTCACTCATTTCCATGCTGATCACACAGGGGGCCTTGCGGGATACCAGCAAGGGGCCGCTGGCCCGAACATCATTGCGACTGCAACAACCAACCAGTTGATCATCGAGCGCTATACAGGCGCGCGCCAAACGCCTGAGGGTGCCAGCTTTGCACAGCCAGCCATTCGGCCCGTTTTGCCAACGCGCATTATGACAAACGAAACGGATGCCCTCTCCATGGATTTGGGCGGACGAACCATTACACTCCACCCTCTCAAGGGGCACACACCTTCTGATGTGGCAGTTGAAATCAGTGACGCTCCCGTCATTTTTGCAGGCGACCTGGTGTGGGCTGGATTGTTCCACAACTATGTGGACGCCATCCCCAGTCATTTGAGTACGTCTGTGCGCAAGCTGCTCGCTGACCCTCAAAACACGGTTGTGACCGGCCACGGTGCCATCGCTCGCGCTGGCGACCTTGGCAACTACATCAATTTGCTTGACCTTGTAGAAGAGAAGGCCCGCGCGTCCTTTGAGGCCGGAAAAACACCCGCCGAGGGATCAGCCAATTTTGCTGTGCCAGAGTCGCTCGGCACTTGGCAGCTCTTTAACCCGCGCTACTATGAAACAGCTTTTGAAGCTTGGCGGCGAGAACTCGCAGGGGAAACCAGTTAGTTTCAGCTGCGACCATTTGCAGCTGACAAAAGGCTTTTGCTCTCCGCAAACTATCGATAGTGTGCGCCAAAATATTGGCAAACAGGTGCAAACCTGCCTGTCCCGTTTTGGTGTACACTGCATTCATGACAAACGTCCAAAAACCATGGTTTATAGCGCTTTTGCTTGTTGCTTTTTCGGCAAAGGCATTTGTGCCTGTGGGCATGATGCTGGACGTCAAATCCTATATGATGGGTGGCAATCTGGTCACCATTTGTGCGTCTGCCGGTGAACTACCGTGGCAGCTTGTCCATTTTGATCATGACGACGACATGATGGACCAGATGCCAAAAGAGCGCTGCCCTTATGCCGCGCTTGACACCCCGGCGAGCGTTGGCGACGTACTGGCGCCCAGTGTTGCAACACTTGGTCACGCCTTTTATTCCCCGGTCACGACAGATCTAATCAAAATCCTGATCGAGCGCCCAGCAGCCCGGGCGCCGCCAGTGGCTTGAGCCTTCCGAAGACTCAACACATACAAAAATCAGGATATTTCTCATGAACCGTATTTCTTTTACGGCGGCACTGGTGTGCCTGCCGACAGTAATTGCAAACTCAGCAAACGCACATGATGCACACACCGAACCGCGTGCCTACGACCACGCCCCTATCGGTGTAATGGGCGACCATCTCCACAAGAAAGGCGAATTTATGCTGTCTGCGCGCTATATGCGCATGGATATGGGCGGGAACAGAATTGGTACCAATTCCGTGACACCAGAGCAGATCGCCACCACCGTACCCAACCAGTTTTTTGGCCAACCAATGCAGCCGCCAACACTGCGTGTGGTACCAACCACCATGACCATGGACATGTATATGCTGGGTGCCATGTATGCCCCGAGCGATACTGTGACCCTAATGGCCATGACCATGTACGGCGAAAGCGAGATGGACCACATCACTTTCCAGGGTGGTATGGGAACAACGCGCCTCGGTGAATTCACGACAAATACTTCTGCTTTTGGTGACACCAAAGTCGCAGCTCTGGTGCGCCTTTTTGACAATGTTACCCACAAAGTACACCTGAATGCAGGTGTCTCGATCCCTACCGGTTCTATTTCTGAACGCGACCAGATCTTGACACCAATGGGCGGCACGCCAACCGTGCGCCTGCCCTACCCCATGCAGATTGGGTCTGGCACTTGGGACCTTGCGCCAGGTGTTACATACAGTGGCCACGAAGGCAGCTGGAACTGGGGTGCTCAGGCAACGGCACTTATTCGCCTTGGTGACAATGATGCCAATTACAGTCTTGGTGACCGCTGGGAAGCGACAAGCTGGCTTGCATATGGCTTTTCCGATGCGTTCTCCATTTCGGCGCGTTTGAAGGGCAGCACACAGGGGCGCATCAGCGGACAAGACCCGCTGATTGTTGCGCCTGTTCAAACCGCACAAACTGACTTCCACGGCGGTGAACGGCTAGACGCACTGTTTGGTGCAAACTTTCTTGTGACGGGCGGTTCGCTCAAAGGTCATCGCCTGGGTATAGAGTTTGGCGTGCCTGTAGTACAGGACCTGAACGGCCCGCAGATGGAAACGGACTATACGCTGACTATTGGTTGGCAGCTGGCGTTTTAATCAAACGGGCGCGGTTGACCCCAGGTCTTCCGCGCCTGTTCCCGACATAAATATTCTGGAACCGCGCATCTGCGATTGAAGGGCCGAAGAACTGTGGCTATGGTGCCCAGCAGTTCTTATTTGTACGCGGACCCAGCCTAAAATGATCGATACTCTCTCCCTTCTCGACGATCTTGTTCAATCTGCATGCCGAGCGGGCGCCGATGCCGCAGACGCTGTTGCCGTTGATGCACGCAGCCGCGGGATCAGCTGGCGTGATGGCAAAATGGAAGATGTGGAGGGGTCCGAAGCTGAAGACATCGGCCTGAGGGTGCTGATTGGCAAAAAACAGGCAATGGTATCAACATCTGATCGGCGACCGGACAGTTTGCGCGAACTGGTTTCACGCACGGTTTCAATGGCAAAAGCGGTTCCTGAAGACGAATTTTGCGGACTGGCACCCGAAGACCGCCTGCACAAAGGCGCATTTGCTGACCTTGAGCTGTTTGATGATACAGACGTTTCCGCCGATACATTGCGTGACATGGCGCGGGATGCTGAAGACGCCGCGCGTTCTGTTGATGGTGTTACCAACTCAGACGGAGCCGGTGCTGGTGCTTCCAGTTGGGCAATCAGCCTCGTGACCAGTCATGGCTTTTCGGGACACTATAAGGGCAGTAGTTTTTCAGCGTCCGTGTCAGCAGTTGCCGGCGAAGGCACTGGCATGGAGCGAGATTACGAGTTTACAAGCGCAAGGCATTTCAAAGATCTGTTGAGCGCTGCCGATGTCGGTCGTGAAGCTGGCGAGCGCGCCGTACGCCGTCTCAATCCTGCCAAAATTGATAGCGGCGAAATGACTGTGATGTTTGATCCGCGTGTCTCCAGGAGCCTGCTTGGGCATTTCTCCGGCGCTATTTCCGGCACCAGTGTCGCCCGTGGCACAAGTTTCCTCAAGGAGCAGATGGGAGAAGCTGTCTTTGGCGGTGATGTTCATTTAATTGATGACCCAATGATCACTCGTGGTTTGTCATCAAAGCTGTTTGATGGTGAAGGGGTGCGAGTTGAAAAATGTGCATTGGTTGAAAACGGCGTTCTGAAAAGCTGGATGCTGAATTCTGCAACGGCTCGGCAACTGGGCCTGGAAGTCACGGGCCATGCTTCCCGCGGTACGTCATCCGCACCGGGGATAGCCACCAGCAATTTCTATATGGCGCCTGGCAAGCTCAGCCCGACTGAGTTGATGGCTGACATAGAAGACGGCTTTTACGTCACTGAGCTCATTGGCATGGGCGTCAATGCTGTAACCGGTGATTATAGCCGCGGCGCTGCGGGCTTCAGGATCAGAAATGGGGAATTGGCAGAAAGCGTGAGCGAAATCACCATTGCCAGCAATCTTAAGGATATGTTCAGGGCTCTTGTGCCAGCATCTGACCTTGAATTCAGATACGGTACCAACGCCCCAACCGTTCGTATCGACGGCATGATGATTGCTGGCGCATAATTTGGCGGAAGGAAAGCATGGCGGGTTCAGACCCAACAGCAGCACTTTTTGACGAAGACAGTTGCCCCTGGAGCAGGGACGACGATGCCAAACTTGTGGAACAGGTGACAAGAGAAGCGGGCCGGATTGCCCTTTCCTATTTTTCGAGGGAAATCCAGACGTGGGACAAGTCACCCAACAATCCTGTTTCCGAAGCGGACATCGCTGTGGACACTTTCCTGCGCACCACATTGCTGCAAAACAGAACCGGGTATGGATGGCTGTCGGAAGAGACAGAGGATCAACCAGAACGGCTACGCTGTGGCCGGCTGTGGATTGTCGATCCGATAGACGGAACACGTGCGTTTTTGGCGGGCGGCGATGATTGGGGCATTTCCGTTGCCCTTGTTCAGGACCAAAAACCGATACTTGCCGCCTTCTATGCGCCCGTGAAAGACGCATTCTATTTCGCGCGCGTTGGACAAGGCGCAACCAAGAATGGTGAGCCAATAAAAGCTTCCAACTGTGAGGACCTTGGGAAAGCCAATATGATGGGCGACCCAGCAGCCTTCAAGCCGAACAAATACTGGCCAGTTGACTGGCCTCAAAGCATGCAATCGGTGCAGGCGAACTCTATCGCGCTGCGAATTTGCCAGATCGCCGATGGGCAGTTTGACTGTTGCGTCACTTTGCGTCCCAAAAGCGATTGGGATGTTGCCGCGGCGGACCTGATTCTCGCTGAAGCTGGTGGCGTTTTAACAACAGGCGACGGCATACATCTCCGATTCAACCGAAAAAAGCCGCTTCACAAACATATTGTTGCCGGAACTGAGCCAATTATTCCCGCATTAATGGCAAGGGTTAAACCTGCACTAGAATCTTGGCGTGCACGCCAGAAAGCACAGAAAACCTAAGCCTTGTTAACCGATTTTTTGCCAATCTGATGGTACTATTTTCATCAGTACAAAAATGGGGGTACTTAACAAGTTCATGGGTATGCTTGGCCAAACTAGGGCGGTGCTGACAGCAGCATATGTTGTACTGGCTTTTGTCGGTGTACAAAGCGAAGTGCAGGCACGCCAAAACAACGATGTTCAAGCCGAAGTTTTGCTTCAAAATATTCTGGATGCCCGCACTTCAGACAGCTACTTGCGCATTCAAGAACTGGAGCAGCTGTTTAATCAGACCCCCTCGCTGGCCGCCAAATGCGAAGCCGTGAAAGAAGTCCTCTTTTTGTCGATGGATGCCGGTCATGTTGACATCCTGCAAAGATATGGCGAAGTGGGCCTGGAACTGGCCCAGGAAGCAAACGACCAGGAACTAAAGATATACAGTGATCTGGCCTTTGCAGCAATTGATCAGGTCAATGGCGACCTGACTTCTGCGCAACAAAAAATCGCCGAAGTCCGACAGTTTGCTGAAGAACTAGGCGATGAAAATGGGCTCTTCATCGTTGAAACGCTGGACGCTGTCGTCAATATCGAGTCAGGCAACATGCTCAGTGGGTTGACCAAACTCACCACAAGTATGCTGACTCTACCTGACACGTTGCGCGGCAATTGGATGCGTATGCAGGCATACCTTACACTTGCTTTTACCTATACTGCGATTGCTGATGTTGAACACATCATGCAATACTACGGCAGCGCGTTAAATCTTTCGCAAAGTGAAGGGATTGCGCTGGACCGCGAGTCTATGTTGTACAACGTTGCTCAGGCCCTGCAAGCTATACGAAACTATGACTTGGCAGAACGCTATTTCGCGGCACTTGAAGACCTGGAGCTTCAAAATGGACGAGAAGGCGCCAGCTATTATGCTCATGAAGGACTGGCTTGGCTGAGCTACGAACGGCATGATTTCAATGCCACTTTGCATTATGTCCAAAAAGCGCTAGCAAACCCATCCAACGATATTGTTTCACAAGGGCACCTCCTGGACCTTGCCGCAATCAGCCACGCGCAGCTCGGAAACGCGGAAATGGCACGTGAGTTTTTGCAGCAGTCCCAGGATTTACTGGAAACTACGGATTTCTACCAAGATCCCAGCAGCATCGCCGATTTAACCCGCGCCTACATTTTACAGGCAGAAGGCCGGCTTGAAGAAGCATTCTCCCTATTGAATGCGGTTCGACGTAGCCAACTCGACGAACAATTTGAACAATTCTCAGGATCCATCGCGTACCTGCACAACAATTTAGACTCAATGCTGGCACGCCAACGCACCGAACTCGAATTGATTGAAGTGCGCTCAACCAATTCCAATTTGATTCTTGTCTTCTCTGCATTGTTTATTGCCATGCTTATTGGAGCCCTGGTGATGCAGCGTAAACATAATAAAGCGCTGATACAGTCGCGGGTGCACGCAGAGCAAGCCAATAAGGCAAAATCAGAATTTTTGGCCAACATGAGCCATGAGTTGCGCACACCGCTGAATGCCATCCTAGGCTTCTCGGAAATCATGACCCAAAAGATTTTTGGCGAGCTAGGCGCCCGGCAGTATAACGACTATGCCAGCCACATTAACCAAAGTGGCAAACACCTGCTTGATATCATCAACGATATTTTGGATCTCTCGAAAGTCGAATCTGGTCAAGTCCAACTCACCGAAGAATTTCTGGATCTGACCCTGCTTGTTGAAGACACCAGCGCCCTCATTCATAACCGCGCCCGCAACAACGGTATTGCCATTGATGTCGATGTGGTGCCGGATGCACGCTATGTTTATGCAGACCGGCGCCTTGCTAAGCAGATATTGCTAAACTTGTTGAGCAACGCCGTTAAATTCACTGAACGGGGCGGCTGCATTGCCATAAAAACAGAGCTTGCGCCTTCAGGTGGTCTCATGCTGGTTGTGTCTGATGACGGCATAGGCATGAGCGAACGTGAACTTTCATTGGCTCTCACACCATTTGGCCAAGCAGGCACCACCCTAACGCGTAGCCACGAAGGCGCCGGACTGGGCCTGCCGCTTGCAAATACATTGATGGAACTGCATGGCGGCGCGCTGGTAGTAACATCCGAAAAAGGCGTGGGCACCGTCGTCAAAATGTTTTTCCCCGCCGACAGATTAATGTCACCCGGCGCAGGAACATTTTTGAACAAGACACGAAACAACGTTGAAAATAATGATACGCCGCTAGAAGTACATTCTGGCGCCGACAATGATGCGGCCTGAGCCAATGCGCCCATCAAATGAAGACTTTTCATAGCTTACATTAAGTTCTGCGTCTCCCAGGAAAGCTGAAAGTCCAACTGACCAATCCCACAGGTTTTCAATGTCATTTCTGAAATCCCGACCAACGTGTCCAATGATGGTCAGGGCGGGCATGTTGGGCACCGGAATTTCCAGGTCTGCAAAACTGTAAAAACTTTGATTGTTTGGGTTTGCCCATCGCCCCCCTGGGGCGTACGCCAAACCCGCACGCGTGAATGCCAACCCAAAATCTCTGGACACAGATGCTTTGAATTCCGGGTAATATTGGCTGCTGTCGCCGTGGATACTGTCTAACTCAACAGAAAAATCATACACGTAGCTTCCAGTGTCCACACTGTAGCCTGCGAAAAACTCAAGTCTCGCGTCCCCGCCATTTGCTGTATCAACAGTTCCAGCGTCAACGCCTGTGTAGAAACCATTCTCAAAGAACGCGCCAATAGACCCCACTGCAGCAAAATCCCGGTCTGATAGAGAAAGACCTCGATCCCGATAGTCTGAAGTCACTCCGACATAACCATCCAATGACAATGACCACTCATCCTGAGCCATGGCCGGACTCGCGAACAGGCCAGCTGCTGCTGCAGTTACTATGAGCTGTTTGTTCAATTTCAATCCTCTTCAAGTAACAAAAGCGGGTCCAAGCGAACTGATTTCCAGTTCACTCGCCAATCAACATGCGGACCTGTGGAACGACCGGTCGAGCCCACGGTGCCAATTTGTTCACCTTGCTGCACCCGCTGGCCTTCTTCGACTATGACTGTGTCCAAATGAAACAAAGTGGATGTTACGCCAAGGCCGTGGTCAACTATGATGATACCACCCTCGAGCAAAAAATCTGGCGCAGAAAGCCGCACCACGCCGCCTGCAGGCGCATAAACAGGTGTGCCAGTGTTGGCCGCAATATCAATGCCATAATGCGGGCTACGGGGCTTGCCGTTCAAAATGCGCTGACTACCATAAAACCCTGTAAAACGGCCTTCCGCCGGCTGCAAAAACCCACTAAGCCACAGGGTTTCTGGCATCTGAACAGCGCGAGCCGATCGCACTCTTCCTGTTTCGATTTTTCTTCTTTCGAGCCACTCTGGTGGTGGCGTCACCATTTTCGGCGGCAATCCATCAATGTGTTGAACATCAAATTCCCGGCTTTCAACCTGAAGATCAATCACTTCCTGTGAACCATCTGCATAGTCAAACCGCAGAGTGGCAATTGGTGCGGCGTCTCGCCCAAAACCAAACACAAACACGCCGCTGTCGTGAACCGGCACCGTCTGGTCGTCCAGCCAAATTTTTGTGTCTGAAGACACTTGGCCCCACATCATCCCGCCCTGGGTGGCTTTGCCCGCAAGCGACGGGGCAGCACTCAAAGGTATTGAGAAAGCTAATGCGCTTAAAAGAAGACTAATAAACCTGTGCATGCTGGCTTTTTCTTTCAAAACTGAGGCAAAAAGAGGGCTGACCCGGACTTCTAAAAAAGATCACCTTGCCTAATATCTTTCTGTTTTTTTGATTTTGTTTGCTTCGGTGCTGTTTTTTTGGAGGGCGAATCACTTTGCTGCCCTGTAATCGCGGCACCTGCAGCACCATCAGCAAAATGTAATTCCACGGCGTCCCCAGCAGACAAACTGCCGGCACTGCTAACGATTTGACCAGCGCTGTTTTTCACCACTGAAAAGCCCCGCTCCAGCACACGCTCATACGACAGGCTTTCAAGTATACGCGAAATTGAGCTCAGCTTGTCACTCTGCTGCCGAAGTGCTCTGTTCACGGCGGGAAGTAATCTCTCGTTTTTGGCCTCGATCTCCCGGCCTCTGAAAGCAACCATCTGCAACAGCCTGCCGGGCGTAAGGCCACCAGCTATGCGGTTGAGCTGACTTTCCTTTGTACTGGTTACAAGTGAAAGTGCTCTCGGCAATCTGTCGCACAGGTCATCAAATCGCTGTTGCGACATTGCCAAAATATCGGTTGGTTTAGGCAAGGCACGAGAAAGAGCCTGCAACTGGTCTTTGCGCGACTGAACCAAATTCTGTCGCTGATGACCAAGACGTCGACCAAGATCGGAGACTGTTGCCAAAAGCTCTTCCCGGACAGGTACGACCATTTCAGCTGCGCCAGTTGGTGTTGGGGCCCTGAGGTCAGCCGCATGATCAATCAGCGTGGTATCAGTTTCGTGACCAACCGCGGAAATCAGAGGGATTTCACTCGCCGCTGCCGCCCGTACAACCTCTTCTTCATTGAAGGCCCACAAGTCTTCAATGGAACCACCGCCGCGAGCCACAATCAAAACATCAGGCCGAAGGATACCCTGTGAACCGTCAATAGCGTTAAAACCCGCAATCGCCTGAGCAATCTGACTTGAGGCCCCTTCCCCCTGTACAATAACAGGCCAAACGATCACGCGACGCGGAAAACGATCCGCAAGCCGGTGCAAAATGTCACGGATGACTGCGCCGGTAGGTGACGTCACTACACCAATTGTTTTTGGAAGATAGGGAACTTTCTTTTTGCGAGTTTGATCAAACAGCCCTTCCGCTGCAAGCTTCTTGCGACGTTCTTCCAACAGCGCCATGAGCGCCCCTGCACCCGCAGGTTCCATATGGTCTACAACCATCTGATACTTGGAGCGTGCGGCATACGTGGTCAACTTGCCGGAACAAATAACCTCCAAACCATCTTCTGGGCGAAACGCAAATTTTTGGGCCTGCCCTCGCCAGCTGACACCATCCAGAACTGACTTGTCATCTTTCAGGGCAAAATATAGGTGTCCTGAGGCGGCAAACTTAACTCCAGAAAGCTCCGCCCGCACGCGCACATATCCAAATTGGTCTTCAACCGAGCGTTTAAGCGCTGACGAGAGCTCTGAAACACTGAATTCTTGTACGTTGCTGGAGGGCCAGGCGTCTGACATTTGAAACAAACAATCTAGAGGGCAAAATGGCTAAAGACCTGCACTTCGGCCTTGAGTGCTTCCGAACCTATGATACAAGGAGCGGGCTTTCAAGACATCAGCGGGTCAAGGGGGACTGAATGAACATTTTGCTGATTGGATCGGGTGGACGTGAACATGCTTTGGCATGGAAAATTGCCCAGAGCCCACTCCTTAAAACACTGTATTGCGCGCCCGGTAACGGTGGCATGCAGGATATTGCGACCTGTGTGGATCTCGATAGCTCTGACCATTCGGCCGTCATCCGCTTTTGTGAAGAGTTCGATGTCAAGCTTGTGGTGGTAGGCCCAGAGGCCCCGCTGGTAGATGGCATTTCTGACGCCCTCTCCAATGCAAATATTGCAGTTTTTGGCCCGAAAAAAGTTGCCGCTCAGCTTGAAGGATCCAAGGGTTTCACAAAAGATATTTGTGCAAAATATGATATTCCAACTGCCGCCTATGGCCGGTTTTCTGACGCTGCTAGCGCTAAAGCTTATGTGGCTGAGCATGGAGCACCTATCGTTGTAAAGGCTGATGGTCTTGCAGCCGGTAAAGGTGTTATTATTGCGCAGTCCATTGTGGAGGCAGAATCCGCAATAGATAGCATGTTTGACGGAGCCTTTGGTGACGCCGGGGTAGAGGTTGTCGTTGAAGAGTTTATGGAGGGTGAGGAAGCGAGCTTTTTTGCACTTTGCGACGGAACAAGCATATTACCCCTTGCGACAGCACAGGATCACAAGGCCGTTGGCGACGGGGACACAGGCCCTAACACAGGCGGCATGGGAGCTTACTCCCCCGCCCCCGTCATGACGCAGGAAATGGAAGAACGCGTCGTCCGCGAAATTATTGAACCCACAGTTAAGGCAATGCAGGATCTCGACTGCCCCTATCAGGGTGTCTTTTTTGCTGGACTGATGATCACAGCCAATGGCCCCAAACTTATTGAATACAATTGCCGCTTTGGGGATCCGGAATGCCAAGTGTTGATGATGCGGCTTTCAAGTGATCTCGTGCCTTTGTTACTGGCCTGCGCTGAGGGCAACCTGGCGGAACAATCAGCAATCTGGCGGCATGAAGTTGCCCTGACTGTGGTGCTCGCCGCAAAGGGCTACCCTGGCTCCTACAAAAAAGGCACCGTGATTGGTGGCCTGGATAAAGTGACTTCCTCACAAAAATCTACAGTTTTCCATGCCGGCACTAAACGAGAGAATGGGGAAACCTTTGCAGTGGGTGGTCGTGTTTTGAATGTCACTGCGCTTGGTTCCACAACGACAGAAGCGCAAAAACAGGCCTATGAAACAGTCAGCGAGGTTGATTGGCCAGAAGGTTTCTGCCGGTCCGATATCGGATGGCGCGCTGTGGCTCGGGAAAACTAGAAAAACGTCAGGAAGCAATCGCTTCCGAAGGCTCAGGGGCCGTTCTTTCCTGCACTATTTCTGCTGGGAAAAACACACGCACAAGGGTGCCCTGTTTAGGCTGGCTTTCAATAGTCATTCTGGCACCAAGCTTCTCGGCAAATGCAACCACAAGCGGCAGCCCAAGACCGGACCCTTGGTGAATTCTGCTGAGGCTTGAGTCAACCTGGCCAAAAGGCCGCATGGCAATGGTGATTTCATCCGGCGTCATGCCAATGCCGGTATCACACACCGCAATGCAGGCACCGCCATCACGTGATCGCTGAAAACTGAAGTCAACGGATCCACCATGTTCTGTGAATTTGACCGCATTCGACAGCAAATTAAGGCCTATCTGCTTAAGCAGCCGCTCGTCCGCCTCCAATAGCAGATTGTCTTCGAATTTGTGGGTGAGCCTTACACCGCTTTCACTGGCGCGGTGATGGATGAGGCGCAGGCACATATCAAAACACGGCACCGGATCTAAAACGCTGAGATGGGCCTCCAGGCGGCCTGCCTCCACTTTAGAGAGGTCCAAAATATTATTGATAATGGCCAGGAGATGGGTGCCACTTTTATGAATGTCGTTGGCATAGTCGCCATGCTTGTCTGAAAGATCAATTCCACCTACCCCGTCCCTGATAACCTCCGAGAAACCTAATATTGCATTCAACGGCGTGCGCAGCTCATGGCTCATGTTGGCCAGAAATTCTGATTTCGTGCGGTTAGAAAGTTCAGCGGCATCGCGGGTTCGCTGCAACTCTTGTGCGTGGGAAATCTCTTCCGTGACATCGCGGCCAGTCATCAACAGTAAAGGCGATTCGGTACCATCAATGCGACGCGCAAATAACCTGAAGTGCCGAATTGCTCCGCCTCTGGTTCTAAGGGCCGCTGGAATATCTGTGATGGAGGCTGTTGTTTTCAGCTCATGGACAAAACGCTCAAAGAATGTTGGGTCAGACCACATTTCAAGCTGGCCAACAGATGTTTGAATGACGGAGTCTTTCCGGTAGCCAAACACATTGAGAAACGCAGGATTAACATCGAGAACTGTTAGCGTATCCAGCCCAAACAACAACATGAAATCCGGCGTTACATTAAAAATGTTTTTGAAAAGATCGCTGCTAAGTTTGTGATTATTCCGGCTTTCAATCTCGTCGGAAATATCGCGCAAAAATGCCACAACGGCTTTTTCCCCGGACCAATCCACAACCGCAGCGCGGCAGGAAACCCATAGCATACTGCCATCTAGTCGAATAAGGCGAAACTCATACTCGCTGTCAGCATCGCCGCCCGCAACTCTGCGCTGGAATGAACTTTCGACTTTGCCGCGGTCTTCCGGGTGGATCCAGTCATCCATCGGTCGCGATACATGCTCTTCGTCTTCAAAACTGGCGCCTAAAATGTCAAAAATGGCACGATTAGCGAACACCACATTTGACCCTTGGCGCACCAAAACACCCTCAGCCATGCTGTCCAGCAGCATTGCCTGAGAAGCCTGGTCGGCCTTGGCATGACTAAGATAGGGGTTTTCAGGCGCCATAATTGTTTTTTCAGACCCTAAGACAACTCGCGACTTGCGATAGTGTAAGGCTATTTTCTTCACAAAATATGAATGTGTCTCAAATTTTATTAACAAATAACCTGAATCACTCGAACACATTGTAAACTAAAGTAATTATGGCGCGTATAGAGATAGCCACTTAAAATTTTCGAAGTGACCCTTATATAATTTTATTATATACGTGAAACGATAACCAGAAGTGGCAAAAAGCCACTCTATAATAACGACAAAACATTGCGAGGATAAAGTGAGGAAGTCTCTGAAGTTTGCTGCACCTATACTGGTGATAGCGGCTGCTGTCGGCTCTGTTGTAGTGCTGGCATCGGCGAAAGAATCTCCCGAGAAGAAACCTGAAGAAGAACGTATTGTGTCACTCTATGTGGACGAAGTGCGTTCCGAGCGCGTGACCGTGACGGTTCGCACGCAAGGCGAAGTTCGGGCTAAAACAGATATTGGCTTGGTTCCACAGGTTAGTGGTCGAATTGTTGAGGTCGCAGAAGCCTTCAATGAAGGTGGCTATTTCGAACCCGGTCAAATGCTCATCAAAATTGAAGATGCTGATTATCAGCTTGCTGTAACCCGCGCCGAAGCGCAGGTGGCGCAAGCGGCGGTTCGTGTAGAACAGGAACTCGCTGATGCACGCATCAAGCAGAAGCAGTGGGATGAATGGGTTGTTGGCGGTGAACCAACACCGCTCGCGCTCAACCAGCCGCAAGTTGCGGAAGCTCAAGCGTCTCTGAGAGCTGCTGAAGCAGACCTGCGCACAGCGCACCTGAACCTTGAACGCACCGAAATCAAGGTGCCTTTCAAAGGCCGCGTTACAGAGCGAACCGTTGGTGTTGGTGAATTTGTGTCGGTCGGCGCACGCCTCGGCCGCGTGTTTGCAACAGACACCGTAGAAGTTCGCCTGCCGCTTACCGACGCACAGCTTGCTGAACTTGCCTTGCCAATTGGCTACACAGCCGACCAAGGAAATGTACCAGCGGTGGACTTGGTTGCAACAGTTGGCGGCAAACGCCATAGCTGGCGCGGCAAAATCACCCGCGTGAACGCGTCTGTGGATAACCTGACACGTCTTGTCTATGCGGTTGCAGAAGTGGAAGACCCATACGGCCTGGCAGCCGACGACGGCATGCCGCTGGCGGTTGGTCTTTTTGTATCGGCGGAAATTGAAGGCGTGCTGCCACATGACGCAATGGTCATGCCGCGTACGGCGCTCCGCAAGCAAGACGAAGTTTATGTCATCAGTGAAGACAACAAACTGGAAATCCGCAAGGTCAATGTGCTGTCGACTTCTGCCGACAGAGTGCTGGTGACCACGGGCGTATTGGGCGGTGAAAAAGTTGTGACAGCGCCTGTTCGCGGCGCCTATGACGGCATGCCGGCGCAGCCGATTGTACGTTCGGCTGACCAGCAGTCTTCCACAACTTCACGCTGATAGGGGGACATCATGAATGGTTTAATTGAATGGTGGGCGCGGAACAAAGTCGCTGCCAACCTCTTGATGTTTGGCATCTTTATGTCAGGCGCCTTTGCTTTCACATCAATGGAGCGAGAACTTGACCCTCAAGTTCGGTTCCCTGGTCTGCAGATTTTGGTCACTTGGCCTGGTGCAAGCCCGGTAGAGGTGGAAGAGCAGATTGTCACCCGTGTTGAAGAATCGGTCCGAGACCTGGACAACATCGAATGGGTGCGCTCGTTCGCCGGTGAAGGACTGGGCGAAATCTATATCCTAGCGGAACAAAGTGTTGATTTCACTCAGTTCATGAACGAAGTGAAAATTCGCGTAGACAGCATTTCAAGCCTGCCCCGCGATATCGAACCACCGCGCGTAACCCAGTGGGTCAACCGCAACGAAATGATCCGGGTTGCCCTGCACGGCGATATCGGTGAACGCAACTTGAAGCGTCTGGCGGAAACGCTCCGCCGAGAAGCGGCTCAATTGCCTGCGGTCAATATTGTAGAGCTGTTTGGTACACGGCGCGAGGAAGTTTCAGTTGAGGTTAGCGAAGAGTCGCTGCGCCGCTATAATTTGAGCTTCGCGCAAGTGGCCACAGCGATCCGCAACAACAGCTTGAACTCTTCTGGCGGTACCGTTCGCACAGAAGCCGGAGAATACAAGCTAACCGCCCGCAACCTTGCAGACACCCGTCAGGATTTCGAAAGCATTGTTGTCCGCCAGACCCCTGATGGAGGCACCATCACGGTAGGCGACATCGCGACCGTAATTGATGGCTTTGAGGATAATGAAATCCTTGCCACTCTGAACGTTGAACCTGCTGTGCTGTTGCAAGTCATGACAACAGAAACCATGGACATTGTGACGGCTTCTGAGTCCATTAACACATGGGTTGATGAGCGGCAGTCAACACTGCCGACTGGTGTAAAACTAACGCTGTGGACAGACAGCAGTGAATTGTTCGAAGGCCGTATGGAAACAATCGGCAGTTCGGCGTTCTACGGCTTGATCCTGGTTCTGATCGTGCTCATGCTGACACTCCGTCCCAAAGTTGCCTTCTGGGTGGCCTTTGGTATTGCCACGGCTTATGCAGGCGCCTTCATCTTCTTGCCAACACTCGGCGTTTCACTCAATTTCCTCTCCACGTTCGCATTCCTGCTCGTGCTGGGTATTGTAGTGGATGATGCGATTGTGGTGGGTGAAAGCATTCACACAGAAAGCCAGAGAACTGGCGGCGGCATAACCGCAGCGGTGTTTGGCACCCAGTTGGTCGCTAAACCAGTAATCTTTGCGGTCCTGACAACCATCATCGCCTTTATGCCCTGGATCTTTATTGATGGCTCTACGTCAGAGTTTACCCGGCACATTACCTGGGTTGTGATTACGGCGCTGCTGTTCTCACTTGTTGAATCGCTCCTCATCCTGCCAGCGCACCTGTCTGGTTTGAAACCGCGGGAACAGCTGGGCCGTTTTGGACGGTTCCAGAAGGGTATTGCTAACAGCATCACCGCATTCGCCCAAAACAGATATCGCAATCTGGGCCAGTGGGCAGTCGATAACCGTTATCTGACGTTTGCTGTCTTTATCGGCATATTCATCATTGGTGTAGGTGTCTTTTCACTTGGTTACGTCAACAAGGCCTTTATGCCGGATTTTGAAGACGATGAGATCAATATCAACGTTACTTTGCCCGAAGGGTCTTCCTACAACCGGGCGCTGGAAATCCTGGCGCAGCTGCAAACAGCAGAAGAACAGTTGGTCGCTGACGTTGACGCAGAAACCGGTACAGAAGGTGCCTTGATCGAAAACTGGTACACACGCTCCCGCCGTGACAGTGTTTTGGCGATTGTGAAACTGACACCGCCTGAAACGCGGCCTGCAGCTGTGCGCCATTGGACGACCAAGGATACTGCTCTTCGCCTGCGCGATTTGATCGGCGATATTCCTGACGCAAAGCAAGTCGAGGTCAACTATTCCACCAATGACAATGACCCTGGTTTTGAACTCTCCATTCGTCATCCAGACTTGGATCTGCTTCGGGAGGCTGTAGCGGAACTTGAAACACAGTTGCGCACCTATGATGCCCTGTATGACATCCGCAATAACCTGGAGAGTGCTTCTGAGGAAATTCAGCTCGAGCTGAAGCCTGGGGCAGAAAAACTTGGCCTGACGCTTGCTGAAGTATCGCGCCAAGTTCGCCAAGCATACTTTGGTGAAGAAGTGCAGCGGTTGCCTCGCGAAGGCCAGGACGTGAAGGTAATGGTACGCTATCCACGCGAAAGCCGCCGCTCAATCGAGAGCCTCAAACACTTCCGCGTCCGCACAGCTGATGGCAACGAAGTACCACTTCTGTCGGTTGCTGATCTCACGTTTGCGCCAGGCATCAACCGGATTGCACGCTGGAACATGAACCGTGCAGCACGCGTCAGCGCTGACATGAAGGAAAATATCCGCAGCGATATCATGGATGACCTGAACGAGAACTTCTTCCCACAATGGGAGAAGAAATACCCGGGCATCATCCGGGGTGCTATCGGCCAGGCAGAAGGTGAAGCGCGCTTTGTTCAGCAAGTCATGAAGCTGTATCTGACGGCGTTCTTTGTGATGTACGCCATGTTGGCGATCGCTTTCAAAAGCTACTGGCAGCCAATCGCTATCTTGATCGCCATGCCATATGCGTTTGTAGGTGCAATATTCGGTCACCTTGCAGTCGATATGACAGTTGCTATTTTCAGCTACTTTGGCATCGCCGCTGCGGCCGGTGTTGTGGTCAATGACAACCTTGTTCTGGTCGACTACTGCAACAAGCTACGCGAGCGGGGCATGAACCCCTATGAGGCGATTGTTGAAGCTGGTGTGGCCCGTTTCCGGCCCATCCTGCTAACAACAGTCACCACATTTGTTGGCTTGGTGCCCATGATGCTGGAGCGCTCCATCCAAGCGGCTTTCCTGAAGCCGATTGTGGTTGCCCTTTCTGGCGGTGTGGTGCTGGCGTTCTTCATCACGCTGTTTATGGTGCCCGCGCTTTATTGCATTGGCTTCGACATCGGCGCCTTCTTTGGCAGACGCTGGGCACAGGTTAAACGTGCCGCGGGTGGCGGGCAAACAGCCCCAACGCCAACACAGGCTGAATAACCGTCTCTGCTCGAGAGGGTATCCTTGCAAACTCAAAGGCCGCTGTTCGCAGCGGCCTTTTTTAGTGTTTGATAGTTAGAATGCCGCTGCATGGGCTCCGGGCCGGCGGTAGTCCGCCATGCCTGAAATCAAACCGTCAGGCCGCCGTATGATAGACATGGTGGCCCCCAGTACCCGCTCCCCTTCATTGAACGAAGCCAAGCCGCTAACACTATGTCCCATTTCCGCGAGCCGTTGCCGCGTATCTACAGAATGACCGGGTTCCAAAATCAAACGATCCGGGAACCACTGATGGTGAATACGCGGCCGCGCCGTTGCCGTCGCTACACTCATATCAAATTCCATGGCGTTCAAAATTGTCTGGAACACGGACGTGATGATGGTTGACCCCCCCGGGCCACCGGCCGCCATGTAGGGCTGTCCGTCTTTGAAGAGGAACGTTGGGGTCATGGAGCTGAGCGGTCGCTTGCCAGGCTCGATCGCGTTTGCTTCACCACCCAGTAAACCAAAGGCATTGGGAGTGCCAGGCTTTGCGGAGAAATCATCCATCTCGTTGTTGAGCAAGAAACCAGCACCCGCAACGACCCTACCGTTACCGTAGGTAAAATTGAGCGTATAAGTGTTCGCAACCATGTTACCGGCTGCATCCATTGTAGAGAAATGCGTGGTATCGTTGCTCTCGTAAGGCAGTGACGGTGCCGGTGCAATTTCTGTTGAAGGTGTTGCACGCTCCAGATTGATACGCTCACGAATACTGGTGGCGTAGTCTTTGTCTGTGATCGCCTCCACAGGCACGTCAAAATAGTCTGGGTCCCCAAGATATTTCGACCGGTCGGCATAAGCATATTTCATGCTTTCCGTCAGCCGGTGAATATAGTTTGCGCTGTTGTGACCTAGGCTTTTCATATCCCAGCCCTCAAGCACATTCAGCATTTGAATGACATGTACACCACCAGATGACGGAGGTGGCATGGTGACAACTTCAAAGTTGCGATATGTGCCCCGCAGCGGTTCACGCTCTTTCACCACATAGTTCTGCAAGTCATCATGCGTGATCAAGCCACCATCGCGCTCCATTGTTTCCACTATACGGTCAGCAACCCAACCACGGTAAAACCCGTCAGCGCCATTTGCCGCAATTTCCTTCAGGGTCGCAGCCAGCTCAGGTTGGCGAAATATTTCGCCATGCTGATAGGGACTGCCATCTTCCTTGAAGAATTGAGCTTTTGTCACCGGGTCTCCGCCAAGCCTTTGTTGGTAGCGGCTGAGCGAGGCCTGCAGCGCCCAAGACATTGGGAAACCCTCCGCGAGGCGAATGGCCGGTGCCATGACTGTCGCAAGCGGCAAGGAGCCATATTTGCTGAGCGCCTGCGTCAGGCCCATTACCGTGCCAGGCGTACCAGACGCCTTCAGGCTGAAACGTGCGCGACGGTTGTCTACATTGCCGTCACCGTCAAGGAACATGTCTCTGGATGCGCCAGCAGGTGCCATTTCTCGGTAGTCAATTGCGATTACGCGGTCCTCGGATTTCAGATAGACCATCATGAAGCCGCCACCACCAAGGTTACCAGCCTGCGGGTGTGTAACCGCCAGGGCAAAACCTGTTGCTACGGCAGCATCAATTGCGTTACCGCCAAGCTTCAAAATTTCAAGGCCCGCCTCACTGGCATAATAGTCCTGACTAACCACCATGCCCTTCTCAGCAAGAACTGGGTGAAACCGGCTGTCATAAGTGATGATCGGCGAGCCACCACTTTGAGCATGAAGGGCGGGCAGCGCGCTGGATACACTGATCAGGGCGGCGATAAAGAGGGAGAGAAAGCGCATAAAATTGGCTCCGAAGAAAAGAGTTTCTGGCACAAACTACAAAGTAAAAGAGATCACACTCTATTGTGTTCAAAAAATTTTTCTACACCCTTATACAAAACTGTGACAACAAAAGGCGCAGGGGGAAACCAAAATGCAGACAATGCCAACCGTTGCAATCGTGCAGGAACCGTCGGTTTTTCTGAACCTTGAAGCAAGTGCTGAAAAAGCGATCGAGCATATAAAACAGGCCGCTGCCGGCGGTGCACAAATCGTTTCGTTTGCGGAATGTTGGTTGCCGGGCTATCCGGTTTGGCTTGATTTTGCGCCAAATGCAGCCGTTTGGGACGAGCCGGGTGCAAAAGCCCTTTTTCGAGTGCTCGCAGAAAACAGTGTTGTTGCAGGCGACAAATACCTGAAGAAGTTCCAGTCGCTTAGTACGGAACTGGGTGTGTTTATTGTGCTTGGCACTCATGAGCGCGACGGCGCAACTCTCTACAATACCACCTTCACTTTCTCGCCTGTCCTCAAGGCCCCTATCCCGCACAGGAAACTGGTGCCAACCTACACCGAGCGCCTTGTTTGGGGCCGCGGGGACGGTTCAACACTTGAAACCGTGGAAACGCCTTGGGGTGTGCTGGGCAGCCTGATTTGCTGGGAACACTGGATGCCGCTTGCCCGCGCGGCAATGCACGCCAAGCAGGAATTCCTGCATATCGCCCAGTGGCCAATTGTGAAAGACATGCATCAGGTGGCAAGCCGACACTATGCGTTTGAAGGCAGGTGCGCTGTTGCGGCGGCTGGCTCCATCATGACAAAGGGCGACATCGTAAACGGGTTCAGGTCACTGAAGGTAAACGAACCTGGGGCCGAGGCCATGCTGATGTCGATGCCAGGCGACATGACCGACTTTGTGCACAATGGTGGCAGTGCTGTTATTGCGGGTGACGGCAGTTACATCACAGAGCCAGTGTTTGACCGCGCAGGCATCATTTCAGGTGAAATTGATATGAAGATACAGCGCGAAGCGGCGCAAACCCTCGACACTAACGGCCACTATAGCCGCCCTGATGTGTTTGAACTCACGGTTAACACCGCGCCGCAGCCCGGCGTGAAATTTAAGGACTGACCCAGTTCTATTCTTGGGATTATTCCTGCTCGGCGCGCACGCGGCTGCCTGGCACCACAAATTCAAGCCGGTTTCCGGAAGGCTCCCTGATCATCATGTGAGTTGTTGGGCCCTGCCCCATAAACTCTGGTGCAAACTCAATGCGAACGCCTTCCGTTTCAAGGAATTTGGCATGCAATTCATGCAATGCCTTCAGGCTTTTGACGGTGAAAGCCAAATGATGCAGGCCCACGTTGTTGCGTCTGTTGAAAGGCACTGCGATCGATGGGTCAGCAACCCGCCACAGTGTTACGAATGAGTTTCCGTCAGTCACAAAAATGGCAGGATACTCAGGGTCTCCGCCGGCTTGCCGCCAACCCAGCGTTTTTGTGAAAAAAGCCGCGGAAGCCTCCAGGTCTTTAACAGCCAGACCAATATGGTTCACGCCTTCAGTGACAATTTCTATTTCTTCCTGCGCCGAAGCAGCAACCGAAAACAGAAAAAACGCCGCCACCAGGCTGCGCAATACAAGCAACAATTTCACAGGCCATTCCTCCAAAAAAAGGCCCCGCAAACCGCAGGGCCTTCACACACTATTCGTCGTTCAAATCAACGACGACTGGATAAAAACGGTCGGCTTTTTCGATAAAGCCTGGAATATCTTGAACCCATTTGTCTTTAATTTCAGCGTTGTAGTTCAAATACAGCTTGCCATCGACAATTTCCCACTGCTTGGGATCACCGCTTGCTTTGTAACCGCGTGTACCATTGTCGCCGCCGCCCATGGCCCAAGCGCAGTATCCGCCGTATTGCGGTGCGTATTTGGCCGGATCAGCAAGGAAAAGGTCAAGGTTTTCCTGGCTGGAGAAACGCCACTCAGTATCCATATAGTCAGTGCGGAATTTCTTGTTGCCTTTCACAGGCTTACCTTCGGTGAAGTAAGCAACAGTGTCATAGCCGCTTACGGCACGGTTGTTGAAGAGGCCGGTGTAAATCGGCTCATCGGCAGCACTGGCAGCAACTGTGGCGCCAACGCTAACGCCCAGCAGCACAAGTGCGGACGCAAGAATTTTTGAGATCATCTGTTTCACGATACTAGCCCTTATCGAATTCATGGATCGGATAATTTGATGAAAGGCATATAAGCGAAGGTTTGGTGGCTTGCACCTCAACCCAGATAAACAATCCGTGTGCGCACCGTGAAAAAGGAACAAAAAACAGGCAAAAAAGGACGATTACTCGCCCAAAACTGACCGAAAGCGTACTTTTTCATCTTCGTCCAGGCCAAGCACCTCATCCAGAATTTCTTCCGCGTGCTGACCCAAATCCGGCGGCGGGCGATTGTATTCAACTTTGGTGCTGGAATAGACAATTGGACTAGCAACGGTGGGCATTTTTTCGCCGTTGCCACGATCAATTTCCAGATGCACCCCTCTGGCGATGACTTGCTCGTTTTCAAACACCCGTTTCATGCCATTAATCGGACTCGCTGGCACCGTGTTCGCTTCCAGAAGAGAAACCCACTCATCAGTGGTGCGGGTTTTCATGATGGCCTCAACCTCGGGAATGAGCGCATCGCGGTTCCTGACCCGGCCGGGGTTGGTTTTAAACCGCTCATCTGCGCTTAGGTCCTCACGCCCAACCGAGGCGCAAAAGCGCGCGAACTGGCCATCATTGCCAATTGCCAGAATGATATGGCCGTCGCTGCTCGCAAAACTCTGGTAAGGCACAATACTGATATGGGCATTGCCCATGCGTTTTGGCTCTTCGCCCGAGACCAGATAGCCCATCGCCTGATTGCCCATGATCGCAACTTGTGTGTCAAGGAGCGACATGTCGATATGCTGGCCCTCGCCGGTTTTTTCCCGGTGATGAAGCGCCGCCAGGATGCCGATAACACCGTAAAGTCCGGTGAACACATCTGCGGTGGCAACACCGGTTTTCTGGGGGCCACCGCCCGGCACGTCGTCGCGCTCGCCGGTCACGCTCATCATGCCACCAAGGCCCTGCACCAGAAAGTCATAACCCGGCCGGTCCTTATAGGGGCCAGTGTGGCCAAAGCCGGTTATAGAGCAATAGATGATGCCTGGGTTCACCGCCGAAAGGCCTTTGTAATCAAGGCCGTATTTCGCAAGACCACCCGCTTTGTAGTTTTCAATCACAATGTCAGACTTGGCGGCGAGCCGCTTCACCAGCTCCTGCCCCGCGGGCTTGGTGATATCAATGGCGATGGAGCGCTTGTTCCGATTGGCGGACATGTAATAGCCCGCAACCGTCTCGCCTTCGTTCACGCTACTTTCATAAAAAGGGGGGGCCCAGCTGCGGGTATCGTCACCCACACCGGGGCGCTCCACCTTAATCACGTCAGCACCCAGGTCACCCAGGCACTGGCCAGCCCATGGGCCCGCCAGCACGCGGCTCAGATCCAGAACTTTTATGCCTTTTAAGGGGCCCGCCATGTCTTCCTCTTATTGTGTGCTGCTCCGGCCCTCTCCCCCACCCGACCACCGCACGGAATTATACTTGGGTGGTCGGGTGGGGGAGAGGGCTGGTGCCGATCTTTTAATCAGAAAAGCGCATGCAGGCCGGTTTGCGCCCGACCCAGGATTAACGTGTGAATATCGTAAGTGCCTTCATAGGTGTTCACTGTCTCCAGGTTCACCATATGGCGCATCACATGATATTCGTCCGAAATGCCGTTGCCGCCGTGCATGTCGCGGGACTGGCGCGCGATATCAAGCGCCTTGCCGCAGCTATTGCGCTTGATGATCGAGATATTCTCTGGCGCGGCTGTGCCCTCGTCCAGCATGCGGCCCACGCGCAAACAAGCCTGCAGGCCAAGCGTGATTTCGGTCATCATGTCGGCAAGTTTCTTTTGCACCAGCTGGGTTTGCGCCAGCGGTTTGCCAAACTGGGTGCGGTCCAGCGTATATTGCCGCCCGGCATGCCAGCAGAACTCTGCGGCACCAAGCGCACCCCAGGCAATGCCATAACGCGCTTTGTTCAGGCAGCCAAAAGGCCCGCCCAATCCGCTCGCGTTCGGCAGCAGGTTTTCTTCTGGAACAAATACGTTATCGAGCACAATTTCACCGGTGATAGAGGCCCTGAGCGACAGCTTGCCTTCAATCTTCGGTGTGGAGAAACCGTCCATGCCGCGCTCCACGATAAAGCCGCGAATACACCCATCGAGCTTCGCCCACACCACCGCAATGTCGGCAATCGGGCTGTTGGTGATCCACATTTTGGCACCCGTCAGGCGGTAACCGCCGTCAACCGCTTCGGCGCGGGTTTTCATACCACCGGGGTCAGAGCCATGGTCAGGCTCGGTGAGGCCAAAGCAGCCAATCATCTCGCCGGTCGCGAGCTTGGGAAGATATTTCTGGCGCTGCTCTTCGCTGCCGTAGGCGTTAATAGGGTGCATCACCAATGAGGACTGCACACTCATGGCAGAGCGGTAGCCGCTATCAACCCGCTCCACCTCGCGCGCGATCAGGCCGTAGGCTACATGGTTCACGCCTGCCCCGCCGTATTCGGCCGGAATGGTCGCACCGAGGAGGCCTACCTCTCCAAGCTCCCGCATAATCGCCGGATCAAACTGCTCGTGCCGGTTCGCTTCCAGAATGCGCGGCATCAGATTGCCCTGGCAAAATTCGTAAGCAGACGCCTGAATAAGACGCTCTTCTTCGCTCAGTTGATCGGAAAGGTGAAAGGGATCATCCCACTTGAATACGGGCTTGTCGGCCATAACAAAACGCTCTCACTAATTTGGACCCAAGTGGGCACGCCCACTGCACCCTGCCTGTATATCGCATCCGACGATGAATGCCAGTGCTATATCGGCGCACACCACGCCAATTTCCTGTCGCGCAAATGCCACAGTTTAGGCGTCCATCAAAAAAAGCATCTAGCTCCTGCAAAAGATTCTAATAATCACTTGCAAAAAGTTGACATAGGTTTAGTTCTTGCGATCAATTCTTAATTGCAGGCTATGAGACACTTTATGAAGACCTCCCTTTTGACGAGCGCATGCGGTTTTGCATTGCTGGCAGCCGCAAATGCAAATGCCCAGGATGCATCGGTTGAAGACCAGGACATCGACGAAATTATCGTTGTCGGCCAGAAAGTTGACCGCACGCTGCGCCAAGTCACGTCCAGCGTAACCGTTGAGACCGGTGTAGAGATAGAGCGCGAACCACTTGTTGACCTTTACGACATTGTTGACCGTATCCCGAATGTGACGTCTTCGTTTGGCGGTCTGGGCTTTGCAATCCGGGGTGTTGACCAACGCGGTGTTGCCGGGTCTGGCGCAACTCTCACAATCTATGTGGACGATGCGCCTCTCGGCAACCAAACCACATTCTTTGGTCCGCTCGGGTCCTGGGACCTTGGTCAGGTAGAAGTTTACCGTGGCCCGCAATCAACCAACTTTGGCCGCAACGCACTTGCCGGTGCCATCTACATCCGCACTAAAGACCCAAGCTTTGAATGGGAGGGCAAAGCCCGCGCAGAGATTGGAAATAATGGCCAATACCACGGAGCAGCCGCTTTTGGTGGCCCGCTGATTGATGAAAAGCTTGCGTTCCGGGTAGCAGCAGAATACCGCGAAACCGATGGTTTCATCCGCAATACACTCTTGGACGCTGACGCTGACGCAACAGAGCTTTGGAACACACGCCTGAAGCTATTGTTCCAGCCAACAGATGACTTCAAAATTATCTCTACATCATCCTACACAGAAAACTTCGCAGGCGAAGATGGCCTTTCCGCCACTAACGGAACCCCTGGTGCCATTTTGACCGCGGACGAGATTATCCGTGAAGTTGGCTATGACACGCCGGGCCGCGAAGGCACTGAGACCTTTATCCAGTCTGTTAACGCCATGTGGGACGTAAGTGGTCGTGTTTCGCTGCAGTCTATCACCACCTTCCAGACAACCGATTATGTGCGGCAGGAAGACTTTGACCTGACGGCCCTGCCGATTGCGGCACTTGATCGCACGGGTGATGATGAAGCCTTCTCTGAGGAGTTTCGCATCCAGTACAATGATGACCGCCTGTCGTTTGGTCTGGGCTTTTATTATGTGAACATCGAAGACGGGTTTGACGATGCGTTTGTTGTACCTGGTTCGCTTATCAACCCGGCGATCCCACCCACCATTTCAATAGGGCGGACCTCTTCACGCGTTGGGGATGCCAAAAACTATGCAGGTTTCCTGGACGGCGAATACAAACTGAATGATCAGTTCGATCTGTTGTTTGGCCTGCGCTATGACCGTGAGGACCAGGAAAATTTCCAAAGCACAGTTACAGAAATTTTGGGCGACATTCCGCCCGGTTTTGAGTTTTTGCTGGGACTGGCCGGTACGGATGAAAACACAACGGATGCAAGCTTCGACGCCTGGCTGCCCAAGTTTGGCTTACGCTGGAACGCAGCATCCAACGCGACCTTCGCTTTTGTTGTGCAGCGCGCTTACCGCGCGGGCGGTGCAGAGATTAACTTTGTTGACAACTCGCTTGCAGAGTTTGACCCGGAATATTTATGGAACTTTGAGCTGTCGTCCCGTGTTTCTTTGCTTGATGGCCGTGTGAACTGGAACACCAACATCTATTATTCGGACTGGTCGAACCAGCAGACGTCGCAGCCTTTGCCCCCACCGTTTGAGAACTTTTTCGAAACTGTAAACGCAGGTTCATCAACACTTTATGGCCTTGAGAGTGATCTGTCGTACCGGGTGAATGATCAGTTCGAGATATATGCAGGCCTTGGGTATGCAGTGACCGAATTTGATGAGTTTGCCAATCCGAACTTTAACCCCGCGTTGGCAGTAAGTGAAACCAATCAGGCCGACTTTAACGGCAATCGGTTCCCGTTTGCGCCGCGCCTCTCGCTCAATGGTGGGTTTGACTATAACCACGAAAGCGGCTTCTTTGGCGGTGTTGATGTGAACTATCAGTCGTCTGCACAGAATGAAGTGGATAACTTTGAGCTGAACACTATTGATGGCCGAACACTTGTGAATGCGCGCGTTGGGTATACGATCAGGGAAGGCCTTCGCGTTTCCGCCTATGTGCGCAACCTGTTTGACGAAGACTATTTCGCTTCCCTGAACCGGGTAAATGGTCAGGATTTTGCCCGCCTGGGTGACCAGCGCACGTGGGCAATCCGACTTGACATGGACTTTTAGGAAGCACACGCATGACCAGCATCATAGCAGCCGCATCAAGTGCCCTGTTCGCAGTCTTTTTACTGTTTGAGGCTGAGCCTAAGCGCGCCACCTTGAATTGGGGGCAGGAACAGTTGGCGCAGCGGCGTGCGCTGCGCTTTGGTGGGCTAACCCTCATGGCACTATCAATGTGGTTTATGGTCACGCTCTTAGGCCTTCATCGCGGACTGCCCATTTGGTTTGGGTTCATAACAGCCTTTGGCCTCTTGGGATTGATGATTGCAAACTGGCGCCGTCAAATTCACCATGGTGTTGGGGCGTTTGCCGCCATTACTTTCATTGGTACCTTGGTCGCGTCCGGGTTGGGAGTGTCCTGATGGCAATTGCGATTGTAGGTATTGTTCTTCTATTGATCGCCTTCTGGACTTGGCGCAAACCACGCCAGGCAAGTGTGATCGTCTGGGGTCTGGTTGCAACGCTGTTTGTGTGTGCTGCGATGTTGAAAATTCTGCCAGGGTCTTTCGCCAATAATGTGCTTTGGTACGCCGTCACCGTGCCCCTTATTTGGGCGTCGGTTTTGGTTTGGATCTATTGGGACGCAAAACAGTGGCGGGTAACAGGTACGCTTATCGCCGCAACACTTGTGTCAGCCGTCGTTGTGTTTGTTGCGCCGTCGCCAGTTTAGGGAAAAACCATGCAGCAAGATCGTCATAAAAGACTGTATCACCTCCATTCCGCAAGCGGCATCTGGCTTGGCTACTTCATGTATTTTGTGGCGATCACCGGGTGCTTTGCTTTATTCGAGCATGAAATGCAAAGTTGGGAAGACCCGGCGCGGCGCATCACTTACTCTGGTGAACCAGTAAACATTGACGCAACCTTCACCGCTTGGCTTCAGGACAAGCTTCAGAAAGGCCCACTGGCTTTTTCCAGGCTCGATCTGCCAAATGAAACACAACCCTACTATTACGGTTTCACGTCGGTTCAAAATGAAGGTGAGCCCGCAGAATTTTATGAAGCGCGCTGGAGCGCCGCAACGGGCGAAGAACTGCCGGTCCGCGGCGAAGGCGTGATCGACTGGCTCTATGGCATTCATCGCGATCTGAATTGGCCGGAGGCACTTGGCGGGCGAACCGTTGGACGTGCCTTGGCAGGATTGGCGGGCGTTATCCTTCTTATGTCTATCATCTCCGGGATTTTGATCCATACCAAGATTTTCAAGGAGATGTTCACCATGCGCTTCTATCGCTCCGTGCGGCTGAAGTGGCAGGATAGCCATAAAGTCATTGGTGTGTGGGGCATCCCTGTGTTTGGCATGTTTGCACTAACAGGCGCTTTTCTTGGTATTATCACGCTGCTCGCACCGGCCACTGCCTTCTTGACCCTCAAAGGGGATCAGGAAGCCTTAATCGCCGCCGTGATTGGTGAAGAAGCCACACGCGCGGGCATTTCAGCACCGATGCTGACCCCGTCAGAGGTTATTGACCTACCCGTGTCAGGCAGCGTGCAAGGTCAGCCTGCGATGCTCGTGTACCGGCACTGGGGCGACGTAAATGCGGAAGTGCAAGTGTCCTACGAGGCGGACACCGAGCTTTCCATCTATGAAACAATTCCGCGCAATGCAGTGACGGGCGCAGAACTGCCTCTGACCGGTACGCTGGATACAAACAATCTGCCGATTGCTGTGGTCGCTTCCTATAGCGCGCTGCACTATGGCACCTATGGCGGCATTGCCCTCAAGTTGTTCTATTTTGTTATGGGTCTGGCGCTATCGGTTATGACCGGGCTTGGTCTAATGCTGTGGGTTGAGCGGCGCCTGCACGGCACAGAAGGGCACAAATCCAAAGCTTACTATCGGCGCGTCAGTCGGGTGATTACCGGCGGCGTTCTGGGCGTGCCTTTGGCGACGGCGTTTGTTCTAGCGTTCGACCGGTTTTATGGCGGTGCAGAAGAAGCACGGTTCGCTGCCATGGGTTGGGCCTATTTTGCTGCGATTGCAGCCTCAATTGCCTATTCGTTTTTTCGCCGCAACGACTATCGCGCAACACGAGACTTGCTCGGTTTGACCGGGATTATTTTTGCTCTTCTTCCTGTCTTGGATTTTGCCTCTACGGGTGGAGGATTGACTGACCTATTGTCTGATGGCCATAGAGTAGCCGGATTTGCAGACTTGGGTCTTCTGACATTGGGCGTACTTACGCTTTTGACGGCATCCAGACTGCCTGTAAAGCGACCAGCTGAGAGACGTGGTAATCGCCAAGAAGGCACAGAGGCAGAAACGACACAAGTGCAGCCGCAAGCGGCAGAATAGTCCGCTTGGCTCGTTAGGTTTTGCTACGGGAATCTACTCACCCGCACCCTACTCTGGTTCGCTCTTGTAGGACCCCGCGAGGAGCCAGGCGATGCCAAAGGTCATCAGGGCCCATCCTTCAACCCAGAAAATATAGTCGCTGCGCCCCAGCACAGACTTCACAAGGAAGTAGATCACTACCATGCCAACCACCATCGCGGTGGCAAGAATGCGGTAGGCGAGCGCGCGGCCGGGATGGCCTTTTTCCTTGGCTCTTTTGGCAAAAAACCACAGCAGCACAACCAGGCATATGAAAAGGGGAATGGCGGCCACATAATGGATTACATCTGCCGACGTGCCAAAGAACCCGGTAAGCGCCGCAATCCAGGTTGGTGGGTCGATTTCGGGGCAAACCTGCCCGGCCATTAACTGGTCCGAAGTGCATTCAATATCGGTTGGGAACAGGGCAACAAAAACGGCCAACACAGCCGCAATCTTGCTGATGTAATATTCAAGATCACGACCATGCTTGCCATTGTAGGCCGCCAGAAAAAAGCCCACAACGATCAGTGAACCCACAAACAAGTCGCCAGAATTGGTCCAATAGGTGGCGCTGATGGAGTTCACCGGCCAATAAACGTCTGAGAGCAAATAAGTGAAGAAGGCCAGAAACAGCGCGATCGCACCAACGATTTGGCGCATGGTTTTATGATTAATCTGCCGACTTTGCGGTGTGCCAGTATCTGCCATTTGATCCTCCCCACAGTTTGAACACCAGCCAAACTCAGAACCCTGCTGGACACATACTCGCAACCTTTGCGAGCAATGTTTGCATATCATGCAACTTTGTCAAATTTGCGCTGTGACCGGGGTCACAGCGCTGGGGATAAACTCGAGGGGATACGGGGTCATGAACGGCGATAAGGGACAGCGCTGCCCATAACCCCGTATCAAGGGTTATTCCTCCAGTTGCACTGTGTAGGATATTTTCTTTGCGGCAGAGCGCCCGGCGACGTGAACGCCAATGAAAGCATAATCGCCGTATTCCCCGTTATAGGTCCATTCATCGCTGAACCCGCCGCCGCCCGCGGGGATGTTCCAGTCAGCCATACGGTTATAAGCCGCCTGGTCCTGGGTGCTGTGGGCGCAAACGGCCACAACTGCATGGCCATTATGACCGGTTTTATTGAATTTGACTTTTGTGCCTTTTGGCACGGGCATTTTGGTGAAGAAAATCCGCTCGGTTGAGCCCAGCACCGTTCCCTTTAGTGTGTCATAGGTCAAATCACGCGGGCCCAGATGGGCAGAGCTGTTTTTCACAATATCATTCCATGCCAGAACCAGTCCTTGCACGGCGGCATCTGCGCCGCAGGCGACGGCTGCTGCCCCGGCCGTTTCAGGAGAAGCTGCCAGACAGGAAACCGCTTCTGCCACGCGGTCACGCATACTGCCAACCACCTGTCCCGCCATGTGGGCGAACGAGTCGCACGATGCGGGTCGATGCCCTTCATGGTGATGGCGTGGTTTTTTGTGACGGTGCTGATTTTCTTCTTCTGCCAAGGCTGTGCCAGCAGTGGCCATAAGCATCATCAGGCCTGTAGAGCCCAAAATGGTTTTACAGAGTTTTTGGTTCATCAAGCGTCTCCCACAAGGAATGTGAGGGCGAACGCTAGCACTGAACGTGGGGGCTCACTCGTCAGAAAGTTTATGAAATTGTATCAAGATGTAACAATACAACGCCTCGGCAATTATGCTTTCAAACTTTTGGGGCTGGTGCCGGTCCAACGCTTGAACGCGCGGGAAAAGGCGCTGGCATCCGAGAAGCCCAAGAGCGTCGCTGTTTCATAAACCGTGGTTTTTTTACCGTTCAGATAGTGGATCGCCATCTGGTGCCGCAGTTCATCAAACACCTGCTCAAATGTCGCCCCTTCGTCTTTAAGCCGGCGATAGAGGGTTTGGCGGCTCATGCCGAGCATGCCTGCGATACTGTCCATGCCCGCGTTCTGCGTATGAAGAAGCGGCATCAGCGCCGCCTCCACCTGCCCGCGCACTGTTTTTGACTGCTCAAGGCTCATCATCAGTTTCTGGGCGTGCTCACTCAGGATGCCAAACACATAGGGGTTGGGTTTATGCAGCGGGATTTTGGGCCAGTCGGCATTGATCAGGATGCCATTCCTGTCACTGCCGAACGTGACAGGCACTTGCCACAAGCGCTCATACGCCTCTGCATGCGCGGGTGCGGGGTGCGGCACACACACGCGAATGGCAAAGGTGAACCCCGGGAAATTGCGCGTCGTTTCGGCAATGAAACGCGACCAGGTTTCTTCGGTCATCTCCGGGAACTCAAGCGCGCCCGTTTGCGTGTCCGTCAGCCAAAGACCCTCACTGTCTTCAACATGTTGAAAACGGTTGCCGGGTTCAGGCATGTCGAACTCGGCCACAAGTCGGCCAAATTCGTTTAGCGCTTTGAGCGAGTCGCCCATCGTGGGGGCGGCGTAACACAACAGGCCCACAACGGAGACACTGTCAAAGTCATGCTGCTGCCCCAGCCGGAGCGCAAAGGTGGGATCCTCTGTTAGTGCCTTGGCCGAGCGCATCAGCGACACATAGCCTGAAAATGGCAGTCGGGCATCAGGGTCCGCAAGGCCATCAGAGTCGACGTTTGCGCCAGCCAGCAGTGCCGATTTTTCGACGCCTTCCGCCACAGCGAAATTGATAAGTTCCATAGCATAACCAGCGGCAACCGTGGGTTCTGCCTGAACATGGTTGGTTTTGGGTCCAGAAGTCATTTTTTTGATGTCTGCGGTCATGTGCGCGCCGCGTTTTCCTCATTAATACTGTCAAAAAACACTATAAAACGAGGATAGTATCATGACAACGAGCATAGAGGCTGGCGCGCTGCGTCCAGCCACCAAACCCCTTGAGGCGAAACCCAGGGATATCCTGAAAACATCAGCAACAACTTGGTTTGTGGTTGCGACCGCAGGCCACTGGTTGTTTCTGGCATACATCGTCGGGTTTTACATGCCACTTTTGATTAGTGGCGGCGCACCAGCCCTTGAAACCACGCACCTGCCCAATGGTTATATTCCGGGCGACACTGTTGGCAATGCGGCCATGGTAGCCCATCTGGTGCTGGCGATCGCCATTATTGGCGGTGGGCCGCTGCAGATTATGCCGCAGATACGCGACCGCTTTCCGGCGTTCCACCGGATTAATGGGCGCATTTACATGACCGCCGTTGTAGTGAGTGTGATGGGCGGCCTATACATGACCTGGACCCGGGACCCGGTCATCGGTGGCCTGCTTGGCCAAATTGGAACATCCACCAGCGGGGTCTTGGCGATGATTTTTGCCGGCATGGCGCTTTACCACGCTGTCAACCGCCGCATTCAGGTGCACTCAGAGTGGGCCTTTCGTATGTTCCTGGCGGCAAGTTCCGTTTGGTTTTTGCGCGTGGGCCTTATGTTCTGGGCCGTTGTCAGCGGTGGAAAGGCAATGATGACTGCGTTTCAGTTCCTGTATTTTGGTCAGTTCCTGGTGCCGCTCGCCGTTTATGAACTATACCGCCACATGAAGAAGCGCGGCACTGACGCCGGCAAGCGCCGCACTGCCCTTTTTATCCTGCTGCTGACAGGGGTAATGGGCGTGGGCATTATTGGCGCGAGCTTGTTTATGTGGCTGCCGCGCTTCTCGGAATAGCGGACATCAGCACCCCGGCGGGATCTCCAATTGCTCGGTCTCGCCAATATAGTGATTAACGGCCTGCACTTCGGGCATATTTTTGTCACCATGGAGCGAGATCAAGGCCCAGGCGGTGGCAAGTTCAAGGTCGATTTGTTCGGCCGTCAAGCTGCCTTCGCCGGAAAACTCAGCCAGTGCCAACCAAGGTAATCGGGGGTGTTCAGTTTGAGTACAGGCGCAAGGGATGCCGGGGTCTTGTGCATTGCCTTCCTGCCGCTCAACGGCGGTGTGCCACCAATGCTCACAACCAGCCTGACCCCAGCATGTGAAGACCGTCGCCGCACAGCGAGAGGACTTCAAACTTTGGATCTCATAGCTTGCGCCGCAACACCCGCCATTGTGCAGGTGAAGTGCAACATCAAGCGAACCGATTTTGCCCCCTTTGTGCTCAGCGACAGTTTTCATCTCGCGGATCATGGATGCCGGAACATCCTCAGGGCGGCTTATTCCTGTTTGGCCTGATCCCAGAAAAATCCAGGACAGCGTCATGCGTTTACCTTTCGGGGCCCATTCCTCGCCACCACGTTAACCATACGCCTATGCGCGCAGAAAACATTGCAGCGTCTTGCTCACATCTATCACTTTCTTGCTGAAAACCGCAGGATTCCTTGACTTAGCCTTATAGCAACCCGCATACTGACATCGCTATCAGAGGAATGACCGAGGAATCATACCGCTAGATCGCATAGGCACCTGATATGGTTCGGTGCTTTAACCGCTGTCCGTAGGGGGGATAGCTGTGGTCACACACGCGTCGACATTGCATGTCGGCCAGCATTTGGCCTGTGCTTCGCTTCCGACACGATCGGTTGCGTCAACAGAATTCCTGTACCCCACTCACGTGCTCAGTCAAAGGTTCCCCCAATGCAAGAGCCCGTGAATACCGATGCCATCCACCGCGCTTTAATCGCGAACGCAACAGTCGAGACCCCCATCGTTGCTTTTGATGGCCAGGAGAACTTTCCTGATGCCCTGATCAAGTCCGTTGGGCTTGAGACAAAAGGCGCGCTCAAAGCCACCTTGTGGCGTACACCCCTGCAGGCATCGGTAACCCAGCCGGACCCTCAGTTCCTGAGCCTTGTGCATCATTGTGCTGGGGGCCCGGTGTGGAGTTCGGACGAACCCGACATTAAAGCTGTGGCGGGCAGCGCCACCCTGCATGACTGGCGCGAGCCACAGGTGTGGCACAGTGAAGACACGGTAACGTTCAGCCACTACTATTTGTCTACTTCGCTCGTAAATGATGTTGCGAACGAGCTTTTTGAAGCGGATTTTGATCTGGATGACCTGCAGCGTTTCACCAATGCGCATGACAAATCCATGATCAATCTTTTGAACGCGGCCTATGCCTCGGTTTTCGGCGAAGAAAATATTGGAAAGCTGGCATTGGATGGCTGGGCGCTCTTGTTCTCGGAAACGCTTCTACGACGTTTTTCCAAACACGGCGAAAAACAGAATCCGTCCCAGTTTGCGAAACTGCCACCCAAAAGCATCCGGGAAACGGTCGACTATATCGAATGCCATCTTGATCATGATTTGTCGCTTGATGTGCTGGCCAAAATTGCGGCAATGAGCCCTTATCACTTCTCTCGCCGTTTCAAAGAAACCGTGGGCATGGCGCCGCACGCCTATGTTATGTATCGGCGCGCACACAAAGCCAAAAACCTTCTGATCAACGGCAACCTTTGTTTGGCTCAAATTGCCTATGATTGTGGATTTGCCTCACAAAGCCACATGACAACAACGGTTAAAAAGGTGCTTGGCATAACACCGGCGCGCCTACGCAAGGAAGCCGGACGCTTTCCCAATAAGTTCGACTGAACCACCGCGATCTCTGTCACCGCAATAAAATGAGGCGCACCGAAAGTTGGGGGGATCGGCGCGCCTCGTGGGACGTGCTGTTCCGGGGTCACGGAATGTACCAGCACGAAACCTAGATTTTGGATGTTAAAGCAACTCCCTCCAGCGGCTTGCTGCTGGGCAGCGAAAGGCGAAATGCGCTGCCGTGCTTGCCAGTATGTTTGAGCGCCAACCGCCCGCCCATTTCGGTTGCCAAGGCAAATAGTGAAGGCAATCCCAAATCGCGATAAGTGCCACCACGCAGGGCAACTTCATTGGCCCTTTCTGCAAACTGGCGCACCAGTCGCTCGTCAAGGCCGGCACCTTTGTCTCTCACGTCGATTTTCCAGTCGTGGCCTCGCCTGTGCACAAAAACTGACTGGACTTGCTTCGGTTTAGTGGAGAGCCTCAGAATAATCTGATTATGATGAGGAGTATGTTTTATGTCTTCACCCCACAGGGTTTATACTGAGGAATTTAAGCGGGAAGCGGTTCGCTTGAGTTATGAAAGCGGTCTGACGATTATTGAGGTTGCCTCTGACCTTGGTATAGGCCGATCGACACTGAACACATGGCGGCGTGAGTTTCGGGATGATGATAGCCCAGTTGCTACCAGTGAGGAGAGTTCAGAGAAGGAGCTGTCCCGTCTTCGCCGTGAGAACCAGATCCTCAGGGCGGAGCGCGACCTGCTAAAAAAGGCCACGGCTTTCTTCGCCAAGGAAAGTCGATGAGGTTTGCGCTTATTGATGCGAAGGAAGCGTGCCTGCCTGTTTCCAGGGCCTGCCGGTTACTAGGTGTCAGTGTCAGCGGCTATTATGCATGGAGAGGACGCCCTGTTTGCAAACGGGCGCAGGACGACAGGCGATATCTGGCCTATATCAAGTGCCTGTTCCATCAGTCGAATGGGACTTACGGCAGCCCGCGCATGACGGTTGAAATGCAGGAACAGGGATTACCTGTTGGCCGCAGGCGGGTTGCCCGCCTGATGCGGGAAGACGGGCTGAAAGCCAGACAGAAGCGCCGGTTCAAAAGGACAACAGATAGCGACCACAAAAACCCGGTTTATCCCAACCTGCTTGAGCGGGATTTTACAGCCGCAGCGCCCAACCGGAAGTGGGCTGGGGACATCAGTTATATCTGGACAGCGGAAGGCTGGCTTTACCTGGCCGTCATCATTGATCTGTATGCCCGCAGGGTTGTGGGCTGGGCAACAAGTGACAGGTTGAAGAAAGAGCTTGCCATCAGCGCTCTCGACAAGGCAATTATGCTGCGCAATCCATCACCTGGCCTGATCCATCACAGCGATCGCGGTAGTCAATATTGCTCCTACGAGTATCAAAAAAAGCTCAAATATCATGGCATGCGCGGATCCATGTCAGGGAAAGGCAATTGCTATGATAACAGTGTCGCTGAAAGCTTCTTCAAAACAATCAAAGTCGAGCTGGTGTGGCAAACAAGCTTCCAGACACGGGAACAGGCAACAACAAGGATCGGACACTATATTGATGCTTTTTATAATCCAGTGCGCAAGCACTCGACAATCGGCTATAAATCCCCCATACAGAAGGAAAGGACGATAGCCAATTAACTGAAATGGCTCTCCACTAAACCGAAGCAACTCCAGACACCATCTGCTCACTTTCAGAGGCGATTGTTGCGTCAGCGGCATGTTTCAACAGACTGTGCAATAGCTTGTGCAGGCCAGATTTATCCAACCTGTCCGAACAGTCAGGCACACAGTGAATATCAAATACGACAGCGTCACCGTAATCCGTTTGAAGCTGGTCTTTGATGTTTTGCAGAAGTTCAGCCAGGTACACTTCTGAGTGACGCACCACGGAACCATTGCCGGCGTATTTTTCCAAAGACCGATTGCAAAAATCGCTACATGCGGCCGCTTTTTTTTGATGCGTTCTGCAAGCGCTGAAACACTATCAACGCCTTGCTCAAGTTCTTCGGCTGACCTGTTGATATCATCCATCAATCGGCGAATGTCATAACTCAGGTTCAGAATATCACCCACGTGCTTCATGGTGTAGAAATCCCTAATTCCTAGCACCCCCTCTACTTCTGCCTTCAGTCTAGTCACGCTTTTTGATGTGGTTATTTCACCCGTACGACATTTCCTTTCATGATCTTGCCCACACCCAAATTGTGAACGCAGTGACCTGAAAAGAAACGCAAGATCAAAAAAAAGGCCGACCCAAAGGGCCGGCCTTTTCTTCAATTTGTTTGCCGCATTACCAGATGGCTACACGGTCTGCCGGCGCAAGATACATGGTGTCATTTTCTGTTACACCGAAGGCTTCATACCACTCAGGCATATTGCGCACGACACCATTGACCCGGAACGCACCCGGAGAGTGGGGATCCGCCTTCAAAAGGTTGATCGCTGTCGCTTCGCGGGTCTTGCGCTTCCAAACCTGCGCCCAAGCCAGGAAAAAGCGCTGGTCACCCGTCAGGCCGTCAATAACCGGTGCTTCCTTGCCGCCAAGCGAAAGCTTGTAGGCGTGATAGGCCATTGATAGGCCACCCAGGTCACCTATGTTTTCGCCCAGCGTAAAGCGACCGTCCACAAAATGGCCAGGCACCGGCTCAAAGGTATTGTACTGAGCCACAAGCGCATCAGCCTTTTCTTCAAAGTTGGCCCGGTCGGCATCAGTCCACCAATTACGCTGGACGCCGCGATCATCAGACTTGGACCCCTGATCATCAAACCCATGGCCCATTTCATGGCCGATCACAGCACCGATGCCACCATAGTTCACCGCAGCGTCTGCATTCGGGTCAAAGAACGGAGGCTGCAGGATCGCTGCCGGGAAAACAATTTCGTTGAACTGAGGGTTATAATAAGCATTCACCGTTTGCGGTGTCATGAACCACTCGTCACGGTTTGTCGGCCGGGAAAGGCGCGCAAGCTGATCCGCATAGTTGAATGCACGAATGTTCGTCGCATTTGTGAACAAGTCACCCGCAACAATGTCGATTGACGACAGATCGCGCCATACATCTGGGTAAGCGATCTTCGGATTAAAGGACGCAAGCTTTTTGCGGGCTTCCACTTTGGTGTCATCGCCCATCCAGTCGAGACCATCAATGCGCTGCCCAAGGGCAGTACGCAAATTCTCAACAAGCTCAACCATCTGTGTTTTGGCTTCTGGCGGGAAATAGCGCTCAACATACACCTGACCGATCGCGTCACCAAGCGCGGCGCGGGCACCAACACGCTGCACACCGCGCTTCCAACGGTCTTGCTGCTCCTGCTGACCGCGAAGTGTCTTACCGAAAAAGTTGAAATTGGCCGTATCAATCTCTTGCGAAAGAACAGCCGCATGGTTGGAGATGAGATGGTACGCCAGGTACGCCTTCCAATCATCAAGGGAAATTTCTTTCACCAGTTCGATAGCGGCAGCAACCGCATCCGGATGGGAAACATTCAGGCTTTCAAGCCCTTCAATGCCACCTGCCGAGAAATACATATCCCAGTCAAAGCCAGTGTATTCAGCCTTGAATGCATCATACGTCATCGGGTTGAATGTTTTATCGCGGTTTCGTCGATCTGCTCGCGGCCAGGTTTTTTCCGCAATTTTGGTTTCAGCCGCAATGATAGCATCGGCCTTTGCTTCAGCATTCTCAATACCGGCAAAACCAAGCATTTCAGCGATGTGCGCTTTGTACGCCGCACGGAAATTTGTGAAACGCTCAGTGTCCTGCAGGTAATAGTCGCGGTCTGGGAGGCCGAGACCCGCAATCCCCATGTTCAACACATATTCGTCCGGATTACCGCGGTTAATACCAATGTTCCCGCTGATCGGCGACAATGTGCCATCAATGCCTTCACGGCCAAAGGCACGAACAAGGTCTTCCATGGAACTAATTTCATCGATCGCAGCAAGCGCGGGGCGCAGTGGCTCAATGCCACGTGCATTAACAGCGTCAACATTCATATAGCTGTTGTAATAGTCGCTGATTTTCTGTTCGACAGAGCCTGTTTCAAATGTACCTGCCGCAAGCTCGTCAATCAGTTCTTTGGTGCGATCGCGCGAACGGTCCGCCAGAACATTGAAGGCACCGTAACCGGTACGGTCAGCAGGTATTTCAAAAGTATCCAGCCATGCACCATTAGCGGCAGCAAAGAAATCATCGCCCCATTTCACACTTGACTTGGCGGCTGTCATGTCAACGCCCCACGTACCAAGTTCAGGGGTTGCAGCCTCAGCAACCACAGTTGTTTCATTGTTTGCAGTTGTATCCGTACCGCTTTCAGAACATGCAGCCAGCATAAGTGCACCAAGCGCGACGGATGTTTTTAAGAACTGTTTCAAGGTCCCCTCCCAGTCGTAATAAACTCAAAACGCGCGGACCAGCCATCCACGCGGCTCGGCACGCACCCTAAAAGAAGCGGCCCGCCTGTCAACAAGCGGGCCGGTAAATTTCTCGTAATCTGAACTTTAGATTAGAATTATGGGGTAAAATACGCCTAACTCGTTACTATATAACGTGTTTTTTTGTTATATAGTAACAACCCGAACTACTATTCGGTGACGCTGTATACCGTGCGAATTGGGTAAGGAATATTGATTCCTTTGTCGTCAAAGGCTTCCTTAATCCCCTTCAAAAGATCCCAATTCAGTTGCCAATAATCTCCGGACTGGCACCAAACCCGCAGCATCACATCAACGGCGCTGTCACCAAGTGCCGACACCGCAATCACAGGAGCCGGGTCTTTATGGCAGCGCTCATCGGCCTCGACTATCCCCTTGATGGTCTCCATGGCCTTGTCGATATCATCATCGTACCCAATACCAATCACCACCTGCACGCGGCGGGTATCATGAAAACTGAAATTGGTGATGGCACTGCCCCACACATTCCCGTTTGGAATCGTGATGCGCACATTATCTGGCGTGTCCAGCTGCGTCGTGAACAGCGAAATAGCGTTCACTGAACCTGACTCGCCGCCAACGGTAATAAAATCACCAATCTTGAACGGGCGAAAGATCAGCAGCATCACGCCTGCCGCCAGGTTTGAGAGCGTCCCCTGTAATGCAAGGCCAATCGCGAGGCCCGCTGCACCAAGCAGCGCAACAAGGCTTGTGGTTTCAACGCCAAATTGGTCAAGGAGTGCGATACCTGTGAATATCAGAACGATATATTTGCCCAGGCTCGCCAAAAATGCAGAAACCGTGTCGTCAATTTTGCTGCTTTTGGCAAAAAGGGCCGAAAGCCGCCTTTCAACAACACCTGCCAGCCAAACACCAATGACCAGGACAACAATTGCACCCAGTATCAACAGCCCAAGGTCTATACCTTGAGTCATCAACTCATCCCAGTTGATGGACTCGTCATTAAAGAAATCCATGAAAAACTCCCTTTCCGCGCCCCCGCGCTTACTATGCCGAATTATTGTTCCCTCGCCAAGAATTGTACGTAATTAAATCTAATAGCTATCTTTGATTTCTTTGTTGTCAGCGCTACATGGTGACTATGGCAACCTGACGGGAGGATAGCATGGCAGCCGCAGAATTAATGGTCAGCAAGGCCGATATCAGCAAAACTCAATTCAACTCTGATTGTGACGCAGCAACACGTGCGCTCGAAGCTGGCGAAATTCGTTTTGAGCTAGAGCGTTTCGCATTTACCGCAAACAACATTACCTATGCTGCTTTTGGCGACTCACCTCTAAAATACTGGAATTTTTTCCCGGCCCCAGAGGGTTTCGGGTTTGTACCTGTTTGGGGCTTCGCGACCGTGGCCGAAAGTACGCTGGATGATGTCGCTGTCGGTGACAAATATTATGGCTATTTCCCGATGGCGACACATTTGATCGTTTCGCCTGCAAAAAACTCCCCAGCGGGTTTATTTGATAGCAAAGCGCACCGGGCTGAACTCAGCCCTGTTTATAATTTCTACACGCGCTGCGCCGGAGACCCGGGTTACAAAGCTGATCTTGAAGAAATTCAGATGCTGTTTAAGCCGCTATTTACAACCTCATTCCTGATCGATGATTTTCTGGATGACAATGGTTTCTTTGGCGCAGGACAGGTGATCCTTTCCAGTGCTTCTTCAAAAACCGCCTACGGATTGGCGTTCCAGCTCGCCAAGCGCAAAGGGATTAAGGTGATTGGCCTGACGTCTCCGGGCAACATTGAATTTGTATCCGGCATGGGTCTTTATGACGAAACCCTGGCCTACGGCGACATTGAGACGCTCGATGGCAGTGTGCCCACGGTTTATGTGGACATGGCCGGGAACGGCGACGTGCGCGCCCGCATTCATGCACACTTCGACAACGAGCTGAAATATAGCTGTTCGGTCGGGGCAACCAACTGGGATCAGATGGGTAGCAACGAAGACCTGAAAGGCCCGAAACCTTCGCTCTTTTTCGCGCCCGCACAAGCTCAGAAACGCTCTGCCGAGTGGGGCAATGCTGGTCTGCAACAGAAAGTGGCTGAAAGCTGGGTCGAATTTGTTTCCCGCGCCGACGACTGGGTTGAAGTTGTGGAAGAAAGCGGCGAAGAGGCCATGACCCGCATCTACGGCGCGGTATTGGACGGCAGCGCCAGCCCGAAAAAAGGCTACGTGGTCTCGTTCTAGTCTATTTCGCGGTTGGCAAAGACCAGCCGCGCATAATTCCGCCGGCGCGCGCCACAAAGGCGCTCGCCATTGCCAACCAAACTGCAAAAGTTTCCGGCACCCCGGCATAAACCAGTGCACAAAAAGCGCCCGCACCGATAAAGGCCGCGGTGGCATAAATTTCACCACGCCGCATCACAATCGGGATTTCATTACAAATAACATCCCGAATGATGCCACCCGCCACGCCAGTTACAACACCCATCATGGCGGCGATCAGCACACTGCCGGAAACCTCAAGCGCTTTTTCAGCGCCCGTTACACAGAAGAGCGACAGGCCAACCGCATCGGCCCATGTGAGAAACCGCAGGCGGCTTTCGATAAAGCGTGCAAAGAAAAAACTGGCTGCCGCTGCGGCAAGCGCTGCCCATATGGGCCCCGTGTTTGCGACCCAAAACACTGGTTCGCCAAGCGTTAGATCCCTGAGGGTACCGCCGCCAATCGCTGGCATCATGGCGAGCACCGCCACACCAAACATGTCCATACTTTTGCGAATAGCCGCCAGTGCGCCACTGACCGCAAAAACAAACACGCCCGCCAAATCAAGGATGATGATCAAGTCATGCATGTTATGTCTCCGATGCGCGCCAAAGAGCTTCGATATCAAGACATGATTCTAACGCTTCGGCAACTGTATCAAGTGTGGTGTTAATGCGGTCAAGGTGATCAACGCGCGGTCCCCGCAAGCCCAAAATATCACTCAAGTAGGCTGATCGGAATTCTCCTGCATTCAGCACGCCGTGCATATAGGTGCCTGCAATTCTTCCATCGACAGTCGCCGCACCCAGCATTCGTCCTTCGCCAGCAATGAATTCGATTGCTCTACTTCCCGGGGTGGTTTGCCCCATGTGAATTTCATAACCTGAGACTTGGCACCCGAGTGTGGTGCAATGCGCCTCGGAGACGCGCACCTATTTGACTGATTCCAATATTGTTTCCACATCCAGCAAGCCAAGCCCCGCCTCTTCTCCGGCCGGCCCCTCTATCCCGTCAGGGTCGCGAACAATGGTCCCCAGCATTTGATAGCCACCACAAAGCCCCAGAACAGGTTTGCCAGCTCGGGCATGCGCCAGCACGTCTGTTGCCCAGCCCTCTGCCTTTAGAAACCTCAAGTCACGAATGGTTGATTTTGACCCTGGCAGCACAATCAAATCTGCCTCCTGCGGCAAGGGTGTGCCGGGTCGGCAAAACTCTACATCAACATCCGGGTCTGCAGCCAATGGGTCTAGGTCATCAAAGTTTGAAATGGACGGCAGCATTGGCACGGCTACCAGCTTTTTGCCAGTATCGCTGCCCTCCCGAGTGTCAAGAACAACCGCATCTTCTGCTGGCAATTCACGGATGGAGCGCAAAAAAGGAACAACCCCAAAATTGGGCCAGTTAGTTTTGTCCTCTATGGCTCGCAATCCCTCATCAAACAGCGAAACATCGCCGCGAAACTGATTGATGATGGTGCCGCGAACAAGCGCTTGTTCTGCCAGTGGTAACAGCCCGTGAGTGCCGGCGATTGCTGCGATGACGCCGCCTCTGTTGATGTCGCCAACGAGAACAACAGGCGTTTGTGTTGGCAGCGCAAAACCCATGTTTGCAATATCACCAGCGCGCAAGTTGACCTCTGCCGGGCTACCTGCACCTTCCACCAGCACAAGGTCTGCATCCCGCTTGAGGCGCTCGAAGCTTGATAGCACCACATCTAAAAGCTCAGCTTTGTGCTTGCGATAATAACCGCTTTGGATAGAGCCCTGTACCTTGCCTTGCACTACAAGCTGGGCGCCTTTGTCAGATTCAGGCTTTATCAGCACAGGGTTCATGTCGGTATGGGGTTCTGCGCCTGCCGCAATTGCTTGCAACCACTGTGCGCGGCCAATCTCGCCGCCTTCAATGGTCGCAGCGGCATTGTTGGACATGTTTTGCGGTTTGAAAGGCAGCACCGACAGGCCACGATTTTTGAAGACCCGACACAGGCCCGCAACAAGGACTGATTTACCAACATCAGAACCCGTACCCTGCAGCATGAGCCTGCGCGCATTCATGGGCCAGGCATCCATACTAGACATCTTCGGCTCGGCATGACTGGCCACATCGCAGCAACCAAAATTCGATGCCACACATATTCTGTCACATAGTTTGAAGCCAAACACGTTGAATGTTGCTGCATGAACGATCCCTACCGAAAACTCTTTCAGGCTATAGGCCAGAGGTCGACGACGGGCAATTCATATCTGGTGGCTACTTCAGGATACGTGGTGAAGGACGGGTAAACTGGTGGTGTTCTTCACGGCTGTCAGGGCGATTGATGAGCTGATTTCCCGGACACCATCGATTTTTGACAAATGATTCCAGAAAAATTCTTCGTAAGCTTGAACGTCACGAACCTGCACCTTCAAAATAAAATCAATATCTCCCATCAGCGTATGACACTCCATCACTTCAGGGAAACTACCAACCCGCTCAATAAACTCTGGCAAGCTATCGCGGTTCTGGGCCTGCATCTTAATATGCGCAAATACCATCACCCCCAGCCCGACCTTGGGGGCATCAAGCAGGATGGTTTGCTTTTTAATGATGCCTTCCGATTCCATTTTTTGAATCCGGCGCCATACCGCCGACCGGCTGGACGAAACTAAATCCGCAATATCGTTCAGTGACATGCTGGCATCTTCTTGCAAACAATCGAGAATGCGTGCGTCTGTTTTGTCAATGTCCACAAATTTGTCTCATTATTTGGCTGTATTCCGAAATATTTTCCCACATCTTCGCACAAGACCGCAACTTTAGGAACCCTTTTTCACGGCAGGCGCGATAGCTTTGCACCGTCAGCGAACTAAGGAGCCTAAAATGGTTATGAAAGGAAACAGCCGCACCCGCTTTTCGGTGCAGGCCGAGCTCGAAACTAGTACTTTGTCCCGTGTGCTTGAGTTGTTCACCATTCGCGGAATGGTCTGTGACACGCTATCGGCACGCAAAACCAACGATGGCCTTCAGTGGATCGAGCTGGATTGCTCAGACCTTGAAGACCAGCATGCTACTGTGCTCCTGAACAAAATTCGCCAGATTATAACAGTCCGCTCTGCCCAGGCGGAAACAACACTCCTCGCCTCCTGAGGATTAAGTCCCAAACTTACCTGATGCGCGCCGGGCACAACATTGTGACCCGGCGTGACTGTTTTTCTTTGTTCATGCCTGATTAAGGTTGATGCCAGATAAACGAATGGCACAGTATGTGGTGCAGTCGTACGTGAAGGGGCATCTTTAGGTCGGGAGTATGTATGGACGACGAACCCTTAGGGAACATCAACACAAACCTCAGCGTGACAGTCGGCAGCAGTGCCACTGGAACCATTGAAGAAGAGGGAGATGTTGATTTCTTTGCTGTCCAGCTGCAGGCTGGGGTTACTTATCAAATAGACCTTGAAGGAAGCCGAACAGGTCAAGGCACATTGATTGACCCGTTCCTGACAGGCATTTTCAATGCAAATGGTATCGCTGTTGCCAACAGCAATGACTATGGCGGCGTTTCAACCAACAGCCGGATCACCTTCACGCCAACAGTGTCTGGCACATATTTTGTCGGCGCGAGCCATTTTGATAACGTGAGCCTCACAGATACAGGCAGTTATACCCTTTTTGTGGAAGAGGCGGCGCTCAGCACACGCCCTGACCCCATCACCCTGTTTTCGGTTGCTGACACCGGCAATGTGGCTATCGACACCCTCACCTTCTTCAGGGCTTATGGTAACGGTGTCGATACAGTGAACCTGACATTCAGCATTCCAGGCGAGAATGCTCAGTTCACCGCAGCTTTCAATCTGGATGACGACGATATCACACCGTTTGCTATTCCCATTTCATCTACGGCAGAAGGCTTCTTCCGCAGTGGGCTGGAGCAAATTGAAGGCTTTGCCAATATCCGGTTTCAGGAAGTTGAAGACCAAGGTGAATCGTTCGGCACACTAAGAATTTTCGGCAACACCTTTGCCAGTGGCAGAACGATTGGTCTTGCAGGCCTTCCAGGACAGTCTTCAGCAGCAAGCGACATCGCCATATTCGAGGATCGAATTGGTAGTGATGGCTTGTTAAGGTTTGTCGTTCTTCACGAGCTTGGCCATGCCGTTGGACTAGAACATGCGGACTTGGAAGAATCGCCAGAGTTTCCAGCCCAGTTTGCTGGCGCTGAGTTTACACTGTTGGTTCCAAGTTTTTCGTCAGCCTTCTTTCCTGACGCTGTTCGAGTGGATTTGTATCAAACCACTTTCAGCTATCTGGATATTGTGGCCCTTCGTCAAATCTATGGTGCACCCAACACGCCAGAAACCGATGACGTATACACATTCAATGTGAACGAGCGTTACTGGCAGACAATTTTCGATACCGGAGGAACCGACACGCTGCAAATTATCGGCGGCAATGAAGCAGTGCGCATCGACTTGTCGCCCGACAGTTCTGCCTTTGGGGGTGCCTTTATCGATGTTGGTACAACAGTTAACTACTTCAATTCCTTTGGAGGTCTTGAAGGCTCACGCTCTGAAACTGTGTTCATCAGCCCTGAAACGGTGATTGAAAACATCATCACGTCCGATGGTAACGATACTATTGTGGGCAACGCGGCCAATAACCGGATCGAAGGCGGTTCAGGCCTTGACAAAATTCGCGGCGTGAATGGCTCCGACCGCATTTTGGGCGGCGACGGCAGCGACGAACTTTCTGGCGGTCAAGGCGACGATACAGTGATTGGCGGCTCCGGCAATGATATCGCCGGCGGTGGCACAGGAAATGATGTGTTGTTTGCAGGGGCCACTGACGCCGGCAACGATCTGGTTCTGGGCGGTAATGGCACCGATATTGTTGCTGGCGGCGTTGGCGACGACACTCTGTTTGGCGGCAACTATATTGGCAGTGGATTAAACTTCGCTGTGAGTGCAGCAAACGTCAACGGCACAGCCAGCGACACACTGTTTGGCGGCGATGGCAACGACCTCTTGATCACGGGCAGTTTTGATGACGCTGACAATGACCGACGAGTGGACGACGGCGAGATTGTGAGCGGTACTGGCAACAGTGTCGCATTTGCGGGCACTGGCGACGACACCTTATATGGCGGTGAAGGTCATGAGCAGCTTGGCGGCGGCACCGGGGATGACAGCATCGCTGGCGGCGCTGGCAATGACACCATCTATGGCGGACAAAATGACAATGGCTCCACTACTTTGAACGACCGGCTGCAGGGGGAAGACGGTGATGATCTCATTTTTGCCTCTGGTGGTGCAGACAGCGTTGCGGGTGGTGAAGGCAACGACCAGTTGTTCGGCGGTGACCAGAATGATCAAATATTCGGTGGCAACGGTGACGATACCCTGTTTGGCGGCAATGGCGCGGATACCATTAGGGGCGAAGCCGGCGCAGATGAAATATTTGCCGGCAATGGCCAGGATCTCGTGCTTGGCGGTAGCGGCGATGATACACTACGACCAAGCGGAGGCGATGACACGCTGACCGGCGGAACAGGGTCTGACCTGTTTGTTTTTGCCAACAACCACGCCCAGGATCGCATCGAGGATTTTTCCACAAGCGAAGATAGCCTTGATCTTGCCAACACGCTGGCCGATTTTGGTAGCGTCGCGGATGTTACCAGCGCCGCAAGCGAAACCACGCAAGGTGGCGATGCCGGCCTGTTGATTGACACCGGCGGTGGCAACTCCATTTTCATTGTTGGTTTAACACTGAATGAGCTTGCTTCGGTAACGATCGTATTTTGACAACGCGGACCGACTACAAGCAGGCGAAGGGGAGCTGACAATGACTTTGCCTGCTTATGGCCGCCTAAGCGGAAAACGCGCGCTTATCACACAAGCCAATGACTATATGGGCCCGGCCACCGTAGAGCATTTTACCCGCGAGGGAGCGGACGTCATCACGGACGATAGTGTTTTGACAGATCCCGGCAAACCCTCGGAGATTGTCGAAGCTGTAGGTGAAATCGACATTTTAGTCGCAAACCTGGCGTCAGAAAACTTATATGGCACTCAGGTAGATGCGCTCTCGGATGACGATTTTGAGCATGCGTTTGAGGTGATGGTATACCCGCTTCACCGACTGGTAAGGGCGGTTTCACCGCAAATGAAAGCACGCGGTGCAGGCAAAATCATCGTGTTTGGCAGCGCCGTGTCTTTGAAAGCAATGGGCCGCTTGGCTGCCTATTCCGCAGCCAGAGGTGCGCAAATTTCCTACGTCAAGTCTGTTGGCGTTGAACTGGCACGCGACAATATTCAAATGAACCTGATCGCACAAAACTGGGTTGAAAACCCTGCATACTATCCGCCTGAGATGCAGGAAAACCCAAAGTTCCAGGCAAATCTGAAGCGCGAAGTCCCGCTTGGTCGATTGGCCCGCGCCGAGGAAGATACAGCGCTTGCAGTTTTTCTGGCGTCAGATGAAAGCGACTTCTTTGTTGGCCAGGCCATTCCCTTCAGCGGCGGCTGGGCCACTTAGTTTCCCTATTTGAGTACGACGGTTTTGCCTTCGTTCAGGAATACTCTGTCTTCCAGGTGATACGATAACGCACGCGCAAGGGCGATCGACTCCGCGTCGCGACCAATGGCCACCAGTTGTTCTGGTGTTTTCGTGTGGTCTACGCGCTCTACCATCTGCTCGATGATTGGCCCTTCGTCCAAATCGGGCGTTACATAGTGGGCCGTTGCCCCGATCAGCTTCACGCCGCGTGCATGGGCCTGGTGGTAGGGCTTTGCGCCTTTGAAACTTGGCAAAAAGGAATGGTGGATATTGATCACCCTGCCCTGCAGTTGTCGGCACAGGTCATCTGACAAAACCTGCATATAGCGCGCGAGCACAATGGTGCCTGCCTGCGTGTCCTCTACAATATCCATCAGCCGTTTCTCAGCTTCCGGTTTGGTGTGTTTGTTGACTGGAATATGAAAAAAAGGAATGTCATGCCTCGCCGCCAGCCCGGACAGATCCATATGGTTTGAAACAATGGCAGGTATTTCCATGTTTAAGGCACCGATGCTGTGGCGGTACAGCAGGTCATTCAAACAATGATCAAACTTGGACACCATGATCAACACCCGGCGCTTGATGCGCGGGTTGCAGAACCGCCATGTCATACCAAACTTTTCTGCAATGGGGGTAAACTCAGCATCAAACGAAGCCCGGCTAGGTACATCACCTCCTGCCGAGAACACGGTTCGCATAAAGAAATTACCGGTGATGGGGTCGCCAAAATGCGAGGATTCATCAATGAAATAGTTTTTACTGGTTAAATACCCCGCTACTGCGGCAACAATGCCCATCGCATCGCAGCAGCGAATGGTTAGAATGAATTGATTTTTTTGTGGCTGCGCCATTTTAAAACTCACATTTAACAAATTGCCTGCTGCGCAACGACTACCCAGAAAGTTCGATAGACCCTATTGCCAGCGCCATCAAGCGCTATATGGTACCCACCAAGGAGTTTTGTGGTGAGCGATAAGAAAAAACTGATTGTTGGCATTGGCGGCGCTAGCGGCGTCATTTATGCGATCCGGTTGCTGGAAGTTCTGCGCTCAGCGGCAGACGTGGAAACACACCTTGTGATGTCCAAAACCGCGCGCATGAACATAAACATCGAAACCGACTTGTCGGCTGCAGACGTTGAAGGAATGGCGGACGAAGTGCACAACATTGCACAGGTCGGTGCTTCCATCGCCAGCGGGTCATTCAAAACACACGGTATGATTGTCGCTGCCTGTTCCATGAAAAACCTGTCGGCCATTGTGCACAGCCACGCAGACGACCTTCTGACGCGCGCCGCTGATGTTGCCTTGAAAGAACGTCGCCGCTTGGTCCTGATGCCAAGGGAAACGCCGCTGCATGCGGGTCACTGCAAACTGATGATGGAAGCCAATCATCTGGGGGCTGTTGTTGCCCCGCCCATGCCAGCCATGTACACAAAACCACAGTCCATCGATGACATCGTTAATCATACCGTAGGGCGGGTTCTGGATTTGTTTGATCTTGAAACCGGACTGGTTGATCGCTGGCAAGGTCCAAGCGCAAATGGCAGCTAACTTTGATCAACTATAAAATTGACATTGAAACTTGGGATCTGAAGGTCCCTTTTGTCATATCCCGGCGGCAATGCGATACCACAGAAGTATTAACCATCACACTTGAACATGGCGGTGCGATCGGCCGCGGAGAGGCCGCTGGCGTCAACTATAAAGGCGAAACAGCCGCGACCATGCGTGCAGAGCTGGAAGCCTTTTTGATGCAACACAAAGAGCCGCTTACTCGTGATCTGTTGATGGATATATTGCCCGCCGGCGGCGCACGTAACGCATTGGACTGTGCTTTTTGGGACTTGATGGCCAAACGAACAGGCAAAAGCATATATGAGCTTACCGCCAGTTTAGCCGAACCGGTGACATCAGCGATTACGCTTAGCATCGACACGCCAGCCAACATGGCAACAAAGGCGGCGGAGACACCAAGCCCGGTGTTAAAGCTGAAGCTGGCCGACAAAGGCGCATTGGAGTGCGTTGCGGCTGTTCATCAGGCGCGCCCGGACGCAGCCATTATTGTGGACGCAAATGAAGCGCTCACCATGGACATGCTTCGGGATCTTGCGCCAAAGCTAGCCGAGCTGAATGTTAAATTGATCGAACAGCCCCTGCCAAGCGGCAAAGATGACCTTTTGAAGGATTTCGAAAGCCCCGTACCACTATGCGCGGACGAGAGCTGCATGGCAGCAGCAGATGTGCCGTATCTGCAAACTCTTTATGACGTAGTTAACATAAAACTCGACAAATGCGGTGGCCTGACGGCGGCAATTGATCTTGCAACGGCTGCCGAACTCCATGGCATGGATATGATGGTGGGTTGTATGTTAGGCACCTCTCTCGCCATGGCACCCGCTATGGCAATTGCACCGCGATGCAAGTATGTTGACCTGGACGGACCAATGCTCCTTAAAAACGACCGTGAGAATGGATTGCGTGTTAAAGACGGCCTGATTGAGCCACCGTCCCCCCTCCTTTGGGGCTGAGGGATCACATATATTTGGTTACAAATGAAACGATTTGGCTTGCGCGCATAGTCTCCATCGGGCAATAGAGCCATAGTATTTTGCGCTTCAAGCATGGGTTTCCGACATGAAAGCACTCGTTAAACAAGAAGCAGATGTTGGCCTTTGGCTGCAGGATGTGCCAGAGCCTGAAGTAGGCATCAATGATGTCCTCATCAAAGTGAAACGCACCGCCATTTGTGGCACCGACATGCACATCTACAACTGGGATGAGTGGGCGCAAAAAACCATTCCTGTACCCATGGTGGTTGGCCACGAATTTGTTGGCGAAATTGTCGACGTTGGCAGCAACGTCAATGATTTCCATCCTGGGCAAATTGTCTCAGGCGAAGGTCATGTTGTATGCGGTCGTTGCCGCAACTGTTTAGCGGGACGCAGGCATTTGTGTGCTTTTACCAGCGGTGTTGGTGTGAACCGACCAGGTGCCTTTGCCGAATATGTTTCATTGCCGATGTCAAACGTCTGGGAACACAAAAACGGTATCGATCTAGACATAGCTTCCTTGTTTGACCCTCTTGGCAACGCCGTCCATACCGCCCTTCAGTGGGATTTACTGGGCGAAGACGTGTTGATAACGGGCGCCGGCCCAATTGGTGCCATGGCGGCTGCCGTCTGCAGGCATGCAGGTGCGCGCCATGTGGTGATTACGGACGTTATCCCCGAGCGCCTGGAGCTTGCAAAAAAACTGGGGGCAACGCGTGCTGTAAATGTGCGCAATGAAAAGCTAACAGATGTTCAAGCTGAGCTTGGCATGAGTGAAGGCTTCGATGTCGGGCTGGAGATGTCCGGCAACAGCATGGCGTTCAATGATCTCATTGAAAATATGTGCCATGGCGGCAAGGTCTCCATCCTTGGCATTCCGGCACAGGGTGCGGACATCAATTGGGAAACCGTTATTTTCAACATGCTCACGCTCAAAGGCATCTATGGTCGGGAAATGTATGAGACGTGGTACAAAATGTCTGTGATGATCGAAAACGGGCTGGATATCATGCCAGTGATTACTCACCGCCTGCCATACAGTGAGTTTCAACAGGGCTTTGATCTGATGAACGCGGGTAACGCCAGCAAAGTTGTGCTGAATTGGGAAGCATAAGGACACGCTATGTACGGAAACTTCAAAAACCATTTGGCTGGTGAAATCAGCGGCATCCACGAAGCGGGCCTTTATAAGAACGAACGCCAGATTACCACACCGCAGGGTGCGAGTGTCGGCATTTCGGACGGCGCGCAAGTGATCAATCTTTGCGCTAACAACTATCTTGGCCTTGCACAGCACCCGGACGTGAATGCAGCCGCCATGCAGGGTCTCAAAGACTGGGGCTACGGTATGGCAAGCGTGCGCTTCATTTGCGGCACACAAACACTGCACAAACAGCTTGAAGATGTTTTAAGCGATTTTCTGGGCGCCGAAGATACTATCCTTTACCCAAGCTGCTTTGACGCCAATGGCGGCCTGTTTGAAACCATTTTGGGTCCTGAAGATGCCGTTATTTCTGATGAGCTCAACCACGCCAGCATCATCGATGGTGTGCGTCTGTCGAAAGCCATGCGCTACCGCTATAAAAACAACAACATGGACGACCTTGAGGCCAAGCTGAAAGAAGCAGACGCAGCCGGCGCGCGCTACAAACTGATCACCACCGACGGCGTGTTCTCGATGGACGGCTATATCGCACAACTCGATAAAATCTGCGATTTGGCAGACCAATACGGCGCGCTGGTTCATTTTGATGACTGCCACGCAACCGGGTTTGTCGGCACAGGCGGTAAAGGCACACACGAGCATTGCGGCGTGATTGACCGGGTCGACATTATCACCGGTACGCTTGGCAAAGCGCTCGGTGGAGCATCTGGTGGCTACACAAGCGGTCGCAAGGAAATTGTTGAACTGTTGCGCCAACGCTCGCGTCCTTACCTCTTTTCCAACACGGTTGCGCCGCCTGTTGTGGCGGGCGCGATCAAAGCGATTGAACTGGTAACGCAGTCAAACGACCTGCGCGAACAGCTGGCAGACAACACAGGCTATTTTCGAAGCGGCATGGAAGCGCTTGGCTTTGACCTTCTGCCGGGTGAGCACCCAATTGTGCCTGTCATGTTATATGACGCAGCGACAGCGGCCAAGTTTGCGGATGAGATGCTGAAACGCGGTATTTATGTGGTCGCGTTTTCGTACCCCGTGGTACCAAATGGCAAAGCGCGCATCAGGACGCAAATGTCGGCAGCCCTCACGCGCGCTGACCTTGACAAAGCGATCAGCGCCTTCGGCGACGTGAAGCAGTTACTTGGCTTATAAGCCGGGTGGTAAACGTTATACTTCGGACCAATAACGCTGCCAGCAATGACAGTATGCCAACTGCCAAAAGCCCTTCGGGAAGATGAACGGCCTGAACAATCATGCGTTCATTGTGCTTTATCGCTGCCCATTTGTGTTCGGATGCCAGGGCAAATTCATTGGTGGCAAACAAGTTAGCGAGGTCGCGGCGACTGCGATATCGCACAATAACCACTCTGTCCCAACCGGACGCGCCAGGGTCTGACCAGTTGCTGCCAAATATAGGGTGGGAAGCGCGTGCAGCCAATAGCTTGACCATAACTGCGCTAAACCGGCTGTAAGCTTCTTCGCCGGAGCCCGCGAAATCAGACCCGGTGACATAGGCTGCACGGTCATGAAATTTGTACAGGTTGACGGTGTATAATGCTGCGCCGTCGTCTTCCATGAGCAGTTGTCTGAGCGCCTGGGTGTCGTGCCGGACGGAATACTGCTCCATTTGCCGCTGATAGGTCTCCATATAAGCGTCAACTTCTTCGGCGCTCAGTGGCGCCTCTGTTGGTAAATACCACACCGTAGTGGCAAGAAAAAAAATGACCCCGGCAATCAATCCCGGTCGCCCGACGACAAACTCTTTTAGCAACCTCATAACCTCACCCAATTCATCCACTTGCGTTTTGCAAGTGAATAGTGACTCCGCAACTTGCATTTTGCAAGTGGAAACGCCTATAAGGGGTGATGACCAATACTTCAGAGCACTTAAGATCTAACTGCCCGATTAATTTTCTCCTCGAAACTGTCGGGGACAAATGGTCCCTTCTGATCATCCGCGATATCATGTTCAAGGGCAAAAGGACATTCGGGGAGCTTCTCTCTTCCGCAGAAGGAATTGCCACCAATATCCTCTCGCAAAGACTGAAGCACCTTGAGGAATGCCGTGTGATCGAAAAGTCGATTGATCCAAAGAATAGGTCTAAGCGCCTCTATACTTTGACAGAAAAAGGCCGAGGCCTTTTGCCGCTCATGCTCGACATCACCGCATGGAGCGCGGAACACGACACTCAGACCAATACGCCACCAGAATTTGTCCAGCGCTTGGCGAATGACCGAGAGGCAGTAATTGAAGAGTTCAACACCCTTCTCAAACAAGACACCTGAGTTATTTTCTGGACTGTGTGGTCTTGTGGTCTAATTTCCTTTGGCATGAGTTTCTGCCCCTGCGTGCCAATTGGGTGCGCATTCGGGCTCACTAAGGAGAGAGAGCGACATGGCCCTGCCAGAACAGCTTCAGAATTTGCGTATTCCGGTGATCGGTTCACCGCTTTTTATTATTTCAAACCCGGACATTGTCATTGAACAGTGCAAAGCAGGCATCGTGGGTTCTTTCCCTGCACTGAACGCACGCCCCGGCCCCGTGCTTGAGGAATGGCTTCAGCGCATCACAGAAGAACTGGATGCCTACAACCAGGCGAACCCGGACAAGCCAGCAGCGCCGTTTGCCGTAAACCAGATTGTGCATCGCTCCAATGACCGGCTGCAGCATGATGTGGACATGTGCGTTAAGTACAAAGTGCCTATCATCATCACTTCGCTTGGTGCACGTGTTGAGGTGAATGAGGCAATCCACTCCTATGGTGGCATTGTTCTTCATGACATCATCAACAACAAGTTTGCTAAGAAAGCGGTTGAAAAAGGCGCCGACGGCCTGATCGCTGTAGCAGCTGGTGCGGGTGGCCACGCGGGCACTACGTCACCATTTGCCCTCATCCAGGAAATTCGCCAGTGGTTTGACGGCCCAATCGCCCTTTCAGGCTCAATCGCGACAGGCGACGCAGTGCTTGCCGCCGAAGCCATGGGCGCCGACTTTGGCTATATCGGTTCCGCGTTTATCGCTACCAAAGAAGCCAACGCCGACGAGCGCTACAAACAGTCCATCGTTGACTATGCAGCGGACGACATTGTCTATACCAACCTGTTCACAGGTGTGCATGGCAACTATCTGAAACCATCAATTATTGACGCTGGTATGGACCCCGACAATCTACCTGAAAGCGACCCATCGAAAATGAGCTTTGGCTCCGGGGGCAGTGAAAAATCAAAGGCATGGAAAGACATTTGGGGCTGTGGCCAGGGCATCGGTGCGATCGACAAAGTGCAAACTACTGCAGAGTTTGTTGATCAGCTTGCAGAACAGTATTTTGCAGCCAAAAAACGTATCGCTGCCTAATTCAACCCATTTCAAAAAAAGGGATATTGCATAACCGCAATGTCCCTTTTTTTGTCTCTGAAGCCATGCCGAAAAGCTTACAGGGTAAGCATTAGCTCTCGCCAAGGGCGCCAAGGGCATTCAGGTAATTCAACAAGGCTTGCGCATTCGGGAAGCGCTGCCTCTCCAGCTTGCGCAGATTGTTCATGACTGCGTGAGCGTCAGGAACAAATGACGGATCAACATCATAAATGCGGAACAAGCCCGTAGGAAAAGCTGGGACAAACTCGAACTTGTAGGGGGCACCCTCATCACAAAAAGCACCGGCTGCTTTCCAAACGTCACCCGTCCAAAAACGGGTGTTTTGCTCAGGAGTTGCAATCGACATTGCAATTGGCATGACATCATGCACCAGGATTTCGCCACCTTCTGCCAACACACGGAAGGCGTTGAAGATGTCTTTCGTTGCCTGCTTGGCCACATGCAGGCCATCTACAAAAACCATATCAAATGACTTTGCGAACTGACCTGAATACTCAAAGAAGAAATCATCACTGGTCACACTGTGAATGGTATGATCAGCCCGGATTGGTCTACGAATAGCCGGTTCCGGGTCCACTGCAATCGCCTCACAGTCTGCTGTTGCCAATGCGAGTGCATCGCCCCACCGCACACCAATTTCCAGGTACTTTTGCACTGGTTTGTTTTCGTGTTTGTTAGTCAAATAATCCTGATAGTCCAGATCGGGAAACTTCTTTTTCGCCAGTTCCTCGTGGATTATGTAGAGCTTTGACGCAAGATCGTTTGTATGGCCGCTAGCACCATACTGCCGGATAAAGCCAGCTTCAATGGCCGCTAGCTGTTCGAACGAAGCGTCGTTCACATTTATCGTTTTTTCCATGGGTTCCCAACATACTTGCACGGGCGAAATACGCGCCCTTTCCAGGCGCTGGCGCCGTATATTCCGCCCTTTTAGCGACATTCTGCCGATCAGGAAAGAGACGAGTTAAAAATTGTTAGCTGGTGACAATCTCTTGCGGGTCTTCATTCACCTTGAGCGTAAATATGTCCGGGCGCGCATAATGTCTTACAACATCCATGTCGTATTTGCCGCGGATGATCTCCGACTTATCCAGCTCTGCACACAGGATTGTTTCTTCGCCAAATACGGGCTCCGCAAGCACTTGTCCAAGCGGTGAGATGATGCAGCTGCCGCCTCTTATCAGTATAGTGTCAGGTGCTTCGCCCTGTATCGGGTTAAAGTCATGGGGGCCATTGCCACGCGTCATAAATTGACAGGCAGTCAGTACAAAACACCGACCCTCAAGCGCGACGGTTTGCATGGTAGGCAGCCACACATCCCGGTCATCAACAGTTGGCGCGCAGTAAAACTCCACACCCTTCTGGTACATGGCGAGCCTGAGCTGAGGCATATAGTTTTCCCAACAGATGGCGCCGCCAAGCGTGCCAATGTCGGTCTTTGGAGCCACCAGTGTTGAACCGTCGCCAAAGCCCCACACCACCCTTTCCAAGGCGGTTGGCATTAGCTTTCGGTGTTTTCCTAGCAAATGACCGTTGGAAGAAAAGTAGAGCGCAGTGCAGTAAAGCGTGCCGCCACTGCGTTCGATAACACCCACCACCAGATTGGTGTTGTTCTTCGAGGCCACTTCGCCAATCGCTTCCACCTCCGGGCCGGGAACGTCAATTGCACTTTCATAATAACGGCGAAAATCATCGCGGCCTTCGTCAGAACGAGACCCCAACCGAACACCGAAATCGATACCCTTGGGGTAACCGCCCACAAAGGCTTCCGGGAACACAACAAGGTTTGCTTTCTCTGAAGCGGCTTTCGCTGTCCAGTCGCCCAGTTTTTCTATCGTTTTCGGTGTATCAAAAAGCGGCGTGCCAACCTGCACAACCGCCCCAACCAACTTGCTCAAGATACGCTCCCCCTCCATAAGCTCGTCAAATTATGGACAGTTATGCACAAAATCAACAGCACATAAACATCCACTATTGCTTGATCTATACTTGAGCGGCACAGCAGATTGATCTAATCACTGTTTTTTTATGCAAGGCACTGTTGATTAATAAAAGATGTCCGACCCGGTAACCTACGACAATGCGATTTGCCTGCCCTGTGTGGGGTGTGAGGATAAACCACTGTTCCCTCATGCTGATGGCGGTGTTTTTGACGCTGACAAGAAACCGATACGGGATGCGTTTCTGGTCAGATATTATCGTCAAGACCCGATGCTCGTTGATGGCAAATGGGACAGGTCAACCGGCCAAAAGTTAAAACAGCACAACCTCATCCGCCCTGGAACCATAAACGGAAAAGCAAAGCGCCTTTCTGGCACTTACATTTTTGCCGGCTATCTGTTCCCTCATTTTGGGCATTTCCTGTTGGAAAGTTTGACGAACCTCTGGTTTTTCAAACAACATCCCGAGACGCCGATCATCTGGCTTGGCGTGCACAACCAGCCTGACCTGGACCCGATCGCAAAACAGTTTATCGAGCTCTACAGCATCGAAAACCCGGTCCACATCCTGACTGACGAGACAGTTGTGGAACGACTTGTTGTCCCCACGCCCGGCTACATTATTCATACGAGATACACCAAAGAGCAGCAAAAAGCGCTGCAAATGGTTGAGGCGCCCGACCCAAAACCCGGCAAGAAAGTCTGGTTATCCCGCAGCAAATTGAAAGAAGGCACCATCTCCAACGAGGTCCTTCTGGAGAAGGTCCTCGATAAAGAAGGCTGGATCATTTTCCATCCGCAGGACCACCCCATTCCTGCCCAACTGGACATGCTGAAGGATGCCGAAGTTGTCTCTGGCATTGAAGGGTCTGCCTTTCATTCGCTGATGCTAATTCCAGACTTTAAAGGCAAAATCAAAATCGTAGCGCGGAGGCGTAATGTTGAGTTTGATTTTGTCGCCATTGCCGAAGACCTGGGGTGGGATCAGGACGTAATTTATGCTGGATCACGGGTCTGGTCCCATGGTCTGCCGCATTGGGGGTATAATACTTTCTGGAACTCTCTGGACCCGATATTTGATGCACTTGGGGTCAGTAGGCCGGGCGAGCCTGCCACAGCGCCGTCTGACAGCTTAACCAAAATCAGCCTTGCCATTACCAGCCGCCTAAAAAGAAATGCCGCCCTGGAATTTTGGGCACGCAAAAATACTATTGGCGCAGAAATTGTCGATTGCGAGACCCTGATTGTCTCGCCCCACATCGAATTTAACACCAAAAACCTGCGACAGGGCGTTCTCCCTCTGGATATAACACCCGATCAACTGTTTACCTCCTCGCTTTTGAATACTTGCCCAAATTTCATATGCTTCCGTCATCATGACAATGAACAGGACTTGGTGCGTGCTTTTAACACCAGCATAGAGGTTGCGCCGGCGGAGACGATCTGGGCCATCGAATATTACGCAGACGAACGTACCCGCAGCGAAATCAACATCGTAAATGATGATGAAAGACTGGAATCCGCCAACACGCGCTTGATACATTACATCATCAACTGTTTTCCGATGCTGTCAGTTGCCCGAGTGCTCGGCTCCAACGTTGCCATTGTATGGCGTCAGCCAAAACAGATGTTCTATCCAAGCCTGGCGTCTTTTTCCGATCTTGCAACGCACGAGCAATTCGAGCGAGCCCCCGTTTTGACACTGAGCGAGATTGCAACCTTGTTCAGCAACCCGGACAAGCACAGGCCGACTTGAAGGTATTTTCTCTGGGACCAAGTCCTTTCTGGCGAAACTTCAATAATGTTGACACGTCACGCTAAATCCGTATAGTCCGCGCGATTAACGGCAAAACATATGTTTGGCCGACATACATACTATTGAAAAATAGTCAGCGGAAACCGCCCAAAGTGTGGGATTTTTCAAAGGGTTAAGCCCCACCCGGTTTGCTGCGGCACAAAAAGCAGAAAGGAACTGTGATGTTCGCAGTTGTAAAAACTGGCGGTAAACAATACCGCGTTACCGAAGGCGATGTCCTGAAGGTTGAAAAACTGGACGCCGAAGTTGGTAAAAAAGTAAAGCTCGACGAAGTCCTGATGATTGGTGACGACAAGGGTGTTAAAGTAGGCGAGCCGCTCGTGAAAGGCGCGAATGTAACCGCTGAAGTTCTCGAGCAGAAAAAAGACAAGAAAATCACGGTCTTCAAAAAGAAGCGCCGTCACAACTACCGCCGTAAAAAAGGCCATCGCCAACAAATTACGGTCCTGCGTGTGACGAAGATCGCTAAAACCGCAGCCAAGAAAGCACCTGCGAAGAAGGCCGCAACAGAAACCAAAGAAGCTGCAGCCGAATAAGGCGCGGTACAGTATAAGGAGTAACCTCTCATGGCTCACAAAAAAGCTGGTGGTAGTTCCCGTAACGGCCGCGACAGTATTGGTCGCCGCTTGGGTGTAAAAAAATTCGGCGGTGAGAATGTTCTTGCCGGCAACATCATTGTTCGTCAGCGTGGCACCAAATGGTACCCTGGCGAAAATGTTGGCATGGGCAAAGACCACACGCTGTTCGCGCTTGTGGAAGGCCAGGTTAAGTTTTCCAAAGGCAAAGGCGACCGTGCTTTTGTTTCTGTTGTAAACTAAGCCAACTAACAAACTGTTTCGAAGAAGGCGGGCCAAAAGGTCCGCCTTTTTTATTTGCTTTCAATAGTTTGTGCACTGTTAACACTTTATATACAATTTTATGGAGAAATATAGCCTGCATAGGTTTAGCAAGCTTGGGGCGTGCCTGGTGGTGCATTGGGGTCCACCGTACGCAAGGAGCTATTGATGGAGAAGTTTCTCAACCAGTTTGGCATCGGAACCCGCATACTGTCGCAAATATTTGTGCCAATGATACTGATTGTAGGGCTGGCAATTGCCCTGGGATTGGAAGCCTATAGTTCTTCACGAGAAGCAGCCGCAATCAATCAAGTTGTGCGGTTTGCTCCAAATATCAGTGACCTTATTCACGAGCTCCAAAAAGAGCGAGGTCGGTCAGCTGCCTATCTGGACACCAATGGTGCCACGCGAGCGCGCAGTGCGCTGCTCGACCAGAGGGCACTCGTGGATGGGAAGCTGACAGAATATCTGTCCGCCCATAGCGCATTCCCTTTCGCCGAGTATGAGCCCACCCTGCGCACTCGCCTATCTGAAGCCAATCGCATTTTAGACACGCTGCCAAGAATGCGCGGCCGCATTGACGAGCTGGGTGTCCCCGTCGCAGCCATGGTCGATTTCTATTCGGGCAGCATTGAATCCCTGTTTTTTGCCATGAAAGGCATTGCGCTCACGACCACAGACGCCGCGATAACAAGGGAATTTAAGTCTTTCGTCAGTCTGCAAATGGCAAAAAACTATGCTGGCCTTCAACGAACGGCGGGCAATTTGGGGTTCAACAATGGGGCCTTTGAGCCAGCTGGCCTGAAAGATTTTTATGACCTTGCTGCAACGGAAAATGCGTACTTGAGCACCTTTAAGGATTTCTCCCCTCGCGTTGTGTCTCGCTATTTCGGCGACACTGTCCAAGGTAGTTCGGTCGACGTGGTTCAAGATATGCGCGCCTATGTGCTTGCATCAAACGGACAGGTAGGCACCGAGACCTATACAGGGCAGCAATGGTTCAATTTAACCACCGATCGCATCAACCTCATGAATGAAGTAGTCAAGTTTGCCAACCAGAATATATTGAGCGCAACTGCCGCTTTGGCACAACAATCCAAGGCTTATCTCTCAATGGTGATCGGGCTTGTTGTCATAGCTGGTGTCGGCGTGGTTGCATTTTCGCTTGTTGTTTATCGCAGCATTGCCAAACCGATGTCACGGCTGGAGCGCAACATGACCGCTATTGGTGAAGGCGATCTCTCGACCGATGTGCCCTACACCGATTATGGCAGTTCAATTGGCAAGCTTGCCAACTCCATCGACGAGTTGAAAACCAACAATATTCAAAGACTGAAACTGGAGCGCGAAGCCAAACAAGCGGAACTCGAACGTCAACAAAAGGAAGAAACCCACCGACAACAAGAAGCTGAAAATTTGGCTCGTGAACGCGAAAAAGAGAGAAAAATTGCTGAGCTGCAGCAGTTTAAGGTGGAACAATCAGAAAAGCTGACGGCCGAATTTGAAGAGCAAGTCACATTTCTTGTGAAAGCCCTTACCATGGCAGCCAGCGAGCTCGACAACACCTCTCGCGCGATGGCTGATCAAGCACGGGAAAACAAGGATCAAAGTGGTCACGCTGTAGAAGCCTCCACGCAAACCGATGCAAATGTTCAGACCGTAGCGTCCGCCAGCGAAGAACTGGCTGCGTCCATCACTGAAATCCAGCGGCAGGTTGAACGATCAACGTCTATTACAGCAACCGCAGATGAGCGTGCCGGTGAAGCAGTGATGGTTGCTGAAACGCTGAAACAGTCTTCCGAAATGGTGGGTGAAATTGTGGAGCTCATCAACAGTATCGCCGCGCAGACCAACTTGCTGGCGCTTAATGCCACTATCGAGGCGGCGCGCGCCGGCGAAGCTGGAAAAGGGTTTGCCGTGGTCGCACATGAGGTAAAAGACCTGGCAAGCCAGACAGCGCAGGCAACAGAGCAGATTGCGACACAGGTTGCCAGCATCCAAGAAGTATCTTTAGACATTACGGAGGCAATTTCTTCAATTAAAGATGCGGTTGGAGAAACGGCAGAAACCACGTCTGCGGTCGCGGCTGCCATTGAGCAACAATCAGCGGCAACAGCTGAAATCGCACGTAACGCGCAAGAGGCCCAACTGAGCACCCGCGAGGTAGGAGAACGCCTGCATTCGGTTCACGAAGTCGCAGAGCGTACACAGTCGTCATCGCAGAATGTGGCCAGCTCCTCCGACTCGCTTGCGTCGCAAACAGGGGCACTGCAATCCCAATTCACCGATTTTGTGAAAAAAATCACCCGCATTCAACAGGCAGACGCGGCCTAAATCATAGCTGTACACTGAGGAGCCTCGAATTCGAGGCTCCGTCCTTCCCACTTGTCCAATAAATAAGGCTTTTTCTTCGATAGCGTGCTTTCGCAGTCTTTGTTGATCTGATACAAGGCGCGCATGAAATTTGTCGACCAAACCAGAATCTTTATCAAAAGCGGCCCGGGTGGAAATGGATGCGTTTCCTTCCGACGGGAGAAGTATATCGAATTTGGGGGCCCAAATGGTGGTGACGGCGGCAAAGGCGGCGATGTGGTGATTGAAGCGGTTACCGGCCTTAATACGCTCGTCGACTATCGCTATAAGCGCCACTACAAGGCCCAAAAGGGCCAGCATGGCATGGGCAAAAACATGACGGGAGCTTCCGGTGAGGACCTTGTCATGCAGGTTCCTGTTGGCACGCAAGTGTTTGACGAGGATATGGAATTCCTGATGGCCGACCTTGTGAAGGTTGGCGACCGCTTTGTTCTTGCCCGCGGCGGTGAAGGGGGGCTTGGCAATACGCACTTCAAATCCTCCACAAACCGAGCGCCGCGCCGCTCAACACCCGGCGGCGAAGGCGAGGAATTATGGATCGTATTACGCCTCAAGCTAATTGCTGACGCGGGCCTTTTGGGCCTGCCGAATGCTGGTAAATCCACGTTCCTCAGTGCTGTATCGCGCGCGAAACCAAAAATAGCGGACTATCCTTTCACAACCATTCGCCCCCAGCTGGGCGTTGTGGGAGTGGGGCAAAATGAATTTGTTCTCGCCGACATTCCTGGCCTGATTGAAGGCGCGAGCGAAGGGGTTGGTCTCGGCCACCGGTTCCTCGGCCATGTGGAACGCTGCGGCGTATTATTGCATCTGATTGATGCGACCGAAGAAGACGTTGCCAGCAGCTACGAAACAATCATGGCGGAAGTTGAAAACTATGGTGGAGACCTCACCGGCAAGCCGATGATTGTGGGGCTCAACAAATGTGATGCAGTCAGCGATGAAGAGCTTGAAGAAAAACGGCTTGCCCTTGCTGATGTTGCTGCTCGCCCGGTTATGCTCTTGTCGGGTGCGACAGGTGAAGGCGTTAAAGAAGTGCTCGCTGCCCTATGGGATGTCGTGAAAGAAGACATCGCCCAACGCGCCGCAGAAGAAGCTCGCGAGGAAGAAGAGCACAGCACCGAAACCGCTGGTGAATGGTCACCGATCTAGGGAGCATGGCAATCATGACATCTGGCTTGCTCACAGATCAGCTTCATTCAGCCAACCGTATCGTCATAAAAATTGGCTCGGCCCTTTTGGTGGAGGGCGGTGAACTGCGCCAGGACTGGCTAACAGCTTTGTGCGCTGACATCGCCGCACTGGTGGACGACGGCAAACAAGTTGCACTAGTGTCCTCGGGCGCCGTGGCCCTTGGCTTGAAAGGACTTGGCTTCAAAACACGCAGCAACCGTTTGGAAGACGCTCAAGCTGCTGCCGCTGTTGGGCAAATCAAGCTGGCGCAAGCTTACCAGTCAGGCTTCGCCGCCCTTGATCTGACCATCGCCCAAATTCTTTTGACGCTTGAGGACCTCGAGCACCGCCCGCGGTACCTGAACGCCCGCAATACCGTTGAAACGCTACTCGAAAAAGGTGTTATTCCGGTTTTCAATGAAAACGACAGTGTGGCAACCAGTGAAATTCGTTTTGGTGACAATGACAGATTGGCGGCCCGCGTTGCGCAGATGATGGGCGCAGACTTGCTCGTGCTTCTCAGCGATATTGATGGGCTTTATACAAAGGATCCACGCCGCAACGAAGAAGCTGAATTTGTTGCGCATGTTCCTGAAATTACGCCAGAAATTGAAGCCATGGCCGGCCCTCCTGCCGAAGTTACTGTTGGCACAGGCGGCATGGTCACCAAATTGCTAGCGGCAAAAATCGCCGTTTCCGGTGGCTGCTCCATGGTAATCATGGATGGCGGGGCCCCCTCCCCCATCAAGCGTTTGCAGCAGGGAGAACGTGCGACTTTGTTTACGGCCAAATCAGACCCTCTCACACTGCGCAAGCAATGGATTCAGGGCATGATGGCGCCAAAGGGTTTTTTGCACATCGATGCCGGTGCCGTTGCTGCACTTGAAAAAGGCGCAAGCCTGTTGCCGGCCGGTGTAACGTCCGTGGAGGGCAGTTTCGGGCGTGGTGACATGGTTGCCTGTATGGGCCCGGATGGCCATTTGGTCGCTCAGGGCATTGTTGCTTATGATTCGATCGACGCTGACAGAATTGCTGGTGTAAAATCCGCCGATGTGATCCATATTCTAGGCTATGTGGGTCGTGCAAACCTGATCCACCGCAATGACCTGGTTCTGATTTAGGGAATAAGAGTGGCCTTATGTTTGACGAAAAAAACATTGAAAGCATGATGGATGACCTTGGGGCGCGTGCTCGCAATGCGGCATCGGCCCTTGCGCTCGCGTCTACGCAGGCCAAAAACAAAGCCCTTCTGGAGGCAGCGAAGTCGCTGCGGGCACGTAGCCAAGAAATTTTAGTGGCCAATGAAAAAGATGTCGCTTTTGGTAAAGACAAAGGCCTTTCAGCTGCAATGATTGACCGGCTTCAGCTTGACGGCGAACGCATTGAGGGTATCGCCGCCGGCCTTGAAGCCATTGCGGATTTGGATGACCCTGTCGGCGACGAGATGACGCGCTGGAGCCGCCCCAATGGCCTCGATATCGCGCGGGTGCGTGTGCCACTGGGTGTTATTGGCGTCATTTATGAGAGCCGCCCCAACGTAACAGCAGACGCTGGCGCCCTGTGCCTCAAAGCCGGGAATGCGGTAATTCTGCGCGGTGGTAGCGAGAGCTTCCATTCCAGCGGCGCAATCCATCAATGCCTGCTTGATGGTTTGAAAGCCGCTGAACTGCCTGAAGATGCCATTCAACTGGTGCCAACCCGCGACCGCGCCGCAGTTGGCAAGATGCTAACGATGTCAGGCATAATCGACATCATTGTGCCTCGTGGCGGTCGCTCGCTTGTGGAAAGGGTGCAAAACGAGAGCCGTGTGCCTGTATTTGCCCACTTGGAGGGTATTTGCCATGTGTTCCTGCACGAAAAAGCCGAATTTCAGAAGGCGCTGGATATAACCCTCAATGCCAAGATGCGACGCACAGGAATTTGTGGTTCGGCGGAAACTCTATTGGTGGACAAAGCCGTAGCAGATATGTTGCCCGCGATACTCGATGCTTTGATTGATGCAGGCTGTGAGGTGCGAGGTGATACAACCGTTCTCGAGATGCACGACAAAGTCGTTCTGGCAACAGAAGCGGACTGGACCACAGAATATCTGGATGCAGTTCTGTCTGTGAAAGTTGTCGGCGGCCTTGAGGGTGCGCTAAATCACATCGCCAACTATTCATCCAATCATACCGACTGTATCGTCACGGAAGACGCGGTGGCAGCGGAAGAGTTTCTGAACAAGGTCGATAGCGCCATCGTTATGCATAACGCCTCCACGCAGTTTGCCGACGGCGGAGAATTTGGCATGGGCGCAGAGATTGGTATCGCGACCGGTCGCATTCACGCGCGTGGCCCCGTCGGGCTCGAGCAACTGACAAGCTTCAAGTATCAGGTGCGTGGCACCGGGCAAACTCGGCCTTAGGCAAAATGCGCTCAGCTGAAAAGTCTTTCTCCCTGATCCGCCACGCCAACAAATGGCGTGGCAAACGGGTTGGGCTTTACGGTGGCAGTTTCAACCCTGCCCATGAAGGCCACATCCATGTGGCTTCTGAGGCACTCAAAAGGCTGGGCCTGGATGCCATCTGGCTCATGGTCAGCCCGGGCAACCCGCTTAAACAACAGTCTGGCATGGCAAAGCGGAAGCGACGCAAAAAAAGTTTAAGGGTGCTGGTTGGTAATCGCCCCCGCATGATCGTCACTGATATCGAAAAAAAAATCGGCACACGCTACAGCGCCGACACCGTTCGCGCGCTCAAGTCAGGCATGCCGCAAACAGACTTTGTATGGCTGATGGGTGCGGACAATTTGCAGAGTTTCCACCTGTGGCAAGAATGGCAATCCATCGCCCGCACACTACCCATTGCGGTTTTTGACCGGCCGGGGTATTCTGTCAGCGGCTTAAACAGCAAGTTTGCACGGCAATTCGCCAACTTCCGCGTTTCACCAGGCATGCTTTTGAAAGCCAGTGCACCGGCCTGGACCTTTGTGCAAATGCCAAGACACAGCGGTTCAGCCACAAGTATCCGCCTCCATAAAGGCAATAAATGGTGGCGATAGATGAAAGGAAACCTACTTGCACGCATCATCGGAGACGCATAGCGTCACTGATCCTGTCCCGGCAATGAGTGCCGAGGATCTTTTGAAATCCGTCATTGCATCCCTGGATGACAACAAGGCGGAAGATATCACTTCCATCGATTTAGCAGGCAAAACCGGCATTGCAGACTTTATGGTCATTGCAAGCGGTCGTTCGCAGCGTCAGGTTGCGGCACTGACTGATTATGTCGTCAAGGGCCTGAAAGCGCTTGGCCACAAGGACATGATCGTTCAGGGCCTTGAACAAGCTGATTGGGTGCTGATTGATGTTGGTGATGTGATTGTTCACATTTTCCGTCCGGAAGTGAGAAGCTTCTACAATCTGGACAAGATGTGGGCGACTGACATTGAAGAAAACGCCGACGACAACGCTGGCGAAGAGCGCGTACTGAACTAGGTTTCTGCCGTCAGGGTATCTGACGGCATTTGGGAACCCAGTTCTTTTTAACCGGGCGAAAGCTTCGGAGAAGGTTCCTTGCACATTTCAATCATAGCGGTTGGGCGCATGCAGCGCGGTCCAGAGCAAATGCTGATGGACGATTATTTGCGTCGTCTGCCCTGGAAAACCTCTGTCACCGAAATCGATATAAAAAAGCAGGCTGCCAACGCTGAAGAACGTAAGGCGCGCGAGGCCGAGCGACTGCTCGCGGCCGTGCCAGACGGCGCCGCACTTGTTGTGCTTGATGAGCATGGAAAGGCCCTCACCTCAAGGAGTTTAGCCAGCAAAGTCGATGACTGGCAATCTGCCGGTTATAGTCACATCGCGTTTATGATTGGTGGCGCAGACGGGTTACACAACTCTGTGCTCGCGCGAGCAGACCTAAAATTGGCTTTCGGTGCGCTTACATGGCCGCACATGATGGTACGCGCCATGATTTCTGAACAAATTTACCGCGCTTGGTCGATTAATGCTGGGCATCCGTATCATCGCGATTAAACTACCAGCCTGTTTTTAAGTCAGGATTAAAACCCATGAGCCAATACTCATCTTCAGTTCAAAAACCTGTTGTCCTTTGCATCCTTGATGGATGGGGTTACCGCGAAGAACTGGCCGACAACGCCATTAAGCAGGCAAACACACCGACATATGACCGGCTGTGGAACCAGTGCCCGCGCGCCTGGCTGAAAACCAGTGGCCTTGCCGTTGGCTTGCCAGACGGGCAGATGGGCAATTCCGAAGTCGGGCATATGAATTTGGGTGGTGGCCGTGTTGTATTGCAGGACCTGCCGCGCGTTGATGACGCTATTGAGACCGGTGCAATGGCCGCAAATCCGGAATTGGTTTCATTCATCGATCAGCTGAAAGCAAGTGGCGGCTCAGCTCACTTGATGGGTCTCTTGTCACCCGGCGGCGTACACAGTCACCAGGACCATATGGCAGCACTTGCCAACATTTTGTCAGCGGAAGGCATTAAGGTGCATATTCATGCCTTCCTGGATGGCCGCGATACGCCGCCACAATCTGCGCTGGAATTCATTGAAAAGTTCGAGACGGACCTGAATGCACCGGACCTCTCAAAAATAGCGACAGTGACCGGTCGCTATTACGCCATGGACCGGGACAAGCGCTGGGACCGCGTTGAGCGCGCTTATGCCGCCCTGACCACCGCAACAGCAGAGCAGACGGCCAACAGTGCATCTGAAGCTGTTGAGCAAGCTTACGCCCGCGGAGAAAACGACGAGTTTACCGCGGCAACCATCATCGGCGACTATGCTGGTATGGCGGAAGGTGACGGTCTGTTGATGGCGAATTTCCGTGCAGACCGGGCGCGGGAGATTTTGACGGCGCTTCTCGACCCGGCTTTTGATGGGTTCGAGCGGGCAAAGGTGCCTCAGTTTGCCGCCACACTTGGCATGGTAGAGTATTCAACAGCACTGAGCGAATTCCACCCCATACTGTTTCCACCTCTTGAGATCAAAAATGGCCTTGGCGAGGTGTTGGCAGACAATAATGTGCCGCAACTCCGTATCGCGGAGACGGAAAAGTATGCGCACGTCACTTTCTTCTTCAATGGTGGCATTGAGCCGGTGTTTGAAGGTGAAGATCGCATTCTGGTGCCCTCGCCTGACGTCGCTACATATGACCTGAAGCCCGAGATGTCTGCCCCCGAGGTGACAGACAAGCTCGTGGACGCGATCAAGAGCGGCAAATACGGCACAATCATCGTCAACTTCGCTAACCCGGATATGGTGGGCCATACGGGTGTAATGAGTGCAGCAATTAAAGCAGTGGAAACCATTGATACGTGCCTGGCCCGCCTTGAAGAGGCTGTTCATGCTTCTGGCGCCGCGATGCTGATCACTGCGGACCACGGCAATGTAGAAATGATGATGGACCACGACAGTGGCCAGCCACATACCGCCCACACGTCATTCGATGTACCGGTCATTATGGTGAACCACGACATGGTGATTGAGGATGGCAGCCTTGCTGATGCTGCGCCCTCTATGCTGCACATAATGGGCCTGAGGCAACCCGTTGAAATGACGGGCCGCAATCTGGTAACTGATATACCCTTCCGAGCCGAGGAACAGCAAACTGCTTAAGGTCACACTCTCGTTCCTTGTTTTGACGGCAGGCACCTTAATGGTGCCAGCACCGACACTTGCTCAAGAGTCGTCTGATGACGCAAAACAAAAACTGGAAGAGATTGAGGCCGAAATCGAGGCTAGCAGACGACAACAGGATATTCTTGAGCGTCAAAGCCGGCGCGCACGACAGCAAGCCGATGCTCTATCTGCTGATCTCATCGAAAGTGCGCGCACTGTCCAGTTGGCGGAGGGAAACATTTCACGAATTGAAATTCGTATTCAGGACCTGGAGGTTGAAACCGAAGCCAAGCGTGATGAGCTGCTGTCCAACAACGAAAATATTGTGGAATTGATAGCTGCCATTGAGCGACTGTCAAAAAGGCCTGCGGTTCTAACATTGCTCAAACCGGATGATGCGCTAACAACAGCGAGATCAACTGGTCTCATGGCATCGCTGGTACCCCTGATTGACGAGCGAGCTGCCACCTTACGAACTGACCTGGAAATTCTGGCAAAAATTCAAACAGACTTGTCGAACGAGCGCTTTAGTCTGAAAAACGAATTGCAGGCCTTAACCAATAATCAAGATAGATTGGCTAATCTGCTTGAAGAACGGAGGGCGGAAGCCGGGCAGGCGAACCAACGTGCGCAGCAACTGGGACGTGAGTTAAGCGAGTTTGCCGACGAAGCCCGGTCTTTGCGTGAATTGATCGCGAAACTGGAACAGCAGGCCGCAAACCAGCGTGCTGTAGCGCCCAGGCGTGATAGACCAGACGCAATTGAGCGGCCATTCAGCAGCCTGGGGCGAGCACTTGGCGAACTGAAGGGGCAATTGCCCTACCCGGCTGTTGGGCCAATTGTCCAAAGGTTTGGTGTGCAGGACGGTGCCACAACCGCAAAGGGTATTCGCATTCGTGCGCGGGACGGAGCACAAGTGATTTCACCCTATGATGGCAGCATCGTTTATGCAGGTCCGTTCAGAAATTATGGTCTATTGTTGATCATCGACCATGGAGGCGGTTACCATAGTCTTCTGGCCGGATTTGAGACGCTTCAGAGCGCCGTCGGCCAATGGGTTTTGATGGGCGAGCCTGTCGGAACCATGCCAGATGTATCTGCAGAGGGCAGCTTGTATCTGGAACTTCGTCGAGGGGGTGAGGCGATCAATCCGTTACCCTGGTTGCAACGGCAATCAGCTGTGGCTCGGTGAATGAGAGAGTTAGAAGTAAGTGATGAAAGGTATCCACATGCGAAATCTGATGACCGGTGCGATGATGGCTTTGATGATGTCTGCGCCAAGTGTTGCGGACAGCAGTTCAAAAGAAGCTGAGCTTTATAACCAGCTTGATACTTGGGCCAACATCCTTCGGCTGGTCAGCGAAAATTATGTGGATGAAGTGGATGAAAAAGAGCTGGTTGAAGCAGCCATTCAAGGCATGCTGCGCTCGCTTGACCCACACTCAACGTATCTGAACCCCGATGTTTATCAACAGGTTAGGGTTCAAATGGAAGGCGAATACGGCGGCCTTGGCATCGAAGTTCAAATGGAAAACGGTGTTGTTAAGGTAGTGTCCCCGATTGACGAAACACCTGCTGCTAATGCCGGCATTCAGGGCGGCGACTTGATTACCCACATTGATGGCCAGGCCGTTATGGGTAAAACTTTGACCGAAGCCGTCAAGGAAATGCGCGGCCCCGTTGGATCAGATATCACCATAACTGTTGTGCGCGAAGACGCCGTAGAACCCTTTGAGGTCGCGATCACACGTGAAAAGATCCTGGTGCGCTCGGTTCGTCACCGCGTGGAAGACGAGACCATCGGATATATTCGCGTCACCACATTCAATATGCAGTCTGGCGCCGGTGTTGAAGACGCAATTGAAAGTATTGTTGAAGAACTTGGCGACAATCTCGATGGCGTTATTCTGGACCTGAGGAACAACCCAGGTGGTTTGCTTGACGAGGCGATTCGCATATCAGATGCCTTTTTGGACCAGGGGGAGATTGTTTCGACCCGCGGACGCATCCAAAATAATAACAGTCGCTGGTATGCAACCAGTGGTGACATGCTGGACGGCGTGCCTGTCGTTGTTTTGACCAATGCTTACTCAGCATCTGCATCTGAAATTGTTGCGGGGGCCCTTCAGGACCATCGCCGGGCAATCGTTCTTGGTGACCGCACTTTTGGTAAGGGTACTGTGCAAAGTGAAATCCGTTTGGGCCGCACGGGCAATCAAGCCGTTCGCCTCACTACTGCTCGCTATTTTACACCAAGCGGAAAATCCATTCAGGAACGCGGCGTAGAGCCCGATATCGAGGTTCTGTTTCCTAATCAGCGCAAAGCCAGCGCACGCCGTGAAGCTGACCTTCAGGGCCATATTAAAAACGATCAAATCAGCCTGGATAGGGCTGGCGAGATTGACGAACCCGTACTCGAAGAACTTGATCTTGAGGAGCCCGCAGACCCAAATGCAACCCAGCCGGATGTGCAGCTGCGATATGCTATCAAGCTTTTGAAGAACATGTCGCGCCTGCCGCAAGCACATATTGCGGAAGCGCAGCAAACCACCAGTCGCTGATTAGCTTTTGGCTGTTGATTGATTCTTAAGGAATTCATGCGTATTTTCCATGCGTTAGCACAGCAATTGGCTTGAGGGTTTATGCCGACAACATTCAGATCACTGGCTATCGCGTGGGCAATTTGCCTGACCATAGTGCTGGGTGGCATCACCATCCTGGAAGCCACCTATGACCCAACCGCCAATCAACCGACGGAAAACGCGGACCAGTTGGCCGGTGTGGATGCAAACGCAGGCCCATCTGCGCCTCCGTTCCGTCCAATTCCTGTTCAAGCTTCACCGGACTTCCTGGAAATAAGTGACCATGGGCCTTTGCCAATCGTAAGCAGCAGCGGCGAGAGATCTTCAGAATATTATGCCGCTACACCCATTATGGCACCGGAAGCCGCAAAAATTGCAATTATCGTGACTGATATGGGTATGCAGTCTCGCAGAACGCGTAGAGCGCTTGCGGAAATGCCAGACAATACAACTTTTGCCTTTTCACCGTTTGGGCAGGGCAATAGCGGTTGGGCCGAGCAGGCGCGCCGTGACAATCATGAAGTCTTGCTGATGGTGCCAATGGAACCTGTTAATTATCCGCAAGACGACCCAGGGGTGCTGACACTATTGGTTACCAACCCACCAGACCAAAACCTCCGCTGGCTCAGGGAGTCTCTCTCTAAGCTGACCGGCTATGTTGGCGTATTGAGCCATAAAGGCTCTCGCTTCACGGCCGCCATAGACAGCATGCGCCCAATCATGCGGGAGCTGGCTGGACGTGGTGTCATGTATGTGGACAGTCAGGCAAGCCAATATACTGTGGGACCAGAACTTGCGGCCAATGCGGGCATACCATTCGCTGTTAACAGCCGAATCGGTTTTCTGGACGAAGAGCTGTCGGCTGCAGTGATTTCAGAGCGACTGGATGAATTGGAACGACAAGCCAAACGTACTGGCTCAGCTGTTGGTCTCATTCGCCCTCTGCCAGTATCGATGAACGCTGTTAGCATATGGGCAGGCGGCCTTGAAAGCCGAGGCGCCGTATTGGTGCCCATTTCCCAGGTGGCTGGCTTGCAAACGATCGAGCCCTAGAGATGGCACTTTCTCCCAATCTACCTTACCGACCTTGTGCGGGTATACTACTACTTAACAAGTGCAACCAGATTTTTGTAGGAGAGCGCCTTGATCGCCCTGATGCCTGGCAAATGCCGCAAGGCGGCATTGATGAGGGCGAGGCACCACAAATAGCAGCCTTTCGTGAGCTCGAGGAAGAGATCGGGGTTCGAGCCGATCAGGTCGAATTGCTTGGTCAAACCGCAGACTGGGTTCTGTATGATTTACCTGATCATCTGAAAGGTAAAATGTGGGGCGGCAAATTCGCGGGCCAGAAGCAACTGTGGTTCAAACTTCGTTTGCTTGCAGGGGATGACGCAATCAACATTCAAACCGCTCACCCGGAGTTTGGTCGCTGGAAATGGTCAGATGCGGCGACGGTAATTGACGAAATCGTTGATTTTAAGCGCAGCGTTTATCAGCAGGTTATCGGGCAACTGATGCCATAAAAAAAGCGCCGCCACAAACGGGCAGCGCTTTTTCAATTCAATTGATCCAAGACTTAGGAAACGATCTCGGAAAGAGCCGTCATCCAGGCTAGTTCTTTCTCAGCTGCTGCACGTGCTACATCATCCGCAGCAGCGTTTAAATTTGCTTCCGCCTCAGCAATTTTTGCGCCCAGATCAGCAGCATCAACTTCTTCAAGCTGAATCGCTTCCTCAGCTAGAATGGTAAGACCGTCTGGACTAATTTGTGCGAGGCCACCTTTGACAAACAAACGCTCAGCGTCGCCGCCTTCGGTTTCAAATATCTCAACCACACCGGGGCGGATCGTCGACATCATTGGTGCATGCTGCGGCATTGCTGCAAAGTCACCATCAGTGCCTGGGACCACTACCATAGCGGCCTGAGCGTCTTTCAAAAGACGCTCTGGAGAGACAATTTCATAACGAAGCATATCAGCCATGATATTTGGCCTTCCTTACTTAGGCAGCGTCAGCAGCGAGTTTTTCAGCTTTCGCGATCGCCTGGTCGATACCACCAACCATGTAGAAGGCTGCTTCGGGAAGGTGATCATATTCACCATTCACAACAGCCTTGAACGACTTGATAGTGTCTTCAAGCTGAACAAACTGACCAGGGAAACCTGTGAAGATTTCCGCCACGTGGAACGGCTGGCTTAGGAAACGCTCAATCTTACGTGCGCGCGCAACAACCAGTTTGTCGTCCTCCGAAAGCTCGTCCATGCCAAGGATGGCAATGATGTCTTGCAGAGATTTGTATTTCTGCAGGATTTCCTGAACGTTACGGGCCACTTCATAATGCTCGTCGCCAACAACTTGCGGATCAAGAATACGCGACGTTGAGTCGAGTGGGTCCACCGCTGGGTAAATACCTTTTTCCGAGATGGCGCGGTTCAGAACCGTCGTTGCATCAAGGTGGGCAAATGATGTCGCAGGTGCAGGGTCAGTCAAATCATCTGCAGGTACGTAAACAGCCTGCACAGACGTGATCGAGCCTTTCTTAGTGGACGTAATCCGTTCCTGAAGCGCACCCATGTCTGTTGCAAGAGTTGGCTGATAACCCACCGCAGACGGGATCCGGCCAAGAAGTGCAGACACCTCTGCGCCCGCTTGGGTGAACCGGAAGATGTTATCAACGAAGAACAGAACGTCCTGGCCTTCCTGGTCGCGGAAATATTCCGCCATTGTCAAGCCGGTCAGGGCCACACGAGCACGGGCTCCTGGAGGTTCATTCATCTGACCGTAAACGAGAGCAGCCTTGCTTTCGCCCTCGAGGTCGATAACGCCAGACTCGATCATCTCGTGATAAAGGTCGTTTCCTTCACGGGTCCGCTCACCAACACCGGCAAACACTGAGTAACCACCGTGGCCTTTTGCGATGTTGTTGATAAGTTCCTGAATAAGAACGGTTTTACCAACACCAGCACCGCCGAACAGGCCAATCTTACCGCCCTTCGCATATGGCGCGAGAAGGTCAACAACCTTAATGCCTGTTACCAGAACTTCAGCTTCCGTTGATTGCTCTTCGAAAGCAGGAGCATCAGCGTGAATGGGCGCTGATTGTTTTGCACCAACTTCACCGCGCTCATCAATTGGCTCGCCAATCACATTCATGATCCGGCCAAGCGTTTCAGGACCTACAGGGACAGAAATTGCTGAACCGGTATCAGATACTTCCTGACCGCGGACCAAGCCGTCAGTCGCGTCCATCGCGATGGTGCGAACTGTACTCTCACCAAGGTGCTGAGCAACCTCAAGAACCAGGCGTTCGCCGTTGTTAGATGTTTCAAGCGCATTCAGGATCGCCGGCAGCTCGCCATCGAACTGTACGTCGACAACCGCACCAATCACCTGAGTTACGCGGCCATTACTGTTAGCCATGGTTTACACTCCTTCGTGCAATCTACTTAAAGCGCCTCAGCGCCTGAAATAATTTCAATCAATTCACTAGTGATGTTTGCCTGACGGGTCCTGTTGTAGGTTATCGTCAAGCGGTCAATCATATCGCCTGCGTTACGAGTGGCGTTATCCATCGCCGTCATACGCGCGCCCTGTTCAGATGCTGCATTTTCCAGAAGCCCACGATAAATCTGTACCGCAACATTACGTGGCAGCAGGTCATCAAGAATGGCTTCTTCGCTTGGCTCGTAATCATACACCGCACCAGCAAGGTCGTCTTCAGCATCGTTTTCGTTCGCGGCATCATCAAGAGAAGCCGGAATGAGCTGTTGCTTGGTCGTCACCTGTACCAGGGCAGATTGGAACTTGGCATAAAACAGCGTTGCAACATCGAACTCGCCGCGCTCGAACATGGCAAGCACTTCAGCGGCAATCGGCTGGGCATCACCAAAGCCAAGACGCTTGGCAGCGGACATATCCTTCAGACCGATGATCTTGTCTTCGAACTCACGGCGCAAAACCACATGGCCCTTTTTGCCAATGCAAAGGATTTTGACTGTCTTGCCAGCTTCAACCAGTTTCGAAATGTGAGCACGAGCAGCTTTTACGATGTTGGTATTAAAACCACCACACAGACCGCGCTCCGAAGTTGCCACGATAACGAGCTGCACATCATCAGACCCAGTGCCCGCCAACAAAGGCGAAGCACCCGGCTGATCCTTGACCGCTTGGCCAAGGCCGTTCAGCACTTTTTCCATCCGCTCAGCGTAAGGACGCGCAGCTTCTGCTGCTTCCTGTGCCCGGCGCAGCTTGGATGCCGCAACCATTTTCATGGCTTTGGTAATCTTCTGCGTAGACTTAACAGAATTGATGCGGATTTTTAGGTCTTTAAGGCTTGGCATAGCTCAGCCTCTCCTATCCGGTTCTTAGCTAAACGACTTCGCAAATGCGTCCAAGATTGATTTCAGGCTTGAAATCGTATCATCAGACAGTTTCTTCTCACCGCGGATTGCTTCCAAAACATCTGCGTGCTTGGCGCGCACCTCTGCGAGGAACTGCTCCTCAAAACGCGTCACATCGGTCGTCGCAATGCCGTCGAGGTAACCGTTCACACCAGCGAAGATGGATACAACCTGTTCTTCAACCGGGAGCGGGCTGTATTGGCCTTGCTTCAAAAGTTCAGTCAGACGGGCGCCGCGGTTCAACAGCTGCTGCGTTGCAGCATCAAGGTCCGAACCAAACTGCGCGAAAGCTTCCATCTCACGGTACTGAGCAAGCTCAAGCTTAATCGAGCCGGCAACCTGTTTCATCGCCTTGATTTGCGCCGCAGAACCCACACGAGATACAGACAGACCCACGTTAATTGCAGGACGGATACCTTTATAGAACAGTTCCGTCTCAAGGAAGATTTGGCCGTCGGTAATGGAAATCACGTTCGTTGGGATATATGCAGATACGTCACCAGCCTGCGTTTCAATCACTGGAAGTGCCGTTAGCGAGCCACCACCCGATGCGTCAGACATTTTCGCTGCACGCTCCAGAAGACGGCTGTGCAGGTAAAATACGTCACCTGGGTATGCTTCACGTCCTGGAGGACGGCGAAGCAGCAGAGACATCTGACGATAAGCAACAGCCTGCTTGGTCAGGTCATCATGTACGATCACAGCGTGCATGCCGTTATCACGGAAAAACTCGCCCATTGCTGTACCGGTGTACGGCGCGAGGAACTGCATTGGTGCAGGCTCGGACGCGGTTGCAGCAACAACAATTGAGTATTCAAGGGCGCCGTTTTCTTCAAGCGACTTAACGATTTGTGCAACCGTGGACCGCTTTTGACCAACCGCAACATAGATGCAGAAAAGCTTGCCGCTATCGTCAGCAGCAGCGTCATTTGTTGGCTTCTGGTTAATGAAAGTGTCAATCGCAACCGCAGTTTTACCAGTTTGGCGGTCACCGATGATCAATTCCCGCTGTCCACGACCAACAGGCACAAGTGCATCAATCGCCTTCAGGCCGGACTGCATCGGCTCAAAAACTGACTGACGTGGAATAATGCCAGGCGCTTTCACTTCAACCCGCGAGCGCGTTACATCTTCCAGTGGGCCTTTACCGTCAATTGGGTTTCCGAGGCCGTCTACCACACGACCCAGAAGACCTTTACCAACTGGCACGTCCACGATAGCGCCGGTCCGCTTAACGGTGTCGCCTTCTTTAATGCCACGGTCATCACCAAAAATAACGATACCAACGTTATCGCTTTCCAGGTTCAGCGCCATACCTTTGACACCGCCTGGGAATTCAACCATCTCACCAGCTTGCACCTGGTCGAGGCCGTAAACACGGGCAATACCGTCACCTACAGAAAGAACGGTGCCGACTTCAGAAACTTCAGCGTCCGTTCCAAAATTTGCGATCTGATCTTTAAGGATCTTAGAGATTTCCGCTGCACGGATATCCATTATTGAACCCCTTTCATAGCGATTGCGAGGTTGTCGAGTTTGGTTTTCAAAGAGCTATCGATCATTCGAGAGCCCACTTTTACTTTCAATCCGCCCAGCAGGCTTTCGTCAACGATCTCATCAATCGCAACGTCCTGACCAAGGGCAGATTTCAAATTCTTTTGCAGAGCTTTTGACTGGGTCGCTGTCAACTTCGCAGCGCTGGTTACACTTGCGCTTACTTCACCGCGTTTGTCAGCAACCAAGCTGTCAAAGGCGTCGAGAATAGAGCTGAGTGACGTCAAACGCCGATTCGCAGCAAGCACACCCAGGAATTTTCCTGTAAGGGCGTTGAAGCTGGCTTTTTCTGCAACTGCAGCCACACCCTTTGCCTGATCCTCACTGGAAACAACGGGTGATGCCACCAAGGCGCCCAAATCGTCGCTCTCGGTCAGCATGGTACGGAGGCTTGCAAAATCAGCCTCAACGGCTTGCAACGTATTGTTTTCATTGGCGAGGTCAAAAATTGCCAGCGCATAGCGGCCAGACAAACCAGAAACAATCGCTTTGTGCGAGGTCACGTCAGACGTCCCCTGAAGTAATGACAGAACCTGTCGGCTCGAAAATGCGAGAGGCCCAGAACGAGCACCTCTCACGCTCAAAATGTATGACTGCTTCAATCCAAGGATTTCTCTTGAATTTGGCGCTAGCCAGCCAAAATGCGTGCTCCCTCTAGCATAGAGATTTGGCCCTTGCAAGCGGGCATATTAAGAGAATCCGGAATCTCTATGATGGCGTTGAAATACGCTCTCGATACCGGCGCTTTTTAGTTGGCAGAAACGTAGCATTCAAAGAAAACTGTGAGGGTCTACATCAATCTTCAATTTCACGCCTTTTTCAGGCTTTGCCGCTCGCACCCAATCGCGTACTATTCCTTGCAAACCGGCCCTTTTTACACTGTGGACCAGCATTCGCACGCGGTGAAGGCCGCGTATTCTTGCAAGGGGTGCCGGGGCTGGGCCCAGAAACTGCACACCTTGCAATGCCGGTGCGGCTGCGGCCAAACGGCGGCCATATTCCAACACATCCTTCAATTCAGGCCCCGAAAGCACCAAAGCAGCCAGCTGCCCAAAAGGTGGCATGGCATGACGCTCCCGAGATTCGCGCTCAGCCTTCATAAAAGTATCACCGTCGCCACTCAGCAGCGCTTGCACCACTGGGTGCTCAGGTTCATAGGTCTGCAGCAAAACTTTACCGGGCTTTTCCGCGCGCCCTGCGCGCCCAGCAACCTGGACAAGTTGCTGGTATGTACGCTCACCAGCGCGTAAGTCGCCTCCTCTCAGGCCCAAATCGGCATCCACAACACCCACGAGCGTCAGATTCGGAAAATGATATCCTTTCGTCACGATTTGAGTGCCGATCACTATATCAACAGCGCCCGCCGCAATCTGACCCACCATGTGCGCGGTTTGGCGCGGATTGGTCATTGTGTCGCTGGTCATCACACTGATGCGCGCGTCGGGAAACAGGGCTGTTGCCTCTTCAAACAATCTCTCGGCGCCGGGACCGCACGCGACCAGCGAATCCTCAGACTTACATTCGGGGCAAACTTCCGGCGTTGGCTGAGTAAATCCACATTGGTGACACTGGAGTTCTCGCCGGAAGCGATGCTCAACAAGCCAAGCCGAACAGCTTGGGCATTCAATGCGGTGTCCACATGTGCGGCATAGCGTCAGCGGTGCATACCCACGCCTGTTGAGAAACAACATTACTTGTTCTCCAGCAGCGAGTGTTTTCTCCATTGCGTCTTTGAGTGGCGGCGCAATCCAACTGCCCGCCGCCAGGGCATCACTTCGCAGGTCAACAGCCTGCATCGCTGGCAACACGGCTGCACCAAAACGCTCACGCAATATCAGCTTTTTGTATTTACCATCGTTTGCATTGACGAGGGTCTCCAGTGACGGCGTTGCACTTGCCAGCACAATAGGACACGCCGCAAACTTGGCGCGCACAACGGCCATGTCGCGGGCGTGATATAAAACGCCCTCTTCTTGCTTAAACGACGGATCATGTTCTTCATCAACAGTAATGAAGGCCAGTCGCTTGAAGGGTAGAAAAAGGGCAGATCGTGCACCTACAACAACTCTCGCTTCTCCGCTGGCCACGGCCCGCCACGCACGGCGGCGCTGCGCCATACCAATGCCTGAGTGCCATACCACGGGCGTGACGCCAAAACGGGCCTCAAACCGGCTGAGCCATTGTGCTGTAAGGGCAATTTCCGGCACCAAAACCAAAACTTGCGTGCCTGCCTCTTTAAGGGCTTCCACAAGTCCCTCAAAATACACCTCCGTCTTGCCGGAGCCAGTGATTCCGTCTAGCAAAAACGGCTTGAAACCACCTTGCCACACCTGATTCGAGATGGCCTCAGATGCGCGTTGCTGCTCCTGCGAAAGATCAGGGCCCTCAATTCCCATATCCGGTTGTGCAAAGGGTGCGTCGACTGAAACCTCAACTGGTGTCAGCGCACCAGCTTTCGCAAGTCCCTGCACGACGGCAGTAGAGGTGCCAGCACGCTCTGCGAGTGCTGACGCCGCCAGTGGCATATCTTGTAACGCTGCACTGAGCACTGCCTCCCGGGCATCCGTCATGCGCAGAGCTTCAGGTAAGTCGGCTTTCAAATAGTGCGTTTTAACTGGCACATCGCCCAGTGCAGCAGGCACCGACAAACACATGCGCAGGACCGCGCCCTGCGAAGACAAGGTATAGGCCGCGACCCAATCGACAAATTTCATAAGATCGTCTGCCATAGGGGGCAGCGTCAGAACCGACTCGATCGGCTTCAGCTTGCCAATCGGTAACGATTTGCCGGTTGGGTCAGCAGATGGCCATACCACACCAAGCGCAGAGCGACCGGAGAGGGGCACGCGCACAAGCGCGCCTGGCGCAGGCAGGTCAAAGTCATCAGGCAATCGGTAATCCAAAGGACCTTTTAGCGGCAACGGCAGCAGGACCGACAGGCGCATATGCTCCTGCGAAGGCTCTCCCAAATCCATTGCCTGTTGATTCATATGATGGGCCTTTTCCCGATTAATTCCTGACCATAAGAAAGCAGCAGCGCCATCGCAATCACCCATTAAGCTTGAATTTCGTGCTATTCTTAGTTAAGCGCAGGCAAGCACTGCGTACTGCCGCAGATTTGCATTCCTTTAATGCCCAGGAGTCCACAATGAAATTCTTCCTCGACACAGCCAACATCGATGAAATTCGCGAAGCCAACGCAACCGGCCTTCTGGACGGCGTGACAACAAACCCGTCGCTTATCAAAAAGGCGAATCGCGATTTTTTTGAGGTGATCGGGGAAATTGCCAAAGAGGTTGAGGGCCCGGTGTCCGCAGAAACAACAGCGCACGACCATGAGACCATGCTGAAGGAAGGCCTGAAGTGCGCCAAGATTGCAGACAATATCGCAGTGAAAGTACCGCTGACAATTGATGGCTTGAAAACATGCAAAGCCCTGCGTGCAGAAGGCATCATGGTGAATGTGACCCTGTGTTTCTCTGCCAATCAGGCGCTTCTGGCCGCCAAAGCGGGTGCAACTTTCATTTCGCCTTTTGTTGGTCGCCATGACGACGTGGGCTTTGACGGCATGGAGCTGATTGAAGATATCCGAACCATCTACGACAATTACGATTTCGAAACCGAAATCCTTGTGGCTTCGGTTCGTCATCCGGTCCATGTGCTTGAAAGCGCACGCATAGGCGCTGATGTGGCTACTTTCCCGTGGGCGGTAATGCAGAAGCTCTTTAACCATCCATTGACAGTTAGTGGCCTCGCAGGTTTCGACAAAGACTGGGCCGCAACCGGATTTTCTATTCTCTAAGCAACAATGATCCAAAGTGCTTTGGAGAAACTACACCAGGCCACAGAGTGGCCTGACACAGAAGGTGTGCCGCCATGGGATTATACGCTTGGCGGGCGTGGGCGAGAACTCGTTGACAAGGTGATCCATGAAGTGGAAGCCGGACTTTTGCTGGAGATCGGCTGCTTCCTGTGCGCGTCAACGCGCCGTTGGCTGTCACAGCATCCGAAGCTGAAAGTGATCGGTGTTGACCCCTGGGACGATGACCTCATTCGTCAGGTGGGACGCTATATCGGGCGCCCCAATCTGACGCGCAAATACCCGGAGCGCGCAACGCAGATGCGAATGCTGGCGGACATCACCAACAATAAACCTTTTCCAACCGCCATGGCCAATGTGATTGGCTTCAAAGATCGCTTCATCCCTTACCGTGGCTGGTCCCCAGAAGCGCTCAGGGAACTTAAGGACAGGGGCATTGAACCCGACGTCATCTATATCGACTGCGACAAAAAACCGGATGAGCTTGAGGTCAGCCATGAGCTTTGGCCGGGTGCACGTATTACAGGCGATGACTGGCACTGGAGCAGGACAAAGGGCTATCCGATGCGGCAGGTTGTCTATGCCTTCGCAGAGAAACATGGCTTTTCAGTTGAGGCTGAAGGGGCGACCTGGATTTTAAACCCCTAGACAAATTCACACCTTGCGCCTACATAAGCTTCAACGACTTATGGAGCGTTTTTGATTTACTTCGCAGAGACCCGCTAAAGCCTGCCCCTCAACCAAGTTGAGCTGGCAGGTCAATAGAACCCCTCCTCCACACACGTGGACGGAGCAGCAATTCTATTGTGCGGAGCGAAACCCCTGTGAATATTTCAAAATCAGAACAACGTGCGCTGCATGCCTTGGCGCAGGGCGGACGTATATTAATTGAGCGCGACGAGCGCCGAAAAATCAATAAAGCAAGCTGCGTGAACCGCGAAGGCTGGTATTTGTCCGGCTTTTCAATTGAGCTTTTCAAACGGCTGAAACGCAGGCGTTTTATCGCGAGCCGTGGTGGTGGCCCCTACCGGATCACCATGCATGGACTTATAAGTGTGAGAGCGCAACTTGATAACAGGTAGTGTTGGGCGGCCGAGAGGCCGTCCAACTACCCTTCGCGCTTTACCCAATTGACATGACCCATTTTCCGGCCGGGACGCGGTTCACTTTTGCCGTAATGATGAACGGTGGCGGTTGGATCACTGAAAAAATTATCGAGCTCCAGGATATCTTCGCCGAGCAGGTTTTTCATCCGAACAGTGCCAAGCGCGTCGGGATTTCCCAGCGGCAGGTCACAAATGGCACGAATATGTTGCTCAAATTGGCTGGTGACTGCGCCGTCCATCGTCCAATGACCTGAATTGTGAACTCTAGGTGCGATCTCGTTCACAATTATCTGGTTGGTGCTATCAGTGACAAACATCTCAACACCCACCACACCAACATAATCAAGAGCATTGGCAACTTTGGTTGCCATTACTTTGGCTTTGGCCTCCACACGGTCACTCACTGTAGCTGGCACGTCAGTAGTATCAAGAATGTGGTTGGTGTGCACGTTTTCACCCACCGGGAAAGCCGCCACATCGCCCGACGCACTGCGCGCCACGATGACGCTGATTTCCCGGTCGAATGGCACAAAACCCTCCAAAATCGCCGGCGTGTTGTTGGTAACGTCTAACACTTGCTCCAGGTCTTTTTGGGTCTTGATTAGCTTTTGGCCCTTGCCGTCATAACCGAAACGGCGCGTTTTTGCGACGGATGGTCGCCCGATCTTTTTGAATACTGCCTCAAGTTCCTCAGCGGTGTGGAAAGCTTCATATGGCGCAGTTTCGACACCGGCATCATTCAAGAACTGCTTCTCCGTCAATCGATCCTGGGATACGGCAAGCGCCTTTGCACCCGGGCGCAGAAGTGTGTGAGCCGCCACAACGGCAGCGGTTTGACTTGGCACATTTTCAAATTCGTATGTGGCGACATCAACTGAGCGCGCAAATTCCGTCAGCGCCTCTTCGTTCTCGTAAGCAGCAATCGTTTTCTGGTCTGCAACCTGAAAAGCCGGACTGTTTTCCTCGGGACAATAGATATGGCATTTGTAACCCAATTGTGCAGCTGCCAGCGCCAACATGCGCCCCAATTGCCCGCCACCCATTATGCCGATGGTTCCCCCTGGATTGATGCGCGTCATGTCTGCCTCTGCACTTAGTCGTCTGTGGGAATATCGCCAACGCTATCCGTTTGCGCTGCTCGCCAAGCGTCTAGCCGCTCGGCCAAATCATCGTCCATCAATGCAAGTACTGCCGCAGCCAACAAGCCAGCATTCTTCGCACCTGCTTTGCCAATCGCAAGCGTACCAACCGGGACACCGCCAGGCATTTGCACGATCGACAACAAACTATCCTGGCCTGAAAGTGCTGCAGACTGGACCGGTATGCCGAACACAGGCAGTGGTGTCATCGCAGCCGCCATTCCAGGCAGATGCGCAGCTCCGCCAGCACCTGCAATAATGCACTTCAGGCCCCGGTCTTTTGCTGTTTTTGAATACTCATAAAGGCGGTCTGGTGTTCTGTGGGCCGACACAATACGCTTTTCATAAGCGACACCCAAGGCATCCAAAACATCTGCGGCATGCTTCATGGTTGGCCAGTCTGACTGGCTACCCATAATTATGCCAACTTGCGGTGCAGATTGCGTCACTGGCTTGATCCTGGTTGTTGGCCCAATCGTCCGGCACCCTGCCGGAAGTGCGCGCATTATAGGCAGCAAGTTCTCGAATGCAAGACGCCCAGACCTTTGCCCTGGCAAGAATATTCAAAAAAATTGAATAGCTTGCCGGAAACAGTTCGTTAATATGGTGTGTGCTAAACGGGGGTTGGCGCAAAAACGGGATTTGGAATGAAAGTAACCAGCACACCTGGCGTTGTTAGAACGGCACCGGCGCGCCCAGCAGGGCGAACTGAGCGCACGAGCTCGGCAACAGATACCGGCACAGTCCGCCGCATTGAGGACACGGTGCAGGTGCTTGGCATTCCGCCTGAGGAGATGACCGAACGGGTCCAGCACGCGATCCTGTCACTGATGCAGGAGGTGGATAGTCTTCGCCAGGAACTGGATCGGACCAACCGGCGCCTACGAGAAATGGAAGATGTTGCTGATACTGACGCATTGCTGCCAATTCCCAACCGGCGTGCTTTTGTTCGTGAACTCAGCCGCATGATTTCATTCGCAGAGCGTTATGGCACACCGTCAACACTCATGTTCATCGACCTGAATGACATGAAAATGCTTAATGACAAATTTGGGCATGAGGCCGGTGACAAGGCGCTTTTTCATGTAGCCAGGCTGCTGGTAGATAATGTCCGGACGACAGACGTGATAGCGCGGCTTGGCGGTGACGAATTTGGCGTTATTCTGGCGCAAGCTGACGAAACAGTTGGTGCAGAAAAGTCCAAAGCACTGGCCGACATCATCACAAACAATCCGCTCACCCTTGATGGTGAAAAAATTTCGATGAGCCTGGCGTTTGGGACCTATACATTCCGCTCTGGCGACAAACCTGACGATGCTCTCGATAAAGCTGACAAAGCAATGTACGAAAACAAACGCGGCATGAAGGGTGACAGTAGTCGCTGATATGCGCCCCGCTAAGCGATGATGTCGGGAAGAAGCATCGCCTCTAGCTTTGAAATCTCATCCTTCAGCACTAGCTTGCGCTTTTTCAGGCGTTGGGCCTGTAGTAAATCGTAAACACCTGAAGACTGGATGGCTTCAATGGCCGCATCCAGGTCTCTATGTTCTTCTTTGATAGTGGCAAGGCGCGCTCTGATGGCTGCTTCTTCCACGGTTCACCTTTTGCAGAAATCTTGTTGGATGCTATAATCTTAGCACGTCGTTTATTGTACGAGAAGACCCGCCTCCCCATGTCCCAATTCAGTACTGAAGAGTTTTGGCAATTTTCAATTACGCACTATCAAGACCCTGCAGTAAAGAGTGCCTGTCTGTTGCTGCAAGACACAGCGTGCGCGGACGTCAATCTATTGTTGCTTGCCATATGGCTGAAAACGAAGGGTGTAAGGGTCTCAAAACAAACTGTGGATGAGCTGCTCACTACTTCTCAATATTGGCAGGCTGAGAAGATAGGGCCCTTGCGCTCACACCGGCGCCTCCAATCAAAACAATCAGATGGCTATCGGGCGGCTCTGATGGCAGAGCTTGAGGCTGAAGAAGATGAGCAAGCTGCTCTCGTTCAGTGTCTAAACAATAAAAAGTCCACCGGTCCGCGCGCCATTGATTTTTGGGAAGCCTATTCACAGAAACTGGGTGTTTCAGACAGTCAACGAAACGCCTTGATAGGATTTATTTAGCGGGTCAATAGGAACTTCGCGCACAAATATTTCAATAAACTGCCCTGGGAAGACCAATCATTTTGCGAGTCTCTCATGTTTTAAGGGGTTCTGTGTATTTTTGACCGCAGATACACACCTGCTAAGCACCGATGAAATCAGCGAATCTCAGGCCGAAAATTCTTTCCGTGACTCGTAGCGATCTAAATGATCAAATTGGGTGTTAGAAAATTTGATGAGGAGAGACGGGCATGAGCTTACAAACGCATGTTGAATCACTGAACCAAAAACATGCCGAAATTGAGGACATCATCGCACGAGAAGAATTGCGACCGCAGCCAGATGCATTACGGTTGATGGAACTCAAGAAACAGAAGCTCCGCCTAAAAGAGGAAATGGTCAGGTTAACGGTCAAACATTAGCGACCAACATCTTGAACCAAAAAAAGCGCGAGGCCCCGGCCCCGCGCTTTTTTGTTTACTCAGAAACCCAATTATTCTTCTGCAGTCTCTTCCGCCGGCGCAGCATCTGACTCGTCAACAGCTGGTGCTGCTTCATCTGCCGTAGCTGGTGCTTTTTCAGCCGCTTTTTCACGGCGTGCGGCAGCAAGCTGCACCGCTTCATCCAGCTCAATTTGACGGCATAGGCCAAGACCAACAGGGTCTTGCGGTTTGATATTCTGGATATTCCAGTGGCTGCGCTCACGGATGCTTTGGATGGTCGGCTTAGTTGTGCCAACCAGTCGGCTGATTTGCAAATCCGTCAATTCAGGGTGATGGCGCACCAGCCACGCAATAGCATCCGGCTTGTCCTGGCGCTTGGACACCGGCGTGTAACGCGGCCCCTTTGTGCGCGGCACAGCCTTAACATCATCTTCTGTTAGTTTAAGCCGTGCATCCGGGTCAGCCTGACAGCGATCCAATTCTTCCTGGCTCAACTGGCCACTGGTTGTTGGGTCCTGACCCACGATATGGGTCCCAACGGTTCCGTCCGCTATGCCTTGTACTTCCAGTTCATGTAGCTGACAAAACTCCGCGATCTGTGTGAACGTTAGCGCGGTATTGTCTACGAGCCATACTGCAGTTGCCATCGGCATCAATGGTTGTGTCATCACAAATTTCCTACACTCATAAAACGACCTTCCGCAGCGCCACTTTTGTGGGCTGCCCCCATATTCGAATTTCGGTTTTCCGGATAGGGGTGGAGAAGGTGATCTCCCATGAGTTCACCCTATCAAGCGAATCAGCGCCTGTCACCGCGAAAATCAGCCCTCAAGAACGATTTTTCCCATATGCTGGCTGGATTCCATCAGCTTATGTGCCTCAGCCGCCTTTTCAAGGGGCAAAACCGTGTCGATGATGGGCTTGATTGAGCCCGCTTCCAACAGAGGCCAAACATGGTCCTGTAAAGACCTGGCTATTGCCCCTTTGAACACATTATCGCGCGGTCGGAGTGTACTGCCGGTAAGTACGAGGCGTTTCAGCATCACTTGCATCATATTCACTTCAACCGCAGGCCCTTTCAGAAAAGCGATAGACACCTGTCGCCCGTCCGGTGCAAGACAGTTGATGTTTTTTTGAATGTAATCGCCGCCTACCATATCGAGCACAACATTCACGCCAGCACCGCCCGTGAATTCAGAGATCGCCTCTTCGAAATCTGTTTCACGGTAATTGATGGCAAGGTCGGCACCAAGTGACCGACAAAACTCTGCTTTTTCAGCACTGCCTGCGGTCGTGACCACTGTTGCACCGAAGGCTTTGGCAAGCTGGATTGCAGTTGAACCGATGCCCGAGGAGCCGCCATGAACAAGAATGGTCTCGTCTTCTTTCAATCCCGCCCGATCGAATACGTTGGACCAAACCGTGAAGTAGGTTTCGGGAATCGCAGCGGCTTCAACAAATGACAACCCGTCTGGCATCGCAATGCAAGTCTCCGCAGGTGCGACACACAACTTAGCGTATCCTCCTCCCGGCACCAAAGCGCAGACTTTGTCACCTGCACTAACCGAAGCCACACCTTCACCCACCGCAGATACGACGCCCGCGACTTCAAGGCCTGGGATATCCGACGCACCCGGTGGTGGCGGGTACAGACCCAAACGCTGCACCACGTCAGGGCGGTTAACACCAGCGGCTTTGACCTCAATAAGCACTTCGCCGGCGCCTGCAATAGGGTCTGGCCTGTCCGTTTGCACGAGAACCTCTGGTCCGCCTGGTTGAGTGATTTCAACAGCTTTCATAATAGCCCTTCCATTGCTAAGTTGCAGAAGTATGGCAGACACAACCAGGGGAGGCCAGCATGGATATGGACGATTTACCGCGCAAGAAAACCGGGCCACTTTCGGACATTGAAAAAGAAGACCTTTCGACAATTTCGGCTGACGAGCTGAATGAGCGTGTGGAACGCTTAGAGGCCGAAATCGAACGTACAAAACAGGAAATCACATCAAAACAAGCAAGCCGAGCGGCAGCTGACGCTTTTTTTAAGTCTTGAAGTGTTGAAATGAAAAGGTGGAGGCAAGCCGCGCAGGACACACGTCGGGCGTTGCCTCCACAAGGTATACGACAGCGAGGGTCGTCAGGGAGAAATCAATAGTCTGATGTCGCGGACAGTCGTTTTTGGGCTCAACCGCCCGCGCACTTGAATAGAGGTCTAGGCTGCGTCTGATTCGATCGTCTTGATCTTCGCGTCAGCCGAGCGAATCGCAATATTGCGAGGCTTTTTGTGTTCTGGGATTACCCGTCGCAGTTCCACTTGCAGCAAGCCATTTTCAAAACTGGCGTCGCCAACCTGGATGGTATCCGCTAGCTCGAAACGACGCTCAAACGCACGCTTGGCAATACCGCGGTGCAGGAATTTCCGGTCAGCATCATCTTCGCCTGCTTTACCGGCTAGAATAAGCGTACCTTCCTGAACGGTGATCGTCAGCTCTTCCGGTGAAAAGCCAGCAACTGCCATGGTGACGCGGTAATCGTCGTCCGAGACTTTTTCAATGTTGTAGGGTGGATACGCAGATGCACCGTCGCTGGTAAGCGCCGAGTCGAGCAAGCGGTTAAGATGATCAAAACCGACAGAACTGCGCATCAAAGGGGAAAGGTCAAAGGTTCGCATAGCAAGTCCTCCATTAGAAGCAACTAGATTGTAGGGCCCACCACCATGGTCAGGCCGAGAATTTCACCAGCCCCGCCTGGTGCGGCGACCGGTTAAATCCTATGTGGGAATAGCCCATAATTGTTGCAAGAGGGAACAAGCAAAAAAGGCGCCCCGATCGGGACGCCCTTTTAAAAACTGTAATGATTTGAGCTGCTTATTTCTTCAGCTTCAGACCACCAAAACGCTTGTTGAAGCGTGCAACCCGACCACCTTCAGTGATCTGACGCGCGCCACCAGTCCAAGCTGGGTGTGACTTAGGGTCAATCTCAAGGTTCAGCGTGTCACCTTCCGAGCCCCAAGTTGAGCGAGTCTCAAAAGTTGTCCCGTCAGTCATAACCACTTTGATTGTGTGGTAATCGGGATGAATGTCTTGTTTCATTGGTCGAATCTCCAAAAACGAGGCGTCCGTATAGGGTATCATTCGGCTTAATGCAAGGCTGTTTCGTCGTTTTTTTCCCCAATTCCAAAACTTGTGACCAATTTAACACCTGATCACCATTCGGCCGGTTTGAACCGTTGGCATTTAGCCAGAGTGCCCTTATATGTCAGAACGGTTAAGTGAGGAATAATCATTCATGAGCGACAATGGCATCCGCCAGGAACATGAGCCACCAAAAGGCAAGCTCAAAAACCTGAGGACTTTGTGGGGATTCGTAAGGCCTTACAAGTTCCAGTTGGTGATGGCTGCTTTTTTTCTATTGGTTGCGGCAGGAACGTCGCTTGCGATCCCACGCGCTATGGGCGACATCGTTGACAAAGAGTTCAATGCGCAAAGCGCAACACTCGTAAACGACTATTTCATGATACTTGTTGCCATTGTGGTGGTTATGGCCGTTGCAACAGCTTTCAGGTTTTACTTCGTTACCTGGCTTGGAGAGCGTGTAGTCGCCGACATTCGAAAAGCCGTTTATGAACGCCTGATTACGCTATCCCCTGAATTTTTCGAAGAAAACCGCCCCGGGGAGATTGTGTCTCGGTTAACCGCTGACACAACACTGGTGCAATCGATTGTTGGCTCGAGCGTATCTGTTTGGATCCGCAATTTGTTGATTGCCATCGCTGGCACCATTCTTCTGTTTATTCAATCTCCCAAACTCATGGGATACATTGCTGTCGTCATACCTGTCCTGCTGATTATTATCGTAATGGTCGGACGAAAAGTGCGGACGTTGTCACGCACCAGCCAGGACAAAGTGGCAGATGTTGGTGCCCGCGCAAACGAATCGCTCACGGCGCTTAACATCGTACAGGCCTTCACCCAGGAACAGTCCGAAGCGAAGCGCTTTGGTGACCATGTGGACGACGCGTTCCTGGCCGCCAAACGGCGGATACAGGTCCGTGCAGCCCTCACTTTCACCATGATTTTCATGATTTTTGGCGCAATCGCCTTTGTCCTCTATCAAGGCGCACAGGATGTAATAGCAGGCTCCATGTCTGGTGGTGATATGGTCGAATTTATCATGCTCGCCGTGTTTGTGGCCGCAGCGTTTGGTGCTTTATCCGAGGTATACAGCGAACTTCAGCGCGCCGCAGGCGCCGCCGGTCGCCTCGCAGAATTGTTGGTTGCTGAAGCCATTATCAAGGCGCCAGCGGCACCCGTTGCTGTTCCTGCACGGATAAACGGAGAGATCCGTTTCGATAATGTAACGTTCCACTATCCAAGCAAAAAAGACGCTGCAGCACTCGATAACTTCAACTTGACGATTAAGCCCGGCGAAACCTTGGCACTGGTTGGGCCGTCCGGCGCGGGCAAATCAACTGTGTTGCAGATGCTGCTCAGGTTTTATGATCCACAACAGGGTGTCGTCACCATTGATGGCATCGATATTTCCAAAACCGAACCAACAGATTTTCGTAAGCAACTTTCGCTGGTGCCCCAAGAGACGATCATTTTTGCAGACTCCGTGGCTGAAAACATTCGCTATGGCAGACTTGAGGCAACTGACGCTGAAGTTGAAGCAGCAGCCGAAGCGGCGGCGGCCAAAGAGTTCATTGAACGATCTGATGATGGATACAACACTTTCCTTGGAGAGCGGGGAACAAGGCTTTCTGGCGGGCAGCGCCAACGCATTGCGATTGCGCGCGCAATATTGAGAGATGCCCCGATCCTGTTGTTGGATGAAGCAACAAGTGCGCTAGACGCAGAGTCCGAACTTAAAGTCCAGAGCGCACTTGAAACGCTTATGGAAGGCCGGACGACACTAGTGATTGCCCACCGTTTGGCAACGGTTAAAAAAGCAGACCGTATCATCGTTCTGGACGAAGGACGGATTGTTGCAGAGGGCACGCATGATGAACTTGTGAAAGCAGGTGGCCTCTATAAACGCCTCGCGGACTTGCAGTTCGGGGACGCAGCTGCCTAAAAAGGTAGGATGATGAAGCCAATCCTTTTTGTCCACATTCCCAAAACAGCAGGAACCAGCCTGAACGCCAGTGCTGAGGAACATTTTGGTTCCGCTGCAATTGAAAAGGACTACGGCGAGGGCGCACCACATACATCTGACCTGGTGCGCAGATTCATATATGAAGGCCTTACGGCAGACCAGTTTGGTTTTACTGAAAACTTTCTCAATGCAAATAAGGCCTGGCTGACGGGTCACTTTGCAGCAGATCGCTACCTGCCCTTTGTTGGGTGCGAAAATGCTATTTCGTTTGTGCGTGACCCCGTTGAACGCATTATTTCAGAGTATCTTTATCGCCGTCGGACACAGGGGTTAACCTGCTCGTTCGAGGAGTTTTTCCAACGACCGGACGAAACAAACAAACAGTATGCCTTTGTGGGCCGTTTTCCCTGGCGCGCTTTCCACTTTGTCGGAACACAGGAACGCTATGCAGAAGGGCTTGCCCATCTTCGCGAAACACTGGGTATTCCCATCAAGTTGCAAGAAAAGAACCGGCGCATAGATCAGGAGCATGAAACAATAAATCAGGCTGTGCGGGAAGCGGTTGCTGCACGGAACCTTCACGATCAGGCTTTATATGATCATGCCTGCGCCTATATGGAAAAACAGTTTGCCGCGCGCAAAGCCGGCCTTTCATTTTGCTATCACGACATTGGGTTTGAGTCTGAAAAGCACGCCATCGGTTGGGCATTCTATGAAGCCAATAACACGCCGGTGACCATCGAATTGAGTGTCGACGGCAAGGTGGAGTCCACAATTGAGGCAATCGAGCACCGCCCCGAGCTTCAACTATTAAAGGCACCTCGAGAAGGGTGCGTAGGGTTCAGGTTTGTGCTGTCAGACTATATCGGTGCAAGTTCAATAGAAATTGTTGCCAAACAAACTGATCAAAAACTATTGAGCTGGACGCGCAGCTAATCGCCATCAATAAGCGCCGGTACTATCCGTTGGGCGACTAACCGATTGGGAATGAACTGCGTGGGTTTACCGTAGTTTTTACCGGTAAAAGCCGCGACCAATTCCAGCTCGGGGACGATGAAAATAAAGTTGCCACCGTTGCCGTGTGCATAAATTAGGCTCACATCTTTGCCTTTAACGGTGCCACCGTCGCGCCACCACAAATATCCATATCGCTCTCGACGTTCATAAATGCGGGTTTGCTCTTTGATCGCTTTATTCAACCAGTTTGGGTCAATGAGCTCGTTGCCTTGCCATTTCCCCCCTGCATTAACCAGCAGACCAATGGTGTGTAAGTCAGCCAAATTAAGCCGAAGATGGCCACCAGTATCAGTATGCCCAGACGGCGTGGTTTCCCAGCGTGCGCGATCAATACCAAGCGGTTTAAACAGTCGTTCGTTAGCAAAGTCCGGCACGGGTTTACCAGAAAGTTTTTCGATCACGCGCCCCAGCAACACTACACCGCCAGTACAATAGCTGAAGTGCTTTCCTCTCTCATAAGCCATTGGTTTGTTTAGCAAGAATTCAGCCCAATCCTGCGTGCGGTACATTTTGTCTTCATGGCCAACAGAAGCAGGAGCCCAATCGTTGCAGGCAAGACCAGTGCGCATGGTCAGGGCATCCTCAACGGTTATGTCTCGTCGAGGATCATTTTTGTCCATATGGGAAAATTCGTCAGGCAGAAGCGCAGAAAGCTTTTTCTTAACTGACTTCAAAGAACCGTCTTCAATGAGCTCGCCAACAAGCAGCGATGTGATGCTTTTGGTTGCTGAACGGATATCATGGCGTTTGTTTGGGCCATTTCTCCGTGCATACGCTTCAAACATCACTTCGCCACCGATGCTCACCATGCCGCCTGTGATGCCCTTAAATTCCCCAGACCGTAGCCCGTCGGCAATTCCCGACATTACCTGTTTGGCCTCTTCCGTGACTTGCGCACCGGCAGGCAGGAAACTTAGGCTCAAACTCAGCAAAGATATGGTCAATAAACGCATCGGCACCTCAATCCGGTTGTGTCAAAATCGCTAGGTATCCCCTGATGCCATCAACATAATTACCCAGTCGCAGATTCTCGTTCGGGCTGTGCTGGTTGTTGTCAATGTACACTGCAGGCACAAGCAGAGCAGGCAGGCCCAGGCTTTTGACAAAAGGTGAGATGGGAATAGACCCCCCACCTGTCCGAATTTTAATCGGCTCTTCACCAAACGCACGCACCATAGCTCGCTCTGCCCATTCCCCTGCCGGTGAATTCAAAGGTGTTCTGAACGCACCGTAGGAAACCTCATAGTCAAAGGAAATAAGGCGATCATATGACTGTCGCTCATCTTCCGTTGGTTCCGATCCCGCAATTACATGGTAGCCCTGATCTTCGACATATCGTCGCACTAATCCCACCAGTCGCTCAGGATCGCTTTCGAGCACCAAACGGATATCAAGCTCAGCAGTCGCAGATGCTGGGATCGCGGTCCGAGTCTGAGTACCGACCCACCCACTTTCCAATCCAAGAACACTCATGCTCGGGTACTGGATCGATTCCTGATAAGTTGGCGCTACTGCATCGGGCGTTTTGAACCCGATAAACCGGCGGATGGCAGGCTCATCATCAGGCACACTGTTGATGACACTTTTCACTTCGTCGGTGAGTTTGATACCGTCATAAAATCCCGGGATGGTAACTCGCCCGTCAGCATCTTCCATACCCCCAACGAGCTGTGCCAGGCGAATTGCTGGATTAGGTGCATAATTGCCATAGGTGCCGCTATGCTGCGGCCGGCGCGGCCCAAATACTGTGAGTGAGATGGTCGCAATACCGCGCGCACCAAAAATAAGGGTTGGCCTGTTACTGGTATGGCGCGGCCCATCATAAATAAGCAACATATCTGCTTCGAGACGCTCTTTATGCCTCTCCACCGCAGCTGGTAGGTGCGGCGAACCAAGCTCTTCTTCAAAGTCCATAATGACTTTCAGGTTGTGGGTTTGGGTAAGGCCCTCCCGTTCAAGAATATCGAGCGCCGTCAAAAACATCGCGATAGGACCTTTAGCGTCAGACGCTGCCCGCGCGAAAACACGCCACTCAGGATCAACATTGCCTTCGAGATTGGTCCAGTCGATTTGAGCCCAAGCGTCACCGCGCCATTCTTTCAGCACAGGCTTGTAGGGATCTTCCTGGTCCCATTTCGTCGGGTCCACTGGTTGCCCATCCACCTGAAGGTAAATCAGAACCGTTTTGCTCGCACCCTCAACCGATCTTTCTGCGAGTAGAAGTGGCGGGCCACCGGTTTCCAACACCGTGGTTTCGAACGCTCGGCTAGCAAACGCATTTGTCATCCAGCTAACATTGGCTTCGATATGCTCTGGAAAATGGGCATCACTTGGCACTGAAAGTATGTCCCTCAAGATAGGGAAGGAACTGCTCAAGTGCTTTTCTGTTAATGCTTCGATGGCCTCGCCAGTTGGTGGCTGTTGCGCAACAACAGGTGCTGCCAACGAGCCCATGAGACCAAGACTTAGAATGATTTTTTTCACGATGCTCCCCCTTGATTGTCTACGGTTTTCCAGTTGTACGTTCATCAGGCAAAAGCGTCGATGAACGACATTGTAAACCGTTCTTCAATCGTGTTGAGCTGCTGTTATCGCTGTGTCAACCGCATTTCGATACGCCGGTTTCGGCTGTAGGCGAAAATATTATCCGCTGGATCAATTGGCTGGAATTCACCAAACCCGGCAGCTGCAAGACGCTCCGGCGGAACGCCAGCTGAAATAAGGAAACGCACAACACTAATCGCCCGGGCGCTAGAGAGTTCCCAGTTACTGGCAAAGGTCGCTGTTGAAATGGGTCGCTTATCGGTATGGCCATCCACACGCAGTATCCATGGCAGTTCGCCCGGGATTTCTTGCGATATGGTGATTAGAGTTTCCGCGAATTTTCTAAGTTCGGCCCTGCCTTCAGGCCCAAGGTCCGATTGACCGCTTGCAAACAATAGTTCGCTTGCAAACACAAAACGGTCACCTTCAATGCGGATTTCGGGGCGGTTTGAAAGAACTTCTTTGAGCCTGCCGAAAAACTCCGACCGATAACCTGCCAGCTCTTCAACTTTGCTGGCTAGTGCGCGGTTTAGACGCCGCCCCATGTCAACAATAACGGCTTGATTACGGCGGTCGCGTTCTTCACTGGCTTGTAGTGCAGCTTCTAGTCGGGAGAGTTGTTCCCTGAGAGCTGTTACGTTGCGCTCAAGCACATTCACCTGCTCGCGTGCGCGCCGCGACAGTATCTGCTCTTCAGACAGCGCTTCAGAAGACGCTGCATATTGCGTTTCCAGCTCCGCCGCCCGCGCCTCAAGCGCGTCACGCGCTACTGTGATCTCGGCGAGGCTTGCCTCAGACGTCGTTAACTGCTGCCGCGCTGCGTCAAGGTCAGCTCCCAGCTGATCACGGTCGGCATTTGCTGCCGTGAGTGAGGCAGCGAGCTCCGTCATATTAGCCCGCAAGCTTTGGTTCGCCTGCTGCTCGAGCCGCAACAGGTTTCCTAGCTGTGCCACCTGTCCCCGAAGTTCCGCCAGCGCTTGCTCGCGCCCGGACAAAGCTTGCCCGAGGAAAAACTGCGCAAGCACAAACATGGAAAGCAGAAAAATGATAACCAACAGCAATGTCGAGAGCGCATCGACGAAGCCCGGCCAACTATTGTCCGGCGCGCCGCCGCCCATGCGTCTGCGTGCAGCGATCATTACTGCGAGCCTCCGCCAGAGCCGCCAGAGCCGTCATTGCTTCGGTTAGCATCCAGCCCTGCAGAAATGGTACGTGCCAAAAGCTTAAGTTCACTACGCAGGTCTTCAGAGAGCGTTTCGCTGGCTTTCGCTTGTTCGTCGATCAAACGTTTTATGCCAACGTCCAGGTTGCGGATATGCCCCTTGGTTGTCTCATCCATCGCAGGCGCGGGGGCCGGTGTTTCGACTGCAGCCGCCTTTGCATGCGCTTCCGCCAACTGGGAAATGGACGCCGCCAAAGCCTTCTCACTGGCTTCATTCTTGGCCTGGTGCGCCGTTTGTACATCAAGCTTGTCAGCAAGTGATGTCAATGATTCTGCAATGGCCGTCATCGTATGCTGCGACTGCATACGAGCATCATCCGATTGCTTGAGCGTGCGTTGCAGCCGGTCAATGCCATCTGCAGTTTGTTCCATCAAGGCAGTCATATAGGAACTTGGACTGGCAACGCCCTCTGATACTTCACCGCGCGACAGATGGGTCACTGATGCAAGCCAGTCTTCCACATCGTTATAGAAGCGGGTTTGAGATTGACTCGCCTGCAAATCCATAAAGCCCATTATCAAGCTGCCGGCCAGACCAAACAGCGAACTTGAGAACGCGGTGCCCATGCCGGAAAGAGGTGACTCGAGGCCCGCCTTGAGTTCGTCGAACATCAGCGCCATATCGCTGCCGTCGACCGACAAGCCATTGATCGTGCCACCAATGGCTCCAATGGTGCCAAGAAGGCCCCAGAAAGTGCCTAATAGACCGAGAAAAATGAGAAGCTGGGTAAAATACCGGCTGATTTCTCGGCTCTCCTCAAGCCGCGAAGCAATGCCATCAAGCACCGAGCGCATGGATAGTGTCGAAAGCCGCATGCTGCCTTCTTCCTGAGCAGACAGCAGAGCTGCAGCGGGCGCCATCAGGCGCGGGGTCACGGAAATGGCAGCGCTCTCGTGGCGTTTGAAAGCCTTAATCCATTCAATCTCTGGTTTGAGATCAATGACCCGGCGAAACGCGAATATGACGCCGATCAATAGTGTTACAGCGATTACGCCGTTTAAAACCACGTTCGCCATAAAGGCTGTCAACAGTGGGCCGCGCAGCAATGCACCCAAAACTATTACTGCCGTTAAAAACAACAGCATGCGGTTCATGAACTTCTGCGGTTTCTGCATCGCTTTCGGCCTTCCCCCAAGGTTGGCAGATCGTCGGTAAGAGCCGACAATCTCACTAGGCCTAGTTTAAGGGCGAAATTATGACACGCAACCAGAAGGTTAGAGGATTTTGGGCTAAGAGGCCTGCATGTTGCGGTGAACGCGCTTCAGCATCCGCTCGAGCGGTGCATGCAATCGGTCATTTGCAGCAATGATACTACCTGCTTCAAGCACGTCCTGTCGGCCATTGAAATCGGTGACGTATCCGCCTGCTTCGCGCACAATGAGCGCGCCGGCGGCGACATCCCAAGCATTCAAGCCAGCTTCCCAAAAGCCGTCATAGCGGCCCGCAGCAACATAAGCGAGGTCAAGCGACGCCGCACCAAACCGGCGAATACCGGCAACTTGCGGTGCAATTTCAGTCATCTCAGCGATGAAAGCTTCGTGCCCGTCGCGGCCCTTGAAGGGGATGTCTGTCGCCAGCAACGCTTCTTCAATTTTGGTGCGGCCGGAGACACGCAACCGGGTGTCGTTCAAAAACGCTCCCTGGCCTTTTTCTGCCCAATAAAGCTCATCCGTTAGCGGCGCATAAACAACACCCGCGGTTATTTCCTTACGCTCTTCAACTGCGATGCTGATGGCAAAATGCGGGATTCCATGCAGAAAATTTGTTGTGCCGTCGAGGGGGTCAATAATGAAGCGAACGTCATCGCGTTCGCCTGATATCGCACCATTTTCTTCCATAAGAAAACCAAAGTCCGGGCGAGCGAATTTAAGCTCTTCAAACAGGATTTTCTCGGCGCGCTTGTCCGCAATCGATACAAAATCGGCAGGGCCTTTGCGGGAGACCTGCAACTGCTCAACTTCGCCGAAGTCACGACGCAGGCCACGGCTTGCCTTCATGGCAGCACTAACCATCACATTGATGAGGGGGGAACGACGGGCCATGGGCCTCTCCTAAATGCTAACTCGAAACTCGGATTTTTGGCTTAGCCTTCGGCGCGGCCAGCATACTCGCGCTCGGCCGTAGAAACGATGATCTTGTCGCCCTGGTTCACAAAGGGTGGCACGCCAACACGCAGCCCGTTTTCAAGGGTTGCTGGCTTATAGCTTGAAGAAGCGGTTTGTCCCTTAACAACTGGCTCAGTCTCCGTGACTTCCAGCGTTACTTTTTCAGGCAGGCTGACACCAAGCGGGCTTTCTTCATGAAACTCGATGCGGACCATCATGCCGTCTTGAAGAAAGACGGTATCGTCACCGATGTCCTCAGCAGCAATAGAAATTTGCTCGTACGTCTGCTGATCCATGAAGTGCGCCATATCATCATCCATATAGAGATATTGATAATCTTTTTGCTCGAGGCGCGCGCGCTCCACTTTTTCTGACGAGCGGAAGCGTTCATTGAGCTTGGAGCCATCACGCAGGTTTTTAAGCTCCACCTGCAGATATGCACCGCGCTTGCCTGGTTGGGTATGGGCAATCTTCACAGCGCGCCATAGGCCGCCTTTATGCTCAATTACGTTGCCCGGACGGATAGCATTGCCGTCAATTTTCATGGGACACCTCTTGGGATCTAAATCAGTCAAAGAACAATTTGGGCGCGATGTATCAGATTTAAGGAGCCTATGCAACGGCGTTGGCTAGCCAGCAGGCATGACATGGTTGCATAACCGGAGTTTTTACGTTGTTTCATTTTTTCGAACGCAGACATCGAAAATGAACAATTTTCACACGAATTTGCAAACGCTATCTACAAGCCACGCAACAACGCAAGGCCGTGTAGGCCCTGATAAAGCCTTTTTTTGGCATGGAGATAGAAAATGACTGATCAATCCCTGATTTCCCGGATCGAAGACCTGGCAAAAGGCTCTGACATCACAGAAACACTTGTGCGTGTAGCTGCTGGCGCTTTCCTGGTGCCACACGGTGCACAAAAACTATTTGGCTGGTTTGGTGGCTACGGCCTTGATGCAACGGGCCAGTTTTTCGCCAACCAACTCGGTTTCGCAAACGGCTATCTGGCAGCACTCGGTGCTGGTTCTGTTGAATTTTTCGGCGGCATTGCTTTGGCACTTGGCCTTTTCACCCGAGCTTCCGCACTCGCCATAACCGTTCTGTTACTGGTGGCATCCAATGTTCATTTCGCGGCTGGTTTCTTCTGGACTGATGGTGGCTGGGAATATCCCATTCTTTGGGCAATAGTGGTCCTTGCCTTTGTTACGAAAGGTGGCGGCAAATACAGCCTCGACAGTGTTTTTGGAACTCGTTTCTAATCATTGCCGAACGAGCAAAATTCCACGCCTCACGGCCACTACGCCGCGGGGCGACATATATATTTCGTTTACACGATCTTGTGACTGCCAAGTGAACTACTTGCGTGCCATAGTCCCGCGCGAGTTTAAGACTAAGGTTTAGAGGCCCAAGAACATGTTCCTGAGAATTATATCTGTTACTGCGGCATTAATTGCTGCCACTTTTTCTGCGAATGCCGAAGATGCTGCAACCATGAATGTTGGCCCTGAAATCGGGGCCACTATTTCCCTTGATTTTGCAGGCCCGGACCAAACCGGCAGTGCTCAAAACTTTGATAGTTTTGTTGGCGAAAATGGTGCGGTTGTCGTGTTTTATCGGTCAGCAAAATGGTGCCCTTTCTGCCAGATGCAACTGATTGACCTCAATACAAACGCATTTGAAGCTGTAAAAGACCGCGGCTTCGGCATTGCTGCCATTAGCTACGATAAAGTGCGCGACCTTGAGCGCTTCCACAAAAAGTGGCGGGTCAACTTTCCGCTGATTTCTGACGAAGGCTCGGTCATGATTGATCAACTTGGCCTACGTAACGAAGACTACAAAGAAGGTCACTATGCGCACGGCGTTCCCCACCCGGTTATTCTCGTGCTGGATCGCAACAAGACCGTAACTGCGAAACTGATGCGGGAAGGATACCGCGATCGTCCGGAACCTGAAGTGTTGATCGAGACATTGGACCAACTCACTTCGACTGGTCGTTAGCCGTCGAATTCAACTTTCTGTGTTGATGGCAAACTGGGCAATCAAGCTGCTTGTTTTTGCCGGATTGAGAGCATAGCATTCCTCTTAACCACTGTGTTATGAGGAATGCCATGACGGACAAACAACCAACACCCATCACTCAGTACTATCGCGACCATCCGGATGGCCCGGAAGGTGCTGACAAAGATCTTTTTGGCCGTGTGGCGGATAGCAACCGTCGTGGTTTCCTACGCAATATGGGGCTTGCCGCCATGGGAACTGTTGTAGGGGCCGCCATTCCTTTTCACCGCAACATGCCCTCAGGCCTGATTCCAGTTGCACTTGCTCAGGCGTCCATTGAAGGCACAAAATCCGGCATCCGCATTTTAAATGACCGTCCCTTCAATGCCGAAACACCAGCGCATTTACTGGACGAAGACGTCACATCCAATAGCCGCCATTTTGTACGCAACAACGGACTGATGCCGACAGATATGGCTGCCGAAAGCTGGCAGCTTACTGTTGATGGGTTTGTTGACAATCCTCTCACTCTTTCCATTGCTGACCTGCGACGCGATTTTGAGGTTGTGAGCAAGCAGCTCGTTATTGAATGCGGTGGCAATGGTCGCGCCATGTTCAATCCACCGGCAAGGGGTAACCAATGGACCCACGGCGCTGTGGGTTGTTCCGAATGGACGGGCGTGCGGTTGCGCGATGTCTTGAATGCTGCTGGCGCGCAGAGCAACGCAATCTATACCGCCCATGAGGGTGCCGACATTCACTTGTCCGGCAAAGCTGACAAAATGCCAATTTCGCGTGGTATGCCAATCGCCAAAGCAATGGACGAAGCCAACTTGATCGCCTTTGGCCAAAACGGCGGCGACATTAATCCCCTGAATGGGGCACCGCTCAGACTGGTGGTGCCAGGGTGGCCAGGTAGCTGCTCTCAAAAGTGGCTGACGCGTATTTGGTTGCGTGACCAGGTTCATGACGGCCCCAAAATGACCGGCACTTCATACCGCGTTCCGAAGTATCCGGTTGCCCCCGGCACAAAAGTACCAACGGAAGATTTCGAAATCATAGAAGCGATGCCCGTGAAATCCCTAATCACCTCACCTGAAACGGGAATTGAGGGCGCTCCCCGTAGCTTCGAAGTACGCGGGCATGCCTGGGCGGGCGACACAACTGTTGAAGCCGTTGATATTTCCTACGACTTTGGCGCCACGCGGCAACGCACAACCCTTTCTGCACCAGCAAATAAAGGTGCCTGGCAACGTTGGCGCACCACAGTTGAATTACCAGAAGCAGGATACTATGAGATTTGGGCGCGTGCGACGGACGCCAACGGCGTTGCTCAACCATTCGCCATTGACTGGAACCCAAAAGGCTATTTGAACAACAGTTTCCACCGCGTCGCTGTAACTGTTGCCTGAGTATTGAGTTTGACCATGATGAAGCCATTAATAGCTTTCGCGATTACCCTTGCCTCCTTCAGCCTACCGTCTCTTGCTCAAGACGACGCAAAGGCAGAGCGCCTTTTCCGGCGTTGCGCCGCCTGTCACACGCTGGAAGAAGGTGGCCGCAACCGCGTGGGCCCGAACCTCTTTGGGGTGTTTGACCGAGATATCGCAAGTCGCGATGACTTCAGGTATAGCGACGCATTGCTGTCTCTAGAAGGCCGTTGGAACGACGAAGCCATCAACCAATATTTACTGTCGCCGCGCACATACGCACGCGGCACCAAAATGGCATTTGCCGGCATTCGCAAAACCGAAGACCGGCTTCTCCTGATTGATTGGTTGAAGCGGGAAACAGCGAGTGCAACAGAAGCCACCCCGGCAGTGACCAGTGACCCTGACTTGGCTTTGTTGCCGGACGGACTCGGCAAACAAGAAACTTTTGACGGCTGCGCCAGCTGCCATTCCATCAAACTGGTTGTGCAACAAGGCCTCGACAAAGATGGCTGGCTCGAGGTGATCGAGTGGATGGTTGATGAGCAAGGAATGGACCCGCTTGAAGATGACCTAACTGATACGATCACAGATTATCTCGCCACACATTTTGGCGTGGACCGTCCAAATTTTCCACAATAGTTCTATAAATTATCAAGCGCTTGTGCGAAGGCCTCAACAGCTTCAACAGGCCCACCCGGATAGTTCCAAACACCCGAACTGACCGCCACAAAATGCGCGCCTGCCTGCGCTACGTCCCGGCAGTTGTCTACTGTAATGCCACCAATGGCAACACAGGGAATTTCAGTCACCTCATCCCATGCTGTTAATATCTCGAGCTCCGGCTGAAATTCAGTTTCCTTAGTGCTTGTTGGGAAAAAGGCACCAAACGCTACATAGTCTGCCCCTGCTTCCCCTGCTTCATACGCCAAATGGGTACTGTCGTGGCATGTGACACCAATGTCTTTGTCATGACCCAGAAGGGTACGCACTGTTCGCACATCCCCGTCGTGTTGGCCTATGTGCACGCCGTCAGCATTCACCTCGGCCGCCAAATCCGCGCGGTCGTTCAATATGAACGCAACATCATGCTTGTGGCACACCGCCATCAAATCAGAGGCAGTGTTCTTGATCACATCGTCCGAAACGTTCTTCAAACGAAGCTGCAAACACGCGACTTTGCCCGTCGCCAACACGGCGTCAAGCGTTCCAGCAAACGCCGCAACATCATCGATTTGCGGCGGCGTTATCAGATAGAGTTCACACACATGTTTGTTTTCAGCAGCCATAGAATAATCCCCTTTGGGTGGTACCCACAGGTCTAATCATATGTGTCATAAAATACAATGTGAACAGCAGCGTTGCCGCTGGTTTTTAGCCAGCGACTGTACGGTCTTTAGATTTGAGATCCACAAAAGCTTCGTCAAGGCGTGACACCATGGATTGCTCAGCTGCACGCAGCCAAACACGGGGGTCATACTGCTTTTTGTAAGGCGTGCCATCATCGGGGTGCACTTGCCATTTGAAGGCATTCTGGTTCTCGTTGACATACGTACCAACTGCTTCTGCAAAGGCAAACTGAGTGTCGGTATCGATGTTCATTTTGAAGACACCGTACTCCAGCGCCTCTTCAATCTTAGCCTTCTCAGAACCGGAGCCACCATGGAAAACAAAGTGAAGCGGGTTAGCAGCTGTGCCACGTTCTTTTTCAACCATCGCCTGCGATGCCTGTAGAATTTCTGGGCGTAGCTTCACATTACCAGGCTTGTATACACCGTGCACATTGCCAAATGATGCAGCGACCGAGAAGTGACCGAGTGGTGTCAGAAGGTCATAAGCCTGCAAAACATCTTCGGGCTGAGTGTACAGGCTTGGGTTTTCAAAATCGTCGTCAACGTCAGACCCTACACCGTCTTCTTCGCCGCCCGTCACACCAAGTTCAATTTCAAGGCTCATGCCAAGCGGCGTCATTTCCTTTAGAACACGCGCACAGGTTTCCAAATTGTCGCCAATCGGCTCCTCGGAGAGGTCCAGCATGTGTGAGCTATAGAGCGGAACGCCTTCACGCTTGATGTTCTGACGGCTTTCTTCCACCAGCGCCTCTACCCATGGCACCAGCTTACGGTTAGCGTGATCTGTATGAAGAACTACACAAATACCATAGTGTTCAGCGAGCAATTGAACGTGCTTTGCTGCGGATACAGCCCCTAGCACTTTTGCCCGAAAACCATCTTCCATGCCTTTTCCGGCATAAAACTGCGCACCACTATTAGAGAACTGGATAATAACATCAGACTTGTTTTTGGCTGCTGCTTCCATCACAGCATTAAGCGAACTGGTGCCCACCACATTCACCGCCGGCAAGGCGTAACCGCCCTCTTTGCAAGCTTCGACTAGTTTTGCGTAATCATCGCCAAAAACGACACCTGGTTTCATCTTCTTCCCCGATCCGGCCGCCGCGTGCTGCCGGTTATTTAAGTTGGACTCTGTCGTCGGCCAGCCCCTTCACACACGCTGCCGCAACAGCACTTAGTTAGCGTGCCAAGCCGAAATAGGCAATCAAATGACGGTCAATTTCCGCTGTTTTCATAGACATTTAACCGAAATCACTCGGTCGCACCAAATGACAGCGCTGACATTGTCGGGCACTTAAAACCACTGCGCTTGTGAGGCACAAAAAAAGCCCCGGACCAAATGACCCGAGGCTATTGATTCGACCCTGATGGGATTATCCGAGCGCAGCAACACCTGGCAGCTCGCGACCCTCCATCCATTCAAGGAATGCACCGCCTGCCGTAGAGATATGCGTAAATTTGTCTTTCACGCCTGCGTGCGCAAGTGCAGCGACTGTGTCGCCACCGCCTGCAACGGTCAAAAGCCCACCCTCTTCAGTAAGTGCCCCCGCCGCTTTCGCGAGCGCTACCGTTGCCATATCAAACGGCTCCATTTCAAAAGCACCCATTGGGCCATTCCAAACGAGCGTTTTACACTCTGAAAGAACTTCGGAAAGGGCCAAAACGGAGGCCGGACCTGCATCCAAAATCATCTCATCATCCGAGACTGCGCTCGCTGCTTTCGTTACATTTGCCGCCTGTGCTTTGAATTCCTTTGCCACCACGACGTCGCTTGGCAGATGAACCGCACAGCCAGCATTCTTGGCATTATCGAGAATCTTAAGTGCCGTATCTTTGAGATCGTTTTCACACAGGCTAGCGCCAACATCGTGCCCTTGGGCATACAGAAACGTATTTGCCATACCGCCGCCGATAATCAGGTGATCAACTTTCTCAACGAGGTTTTCGAGTACCGCGAGCTTCGAGGAAACCTTGGCGCCGCCAACAACCGCAACAACTGGGCGAACCGGTTTACCCAGCGCACTATTAAGCGCCTCAAGCTCGGCTCCCATGGTTTCGCCTGCGGCAGACGGCAGGAGCTTTGCAATAGCTTCTGTTGACGCGTGGGCGCGGTGCGCTGCAGAGAAGGCATCATTTACATAAACGTCACCAAGGGCCGCAAATTTGGCCGCGAGTTCTGGGTCATTCTTTTCTTCACCAGGGAAGAAGCGCGTGTTTTCCATCACCACAACTTCGTCGCTCGGCAGATCACTGCCCAGCTCCGCAAAGCCAACGCTGCGACCAAGTACTGATGCAAGCACCGGCACAACAGGTTTCAAGCTCATCTCTGGCACTATTTGCCCTTTGGGTCGTCCGAAATGGGCAAGCAACACTGACCGCCCCCCGGCGGCAACGATCGCATCGACAGTCGGTTTCACAGCTTTAAGACGCGTATCGTCTGTAACAGCCCCTTCGGCCATGGGCACATTGAGGTCCACGCGGACAATTGCCGTTTTACCGGTTAGGTCGCCAAGGTCTGAAATTCTTTGGAAGGCCATTCTTCAATCCTCAAACAAAAAGGGCGGCCATAAAGACCGCCCATATGCATTACATTGCCAATTCGATTAGCCGAGTTTTGCCATCGCAACCGCCGTGTCAGACATGCGGTTGGAGAAGCCCCATTCGTTGTCGTACCAGGTCAGAATACGAACGAATTTACCATCGATCACTTTGGTCTGGCTCGCGTCAAATGTTGAACTGTTCGGGTTGTGATTAAAGTCGATGCTTACGGCCGGCATGTCCTCAAAACCAAGCACCCCATTAAGGTCACCTTCTGCGGCAGCCTTGATAGCAGCATTGATTTCTTCCGCTGTGGTATCGCGGCCAGCATCAAACTTCAGGTCAACCATGGAAACGTTTGGTGTTGGAACACGAACCGCAGAACCATCAAGCTTGCCTGCGAGCTCAGGTAGTACGAGACCAACAGCTTTCGCCGCACCCGTTGATGTCGGGATCATTGAAAGCGCAGCTGCGCGCGCACGGCGAGGGTCGCTGTGCAGTGTATCAAGTACTGGCTGGTCGCCTGTATAGGCGTGCACCGTTGTCATGTAACCGCGCTCTATGCCTACAAGGTCGTTCAGCACTTTGGCGACGGGTGACAAGCAGTTGGTCGTGCAGGACGCGTTTGATACAACTTTATCATCCGCCGTCAGCGTGTCGTGGTTCACACCGTATACGATTGTTTTGTCTGCGTTTGCGCCCGGCGCTGAAATCAGCACTTTCTTAGCGCCGGCAGTCAGGTGCATAGCAGCTTTGTCGCGCGCCGTGAAAATGCCCGTGCATTCCATCGCGACATCAACATTTTCTTCGCCCCATGGCAGTTCTTCAGGGTTGCGAATGGCGGTTACGCGGATCGCGTCACCGTTCACAATCATCTTGTCGCCTTCAACGGACACGTCACCCGGGAATGGGCCGTGCACGCTGTCTCGCTTCAGCAAGTAAGCGTTCATTTCCACGTCGCCCAAGTCGTTGATGGCCACAACTTTAATGTCTGTGCGACCGCTTTCATAAATGGCGCGCAGCACGTTACGACCGATGCGACCAAAACCGTTAATTGATACTCTGACTGTCATGGAGGTTCTCCTCAAAAATAGATTTTGCGAGGCCGAAGCCGCGCGAGAATTCCCTAAAGCTTGGCTTGTACAGCAGCGACCAATGCGTCAGCTGTAATACCAAAGTACTCATATAGCTCCCCAGCTGGCGCAGATGCACCAAAACTGTTCATACCGATTTGAACGCCATCGATGCCAGTATAACGTTCCCAACCGAAAGTCGCGCCAGCTTCAATTGAAGCCTTCAGCACGCCTGCCGGAAGCACCGATGCTCTATAGGCGTCGTCCTGTGCATCAAAAAGTTCTGTGCACGGCATTGAAACAACACGTGTTGGTGTTCCCTCTGCCTGCAATGCTTCACGGGCAGCGGCAGCAATCTCGACTTCAGAACCAGTCGCGATCAACACAACAGCTGCATCTCCCCCTTCCGCTTCGTGCAGGATGTAACCACCCTTTGCGCAAAGATTTTCATCTTCGCGGGTCAAACGTTGTTGAGCCAAACCCTGACGCGTCAGCGACAACACGCTTGGTGTCGTTTTATCTGCCATCGCCAGTGCCCAACACTCGGCCGTTTCAACGGCGTCACATGGGCGGAACACATGAAGGTTCGGCATGGCACGCAAGCTCATGACATGCTCAACCGGCTGGTGTGTTGGCCCGTCTTCGCCAAGACCAATACTGTCGTGCGTCATGACAAAAATCGATCGTTGCCCCATAAGAGCTGCAAGACGAATGGCTGGTCGCGCATAATCGGTAAACACAAGGAACGTGCCACCGTACGGAATGTGCTGGCCATATAGGGCGAGACCATTCATTGCTGCGCACATTTCAAATTCCCGAATCCCGTAATAAACGTAACGGCCAGAGAAATCATCGGCCGAAATCGGCGCAGTTTGCGACGTTTTGGTGAGGTTTGAACCCGTTAGGTCTGCGGAACCGCCAATTGTTTCCGGCACTGCTGCATTAACCACCTCAAGCGCCATTTGACTTGCTTTGCGCGTCGCCACTTTCACGGGCTCTGCAACCAATTGCGCCTTATAATCGATGATAGCCTGATCAAATGCCTTCGGCAGGTCACCGGCAATCCGGCGCTCAAAATCCTGTTTGACGAAGTCATCAAGTGCGTCAAACTTCTTTTGCCATGCCGCTGAGAGTTTCGCACCTTCCGCGCCAACCGCACGCCATGCGCTTAGCACATCATCCGGCACCACAAACGGGTCTGCTGACCAGTTTAGAAGGTCACGGGCTGCAGCAATTTCTTCGTCACCGAGCGGCGCGCCGTGCGTGGCGGCTGTACCCTGTTTGGTTGGTGCGCCGTAACCAATCGTGGTTTTGCATGCGATCATTGAAGGTAGTTCACTGGCTTGCGCTTCAGCAATTGCAGCTTCAATGGCTTCCGGATCATGGCCATCAACAGACTGCACATGCCAACCGGCCGCTTCAAAGCGCCCGTGCATGTCTTCGCTGGTTGAGAGGTCCGTGCCGCCATCAATAGAAATTGAGTTGTCGTCCCAAAGCACAATCATTTTCGAAAGGCGCAAGTGGCCAGCCAGAGAGATCGCTTCCTGGCTAACACCTTCCATCAAGCAACCATCGCCCGCCAACACATAAGTGAAATGATCTGTGATTTCGTCGCCGTATTCTGCGTTAGAAAGGCGCTCACCCAGTGCCATACCAACTGATGTTGCCAAACCCTGGCCAAGCGGGCCTGTCGTCACTTCAATACCCGGGCATTCACCAAATTCCGGGTGACCGGCAGTTGGGCTGTGCAATTGGCGGAAGTTTTTGATGTCTTCCATCGTTGGGCGCTCATAGCCCGTCAAGTGCAAGAGCGAATAAATCAGCATTGACCCATGGCCGGCAGAAAGCACAAAGCGATCGCGATTTGGCCATGTTGGATTTACCGGGTCAAAGCGCAAAAACTTTGTAAACAAAACTGTCGCGACGTCCGCCATGCCCATAGGCATTCCCGGGTGGCCAGAGTTCGCACGTTGGATCGCATCCATCGACAGAGCGCGGATTGCATTGGCCATATTGTTGTGAAGGTCTGTTTCGGCAGAAAAACTAGTATCGTTCATGAGGGACCATCTTGAATAATAGGTTAGCTGGAGTTCCCGACTAAAAGTGCCTCTACATGGCTGGGAACAGCGCTTTAGTCAACCATTGAACCCAATCCAGATTATGAAAGCGGTTATTTTTCTTGAGTACTGGAAATTGCACAATTGACCTTGTTCGAGCAAACGCCCTATCCTCAACGTGTAAACGCGGGTCATCAGGTGTGGTAGGCGCCTGATCGCGGTTGCTCCGAACAGCGAATACCGGGGATTGCTGATGACCGATAAGAACAATTCAAATACACTAGAGGATGCAAGAGCGCGACTCGAAGCCGCGCTATCTAGCCTTTCGCAGGAAGTTGCAGCCTACAAAGGTGCGCTTGCTCAATCTCGAGAAGCCCAGGAAAAAACTATTCAGGAAATGTCAGCTCAGGCCGACCGCTTGTTGACTTTGGAGCAAGAAAATCATCGGCTTCACGAACAGATAGCGGCGCTGTCACTGCAAGAATCTTCAGATGACAACGGCGATAAAATTGCTTCAATTGAAGCCGAAAAAAACGCCTTGCAACAAAACTACGATTTACTGAAGCGCCAATACACCAGCCTTCAAGACGAATTCGAAGGGCTGCAGAACCAGATGGGTGACACTTTACCCACTGATAACGAGAGTGACCCAGCCCTTCAGCAGCAATTGGACGAATTGCTTCGGGAACGAGCTGAGTTAAAATCGGAACTGAACGAAGTTATCGCGGAATTAGAGAGCTACAATTCAGAAGCACAACCTGCAGCAGGGGGAATGACCTAATGGCCCAGATCACCGTAAATGTTGCAGGAAAATCCTATCCCCTCGCTTGCGCTGACGGCGACGAAGATCGCATCACCAGTCTTGCAGCTTATATAGATAGCAAAGCGCAAGACCTGACCGGCAAGCTGGGACACGTAAGCGAGACGCGCCTCATACTGATGGCGGCGGTCCTTATTGCTGACGAATTGCACGATAATCTTGAAGGCAAAGGTGGCCAGGGTCTGCTGAATACCCTTACTGAAGATGACATGGCTTCGGTACTGAATGAAGTGGCCAGCGAAGTAGAAGGTATTGCACAAGAGCTTGCAAACGCCTAAATACACGCGGCGGGCTCTGCGCTGTGCGCACGATATGCAGTAATCCCCGGGGCTATAAATTCTCCTAGGGAGCTGTCCCTGGTTTGGACCGTGGTCCTTACTATTCACGGCGCCCACCTGATTTATCAGGCTACGGAGGATACAAACGTCAACGCGGCAGAAGCGGTCCCGCACCCTTTTCCCCTCAGCAGGCCACTGCAAAGATGAGTGAGACTACAAACAAAGACAGGCTAAGAGAAACCGCAAAGCGCATGCGCGCTGGTGCAAGAGCGCTGCTGGGGTTTCACGCCGCCGAAGAAGCAGCTGAGCACGGCCTACAATTACTATCGACCTTGCCCGACACGGCAACCATTGGTGCCTACTGGCCCATACGAGACGAACTGGATCCCAGGTTTTTAATGCAAATGCTGGAACGTCATGGCTTCAACCTTGCGCTTCCTGTTGTCGTAGGGCGAGACGAGCCTCTCGTTTTCAGGCGTTGGGGTTTTGGTGACCCTCTTGAAGTGGGCTCGTTCAAAATCGAGCAGCCCACCGCAGAAGCGCCAACAATCGTCCCTGACGCTCTTATTGTGCCGCTGCTTGCGTTTGACGCGGATTGTAATCGAATGGGGTACGGTGCAGGCCATTATGACCGAACACTGGCACAGCATCCCCACATAAAGGCTTTTGGCTTTGCTTACGCCGCCCAATATGTGGAAAATATGCCGGTTGAAGTGCACGATTGGCCGCTTCAAGGTGTAATTACGGAAACCGGCACGGTTTTACCCCGTAAAAAGAGGGGATAGCCTGCTCAGCGGGCCAGCACAGAAAGTATTGTATGCGTTTATTGTTTTTAGGGGACTTGATGGGGCGGACTGGCAGATCAGCTGTCATTGATGCTCTTCCGGACCTGCGCGAAAATCTGAAACTGGATTTTGTCGTTGTGAATGCAGAGAACGCAGCCTCAGGGTTTGGCACGACCAGCAAAATTGCTGGACAAGTTATTCAATCGGGCGCTGACGTCTTGTCGGGTGGTAACCATACGTTCGACCAAAAAGAGCTCCTGTCTGTGATCGACAACGACAACCGGATTTTGCGCCCCGTCAATTATCCTGAACCGACACCAGGCCGCGGATACGCTGTTTATGATGCACCGCGTGGAAAAAAGGTGTTGGTAATTAACGCCATGGGCCGTGTGTTCATGAATCCAATGGATTGCCCCTTCAAGGCTGTAGACAAAGTGTTGTCAAAGTACCGGCTGGGCGCAACTGTTAACGCAGTGATTGTAGATTTCCACGGTGAGGCAACATCTGAAAAAATGGCGATGGGCCATTATTTGGACGGACGCGTTAGCTTGGTCGTTGGCACCCACAGCCACGTGCCAACTGCAGACGCTCAAATCCTGCCCGGTGGCACTGCCTATCAAACGGACGCGGGCATGTGCGGAGACTATAACAGTGTAATCGGCATGGAAAAAACCGAACCGATCAACCGGTTTCTCACCAAAGTGAACCGAGAGCGCTATTCACCGGCAGGGGGAGAGGCAACGATTTGCGGTACATTTGTGGAAACCGACGACAGGACAGGGTTGGCCAAGCGTGTAGAGCCTTTGCGCATTGGCCCGCGACTTATTGAGCACATGCCGGCTGTCTAAAAGCTTTCGAAGATAATGGGGCGCATGGCAGGAAAGGCGGCCCATCCGCCTGTCCTATCTTGTGATTAACTGAGTTATATCTTCAGCAACCCTTGGCGCTATAGCGCAACGATTGGGTCATCCCGTTCTTCAATTGATGATGGCGTGTCAGCTTCCCTCTCTGCATCGGTCCGAGTAACTCTGCTCCCTTCGCCGCCGACATATTCTTCAACAGTAACCTCTGTACGGCGCATGCGGCGCTGGTTCCGCTTTTTAATTCCGCGGAACAGTGCCATAGCCTGCGGATTAACATTTTGAAAACGAGGCCCCATAAGGTTGCTGTCGTTGCCGAGGGTCCCCACACCCGGGACACTCGCCATGCCGCCGGAACCCGCTGGGTCAGGCACTTCAATGAAGGCCCAAAGAGCACCAGGGTTCGTATTAAAACTGCTACCGTGATACACAGCGCCGTCTTTTACATCGGCAATACCCCAATCATAACTATTGGCGCGAAACCTGTCTGTTTTCGCTAACTGGCGGGCGGTGCTATTTTTCGCAAATTTCAGCAAGTGAGATTTTATATCCTCATGAAAGTCCGGGAAGTATTTCACCCCTAGTTCATAGTGATCGGACACGCGGCCATAGCCTGACCAGAGCCTGAAGCCTCTCAGGCTGTTTACAAAGTCGATTGCGTTTTCTTTCAGTGCCTCCACAACATTCTCTGCTGTGTATGCCTCTGAACGAATGTTGGGTCCCCCTACTGTTCCCATGAAAAAACCGTAAAGCACCAAGGGGTCGTTCCAGTTCTGCACGACATGATCTTCGATGTCCTGGATGGAAGTGGGAACGCCCGCAACAGTCATGGTCTTTTTGTCCCAAACACTTTTGCGGCCTTTTGCCAACGACTTAATCTTTTTTATGGGATAGGCGCTGGCCACCTCATACATCACTGCAACATTGTGCAGGTTTAGCCAGTAGGCCAGTTGCTCATTCTTGGAAAATTTCTCGAAGGGGACAAAATCTGGGACTGCTTCCAGGTCTTTGCGCACTTCAAGCAAACTTTCTTCGCGTTCATCGTCAAAAACGTCGAAAGTTACCCGGTTTCCTTCAAATGAGGTTGCACTCATGTTGGAATGCCGGATCTTCGTTGTAACATTGCGCTTGTCGGAGCGGCTTGCTGCGCGCCTGTCCGACAACCCCACCTCCAAAACAGTAGACGATAAAATTAGGTCCAAGTCATCGTACCGGATGGTATACTTGCTGCCGAGTGTATATTCGGTAGGCAGCTGGGGTTTAGCCACGTCCGCTGTGCCTGCAATCGAAACAAAACATATCAAAATTGATGCCGCCACACTGGCAAATTTGTGTTTCATTTTTGCCCCCTATCAGACTTTTCTCTAATCCACACCTACTGTTTACTTTATACACTAAGTTTAGTCTGATCAAGAATTGGCCAGAATTAGGGCTTAACAGACGGGGGTATAGCGGTAGACTGAAAATGCAGTATGCGCGAGCTGCAGGCCCTCTTCAGAGGGCTGTTTACACGTTCAAGCCGGCCTTACCCAAAGGTGTCCAACAAATTGAAACGCAAAGTATGAGACCACGGATTTGGGTTGGTGAGTGAAGCAAATATTCTTATTTCAAGAGCGATTTAGCAGGATTTCATCGCAGTCCACCTCAAACGCTTCCGTTATGATATCATGCGTCGTGTTTTCTTCTAAGGCCTCAGTCTGCGAAGTGGGTGATGAAGTCGCAAGTCCGCCCGCCGAGACCCTGGAACGGAAAAAACAGCCCATCACGGTATTGACGCCGTCCGGCAGAACATCGCGCCCATCAGCTGTAAAAAAACGCCCTCGAGCCTGTGGCCCGGTTATGATTTCGAATGACGGAAAGTAATCGACTGCATCGAATTCGCGGCAACATTGATCAGCGACTGCACGTAAAATGCTCTTTGACGCAATTGACGATTGCAAGGCACCACGCTCTTCAGCTGTTGCTACCAACATAACCGGTGAAACAGTTAGAAGAATTTTAGTCTTGGGCGCGTTTTCCAAAATCAAACGAAGTGAATCTGCGAGATCCTGATGCACCTCAGAGAAACTCTGGTTATGAAATTGATGAATATCGGGGTTAAATTCGCCTGCCGCTGTGCCAGGACAAATAGGATATGCGCAGTCCAATTTGGTGTTGTGCCACAACTCTGTCAATCCAAGGGTAAAGACAAATACGTCGATGTTGCTGAACATCTCTTTTACTTTTTTGAGATGGTACAACCGGTCCCGAAGCGCCTCTTCGTAGGATGAAAACCCATGCTTTGAAACTCTCGGCCGTAACAAATCAAACCATTTGCCCTTTTTGTCCTGAGCAAAGTCGATGACCGGCTCTCGAATGCCGAAAGCCTGTTCCAGCAATTCCCTTAACTGGCGCGCTGTGTAAACGTTGCCATATCTGGCTGAAAATAGTCCGTAACCAGACTTCTCGTCATCTGACAACAATGGATGGGCTGGTTCGGCAACATGGTGTTTACCACCCATGTTGACCAGTTCTCTTGCAAAATGCTGGGCGAAACAGGAACCGGCAGTCGCAAATTTTTCGGTTTCGAGATCAAACTGAAATTTGGGCGCTGCATCATAATTGATCTGGTCCGGTGCCAAGTTTGCAACTTGCTTGCCCCAAAAGTTTTTGTCCGGGAATTTCTTATATGGGTTCAATTGAGAATCTCTTTGTCTATCTTGGCCCAAACCTCTTTACCGTACTCGGCGTTACCGTGGGTCAAGCCTTCCGCAAACTTAGGAAGCAAAAAGCCATCTTGGTCCAAACACTGTTTTGGCGAACTCAAGACCCGGATGCCTGATTTAGTTAAAGTCTTTTCGACAATCAAACAGTAGGCTCCATACCATTTCAGCCTAAGCTCTTCATCGACTTGACCGTGTTTTTCGAAATGCTCTTCAAATACTTCACTAACGCTGGCATCGCGCATATCCTTCAAAGGGGGCGGCGGCAGGAGGTGGACAATATGCTTTTCAGGCAATTTTGCTTGGATATATTGAAGCGGCCGTTTCACCTTGATAACGAACGGCTCCAAGATGTTCAGAATATGTTGCCGGTCAATTGGTTGAACGCCCTCTTTGAGCCCTTCACCCTGTCTGTCAAACGCGATAAAATCATAAGCCGGCAAATCATTGATATAAATATAGCGCGCATGTTCATTGCCAAACAGTGTGGAAATAATAACGTCCGAACTTGTAAATTCACGCAGGTAATTGGTGAAAGTGGGCGTGGCGGTCAGGCGCAGTTTATTGTCCGCTTCCCGTTTGGGGATAACCAAGCCAGTCCCGCGGCTTCCCTCAAAGATAGGAAAACACTTTACCGGCACCGGTTGGCCAGTTTCTCGCTTCAGTTCAAGCTCAATGGATTGATCTGCCAGATCATTTGAAAACCATCCCTGGAAGGCCTGTGAGTAGCGCTTGTCTTCCTGTTCTGGAACATTGACGCGATTTGTTCTCCAGTTGCCCAAACCATCAAGCATGCAAACCGAATGGCTGTGCCCAACTAAAGATACTTCACTAACACGCATGACATGATCCAAATTCCACCAAAAAGACTGATTTCTTTCATGCCAGATGAAACAACAAACCGCAATTCATGAAGATGCCCTTGCGCCTGTAAAATAGTGTTAGAGTTTGCTCAAAAGTGATGGGCGCCAACTGGAATGACCCCATTAGCAATTGCTGGCCACAATCCAAGCCCTACCTGCTGCGTCTTCGCACCAAGAAAATTAGCAGGGAATGTGCTCATCTGCGAAGCCCCAGGGCTACTCGGTGAGCTGCCCGCCGTCGCCCTCGTCGCCAGCTTCAACTATTTCCTCAAGAGTTTTTCGCCGCACCACGCGCGAACCTTCGTCTTCATCCTCTCCGACAAACTCCTCAACGGTAACCTCACCTTCACGCAGCCGCTTTTCGTTACGAATTTTCATGGCCCGCAAAAGTGCACGCGTTTGCATGGACACTTTGGAGGACTGCTGCGCGGTTAGCTCGGCATTATTACCGAGACCATCAAGCACACCGACCGTCGTTGGAGCTGCACCGCCAACCGGGCTTGCCGTTTGAGGGTTAGGAGCTTCGAGGAACCAAACCAACGCACCCGAACTCTTGTTAAAGCTGCTGGCACGGTCAACAGACCCATTCATCGTGTCGGTGATGGCCCAATCATAGTTTTTGATCTGAAACGATTTTGCTTTGGCAATATCACGTCGGGTGCTTGGCCGTGCGTACGCTGTCAAATGGGTTGCAATGTCTTCCTGGAAGTTGGGGAAAAAACGAGCCCCCAATTTATAATGATCGGAAACCCGTCCTTTTCTGCTCCATAGACGAAAACCGCGCAGACTGTTTACAAACCTGATGGCGTTGTCTTGCAACGACTCAACAACATTATCCCGCGTGTAAGCCTCCGTGCGGATATTGGGGCCACCAATGGCACCCATGTAGAACCCATAAAGGACAATCGGGTTATTCCAATTGTTGACAACATGTTCCTCAATGTCTCGGATCGATGTCGGCACACCTCCGATGGACATGGTTTTGGCATCCCAAACGTTGTTTTTGCCAGTCTGCAACTGGTCCAGTTTCTTGAAGGGATAAGCTTTTGCTATCTCGTACATCACGGCGACATTATGCAAATTGTACCAGTAAGCTAGCTGCTCCATACGCGCGAATTCCTCAAGAGGCGTAAATTCGGCAACAGCTTCAAGGTCTTTTCTTATCGCGAGCAGGTTTTCCACATGCCCTTCACCAAACTCGCTGTAGAGGACCCTATTTCCTTCAAACGCCGTGACGGCCATGTTGCCATCCTTAACGCGGGTGCTCACAGTGCGGCTGTCGGATCGGCTTGCTGGTTTTCTGTCTGAAGGCCCGACATCCAGTACAGACGCCTGCAAAATTAAATTATAGTCGTCGTAGCGAATAGAGTATTCACTATCTGGATTGTGGCCTGTGGGAAGGCTTGTTTGAGCCAAAACAGCGGCAGACGAACTGCCAAGCATTGAGGCAGCCACAAATAGCCGGAAACCAAAAAATTTACGCATAAGCGCCCCCTATCGTTGGCGCGCCCTTGGGTGCACGCCCAGTTACCTAGATAGCAAAGTCAGATTGCGCAAAAACTCTATACACAAGGGTATGCTCTGTAGACCTAGCCCCTCAACCATGGTCACAACCGCTCGCATTGCAGTCACTATTACACGAAAATTAGTTTCTGGCCATAAAATGGGACAAACCGATCTACAAGAAGCGCCCAACCACATCTTTATAGGATCGACTGACTTTCAGTTCCATACCGCAGGAGAGTGTCAGAAAACACTCGCCGTTAGAGTGGGGTCGCACTTCTGTCACTTTGTCTAGGTTCACGATTGTGGACCGGTGCACCCGCTGGAATATTTTAGGGTCCAGTCGTTTTTCCATGGTTTTCATGGTTTCACGCAGAATGTGCGTTTTTTCGCCCACGTGGATGCACATATAATCGCCCGCAGCATCGATATAATCGACATCCGACACGTCAACGATGGTGATATGACCTCGATCCTTGATGCGCAAATGTGGGTCAAAGCGCTCTTCCCGCATTTCCTGCGGTTGCTCAAGAAGCGCTGTTAGCACCTCTTTGGGCGGCGAGTCCATATTCTCCAAAAGCTCAACTAGTCTGGAATTCTGTTCAATCGCCAACCGCTGTGACATTGCTTCGCGCACACGGCCAATGGCTTCAGCCAATCGGTCCTCTTCAACCGGCTTCAAGAGATAATCAAGCGCGTGAGCCTCAAAAGCCTCTAGAGCATACTGGTCATATGCCGTCACAAAAACCACCAGCGGAATTTCTGCCTCCCCCACCAATGAGCGCAACACAGAAAATCCGTCAAAACCAGGCATTTGAATATCCAGAAACACCAGGTCCGGTTTCTGTTCCTTGATCACCTTCACTGCTTCCCGACCATTGGAGCATGTTCCCACAATTTCCAAATCGGTAAACGGTTCAAGGCGAATAGTCAGGCCTCTGATAGCGAGCGGCTCATCGTCTACAAGCAGTGTGCGGATTTTGCTCATAATCTGTTCCTCTTATTCTTTCGCCAGTCTATTTTTTGCTTTTGTCTGACTTTTCTTTCGGCACCTGGATGAAGATTCCAAGGCCGGTGGGATCAAGGTTTTCCAGGCGAAACTCATGGTCGTCGCCATAAATCTGAGACAATCTTTCCTTTGTGTTGGCAATACCAACGCCGGACCCTGATTGGCTTACAATATGGTGAATATCTTCAAGGCCAGGACCTGTGTCCTTAAGTGCAAGCACAAGCTGGTCCCCAACAATTTTAGCGCAAACGGTAACCGTGCCGCCGTCGATTGAAGGTGCGATGGCATATTTGATCGCATTTTCGATAAGCGGTTGCAGGATCAAGCTTGGTACTAATGCTGTCTTCGCGTTCTCGTCAATGTCGTATTCAATTGTTAGCCGGTCCTGAAACCGCACCTTTTCAATGTCAAGGTATAGGCCCAACGCATACAGTTCCTGATCAAGACTGATCCGCTGTGTTGGCTGGTTTACCAGTGTGTAACGAAGAAAACTCGAAAGCTTGGTCAGCATTTTGTTGGCGTCTTCCTCCGCTTTATCGAGCACCAGAGTGGAAATTGCATTGAGCGTATTAAACAAAAAATGTGGATTGAGCTGATAGCGCAGCATCTTCAACTGTGCCTGATGCGCCATGGCGGTGGCTTGCAATACCTGGGCTTTCTGCTCCTGAAGACCCGTATAATAATAGTACCCAAAATATATGGCCGACCAAGCAAACAGAACCGTTGCTTCAAACATGGCGTTGCCGAACAAGGCCAACCCAGCAAACGGCGCAATTCCGGGAACCAATACTGGCGCAAGCGCCAGCTCCAATGAGGAAAAAAGCAGCCCAAACGCAGCGCACAGCATAATAACCACAGGCAGCACAAGGAACAGGGGCCGATCTCGGACAATGCGATAGACGTGACGCATGACAATCGTCATCGAGACCCCAATAATGACAGCCGCTAAATATTGGATAGAAACAGCGCTGGGATCCTGATTGTTCGTGATTGCCTGGAACATTCTGACCAAAAAATATCCGGTCCAGCCAAAAAACTGAAACGTCCAGAACGTGGCTTCTTTGGTTCCAAACAAGCGGTTCATTAATGTCATAGAGCGCCCAGTCGTTGCCTTTTCTGGGTCGGTCGAAGTTACATCCATGAACGGCGCCCGACCCAATTCGGATTCAGGCGCATTATGGGGTGACTGGTCGCCAGAGCCAAGAGGCATTGTTGGTTTTGACGTCATTCACTCAGAACCGCTAGGTGTCAGGGCCGGTGTCGAAAGCGGCTTACACGCGGTCAGCGGCTCGACTCCAAGCTTTCAAACTGAACCGGTTGCCCAGGGCGAAGCCGTTCACCGCCGCGGATCACAACACGGTCACCACTTTCGATACCCCAACAACTGCCACCCGCGCGCCAGTGGCAGCACCGGTGCGCACAAGCAAACGCTCAGCCGTATTGTCTTCCTTAATGCGAAACACATAGGTGCCTTCGCTCCTGAGAACCAAAGCGTCCCTAGGTACGGCAACCACTTCAGATGGTGCACTAGAAGGCACACCAATTTGCAACGCCGTGCCAACTACGTACCCGGCATTTGCAGGTACATTCACCCTGATTTCCATGGTGCGGCTAACCGTGTCACCCACCGGCACAAGAGCGCGGATAGTACTGTCGTATTGATCACCCTCTTTACGCAGCGCAACCGGCAACCCATCGCGCAGTACGCCCGCGAGATTTACAGGTGCTTGTCCGCGAATTTCCAGATTTTCAGTATCAACCAACCGGACAATCTGCCGGCCGGGAACAGAATATTCACCAGCTTGCGCCAAGCGGGCTACGACACGGCCAGGAAACGGCGCACGCACTTTTGTGCGGTCCAGGTCGATTTTTGATTGTTCCAGGGCAATCCGCGCCTGAGCAAGCTCTTTTTCTGTCATCAAGAGGGTACTTTCTGCCTCCTCAACCCGACTTGTCGGTGTGAACTCTGTTTCTGCCAGTTCTTTTTGACGTGCCAAATCTGACTGCAGGAAACCAACCCGTGCCTCCAAACGCTTGACCTGGCTTTCGTTACGGTCCACTGCCAAACGGTGATTGCGGTCGTCAATTTCCGCCAACACGTCACCTTTGCGCACTAGGGTGCCTTCAGTTGCCACCCACGTTACCTGCCCTGTTATTTGAGCGGATACCTGGCTGTCGTTTTGGCTGACCACGGTGCCGGGCATGAAGACCTTTGGTGCCATCAACTCTTCGCTTGCTTGAGCAACTTCGACCAAAGCTGGTGGCGCCTGTTGCTGTGCGGTTGCAGGAAGAGCCGCTGCCGCCAATAGAACTCCAGCCGCCAAGCGTTTGACGGCTTTGCCCTTCGTAATATTCAAACTCATCATTTGTCGTGTCCTCGCATTATACTTTTTTTGATTACTCAGCTGGTTTCAATGTCGTGGTTTGTTTTGAGAAAAGTCGGCTCAGGGAACCATCTTCGTCCAAGCGCAGGAGAGCAGGCAGCATCACCAAGGTGAACAAAGTGGACACACACATACCGCCGACAATTGTTGTCGCCATGCCGCGGTAAATGTCGCTGCCTGCGCCAGGGAACAATACAAGCGGCAACATGCCCATAATGGATGTGAGTGTACTCATGAAAATTGGACGCAACCGCAGTGTTAAGGCCCGTTCGACCGCTTGCTGACGTGTCAGCCCTTCATCTTCTCCCTTGCGGGTTTGCGCCACCAATAGGATGGCGTTATTGACCACCAGGCCGAGCAAGATGATGAAGCCAATCATTGTCAACAAATCAAGCGGGGTGAAAGCAAACACATTCAAGAGATTGAGAGCCAGCACGCCGCCAACGGTGGCGAGGGGGATAGTAACCACCACATAAAAGGCATCTTTTGTTGAACGGAAAAGCCCAGCCAAAATCATGAACAAAAGACCGAGCGCCAGCACAAAATTCAGCGACAGGGATGAAACAGCACGATCCAAGGCATCAGCACTACCACCATAGGAAATGGTGGCATCGGCCGGAAGCAACGGTTTGATCTGTGGCTCAACCTGTTCCTTCAAAATGGCGACCATGTCTTCCAGGGCCATATCTTCAGGCTGGCTGATGTTAAAGGTCACTGTGCGCTTGCGATCCACACGCTGGATAAACGTTGGGCCCACGCCACGTTCAAACGTGACCAGGTCACCAAGGGCAACAGTGCCGCCAAGTGGCGTCGCAACTAATGTACTGCTAAGGAGATCAGGGTCTTCCCAGTCTTTTGCTTTCAACATCATGTCAACGCGGCGTTCGCCGTCGAAGTGTTCGCCCAGCCAAAGACCATCACCTAACGCACGCACAATGCGGGCAATGTCATTGCGACTGAAACCGACTTCCGCCAGTCGCCGGTCATTTGGCATGATTTTTAGTTCTGGTGAAATGACGTTGGGGTCCGGGTTAGGCTGGGCCCTTGCACCGGGAAGCGCCTGCGAGATGAACCCCATTGTTTGACGAGTAACGTCTTTCAACCCATCCAAGTCACGGGAATGGATGTTCAGCTGAACCGACCCGGCGCCGCCAAATCCACCAAACAAATTGCCCTGCTGGGCAAAAGCAAACACATCAGGAAAACCCGCCAGAATTTCTTCATTGACGATTTTTTCCAATTCCTTGACGCGCCCCTGGTCTTGTGCGCGAACTCCGATGTTGCCGCCCTGACCGTTCGGGAAACTAATAAAATAGTAGTTTTTCAGCGCCGGTTCTTTTTCACCGTCCATATAGGGCTGAAGCCGTTCCACGATCACAGACGCAATTTCATTGTCTACCGTTTCGAGGTTTGCCCCTGAAGGAAACATGATAAAGGCGTCTACCGCGTCTCGTTTCACGGGGGGCAGATAGTTCAAGTTAGGAAGCAAGCTCCAGCTCAAGCCAATAGCTGCCGTTACAAGACCTGCAATAATGCTTAACCGACGTATCGGTGTTCCAGAAACTTTCATGAGGCCGGCCGCTATGCGCTTGGCACGTGTGCCTGCAGATTCGTTTGCGGGCAGTTTCTTCAACATATGCTCAGCCGCAACAGGCAGAATGGTCACTGCCACGATAAGCGACACACCAACACTCACTGCAATGGTGATTGCCAGGTCAGCAAACAACTGACCTTCAGCATCCTTCAAAAAGAGGATCGGAACAAAAATCGCAACTGTCGTCACGGTGGACGCCAGAAGTGCGCCCCATACCTGTTTGGCTCCCGTCATGGAAGCCAAAGACGGTTTCTCGCCTCGTTCTCGCAAGCGTACGATGTTTTCGAGAACTACAATGGCGGCATCAAGCACCATGCCTGTAGCGAATGCCATGCCTGCCAGCGAAATGACGTTCACTGTCCTACCAAACAATGCCAACATGATAACGGTCGTCAGAAGGCACACGGGAATGGTCAGTGCGATCAGGACCGTTGCCCGAATCTGACGCAAGAACCACCACAAAACGCCAATGGCCAAGAAAACACCAATCACGAGATTGGTCGACAACAAATTGATCGCGCGCTTGATGAAAACAGAAGGGTCAAACGACTTTTCGATCGTAATACCTTGCTCTGCCAAGATACCTGCATTGAGTTCATCCAGAACGGCTGTTAGGCGATCAATGGTGGCCAAAACGTTAGCACCAGATTCGCGGATAATTGGCATCCCAATCGCTGGATTGCCATTTTGATAAACGACTTGGGTCGCGTCCGGTGGGCCCATCTCAACAGTCGCGATATCGCCAAGTGTCACGGGGCTACCATCACGCCATTGAAGAATGAGCGAACGCAGCTCGTCCGGTTCGTAACGGCCCTGGAAATTAAGCAGATACCTTCGTCGTCCGACGTCAAGATACCCACCCGAGCTATCGACCGTTCGGCCAACCTGTTGCGCAATGTTATTCAGGTTTACGCCTAGTTCTGCTGCCCGAACTGGGTCAAATTCGATGCGCAGTTGCTGGCCGGTCGGTGCGTTAATCTGCACATCCGCCACACCTTCTACCGCTTCGATGCGCGGGACCACATTGTCTTCAATAAAGGCGACATGTTCTTCGGGTGCAAGCGCACTGCCTTCCTGGAACTGGGTGAACAAGTAAATCAGTGTCTCGCCCTGAGGGTTACCACCATTCATAACGATCTGGGGCCTGTCAGCATCGGCCGGGAGCGGCGGCAAACGATTGAGCCGGCTGATGACCTCAAGCAATGTTCGGTCCATGTCTGCTTCAAGCGCAAACTCCATCGAAACCCAGCCAAAGCTTGGGTTAGAGAAGGTGCGAATTTCCTGCAGCCCGGGCATGCCAAGCATCACTTCCTCGATTGGCTCGACAATCTCGGATTCAATTTCGCTGGGGCTTGCTGCGCGCCAGAATGTCTGAACCGCCAACTGTGGCCGCTCGATCGCCGGAAACAGTTGAACAGGCAAACGCATGAGCATCACCGTGCCAAGCACTAGCGCCATCGCTGCAATTACCATCACTGCCGCCGGGTTCTGTAGGCTTTTTTCTGTTAATTTCATCAGACCCGTTCCTCGCTGAACTGTTATGAAGTTACGTTCAGCGGTATGAGCCGATTAAGATGAGGCAGAAACTTTATTGCGATGGAAAGTGGGACGATTGCGATGAGGTGCCAGCACCACAACAAGGCGCAAACGCCTTTAAAACCTTCGTTTATATCTTGAGATAGAGTGAGGCAGCTTACTAGCAGAAGACCGTCAAAAAGATAGCCACAAGGGCCTGTTATTTATCGCCGGACTCGTCTTTCGGTTTCTTTTCCCATTCTTCGAAGTCGCCAAGAGCACAGCTTCCCCATGTGCGTCCAAAGCTATCCAGAATGGTGATAATTTGGGCCCTGCACAGGGAACCAAAAGAATTGGCATACGCAAAGCGCTGTTCCCGAAGCAGCCCCTGGCATTCAGTTGGTAACCGGTTCATAAACCCGCGCCGACCAGTTGCTTCAAAGAAAATAGTACGATTGTCCAATATCACGGATTGGCGTAGCGAACGCATTGGGACACAGGCTTCGGTGTTCCCGGTTTCTTGATACCGTTCCATAATGCGCTTGCGGCGCTGCTCGGCACGGCGCTCAAGAACACCTTTAGGTTTTGTTTGTTCCGCTTGTTGACCCGCGTCAGATTCAGGCGCGTCTTGAGCGGTCGCTACAGGAAACACCAGCGCTACGATCAAAAAAACCAAACATATAACTCTGTTAGTCAACACAATACCTCCCGCACACCGACTACAGTGCCACATCTAACCCACAATTTATGAATGAAACCTGAACACCCAATCAGGTGTTTGAGCCTAAATTGCACTGATTTCCTTCTGCATGATTCCGCGCAGATTTGCACCCAGGTTAGCCAAGGCTATCTGTTCGGATTTGCCCATCGTGGTCAAGGTTTCGTCAAATGCCAACCCATGGACCTGCGCGATCTGCAAAAGGTAAGCAACAAAAGCGTCTGCCCTCGCCCGAATAAGCCAAGAGAATGGTTCTATCGGCACCCCTTCCTTTTGGCACTCCTCGCCGAAGGCGGCCACAAGGTGCGGCAACAAGCTATCGCCAATCCGCCGTAAACCTACACAAAATGCTTCAAAAGGTGGCAATGGCTCTGCGCTATCATCTTCTTCTTGTTGGCAGGAGGCAACACGTTCAAGTTCGCCAACCATTTCATCCAATTCAGCGTCCAACCGGGCAGCAATGCGGTCGCTTACAGCCTGTTGCGCCGGGGTCAGTACGGTACGGCCTGAAGCCTCAAGCCCCTTAAGGCTTGCACTCAAAAAATCAATGATGGACGCCTGTTCCGTCATGGAGCCGCCTTTTTCTATGCTCAAAACCTATAGCGCGGGCAAGCGCGCTAGCCAAGTACCGGTTTATTGAAACACTATGGCAACAGCTCGTTCTATGACAGACGTCAATTCGGCATAACATCCGCAATTGCGTCACCCGTAACGGGCGTTTTATGTATCCAAACGGCAAGAAGCGGGAACCCGACAAGTTCCAGCACGAGTGATTGCAGTATGCTTGGGTCCAAAAGCACCGTTGCATCCAACGACATAACACGCGCAACCCCGCCTGCCACGATCATCACAATTAGTGCTGTAAGAATGGGGCGTGCGCCATGGGGTTTTAACGCAGCAAAAACGAATACGAGACCGGCACCGAACCAAAAGCCGCCCAGAAACCGGACATGGTTATCCTGTTGCGCAAAAGCGTTTGCATCCGCAATGTGAATGAAGTCAGTTGGAACTTGCCAACCAAGAGTTTTGATGCCGCCAAAACCAACGTTGATGCCCAGCAATATGATGGCAACGCCAATTAGCAATAATACAAAGCGCTGGCCAAAATAGGTCCAAGGGTAGCGTGTCATAATCTTTCTCCTGACACACTAACGCCAAGTAATCTATTCTGGTTCGCACTACTGTTCGTAAGTGGTGCCCTCGCCCGCTTTTTCCATAAGGCTTTTCCCACGCTTGCGCTTGAATAATTCCAGGCGTGTGCGTACCGGGCGGCGCGGCCAATAATTGTTTTCCAAATTTGCATCCGCAATTTCGCGGTGGGGGTCAAGCGTGATTGATTTGATCTCTTTCTCGCTTGTCACCAGTTTAACAACCTTGTTGGGATTGCGGCGCCAAAGTTCAGCAGGCCAACGACGTTCTTCTGTGCTGCCATCCAAGTATTCGATCTGAACGATCACTGGCATCACCAAACCACCGATATTGGAGAACTCAAGGAAATAGAAATTTTCACTGTTGCTTAGCAGTTCGCGTTCCCAGTCCTCAAGGCTTGCAACATACTTTTCGTAGCTGTCCCGGTCGGCATCGGTCACGGTGTAGTTGTCATTCCGGTTATAAAAGTCCTGCAACTCAGGCCGTTCCAGAACGCGGCGGCGATCATCGGCATGGCGTTGTTGCACCATGGTCTTGCCAAGCTCTTCAGCGCGCTCTCGTTTGTAAGCCATTTCAACATCGGGGTTTTTGGTGTTGATCGTCCCCCATGTCACGCGGTCCAGCGAAATATCTACATGGTCGGTGGTATAGAACCAACCGCGCCAGAACCAATCCAGGTCAAAGCCTGAGGCGTCTTCCATGGTCCGGAAGAAGTCTGCCGGATACGGGCGCTTGAACATCCAGCGCTGGGCGTACTCCTTAAACGCATGATCAAATGCCTCACGTCCCATAATGGTCTCGCGCAGGATGTTGAAGGCCACAGACGGCTTACGGTATGCATTGGCGCCAAACTGGATTAGCGACTCTGGGTCAGTCATTACCGGCATTTGATTACGGCTCGTCATAAAGGGAACGATTGTTTCCGGCGACCCAATATTGCCCGGCCAGCCTTCTTCCCATTCGCGGTGCGCCAGGCCCTGCAGGAAGGTATTGAAACCTTCATCCATCCAGAACCAATCCCGCTCAGGCGTGTTCACAATCATTGGAAAATAATTGTGACCCACTTCATGGATAATTACGCCGATGAGGCCATACTTGGTGCCGCGGCTGTAGGTTCGCTTGCCGGTCTCCTTGTCTTCGGTTGGGCGACGTGGATTGAAGCTTACCATCGGGTATTCCATACCGCTGGTGGCGGCATTCACTGAAATCGCAACCGGGTATGGGTAAGGGAAAGTATATTTCGAATAGACTTCAAGCGTATGTACGATGGCCTCAGTCGAATATTTGTCCCAAAGCGGCATGCCTTCCTCTGGATAATAAGACATCGCCATGATTTTACGACCGTCGCTTACCTGGTCGTAGCCCATCGCGTCCCAAACGAATTTACGACTGGAAGCAAAAGCTACATCCCGCACGTTTTCCGCACGATATTTCCAGGTCTTCTTACCGGTGGGCTCGGTTGCCTGGTTTGCCAGGGCCTCTTCGCGCGTAACAATCATGACTGGCCGGTCGGACTGTCGCGCTGTTTCCAAACGATCCCGCTGCTCACGAGTTAAAACATCACGCGGATTTTGAAGCTCTCCAGTCGCCGCAACAATATGGTCGTCTGGCACGGTGATCTCTACATTATAATTGCCAAACTCAGTTTGGAATTCACCGAGGCCATAGAAGGTGCGGTTGTTCCAGGCTTTAGCGTCTGTATAACCGGCTACGCGTGGATACCATTGCCCCAGGTTATAAATCTTGTTGCCATCTTTTTCAAAATGGTCCCAACCGGATCTTTTGATCGGAATCTTTTTGGATTCGATGATGTTGTACGACCAATCGATACCAAACGTGTAGCTGTCGCCAGGTCCTAGCGCCTCAGGCAGGTCAATACGCATCATGGTGCGCACAATCGAGTACGGTAGGGCTCCACCTCTGCTGTCCGTTACTGCTGCAATCTTGAAACCACCGTCAAACTCTTGGCGATATTTTTCGTGACGAAGAGCGGAAAAGCTCATGCGCTCAGTTGAATTAGTTGGCTGAGTGAGATGGTCATCCGAATGTTTGGCAAAGCGATTTTGATCAAGCCGCACCCAGATGTAGTCCAACGTGTGCGGCGAATTATTCTTGTATGTGATCATTTCCGAGCCAGCGATCGACTGATTATCATCGTTAAGCTCAACTCTAATGTCGTAATCAGCTTGCTGTTGCCAATAGCCGGGACCGGGTTTTCCAGAGGCAATTCGTTGATCATTTGGTGTCGGCCAGCTTTCCTCCAGCTGGCGGAACTTGTCTTCATGCTCCGGCTGTTTGGACTGTTTGATCTGCGCGGATGCTCCAACAGTTACAAAAACGAATGCAAAAATGGTCACTAAAATTGATTTGAACATGACTAAACCCTCCCGATGTTCGCGCCGCACATATGATCGATGCCCAAACAGACCAAGACGCAAACCTGCATAGCTCATAGCCCAGCCTGAGCCCATTTGAACAGGTCAAAAATTTGAATAGGAAAAAAAGTGAAAAAGATTGTTTTTGCGATTGATTATTAATTACAGGTGTGATTATAGTCGCCTCATGGACAGCGAACGAATGAAGGCACACTCCCTTATGTCCCTTCTCGTCCATATCCGCGTACCGGGTCTGACAGCGGTGCGTTGACGGAAAGACCTGTTGGCCCGGGGTTTCCGTCACTCCTTTGATCCACAAAGGAAAGGCCGCCCCATGGCCCGGGGCGGCCTTTTATTTTGTTGTTCACAAATAAACGCCTGCCTATACTTTAGGTTGCTAGGGGACAGGAGTTACGCGATGCGACGCATGGGAATAATGCTGACCGCTGTGCTTTTGGGAACTCTGATGCCCTATAGCCTCAGCGCCACTCAAACTGAAAAACCGACTTTGACCTGGCTTTCCATTGACTGGCAACCGGCCTGGATTGACGAGGGCCCGCTGAAAGGCGCCGGGTATGCGCAAACTGTGGAACGCATGGTGCAGGAGCGCCTTCCCCAATACAGGCACGAGCGACGTGAGATCACCAATGTACGTATCTATTCCATTTTGCAGACCCGGGACGCCTGTTTTGCTGCCTCGCCCTACCAGGGCGCTGACCTGCAGACAAACAAGCGGGACGGTGTAATCTGGAGCGCACCATCCTATATCTATTTCCTTCACGGCCTTATCGCCAAACCGGAGGCTGTGTCACAAATCAGCAGGTACCGCAAAGACGGCTATGTTGATTTTGAATCTCTGATGCAGGACGCGTCGATTATTGGCGCATTTCAGCCCGGACGTTCCTATAGCCGATGGCTAAACCCCCTGTTTGAAGATGCAGAAAAAACGAGGAGCCTGTTTAAATGGTCTGGTGACACCCAGCTAACGCAAAGCATGTTCAAACTGATGGAGGCAGGGCGCATCGACTATTTCGTCGATTATGTGATCATGCTCAAATATCACGAAGAATCGACAGGTTCACCCAGTGGTTATGTCTATATGCCGATCAAAGAACACAAGGGCTTCCTTGGGCTTGGTGCAATTGCCTGCTCTGACACGCCGCTGGGTCGGCAAGCCATCAAAGACATCAACTCTGTTCTGAAGACCATCCGCAAGTCTGAAGAAGTACGCGACGTCAACCGCCGCTGGTTGATGCCCAAGGAACAGGAAGCCGAATACTGGCGCATGTGGGAAACCGAATTGCTGCCGCTTGAAAAATAGGCCGCTGTTCTAATCCTTCGAAATTGAAACCCCTCCCTCCACCAACATCGCTGTTCCTGTCACGAACGAGGCATCATCAGACGCAAGAAACAATGCGGCGCGTGCGATTTCTTCTGGCTGTGCAATGCGTTTGAGAGCATGTATTCCTTTAACGAAGTCCTCAATTTCAGGTTCGGCTCCAGGCGCATTTGCAACATTCATTTCTGTGTCGGTTCCGCCTGGAAGAAGCGCATTCACCCGTAAACCCGCAGCGCCATATTCCGCGGCCAAACACTTAGTTAGCCCAATAAGGCCAGCTTTACTTGCGGCATAGTCGCTATATCCGGCAAAGCCAACTGTGTACCCAACAAAGCTGGAAGTGAAAATCAATGACCCGCCCTTGGCAGTTGTTAGTGCCGGGATTTGGTGTTTTGCTGCCAAAAAGTTGGCCGTTAAGTTGGTTGCAAGCGTATTCTGCCAGTCGTCCAAACTGATCTCTTCAATTGCGGCTTGCGCTCCCAAAATGCCGGCATTGTTAAACGCAATATCCAACCTACCAAAATCGCCTTGTGCCTTTTTCACCAAATCGCCAGCAAAGGTTTCATCCCTAATATCGCCGACAAATTTGGCAGCAATGCCACCTGAGTTTTCGATGTCCGCAACAAGTTCATCAAGGTGACTTTCCCTGCGTGCCGCAACAACCACCTTCGCCCCTTCTTTGGCAAACAACAAGGCGGTGGCTCGACCGATACCTGAACTCGCCCCACTAATAATGGCTACTTTGTTTTTTAGTCTCATCGCTTTTCCTCATGACTAATGTGTCGCTGAGGCTTGCTATCGAAAAAGACCTTAAACTTCTGGCTTTAACCGGACATGAAGCTTAGTCCGGACAAAAAAGGGCCGGCAAAAGCCGGCCCTCTCAACATTTATATAATCGGGGCCTAGTTCAGGCCTTTGATGATCTCCTCCACCATTTTCTTGGCGTCAGAGAACAGCATCATGGTGTTGTCGCGGAAGAAGAGCTCGTTTTCCACTCCGGCATAACCACTCCCCATAGAGCGTTTGATGAACAATACGGTGCCCGCTTTTTCCACATCCAAAATCGGCATGCCAAAGATGGGGCTTTGCGGGTCAGTTTTAGCCGCCGGGTTGGTCACATCATTGGCACCAATCACAAACGCAACATCTGCACCCGCGAACTCGCTGTTGATGTCTTCAAGTTCAAACACCTCATCGTAAGGCACATTGGCTTCCGCGAGCAGCACGTTCATATGCCCTGGCATTCGGCCTGCAACCGGGTGAATAGCGTACGCCACATCCACGCCCTCAGCCTTGAGCATATCGCCCATTTCCTTGAGTGCGTGCTGCGCTTGCGCAACAGCCATCCCATACCCAGGCACGATGATCACTTTACCCGCATTTTTCATAATGAAGGCCGCGTCGTCAGCAGAACCCTGTTTCACAGGGCGTGTTTCTTCACCCATTGGGCCAGCAGCTGCAGCATCATCACCGCCAAAGCCGCCAAGGATTACGCTAATAAAGCTGCGGTTCATGCCTTTACACATGATGTAAGAGAGGATCGCACCAGAAGAGCCCACAAGGGCACCAGTTACGATCAGTGCGGTGTTCTGAAGCGTGAAGCCAATGCCTGCTGCGGCCCAACCAGAATAACTGTTCAGCATCGACACAACCACTGGCATGTCGGCACCACCAATTGGAATGATCAGCAGGAAACCGATAATGAACGACAATAGTGTCACCCACCAGAATACGCTCAAGCCGCCAAAGGCAACGGTTTGATCAACTGCAAACCACGCGATACCACCAACAATCGCTGCACCCATGGCAAGGTTGATCAAATGGCGGGCAGGCAGCATGATCGGCGCGCCGGACATGTTGCCGTTCAGTTTGGCAAACGCGATGACAGAACCCGAGAAGGTAATCGCACCAATTGCGATGCCGAGCGACATCTCGATCTTGGATGCCATGAAAATCGCGCCAGATGCATCCGCAATTCCGAACGCGGTTGGGTTCAGGAAAGCGGAGCCCGCAACCAACACTGCCGCCAGACCAACAAGACTGTGGAACGCTGCCACCAGTTGCGGCATTGCCGTCATCGCAATGCGACGCGCGATAATAAAGCCAACGGCACCGCCAATCACGATGGCCCCAATGATCCAGTCGTAGCTGACAATCTCAGGGTTGAGGACAGTCGCAACAATCGCGATTGCCATACCAATAATGCCGAATACGTTACCCTTGCGGCTTGATTCAGGGGATGAGAGCCCCCGCAAACTCAGGATGAAAAGGACAGCAGCAACCATATAGGCGACAGCCGTCAAATCGACGAACGTCTGTGACATGGTCTACTCCTTACTTTTTCTTCTTGTACATGCTGAGCATGCGCGCCGTGACGGCAAAACCACCAAAGATATTCACCGCAGCAAGGCCGATGGCGATCGCCCCGAGGATTTTCGACAGGCTCACACCTTCCGGTCCTGCCGCAATCAACGCACCAACGATAATCACGGATGAAATTGCGTTGGTCACGCTCATCAGCGGCGTATGAAGCGCCGGCGTTACGGACCACACAACATAATAACCAACAAAGATGGCCAGCACGAAAATGCTGAATTGCTGGATGAATGGACTAATAACAAGTTCGGTCATTATTCGCCTCCTGTCAGGCGGGGATGAACAATTGCACCGTCTTTTGTCACAACAGATTCGGTAACAATCTCATCTTCAAAATCAATATCGAGCGCGCCTTCTTTGACGTGCGGGGTGATAAAATGAAGCAAGTTGCGGGCGTAGAGCGCCGACGCGTCGGCCGCGAGCCGCGACGGCACGTTTTTATGCCCGACGATGGTCACGCCGTGGGCTTCGACAACCTCTCCCGCTTTTGAAAGCGCACAGTTGCCACCCATTTCAACGGCAAGGTCAACAATCACGCTACCCGGCTTCATGGATTTGACCATCTCCTCGGTGATCAGCTCAGGAGCTGGTCGTCCGGGGATCAGGGCAGTTGTAATCGCTATGTCCTGTTTGGCGAGCGTATCGGCGATCAATTGGGCCTGCTTGGCTTTATACTCATCGCTCATTTCTTTCGCGTAACCACCAGAAGTTTCAGCCTCGGCTGTCTCTTCATCCTCGACCATGACGAACTTGCCACCCAGGCTTTCGACCTGCTCTTTGGCAGCTGGCCGGACATCGGTGGCGCTTACAATAGCACCCAGGCGTTTTGCGGTTGCAATTGCTTGAAGGCCTGCCACACCAGCGCCCATCACCATAACTTTAGCTGGCGCCACTGTGCCTGCTGCGGTCATCATCATCGGGAAGGCACGGCCATAAGCCTCTGCGGCATCAACAACGGCCTTATACCCAGCCAAGTTTGACTGAGAAGACAACACGTCCATTGACTGTGCCCGTGTGATCCGTGGCACAAATTCCATGGCCACTGCGGTTAAGCCAGCTGACGCATAGTCTTTAAGCCTATCACCATCCACAAATGGATTGAGCGACGCCAGCAAAAGAGCACCTTTCTTGGCCTTGCCAGCATCCGCTCCTTCTAGGCCCTGAATTGAGAAAATGACATCAGCATCACTAACGGCTGCGGCAAGGTCAGGGGCAATGGACGCGCCCGCCGCTTCAAAGCCCTGGTCAGGAATAGAAGCCGCAGCTCCAGCACTGGTCTCGACAATCACGTCAAACCCCAAGCCAATTAGCTTCTTGACCGTTTCGGGGGAGGCTGCCACGCGGTTTTCCGCTTCGCGCCGCTCCCGTACTACTGCTAGTTTCATGAACACTCTCCGTGAAACTGTTTAAAGAATATGCACGGACAACGGTCTTCCATACTCGCCACAAATGCGGGCTCGCATTAATGCCCCTCAAAGACTGTTGTTCCTCGCAATGAAAAGGTAACGCATATGCTCGTTTGAGCAAGTTTCTTTCTATCGATTATAGAAATAGGAAAAATTTTATCATTACCAATTTGTTAACCACTGTCCTGAAACGATACAGCTTGCGCGCCGAATCGGCACAAGAGTTCGCGCGTAAAAAGCATGAAAGTGGGCGGCATGGCACAAAAGTCAGTATTGATTGTAGAGGACGAGTTAACTCAAAGCACCTTGCTGGAAGGTATTATCAGCAGGGCTGGACACGTGCCATTTGTTGCACACACCGGGCAGGAAGCACTGGATTTCATGGCTGACCGCCAAGGAGAAGCAATCGACATAGTTCTTCTGGACCTTGTTATGCCGGGAATGGACGGGCTTGAAGTACTTGAAAACTTGCGCCCGAAATTTCCGAAACTGCCGGTTATCATGCTGACTGCGCACTCCTCAATAACAACTGTTGTTGACGCCATGCGAGCAGGAGCGAGTGACTTTATTGTCAAGCCCGCAAGCGCCGAACGTATCCGAACAGCCATTAGCGCAGGGCTAGAGACTTCCTCCCTTGTTGGTGAAATTGAGCCAATGCAGAAAGGACTGTCAGTTGCCGGCTTCGAAAGCCTGGTTGGTGATGGTCCCGCAATGAGCCATTCGCTTGGCCTGGCACGGAAAGCTGCGACCGCCAGCATTCCCGTACTGGTGGACGGTGAAAGCGGCGTCGGTAAAGAAGTATTTGCACGCGCCATTCACGGGGCAAGCGAACGCGCTGGAAAACCGTTTGTCGCAGTTAACTGTGGAGCGATACCTGAAAACCTTGTGGAAAGTATTCTATTCGGTCATGAAAAGGGGGCGTTTACCGGCGCGACAGAAAAACGCATCGGCAAGTTTGAAGAAGCAAACGGCGGCACCCTGTTTCTGGACGAAGTAGGCGAGCTGCCAGCGGATGTGCAGGTCAAGTTATTACGTGCGCTACAAGAAAAAGAGGTCGACCCTGTGGGCTCCAAAGCCAGCATCAAGGTCGATATCAGAGTCATTTCCGCCACAAACAGAAATCTGGCAGATTGCGTTGCTGATGGCAGCTTCCGTGAAGATTTGTTTTACCGGCTAAACGTATACCCAATTAACCTGCCCCCGCTGAGGGAAAGGCGCGAAGACATCCCGGCCCTTGTGGATCACTTTCTGCACCTCATCCCTAAAATGGAAGGTTTGCCAAAGTGTGCGATAGCCCCGCCCGCTTTGCGAGCACTTGTGGACTATCATTGGCCCGGCAACATCCGACAATTGCAAAACGCCATTTTTCGCGCTGTGATCTTGTCCGATCACGAAACACTGGAGGCGCAGGACTTCCCACACCTGCATGGGCTGCAGCACGCGGCGGTCTCACCGCATTCAGCTGCCATGCCCACGCCTCATTCCGCCAGCACTTTGCCAATAACGAGCGGGATTTCCTCTGGCGTGAATTCAGAAAGTCCCTTAATTAGCCTTGTGGCAAACGGTGGTCATGTACGCACTCTGGCAGAAATTGAGTGCGAAGTGATCCGTCGCACTATTGGTCACTATGATGGAAAAATGGCTGAGGTGGCACGACGCCTTGGCATCGGCAGGTCTACACTCTATCGCAAGCTGGAGGAATATGACCTCAAGCGATAGAGGTGGTCTGTGATTGGTGTTTTTGATTCCGGGTCTGGAGGGCTGACTATCTTGCGTGCATTGCAAGCGGCTCTGCCTCATCAGGATTTCTTATATTATGGTGATCACAAAAACGCACCCTATGGCCATCGCCAAAATGACGAGATCGTTGAACTAACACGTCAAGGGGTAGACCATTTGATGCAGCGAGGTTGCAAACTTGTGATTCTCGCCTGCAACACAGCGGCAGCCGTAGCCCTTCGCTCCCTTCAGCAAAATTGGCTTGAACAAGCCTATCCGGGCAACCGCATCCTTGGTGTACTTGTGCCCATGGTTGAAGCAATTACCGGCGTAGACTGGGCCACAGACAGCGTTGATAAGTCAGTCGATGACAGGATTTTGTTGTTCGCCACCCGAAAAACAGTTGCAAGCGGTGCCTACAGGGAAGAAGTGGCAAAACGGGCCCCCAACATCACCCTAATTGAGAAAGCATGCCCAGGCCTTGTGGATGCCATTGAGGGGGGCGCAGGGGAGGCCCCTATATCTGGTATGATAGCAGGGTTTGTCTCTGAACTGGGGGAAACAAATGCTGTTGCAGCTGTGCTCGGTTGCACCCATTTCCCCATCGTTGAACAGCATTTCACATCTGCACTGGGCTCATCGACGACAATTGTTTCGCAACCAGATGTAGTCGCGGCATCTTTGGTGGATTATTTGGGCAGGCACCCGCTATTCGCCACAGAGGGTCGCGGATTAACCAAATATATGACGACCGGTGACGCAGACCATGTGACCAAAATTTCCAGAGCATTTTGCGGCGAAAACATTTGCTTTGCTTCCACCCTGGTGTCTTAGAAGACAGATCAGCCAAAAATTTCAATGAGACAGGCCCGCACCAGATGCGCCTCTGGCTTTGCCAAAGACCGATACGATTACGGGCTTGATGCCGCGACCCGGTCTACTGCCGAATATAACTCGCTTGCTGAAAAAGGCTTGGCGAGCGTGGCCTGAGCGCCCAAAGCTTTTGCAATCTTGAGATAGGGAGTGGAAGAAATTCGCGCTCCACCGGTGATTGCAATGATTGCCGTGCCCGGATGATGCTTTTGAAAGTGCCGTATTGTTTCAATGCCTTCTTTACCAGGCATGATCAAATCTGTAATCAGAACGTCGAAAACGTTGCGATTAGCCTCTTCAACCGCGTATAGCCCATCGTTGACCGGCGTCACGTCGTGCCCACCTTCCTGCAAGGTCAAGTCAAGCGACTCAAGCACAATTGGATCATCATCAACCAGCAATATCTTCAATTTTACCACCCTAGATTTCAATTACCTAAACACTTATCAAGAGCTTCGGCAATCGAAATTACACATAGGCAACATAAATTTCACGTTGGTTCCCTGACGAGACTGAGCTTGCAATTCGATTGCACCGCCTGCTGCAAGAACTGCATTGCGCACAAGAGACAGGCCCAAGCCGGAGCCTTTTCCTACCTGTTTGGTCGTAAAAAACGGGTCAAAAACCTTGTCCTGTATGCTGGTGTCAATTCCGGAACCTGTGTCTTTCACGGTAAACAATAACCATGACTGGGGATCAGCATCGTTACCGCTGGTCAGCTTGTCATTCGGTTGGTCTATTTTCCGCACATCGACATTTACAATGCCTTCTTTGTTCTCAAGAGAGTCAAAGGCATTTGTTACAAGGTTCATCAATACATCTTGCAGGCCCTCTTCCGAGAGGCGGACTTCTTCGTCATCCAACTGGTAACGCCACAGAAGAACAATCTTGGCCGGGCACATGTGTGTTAGGACCTCACGCGTTTTATCCAAGACATCTCGAACCCTGCATTTTTGGTCTGGCGAATCTGTTTGGTTCGAAAACGCAAGAATTTTGGAGAGAATTTTCTGTGAACTGAGCGCGGAAGAATGAATCAGTTCAGCTTTCCTGCGCTCTTGTTCTGCAAGGCTATCACTGTTCTTCAGCAACTCAGATAACGTTACAACAGGCAGCAATTGGTTTCCGAGTTCATGCGCGACACCACTAGCCATCACGCCCAGGGAGTCCATTTTTTGCATTTGGGCCAGTTGCTTTTCCAAATCCAACTGTTCTCGATGCATAGCCTGAAGGCGTCTTGTTCGCCGAAAAGCCAACCACATGACCGGCAGTGGCAATGAGGCAAAAACCAGTACAGCCTCATCTAACTCCCAGCTTTCGTACTGACGCGTGAACTCAAACGCCCATTCAAACAGATCAAGCGACCGAAAAACCAAGAAAGAGACGGCGCAAACACCAAAGGCCAGGAACAAGTCCCTGTCTAGCCAGTCAAATCCCTGTTTGCGGCGAGACAAGCCACATTCCCCCTACCTTGGTTTCCCTGCGCGAGGAATGTAAGCGCAAATCGATTTACGATACAAGCCTGTCGGCTGCGGGGGAAAATCTACTCGCTGGCTTCAGGTAGAGTGCCACCTTCAATCGCATGCATATAGACGTCCAGAAGGGCCTCTTGCTCTTGTCGGTCGGCCTGGTCCATTTTCCTGAGGGCAATTACTTTGCGCATGATTTTAGTGTCGAAACCAACAGCTTTTGCCGCCGCGTACACTTCTTTCATGTCTTCCGCGATGCCTTTTTTCTCTTCTTCAAGCCGCTCAATCCGCTCGATGAAAGATCGCAACTGATCTCCGGCAACGCCGCCCGCCTGAACCATAACCATACTCCCTGAAACTGGTGAAATTGGGCGGCACCATAACCACCAGCCCAAAAGCAAGCAATCGCCTTGCCGATTTTTTTTCTAACCCTAGATGCTGCCTATGTTTCCGAAGGAATAGGCAGGCTTTCTGGCTCGTCGGCAAGCCTCTCGTCTGCCGCACAAGCAGCATAGTCAGTGCGAATCTGCTCATGCCGCATACCGATATATTGTTCCATTGATGGATGAGTGAAAATGTAAAAACGCCCTGCTTCCACACACTCGACTGTCCAATCACCGACAAGTTGCGGCGCGATCCCACTTTCAACCACATCTTTCATGACAGAAAAGCCGGCATCATCTGATGCATTCGCTTTTTCCGTGGGGCTATTAAGATGACTTTTATAGATGCTGGTACGAACCCAGGCCGGACACAGAACACTCACGCCAATATTATGGCGCGCCAGATCACCCTTCAGCGCCTCAGTATATCCAACAACGGCAAACTTGGTCGCATGATAAGGTGCCATCGCAGGGCTCGACACATGGCCAGCCATTGATGCCGTGTTCACAAAATAGCCACCTTCGCCATGTGATTTGATCAGTGGTGTGAACACCTCAACGCCGTACACAACGCCCATCAGGTTGATGTCGACAATCCACTTCCAGTCGTCGATGGGCGTTTCACCCGCTTTGCCCCCTATGCCCACACCGGCATTGTTGACAACGATATGCACCTTACCGAAACGCTCAATGGTTGCTTCCGCGGCAGCCCGCACGTCCGCTTCAACCCCAACATCGCACAGTACAGTCCCAACATCCGCTCCGGCTGCTGACAAGTTGGCGGCTGCCGTATCCAGAGCTTCTGCATTAATGTCTGCAAGCATGACTTTTGCGCCTTTGGCGGCAAAAGATTTTGCTATAGCGAGCCCAATTCCTGATGCCCCGCCTGTAATGAATGCGGTTTTGCCTGTGAAGTCCACGCGATACTCCTTAAATCAAAGGGCAAATAAAAAGGGCCGCATCAAACGGCCCTGATTGCTTGATGGGTGATATGTAACGATTGGCCGCTACGGCAACTTGTTTTTCGCAACACTTTCATTCATGCGCTGCAGCTGTTCCTCCGTCGCTTTGCCCTGATAGCTGGCTTTATAGTCACCGTAAGGCATGCCATAGATGCGTTCGCGCGCTGTGTCTTTATCGACGCTCTCACCAACTGCTTCGGCGGCTTCTTGATACCAGTCCGAGAGGCAATTTCGGCAAAATCCGCCATAGCCCATCAGGTCGATGTTCTGAACATCTTTGCGTTGATCCAGATGCGCCAGCAAACGCCGAAATACAGCTGCCTCAATCTGGGCCTGTTTTGGATCAATCTCACTCATGTTCATCTCCTTTAGGGTTTCACACCGCCATAATACTTGCGGGTCATCAGGTCGTCACGCTTCAAACATTCATCAAGCAATTCTGAAAATAGCTCAGCCCATTGCCGTGCTTTGTCATCTGTATCCACAAGGTCTTGCCTTATCTCAAGAGTGGTTTGTGGCAAACCATGATCGGCACCGTGCCGCTGCATCGTGTAATAGAGGTCCTTGCCCGAATATGGAAGATTGTCACCAATCACGAGATCTGTTTCCCGTTCCAGCATGCCAATCAACGCCTGCGCTAGGCGCGGGTCTTCGTTCCACAAAAAACCCACGTGCCAAATCCTGTTTTCATCATTCATTGTTGGCGTAAAGCTATGCACAGCCATCAACAGCGGTGTAATGCCGTCTGCCAAATGTTCTGCGACCAGTGTGTCACAAGCCTCATGAAACGGATGGTAATAGGCGTCCATTCGCGCCTGGACCTGTGCGGATGTCAGGTCGCGATTTGCCGGGATTTCAACACCGTCGCTTTCCGGCGGCACAAGTGTCGGATGATCAGGTCCACGATTGCAGTCAATCAACAATCGCGATACCGGGCCTAACACGGCTGGTGCGCCCATCAATTTACAAATTTTGCGGGTTACAGCCTCCGCGCCAATGTCATAAGCGATGTGGTCTTCAAAATGTTTTTCATCAAGCCCCAAACTGTCATATGCCGCTGGCACATGGTTGGTAGCATGGTCACACAAAAGGATGACGCCCATGCGTGCATCGCGATTAATTAAAACAGGCTGTTCCATTGTGTGCGGCATTAGGGTACCAATCGCATGAGGGAAAAATACGGGTCCAGCATTATCAAAAGGCCAGGCGGGCGCTCTTGTGCTCGGCTGACCCTAATATTTGAAGTCGACCTGTCAAGAAATAGAAAACGGAAACCCCGAATACTATGTCGCAAGCTACAGATGACATGAACACGCTTGGCCGTGACCGCAAAACCCGGATTGTTGCAACGCTTGGCCCTGCCTCAAGCGGCCTTGAGGAAATCCGCGCCCTGTTTCACGCCGGGGTTGACGTATTTCGCCTGAACATGAGCCACGGCGAACACGCGGACAAAACATCACTTGTTGAATCCATTCGTACAGTCGAGGCGGAAACCGGCCGCCCGATTGCCATTTTGGCTGACCTGCAAGGCCCCAAGCTAAGGGTCGGCAAATTCGCTGATGGAAAAGTGGATCTTTCCGAGGGCCAGGAGTTTACTCTTGACCTGTCAGACGAGCCCGGCACCACTGAGCGGGTTGGTTTGCCTCACAAAGAGATATTTGCTGCCATTGAGCCCGGCACCCACATTCTCCTGGATGACGGCAAGGTTAAGCTGAATGTGGAAGAAAATTTTGGTGACAGCGCCCGTTGCACCGTGCTGGTAGGTGGTGCCCTTTCTGATCGTAAGGGCGTGAACGTGCCAAACGCTGTGCTGCCGCTCGCAGCCCTAACACCAAAAGACCGCAAAGACCTGACGTTTGCGCTTAGTCAAAAAGTGGACTGGATCGCTTTGTCGTTTGTGCAACGCGCAGCCGATGTAGCTGAGGCTAAAAAACTCGTGGCGGGCAAAGCTGCCGTCATGGCAAAGATCGAAAAACCGGCAGCCGTTGAAGCGCTAGACGAAATTGTCGAGCTTGCTGACGGTGTCATGGTCGCGCGTGGTGACCTTGGTGTTGAAGAACCTGTTGAAAAAGTACCCGGTATCCAGAAGCACATCATTGCTGTTGCTCGAGAAGCTGGAAAACCAGTTGTTGTAGCAACGCAAATGCTCGAATCGATGATCACATCGCCCGTGCCAACGCGGGCCGAGGTTTCCGACGTCGCCACGGCCGTGATGGACGGGGCGGACGCGGTGATGCTTTCTGCAGAATCTGCGGTTGGCGATTATCCGACCGAAGCCGTCGGCGTGATGAACAGGGTGGCGATCCGGATCGAAGGCGAACCAACCTATCTCGCGAACCGACACGACAACAGTGCAACTCCAAATTCATCTACTGCGGATTCGATTACCGCTGCCGCACGGCAGGTATCGCGTAGCATTGGCGCAAAAGCAATTGTCACTTTCACCACCTCAGGCTCTACGGCGCTGCGCGCTGCGCGAGAGCGGCCATCTGCACCCATCCTGACACTAACACCGCGAGTTGAAATCGCACGCCGCCTCAGTATTGTCTGGGGGCTTCATACTGTAAAAACCAAAGACATCGAAACCTTTGAAGACATGATCGGCAAATCCAAGCGCATGGCCATCCGCCATGGCATGGCCGGCGCCGGTGACCGGATCGTGGTGACCGCAGGTGTGCCGTTTGGTACGCCGGGTGCAACCAACGTGCTGCATATTGCCTGGATCAGCGGCAACGAGCTGAAGTAAGCTTTTTCTGGCTATAGCCGTTGCCGGCCACCTGGCTAGCAAAGCAACTTGTCGTGTGGAGTCCGGGTGCAGGTGTGGACATGGACTGGCGGCGTTCGGTAACAAATTTAGCGAAGCAATCTCAGTTGTTCCCGCATGCTTCGAAAAACGCCGGGTACTGTGAACTGGTGATTGCGCTGGCGTATGACCAATAAATTTACGACAAGGGTAGACTATGGGGACCAACCAAGCAGGAACCACTGCCGCTCCAACCTCTGAGATGCTTGAAATTCCCGAGCGTATAGCAACTTACATGTCAACGCGGGACATTCGGATATTGGAAGGCGTATTTTCTCCCGGCGGTGTAACCATTCTTGAAAATTTTCCGCCACATATTTTTGACGGTGTTGGCGCAGGCAAGCGATGGGCCGAAGGATTTGCTGCCTACGCTGAAGGCTTGAATATCGAGCACACATTTGGTGAGCCACAGAATTTTTCAGTAAATGACGATACCGCATTCTTTACGCTCCCTACCAACTGGACAGGTACCGTGGACGGTCGCGCCTTTAGTGAAAACGGCGGGTGGTTATTTATTCTTGAGTTGATTGATGAGCGCTGGATGCTCAAAGGCTATGGCTGGGCTGTTGTTGATTTTAAATATTTGGACTAGGCCCAAAATTCATTAAGCCTGCCAGATGCCGCTTGCAGTATGATAAATTAACGGTGCCTCAGCATTGAATGGGGAATGCATGTTGTCAGGATCAGTGGTAACGAGCTGAAATAAAGTCAGCGAAGGACACCCAGGTCTTCAAACAAGCCCCGCAATACTGCAGGTGCAGTAAACTGGTGGCCGATCATGTCCAGCTGTTCGGCTGCAAGCACGTTTTCGCGCCGGTCATCTACATAGACCGTAAGCTCCGGGTCCAAGTGAAAACGCGCAATTGCCGTCTGATAAATGCGCGGGTCTGGTTTGATGAGCTTCTCTTCACCTGACACCACAACACCTTCAAAATGATCAGTAAAGTCACGTGTCCGGCAAAAGTTTGGCCATTTCTCTGCAGAAAAATTCGTAAGACCGTACACTCGGATACCACGCTCCAAAAGCTCAAGCATGATATCCACTGTGCCCTGGATAGTGTCCCCGATGGTTTCCTCCCACCGGTCGTCAAACGCCTGGATCAGATCTTCATATTCGGGGAACTTGCGCGAAAGGTCCGCGACACCCTCTGCAAACGGACGGCCGCGGTCATGCTCGCTGTGCCATTCAAGCGTCACAACCTCGCTTAGGAAGTGCTCCAGTTCGTCGGTATCCTGAATGAGCTTTTGGTAAAGGAGCCGTGGGTCCCACGGTACAAAGACATTGCCAATGTCAAAAAGAACAGCATTCGGCTGCATAAACCATCCACCCCTAAATAGATTTAGCCGCAGCACCCTGGCATTGGGTACGCGGCTAAACAAATATCTAAAAGTGGTTAATTTGGTCTAAAATTAACCTTGGCGAGCCTTAAAACGACGCTGCGTTTTATTGATCACCAGAATGCGGCCTTTGCGGCGAATAACGCGACAATCGCGATGGCGATTTTTCAAAGACTTCAGGCTATTGCGAACTTTCATGGCTCGTCTTCCTAAAAAACCAGTTAAAACAAAAACTTGACCCAAACAAACTATCATCGCTCAAATCAAGGCAGCAGCGCCGAATCCGTCACTGCTCGAATCCATTGGCGGCGGACAATACTGATGCCCCCCTATGGTGTCAATAGGATAGACAGGGATTCTTGCCTAGTTTCAACAAGATCAAGGGCTTTCAACGGGTTTTGCGGCACTTATGCCTCAGTTAAGAGATGCAGCACCAACCCTCTATAAACACAGAGACACCCGCCAATAAAGTCGGGTGCCTCCTTTTCCCCGTTAGATAGCAGGGATGTCCGCTCACGCTATTGCGTCAGTGGAAAAATGGTACCAAATTGGGATAGTCTTGTCATGGAAATAAAATAGCAGAATCGATGACCTATTCTTTCGCTGACAGGGCATCGCCAATAGCGCCGAACTGGGGTGTGAGGGTTTTTAGCTGAGTCTTGCTGTCGCAAACGGCATCGGTTAGAGCTTTCGCAAAGGGAATTCAGCACCATGGGAGGTCTGCATGTTGATCACATCGAATTTTGATAGCGGAAACATCGAACCGGTCGATTACAGCGACCCGGCGAATGTGCGCCTAAAAATCCGATTGGATAATAAATCAGACTTTTTCCAGTGGTTTCACTTCCGAATCTCCGGAGTGCAGGACCAAAACTGTCGATTCGTTATCGAGAATGCAGCGGCGGCAGCTTATGCAGATGGCTGGGACGGCTATCAGGTTTGTGCGTCCTATGACCGGGAAAACTGGTTCCGGGTGCCCACGGACTATGCTGACGGTGAAATCGTCTGGTCGATAGAGCCAGAACAGGACAGCCTCTATTTCGCATACTTCGCCCCTTATTCGATGGAGCGCCACGCCGATTTGATTGCGGATGTGGCCGAACATCCACTTGCGCACACGTCTGTGCTTGGCCACACACTGGACGGCCAAGACATGGACCTGGTTGAAATCGGCCATGGCCCGGAAGGACGCAAGGCCATCTGGCTGATCGCGCGCCAGCACCCGGGCGAGACCATGGCCGAATGGTGGATGGAAGGTGCGTTTGACTTCTTACTGGACGACGACAACCCTGTCGCGCGCGCTTATGGAAAAGGCGCACTTTTATATAGTGCCCAACATGAACCCTGACGGGTCAAAGCGCGGCAACCTGCGCACCAATGCGTCAGGCGCCAACCTGAACCGAGAATGGAAAGATGCGACAATGGACAAAAGCCCGGAGGTTTATCTGGTGCGCGAAAAAATGGCACAAACCGGTGCGGACTTTCATCTGGATGTGCACGGCGACGAAGCCCTGCCCTACAATTTCATTGCGGGGTTTGAGGGTATACCGTCAGTGACTGACAAACAACTTGCGAACCTGGATAAATACCAAACCATCCTGTGCAATCTGTCACCAGACTTCCAGCGGGAACATGGTTACCCTGTGGATGCTCCAAATTCATCGGACCTCCGCAAATGCACGGACTATGTAGCGGCAACCCATGGCTGCCTCGCCATGACCCTGGAAATGCCGTTTAAAGACAACGCAGACTTGCCTGACGAAATGTGGGGCTGGAGCCCTGAGCGCTGCCGCCATCTGGCCGCCAGTTGCCTATTAGCCCTGCACCGCATGATTGACGAGCTTTAGGCGTCGGCTTTCGCCGGGAACTGCTTGAACACAAAAAATGCCAAGAAGGCGCCCACAAGCTGGGCGGCGATGAAGGCCGGCACGTCGGATGCCAGGATGCCGGAAAAGCTATCGGTCATGGAGCGCGCGATGGTTACCGCAGGGTTTGCGAAACTGGTGGACGCCGTGAACCAGTATCCGGCGGTGATATAAAGCCCCACCGCATATGGCACTGCCTCCGCCCGGTGGCGAAGGCACCCAAGTATCGCCATCAGCAGGCCAAAGGTAGCAACACCCTCCGAAACCCACTGTCCAATGCTGGCCCGGTGTTTCACCGATGCCTGAACGATATCCATGTCAAACATGGCGTGCGCAAGCATGACACCCGCGATACCCGCCACAATTTGGGTAAGGATGAAAGCTGCCGCCGCAGTACGATCAATGTCGCCGCGCGCAAGCATGACAAGCGTTACAGCTGGGTTGAAGTGCGCACCGGAGATAGGCCCGAATACCAGAATAAGCACCACGAGGATCGCCCCCGTCGCAGCGGTATTACCCCAAAGCGCGAGCGCCACGTTTCCACCAGCCAGATTTTCCGCCATGATACCGGAGCCCACAACGGTTGCGAGCAGGAAAAGCGTGCCGATGAATTCTGCAACTAGTTTCTGACGCATCTTATTCCCCTGAATTCTGTGCATGGATAGCGAGCATGGCCGCCTTCAGTTCTGCAGCTGACAGGGCTGCATGGTCAAGCTTCAAGAAGGCATCGATATTGGCGCTTAGCCCGTCATAAACACTTTGAAATGCGGCAAATCTCTCGTCATCACTACCTTCCACCCCCGCTGGGTCCGGGTAGCCCCAATGCACGGTGACGGGCGAGCCCGTCCAGATTGGGCAGGTTTCCCCGGCCGCATTACCGCAAACTGTGACCACAATATCTATTTCTGGCGCCCCCTCACCGGTGAACTCGTCCCAGCTCTTTGAGCGAAAACCAGATGTCTCTATTCCTTTGGATTGCAATAGCTTGATCGCGTACGGGTTTGGTTTGCCAACTGGTTTGCTGCCCGCACTGAAAGCCTCAATATTGCTGTTGCCCAGTTGGTTGAATAGCGCCTCGCCCAATATGGACCTTGCCGAATTTCCGGTGCATAAAACCAGTATTTTCATGACTTTAGCCGCTCCCTCGCCAATAACGCTGTGCGCACATTTGCTTCACAAAAACGTGCAAACTCTTAATTTCACAAACCCAACCTCTATGTTGGCTACTACACCGCAGCCCATGACAGATTTATGACAAATTGGGGTGCGGCGGAAAACTTTGAATTGCCGCGGACGGTTTAGTCGCTCTTGACAGAGCCCAAGCCGAAGCCAACAGTGCCAACCTGGGGAGCACAGTTAACCATGAACTTTTCGCCCGAAGCGATATTCGCCTGGCTTGAGGCCATGACGCATGACCCGTTAGGGCTTGCTGCTGCGTTGGCGCTCGCGACACTGGTTACCGAGGATGGGGCACTTGTGGCTGGCAGCTTGCTCGTTGGCGGCGACCTGGCGTCGCCTTGGCTCGTGATCAGTGCCTTGCTCGTTGGCATCGTTGGCGGCGATGTGGCGCTTTATTTCGCCGGATGGTCGGCGCGCGAATTTCGCGCCATCAGACAGCGCCTGCCCATCAAACGTGCGAAAAAAATTCGCAATTGGTTGAGAGGCCGCGAGACTGCCATTCTGTTTTTCTCCCGCTTTCTGCCAGGCACCCGGCTTGTCACCTACGTGACATTTGGGTTTTTACGCCTGTCACTTCTGCACTTTGTTGTGGTGATGACAATTGCCTGCATGGTTTGGGTGATCGGTGTCGTGTTTTTTATCAGTGAAATACAACGTGCCTTCAGCGGCATGGGCGGCACCGTGGCCGCCCTCGTTGCTACGGGCGCAGCGGTGCTGATCATTTTGATCGCCCCAAGACTTGCACGTCGGTCAAAGTCAGCAACAACTCTTGATGACGCCGTAGAGGAGAGTACCGATGCCAGCAAATGATCTGAGCATGCCACGCACGGATGCGCCAAACGCCGGCATGCCACCGCTGGACGAAACAGCCGGCCGCATCTCCTGGTTTGAGTTCGCGCCACCACGCCTGTTTTACACACCAATTGCACTGTATTGCGGCTGGCTTTCACTTCGGCATTTTGGCCCAACGCTGCTGACCAACTGCAACCCTGCCCTGCCATTTTCAGGCCTGGTGGGCGAAAGCAAGTATCAGGTTCTTTCCGAAGTGAAGGGCGCATCACGCGACCTGGTGCCGGATTATGTCTCGATCCTGCGCTGGGGTGGTGAAGGCGGGCTGGAGCGCACGCTTGATGATGCGACAAAAGCCATGCAGCAAGCGGGGCTGTCGTTTCCTATTGTTGCCAAACCTGACATCGGCATGCGCGGCGTGGGCGTACAGCTTGCGCACACAGAAGCAGACTTGCGGCAATATGTTGAGACATTCCCGGCGGGCGCCAATTTCATGTTGCAAACGCTCGTGGATGAAGAAGGCGAGGCCGGTGTCTTTTACGTTCGGGAGCCAGGCGAGGACAAAGGCCGCATCACCAGCCTGACACTGAAGTACTTTCCCCGTGTCACCGGCGACGGCAAAAGCACACTTAAGGAATTGATCCTGAACGACAGCCGCGCTGGCAAACTGGCTCACATCTATTTGGATCGCCATCAGAAACGACTGGACGACGTAATCCCAGTTGGTGAAAGCGTACGCATCGCTTTCGCTGGCAGCCACAGCCGGGGCACCATCTTCAGAAATGGCAACGCTGAGATCACCGACGCCATGACTGGCGCGTTTGACGAGATAGCCAAATCGGTTGGTGAGTTTTACATCGGTCGCTTTGACGTGCGCTTCGGTGATTTTGAGGCACTCAAAGAAGGCAAAGGCTTCCGTATTATTGAAATCAACGGCGCAGGCGGCGAGCAAACCCACATCTGGGACAGTCGCACCACGCTCAGGGAGGCCTACAAAGCGCTTTTGATGCAATTTGGTGCCCTCTACCGGATTGGTGCCAAGAACCGCCGCCGCGGATTTAAACCTACGTCGCTACCGGGGCTTGTTCGCGCCTGGCTCGGCGAAAAAAAACTAACCAAACACTATCCCATCACCCATTAACCGAGAGGAGCTAATGATGGATTTTTTAAAAAAACACTATGAGTGGATACCGGTGATCCTGATCGCCATCATTTTTGGTGGTAGCTTTCCGTTCAAGTTCACAGATACCCCGATTACCGTGCATATTTTTAATGTTGTGGGCGACTGGATCGGCCTCGACTTTTTCAAGAGCATCGGCGGATACCTGATCGGTGTTGCTGAAGCCATCGCTATTCTGCTGGTAGTCATTCCCAGAACCCGTGGCCTCGGCGGCTTGCTCGCAGTTGGCATCATGTCCGGCGCGATCATCTTCCATTTGTTCAGCCCACTTGGCGTCACTGTTCGCTGGGAAGAAGGTGGCCAGATGATGGAAGACGGCACGCTATTTTACACTGCAGTATTGGTGTGGCTCAGCGGCCTTTTCCTGTTCCTGCGCAACAAAGACCAGGTACTCAGCCTAGTCGGCATGGGCGGCAATACCGCAAACGAAGCTTAGGCCTCAGATCTCTCGGTGGAGTTTATTGGCCGGGCGGTAGAAGCCGCCCGGTTGGCTGCAGGGACTTCATCAGCCTTTGTTGGCTTTCAGAACCTGCAAGATAGTGTGAGCGTCTGCTTTGCTTATGTCGGCTTCTTTCATCAAGGCGACAAACAGTGCCGGATCACCCGCATGTAACATGTCACGGGCCGCGGCAAGCGTCATGCCGGAACGGAAAGCAAGCGCGCTTTCAAGAAATGGAATGCATCCCCGTTCGGCCATATCCAGCATCATATCAACTGTCAGCCGCTTTTGAGCGCGCAAGTCGCTGACATAAGCATGAATTTGGTTGGGATTCGCATTTTCGATCATGGTCCAGATGGTTTTGGATGCCGCCGAACGCATTACAGCATCCGTCACATCACCGGACACACCATACTGTCCCTCAAGCAGGCTACGGAACTTGTCCGACACCTTGTCCACGATATCTGACACAACGGACAACGGCAGGTCTGGACGGGCACTCAATTGATCCATCAGGGGTTGCCGTTCCGGGAATCGCTTCACTACTTTTGACAAAACCGCTTCATTGAGCGGCGCCGCGTCATTACGTACCAAAAAGCTAACGCTTTTTTCACTGCCGAAGGTCACAAGCGCATTGCAGGTTGTTTCGCCAAGATCTTTGCGTCGAGCGATCGTAACGTGAGCGTGCTCTTCCAAGTGAGGTATGAGGCCAGCAAGCTGGCTATCAGAAAACACCGTGGTAGTCGCCAGAAATGGTCCTGACACACTTTCTACATCTGATGCAATTTTTGCCGCCAGGTCATGAGGCAAATAGGGGCAAGTACGTAGCTCAAAGGCCAACGCTTCCCGAACACGCGTGGCCACATCCTGAGCCAGAGTGCGAGCTACATTTTCGATAACGGACCGCTCTTCGTCATCTTGCGAACGATGCAGGAATTCCGACACACGCCGGGTTAACACCACTTTTTCAAGGGTGTCGGCATTCACCATTTTTACTGGGTCTATGCTCATGCTTTCTGGTCCAAATGTCATTGCCAACACGATCCACAACCTTGCTTCGCGCAAAAGCATGGCACGCGGCTGTAACCATTAAGTGAAGGAGTAAGTAAAATTTTTGTTAATTTGCCGGTATTTAGCTGACGTGAGTTTTGCATTGTTATGTATGCTTGTTGCCGAGATGACTCACCAAAATTCACTTAGTGCGCCTTCTGATTGTGTGCTTTTACCAGCCCCAGGTATTTTGGCGCCAACGAATCTGGAACCTTTGCGCGCTTCATCAATTTAACAAAATCAGGTGGGTAGCGCAGCGTGAGTGTCAGCTTAACGGCGTCCACTGTCTTGCCAGTTTGCAAAGCGAGTGCACTCTCCAAAAATTTCATGCAGCCCCGCGACGCCATCTCGACAACTGTTTGATGCGTCAAACGGTTGTTGACTTTAAGGTCTGTAACAAAGGCATGGATTTGCGCCGTGGTTGCGTCCTTTACCTGCCGCCACATAACTTCATAGGCACTCGCGTCAACAACATCTGCTGCTGCTGACTTACCCATAAGGTAATGGTCAACAAGCAGTTTTTTGAAATGAGCAGAAACTTTCTCGATGATTCGCTCTGCAATCACCAAAGTCAGGTCCTTCCGGGCACCCATATGATCCATCAGCCGCTGGTTGCTGCCAAAGCGATCAATCACCCGCCCACACGTCATTTCCGATAGTTCGATCAAGTCATTGCGCAGTAACGCTGTGATGCTCGTTTCACCGCCCTCTTGAACAAGAACCGATATCAGGTTTTCCGAGAGCTTTTCCCGGCGGGCCACCCATGCCCGAACACCATCTTTTAACTCCGGGATGAGCTTTTCAAACGTGTCTTCATCGAGCGCTGTTGTTGCTTGCAGAAACGGGCCGGAGACTTCTTCAATATCTGTTGCAATTTTGTTAGATAGATCGCGAGACAGCTTGTCGCAGCGCCGCAATTCAAAAGCAAGAACGCCCCGCACCTGTTTCGAGATATCCTGGGCCAATACCCTCGCAACATTTTCGACTGTCCGCCGCTCCACGTCTGCTTGATCGGTTGCCAGAAACTGACCCACCTTTTTCGCTAACATGATTTTTTCGATGCGGGTCGAATCAATAAGGCTCGCCATCGACAGTTCCATGTTGGATCCTCATATTTGTGCGCCAGCCCTGCCCGGACCAACACAACCAACTTTCACGCCTGATTGATGGCGATACTGTCATAAGAAGCTAAGGAATTCGTCAAGGAACGCAGACAATATACATCAAATTTTAAGCGTTCCGGGATGGCACAGTCTAGCTAGCCACTGCATCGAAAAAACGGCTGGCTGCAGTTTCATACCAGGGGTTGGCCTGGCCTTTAACGTGAAACCCGACATGACCACCCGATGGTGTGATGCATGCCCCAACGGGCGTTACAGCTGACCAGGCCGCCGCACGATAGTCTTCGACCGGAATCCACGGGTCATCTGCTGCATGGATGGCAAGCGTCGGCAAACTTATGTTTTGAATTAACGGCAGGGATGAAACGCGCGCATAATAATCCTGTGCGTCCTTAAACCCGAACACTGGCGCGATGACTTCCTGATCGAACGCGAGAACACTTGACAGTTTAGCTGGGTCCACTTTCACTTTTGGATGCGTGAGCCCCGCAAGATCCGCCCGCATATTATTCACTACATAGCGCGAGTAGACAAAGTTTCTTGAGCGCTCCAGCTTTTTCTGACTTGTGGCAAGATCCAGCGGGGCTGACACACTGACACAAGCCTTCAAACCATGGGGTACATCCCCTTCGCCCAGCATGCGCAAACTGAGCTGACCACCGAGCGAAAATCCCATCAGGAAAACGTCAAAGCCAGGCCACTGCTTGTTAAGCCACCGCAGAACTGCGCGCAGGTCACTTGTAAGACCCGCACTGTAGGGAGGCTCCGAGAATTCTCTGGACGGCCCTACCCCGCGATAATTCATTCGCGCTACCGTGTAACCACGGGCATTAAAATAACGAGCTGCATTCAGCATATAGCTGCTGTCTTCGGCACCACCCAACCCGTGAACCAGCAACAGTAATTTGTCTTTGGTATTGTTGCCTGCCGGTTCGTTGATGGCCACGCTAATACCACCAACGTCGATGGGTACCTGTTGTCTGCTATCAGCCTGAAGAGGCTTCGGGGATCTTACAAAACTATTCCTCAGGGTTTGTAGATCACCGCCAAGCCAAGGATTGCGGGTTCGAAAAGAGGGTAAGGGCCGCCCACTCAGAAATTTCCGCAGCCCTTGACCTAGAATTTCCATAAGACCCTGACGATTACCGATGCAAAGGTTTGCCGGCGGCGAATTCAAAGCGCTCAGCCTGAGCGCGGCGGGCATGGTACATCTCGATATGAGCCTGAACGCAACCTTCCGCTGCCTGTAGAAGCCTGGGTGTAAGACCTTCGTAGAGCTCTGCCACAATGCTGGCCGGATCGTGGACACCACGATGCAGGCATTCTTCTACTTGACATTGGCGCATCATGCGATGATCACGCACTTCGTTAATGCGCGCCTGTGCGTCGTCAACCGGGTCACCGTGGCTTGGCATCAAACGCCCGGCGCCTGTAGACGCGATCAGATCCAGACTGTCGAGATAGTCAGCGAGATTACCAAGGGGCGGCACAATCACCGTCGTGGACCAACCCATGACATGATCGCCGGTGAACACAATACCGGCTTCGGGCAGCCAATAGCACAAATGGTTTGGGAAATGCCCCGGTGTGTGCAGCACCTGCAATCGCCAACGACCGCCACCAATTTTTTCACCGCCCATAAGCGCCTTATTGGGCACAAAGTCCGGGTCTATATCTTCGTCGCTCTCGTGCAGAATTTCTTCTGGCAAACCGCCATAGCCATACACAGGAGCTGACAGCTTTTTGGCAAGCGGCGCGGCCGCCGGACTATGGTCAAGATGGTTATGGGTTACCAGAATACCCTCAACGGCCCGGCCACCGACTGCACGGAGTACAGCCTCAAGATGGCTCTCGTCTGCGGGTCCCGGATCAATAATCCATAGTCGATCATCACCCACCAAATAGGTATTGGTGCCCGGCCCCGTATAGTCTTTTGCGTTGTCAGCCAATATCACTGAAATACCATCAGCGACCTCAATCGGCTGTCCATAAACGGCTTTATCACGCAGTGCTTTTGCAGCTATTGGGCTGGGCACGAGGCCCTTGGATTCGGTCTTACAATCAGTCACAAAAATACTCTTAGCAAATTTCACATTCCACGCTAGCGAATATTTAGGGGCGCACTCATGGTTTATGCCATTCACCCTTGTTCACGCTTGAGTGAAGCACAGTCGTTTCAATGCGCTCTTTCAAATTTTGTCGATAGAATCACGCTGGTTTGCGTGCGCTCCACGCCTTTCAAAAGTGCAATCGCATCAATCGCTTCATCAAGCTCTGCCGTCGTTTCTGCACGCAGCATGGCCGCCATATCATATTCCCCCGAAATGGTATGGAGCGCCGTGACCGCACTTTGGCGTCTACAAAAAGACACAACATCATCCAATGCCTTTGGAACAATTTTGAGCATGACCTGCGCTCTTATCTCGCGCGCGGCAATATCCTGTCGCAGTCGCACGGTGTATCCGGCAATGATGCCGCGGCTCTCAAGCTTGTTGATACGGTCCTGAACGGTCGAGCGGGACAGCCCCAAAACCCGCGACAGGGAACTCAGTGAAATTCGCGCATTGTCCCGAAGGACATCCAGCAGCTTCTTATCTGTTTCATCCATCCACCAATATTGCGGAATATTCGTTAATTTGTAAAATAATTTCGATCAGTTTGAGCAATATGATCATTCAAATCGACCGAAATTCCGTCATAATTTACGCCAATCGCGCTTCGGGGTGGGGCGCGCAGTTTTTTCCAGTCCGCAAACACTGCGGACCAGTTTGGAGAGTTTCCAATGAAACAAGTTTTGTTAATGGGTGCCGGTAAAATTGGCGAGATGATAGCAACGCTGCTGGCAGAATCGGGCGATTATCAGGTCACGGTTGCAGACATGAATGAAACTGCACTCGCGCGCATTCCTCAAAATGATCATTTGAACACTCTTAAAGTGGACGTGCAAAACACAGCCGAACTGGATGCTGCACTTCAGGGCAAATTCGCTGTTCTTTCTGCGTGTCCTTATGAAATGACGCGCCTGATTGCCCCTGCCGCAAAAAGCGCGGGCACTCACTATTTTGACCTGACAGAAGATGTGGAATCTACCCGGCTGACCAAAGAACTGGCCAAAGACAGCAAAAGCGCCTTTGTGCCTCAGTGTGGTCTTGCGCCTGGTTTCATTTCGATTGTTGCCTATGATCTCGCTAAACGGTTTGACACGTTGCACAATGTTCACATGCGGGTTGGCGCGCTGCCCAAATACCCTTCTAACTCACTTAAATATAACCTGACTTGGTCCACTGACGGGCTGATCAATGAATACTGCAACCCCTGCGAGGCGATAGTTGGCGGGGAGCAGATTGAAGTACCCCCACTTGAAGAGCTGGAGCATTTCAGCCTCGACGGAATTGAATATGAGGCCTTCAATACGTCAGGCGGCCTCGGCACGCTGTGTGAAACACTGGACGGCAAAGTAAATAACCTGAACTACCGAACAGTTCGTTACCCTGGCCACCGCGATATTCTTAAGCTACTGCTGCAGGACCTGCGACTGAGTGAGCGGCGCGACTTGATGAAGGACATTTTCGAGCACGCCCTGCCGGTTACCATGCAGGATGTGGTGCTGATTTTCGTTAGCGTATCTGGCGAACAGAACGGCCGCTTCATGCAGGAAAGCTATGCCCACAAAGTGTACGCGCAAGACATCGCTGGCAAACGCTGGAGCGCTATTCAGATCACGACAGCCTCCGGCATCTGCACCATGTTAGACCTGATGGCTAACGGAAAATTGCCGCAGAAAGGCTTCGTGCGACAGGAAGATACCAATTTCGATGATTTCATTGAAAACCGGTTTGGTTCCGCCTATGCCCGTTCTGTAGAGGTGCGGGCATAGTATCCCCGCGCACGAGGGGAAGGTCATGGCACAATCAACAAAGTCTGCAGAACAAATCACTGGCGGTGAAGCTCTAATTCAGGCGCTCATAGACAATGGCGCTTCGCTTGCGTTTGGCGTGCCGGGTGAGAGCTATCTGGCGGCGCTTGATGCCATGCATGGTGTTGAAGACAAGCTGAAGTTCATCACCTGCCGCCATGAAGCTGGTGCTGCCAATATGGCGGAAGCTCACGGTAAACTGACCGGCGAGCCAGGCATTTGTTTTGTGACACGCGGACCGGGTGCAACGCACGCGACGATTGGCCTGCACACCGCGTTTCAGGACAGCACACCGATGATCATGCTCATCGGTCAAGTGGCAAGCGACCAAGTGGAACGCGAGGCTTTTCAAGAGGTTGACTATCGGCGCTTCCTTTCCGAGGTTACCAAATGGACGGCAGAGATTAACGATGCGTCGCGCATCGCCGAATATGTTGGCCGGGCTTTTCGGGTAGCAACATCAGGCAGACCAGGGCCAGTGGCGCTTGCGCTACCGGAAGATATGCTGACGGAGCTTTGCCCCCAACAGACTTCGGTGCCCTATTCACCAGCAAAGGCTCACCCGGGCGCTGAAGACATGGCTGAGCTTAAGCAGTTGCTCGAAAATGCGGAGCGACCACTTGTCATGCTGGGCGGCAGTGGGTGGGACAACGCTGCGGTCGAGGATATTCAAACTTTCATTGAAAACAATGACTTACCCGCCTGCGTCTCGTTCCGGTGCCAGGACCGGTTTGATAATCGCCACCCTAACTATGTGGGCGACATGGGCATTGGCGCCAACCCGGCGCTGATCAAACGAATGCAGGAAGCCGATGTGCTTCTGGTGCTGGGCCCCCGGCTCGGTGAAATGACAACCGGTGGCTATGCCCGGCTTAATGTTCCGGTACCGGAACAAAAACTTATTCATATGCACCAGGGCGCAGAAGAGCTTGGACGGGTGTATCAGCCGGCACTAGCGATCAACGCAACACCGACCACGATTGCTCCCCTGCTCGCTGACCTGCGGTTAGGCGGCAATCCCGACTGGAAAAACCGGGTAGCAGAGGCGCGCGCCGATTATGAGGCCTGGATTACGCCTGTGTCGAACCCGGGACCCGTGCAGCTTTCAGAGCTTTATGCCCACATGCGTGAGCAACTGCCAGAGACCAGCATCATCTGTAACGGCGCGGGCAATTATGCCGCCTGGCTGCATCGCTTTTACCAGTACCGTGCGCCAAAAACCCAGCTGGCGCCTACGTCTGGCGCCATGGGGTACGGCGTGCCAGCCGCCATCGCCGCCAAGATCAACAGTCCAGATGTGCCGGTGATTGCCTGCGCGGGCGATGGCTGCTTTATGATGAGCGTGATGGAGCTCGCAACCGCTGCCCGCTACGGCGCAAACGTCATATTCCTGGTATTCAACAACAGCATGCTGGGCACCATCCGCATGCATCAGGAACGGGAATACCCTGAGCGGGTGTCAGGTACTGATCTGACCAACCCGGATTTTGTTACACTTGCGCAATCATTTGGTGCGCTTGGCATGCGCGTCGAAAAAACGGACGAGTTTGCCCCGGCCCTTGAAAAAGCATTAGGCGCAAACACACCGTCACTCATTGAAATTATCGTGGATCCGGAAGCCATTGCGCCCACAGCAACGCTTTCTGACCTCAGAAAAAATACATAAACACGCAAAAAATGGCGGAAAACTCGCCAAAAAAGGAAGAGAAACCATGAATACCCGCGTCGCAGACATCTTAAAGCAAATGGATCTCGATCCCGGTCACTTTGAAGGCGGAAATCTAACTGTCACATCGCCAATAGACGGCAGCGTGATGGGGCAGGTCAGCATGGATGACCAATCGTCGGTCGATGGGAAAATCGCGGCGGCCCATGATGCATTTCTTAAGTGGCGTCAGGTACCGGCACCAAGGCGCGGCGAACTTGTTCGCCTGCTCGGTGAAGAACTGAGGACGCACAAAGATGCCCTCGGCGCTCTTGTGACCGCAGAGTGCGGGAAAATCTTTGAGGAAGGCAAAGGCGAAGTTCAGGAGATGATCGACATCTGCGAATTTGCAGTCGGCCTTTCGCGCCAGTTGCATGGCCTGACGATCGCGTCCGAGCGCCCGGGCCATCATATGCGAGAATACTGGCAACCGCTGGGGCCAGTTGGCATCATTTCGGCGTTCAACTTTCCGGTAGCCGTTTGGTCCTGGAACGCAACACTTGCGATTGTATGCGGAGACCCGTGTGTTTGGAAACCATCGGAAAAAACACCCATGACCGCCCTCGCGTGTCAGGCCCTGTTTGAGCGGGCGGTAGAGAAGTTTGGTGACGATGCACCGGCGGGTCTCTCAAGTGTCATCATCGGCATGAAAGATGTGGGTGAACAGATGGTGGACGACCCGCGCATAGCGCTGGTGTCCGCAACGGGTTCAACGCGCATGGGCCGCGAAGTCGGCCCTCGTGTTGCAGCGCGCTTTGGAAAATGCCTGCTGGAGCTCGGCGGCAACAATGCAATCATTGTGGCGCCCTCTGCCGACCTTGATATGGCGATCCCCGGCATTGTGTTCGGCGCGGTTGGAACAGCCGGGCAGCGGTGCACGACAACCCGCCGACTGATCGTACATGAAAGCGTGTATGACACCTTGGTGCCCAAACTCAAAAAAGCCTATGCCGGTATCCGCGTTGGTGACCCCTTGGAAGCGAGCACGCTTGTAGGGCCGGTGATTGACGAAATGTCCTTCAATGCCATGCAAAATGCACTGGACGCGGCACGCACTGAAGGCGGCTCGGTTACGGGCGGTGAGCGTGTTTTGGAGGCCGATTTGCCAAGCGCCTATTATGTCCAACCTGCCATCGCTGAAATGCCTGGCCAGACCGCCAGCATGTGCGAAGAGACATTTGCACCAATCCTCTACATTGTGAAATACAATGACCTTTCAGAAGCCATCGCCATGCAAAACGATGTGCCGCAGGGCCTTTCGAGCAGCATTTTCACCACCGACGTGCGTGAAGCGGAGATGTTTATCAGCACCTCGGGTTCTGACTGCGGCATCGCCAACGTGAACATCGGCACATCAGGCGCGGAAATTGGCGGTGCGTTTGGCGGCGAAAAGGAAACTGGCGGAGGCCGCGAAAGCGGTTCCGATGCTTGGCGTGCCTACATGCGCCGCCAGACATCCACGGTGAACTACAGCACCGAGCTGCCACTTGCACAGGGTATCAAATTCGATCTGGACTAAGTGACCAGGGTTTTCCTGTTCAACCAGGGTACAACCAAAGCACAGGCTTCGGCCTCAGTAAAAAGTAAGAGTGTCAGACACCTTGTGTCTGGCACTTTTTTCATGGGCTCCAGATATCCTACTCCACCTTTTACATGACTTAACATGCAACATTTTTGTTGCGCTTAATAGCTTTATATGCAACATTTTTGTTGCATATTGAGGAAATGATATGGATACCGATACAATTACCCGCCAAATCCACATAGGCGCTGACCCTCAGCGTGTATGGGACGCCCTCGCGGACGCCCATGAGTTTGGCAAATGGTTCCAGGTGAAGTTAGACGGGCCATTTGTGGTCGGCAAAACGACCACCGGAAAACTGACATATCCGGGGCACGAGGGAATTCCCTGGATAACCGCCACAGAAGTGATGGAGCCCCCCAGTCGCTTTGTTTTTCGGTGGCCAAACAGCACTCCGAATGAGAGCATTGGACCAGACACAATCTGGCTCACGGTGGAATTCACTCTCACACGTCAAAACGATGGCACATTGGTAACGGTTACAGAAACTGGCTTTGCCGCCGTGCCTGAGGATCAGCGTGTTTCCATGCTGCGGGGCAATACCGAAGGCTGGAACATCCAAACCGGGAATTTAAAGCGCTATGTCGAAGATTGATCGTGCCTCCGTATTCGCCGCCCTAGGCGACCCTATTCGGTTAGAACTTCTGGACAGAATTGAGGACGGCGCATCCATCACAAAACTGTCGGATGGTTTGCCGATCACAAGGCAGGCAATAACGCGCCATTTGCGTGTTCTTGAAGCAGCAGAGCTGATTGAAGCCCAGCGATATGGCCGGGAAACACAATTCACCGCGAACCCGGCCCGCTTGTCCCAAGCGAAAGGCTGGCTGGACGAGGTGGCGCAACAATGGGATCAAGCCCTGGCGCGGTTTAAAGATCATGTTGAGAAGTAAAGGCACCACCCTTTTTTTTGCGACCGCTGTCAAAACAGGCAAGGCCTGATCGTCGGTACCATGAAGCACAAAAAGGGAGGTAGTGGCGATGTTGGGATTTCTTTTCGGTTTGTTGGCAGCTAACACGGCGGCTGCAGATGCCCTTCCAACCATCCCTGTGATTGCCCGCGAAGCCCCTTGCCAGCTGCGCAGCATGCAGGCCATCTGCAGCAGTTCATGGTCACAAGGCCTGCACTCCTCGCATTTCCAACAGCGCTACCGCATCAGCACCGCTGAGACTGGTGCACGCGTGTTTGAAGGCATTGGCACCTACAGGGTTGCGGCTGACGGGTCTGTCGACGGCGTATGGGCTGGCAGAACGGCAACATCCATCCGCTTGAAGGCAGCTGGAGCGGCGAACTTTTGCTGATTAACTGGGGAACACCAGCCACAGAGCAAGGCAGGTCCGAGTATCGCTTTCAAGCGGACGGCGGCCTGACAGTGCAAGACAGCGTGCGAGGCAAAGACGGCAACTGGCGGACTTTTATGCAAGTCTCCTACCCTGGGCAATAGGCTTCCGTCCAACGTTAGTGCCTAAGTTTGCCCTCGGGGCAAGGTCCGTGGCGGATCAATGAACCCGCGCGTTATTGTGTACCCCTGTTTATGCAAAAAGGCCGGCTAATACAAACCGGCCTCTCTTTGTTTTGGGACGCAGATTTTATTCTGCCGCACGTGCCATTGGCACCTCATCATTGACCGGTGCTTCAGCGATCTTTGCAACAAAGCCCTGCGCTTGCGCACGAAGCTGGGCCGATTTTTCAGCCAGGAGGTCCGATGTCTCCAGCACCGTTTTCGACAGCTTGTTGGTATTGGCTGCATTTTCGCTAACGCGTGAAACAGTCTCTGACACCTCGGTTGTGCCAGTGGAGGCATACTGTGCAGCGCGGGCAATCTCGCCAGTTGCAGCGCTTTGTTCCTCCACCGCTGACGAAATCGTCAGGGAAACAGTGCCCATTTCCTCGGTCACGCCTGCGATTTCCTTGAGGGCCTCGAAGGCATCATCGGTTTTGGACTGAATGTCTTCAAGCTGACGATGGATATCGTCTGTTGCTTTTGACGTCTGGTCCGCGAGCTGTTTCACTTCGGTTGCCACAACGGTAAAGCCTTTACCGGCCTCACCTGCCCGCGCCGCTTCAATCGTGGCATTAAGCGATAGCAGGTGCGTTTTCTTGGCGATATCCGAGATAAGCGACAGAATATCCGTCACGCTATCGGCCGACTCTTTCAAGGTTGTGAGAACGCCGCTTGCCGAACGAGAGTGAGACACCGCACTTTCCGCAATCGAGCTTTGGTGGTTAACCTGATTGCGGATTTCGTTCACGGAAGCCGAGAGCTGTTCTGCAGCAGCCGATACTTCACCCACATTGCTTGCGGTTTGTGTTGTCGCACTGGCAGCCGTTGTGGCCTCCTGCTCTGACGCCTGCGCTGAACCCGACAGTCCACCCGCAACCGTAGACAGCTGGTCACACGCCGTTAATACATCTGTCAGTACGCTATTGACCTGCTCTTCGAACTCTGTCGCCATGGCTTCGCGCATGGCTTGATCCTGCGCCAGACGTTCCTGGCGCGCTTCTTCTTCTAGCCGGCGCTGTTCTTCAGCATGGGCACGGGCGAGTTCTTCTTTTTCGCGGGTACTGTCGTCCGCTTCTTTGGCGCGGGCTTCTTCTTCAAGCTGCTGTTTGGCACGAAGTTCGTCCTGAAGGATCGAAAGCGCCTGAGCCATGGCACCCATATCGCCTGGAATATCAGTAAGCGGGATGTCTTTCGAATAGTCACCGTCTTCCGCGATACGGATCATCGTGTCCTTAAGAGCGGTGACCTCGCCAGTTGTTGCACGGCGAATGAAGAGTGTCGCACCCGTGGCCAGCAATACCGCAAGCAGTGTCATCACTGTGATTTGCGTCACCGTGCTGTCGAGCGCGTCCTGAGCTTCAGGCCCAATGCGGTCTTGCTCGGCTTCGAGGCCGTTTTGAATTCCATCAAGCGCAGTTGCAATGCGCGGACCGATGGTATCAAGCGTCGTTGCATAAAACGCGGCGCGATCCTCAGGTGCAGGGGCAAGGCCCTGCTCAAACGCCTCGCCGTAGTCGGCTGCATCTGTTGCCAGCTGCTGCAAGGTTTGAATAGTTTGCGGATCGTCCAGAAGCGAGCGTATTTTGCCGACGTCCACACGGATTTCTTCGATGTTTGAAGCAACTTCGGCTCTATCCCGCTCGGCAGCTGTTAGACGATATTTAAGCGCCGCAATACGCGCCTGTAAAAAGTCTTCACCAATATTAGATGCAAGTTTTTGCGCCCGCGCGGTCGCGCGGTATTCTTTGAAAGTGTCACCGGAGCTAGTAACGCCGAACCAACCGGCTGCACCAACAACCAAAACAAAAACAAGACCAGATAAACTCAGAACCCACAATTTAGCAGATATAGATATTTTCACCGTAACCCCCCCACTGGGTTATGGCTTCATCCCTATAAATTGTGTCATTTCCTAACAATGTAGAGTTACTACGATATGCGTTAAAATTCGATTAAAATAGTACTGTATTCCGTTAACTACCCTGTTGTTACTATGGTTTTTCAATGACTAACCAAAGTTATAGTTTAACCGACAATAATGTTTACGAGCGCATTATACATCTTTAGGGTGCATATTGTGGGCCAATCGGCGACAAATCCGAATCACAAAAGGCCAGCCGGGGGTACGACTGGCCTTTGTTACTCGGAACAATGGCGGGGGTGAACCGCCAGGATGCGAACTCAAGTCCGCGGTGGGTTGCCACGACCACGAGAGTCTTGGTCTCTATCCCGTGTCGTGGTCAGGTGGAAAACATCATCCGAAATTTCCCGGCCAATTTCCGTGTTTCGGCGGATAATGTCCGATAGGCGGGTCTCACGAATGCGGTCCAGTTCCCGGCCGTCAAAGACGCGCTCGTACCAGAAACGGTCCCCGTCTCGGAGCGCCTTGAATTGCCGCACAACAATGCGCTGGAACAAGGCGCCAAGCTGGCCACCATTGACCGAGTCTTCCGATAAGCCACCAACCCACAGGTCGACGGCGTCAACATCACTGTATGTTGCAGCAAGCCTCTCCTGTACTTCCGGGTCATCGCTGATTTGCCCGAAGCTGGTTACCCGCCGCAGGCCAACTGCTTCGCGCATATCATTATAGCTTGGCAGACCATGATCTCGCCCACGCTGGATATTGAGCGCCGCGAGATCAAACCCGCCAGCGCCCGGTGGGCCAAACAGGAAGTTACGCACTGCATCAATCACAAACGGGTCTACTTTTTGACACACCTGCGCACCGAGGCCGCGAAGAATGGGTTCAAGACCGCCCTCGTCGATCAAGCGATCGCCAGCAAAAAAGGCATCCTTCAGATCGAGGTGGCCTGCCGCGATTTCCTCTCCGTCTGCGTCAATACGCAGGATTTGTTCGCTGAGGGCGCTGTGACCAAAGCGATAAGCGGCAGTTGAGAAGCTGTTGGCGATCGACGCGTCCATTTCGGGGTCATACCCTCGGTAGGATGTAAGTGCATCCCGGCCGATTAAGGCGGGCAAAAACTCCTCATAGGTAATGACTTGCATCTGTGCGCCCACGATGGCGCGCGCACGCTCGTAAATCTCGTCACCCGAAAGGTTCGGCTCATCCTCCAGCATGCGCGCTGCAAGCCGGTTGTGTTCTCGGACAAACAAGGTGTGCATGACCGTGAGGCCAATTTGCTCGTTGGCGCGTACATCACCGCCCAGGAACAGGTCAGGGCTGTCACCGCCTGCATTGGCGAGGCCCTCCGTGTTAAACGGCAACAGATCGCCCGCACTGGTCTTTAGAGTACCCGTACCATCGAAGGTTCTTAGGGCAGCGGCCCGGACCGCGTCAGACCCATAAACGCTTGACGCATCAATCCAGGCTGTGATTTCGTTTTCCTGTTGGCGTGGGTTATTGAAGCTGTCACCCGTCGCAGTGTCATACAAAGACCTGTTGAAGCTGATGACCTGTGAACCGGTGCCTGTGGGATCAAAAAACGGGTCACCTTCAGGAACAGCAATGTCTGCAGTCTCCGGGGGGTCGACACCATCGGTCAAATCCAGGTCGTGATCCAGGAATTGGCCCCATTGCCAGAAATAGTCGGTGAGCCCGGCCGGGTTGGGGATGCTTTCCTCCTGAGCTGCAACACCGTTGCTGACTGCGCGCGCAGACGGCCTGTCGGCGCCGGCAAGCGACGCAAAACCGTCGCTATAGTCGGCCGGCGCAATACGCAAGAGATGAACAAAAGCAGCACCAATCTGCGGGTCGAAGATATTGTTGTCGCTGCCATCGATGGTGCGTATTTCACCGGGCGCAAGCGAGCTGGACGGCCGTGTGATCGGCCGCGGATCCCGTTTAATTTTGCGTGCGGGGGAAACTTGGTTGTTCTCTTCCAGGTTGGGAGGTGGGGGGAGCGGGCTGTGCAACCGTGGTGCCGATTGATGCCCCAGCAAGTGCAACAAGTGCCGCACCAGCAAGATAAAAATGTTTGTGTGTCACGTCTCATCCTCGTGTCAGTTGCTTATGGGGTCCAGGTCCCCATGGCGCTGTTACGAGTGCGCGTAAAACTACCCTTCGCGCTTTTTCCTTTTTTTTCTGCTGAGCAAAAGTTTTCCGATTCGGTCGTGGCAGTAATGCATCAAATTTGATGAAAATTTGAAAGCTATTGTCGGTATTGCCATTTTTCGGTGGGCTTTTTTCGCACCCCAAATTCACTTATTGTACAGGGAACTAATCAGGCAATTTTGGTAACCAATCAGTCAAGAGTGGGGTCGAGACAAACCAATGGCTTCTGAGTATGACGTAAAGTACGTAGTGCGTGACCGCAGCCGTCCAAAGTTCAACAGCATCACTCATATCGGTGGTAAACTTTCGAGTGGTGATAATTGGCAAATATCTGTGAAGGAGGCCATTGAGGGTATCCGCTCCGGCAGGTTTGCTTTTACCATCACCCGCCAAATTGACCGGCCTGAGCAGTTAATGGTTCTCGATCACCCGCTTTATGGGCCGCTTCTCAAATCAAACCGTGACCGGCGCGACCCGGAGTCATTGATGACCTTGCCCGAGAAAAGCAGCAGCATCTTCTGATCCTGCCGCAAATTTTGTATTCAACACCGCCAGGCGCTAGCGTGAGCCTGTGGGCGCAGGTACACGCTGGTAAAAGGACCGCGCGCCTGTGAGCTCAAGCGTCATGCTCGATGTATTTGCATCCGACTCTCGGTGAAAAACAACTTCAGCCACACCAACCCGCTGATCAAAACCAGCCATGACAAATCGGTTGGGTGCAGAAGGGATCAACTCCAGGCGGTTTTCACTGCCTTCAATGCCTGCATACAGTTTGCCGTCGTCAAAAGAGATATTGAGAGCGCGGTCGTAAATCCAGCCAATCATGTTTTCACGGTGCGCCAGGGGGGTAATTGCCCGAAGGTTCATATGTCCCTTCGAAGCTGGCAAGCATTGTCTCGGTTGAAGGTACTGGCGCAAGGCTAACTGGCTGATTGAGGTTCCAACCATAAACGTCGGCGGCTGCATTGCGAATTTCGATAAACAGATCATCACCATTTGTACCGTTTGTGAGCACAACAAGGCCGTTGCCCGTCACCAGATGCCCCTCAATCCAGGCCCGGTAGCTATTGTTGGCACCCCCGTGATGGAACATTCGGGCCATGCCACTGCCTTCAAGGCGCGGGCCCATACCGTGCTCGCTGGGGCTTACTTTGGTCATCATGTCAGCGGTTTCTGGCTGCGGCAAATACCCTTGGCTGGTGCGATAGCTTTCAATAAGAGCCACCACCATGGCCCCAAGTTCATTCGCACTTGTCCACAGCCCAGACGCCGCCATTTCCGGCATCGCTTCGTAGCCGCGCGGTAAAGCAACCGGCTCACCACTGCGGTTATGCGCCTTGGCGACGTTGGTGAAATTTGCCGGCAGTGGGTTAAGGAAACTGCTTCGCTCCATGCCAAGCGGGGTGAACAACACTTCATCGGCTAAAGTTGGAAAATCCTTGCCTGCAACGTCCGTCGCCACCAACTGCGCAACCGTGTATCCACCACCAGAGTAACGGTAGCGCGTGCCCGGTGCATCCACAAAGCGTACTGCGCTGTGTGTCGCTGGCGGTGTGCCATTAAGAGTATCGTATACAGTCGGCAGGTCAGCGCCCGGCAGGAAATCACCAAAGCCATGAATGTTAAACCCGGCAGTATGCGACAGGATCATGCGTAACGTGATTGGGGTGTCACTGTCAGGCATATCCCAGCTTTTCAGATACTGACGAACATCAGTATCCATATCTATCAGGCCCTGGGCCTGCATTTTCATGAGCAGGGTTGCTGTCGCCACCTTGCTGACCGATCCAACCGAAAAAAGGGTATCGGCGTTAACGGGTTCATCGCCTCCAGCCTGCAGAACACCAAAGCCACCCGAATGCAGGATGGCGCCATCCTTCAGCACAGCGATGGCAACGCCGGCCACACCAAAGCGCTCCATCCTATCTTCAAGCCGGTAACGCGATGGCTCGCGCCCTATGCTGACCCGAGGCCGAAGGTTCTCAGAGAGCTTGGCAAGGGAAGGTTCGTCTTGCGCAAAAGCCGCACTGGCGAACTGTGCCGCCATGAACACTGCGCATCCAGAGAATAGTGTGCGGACGATTGCACCCGCTTTTGAATGTGAGTTTGTCATAGGTATTCACTTGTCTTGTTACTTGCTATTCGGCCACAGCGTCGCCCTGCGTCAACGCAAGCGCGACGAACTGGTGGCATCTTGGGGACAAAAGGTAGGGGCGCCAAAAGCGCCCCACGATTGATTGGTTAGTCTTCCCGGGTGGGTGCCGGAGTTGCGCCAGCATTGCGCAACAGGTCAGCCATCTCGGAGTGGCCCTTCAGGCGCGCTTGCCCGATAGGAGAGCGAAACTCAGCCCGCCCCCGACCATTGCCGGTCTCAACACGAAGGTTCACGTCAGCGCCATTTTCAATCAGGTAAGCCGCGATTTCGAGCTGATTTTGGCGCGCCGCACCAATAAGCGGTGTTTCGTCACCCAGCACAAACCCGTTCACATCCGCACCTGCCTCAACCAGCAGCTTCACGATATCAAGGCGACCATGACGCGCCGCCATAATCAGCGGGTTGCCGTCACCCGGAGCCGCTTTGTTCACATCCGCGCCTGCTTCGATCAGATATTTCACCGCATCCAGGTTGTCCCGGCGGGCTGCAATTACCAGCGCCGTTCCATCACCTGGCACATACCCGTCAACGTCCGCGCCTTTTTCAAGCAAGAGCTCCATAAGCTCGAGGTTGTTTCGGGCAACCGCCACCATCAGGGCCGTACCATCACCGCGGAGTTTGTAGTTAACGTCTGCACCCGCATCGATAAGCGCTCGGGCATGGTTATAGCGCCGGTCGAGAAGAGCGTTCACAAGCGCTGCACCCTGAGCATCATCCAAGCTGTATTCATGGTCGTCGCGCTCACCGCGCCATCCGCGTTCAAAGCGATCGTCGTCGCGCCCAGCCTGTTCCGTTTCATTTTCCAGATACACCACATGGCTCGAAAGTGCAGCCCACGCCACAGAACTTGAGAATGCCGTTAACGCAACAAGTGAAACAGCACCCAGCAAACGACGACCGCGTGGCAAAGCGGTGGAAGACAAACGCGCCACACGTTCCTTGAGGGGGTGACCGGCACGCCCGAGCGCACAGCCCAGCGGCGAGGTTTGTGTCATGAGCTGCGACTTCAACAGGGTTTCAGCATACAGCTTACGATGTGCGCCGTGCGTTTGCATCACGCGCTCATCGCACGCGAGTTCCTGATCGGCACGAAACAGATAGTGGCCAACATAGGCAACCGGATTGAACCAAAAGAGGCTTCGGATCATGAGCGCCAGCAGGTTTGTTGGCACATCGCCGGACTTCAGGTGGGCGCGTTCATGCGCCAAAATCAATTTGCGTTCCAGCTTCGAGAATTGTTTTACGAAATTCCCGGGCACAATGATGTAAGGCTTCAGGAGCCCAATGATCGATGGTGCCACATCACTACCGCCTGCGCGCTGAATGCGTGCCCGTCCACGCAACAGACGATTGCGGCGCACAAAGTGCCAGTGCGCACCAAGCTGAAGCACAAAGGCAATAAGAGCCCCAACACCCCAGATGGCAAGAAGCCAAGGTGCGATGTCAGCAAGCGACATGGAGGTTTCACCGGTAAACTGAACTGGAGCAGAAGCCGCTACAGGTGCTGCCGCCTTGGTGGTGCCAGCCACCTGCCCGTCAATTTGCTGGATGATCGTGATCTCACGCTCAAAGGAAACTGTCTGGAACCCTGCCGGCAGCATACTCGCGATCACTGCCATCGGCACAATCAGCCAAAAGGCGTAGGCAACACGCGCACCAAAAAACTGACGCAGCTTGCCGCGCATTAGGGCAACACCAAAAATGGCCGCTGTAGCCGCCAGAGTGGCGTTCATGAGGAGGGTGAAACTATCTGCTGTCATCGTCTAACTCCGCAATCATCTTTTTTAGGTCGGATATATCGTTGGCATCGAGTTTTTGGTGTTTCGAAAAATGGGTAATCAGCGCGGACACGCGACCATCAAACAGGCGGTCGACAAGGTTCTGACCCTCACCGCTTATGTAGTCAGCCTGACTAAGCTCCGGGCTGTAGAGATAGCGTCGCCCGTCTTTGGCTGCAGAAATTGCCTCTTTGGACAAAAGTCGATTGAGGAGCGTTTTCACAGTTGCGTTGCTCCACTCTTCCGCCGCCGCGACTTTTGAGTGGATATCTTCGGCGGTTAGCGGGTGGTCATGCCAAAGCACTTCCATCACCTTGCTTTCCGCTATGCTTATTTGTCTTTTCGAATCAGTCATGACTCATTGATTACATATGTAATCGATATTGGCAAGCAATTGTTTACGTCTGTAATCGAACCTCTTTGCCAATCAAGTGAAGAACATGTGTAGGCTGTTGGTCTATAATGAAAATCCATTACAACAGCTGAATTGAAATTTGATGTATCAAGACCTCACAGACATCTTGTCACGGCCCCAGGTGTTCTCTGTTTACACTGCAGATACATTGTGGACCGATCCGCACATATCGGCGGAGATGCTAAAACTTCACTTGAGTCAAGACTTCGACCTTGCTTCAAGACGACTGCCGTTCATCGAAAAGGCAGTATCTCACATCAACAATTTGTTCAGCCTGAATGGCAGTAACGTATGCGATCTTGGTTGTGGTCCAGGCTTGTTTACACACCGTTTCGCCGTTAACGGGGCAAATGTTACAGGCGTTGACTTTTCGCCTCGGGCCCTCGCTTATGCGCGGGACAAAGCAACCCAAGCGGGCCTGACCATTGATTACATCGAGGGCAATTATCTGGATATTGATCTCCCGCAAAATCAGGATTTAATGACCCTGATCTATTGTGACTTGTGCGCGCTCGCACCGGCGCAAAGAGAAAATCTGCTGAAGAGAATCGCAAAAGCGCTGAAGCCAGACGGCAAGTTGCTTCTGGATGTTTATTCTATTGCCCGACTGAGCCATCAAAGGGAAAATACGCAGTTTGCGCACAACTACATGAATGGTTTTTGGTCGCCAAACGATTATTTCGCCTTTCAGAGCAGTTTTGTTTTTCGGGAAGACGCAGTGACATTGGACAAATACACGATCATTGAACCAGCAAGGACCTGGGAAGTTTACAACTGGCTTCAACATTTCTCGCGCGAAAGTTTGGCACAAGAATTCAACAAATGTGGTTTAAGCATCCGCGACTTGTTTGGCGACCTGACCGGTAGCGCCTTCGATCCCGGCGGGCAGGAGTTTGCTGTCGTTGCTCAGCCTGCTTAGCAGGTCGCATGCCGTACTATTGCGCCACAGGTTCAATGGGCTCAAACACATGAAGCCATAAGTCATCGCCAGTGCCATTGTCGTTGATGGCATATTCAAACTCTTTGGCAGGGTATTTGATGGACTGGCCAGAAACAGAAATATCGTAGGAATTATCCCCCCACTTTTTCAGGTTCCAACGCCCCGCCGGATCATTGACGATATAGTTTTCACCGTCAAAATCGGTGACAACCATGATATGACCTGGTTTTGTGAACCAGCCATGCACAATCACGGGGTTGCCGTTTTCCAGCTCTTCTCGCAACTGCGCAATCGTGCCGCGCTCATAGAAATTGTCGCGCACGCTGGCGTTCGCCTCTCGCGCAATGATATTGAAGATTGCCGCCAATTCCTCGGGGTTATATTTGATGCCAAACCGGTCGTAGATTTTATCGGGCATGCGGCTTTTGTTTTCAGGCTCCAGGGCAATGCCAAAATAATCAACCATCATGGCAACAGATGTGATGTTGCAGGCGCTGCCGCCCCGCTCAGCGTTGTCATATTGCCTGTAGTAAGGGACTTCCGTCGCCCCTTCGGCGACGACGCTTTCTATCGCAAGAAAAGATGCGATCAAGACAGAGAGAATAAGGCGCATGCGAGCACTCCCCTTCGACAGGTGTCGCGTTTCAATTGCGACAAGACGCATTAATGCTAAGCTATCGGGACCGGGTTTCTCAAGGGGTTTACACCTATGAATTATATCGTCCTTCTGGCTTTTGGACTTGTGGCAACAATGGTGCCCGCACCTTTTGCTGGTGCACAGTCTGATTTTGCTACCGAGCAAACGAGGCTTCTGGAAGAGGCGCGATCAAACCTTGCCAACAATCCCGGCAACGCCGAGGCCTTGATCTGGGTTGGTCGACGGCTTGGCTATTTGGGCCGTTACGCGGAAGCAATCGCTGTCTACCGGGAAGGCGAAACACTGCACCCACATGACGCAAGATTTGCTCGCCATATTGGCCACAGGCTGATCAGTTTGAAGAAATTCAAAGAGGCGGAAAGCGCCTTTGAGCGAGCGGTAAAGTTGACCGCCGCCCAGCCTGACGAGATTGAACCAGACGGCCTGCCGAATGCGGCAGGCGTACCGACATCCACGCTTAAGGGCAACATTTGGTATCACCTGGGCCTCGCACGTTACCTGCAAGGCAATTTTGCGGGGGCCGCTATTGCTTATGAAGGGGCGTCGGCGCTGGCACACAATCCGGACGCAGCAGCTGCAGCCCGCTATTGGCTTTACCTGTCGCTGAAGCGATCTGGTCAGGGTGCAGCCGCGACAGAAGCTCTTGCAGGTGTGGACGCCACTTGGACCCTGATTGAAAACGGTGTCTATCATGAGCTTTCGCTTTGCCTCAGGGGCGAGCGCGACTGTGAAGCCATTCTCAATGAAGCGCGTGACGGTGAAGGCGTGGTTTATGCAACCCCTGCCTACGGTATCGCGATGGCGAGATTAATCGCAGGCGATCGCACCGGCGCCAAGTTGCTATTGAATGAAATAGCTAGCAAAGACACCGGTGCTTCGTTTGGCCGGCTGGCGGCAGAGGCTGATCTGAACCGTTTTGACTAAAAGCTTGGGGCCACGTTATCCGTCCCGCCCCGGCTCACTTCGGTCGTTCGAGAATATCGCAATTTTATTGCCCTGCGGGTCACGCAGATAGCCAACATAAAAATAGGGACCGTAGGCGTCCCGAAAACCGGGTGGGCCTTCGTCAGCCCCCCTGCCAACAGTGCCGCCGCGTGCAAATCACGAACCTGTTGCTGGCTGCGCGCCTGAAACGCAACCATTGTGCCGTTCCCTGCCGTTGCCGGGCGCCCGTCAAACGCTTGCTTGACGTACAGGTCAGGTGGAGCGATGGATTGACCTGCCATTGGGGGCATCGAGTATTCGAGCCCTTCGGAACTCACTTTCAGTTTGTAACCAAGCGCCTGCATGAATGACTGATAAAAACGTTTCGCCCGGGCCATGTCATCAACACCAAGGGTCAGGTATGCAATCATGTGCTCAACTCCCCTTGATTGTTGCGCCCAATCAGCCGCAACAGTGGCCGAAGTTCGGCCGGAGGTTGCTGCTCGATACGGCGATAGCAATTACCTGAGGCAGTACGTGCACAAAGACCGAAGTCCACTAATGCACGGCGCAACAACGCATGGTCGCCGAAACTATTCAGTTTCTTCAGCCATTCATTTACGTCTTTTTCCGCCATGTCGCTGCCCGAAGGAAACTGCGACCAGATCACCCACATGCACAGGCGTGCACGCGATTCCTTTGATGGCCACATGGTCAGCTGACCTTCTGCATTGAAGAAGCGTGCAGTTTGCTCTACTGCGGCGGTATCAACGGGTGATACTTCAATCGGAAGGGGCTCCAACTCCGGCATTTCGTCGCGCCTGGATCGGAAATGTTGAAAGTTCCGAAATCCAGCCGATCTGGCGAGAATATTCAAAAGCTCAAGATGGCTTGGCGCGCGTTCAAGCTTCAATAGTTGCTGGCGAATTGAACGCGCGGCCTTTGATACATCAGCAACATTATAAGCGAGTACGGTTCGGGGCATAACTTGGTCCTCAATGGGCCATAAGAATGTCGGGGTTGCCAGTTTGCGACCTTGGCACAGGATCAAGTGCAGGATTTCAAAATGTTCGACAGGTTTAGCATCCCTTGCGGGTGGCAACGCCTCGGTGAACTGCGGACCGTTCAAAATCGTTACGATTTTGAAGTTACTGAGTCCAGAAAAATACGCCGGTAATGGTCCTTGGGAAATTAATTTCATGCTGCCGATCCAGGTACGTGTGGTCGCCCAAAAAACTCACCTGACAAATGCTTGGTAGCCCCTATACTGCTGCCAAAATCATACGAAATCCGGCTATTAGAGTTTGGAAAGCCCTTGAAACACATTTGTTCCCAAACTGAAATGATCCGGACATGGTGTCGAATCCTGGCGCTGTCAGCTTTCGTCGTCATGATTGGCGGATTTGATTTCGCCCACGCCCACCCCGAGGATGATTTTTGCGGCCCAGACGCCGGTATCGATCCCGAATTATGCCGACAACTTTCAGACGCAATGAATGGCACTGGTGAGCTGGCAGCAGCACTTTTTGACAAGCAGGGAAACATGCGCTCTCCGATCGACACCGGGCTGAGTTTCATGACCATCGGCATCCGACATATTCTGCCGGGGGGCCTGGACCATATCCTGTTTGTACTGGCGCTGTTCCTTGCCTCCAGGAAGATCCGGAGTCTTGTCATCCAAATCTCAGCCTTCACCGTTGCACATACAGCCACGCTTGGACTTGTGGCGGCAGGCGTGTTCGACCCGCCCGCACACATTGTAGAACCGCTGATTGCGCTCTCCATTGCTTTTGTGGCGATTGAAAACATCTATTTCCAAGACATGACTAGATGGAGACCGATCATCGTTTTTGGTTTTGGACTTTTTCACGGTATGGGTTTCGCGGGGTTTGTGCGCGAAGTCGGGCTGCCGCCGCAGCAATTCTGGTCGTCCCTAGTTGGCTTCAATATTGGAGTAGAGCTTGGTCAGCTAAGCGTAGTTGCCTTGGCGGCGCTGTTAAGTTTGCCCCTCACCTCGGTGCTGGAAAAGGCGAAATACAGCTACCGCCAGCTGTTGGTCATCCCGAGCTCAGCGATCATTGCACTTGTTGGCATATGGTGGGCAGTGACACGCAGCCTTGGTACATAGGCCGCGCGCCAGCAATAATTTCAACTATTCAGCAACCGGTGTATCAAGCCCACGAACACGCAAAAGCGGTTCGATCTCCGGGTCTTTGCCCCGGAAATTGCGATAGAGTTCGTCGGCCTCGCGAAGGCCGCCTGCTTCATACACCCATTTCTTGAGACGTGCGGCTAGCTCAGGATCGAAGATGTCACCGGTTTCCTGGAAAGCCATGAAACCGTCTGCATCCAGAATTTCGGACCACAGATACGCGTAATAGCCCGCGGAATACCCCCCTGCGAAAATATGCGAGAAATAGTTCGAGCGATAGCGCGGCTCAATCTCTTCAAGAATGCCATAGTCCTTCAGCGTCTGTTCTTCAAACGCGCGCGCATCCGTAATCGCAGCTGCCTCTTCTGGGGTGAGGCTATGCCATGCCAGGTCCAACAGCGACGCAGCAATAAACTCCGTGGTCTTGAAACCCTGATTGAACGTTGACGCATTGCGCATCTTCTCAATCAGATCTGCCGGGATAACGTCATTGCTTTCATAGTGGGTTGCATAGTCGGCCAATACCTGTTGCTGACCCGCCCAATGCTCCAGAATCTGGGCCGGGAACTCGGTGTAGTCACGCGGACCGTCCACGCCTGAGAAATTTTCGTAGCGAATTTGTGTCAGCAAACCATGTAAACCGTGGCCAAATTCATGGAACAGGGTTTCCACTTCATCGAAACGCATTAACGTTGGCTCACCTTCGGGCGGCAAGGTTAAGTTCAAATTGTTTGTGACCAAAGGCCGAATGCTGTTGCCGTCAATATCAGACGTGGCACGGTAACTGCTCATCCAGGCACCGCCGCGCTTGGAGCCGCGTGAATACATATCCATCATCAGCAAGCCTAAATGGTTGCCGTCAGCATCCTTGACCTCATAGCTGGTGACAACCGGGTTCCAAACCGGCGTATCAACCGCCTCAAACGTAATGTCAAACAGCTTTGATGCGACATCAAAGGCGCCCTGACGCACCGCGTTAAGTTCGAAATAAGGCGCGAGAGCTGCATCATCAAAGGCATAGCGGTCTTGCCGAACGCGTTCGGCATAGTGCCACCAATCATGACCAGCCGCCTTGAAGTCACCACCATCCGTTTCAATAAGCGCCTGAATATCTGCCAACTCTTTATTGGCTTGCGCAATGCCAGGGCGCCAGACCCGTAGTAAAAACTCTTCTGCTGCTTCAGGTGTTTTGGCCATCCGCGGTTCAAGCTGATAATGCGCGTGGGACTTGTAGCCCATTAACTGCGCACGTTCCGCCCGCAACTGTGCAATCCTGATCAAAAGTGGACCATTGTCATTATCGCCGCTCGACGCCCGCAAGCGATAACCATCAAACAGTTTGGACCTAAGCTCCCGGTTGGTGGACTGCGTCATGAAAGTTTCAAACGGTGAGCGGTTTAGTCCCACGATCCATTTGTCTTCACCGTCCACTTTGATCGAAGCCTTGAACGACTCGCTCAGTCCGCCCAGGTCTGCAGGGTCGGTGATTTCCATCTTGAAGCCCACAGTCTCGGCCAGCAGATTTTGACCAAATTTGGTGGTCAGTCCGGAAAGTTCTTCATTGATTTCCGCCACGCGTGCTTTTGTGGCTTCTTCCAGGTCGGCACCCGCGCGAACAAACCCCCGATGTGTTAGCTCAAGAAGCCGCGCGTCCTGCTCATCAAGCCCGAGCTCATCTTTTTGGGCATAAACTGCTTTCACTCTATCAAACAGCGCAGCATTGAATTGGATGGCGTTGGTTTCGCGGGTCAGCATCGGATAGATTTCCGACTGAAGACCGCGCAGAGTATCGTTTGTGTCCGTGCCGGTAATATTGCCAAACGTGCGCGCAACTTTGTTAAGTTGCCCACCGCTTTGATCAAGGGCGACAATGGTGTTCACAAAGGTCGCGGGCTCTGGATTGTTCACAATCGCTGCGATCTCTTCACGGAGTTCCAGAACAGCAGCTTTCACGGCCGGCATATAGTGAGCGTCTTCAATGTCAGCAAACGGAGGAACACCGAACGGCGTATTCCATTCTTCAACAAATGGATTCCCGGCTAGTTCTGCCTGCGTGACCACAATATCCGCTCCAGCCTCGCCTGTTACGGCACTTTCCGTCGGTGTCGATTGCTCGCATGCGCTCAAACCAACCATTAAAGCAGCTGCTGAAACTGCCATACCCAATTTATTCATGAGACCCTCCCGTACTCTTTTTTTTGCCAGCACTGCGCTTTTTAGACATTTCGAACCAGCTGCAAGCAATTTATATACGCCTGCAGAACACAGTTCTTTAGGCGTCATGTCAAGCGCCCGCCACGTATCTGTCGAAAGATGAGTTTACCCAAGGCGGCAATATACCGGAAACCCCTACCAGCTTGATTTAGTGGATGCGCTTGATTTGCGATGAACAGTGGTTGCCGGCCGACAGTTTGGCTGAGAAGAACTGTTGGAAGGTTGATTTCTGACAAGCTTGTTTAATGGAAGTGCAACTCTGCACCGACCACGAATTTGCCCTGCCCCGCCACTGCATGCGGTCCGCTGGCAAAATCTGCATGGAAGCTCCAATAAGCGATAACGTTTTTGTAAACTGGCATTTAATTGTTGCCTTCACTGCTATCCTAAGAGAGTTTACGCCCACTGTTTATGGATGGGGGCTCCGCATGTCTGATCTAAAGCCACAACTGGAGTGGATAGCACGTCTGGTGCGACACGATACAACGTCGCGCAACTCTAATCTGAACCTGATCGAAGACGTCGAAGGTTTCCTTAAAGAGCATGACATTAGCTCGACACGCGTTTCCAACGAGGATGACACCAAAGCCAATTTGTATTTTTCCGTTGGACCCAATGTAGAGGGCGGCGTTGTATTGTCCGGCCACACCGATGTTGTGCCAGTTGATGGGCAACCATGGGATACTGACCCCTGGCGGGTTGTAGAGAAAGACGGCAAGCTTTATGGCCGCGGCACCGCCGACATGAAGAGCTTCTCGGCAATCGGACTTTCGCTTGTACCCGATATGCTCGCTGCCAACCTGAAGCGGCCTATTCATTTTGCCTTGAGTTACGACGAAGAGGTTGGCCTTCTTGGTGCTCCCGCGATGATCCAACAGATCAAGGATCTGGTACCAACGCCCGAAGCGGTCATTGTGGGTGAACCCTCAAACATGCAGGTTGTGGAAGGACACAAAGGTGTTGCGGTCTTCAGAACCGAAATTTTGGGGCAAGAGTCTCATTCAAGCCAGCCGCACCTTGGCACCAGCGCCGTCATGGCGGCAGGACGACTGATTGCTAAAATTCACGAAATAGTCGAACGTCGGCGGGCGGCGGCTTCACCCACCTCTCCTTTTGAGCCACCCTATTCCACAATATCCGTCGGTGTAATCGAAGGTGGTACTGCCGCCAATATTCTGGCACGCAGGTGCGGGTTCACGTGGGACGCGCGTGTTGTACCCGGAGACAGCATCAAAACTATCCTCGCTGAGTTTGGTGCCGAGGCGGAAGCAATACAGGCTGAAATGCAGGCGATCGCACCTCACTGCAGGATCGAGACTGAAACGCTGGCGGATGGTCCACCCCTGACACCACAACCGCAAAATGCCGCGGTTGAATTAGCGCACAAACTAACCGGGTCCAATGGTCGCTATTCAGTTGCTTATGCCGCTGAAGCGGGGCAGTTCCAGGAGGCGGGTTTCCCAACGGCGATTTGTGGTCCTGGTTCGATAGACCAAGCCCATCAGGCCAATGAATTCATCAAAGTCAGTCAGGTGGCCGAAGGCACGCGCTTTATGCATAACCTGATCCGCCATCTAAGCACCTAGCAAAGCTAAAACAGAGTGACTAAGGGGCTTATGAGCGCGGCCCAACAAACGCGGCACTATGCTCACCGTCCTGTGCTTTGGTGAGCAAGCTCACCGCAACCAGCACGACCACATGAACGATCAAACCAAGCAAGCCTTCGTGCAGATCGAATGGGCGTAAATTGGTGCCAAAATATCCGGTCAGGAAAAAGAAAGCGGCGGTGATAGAACCGGTCGTAAAGCCTGCTATAACCCCCGTTGTGGTCGCGCGCGACCAATAGAGAGCGGCTACGATTGGCGGCGCAAGTTGGCAAATAATGCCGTATGAGGTGAGCAACAACACAACAAGCGAAACGCCCTCTGTCACGGCAAAGCCATACGCAACCGCCCCCACGACAACCACAAATACCTGAATCAGTCGGCGCTGCTGTGTGTCCGTCAGCGACTTGAAGGGCCGAATTCCGTCCTCAACAGTGACGGACGCCGCCGCATGCATTAACGAGTCACCCGTCGACATGGAAGCCGATAATGCACCTGCACAGAAAAGTCCCACTACGATTGCCGGCAGGTCAGCATTCAGGATCATGAAGGGTAAAATGAAATCCGATGAGGGTGGGCGTTCGGGATACAGAACCCCTGCAAAACCAATCAGGAAAACAGGGATCAAAAACAGCTGAAACGTTGGAAACAAGACGACCGTTTGTTTGAGTGTTTTGTCCGACCGCGCCGTGAAAGCCTTCATGAAAAGATGGGGCCACATCATAAGCCCCACAGCCGAGACAATGATGGCACTGGAATAGCCACCCCAGGACCACGGCTCCCCTGTCGCGGTCAATCCCGGCAACGACAGAAGTTCCGGCCGCTCCGCCATTATCTGGGAGAACATGTCGCCCACCCCGCCATAAAGGCTGATGGGCAAATAAAGCCCCAGCGACCAGGCAATGGTGAGCATAAACAGTCCCTGGAAAGTATTGGTGAGGCCAACAGCAGTAACGCCTGAGAAAAGAACATAGATGGTCACGATGCCGTAAGCGACCGCCGACCCAACCCAGAGTGGAATATTCCCCTCTGTGACCGCCTCAATCACAACACCCGCCCCTCGCATCTGCAAAGTGACATATGGGATGAAGGCGAGGAGCGTGAGAGTGGCGATCAGAGTCGATAGCGTTTTTGACGGGAACCGCCCGCAAATCAACTGGGCCTGGGTGACATAGCCATTACGGCGACCAAGCGCAGCCGCTTTAGGGCCGATGAAGAAATACGGTGCTATCCCCAAGACGCCGTAACTAAGGATATAAAATGCTGCGGCGCCGCGGCTGTAGGCCCAACCCGGTCCTCCCAGAAAAGCGAAGGCCGAAAAAACCGAAGCACCAAGAACAAAATACATCACCAGAAGGCCGAAATCCCGGTCTCCTGCCACATAGCGTTGAACACTTTTTGATGCGTTACGTCCTGACACAAGCCCAATTGCGAGCGTGACACACAAATATAGCGCGATGATGATCGCGATGACCTGCCAGCGCTCCACGACTAATCAGTATCCATTCGCTGTTCGCTTACATAAAGGGCAACCAGCACACACAGGCCACCCGAAATCAGCATCGCTATAAAGAAAAGATTGAAAGGCAGGCCAAGAAAAAAGGGCGTCAAGTCGTTGAAAAACGAAGCACCGGGCCAAGTGGTAGCAAAAAGGAACAACACCATATAGACGACCACCGCCCATCTAACCGCACGTACACTCAAAGATTTGCCCCCTGCTTTTCCACGCACTCATTTCTTGCTGTAGCCCGTGCCAATTGAAAAAGGCTCCCTGCCAGCGGAGTGCAGTCCTGCGTTCGAAAAAGACCCTGACACGATGCGCTTACGATTGTCTAGCTTCGGATTGCTGTTTTTAATTTGCCTGCGCACCTCAATGCTTTATGTTATACAATAACTAATTAGTGATATGAAATCGTCGCGAATGCCAGCGTACAAAGTCTGAAACAATGGTAGACCAAGCCCAAAATACCCATCTCTCCATATTTTAACCCTCGTAGTTAGCGGGCCTTTGACTGAAACCTCTGTTTGAGCTCTGCATCGGAACAGCCGAAACAACAGTCAGACGCGAGCCAGGAACATGGCAATGCCCGCGCTTGTTAAGGATCCCTATGTTTGACAAAACCATTCTCCCCGATATTGCCGAGCAACAGAATTCGGCCGATAACCCGCCGCTTGATTGGGTAGGAATGGAGGCAATTGCCGTTCCGCTAAAGGTCCAAGACGGGGAAGGCAGGGCTGTTGCTGTTACGGCCCAGGCCGACTGTTTTGTTAATCTTAGTGAAGCAGGCACTAAAGGCATTCATATGTCGCGCCTGTATTTGCTTTTGAAGGAATCGCTCGCCAACAAAAAGCTCGAAGCTTCCGCCATCAAATCATTACTGAAAGCCATGATTGTTTCGCAGCGTGGCATCAGCCAGCAGGCCAAATTGAAGCTGAGCTTTAGTTTTCCGATTGAGAAACCAGCCTTGCTCAGTAACGAAAAAGGCTATCAGTCCTATGAGGTTGCCATTTCAGCGACATATCCTGAAACATCAGAAATTACTTTTGAACTTGAGCTGACGATTCCCTATTCCAGCACCTGCCCTTGTTCTGCGGCTTTATCTCAACAGCTGTTAGCAAAAACAGTTGAAGAAACGTTCGCCGGGGAAACAATCAACAAAGAAAGCCTGTTGGAATGGCTTCAGTCAGAACGTGGCTCCGTGGCGACACCTCACAGTCAACGGTCATATGCCTATGTCAGCTTATCGTTCCAGCCCGAGTATCTTCCGAATATTGCTGACTTGATCATGGACCTTGAAGGCACAATGGGCACGCCCGTGCAAACTGCGGTTAAACGCGAGGATGAGCAAGCGTTTGCAAAGCTCAACGCTGAAAATCTGATGTTCTGTGAAGACGCTGCGCGCAAGCTGAAAGCGTCTCTCGAGGCAATGAATACGGTTACAGACTACAGCTTCAAGATTGAACACCAGGAGAGTTTGCATGCTCACAACGCGGTCGTGATTGATCGCAAGCGATAGCCATTAGCCCAACACCTGAAAACCGGGCACATCAAAACGAATAAAGAGAACAAACAATGCCAACGACTCTGATAAAAGACGCTCTCCTCGTAAACGAAGGCGAGGTACGGGAAGTTGATGTTCGTATCGTGGATCAGCGTATTGACAAGATCGACAGTTCCCTCTCGGCACAGGCCAGCGATACGATTGTTGTTGCCAATGGCCGGTTACTCATGCCCGGCATGATTGATGACCAAGTCCACTTCAGAGAGCCAGGTCTGACACACAAAGGAAACATCGCCAGTGAATCGCGTGCGGCGGTTGCTGGCGGCATAACCAGTTACATGGAAATGCCTAACGTCAGTCCATCTACAACCAACATGGAGGCCCTTAAAGCCAAGTATGCGATTGCAGCGGAAAATTCCTTTGCAAACTATGCCTTTTACCTTGGCGCGACAGAGGACAACATTGACGACATCAAGTCGCTTGACCCCACAATCACATGCGGTGTGAAAGTATTTATGGGCGCGTCAACGGGTGACTTGTTGGTGGAGAACACAGCAGCCCTGGACGCCATCTTCCGCGAATGCCCCGTACTAATCGCGACCCACTGCGAAAGCGGCCCTGCAATTGCAAAAAACATGGCAAGCGTAGAAGCGGAAAACCGGGAGGTCACAATCCATGACCACCCGGTCATTCGCGATGATGAAGCCTGTTACGCATCTTCAAGTTATGCGGTGGATTTGGCCAGGAAACACGGCACCCAGTTGCATGTGCTCCATATCACTACCGCGAAAGAGCTAAGCCTTTTCACCCCTGGCCCGATGAGAGGCAAACACATTATGGCAGAAGCCTGTGTGCATCATTTGTGGTTCTGCGACGAGGACTATGAAGAACGCGGCAACTTGATTAAATGCAATCCAGCAATCAAAAGTGCCAATGACAGAGAGAGAATTCTGGATGCGGTCGGCACGGGCCAGATCGATATCATTGCAACAGACCATGCACCGCACACCTGGGAGGAAAAACAGCAACCTTTCCTGAATGCGCCAGCGGGGTTACCGCTTGTTCAGCACGCCCTTCCGAGCCTGTTTGCCCATGTGCACAACAAACGCCTGACACCAGTGCAGCTTGTTGAAAAAGTGTGCCATAACCCGGACACTCGCTACCGTGTTTCAGAACGCGGATTTGCCCGGGAAGGATACTTTGCGGACCTTGTTCTGGTTGACCCCGCCGGCGTCACGGACGTGACACACCAAAACAGCCGCTATCACTGCGGCTGGTCGCCTTTTGATGGTATCTCACTCCCCGCAAAAATTTGTTCAACATGGGTTAACGGAGACCTTGTTTTGACGGCACAGACGTCTTAGATCGACGTGCGGCTCAGCAAATTCAGTTCATTCGCTAAAAGTGGGGCGCCCAAAGGTTTGGGCGTCGTCTACCAGAACTTGGTCTCACTCATGAGGAGAACAGCCATGCCTGCGGCGATGCCCGAGACAAAAAGATTCCACTCCCGATGTTTCGTGCCGATAATATTTAAGAACACAAAGGCGATGCCCACGATAAATCCAACCACCATCAGCTGACCGATTTCGATGCCAATGTTAAAGGCCAAAAGGGGCATGGCGATATTGTCGTCGCCCATAAGCAAGGCACGAAAGAAATTGGAGAAGCCCATGCCATGAATAAAACCAAAAAACAGGGCCATGGCGTAATTTTTCCCCATACCAGACTTGGTCTCGCCAGTGGGTTTGCCAATCACATTATGCAGCGCCGTCAAAAGAATAGTCGTGGGTATCAAAAACTCAATGATTTCAGACGGAATGGTAATGGTACCCATCGAGGACAGCGCCAAGGTCACGCTATGGCCTACCGTGAATGCTGTCACCAGAATGAGGAGCCGACGCCATTGTTCAATCTTATAAACAGCACATAGAGCAACCAGAAAAAGAATATGGTCAAACCCCGCGAGGTCAGAGATATGCTCAAAGCCCAGCTGCACATAAAGGCCAAATGATTGCATGTCAGTACTCCAACGTGTGAACGGGGGTTTCTTTGTTGAGCATCAGGCTATTTGAATCGTCATCATTGTGCACATAAACGATATTGCTCTGATCAAAAAACAGGTCAGTGAAAACCGCGTTTTTGATCTCCAAAGATGTCAACGCCTCCTGCCCCCCAACCTCGAAGGTCACGCCAAGTGCCGTATTGATGCCCTCACCGCTCAACTTTTTGCTTTTGATACGGAGATCAAGCAATTGGCCGTTTGCCTTTACATAAAAAAATTCGTCGAGATACTCCATCAGCATGGGTTCCGCCTTATCCGACTCGTTTGGTTGGCAAAAAGCGAGCTCTGTGTTGTCCGGATCCAGAAGCAGGGCTTCCCTGACATCCATAAGAAATAACCTTAGGCTGATGGTCAGAAGTTTGTTTTTCGAGGAATATTCAATTTCACTGAGGGAAAGCCTAAGCGGATGCGCAACAGCCTTATGGGAGAGCCCACCCAAAAGGCACAGCACACAAACGCACTTGAGTACAGCTTTCACCGGCGAGACTTACGAAGCAGTGCCAGCTTGAATTTCTGCAGCAACAGCCTGCACTTCCCGGAATACGCGCATCAGATTACCGCTCCAGATTTTTTCGATCTGTTCCTCGGTGTATCCGCGTCGAACAAGTTCGATCGTAATATTCATGACTTCGCTGGCATCAAAGATACCGTCGATTCCGCCACCACCGTCAAAATCGCAACCAATGCCAACATGATCAATACCAGCAATTTTCACGATATGATCAATGTGGTCCACTACATCTTTGACTGTAGCCGAAGGCACGGGGAATTTTTCGTTCAACTCCCTGAAGGCATCACGCGCAGCTTCCCGCTCTTCTCGTGTCATTTCACTTGCAGGCTTCATAGAAGCTCTGAGTGCCTCCACAGCAGCGTCGCGCTCGGGGTTCGCGGGCTCATCCCGCAAATAGTTTGAGAGCATAGTCAATTGAACAACACCGCCATTTTCTGCCATCAAACGCAACATATCATCAGACATATTGCGGTCGTGCTCAGTCACGGCGCGCGCATTTGAATGGCTCGCGATAATTGGCGCTTTCGAGAGAGCAATTGCATCGTAGAACACTTCTTCACTGCCATGAGAGACATCAACCATGACCCCCAAACGGTTCATTTCGCGCACTACATCCTCGCCGAGCTTGCTAATGCCACCGTGCTCTGCCCCCTTGGAGTCAGTTGCCGAGTCCGCGATGTCATTATTGGTGGAATGCACCAGCGTGATATAACGCACGCCCTTGTCGTAAAACAGCTCAATGTTGGAGAGGTCGTCACCGATAGGGTACCCGTTCTCGATACCAATATAGATGGCACGCTTGCCTTCTTTCTCCAGCGCATATGCGTCGTCGGGATTCAGCGCCAAACCTACGGTTTCGGCATTTTTCTCCGTTGACTCAATCACAGCATCAATCATTTGCAGGGCCAGCGTTTTGGCTCGACCATTGCCATCGTCATCGCGAATATCCTGCGCAACGAATGCAGCGAAAAAGATGGCGTCCAGACCGCCCTCTTTCATGCGAGGATAATCAACCTTTGAACCCGTTTCATTGGGATCGTGGCGCTCCGCCATGTCAAACCCGGGCTCAATCATTCTAAGCGGCGTATCCGCGTGACTGTCGAAGGTCAGCACCCGATCATGAATTTCAAGCGCGCGTGCAATCAGTTGCTCTTCCGTTTCTGAAGCAGCACCATCATTTTCAGATCCTGGATCAGACGAGCATGCCGCAAGCGACAGTGCAGATACCACCAGAAGAGAATTGAATTTGTTCAACATGTTAAGAGCCCCCGGAAATAATAGACGAACGCGGAGTATAGACACCGATCGTCGTCTAGACCAAGCCCAGAATGAGAGAACTGGCCCTGGATATCTGCAGTGGGGCAAAAGCCATTTCACTAAGCCGCGAACTTCTGCTCAATGCTCCGTCAATCTACCTTTTTGAAACTCATGCCACCAAACTTAACACTGGCAACGCCACCGGAACTATTGAGCGAAATCTCAAGTGTGTTTTTCAAAGGGATGTGCGCCGTTTCCGGATCAATGACGAGATAGGCATTGTTGTCCTGTCTTCTTAGCTCCACTTGACCAACACCTAATGTGGCGGTCAGCGCAGAACTATTATGCTCAATAACAAGAGGGAAACTGCCACTCAGTGTGTAAGTGCCTGCAAGCTGCTCGGGCGAAACGTCAGGATAGGTCTCAACTGCGGCCTCTTTCTGCTTCAGCTGCGGGTGGTAGACCTTGTACAGCTTCTCTGACCAGTCCTCCGTTTCTTTGCTAAGCAAAAGGTCAAAGACCATATACATCAAAGCATGCCGGTATTCGATATGGTCGCTATTGATAAAGACATAAACACCGATGTTCTCGTCCGGGATCAAACCCAAAATAGCTGACATCCCGTTAATACTGCCGGTGTGCATGGCAACCTTGTGTTCCTTATAGTTATGGGTAAACCAGGCAAGGCCGTATGCATAATAGTTGTGGTGGTATGAAGCTGCGGCGGGGTAAATGCGCGCGGGATTCATGAGTAATTGAGGGGACATCATCTCATCAACAAGTGCCTCGGAAACTAGCCGCTCTCCGTTCCAAACACCGCCTGCCAGAAGAAATTTCATCCATTTAGCCATATTGTCTGGCGTCGAATTCATCATGCCCGCGGCCTGAGAATATTCGATATAAGGATAAACGATTTCATAGTCGCGACCTTCGAAATGCTGGTGTGCTTCAGCACGGTTCCTGGCATTTCGCACCTCCTCATCAAGCATCAACGTATCAGTCATGCCCAGAGGTTTCAGAATGCGGTCGCGCACAAACTCATGGAAAGGTTGACCAGAAACGCGCTCAACGACACGGCCGGACAAAGCAAATGTTGTATTATTGTAGTCCCAGTTGTTGCGGAAACTTGCCTGTTGACCAATCCTTTCCATCATCTCCCAGGCCTTTGGCAAGCTCTTACCCAAAAACATATTTATGTTGGACAGCTGCATAACACCGCTGCTGTGTCTTAGCACGTCGCGGATGGTGATATTGTCTTGAACATATTCATTGCCCATCCGAAATTCGGGAATGTGTTTTATTATCGGATCATCCCAGTCCACTTTCCCTTCATCGATCAAGAGCGCGAGTGCCATCGACGCAAAGGCCTTGGTGGTGGAACCAGCCTGAAAGACCGTATGCTTGTCTACGGGTGCATTTGTTTCAAAAGATTTGACGCCATATCCTTTTGCAAGAATGGTCTTTCCGTCCTTAACGATGGCAAGGCCAAGGCCGGGCGCGCGCCATTTCTGCATGTCACGTTCGATCATCTTGTCGAAGTCATCTGGTAACGAACCGTCCGCTGAAGCAGGCGTCAGATGCAAGCAAACCAGAACTAGAAGGAAAGATAACTGTTTCATCGGAGCGCCTCTTTTCTCGGGTTCATTAAGGCCACATACAACTTGAAGCCAACCAAGATGGTATTGTCAGACCAAGCAACAGCGCAAGAAAAGAAAAACCCCCGAGGCGTAAGCCTCAGGGGTTTTAAATTCGTTGTGGTTGATACTGGTTAGAAGTGATTACTTCGATACCAGACCATCACGCTCAAGGCGCTTACGCTCCAGTTTGCGTGCACGGCGAACAGCAGCTGCTTGCTCACGAGCCTTCTTTTCAGATGGCTTTTCGTAGAAGCGGCGCATCTTCATTTCGCGGTATACACCCTCACGCTGCAGCTTTTTCTTCAGCGCGCGAAGAGCCTGATCCACATTGTTATCCCGAACGGAAACCTCCATGGGTTTCTCACTCCTTTCATAGCCAAATTTAGTGGGCGACAAGCCGGGTGCGCACCCACGGGCTCGCGGGGTATAGCAAAGGCTTATGCATCACACAAGTCAAAACAATATAAAAGCTTTGTCCAGCAAGCGTTAGCGCACCAGATCAGCTCAATATTGCGGTTCTTATAGCATATTTGCGCGCAGCCGGCAAAATGCGTCAACTTGTCGGTCGCAGGCAACCGGCATACGTGTTAAATAACTGGCAGTAGCGGAGACAACGGCATGAATGCCCAAAAAACATCAGACATGACACCCGAAGAGTTGCGGCTGCCGCTTCTCGTCGCGATGGACGCGCACGTGCCGTTTGATGGTTGGAGTGACGCAGCACTCCAGAATGCCGCCGCCGATATAGGCATCTCGGAACCCATGGCCGAACTTGCGTTTCCGGGTGGTGCAATTGAGGCACTGCAGATGCATCTGGACGGCGAGGATTTGGCGCTGGCCGAAAAGCTGGCGTCGCTCGACCTGCCTTCCATGAAAATCCGGGACCGCATCACGGTCGCGATCCGCACACGCCTTGAGATGAATGCGCACCGTCGGGAAGCCGTACGGCGCGGGCTCACAAAGCTCGCGCTCCCACAACATATTGCCATGGGCACCAAAGCTTTGTGGAACACATCTGACATTATATGGAAGGCAGCAGGTGACACGTCTACAGACCACAATTGGTATACCAAACGCGCGACCCTGAGCGCAGTGCTGAGCGCGGTTTTGCTGTTCTGGCTCAATGACGAATCAGAAGATTTTGAAGATACGTGGGCGTTTCTGGATCGACGCATCGAAGACGTGATGAAGATCGAAACTGCCAAATTCAAAATGCGTGGAGTGAGCGCCAACCTACCGTCACTTTCCCGCTTCCTTGGCCGCCTTCGCTATCCGGATGAAGGATGAAGGCTTCTTCCTTCGACGAACTATGTGGCTTGCCACTTGTGGGCGAAAGCACCATCAAGTCCCTGTCGCGCTGGCGCCGGTATATGGAAACCGAGCGCCGGGTATCTGACCACACTCTTGATGCCTATGGTCGTGACGTTGGCAGTTTTATCGCGTTCCTATCGGACTATCGCGGTGAAGTAATTGAGACCCGGCTACTTGCGGCCCTTTCAATCAGAGACTTCCGGGCCTTCCTGGCAGCACGCCGCGCCGATGGCCTGTCGTCCCAGTCTGCGGCACGGTTGCTGTCCTCTATTCGCAACTTCTACCGCTATCTGGCGCGTGTTGAAGGCTATGAAAACGACGCCATCAATGCTGTGCAATCCCCAAAGATCCCGCACCGGGTTCCAAGGCCTCTTACAGAAGAAAGCGCTAAAGCAGTCATCGAAACGCTACCGGACTTTGCTGCCGAGGATTGGACAGCCGCCCGTGATGTTGCCGTAGTGACACTTCTGTATGGCTGTGGGCTGCGCATCAGTGAAGCATTGGGTCTGAACGGCAAAGACAAGCCAAAGGGTGAAACGATGCGCGTGGTTGGCAAGCGCGGCAAGGAGCGCATCGTGCCGGTTCTGCCTATAGTCCACGATGCAATCGAGACATACACGCAGCAGTGTCCCTATGCTTTGTCGGACGACGGGCCCCTGTTTGTTGGTGTGCGCGGTGGCCGCCTGAACCCGCGCTCCATCCAGGGCGCCATGCAGAAAATCCGGGCGGTGCTCGGTCTACCCGACACGGCAACGCCCCATGCACTGCGGCACAGTTTCGCCACTCACCTGTTGTCAGCTGGCGGCGACTTGCGCACCATTCAGGAACTTCTTGGGCACACCGACCTCAAGGCAACACAAGTTTATACTGAAGTGGATAGCGCACGCCTGAAGGACGTGTATGATCAGGCCTTCAAACGAAGGTGAACAGTTGGCGCTCGACCCAAATAAATTTGAGCAAATGGAGCGGTTTCGTGGTTGGTCGCTGACGGCGCTCTATTTCGCCATCGCGCTTTGGGGCATCGTATTTTGCTTTGCCACCTATCACTTCTGGTCCTTTTTGCTTGAGCAATCGGGTGGAAACAATTTTCAGGCGATCGCGCTGGCGTTATTGAGTGTGACAACTTTCCTGTTGTCTGCGCGCACGGGCCAGCGCTTTCTGGATGTGATGCGCGCCAGGGCACCGCTCCCTCGCGTCGACCTTTTGCCCTTTCTTGCGATCGCTGCCACAATCGTTGTGGCGGGCCGCGCGTTTGGGCCCACTTAACGCTTTCAAGAAAAAAGTCCGAAAATGGCGAGTAATGGAAACGCATTCCCGCTAGGATGCTTTTCATGAATATGACCGACCCCCATACCCGCCACCTTCTATATGAAGCCTTGTTGCGCCGCGATGCCCGATATGATGGTAAATTGTTTTTTGCTGTCACCAGTACCGGCATTTATTGCAGACCCATATGCCCCGCCCCCAAGCCGAAACCACAGAATGTGTTGTATTATGCCGACGCAAAAACGGCAGCCCTCGCCGGGTTCCGAGCCTGCAAACGGTGCCGACCCGAAAGCAGGCCCGGCAGTCCCGCCTGGCAAGGCACCAAAGCCACCGTAAGCCGGGCTCTCAGGTTGCTTGCGGACCCTGAGGGGCCAGAGAGCCTGGAAACCCTCTCAGACAAACTTGGCGTAACGGACAGACACCTGAGGCGCTTATTTCAGGAACATTTGGGTAAAAGCCCGATGGATGTGAAACAAGCCAACAGGCTTTCGCTGGCAACCACTTTGCTCTCGGACCCTGAAGCCGCGATTGCCGATATAGCTTTTGCGTCGGGCTTTCAAAGTCTGCGCCGTTTCAACGACGTGTTTAAAAAAGAATACGGTATGCCACCATCAAAATGGAGACAGCAATGCAACTTGTAAAAAGCGAAATCCCCAGCCCATTGGGTGCCATCACGCTGGTCACGGACGGTGACACGGTGATCATTTGTGAATTTGCCGACCGGGATACCCGTGTTGTACGCCAACTCGAACAATATTATCCAAATGCGACCGTGGTTGATGGTGAATGCCCAAAAGTCGTCAGTAAAACATTTCAAGCCTATTTTAGCGGTGAGCGCGATGCGTTGCTTGAACTTAAAACAGAGCCGCAGGGTACCGATTTTGAAAAACGGGTTTGGCAAGACCTTAAGTCAATAAAGGCTGGCCTGACAGAGAGTTATGGCGGCATGGCTGCAAGGCTGAACTCTAGCCCGCGCGCCGTCGGCCGCGCCAACGGCCGTAACCCGATTGGACTTATTCACCCCTGCCACCGAGTTATTGGCGCTGACGGCTCCTTAACGGGTTATGCAGGCGGGCTTGAGCGGAAGGAATGGCTTTTGCGGCACGAGAAATGCCTGTTGGCATAGATGTGCTGCGCATGATAAACACGCACTCACAGGGGGAAGGGCGAACAATAAAGACGTGATCTGCATGAAACTGCTTAACCGCCTGCTGCTTACCTGTTTTTTTGTTCTTGGGATACTTGCCACCGCGTCAGCGCAGAGCACTATGCCTCTTGCAGCTGTTTACGGTGAGTCTGAGCCATACTACAGCAGCAGCCTTCCCGGGTACGGCTATTATGGCAGGATCGTTTCCGCTGCCTTCGCGGCGTCCGGCTATAGCGTCGATTTCCATACTGACAATTGGAGCAGAGCCATCCGAGACACGGCGGAAGCACGCTATGACGTGCTGGCTGGTGGCTGGTCAACTGAGGCCCGCAAAGAGGTCTTCCTGATTAGCAACCCCTATGCCTTGAACCGGATCGTCTTCATCAAAAGAAAAGACGCCTCAATCCAGAAGATTGATCTGGCAGACCCAAAAGGCTTGAGATTTTCACTGGTGCGCAACAGTTATACGTCAGAGCTCATCGTGACCCCTGACCCTCTGGATACCCTGTTGGTGGCAGATTCAATGACAGTATTGCGTATGGTCTTGCGTCAACGTGTGGATGTTGGTGCGCTTGAAGAGCGAACAGCAATCAGTCTGATCAAAAACCATTTTTCCGACAACGGCGAAACATTGGACCTTCTGCCTCAGACCGCTGCAGAGGCAGCAACCTCGATTATGGTATCAAGGCAGCATCCAAATGCCGAGAGGATCGTAAACGCATTTAATGAGGGTTTGAAGCGCCTAATGGAAAGTGGTGAATACGCGAAGCTGTTGAAAGGCAGCGGGCTTGAGACAACCATGATTGATCATGCTCAATAGTAACCATCAGGAATAACAGCGCCGTAAATACTGCCGACGGTTTTTTATAAACCGCTCATAGCTAGGAGAACATCATGGAACCCATCGACGTATATTGGTCTTTCCGCAGCCCTTACTCTTATCTGGTCACGCCGGATCTTGAGAAGCTGATCGAAGATTATGAAGTGGAAGTGAACCTGCGAGTGGTGTTCCCGGTTGCGCTCAGGACCAAAAAAACGCTCTTTGATGCGTCTAACAAAAAACCTGCTTTTTATATTGTGATGGATTCTGCAAGGCGCGCAGAGTTTCTGGGCATGCCCATGCATTTCCCACCCAAGCCTGACCCTGTTGTACAGGACTATGAAACTTTCCAGGTGGCAGAGGACCAGCCCCTTATTATGCGCCTGGCGAAACTGGGCGTGGAAGCCCAGCGGCGCGGTAAAGGCGTCGCGTTTGCAAAAGAAGTCTCGCATCTGGTGTACGGTGGCACCGAGGGTTGGGACCAGGGCGACCATTTGGAGAAAGCGGCTTCAGCAGCAGGTCTTGATCTGGCAGACATGGATGAGGCAATCAGAGACGGCGACCATCTGGACGAAGTGGAACGCAACCACGAGTGCCTCGAAAAGGCTGGGCATTGGGGCGTTCCCACAATGGTGGTGCGCGGCGAACCGTTTTTTGGCCAGGATCGGATCGATACGCTGAGGTGGCGTCTGGACCAACTGGGATTAAAGCGGGGCTAAAAAAAACCCCGGCGAAACCGGGGCTTTCAGAATTTAGCTTTCCGAACAGCTACATATGAATTGTGCGGCCATGCACGGCAAGCGCCGCTTCTTTCATGGCTTCTGTCTCGGTTGGGTGCGCATGGCAAGTGAGCGCGATATCCTCCGCGCTTGCGCCAAACTCCATTGCAGTTGCAGCCTGCGCAATCATGTTACCGGCATCTGCACCAATAATATGGATACCCAGCACGCGGTCAGTTTCCTTGTCCGCAAGAATTTTCACAAAACCATCCGTAGACTGGTTGGCTTTCGAACGGCTGTTTGCGGTGAAAGGAAACTTGCCCGCTGTGTAAGCAACGCCAGCATCCTTCAGCTCTTCTTCTGTTTTACCAACACTCGCAACCTCGGGGAATGTGTACACAACACCCGGGATCACATCATGGTTCACATAGCCAGTAAGGCCCGCGATATTTTCTGCACAGGCAACACCTTCGTCTTCGGCTTTATGCGCAAGCATTGGGCCTTCAACCACATCACCAATCGCCCATATGCCCGGAACGTTGGTTGAGAAATCATGCCCGATTTTAATACGCGACCGCTCGTCCATTTCAACACCAACCGTTTCAAGGCCAAGGCCATCTGTGTAGGGACGGCGGCCAACGGACACGAGCACTTTGTCGGCTTCAATCACTTGCGCATCACCGCCTTTAACGGGCTCGTACGATACCTTTACTTTGGACTTCAGCTTTTTCACATCGGTGACTTTGCTGGAAAGCTTCAGCGTCATGCCTTGTTTTTTCAGGATGCGGCCAAAGTTTTTGCGCACTTCTGCGTCCATGCCTGGCAGGACCTGGTCCATAAACTCAACAACAGTCACTTCAGAACCAAGTCGTGCCCAAACAGAGCCAAGCTCAAGGCCGATTACACCCCCGCCGATAACAACAAGATGCTTTGGCACTTTGGTAAACTCAAGGGCACCGGTGGAAGACACAATCTGGTCCTCGTCAATCTCGATGCCTGGCAGGCTTGCCACATCACTGCCTGTGGCAATGATCGTATTTTTTGTCTTAACGGTTTGTGTGCCACCATCATTTAAAGCCACCTCGATTGTGTCTTTGGCGGTGAAGCGACCCGCGCCCTTGATCCAGTCGATCTTGTTTTTCTTGAACAGGAACTCAATGCCGCCTGTCAGGCCAGTGACAGTTTTGTCCTTCATGGCCATCATTTCGCCGAGGTCAAACTCAACACCCTTGGCTTTGATGCCATACTTGCCAAAATCGTGGGCCGCCTCATGGTACATGTGCGACGCATGCAAAAGCGCCTTTGAAGGCATACAGCCAACATTCAGGCACGTGCCACCCAGCGTTTCACGCTTTTCAATGCAGGCCGTCTTGAGGCCCAGCTGTGCAGCGCGGATTGCCGCCACATAACCGCCCGGGCCAGAACCAATAACTACTACGTCATAAACATCAGACATGGAATTCTGCCTCACATATCCAGAAGAAGACGGGTTGGGTCTTCAAGAGCTTCTTTAACCCGCACCAGGAACGTCACAGCCTCGCGGCCGTCAATGATGCGATGATCGTACGACAGCGCCAGATACATCATCGGGCGCACAACAACTTCGCCGCCAATAGCCATCGGGCGTTCCTGAATTTTGTGCATGCCCAAAATAGCGGACTGGGGCGCGTTCAAAATCGGGCTCGACATTAGGGAGCCAAAAATACCACCGTTAGAGATGGTGAACGTGCCGCCCTGCATATCATCGATCGTCAGCTTACCATCGCGTGCTTTTTTGCCGTAACCGGCAATGGCAAGCTCCGTGTCAGCAAAAGACATGTCCTGCGCGTCTTTCAGAACCGGCACAACAAGGCCGTTCGGGCTTGAGACCGCTACACCGATATTGGCGAAGTTGTGATAAACGATTTCTTCACCATCGATCTGCGCATTCACCGCAGGAATTTCCTTGAGCGCAAGGCAGCAGGCCTTGGTGAAGAAGCTCATGAAACCAAGCTTGATGTTGTGTTTCTTGGCAAAGAGGTCTTTGTATTTGGCGCGCGCTGCCATCACTGCCGTCATGTCCACTTCATTGTAAGTGGTAAGCATGGCTGCCGTATTTTGTGCGTCCTTGAGGCGGGCCGCAATAGTTTTGCGCAGACGCGTCATCTTCACGCGCTCTTCACGCGGACCAGTTGGCGCAGCCGCTGCGGCTGGTGCGGCAAGTGTGCGGGCACTGCCGCCCTCAATTGCCTTCAACACATCACCTTTGGTCAGGCGACCATCTTTGCCGGTACCGGTGACTGAGGTGGGATCAAGGTTATAGTCTTCCACCATACGGCGCACTGCGGGCGACATGGGCATCAAGTCTTTTGGCTGCGCTGCCGGTGCTGGAGCAGGCGCCGGAGCGGGAGCTGCTGCAGTTGGTGCGGGCTCCGCGGCGGGTGCAGCGGCAGCAGGTGCTGGGGCGGGCGCCGCAGTTGCAGCTCCTTCCGTGTCAACCCGTGCGATCAAGGCGCCGATTTCAACGGTGTCGCCTTCAGCAACCAGCTGTTCAACAAGCACGCCGGCCACTGGGCTAGGCACTTCCATCGCCACTTTGTCGGTTTCCACCTCAACGATGGGCTCGTCTTGTGCGACGGCTTCGCCGACACCTTTTAGCCAGGTTCCGATTGAGCCTTCGGCCACCGATTCACCCATTTGCGGGATTACGATATCTTCAATTGCCACCTTCAGTGCTCCTAGTTTGTGATCTCTTGTTCAATCCACGCGCTCAGCTTGTCAGCGCATCATGGACGAGTTGTTTCTGTTCTTCAGCGTGCTTCGACGCAAGGCCAGTTGCTGTTGAGGCACTTGCATCGCGGCCCGTGTATTTGGCGCGCGTGACCGGCAGTTTCATGACGGTCAGCAGCGATTCAAGTGGTTCGTTGATGTAGGTCCATGAGCCCATGTTGCGTGGCTCTTCCTGACACCAATTGATGCTCTTCACATTCTTGAAGCGCTTCAGTTCTACCCGCAGCGCATGCGTCGGGAATGGGAACAGCTGCTCCACACGCAGAATGTAAGTGTCATCAAGGCCGCGTGCGTCGCGCTCTTCCAGCAGATCGAAATAAACTTTACCAGAGCAAAGAACTACGCGTTTGATCTTGTCGTCCGCTTTCAGCTTGATATCGGAAACGCCGTTATCGAGGTCCGCGTCGTCCCACAGCACACGGTGAAACTGCGAACCGGGGCCAAACTCATGCAGGCTAGAAACACAACGCTTGTGACGCAGCAAAGACTTTGGTGACATCACAATCAGTGGTTTCCTGAAGCTGCGGTGCATCTGGCGCCGGAGAACATGGAAATAATTCGCAGGCGTGGTGCAGTTCACCACTTGCCAATTGTCTTCAGCAGATAGCTGCAAATATCGCTCAAGCCGCGCTGACGAGTGCTCCGGCCCCTGACCTTCATAACCGTGGGGTAGTAACATCACGAGGCCCGACATACGCAGCCACTTAGCTTCTGCAGAGCAAATGAACTGGTCAATGATGATCTGTGCGCCGTTGGCGAAGTCACCAAACTGGGCTTCCCAAAGGGTCAGGCTGTTGGGGTTAGCCATTGAGTAACCATACTCGAAACCAAGCACACCGAACTCAGACAGATGGCTATCCAGCACCTCAAAATGCTGGTCTTCATTCATATCCTTTAATGGGATGTAACGATCTTCTGTTTTCTGATCGACGAAAACCGCATGACGATGACTGAATGTGCCGCGGCCGCAATCCTGTCCGGACAAGCGCACGTCGTAGCCTTCTTTCAGAAGCGTTCCAAACGCGAGTGCTTCAGCGGTGGCCCAGTCAAAACCTGTGCCGCTTTCAAACATTTTGACTTTGTTATCGAGAACGCGTTTGAGCGTGCGGTGAATGTTGAACTTCTCTGGGTATGTAGTGAGCTGCTCACCCACTTCCCTGAGCATCATTTCAGCCACACCGGTTTCTGCCCGGCGCTTCTCATGGTCCTTGTCGGCAAGGCCAAGGCCTTCCCACTTGCCTTCGAACCAGTCGGCCTTGTTGACACGGTAGTCTTTCGCGGCTTCGAATTCGTCTTCAAGATATGTCACGAACTCAGCTTGCATCTGGGCAAACTGTTCATCAGTCAAAATGCCCTGTTCTTTCAGGCGGTCTGCATACAGCTTCACCACATTTGGATGCTTTTTAATCGCTGCATACATCAGCGGCTGCGTAAACGCCGGCTCATCAGATTCGTTATGGCCAAATCGGCGGTAGCAGAACATATCGATCACGACATCACGCTTGAATGCCATACGGAATTCAGTTGCGAGCTTGGTGGCAAATACCGCTGCTTCGGGATCGTCGCCGTTCACGTGGAAAATGGGCGCCTGCACCATTTTTGCGACGTCTGACGGGTACGGGCTGGAGCGCGCGAATTGCGGGCTGGTTGTAAAGCCAATCTGGTTATTCACGATGAAATGGATCGTGCCACCGGTGTTATAGCCCCTAAGGCCAGACATGCCGAAGCACTCAGCAACAATGCCCTGTCCTGCAAACGCCGCATCACCATGCAAAAGAAGCGAAAGCGTATCGTTATGCTCTTTATCCTGCTTCATCTGCTGCTTGGCGCGCACCTTGCCAATAACAACCGGGTTCACCGCTTCAAGGTGCGATGGGTTGGCGTTCAGCGACAGGTGCACCTTGTTGCCGTCAAATTCGCGGTCGGCGCTGGTGCCCAAGTGGTATTTCACGTCACCGGAACCCTGCACATCGTCAGGCGTCGACGCACCACCGTGGAATTCGTTGAAGATGGCGCGGTACGGCTTCTGCATCACGTTTGCAAGCACGTTCAGACGCCCACGGTGCGGCATGCCGATCACAATTTCATTCAGGCCCATCTGGCCACCGGTTTTCATCACGCCTTCAAGCGCAGGTACCATGGCTTCGCCGCCATCAAGTCCAAAACGCTTGGTACCGGTGTATTTGCGGCCCAGGAATTTCTCGAATTCAACAGCTTCAATCAGCTTATTGAGGATCGCGATTTTACCCTTGTCGGTAAACTGGATTTCTTTGTCGCGGCCTTCGATCTTGCGCTGGATCCACGCTTTCTCCTCAGCGTCATTGATGTGCATGAACTCCACACCAATGTTGGCGCAGTATGTACGTCGCAGGATCGCGATGATTTCCCGCATGTTTGCGGTATCAAGACCAAGCACACCGTCCATAAAAATGGGACGGTCCATGTCGTCCGCACCGAAACCATAAGTTCCCGGCTCGAGCTCGGGGTGCGTTGGGCGTTCTTCAAGACCAAGCGGGTCCAGGTTCGCCATCAAGTGGCCGCGCACCCGGTATGTGCGCACCATCATCAAAGCGCGGATACTGTCGATGGTCGCTGCCCGAACATCCGCGGCCGACACACCTGCGCCCGTTTCGGCTTTGGGTGTTTCGGTTTCAATGAACATGTCCGAGCCATCAAGGCCGGTTGTCAGATCATCATCAGGGCGCAGGGGCCAGTCAGACCGCGACCAGCTTGGGCCGGTCTTTTGAATGCCTGCTTCGAGCGTTTGGAAATATTCCTGCCAGCCTTGGTCCACAGATGTGGGGTCGGCGGCATATTGCTCATACAGGTTTTCAACGAATTGGGGGCTAACGCCCTCCAAAGCTGCGATACGGTCTAAATCTGCGCCCATGCGATATTGGCGCGACGCTTCCGCCGCGCCCCTCTATGTTGGATTAACCGATTGCTTCAAGCAAAGTTTCGCCGAGGCGAGCCGGGCTGTCAGAGACAACGATGCCAGCGGATTTCATCGCTTCGATCTTGTCTTCTGCACCGCCCTGACCGCCGGAAACGATCGCACCAGCGTGACCCATTGTGCGACCCGGAGGCGCTGTGCGGCCAGCAATGAAACCAGCGACCGGCTTCTTAACTTTGCTTTGCTTCAGGAATTCGGCTGCTTCTTCTTCTGCAGAACCACCAATTTCACCAATCATGATGATGGAGTGTGCGTCGTCGTCACCAAGGAACATGTCCAGGCAATCGATGAAGTTGGTGCCGTTTACCGGGTCACCGCCAATACCGATGCATGTAGACTGGCCAAGGCCTGCAGCAGTTGTTTGCGCAACAGCCTCATAAGTCAATGTACCAGACCGGGATACAATGCCCACGTTACCCGGCTTGTGAATATGACCCGGCATGATGCCGATTTTACACTCACCCGGCGTGATAACGCCCGGACAGTTGGGGCCAACCAGACGGGTATTCGAGTTCTGAAGCGCCCGCTTCACGCGCACCATATCCAGAACCGGAATGCCCTCTGTGATACAAATCACAAGTTCGATTTCCGCGTCGATCGCTTCGAGGATCGAGTCAGCTGCGAAAGGCGGTGGCACGTAAATTACAGAAGCGTTTGCGTCTGTAGCTTCGCGCGCATCACCTACAGTGTTGAACACTGGCAGGTCAAGATGCGTTTGGCCGCCTTTGCCTGGCGTTACGCCACCGACCATTTTGGTGCCGTATGCAATGGCTTGCTCAGAGTGGAAGGTGCCTTGCGCGCCTGTGAAACCCTGGCAGATAACTCGAGTATCTTTTCCAACTAGAACTGACATTACGCAGCCTCCTTCACAGCTTTAACAATCTTTTCTGCTGCGTCATTCAAATCATCGGCGGAAATGATTGGCAGGCCACTGTCAGCCATAATCTGTTTGCCGAGTTCTACGTTTGTACCTTCAAGGCGCACCACCAGCGGCACAGACAGCGCCACTTCGCGGGCTGCTGCAACCACACCTTCTGCGATCACATCACAACGCATGATGCCGCCGAAAATGTTTACAAGTATACCTTCCACATTGTCGTCCGAGAGGATGATTTTGAAGGCTTCGGTTACACGTTCTTTTGTCGCGCCGCCACCAACATCAAGGAAGTTTGCCGGCTCGCCGCCCTTGAGCTTGATGATGTCCATCGTTGCCATCGCAAGACCGGCACCATTCACCATGCAGCCGATCGAGCCATCCAGGCTGATGTAGTTGAGATCATACTTTGATGCTTCGATCTCTTTTGGATCTTCTTCGCTCTCATCCCTGAGTTCACGAACCGCCGGATGACGGAACAGGGCGTTGCCGTCGAAAGACATCTTGCTGTCGAGCACGATCATCTTGTCGTCTTCAGTCAGTACCAGTGGGTTGATCTCAAGGAGAGAGGCATCCAGCTCAGTGTAGGCTTTGTAAAGCGACGCCACAACTTTTTGGCATTCTTTTGCGGCAGCACCCTCAAGCTTCAAGCCAAAGGCTACGCTGCGGCAGTGGTAAGGCTGCAGGCCAGTTGCCGGGTCGATTGTGATGGTCACAATCTTCTCTGGTGTTGCTTCAGCAACTTCCTCGATATCCATGCCGCCTTCAGTGGACGCCATGATGGCGAGTTTGCCGCTCGCGCGGTCGAGAAGCATGGAGAGATAAAACTCAGATTTGATCGCACAGCCGTCTTCAACGTAAACGCGCTTCACCTCTTTGCCTTCTGGGCCAGTTTGGTGCGTTACGAGCGTTTTGCCGATCAGCTCTTTTGCAACGGCTTCAACATCGTCCAAAGACTTAACGACTTTAACGCCGCCTGCTTTACCGCGGCCACCCGCGTGGATTTGGGCTTTCACAACCCAAACCGGGCCACCCAGCTTTTTCGCGGCGTCAACTGCTTCGGCCGCTGTGTAGGCAACGCCGCCGTCAAGCACCGGTGCGCCATATTCTTTCAGCAGGCCTTTCGCCTGATATTCATGAATATTCATCTATCCACCCACTCTCTCAATTCGTGTCAGGAGGTTCATATGAAAATGGACAGCTTAAGCAAGCGATCCATCAATTGCAGTACAGGCTTCCATCAGACCCTTCACCGCACCCACAGAGTGCTCAAAGCCCGACTTCTCTTCGCCGATCAACTCAATCTCTACAACTTTCTCAACGCCGTCCGCGCCGATGATTACCGGCACACCGACATACATGTCATTGAGGCCGTACTCGCCGTTCAGGAATGCCGCACAAGGCAGCAGGCGGCGTTTGTCTTTGAGGTAGCTTTCCGCCATCTCAATCGCGCTGGTTGCTGGCGCATAGTACGCAGAACCCGTTTTCAAGAGGCCAACGATCTCTGCGCCGCCGTCACGGGTGCGCTGAACAATCTCATCAATTTTTTCCTGAGTAGACCAGCCCATTTTGATGAGATCCGGCACAGGAATACCGGCAACCGTTGAATAGCGTGTCAGTGGCACCATGGTGTCGCCGTGGCCGCCGAGCACGAATGTATTTACATCTTGAACAGACACGTTGAACTCTTCCGCGAGGAAGCAGCTAAAGCGCGAACTATCAAGCACACCCGCCATGCCACAAACCATGTTGGTGGGCAGCCCGGAGAATTTCTGCAGCGCCCAAACCATCGCATCCAGGGGGTTGGTGATGCAGATAACAAATGCATTTGGCGCGTGAGCGGCAATGCCTTCGCCAACTGACTTCATCACTTTCAAATTGATGCCCAGAAGGTCGTCCCGGCTCATGCCCGGCTTGCGGGCAACACCCGCGGTAACAATAATCACATCAGCGCCGGCAATGTCGGCATAATCGCTAGTGCCTTTCAACGACGCGTTATAGCCCTCGACCGGTGCAGACTGCGCGAGGTCAAGCGCTTTACCTGCAGGCATGCCATCGACGATATCGAAAACGACGATGTCGCCCATTTCTTTGAGGGCTGCAAGGTGCGCGAGTGTGCCACCGATTTGACCAGCGCCGATCAGTGCAATTTTATTACGTGCCATGAAAAAGCTCCAACGAGTGTTGTTGTGCCGCGTTCGGGAGGTACCAAGCGGCAGAGAGTATTTGAATAATGTCGCCGGTTCCTAGCGTGTTTACCCCGTAGTGACAAGCGATGTTTGTGCCCCTATTGGCTGAATGAATGTAGGCCTATCAAAGCTTACAAAAATTCCTATTGCGGACAATGGCGATTTCCCAATTTTGATCGCCTTTCCCCCAGAATTTACAAGATTTTAGCCCATTTTTCACATTCTGAGCGTGACATATAGCGAAGTGAGACGAAATCCATACCGAATAAGTAACTATTCCGGGTTACCAAATCCCTAATTGAGCAAAATCCTCCTCAAATCACCATAGACTCGGGCACTTAACTGACTGAACAGTCACTTAACCGATATAGATTGGCCATCATATGAAGCTGCCAACCAAAAAAGCCAGGCGAAGACGCCTGGCTCTAAAACAAGGGAAACTGATAATGTGCCGTCAACGAATGCGGCGGCTGAAACCCGCGTGATGTTTATGGAAATAACCAATCATCAAAAGAGCGGTAATCAACAGCATCCAACTAGAAGGTTCAGGGACCGTCACCGCGTCATTGACCGTCAGCGTTGTCTGGGACAAGCCAACATTTGCTTCACCGTTTCCGCGCCCTCGGCCCGACCCGAACGACCGGCCATCAAAGTTTCCAACCGAGACGCCATTAATATCAAAACCTGTTTCACCATTTCCGATTTGAAGCAAGCCATCACGAAACGTTCTCTGGTTGGTTCCATCGCCTTGGGCAAACGTAACGTTACTTTCTACGGCAACAATAAGGCTGACTACATAGGTGCCAGCGGTGGAGAAAATTGAACTGCCAACACCACTTGATAAAGACAGGGAGAAAGGGTTGGCAAAAATACTGGCTGCCGTTCCAAGGTTCTGAAAAACACCCCCGCCTTCTACCAATGAGTTAACCGTCGTAGCGGCAGGTGACGTGTCGCCAGGGTCTGCAAACAACCCACTGCCGCCGGTCCCGAAGGACAGCACCGACGTGGTGCTCGCAGAGGAAATTACGTAATTTACGCTGAACAGGTCCGGCCGAGCGGTGTCGCATACACTGTTCAAGAATTGACCGGTACCACGCGTCACGCTGCTGCCACATGGATCTAGATCCAGGTTGCTACCCAGCGCCACGGGTGCGAACAATCCCACATCTGACGAAACATCAACGCCGATGGTCTGTGCGTTTGCAGTTGACGACAGCGTCAAAAGGCCAGCAGTAACTGCCAAAATTTTTATGATTAGGTCACGCATCACAAGCTAACTCCAGTTAGTGACTTGTTATTGCGACCCCCAAAAGAAATTTAATAAGAATCATTAAATAGCAGAATTCAGCTTTGATGAATAGGACTTTAAATACAACCAAGCCGGGCCGCCCAATCACCTCAAAACAATTCCAGTCGGCAACTTGCTGCTAAATCAGCATTCCATTCAGAGTAAAAATACACTAAGGTAGGTCGGTGCGTTGGGGTCAATTGTATTTGATTAAGGCCTCACATGCGTATCTCTCGACCGAACTTCAAGTTTTTAAATGGCGCAAAAAAGCTGTTCTGCTTTCTTCAACCGAAGAAGCAGAGCGTATGATACGTGTTGTCAAATATGCCCTGCTCGCTGCTGCTGTGATTTCACTGCAGGCTTGTAGCGAGACAAACGACACCTCCCCTGCGGATCTGACACCCGACGTTCTTAACGACATGTATGCTGCGGGTCAGTATCAAAGTCTTATTGAATTTGTGAGGCAAAAAGAACGAAGTGGCGACGCAACTTCCGCTGATTTTTTAATTGCAGCCAAAGCAAACGTAGCGGTCTTTGATGAAATAGGTGCCGCCATCGCCATAGAGAAAATTCAGCCAGTTGACTTTGATAATCTGGACGAATTTGTACTTGTCCAGGGCCAAACGCTAATGCTGGAGCAGCGATTTGAAGCAGCGACAGGTATTTTGCAATCGCATAGTTTCACTCTTCCGCCACAGGTGTTTCAGGCTCAAGTGTTACTGGGGGACCTGGCAGAATTGCAGGGCAAGCATTTGGACGCCCTGGCGTATTTTGATGCGGCCCTCGAGCTCGACGCTAGTGACTATCGGGTCCATATTTCGCGGGCGCAGACCTTGCTAAAGCTGGATCGGATGAACCAGGCGCTAAACGCAGCAGAGGCTGCGGTTGCACAAGCGACTGACAATAGCCTGACCCACTATACGTTGGGCACGGTCTTGACCATGCTTGGTCAACAGGACAATGCCAAATCGGAATTTGAAGAAGCCGTATTTTTGAACGAAGGCAATATACCTGCTCTGCTGGAACTTGTCCGGATCAGTATTGTGGAGCTGGATTACGCAAAGGCGAATGCCTATCTTGATGTGGTTTACAGCCTGTACCCTGAAAACAACACGGCGAAATACTATTCGTCAGTATTACTGGCTCTCGCCGGCGATGACGAAGAAGCGCAAAAAGTACTTCTGGTACCTACATTGCAGGAGCGAGAAAACCCGCACATTATTCGCCTGCACGGGCATTTAGCTTACCGGCTGAATGAATTAAACCTGGCGCGTGCCAAGTTTGAAAAATCACTGTTGGTGGCCCCGTTTGACCGCGTCACAATTTTGGCTTTGAGCGATATTTATATCCAGCAAGGCACTAACGGCCGCGCGCTAGAGCTGTTATCGCCGTATTTGCGTAACGACAGCACTGACATTGCTGCTTTTTCAATGGCAAGCCTTGCGGCAGCACAGCGCAATGACTTGGCAAGGGCTATTGCCTATGCGCAAAGAACTCTTGAACTAGCCGAGGCTCCCGAAACCATTCAAGACGGGGATGTTTTCGCAGAACGCATTAGTGAAGAAGCCATCAAAGTCCTAAAACGCCGCCTGGCTACCTACTATAGGCGCAACGGATCTAATGAGCGCGCCGTTGAAACCCTTGTTCGTTTGTTCAAGGAAGACAATCAGGATGAAACGAGCGCGCTTTTGCTGTTCAATTTATTCGTTGAAACCGGCAATAACCTTGAAGCGCTTGCACTTGCGAATACAATGACTGAAACCATGCCCTTGAGGGCAAGTGGCTATAATGCACTGGGCACAATTCTCCAACGCCAGGGCGATCTCGACAACGCCTTGTCTGCCTATTCACGGGCGGCTGAGCTGCAAGATGATTATATTTCCGCGATCAAGAATCGAGCGTCCCTTTATCTGGCAAAAAACGAATTTCTGCTTGCACGAGATGAGCTGGACATGGTTCTCGATGTGACGCCGGGGGATGTGCAAGCCCAACTGATGTATGTACGCGCGCTGGTGGAAACGGGGCGCGCGACTGAGGCACTAAGTTATTTCTCGGCCATTTTCAGGGCGTTTCCTAACGCTGTCACACCGCGTATTTTGTATGCACAATCGCTCGGTATGACCGGTGAGTACGAGAAAGCGTTAGTAGAAGCCAACGCAGCCCGTGACATGTTAGGCGACAGCGAAGAAGCTGCAGACAAGTTTCTTGAGGAGCTGATAGCAGACTATGAGCGTATCCTGTTTGAGAACAGGATCGAATAGAACATTGAGCTAGTCCATATATTCAAGCTTGCCATGCCCGCGGGTGAGATAGTCTTCCGATTGCATCTCAATCAGGCGCGAAACCGTGCGTTCAAATTCGAACGAACCGTCGCCTTCGGGGTACAAGTCTTCCGCCCGGGACTCTGCACTGCACAGGAATTTCACGCCGTGCTCGTAAAGGGCGTCGATAAAAGTTACAAAACGCTTGGCTTCATTGCGCTTGTCTTTCGACAGCCGCGGTATCGCAACCATAATCACCGTATGGTAGGCGCGCGCGATGGCGAGATAGTCCGCAGAACCAAGTGGGTTTGCGCACAGGCGCTTGAAAGAAAACACTGCCACGCCGCGTGCCGACTTTGGCACAAACAGCGTGCGCCCCTGAACGGTTAGTTCCGCTGATGGCACCTTGTCCCGGTTTTCAACGTCCCGGTCTGTAAGACGAAAGAACGCAGCAGAAAGCTTGTCGGTCGTTTCCTGATTAACCGGCGTGTAATAGGTGTCCACACCCTTAAGGCGGTCGTAGCGATAGTCAGTAGGCCCATCGAGCGTCATCACATCAAAGGTGTTTTTGATCATCGCGATAAAAGGCAAAAACAGCTGCCGGTTCAGGCCATCTTTATACAGGTCGTCAGGCTGCCGGTTCGAGGTGGAAACAATGATGACACCGCGCTCCAAAAGCTCCTTAAACAAACGGCCCAGCACCATGGCGTCTGCTATATCCGTGACCTGCAGTTCGTCGAAACAAAGGAGTGTCGCCTCGGCCGCAATCTGCCGCGCCACCGGCGGGATGGGATCGTCTTCGCTCGCGCGCCCACCGAGCGCCGCACGTTCTTTGCCGCTGAGGCCGCGCCAAATTTTCATGCGGGCATGCACATCCAGCATAAATTCGTGGAAATGCACTCGTTTTTTGGACTTCAAGGGCGCCACTTCATAAAAGAGATCCATCAGCATGGATTTGCCGCGCCCCACGCCCCCAACCAGATAGACGCCTTCCGGCACCTTGGTTTTACGCGATTTTTTAAAAAGCTGCGCTAACCGCCAGTTCTTGATTGACAGGCCACTACCATGGGCCCCTATTTCAGGATAATCGATAAGCTCGTCATGAAGACGTTGAAGACGGCCAACCACCCGTGCCTGATCTTCGTCAGGGCGGATTTCCCCCTCTTCCTTGAGGCGATTATAGGCGGCAAGCGGCCCTTCTGTGGTCACAGTGACTGAACCCTGAAGTTGACGTCCCTTTGTCCCTATCATGGGAAATTGGTTGCGCCAATATTTTTGCACCGTCAGCTGGCAAGAAGATAAAATGAAACTAGGTCTATGCCATGGCCTTGTTAGCTTAGCTCTGTTTGGAGACCTCTATGTCAGCGCGTATTTTAGATATTCCCGGTGTTCGCAATTTTCGTGACATGGGTGGCTATATAAATAATGAGGGTCGTGCGCTTGGGCATGGTCGTTTGTTTCGCTCTGGTCACTATGCAGACATTGATGAAGCAACGGCACAGTTGATTGCTGATCAGGGCATTACAACAGTGGTCGACTTTCGCTCGCCCCATGAAAAAGAAAACATGGCCATCACCTGGTATGCGCCGTGGCAGCCCACTTATGTTGACAATCCCATTGGTGGCAATGCAGCCGCCTGGATCAGGGAAATGTTCGACAAGTTGCAGCATACCGAATTCCCGGAAACGGAACTCAGGGACCAGTTTGTACTGGCTTTCAAAACCATGCCGATTGCAAACGCCACAGGCTTGAAACGCCTGTTCGACGTTCTGGTAGATGATAACGATGGCGGTGCAGCGCTTTTTCATTGCACAGCCGGCAAAGACCGCACAGGCATTGCCGGTGCTTTGATCATGCTGGCGCTTGATATGCCCGAAGACGCGATTTTCGAAGACTTCTTGCTAACAAACCAGGCGGTTGACCTGGATGCGCGAGCTGTCGATGTAGCGAAACAGGTCAGCGAGCGAGCAAAGCGCCCCGTCAGCGCCAAGGCAGTTCACCCCTTAATTGGTGTTGAGCCGGCGTTCCTTGAAGCCGCTTTTGACGTTATGAAGCGCGAGCACGGCTCTGTAGATGAGTATCTGACAAATGCTATGGGCATGAACTCCGAGCGTCGCGATTCGCTCAAGAAACGCCTCCTAACCTGACGAGACCCCAACTAAGCTATTGATTTTCATGCATTTCATTTTTTATTTGCATATACAATCTTTTTAGTTATTATATTTGTATGTACAAATTAATAAGCAAGGACCTTCCCATGAAGACGCTTCACCTGGTGTTTCACCCCGATCTGCAAAACTCTCGCGTCAATAGCGCCTGGAAACAACGCATCAATGAAAGTGGCGACGTGACAAAAACACGCGACCTATATGCAGACTATCCAGATTTCCAAATCGATGTTGAACGCGAGCAAGCTGACCTGCAGGCCCATGACCGTATCGTCATCCAGTTCCCTTTCTATTGGTACTCAACACCACCCCTGTTGAAAAAATGGTTGGATGATGTGCTTACTTATGGCTTCGCCTACGGCAGTCAGGGCGACAAGTTGAAGGGCAAAGAAGTGCAACTGATTGTTTCCGTTGGCGGCCCCGAGCAATCATACACGCCGGGTGGGTACAACAGCTTTTCGGTTACCGAATTTCTGAGACCACTTCAGCAAACCGCCTTCCTGTGCCAGATGACCTATTTGCCGCCGATGTGGATGCATGGGTCTGTGGCTGCAGACGATGACAAGATCGAAAACTATGCTAAAGAATGGATCAATGGCATTGCAGATCCTGAGCGGGCTGATCCATGGGCCGTTCAACGCCGCGCTATCAAAGAGGCTGTGAAACTGACATGACTGCAGACACCCCGACACTTGGTGACTATTTTGATGGTTGTCTGTATTTTTCGATCTCGCGCCTGCAACGGCACATCAACAAACTGGCAGAAAATGCGTTTGCCAGCACGGGCCTAGCTCCGAGCCACGCCTTTTTGTTAATGGCACTTGAAGAAAAAGAAGCCCTGAGCGCCGGGGAAATATCTGACCTTTTGGGTATGGCCCCGTCAACCATCACGAGGTTTGTCGACAAGCTGGCCAAACAAGAGCTTTGCGAACGCCGACTGGACGGCCGGGTTTCCTTCACCTCTATTACGCCTAAGGGGCGGGCACTTATGCCCGCCATTCGCGATGCGTGGACGCATCTGTTTGACGCTTATAATCTAGATTTCGGGGAGACTGAAGCTGACACACTCAACAAGGCCATCGTAGCCATGAACAAAACTATCAGAGGCTAAGTGGTGAACTCAGCCGCGAGTTTTTTGGCACGGCCCGAGACTGACTTGCGGGTATCTTTGGATAGCCGTTCCAGTTCCGGGCTCAGCCACGCTCTCAGGTTTTGATCCCCTTTTGCCCAGTGCGCCAGTGTTCGCATGGTTTCGTTCAACACTATCCAATCCTGGCTGTTGGTTAGATTTGCTTTCAGAACGTCCAGCGCCTTTTCCGCCTGACTGGTGTTCATGTCCTGCTTGAGTGACTGAAACAAATTGGCCATGGTCCACTGCGTTGAAGCTTGGTCAATCCGGCTCACCTCAAGGAGCAAACGATCAATATAAGGCAAGAGCCATGAGTGCTCCGCTTTTTCTATTCGCTTTAACGCGTTTGATGTGCGCAGTCGGACCACCGCATCTTCACTAAAATAACAGTTGAACAGCTCTTCGAGGCGCTGCTTGTCGGCCAGCACCAGATCAACCACCTCAAGCGTTCGCCCGAGTGAATTGGCATGGCCACCGGTCAACATCTGTTCGATAGTCTCTGCCAAACTTAATCCCCTGCAAACATGGCAAATACCTCTGCACCGGTCATATTGTGCATATGGTCTTCGCCAGCAAACCGATAATAGTCCGGCTTTTCGTCAACAAACACTTGGTGATCAAGCACGAACCGGTTTTCAGCATCAAAAACGCCGGCGGGCACGATATGCTGGCTGGTTTGCTTCAACCGGTAAAACAGGCTTGAACCGCACTGCTTGCAAAATCCACGCTCAGCCCATTCTGACGATGAAAACACACCAATATTTTCTTCACCACTGAACTTGATATCGGAGCCACAATCGACTGCCAGAAGTGGCCCACCCGTCCATTTACGGCACATGTCGCAGTGGCAGGCACCCACGCCGGTATCAACGGCGCTGGCCTCAAAAGTCACGGCTCCACACATGCAGGCACCTTTGGCGGCAATTTTTGGTTTTTCACTGTCCATACTGTCTTCCCCTGTCCTTTTCCCCAAAGTCTGGATGCAGTTAAGCATACCACTTCAATTGCGGTGTGAAAGCTATCTCCTGCCACTCTACTGACACAGAATGTCAGTAGCGGTAGGCCTATTCTGACTTTCCCTTTTTTCCCTTCGGGATATGCTGCAGCCATGCATGATGATTATCTGAAAAATGGCTATGTGTTGGCCCCTAAATTTTTTGACCAATCCGAATTGGCAGAAATAGAACCTGCTCATCGAAAATTTCATGAAAACTGGCTGGCCGCCAATCGTGCATTCTATGAAACAGGGGCCATTAACAGCGCATACGTTACACAGAAGAATCAAATCGGGCGGAAAGCACGCCAAACATTATTTAACTTCATTGCGTCTGAAAAATTGATGGCAGTTGCAAAAGCGCTCATTCCCGGCAGACCGGCGTTTATGAACACACAACTGTTTTTTGACCCTGTGCGAGCCGACCAGAAAAACTACTGGCACCGGGATATTCAATATGTGCCGCTTTCGATAGGTGAGCAGCAAAAGCGCTTTAGCGCCAGCAATGTCTTGCACTTTCGCATTCCCTTTGAAGATGAGCGCGGCATCGAACTGATCCCAGGCACTCACAAACGGTGGGATACTGCTCAGGAACTCGATACGCGTTTGAAACAGCACGGCCGCCAACCCTCAGATGACCTGCCAGGTAGCAAAGCCATTCCGCTCAACCGCGCCGACCTTCTGGTGTTCAGCGCCAACATGATCCATCGTGGCTTGTATGGGGGCGACAGGTTTGCGCTCGACATCATCCTTTGTGACGCGGACGCGGAACTGCTGAGGTTTGTTGAAGCTGATTGCCTTCCAGACATGCAGGAAATGGCTTTGCTCGAGCAGCCAGAAGTATTTCAAACGACCCGCGAGACGCTCAATATTTAAGGATCACTTCGGTTCAATATCGAAATGAAAAACCTCTTCCCGAGTGCCGAGTTTGTCATAAAGCGCAACCGCGGCTTCATCTGGCGGGTCTGCCTGCACGAACATTACCCAAGCCCCTTTTTCTTTCGCAATTTTGCCAAAGGCTTCGATAAGTTTGGTGGCAATACCCTGGCGCCGATAGTTGGCATCCACTGCAAGATCGTAGATGTAAAATTCGCTGCGTTCCTGCTCAAATTTCTTGAGTTCATACCCCGCGATAGCACCTACAACCACGCCACCCTTATTCGCGATCAAGGCAAAAAAGGTGTCCGACGCCAGCAAATCGGAAATATAGGCATCGCTTGGCTGATTGTCCGAATAGGTATCTATCTCTTCAAATTCTCGCCCGAACAAATCCAGCATCGCACGGAAGCCATTCGTGGTGTTGACCCGCACGATGTCGATCTCCATGTTTTGGTTTGGCATAGGGCAGGCCTCCTCACCTGTCATGGTAATTATCGACTGATACCATATCTAAGGGAGTGAGAAAAAAATTGAAGACCATCTAATTGGAGGAAACGCAATGCTAATCGTTGCTGCACTATTATTGAGTGTGATGGCTGTATTTCACACAGTTATTGGTGAAAAATTTGTTCTGCAACCCATCAAAGCCAACAATAATTTGCCGAAAATGTGGGACAGCCGAAAATTCACCTTCCGCACCATTCAGGCAACCTGGCACCTGGTCAGTGTACTATGGATTGGCTTGGCAGGGTACTTGATTGCGCTTGAGCTCTCGCCCGCTAATTCTGGCGATTTTGCACTCATCATTTTTGGCGTCATTTTTGGCGTCCTGGCGATCGTGCCGCTTGTGTGGGAATCCGGCAAACACAAATCCTGGATACCGTTTAGCCTGATCAGCATCCTGCTGTTTGCCAAATTCTATATCGGTTAGCTAAAATAAAAAAGCCGGGGCAAAAACCCCGGCTTCTGAATTTTGGTCTGTGACAGGCTTAACCCTGCCGCTCGACCATCATTTTCTTGATTTCGGCAATCGCTTTCGCCGGGTTCAACCCCTTCGGACAAGCGTTTGCACAGTTCATGATGGTGTGACAGCGATACAGGCGGAATGGATCCTCAAGGTCGTCGAGGCGCTCACCCGTTGCTTCGTCGCGGCTGTCAATCAGCCAACGGTATGACTGAAGCAAAATCGCCGGCCCCAGATACTTGTCATCGTTCCACCAATAGCTTGGGCAGGACGTAGAGCAGCAAGCACACAGGATACACTCGTAAAGACCATCGAGCTTCTCGCGGTCCTCATGGCTTTGAAGGCGCTCTTTTTCCGGTGTTGGCGACTGCGTCTGCATCCAGGGTTTGATCGAGGCATACTGCGCATAGAAATTGGTGAGATCAGGCACCAGGTCCTTGATCACTTGCTGGTGCGGCAATGGCGTAATCGCCACTGCGCCTTTGGCATCTTCAATCGCGGTAGTGCATGCCAGACCGTTCTTGCCGTTTATGTTCATGGCGCAGGAACCACAAACCCCCTCGCGGCATGAGCGCCGGAACGTAACAGTGCTGTCCATCTCATTTTTGATTTTAATGAGGGCATCGAGAACCATTGGACCACACGAGTCCATGTCTACCTTAAAGGTATCCATGCGCGGATTTTCGCCGTCATCGGGATTCCAGCGATAAACATGAAAGTCCCGAGTGTTGTTTGCTCCCTCAGCGGCAACGGTTTTGCCTTTGCCAACCTTGGAGTTTTTGGGAAGTGTAAATTCAGCCATCTGTCAAATCCTCCCCTTAGTAAACACGTGCTTTAGGTTTAATATATTCGACTTCCTCTGTGAGAGTGAAGTCGTGCACGGGCCGGTCGCCAAGTGTGACGTCTTTACCGTCATACCAGCAGACCGTATGTTTCATCCAGTTTTCGTCGTCGCGGTCCGGATAATCCTCGTGCATGTGAGCACCACGGCTTTCCTTACGGGCATTAGCAGAGTGCATTGTCAGCACCGCCTGACCCATCAGGTTATCCAATTCAAGCGTTTCAATAAGATCGCTGTTCCAAACAAGCGAGCGATCGCTGGTTTTCAGGTCACCCATACGGCCTGCGATATCGTCGATTTTCTTGGCGCCTTCCTCGAGGACCTCATTGGTGCGGAATACGGCACAGTTTGTTTGCATATTGCGCTGCATCTCAAGCCGCAGATCAGCTGTTGGCGTGGCGCCGTCCGCATAGCGTGCTTTATCGAGCCGTGAGAGCGCCATGTCTTCATACCCTGCAGGCAGTGGCGGCTGCGCAGCACCCGCTTTGGCGATCTCAGGCACCCGCTTGCCAACCGCGCGACCAAACACCACAAGGTCAATGAGCGAGTTGGAGCCGAGACGGTTCGCACCATGCACACTCACACAGGCTGCTTCACCGATCGCGAACAGGCCGGGCACAACTGCGTCCGGATTGTCTTTCGTCGGGTTAATCACCTCACCATGATAATTGGTCGGAATACCTCCCATATTATAGTGAACTGTCGGCAGAATCGGGATTGGCTCTTTCGTTACATCAACGCCCGCGAAAACCTTGGCACTTTCAGAAATACCGGGCAGGCGCTCTGCGAGGATAGCCGGGTCCAGATGATCCAGATGCAAGAACATATGATCCTTATCAGGCCCAACGCCGCGACCTTCTCGAATTTCATTTGAAATCGAGCGCGACACCACGTCTCGGGACGCAAGGTCCTTGGCTGAAGGCGCGTACCGCTCCATAAAGCGCTCGCCCTCAGAGTTGATCAGGATGCCGCCTTCACCGCGCGCACCTTCCGTGATCAACACACCTGCACCGTAAATGCCGGTTGGGTGGAATTGAACAAACTCAAGGTCCTGCAGGCTAAGGCCAGCGCGCAGCACCATACCACCGCCGTCACCAGTGCAGGTATGCGCTGATGTTGCGGAGAAATAAGCCCGGCCGTAACCGCCTGTCGCCAGCACCACAACCTGGGCGCGGAAAGCATGGATCGAGCCATCTTCCATATTCATCGCGATCACACCGCGGCATTCGCCGTTTTCCATGATGAGATCAATCGCGAAGTATTCGATATAGAAGTCACTGTCATACTTGAGTGACTGCTGATAGAGCGCATGCAGCATCGCGTGACCGGTCCGGTCGGCCGCCGCGCAAGTCCGCTGCGCCGCGGGGCCTTCACCAAACTCAGTGGTCATGCCACCAAAGGCGCGCTGGTAAATTTTGCCTTCTTCAGTACGCGAAAACGGAACACCGTAGTGCTCCAGCTCGTAAACTGCAGCAGGTGCTTCACGCACCATATACTCAATAGCATCCTGGTCGCCCAACCAGTCTGACCCTTTGACGGTGTCATACATGTGCCACTGCCAGGTGTCTTTGCCCATGTTACCAAGCGATGCGGCAATGCCGCCCTGTGCTGCAACAGTGTGGGACCGGGTTGGGAATACTTTGGTGATGCAAGCGGTTTTAAGGCCTGATTCTGCAATGCCCATGGTTGCCCGCAGACCAGATCCGCCTGCGCCAACAACAATGGCATCATAGGTGTGAACATGAATTGGATAAGAACTGCTCATCGCTTATCCTCCAAACGCAATACGAAGAATGGAAAAAATACTAAGTACCGCAATCAATACGCTTGCAAACGTCAAAGCGATCATGCTGGCAAACTTAAGGCCATGGTCATGCACATAGTCTTCAATCAATACCTGAAGGCCGAGGCGCATATGATGCACCATGTTGGCGATAAACAGGATCATCAGTACAGAAACAATCGGTTGCTTCAGCCAAGCCACCCATTCTGCGTGGCCTTTGCCAGCGTTGCCGACAAATGAAACAACAACAAACAGGATCAGAGGGATGTTGGCAATCGCCGTTATCCGGTGTACCAGCCAATGATGGGTGCCGTCTTTGGCAGAACCAAGACCGCGCACTTTCGCCAGAGGGGTTTTCATGTCAGCCATGCTACAGCACCCCCATCACTTTATAGCCGGCGTACCAAACACCGATGGTGGCAAGAATGGAGAACACAAAAGTCATCTGCGCAGACAAAGTGTTCACCTTTAGGTCATAGAGACGACCCATATCCATAAAAAGGTGCCGCACACCGGACGCAAGATGTTGCATCAGCGCAAACGTGATGCCGAACAGCACAAGCCGCCCAATGAGCGAATCTGCATATCCTTGCACCGTTGCAAAATATTCATGTCCAGTTGCGAGTGCCACCAGCCACCAGGTCAGAAGTACAGCGCCGACAGCAAGTGCCGAGCCGGTCGCGCGGTGCAATATGGACACAGCCATATGGGCACCCCAACGATAGACCTGCAGGTGGGGAGAAAGCGGGCGGTTACCCTTTGACATATCCAGTCCCCTGACAGAGTTTACATTTGGCCCTCTGCGGAGGCCCGTTGGGCACCGCAGTCCTAGTCGGCAACAGGTTTAGCCCGGCTTGCCCATAATTCGCAAGCATGGAATGCACCCATGCGACGTTTCGACCTCAAATAAATTTTACGCACGAAAAAGCAAGCGGATGTATCAGCATTATTTAGAAAAAGTGAAGATTTTGGTGTTGCACCAACACAATTAGGCTGCTTATAAATCCGGCGGGGCTATAAACTTTTGATAGGGGGCAAATCCATGCGTCTTCGTGACCATCGGTTCATTTCCGCATTTCTATTCTTATTTTTTCCAGCGGTGTTATATTTATCAGTACCTGCGACCGCACAGGCACAATACGCAAAACCATCGGATATTCCGGTAGAGACATTTGCAGCTCTGCCACAAGTTAGCCAGCTGTCACAATCACCAAACGGTGCCAAAGTCGCCTTCATATCATCGATTGAAGGACGCAAAGTGATGGTGGTACAAAACCTTGACGGTAGTGATCGCTATATCCAGCCACCCATTGGTGATGCAGATATCTTCAGCTTTCGCTGGGCAAACGATGAACGCCTTTTGGTGATGTATGAACTGACGCTCACGCGGAGCCAATACGTAAATTTCCGCAATACAGAAACCCGGCTAGCCGCCATAAACGCCGATGGTTCAGATTTTGAATGGATTGTGAGAGCCAGCAAAAAGAAAAACAGCGCTGGCGGCCGCAATGCCAAAGAAGATGTGCCGATGTGGCAAACCGATATCATAGATATGTTGCCAGACGAACCGAACCATATTCTTTTGTCGCTGGATGGCGACTTCAACAACCAGTCTGAAATCAGGAAAATTGATATTCGGAACGGGCGCTATAAGGAACTGGAAGATGGATTCCGTGGCGTTCAGTCCTGGAAAACTGATGCAACTGGAGAACCTCGATATGGTTCGGGGGTCTATGAACAAGAGGATGTGGCCTATTGGAAAAACGCCGAGGGTGGCTGGGTCCAAGTAACCAATCAGGACTGGTACAGAAAATATCCAGTCTTTGGTTTTGCCGAAGACGGCGACCATATGCTTGTTTCAGCGACATCACAGAGCGGTAAAACAGGTGTCTACAGATTACATATTCCCTCTGGCCAAATTCTTGATGAGGTCTTCTCGCACCCAGACGTAGACATTGATTATGTGCGGTATGATCGCAGCTATCGCAAGGTGGTGGGCGTAGGCTACACGGACGATATGCTCAAATTCCACTATCTGCATCGCGGACGTGCGGGCCTCATGAGGGCGATGCGCAAAGCCTTGCCAGACTATGAATTGGATATTGTCGATTTTGATCATGCAAATGGTCGCTATCTGCTGGAGGGCTACAGCGACACAGAGCCCGGTGTCTATTTCCAGTACGACCGAAAAGCCAAATCTCTGGTACAGGTGGCTGAAAGCCGCCCTGGGATACCTGCGGAATTAATGTCTGAAACGCAGGCGGTCGCCGTTACTGCAGCCGATGGCACCGTTATTCCATCCTATCTAACTATTCCACTGGGTGCCGAACCTTCGAACTTGCCTGCTGTTGTACTTGTGCACGGTGGTCCATGGGGCGCACGTGACGACAAACAGTGGGACTATTGGACGCAGTTTCTTGCATCTCGCGGCTATGCAGTTTTGAGGCCCAACTTCAGGGGTTCATCAGGATATGGCAACTCGTATGAGCGTGCCGGCTTTATGCAATGGGGCGGGTTGATGCAGCGCGATGTGGAAGATGCCACTCAGCTAATGATTGATGAAGGGGTGTTTGACGCAAACCGCATTTGTATCGCCGGTGCATCCTACGGTGGCTATGCTGCCATGATGGGGCTCATCCAAAACCCGGAACTATATCAGTGCGGTGTAACAGTTAACGGTGCCGTTAACCTACCTCGACTGAAGAGCGCGGACTCAACTTTCTGGGGCAGCAGAAACTGGCTACAGCGGGTTGGCCTGAAGGATCATGACCTTGAAGACGTTTCACCCTTCCATCAGGTGAAAAAAATAACTCGTCCAGCGCTCGTTATGGCGTCAAAGGATGACACACGTCTGCGCATCGTTGACAGCGAAAATTTCTACGGTCGCCTGAAGAGTACCAGCCCGGAAAGCGAATATGTGGAAATTGAAGATGGTGGTCACGGCATGGACACGGCTGCTTCGCGGCTAACAAAGCTGAAAGCCATGGAAGCCTTTTTAGACAAACACATCGGGGGATAGAGTTTGACGGCACCCCTGAGTGCAGCACACAACTTGAAAGTTGCGCTAGCAGTTTTGACTGCGATGTGCAGCCTGTTCTCACTCTCGGTTGAGGCGCAGGATCGCGCAGCGTCGCCTGCCGAAATTCCCGTCGAAACGTTCGCTGCACTACCAGGTTTTTCTGGGGCTCGGTTCTCTCCTGATGGCAAAACAATGGCGTTCCTGGCCGCATCAAATGGCGCTCAAGATGTCGTGGTTCGGCAGCTCGCAACGTCTGAAGGGATGTTTCGCATTCCAGCGCCTGGAGCTGCCACTTTCCAGCAGCTGCGCTGGGCCAACAATGACGTGGTGCTCGTACAGGTAACTCTTACAGCTAACAGAAAAGGTTTTGAGCGCAGAACAACAGAATCACGCTGGTTCAGTTTTGACCTAACCACGAGGAAATTCATCTGGTTGGGCAAACCCAAACTCAGCCAACACGAGTTAGCTTCACAGCTCGAGCGTATCGTTGATATCCTGCCAGAAGACGACGACCATATCCTTCTTCAACTGGACTTAAATCTGAATGGCGACACTGAGGTCTATAAAACCAACATACGTACAGGCGCGCGCCGGTTGCGGCGCCCTCCGGTGGATGGCGTTCAAAACTGGTATACAGATCACACGTCTGACGTACGTCTTGGCACAGGCTATAAAGGCGCACGCTGGGTAACAAAATTGAAGGATAAATCCGGTTTTTGGACCGATCTTGCCAAAGCAGAATGGGGTTCAGAACTGTCGGTTTCCGGGTTTTCGAGTGATCCCAACATCCTCTATGTGAAGGCAACGTCCCCACACGGTACACAAGGCCTGTATACGCTGGACCTGAAGAGCGAGAGCATTCAAAAAACGTTGTTTGAGCGTGAAGATGTTGATGTTGATTATGCTATCACCGACCCCCGCACCAACGAAATCTTCGCCGTTGGTTACACGGACGACTTCTCTCGCGTCCAGTATCTGGACCCACAAAGACAGAAGGTCAAACAAGCAATAGACAAGGCCCTTCCTGACACGGTCAATACAATCCTTCGGGAGGTTAAGGGCAAACGTTGGTATTTCTTGCGTGCGGAAAATGACCGGAATGACGGCAGTTACTATATGTTCAACGCCAAGTCACAGCGGCTGCAGAAAATCGCTGACCGCAGACCGGATATCGACCCAGACCTGATGGCAGAGATAAAACGTGTGTCAATTAAGGTGCGCGATGGATCAACCATAGATGGCTACCTGAGTTTGCCACACGGCGCAGCACACAAATCAATGCCCGCTATCATTATGCCCCACGGCGGACCCTTGGGTGTGAGAGATACCGCGCATTGGGACTATATGACCCAATTTTTCGCAAGCCGGGGATACCTGACACTAATGCCAAATTATCGTGGTTCCGGCGGTTATGGCCAAGCATTTGAGAAAATGGGCGAGAAGCAATGGGGCGGATTAATGCAAGACGACCTTACTGACGCTACCCATTGGCTCATAAATGAGGGGTACGCCGACCCGGACCGTATTTGCATTGTAGGAGGTTCTTACGGCGGGTACGCCGCCTTGATGGGTACGATTAAGGAACGTGGCCTTTATCGATGCGCCATTTCACTAAACGGCGTGACTGACCTTGTGAAACTCAAAAGCGAAGATCGGAAATACTCCATCGGAGGTCGAAGCTGGGTGAAAACGATGGGGCTGGAAGGCGCCTCTGATAACACGGTTTCGCCATACCACCGCGCGGCAAACGTAAGCGCGCCAGTATTATTGATAGCCGCTGAAGATGATGCGCGGGTTCCATGGGAAATGTCTCGCGATATGCACAAGCGCCTTCAAAAACTCGGCAAAGACAGCTCTTTTGTGAGCATCAAGGAGGGTACACACTACATGGTGTCAACGCAGGCTCGCCTGACCGCCTTGACAGCAGCGGAGGCTTTTCTAGCTAAACATATCGGGGACGATTTTTGAAAGCGATCAGCGTCAGAATGTACCTAACTCTGTTGCTTTGTGCCTGCAGTCCAGAATTTGCACATGCAAAGTGGTACAAAGTTAGCACTGAGAACTTTGATGTCTACTCTGAACGCGGAGTGAAACAGGCCACCGAATTCGCCGGTGAACTCGAGAATTTTCGTCGGTTTGTACTTAGTTTGCAGGGTGAACGCGATGTTGGGCCCATACCACGACTGCTAATTTATGTAGTCAACAATCTAAAAAGATATCGGCGCATCGTGAACAGCAGAACGTCAGTGGGACGGTTCCAAATCGGGGAAAATGGACCCGTCGCCATCATACATGGGAAGAAAAAAGGGGTAGGTTTGATCAGAGCGGACTGCAAACCATCTTGCATGAATACGTGCATCACTTGGCTGCGAATAGTCCACAAAGTCAGTTACCGCTGTGGTTAAACGAAGGCTTGGCTGAGTTTTTGTCATCCAGCGAACCTGTTGAGGGTGGCATGAAGCTGGGAGCTGTTTTGATGACCCGGCTGCCCGGCCTGCAAAGCGACAAATGGTATCGGCTAGAGGATTTAATGACGGCGCAAGAGGTGCCTCGTCGTGGCAACGTCTTTTATGCGCAGTCATGGCTTTTAACTCATATGATGCGGTTTCAGGAACCGTATCGAGGCAAGTTCGAAGCTTTTGCCGCAGCGCTATTGAATGGAAACAGCCCGGAAACAGCTCTTGCGTCAGTTTATCAAACTGATATCGAGCAACTTGAACGGGACCTCAAAAAATATTTTCGTGACCGCAAAATTGGTTACACCGTTGTGCCATGGCAAATCCAGGAACCAGAAATATTGGAAGTCAAGGTTTTCTCGAGTGCAGAAAGTCAAGAATTAGACAAGCAAATTATTCTGGAATTCGCAGAATCCCCTGACCCTCATCAAAATCATTGATTCTTAGTTTCGAGCTTCCAAAAATTCTGCGAGTGCAACCATCCGCCGAGCTTCAGATAGGTGCAGCTCTTCGATCATGCGACCATCCAGCACGGCAACGCCTTTACCTTTTGCCTGTGCCGCCTCGAAGGCCGAGATCATGCGGCGAGCTTCTTCTACTTCTGCTTCGCTCGCGCTAAAAGCTGCATTGGCTGCATCTACTTGGGAGGGGTGAATGAGCGTTTTGCCATCAAATCCCATATTGCGTGCCTGTGTGCATTCCGCGGCAAAGCCATCCCCATCTTTGAAGTTGCTGTAAACGCCGTCCAGCACCGTTAGACCATATGCACGGGCCACCAAAATGGCGTGCGAAAGGGCATGCAAAACCGGCTCCCGCCCCGCCACATGTCTGGCTCGCGTTTCCTTCACAAGGTCGTTGGTACCAATAACAAAAGTCGTCAGTCGATCGTGGCTCTGCGCAATGTCTTCAGCGCGCAGAAAACCCCTTGGGGTTTCTAGCATCACCCAAAACTCTGCTGTGTGATCGCTCGAGTGCCACACCAATTCATCAGAGACTTTTTCGAGCGTATCGATGCTCTCCACCTTGGGCAGCAAAACCGCAGCCGGATGATGAGGACCAATTGCCGCCAAATCTCCGCGCCACCAATCGGTGCCCAGCGCATTAATACGGACCACCAGTTCGCGGTGGCCATAGTCGCCAGACTGCAGTGCCGCCGCCACCAACTCGCGCGCTTCTTCTTTGGCCTCTGGCGCAACAGCATCCTCAAGGTCGAACACGAGCACATCGGCGTCGATTGTTTTGGCTTTTTCAAGTGCACGCGCATTTGAACCCGGCATAAACAATACACTGCGGCGTGGTCTGATCGCTGCTTCCGTCATTTCACCTGATCCCCTTTTTGCCCTGATGCCATCTCGCCAGCTTGAATTCCCATGCGCAATAAAAAAGCGGCAACATGTGCATGCTACCGCTTGATATGACTTTATTGCCCCGGCGGGCCATGACATTAGTCAGCCGACAGGAGCCCTTGGTTCAGCAGGCTTTCAGCAATCTGGACGGCATTCAACGCTGCACCCTTGCGAAGGTTGTCAGAAACCACCCAGATATTGAGGCCATTTTTCACGGTATCGTCTTTGCGGATACGTGAAACATATGTCGCAAATTCGCCGACACTTTCAACCGGCGTGATGTAACCACCATCGTCGCGCTTGTCGATCACGAGACATCCGGGCGCATTGCGGAGGATATCGCGCGCCTGTGTTTCGCTCATTTCATCTTTGAATTCGATGTTGATTGCCTCCGAGTGGCCGATAAACACCGGCACGCGAACAGCAGTTGCCGTTACTTTGATGTTCGGGTCGAGCATTTTGTGCGTTTCAGCTTTCAGCTTCCACTCTTCCTTTGTGTAGCCATCGTCCATGAACGTATCGATGTGCGGGATCACATTAAACGCGATCTGTTTTGTGAAATTCTCAGGCTTGACTGGATCGTTCACAAAAATCGCACGCGTTTGACTGAACAGCTCATCCATCGCCGCGTTGCCTGCACCCGATACGGACTGGTATGTAGAAACCACGATCCGTTTAATGGTCGCAGCGTCATGCAGTGGCTTCAACGCCACCAGCATCTGCGCTGTGGAACAATTGGGATTGGCGATAATGTTTTTCTTCGAAAACTTAGCCAGATCCTGCGGGTTCACCTCGGGCACGATCAGCGGTACGTCTGGATCCATGCGGTAAAAGCTGGAATTGTCGATAACTACAGCGCCAGCTTTTGCGGCCTTAGGCCCAAACTCTTTCGACACACCAGAACCTGCCGCGAACAGGGCGATATCAACGCCAGAGAAATCAAACGTGTCAAGCGCAACGATCTTCAGCTCTTTGTCACCGTAATCAACGATCTGGCCCATGGATTTGCGGGACGCAATCGCGATAATTTCCGTTGCCGGGAAATCCCGTTCTGCAAGGATGTTCAGCATTTCGCGACCGACGTTACCGGTCGCTCCTACAACAGCGACACGAAAACCCATTTTAAATCTCCTTCAGGGTCGAATTGGGCGCCGTGATAAACCGTTGCGGCGCCAGAGTCAGCAAAGAATTTTTGATCTCTCGAATTAGTGTTTGAGTGCCTTGAGAATGGCGTCACCCATACCGTCTGTTCCAACACGGGTGAAACCATCGGCAAAGATGTCCCCCGTTCGCTCACTATCGAGCGCTTTGGAAACAGCAGCTTCCACTTGGCCAGCGGCATCACCCATGTTGAGCGAGTAGCGCAGCGCCATAGCAAATGACAGAATTGCGGCTATCGGGTTCGCCAGGTTTTCGCCCGCAATATCAGGCGCAGAACCATGCACAGGCTCATAAAGACCCGGACCACCATCACCCAGGGAAGCCGACGGCAACATGCCAAGAGAGCCGGTGAGCATTGCGGCTGCGTCCGAAAGCAGGTCGCCAAACAGATTGTCAGTCAGGATCACATCAAACTGCTTTGGCGCTTTCACCAGTTGCATGGCGCAATTGTCCGCAAGGATATGCTCAAGCTTCACATCGGAATATTCAGCTGCATGCAGTTTGCTCACTTCCTCGCGCCACAGCACACCCGCTTCCATCACGTTGGCTTTCTCGGCGCTGTGCACCCGCCCATCCCGCTTGCGTGCCATATCAAAAGCCACATGTGCGATGCGAATAATTTCTGCATCTGTATAACGTTGGGTATTGATACCCACTCGCCCGCCACCCGGCAGGTCTTCAACGCCGCGCGGTTCACCAAAATACACACCGCCGGCGAGCTCACGCACGAACAAGATATCCAGCCCTGAAACAATGTCGCGCTTCAGGCTGGAAGCGTCCGCGAGCGCATCAAAACACATGGCGGGGCGAAGGTTCGCGAACAAATCCAATTCCTTACGAAGGCGCAACAAACCTGCCTCCGGGCGTTTGTCATACGGCACTTGGCCGTCCCACTGCGGTCCTCCAACAGCACCCATCAGGATCGCGTCAGATGCTTTAGCTGTGGCAAGCGTTTCATCCGAAAGCGGTACGCCGTCGGCTTCATAAGCGCAGCCCCCGATCAGGCCATCTGTGACGTCAAAAGAAACACCGTGCATTTCTTCCACCCACGCCATCACGCGCTTCACCTCGCGCATGATCTCTGGGCCGATACCGTCGCCCGGCAACATTGTGATATTGAATGTAGTCATTGGCTTATCCTTCGCGGTAGAGCCACGGGGTCATGAGTTTTTGCTTGGCTTCAAAGTCTGAAATCGCACCAGCAGATTTAAGGGTACGGCCGATCTCATCAAGACCTTCCATCAGCATGTCTTTATGAGTCGGGTTGAAGTCAAAACTATATTGTGCATTCCCGCAGGTAACGGTTTGCTCTTCCAGATCGACCGTGATGTCGTTCCCGGCTTCAGCTGCGATAACGAGCGCATCCACATCCGTCTGTGGCAGGCTTACAGTGAGGATGCCGTTTTTAATGCAGTTGCCGGCAAAAATGTCGGCGAAGCTTGGTGCAATGATGCAGCGATAGCCCATTTCGCCAATCGCCCAGGGTGCATGCTCGCGGCTTGAACCACAGCCAAAATTATCGCCCGCGATCAGGATTTGCGCGCCCTTGTACTTCGGCCCATCAAAGACATTGTCTTCAATCAGGTTGCCATCAGCGTTATAACGCACGCTTTCAAACGCGCCTGCGGCAAACCCTGTGCGCTTGATCGACTTCAAATGCTTGGCCGGAATGATGATATCTGTGTCCACATTCACGCGTGGGAATGGCGTTGCGATGGAGGTGATTTTTGTGAATTTTTCCATGGGTCCGGCCTCCTAAAAATCGCGCACGTCAACAAAGTGACCTGCAATCGCTGCTGCTGCTGCCATGGCGGGGCTAACGAGGTGCGTGCGCGCTCCTGGCCCCTGTCGCCCGACAAAGTTACGGTTGCTGGTGGAGGCAACATGCTCCCCCGGCAAGGCCTTGTCGGCATTCATCGCCAGGCACATGGAGCACCCTGGCTCCCGCCATTCAAAGCCTGCATCTTCAAAGATCTTATCAAGGCCTTCTTCCTCTGCCTGCGCTTTCACGAGGCCTGAGCCCGGCACGATGAGCACCTCTTTGACATTGTCTGCTTTCTTGCGGCCTTTGATCACTTCCGCAACAGCGCGCATGTCTTCGATGCGGCTGTTAGTGCAGCTGCCAACAAATACCCTGTCCACCGAGATATCGGTGATTTTCTGACCCGCTTTCAGGCCCATATAGTCCAGTGCTTTTTGCGCGCCTTCCTGTTTGGAAGGCTCGGCAAAACTCTCGGGTTGTGGCACTTCACCTGTTACCGGCACCACATCCTCGGGGCTGGTGCCCCATGTGACTTGTGGCACAATATCGCTACCATCAAGCACGATTTCCTTGTCGAACTTTGCGCCCTCGTCTGAGCTGAGTGAGCGCCAGAAGTTCACCGCGGCGTCCCATTGGCCTGCTTTTGGCGCGTAAGGGCGACCCTTCATATAGTCGAAGGTTTTTTCATCTGGTGCTACAAGGCCTGCACGCGCGCCCGCCTCGATAGACATGTTGCAGAGCGTCATACGCCCTTCCATCGTCAAGCCCTCAATGACGGACCCCGAATATTCAATCACATGACCAGTGCCGCCTGCAGTACCCACTGCACCGATGATCGCAAGCGCCACGTCTTTGGCGGAGCATCCAACCGGCAGCTCACCGCGCACTGTCACACGCATGTTTTTGGCTTTCTTCAGAAGAAGTGTCTGTGTCGCCATCACGTGCTCAACCTCACTGGTGCCAATGCCGATAGCAAACGCGCCAAACGCACCGTGCGTGGATGTGTGGCTGTCACCGCACACCATGGTAACACCCGGTTGGGTGAAGCCTTGCTCAGGCCCGATTACATGCACGATGCCCTGCCGCGCGTCTGCCATCGGAATATAATCCAGATTGTATTCCTTAGAGTTCGCCTCAAGCGCCTCAAGTTGCGCAACCGACATATCATCCGGGTTTTTCTGGTCGCGGTCTTTTGTCGGCACATTATGGTCGGGCACTGCGATGATGCTGTCGCGGCGGCGAATATCACGGCCCGCAGCACGCAGGCCATCAAATGCCTGTGGTGAAGTCACTTCATGTACAAGGTGCCGGTCGATATATATAAGGCCCACACCTTGGCCGCGTTCTTCAACAAGGTGATTATCCCAGATTTTATCATACATCGTTCTTGGCATCAGATACCTCCACTCATTGACCCTTTCGTCTGTTAAGCCTCCCTACGCCCGCGATCCATGCGTCAGATCAACGGGTGGCCCAAGGTCAGCCAAAAAACGAAAACGGGAGCAGGTTTTGCGCCCGCTCCCGTCTTTATCTATGTGCTCAGCCTTGCGCAAGATATTTAGGTTGCAGGGCCGAACTTTGAAATTTTGTTGCGCAATTACTTGCGATTGAAATCCTTCTTCTCGGCAATGCGAGCGGCCTTACCGGTGCGGCCACGTAGGTAGTATAGCTTCGCACGACGAACTTTACCGCGGCGTACAACCTCAATGCCTTCAACGGCTGGACCGTATAGTGGGAACACACGCTCAACACCCTCACCGTAGGAAATTTTCCGTACTGTGAAGTTGGAGCTGATACCTTTGTTGGAGCGTGCAATGCAAACACCCTCAAAAGCCTGGGTCCGCTCACGGTCGCCCTCTCGGATTTTAACCGCTACGCGCAGGGTGTCACCAGCTGCAAATTCAGGAATGTCTTTGCCTTCTGACATTTTGGCAATTTGTTCCTGCTCGAGTTTTTCAATCGTATTCATGTCTCAAACCTATTCTTCTTTGTCCCGAACATAGGTCGACCAGAGGTCTGGCCGGCGTATTCGGGTAATCTCTTCTGCTCGTTCGTGTCGCCACTTGGCGACTTTTCCATGATGGCCGCTCGTGAGAACCGCCGGAATTTCTTTTCCTTCCCAAACCTGGGGTCTGGTATAGTGCGGATACTCCAGGAGCCCGCTTTCAAAACTTTCTTCAGCCAGTGTCTCGCTCGCGCCCATAATCCCAGGCAACATGCGAACCACTGCATCCAGCATCACGATCGCCGCAGGTTCACCACCTGACAGAACAAAATCGCCGACGCTGATTTCCTCTACGTTTCTCGCCTCCAGAACACGTTCATCCACGCCTTCGAAGCGACCGCAAAGGATCGTTACGCCGCCTGCCTGTTGCCACCGCTTAGCCTCCTTTTGGTCGAAACGTCGACCGCGCGGGCTCATGTAAACAACGGGCCATTTTGGGTCTGCACTCTCCGCCGCAGCATCAAAAGCTTTACCCAAAATGTCGGCGCGCATCACCATCCCCGGACCGCCGCCCGCGGGGGTGTCGTCCACCGAGCGGTGCTTATCGCTCGAAAAATCTCGAATGTCCAGCGTTTTTAGCGCCCATTTTTCTTGCCCTAACCCGCGGCCAGCAAGGGATGCGCCCAATGGCCCGGGGAACATTTCCGGGAAAAGCGTAAGGATTTGCGCTGTAAACAAGGGTTTCACGGGCTATCCCTCTGATTTTTCAGCATTTTTCATCTGGCTTTCCGCAACTTTGCCGGTTTGGACTTCCTGCCAGAGCGCCATATTAATTGTCACATAGCCATCCGCAATCGCTACATCCGGCACCAATTCGGTGCGAAACGGCACGAAGGCAAAGCGGCCCAAACCCTTGATAGGTGCATCTAACGCAAGCTCAACCAGGTCTTCCGCACCAAAATTCTCAACCGCATTCACAGTACCGATTCTGGTGCCCGTCGTATCGCGTGCCTCAAGTCCGATGAGGTCCGCGAGATAAAATTCATCCTCATCAGCCGGTGCAAACACATCACGGTGCACCCACAGCTGCAGGCCCCTGAGCGCCTTTGCGGCCTCTGGCGACGTGATGCCATCAACCCGTGCCACAAACCCGTCTTTGGTCGTTTGCTGTTTGTGCACCCGCACGGATTTTCCAGCGGGGGAATCATGTAGGTGATCAAAGGCAAAAACGGCGGCCGGGTCGTCGGTAAATGATTTCAGGCGCACTGCACCCTTCACGCCATGAGGTGCGCCAAATGCGCCGACCATAACCCAATCGCCGTCAACACCGGCATTATCGCGATTTGCCTGTTTCACCATTATAGGCCCTTTCACTCGCGCCCGTGTCTATGGCGGGGGAAGCCGCGAGTCAACGCAATTGGGCAGGATTAATCCGCGTCCCGATAAAAGATATGCCTGCCGACAGTAGTGGTGACTTCAGCGTTTTCCAGATATTTGGGCCGTTGAATCCCATCGCTGTGATAGTGGGTTGCACCGTCCGTAAGGTCCCACAGGATACCGAGTTCAGCGAAGGTGGCGAGGCGTTTGGCGCGCTCGTACTGCGGATCGTCTGCCGCCACAGCCTCAAGCTTGGGGCGGTTTGGGTCGTCTTCGTTAAATGCGGTAAACTGCCATCGCTGGCGTGCAACAGCCGCGAGCGAGTTCGGATATCGCGGGTCGTCTTTGCGGTTGACCATGACATTGATGACAGCCTGCATACCCCCATCGGGCTCACCTCGTGCTTCACCCCAGGCAATACGCGCAGACCATTCCACATTGCGCTCAAAGGAATACCAGGCACCCCAGGCGGTGAGCACTACGACAAACGCGGCAAGCAACCGGACTTTGGTCATGAACCGAAGTTTTTTCATACTTTTAGATGTAGGGACAATCGTGGCGATTTTCAGCCCGAGTTTCCACAAAAGGGGCAAATTACCAGAAACGGTAGGTGAGCCCCGCTGACGTGATCCAAGTCGCCACTTGATTGGGGAAGTTGGAATAGTTCGTCTGCAGACGCAGATTGAGCCTGTTGAAAATCGCATGCTCATAGCCGGCGAGAACCCGGTAGCCGCCGCCTGGTTCCGATGGCGTGAAGCGAACGCCGTCGACTATCGCATCGAAACCCGCTCTCATGTTGGCGTAGCCGCCTCCGACGAACAACAGGTTGCGTCGACCCGGACCGAGTGCGAGCCCCATATGACCCGTTGCCGACCATATGTCTCGAATGAAGGCGCCCGACAATCCGCCAGCAAAAAACTGGTGCTGAAAGGCGTCCGTATCGCCGTAAGAACCCTCGACTCCCCAGACAAACCCGTCGTCATTCTGTTGACGCCAGCCAAGCACTCCGCCCAGATAGCGGTCTTCAGTGTTGGGCAGCGTCTCATCCAGAAAGTCGATGGTGCTTTTCAGTTTTATGCCGATCTCGGCACCCACGTAAAACCCATCAAAGTATTTTTCCGTGGTTTCTTGAGCAGAGACTGCTGGCTCCAGCACCATGGCAAATAACAGGCCTCCAATCAGTTTTTTCATACCATCCCCAACCGCATCAAAGGTCCTTTTACAACCCTGACTTAACATCCTGCATACACAAAGTATAGCAGACAAAAAAACGCGCCGGCTGGACCGACGCGCCTGAAAGATAAATCAGTGAAGTAAGGCTTACTCTTCAGCAGCCGCTTCTTCAGCTGGTGCTTCAGCTTCTGCTTCATTTGCAGCTTCTTCAGCTTCAGCCGCCGCAGCTTTTGCAGCTTCTTCTTTTTCTTTTTTCTCTTCAATGCGCTCCAGAGCTTTCGCACCTGGCTTCGCTTTGTTTGGATTGTTACGCTTTTTGGCCTCAAGGATGCCCGCAGCTTCCAGGAAGCGGCTTACGCGGTCAGACGGCTTTGCGCCTTGACCCATCCAATGTTTGATCCGGTCTTCTTGCAGCAGAACGCGGTTTTCATCGTCTTTTGCGAGCATTGGATTGTAAGTGCCCACTTTTTCAATGTAACGACCATCACGAGGCATGCGGCTGTCAGCCACAACAATGCGGTAGTAAGGACGTTTTTTCGCGCCGCCACGGGCCATACGAAGTGCTAGTGCCATGTTAGTTTCCTTTCAGATTCCCGGACCTCGGTCACTGGGAATATTCTCAAGTTAATTTCAACTTCTGCGGGGTGGCGCCCCACGGAAATCAGGTTTGTGTTCTGGTTCGCCCGTTTTGGGTTTCCCTCAGAACAGTTTGTCAAAGCCCGGCGGCAATTGGCCGGGCATTGCCCCACCCATGCCCCCTGGCAAATTCGGCATGCGGCCAGATTTTCCCATTTTGGTCATCTTTTTCATCATCTTGGCCATCTGCATATGCATCTTCAGAAGCTTGTTCACTTCCTGGACACTGGTGCCAGAGCCTGCCGCAACGCGTTTTTTGCGTGAGGCGTTCAGAAGCTGCGGCTTCGCGCGCTCGGCAGGTGTCATCGAACTGATGATCGCCTCCTGGCGCTTGAACATTTTGTCATCAACGCCTGGCTGGTTCATCGCGCCCTTGAGCTTGCCCATACCGGGCAAAAGACCGAGTACGCTTTTCATGCCACCCATTTTAGACATCTGCTGCAACTGCGTGCGCAGATCCTCGAGGTCGAAAGTGCCCTTGGCCATTTTTTTGGCCATTTTTTCGGCGTCTTCTTTCTCAATGGTTTCGGCGGCTTTCTCAACAAGGCTGACAACATCACCCATACCGAGAATGCGGCTGGCGACACGCTCTGGATGGAAATCCTCCAGTGCGTCCATCTTTTCCCCGGTACCCGCAAGCTTGATGGGTTTGCCGGTAACCGCGCGCATGGAAAGCGCCGCACCGCCGCGGCCGTCACCGTCCATCCGGGTGAGCGCCACACCGGTAATGCCAACCTGGGCATCAAATTCCTTCGCGACATTCACCGCGTCCTGACCGGTAAGGCTGTCGGCTACCAAAAGAGTTTCCAGCGGTTCTGACTCGTTCCGTACAGCAACCACTTCAGCCATCAGGCTTTGGTCCACATGCAGGCGACCTGCCGTATCAAGCATCAGGACGTCCATGCCCTGAAGCTTGGCTGCATTCATGGCGCGCTTGGTGATATCAACCGGCATTTGCCCTTCAATGATCGGCAGCGTTTTTACACCGATCTGTTCACCGAGAATTTTGAGCTGCTCTTGCGCGGCGGGACGTCGAACGTCCAGAGATGCCATCATCACCTTTTTGCCATCTTTTTCAGTCAGGCGTTTGGCGATTTTGGCGGTCGTTGTGGTTTTACCTGAACCCTGCAAACCGACCATCAAGTAAACAACGGGCGGAATGCCTGCTGTATTGAGGCCTGAACTTTCGGACCCCAGCATGGAGATCATTTCGTCATTGACGATTTTCACCACCTGTTGGCCGGGCGTGACTGACTTCAGCACTTCCTGACCGATGGCTTTTTTCTGAACCGCGGCGACAAATTCTTTCACAACCGGCAGGGCAACGTCCGCTTCAAGAAGGGCAACGCGCACTTCGCGCAGTGCTTCTGATACGTCCGCTTCCTTGAGGGCGCCGCGCTTTTTCAAGCCGTCAAATATGCCACTCAGTCGATCTGAAAGATTATCAAACATTCAAAGCCGTTCCTTTATAATTCCGAAAACCACCATAAAAACAAAGCATTATGACACCAGTGGGCGAAACTCGCTGACTGATGGACACCCCGCACACGGCGTAGTAGGTGCTTTCGCAAATATGGCTTCCTATCGGAAAGTGCCGCCCGTTTAAGAAAAAGTGGGAGCAGAGTCAAGGAAAACAAGCGGTTGAACACAGGACATTCATATTAATCTCGCGGCATCAAAACTTCTTCCACGGTGCTGGCCAAGACCTTTGGATCGATTGGCTTACCCACAATCGCTGACATGCCTTGTTGAAGATAAACGGTTTCCTGGTCTTTACCAGTGTTTGCCGTTAAGGCGATAACGGGCACTTCTCCCTTGTCACCCTCCATAGACCGAATGCGCTGAACAGCCTGCACACCATCCATCTTTGGCATTCTGATATCAAGCAGGACAAGATCGAATACGGGCTCATCTTCAATCTTGAAAATTGCTTCTTCACCATTGCCAACCACTGTAAGGTCCCAGCCAAAAGCCGCGCCAATTTTGCGCATCAACATCTGATTGACCGCGTTGTCCTCAGCAAGCAGCACACGCAGCTTATTGTCCATTCCAATGGCGGGTTCGGATATCTCAGTAAGTTCAAGCGGCGGTGCCGAGACAACGTCGGGCCTTACAACAACACCCCCAGGTTTATGGCTTTTGGCAAGTTCTGCGTCAGTGCCAGTTGCAATCGGAAGGTCGATGTCAAGGCTGAACATGGACCCCATGCCTGGTTCACTATCAACCGTTAGTCTGCCACCCATTTGTGCGGCCAGACCTAAACAGATTGAAAGGCCAAGACCCGCACCTTCTGCTGACCTTACTGCGGTGCCGTCCAATTGTTCAAATCGCGTAAACAGTCTTTTCTGGTCTTCTTCGGTTATGCCAGGGCCACTGTCCTGCACCGTAATCCGGAGGTTGGCATTTCCTTTCAGGGCTGAGTTATCGGCATTTTCCCGAAGTTTTATTGCAACAACTACTTCACCCTCGTCGGTGAATTTGATGGCATTATCTGTGAGATTTAAAACGATTTGCCCTATACGCACCGGGTCACCAATAACCGGCATAGTGGCGTGCTTTAATCCGTGGACAGAAAGAGCAAGCCCTTTCGCATTCGCTTTAGCATTCAAAAGATCAACAACCTGGGAGATGACAGTTGCTGGTACAAAGGGTTCCGGCTTGAGTTCAAGCTTGCCGGCGTCCAGTTTGGCAACATCTAGAAGATCATTAACGACAACTAACAAGGTCCGAGCACTAAACTGCGCAGCATCAACTGCTTGCCGCTGTTCTGTACTCAACTCGGTTGCGGACAGGAAATCCATCATGCCAAGCACGCCCGTAAGCGGCGTTCTCAGCTCGTGCGTCGTATTGGCGAGAAAAACATCTTTTGCCGCATTCGCTCTTTCAGCTGCTTCAGCTGACGCTTTCACCTCATCAATGTTTTCTTGAATACGTTTGGACGCTTCTACGAGCTTTGCTGCTTTGTTTCGGTTCGAGATTAACAATCTTTCGGTGCCGTACAGCGTTCGATATCGCAGCGCAAAGCAAAGGATAGAAATGGCCGAGAACGCCACATACATAAAAGCAAAATGCAGCGTGTTAGGGTCGGGCACTGAATAGAGCGCCCCCACGTAAAGGGCGCTGGCAACTATAAACAGACCAGCAAAAATCCAGGGAGACAGCGTGCAAAACGCAAGCGCAAACATTATGAAGGCACCATTGGTCAGCTGCAGCAATTCACCACTGAAAAACACATGGGCAAATACGGCAATGATGGCACTCATACCCGCAGGTACAAAAGCAATCTGGGCCCGATCAGCGGAAATGCGTTCAAGCCGAATAAGGGCATAAACCGTTCCGCCCGCCAACGAAGCAAGAACACTCCCTGCCAAAATTGGATAGCGAGCTGCACCCTCCAGCACAAAAAAATGGGAAAAACTGATGAAGGCATAATAGATGAACATAACCAGAGAAATTTTACTGAGATGCCGCAGATAAATATTGTTCAGCCCTCGCTGAACACGCATCTCAATTTCGTTGGTTTCTTCGTCGACCGACACGCAGCAAGCCTCCCCAAACTGCTAATCTGTTATGTGTTGTACGATGGTTTTGTAGAATTGGTCGAACTTGATTGGCTTTGCAATTGAATCGACCATGCCAATACTCAGGTATCGCTCTACGTCCTCAGGCATACAATTGGCAGTTAACGCAATTATTGGCGTTTTACTATTTGGACCATCTGACTGTTTGATGGCAACAGCTGCTGCCTCACCGTTCATAATCGGCATTTGAATATCCATCAATATGAGGTCAAATTGCTGGTTTGCTGCCGCCTCCACCGCCTTTTGGCCGTCATCCACAAACTTGGGTTGCCAATTTTCTTTGGTAACCAGTTTGCGGATAAGCATCTGGTTCACCGGGTTGTCTTCCGCAATAAGAATGTTGAGGGCGTGGGCCGCCAAGTCTTCTTGGCTCACCTCTTGTGCTGGCTTTTTGGCTTGCACCGTTTGGGAAGGCTCAGCTAACGCTACTGTCAGGTCAAACCAGAAAGTGGACCCAGAACCAACTGTGCTTTCAACCTGAATTTTGCTGTCCATAAGTTCGGCGAGCTCGGTGCAGATCGCGAGCCCCAGACCGGTTCCAGCTTTCTCGCGTGTAGAGGAGCTATCAACTTGTTCAAAGCGTTTGAACAACCGCTCCAGGTTTTCTGGTGCGATGCCGGGGCCCGTGTCTTCAACACTCAGTCTTATCGTAATGCTATTGGCATCTGTCGCTAAAGACTGCGCTGAAAAAACCACCTGACCCTGATCCGTGAATTTGACGGCGTTACCCAGCAAATTAAACAGGATTTGCCGAATCCTGCCCTGGTCCGCAACCACCGGAGGGAAAGGGTCACCCGGCAGTTTCAAGGCAAGTGCAATGCCTTTTTCTTTGGCGCCAACGGCCATCATTTCCGCGACCTCTGACAGAAGCTTGCCAAGCTCAAATGGGCCGAGTTGAAGCTTGAGCTTACCTGCACCCAGCTTGGAAAGATTTAGGACATCATCAATAACTGCACGAAGCGTCTCCGCACTGCTTTTTGCGGTATTGAGATAGTGACGTTCTTCACTTGCCAAGTTGGCTTTATCCAGCAAATCCACCATTCCCATAAGGCCTGTTAAGGGTGTTCTAAGCTCGTGGCTCATGTTGGCGATGAATTCGTCTTTTGCCTTGGCGAGTTGTTCCAGTTTTTCAGCCCGCCTCTGGTTTAGATGATTAAGTCTTGCCTGTTCTAGAATGGAATTATAGCGAACCGCGAAGCCACCATAGGAAACCATCATGGCACCGATACCGACACCAATCATAGTGGTGCTCTCAGAGCCGAGCATGGAATAAGAAATGCCTATATGGGCGATCGTTGCAAACCCTGTCAGCGTCCAGAATATCCATGGCAACATGGCAACAACACTGAACGCCATGATAACCAGCAGACCACGAGCGATGTAATCCACATTTCCTGTCAAAACAACGTGGAGATAGACATTGATGACCATCGCAATGCCAATGGGAATGGGTGTAAGATATATGTTGTGGGCACCGAACTTGCCCATTTTTTCAAGCCCCAAGACGACAAGCAGAAGGCCAAGAACTGACGAATTCGAAATATGAAGCCATAGTGCCACATCATCTGAAGCCGACAGTAAATCACGGCCAACTACCAGAATGTAAAACGCAAAAGTTAGGCCCCAAAGAATGAAAAACTGACGGTAGTATAACTCCCCAACAACAATCCTTACTTTTTGACGAATCTCCGGATCTGACTCGTCAATCTTGTAAGGGATATCGGCGTAATTATCGGGCCTCTTGTCGTCGCTAGAATGCTCCACCATACTGCGTCCACACCCACCTTTTGTTTTGCTGGCCCGTTTACACTAATGTCAATAGCGGATATTCACAACGACAGACCTTAAATGGAAAAGAGTAAATAATTACCTATGGCTGAAAATTTTTCTCTGCCGCGGCGCCCTCGGGCACGTTATCAAGACGTTGGTTTGGTACTCGGGCCACTAGTATTTCTGCTTTTCCTGTTTTTGGACCGGCCCACAAACCTATCGCCCGAGGCATGGGATGTTGTTGCGATAATAGGCCTGATGGCTGTTTGGTGGGCAACCGAAGCCCTGCCTGTGCCCGCTACCAGCATGTTACCCTTGGTACTTTTGCCGATGATGGGAGTTTCAACCGCTAGAGAAGCGTCTAACCCCTATACTGACCCGGTTATTTTCTTGTTACTCGGCGGCTTTATTGCTGCCATGGCCATGCAGCGATGGGGTCTGCACAGGCGCATTGCACTCAACATCCTCAAACGGGCGGGCGGGCATCCTGCTAGCCTTATTGCAGGGTTTATGATTGCGAGCGCGTTGCTTTCAATGTGGATTTCAAACACTGCGACAACGCTGATGATGGTACCCATCGCACTCAGTGTGGCTGAAACAGTGCTCGGAGAAAAAGCGTTTGGGCACCGCTTTACCATTGCTCTTCTTATTGGATGCGCTTGGTCAGCCTCAATCGGTGGTCTTGGAACAATCATTGGCACACCGCCTAATGCCTTTGTTGTAGCCTTTATGGAGCAGGAGAGCGGCGTGTCGATCAGCTTCCTGGAATGGATGTTGTTCGGCGTGCCTGTTGTAGCTGTAATGATCCCTGCAGCTTGGTTTGTGCTCACGAAAATTGCCTTTCCCTTTTCGGCGGACGAAGCCCGGGGCGGTGATGAGGTTGTTGCAAAAGAATTATCTGGGTTGCCCCCCATAAGCGCGGCAGAGAAACGTGTATCAATCGTGTTTGCCTCAATGGCACTTGCATGGATATCAGTGCTCGCGATCCGAAAAATTCCCGGCTTTGAGGGCTTTAGCAATATGGTTGTGGCGGTCGCAGGGGCGCTTGCCATGTTTTTGATCCCGGCAAAAACGGGGGACGGTGAACGCCTGCTTGATTGGGACTATGCCGTGAAACTGCCCTGGGGAGTTCTTCTTCTGTTTGGTGGTGGTTTAAGCCTTGCAGCAGCGATCAAAAAAACAGGGCTGGCGGTGTGGATCGGTGAGGGTCTTGCGGTTCTATCTGGGGCGCCGCTTGTTTTGCTGATCTTTGCAATCGTAGGTCTGGTCATTTTCCTGACCGAACTGACGAGCAATACCGCAACCACTGCGGCTTTGGTGCCGGTTCTTGCCGCAGTTGCGACTGTCGGCAACATAGACCCACTAATGCTTGCGGCGCCGACTGCGATGGCCGCCAGTTGTGCCTTTATGTTACCTGTTGCCACTGCACCAAACGCTGTAATTTATTCAAGTGGGCATGTCACTATCCCGACCCTTGCAAGGGCAGGACTATGGCTCAATGTGATTGGCACTTTTCTGGTTACCGCAATGTGTTATGCGCTCTTACCAATCGTATTTGGTTAATTTATCCGTCCCAAGTGTTGGGTGCCGACACAACCATGTCCATCCGCATCATTTCGGCGTTACTTTCGGCAAACTCTGCCAAAAACTCTTGTCGTTGAGCATCGTTGAAGAATAATTTGGCTTTTGGAGAATATATTCCTTTTAGCCGCGCATAGTGGCGTTCCGGAATTCGGTCTTTCAGTGCAAAAATCAGATCTGCTTCGGGCTCATCTTGATAGATGTCGACCAAATCGAAGACATCCTGCTTCCAGTCAGCTTTTTGCCAATTGATCCGGGCCCGATTTAGCGCAAGCATAAGGCGCAGCGCCGTCTCTGAGTGCCGCGTGTTACCTGTAAGCCGTTTGGTTTGCAAATTCAGCGTGTTTTCACCGATTAAAAATGCCAACGCCTGGTCAGCAGCTGTCGCTTTTGGCCATGCTTCAAGGAGTGCGATTTGTGGATTCACACTGGCGGGTAAACCCGCCAAAGCTTGTGCGAGCTTTAACCAACTGACCGGGGTGCTGGTCACGCCCTTTATGAAAGTATCAAAGTCTTGACCAAAGCCCCTTGAAACACGAAAGGCGTAGACCGACTCAAGGTACCTGTCCTGTCTGCGGATCACCAGCCGCGGCTCGATGGTTGCTTTTCCTTCCACCATCGTGCTCAACTTTGCAAGGCCTCGTGCCAGTCGCCCAAAATGTGGATAAAACCCTTTGCTGCGAACCGCAGGCATGGTGCCCATCAAGTTTTCTTCGCTCGCAAGCAAAGTGTGCGCATCGGTCTCATCAAGAGCTAAAACTGTTCTGTTCAGTTTGCTTTTCCAAATTGGGTTCACTGAATGGTATTTGTGCAATCGGCGCAGATCTAGCCCACCGGCTACCATGTCCGCGCGCAACAGCACTTTGATGCCATTTTCTCTAAGTTGAGCCTGTTCCCGACGCAGCATGGATTGCACGGCAGTGGAGCCGCAGCGGTGTGCTCCCATATGAATGATCAGTTTTTTCACCAGCCTAAGTCTCGATGCTTAGAAGAGTTACCCACACAACCACATTTCTAAAAACCATGCCAAAAAGCAACGTATTTGCCGTTAAAAAGGATAGACTCCGCAGCTTTTGTGCCCATATAAGCGCGTCATGACCGGTGAACAGCATACGCACCCATTCATAAAAATGCATGGGCTTGGAAACGACTTTGCGATTTTCGATGCGCGCGAAAGCGGGCTTGAAATGTTTGAAGCACGTGCGCGCAAGCTGTCAGACCGCAGGCGCGGTATTGGCTGCGATCAGCTGATCGTTTTGCGCAACAGTACGACAACCGACATTTTCATGGAAATCTGGAATGCAGACGGCAGCCGCGTTGGTGCATGTGGTAATGCCACCCGGTGCATTGGTCAGCTGATGCTAAACGAAACCGGCAAAGCAAAAATTGGCATCGAAACCGATGCGGGCCATCTGAACGCCGTAGCAGCCGGCAGCTTTATTTCGGTTAACATGGGACCTGCCAGTACCGATTGGGCGGCAATCCCAGTAGCACATATAACTGACACATCGGCGGCGGAGTTTGAATGCGGACCGCTGTCCGCGCCAGGCCTTGTTAACATGGGAAACCCGCATGCCGTGTTTTTTGTGGACGATGTCGCCGCCATTGACCTGGAAACATTGGGCGATCGCATTGAGAACGACCCGTTTTTCCCGGAACGTGTTAATGTGTCGATCGTGCAGGCAAGCGGCACCACACTGCGCCAACGGGTGTGGGAACGCGGCGCAGGGATCACCGAAGCCTGCGGCAGTGCCGCGTGTGCGAGCGTAGTTGCAGCAACACGTAAAGGCCTTGTCGACCGCAAAGCAACCATTGTCCTCGACGGTGGCGAGCTTGAGGTTGAATGGCTTGCTGACGGCTCGGTCCAGATGACTGGTCCTGCAACATTCGTTTTTGAGGGGGAGGCAGTGCTGTGAACGCCAAACCCGAAGTTGTCACTTTTGGTTGCCGCCTCAACGCATACGAAAGCGAAGTGATGCGCCGGCACGCAGAAGATGCGGGCCTGAATGACATCATCATAGTCAACACATGCGCCGTTACGGCGGAAGCAACGCGCCAAGCGCGCCAAAGCATACGGCGCATGAAACGCGAGCGCCCGGACACGCCCATTGTGGTCACTGGCTGCGCCGCACAGATTGATCCCGCCCAGTTCGACAAAATGGAAGAAGTCACCTCCATCATCGGCAATGCAGAAAAACTGGACGCCAAATCTTTCAAAGGCCTCAATCTGACCCACGCCGAACGTGTGCAAGTGAATGACATTTTCTCGGTCAAAGAAACCGCAGGCCATCTTATAGATGGGTTCGGCGAACGTTCCCGCGCTTTTGTGCAAATTCAAAACGGTTGCAATCACCGCTGCACTTTTTGTGTGATTCCCTATGGCCGCGGCAACAGCCGATCCACAGGCATTGGCGAAGTTGTGAACCAGATAAAAAACCTGGTGCAACAAGGTTATAATGAAGTGGTGCTCACGGGCGTTGATATCACCAGCTACGGAGAAGACCTGCCGGGCACACCGACGCTTGGCATGCTTGTTCAAAAAATCCTGGCGCTGGTGCCCGATCTGCCGCGCCTGCGCATTTCATCAATCGACAGCATAGAGGTTGACGAGCCATTGATGGATGCGATCATCGGGGACAAGCGCCTCATGCCGCACTTGCACCTTAGCCTGCAAGCCGGCGACAATATGATTTTGAAGCGCATGAAGCGCCGCCATTTGCGCGAACAGGCGATCGAGTTTTGCACCACAGTCAGCAAAGCACGCCCAGAAATGGTTTACGGCGCCGATATCATCGCCGGTTTCCCAACTGAAACCGAGGCGATGTTTGAGCAAAGCCTAAGGCTTGTGGAAGAATGCGACCTGACGTGGCTGCATGTATTCCCTTATTCAGAGCGCGAAGGCACACCCGCCGCAAAAATCCCCAACAAAGTACCAAAACAGATACGTAAAGAACGCGCCGCGAGGCTGCGCTCTCTGGGTGAGCAGCAAGTAGATAAACTGATGCAGGCCCGCATCGGCGCAACAGCAAATGTGCTTGTTGAACGCTCGGGCGAAAACGGCTTGTTAACAGGTCACAGCGAGCAATTTATTCCAGTTGCGATTGAGGGTGGCGGTAGCCAACTCGTCGGCAACATCGTACCGGTTAAACTTACTGGTATTGACGGTGCCAGCATGTCGGCAACTCTGGCGAATTGATGAAGGATCAGGCGTGAGCGATAACGAAAAACAAGGCTGGCTCCAACGGCTGCGCGGAAAAAAAACCGAAAACGAAACTCAGCAACCAGAGCCTGCCATTGAAACGACGCCAGTTGCCGAACCCCTCGCCGATGAGCTTGCTGCCGCGCCTTCCGTCGCCGCTGAAGTACCCGCAATAGAGGAAGAGAAATCTGGCTGGTTTACGCGCCTCAAAAAAGGCCTCAAAAAATCTTCTGGTGCCATGTCAGGCGGTATCACGGGGATTTTTACCAAGCGTAAGCTGGATGACGAAACTCTTGAGGAGTTCGAAGAACTTCTGATCACCACTGATCTCGGTGTCAATGTTGCGGCCAAAGTCACCGAAGCGCTTGCCAAAGACAAGTTCAACAAGGAAATCACTGACGAAGAAGTCAAAGATATCGTTGCGTGGGAAGTGGAAGCCATCCTTGGACGCGTTGCCAAACCACTTGTTGTTGAGCCTGCGAACAAGCCCCATGTGATCCTTATGGCCGGCGTGAACGGTGCCGGTAAAACCACCACCATTGGCAAGCTTGGCAAGAAGTTCAAAGACGAGGGCAAAAGCGTGATGCTGGCCGCCGGTGACACGTTCCGCGCCGCTGCTGTAGAGCAGTTGCAGATATGGGGCGACCGTGTTGGCGTGCCGGTGATTACCAAAGAAATTGGTTCGGATGCCGCCGCGCTCGCGTTCGAGGCGATGGAGCGCGCTATTGCCGAGAATGTGGACGTGCTCCTCATTGATACTGCAGGCCGCCTGCAAAACCGTGATGAGCTGATGGCAGAACTGGCAAAAGTTGTGCGTGTGATTGGTAAAAAACTGGATGGTGCCCCGCACGATACTGTTCTTGTGCTCGACGCGACAACCGGACAGAACGCCGTGCATCAGGTAGAAGTGTTCCAGAAAATCGCCAACATCTCTGGCATCGTTATGACAAAGCTTGATGGATCTGCCCGCGGTGGTGTGCTCGTGGCCTGCGCCGACAAATTCGGTCTGCCCGTGCACGCGATTGGCGTTGGGGAAGCCATCGAAGACCTACAACCCTTCGACCCCCGTGACTTCGCCCGTGCCCTTGTTGGTCTTGATGACTAAGCACCTTTCTTGTTCGTGATGGGTAGATAGATATCCGTTATGAGGTCACTTTCCGGCACGTCCGGATACAGGTTGATGCGCTGGACAAATATGGGAAACGCGTCAGCCTCATACTGGCTTGCCGGGAGCCAATCCGCACAAAGGTGCCTCATGGAGGTACCAAGACCGTTCCACGAACCAAATTGGCGTAGTTTGGCGCACAAAAGATCTGGAATGGTTTTTTTCACAACACCAAAATCATTTGGTTTTAGGGTTGAAAACAGCTCCGCTCCAACATCCATCCGATAGTTCTGCGCTGCAATAAGCTCCGGGTCATCATAATAAATGTTGAACGTGCGACTGGTTTTTGGCGAAGGACCCAATTCTTTCCGCCAAGCAACAAATTGCTGAAGTGTTATATGCACCCGGTTCAATGGTCCTCTGTGCTCTAGCACAGCCAAATTTATCGCTTCGAAATTCACAATATCTATGTTCATCGCTTGCTCCTTTTGATGACAGTTTGATTCATGCTCTGACCAAAAGGAAAAATTGGGACTTAGTCGGAATTGCCGAGGCGAAACCCCAAATGATTTGGCAAAGGCCTTGGAAAAAGCCTCCGGCGAACCGTATTGGGCGTCGAATGCAATTTCTGTTACGGGCTTGTACTGGTGAAAGGCGAGTTGAAAGCAGGCCCGTTTCAGTCGTTTTTTCTGCACATAACGGGCAACGGAAGTGCCCTCTGAGGCTTTGAATGACCGCTGGAAGTGGTGACGGGACATTGCAGCAACTGCTGCCAATTGATCGATGTTCAGTGGCCTGTCCAAATTGCTGTTTATGAACGCAAGTGTGCGTTCAATCCTATTGTCGTGACTAGAGTGTGTTTGGTCGGCCACTGATTTTTCCTTTGTCTTGCAGTCTCTTCATATGGCTCTGAGGCTGCAGCTTCCTGTCCAAAAGTGCTTTTCTTGAAACATGCCTAACACGCAAGTGATTAGCAGGTGACCGAATTTACGCTTAGCATCAGGCCAATTCTGGAGCCTCGAATGCGATTTGTTCATCTCTTCCTTTGCCTGTCATTCCTGCTGCCAACCACGGCGTGGGCTGCATCCTCCGATTTTGACATCCGGCTTAAGAACAACACACCAAAGGAGCAGGCTGCGGCGGCACAACTTCGGCGCATGCTGGATACATACGAGGTCAGCGACCATATCTTCACCTATTCGGTGATGATTGACGAGTATGACGCACCGCACAGTCACCCGATCCTGACCATTAACGCCGTCTATCTTGATGACGACAACAGCGCTTTTTCCATCTTTCTGCATGAGCAGCTGCATTGGCTTGGCAGTGTGCTAACGCCAAACATGAATGCAGCCATTGAGGACCTCAAAACTCTATACCCCAGTGTGCCTGGGCCGCGACGTGGCGGGGCAGTCAACGAGTTCAGTACCTATGTGCATCTCATTGTGGGTGTTCAGGAATTTGACGTTATGGCGCGCCTTGTGGGGGAAGCTGAGGCAGAGCGTGTGCTTAGGAAGAAGCCCAATTACCGCTGGGTCTATGCAGAAGTCTTGAAAAACAAACAAGCATTTCGTGACATTGCCGCCAAACACAATCTGAACCCATAAGTTTCAACGGTGTCGACCCTATGCAAAGCACTGGCTTTTGCGAGCCTCTGGCTGTATGAGCCGCGCCATGAATACGCATGCATCAAAAGTTGGTTTTGTCTCGCTCGGCTGCCCGAAGGCGCTTGTGGACAGTGAACGCATCCTCACCAAGCTTCGCTCAGAGGGCTATGAAATATCGCCTGAGTATGAGGGCAGCGATGTGGTGATCGTGAACACCTGTGGTTTTATCGACAGCGCCAAGGAAGAAAGCTTCAACGCCATCAAGGAAGCCATGAATGAAAATGGCAAGGTGATCGTAACCGGCTGTTTAGGCGTGGACGAAGGCGTAGTGCGCGAAGTTGCGCCAGATGTGCTCGCTGTAACCGGCCCCCAGCAATATGAGCAAGTAGTAGGCGAAGTGCACAAAGCAGCACCGCAGCCGCATGAGCCTTACGTGCACCTGGTTCCACCGGCCGGGCTAAAGCTGACACCGCGGCATTTTGCGTACCTGAAGATTTCTGAGGGCTGCAACCACCGCTGCAAGTTCTGCATTATCCCAAGTCTGCGCGGCGATCTGGTCTCGCGGCCCATTCGGGCGGTTCTGCGCGAAGCGGAAAAACTGGTGGAAGCTGGCACCCAGGAATTGATGATCATCAGCCAGGACACATCCGCTTACGGCCTTGATTTGAAACATCAAACCGAGACCTGGAAAGACCGGAACATTCGCGCCCACATGACAGACCTCGCCGATGCGCTGGGTGACTTGGACGTGTGGGTGCGGCTGCATTATGTGTATCCCTACCCCCATGTGGATGACGTGATCCCGCTAATGGCAGAAGGTAAAATTCTGCCGTATCTGGACATTCCTTTCCAGCACGCAAGCCCCAAGGTGCTGCGTGCCATGCGCCGCCCAGCGAACGATGCAAAAGTGCTTGAGCGCATTAAAAAATGGCGCAGCATTTGCCCTGAAATCGTAATTCGCTCCACCTTCATTGTTGGTTTCCCTGGCGAAACTGAGGAAGACTTCCAGTATTTGCTGGACTGGCTTAAGGAGGCACAGCTCGACCGCGTTGGTTGCTTCAAGTATGAGCCGGTTGAAGGGGCAGCGGCGAACGAACTCGAAAACCCTGTGCCCGAAGAACTCAAACAGGAGCGCTGGGAGCGCTTCATGGCGGTAAGTCAGGAAATTTCAGCTGCCAAACTGAAAGCACGCGTTGGTCTTGAAATGGCAGTGCTGATTGACGACGTCGATGAAGAAGGTGGCGCGACTGGCCGGACCTATGCTGATGCGCCGGAAATTGACGGCCAAGTCCACATACGCGGTGCAGAAGGCCTGTCACCTGGTGATATGGTTATGGCCCATATCGACGACAGCGATGATTATGACCTCTTCGCAACCGTTGTTCATGATGAAGAAGACGAGTGGGACTGGTAACCCACGTGGTTCATACTATATCACTGATTGGTCATTGCGGTTGTCGCATGGCCAGATAGCTTATACTCAGGGCAAGGTGAAATTCCTGACCGGCGGTAAGCCCATTGGGCAAGCCCGCGAGCGGCTGAACCTACGTTCAGTGTCAGCAGATCCGGTGCAATTCCGGAGCCGACGGTATAGTCCGGATGAGAGAGTAGAAGCGGTTGGTGACAAGTTGTCTTCAGCCTCTAAGCATGGTTTCAGCAAGTGCTGATACTATGCCAACCTCTATACACGCCCTGATTCTTGGACCCTAAGATAGGAACAAAACCAATGAATCAGACTAATCCCAAACCTGATCTAGACGAATTCGGCACTCCGGACGTAAGGGTGCAAAATGCCATAAGCCAGTTAGCAGCTGGGGGCGGCATTTTGGTTGTTGATGACGAAAATCGTGAAAATGAAGGAGACCTAATTTTCCCGGCAGAAACAATCACGAACGCACAAATGGCGCTGATGATCCGTGAGTGTACCGGCATCGTTTGCTTGTCACTAACAGCCAAGCGCTTGGACGCGTTGAAGTTGCCGCAAATGGTGCGCGACAACACCTCCAGCATGGGCACCGCTTTCGCCGTATCAATTGAAGCAAAGAAGGGCGTAACAACCGGCGTTTCTGCTGCAGACCGGGTGCAAACCATCAGAACTGCAATTGACCCGCAAAGCAGTGCCGATGACCTTGCACGACCGGGGCATATCTTTCCTTTGCGCGCCCACCCGGGCGGCATTCAGGCACGCCCGGGGCACACTGAAGCCTCGATAGCTCTTGTTGAAATGGCAGGTTTGTCGCCAGCCGCGGTTCTTTGCGAATTGACCAACCCAGATGGCAGCATGGCTCGCTTACGGGAAGTCGTTGCATTTGCCAAAAATCAGGGCATGCCGGTGGTCACAATTGAAGACCTGTTGCGTTTCCAAAACGAAAGGTCGGCAAAGGTCGCTTAGGCATAATGGGACTTTCAATCCGGTCCGCACTATTGGGCTCAATCCTAAAAGTGCGGACAACTTTCTAGAAAAAATTGCCACAGACCTGCAATCAATCTAGTTTATCCTTGCACGACATTGAGGATCGGGTTGCGGGAATGAATAAGCTGTTCAGCCAGCATGCTGCAAAGCTGTTGCTGTCAATCATACTGGCGTTTTGTGCACTATTCAGCCAATCTGCGCTCGCCGCGACTGCCCCGGCTAATTTGCTGGCGGGCGCGTGCCATTTTTCCACTACTGTACAACCCAGCTATCCTTCGATGCTCAATTCAGTTGATGGCGCCGACTGCAGCACAGACCCCACACCTGCCAACCATATGGTCTGGCTCTCGCTGGACGCTGGAACGGTCAACCCGGTGGCAAACACCGACTATGAATTAGCTATATTCCGCCACTGGGTCGAGCGGGCGGTGGTGCAAATACATTACGAGGATGGCCACTTCCAGACGTATGACGCAGGCCGGTACGACTTCGACACCTATTGGTCAACGGGCAACTTCGTGACGTTTAAAGCACCGGCGCGAGGTAGCCCAGTAAGTGCCATTCTGGTTGGTCTACAGAACCCGTCGTCCATAAAACTATTTAGACAGATCAACTTTGTGAAATCTGAGAGTTGGGCAGATAGCGTCGATATGGGACGCATTCTAACGACAGCAATCCTCGGTGTTTTGGTCGCAATGCTCTGCTACAATCTCGCCCTGGCAGCCGTGTTGCGCTTCAACTTTCATCTCCACTATTGCCTGTTTGTTTTCTCGGTACTTGCATACAATTTCTTCGCCTATGGCCATCTGGCTTACTTTTTCCCCGGCACCGTAAGCGTTGGAATGCAGATGAATGTCACCATTCTGTCCTTGGGGTTGAATGGGCTGGTTGGCCTATATTTCCTTTGCTCCTTTCTTGAGCAGGGAATTCTTTCCAAAACATGGCAAGCCGTCGCGAAGGGCGTTGGCTGGCTTTATCTCGCAAGTGCCATTTTATATGTCAGTGCGCGTGGTTGGCACGCTGACACCATAGACTTATGGTTCAACCTGATGTCGGCGGTCGGCATCGTCACAATTGTCGCCACGCTGACAGTTGCACTCCGCCAAAAAAGCCAGGCTGCCATTTTTATCTTGCGGGTTGGATCTTACCTATTGCCGGTGTTTCCCTTCGTATTTTGCGGGGGTTTGACGTCATTCCACATTCCGCACTAGTGGAATATGGAATGTCAATCGGTATGGCGCTTGAAACGATTATCCTGTCCATTGGCATCGCTCATCGCATCGCCACTATCAGAAGAGACAGGGACGAAGCGAGAATTGCCACGGAAAAAGCCGAGTTGGCCAGCCAGGCCAAGTCTGATTTTCTTGCACATTTTAGCCATGAAATCCGCACCCCCATGAATGCTATCATTGGCTTTAGTGAATTGATGCTGCACACCAAGCTCGACGAAAAACAAAAAGGATATGTCGAAAGCATCCATAAATCAGGCAACATGCTGACCGACCTTCTCAATGACATTCTTGATATGTCCAAAATTGAAGCCGGTAAGGTTGAACTGGAGCAAATTGAGTTCTCGCCCCATAAGGTGCTTGAAGGTGTGCGGGCGGTGATCAGCCCCAAAGCGGAAGAAAAATCCCTCGCGTTAAACATTGAAGGCCTAGCACAGTTGCCGGAGACGATGGTCGGGGACCCAACTCGCTTGAGCCAGATTTTGGTAAATCTCGCAAATAATGCTGTAAAGTTTACCGAAGCAGGAAGTGTAACGATCTCACTTTCGGTCCGCTCACACGATGCTGAGATGTCTATAATGCTATGCAGTGTCAGTGATACCGGAATCGGCATGACAAACGACCAGCTCAGCAAACTGTTTCAATCATTCACACAGGCCGATGTTTCCGTTGCTCGGCGGTTTGGGGGAACCGGCCTTGGCCTTGCCATAAGCAAAGATCTGGTAGAAATGATGGGTGGCAGCATTCAGGTGGACAGTGAAGTTGGAAAAGGCAGCTGTTTTTCATTTGAAGTGCAGATGGGCACCATAACAACAGCACCAAAGGAACCCGGCACCAGCACACACAGCGTCCGTTCTAATAAAGCAAAAAACCAGAATGGAGGACTTGGCGGCTCTGACATCCTTGTAGTTGAGGACAATGAAATCAATCAAATGCTGGTCTCCAGGATTTTGGAACCCTCAGGTGCCACATTTGATTTCGCTTCATCGGGAGCAGAGGCAATTAGCAAAGTCACCTCTGGCCAGTTCACCGCAATTTTGCTGGACCTACACCTGCCAGACATGGGCGGTTTGGATGTGGCACGGGCCATTAGGTCTGAACCTAATTTAAGCGAAATTCCCATCATCGCGATGACCGGAAGCTCAGAGGAAGAAACACAAAAAGACTGCGCTGAAAATGACTTGAACGGCTATGTCATTAAGCCGTTCAAGCCGGCCACTTTGTTAGAAGCCCTGCTCCAATCGCAGTGAGGCTAAGTCCTTCTAGTCGGTCCGCAAAGCCGCTATTGGGTTTGCAATGGCAACCCTGATCGCATGCCCGCCTACAGTGAAGCTGGCAACAAGTAGCGCCAAAATCGCAGCCCCCACAAATGGAAATGCGTTCAGCTCAATCGAGTAGGTGAACTCCGCCAGCCATTCGCGCGCCAAGTAAAAGGCTGCTGGCCAGGCGATTAAGTTTGCGAGCAATACGGGTTTTGAAAAGTCCCAAAGAATGTGTCGTGTTACTTTGCTGGTGCTCGCCCCCAGAACTTTGCGCACGCCGATTTCTTTAGTGCGGCCAGCAACCGTAAAGGACGCCAGTCCATACAATCCGATGCAAGACACCAAAATTGACAAGCCGGCAAACAGCGCAAACAGCTCGCCCTGTTGAACCTCAAGCCGATACAAGTTGGCGATGCGATCATCCATAAACTCGCGGCGCACTGGCTGCCCTTGGACCAGACCCGCCCATTCAAGGTCAATCGCTGCGGTTAACGCCTGGACATCGTTGGTTTTAAACCGCACAGCCAGGATGCGGTACGCGGTTTGGTTCATGACATACATAGCTGGCGGTGTCGTGCCTCTTGAAGTGCCCCAAACATAGTCACGCAAAACACCAACAATAGTGAAGTTACCAAGCATTTTGCCAACCGCCGCTTGAGCGGAACCAAGTCCAAGCGTTCGAAGGGCCTGTTCGTTGACCAGAATATTATAGGCTTCTTTGGCCTCTTCTGCACCACGGGCCTGACTGATGTCGGCTTCTCGCTCACTTGTCAGCGCACGACCAGCGACAAGCTGCATTCCAAATGCTTCGAGGAAATTATCCCCGACAGACACACCGCGAATGGCGATGGGCTGGTCAAGCTGTTCACCGTCCACAGTGCTGATGCCTTCCATCCAGCCATAGCGACCGCCCGGTGCCTGGTCTACCAGCGCGACGTCAGTGACCCCCGAAATAGCCGCAATACGGTCTGCGATTGCGGCTTGCGAACGCGCGACGCTTGGGTGTCCCAATCCTTGGAGCAAAAGCATGTTTTCTTTTTGATATCCCGAGTCCATCGACTGGCTGAACTTGATCTGCTGGTAAATCACTGTAGCTGTGATCATCAATCCAATCGCAACGGCAAACTGAACTGTCACAAGCACCTTCGCGAGCCTGGACATGTTTCGACTGGCGGAACGTCCGCCACGCAATACCGTCGCAGGTCGTAAATCAGCCATAATTTTGGCTGGATAGAATCCGGCACCAAAAGACATCAAAAAAACAAGACCGATTAGAGCTAGAGCAAACTCTGGGGTTGCAAGCGTGCCAAGATCCATCAGCTTGGCCACAAATCCATTGAACCATGATAACGAAGCTTCGGTTATCACCACGGCAAGCAACAAAGATATAAGGACCGTAAGAAGAGTTTCGTTTAGTAGCAGATTAATAATGTTGCGCTGTCCTGCCCCAAATACCTTGCGCACTGCCACTTCGCGCGTACGCGTCATGGTTCGGCTGATTGACATGTTCATGAAATTGAAGGTGGCAATCGACAAAATCACCAGGGCAATTGCAGCGAAACCCTGCAATAGAAGCGCATTTCCAGCATCCGCCGCCGCCGTTTCAAAATGCACATTCCCCATCGGTATAATATTATAGTTGTATTGCTCGCTCATCACCACGCCCTCAACGGGCGGTTCCAGGTGACGATTAATGAAATCAGATATAACGGGTGCCAATGATGCCGCTTCCACGCCCTCTTGAAGCTCAATATAGCTATAATAACCAAGCGACCACCAGCCTTCGTCATGGGACACAAGGTCGGTGTTACCGGGAACGATTGGAAACATCATGTTTGGGCGAACATGGGTGTTTTCTGGAAAATCCGAAAAAATCGCGCTTACTCGGTAGTCTCTGCCATCGTCCAAACGCAGCGTCTCCCCTATAGCATTGGCTCGCCCAAAGTAGCGGACGGCCGTTGAACGAGACAAAACGACATTCGCGGCGTCAGCCAGCGCAGTATCTGCATCACCAGCCACCATCTCCAAATCAAATAGCTTAAACACGCTGGCGTCTGCACGGTAAACAAGCTCGCTGAATCCTTCTTCCCCGATAGTGACAGTTTGCCTGCGAAGTAGCATACGGGCTGAGTTTTTGATTAATTCAGGATGTTCTGCAAGCAACCCCGGAGCCACAGCACCACCCGTTACAGAATTATCGCGAGGGCCTCGACCGGGGAAGTTTGTATGTGTTTCCAATTTGAGAATATTACCACTGCCCGTGAGGTAGGTATCATAATTAACCTCGTCCCAGATATAGAGGCTGATCAGCAATACGGCTGAAAGCCCCACAGAGAGGCCCGCAATATTCACAATCGAAAACAATTTATGTTTGAGAAGATTTCTGAACGAAACGGAAAAATAGTTGAATAGCATTTAGCTTGCCTCGCGAGTGTTAGTTTGAGTGCGGAAGAGTGCACATCAATGGTCTGGTGTTGCCCTTCACCCAGCAAATGGCATGCCTAAGACACACTGAAAAATAACTTATATTTTTCAATGCGTTATATCTGAAAACAGCGACGCTAAACTTAAGACCTGTTCATATTCGAACAAATTTATGTTCGAACATGGACAGACTCATCGGAGCCAGCGGTTGAGCGAGTCCTATGGTGAAGAGTCTGTAGACGCTTGTTGTGGGTCAACCAATTGATATGATTTTGACTGCATCAATGCGTTATAAGCGTTGATGATGGCGCGCCGCGCGTTGGCATTGAGGTTTTTGCCACCGGCAAGGTAAAATCCGGTTTGGCCAACCAGACGCATCGCTGGTTTGGTCAGGGCAGGGTCAAACCCCTCCGATAAACGCAAACGTTCATTCACGTTGATATCACTGATGTATAAGTCCGCCCGCTCGGCCATTACCATTCTAAAATCAGCTGTATAATTATCTGCGATACGCAAGATGTTGGCCTGAGGCATGCCAATTGCGCGAAACAACTCACAGCCCAGGTCATTAGAAACGCAGGCACCTGTGAATTCACCGGCGCGAATGGAATCAAGATTAACCGAACGAACGTCTTTGTCTCGGTTGAATACATAAAAGCTGCTCTCCGCCAAAGGCACCAACCAATCAAAGTCGCTTTCGCGCGCTGGCGTGCGCGTAATGCTGTATATGAGAGCGTTAGAGTTATTCTGAGTAAAGTGAACCGCGCGAGCCCAAGGAACCAGTTTGATTTCGTAGTCAAGGCCAGTTGCCTTCATAACCTGGTGCACTTTTTCGGTGGCCAAACCAACCACATCGCCCTTGTTATTCAAGAGGTTATAAGGCGGGTAATTCTCGGTATAAATGATTAGTGGTTCAGCACGAGCAGATGATGTGCTCCATAACATGAACAAAGCAAAACACTGTATCAAATGCTGATAAGTCAAACTTGAACCCTAACTACTAATCACTTGTGAGCTGGGCTGATTGTAGTCAGGATTTTCAAAAAAAGGGTTAACGAGGCAGATCAATTGCCTGATCTATGCGCTATTGATACTGTCTTCGACAGGAATGGGAGACTTTCGGTGAAAAATAAATTTCTGGTTGGTGCGCTCGTGGCAATATTGCTTATGGGGGGATTTGTTATTCAAACCATGAATAGTGCGGGAGTTTTCAAAACGATCGAGCCTCATTTTGGCGGGCAATGCAGAGTTGTTGAAGGCGTTGTTGGTGCAGAAGACATTACCGTCGACCCAGACACGGGCATAGCCTATGTCTCGGCCATGGATCGACGGAAACTCGCGGTTGAAGGAACACATGACGGCGGGATTTATCTCTATTTACCAGGCACATTCGAAGTGCCGGCGAAAATGCTCAGCACCTATCAGGGCGATTTTCATCCACACGGCATAAGCTTATGGAAAGCCCCGGAAAATTCCGGGCTGAATGATAGGTTGTTTGTTGTAAACCACCCCCCAATCCTCGCTGAGGATGGGTCGGTATCCGGACAGTCAAGTCAGATAGACATATTTGAAATAAATGGTCTTATACTCAACCACATCGCGTCTGTTGCCCCCAGGGACCCCATCAGCCTTAATGACGTGGCTGCGTTCGGTCCAGAAACATTCTTTGCATCAATTGATCAGGGTAGCACCACCGACCTTGGACGCACTTTGGAAGTTTATGGCAGGTTAGCGCGGTCAGGTATTTTGCTTGGCCACAAAGGCGAAACCGAAAAGATCCTGGGTGACCTGGTTTATGCGAACGGCGTTCAGATAAGTCGGGACAAAAGCACCCTCTATGTCGCAGAAACTACAGGTAAGCGCTTGTCTGCCTATTCCATCAATCCGCGCACAGGACGGCTATCACTCTCAGGTGAGCTCGAAATAGATAGCGGGCTCGACAATATTGAGATTGGCGATGACGGTACACTTTGGCTGGTGTCTCATCCCAAAACGTTCGATTTTCTCGCCCATGCCGGTGATGCTGCGAAACGGTCTGCTTCACAGGTTTTTTCCGTCTCTAACGACGAGGGCAATCTGTCAGCGACAGAAATTTATCTCTCGGACGGCAACCCAATGTCGGGGGCTAGTGTCGCTGCCCCCGTTGGAAATCGTTTCATTATGGGTTCGGTGTTTGAGCCCTTCATTCTGGACTGCGCTCTTTAAGCCTTTTTAGGCCCCATCGCATATTCACCGCCACGCTCCAACGCGCGCAAGTAAGCTGGGCGCGCATGAATGCGATCAACGTAGGCGGCCAAATTCGGCCAATGTGCCAAGCCACCTTGAGCATGCATGGCCTCAAGCGGGAAACTCATTTGGATGTCTGCACCCGTGAGCTTGCCACCTGCGAAGAATTCTTTCTCGCCCAGGCTTTGTGCTGTGTATGTGAAATGGTTCGCGATTTCACTTTGAATACGCGGGGCCAAGGGTTCGGCGGCATCACCAAGGCGGCTGGTGTAAAGCCTCAATAACAGCGGCAGCATTAACGAACCTTCGGCATAGTGAAGCCACTCGACATAAGTCCAGTGGTCCGCTTCACCCGGCGCGACAGAAAACTGCCCATCGCCATAGGTGTGCGCCAGATACTCAGTGGCGGCACCGGATTCCGCAATTTTGACGTTGCCATCTTCAATGACTGGCGACTTACCGAGCGGATGCACCTCTTTCAAACTGTCAGGCGCCAGATTGGTCTCAAGGTCACGGGTGTAATTGATGATTTCATACTCAACACCCAACTCCTCCAGAAACCAGAGAATTCGTTGCGAGCGACTGTTGTTCAAGTGGTGGACTTTAATCATGTGCGAGGCTCCCGAAATGCATGACATTGCAGGAGGTAGTCCGAATTCATGCACAAAAAAGGTTCAGGTCAGTCATTTAATCGCCAAACTCCGAAAGCAGATACACGGCAAGGGCTTGAGCCTCCATGTCACTGAATTCAAACGCTGGCATTGGCCCGGGCGGTGCGGCGAACAAGCCTTTCAAATCGTCAATTGTATAACGGCTTGCTAGAGCCTGTAATTCTTTGACCTGGACACCGTCTGCCGCAGCCTCCGGGTCATGGCAGCTGGCACAACCATAATCGCTGTATAAGCCCACGCCTGTGCCGGACAGTTCAGCAACCGTCATGGCATCTAATTCCGCAAGCGGGTCCAAAAGCTGTCTTGCTTCCAATGCAAAGCCAGGGACAGCGATATTACCGAAGCCAATTTTGTATACGACCCCGGCATAGTCGTCTGAGAGGTAAATCGCCCCGTCTGGGCCAAATGCCATTTCAACGGGCCTGCCAATCACATCTTCATTGAGTTCAAAACCAGTCAAAAAATCTCGCTGATTAACCGCGTCACCATCAAAATGCAGGGAAACCACTTTGTAGCCTGCAAGTTCGCTTCTGTTCCAAGAGCCGTGTAGCGCGACTAAGGCCGCATCCTTATAACCTGCTGGCGCGGTAGCAGGGTCAAAAAACCGGATGCCCAGGGGTGCAGTATGAGCACCAAAACCATGCAACAACGGTTTGGAGGCCGCAACTTTGTCTGCGTTGCCCGGGCCAAAGTCCGGATCTGGCTGCTGGTCATCATAAGCCCAGGGCCAACCATAATCCGAACCGCCTTCTACCAAGTTCAATTCGCAGTGTGGTGTGTTATCACCGAGGAGATCACGTCCATTGTCGGTTGCATAAAGGCCGCCTGTTTCTGGCCGCCAATCAAACCCAACACTGTTCCTGAGGCCAGTGGCATAGGTCTTCATAGCGGTGCCGTCCGCGTTCATCTGCAGCATGGTGGCGCGGTAAGGCTCTTCCTCTATGCACACGTTACAGCTTGAGCCCACCGTCACATACAAGGCACCATCAGGGTCAAAGCCGATGGAGCGGGTCCGGTGATTACCACCAGGCGGCATGCCATCGAATACAACCTCCAAATCGCCGATTTGCCGTGCCAACGGGTCAAAACGACCGCGAACAATTTGTGTGGTTTCCGCTATGTACAGATAACCGTTATGGAGCGCGATACTGTGTGGCCAATCAAGCCCACTGGCAATCACACTTCTGCCGTCCGCCGCGCCGTCACCATTTTCGTCGCGATGCAGCAAGATAACCTCGCCGGGCCTCATGCTGGTGACAAGCACATCACCTGCAGACGTAACGGCCAATGTACGTGCGTTATTGATGTCGCTCGCGAAAATACCGATGCGGAAACCTTCGGGCAATTTAAAGCGATCTTGCAAAACATCAGCCGTTGGTGTTTCAGCCTGTCGGCCGGTCAAAAAATCCAGAAGTGGACCATTCACCACCAGTCCTTTAGGCCAAAACGCCCAAAGCCCTATGGCGCCGAGAATGACGATCCCAAATAGCCCGCCCAGAATTTTCTTCAACATAGTTGCTCTCCCTAGCCCTGAAGAAGTGTAGAGCGGGATGGTTCGAGCGACAAGGCAACAGAATTTGGGGTGGCAAATGTGAATGCGATTTTGCACCATGTCTCTTTGATCGGAAAGACGCCTTCATGAGCGAAAAAGACATCGACATATTTTTTGAGCAAGCCGAAAGCTGGTTAAATAAGGCCACGGTGTCCGACATAGACAGCACCATTGCTGAAGGTGTTAAGCTCACCGAAAGAGCTGAAAACTGGCGGCAAATCGAGCCGCAATCAGTTGGCCCCCTGTTTGGCAGAATAAAGGGCCGTTTGGCTCTTTTGAGGACGATGGAACCCATACCGTGGCAGCCGGTCTTGGGCGGGCAACTCTGTGTCGGCCATCGGCCCTCAAAGAAGAAAACTGAAGCCCTGAAAATTCAGGGGGCAACTCACCTGCTGACCCTTCTGACAGATAGCGAAGGCGCAAAGAGCGTCGAAAAGCTAGCCCTGTCACATGAATTGACCTGGCTTTGGTTTCCGATGGAGGGAGGTGACCCATTGCCTGCCGCCCGTGACAATGAAGCCAGGCAATTATTCTCGGAAATGAAAGCGCTGCTAGAACAAGGCGAAAGCATTTATATTCACTGTTCGGCCGGCATTCACAGGACTGGCATGCTGACAAATGGCCTCTTGAGGTATTTGGGCAATAGCCAAACTGAAGCAGAAGAACTTTTAACCGCTCTCCGGCAGGAAACCTCACAAGGGGTCGGCGACCATCGAAAAGCCTGGGGTGACAGGTTCGGCCAACCTTGGCATAGTTCAGCAAAGACCAATCGCGGGGAGCAATCACCATGCACAGACGGGGATTTTTGGCAGGAACAATAGCTGCTACCGCCGCATTAGCGCTCGGATCAGGTAAAACCTCGAACGCACAAACCGGCAATTCAAAACCGCCTGCCCTGAAGCCCGGTGACGAAGTACGCCTGATCGCGCCAGCCGGCGCCATTTTTGAGCGCGTGCGCTTCGATATCGCTAAAGAAAATATGCAGGGCCTTGGCCTGAAGCCTACGTTTGCGGCGCATGTACGGGAGCGCCACGGTTATTTAGCGGGCACGGATGAAGAGCGCGCCGCAGACATCATGGATGCGTTTCAAGATCCTGAAGTGAAAGCCATCTTTGCCCTGACGGGCGGTTGGGGTGCTGCACGCACGCTGCCCCTTCTGGATTTTGATGTCATCGCCAGGAATCCGAAGGTGGTTATCGGCTACAGCGATATCACCGCACTGCTTAACGCCATTTATGCCCGCACCGGCATGACCACTTTCCATGGGCCTAATGGTACGTCACGCTGGCGCCCTGCTGTCGCCGCAGCGGCCAAATCCCTGTTGTTCGACGGTGGTATGCCAACGATCAAAAATCCCGTGCCAGATTTTGACACGCTCGCTCAGCATGACCTGCGCATTCAAACTGTTGTACCGGGCGTGGCCGAGGGTTCACTTGTCGGTGGAAACCTGACGGTCCTGACAGCGTTAGCTGGCAGCCCCTACATGCCGGATATGCGCGGCAAAATTCTGTTCCTCGAAGATGTTGGCGAAGCCATCTACAGGGTTGATCGTATGTTATCTACACTGCAACTCAGCGGCGTACTTGATGAAGTTGCAGGCATCGTGTTCGGGGGGTTCACCCGCGTCGGCAATGACGGGGACGGGTACGGCGCTTTTGCCCTGATGGATATATTTGACCACTATTGCAAACAGACCGGCAAGCCCGCTTTCTATGGTTCACCGTTTGGCCATATCTCTGGCAACCAGATCATGCCCATCGGCACCCGAGCAAGGATGGATGCCGAAACAGGCACTATTCAGCTGCTTGAGGCTTCGGCCGCATAGAACGCCGAGTAAGCCATTCTGCGAACAGGGCATTTGGCACCCAGGCACTCCAGGCAATAATCGGGTATACATCCAAGAACTCATACCCCATGAACGGGATCGCGAGCCCGAGCTGGATACGAAGTGTAACAGCGCCGTAAGTCAGCGCGTAAGAGCGGACCATCCAGTCTTTGTGAGAAAGGAAGTCTCCCGCTCGTGCCCTAACATATCCCATGCTTGTGGTGATGAGCCAGAACAAACCCAGCAGGAAAAAACCGGCACCGGACACAAGCCCGGTAACACTGTCGAATGCCATCCAAACGCCAGCTAGCCCTGCACCAATGCAGCAAATCACATAAAAGCGCCCAACATGCCGGTGCCAAATGGGCTTCCTGGTTCCACCGAGAGGTAAAAACTGGAATGCACCAATGATCAGCGCAATCGGCCCCAGCGTGAAATGGCTGTACATGGCTATCGGGCGCGCAGCGAGATGATGCGCCATGTGCGAGCTTTCTGCAAAGCCCGGAACCAAAGCGAACGCCAATCCATACCCACCGACTCCGATCGCAAGCAAGGTCAATATCCACCAAACGGGTTTTGACATGAGAGCTCCTTTCGCGCTCTATACGTGAACAGTGCCTAATCCGACCAAGGTCTTTAACTTGCTGGATAATTGCCCATATGGGCAGAATAAACATAAGTTGCGAATACGCGACAGGGGGAACAAATGACACAAACAAAACACTCGCCTTTCGGCGAAGTCGAGCCGCGCGGCTGGTTACCATGGGGAGCACTTGCGCCCTTTCTTGCACTCATTTTCATCATCCTCGGAATTGTCAGCTCCAGCGAAATTTACCTGAAGCCTGCAGGTTTTCTGGATGAAAGAGATGAACCCATTGGCACGATGGGATTGTTCGCCATGTTAATGGTGTCCTTTGGTGCTGTCGGTTTATTAACAACCGCTTGGATCAAATTTGTGGAGCGGCGATCACTCACAAGCGTTGGCTTAACGCCTGGCGGGTTGCGCCCTTTCCTTGGTGGTCATGGCATTGGTGTCTTGATGGTGCTAGCGACAGTTATCCTAATCACGGTATTCGGTGGGTATGCAAGCGGCTCTGTTTTGCCAGCTTTGAGCTCACCCACGGCGCTGTTTAACATTCTGCTATTACTCGTGGGTTTTGCCCTGCAATCAAGCGTAGAAGAATATGTGTTCCGTGGGTGGCTTCTCGACGTAATGGCTCGCAAGTTCAATATTTGGGTAGCTGTTATCGTGAGTTCTGCTCTCTTTTGCCTGCTGCATGTGAACCCCGAAAACCCTTGGTATGACAATGTAAATACATTGGCGTTTGCCTTCTTTGCCTGTGCATGGGTAATGCACACCGGCAACATTTGGGGTGCCATGGGCTGGCATGCGGGCTGGAACTGGTTCATGGGCGTAGGCTTTGATTTGCCCATTACCGGTCTTGATACAGGCGTGCCGGCACTGATGATGGAACTGGTTCCAGAAGGCCCACGTTGGCTGCATGGCGGCAATACCGGTCCGGAAGGCAGCGTTTTTTGCACACTGATCTTCATTCTGGGCACCATCTACTGGATGCGGCGTCCAAAAGCCGTTGAAACTGAATAGTCACAAAAAACCCGGCTCGAAGGCCGGGTTTTTATCACGCCTCGAAAAGTCTGATTATTCGACCGTCCAGGTCTGACCTGAGTAAATCATGTCACGCAGGCTGCGCTTGCCTTTGTATTCGTTTACCTGGTCAATCACTGCGTGCTCATATGTTGTGTCTGCCGGAACAGCATAAATCACACCCATTGCCATTGGCTCACCTTCCTGGCCACCAAGCTCCGCCAGCATACGCGCAAGCTGTAGATTGGTTTCGTCATGCACCAGGATATCATCTTCTGTGATACCATCTTCACCGATGGTCACGACTTCGAGCGCAAAGCTCGCGGCGTTGAAGCGAATGCCTTTGTTGCCCTCAGAACCGAAAATCATTTTCTCGCCACTCTCAAGCAATAGCTGCGCATCAGCAGCAACGGATTTGTCGGTTACACCGGCCCAAGTCGCGTCATTGTAGACGATGCAGTTTTGCAGAATTTCCACGAATGAGGCGCCTTTGAAACCATGCGCGCGCGTGAACACACCCGGCATATGCTTCTGCGCGGTGTCAACAGTGCGCGCAGCAAACCGCGCGCCTGAACCGAGTGCAAAAGCAATCGGATTAAGGGGTGCATCAATCGAGCCTTGCGGCGTTGACGGTGCGCGTGTGCCGGGGTCGGATGTTGGCGAATATTGCCCTTTTGTCAGGCCATAAATCTTGTTGTTGAACAAAAGGATGTTGATGTCCACATCGCGCCTCAGCACGTGCATCAAATGATTGCCGCCGATTGAAAGGCCATCACCGTCACCGGTTACCAACCAAACATCAAGATCGGGGTTCGCGAGCTTCACACCCGTTGCCACCGCAGGTGCACGCCCATGGATGGTATGGAAACCATATGTGCTCATATAATAGGGGAAACGGCTAGAGCAGCCGATCCCTGAAATAAACACTGTGTTTTCAGGCGTCGCACCCATGTCAGGCAGGGTGCGTTGCATGCATTTCAGGATCGCATAATCGCCGCAACCCGGACACCAGCGTACTTCCTGGTCGCTGGTGAAATCCTTGATCGTCAGTTTTTGCGCAGGTGCTGTCATCTCGTTCATGCCCTTCGCTCCTTATGCGCTTAGCTCGGCGCGGATCGCCGATAGTATATCTTCGATTTTAAACGGTAGTCCAGACACCTGATTGAGCGGCTTTGCATCAATCAGGAACTTATCCCTGAGCACGGTTTTCAACTGGCCCGCGTTCATTTCAGGCACCAGCACTTTGTCGAAGCCTTTAAGGAGTTTTTCCAGATTGCGTGGAAACGGATTCAAATACTTGATGTGAATATGGCTGACATTCAGACCGTCAGCACGGGCAGCTTTGACTGCTTCGGAAATCGGGCCGAATGTGGAGCCCCAGCCAACAACCGCCAGAGTGCCTGTGTCTTCGCCCTGATCCACAGCCTGAAGCGGGATGTCGTTTGCGATGCCGTCAATTTTGGCAAAGCGCGTATCGGTCATCTTCTGGTGGTTTGCCGGCTCATAAGAGATATGGCCAGTATCAAAACTCTTCTCGATGCCACCAACGCGGTGCTCTGTACCTTTTACGCCCGGAATGCCCCAGTTGCGGGCAAGCGTATCTGGGTCTCGTTTGAAGGGATTAAACTCCTCGCCTTCAGCCGGGGTCTCTGCAAACTCAACCTTGAAAGGCTCAAGGGCGTCCAAGTCGGGCAGCTTCCAGGGCTCTGCTGCGTTGGCAATAAAACCGTCAGTTAAAAGCATGACAGGCGTCATATATTTTACCGCCATGCGCACTGCCTCAATTGCCACTTCAAAACAGTCGCCTGGGCTGCGCGTCGCGATTACAGGTAGAGGTGCATCACCATTTCGGCCGTATATCGCTTGGTACAGATCCGATTGCTCGGTTTTGGTTGGCAGGCCAGTGGAAGGGCCGCCACGCTGGCTATTGATCACAACAACCGGCAGTTCGGTCGAAATAGCCAGGCCAAGTGCTTCGGTCTTAAGGGCAATACCCGGACCGGAGGAGCTGGTGACACCCAGCGAGCCTGTGTAAGAAGCACCAATCGCTGCACAAATAGCCGCGATCTCATCCTCAGCCTGGAACGTGACAATCCCCATTTCTTTCATGCCGGAAAGCGTGTGTAAAATTGGCGAGGCTGGTGTAATTGGATAGCTACCCAGAACCACCTGTAAGCCCGCAAGCTCGCCGCCCATCGCAATGCCCCATGAGAGCGCCTGGCTGCCCGTTACTGTCCGGTATAAGCCCGGCTCTGATTTTTGTGCGCCAATCTGGTAGCGTTTGATGGAAACATTCAGCTCGGCCGTCTCGCCAAACGCGTGGCCGGCATTAAGTGCTGCAACGTTCGATTCCGCAATTTGTGGTTTTTTGGCAAACTTTTTGTTAAGCCAATCGATAATCGGCTCGCGCTTCCTTGAGAACATCCAGAGCATAAGCCCCAGCGTCCACATGTTTTTACAACGAAGTGCCTCTTTGTTGCCAAGGCCGTATTCTTTCACGGCTTCAAGTGTCAGCTTGGAGATGTCCAGGTCAATAACCTGATAATCATCCAGCATTGGTGTACCGATGGGGTTATCTTCATACCCCGCTTTCTGCAGATTCCGTTTAGTAAAGGAACCGCTGTCAAGCACCAGAATGCCGCCTGCACGCAGGTTTGAAAGATTGGTCTTGAGCGCGGCCGGGTTCATGGCCACCAGAACATCTGGGTGGTCACCTACCGTTTTGATCGAACGGGCGCCAAAATTAATCTGGAATGCCGACACGCCGAATGTCGTGCCGACGGGCGCTCTAATTTCGGCCGGGAAATCCGGAAACGTCGCTAGGCCACTGCCTTCTAACGCCGTGGAGGTGGTAAATTGGCTACCGGTCAGCTGCATACCGTCACCACTGTCGCCTGCAAACCGTACAACCGCAGACTCGAGCACCTGGATTTCTGAGCTCATTTAGATGTCCTTCGCTTCCCAATGCACATTATCAATCGCGCATTTCTTTCATATGCCGCTTTCCCGGCTCAGGCAATCTCTACACCGAACCGGGTTACTAAAACGACATATTTTTTCTATTCTGGCGTTAAACTAGAGGTAAATCGGAAATATTTTTCTAATTTAGCTCAGTTATTGATTATGAGCGCGGATTGCGCATCAGTACAAATTCTTCTGCAGTTGATGGATGCACAGCAACGGTTTGGTCAAATTGCGCTTTGGTCAACCCAGCTTTAACCGCAATACCGATGCCCTGGATAATCTCTCCTGCGTCAATGCCAATCATGTGCGCACCAACAACCACCTGCGTTTTCTTGTCAACAATCAGCTTGGTAAAAGCACGCTCGTCGGACCCACCGAGCGTATGCTTCATCGGCCGGAAGTCTGACGTGTAGACTTCGATTTCACCATGCGTGGCACGCGCTTCCGATTCAGATTGGCCAACGGTACCAACTGGCGGCTGCGAAAACACAGCCGTTGGAATCGCATCATGCTCGGGCGAGGTGGGACTATCACCAAACACAGTGAGGGCAAAGGCATGACCTTCTTTAATCGCAACCGGCGTTAGCGCCACACGGTCCGTCACGTCACCAACGGCATAGATGTTGTCGACGGTTGTTTTGCTGTAGGCATCCACCATGATGGCGCCTTTTTCGTCACAGGCAACACCCACTTCATGTAGGCCCAGGCCTTTAGTATTAGGTGCGCGCCCCGTGGCATACATCACTGCTTTCGTCTTCAGCTCAGAACCGTCAGTGAGATGCAACAGTAGGCCGTCCTCGGTTTTCTCAATTGAATTGACATTCACATTGGTGCGCAGGTTGATACCCTTTTTGATCATCTCATCATGCAGATGGCCGCGAATTTCATCATCAAAGCCGCGCAGAATTTGGTCGCTACGGTATAGTTGGGTGACCTTCGACCCCATACCGTGGAAAATGCCCGCAAACTCCACTGCGATATAGCCGCCACCAACAACAACGACGTCTTCCGGCAATTCATCCAGGTGGAACACCTCATTGGACGTAATCGCATGTTCAATGCCCGGCACATCCGGCATAGTTGGCCAACCACCCGTTGCAACCAGAATGTATTTGGTGGTGAATAACTTATCACCGACACGAACACTATTGGCACTTTCAATAGTTGCGCGGCCATCGATGATCTCAACGCCAGCGCCTTCAAGGTTTTTGATGTAAAGACCGTTCAAGCGATCAATTTCAGCATCTTTGCGCTCGATAAGGGTCTTCCAGTCGAAAGAGGCTTCGCCGACATTCCAGCCATAGCCCCGCGCACTCTCAAAATCCTCAGAAAAATGCGACGCATACATCATCAGCTTCTTGGGTACACAGCCACGAATTACACAGGTACCGCCAACGCGGTATTCTTCAGCCACAGCAACCTTGGCACCAAAGCCCGCGGCAATACGGCTTGCGCGAACACCGCCGGAGCCTGCGCCAATTACAAAGAGGTCATAATCATAGTCCATCGGAAGTCTCCTGATCCGGTCCTGCCCCTCAAATCACGTGTATGCGATATGGTGCCTGTCCCGCGGTTGCCAAGCTTTAACAGCCCGGGTAGGCCATCACAATATTATGATCGCCTTACTCGTGTAATTTTAGTGATTAGGCTGATCGGGTTGAGCGATCAACGAATTGCCGCTTGCGGGCCGAGGCACCATTTTCTATGGTCCTGCCAATTCATTTCATTAGTTGGAGATTCCCCATGGATGTTGCTGGCAAAACCGTACTTGTAACCGGTGGTGCATCTGGCCTTGGCCGGGCGACAGTGCGTTCGTTTGTCGCCAAAGGCGCAAATGCTGTCATCGTAGACGTTAACGATGAGTTAGGCGTTGCACTTGAAAAAGAACTGGACGGCAAAGCGCGCTATATCCGCACAGACGTAACCAGCGAAGACGATGTGAAGGCTGCCGTTGAGCTTGCGAAGTCAGAATTTGGTGGTCTGCATGTGGCCGTAAACTGCGCAGGCATCGGCAACCCAGAGAAAGTTTTGGACCGTGAGGGCAGCCGCTATCCGATGGATCATTTCCGCCGTGTAGTCGGCGTGAACCTGATTGGCAGCTTTAACATGCTGGCGGAAGCAGCACAGGCGATGGCAACCAATGAGCCAGGCGAAGACGGCGAGCGCGGCGTGATCATCAACACGGCGTCGGTTGCAGCTTATGAGGGCCAGATCGGCCAAGCCGCCTATGCAGCCTCCAAAGGTGGGATTGTTGGCCTCACGCTACCAACCGCGCGCGAATTTTCCCGCCAGGGCATTCGTGTGATGACAATCGCACCAGGTTTCATTCACACACCGCTCTTTGATGGCCTGCCAGAAGCAGCTGTTGAGAGCCTCAAGGCGCAAGTCGTGTTCCCGAAGCGGCTTGGCATGCCGGAAGAATATGCAAAGCTGGCTGGCCATATTGTTGAAAACGCTTACCTGAACGGTGAAACCATCCGCATGGACGCCGCCGCACGCATGGCGCCCAAGTAAAACAGCTTAAATTTTTGTCCGGGCATCCAACTTAAGCGCATCAATAAACGCAAAAACACCCGTCATATCCCGGTGGAATTGTGTAACCAATCCACGGTCAAGCTCAGAGAAAAACGAGCCCGGTTGGAACAAGTCTGTTCCATCCGGGATTGCTAGCAGCACTTCATTACCCCTGAATATCGCCCTTAAGCCGCGATGCTGTCGCTCCAATACCAAAAGACGTTCCATAACAGTTGGCGTTAAAATGTAGCGTGCAGCAATTTGGTCGCGACTATAGACATCGAACTTCGCTTCAAAAGCTGGGTCTTCCAGCTTCACCCGATCCGCCGAGGCAAATATGCCACGAAAAAACTGACCAATCGCGCCGGCGTCAGACTTCACGGCAACTTCTGCTTTAGCAGTTTTGGGGTAATCAAACCGACACAATAAACCATCAAATACGGTGCGAGAACTTTTGCCAGATTTTTGCCTGAGAGTGAGTTCGCAGACGCTCATCTTGATACCATCTCGAATACCCCAAAAGTGATCGGACAAGCTTGAAGATGTGTAGCTAGGGAGCACATCAGTATAGTCCTTCAATCTTACCCGGCTCGCTTTCCGGTCATAAGTGAACCCGTACTGTGTCAGTATTTGCGGAATGAGCTGATCTTTAAACTCGTTTTTCAGCATACCTATTGGCGCATAAGATAAAGCCCCGCCAGCAAACAGGGCAACAAAGGCCCAGTCCTTCTCAACGGCGTTTTGAAACACAAAAGCGGCCGCGATAGCTGATAAAGCTAATCCAACAAAAAACAACCAAACCCGCGGCACCCGCCGGGCATCAAACGCTGTGAAAATAGACTCGATATCCTCTTGCGAAATCTCTGGCGCAGCATACTCTTGCGTTGATAGTGAGGCAGGCTCAACCGCACTTGGCTGGTTTCGTTTGCGTCCATAAACAGGTGGCACACTGCTCGAACGGCTCAAAGGTAGTCCTCTGCGTTCACCGGCTTCATTGCTTCAGCCGACGCTTCGAAATACGGCATTCGTTTGGCACCAACCATGCTAGCAAAGACTGACATGGGGAACGTTTCGATCGCGTTATTTAAGTCAGTGATCGCAGAGTTATAAAACCGTCGAGCAGCAGCAATATGGCCTTCGACTTCTTCATAGGTTTCTTGAGCCCTTACGATGGTGGCTTGCGATTTAAGCTCAGGATAGTTTTCTGCAACGGCAAAAAAACGACCCATCACGCTACCAATGCTCTGGTCAAGGGCCAATTCCTCTCCCATGGCATCTGGACCGGTTCCAACTGCACCAGCCTTTGCGCGTAATTCGGTCAATTCGTTGAGCAGGTCTTTTTCGTGCTCCATAAATTTTTTGGCGAGGGTCAGAACATTTGGGATTAAATCGCGACGCTTTTGCAGTTGCACTTCAATGGAGGAAGACGCCTCAAAAGCCTTATTTTTAATTTGGATTGCCTTGGCATACAGAATGTATAGACCAACCAGAACGACCCCGATGATGATGTAGAATTCCACAGAAACCCCCTCGCACAAAAACCTGATTCACTGCATTTAAACTTAGGTGTCTATCCTACATGTTGCAATAGAAGCGATTGGTCCTTGCCCGCGAGCTCGCTGCGACTAGTTTGTTTAAAAAGGGCATGAGGCGTTAAGGAGACAAACATGGGACCTTTATCAGGTTTTCGCATCATCGAAGTTGTAGGCATTGGCCCTGGGCCCTTTGCAGGCATGATGTTTGCCGACATGGGTGCCGAGGTCATTGCCGTTGATCGCCCGGGTGGTGGCATGACGATCTCGAAAGACATCAATCGGCGCGGTAAGCGCTCCATCGAAATTGATCTGAAGTCTGCCGAAGGCAAAGCAACTTTCCTGGAACTTTGCAAAAGGTCGGACGCGCTTTTTGAAGGCTACCGTCCCGGCGTGATGGAAAAACTTGGTTTGGGACCAAATGAGGTCGCTGCCGCGAATCCGAAGCTGGTTTATGGTCGCATGACTGGTTGGGGCCAAACAGGGCCGCTTGCGCATACCGCGGGTCATGACATTAACTATATCGCGCTGTCAGGAGCCCTGCACGCGATGGGCCCAAAAGAAACACCACCAACTGCGCCCCTTAATCTTGTGGGTGACTATGGAGGCGGCGGAATGATGCTCGCCTTCGGGCTTGTTTGCGCGCTCCTTGAAGCGCAGAAATCCGGTAAGGGACAGGTTATAGATGTCAGTATGGTTGAAGGGTCTTCGGCCCTTATGTCCATTTTCCATTCTCTGATGGCGAGCGCTCGCTGGGCACCCATGCGCGGCGTCAACCTCTTGGATGGAGGTGCGCACTTTTACGGCACGTTTGAAACCAAAGACGGTGAATATGTGAGCTTTGGCGCAATCGAACCGCAATTCATGCAAGTGTTTGTCGACAAAGCAGGTTTGGAAGCCAGCTGGATGCAAAAACATTTGAACCCCGGCGAATGGGCTTCACTGAAGATAGAACTCACCGAGATCTTCAAAAGCAAAACAACGGCAGAATGGCAAGAATTATTGGATGGCACGGACGCCTGTTTCGCACCGATACTGCCGTTCTGGGAGGCGCATGAGCACCCTCACAACATTGCACGAAACAGCTTCATTGAAGTAGACGGCTTGATGCAACCGGCACCAACGCCGAAGTTTTCTCGCACGGAACCTGAAGTGCGTCATGGCCCAGTGAAGTCTGGCAAAGATACTGATGATATTCTGTCCGAATTGAGGGGCGGCTAGTCTTCAGATCGTAGAACGGGTGTTACAACCGATCCAACTTTAATGTTACCGCCCCGCAATACTTCGGCGGTCAGGCCGCCATGACCGCGCATGGCGTTGTAACCACCATAACCCATAGCTTCCTCCATCAGGCTGCACGGCGCACACGGTCCGGTGGTGCGCAGAACCACATCATCAATTCGGATTTCATGATGCCTAAGGGCAAGCAAGTTGATACCAGAGACCAAAATGTTCCGGCGCAAAATTTCGGGTGCAACAGATTCCAACCCGGCGAACGCGGCAATAACGGGCAGGTGCTCCGCCTGAATTAGGGTTACGGCCCGTTTTCCCGGGGATTTGCGCCTGTCTCCCACCAAACCCGTTTCGGTGATTTCAACTTCGTTGACCACGTGCATGGGCGCCCTGCGCTCAGGTCGAAGACCTATCCATTCTACGCATCCATTGGCAGAATATTTTTTGACCAAAGCCTGCATCTTGGACATCCGCTACTCCTGCTCAGGGATGCCGAGAAACGGCCGATATCGCCTGACGGTTTGACCCGCAAAATCATTTAAAACTTGAAGGCGCACAATCATTTTCAGCACTGCTTCCTTCTGCGTCGTTTCATTTTGGGAAGCCACAATCAAATCAGCGAAATGGTCGAACAGAGACTGCAGATTGTTCGCATAGTAAGTTTGCGTATCGTAAATAACCGCCAGTTGAGCCACCGTTTCTACAGGCATGGCGCTGATCGCTCTGGTCATTTGTGCAGACTGCCAAGCCGAGCTAACCGTCGACCCTCCCGATATTTGAAGGAACGGGCCAATGCGCTCCAACGAAAGATCATCGTCATCCAAAGCCGCCTTCAGCCCTTCGATTTGTTCTTCATTTTCAACAATCGCCTGACTTAGTTCGGTATAGTTCTGTTGCACCTCAGATTGGATACGGGCAAGGAAATCATCCGCACGCTCTTTTTGCTCGATATCCTCACGCCATCCCTCAAGCCAAAGGGCCAATAACACCGCAAAGACGATAGCGATCGCTTCAAAAACTATACCGCGCCATTGCAGATCATTTTTGTCAGACATTGCATCCCCCATGTTTTCCCACTCTTTCGACTTGGGAAATCAGGGGGGAAATGTCAATCAGGCTTTTTGATACTGGCAAGTGCTGCCAACGCTTTTTCACGTGCGACTTTGCGGTCGATGATGGGTTTTGGGTATGTGTCACCGAGTTTCACACCCGCCATTTGCAACACGCCTGCAGGCGCTTCAAATGGCTTGTGGATATAGTCGTTTGGCAGGTCGGCAAGTTCTGGCACAAACTTCCGTACATAGTCACCGTCCGGATCAAATTTCTCCCCCTGGGTGATGGGGTTGAAAATCCTGAAATAAGGGGCTGCGTCGGCCCCGCATCCGGCCACCCATTGCCAGCTTGCGATATTATTTCCAAAGTCAGCGTCCACAAGCGTATCCCAAAACCAGGCTTCACCCTCGCGCCAGTGCCACAACAAGTCCTTTACAAGGAAAGACGCCACGATCATGCGTACCCTGTTGTGCATCCAGCCGGTTTGCCAAAGCTGCCTCATGCCCGCATCCACGATCGGGAAACCCGTTTTCCCTTTCTGCCATGCAGTCAAAAAATCGCCATCCCCCTCAATCCATGGAAAAGCTCTAAACTGGTCCCGCATCGGCTCCGTCTGCATGTGAGGCTGATTGAACAACAGGTGTGAGGAAAACTCGCGCCAGCCAACCTCACGCAAAAAATGCCCTGCGCCTTTGGCAATGCTGTCGTCACCCACCATGCGCTGTTTGGTATGCCACCATATGGTGCGCGGCCCGATTTCGCCAAAAGCCAAATAGGGCGAAAGGGCTGATGTGGCGTCTATAGCGGGAAAATCACGAGCTGCTTTATAATCCACTACTGGGCCATCAAGAAAATCGTGAAGACGTCCAAGAGCGGCAGTTTCACCAGGCACCCACGTAGCAGCGATGGGGTCAGCCCAATGAGTAGGCTCAGGTTCCAACCCGAGACTAGCCACTTCCTTGCTGTCCGGCCAAACTGATGGCGCCGCAAGTTCTGTTGGTGCCGATTGTGGCGCAACCGTATCGATCAACTCACTCGCCGCACGCCAAAACGGGCTGAACACAGTGTAGGGTGTGCCTGTCTTGGTCCGCACCGCTTCAGGCTCAACAAGTAAATTACCTGCGAACCGCCTAACTCCTACGTCAGTTTGCTCGTAGGCTTGGTGCAAGTCTTCTTCCAGCGCGCGCGCAGCCGGCGTGTAGCCACGCATCAAATGAACAGCGCCAGCGCCTGTTTCGTCAACCAGCTCCTGAACAACGTCGGCGGCCTGACCCTGCCGCACGACGAGTTTACTACCGATGGTTTCCAGTTGGCTCGACAGGCTTTCTAGCGACTGCAAAAGCCACCACTTGCTGGCAGCGCCGAGTGGCCGTACCTTGGGCGACTGCTCATAGAGGATAAACACCGGAATAACGGGTTCACCGCTGTTCGCAGCCTCCGTGAGCGCTGCATTGTCGGCGAGCCGGAGAGTGTTCGACATGAGAACAAGGACGGGTTTGGGCATATTCAGATCCTGCAAAGTGACCTGATTTGTACGCTAAAGCTCCAAAATCCGATCAATATCCTTGGGCAGCTTTTTCTCTTTTTCAAACATCGAAAGAGCAATGAACAAAATCATTGAAGTAAGCATCGCAATAAATCCGCCGGACATCGCATATGGAATTTGAACTTGCCATATCTGGATCGCGAAATTGATAAGCAAACTAACAGAGATAGCAGCCACTGCGGCACGAGCACTCGCCTGTTTCCAATTGAGACCAATCAATACGACTGGCACCAAAGCGGCTGCAAAAGTTCCCCAACCAAACGCCCCCAATATTGCGATCAACTGGCCACTGGAAAGCGCGATCGCAGCCGCAACGAGCGAGAGAATAATCGTGGCCGTGCGTGCCCAAAACAGTTCATTGTCCAAAGACCTGCCCCGGATCGCTTTTGGAATGTCGTGAATGATTGCCGCTGCACCAATATTTAGAAAACCGTCAGCCGTCGACATTATTGCCGCGAACAGCCCTGCAAATACCACTCCTGCCAAAATAGGATGGGCGTAAGTGGAAAGAAAAGCTGGTGCGGCCTCGTCCGCGCCTGGAAGCGGCAGTGCCACATCTCCGAACACTAGCGCCCGCATGATGATGCCAACAGACACCCACAGCATTGCAGCGATCACATAGCCAAACACAGTCATAGGCAAAATGGCTTTATTGTCTGAAAGATTTCGGTTCATCATCATTTTGGTCGCCACATGCGGCTGACCCGCCAGACCAAGGCCAAACAGGAAGTACCAGGAAAGTGCCGCCATTGGACCAAGCGTGCCAAACGGCATGATGTCTTCGCCGTCATTAGCGAGAAGTATATTTGTGGCCTCAGCGAAGCCACCGTCAAACACATTGGCCGCTGTAATCACCACCAATGCACCCGCGACAATCATAACAATGCCTTGCACCAAGTCTGTGTAAACTGATGCAACGATCCCGCCGGTGACGCAGTAAAAAATAAGAACAGCAGAAGAAATCACAATGCTCGCGAGCAAACTGATATCGGCAAACATTTCGGTGCCAGCGAGGATGGATTGCAGCACCACGCCCATAGCCAATATCTGCGTAGCTAAATATCCTAAAACACCGAGCAAAATTGTGCCTGCCGTCAGTAAGCGCGCGGCTTCGCTGCCATAACGTGCAAACACAATGTCTGGCAACGACATGGCATTTCTGACCTCAGCGATCATTCGGATGCGCTTGGCGATCAAAAAATAACCGGTTGCAAAACCAAGGGCTGAGCAAACAGCCATCCAGATAGAACTGAGGCCAGTGGCATACACAAGGCCTGGTCCGCCTACAAACCCAAACCCTGAAAGCGTGCTTGAAAACACAGCAAGGCTAACAACCCAGGGCCCAAGGCCTCGACCAGCTACAAAGAAGTCTCCGGCGGATTTGGTGCGGCGCATGGCCCACAGGCCCACCCAAATGCAAAGCCCCATATAGGCAGCGACAAAGAGAAGAATAATAGGCTGACGATACTCTTCCATCAGGCACTCTCCTCGGTTTCCAGTTCGCGAACCAGAGCTTCGAACGCGGCCTCATCGTCGGGATGCAGAAAGTAGCGCCTGAAGGCAAAAACATAAAAGAGGTCAAAGGCGACAAAGCTGCCCCAGATGCCCCAGAACATCCAATTAGTGGGAGCTGGAAATCCAAAAATGACCGTGGTTTCGCCAGTGACCAAAAAGCTTTGATATCCGCCCCAGAGCAGTCCCCACACAGATAGCGCAAGCCCTAACCCAAGTGCAAAAGCCACCTTGAGCATGGTGTCGCGTCGTTGCTCAGGCACACCCATGTACAGAAGCGACCCAGCTAACAATATAACCAATATCTGAAAGTAATAGGGAGCATCACCAATGGCGCTGAGTTTATCTGTGCCGCTGCCACCAAGTGATAAGCCTGCTATCTCAGGGTGAGGCATGCCAGTCGCCGAATCTGGAACATCACTTGTCCATACGAAAAAAGTGGTGCTCGCGATCGCCAGCAGCAAAATAAAAACGACATGAATGATTTTCAAAACCGGCCTCCCCACCAGATTGCGGCGAGCCTAGCGGCACGCAGCAGATGGGGTCAACCCATTTTCAACATTTGTTGAAATTATAATTCCTTGATCGCTAACGCGCATGCTTTGGTTTCCTCTAAATCAACCGCACCATCAGCCCGGCGCGGCGTTACCCACGAGCCACCAACAGTTGGCACATTGGCAAGCGCCAGATAATCAGAGGCCGTTTCAGCCGTAATTCCACCGGTCGGACAAAACCGAATGTCAGGCAGTACTGCGGCGGCGGCTTTTAAGAAACCCGGCCCGCCAGAAACAGATGCCGGGAAAAACTTCAGTGCTTCAAATCCCATGTCGCGGGCGGCCATGGCTTCTGAAATTGTCGAAACACCCGGCAGGAAAGCCCAACCCATGGCGCGCACCGCAGTGCCAAGTTCTTTTGTGAGGCCGGGACTAACACCAAAAGCAGCCCCAGCATTACGTGCAGACTTCGCAAGGTCCGGCGAGAGAATGGTGCCCGCCCCCACAATTGCCTCGGCTGGCAACGTAGCCTTAACTTGTTTTATTGCCTCCAGCGCTGTCTCATGCCGAAGCGTTATCTCAAATACTCGCACGCCGCACTCGAACAACACGCTCGAAACTTCGACAGCTTCTTCAACACTCTTGAACGCCAGCACGGGCATAACGGGAGATGCATCGAGCACCTCATTCACATGTGTCATCAGGCGTCTCCTTTAAACACCGAACCGCCAAGATCAGCGGTTGAAACGGTGCCTCGCATCACTTCAAACAAGTCACGGCCATATGTGGGAATGTAATTTGGCCCTGCGGACGCTTCGCGGGCGGCAAGCTCCGTCTCATCAACTTTCAATTCCAGCTTGCCCCCATTAGGGTCAACACGAATTACGTCGCCGTCCCGCACTTTGGCAATCAGGCCACCCATTGCTGCCTCGGGCGAGACATGAATAGCAGCAGGCACCTTTCCAGAAGCACCGGACATGCGGCCGTCAGTCACGAGCGCAACCTTAAACCCTTTATCCTGCAATACGCCAAGGCTTGGTGTCAGTTTATGTAATTCGGGCATGCCATTTGCCTTCGGCCCCTGATATCGGATGACCGCAACAAAATCGCGCTCAAGCTTGCCTTCCTTGTAGGCCGCAAGCATGTCGTCCTGATCTTCAAATACCAAAGCAGGTGCTTCCACCAACTGATGCTCAGGTTTAACAGCTGAAGTTTTCATCACCGCTTGCCCGAGTGCGCCTGTCATCAGCGCCAAACCACCAGTGGGCTGGAACGGGTCTTTTGCGCCGCGCACAATCATATTGTCGATGGGTTGTTCAGCGGTGTCTTCCCAGACAACGCCGTCTCCTTTGAGGATTGGCATCTGACCAAATGGCGCCAAGCCTTTGCCCAAAATAGTTTCAATGTCGCCGTGCAGCAACCCGGCCCCCAACAGTTCCTTGATCACAAACGGTGTACCGCCTGCAGCATGGAAAGCATTCACGTCGGCAAGGCCGTTTGGATACACCCTCGCGAGCAATGGAATAATCTCGGAAAGATCTGCGAAATCCTGCCAGTTAAGTTGAATACCTGCACGCTCAGCAATCGCAATGATATGAATAGTGTGGTTTGTGGAACCACCTGTCGCCAAAAGACCGATGACACCATTCAAGATCGACTCTGCCGTTACCATGTCGGCGAGGCCGACAGTGTTATCGGGGCTCGCTAGCGCCACCATGGTTTTGGCTGAGGCTTTGTCAAGCGCGGTCCTGAGCGGTGTGTCTGGGTTCACGAAACTGCTGCCAGGCAATTGCAAACCCATCATCTCCAACATCATCTGGTTGGAGTTTGCGGTGCCATAAAAGGTGCAGGTCCCTGGGCTGTGGTAGGCGCGCGATTCACTTTGCAAGAGTTCTGCGCGGCCAACTTCACCCGTCACATACTGTTGGCGCACTTTAACTTTTTCCGAGTTTGAGATGCCTGTCGGCATTGGACCCGCAGGTACAAACACGAATGGCATGTGACCAAACGAGAGCGCGCCCATCAACAGGCCCGGAACAATCTTGTCACAGATGCCAAACAGCATACCACCATCAAAAACATTATGGGTCATGGCAACGGCCGTAGACATGGCAATCACGTCACGGCTGAACAAAGAGAGTTCCATACCGCTTTGCCCCTGGGTCACGCCATCACACATAGCTGGCGTGCCGCCCGCCATCTGCGAGACGGCGCCTGCTTCAATAATGTAGTTTTTCATTTCGTCGAGCTTGGCGTGGTAGGGCTGATGCGCAGAGAGCATATCATTGTAAGCGCTCACAATACCGATGTTGGCCATGCCGTTTTCTTCAGCCAGCTTAGCCTTTTCAGCTTCCGAGCAGGCAGCGATCGCATGCGCGATGTTGCCACACGACAGGCGTGGTCGGGGCCGGCCATCGGCGCGCATGGCGTTAATGCGTTCCTCATAGGCTTTGCGGCTGTCAACGGATCTAGCCTTCACACGTTCCGTGATTTCCATCAATCTTGGGTCGGTCATCATACTTTCCTTGCGGCCCCTATGGGGAGTTATGGGGCCCAATAGATTTCAAAAGGTTTCATTTTATGCACCCTGGCAATCGGCAGTGACCCATCGCTCGAAAGTGCATTTTCCAAGGTTTGTTTTTTCTCTTCACCAGTGATCATCAACACCACGTGTGCAGCATCGCGAATTGCTTTTGCGGACAGGCTTATACGCTCGACCTCTTCGCCCGTGACAGTGCTTTGGGTCGCAGTTAGAGCGACACACGTCGGGGCACCATCAGCAAATGCGGCTTCCAGCCCTTCAGCACCGGGGAACAGGGAAGCTGTATGGCCATCAGGCCCCAAGCCCAACAACAAACTGTCAAAGGGCAGTGACAAAGCGTCAAACCGCTTGTTTACTTCTCCAACACCTCGGGCAGGTGTGGCATGGTCAGATTTCATACCAACCAGACACGCCGAAGCGGCTCTACCTTTCATCAAGTTCTCAGCAACAAAGGCTTCATTGGATCGTGGATGGTCAAACTCAACCCAGCGCTCATCAACAAGTGCAACATCAACATGACGCCAATCAAGCGGTGCATTTTGCATGGCTTCAAAAAGCGGCTTTGGCGTTGAACCGCCCGACACGGCCCAAGTGGCTTGACCACGCGCCTCGATGGCTGCCTGAAGTTGTGTCTCAATAACAGCCTTTAGAGCGATAACCATGTCATCGCGGCTGTCAAAAATGTGCCAGTTAGCCATTGTTCAGCCGACCACTTGTCTCATGGAACCATTGGCGCCCGTCCCGCACCATAAGATCGTGCACTTCGTAGGGGCCCCATGTACCGGACTGATATCGCTTGAGCGGCAGGCCGCTTTGCTGCCAATGTTCGATGATATTGTCGACCCATCTCCAGGCATGTTCAACTTCATCCCGATGCACAAACAAGCGCTGATCCCCGCGCGCTGCATCCAGTATCAAGCGCAAGTAAGGCCCAAGACGGCCACTTTCGCCCACTACATCAAGGTTCATTTCCACTTCCTTGAGTGCTTCAGTGGCAGAACCGTGGTTTTTGACCATCATGCGCAGAGCAAGGTGATCCTCTGGCTGAAGTCGAATTATAAAGCGGTTAGGATTGATATGCTTGCCCCAGCCTTCATGAGGCGAGTGAGGAATGGGTTTAAACTGGATGACAATTTCTGCAAACCTGTCGGGCAGGCGTTTGCCGGTGCGCAGATAAAACGGCACGTTAGCCCAACGCCAATTCTCGATGAAGGTTTTGATAGCAACAAAAGTCTCTGTTTCACTTTCGCCTTCAAGCTCCAGGTCATCAGCGTAGGAGCCAACGGCTTCACCAGCCATTGCGCCTGCCTCATATTGGGCGCGCACCACATTCTGGTCGATTTCGGCGCCCGTAAAGTTCTTGAGTGACTTGAGGACCTTGAGTTTTTCTTCCCGGATGCTGTCCCCGTCCAGACGAGCTGGCGGTTCCATTGCCACAAGACAAAGAAGCTGCAACAAGTGGTTTTGCACCATGTCACGCATAGCACCCGTGCCTTCATAAAAAGCACCCCTGCCCTCGACGCCAAGATCTTCGGCGATTGTGATCTGGATATGGTCGATTGTGCGGGCACTCCAAAGTTCCTCAAACATGATGTTCGAAAACCTGAGCGCCAGCAGGTTTTGCACGGCCTCTTTGCCCAAATAATGGTCAATGCGGAAGGTTTGTTTCTCTGCAAAACAGCTACCAACATCTGCGTTAATGGCTTGTGCCGACGCGAGATCATGGCCAAGCGGTTTTTCTAGCACAACACGTGCATTTTCACCGTTCAGATCATAATCACTTAGTAACTGGCAGGTGCGTGTGAACACGGCAGGTGGCACTGCAAGAAAATGCACCAACGGGCGTGATGGATCCACCTTCAGTTTTGCTGACAGGTCTTCCCAGTCGCTGCCTCCTTCCGTAAGGCCAAGTGCAACCACATCAACCATCTTGGTAAACTTTTTAAGATTTTGGGATTCAACACCACAAGCTGGGACATTCTTGTCGAACACGTCTTGAAGCCAATCACCAACCGTGGTTTTGACCCCAGAGCGAGACGTCAGTATTATGCGGGTGTCAGTGTGAACGCGCCCCGCAACCATCCCAGCGTACAACGCCGGCAAGAGTTTGCGGCGAGAGAGATCGCCCGTGCCGCCGAAAATCACAAGATCAAAAGCTTGTTCCATAAAATACTTCCTTATGGCTTTTGGCAGCTAGCCAAAAGCACCCACTTTTAGTGCGATCAAGCCACTCAGTGTCAGGACAAGTTCGTAGGCCTTGTCCAGCTGATCAAATATGGTGCGGTGAACCTCGGCATACCCTGCTGTGCGAGCCCCCTTATAACTGGCATCCTCGCCATATTCGGGGCTGACATCCGCTCCTTCAGCCTCGGGGAAAATCTCTCGCAGGCGTGCGACAGTGTCCGGCACCTCAAGGTGCAGAAGCTCCACTAAAAGCTCCTCAAGTGAAAAATCGAACCGGCTGGAGAAACGAGGCACCTGCATTGATTTCATGAAAATAAACTGGATCAAACCAATTCGCATTTCATGCAGGTCCATCAATTCACGGTCCACACCTTTGACGTCCAGAAGCGACGTGTCGCAGTCCTCCGCCAAACAGTCTGTCATCATACCTGCATCGCGCCGCAACCCCCTGATGCACGCGTCAATGCTGTCACTGTCAAACAATTCTTCAAGTACACCCGAAAGCCGCCGCAAATTGCTGCGATCGTCTTCTGACGCCGCATCATCACAACGATCCAGCCAATAACCCGGCGACAATAGCTTGGCGTAAGACTCGATAATACCGACGTCTGATCGTGCCAGGGCATGCATAGCCATATTTGTTACGATCTTGAGCCTTTCAGACTTTGCATGAACAGCATTGAACTTGTCCGGCGCTCTTTCAATCGCGGTCCCGAGGCCAGCGCAACTGTTAGCCAGATAACCCAGTTGCTGAAGAACCGCGTTATGTGGGATGGCACGAATTTGCGAAATACGCTCCAGTCGCTGATGTGTGACACTGCCGCTTTGGCGTTTCATTGACCGTGACCCGGTTGGATACAGCAGGCTGCGGCCGATCGAGTCGATCAAGCGAACATACCCGGGATCGTCGGTTAGCTGGCCTTGGTATTCAACAAGCGTTAGGAAAAAGTCGAGTGACCAGCCGCGCTCAGAATACAAGGCATCATCATCAGCGTCATGGTGGCCAAAGCGTACCTCTAGGAAGTCTGTTAGGGTCGCAAGGGCGGTGTCCTCGCTTAGGAACCACAAAAAGCCCTCCGCGCCCTGAAAACTAACTTCGTGCTTTTCAGGCCGAGCAAGTGCTGCCAGCGCCTGCCGCACCCTCGGGGGTTGCGTGTAAACAAAGCGCTCCTTTAGTGTTTCCGGATAGGCACCCCGACCAATTGACTCTCCATGTGTGTCAAAAAACAATAGCTGCACATCACCAAGGCCCCTCACCTTCCAAAGGCGGATCAGGCGCAGTTTAAAACGCTCTATCGCCAAAGACGCTGCTGGTTGGCCGATGTAACGACCCGAGTCTGAAAATCCAAGCTGCAGGCAAAAACGACCTTGCTGCCGGATGTATGCGAGGAAATAGGGATTATCGATCAGTTCAGCAATCACGCGGTCACCGCGCTCCAGTCCCACTGCCGTCTCAAAAAGCGGCGATATTTCCACATAATCATCAACGCCAAACAGCTTTGCGTAATAAAGAGCCGCTAGCAGCGTGAATGGTGTATCAGACTCTGCGACCAGCATGCGAATACGGGTGGCGGCATCAAAATGCTTGCGAAACTGTGCAGCCATCATGAAGACACGTTTGGCAGTCGTTTTTTCCGCTGCCAATATCCCATAGTGGATTGACTGAGCCTTTACTGTTTTCAGCTTTTCACTTATGGCGGCCAGATAGTGGCGCCGCATCGCACTCTCGTCTGGTGCGCGCGTCAGATTGATTTCCGGACCCATGGCGTTGTGTAGTTGGGCGGCATTCAACCTGAAATGAATATGTGAGAGGCCAAGCCCCACTGAATGCCACTCAGTGGACAAAAGGGCTACTTGCTGCCACTCGCTGGCTGGCAAGTCCAATTCCAAGAGGGCATCCAAAGCGCTTTTGATTTGTACGCTTGCCGCTTCTTTGATCTTGCGGTTCTCAACCGTCAGTCGGTTAAACTCGGCAATGGAGCCACCCTCGTCCTGATAGCGAACAAGCGCAGCCTCGCCCCGTTCAAAACAGTCCGTCAGCTCTGCAAAACCATTGCGAATTTGCGAGACTTTTTCCTCGGTTTTTGGCGACTTGAGCTTGAGCCTTTGCACCGCAGCATGGCAAAGCGCAAGACCTGCTGTTGCTGTCCGGTACCGAAACAATAACCCCAGCGACCAATTAATATCAGTTCGACCATCCAGATCGAAACCAACCCAACTGGCGATAGAGGCCAGGCGCGGTCGCAAGTCACGATATTCATTTGGATACAGCTTTGCCGCCCTCTCAAAAACAACTGCGTAAAGCGTTCGCAAGCTCCGACGCATGTTGCCAAGTGCAACGTTGGCATATTCCAATTCTTCGTGCAGTGAGGGGGAGCGGTCTGGATGCAACTGGTTCAAAGGTTCCGCGTCAAACGCCTTAGCTGCAGCCTTACCCCCGTTTTTGAGACCGTGCATAAATGCGCCCGCACAGTTCCATGCTTCTTGAGACATGGAAAAGGTTGGATGGGCAGTTACCACAAAACCAGCCATTTCATCTTCAACCAAGCGCTGGAATGTCTCGAACGGCCACAAGTTTCCGTCTCGATCATGCGCCAACCTGTCCACAACTGCTGCCAATCGGTCTAAGTTGGAAGCCCTATCGAGCGAGCCCCAACGCTGCGCCATGGCTTCAAGCTTTGCCTTGAGTAACGGTTTGGCTTTCTCAGACAGTTTTTGCTCCATCGACGCGAGCTCGCTGCCATCACCCAAAAGAGTTGTAGCCATGCCATAAGCGGTCGAAAGATGTTGCCGCCGCATTTCGCCGCTGATGTTAGATTGTTGAACCATCTACTCTAACTTTCATTTGCCTCTGCATTATTGTGATTGCGCACCAGTTGATCCGCGCAGAACAAGCTCATATGGCAACAACATAGACTGTTCGCGTGTCGACTTTTTGTCACTGCTTTCAGCGCCGGCTTGGCCTTCAAAGAGCCCCATTAGATATTCTGTTGCTTGCTGACCAATCTGAATTATGGGCTGCTTCACCGTAGACAGGCCAGGCCAGAAGTGCTGAGCCAAGGGCGTATCATCGAAGCCCGCAACAGCCAAATCCCGAGGCACGTTCAGACCCATCCGGTACGCCACATTAATTACACCAGCCGCCATGTCGTCATTACTGGCAAAAATAGCGGTTGGGCGGTTCGGGCCAGAAAGCATTTGCTCCGCTGCGGTGACGCCAGAATCGAAGTCAAATTCCCCGGCTTTTACCCAATCGGACCTAACACTCAGACCTGCCGCCTTCATCGCCGCTTCAAATCCACGATACCGCAGCTCACTACAAGCGTGATCAGCCGGTCCTCTAATAAACCCGATGTCCCGGTATCCTGCTTCGATCAAGTGCTGCGCCATCGCCCGCGCTGCGTCTTCTTCGTCGATCAATACAGACGGGCCAAGCCCCGTACCCGTTGACGAAACAGAAATGAAAGTGACTTTCGCCTCAATTAGACGATCAACCAAGCTTTGATCATCCGAAAGTGGCGGCGTCAGTATAATACCATCCGGCTGAGTTGATATGACCCACTCCATTAAATCGGCAGTGTGATCCTTCGCCCGTGATGCCGGACATAAAGCCAGGCCATAGTGTCTTTCTCTGCAGGCTCTCAAAATACCCCGCTGCAAATCCACAAGGAAACTGTCACTGGCGTTATCGTACATCATACCGATGAGAAACGAACGGCCACCTGCAAGACCCCGCGCCGCCAGGCTGGGCTTGTAATTAAGCTGTTGAATTGCATGAAGGACCAGGTCCCTGGTTTTTTCTCGCACATTGGGTTCACGGTTTACCACGCGCGAAACCGTTTTAATGGAAACGCCAGCCATCTTCGCAACGTCATTTATGGTAGCTGCAGCCGCCACATTCTCTCTCCTGCAGTTAGGTCATATACCTACAACACCGACAGTGTTAACTCAGTTCTGGTACCGGTTCAAAGCCACTGTTCAGCAACCATTTTTGCCCGCTATAGTGCGGGCAGGATACTATATGGTAGTTGACAGCGCTGTCAACGAAGGTTATCGATCAAAGCAGAGAATATCAAAGCCGTTCGGCGATGAGAGAGCACCCTTTGGGGTGACCGGGCAGGGATGTGAGCATCATTACTAAACATATTTTGGTTGCCGACATTGGCGGCACTAACGCCAGATTTGCGATTGCGGATTTCTCATCGGTTGGTTTGGACGGCGTGCCGGAAATCAGTGGCTTTGAAAGTTACCCCTGTGCGGACTTCCAAAACCCGGCTGAACTGATAGGCCGCTACATAACAGACCATGCAGTATCTGGCCTGGATGCAGCCTGTTTTGCGGTTGCAGGCCCTGTAACCAGAAACAAAGCAACGCTAACCAATCTGGGCTGGAAAATAGAAGGCGCTGAAATAGAAGAGCACTTTGGCATACCAAAGGCAGTCATTGCCAACGACTTTCAAGCCCTCGCCCGTTCGGTAACCGCCCTGGATCAAAGCAAGCTTCTAACACTTCACAAAACTCAAACGACGCTTCACGAAGGCCCGATAAGTGTAATGGGCCCAGGCACAGGCTTTGGTCTTGCGCTTGTGTTAATCGGGCGCACGACAGTAACCGTTGCCCCCACGGAGGGCGGACACACCAGTTTTGTCCCGCACGGCGAAAGTGAAGCTGCGGTGTTTCAAGAAGTCCACAAAAGCATGGGCCGCGTGACAATTGAAACATTCATGTCCGGTATTGGCATTTTGCGGATTTACCGGGCGGTTTGTAGCCTACGCGGTATCCAGCCACGCAACTATGAACCCAGCACCATCAGCCAACAAGCGTTGGAGAATGGCGAAGAAGCCTGCGTGGACACTCTTAACATTTTCTGCAGCATGTTGGGCGGCGTGGCTGCCGACATAGCCCTAACACAGGGAGCCGTTGGCGGCGTTTATCTGGGCGGCGGCATACTGCCTAAAATTGGTGATTTTTTGGCCGGGAGTAACTTCATGGAACGCTTTTTGGACAAACCTCCCATGAACGATTACATCGCCAAGATTCCCGTCAATCTGATTACAGACCCCAAAGCTGCACTTATTGGCGCAAGCCTGCTGGCGATTGATAGTTAGCCAAAGCTTAAGTAGCCAGCTCCGGTTGCGCCAACAGTGCTGCCAGTCTTTGATGATCAAGTTCTTCCGCGGTTTTCACTGCTGTACGGTATGGCTCATCAGCAGTTTCAACTTCAGCATGCTTGATCGTTACGCGCCGCTTGGTACCGTGCACACGCCAGCTTTCTTCCGTTTTGAAGAGATACATCATTTCGCCCACAGCTGTGAACACATAGTAGGGCGCCTGAGACGTGAGCGGCAGGTTGCGCGAATATCGCGGGAAGTAGAAATTCAGACCGTCTTGATCGACTGGTCCGCGCAAGCCCCCAATGATGCAATCGGTGAAAGTCGTATCACTGACAGCAGATCCAATAAGATCTGAACATGTAAGGTTGCAAGAAATAAACTCGCTTCCGTCGATGTCGCAAGCTCGAAAAATTGCTCCAGAAAAATCACATTTGAAGAAAATCGCGCTGGACACCATCAATAAATGGAACTGAGCTTCGCTAAAATCACAGTTCACAAAGATTGTATCAGACCAGTTCAGCACGCTTCGGATCTTTAGCGCGCTAATATTTTCTTGAGCAAACTGCTCCCCCATAACCAACTTGTGGGAAGGAAACATGTTGGTCAGTGTTTTCAAATCCATACGGCAATCCCATCGTGCATACACGTAATACTAGAATCGGATAAAATCCGCTCGACCCATAAAATACATAGCAGCGATTTGTATTCGGTAAATGTTTGATTCAAATTTTAATTAATTTTGCTGCCGTTGTATGAACAACTTAATCAGCATGAAAATTTGCCAAAAAAGAGGCCACCGCCGAAAAGTCGGCGGTGGCCACAATAAACTCAACAGCAGGTTAAAGCGTTTAACGGGTGATAGGGTCCCCAGCAAGGCCGGCTAGCTCCGCTGGCGTAAGCCCAAGCGCCTCAACGACTTCGTTGAAAAAATTAACTTCAAATGGGCTGACTTTTCCGTCAACTTTAATCAGTTTGCCAAGCGAACTAACAACAAGCTGGCGGTCTGCCACATCAATCCGACCCCCAACTTTTTGCAGATATCTCTTGAGGCTGGCTTCCTTAAACAGGTCTGAAATAGCTGCGATGCGAATGTCTTGCTCACTGATATCTGAGCCCGTAGCCTCTTTAATAATGGCCTGAACACTCTCAACTTCGACCGAGTCGATATTGCAATCGGCACTTGTCGCACGTGCAAGCGTCATCAAAAGAACCTCTTCAACGAGTTCCTTTTTCTCATCTGCTGACAGCTCTTTATCGCCCAGATTGAACATTTCCATGATTCGGCTGAGATTAGAGATGCTCATTACTTTATCCTTCCCCTAATGGATAGTTGCCGCCTAATGGCGGCTTGCCTGAACTACCGCGCGTCAGACACCCTAGAATCTTGTTACATTGGCAGCATGCCAATTTTCGTTGCCCAAATACCAGCCCAAAACGGGCCCGGGGTCAAGCCGAAGTCTGGCCAATCACCATAAATATCTAAATTCACACCGTTTGGCTGACCAAATGCTTACGCTAGGCAAGCATTTGTTCGGTTAAGTCCCAGAGTTTTGACGCACTTTCATCGTCAACAGCCCAAGGCGCCACATGAATAAACCTAGGCGATTCTTCGGTTTGCAGATCTGCCACGTCGCAATCCTCACAATATACCCCCCATACCCCTCGAGGAGGCTGGATGTGGTACACCAAACGCTGGTAGCCGCCCCACCAGCAGGTGTTTTGAATATCTTTGCGGCCTCTTTGGTCAGGTTTCCGTCTGCATCCGTCCAACCAAATGCCATCATCTCTTCATTGGGTAGGTGGCGCTGAAGCGGTGTCATAATACCGCCAGGGTGCACGGACACAGCTAGCAACCCTTCAGGGCCATATTTTTGATGGAGACCCAACGCAAACAGCGCATTAGCGGTTTTGGCCTGCGCGTAAGCCGTCCACTTTTCGTAAGCCCCGTTCTGAAAGTGGATATCGTCCCAGAGAATATCACTGCGTTTATGCGCGGCGGATGACAAGCTGACAACGCGCGGCGCCGAAGACTTCATGAGAGCGGGAACAAGCCCCTGCGTCATCACAAAATGACCCAGATGATTGGTCGCAAACTGAAGTTCCCAGCCCGGGCCTACTCTGGTCTCGGGGCAGGCCATAACGCCAGCGTTATTGATTAAGATTTCGAGCGGTTTACCGTCTTTAACAAAATCGCTGGCGAATGCCGCTGCGCTTGCAACGTCAGACAGGTCGAGTTTTGCAACTTGAACCTTGTCTCCAAATTCGGCGATCGAGGCCGACGCCACATCTGGACGACGCGCAGGCACAGTAACATGGGCACCGGCGCTAACAAGCGCCCTGACGGTTTCCAGCCCCAGGCCGGAGTACCCGCCCGTCACCACCGCGTTCTTTCCCGTTAGGTCGATGCCCTTAACAACGTCAAGTGCGGTAGAGCCGTGCCCAAACGGGGAACCCAATCGTTTTTGATTTTCAGCAGCCATGTCATTCTCCCTCTTGTTCATAAGGGTAAACTTGCTCAACAATTTTTCAACAATGTGAAGGCCGCCGCCGGCCCCAACTCTTGTTTTATCAGCGTTTCACCGCCATGTAGAATAGCTGATGCGCATAGAAAATGGGGAGAAGCCAAGAGATGAACCGCCGGCTGCCAGAGATTTTAGAAGATGTTCGCCAAAAGATACTGGGGCGTGAAAGCACCGCAACTTGGAGCGAAAACGCAACCTCTGCTTACTCCGCAACCGTGGAGGGATTGAAGGAATTTAGCGGTGATACACTCGGCAAGACCGCAGCGCGCTTCAATGAGGCGCTTCCTTACATCGAACGTGCTGGTTATGTCGTAACGGAAATTGAAGTGGGCCTTGGGCTATCGCCAAAGGTGGTGCCGCATCTTCGCCTTCATGAACAAATCAGTGAAGAGGAAAAGGCGGCGCTGCTTGAGGAAACTCAGGACAAAAAGCTGGTGAACACGATTTTAAGCTCCTTGTTTCGCGCCAGTGCCGCCCGCAGCAAATTGAACTTCAATAAGTTTCACTTCAGCGATATTGAGCTGGAGCTCAGTATTTTGCCGACCGTTGTGCTCAAGTTTAAGCCGAACAATGGTGATCCGGTGACCGAACTGGAAGCACCGTCCGAGGCTTAGCGGCTCGCCAGCTCTTCAACCGCTTTTTTGTGGGCATGCGCTTCATGCACATAGTGCCGCGTGCCCATCAACATCATGCGGTCTTCACCTTCTTTGAGATCCCGAAACTTTTTGGCCGGTAGCCCGGCCCACATTTCACCTGATGGTAGCCGCTTGCCTGCACCCAGGAACGCGCCAGCGGCCAGAAAACCCGAAGACTCCACCACAGCACCGTCCAGAACAGTTGCACACATGCCGATAAAACCCCGGTCTTCAATGGTGCAGCCATGCAGCATGCATTTATGACCAACTAAAGCGTCTTCGCCGATCAGGCACGGGGTGCCGCCCACGTCTGGCACATCCACATGAATGATGGTGCCGTCCTGAATATTGCTGCGTGCGCCCACAACAATTTTATTGCAATCCGCCCGCAGCACCGCCCCGTACCAAACGCTTGCGTCCGCGCCGATTTCCACATCGCCGATGATCACTGCACCAGGTGCAATGAATGCACTCTCATGAATAATGGGGGTTTTGCCGCCAAACGGCAGGATAAGCGGTTCCATAAAATCGGCCTCAATTTCTGAAAGGGTGTTTCACCCAATATGGACCGGCAGGCATGTCCGGGCAAGCAAGCCCCGGAAAACACCCTTACTCTGCGGGTTTTAAGGGCGCTGGTTTCGTCTCAACCGTACCAGTTTTTGCTCCCACCAAGGGCCAAAGCATAAGCTGAGCGCCGGAGATCTCATTAATGTTTTCCACACCATATTCTGGTGGATAACGACGGGTAATTTTTGCTGTGCCAAAAATCACATCCCACAGGAAGAAGAAGTTGCCAAAATTGCCTTTGTAGTTGGTCACGCCGTCTAACTTGTGTCGTCCGTGGTGCGCTGAATGGGTCGCTGGTGTTGAGACTGTGCGCTCCACCACCCACATCAACGGCGACAGCCACTTGATTTTATATAGCGGTTCGTCCCAGTGCACACTGGAGTGTGCACCGATGATGACAATACTTTTGCAAACCGCATAGACGGCATAAACTTCTGCACCTCCAAGATATACCAACAAGCCGGTGATCCATAAGCTTGGCATCGGCAGGTAATAAAACAGGCCGTTCCGATAAGTAATGCGAACGTTCAGATAGTCCGCGTCATGATGCACCCGGTGCAGGTTATAAAGCATGGGAAACGAGTGGCTGGCGCGGTGCCACCAATATTGCATCATGTCATCGCCGACCATAAACAACAGCCAGAAGGCCCAAAAAGGAATACCCGCAAGCGCATCCGCTTGTGACGGGAACAGATAGGCGGCGAGGCTCGCGCCAGCGAGAATAACGAGCGGCACACTGATGAAAAACACATTCGCGGTTGAGAAGACTTCAATAACCACGTCACGTGTTTTGGTGTTTTCTCTTTCAAGGAACCGCCCTGCCAGAATTTCCAGCAAGACCACTATCAACCATGCCACCAGGATGATCGCTGCGCTTTCCATCTTTTCTCTCCCGTTTCTGCATGCAGATTACGCTGGCCCGAAAATAGAAAAAAGTGATATATATTTATTAAACTATAACTATTGGTAATATTATGCTTGATGTTAGACACTTGCGCCATTTGGTAGCGGTCGCAGAGGAAGGAACGCTTCAAAAGGCTTCTGAGCGATTGTTTATAACGCAGCCTGCGCTTACCAAAAGCCTGCATGTGCTTGAAGATCATTTGAATGCGGAACTATTCACCCGCTCAGGTCGCCGTTTGCAGCTGACCGAACTGGGGCAGCGACTGGTAGACCAGGGCCGCGAAATCCTGCGTTCGATCAGCGACACGGAAAAAATGGTGCAGAATTGGGGTGCGGGAAAATCTGGCCAGATCACGGTCGGGCTTGGGCCCGCATACACTGTGCTGCTGTCAGAGCATTTGATCCAAACAGTGGTGCGCGATTTTGAAGCCGTGCAACTGCGCCTTGAAACAGGCGACACGGAAAGCCTGGTTGCCCGCCTGCTCGATGACACCATTGACCTGGCGGTGTGCGACCTGGCTGTGCCGCCAACGGGTGGCGCGCTTCATGTAATTGATCTACCTGCTCAACAAATTGTTGCCCTCGTGCGCGACAATCATCCGCTCACCCGGATGAATGCACCTTCGCTTATGGACCTGGATGGCTTGCCCGTCGGACACAGCCCGGCACCGGCGCAGTTTGCACCAATTGGCGCTGGGCTCGCGGCACTTGCTGGAAGCGCCAGCTTATGCCTGAGCGAACATTATGGCGCACTGGTGCGCACATCTCGCACGTCGAATTTGGTGACCTTGCTGCCACTTAACCTTGCGCATTCCTACATGCAGGAACCTGGTTTAGTGATCGTTGAGCTTTCGGGCATTCCGCAGGCCTCTATGCCAAAAATCCTGTACCGGGACGGCGCACAAACACTTTCAGAACTCGGTCATCGGTTAATCGAGCACATCGGCACCAAATTCGCCATCAACTAGCCGCTTTTTTGAATGAACCTCTGGCAATTTGCTCCACAATCCCCAATTGGAGTGAATAACGACAAAAAAGCGAGGAAATGATGGGAAATTCTGCAAAATTCTGGGACAAAATTGCCCAAAAATATGCCGCTCAACCAATCAAGGATGAAAAGGCCTACGCCCAAAAACTGGAAATCACACAGGGCTATTTCACCCCTGATATGAACATCCTTGAAATTGGATGTGGTACAGGTTCAACCGCCATAAAGCACGCGCCGCATGTACACCACATTCGGGCTGTCGATATATCGGCCAAAATGCTTGAAGTTGCTCATGACCGGGCAGCAGAAGCCGGTATCAGTAATGTAACGTTTGAATGCAGCACCATAGAAGATATGGAACTGGAGGCGGAGAGCTATGACATGGCATTTGCCCTCTCGATTTTGCATTTGCTTGAAGACCGGCAAACTGCGATCCGGCGCATTTACGACGCGCTCAAGCCCGGGGGGCGGTTTGTGACCTCCACCGTTTGTGTCAAAGATGGCTTTGGCCTGTTGGGCTTTCTAATTCCAGTGATGCGTCTTGTGGGCCTTGCGCCTTTTGTTGCGTCTTTCAAGGCAGAAGAGCTGGAAAACGACTTCAAGTCCGTGGGGTTTGAGGTAGAAATACACACCAAGCCAGGTCACAAGGGGGTCGCCTTCATGGTGCTCAAGAAACCGGAATAGAAGCGGGAGCCCCTCCAATGATCGAGGGGCTCTGGCCGCTAGACCGACAAATTCGGACACACAGCCCACATCGCGTTTTTTACGGAACTGGCTTTAGTGTTTTATCTGTGGGTTTCAGAAAAATATTAAAGTCTCTTGAGACGCTACTTTTTTGGGTATTTGAAAACGCCTCACGCCATTCCTCCGTCTTATAACCACCCTCAAAATCCACATAATATTTCATCTTAAATGAAAAATATGTCCTCTTGGTTCTTAGAACATTAACGGAATAGCTTGAGCTTTCACCCGCTTTGATTTCTTTGTGTCTGCTTTCTGCCATGCAGTCAACGTCCTCACCCCAAGCGTGCACATGCTGGGCTTTGGTAAGGCAAACGCCTAGCTGTACTGCCTTGTCCGGATAGGTGTTATGGACTGTGAGGTTCACAACACATGATGCAGCGGCTGGAATTGATGCCAAAGTCATCAGTCCGGTTGCCGCAGCGGCGGCAATTAACTTCGACTTCTTCTTGACGCGCCCTCCGCCTGTGCAGGGCGTGTCGTTTGCGGCGACGGGCTTGTGTTTTGGCACCTGTCTGATGAATCTCTCAATTGCACTCACGGCAACCTCCTTAGGTTCTCCAGTTTTTGAATTGGTTTTGGCAGGGATGTAGGGTTGTAAAGTCTGCGCATCACTTGATGTACATCGCCGGATACTTGCTTGCTTTCAAACCCTTGCAAGTGACCTCGTCAGTGTAGGCCCATTTGACATCGTCGGAATTGAAACTGCCGACCGCATATTTGTACCGGGCAACAAACTGTTTATCGCCACCGAACCTCGTTAGTGGCATTACTGATTTGTGCCCGCCCGGATCTATTTTACCGTTTGCAGCCGTGTGGTCACACGCGACGTGGCGCCGCCATGTTTTTTTGCCTTTAAGCTGGAACCAGCATTGTTTCAAATAAACAGTCTGTTCCGAGTTATTCTGTACATAGAGAAAGGCTTCACACGCCATTGCCGACGTCGATTGAAAGGCGATAACGGTTGCAAGGGCGAACCCCGCGAATAGTTTCTTTTGCATTGTTCATCTTCCTTTAGTTGAGGTTTGTCTAGCGAAATGCTTAATGGAACTGAGCACCTTCACGCTTCGCAGCGCCATCCGTCGCATCAGCCGCAAAAATGGTTCTTGAGTGAACGTGGATTGAAAACTTGTTTAGGAACAGGTGCGACCAGCTGCTTCTGGGCAAATAAGCCAGCATGCGATCCCAGCGCATCACCGAATAACCATTGCCACATTAGGGCTTGCTTTCAGGCTATTGCACGTCACCCCGTCAGCGGTGTAGACCCACCTGACGTCGTCTGAGTTGGCGCTTCCGACCGTATATTTGTACCGGGCAACAAACTGCTTATCAGGGCCGAATCTGGTAATTGCCATGACGCCTCCGTTTTTATAAGGCTCAATTTTTCCGTTCGCAGCCGTATGGTCGCAGGCGGCATGACGGCGCCATGTTTTCTTGCCCTTTAGCTGGAACCAGCACTGTTTCAGGTAAACGGTGTCTTTTGTGCCATTCTTCACCTCCAACATAGCTTCGCATGCAATCGCCGACGTTGACTGAACGGCCATAACGGTTGCAAGCGCAAAACCCGCCAATAGTTTCTTGTTCATGGTTCATCTTCCTTCGATTGAGTTGTGCCTGACAAAGCCCGGTCATTTTTGATGCTATGTCTGACGGACTTTGAGAGGCCGAGCAAACGCAGGCGCAGCCCTGCCCTTGGTTACTTGCCCCGGTCGGAAACGAATTGATCGTTTCAAGGCTTGGTTCTTTGTAAAGCGGGAAAACGGTTACCTTTTTTTGCAGGTCCAGTTGACAGTGACCTCCACCGGGCCTTTTGAACCGTTACGGCAGATAAACTGGTCACCATTCTTGTGCCACTTGCAGGAGGCATCGGTATTATTTGTTGCGGCGTGGACACTTGCGGTGCCGATAGAATAGCTTGCGTAATCTTCTCCACTTGAGTCCTTTTCTACGTCAAAGCCACATCTTGGCTGATACTGTAGATGGAAAACATTTGCGCCCCGCTTGCCGCGCATTTCTTCACTTCCGGCACAAGAAAAGCTTGTGATGTTATTGTCAGTTTCAAAACAGGTAACTGACATTATCTTGCTCCACTTCTTTACAGTGGCACCTTCGCTTCGTCGGCCAGCCTTTTTCTCTGCACCGAAAACGTCATACTTAATGTCTGCAGTAGCAGGCGCGCTTGTCATCACTGAGCCGGTCGAAGCGGTCGCAAAGACGGCAAATACATACAGCGCGGCAGTTCTTAAAGAACGTATCTTCATTGTTAGATCCCCAATGTAGCTTGAGGACAAACGCTAACATTGAACGCTCCGGCAAAAGCGTATGAAAGTTTATGAAATTGTATCAAAATGTAATGACCGCCATACAGGTTTGCTGACGCCCAACCCGTGGGACAAACGGCCGAAACGGCGCGTATGCAGCGCCCGTTTGATCAGGCCACACCAGGAACCACGATACGGAACAGAATATTAGCTCTGTGAGTTAAATGGTGCCCCCGGTCGGAAACGAACCGACACTCCCGAAAGGCAACGGCATATTGAGCCCCGCGCATCTAGCAGTTCCGCCACAGGGCCTTCAATAAGGAAGTCCTTTATCACCCCGGCCAGCAAGCCCTCTGGACTGTGATCACCGTCACAGCTTGCTCCAAAAAAACTCGCTAAATGTCGGCTGCAATTCAATTTGACCTCCAAGTTGTTTTCTGATCACTATTTGAAACTTATTGTTGTAGTATTGGTCAGATACCTTCGTCTTAGGGCGGAACGATTGGGGGATCGTTAGGGGGAATCGCAATGCCGATTAAAAAAACAGCATTATTGTCAGCAGCGGCCGCTACTCTGGTTTCGGGCTGCACCACCATCGTTTCGAAACCGCTACCGACTGAAGAGTCAGGGGCAACAACTCCAGCCAACTATACCAGCCATAGTTTCCGGAACACCAAAGGCATCATTTATTTTCTGCCCAAACGGCAAATAAAAGTAACCGCGTCCCAGAAGCCCGTGAACGCCAAGGCCGTTGCCGACGCCAAGGAAACCGTCACAAAAGCGAAAGCGGCGGAAGCAACTGCCACTGCCACACTCGGTGCGACCAGTGCCTCGCTCAAAAAGGAAGAGGCTGTCCTTGCAGCGATGGAAACCCCAACAAGCAAACAACAAGACAAAATCACTCGTTTGAAGGCTCAGCAAAAGGTGGAACAAAAAGCTGTGGCTGATGCCAGCACAGCCAGGCAAGCCGCAGAAAAACAACTCCAAACCCGCAAAACTGCGAAGATAAATGGGCTGCCTGAGTTCACAATCTCTGCCGTTTTAACTGACCCTATCCCCGACCCCAGCAAAGCGTTCCAGATGTATTTCCACCATTCGATCCAGCGCGATGACGAGTTTTCCATAAGCGTGAATAAAAAGGGCTTGCTGACCAGCGGCAAGGTCACTGCAGCAGACAGAACTGGCGATATCATTGTTGAAGTAGCTGGCGCAATAGCTGGCTTAGGGCGAGGCGACCCCCTTCCAGCCCGGGCCGGTGGAACACCGCCAGCCACATGTCATAAAGATTTTTACGATGAAATTGAGTATAATGGTTTGTTCGATATGGATGACATCGAAGAAGTCAACGGTGAACTCGCAAGATGCTTTCCATTCAAAATCACCTTGGAACCAGCATTGCGTCTTCCAGAGGTCAATAACAGCCGAGAGCCTGGCGACAAAGACAACCAAAAGCCTGACGACGATGGCAACCAAAAGCCTGACGACGATAACACTACCTGGCAGAACGAAACCCCTAACACATCAATTTATGATTTGAACAAGAGTGTCCCGAGCGACGGCAGTGGCAAAATACGCGGCCTGGTACATAGGGCAAATCTCCCTTACACACTTACTGTTGAAGAATGTGACTTAACCGGTTACCCAAATGACTACAGCTGCCGCGGGGACTATTATCCTAGGCAAACATCTATCGTCATGATGCCAAATGATGGCCCGATGGGTGTCATTCCTTTCAAATCAAGCATGTTTGTCACTACCGTGGATGAAGTCACATTCGAAGACGGCATCGTCACCAGCTGGAACCGCAAAGCACCCAGCGAGTTGCTTGAGATTGTCCGGCTGCCCATCAAAATTGCCAAGGAAGTTATTTCCGTACCGGCAGAACTGGTGCAGCTCAAAATTGACCTGAGTTCCAAGGAAGCAAAACTGGACAGCGCATTGCAGGCTCAAATCATTGCCAATGAAACACTGAAATCCTTGCAAACCTGCCTCGCGACTGCGGGCGAGGATCAGGAAGCAGTCAACGCTTGCCTTGAGGCATCAACACCTCCGGCAACTTCAGGAACGGAATAAATCGAGGAGATTGGATATGCTGGAAGAGTTCAACAGTTTAGTCACAATTGCGGCACAGGCAATTCCAGAAGGCGCCGGGACTAGCAACGAATCTGACAAACTACTTAGTCTAGACAGCCCGGAAAAGGTCACTGCGGCGGTGTTGATTGTTGGGCAGGTGATACACGCCTTTTTGCCGGACCTTAAAAGGCACTGGAAACTATTGGTTAGCTTTGTAGTGTCATTGGGCCTTACCTACCGTTACATTCCCGCTGGCACAGACTGGGTGGCAACAGCTATCCAGGGATTTTATATTTTTCTTGCCGCTTCAGGAGCAGCCAATCTTCTGCCACGGGGCCAAACACCGCCGCCTCCCGCCGATGATCGCCCGGCTGCTGGTGGTGCAAAGGCTACCCCGCAGGCGCAGCCTAACTTTGTCAAGCGATTGCTTACGAGCAGTTGAGCCATGCCTGACAGTTCAAACCCGCCCAAGCGGCAATCCATTTTGAAGGCAACCGGGCAGGCTGTTGCCTCGCCCGTTGCTGCAGGCGGCGGCTCGCAAAATGTGCTGCCATGCCATGTGAATAACCAAAAAGCTCATAACTGGTGCTGGGCTGCTGTGTCCGAGGGCCTTGGCAGGTTTTTTGGCACATCGACCAAAAACCAATGCACTATCGCCACCGATACGCTTGGTGCCGGCCATGCCTGTTGCATCGACAAGGGACCATGCGACATAACCCATTTGCTGCAACCACCCCTGCTGGAGGTCGGGCTTCAAGGCGACTATTATTATGGGTCCATTTCTTTCAACGACCTGAAGGCCATTATCGATTCCGGTAGCCCATTTGCCATCACGATCACTTGGGCAGGCGGCAGCAACCATTTCATTGTTGTGAACGGGTGGTTGGACCAGTCGACAGGGTCAGGGGCGATACAGTCGGTCTTTGTACAAGATTCGCTTGGCAGTTTTGGCCAGGTTTCATACCAGTCCCTGGTTTCCAATTATGGCAATCAGCAATCCTCTGGCGGTAGTTGGCGAGATTATTATCTGGTCTCTGTCGCGCCTGGCGGACCGGCAGCAGGCGGCGGGATCGACACGTTCGAACTGAATACCAATTTGGATGTTGGTTTGACGGCATCGCAAATGTCAGCGCTTGTTGATACACTGGACATTGCGTCTGTACCCCCTGCAATTGAACAACCAGTGAAGGGAGGTTGACATGGGTTTCAAGATGAAACGCCCGATTGGTACGGCAGAGTCTCTGATTGCCGGGCAACTCGGTACTTTTGCTGGCAACAATCCTGTTGACGGTGGCATGCCCCAGTTCACCGGCACTGCCAAGCTGGCAACAACTGGTGCCGATATCGCACCTGAACAAGCGCAGCTGCCTGTTCAGTTGTCGATCTTGGAGCCACTGCCAGTTTATGTTGTTCAATCAATTTGTGAACCAGTGCGTGCCGCCATCAAATCTGCGGAACTTGTAAGTTGGCGATATCCGCTGGCGGACAGTGAGGGCGGCATTGTAGGACAAGCTGATGTGCTGGACTCCGAATTGTCAAAACCCGGTGATGCAAGCCCGCAAGGATTTGAAAGTATTTTGATGGGCTTGTTTGGGCCGGCATTGGAAATGGCACTCGTTGTTGCCGAGCAGCAATTTGAGGGTGCGAAAGAAGACCTGGAGATCCAGATACTGGAAGCACCTCAGCTGCGGCAGAGTTTCCTGTTGTGCAAAGGTTCCAGTTCGCAACATATGTTGCCGTATTTTGCGCCCGAACACCTGGACGACCTTTCCAAAGTTCTCGCCGAGTTGCGCTTTAGCGACATTGAAGAAATCGCAGACAATTCCTTTGAAGAAGCAGCAGCGAAAGCTTGGGAAGTACCGGAAGCGATGGCAATGTAAAGATGCCGGCTCATTAAATTTTGAGTGTTGTCCACTAGGTCACTAAATATGAAGTGGTGCCCCCGGTCGGAATCGAACCGACACTCCCGAAAGGGAACGGGATTTTGAATCCCGCGCGTCTACCAGTTCCGCCACAGGGGCCTGTGAGGAATGCTTGCAAAAGCGAAGCGCATCATACTCAGCAAAGTGCCGCCGTCAAGCATGCAATATTTGCTTAAAGTGGTTCCTGCTGCGTCACACAATGAATGCCGCCGCCATTTTCGTAAACATGATCCACATTCAGCGGCACAATTTGACGATTTGGGTATAGCTGCCCCAAGGTTTCAAAGGCTCTATGATCTGCGCGTTTGTCGCCAAACTCAGGTGTGAAGACTGCGCCATTACCGACATAGTAGTTTGAATAACTGGTAAACATTTCAGGGTCTTGCGAGCGCGGGTAAGCAGCGCTTTCGATTTCAACAATTTCAAACCGGCGCCCTCGCGCATCGGTCGACGCCTTCAAAATACGTTTCGCTTCCCGGTCTGCTTCGGCCCACACCGAACTGGTATCGTCGGAATTTGATGCCATCATCAACAATCCCGGACTTACAATCCGCAAGGAACCATCAATGTGGCCGTCGGTAATTTCAAGGCCCGCCACGCCGGGTAGCCAAATGACCTTCTCAACCCCCAAAAGACGCATCAAGTCTGCCTCGATTTCATCACGAGACATGCCCGGGTTCCTGTTGTCATTCACCCAGCAACTTTCAGTCAGTATCAAAGTGCCGTCGCCGTCATATTCCACGCCACCACCTTCGCCGACCAAACCGGTATTGAATTCCGGCAAACCAAGGCGCTCTGCAATCGCGCTTGCCACGCGATTATCGTATTTATGATGTTGCTTGTTTCCCCAACCGTTGAAGTTGAAATCAACGACGGCTTTTTCGCCGTTATCATTGCAGACAAATACGGGGCCAGAGTCGCGTGACCACATGTCTTCTGTTGGAATATCTACAAGCTCTACGTTGGGGCCGCACAACTGGCGCACCAGGGGGTGCAAGGACACATCTGCGAGCATAGACACTGGCTCAAACTCGGCAATAGCCGCTGCCAGGCGGCCAAATGATAGTTGCAACTCTTCGAAATATGGCATCGAGCGGCCGTAGACCACGTCATAGACCAATGGGTCAGAGGGCCAGCACATCCAGGTCCGTTTGTGGGGTGCGCCTTCATGCGGCGCATAAAATACATTGCCCTGTGCGGTTTTTGCTGAAGCCCCAGCCAAAGCACCAAATGCCAAAGCTGATCCAATGAACAAACGTCGGTTCATTTGCGAGTTAGTCATTGTTTCCCTCCATGGCTTTAACTTGCACGCGACTGCGCTCGTTCAGTTACTTTTTAGACAGGCGCTGGTGCCCGGCCATCTAAGTCCAATCACACTATTCTCGTCAGATGTCGGGAGCACTATGAGGTTTGTTATATGCCGACGCCGACTATAGTGTACCGAATTGTATCATAGGCAGAGTTCGCAAAGCGCTTATGGTGCTTATTTCGACTTGGCGCACAAAGCTAAGATGCCAGTAACTGTCGATTGTCTTCCAGCACCATCATTGCTATTGAACGAAACGCGGTTACAGGGGTGCCGAGCAACTGAACTTGGAGGAAACGGGTGATCAGACCACTTTATGATTGGATGATCGAAAAAGCGCAAAGCCCGGCGAGCGAAAAATGGCTGGCAGGCATTTCGTTTGCTGAATCCAGCTTTTTCCCCATCCCGATTGATCTGATGTTAATCCCCATGGTGCTGGCAAACCGCCTGAAGGCCTGGCGGCTCGCGACTATCACGCTTGTTTTTTCTGTGCTTGGCGGCCTGGGTGGATACATCATCGGGGCGTTTTTATTTGAAACCATCGGCCAGCCCATTGTTGACTTTTATGGCTATCAAGACGCCTTTGCCCGCTTTCAGGACTATTATGCCGAATGGGGCATATTGATTGTTCTGGTCGCAGGTTTTTCACCGCTCCCGTTCAAGGTGGTCACCATTGCCAGCGGCGTAGTGGGCATGAACCCAATCGTATTTACACTTGCCGCCATTCCCGCACGGGGCGCGCGCTTTTATCTGGTTGCAGGATTATTGTGGTGGCTCGGCGACCCGATCCGTGAGTTTATCGAAAAACGCCTTGGCCTTTTTACCGTTGTGATGGCAGCGCTGGGTGTGGCAGGATTTGTCGCTCTCAAATATATATAAGGCAGCAGGTTCATGAGTAACTCGATCCTATCCCTTCCCAACCGAAACCCGGTATTGTTTGCGGGTGTCGCTGCGGCCCTTATCCTCGCAAGCGCATTTGGATTTCAGTTTGCAGGATATCACCCATGCGACATGTGCTGGTGGCAACGCTATCCCTATATGGTGGCAATGGGTATTTCACTAATTGCGGTGGCAGTTCCAACATTGCCACAAAAGTGGATCCTTTGGCTGCTCGCTCTGACGTTCGCCGTTGGCGCAGGTCTTGCCATGTTTCATGTAGGTGTAGAGCAGCGTTGGTGGGAAGGCATCAGCACCTGCTCGGGCATGGTTGGGGTGACCGACAGCGTTAATGACGCACTGGATGCGATCATGAATGCACCCCTTATTCGCTGCGACGAAATAGCATGGTCCTTGTTTGGCATATCCATGGCAGGCTATAACTTCCTTCTGGCAACAGGTTTGACCGTGTTTTGTGTGAAAAAAGCACGTGACACCAACTAGGCCGGTAAAGCAGTTAGGACCGCCCATAATGGCTGACACCAAAAACGATCCGGAAACCCGCCCCCTGCCGGGCGACCGCACTCTCGATCAGGAGATTGAGCGCATGGTGCGCGTGGATCACGCGGGCGAGTTTGGTGCCGTGCGCATTTATGCGGGCCAGCGGGCCATCATGGGAGATGACCACCCTAAGGCAGGCCTCTTGCGGCACATGCATGAGCAGGAAAAAGTACATCTGGATCGGTTCAACAAGATCATTAACGAGCGCGACGTGCGCCCCACCATTATGGCACCCTTGTGGGATATTGCCGGCTTCGCGCTTGGTGCTACAACCGCGCTGATGGGTGACAAGGCCGCGATGGCCTGCACGCAAGCAGTCGAAGAAGTGATCGACGAACATTATGAAGAGCAGCGGCAAAAGCTGAAGGGCAAGGACCCCGAGCTTGAGCAGGTCATTAAGGACTTTCAAGCTGAAGAGGTTGAGCACAAGAAAATCGCCGAAGCCCACGGAGCTGAAGAAGCAGTGGGCTATCCGGTATTGTCGGGTGTGATTAAAGCCGGCTGCCGCGCCGCCATCTGGATCTCAAAGCGGGTTTAACTAACGGCTGTTTTCCAGATAGTGCGCGATGCGCAATTCTACATTCTCTTTAATATCCATGTAAAAAAGCTGCCAGTCGAAGGAATGATACATTTGTCGTTCATCGATATCGCTCGCAAAAACACCTTCTGGCTGGCTTTTAATAAACAGCGTGCCGTTCGGGTCGCACTTCGCGCCTGTTAGCGCCGCCACCGGCGTCGCCAGCGCTTCATACGTGCGACCGCTATTGCGATTAAGCAAAAGGTCGACCGTGTCAAAAGTTGTGGGCAGAGGCATGGCACCTTTGTGGGCTGCTTTGCCAGCCGCTTCAGTATCCGCCTGCCAGCTGATGGGGTTTACGCAAAGGGTTTGCTCGCCCGTGGTCCATTCCCAGCCGGTTTTATACCAATGCGTGATGGTACCCGAGGTGTCTCTTCCGCTACCAGCATCGCCGTATGTGTCCCAAGTGACAAAGCAACCCGTTTCACTTGCAGTGCGGCACAGTCCAATTGACTTTGGTCCCCTCGATAGCTTGTCTGCTGAAAACCAGAAGCCAACCGGATAAGCCGCGATCATTTTTTCTTCAAGCGGTGTGCTGTCAACGCGTGTTTCCATCAGGCGAAAAGCGTGCAAACTGCCCTGGCTATGGCCCGCGATGATGAAGGGCCGGTCCGGGTTTCGCTCGGCGAGAAAAGTATCAAACGCTGCTTCAACATCCCCGTAGGCGAGCTCCAGCGCCTTGAAACTGTTATCCAGCGCCAGAACATCAGGGTCTTCGGGCTTTCTGAAAACTGCGATATGAGCTTCGCGGTATCGCGGAGCATAAAAGTTACAACAGTCACTGAAGATCGTACCGTGCCCACCAAGAACAGTTTCCAGAGTCTGGGCTGCAGCTTCTGAAATGTCCATATTGGAATTCCACCCACCGCCGCCAAAATACGTGGTTGGATGCACATAAAAAACGTCTACCGGGCGATCAGTCGGCCCGGGTTGTGCGTTGAGGCGCAGGTCCGCGGTATCAGCAAGTTTTGGATGCGACGCCCAAAAAGCAAGATCTGCGTAATTCGGAAGCGCTGGGGTGTCTTCTGCCGCAAAGGTTGCTGGCGGACCAAGCAAAGCCTGCCCAATTTGGGCCCGGAACAGGATAAGTAAAGCAAAAACCAGCACCAACATACCAGTCACGATACCGGAAATTTTAAGTAGCTTTTTCAAACCAAGAGGCTCCCCTCACCTGCGATCACCGTTGCGTAACAAAGCGAAATGGCAGTGCAGTTTTTGAGTTATCGCAATATCACGGAACCGCGCGGCGTGCGAATTGTCAGCCACATATTCGGCACGCCGGAGGGCTGAAGAACGATCGGCAATTTGTTGCTTTCGACAAGTTCACGAAGGCCGGTAACTTGTGGGTTGGCGATCGTCAGCTGTGCTATCTCGGCACCTTTCGGAGAGGTTGTCGCCGGGTGGGGTTCACTTGTCCATTTGATCACAAACTGAAACCGGTCAGGTCCAAAATCGAAATCAGGCAACGGCTGTGTTACCCATGAGAGCTCGGTACCATCCGGCTTGTTCCTGCCGCCAGAGTTACGGTCACCCAAGCGCACGCTGGCAAGTGATTCAGGTGGGTTATCGAGATCTGCCCCTAAAGCAAAACCAACAATATGTTCACGGGTGAAGCGGCTGGCCCTGTCACCGAGTTGTTCAGGTGTTACCCCCTTTTGCGGACCTACGATTTCGAGGTAGGTGCAGTCCCCAAGCGATACCAGATAGTTTTCTGTCACGCCGTTGGTGTGCTTGCCGCCGTATACCGGCTTGATAGAGGTGATTTCCTCAAACCTGGCGACATAGTCTTCAAGGTCAGGCACAGCCCAAATAACATGATCCAGCGACACACCCTCCGCGCCACACTGGTTGGCTTGTGCGTGCGCAGAAATACTAAGCCCCAAAAACACCAAGGGCACAACAAACAAGGATTTAAGCTTCAAGTTCCGTATCCCAATACAAATAATCCCGCCAACTTTCGTGAAGATAGTTGGGCGGGAATTGACGGCCATTGGCATTGAGTTCATGTGTCGTGGGGCGATGCGGTTTTCGCCTTGGATACATGGACGACTCTGCCGGCGTTCGCCCCCCTTTTTTGAGGTTACACGGTGAACAGGCAGCGGTTATATTTTCCCAACTGGTTCGCCCGCCCTGGCTGCGCGGAATAACATGATCAAATGTCAGTTCATCCTGCGAGCCACAATATTGGCAGGTGAATTTATCCCTAAGGAACAAATTAAATCGGGTAAAGGCCGGATATTCCGGCTGACGAATATATTTTTTAAGCGCAATGACACTTGGCAGGGCCACCTCCGTTGAAGGTGAGCGCACACACGTGTCATACTCTGAAATAATGTTCACCCGATCCAAAAAAACGGCCTTCAAGGCCGTTTGCCAGTTCCAGATACTGAGTGGATAATAACTGAGTGGCCTGTAGTCGGCATTCAAAACGAGCGCCGGACAGGTTTCTGGCGTAGGCAGTCTGGGCGCGAACGCAACACCCATAGTCGTTCCCCCTGATTACTTGGAAGGAGAGCCGACACTCATTATCGGCCCGGATTCCTTCATACATTTGAAGGCCCTTCCGACATCATCAAGAATCAAGATACAGTGTTACGTGCGTATGACAAGACATTATCTGGTGTCAAAAAGTCATAAACGACTCGAAAATACGATTTTTGCGCAATATATGGCAAAACTGGCTGCGACTCGGCCAAACACAGGCGACTCACATGCCCGCCTGCACCTTCGACCAACGCGCCTGCATTTCAGTTTCGCTCAGGTCTTCTACTTTATGCTGAATAAACCAGTTGTAGCCGTAAGGGTCGCTGACCATACCGCCTCGGTAACCATAAAATTGGTCTTCTACGGCGCGAAGTTCGCTGCAACCACATGCAATTGCATGCGCGAAGGCGACGTCTGCATCTTCCACGGCTATTGTAAACTTTACCGGCGAACCACCAATGCTGACGGGACTAAGCGCCCCAAAATCTGGCCACTCGTCGGCAAGCATCAGAACTGTTTCACCAATTTGGGTTTCAGCGTGTGCGATTTTTCCATCCGGATTTTCAAGCCGCAGAGTTTGTTTCGCGCCAAAGGTGTTTTGGTAAAACTCGATAGCCTCGGCGGCGCCTTTGACACAAAAATAGGCGGCAACGCCTGTTGCATTGCAGGGTGTATTGCTGTCGTCACTCATGGCCGGGTCCTTTCTCTGAAATATTCAGACAGTGGTATGCATTTAGCTTGTGCCAGTTGCTCATTTATGTTACGTTACGTAACGTAATTAATTGAGAGAGTCAATACGCGCTGTGCCCGTAAAAGAAAAAACGAAACCAAGAGGCCGCCCCAGGAGCGAAGCAACCCGCGTAAAGATCATGAAGGCGACGGCCGGCCTGATCCAAGACCGCGGCGTGCCAGGCGTAACGATTGAGGCTGTGGCGGTCCGGGCGGGTGTAGGAAAACCGACCATTTATCGATACTGGTCGAACGCGCACGAGTTAGCCATGGCCGCTTTGATGGACGCCGTTCCGGAAGCCAAGCAAGCGCGCTCAGATGATCCGGTTGAAGCCGTAAGGAAACTGCTCCACGGTGTTTCCTCAACATTTAACGATCCTGCGGGACGGCATGTTGCGCTCGCACTCGCATCCGCCGATGCCTCCAGCGAAATTGCCAAAGCGTTCAGAAGCCATTTCATTCAGTCCCGGCGCAATGAGGCAGAAACGCTTTTCAAAATGGCGATAGAAAGGAAACAGTTGGCCTCTGATACACCCATTGATTTAGCGTTGGATATGATATTTGGAGCCGTATTGTATCGCTTGTTAATGGGTCATGCCAAAATCACGACTGCTTTCATGGATGAGCTTTTGGAGGCGGCGATCAGGAAAACACCTCAATGATTATTCGCATCGAAGATCAAGACGACATCGCCACCATTCATGCGCTGACGGCGGCTGCTTTTGCCGGTATGCCGTTCAGCAATCAGACCGAACCTGCAATTGTGGACGGCCTTAGAGATGCCGGGGCGCTGGCACTCTCTTTAGTGGCTGTGATTGACGACAATCTGTCTGGCCATATCGCGTTTTCGCCAGTCACGATCAATGGGCAGGACGTTAGTTGGTTCGGGCTTGGGCCTGTATCCGTTTGGCCTGAAATACAGCGTGGCGGCATTGGTACAGCTCTTATCAAAGAAGGGTTAAAGCGACTGCGTGCTCAAGGAGCCAAAGGGTGCGTCCTGCTGGGAGACCCCAGCTACTATGGCCGTTTTGGCTTTAAGAGCAGTCCGGAGCTCACTTACCCTGGGCCACCGATGGAATATTTTCAGCATCTGATGTTTGAGAGCCCTATGCCAACTGGTGTTGTCAGCTATCATTCCGCCTTCAATCAACCTGCCGAGGAATAGCGCCAGGTGCATAAAAACAATGTTCAACCGATGGTGACCAGATTTGCGCCCAGCCCCACCGGTTTGCTGCACAAAGGGCACGCCTATTCAGCACTTCTGGCTTTCCGGGCAGCGCAGCAAGCGGACGGAAGGTTTTTGCTGCGCATTGAAGATATCGATACCATCCGCTGCAGGCCAGAGTTCACGCACGCCATCTATGAAGACCTTGGCTGGTTGGGCATTTCTTGGGAAGACCCCGTGCGAGTTCAGTCTCAACATTTTCCAGACTTTGCAAACGCACTTCTGCACCTGAAAAACTTGGGTGTCATTTATCCCTGTTTTTGTACGCGCAAAGATATTCAGGCTGAGATTGCCAAATCGCCAGCCGCTCCACATGGCCCAGACGGACCCATATATCCTGGCACCTGCCGCCCCCTGAGCGAGGACGAACGAGAAACTCGCATCGCCGCAGGCGAACCCCACGCATGGCGGCTTGACCTTAAGGCAGCGCTTGCCATTGTGGGCAACGACCTGACATGGCACGACGAGCACAAGGGACAGATAGCGGCCACACCAGAAGAACTCGGTGACGTTATTTTGGCGCGCAAAGATACACCAACGAGCTATCACCTTTCTGTTGTACACGACGATGCATTACAAAAGATTACCCACATAGTGCGTGGTCAGGACCTGTGGCACGCGACACACATCCATGTGGTGCTGCAGAAGTTGCTCGGCTATCCCACACCCACCTACAGCCACCATGGACTGTTAACCGACGCAGACGGCAAACGATTTGCCAAACGTGACAAGGCGCTAACACTTCAGGCCATTAGAGAGAGCGGAATGAGTGTAGATGAGTTGATAGAGTCTTTGGACCCTGAAGTCGCTTAACGGCTGCGCTGAGTCAGGTCCACTTTGGGCAGCTCAGGGGCATCAGGCCAATTCAGGTCGCTGCGGCTATCAAAAAAGTAATTACTGCCGGACCAGTCATATTCAATATCACCAACGATCACGTTGCCCGCAAGTTCAGGGCCCTCAAGCCCGTCGGCGATATTGATGAATTTCGAGCCACCTTCGCGGTCGGAGACAATGATGTTTTTCTCAAGCCGAAGAGAGTTTTTCTCAAACCGAGTACCTTCAACGCCAAACGACAAAATGAACCAGTTTTCCGTGTTGGCTCCTTCAACAAGCAAGCTGTTGCGCACAATAGCGCGCCCACCGTTCGGGATATCAATCAAATAACTGTCATTGCCCTCAAGCGACGCTATTACGCTGTTTTCCACAAGAATATATTTGGCACGAATTTTAAGCCCGTGACCCTGGTCCTTTGAACCGACAATGCGAGTGCGCCGAACAATCACCTGCTGAGCACCGCTCACATAGACGGCGTGGGCCCGCCCAGCTTTACCGTTGCCTTCAAATACACTGTCTTCAATCAAGATCTTATTGGCTCGGTCCCAGGTCAAAATACCGTTTTCATTGTGCGAGAAATTAACGTTCCTAAGCGTCAAATCTCCGCTCTCCAACCGCACGCACGCCCCGTTCCGGCTACTAACTTGGACGTTCTTGCATTCAATCGAGTCGATTGTTACGCCGTCCGACTGGATAACAAATGTTGCCTTGCCGCCAACAGACGCCCCGTCGAAAATCACGCCAGGCGCCCCAGTGATCAAAACACCATCCTTGCCCTTTTTGAGGGTCGCGCCTTCTCGGTACATGCCAGGTTCAAGTCTAACGATTCCGCCCGGGTTTACCCGGTCAAAAGCCGTCTGCAAGTCCGGCTGGAGAACGCCATCAACAAAAATGGCACCGCTTTGAGCGTTTGCAGAAGCTGAAATTCCGGAGGCAAAAGCCAACGTCAGAAGCAAGCGTTTAATCATCAAGACGATCCCTATTGAGACATGGTGTCGCGCCTAATGGAGCGGTGGATATAAGTCATTGCCGCGCGGGCGCGGACCAGTATAGTAGCGGCCTAACATGATTCAAGTGAGTCTAACATGAACATTTTCTTCATATTGGCGTTACTCGCAGCACTGGGTTCGTTGTTTACAGTTTTTGCTGGAACCATCAACATGGCACGCAGTTCTCAAAATGACCGCAAAAACAGCAACAAGTTGATGCAGTTACGTGTTGGCCTGCAAGCGTGCGCCGTTTTGTTTGCGGCGATCGCCTTTTCTAGCGACTAGCAGTCAATGGTAAAATTAACCAAGATTTACACACGCGGCGGCGACAAAGGTAAAACGTCGCTCGCAGGTGGCGATCGTGTTGAAAAAGACGATGCACGCGTTTCCGCATACGGTACTGTTGACGAAGCCAATGCCAGCATTGGCCTCGCACGCCTTCACACATCCGGCGATGCGGACAGCATGCTGTCGCGCATCCAAAACGATATGTTTGACGTTGGAGCTGATCTGGCAACGCCAGGCGATGATTTTGAGCCAAGCGAGATGACCCTGCGCGCCACAGAAGCACAAGTCACACGCCTTGAAGAGGAAATTGACGTCCTGAACGCCGGCCTGGCAGACCTTACAAGCTTCATCCTGCCCGGTGGCTCGCCCGCAAGTTCGTATTTACACCTGGCACGCACCGTTGTGCGCCGCGCAGAACGCGAAGCGATCACTGCTTCTAAGGCCGATCCAATCAATCCTGTAGCGATAAAATATTTGAACCGACTGTCGGACCATCTATTTGTTCTGGCAAGGCACCTCAATGACGAAGGCAAAAGCGACGTTTTGTGGGTGCCTGGGGCGAACCGGTAAATTTACCAAAAATGCCTCAAATGGGCAGTCAGCGCCCGCTTTACGTAGGGTCATGATTGACTCAGGCAAAGTGATAGGCTACCGCTGACCTCCCTATCGAATCCAAGGGCTGGCGTGCCCGATCGCGCAGGTCCGAACCACAGATTTCGCGGGATGATCCCCATCCCCCGAACAACGCGGGAGAAAGAAACCCATGAAGATCATGGTGCCCGTCAAACGGGTTGTAGACTATAACGTGAAAGTTCGCGTGAAGTCCGACAATACTGGCGTTGAACTCGCCAACGTAAAAATGTCCATGAATCCCTTCGACGAAATTGCTGTTGAAGAGGCCATTCGTCTAAAAGAAGCTGGTGCCGCTGAAGAGATTGTTGTTGTCTCTATCGGACCAAAAGCTGCGTCAGAAACCATCCGTACGGGCCTCGCAATGGGTGCCGACCGCGGTATTCTGGTTGAACATGATGGCGAAACCGAGCCCCTTGCTGTTGCAAAAGTGTTGAAAGGCATTGTTGAAGCTGAAAGCCCGGACATTGTTCTTCTCGGCAAGCAAGCCATTGACGGTGACAACAATCAAACCGGACAAATGCTAGGTCAGCTCCTCGGATGGGCGCAGGGCACTTTTGCGTCAGAAGTTAAAATCGATGGCGGCTCCGTGAACGTGACCCGCGAAATCGATGGCGGCCTCGAAACAGTGAAGCTTGCATTGCCTGCAATCATCACAACGGACCTTCGCCTGAACGAGCCACGCTATGCGTCCCTGCCTAACATCATGAAAGCCAAGCGTAAGCCGATTGATGAAAAAACACCCGGCGACTTTGGCGTTGATATGGCAACGCGCCTCACTGTGCTGAAAGTCGAAGAGCCACCCAAGCGCGAAGCGGGCATCATGGTTGAAACTGTTGAAGACCTTGTCTCCAACCTCAAAGAAAAGGGAGTAATCTAATGACCGCTCTCGTATTTGTTGAACACGACAACGCCTCTGTAAAAGACGCAACGCTTTCCGCGGTAACCGCTGCAAAAGCATTTGGTGAAGTACACGCGCTTGTGGCCGGTTCTGGCTGTGACGGTGCTGCACAGGCTGCTGCTGCGATTGACGGCGTTTCAAAAGTGCTGGTCGCTGATGATGCAGCGTATGCGCATACGCTTGCTGAAGAGCTTGCTGCCGTGGTTCTCTCGGTTGCTGATGGCTACGATGCTATCCTCGCGCCCGCTACAACAACTGGCAAAAACTTCATGCCGCGCGTTGCCGCCGCATTGGATGTCGCGCAAATCTCAGACATTGTAGACGTCGTTTCTGAAGACACGTTCAAGCGTCCAATTTATGCAGGCAATGCGATTGCCACCGTGCAGTCTGCTGACGCCAAGAAGGTAATCACTGTTCGTGCTACTGCTTTCGACAAAGCAGCTGCTGAAGGTGGTTCTGCTGCTGTTGAGGCGATTGGTGCCGCGTCAACAGACGGTAAGTCAGAGTTTGTCGGTTCAGAGCTTTCAGTTTCTGACCGTCCAGAACTCACATCTGCGAAAATCATCATCTCAGGTGGTCGTGGCATGGGCTCCGGCGAAAACTTCGCAATCATTGAAAAAGTCGCGGATAAGCTGGGTGCTGCCGTTGGTGCATCACGCGCTGCCGTCGACGCTGGTTTTGTGCCGAACGACTATCAGGTTGGTCAAACCGGTAAGATCGTTGCACCTGAGCTGTACATCGCGGTTGGCATATCTGGCGCGATTCAGCACCTGGCCGGCATGAAAGACAGCAAGATCATTGTTGCGATCAACAAGGATGAAGAAGCACCCATCTTCCAGGTGGCAGACTACGGCCTTGTGGCGGATCTGTTTGAAGCTGTTCCTGCTCTTGAGGCTGCACTCTAGTCGCTCTTCTGCAACAGTTAGCAATTTTCGAAAGGGCGCCTTCAATTGGCGCCCTTTTGTTCTATAATCTACTCAAGAAAGCGCGATAGCGCACACCACAGTGGTAAGAGAACGGATATGGTTGATACAATAGGCATTATCGGCGCAGGTCAGATGGGGAATGGCATCGCACACGTTAGTGCGCTCGCGGGCTTGAATGTGGTTCTGCAAGACGTGACCATGGAGGCCGCGGAAAAGGGCCTCGCTGTCATCAAGGGCAATATGGAACGCCAGGTCAGCAAGGGCAAAATTCTACCCGGGGACATGGCCGCCGCCCTCGGCCGCATCACATTGGGTGACTCACTAGCAGCCCATGGCAACTGTGATCTTGTTATCGAAGCCGCCGTTGAAAATGAAGACATTAAAACAGCCATCTTCAAAGATCTTTGCCCGCATCTGAAAGCGGATGCTCTGGTGGCATCAAACACATCGTCCATCTCCATCACTCGCCTTGCTGCCAGCACAGACCGTGCCGACAAATTCATGGGCGTACATTTTATGAACCCGGTACCAATTATGAAGCTGGTGGAGCTTATCCCGGGCATTGCTACGGCAGATGAAACCTTTGAAAAATTCGCGGCCTTCACTGAAAAGCTTGGCAAAACCACTGCTGTTTCAGAGGACTTCCCCGCTTTTATCGTTAACCGCATCCTGATGCCGATGATTAACGAAGGCATTTACACGCTTTATGAGGGTGTGGGCAGTGTGGAAGCGATTGACAATGCCATGATGCTGGGCGCCAACCATCCCATGGGACCACTGACACTGGCGGACTTCATTGGGCTCGACACATGCCTGTCCATCATGCAGGTGCTGTATGACGGCCTTGCCGACAGCAAATACCGCCCTTGCCCGCTTCTTGTGAAGTATGTGGAGGCCGGGTGGCTTGGTCGCAAATCCGGCCGCGGCTTCTACGATTATGGCGGCGATATTCCAATACCCACCCGCTAGAGAGAACGCGGACGCTCAAGCCCCGTGAAGATCAGCAAATGACCTCTTTGATTTCAACGGTCCAGATCCTCATTTGCTTTCAATGCCTGTTTTTTGTTGGCTTTCTTGTTTTTGGCAAGCGGCTTCATCACCTGGCAAATCGCCACCTCCTGGCAATTCTTTTGGTGCTGGGCACTCAAATGTCCTTAAACCTGCTGGAAGTGGCTTGGCCTGCAGGCATTTGGCCCGGCTTTGCAGTTTCGCTTGGGTTTACCTACGGACCTCTTCTTTACGCCTACACGAATAGCCTTGCCTTTCAAGAGCATGCACAAGACCGAAGCGCCTATAAACATGCCGCGCCAGCCTTTGCCTCTATCACCCTGTTCTTCACGGCAAACCTGTCCGTGCTATGGTTTGCCGTCGGCATTTTTCTGAGCCTTGGGCTGTATGCTATCGCTTCTTACAAGCTGATATTAAAATATCGCTTCATCCTCAGTGAAACGCGGTCAGAATATGATCAGGTTGCTCTTGGCTGGCTGTCTATTCTTTTGTTGATGCAAATTGTTTTGTTGGCGGTGAACATCGTAAGCGTCGGCCTTTCATTTTCCGGTTTTCAAGTCATTGGAGCATGGGCAGAACTTTTTCTGTTCATGGGTCTTTTGCTGTTCGTGAACCTGATCGTTTTCAAAGGCCTTCAGCACCCGGACCTGTTTGCTGGTGTCAGTGCTGAGGACGTAGCCATTAGCGGCCCCGCACCAGCAAAAGCTCTCACGCAAGAAGAAGCGCAAAACCTTTTCGAGGCAATCGAGGTTCATATGCGAAATGCGCAGCCTTTCCTGAATCCCGGCCTGACGCTGAAGATGCTGGCGCGCCAACTAATGCAAACCACCCGGTCCACGTCTCAGGCAATCAACATGGTAGCGGGCCGAAACTTTTCCGACTATGTAAACAGCCATCGGATCGAGTTTGCTAAATCGCTCCTTTTGAACGATGAAGAATCGCTGTCTATAATGGATGTGATGCTACAATCCGGCTTTAACACCAAATCCAACTTCAATCGCGCTTTTAAACACAACACCGGCCTAAACCCACAGGCGTTTCGTCAAACAAAAAGCTGAGCAAAAAGTACTAAATCGTCATCTAGGACGACACCATTCCCGGTTTTCTTCATAGCTGCATGCCACCGCTCAGGCGGGCATAAAAACAGACAGTGAAGGAAAAAACATGTTGAAAAGAACCAAGTTATTGGTGCTAGCCGTTATGGCATCACTTTATGCAGGCCCAGCGATCGGCGGCGAACCAACACTCCATGAAATTGCAAACGCCCTTGATGCCACCATGCGGGCGCATCACTACAGGCCAGCCGAACTTGAGGAACCCGGCTATCTTGACCTCACAATAAAGGCACGGAAACTTGCGGATACAGCTGTTGACAAAAAGGCGTTTGTCGATGGTTACAACGCACTGTGGGATGAAGGGCCTTTCTCTCATGTTCAGCTCAATTTCGCGCGCGGGTCCGCGGCTGATATGGCAGCTTTCCTCGACACCATGAATGCGGGTGGTAACGGTGCAAAGCTGAAGTGGCAGAATAATACAGCAATTTTGACTGTGAACACCATGATGGGGCAGGACACTATCGAACAGATTGACGCAGCGTATAGCGCCATTGCCTCGCGTGGAGCCGATGGACTAATCATCGATCTACGCAAAAATGAAGGGGGCGCATTTGCCATTCGCCCGCTTATTGAACACATCATCGATGAGCCGATTGATGCGGGGGGCTCTGTTGCGCAGCAATGGAATCAAGCGAACTCGCACCCGCCTCGACGAGAAGACCTCGCTGCAACAGACGCATGGGACGGTTGGTCTGTTCGTGCCTTCTGGAACGATGCACAATCCAAGCCCCTCATCAAAGTTCATCTTCGCCCCCGTCCGGTTACATTTACAGGGCCGGTTTTTGTGCTCACCAGCCACAAAACCGCCAGTGCCGCAGAAATTGCAACAGATGCTCTGAAAGGAATTGGGCGCGCCACAATTGTGGGGGAGACAACAGCAGGAGAGATGCTATCTCAGAAACCCTACGACGTTCCCGGCGGGCTGCAGTTGTTCCTGCCGATTGCAGACTATTATTCTGCGTACCATGGACGCATCGAAGGCAAGGGTGTTGAGCCGGACGTAGCAGTGCGTGCAGAACACGCACTGGGCTATGCGCTAAAGGCTATCCGCAATGATTAGAAAACCAACTTTGGAAAGCAATGTTCTCAACAGGCACACCTTTGAACAATCAGACGTCACCGTTGGCGAGTGCTTCAACCATGGCAACCACTTCCGGGCTATCAGCCCAACGAAGTAATCCCAATGCCAGCAAACGTACGTTGCCATTTTGATCAATGAACCATGTGACTGGGTTACCGCGCACTTGGTCGTGGGTAATTCTGCTGCGCATTTCAAACCATAGTTCACGGCCACGGGCTTGCGCTGGTGTCACGCCGTCACATTCCATCCGCTCGAAGGACCGCTCAACGCTGGCAAAAGGCCTATTATAGTTTTGCTCAACCGCAATTATTTCAACTTTGTCAGCACCGACTTTTTCTCTTAGGTCGCGCAGCTGTCCCAGATGACCACCGCATTGATCACCGGGCCGCCAAAAAGTGATGATAACTGCCTTGCCTTTTCTGTCGGCAAGGCTTTTGACACGAGATTGTTCACCTGTTGTGCCCAAACGCAGTTTTATTTGTTCAATGTTGAAGTCGCCAAGAGGGTCCAGAAAATGACTTACCGGCCCGACCTTGTAATCCTCAAGGGTGGGCGCTTTGGCACTGGTTGTTGCGGTCGCGAGCAACGCGAAAGCAACGGTGAATAATGAGAGGAAGTATCTACGCATAGTCAGTGTCCTTTCAAATTGTAGCACCCCAACAGATCAAGCTGGGGAATGAATAGCAGGAAGATTGGCAGGGACTTCAACCCTGAAATGCCCGCCGTGCGGCCAGTTAAACGTCGCCGCTAGCCATAGCTTGGATCAGTCGCATAATCTCAGGGGTCTGTGTCCAGTTCACGGCGGATGTTGACATCAGTCGAATGTCACCCTGCGGATCAATGATCCAAGTCCTTGGATAGTCCTGTTTGATTTCGTAACGGGTCCAGAGAGACATTTCGTTGGACAATTGCCCGCTCAGCGCCTGATACGGCGTGATATCATCATACCCTAAGCGCTTCAGGGCATTGACTGCACTTTCAAAAGGTCGCGAGTGGTCCTCATAGACGGCAATCACTTCCAGGCGATCTTTACCCATCTTTTGCTGCAAATCCTGCAGTTGGTTAAGGTGCGCATTGCAAATACCGCATGGCTGCCAAAACGTTACCAGCAGCACTTTGCCTCGTTTTTCAGAGAGGTCCGTCACACGGGATTGCTCACCGGGCTCACGGACGCGAACCGAAATATCCCGACTGGTATAATTACCTGCTGGTATGGCGAAATCACTGACCTCCCCCACCATATAGTCATTGAGAGTGGGGGCGGTGGCATTGGTTGGCACTATAGCAAAGAAAGCAAAACCAACAGTAATAACAGACAGCAAGTGTCGACGCATACATAGAGTCCTTTCTATCAATAAGCACCCCATACATAGGTAAATATAGATCGAAATTTATAACGTACAAGTCACATTAAGGAATGAAGGTCAAACTTCACCTCTCGCTAACGCTTCCACGAGCGCAACCACTTCCGGCGTATTGGCCCAGTCCATTGCCAAATCTGACAGGAAGCGAACGTCACCCTTGGTATCAATAATCCATGTTGGCGGGTAGTTGCTGCTGAGCTCAAACTGTATCCTGTTTTGCATTTCCTGCCACAGTTGACGGCCACGCGCCTGCACAATGGTCAAATCCGTCACCTTAAACTGTTCGGCCTCTGTCTCGACACGAGCGAAAGGCTTGTCGAAGGCACCATGGACGGCGATCACCTCCAGTTTGTCTTTGCCAAGTTTTTCTTGAAGTGCGTGCAGTTTTCTGACGTTCCGGCGACAAAGCTGGCAGGTTCTGTTCCAAAAGGTAAGCATCAGCACCTTGCCACGCTTCTCCGACAAATTGGCAACCCGTGAGCGTTCGCCCGGCTCAGCCATACGAACCAGCATGTCACCGCTATTAAAGTTGCCCATAGGTTCAAAAAAGTAGCGAACAACACCCACACGGTAATCGTCAATGCTGGGGGTTTTCGCCGCGCCAGAGGCTGCCCAAAAAATCGGTAAACAAAGGGTGGAAAGCAACATGAATTGTCGAAACATACTAAGAAGCCTCTCAATAAAAAAGCACCCCATGAAGCTTAAAAGTACCATGTTTCGCCCAAAATTTAAATGGAACGAGAACTGCGAAGTTCAAACTAATGCTCAGCGAAAGCAAATCTGGTTTGTCCGGACCTGATCGAGGTGGTAGGTCTCGGCGTCCTTAGTGGGCTATTGCATAACCGCCTGTACAAGACAGCAGGAGGACACCATGAGAGAATTCACCATTGTCATCGGAAACAAGAATTATTCCAGCTGGTCGCTGCGCGGCTGGCTGGCAGTAAAACATGCCGGAATTGACTTTGAAGAGATCAAAATTGATCTCTACACACCAGAAAGCAAAGCTGAGCTACTCAAACACTCACCAACCGGCATGGTGCCTCTGCTAAAGCACGGTGACATCAGGGTGTGGGATAGCCTTGCCATCATTGATTACTGCGCGCGTCTCGCGCCCAAGAAATTTTGGTGGCCGGAAGACAATGCCGCTTTTGCCCATGCGCGCTCTATTGCATCAGAAATGCATGCCGGCTTTTTTGCGCTCCGCAATCACGCGCCAATGAACTTGAGCGCGCGTTTCTCTGGCCTTGAACTCAGCACAGGTGTTGAGGCTGATGTGCGCCGTGTTGAAACGCTTTGGACCGAAACCCGGGAGGCATTTGGCCAAAGCGGTGACTTCCTGTTTGGCGATTTTTCGGCTGCCGACATGCTTTATGCACCTGTGGTACATCGCTTCAACAGCTATGGTGTGCAAGTAAACGATACATGCAAAGCATACATGGACGCTGTGTTAGACCACTCCCACATGCAGGAATGGGCAGCAGCGGCTGCAACAGAAACTGCCATCATCGTCGCCGGTGAAATCCCGAAGGATGCAACAAGGCTTGGCTAACACCGGGCGCTCAGGTCTGGACCCCGGTCCTGCTACCCCCTACTTTCGGGATGGGTAGCCGACGGAGCACTTCCATGCGTTCTATACTTTTCTCCTTGTTTTTAGCTCTGCTGACAGCTTGTGGCGGCAAAGCCGAGGAATGCAGTCAATCACCTGTCGCTTGTGCGCTTCGAGAATTCGACAATGACGAACATGGTGATCTGAAGTCTGTTGTTGTTGTGCAAAACGGCACGCGGCTGGCGGAGCGTTACTATGGCGGTGCACACGCCGACACGCTCGTAGACATTCGCTCGGCCGGAAAAAGTGTGACCTCGCTTTTGATCGGCATCGCCCTCGATGCAAATGCAATCAGCAGTCTACAAGACCCTGTTGAGCAATACTGGCCGGAAGCGGCGGGCACAGCATTGGGCCCAATCCCAATTGAAGCCGTCCTGACTATGAGGACTGGACTTAATGCAGATGCAGATGATCCAAGCTCACCAGGTTATGAAGATAATATGGACGAATCAGACACGCCGAAAGCTGTTGCACTCTCGGTGCCCAGGCTAGATGCGCCCGGGGCAAGATACCGCTATAATTCGCATGCTGCATATATAGCCGGCATCATTGTTGGAAACGCCACTGGCGGCGGCATGGAAGCCTTTGCACAGGAAAGACTTTTCGGGCCACTCGGCATCAGTCGCTACGACTGGCAAGAGGACAATGATGGCATTACCAAGGGACAAGGTAACCTGTTTCTGACCGCAGGCGGGTTTGCGCGCATCGGTGAACTGGTTCTGAACCGAGGTCATTATGGTGGCGAGAGGATCATCAGCGAACACTGGATTGATGAAAGCCTGACACCGCGGGTGGACATATCGTCCAGCAGCTCAAACGCAACGCATTATGGTTACTATTGGTACCAGCACAGTGTTGAAATGGCTGGAAAAACAGTGACTTATTGGTTCGCGTCAGGAAACGGCGGCAACAAAATTTATATTATTCCGCAGCGGCAAATGGTCGTCACCGTTATGTCCACCGCCTATGGGCAAGGACGGGGACACAGACGCGCCGATGCCATATTGCGTGCCGTGCTTGCCGCACAATGATAAGCGCGTTTGCGCGCTGCTGGCTTCCAGATAGCATTAGGCGTCACACCTCAACAAGCGTTTCAAAACCACCATAGATCAGGCGCTTGCCATCAAAAGGCATGTCCATCATCGCCTCGCCCGCGGCTTCCATGTCGGCAAAAACCTTTGGGTTGGCGGCTTCCCGGAACGCCTTGTCGGGCCACACCACATAAGAGAAGACGACGGTTTCGCCTTCGTCGGCGTTGACGGCTCTTCGAAAATCTGTGACCTCGCCTGTGGGCACATCATCGCCCCAGGCTTCGATCACTTGAAGGGCACCGTGTTTTTTAAAGAATTCCGCCGCGAGCGCCGAATGCTCCCGGTATTTTTCCTTGTTTGCCGTCGGCACGGCAGCCACAAATCCGTCGATATAGGTCATCCCTCTTCTCCCCATGCGCTGGTACAAGATCACGGACTATAGCATTTGAATGACACAATTTCGACGCGGGCTGACTGATTGCACAGACGCATTCAGGTTCAGGGTTTTGGCCGAAGGTTTTCGATTATCTCGGCACTCACCCAGAAGCTGTCTGTATTGTCCGGCCCGACATTGCGGTTGAAGAATAGATATTTGCCGTCCGGCGTCACAAATGCGGCGAATTCAGCGGCTGGTGTGTTGATGCTATCGTCAAACTTGATCGCCTCGCCCCAACTGCCATCGGAATTTTTGAAACTAATAAAAAGATCTGCATTGCGCACTTCGCTTTGGCGCTGCCCGTCCCAAATAATGTAGCTCTCGTCCGGTGCAATAAATGGGTGCGCATTCCATTCACCGGTATTGATTTCTTCGGGCAACGGTTGCGGGGCTTCTCGCTGGCCGTCCACCATGCGCGAGTAACGAAGCGTGCCGTCTTCTTTTGCCTCATCGAACACAATGGTGCCATTGTCTGACTCTGTCACACGCATGATGCGAATATCCTCGAACGCTGGGCCCAAGCGTTCGGCCTCGGACCAGCCGGCAGTTGCGCGTTTTTTGTAGCTACGACCAAAAAACATGGTCTCGCCATCTGTGGACAGGCTTGGCGTTCCACGACGAGAGCCGAGTACCCTCCCATGCCATGCCCCATCTGTTTGCTCATACATGACAAACTGTTGCTCGGGCTCAGTATCGGCATTCACTTCGCGGACCCAGTACAGCTCTTTCATCCCGGGCGCGAATACAACACCGTATTCCCAATTTTCGGTAGAAATAATACCTGGCGCAAACGCCTTTGGGTTCAGGCCCGGTGGTATTTGACCAAGATAAGGTCCTTCAAGAATGGGAAAATCATCCTGGGCTTTGCCACCAACTGCAGCCATGGAGAAGGAGAGAAATAGTGCTGCCCACAAAATCGATTTCATGCTTGCCTCCTTAGTCAGCAAAGGCCGGTAAAACGGCGTTTGCAAGCGGGTCCATAATTTGGTCATCCCCATCATGGCCGGTAATCAAGATTGTTAGGTCAAGGTCATCAACCACGATGACGCGTTGCCCACCGCCGCCCCAGGCAAAGCTGGCGTTGTAGCTTTGTCCGCCCACCATCAAAGGAGTTTGATAGAAAAAATACCCGTACCGATAGCTATCTGGCATCCAGTCTTCTGTGGGGTTCATAAGGCCGCTTGTGGCTTTCTCGAGATATTCAGCGGACACAAATTGTTCGCCGTTCCATTGTCCATCATTCAGTACAATACTACCCCATTTGAGCATATCGCGGGATGTCATGCTGACCATCCAACCGGCCTGCGGCAGGCCGCTGACATGTGTGTCCCAGCTGTAATTGCTGATGCCAAGCTTATCGAGCACCTCTGTTTTGATGAAGTCTTGAGCCGTACCTGGCACGACTGCGTCGATCACCGCCATCACCAACATGGGGTTAAAGTTGCCGTATGAATAAGTCTGCGTCTCATCGGTAATAGGCCCGCTTTCTTGCAGCAGTGTTTGAACAAAGCCCTGCCCCTGAAGCGGCGCTGGGGTTTTCTCAAGTTCTTCCCATTTTTCACGCACACCGTTGAGCCCGCCGTGCATGGTTAGTGCCTTATGCAAGGTAATTTTTTCTGCACCTTCCACCAGTTTGGAACGGTCCACTTCACTGAGAAAATCAATGATTGGTTTTTCGAGATCGGCCATCGTCAGATAACCAAGCTGAATAGCGCGCCCAAGTATCAGGCTGGTATGGCCTTTGGTGGCTGACGCTTGCGGGTGAGCCAGATTAATGCGGCCCCGCCGAAAGTAGCTTTCGAACAAAAGCTTGTCTTTGTGGGCGATAAGAAGGCTGTCATAGCGCCCGTACTGACCTTCGGCAATCTCTTGAGCCAGCTTGACGATACTGTCCACGTCGCCAGCATCGACGCCCAGTTCGCCAACAAGCGCGGTGTCGCCTCGGGCATCAGGCGCAACGTCAATGAACGCAGTTTCCAGCAACCCAACATCGCGAAAAGACCCGGCCGCCTCTGTGGCGGTGGCCTCAACAGAAATACTTTTGACGTCATCGGCAGTAACGGCGGAAAAGTTGCTGAAGCTGCCGAGCAAAACCATTGCCGAATAAATTCTGAGTTTCTTGTGCATAGTCATAATAATCCTGCTGTCTTTTATTTGATGGCGTAAATCAGTCGCTTGTTTGCTGCGACAACCATTTGATGGCACGAACAAATGTTTCCGGCACTGCGGACCCATGGTCTGAATTTTCGATAACCTGCAACCCGGAATGCGTCAGCCCTGATCGGCGTGCCCGCTCCAGCACGGTCAGAAACCCATTGGTCAGTTCCATCTCGGATGTCTCCAGCTCACCAATTGAAACAAAAACACTGGGTTCAGCGGCCTCTAGATTGGGCTTGGCCTGTTGTCCCAGTGTGGAAGTGAAGGCCAAACTGATTTCATTAAAAGCAGGGCTGCCCAAAATATAATGATTGAAGGTGTTTGGCGCTGCAAACAATGCATAGGCGCCAAAAGCCCCACCCAGCGAATAGCCCAAATAGGCGCGCTGATCATTCACCCGGTAGTTTTGCTCTACAAAGGGGATCACATCATTGCGGATAAAAGAAAGATGTTCCGCGGCCTGCCCGAACTGATACTGCGCCTGACGCTCAGCATTTGTTGAGGCAACCGGTGTATAGTCCCGAAAACGGCTAACGAATTCCCGGTCGTCATCAAGGTCCAGCTGCCAGCTAACACCTACCAAAATCACTTCGGGCATCAGGTATTCGGTTGTGCCAGACAGCATGTCCATGTGCCATTTGGCGTCTGTTGTATAAATTACCGGATACTGTTTTTCAGGATTTTCCAAATAGTTTTCCGGCAACTTGACATACAAGGCATATTGCCTGTCTGTAGCCTTGTCCGAGATGGGGACCACTTCGGTCCGTGGCATCGCAAAAGGTTCAAGTTCAGATGCATTAACGCCCGCAAAAGCTGGAAGCATCAGCAGCAGAGCTGCCGTCACATATTTCATTTTTATTCCTCGCAAGCTTGGCTGATTTGGGCCTTTTGGCCCGCGCCTCGCCGCATGGAGGCATACACGGAAAGTTATACAACGACCGTGCGACGAACGGTTCATCCCACGCGCCAGACTGTTAGGTTATAACACTAACGGCTTCTCGGCCCTTCTAACTCCTTGAAACTGTGGTTTGGTCCAGCTAGTTTTGGACAGTTTTGATTTCGTGTGCGAGTTACCATGGCGATGTTTTTTGCGGGTTTTTCCTTGTTGTTGGCGACTGCTACCGCTGAAGCGGACATCGACACAGATACGGACAATGCACCAGAACTGATCGAGGTGTCTGGCAGGGCGCTCAACTCCATTGGAAAGGTGTTGGCCGGTTCAAGCGGCACCGTGGGCTATGAGGACCTCAAAAATCGGCCCATCTCCCGCGTTGGCGAGATTTTGGAGGTCGTACCGGGTCTGGTTGCGACCCAGCATTCCGGTACAGGCAAAGCCAACCAGTTTTTCCTGCGTGGATTTAATCTTGATCATGGAACTGACTTTGCAACCAACCTTGATGGTGTGCCGCTTAACATGCGGTCCCACGGGCATGGCCAAGGCTATACTGACCTGAATATTCTTATTCCCGAGCTTGTAGAACGGGTAGACTTTGAAAAAGGCCCGTACCATGCCGATGTTGGCGATTTCTCGTCTGCGGGCAATGCCCGCATTCGAACCTATAACCGACTGGATGGCAGCAATGACCTTGCCCGCGTCACGCATGGCAGTTTCGGGTACGGCCGCGCCCTGCTTGCTGGCAGCTTTGACCTCACTGACAGTCTTCATGTCCTTGCAGCAGTTGAAGAAGAGCGTTTCGACGGGCCATTTGAAATACCCGAAGATTTCAAGAAGCAAAACGGCCTTTTTAATGTGTCAGGCCAAGCATCCGACTTTGATTGGCGCGTCAGCCTAAGCGGCTATGAGGCGGAGTGGCGATCCACAGACCAAATACCGCTCCGACTTGTAGAAGCAGGCGAACTGGACCTGTTTGGCTCGCTCGATCCGGATCTGGGTGGCAATACAGAACGTTACAGTGCGTCCGTGGAAGTTGCCGGCAAAGGTGCACGATTGTCGGGATATTTTGTTGACTATGATTTTCAGCTGTTCTCTAACTTCACTTATTTCCTGAACGACCCGTTTTTCTTCGCGTCCCAACAAACACCGGAAAAACCAACGCTCAATGCCGTGACATCTGGGCACGCATTGCCGCCTCCACGGGGTGACGAAATCGAGCAGGTTGACCGGCGGCAGCTCTACGGTGCCGACCTAGCTTACGTGTTTGACCTGGACGACCAATTTGATTTGGAAATCGGTGCCGCCTTCCGTCACGATGACATCGAAGAAGTTGGACTGTTTGGCACCCAGGGGCGTGTGCGGCACACGCTTGTACGCGATGATGTCGTCAGCTCCACGAGCTACAGCGGATATGCTGTTGCCCGCGGTCATTTTGGACGACTTCGGGTGGAAGCGGGCCTGCGATACGACACATTAGAGGCCGAGGTTACAGCCGCACGGGATGAAAACAGCGGCGAAGCAAGTGACACCATCTGGTCACCGTCTGCCTCATTTGCGTATCAGGTTTCTGACCGGGTTGAGTTTTATGCTAATTACGGCGAAGGGTTTCACTCAAACGACGTGCGTGGCGGGACTATAACCATCGACCCACTTAGTCGCACCCCTGTGGATCAGGTCCCTTTACTCGCCAAATCCCGCGGCGCTGAACTCGGCGTGAGGTATGAGACCGCATCCATCAAAGCAGCACTCGTCGGTTTCTGGCTCAATCTCGACTCCGAACTTGTTTATGTTGGCGATGCGGGCACAGTCGAAGCCCAGGGCGGCAGCCGCCGGTTCGGCATTGAAGCCAGCGCCTTCTGGCAGATGAACGAGTGGGCCAATATTTTCGCAAACTATACCTATACGCACGCGCGGTTCCGCGGTGAAATAGAAGACCGTATCCCAAACGCCGTGCCCACGGTGTTGAGCGCCGGATTAAAGCTTGAGCCGATTGCAGGCGTTACCTCAAATCTGATTCTGCGCCATGTAGGTTCAGCGCCACTCATAGAAGACGGCAGCGTGACATCCAATAGCACCACAACTTTGAACTGGGGCGGTTTTTATGAAAGAGGACGGCTGCGGTTTGGTGTTGAAGTTTTGAACCTGTTAAATAGCCGTGCGTCTGACATCAGTTATTTCTTTGAAAGCCAGCTTGAAAATGAGTTCCAACCCGTCGCTGACGTGCATGCGCACCCACTGGTACCGCGACAAGTCCGGGTTTCAATTGGGTTGATCTTATAGCCAGCTAAAAATGGACGCTTCTGCACCCTAAGGTTTTATATGATGTACAGGTTGTTGAACTGGTATAGGCTGCTTTAAAAGAAACATTCCTTCATCACCTGGGATCGATAGTGTGTCCAGCTTGCCATCAAGCCTAAATAAATCCAACCCATCTATGTGGTCCGGGCTGCAACCTTATCGCTTCGAAATTACTGCTGGAACAATTGTCATCCTGGCAACAATTCTATTGGTGGCGGCCTTTGTCGCGATAGCGCCGGATCGAGCTGAGAGACAGGCCGGGGACGACAAAAGTGTCTTGGCGGTTCTGGCGTTCGAGCAGATTGGGATGGCTAGCCCGACATCAGGAATAGGAGCAAACCTGCAAGACAGTTTAACGTCCGCGCTTGAAGACGTGAACGGCTTGAAAGTCATCGCGAAGTCGTCGGTTGAAGTTTTTATCGCCAACCAGACACCAATTCGCCTCCTTAAAGACGAGTTGGGTGCCACGGCTTACCTGACGGGATCTGTAGAAAGAGACGGCACACGCATCCGCATCCAGGCGCGACTGGTAGACACAGAAAGTGGCTCTGTCGAATGGACACGCACATATGACCGGGAATTAAACTCTGACACCTATTTTGACATTCAGTCAGATATTCTAGGCGGCAAGACGCGTACCCTCTCAAAAGGGTTTAATTTTGCCGATCAAGCCACACTGAGCAGTCGCCAAAAAACAAGCTTGCAGGCCAGCGAGATGTTTTATCGGGCGAGACGGTATTTTGATTTGCGCGAAGTCGATGACTATCTGAATGCGACCTTGGCGGAGCTTGAAAAAGCGTTACTGGTGGACCCTGAGTATATCAGTGCATTGGCCCTAAAGGCCCACGTCGAGCTGGCGCAATATTGGTATGCAAGCAAAGGGCGTGACTGGGTCGAAAAAGCGGATGCAACATTGCAACTTGCTGAAGCGCTCGCCCCGGACGATGCGGGTGTAATGGTGGTTCGCGGCTATTACCACTATTGGGGCTTCAGAGACTATGACAAGGCAAGTGCAATCCTTGAACGGGCTATGGACCAGGCGGTTAACCGCTCAGATGTTTGGGAGCTCAGTGCTTATGTCGCTCGCCGGCAGGGCCGGTTCAGGGAAACACTGGCGTACCTCTCCAGGGCGCGAGAGCTAAACCCACTGGATATTGAACTCGTGACCGAAGTGATTGAAACCCAAGCAACCTTAGGGGCCTTGCAGGACACGATCAAACTCAGCGAACAGTATTTGCAGCGCTATCCACAAAATTACGATTTGATCGACAACCTGGACCGCATGTGGCGACTGCGCGGCGATCCTGATCGTGCCTTTGCTATCCTTAACCAGGGCGTAGTCACACCCGATTGGGGCTACTTCAGCAGGCGGATGAGAACTGCGCTGCTTACTCAGGACAGGGCGTTGATTGAGACATCATTTAGGGACCTGCAAAGTCGTTCAAGTGGCTCGATCGAGCATTTTCTGATTGAGAAAATGTATGCAATTGATGCCGCCACCCTTGGGGGCAACCAAACTGAAGTTGAGGCGCTGCGAGAGCAAATCAAGGAGCGGATTGCCAACACGCCATTCGAGTTTCAATCGGACTGGACACCAAACGGTCACTGGACCCCCGTTGATGTCCCAAGCTATCTCGGGGACGCTGCCGCCGTTGAGAATGTCGTGAACGCCTATGAAATGCAATTTGCGTCAGACTATTGGCAAACCGCAAGACACTGGTCCACGATTGCCAGAGCGCTGGCACGCGTTGGGCGTGTTGGTGCGTCAATGGACTATATCGACCAGTATGTCACGCTGTATGGGCCCCTGTCCGTGCTTAGGTTTGAGAATAACCACGTGTTTGCAGACGTTCGCCAAACCCCACGCTATCAGCAACTGATCGAAGAAGCGCAGCAGCTTTTAAAACTGCAGGCATCATAACCAAATTGTTAGATAAGTTGGGAAGATTTGCCCTTGGTGTTAGGTCGCTTTGCGATACTATGGCGCCTCATCACTTGGGTTCAAAAACCATATGTATTGGAACTTTCACACTCTTCCTCGGGTTTGATGGTTCAGCAATGAGGGGATAGCTTAATGGTTAGAAATATCAAGATCGTCGCCAGCACTTTTGCGACGCTTTTGCTGGCAGGAACTGTATTTGCCAACACAGCGCACTCCCAAAACACAGTTGAGCAAGTCATTGCGGCAAACCAAGACCGATTGCCGGGTGATGCCGACCGCGACGCCGCGCGTAATCCAGCCGAATTGATTACTTTTTTGGGACTGACACCAAATATGACTGTGGCTGAAGTTAACCCAGGTGGAGGATGGTATTCGCGTATCCTTGCGCCTTATGTAAGGGGTCAAGGCAAATATGTTGGCCTAGAACATCATCCCGATATTTATCGGGACCGCTATCCAAATTATGCAAAAGGACTGGCCGCTTTTCCAGGCAAAGTGAAGGACAATCCTGCCCTTTATGGTGAAAACGCCGTTGGGGTTTGGATCCCGGCTGAATCAGGATTGCCGTCTGAAGAAAACTCGCTCGACGCAGTTATTGCTGTTCGGGCACTTCATAATTGGATCGAAGCTGATTTTTTTGACTCAGCAGCAGATCAGGTTTGGCAAATGCTAAAGCCGGGCGGCGTTTTTGGCATCGTCCAGCATCGGCTTGACGAAGACTACACCGGCACGTTCGAAGACGGCATTGCAAGAGGCCGTTGGAAACAATCCGCCATGATTGAAGCGATCGAAGCCCAAGGTTTTGAATTTGTCGAAGCCTCAGAAATGAATGCCAACCCACGAGACACAAAAGATTACCCGGAAGGGGTTTGGACTTTGCCGCCAACATATGCAATGGGCGATAAAGACCGGGAAAAGTTCACAGCAATTGGTGAAAGTGATCGCATGACTTTGAAGTTCAGAAAAGTAGCACGCTGATCACCTGCTGAATCTAATCTGGTAAGCGAGGCAACAGTCTTGAGTGAGTGCAAGCATTCCGCCCTATATCGCTATATTGAACGTGTTCAAGGCAACGAGCCCTGGGGTTCGATGCTTGACGCGGGAACCGGCGTTAATTCACTTAGATGGGTCACCAGCCTGAAGACAGATTGCTGGACGGCCGTAACGGGGTCTTTGAGCGAAGCCAATTGGGTGCGCCAAACTGTACAAACTGGCGTGCGCCCCACCGATCAGTTTTTAGAAGGCAACTGGGCCGACCCTGAACTCTTGAAAGGGGAGGTGTTTGACACGGTCCTCGCAGACTATCTGCTAGGCGCCATTGACGGGTTTGCACCCTATTTTCAATCCTATCTTTTTCAGCGCCTGAGGCCACTGACACGCAGCAAGCTTTATGTTACCGGCCTGGAGCCGTATGTGCCGACACAGCGGCCCGAGACAAGAGCCGGTCAACTGGTTTGGGAAATTGGCCGTTACCGCGACGCTTGTGTATTGCTGGGTGGTCAGAGACCGTACCGCGAATACCCGGCGCAGTGGGTGGTGGATACAATCAACCGTTCCGGCTTTGCTGTGCGCAGTGTGAAACACTTCAAAATCAGTTACAAAAAGCGCTTTGTAAACGCACAGATCGATTTGGTGAAACCAGGGCTCGAACAACTCGCAGACCAAACACTCGCAGAGGCTCTTAGGGCGCGCGGAGAAAAGCTTCGCAATGAAGCCCTGGCTCTGATTGATACAGAAGGAGCCCTGCGCCATTGCCGCAATTATGTGATTGTCGCTGAACCGGTTTAGACAGGCAAAACCACAAGAATATAGTCGCTATTCCGATTTACCGTTCACAACCGGGTACCCCATGTTCATCCAGCCAAATATACCTTCATAGAGTGTTGCTGTCCGGGTAAAACCGCGACCCCTTAAGCGGCGGATTACATCGTCTGCCGCCGCACGCGGGCAAGAGCAATAGGCAACAATTTGCACATCTCTTGGCAAGTCACCAACAACATCGTCAAGGTCCACATAATATGGAAGGGGAACGGCCCCTTCGATATGAACCCGCTGCCAAACCGACATGACGCGTGTGTCGAGAAGCACCATCCGGTTTTTAGCTTCAAGCGCCGCCAACAGGTCTGGTGAGGAGACATAAAGGCCATCTTGCAGCTCAAAGTTGGGGTCTGCGCCATCCTTATTAATAACATACTGGTCCGGCGTGGGCTCTTTGCGCAAAACCACCTTGGACTGTTCCCATCCACTGGCGCGGCTGCGCAGGAAAGCTGTTAGGCTATCAATCTCATCAGAAGAAAGCTGGTCTTTCCAGGCCTCCATCGGTGTGCCGTCTCGGCCCTCCCGGATCGCATAGCGGATAAATTCGTCCGAGTTATGCGACAACGCCGAAGGATTGCCGAGCGCTGGTGCCGTAACACCTTCGCCGTTCACACCGTGGCATTCCGTGCAATTTTCAGCGTAAAGTTTGGCACCAAGGCTCGCGTCGCCTTGCACCAGGTCTTTCGTGATGCGCACGCGCTTGGTGTCTGCCTGCCAAAACAGCCAGTATGTCAAATCCCATGTCTCATCGAGCGTGAGCGGGCCGCCAACTTCGTCCAGGTACCCACCCATTGGTGTGCCATCGCGGCCATATTGAATGGGGCGAAGTATCTCGTGCGGAACGCCCGAACTAAAAAGGCTTTTACTGCGAAGCGACGGAGCGTGGTCATTCACATAGCCTTGCCGGTCCGCACCGTGACAAAGCGAGCAGTACCGCTGATAGTTGGCCGCTGCACGCTCTGACTGTTCGTCCGTCAACCTGCGAGGATCACGGATCGTGCGATAGTCATAGTCTTCAGCAAAAACGGTGGGGGCTGACATGGCCGTGAGGCCAATTAAGAGGCTTAGGAATGTGAAAGTCCGCACAAAATTACCTTTCCATGGATGCCTGATCGCTGGCATTCAGGCCCTTGCCCCTTTGTAACGTCCGAATGTTGCAATGCTATACTATAATAATGACCTGCGACAGCGTATCACACCTAATAGGAAAGGCCAGCGCCGCATGGCTTTTCTAAACCTAAGTCTATGACGGGCTTAGGGAGTTTCAGAGCTTGCTGGTGGGCAGTTGATACGCTCCCTGATCAAAGCAGGAGACCCACGCAAAAAAAACCAATGACGGCCGCGTACCTGTGTCAACTGTCCTTCAATCACCAGTGCCAGGAATGTACCAAAAGCGCACATTAAGCGCCGGTATTTACTAAAGTTTTTCATGTAAGTTGCAATTGCTCGCCAGCCATCTCAAGGTGTGGCCCTCGGTTTTTATGGGGCATGTTGCGATGACAAACAAATCCGCAGTTGTTGGCACTCTTATTACTTTAACTGCTGTTTTTTCAAGCATGGCTCAAGCGCAGAACGGATCGAGAATAACAGCCTTTGATCCCATCACTGGCTTTAGTCTTGGCAACCCGGTTATTCAACAGCTGACGGTTACGCCCAGCACTGACGTCAAAATCGTTCTGGAAGCCCCGGAAGGTGTAACACATGCGCGCCTGCAACTGGCGACCGGTGCCGGCAGTTGCCCGGCGTTCAGCCAAGATGACAATACCGTTCCTTTCGAATTTACTGTGTCAGCGCCAGACGTAGAAGCTGTGTGTGACTATACACTTCATATGTGGGAGCCCAATTGGGCATATGCGGGCAACGAAGACTTTACGCTTAATTTCAGTTTCACCCAGCCAGACGACCCCAACGACGGCTTTGAACATCCTGCTGGCAGTAACCACATTGCCTACACCAATGGCTCTGGCGATTTTTCCGATTTTCTTGTAGGCGTGCCCGCGCCATCAAGAAGTGAGCACGGCAACCGCTTCACATGTGTTGTAAGTCATTTCAGCTATGACGACCCTATCATTTTCCCTGGCGAACCAGGCTTGGCGCACTTGCATATGTTTTGGGGCAACACCAGAACCAACGCATATTCAACTCCCGAAACACTTCCCTATGAAGGCAACAGCAGCTGCCAGGGTGGCATCAATTACCGGGTCGGCGCCTGGATGCCAGCTCTGTTCAATGAAGCTGGTGAAGTGGTTATCCCTGACCGGCTGTTTGTCTATTATAAAACATTCTTGGGTGCAGGCGGCAACTATGATGCTGTGCAACCCGTGCCCCAGGGGCTGGAGATGTTGGCGACCAGATCCACCATGAATTATGGAAACCAGATCACCATTGGGCCCACCGACATCAACGGCGAACTGATGCTGGAGGCGAGCATTGCTTTCCCATCATGTGTCGCAACCTCGGATGGCACACTTTTGGGCCAGCCCATTCTTTCGCACCGCCACATGCCCGGTGATTTGGCGGGTGTGGTGAATAGTCATGTTTCCTATCCGGGCGGCCCCGCATCAAACGAAGTTGATTGTCCCAGTTCGCACCCCTACCGTTTTCCCACTCCCCAGTTTCAGGTCGCATTCAGAATGTCCGAGGCGGGAGACAATCCTTACCTTTCCTCGGATGCGATGATGAATGCGGCCCCCTTTTCCACGCTGCATGGCGACTATGTTTTTGGGATGGACCCACTTACAAGCGAGCTTATGGTCCAATGCATACGGGAAGCACGAAATTGTACCTTTGATGGGGGTGCTTCTTCATTGTCAGAACGTTTTTACAGCGCCGAGACAAGCTACCGGCTGTATGAAACCGGTGTGCAACTCTATGATGACGTTGACCGCACGCCGTTTGGTGACAGTTTGCAACCCATGCTCTCTGAGCACAATCACGACCCGGATCCAGCGCCTGAACCAGAGCCGGAACCCGAACCAACACCAGAGCCTGCACCATCACCCAACATAACGGCAGACTTCTTTCTCTATAACGCAAAAACCGGCGGTTTGATTGCCAGCATGCCAGATGGCGCGCGCTTTCATTCGTGGCTCGCGGACTTTCCAGTCAACATCAAGGTCAGCACAAATATCGAGGTGGGCAGTGTAGAATTCTCGATAAGAGATATGGGAAATTTCTCCGACAGCGCGCTTCCATACTACGCGTTCGGCGACGTGGAAGGTAGCTCATACGGGCTGGGGGAAGTTTTGGGGCCCGGCCGACACCAGGTGACTGCGCGGTTCTTTGAACAGGCGGACCTTGGTGGTTCCTATTTGGGGGAAGCTACTGTCACCTTTTTCATACGGGGCAAAAATTTCGGAGACGCAAGAGTTCGCTAGAGACCAGTTCTAAGCGATCCGGTGTTTACACCCGCCCTGGCGCGTTTCTACCACCCCGCTAACCGAACCCTGACCCTTCAATCGACTCGGCTATCAACCTATTTGGATCATGACAGCCGACATAGCCTAATTCCGCTTCCATAAATGATTAAATATCTGTTTGAAAAGGCCTGAGGCTGCCTATTTTTTATGCCTGACCATGACAATTTGCATACTTTTTAATCAGTGCAAAAAAAACTTGCAGATGGGCCGTTGTTCACACACTATTGGCCTCAATAACCGAAGGAAAATTAATGAAATTACTTATCTCTGCCGCTGTATTTTTCATGACCGCACTTTATGCTCCGGTTTCCGCGCAGGACTATGAAGCTGTCGATGATGTAACGCGGAACAAGATACCGAATTCCAATTTTCCGATTGCGCTTTCGGTGCAGGTTCCACCCACCGCCGACATGATTTTCATGAGCGGCACGGTTCCGCAAACCATCAACTCTGAAGCCGAACCTGGGTCCCGGGAGGCATACGGCGACACGGAAGCTCAAACGGTGAGCACGCTGGTGGAGCTTTCAAGGCGCTTGAACCAACTGGGGCTATCACTGGGGGATGTTGTGATGATGCGCGCCTATCTGGTGGGTGATCCTGAGATGGGTGGAAAGATGGATTTTGCAGGTTTTATGCGCGGCTATACGCAGTTTTTCGGCACCGAAGCGCAACCGAATTTGCCTTCTAGATCAGCCCTTCAGATCGCCGGGCTGGCTCGGCCGGCTTGGTTGGTGGAAATCGAGGTAGTGGCGGCGAAAGTACCGGCCAAATAACACACGAAAATACGGGAGAAACTGGTCCACCTTGGGCCGAATACCATGAGCAAAAACCAGAAACCCTTGTCACGCAGACAGTTGTTACTGAGGCTGGGCGCCGCAGGCGGGTCAGCTGCTGTCTACACGGCTGCTTCGGCGATGGGTTTGATGGGTGGCGCATTTGCAGCTCCCTCCAGGCGCTTTGCGCTGCGCAAACGCAGTGCGGGAGAAGCGCCGGTTACTGTAGTGATTATAGGCGCCGGTATTGGCGGTTTGAGTGCCGCATATGAACTGACCCGGGCTGGTTATAAAGTCACCATTCTTGAAGCCTCTAGTCGCATTGGCGGCCGCAACTTAACCGCGCGCACTGGCACATCTATCAATGAGCTTGGCAATGTCAACACCTGCCGCTTTGACAATGATCCCGCGCTGTATTTTAACTGCGGCCCGGCCCGTATTCCCGGCCATCACACACGCCTGCTTGGATACTGCCGCGAGTTTGGCATCGCGCTCGAAAACTTCGTCAACAACAACCCTCAGGCCTACGTCTACTCAGACCAGATGAATGAAGGCAAACCGGTTCGCCAGCGCGAATATCTGGCAGACGCAAAAGGATTTATGGCCGAGTTTGCTGCCAAAGGCATCAGTCGGCAGCGATTGGACGCAAAGCTCTCCAAAGAAGATGAAGAGCAGCTAATCGGTTTTATCCAGAGTTTTGGGGACCTGATGAGTGACATGACCTATAAGGGCACCAGCCGCGCCGGGTACGAACAAGGCGGATTGCTAAGACCCGGTGTCGTCAAACGCAGCGCTGAGACGATTGATGATCTGCTGCAGTCGCCCTACTGGCAATATCAGATGTATTTTGACGAAGCGGAGAGCCAGGCCCCTTCAATGTTAACGCCTACCGGCGGTATGGATAATGTGGTGGACGCCTTTGTGGCGCGGGTAGGTCAGTATGTTATTACCGATGCCCAGGTGACCAGTTTCAAAGTGGAGCCCTCCGGCACAGAAATTACCTACTTCCAGGGTGCCAATACCAAAACTATAAAGGCTGACTTTTGCCTTAACAGCATGCCAGGTCACCTCATCAACGGCGTCGATCACAACCTGCCAAGCGAACACGCTTCCATAGTTCAAAAAATGGTGGGCACAAAACTCACCAAAGTCGGCCTGCAAATGAAGCGACGCTTCTGGGAAGATGAAATGATCTATGGTGGCATCACCTGGGTTGATCATCCACTGACCCAGATCTGGTACCCAAGCCACAACACCTTCGGTGACAAGGGCGTGTTGCTCGGGGGGTATTGTTTTGGGCCGCGAGAGAATGACACCATCGCCAACATGAGCCACTCTGAGCGACTTGAGGAGGCCCTCAAACTAGGTGAAGCCATTCACGGCCCGGCATACCGCGACAATTTTGAATGTGGTGTTTCGCTATCATGGCAAAACTTCGAGCATATGCTCGGTTGCGGCAGCCATTTTGGCACGCAGGACGGCGAACAGGACGAAACCACCACGCATACCCTGAAGGAACAACTGCAAAAACCAGTTCACGGTCGTTATTTTATGATCGGAGATCAGGTTAGCTTTCACCCTGGATGGCAGGAAGGGGCCATCGCTATCAGTCATCAGGCCCTGCATGCGCTAGAAACAAACCTTGCATCCGGGAGGTTATAGGGTGAAACCTTCTATCCAGTCGTCGCTTCACAACATCACCAGAACAACAGCGACTTGTTGTCTGCGCATGCTTGTTGGTGCTGTCACCGCCGTTTTTTTGACAAGCAGCCTCGCAAAATCGGAAGAAATCGAGGTTACCGCCGCGAATGCCAAGCCATCAGACCCGTCCATAGCATTTGAGCGGCGAACGTTCGGCAGTTGCCTCACGTGCCATGGCAGCGGTTTAAAAGGGAATTTCGCGACGAGAGCCCCTGCACTCAATCAACTGCCTTCCTGGTATGTTAGGCGGCAGCTGGAAAGCTTCACCGCGGACTATCGCGGCAAAGGGGATAGCGATCACTACAGCGTCGCAATGTACCGCATGGCAAATTCGCTGGACCCGGGAACACTGGACGCCGCCGCCTTTGTTGAAAGCTGGCATATAAACGACAAACCCACAATGTTCGAAACTCCCGGAAACCTGAACACCACGGACCAGTCAGCTTTTCTCACTGGCAAGGGATTGTATGATACGAAATGCGCCGACTGCCATGGTGCCCGGGGTGAGGGCAATGAGCATGTGTCTGCGCCGCCTCTGGCAGCACTTGCACCCTGGTATATCGAAAAACAGGTTGATAAATTCCGATCTGGCCTTCGCGGCGCAGATGAAGCCGACATTTATGGTCAAATCATGTCTGGTGCTGCAGCCGACCTGAGCAGCGAAGACATGAGCGCCCTAAACGCTTATCTTTCGGCGGTTATCGATAAAAACTAAACCTACAGCTTCTTCAGATATGCCATGACCATGGCTGACTGAGCAATGCCCGTTTGCGGCATACTTAGCAGCTCGCCGACACCAAGATCGATCTTTGCTGGATGAACAAGTCTCTATGGATTAGACAAGGGCGAGGGAGATGGAGATGAAAAAAGCAATTCTTTCATTCGCGCTTTGGCTGTTTCTTGCAGGACCAGCCGTCGCGGGCGGCAAGTTGCTAATTGTTGGCGGCGGCCTTTCCCCCAACAACGAAAAAATTCACAAGGCTTTTCTGGATGCCATTCCGTCAGGTCGGAAACTGGCCCTAATCTCTGCGGCATCGGGCACACCCACAGAAAGTGCCGGGTTCATGAAAAGCGACTTTGCCCGCTACGGATTTGACGCAAACAACATCATTCATATTCGCCTAGCTGTCATAGATGACAAAAGCACCAGTTTCGATGAAAGCAAATGGCATGCGAACGGCGACAATGCTGAAGAAACTGCGCGGCTCGAAGGCGTTGGTGGCGTGTGGTTTACCGGAGGTGACCAAGCACGCATTCTTGCTACCCTCAAGAATAGCGACGGCACCGACAAAGCCATGGCCAAACGACTGCGCGCCATTTTGGATAGTGGCGGCATTATCGGGGGCACCAGCGCCGGGGCGGCAATGATGAGTGACGACATGATCTTATTTGGCGACCCATTACCAGCTCTCCTTCTGGGTATTGGTCAGGACGGGTCCGGCGCGCTTGGAATGGGCAAAGGTATGGGCTTCATGCCGGTGGGGATTGTCGACCAGCACTTTGATGAGCGCCGGAGATTGGGCCGCCTGGCACGGGCAATCAGTTACCTCCCCAAGACAAGGAGGATCGGTTTTGGCATAGACGAAAACACTGGTTTTGTAGTCGATCTTGACGCGCTGAACGCACGGGTTGTCGGGGAAGGTTCACTCACCATGCTGGATGGCCGAGCGGCGCAATTTGGCGCCGAAGATCGGGCTCTGACGGCGGCGGACCTCGTTGTGCATGTCTTTACCGATGGGGACGCCTTTGACCTGCATGGGGGCTCACCCACGATTGCCACCTACAAACGGGAAACGATTGGCGGCGAATATTACAAGGAGGCGCAACCGGCAGGAGGAGGGATAGCAGTGCCCTACCCTGGAATCGCACGTTATCTTGGGGCCGGGCTGGTTGATAACAGCGCGGCCGATGAAGTTGCTGCGGTGAGTTTCACAAACGATGGCAAAGGCATTCGCTATGTGTTCCAACAGCGGCCCGGAACAAAGGGGTATTGGGGTCGCGATGAAAACGGCAGGGCTCGTTACAGCGTGATTGGAGTATGGTTTACCATCGAACCTGTGCAAGTGAAGATCAACTAATATTGGCCCCGGTTCGTGCTTGAAATCGCGCAATACATACGATCTTGTCTTGGGCAAATTCTGGTTATTCGACCCCCGAAGAAAGGGCTATTTGATTGCCTTCGCTGTCCTTGAATTCAGCGACAAAAAAGTCACCGACGTGTGTTTTTGGATAGGCAACCTGCCCACCGGCTTCCACCGCTTTGCTTAGCGTTTCATCGATGTTTTCCACGCTAAAATAGATGCGTGGACCAGCTGCGGAAGGCACATAGCTATCGCCCTTGGCGAGGGCACCCGAAATCCCGCTGCTATTCTCGCTTGAAGGAAACAGAGCCATCTCATGCCCGTCAATTACGGTTCGCTCCAGCGAAATGGAGAACACTGTTTCATAGAAGGCAATTGCCCTGTCCATATCTGACACCGGGATTTCAAAATAGGAAACAGGGTTTGTATTCGTCACTTTCGGGTTTCCCTCTTGCGCGAAAGTACCAGAGGCACTTGTTGATAGAGCCATGGCACTCAAAAGAAGCGCCCTTAGTGCCGCGAAGACTTTCCGCGTTTTTTTGCCAGTTTCTGCCATAGGCCGACTTTAGCTGCTGGTAGGCTTTCATTCAAATTACCGCTTAAAAAAAGACACTGATGTCTTCCTGAATAAGAAAGCGCGAGAAATCTGTCGATACAAGCACGTCCCCAAAGGCCCCACATGCTGGCAAGCCCATAGTTGGCCCAATCTGGCGGCTTTGACAAAGCGTACAGAGCTACAAACTTACCAGAAGAGGCAGATATGTCCCAAAAGCGCGCGAAAAACATTCTGGGCGAAGAATTGCTGCCCTGTTGTACAGATCCGATGACCGGTTATTTCAGGGATGGTTATTGCCATACCGATCGATTCGACTATGGCACGCACGTAGTGTGTGCTGTTGTGACAAAAGAGTTTTTGGCATTCACCAAGTCACTTGGCAATGACCTCAGCACACCAGTGCCAGCGCACCAGTTTCCTGGCTTGAAAGAGGGCGACGGCTGGTGCCTGTGTGCCGGGCGCTGGAAAGAGGCCCACGAGGCGGGTGTTGCCCCACCTATCAAAGTGAGGTCCACGCACGAAAAAGCGCTTGAGATCGTCTCTAGAGAGACCCTTGAAAACTACAGGATTGATTAGGCACCGGCCGAATGCGAAATGAGCCTAACTTTTCTTCAGTCCAGATACGAATTGCAAAACTGTACGCTTTGCCTCCTGGTGGGCGGCCATAACCTGCGCTACCGTTACCTTTGGGAAATCTATGAAAACGACAAGTTGGTATTGTCAGATATGGATGTAACAACCATCAATGAAGATGGAAAATCGTTCAGATCGACGGCTTCTAAGGCCCCTTCCCCGAAGTGGAATAGCCTCGGGTTTCGCGGGATTTTTCGAAATGCTGGATTGCCTTTTCAAACTTATCGCGGCAGCCCGGATTGCAGAACCCCACGACATTACTGTTGTAAAGCGTCAACGAATCTTCAGATACTGGGTCTCCAGACCATGGACAGGTCTCGTTTACACAGTCTTCTAGTTTCAAATTACTCATCGTGAGTTCCCTCTCTGCGGCATCTGCATTTTATCCAAAGTCACAAAGCCTGCAACAGGAACCAAAACACTCTCGGTTGCATGCAATACAAACACGGAAAGTGCGGAGGGTTATGGAATTTTGGGCTCTCCGTTAGCCATTTCTACCAGCCCCACGCGGTTGCCCGCCGGGTCAAAAAATAACCCCAGTATGGCTACACCTGGCACCTCAAAACGTGGCACATCGACTGTACCACCCGCTTCGCTTATCTGAGTGAGTGTGACCGCCACGTCCTGCACGCCGATATAAAGCACGGTTTCTTTTGGGTCCTGGCGGATATTTCCGGCGAGTGGTTGTGCGTTGCCTGGGGCAAACTCACCGGTTGAGCCACATGGCCAATCGAAAACCCGGTTATAAAAGTCTCTCAACGCCTTTTCATCAGGTCCAGCAATATCAAAAAAGACAATGGGATTAGACATTTCTGGTTCCTCCTGACGCTTGTATACCTGAAGTCGGTTTGCTTGTACCGCCCCCTAACCGGAAGGTGGTTGCCAAAGTTGAATTCCATTGCCCTCTGGGTCTTGCAGATCAGCAAAATGCCCGTGCGGATACTCGACAATGTCTGACACCGAATTGCCGGCAGCTCTAAGCTGCGCAACCATCTCAACAAGGTGATCAACCCTAAAGTTTATCATCCAGCTTTTGCCGCTCGGAATCATGTCATTATCCATATTGAAGGGACTAAAAACGGTGAAGCCAGCTTCCTGCATCCACGGCAAGCCCCCTGCCTCATTTGGCGCAAGATCAATACCCAGATTTTCCTGGTACCATTGAGCTAGTTTTTGTGGCTCCTCAGCCCTGAAAAAGAAGCCGCCAATACCTGAAACTTTTAGCATGTCTGTGCCTTCCCACTCGGAGTTAATTGATTAGCCGCACCGATGATCAACATTGGTGTTGAATCAGGAGCTCAGCTGAATAATTTGAATAAGATTACCGCAAGTATCGTCAAACACTGCGATAGTATAATCAGCCGCCTTAGTAGGTGGTTGGGTAAACTCCACACCGGCGGCGCTTAGTTTTTTGAATTCCGCGTCCATGTCATCGACACTAAAAACGGTGGAAGGAATGCCATCGGCCTTTAAGGCTGAATAAAACGTTTTTGCTGCCGGGTGGGCGTCCGGCTCAAGTAACAACTCGATGCCATTTTCCTCTTCAGGTGAAACGAGTGTGATCCAGCTATGCTCACCCATTGGCATGTTGTGCTTAACCTCGAACCCCAGTTTTTTTGTATAAAACTCAAGCGCTTTTTGCTGGTCGTTCACAACGACCCCTTTAATGTACATTTTCATGGTATGGCTCCCCTGAAGTCTCATTTCCCTGCCAGCTACAGCTTATCAAATGCAGGCTGTATTCTCTTCCAGCATATTGCGGCAATTGCGCAAAGGCGCGGCTACTCCGTGCAGCTGTTCATATTAAATGTAATGGCGTTGCTACCGTCCAGGCTGGAAATTGTTGCTGACATTCCTGTTGTGGTTTTCGTGTAGGAAATGCGCTGCGGAAAATCATGCGCGGCGTTTTCAAAAGAAATGCTGTTTTTGGTTTGATCGGCAGACACAAATGCGGTTGCTTCCCGTCCGTTAGGTGATGCGGAATATAGAAGTTTGTTACCGCGCCTTTGGATGCGCATATCTTCAAACTCGATCAGCTTTCCGTCGTTCACAGTGACAGATCGGCCAAACATCAAGCCGTCAAAACCTGTTTCCCATGTTTCCTGTGTTGCGCCATTTGCATGCTGCCAGCAGCCAGCCATCCAAGAGGGATGTTCTGGCATGGCGGCAAGCGCTATTTCACCAGTCCCCATAACAATCAAAAAAACGGCAATTGCTTTGTGGCGGATTGTTGTTGTCATTCTCGCTTTCCTTCAGCTTATTTCTTGCGGAAGGAAAGCGTTTAATCCATCTGGATTGTTCAATCTTGTATCGAAACGACACCTAACCTGGCGCTGCACTCAGGGCTTTGCCAAGACCTGCATTGGTTTCGAGCCAGTGGCGTGCACTGCAGCCGAGAAAGCGTTGAAAACCTCGCGCAAGTTGCGGCTGATCAAAATACTCCGAAGCAAGCGCCCGCTCGACCCATGTCTCATCTTCATTTTGTTGCAACCTGTCAAAAACGGAACGAAACCGACGTATGGATTTGAACGTTCGAAGACTAATTCCTGTGGCCCGCTTGAACCGCCTTTGCACTTGTCGGGCGGTCAGATGTTCTGGAATGATTAGTGGTGAATCCGACAAAATACTATCGACAATGCCGCGAACCATAGGATCGACTGGTTCAGCTGAAATAATATCGGCTATATTACGCGTGATCACCCCCAGCTGATCTGCCATGTCGTGTGCGTTTTGCAGCGCGCTCAGCAGATGCGCGAGAGGTTCGCTCATGTCCGTACGAAGGTCTGTTGTACGTTCGACCGATTGCTTTAGAAATGGCCCAGCTCCATCAGGCCTGAACCTGACACCCCATACAAAAGCGTTGCCGTTTGATACTATCTCCAGCGGCTTGGTAAGCTGCCCAGCGAACAAAAGCTTAGACTGGCTTTGCCCGGTTTGAGTTTCAATGTAGGGGGTACCCAAATGAATAATTAGCTCCGGGCGCCCATCAGGCACGATCACATCTGGTGGGCCAGGCTGTTCCTCATTGAACACCCAAATGCAATGGACATATTCACGAAGAGAAGGTGTTGGCAGAAATTCCTTATAAATCGTCATAAAGTCCGAAGTGAAATGAAGTAAAATAGAGTTATGCAAACCTAGCCGGATTGCCGGAAAAACACTATTGCTTTTCCAGCCGGTCTGTTCAAAACCGTCGGAGAAAGATGATCATGCCAAACGGATTTTCCGAAACGCCCGCGCCGCCATACTATGCGGTCATTTTTACCAGCAAAATGGGAGTAGATGACAAGGGCTATGGTGCCATGGCGCAAGCGCTTGTTGAACTTGCAAAGGAACAACCTGGATACATCGGTATCGAATCCACCCGTGGTGCAGACACGCTTGGCATAACCGTATCTTACTGGAAAGATGAAGCCAGTATCCTGGCTTGGAAAAACCAGACAAAACACCTGATGGCGCAAAAAACTGGCATCTCAAAATGGTATGAACACTATACGCTGCGCGTCGCAAAAGTTGAACGCGCATATAGTGGCCCAGAAGGGCGATCATTAGACTGATCGGAGAAACGCGCTGCGCGTGCAGCGTTATTCGCTGCGGTAGCGATCCAGAATTTTTGCATCAACCCACATGATGTCATTGCCGCGCGTGAAAAAGAAATACTTCCCGTCAGGGGTTACCATCGGGCAATAGTCTATGCCGTCGGTATTGATTTCCGGGCCCATGTTCACACCCGGGCCCCATGTGCCATCTTCGCCCTTGAAACTAATGTAAAGGTCACCATCACCTAACCCGCCGGGGCGGTTAGCAGACACATGAATAATGTAACTTTCGTCCGGGCTTACATAAATGTCACCCTCGTCGACGTCGCTATTGATGCCTGGCCCCAGGTTCACTGGTGCTTCAAATTTACCGTCAGCGTACTGCGCCCGGTAGCTGTCGCGCGCACCGAGCGTATCATCGCGAACGGCGGAATAGTACAGGCTGCCATCGCCAACCAGCATTGGGTACAGGTCATGCCCGGGGGTGTTGATATGGTCACCAAGCGGTTCGGGTGTATGCAAGCCCTCTGATGTAATGCGGCTACGCCAAATGTTCAGGCGCTCCAGCGAATAGCCCTCAAGCGGCCGGTCAGAGATAAAATACAGCCAGCCACCGTCCGGTGAAAAAGCCATATCCACTTCATGATGCCCCGGGAATGTTTTCGAGGGGGCGGCCATGCGTGGCTCCTGCCAGGTTCCATCGGCGCGGCGGAAGCTGAAAAACATCTTGAAATTGCCGTTAACCACACGGGAAAACATAAAGATCCGCCCGTCAGGGGAAAAAACAGAGTTGAGCTCGCGCTCGCCATCCAGCGAAATCAGACCGGGGGCAAAAACTTGGGGTGTTGTGCCCGGAACCTCTTGGCCCAGATAGTCACCCGTCAGTTCGGGCCAATTGTCCTGTGCAAATGCAGGCAGGCTAAAGAGAATTGAAAAAAGCAAAGCGACGCGCATCATCACCACCCCCAATAAGAAACGAGGGCATCACTCAAACCGACTGCGCCGTGTAAAGTCAATGCAATAAGCATCCCGCAAGTTGAGGCTACTAATCGTTGTGTGTTGGCGCCGCCCGGACTTACCTGGCCCTCAGATAGTGTTCAACCGCTTCGTTTGCCATCGCGCATTTGAACATAGTTTGCGACGGCTTTACTCAGATCAGATAGGTCAGCCCCCAACACGTAGCTATCGATCGGTGCCGTCTCGCCTCCTTGTAGTCTGTAGTCAGGCAGTAAATCCGCGAATTCGCGCTGCACGATCAAATCGACGACCCGTTCGCGTTCCCAATGTTGCAACTGAAATGGTTGGGCAATGCCATGCTCAATAACAATGTGAACTATCTCATGAATGATAGTGTGCAATCCTCCGCCACCCTTAAAACGGGCCTGTGTATCGGTCCATAGTGTGATGTGACCATTGTCGGGGTCAAAGGACCCCCGGGGCCATAAAGTGTCAAGGAAACTGTATAATCATCACGAATGCGGAAGCCTTCATGGGCGGACCAATCCGCCATGCGACTAAGAGCGACACTCAAAGGTTTTGAGTAGCCCTTTAATACCTTGAGGGCCGTCTCAAAGTCCTCAGGGCGGTATACCTCTTCAACGAAAGTCGCCCGTCCCTTCGCTGTATCAGAAACGCGACCGGAATCACCGTTGAAAAGGGGATGAGATGGAAGGCTTACCTGATAATTATTCCGGCGAAAAAAATCCATGTCCGCGAGTGTACGGTCCAAATACAGATAGGCCTGGCTGGCCGACGGTGCCTGTACCAAGACGGTTGAGCCATCGCCGTCCACGACAAAATCCAGCGAACTGATTTTAGCCGGAGAAAATCCACTGAGGGCTATCAAAAATATCAAACATGAAGCGACCTTTAACATTATGGACCTCCGATACGTCGAGAACTGGAATTTTGCATCTTACCCACAACAAAAACAAGGCTGCCAGTCAACCTGATTGGCCCGGACAATGTCAATGCGGCCCCCGTCTGTGTGTGCCTTTAATTGTTTGCCGGTCCGTATTATGCGATTAACTCGACGACTGTTCTTGGGTTCCTTTTGCTGCTCAACCTTGGCAAGGGTCTCGCGCTGGCGTATGGCTAAGCAAACTGGAAATCGTCCGATACCCTATTATGCAGCACTCTAAAATTTTTCCGCTTATCTTTACGGACCTTGACGGCACGCTTCTGGATCACAACACCTATTCTGCTGAGCCTGCAGCCACTTTGATCAGGTCTCTGCACGAAACTGCCAGCGCCTATGTCATGCCCATTACCAGCAAGACGCAATCTGAATTGGCATCGCTTGATCAAAAGCTACCTTTTGAAAAATCGGTCAAAGTGTCGGAAAATGGGGCGGTCATTAAGGCCCCGCCCAGCTCTCCGCCAGCAAAAAAATTTGCCCGAACAACCATGTTTCTGGGGGTTCGATATAGCGAGATATTGGCGGCAATCGAAGCTTTGCCCGACGAACTGCGTCGTCACATCGATGGTTTTGCCAACATGACCAGTGAGGATGTCAGCCGGCACACTGGACTGAACATTGACCAGGCAAAAGAAGCCAAAGACCGGCAAGCGACAGAACCTTTCCTGTGGTCGGGAACAGATGACCAGCTTGAAGACCTTCGGGCACACATGGCGCAGCGAGGCATCCTGCTACAGCACGGCGGCCGGTTTCACCACCTGACGGGCCGGGCAACAAAACAGCAAGCCCTGCACACCATCATGCAGGCTTTTCAAGACCACCAACCGGAAAACAGGTTTGCAAGCGTTGCGCTTGGGGATGGTCCAAACGACCTGGAGATGATCGAAGCCGCCGATTTTGGCGTTATCATACCGAACCACGCCGGTGTGGCTATAAGTTCAAAAAAACCAAATGTACGAACAGCCAAAAAACCCGGGCCTGAGGGCTGGGTGTTGGCGGTCAAAGATATTTTGCGGGAACTGGGTATGCATTAGGGCCAAACACAATTAGGCTGCTTGTGTATCGCGAGAAGGGGAGCATTGATGGCCGACTTTTATCAGAATGGAATTGTTGCAACACTCCATAATCTGACCAACCGATCTGTAGAGTCGCTGGAAGCCGAGCTGATGCAGTTTCGGTCTGCCAACCCAATGGCGCTCGTTTTGCCCTCGCTTTTTTCAGAACTGGAAGGCCCGGCGCTTGAGCATATCGTCGATGAGCTCTGCCACGTACCCTATCTGGATGATGTGATCATTGGCCTGGACCGCGCGGACAAAGACCAGTTCGAGTATGCCAAGAAATATTTTTCCCGGTTACCGCAACGTTGTCATGTTTTGTGGAATAGCGGGCCTCGATTGACCGCGCTGGATGAAGAGTTGAAGACGCATGGCCTGTCGCCAGCCGAGCCGGGCAAAGGCCGTAACGTTTGGTTTTGCCTTGGCTATTTTCTGGCTGCCACGGACGCGCAAATGGTCGGCCTGCATGACTGTGACATCCTGACCTATAACAGGGAGATGCTCGCTCGGCTGATGTATCCGGTTGCCAATCCCACATTTCCCTATGTCTTTTCCAAGGGCTTCTACGCGCGCCAGTCCGAGGAAAAACTGAACGGCCGTGTGGTCAGGCTTTTGATCGGACCGCTTCTGACAGCCCTGCAGCGCGTCTGTGATCCCAATGACTATATCAATTACCTGCACAGCTTCCGCTATGCGCTTGCGGGCGAATTCGCCATGGGCCGGCAGATGGTCAAAAACATCCGTATTCCATCTGACTGGGGCCTGGAGATTGGTGTGTTGTCGGAGGCCTGGCGCAATCAATCGCTGCAAACCATCTGTCAGGTAGAAATTGCCAACAATTACGACCACAAACATCAGTCAGTTTCCGCGGACAATCCGGAGAAAGGCTTGTCGAAGATGAGTATCGACATTACCAAGTCGATCTTTCGGAAGTTAGCGACGGATGGCCAGATTTTCTCGCACGGCACCTTCCGAACTCTGAAAGCAACTTACTTCAGGATTGCCCTTGATCAGATCGAGACCTATCACAATGATGCGGTCATGAATGGGCTGAAACTGGATCGCCATACCGAAGAAACAACGGTTGAACTGTTTGCGCAAAACATCATGCAAGCCGGAGACACCTTCCTCGAGTCTCCTAATGCAACACCGTTTACGGCCAACTGGAACCGGGTCAATAGCGCAATTCCAGATTTTACCAGCCGTTTTGTTGAGGCTGTTAGGCTTGATAATGCTGACTAAGGTCCCTTTGGTTCCACGTTGCTGATCCAGACCGTCTGATACGGCGCGAGCAAAAGGTCACCGTCTATATCGGCAATAGATACGCCTGAAATCAGGTCCCACCAACTGTCACCGGCGATCAAGTTCATCTCAGTCAACATCAGCGTCTTCTCCTGATCCGTCACATTAGTAACCGAGAATATGCTCTGTTTGCGATCCATGCTCTGACGCCAGATACCAAAAAGCCCCTCTGGCAAGGCCAGGGTAAACTGCACGGCATTGGGGTGAAACGCGGGCTGGCTCTTCCGGAGCTCAATCAACGCCAGAAAACGTTCAAACACTTGCGCTTCGATGGTCTGGTCATCAGCCAGTTTTGCCGCCAGGTCTTCATAGTCCAGCTGGCATCTGTTGATCGAGCGGTTTCGGCCGGTTCTGTTCACTTCCTCGTAGCCGTTAGGGGTTGCGAGCAGACTATGGATGTAAATCGCCGGTATACCCTCAAGCGCAAGCATGATCGCCATCGCCGCCATAAAACGGTCAATCTGATGCCCGTCCGGCCCTTCAAGCGTACCCTGCATGGCTTCAAAATAGGAGATATTCATCTCATAGGGTTTTTCCGTCCCGCCCGGGCCACGCCGCATAGATACCCGACCGCCGAACCGGCGCATGGCAGCCAGCATTTGGTCCACTTCACCCTGTGGCAGCACCCCTTCTGTTGGACGCAACCCAACACCGTCATGGCTGGCTGTAAAATTCAGATAGGTACAGCCGGTAAGGGCCGGCGGATTGCTGCGTGTCAGGCGCTTTAAATAAAGCGCGTTCCCTGTCAGCAGGGCATGCAGCAACAAGGGTGGCAATGAGAAATTATAGATAACATGGGCTTCGTTCTGGTTGCCAAAATAGGTCAGATTTTCATGGTTGGGGATATTGGTTTCAGTGATGATGATCAGCGTTTCCGCATGATGATCCATAAGGGTTCGCAGCAGGCGGATCACTTCATGGGTTTCGTCAAGATTGATCGACGGCGTACCAATTTTCTTCCACAAAAACGCCACCGCATCGAGCCGGAAAATGCGCACACCGTGATCGACATAAGCTGCAATGATCTTAATAAATTCCAGCAATACGTCAGGGTTGGTGAAATCGAAATCGAGCTGGTCAGCACTGAAGGTGCTCCAGACGTGACGCTCCCCGGCGGACGTGCGAAAAGAGGTCAAGAGTGGGTGCGAACGCGGTCGCACCACATCGCCCAGGTCCGCTGCCGGGTCAGCAGTGAAATAATAGTCTTTGCCCGGTGCCTCGTCAGACAGGAATTGCTGAAACCATTTAGACATGCTGGAGCCATGATTGATGACCAAATCGGCCATCAGCCGATAATCGCCAGCGATCGCTTCAACATCCGACCAGTTCCCCAGCACGTCATCAACCGCAAGATAGTCGATGACAGAAAAACCATCGTCAGAGCTATACGGAAAGAATGGCAGAATATGCACGGTGCCTATGGTATCGCCGATATGCTCTTTCAAAAAATGATGAAGCGTTTCAAGTGGGTTTTGGTCCTGCGACTGGATCGTGCCACCATAGGTGATCAGCGCAACATCGCTCTCATCCCACAGGCGTTTCTCCTGTGCGTTCTCGCGTTCGATCATTTGGCTTTTATCCGGCCAGAACAGGTCGATAATCTTCGTCGCCAAATGGTCCTGATCATGATCAGAATACAGTATCTGCAATTGTGCGGTCAGCCGCTTCTGCAAAAAGGCGATTGTGGCAGAGTTATTCATTGGGCGCGCCCCCTGAAACCATAGCTAAAACGGGATCTTTGTCCCTTTCCGCTTAGATTAAGCAGGAAATAACGCGGCGATAAAAGGTTTTTGTTGCTGTTCACCAACGGTTCGTACTGTCGCTTCCGAACGCCCGCCACCACACGGCCCACCTCTCGCCGGCAAACGGCCATCAAGCCTGTTCCCAGCCGAGGTTGCAGGCACCGGTTGTTTGTGCAGTTTTACTGGCCAAAGCTGATGTAATATTCCAATTCAAAGAACGCCAGTGGATGATGTCCAACTTGGAAATGGACTTTATCGAAGCGATCCTCAAAGAAAGTAAAAAGCTCTTCCGGGTCTTCCTTGCGATGATAAGCACTCAGGGCAATCAAGGGCTTTTCACGTGTAATTGTCTCTATCGCCCCCTCCAGAAACGCCATTTCATGGCCTTCAATATCTGCCTTGATCAGGGCGATATTGTTGAGGCTCAGACTATCCAGGGTGACGATTTCGATTTCTTCGGCCCGGTGCTGGTCTTTTTTTTCTGTCGCGTCATTTGATAGATCAAGGTCGAACGTTGCCCACCGGGAGTCGCCAGGGTCATCCGCCGCAATGGTTGCATTGGCATGCCCAAGCGCAAGTTTTTTCGGCTCAATCCGGGTTTGCAGCCCCCAACTGGCGATGTTTTGCTTCATCAACTGATAGTTGGCCTCGAAAGGTTCAAAAGCGATCACTTTGGAAAACAACCCAACGGAAAAGAGGTCTTTTGCTGACGTGCCATCGTAGGCCCCTGCATCTAGAACACTCCCGCCTTTGCAAGCTTTTTCTATCCACCCCTGTTTTACATATTGGGCGCCAGAATCCATCAAGGGCCGAATATCCTTATGCAAACCACTGGATTTGAATTGCCGCCAACTGGCGAAATATTGTTTCTCGGCCTTTGTCGGTAGCTGATCACCGAACCTGTCCAGAATGGGCGAATTAAGGAAATGGTCACCATAAGTGGGCAGAAACAATTCATAAATGAAAGGGAATATAGATTCTTCACCCACACCATTTTCCAACAAAAAGGCATGAATCTCCAATTGGTACGCGCTGACAATCATAATGCCAGCTTTTGGATTTCTGCTGGAAAGGAAGGCGTCTGGCGCGAGCACGTCAAATCCACAAAAGAGAGCCCCCTGCTTGTCAGGGTCGCGGTCGATGATGGCGACGATGGTTTTGCCCAGCTTTTTAACTTGACAGATCGCGTCGTTGGTTGACGGCGTAGCACCATAAAGATACAGGCAATCAAACGACGCCAATCGCTCATGTAGCCCCATAGCTGACCCCCAATCAGATAAAAGCTAAATACTTATGGAATAGTTTTTTCAATCCAGAGTAGCAAAAAATGCGCCGCTCTCAATGTGAATTGTTGGCAGATGCTAACATCAAAGGTAGTGCCAGGAGCGTATCAAAGTTTATGAATTTGTATCAGGACGTATCAGCTTGTTACCGCCAGTTTTGGCATCGATTATTTGTTCAGCCTTCCCGACCAAATTGCGCCGTTATGCCGAGAAAACGTCGCTAAGAAGCGGTGTTCCGTTCAGGAAGTTCTCGATGTTGTTTTGAGCAAGTTGCGCCTGCGCGAACAGTGTCTCATACGTGGACCCACCTTGGTGCGGGGTAAGCATAACGTTGGGCACATTATCCCAAGTGGCCGCATCCGTGGGTTCGGGGTCGAACACATCCAGCCCCGCACCGGCGATTTGACCAGCTTTCAGATATTTGATCAAGACAGCCTGATCGACCACAAAACCCCTGGACACATTAACGATCACGCCGTCGGGGCCAAGCTGGTCCAGGATCTGCTCATTGATCAAATGGTGGGTTGATTGGTCAGGGCGGCAGCAAACTATCAGGCCTCGGCATTGTTTGGCCAGTTCGCCGACTGAGGCAACATACGGCAGCGATACGTGCGGCTTTGGCCTTGGGCCCCACCATCTGATGTCGAGCCCAAATGGCTCCAGTCGCTGAACAACTTCCTTGCCGATTGAACCCAACCCAACGATACCAATGGGCATACCGCGCAGTGAATGCCTGATGGGGCCACTTTTTGTCACCCACTTACCGGACATAATGTACTGTTGGCTTTGCGGAAAACGCAAAAGCAGTGTGTTTAACATGGTGACCGCAACGTCCGCCACATCGCCTGAATTCATGCCGGGTGCGTTGGTAACCGCGATGTTGCGACGCTTGCATTCTTCCAGGTCAATGTTGCTGAATCCGGCAGAAATCGAAGCGATCATTTTCAGGTTCGGGAAATTATCCAGCATACTTTTGTCGAGTTTTTCGATGCTTGCCGACAGCAGAATGTCAACACTCTCGCCAGCCGCTGCAATCGTTTGCTCCACGCTATCCTTTACTCCAACAAACTCCCAGTGACCTGGCAGATTTGGGAACAGCGTGTGCATATCTGGATGCATCGCCAGTATTTTCACAGAGTTACCCATCGACGTTTCCTCAGATGCTCAAGTCCATCAGGTTGTAATCCTTCAGACTGGCTTTTGCCGCCGCGTCCCATTCGTAGGTCTCGCGCGTGTCAGCGAACGGTTTATAGTCATAAGCCCGCTCGTTTGGGTATTTGCTCTGGCGCGCAGAAATCGCATACCCGATCACTTTCGACCGCTCTTTAATGACTTCATCGGTGTAAACGGAAACAGGGCTATGGATGCCTGCACCCTTCACACCCAAAACCGACGAGCGTTTGTGAAAACCGAAATTGATGGTCAAGCGCGGTTCAAGACCCGCATTCGCAAACGAGCCGTGCACCAGCTGACGGTTACAAATCACTACGTCCCCTGGCTCACATACAATCGGCACGGCGTCGTTGAGGCGTTCGCTTCCAGACTGCTCGACCATGGCATTGATATCGATTTTGCCCTGCTTATGCGTTCCCGGCACCACCCAAACACCATTCACCGGCGTGCTGCCATAAACCTGCGCCATGAAGTTAAAACCATGGATATCCTCATCAAACTCCGGATTATCCCAGTGCGTGTCACCGTCCTGGTGCCAAGACACGGCTGCGCCCAATCCAGCATCTTTAATAAACAAAACTTCGTTAAACGGGGCAAAGTCCTCGCCGTTAACGGCAGCCGCAACCTGCAAGAGCTCTGGATGTCCATAAACCCTCAGCGCAGCGTCTGAAAACTGCAAGGAACCCATCAGGATAAATGGTGCTTCCTGGGGGGCATCCTCTCCTGCATCCAGGTCTTTAAGTTTCACCTGATGACGCCCGTTTGCAACCGCGGTGCCTCCCATAGGGTCACTCAGTGGCTTGCTCCACAACAGTGCGGGCCCTGCACAGTCTGACCCGAGTGCCGGGCGGCCCTCCGCGTCAACGTCAGAACCAGAATGGGTCGGGAACCGTCCACGCAGGTCCGCGATATCTGCGTGGATATCGCTCATTTCATCAGCGCCGATCACCCCTTCAAAAATATAGAAACCATAGTCTGAATAGGCACTGAGAATATCGGGGTGAAGCGAACCATCTTCGCTGAAGCGAATTGGACCCCTGTTTGCCAGTGCGTAAGCGCGTTTTTCACCTTCCAACATGTAGCTTCTGACAGAATCGGCCGCATCCCCATAGTGGGCAGCACAAGCTTCGATGGACTCTGAATATCTTGAACTCGTCATAGGAATGCCTCTTTTTTTAACATTGTTACATTTTTAACATCGTTTAAATATTGTGTCAAGGCTCGTCATGGTCTAGAACAATAGACATGACGCAAACAACAAAAGACCGACCGGCTTCAACGCGCTCAGTCAACATGGCGAAAAGGCGTGAAAGCATTCTTTCAGAAGCGCGTAAATTGATCGCGACAGAGGGGTTCGACGCCCTGAAACTGCGGGACTTAGCGGGAAGAGCGGGCGTTACAGTGCCAACAATCTATAACTTGATCGGTGGCAAACCAGAGATCCTTGCTGTCATCATTGAAGACCTTGTTGCCCAGCTGCAAAACGCACTGCAGCTTGCAACAGCAGCACAGGCAGAAGGCATATTTGAAGCACAAGTCAATCAACTCTCTGACCTGTTTTCAACCGACGAAGACTATTATAAGGCGGCCTTTATTGCGGGTGATCATAGCGGCCTGTTTGAGCAACGATCAGACACGGGAATTTTCGCCCGCTCTGTCCAGCCATTGATAGATGCATGCGAGCAAGCGCAGGAGAACGGGCATCTGTTAGGGCAAGTTTCAGCTGAACAGATGGGGCGACAGATTTATGGCTGTTACCGGCTTGCGCGCCAGGACTGGACCAACGGATATTTCGGCCTGGAAACATTTCGCGCACAAGCGCTCACCGGTATTTTTCTATGCCTGGCTGCTGACGCCGACGAAGGGTTCAGGCACCGACTTCTTGAAAAAGTTTCCAGCTTTAAGTGAGCCCAGGCCAACCCGAATAGTGGGAGGCCAACTCTTATGGCCACCTTCCACTTATGAGCTGATTGCCGTTTTTTACCCGGTAATTTGATGGACCACATCCAGCAGCACTTCTGCCCCGGCTTCAAGGTCTGATGGCTCAGTGTGTTCAAGTGGATTGTGGCTAATGCCATCCCGGCTTGGCACAAATATCATGGCGGACGGGCACACCCGAGCCATCATTTGTGCGTCGTGCCCCGCACCGGACGTGATCCGGCGACAGCTCAGATTTCTGGCGGATGCGCTGGCCTCAATCAGCGCCACAAGTTCAGTGTCAAATACAACGGGGTCAAAGCGCGCAAGCTGCCTTGTTTTTATTTGCACACTGTGGTCTTGCCCAAGTTTGCGAAGAAAGCCAGAAACCGCGTTTTCACGCTCTTGAAGAACTGTCTCGTTTGGGTCCCGCAGGTCGATCGTCAAATCGACGCGCCCTGGCACAACATTGATGACATTTGGCCAGATATTCAGCCTGCCAACAGTCGCAACACTGACCGAGTCATCAACAAGGTCATGCAAAAAAGTGACAATCTGCGCGGCAACCAGTCCCGCATCTTTTCGCAGGTGTGTTGGCGTTGTACCGGCATGGTTTGCGGTTCCATCAATGGTTACTTCCTGCCATGAAATACCTTGCAGATCAGTTACGGCGCCAATGGATACACCTTCATTTTCCAGAATTGGACCCTGCTCGATATGCAGTTCAAGAAAACATGACGGAACAATTTCCCCGGGTTCCAGGGAACCCGCATACCCAATTCGCGCCAGTTCATCACCCAGCTTTGCGCCGTCTTGGTCTTCTGCATTTAGGGCTGTTTCCAGGTCAAGTCCCCCGGCGTAAGTCAGGGAGCCCATCATATCAGGAGAGAAGCGAGCCCCTTCCTCGTTCGTGAACACACCCACCACCAAAGATCGATCAGGTAAAAACCCGCTGTCTTTCAAAGCTTCAATGATCGACAAAGCCGCCAGAACCCCACAAGGACCATCATAAATCCCGGCATTTACAACGGTGTCAATGTGGCTGCCCATCATCAGCGGTGCGGTTTCACTGTCGACGGCCCAAACCCCGAATATGTTGCCGATGCGATCGATCAGAACTTCCAACCCCGCTTTCTCAAACCAACAGGCAAGCCTGTCTCGTGCCTCTTTGTCAGAATTTGAGGCTGCCAACCGTGTCAAAACCCCGGCATCGTCACGGCCAATATTGCCAAATTCAATGAGCCTAGTATGAAGCCGTTCGAAGTTGACCTTCGGTACCATGCTGTCATTTGAAGACATTATTCGCTCCCATCGCTTCGGTTACGATGACAAGAGGGCGCATCATCTGGCCTGAAGACTTGTCGCGGTGCAATTTCATTGACCCAGCCAGACCTGCCGCCCCCGAAGACGTTGTTGCCTTGCCAAGATCCGACAAAACCGCGGCGGCGTCTTCGCCTTCTCTATCCGAAATTGTGATATATTCCGCGTTGCAGCGTTCAAGTGTCCGCCAAGCCAGAATTGACGGGACCTTGCAATCCAGCCGCCCCATTGCCGACACAGGACCAAAGACCTCGGTCGCGCCTCCCGCCACATGGCTCGCTTGCATGCAAGCCGCCTGCTCAGGCTCAACAATTATGATGTTCGGCTGATCATGCCAGTTGTGGCGGATCATATGTGCCATGGCCGCGGCCAACCCGCCAACACCGCATTGCAGGAACACATGGGATGGCCAGGCGCCAGTGTTCTCGAACTGAAGGCGAAGCTCCTCTGCAATCACGGTGTACCCTTCCATAACCAGCGACGGAGGATGGGTGTAACCGGGCCAGGACGAGTCGGAGACAAGAAGTGCGCCCGTTTGCTCGGCATCCAAGAGGGCAGCGGCCATACTTTCTTCGTAGGTCGCGCCCGCTCGGACAGTTTGCGCGCCCATTTGGTGGAGCGCCGCTTCGAACTCTGCTGGCACCTGCGTGGACAAAAATATTCTGGCCTGGGCACCCAACGCTTTTGCGCCGGCAGTCAGCGCCATACCGTGATTGCCTGCGCTCGCCGCTACAAAAACCTTGCTGCTTGCGAATGCCGTGAAAGCCGGGTCATTCGCCCACAAATGTCTTGACCCGTCATGGCCCATCGCTTGCCACTCAAACGCAAGCATTCGTGCAATTGCATAAGGTGCGCCAAGGGCCTTGAAGGACGAGAGACCCAATCTTGATGTTTCGTCTTTCACAAGAACACGCAAACCGGCAGGCAGCTCAATCTCATCAAGCGGTGTTGGTTGATAATTGGGATGGTGCTGGAAATAGGTCCAGGCACTATTGGCATCAGGTCGAAATTCAGGGTGCTGTTTCATAGGCGTATAATATCGAGCTTGCATCATCAGAAATATTGAATTTTTATCAATGTACGACTATTTTTTGCAATAAATGGGATTTATTCGAGGTTTTTTTGCATAATGCGCGAGATAGATAAAGCTGACCGGATTCTGCTTGAGGCAGTCCAAAAAAACTCCAGGGCAGGCTTGGAAGTTCTAAGCGAGAAAAGCTGTTTGTCGCCGCCGTCTGTGCAAAGACGATTGAAGAAACTGCGCGACGACGGCGTCATAGAACGGGAAGTCGCTGTGGTTAATCCAAAGGCTGTTGGATATGCGATGACGTTCATCGTCATGGTTGAGCTTGAACGAGAAACGGTTCACCAGTTGGAAATTTTCAAGAAAACAGCCCTCGGCGAACCACAGGTCCAACAGTGCTATTACGTGACGGGCGAAGCCGATTTTATCCTGGTTTGCACTGCCAAAGACATGGAAGATTTTGAGGCGCTCACGCACAGGCTTTTCTTTGATGACTCGAACGTGCGCAAGTTCAGAACATCCGTTGTGATGACACAGCCAAAACAGGGACAGTTCGTACCATGTTTTTGAAGGAACAGCCGCGTGATGTGTCGAGCAGATAGGTCACCCATAGTGATCAGTCCCACCCTGTCATTGGAACCCCTGTGCCCAGACCATTTGGCCGCCCTTTTTGAAATCTCAAAGGACAAGGACAGCATAGAGGATTTTCAAAAAGCCTCCTCGAACTATGCCTATTTTATGGAATGGATAGAAAGCGCCTTGTCCGATGATGAGTGTGCATGGACAATCATGGTCAGGAACGCAGTGTGCGGACTGGTTACTTTCGAACACATTCACGAACCAGAAAGCGAAATCGGTTTTTTCCTCGACCGCAGGCAGCAGCGCACAGGTATCATGACCGCCGCCATTCGCGCATCGCTCGTGGCCATTAAACGTGAATTTCCCCATTTAAAGAAAGTCGTCGCCAGCGCTACCGCCAGTAATGTCGCCAGCAACCGCGTGCTTGAGAAATGCGGGTTCCGGCTTGTTCAAACCGTTCCCAAAAACTGGGAATGGCGCGGCGTTATGCACGACACCAATGAGTACGCCTGGACGCCATAAACCCGCCGGCCTCAGTAGTGTTCAGCTACGATAAAAGCTCTCTTTGCATCCTAACATGTCAGGCATTTGCGGGCGGCATCAGAAACAGGTCTGTATCTTCAGTTGCCACACCGAACCGCGTCAAAAGCGCATGCGCCTGACCCCGGTGGTGAGTTTGATGGTTGAAAAGATGGCTGACCAACTTCCAGGCTGGCAGCGTTGCAGTTCGCGTGCCGGCGATATTTGACCAAGTAAAATCAGCGGCCAGCCACGCATCCGAAACAGCGGACGCCCACTTCAGAATTTCTTTGTCGAAAGCTTGCCGCTCTTCCTCAAGTCTGGCCCAATCTGAATAGGCTTCACCGCGGCCCTGATTATCTTCAGGGGAAGTCGGCGGCGTACCGGCAAAACGGTTCATCCAGACGCGGTCAGCCCAAAGAATGTGAGCGAGTGTTGTATGAAGAGAGCCAAAAAAAGCACCATAATCCTGTGTGCGTTGCGCATCCGTAAGACTGTTGGCTGACGCGTACACTAGTCCGTTCTGCCAATGATTGTACTGTGCCATCTGCTGTACAAAAGCGTTTGAAATCATGCGGGTAAAAAACCATGTTCTGCTTTCGTAGGCAAGCAAGAACAACACTGGCTACGAGGCTGCCAACGCGTTGCTTAAATGCACAGTGGTGCCTGTGCCCTCTGTTAGCGCAATCTCGCTCATTGCTTTAGCAACCTGCTCTATTGGGATGGGCCGGTACGCTCCGAAGGGACCAAGCATCAGGGGGCTCATCAGCGACATAACTGTCCCGCCCAACTCCTCAAGCGGTCGGCTTTCAGCACGCCCGCCGACAAGGAGAGACGGCCTTAAAATATCGAGCCTTTCGAATCCAACCGCTTTCAGGTCCCGCTCCGTTTCCCCCTTCACCCGTGAATAGAAATTGAGCGAGCGGGCATCGGCCCCCATCGAAGACACGACAAGGAAATGGCGCGCACCCTGCCGGTGAGTGAGCTCTGCGCAGGCAAGGATGTAGTCATGGTCAACCGCGCGAAACCTGGCTTTGCTACCCGCGATTTTTTGCGTGGTGCCCAAGCAACAAAAAACCGTGTTACCCGCCAGCTCATGCGCAAACTCTTCAAGGGTGCTTGCGTCACAAATGACCTCTGACACCTTGCTTGACTCTGTGTTCAGGGCGCGCCGGGTTGCGACAATAATTTTTGACCACGCGTCGCTGGTGATAAGGCGCGGCAGCAGGCGCTGGCCTATCGCACCCGTGGCGCCAAACACAATTGCTGTTTTAGACATAGCTTCCTCACAAGCCTCCGAGGATCCAAAGAGCTATTCTATCGTCAATAACCCGCGCCTGCTTGAAAATTATCAGGGGTTTGCTTTGTGGCAATTGATGCAGGCGCCGGTCACCCTGCCCGCCATGTAATAGCGCTCCCTCTCGGCATAGCGCTTGGCCTGATCCACATCAGCGAGGAATTCATCCATGCCGTTTGCCAGAAACGCATGCTTTGTGCGCATGTCGCCGTACCTCAGGCTCCTTCCGACGCGCTCAATTCTATTGAGGCTGTCCAGGATAGATTGCTGGAAACGGGGGTTCTCGTCATAGTCGGCTGCAAGCGCGCGATCGAGCCTTTGCAGCGCATAGGCAAGCTGATGCATGCCAGAGCGCAATTCCTCGCCGTCAATATAATCAAACGGTGGCGGATTGGCGACCTGAGGAAAAGCGCCGTCGTTATTTGTTTCACATCCTGCCAAGGTCAGGCACAGGCACGCGCCCATCACCACAGACAAATACTTCATATCAAAACCCCCTATCTGTTCATGCCGAACTCTCACCCTATTAAACCACAAATCGGGTGGAATTACCGTCGATAGAAGGTTTAGGGCCTGACCAAAAAGCTAGGCGTTTTGTGTTTGTTCAATTGGGCGCGAGACAACGGTTTCGAACCGCTGGGCATAATGCTTATGCTCGGTGCCCATCCATCTGTCCCACCAGGTGAAATACAGGCCAAAGTTACCTCCACCATTGGCATGGTGCATGTCATGGTGGGTGACCGTTGTCAGATGCTTCAAAATCGGGTTCTGGAGCGTGCCGCGCGGGAATAACTCAAAGCCGGAGTGGCCGGTTACATTTTTCGCAAACATGATCAGCAAAATCACCCCCACACTGCCGGGGGCAATTGGCACCAGCAGTACAAGCGGCGGAATGAAGAGATACTCCATAACAGCTTCCGGCACCGCAAAACTGTAGGCAGTGAAAGGCGACGGATCGACAGACCGGTGGTGCGTGAGGTGGAACGCCCGGTATAGTTTCCGGTGATGCATCAGCCGGTGTGCCCAATAAAACCATGTGTCGTGCCACAAAAGGCCAAAAACAACAGAGGCAGCAAGCCAAGGCCCATAAGACCAGCCAAAGTCGACACCACTCCAAACGCTCTCAAGGCCGATCACCCTGAACAGGATCAGGTCCATGATGACAAAAATCCCGATGGTGCGCAGGCTTCTGAAAAACTCCGCCTGCATCTGAGCAAAACCGGGGCTTTTTTTCCTGATCTTTCGGCTTTTGAACAGGGGCGTGAGCACCAGAACAATCAACACATACATGGAGATTGAAAATCCGGTATAGCGAGTGAGCTCACGCTCCAAACTATGTGCGACCGACTCCACAAAGGGGTGCGCAGAAATCGTGGTGGTCCAATCCATTTTAAACCCTCGCTGTCGTGATTAAGGAATCGTTGGGATTGACACTATCGCTTGAGGGTGCGGCAGGCTCGTCGATTTCGAAAATGGTGCGACTTTCAAGAAATCGGCCAGATTTTTCCAAATCTGGCGAGGGTATAGCTAAGCTTTGGTTACAGCCAAAACCGGGCATATGCTATAGCGACCGTGCAAAGCTTAAGCCGCAGAAAAAATGCGCCCGGCGCTCCGCCAAATCAAAATCCGAACTGCGTCTGGTGCAGGAAAAAAGCCATTCGTTCCTTTCCCTTTGCCAGCCAATACCAATCGTATTCTCGAGAACAAACCGCTTAATTTCTGACCGTGATAGTTCGTGTGGGTTGCTTTTGAACTGCCCTTGCAGAAGGGCGTTATAGCCAACAAAATTAAGCCGGTTTGAGAAAAGGCCATATAGCTCCTGCCCGGGGTTTCGCTTACTCAGGTAGCCACCCGTCAAGCCCGTTTGCCAAACTGGTTTTTGCTTGTTCAGAAGGCCAATACGCGCCGCCAAACCAACGTTGGCCCCAGTTTGATACCCGACTGTGGCGCCAGCCGAATATACAAGGTCAAACCAGTCTACCGTCTTGCCCTGCCGGTAAAACCAGGTAAGTCCGAGTTTAGCTGTCGGTTCGCCGCCATTTGATATCTGGTTATTCCACCCCTCAGGGTTGAAGGGTTCTTCGCTGGCTGCTGCGCTGCGCACAATCTGATGAAGGGCTGTTTGCGTCCATTCGCTTATGGGAAGACCAAGAAACCCGAGTGAAAGGCTGACTTCTGTGGCAGAGCGAGCCTCGTTCTTAAAGGCCACAACACTGTTGCTGACCTGCAGTACCGAGCTATAGGGCTTGTCTTCAAAAATCGGGTCTTGTGCGGTCAGGTCATCGGGCGTGAAAGTAATACTCTCAAACGCTGTGCTGTACCGGTACTGTGTTTGCGCGTCCCCGATTGACAACATGTTCAGCAACACGTGCTGCACTTCATGGCCAGAGAACCAGTTTGACGCATTGCGGCAACTATTGAACCTGAAGAAAAGGCCCATGGTATAGTCGCGGTCTTCATTTACGCCGGGAAATGGTTCCAGAAACAGGTCCTGATCAATCTGCGCACCGGTAAGACTTAAGGCGCAATCATCCTGCGCCAGCAGCGGCGTGGAAAAAGCCAAAAACCACAGGGCAAAAATAGTAAAACACCATTTTGGTCCAGTCCCTGTCGCCATATTTTATGTCACCTGTTTCAGCTTTTTACTTGTTATCCCAGTTAATAAGAATGTGCGCATCGACGCGAGACTTATTTCTGCATTTGCTGACAACAAGGGCACGAACCTAACGCCGCGAAGCACACATTATTGGTGGAACGCATCGGCTTGGTTCCGCTTAGCAGGGCAGTTCAGGCCTGCGCCCCACCAGCGGCTTATCTCTTTCCAGCTTCGTCTCAGCGAAAGCAAACTAGCAATCCACGCCAATCTGCCCTAACAAAAATACAAAATAATATAATGGCCAACACCTTTGGAGGATCTTATGAAACGCTACCTCAAGCGGACACTAATGCTGTCCGCCGCTGTGCTAATGGGGGCGCAGTCCATCGCTGCAACTGTAAACGCCGATGATCACACACTCTTTCGCGAACCCACCGTCAGCAAAGACCATATTGTCTTTTCCTATGCTGGCGACCTGTGGCGAGTAGACCGCGAGGGTGGAGAGGCAGAGCGCCTGACCACCGGTGTTGGCACCGAAAGCCAGCCCTACTTCTCCCCTGACGGCAAAAAAGTAGCCTTCACCGGCGAATACGATGGCAATATAGATGTTTACACCATCGATATTGATGGCGGCACGCCCGAGCGCCTGACCTTCCACCCGGGGGTGGACCGCGCAGCGGGCTGGACCAACAATGGTTCAGAAGTTCTGTTTTCAAGCCAGCGCGAAAGCTATGCAAACTTCCTGCGCCTTTTTACCATCAAGCCGGGCGACAGTTCTCCAACACAGGTTCCCCTGCCAAGCGCTGAGCGCGGGCAATTCTCTCCTGATGGCACACACATTGCCTACGAACCGCTGAACCAGTGGCAACCGCGCTGGAAGCGGTACAAAGGCGGCCAGCAGGACAAGATCTGGATCGCCAAGCTTGAGGACTCGAGCATCACAAAAGTGCCGCACGAAAACAGCAGCGACATGTATCCCATGTGGATTGGTGACAAGGTTTATTTTATCTCAGACCGCGACAGCGACCTGGGCATCTTCCGCCTGTTCTCCTATGACCCTGATACAAATGAGGTCGAGGAACTGATGGAAAACGAAGGCCGGGACATAAAGTCAGCCAGCGCCGGCCCCGACAACACGATTGTTTACGAGCAGTTCGGCACCATCCATTTGTACGATGTGCGCCGCAATCGCTCCAGGAAAGTGGATATCACGCTAAACGCTGATGTCACCTCCATGCGCCCACACTATAAGAAAGTGGGCGAGCGCATTGCGGCTGCCGGTATTTCACCAAGCGGCAAACGTGCGGTGTTTGAGGCACGCGGTGAAATTTTCACCGTGCCCGCCAAGAAAGGCGATGTGCGCAATATCACAAAAACGCCGGGCGTTATGGAACGCTCCCCGGCCTGGTCCCCGGACGGCCAGCATCTGGCCTATTTCTCAGAAGCAAGCGGTGAGTACGCTATCCACATCATTGACCAAAAAGGCCACGGCGAAGCCCGGGAAATCACGCTGCCTGCGCAGTTCTATTTCAACCCGGTCTGGTCACCGGACAGCAAGAAAATCGCCTTCAGTGACCGCGGCCTGACACTGTGGTACGTAGACGTTACAGCAGACAACCCTGAGCCCGTTAAAGTCGACAAAAACCCGATCAACTTCGGGGGCGCTCAGGACCCAAGCTGGTCCCCAAACAGCGACTATATCGCTTACACTAAAAACCTGCCCAATCTGCTGCGCGCCGCTTTCATCCATTCTGTGGAAACCGGCGAAAGCCAGCAGGTTACAGACGGTATGAGCGATGTACAGCACCCGGTGTTTGATAAAAACGGCAAGTATCTTTACTTCACCGCCAGCACCAACATTGGGGAAAGCATCAGCTGGGCTGATATGTCTGGCATGGGCCGCCGTTCCACGCGGTCAATCTATGCTGCTGTTCTTTCAAACGAGGACGACTCTCCATTGAGCCTCGAAAGCGACGATGAGGCAGAGAAGAAGCCCGAGCAGAAAGAAGAGCAAAAAGAAGAGCCGAAGGCAGATGCCCCCAAGGCTGACGCAGAAAGCGCCGAAGACGACGCCAAGGAAGAAAAGAAAGAGCCAGCAAAGACAACCCGCATCGACTTTGATGGCCTGGACCGCCGCGTTATCGCCATGCCGGCACCCAACACGGCTTATGTCAGCTTGCTGCCTGGCGGCAAGGGTGAACTTTTTGCCGTTGAGCGCCCGGCCGATGGGCGTGGCTTCACGGTTCACAAATTCGATCCAAAATCACGCGAGTTTAAAGATATAGCCAAGGGCATTAACGGCCTGGATATTTCCGCTGACGGTAAAATGGCACTCGTGCGCCGGGGCAACAAATTCTCCATCAGCGCGACAAAAGACATGGCCAAGCCTTCGCCTATCAAAACAGCCGCCATGGAAGCGCGTGTTGTGCCAGAAGCCGAATGGAACCAGATGTTCTATGAGATCTGGCGCGGCGAGCGGGATTTCTTCTACGCGGAGAACATGCATGGCCTCGATCTCGACTGGGCGAAGGAAACCTATTCACCGTATCTGAAGTCGGTGAAACATCGCTCTGACCTCACCTATCTTTTTGTCGAGATGCTGAACCAACTGACCATTGGTCACATGTTCATCCGCGGCGGTGATCAGGAACAGGCGGACCGGGTGCCGATTGGCTTGCTCGGTGCTGATTATGCCATCACAGACGGGCGCTATCAGTTCGCCAAAATCTATAATGGGGAAAGCTGGAACCCGGGCCTGACGGCACCCCTGACGCAGCCTGGCCTCAATATCACAGAGGGTCAGTTTCTTCTTGAAGTGAATGGCCGCAACCTGACCGCGGACCAGAACATCTTTGAAGCCTTTGAAGCCACCGCGGGCAAGCAAACCCGCATCACTGTGGCCGACACGGCAGAAGGCGAAAACAGCCGCACACTAACCGTTGTGCCCGTGGCGAACGAGCGGAACCTGAGGAACATTAACTGGGTTGAAAGCAACCGCCGCAAAACCTACGAACTCTCGGATGGCAAGCTCGCTTACATTTATATCCCGAACACAGGGGGCCCGGGCTTCACCAGCTTTAATCGCTATTTCTATTCGCAGACGGACAAGCAGGGTGCGGTTTTGGATGAGCGTTTCAATGGCGGCGGGTCGCTCGCTGACTATGTCACCCAGGTCATGCACAAATCCCATCTGGCGAACATCTATTTCCGCTACGGCGACATGACAGTGCCTGTGCCCGGCGGCGCCATATACGGCCCCAAAGCCATGATCATCAACGAGATGGCGGGCTCCGGCGGGGACGCCATGCCATGGTTCTTCAGGAAAGACGGCGCAGGCAAGCTTGTGGGCAAGCGCACCTGGGGCGGCCTTGTGGCGGCGCAGCGCCTGCCACAACTGATGGACGGCGGCATGGTCACCGCGCCAGACGCCGCCATCTTTGGCATGGACGGCGAATGGGAGATGGAAAACCAGGGCATGGCCCCGGACATCGAAGTGGAGTTCGACCCCGCCGAGTGGCGCAAGGGCCGTGACCCTCAGCTTGAGGCAACCGTTGCGCACCTGCTGGAGGAGCTGGCGAAAAACCCACCCAAGAAACCTGTGGTGCCGCCGCTGCCTGACTATTGGAACAAGCGGTAATCAAAGCTAAATTGCACATAGAAATAAGGAAAGGCGGGCCAATGGCCCGCCTTTTCAGTTTTGGGTGCTGCGATTAAATCCCGCACCCGCCGCGCAATCAAAGCGGTAAGGCGGCCAGAGTTCACTTTCGGCCAAAAGCGGACATTTACGGCTCGATAAAAAATGCTTATAGCCCCAAAATATGCTACAGTATTGCCATGGCCGGCCCCGCGAAAGTGCAGAAATTCGGGCGATATGCCCCTGCCCCTCCTGGAAGCGAGGTCGGCTTTTCCTCGTCCCTACATCTTTGCAATTATGACCAGGAAGCTGCTGCCCTAAGCAAGTGCTCAGAATATTGCCAAACTACGTCGCAGACAGTCTATTAGTCTCCCACACAGATTGTTTTTACTGTTCCACCCAGAAAAGATTGGTAGGTCACGACTATGGCCGCCTCTTCAAACAAATCAGCAAACGCATCAACTTCAGACTGATCGTTAGCAGGGAAGGCCAATTCAACAAAAGTCATGCTGGACCCAGGAGAAACTGAAGAACCCGTCGCAGGTTTGGTTAGCTTGGTTTTGCGATGATATCGATCCCCGACACAGCGGTCTATCAGCTCTCTGAGTTCGAGCGAAACATCGCCAACTTTGGGTTCAAAAGACAGGATTTTTGCCGGGCCTAGGCCGTCGTTGATCACTCCTGCTGACATCACGCCGATCTTGTCTTCGAGTTTCGTAATTGTCGTAGGCGTCAGCGACGGTTGCAGCATGATTTGCTCCCGACGCCGTTGGCTATACATATTTTGCAAGGTCACGATAAGAGCGCACAGGGCAACTACTACGCTTGCGAGGGAAAACCAGTCATTCCATGTCATGTTCTGTTCCACTGCTGATTGAGGCCACGATCAAGTATAACCGAAGCTGCGCTAGATTTGAACAAAACAAGAACATATGGCGTTTTTTTCAATACTTCTTCCAACGATCTTTAAGGCAACCGCAAACAACAGCATGCGTAATCCGAGGTCCATTTGTGGTATGGTGTTGCCAGGCTGACCGCCTCCCTGTTTCGAGGGGAGGAACGCTACGCGCCGTAACTTTAATTGGGCGTCGCCCGTATGTTTCTTTGGCTGTCGATTGCGTTGCCGGACCCATCCAAGATTGAAAATCGTCCGTTTATCTGGTCGGTCAGCCGCCAAAGGTTTGGGGAGATCATTATGAGATATCTGGGCATTGATATGCACAAACGAGACTTCACCGTCTGCTACAGACATTCTGACGAAGAGTATCGTTTTGAAACGTTTCTGAATTCGTCCGAGGGGCGCGATGAGTTTTTGAAAACCATCTCATGTACTGATGAAGTTGCAATCGAGTCCGTGAGTTTTGGAAGGCATTTGGCCAAACTGTTAACGCCAAAAGTAAAACGATTAGTTCATGTTCACGCATCTGCCAACGCTTTGGTTTTCCAATCGATCAAAAAGACAGATAAGAATGACGCTGCAGCTCTTGCGTTTGGTTTAGAGAAGGGAATTTTGCCTGAGTCCAGATTTCGGTCAGAAGTCAGCCATCAACTTCATCGGCTACTGATTGCGAGAGGCTACTTGATACGTATGAGGATCACCTGCACCAATTTTATGAACGCCATTGCGGCCACCGAAGGCATTAATATCCCAGTAGGCAAGATACAGTTTCGCAATTGGCGGGATAGCGTTCCCATAGAGACTTTTGAGTTTGGAGATTACCGAGCGTGGCTTGAAATGAATGCGCAGGTTGAATCTTACAGAAACAGTATCAGAAAGCTGAACAAAGAAATCATACATCATTCCAAACTTTTCGATGGCTACGCTGTGCTTGAGAGCATTCCAGGTTTTGGACCCATAACAGTTGCGGAGCTGCTTGCTTACATTGACGGCATCGAACACTTTCCAAACTCTAAAGCACTATGCGCCTACTTTGGTATTGTTCCGCGCACTCGTATGTCCTCGGGCGAAAATATTGTTCCGAAAAAAGTAAGTAAATATCGAGCCGGCGCCATTACACGGCAAGGAAGAAAAAGTGCCAGAAGTGCAATTGTTATGAGCGTGAACCGAACGATGGTGCATAACCCGTCGCTACGAGCGTTCTACGATGGCATTAAGGGGCGCAAAGGATATCGAAAAGCGCGAACTGCTGCTGCAAGAAAACTGCTTACATTTATCTACTTTGCGTTGAAAAAAGGTGACAGGATTTCAGACTTTGCAAGTGTGGACTTTTCTAGGCCGCACAGGTGTCCAACTGGTTGAGACCTATTGCGCCGCAACTTTGTCGGCGTCTTCGATCGACTTTGCGCGACAAACACAATCTTCACATTTACGCCCACTTTTGGACACAAGGAAACGCTGCCAAACTGTAAGGAAAAAGAAGTGACCGCAGGTAAAGCACCGCTTCTTGAAAGGTCGCGGAATAAAAAGCACAAACGTCAATGCTGCTGCTGTCAGGAGCATTGACACGACCCAATGATGGTCGGCAATAAACGCAAACGGTATTGCGACTGTGAAGAGGAAAAATCCTAGTAATTTGTCAATGGTGTCCATACAACTATCACTGGTATCTTTGCTTTCCCCCAACCTGCACCATCTTCCTTAAGATATTGTTAATAAATATGTCAAATTACAATTGCTTTCAGATTTGTGCGATTGTTTTATGCCAAATTTGGTCCTTAGATGTGTTGGTGAAGCAGGACGCGGGAATTTGAGACGCATTTCGCAGATTTAGTACTCACATCCTTTTCGAGATCGCTTTCGGCTTGAGCCGTTTTTTCCAAGGCGCTTTGCACAAAGAACAATGCCGAGGAAATATGAATTTGGACAAAGAATCCATCGAGTGAAAGTCTGGTAGCGTATTGAGAAACTTAGAAGGCGAACAAGAAAGTCAATCAGATGAGGTGCTACCATCACAATAGTGGCGACGCCTTCTTTAAGTGGAGGTTACTCCATGGACTGGGCCTAGGAGGCAACGGTGAGGTGTGGTCTGTTATTTCAAATGTTACTCAAGATTATGACGCTAAAGCTCTAAAAATTCTTACAGAGCGCAGAAATAAGAAAGACTTAAGGTTTGTAAAAGAGATCGAATGGCAGCAGCAACTTCCCAAGGGCCTAGCTCTACCTGTTCTTGAAGCCCACACAGACATAGAATCTGATGTTCCCATGCATTTCTTGATGCCAATCGCGGAGACACTTTCAAATTGGCGTGGAAACCGCAAACCTAGTCAAAGCGAACGCATTACGTCATTGACTAGTATTGCCACTAAGATTTCTGAACTTCATGAACTGGGCATATTTCACCGAGATATCAAACCCAACAACATCTTCCTCTATGAGGGAAATTGGGTTCTAGGAGACTTTGGGCTGGCCACGGGCGACGCTTCCAACGAGCTTACTGAAAAGGGAGATATACTCGGGTCTAGAAACTACACCGCGCCGGAACTGTTTAACCTCGGCGAGAGTAAACCGAACTGGTCAAAATGTGACGTATACTCCTTTGGGCAATTGATCATCTGGATGATTTCCAATTTAAAAAACCCGCTGGGAGTACCGCACGACCTTTCCGAGCCAACCATGCAGTTGTCTCACTATTTAGAGGACAAAACTGACCTATCGGTTCTTGATCACCTGGTAGCGAGGTGCACTCATATTGATCCGTCGAGAAGATGCTCAATGGACGTGGTTATGAAGGAACTGGGCGATTGGAAGATGGTCGAGGAGGAGAAGGGGTTGTCTGATTTCGAAAGGCCCAGGATTGACTTGAGCCGCCTTAAGGCACTCGGCGCTAAAGCCGATAATACAATTCGAGCCAAAAACCGATGGCGCAACGAGATGGAAAACCTTTCAAAGGGGTTGCTGAACTGGCTGGAGGAATTGGCCGACTTACTGGACCTCAGAAATGTGCCCACGCTCAGATTAGAGATTATCCCGCATTCGATAGCAGTTAGCGAGCATTGCGGTTTTCAAGACAACTACGGTAAAAAAGTGACAAACCTTTGGCACAGGTCTTCCGCCGTACTAGAGGCAAGCTTTCCTAGGGCAGAGGGTGGCTATTTTGTTTTAAGGGGAGGAGTTGATATCTATCTCGACCAAACCGATCCAAGCATTGCAAACATCTGGCACGGTTGCTCGGCTTCTAAAGCTGATGGCACGCCGGAGATCATTAGGAAAACATACTCTAGAACGAGGCTTCAAACTAGTGAGGCCAACATAATGATCCAAAAAATAAAAGATGAGTTAAGCTCTAACTTCATTATCGCTTACAAGCAGTTCCAAGAGTCTATCGCGAATAACTACTAGGCTGCTTTGCACGCAAAAAGTCCGGTATGCCTCAATCAGACTGAGACCATCGACATAGCTTCCAACACCACTTTTTATCCAGTGGTCTCAAGTTAATCCCGCCACTAGCAAAGAAGCAAAGCTCATTATTTATGACAATTATACTGACCTAATTATGGTAACCATAGCGCACAAAACATGAGGCATCAGGTCCTGCCAGATTACATTCCTTTTTGCCAATCATATTTATGGCCGATAAGTGATAGTTATCGAGCCTAGCGGCTGTTTTGACAGGCAACGAAGTGTCCGCTTTGGGTCGGAAGCAGACGGCGCCTATTCATTTCAGAAATGCAATCGACCCTACAATTGGGCGAACCGTGCCTAAATCTCACCACTCTTCAGCGCTTCAAAAAGCGCGATGCCTTCAGGTTTGTCCCATGCGAGCGGCCCAAGGAACAGCGCGCGCACTTCGCCGGATTTGTCGACCACAAAGCTGGTGGGCAGCGCGCCTTCGGCGAGGTCAAACGCAATTGCCATGGTGGGTTCTGCATAAAGCGCGAGGCCTTCAATGCCCCATTCTTTGAGCGTTTCTTCGGCTTCGCGAATGCCGCCGCGGTTCACGTTAATGGCGATCACTTCAAACGTGTCGTCGCCCAGCAGTTTTTGAACATGGGCGAGCTCTTTCATCTCTGCGCGGCACGGCGCGCACCAGGGCGCCCATAGGTTAATGAGCATCGCCTTGCCCTTCATGGCCGAGAGCTTTTTGGGCTCCCCCGTCTCTGCCATGATGATATGGTCCGAAAGCATCTGTGTTTCCGCCGGAATGGTGAGAGCGGCCATTTCGCCCGTCAGGTACGGTTGGATGCCGCCGCCTTGTGCACTTTCGCCCGGCTTGTCACCTGGTGCGGTATACATCACGATCACCACCGCAACCGCGAGGGCAAAGCCAATCAGGAAACCGTTCTGTTTAGTCATGTCTGCTCTCTCACTCTAAATTCAGTTGCCTATGGTACGCGTTGCTGCCGGTCACAGATTGCTTTGGCCGTGCTATCGGCATTGCCAACACTATTGTGCGCCCCTATAAGCGAGGCTTGACCATACGGATTAAGCCCTGAAAGGCAAGCATGTGAGCGATCAAGAAAACGAGAAGAAGGCCAAAAGCGAAGAAGGCACATCGTCGCAGCAAAGCCAAAAGGGGCAAAGCATGTGGGGTGGGCGGTTTGGCGCGGGCCCGTCTGCGGTGATGCAGGAAATCAATGCCTCCATCGGGTTCGACAAGCGCCTGTACGCCGAGGACATCGCGGGTTCACTCGCGCATGCGGACATGCTCGCCGCCACCGGCATCATCACAGCCGCGGACCGGGACGCGATCCATAAGGGGCTGGCGCAAGTGCGCGCCGAGATTGAAGCCGGTGACTTCACGTTTGACCCCGCGCTTGAAGACATCCACATGCATATTGAAAGCCGCCTGCGCGAAATTGTGGGCGACGCTGGTGCGCGGCTTCACACCGCGCGGTCCCGGAATGATCAGGTTGCGACAGATTTTCGCCTGTGGTGCCGGGGCGCGATTGACCGGTTTGACGGGCTATATGGTGAGTTTATCAGCACGCTATTGGACGCAGCAGAGGCGCACGCGGGCACCATTATGCCCGGGTTCACGCACCTGCAGACGGCGCAGCCCGTAACCCTTGGCCACCATATTATGGCCTATGTTGAAATGGCGATGCGCGACCGGGCGCGCCTGATGGATTGCCGCGCGCGGCTGAATGAAAGCCCCCTCGGTGCGGCGGCGCTTGCGGGCACTGGCTTTCCTGTCGACCGGCACCAAACGGCAGAAGCGCTGGGCTTTGACGCGCCGATGAATAATTCGCTCGATGCTGTCTCATCGCGTGATTTTGCGCTTGAGCTATTGGCCGCGCTCTCGATCGCCGCCACACACCTGTCGCGCCTTGCGGATGAGATTGTGCTGTGGGCAACACCGGCGTTTGGCTTTCTCACTCTCTCCGACAGTTTCTCGACCGGCAGCTCAATCATGCCTCAGAAACGCAACCCGGACGCCGCCGAGCTGATCCGTGCCAAAGTTGGCCGCATTTCAGGTGCAATGAACGGCCTGATGATGGTGATGAAGGGCCTGCCGCTTGCCTACTCCAAGGACATGCAGGAAGACAAAGAGCCGGTATTCAAGGCGGTTGACGACTTTGAGCTGTGCCTTGTTGCCATGACCGGCATGATGGCGGACTTCCGCCCCAATCCGGACGCCATGCGCGCCGCAGCGGGCCAAGGCTTCTCAACCGCGACTGACCTTGCTGACTGGCTGGTGCGCGAGCTTAAAATGCCGTTCCGGGACGCGCATCATGTGACCGGCGCGATCGTCAAACTCGCTGAGGGCGAAAACTGTGACCTGGCGGATCTGAGCTTCACCCAGATGCAATCTGTTGAACCAAAAATCAGCGAAGCGATTTTTGACGTACTGAGTGTGGAAGCATCGGTCGCAAGCCGGACATCATTTGGTGGCACTGCACCCGACAATGTGCGTGCCCAGATTTTGGCAACGCGCAAAAAATTATCTGTTACGGAGTCGTAATGATGAACATGACAAAAATGCTGGTTGGATTTTCGCTTTTGCTCGCTGTGGCCGCTTGCGGCAAAAAAGGCGATGTGAAGCCACCCAGCCAAGCGTCTCTTTTTTCTGTCGTTTCCGTAAATTTTTAGACCTTTAGGCACATTTTATGGACCATTTTTCATACAAAAACGGTGAAATGCACGCCGAAGACGTGCCGCTGTCGCGCATTGCTGCAGAAGTTGGCACGCCGGTTTATGTCTATTCGACCGCGACACTGCAGCGGCACTTCCGTGTGTTTTCTGACGCCTTCTCGGGCCTTGATGCCCTCGTTTGTTTTGCCGTTAAGGCCAACAGTAACCAGGCGGTCCTCTCAACCCTTGCCCGTGAGGGTGCGGGCGCAGACGTGGTCTCAATCGGTGAGCTGGAGCGCGCGCTCAGGGCCGGTATTCCGGCGGAACGCATTGTATTCTCTGGGGTTGGCAAAAAACCATCCGAAATGCGCCGCGCACTAGAAGCCGGTATCAAGCAGTTCAATGTGGAAAGTGAACCGGAGCTTGAAGCGCTTGATGCGGTTGCTGGTAAAATGGGCGTTGTTGCGCCGGTGTCCCTGAGGGTTAACCCTGATGTGGACGCCAAGACCCACCATAAAATCGCGACCGGAAAATCCGAAAACAAATTTGGCATTGCCTGGGCATACGCGCCCGAGGTTTACAATAGAATCAAAGAGTTACCTAATGTACGCGCCACTGGCGTGGACGTGCATATTGGCTCGCAGCTGACTGATCTTGCCCCCTTCAAACTGGCATTTGAAAAGGTGGTTGGCCTTGTTCAGTCGTTGCGTGCTGCGGGTCATGATATCGAACATATTGACCTGGGTGGTGGGCTTGGCATTCCCTATGACCCGGACGAGGAAACACCCCCTCACCCCGTTGCTTACGGCGACATGATCAAATCAGTACTCGGTGACTTGCCGTGCTCCATCATTCTCGAGCCCGGCCGTCTGATTGCTGGCAACGCCGGCATTCTCTTGTCGGAAATGCTTTATGTAAAACAAGGTGAAGACCGCCTGTTTTATATCGTCGACGCCGCGATGAATGATCTGCTCAGACCCGCAATGTACGAGGCGTTTCACCACATCAGCCCTGTCACAGAACCGGGCGATAATGCCCAGAACGCGCAGGTTTCTGCGGACTTTGTAGGCCCCGTTTGCGAAACCGGTGATACGTTCGCCAAGGCGCGGAAAACCGTACCCATGTCACCTGGTGACCTGGTTGCCTTCAAATCAGCTGGTGCATACGGTGCCGTGATGGCCTCCACTTACAACAGCCGGGAGCTGGTGCCTGAGGTGCTTGTAAACGGGCCAGATTATGCCGTGGTGCGGGCTCGCCCATCACTGGATGATTTGATTGGCCTGGATACGGTTCCCGACTGGCTCACGGACTGATGCTATTTGAGTGCGGCACTTGTTGCCGTGCCGTTGAGCGCTTTGTTCACGGCCGCCACAAGCTCATCTTTGTTGAAAGGCTTGGAGAGCAATTCTTCAATTAAAACAGAGAGGTTATGCGCCCTCTGGCTTTCATTCGCATAACCCGTCATCAGGATAATTGGCACATCTGGTCGCTGAGATCGCACTTTCAGCGCGAGCGAAATACCGTCCATGATCGGCATGACAATATCAGTGAGCAAAAGGTCAAAATGATGCTGATTCATCAGTTCTACAGCTTGCGCACCGTCCTTTGCCTCAAGCACGCTGTGCCCCTGCATGGTTAGCACGCGCGAGACAAACTCGCGCACTGTATCCTCATCTTCGGCCAATAAAACCTGTGCCACGGTCACTTCCCCCGGAACGCCCGCTGCACATCAATCATCAACAAGACCCCATGTATCGGACCTAGCGTAAGACGAGATAAATATCAGACTTAAGCTCGGCCCATTTTGCCGATGAAGGGCAGCTCTCTATATCGGTAAGCAACATCCATACCGTAACCGATGACAAAGATATCTGGGCACTCAAAACCTACGAAATCAGGCTTTATTTTAGTGTCACGGCCACCCGATTTGTCAAGCAATACTACGCTTGTGACCGATTGAGCACCCAGCGCCGTGAAATGCTCGTAAGCAAATGAGAGCGAGCCACCATCATCGTATATGTCGTCAATCAAAAGAACGTCGCGCCCTTTTACATCCAAATTGGATGCAGCAATCAGCTTCACATCGCCAGATGCTCTATTCTTTTCCGTTTGAATGAAGTCCATTTCCATCACGCAGCCCCGAATGGACATGGCGCGCGAGAGGTCCGCCGCAAACATCATGGCACCGTTAATCAGCACCTGAGCCACAGGCTCTTCATCAAACCAGCGCACCAAACGGGCTGCCAGGTCATCGACTTTCGCAACGATTTCGTCCGCTGTGAACACCGGCTCCACACCGTGGTGCGCGTCTCCCGCTTTATTCCAGTCAAAGAACGGGTTCATATCTGCGGCGCCCTGTTGTCAGACTGCGTACCCTCAAGCGGTCGCACTTCAACACTGGCCGCCCCGGCCGGCGCTACGCGGCGTGCTTCAAACCGAAGCGTGCTTTGGCGCCTTAAAACCAGTCCGGGTGGGTCAAAAACCCATTGGTCCAAAACGCGTCTAAGGTTGTCAAGAATGGTTAACTCCACTTTGGGAACGGACGCCGCACGCGTGCCTGTATTGGTAAGCTGTCCGGGAATTATCAGGTACGATTGGCCGTCCACCGTTTCAAATCGAAGCTGATCTTCAAACAGTCCGGCGCTTACATACACTTCGGTTTCTGTAATCGGAGGGGTGAGAGGCTCTTCGGTATCCGGCTGATAGATACTTTCCTCGCGAGCGTCGGCAAAGAAATCATACAGTTGGTTGGTGCCGGGGTACATTGCTGTCACGGTGTCTTTCATGAAGAACAGAGAAAACAGCACCCCAATGATGAAAATCAGGAGTGCGATCCAACCGGCAGCGAGCAATTTTTGCTTGAGCGCTTGTATCTTACGCTCGGCTTCTCGTCGCAAGTCGCCGCGACGGCGTGCCAGAATGTCGTCTTCGTCGAAATCACCGAAGTCTTCATCCTCGTCAAAGTCTTCACCGTCTTCGCCGTCAGCCATTTCAGCGAACTCTTCCGCTTCGGCCTCGTCAAAATCGGTTTCTTCCGCAGGCATTTCGTCAGCGCTGCCCGTATCGGGTGTGCCAAGGCCCTCGTCGAACAAATCGTCATCTTCACCGGCCGGTGCCGTTTCTGGAACCACCTCTTCAACCACTGACCGGCGAAGAGCGGCTGCTTGCGCCGCCGCCCCAGCATCCATGTCGGTCACAGGTGGCTGGAAGTTTTCTGGCCCGCCTGCCGTTGCGGGGGATGGCACTGTTGCTCGAGGCGCTGCAGGTTTCGCTGTGCTTGCAGACTTGGCAGGTGCTTTCAATTCGTCGGCCGTTGTTGCATGCCACGCATGTCCACAATTGGCGCAACGCACTTTCCGGCCTTCAGGCGGAATAGCGTTGTCCGGCACTTTGAACTTCGCATCACAGGATGGACATACCAGGATCATATGAGGCCCACTCGCTCCCACCGACGTATCAGATGGCCCACAAAATAGGACCAAAAGGTTAACATCGCCTTCACAGCTAACTCTATAAGAGATAGACGGAAAAATACAAGTGAAGGCTTCACATAACACACAAACTTTGCATTCGCTGGACCTGATGACCGGCTTGTGTAAAGGTGCTGTGAAAAATTATCAGGCCAGCCAATATGATCACGTTTGAAAATGTCGGCATGCGGTACGGCATGGGCGCAGAAATCCTGCAAGATGTGTCGTTTACGCTTGAAAAGGGCTCATTTCATTTCCTTGTTGGGCCCTCCGGTGCCGGCAAAACCACACTTCTAAAACTTCTCTATTTGGCACATCGGCCGTCTAGAGGGCTCGTTGACTTTTTTGGCAAAGACCTGGCCAGTTTGGGGCGCGAGGACCTGCCCCGCCTGAGGCGGCGCATCGGCGTTGTTTTCCAGGACTTTCGCCTGTTCGATCATCTGACAGCTTTCGAGAATGTTGCCCTGCCGCTGCGCATCAAAGGCGCCACAAAAAAACAGGTGCAAGATCATGTTGAGGAGCTTCTGGCCTGGGTGGGCCTGGAAGAAAGGCTTCATGCAAAGCCTGCCACCTTGTCAGGCGGAGAAAAACAGCGCGTTGCGATCGCCCGGGCAGTGATCAATAAACCTGACCTATTGGTTGCAGATGAGCCAACCGGGAATGTGGACCCTGAGATGTCGCAGCGCCTCATGCATTTGTTTGTTGAGCTTAACAAGCTTGGCACCACGACCGTCGTGGCAACTCACGATGAAAACCTGGTTTCCGCCATCGGCGCACCGGTGTTCAGTCTGGACAAAGGACAGCTATCGGTCCGCACTGAAGGAGGGCTGCGCTGATGTGGGGCCTCACCCTTCAATTTTTGCCAAAGTCCAAGGACCGGGAGGGACTGCTTCCCTGGGTAATTGGTGTCATGTTATTTTTATGCGCTCTGGCGATTGCTAGCGCCGGCGCGATAGGTTCAGGGGTCGAGCGTTGGAGCCGGGATCTGGCTTCCAATATCACAGTACAAATTGTGGTTGCCGATGCTGCGGAGCGGCAGGCGCAAACGGATGCTGCGCTCAGATTGCTACGGGCAACACCAGGCGTTCAGTCTGCTTCGGTTCTGGCAAGTTCGGAGGTCATGGCGCTGGTTTCTCCCTGGCTGGGTGATCTGCCAATAGATGCTAATCTTCCAATTCCAGCATTGATTGATGTGGCGCTTGACGGCTTAACACCAGTTAACACCAACGCCTTGTCCGAGCGCCTGGCGATTGCCGCCCCAGGGGCTCAACTCGACGACCATCAAGCTTGGCTGGGTCAGATTTTCAACTTGGCTTCAGTTGTGCAAATCGTGTTGATCGCAGTGGTGGGGATGGTGGTTTTGTCTACAGTTGCGATTGTGATTTTTGGTTGCCGTGCTGGCTTGGCCACCCATGCAGAGCCGATCGCCATCATGCATTTGATGGGAGCCGAAGACAGCATGATCTGCCGTGCATTTGACCTGCGCTACCTCGCGCATGGCATTAAAGGCGGGCTTGTTGGAATTGCTTTCGCTTTGTTTACGCTTTGGTTGATTTCGCGCATGGCTACAGAACTAGGTCAGGGGCTGGTGTCTGCATTTGCACCAACCACAGACTTCAGCGCATGGTTGTTATTGATGCCCGTTTTTGCGGCACTTCTTACAATGACAACAGCACGCATAACTGTGCGGCGCGCCCTGAAAGAAATGATGTAGACTGCAAGCTATGGCAAACCGAGCGCCCAAACTGATACCGATAGCCACGAGGATTGGCCTGGTGGTATTGGCGGTGTGGTTGGTCGGCTTTGCGCTATTCGCCGATACATTGCCTGAAACACCGCCGGTGGAAGAATTACAAACCGCAGATGGCATTGTAGTGCTGACCGGTGGCGGAGGCAGATTGGATGCCGCCGTAGACCTGTTGCAGGCGGACAAGGGAAAACGGTTGCTTATTTCCGGTGTTCATCAAACGGTAGGTCAAGCTGACCTCGCCAATCTTGTTCAGGCACCCCAAGCGCTTTTCGACTGCTGCGTTGATTTAGACCGCAAGTCTACCAACACAATTGATAACGCCAAAACGACCGCTGACTGGGTTCGAAAGCATCAATACAACACGGTTTATCTGGTAACTGCAGATTATCACATGCAACGCAGTCAATTGTTACTCGCGAATGCGCTGCCTGACTGTGAAATCATGCCTTTTCCCGTCCGGTCCAATTTGTCGCTGCAAGGCCTGATGATCGAGTATGCCAAGCTGACCGTCACTTGGTTGCGGTCTCTTGTACGGCTATAGTTGCTCAATGTTTTGAGTTCTCAAGGAAGTCACATGTCACCGATATTTAAACTGCGGACCGTCGTAACAACCCTGGCACTTTTGGCTCTGGGGTATGTCGCGCTATGGTATACAGTTGGTTTTCGCACCCAGAAAACAGTTACAGCAACACTTTCAAGCTGGCTTGATGACGGCCTTCAGGTCCGTCATGGTGACATTCGTCTTTCCGGGTTTCCTTACCGTATTGTCCTTGAAATAGAAGATTTGGAAGTAAACACGCGCGCCCGTGGCCTTGCTATCGAAAGTGATCAGCTCACCTTGGTCTCCCACGTTTGGACACCCGATCATTGGATCGCCCAGTCAGCTGGCAATAGTATCGAGCTCGCGAACGGGTCGATTATTCTATTTGAAGAGTTTTTGCAGGCCAGTTACCGCATGCATGACGGGGATCGATTAGTTGTTAAAATCGACTCAGCGGGCGCTGCTGATGCCCGTGTGAGGAGGCCGAGCGGCCTACCGACTCTCACACAGTGGAGCCTTTTACTGGGAAAAGACTTCTCCGAGGCCGTTGAAAACACTGGGCTTTACGAAAAACGAACGTTGGAGTTCAGGTTTTTTGCAGACGCCGGCGGTGACACACTGGAATTCACTGGCGGCGTTAGCGGACCAGCGCTTCGCGACTGGTCGGTTAGCGAACTTGCGAACTGGCGCGATGAAGGCGGACTATTGGCAATCGACGATTTATCCTGGTCTGCTGGTGCGCTTCAATTGAAGGCAGATGGGGATATTACACTGGATGAGACCTTTAAACCGCTGGGTAGCGCAAATCTATCTGCCACTGATTGGCAGGTTGCAGCGCGGCTCCTGTCGCAGTTTGGACTGCGCATTTCCCCGAACACCCGGCCTGACACGGCCTTGATGCTGCAAAATGGTGCCGCATTGATTGACGGGACGGAAATCATCGAGCTTGGGGCAGTCATAAAATAGGGGGTTATTCCACCCTAGTCCTCGTGAGGACGACCAAAGTCAACATCGTCTTCATCTTGCCCCGCATCAATAATGCGCCTGCGAATATCGCGGGTACGAGTAAACAGGTCGAACAAAGCATCGCCATCACCCCAGCGAATGGCGCGCTGAAGTGCTGTCAGGTCTTCGTTGAAGCGCCCCAACATCTCAAGCACTGCTTCTTTGTTGTTCAAAAACACATCCCGCCACATGGTGGGGTCAGATGCGGCAATCCGGGTAAAGTCCCGAAAGCCACCGGCAGAATATTTGATCACTTCCGACCGCGTGACTGTCTCAAGGTCATTGGCGGTGCCCACGATATTGTAAGCAATCAAATGCGGTACGTGAGACGTAATAGCAAGCACAAGATCATGGTGGTCGGCCGTCATTTGTTCAACTGTGCTGCCAAGCCTTGACCAGAACGCCGCAAGGGCCTCAAGCGCTTGCGCATTCGCACCTTCGGACGGTGTCAAAATGCACCAGCGACCATCAAACAGGCTTGCGAAACCTGCGGCTGGACCAGATTGCTCTGTGCCGGCAACAGGGTGGCCAGGAATGAGATGAACATTTTCAGGTAAGATCGGCTGAACCGAGCTGAGAACACTCGATTTCACTGATCCAACGTCTGATATGGTCGCACCGTCCTTTAGCGCAGGTGCCGCCGCAGCAGCAACAGAAGCCATCGCCCCGACAGGTACAGCCATCAGCACCATATCCGCGTCCGCAACAGCGACAGCAATTGAGCTACTATAACTGTCGGCAATGCCAAGGTTTTTGGCTTCCTCCAGAACAGCCTCATTGGCGTCGGCAAGCGCAATATGATCTGCGGCACCATAGTGCCGGGCAGCGCGCGCGACCGAAGACCCGATAAGCCCAGCCCCGACAATCGCTATTTTGGCATATATCGGGGCAGCGTCGATCATTCAGGCGATCCGTTCATGAACTCAGTCAGAAGTGCGATAACAGCGCGGTTCTGTTCTTCAGTGCCAATCGAAATACGCAGGTGATGTGGCAAGGAAGGCAGGGCACGTACAATGTATCCGGCTTTCATCAGGAATTCGTTGGCGGCGGTAGCCGTTTGCTCCCCCTCTTCGGGAAAACCGACCAGCACAAAATTGGTTTGGCTTGGCACCACATCAAGACCAAGGGCCATGAGGGCAGCGGTGACCTCATCTCGCCAGACCCGGTTAAACTCAACCGATGACGCAAGGTGATCCGTATCGTAAACGGCGGCGGTGGCAGCCGGTTGCCCCGGCAAACACACGTTAAACGGCATGCGTACGCGGTTCAGAACGTCAACTACGTCGGCAGGTCCATAGCCCCACCCTACGCGCAGGCCAGCCAGTGCATACATTTTGGAGAAAGTGCGTGTCATGATGACGTTGTTTGCAGCTTCGACCATTTTTTCACCGGCGTGATAATCCTCTGCGGTTACACACTCAGCGTAGGCAGCATCCAGCACGAGCAGTACTGTTTCAGGCAGCCCGGCATGCAACCGTTCAATTTCTGACCAATTCAGATAAGCGCCTGTGGGGTTATTTGGATTATCAACAAACACCAACTTGGTTTTGTCGGTGACAGCGGCCAGAATACCATCCACATCTGCAGCCCAGTTTTTGTTGGGAACTGCAATGCCCGTTGCACCAGCTGCGCGCGTTTGGATGGGGTAAACCATAAAGCCGTATTGGGAATAGATAACTTCATCACCCGGTCCGGCGAACGCGTGGATAAGCAGGGTGAGAATGTCATCCGACCCAGCGCCGCACACAATACGGTCCATGTCTAATCCGTGTACGTCAGCGATTGCTGAACGGAATTCGGTGCTATCTCCTTCCGGGTAGCGAAGCAAATTGTCCGCCGTTTCTTTATAGGCTGCCACCGCCTTTGGACTGGGGCCAAACGCACATTCGTTGGCTGACAGTTTGACAGGCTCGGCAACGCCGTCTGCTTTGGCTTTACCCGGCACATAGGCCTTCATGCCATAGATCCAACTGTGCGCTTTTGGTCCCGCCATTTTTGTCTCCTAAATCGGCTTTTTTCCCGGTTTGATTTTCCGGATAGCCTTAGACCTCAATCGCACTAAAGGCAAAGGAAAGTTTGTCTCAGTTGACATTGGCGTCTGGCGCGGCTTTTCTGTCGCCCAGTTTTGTGCAGGAGAGCCATCGTGCAGGCCAGCCCTTTCAACAGCATTCGACTATTTGAGAGTACTCCACTCCAATTGGATGGCGGCGCACAACTTTCGCCTGTTGATGTAGCGTATGAGACTTATGGTGCTCTCGCGGCCGACGGCGGCAACGCGATCCTGATTTGTCATGCGCTCACAGGCGACCAATATGTTGCAAGTCCGCACCCCACAACTGGCAAACCGGGCTGGTGGTCGCGGATTGTCGGACCGGGTAAACTGATCGACACAGACAAGTATTTTGTCATCTGTTCTAATGTGCTTGGCAGTTGCCTGGGCACCACAGGCCCGGCCTCCCTTGAGCCCGAGACGGGTGAGCCATGGGGAACCCGGTTTCCGGTTATCACGATCCGCGACATGGTACGTGTTCAAAATGAGCTTATTGGTGAACTTGGTGTCAAAAAACTTTTGATGGTCCTTGGCGGTTCGATGGGCGGCATGCAGGTTCTGGAATGGCTGACCACGTTTCCAGAAAAACTGCACAGCGCTTGTGTAATTGCGTCCGCGGCCAAACACACCGCGCAAAATATCGCCTTTCACGAGGTGGGCCGACAAGCCGTGATGGCAGACCCAAATTGGCAGCAGGGCCGCTACTATGATGCGGAAATGGCTCCATCAAAAGGGTTGGCCGTGGCGCGCATGACTGCCCACATCACTTACCTGTCAGAAGATGCTTTGACGCAAAAATTTGGCCGAAATCTGCAAGAGCGCGAAGCCGTAACTTTTGGTTTTGACGCAGACTTCCAGGTTGAAAGTTATCTGCGCCATCAGGGATCTACATTTGTGGATCGGTTTGACGCCAATAGTTATCTCTATATCACTAGGGCGATGGACTATCTTGATATTCCGGGCCGACATGAAGGCAGGCTTGCAGACGCGTTCCTTCACGCCCGTCATGTGCGCTGCTGCGTAATCAGTTTCACGTCGGATTGGTTGTATCCTACCATTGAAAACAAGCGGGTAGTGCATGCGTTGAATGCGGCGGGTGTGCCTGTTAGTTTTGCGGAAATCGAAACCAGCTTTGGCCATGACAGCTTTCTGCTGGACGTGCCCGAAATGGACCGGATGCTTGAGGGTTTTCTGGCAACTGCAGCCGAAACATTTGAGTTGGAGCAACGGGCATGACGTTAAATCCCAACATTCGCCCTGACTTAAAACTGATTGCAGACCTTATTGAGCCAAATACTCGAGTTTTGGACATTGGCTGCGCGGACGGCGAACTGCTTGCTTTTCTGGTCGCGAACAAGCACGTGGATGGTCGCGGCATCGAGATCAGCCAAGACGGCGTGAACCAATGCGTGGCGCGCGGCCTTTCTGTTATTCAGGGCAACGCCGATAACGACCTCGCAGAGTATCCGGACCAAAGCTTTGACATGGTGGTGCTGTCGCGCACTCTTCAGGCCGTGCATCAGCCCAGAAATGTGCTTCTGGAACTGCTGCGCATCGGCAAGCGCGTAATCGTGACCATCCCAAACTTTGGCCAGTGGCATGTACGCCTGAACCTGCTTACGCGCGGCCGCATGCCCGTGACAAAAGCGCTGAACCGCACCTGGTACAATACGGACAATATCCACTTTTGCACAATTTTGGATCTGCATGATTTGATCGAAGCGGAGGGCATCAGGCTTCTCGATTTTGTACCACACCAGAAAAGCGGCATGCGCCTGAATATGGGTCTGTCCCGCGCCAACTTGTTCGCCGATCAGGCGCTGTTTCTATTGGAAAAATAGCCGCTGTGCATTGACAGTTCTTTCGCCTATAAAAAGATGAAAAATTTTCATTTTATAGGTGCGGCAATGAGCTCTTCTATCCAGCGCTTACAGCTCAGTGAGGCAGGTTTAATAGGCAAGATTATTGCGGAAGGGTTCAGTGATGATCCTGTGAATCAGTGGGCTTTCAATGGCACAGCTGCAATGCAGCCTGTGTTTACATCCATGGCCAAACACCTTTACCTTCCGCGGGGTTTTGGCCACAAAACACGCGACGGCTCAGCCGGTACAATGTGGCTAACCCCAAACACGACAAAGGAATACGGCCTGGCGGCTATGTTCAAAATGGCCATGTCAATCGCGAGGTATGGAGGCCCTAAAGCCATCGCAAATACACTGAGACTGGATGGCTTTCTCAACCAAATGCGACCTGCTGAACCGCACTATTATTTGTTTGCCATTTCAGTTCATCCAAAACTGCAGGGTAAGGGAATTGGTGGAAAGCTCATGAGAGCGGCGCTAGAACGCGTCGATCAATCACACATGCCAGCGTACCTGGAAAATTCAAAAGAAAACAATCTGGGGTTTTACCAATCTCACGGCTTTGTTGTGACAGACAAAGTTAAACCGACCCGTCATTGCCCGCCGCTCTGGCTGATGTGGCGAGAAGCTCAGCATTAATACTGGGCGAAATTTTATCTTACAGGGAAGGCAATTCGTGTGACACGACCACACCGTCCTGATCCGCGATAATCCAGTACCCAGACTTGACCACAACACCGCCGATGGCAAGGTCTGCATCCAATGTGCCTCGGCCCAGCTTTTCGCTTTTACGCGGACAACTGCCCAGCGCCATGACACCAACGTCCTCAGCGATAAGTTCATGCAGGTCACGCACGCACCCGTAAATCAAAAGGCCAGCCCAACCATTTGACGCGGCATCCGCCGCCAAATTGCCGCCCAATAGCGCAGTTCGCGTGCTGCCACCGCCGTCAACGACAATCACTCTTCCCTCACCCGCCGTTTTGAGAAGGTCCTTTAGAACCGAATTGTCGTCCAGTGTTTTCAGGGTGACGGCAGGGCCCGCAAAATCGGCCCGGCCGCCAAAGCTTTTGAAGGCGACAGGAATTGGCTGCACTTCTTCCCCAAGGGCATCGCAAACGTCAGCAGTTGCCAGTTTCGGAGTGGGAATAGCAGCCACTTGTTACCTTTCTGGAAGGGCTTTCGCCTAATCCTGTTTGTGAATAATCGGCACCAGCATATCGCCCCAGGCGCCTTCTTCATTATGGTACCGGGACGCCCGCATCAGCTCGACAGTCACGCCTTTGCTAACTGCACCAATCACGGCGTCGTTCAGTCTGTGCAAAGCGTTGGCAACTTGCCGAATCGCCATCTCCTGGCTTTCTTCCATAGATGAATCGCCTTTTCCGTCACTCATAGGTCTCTCCATTGGCTCATGAGGCGTGGTCCCGTTGGGCCCATCATTGAAATTTTATGTTACAAAAAATATAGATCACGAAATAATAATACAACGGTAATTTGCGCCGTAGCCGCACAATTATGTGATTTATTACTTGCTGTTGCCAGATAGCCTCGCTGGGCCAAGCCGTTTTTCGGCACGAGGCAAAGGTCCCCTTTGCAGTCCAGTCAGCACAGGTTGTGCGTTTGGTTTGGCTTTCGCCTCCAAAAGTGTTCCATAAACCTGCTTGCGCGCCGAAACCACCAGTGCGCCACCCATGTTTTTGCCAAGCGAATGCAGACTGCCTTCCATACCCTTCATCAACTTGGCCGTTCCCGGCCAAAACAAGGGCGGTACCATCAATGCAGTGTCCCATTTTTCAGCGGGCAGCATTTGGTCTGTCATAAGGCGAGAAAGCTGGTTCCTGGAATAGGGCTGCCCATGTCCGAACGGCGTGGTATCAAGAGCCGACCAAGTGCGACGCCTGTTAGGGGCTACAACAATCACCTGCCCGCCCGGCGCGAGTGTTCTCCATATCTCCCGAAACAAATGAGCCGGCCTGTCAGAGTGCTCAATCGCATGCACCACAAGCATGCGTTCTATACTCGAATCAGCCACAGGCAGGTGATATTCATCCACCAACGCTGTTGAACTGGCGCTCAGGGAAGGCCAGTGAAACACACCTTGGGCTGCTGGCATCAGGGCGAACTGATTTTGACCCGTGCGGGCCTCACCAAGCGCCGCTTCCTCAAGTTCCAAATACGGTAAAGCATAGCCAAGTCCGTAAATCGGCGTGCTTTTGTTGGACCACAAGGGATCTAAACACCGGTGAATAAGCTGGCTTGCCGCCAGCCCCATCGGGGTTTGATAAAATTTGTGCATGGCAAGTACATCTGGCCGCACCGTTTCACTCCTGCCGCCGAATAAACTTCAAGCTGTCAATCGAGCCATTTAACACTATAACCAGTGAACCGACCAGAGCCCTGAGGACAATTCCATGCCTGTTATATTGCTGGCCATTTTTATCGACCTTGTTGGCTTTGGTATGATTGTTCCTCTGCTACCGTTCCTGACACTTACATATGGTGCAGATACTTTTACGGGCACAGCTTTAATCTCCGTTTATGCCCTGGCAGCTTTTGCGATTGGCCCCGTGTGGGGCCGCATTTCAGACCGCGTGGGGCGAAAGCCCACCCTCGCAATAACGTTTCTGGGAGCCGCACTTGCTTACCTGATGCTGGCACTATCGAACAGCTTGTTGATGGTGTTTGTCGCCCGTGCCATTTCGGGGGCAATGACAGGCAACATTGGCGTGGTTATGGCTGTGATGGCTGACCTGACGGATGAGGACAACCGCGGCAAGGCTATGGGGCGTATCGGCGGTGCATTTGGTCTGGGTTTTGCCTTTGGCCCTGGTATTGGCGGCTACCTTAGTGGGTTGGGCGGAGACAATATTATCTTCCTGCCAGGCATGGTTGCGTGTGGCCTTTCGCTCCTGGCTATGATCCTGACCGCGATTTATGTACCGGAAACCAACCCCGCCTCTTTGGATGAAGAGTTAGCGGCCCCGGCACCCAAAGACGACACCCCCAGCAACAGCTGGCGTGACATTATTTTGGCTCCAACACGAGTCTCTCTGTTCGTTATGTTTGTGGTCACAGCCGTGGCACAAAGTATCAGTTTCTCGATCGCACCCTTTTGGATGGAGGGGGTATTGAGCTGGGGCCCGGTTGACGTTGGGCTGATCCTGATGGGTGTTGGCGTACTGGTGTTCTTTTTTCAGGTCTGGTTGATTGGGCCGCTTTTCAAAGCAATCGGCGAAATTCGGTCGTTGCAGTTTTGCGCCGTTTTCCACGTGATTGGTTGCTTGGTACTCATTTTTGGCCCGCCGGAACCAATTACGGCAGCCATCAGTTTCCCGCTTGTACTGGGAGCTTTGTCTGTCAGTTACCCGGCGCTTAACAGTCTTCTTTCGAGACGCACTGACAGGCGCATTCAAGGCGCGGCGCTTGGCCTTTCAAACGGGGTGTCATCGCTTGGACGAATTGCTGGCCCCCTCGCTGCGGGATTGCTGTTTTCCGCGCAGTCCCCGGGAGCTCCGTTCATGATTGTAAGCGTGATTGGTGTCGCAATATTTGCCTGGGCTTGGTCCGAACATATCAAGCGCCCTTATCGCAAGGCCCCCTCACCACCGGAATAGTGGCTATAATTTGCAAGCTTCCAAATGTTCACCAATCCAACTGCCGGCCTGGCGGCTGATGGACGCCATCGCGCGGTTAAAGCCAGCTACAACGTCAACCTCGTTTGACCCGCCCACTGGCTCACTCACGGTGAAAGTAGGTTGCCCGAGCAGCGCATTATCCAGATACCGAACCAGAATGAGCTCGATCTCCACGTCGACACGGTCATCACTAGCGCTGTCGCCCGGCACATATTCATAGTCCCAAACTTTGACACCCAATCGGCAGCCAGCTTTGACATCCAGCGCACCCTCTCCGAGCATGAGGGCTCCTGATCGCGCTGACAGACCGCGGACCAGATAATCCCGTATCATATCAGGTGTATTGGCGGTCCAGCGCACACCCATCAGACTGGTACGTTGATTGTTGTCGAGCAAGACAGAAACCTGCGTACCACTCAGGCCGCCGCCCATTAGCGGTTCGGCCACATAGATAACCGTGCCAGCACCGCTGTGGTCGCCGGCAGCAGGATAATCCAAACTGTAGATTTGATCGGCGGGGCCATCGTCGCCAAATGAAATCAGCGGGCCACATCCAACTGCAAACAATAGCGACGAAGCCGCAACGACCTGGGAGGCTGCCTTGAGGGTTTTACTCACTGAAAATTTTGACATCAGTTGTCCTCCTCAACAGTTTTTCGACTCTTCAGGTCATATTCGGCTTCTTTTGTTCCAAAAATCACCTCAGCCGGGTTTTGCTCAATGCGGCTCATAAGCCTGGAGAGGTTGCGGGCGGTTACCCGCAAATCCAGGATCATTCGGGACACTTCAGGCAGGCTGGTATTAACAAACTGGGTCACCGTGCCCTCGTTCGCTGCCACCATATTGTCAACACGTTCCAGAAGCGCGGTTGCCGTTTGCATGGTTTTAGACGTTTCTGCAATCAATTGGCGTGCGTCTTCGCCAATCACCGCGTTGCTGGTCTCAACTAGTGTGGTGATGCGCTCTGCTGCCGTTTGGGCTTGCGCCAGGATACCCCGCACTTCGGCAACCATAACTTCCAGATCCTCGGTGCCGTCCGCCAAATTGCCGGTCAGGCGCTCGGTGTTTGCAATAATGCCCGAAACATTTTCCAGGTTTTCATCGTTCAGCAGCTTTTGAATCTGCCCCGTTAGCAAAATCGCCTGGTTAACCAGATTTGGCGCACTTTCAAAAAACTCATCCAGCGGCGAGCGTTCAGATTTGATTATCGGTCGTTCCTGCCCCGGGTGCGGCACCAGCGGCGGTGCATCACGCGAATGACCGCCATACAAAACGATAAACGCGACACCTGTGAACCCCTGAAACTCAAGCTTCGCGATCGATTCTTCGTTCACCGGCACTTCTGAACGCACACGCACCCAAACCAGCACTCTGCTGGGATCTTCCGGGTCCAGTGAAATGTCTCTCACATCACCAACGGGAATACCTTGGAAATAAACAATCGAGCGGTTCAAAAGCCCGCTCACTGAACCCTCAAAATAAATGTCATAGTCATTATATTCTGCGTCCAAATCCACCTTCGCAAGCCATATGGCAAACGCCACAAGTCCGGCCAGGAACGTAAGCACGAACCCGCCGACCAACATATATGATGCTCTGGTTTCCATTGTTTTCTTCCTTAGCTCAGGCCAGCCGCACGCGCACGTGGGCCGCCAAAATATTCCTGCACCCAGTGGTGCTTGAATTTCACCACCTCGGAGAGGGGTGCGTTGATGAGGATTTTTTGATCCCCCAACACCGCCACACGGTCACAAACACGAAACAGGGTGTCGAGATCGTGGGTCACCAAAAACACAGTCAGGCCCAGTGATCTACTGAGTTCCTGAACAAGGCCATCAAACGCAGAGGCGCCGATGGGGTCGAGGCCCGCCGTCGGCTCATCCAGAAACAGAATTTTCGGATCAAGGGCAAGTGACCGTGCCAGCGCCGCCCTTTTTCGCATGCCGCCCGACAGATCGGATGGAAATTTTTTTCCCGCATCGCCGGGCAGGCCAGCCATTTCGATTTTACTGCGCGCGAGATCATCCAGCATATCTTGTGGGAAATCGTAAAATTCCCTGATCGGCACCTGAACGTTTTGTGCGACAGTCAGGGAACTGAACAGGGCACCGTCTTGAAAAAGAACGCCCCAGTCCTGACGAGACAGGCGCTCTTCTTCAGATGACAGATCAGACTGGTCATACCCGTTGATTTCAATTGAGCCTTCAACCTGCCTGATAAGACCTACGATCGTTTTAAGGAGGACAGACTTACCCGTTCCTGACCCACCAACAATACCCAGGATTTCCCCCCTGTGCACATCCAGATCCAGGTTGTTGTGAATCACGTGCGGCCCGAACGCCGTTTTGAGACCACGCACTTTGATGATTGCGTCAACCTGTTCCGGATCGCCAGAAGGAGTGGGGGCCTTTTGTATGTCGTCCATACGCCCTCCTACAGCCCAATTGCCGAGAAAAACACAGCGAACATGGCGTCAAATGCAATCACCAGAAAGATCGATTGCACCACACTTTGGGTGGTGCGTGCGCCAAGCGAATCTGCACTGCCTTCCACCCTCAAGCCCTGGTAACAACCACTTGTGGCGATGATGGCGGCAAAAAACGGAGCTTTAATGAAGCCGACCCAGAAATGATCAATCACCACGACCTCGCGGAAATAGACGATAAAGTTGCCCGGTGTAATACCAAGTTGAGCCCATGCCATAAGCATGCCGCCAGCAATACCGACGATGTCGGCATAGAAAGCAAGCAAAGGCAGGCAAATCAGCAAGGCCACAAGCCGAGGCAATACCAAAACATCAACCGGGTCCATGCCGAGCGTTTTCATGGCATCCACTTCTTCATTGAGCTTCATTGATCCAATTTGTGCCGTAAAGGCACTACCTGATCGCCCTGCAATAATGATCGCCGTCAGCAGAATGCCCAGTTCTCGCAGGTGCGTAATGCCAAGCATGTCGATGACAAATATGTCGGCCCCGAATTTGGCCAGCTGGATCGCACCCTGATTTACCATCACGGCACCAATCAGAAACGAAATCAGCCCGACAATACCCATGGACCTAAGGCCGACAACATCCATCTGGTGGACTATGGGGGCAAACCTGAAATGCGTGGCACCTGCACCGCGGATGAGCACAAGACCAAGAAAGCTGAGTAAGCGTGCAAGAGACCTGAGCGCATGCCACGTTGCTTGGCCGGTACCCAAAAGAGGCACAACATACCACGCTGGCATGTCGGGCATTGTTGGCGTCGGCAAAGGGCATGTGTGTATGACTTCCAACAACGCTTTATGCTGGTCCGGTACCCCGATCAGCGTGGCTTCACAGTGTTCGCCCACCTGATCCGCAAATCTGCGAACCAATACGGCGCCGGTGGTATCCAGTTTATCAATGCCGCGGCAATCGAGCATCGGCAGCGCCGCTGGCTTTTTTCCACGAGGAAACAGCTTGCGCATCGTGGCGTTGATGGCATTTGCGTTTTCGATGGTCCAATCACCGGTCAATACCATGTGATTGGTGCCCTCGACGTTTTCAAACATCACAAATTCGCTGTCGATGACGGCGGTGGCCACACTGATCCTCATTCATCAATTGATGCAAGAACTACAGAAAACACACTCGACTACACTTGCTAAAGATAGGGTCCCTTGCAAGTAGAATACGCCAAAAGCCGGGAATGGTTCAAAATTGTGATCAAATACAGTTGCTTAGGCGCCGATACGCCGCGCCTGTAAAATTTCGTTAGCAAGCTTTTTAGACCGGAAGTTATCCACATCAATGGGCGCTTCCGGAAACGGCATCCTGATCGCCACAAGATTGGTTTTAAACTTCCTGGACAAACGATCCATGCCTTTGTCCAGACTATAGAGGGCAAAACGGTATGCAATGGCATTCCAGAGGCCAAAAGCCTTCAACACCCTTGCAAGGCTTTTCGCAAACTGACCCCCTGTCTGGAAAACGCGGGCAATATCGCTCGTTTCTTTGTCGCACACTGCATACAAATTACAGTTGGAATATTCGTTGTCGGCAAACTTATGAAACCGGCGCTGACCGTCTGGATAAACGTTCAATAACACCGCTTTTTCTGTAACTGCCAAGGCGGCACGCGCTTGCCTTCTTTCTATCTCACCGCAAAAGTGCGCCACCATGCCGGGTGTCAGCAAAACATTGTCGGCTGTAGTAATAATTGCTGGGTAATGGTCGTCGCCTTCCACCGCACCCAGAAAGCTTGAGAACAAGTTGCTTGCTGCTTCAACCGCCCTCGCCTTGCCTTCTTTTCGCAAACGGGCAAAGGTTTCAACTTCCTCAAGCACGTCAACACTATCAATTGATACTGTGATGCGATCAGTCTCTGGACTGGCCTCCAGGCAATCAAGCACATGCTCGATCAGCTTTTTGCCATCCATTTCTATCAGGCATTTGTGGCTCACACCTGCATCTGCAGCAAGTTCGTTTACCACGCCAACGCGTTGCGCCGCCATTACCACCGCGTGAAACTTCATCGCGCTCTGACCCTTAAATTATATCGCCCTGCGTGATCAGGCCCTGCCGCAGCATACTGTGTGCGAGAATTGTTTCAATCAATTCCGGATATTCCACCCCTGCGCATTTTGCAGAAAAAGGCACTGCCTTTTTTGACCACAAGTTACAGCTCAGGTTTATTTCTAGGAAATTTAGGGCATCTGTGGCTGGATCATATTTGAATTCCATGCGTGCATAATCGCACGGCCAGATTTCAGGCAAAAGATCGTGGGCATGCTTGTGCAAACGATCAACGATGGGCTGCTCGTCATAAACTTTGAGGACGACTTCATCGCTCGGGGCCAGGTGGCGCTTTTGCTCATATGAGCGAATAGCGAGCGGATCATCCACTTCAAACCGGATGATCGGCAAAATCCAGGGGCCCCGTCCTCCAACGATGGGCACAGCAAGTTCGTAACCATCTACAAATGCTTCAACAATCGCGTCGTGGCCTTGCATATGCAAATACTGAATATGCTCAAGCGCGCCGTCCCAACTTTCAACCGCTTTGATGCCCCATGATGCAGAACTGGCGTTCGGCTTAACAACCATGCGCCCGTCGCTGAATGGCGGCGGTGTTATCTCGTGACAACCGCGCCGAAAAATTTCCCAGTCTGGTGTCGAAAGTCCGCGGCTCTTGGCCGCCAGTTTCATCAAATGTTTGTCGTCACCCAAACCACGCAGTATGGGGCTTGCGCCCAAAAAAGGCACATTGCGATATGTCGCCAGCAAAGGCGCCAGCATCTCGCTGTTCAGAAATCCGCCGCGGTTAAATAGAGTAAACAGGAAATCGTAATCAGGAACTTCAAACAGGCGCTCGTAGCGACCACAGGCTTCAACATTCAGGCCAATGCCCTTCAGTGTTTCCCGCAACTCATAATGATAGGTGGCGTGGGTGCCGTCTTCTTTATCGGGTGTTCCATCGCCCTCAGCCCATTTGGCCAGGAATAGAACTCGCAGTCTGTCTTTGGCCTTCTCGCCCAGGCGAAGACACTGTTCGTGCGGCATAACTACCTCGTAATCTCGATGCTACCCAAGCTAGACCATCTTGACGAATTGGTTTGCGCTCTCCACACGCGCATCTCGGCGATCCCCAGCATGCCAACCATCTACATCGTTTTTTTCCAGATGCCAAATTGTTTCGAATGAAACCGCGGACGTTCCCAGCCTTGTCATGGGCTAAAGCCAAGGCTAAGGTTAAAAAAAAGGAAAAATTTTGCGGGCGGACGGAACCACATCTCTCAGAACCTTGTATCCGGCAATTCAGCCATATCGAAAAGAATGGCTGTCAGTTGGCGACGGACATAAAATTTATGTTGAGCAATCTGGCAACCCCAATGGTTTGCCGGTGCTGTTTGTGCACGGAGGCCCTGGGGGCGGCACAAGCCCCATACAACGGCGATTCTTCAACCCGAGCAAATATAGGATCATTTTGTTTGACCAGCGCGGATGTGGCCAGTCAAAGCCTCACGCCTCGCTGGAGCAGAACACGTCCCACCATTTGATAAGTGACATGGAACGCATTCGCGCTCACCTCGCTGTTGATAAATGGATGTTGTTTGGCGGGTCGTGGGGTAGCACGTTGTCCCTTCTATACGCCCAAGCGCATCCTGAGAGGGTGTTGAGCCTGGTGCTACGCGGCATTTTCCTGATGCGCCAGAAAGAGCTGGATTGGTTTTACCGTGACGGCACTGGGCGAATTTTCCCGGAAGCCTGGTCTCGCTTTATCGGCATGGTGCCCGAGGACGAGCGCGATGATGTGATCGGCGCATATTACCACCGCCTGACGGATCCTGCATTTGAAGATACCCGGCTGAGATTCGCAAAAGAATGGAGCCTGTGGGAAGGCAGCACCGTGACACTGGTACCAGATGAAGAGCAACGCGCCCATTCTGTTGACCCCATTTTTGCGCTCGCGTTCGCGCGGATCGAGGCGCATTATTTCCATCATAAGGGATTCCTGGATACCGACGATCAGATATTGCGCGATGCCGGTAAACTGATCGGCATTCCAACCACTATTATCCAAGGGCGCTATGACAGCATATGCCCGCCAAGTTCGGCTTGGGAGCTTTCAAAAGCCATGCCTTGGGCGAAGCTCAAAATGGTTCCGGTTGCTGGTCATTCTGCGTTTGAGCCTGCAATCCAACATGAACTCATTTGCGCGACAGATGCGGCATAATGACCTGAACCCTTGACCCGCAGCCGTGCGAAAGGGCATTTAGGGCCGCAATCAATGTCTTGTGGGTTACATGTCCGATGAAAGCTGCTCTTTTTTTCCTGTTATCTTCTTTGTTTTTGATCTCAACGCCGTCCTGGAGTCTTGAGACAGCATCAGAAACTACACTCGAAATCTCTGACGTCTGGACACGCAAAACACGGCGCACCACATCCGCAGCAGTATATTTGAAAGTGCACAACCCGACAGACACACTCGACACTATCACAGCCGTGTCCAGTCCGATTGCCAACATGGCTACATTGCATCTGTCACAAGAAGTGGACGGTGTCATGCGCATGGACATGCAGGATAGCATCGCCGTTCCTGTTGGTGGAACGGTCTCATTTGAACCCGGCGGCCTTCATATCATGCTGATGGGTCTCAATAACCCACTGGCAGAAGGCGAGGTATTTCCCGTGACGCTCAGTTTTGAGAAGGCGGGCGATATAACTGTTTATGTAGATGTAACGGGCCCATCAGGCCCAGTCGCTATACAGCACTAAACCCATCCAGCAGCATCATCGCGGACCACCCTCTCGATCACATTCATGCCCAGTTCCGTATCGTTCAGGCAAGGTATGTAATGAAAATGGGTGCCGCCAGCCTCAAGGAACTGTTCCCTGAGTTCCATATTCAGCTCCTCGAGTGTTTCCAGGCAGTCTGCCGAAAACGCCGGCGCCATCACGGCCAGTTTCTTGACCCCTGACGCCGCCAGTTCATCAACGGTTTTGTCGGTATAGGGGCCCACCCACTGCGCCGGCCCTACCCTGGACTGGAAACTGGTCACAATGTTTGCCGGATCGAACCCGCCAGCCTCCCCAAACAGGCGCGATGTCTTTTTGCAATAACACGCGTATGGGTCGCCTTTATCATAGTAGGCTTGTGGTATGGAGTGATAGCTCATCAAGAGCTTTTCAGGTTGCCAATCCAGTTCCCCCAGCGACTGTTTGGCCGACGTAACAAGCGCATCAACAAAAACAGGGTGGTCGCAGTAACGCGCAACGGTATGCACCGAAGGCTGCCAACGCATCTTCCCAAGCGACTCAAAGGCCTTATCAAACGACGATGCTGTTGTGGTCGCACTATACTGAGGATACAGCGCAAACAGAATGATGCGTTCGCAGCCTTGAGCGCGCAATTCTTCAAGGCCGTCAGGGATGGACGGATTACCATACCGGAATGCCCAGGCAACCGGTACGTCATCCCCCATGCGCTCCGCCAGTTTCTCGGCTTGTGAGCGGGCATAGGTTCGAAGGGGCGACTCGTTTCTCTCATTGTCCCAAATCTTGGCGTAGGCCCGCGCGGACTTGGCAGGCCGAAAAGTCAGGATTGGCCCATAAAGGATTGGTAACCAAATCAACCTCGGAGTCTCAATGACCCGGGGGTCAGACAAAAACTCAGCGAGATAGCGCCTAACCGCACCATATGTTGGCGCGTCTGGCGTACCAAGGCTCATCAAAAGCACACCGGTTTTGCCAAATGTCACTTTCGGGTGGTCAGCGGGAAGAATAGTTTCAGACATGGAGAACTCTGGTTCTTTAAAAAATCAGTGCAGTATACGCACCAGCATCGCACCCGGTTCTCGCAAAGGGTCTGTCGCGACAGAGAGAACAACACCGTCAAAGGGGGACACATACTCTGCAACTGTACGGCCATAGGCATCCACGATAGTGGCTACCCGTTGTCCTTTACGAACACGGTCCTTCAGTTTCACATCGATGTAGGCAAAACCACCGTAGTCGGTAAAAATGTTGGTGGTGTTTGCGCCAATTATTGGTTCGATAGCTGGTTTGGTGACATCACCCGTTAACATGTCCAGACGGCGCATAACATTTTCAATGCCGTCGACTGCACGGTCTATCAAGTCTACTTGCCATCTTTTCGGTCCGCCAATTTCAAACGTGACAGCAGGTACACCAATTTCCATCATCGTGGTCTCCAGACTGCCTGACTGACCGGGATCATTCTTGATCACGTCTGGCCCCAGATCAAAAGCCATCTGACGGGACGCGGAATTTCGAAAATCGGAAAAAACAAACAGTGGATAGTCGGACCCTCTTGTTTGGGTATGCAGGTCGATAGCGTAATTTGCATTATCCTTCAGCACATCGCGCCAAAGCCTTGCAACATAGCGTTCTGCCACACTACCTTGCGACAGACGTCCGGGGAATATTCGGTTAAGGTCTGTCATGGAACCACCACCACCCGAACCAACGAAGTGGCGATTGTTGGCATTCAAACCGGGTTGGTTAAATCCGGGTATCAGCACAAGTGTCCCGGACAAAGCCTGACCCTCAACCCGCTTTAAAAGACCATGAATGGTCGCAATTCCATTCAGCTCGTCGCCGTGCACGCCCGCCGTAATCATCAGGCTTGGGCCATCTGTTTGACCTTTCACGACAACAATCGGGACCCATATACTCTCACCGGTGTTGCGGCTGCCGGCGTTAAACCGGAGGCGGTGTATGCCAGGACCAAAATTGTCGATGTTAAGCGTTTCAACCACAGCAGAGTCGCTGGTGGGGTTGGCGTTAAAAGCGTGTATGGATGGCACCATCAGCAGTAAAACCGATAGCCACACCGCATTAATTATTGGTCTGATCGAACGCATTTCGCCACTCATTGTTAGGCCCTGCAACGGCATTTCAACTTGGTGGTCGCATAAATTGCGTCTGCAATAAACCTTAAATACCAACAAGAACAGTATTTTGCCTTGCGTGCCTATAGTGTGATGGGACTATTATGGGTGAATCTCAAAATCATACATGGAAACCCGAATATGGGCGCGCATTGTTGCGATGATGTAAAATTTGACGGGCTGGATCCAGCCTATCGGCGGGTTTTGCTGATCGTCATTGCAATTAATGCCATCATGTTTCTTGTTGAAATGCCCATGGGCTTCGTCGGTCAATCCCAGGCGCTCAAAGCGGATGCATTGGACTTTTTGGGCGATACACTAACCTATACCATTTCCCTTGCTGTCATCGGCAAGAGCCTGTCGCTCAGGGCCAAAGTGGCCATGGCCAAAGGCATCAGTCTGGCGGCAATGGGGCTCTGGGTATTGGGGTCAACAGTCTACAGCGTGTTTTACATGCAGGAACCCATGCCCCTTGTTATGGGCTATGTCGGCGCAGCTGCCCTGGTTGCCAATTTGGCGAGCGTACTGCTTTTACTGCGGTTCAAAGACGGTGATGCCAATGTGCGGTCAGTTTGGCTTTGCAGCCGCAATGACGCCATTGGTAACGTGTTGGTGATGGTCGCAGCTTCCGGTGTTTGGTTTTCGGGCACGGGCTGGCCGGACCTGATAGTGGCCGCATTTATGGCAAGTTTGTTCTTGTCCGGCGCCTTCACAATCATCCGACAAGCACGGCACGAACTAAGCCACACACATCACGCACCAGCAGAATAGCGAGTTTCTGTGACTGACCAAAAATCCAGCTTCATTTTCACCCGTCGGTTTTTACCCATTTTTTTGACCCAGTTTTTTGGGGCGTTTAACGACAATTTGTTTCGGCAGGCCGTGATCATTCTGATCACTTTCAAGTTCGCTGCAGAACTCGCGATGGCGCCGGCAATCCTCACAAATCTGGCCGTCGGCCTTTTCATACTGCCCTATTTCCTGTTTTCGGCGCTCGCGGGCCAGCTTGCTGACAAATATGAAAAGGCGCGCCAGATCGTATGGATCAAAATCTGGGAAATCGGGTTGATGATCTTGGGTGGCTTTGCTTTTTACCTGGATAGTCTGCCGTTGATGATTGCCGTGTTGGCGGGGCTAGGTCTGCAGTCGACATTCTTTGGCCCCATCAAGTATGGCATTTTGCCTGACCTGATGAACCGGGACGAATTACTATCCACCAATGCACTTGTTGAAGCAGGCACGTTCATTGCCATTTTGCTTGGCACCATTATCGGCGGCCTTCTGGTTTTGAGTGATGGCGGCATTTTTCAGGTTTCAGTCTTCATGGTGTTGATTGCTGCCATAGGAACAGTCACTGGATGGCTGGTACCAAAAACCGGCCAGGCCGCACCTGACCTCACCATCCAGGCAAATATTTTTGCCTCTACTCGCCAGCTGATGAAGTCCAGCTGGTCAAATGATATTAGTCGCAGATCAATTATCGGCATCAGCTGGATATGGCTGTTGGGCACCATTTTCATCGCGCAAATTCCCGACATTGTGAAAAACAGGCTGGGCGGAAACGAAGACATGGTAACGCTTTTTATGGCCTGCTTTTCCGTTGGCATTGGGGTTGGGTCTATGCTGTGCAGCAGGTTGCTGAAAGGCGAGATCACCGCTCGTCTAGCCACACCCGGACTTTGGGCACTCGCCGTCGTCACGACCGCCCTGTTCCTGATGCTGCCAGGCCCATTACCTGCAGATACACAGCCCCCATTTACGTCTGTAGCTGATTTCCTGATCGATCCCATCAACTTGGCCATAACTGCCATTTTGATCATCATTTCAATGGGGGCAGGCATGGTGATCGTACCGCTTTATGCCATTTTGCAGGACCGCACCGACCGCGCCGAACGGTCCAGAACCATTGCAGCTACTAATGTAGTGAACAGTGGCTTTATGGCCGGTGGGTCCCTGCTTGCAGCCGCCCTGATCGGATTTGGGCTGAGTTCTCCACAGGTTTTACTGCTGACAGGATTTGCTAATCTTTTGTTTGTACCCGTGATGAAGCGACTGCACGGTGACCTGACATAAGAGTTACATAGCGACTAAACCAAAATAGATACATTTGAATCAAAGGCTTGTGGCTTTCGGCGAAGCGAGATTATAGTTAACGCGAAGGGGAAGCGACGTGACACGCATTTTCAACCGGAGAAAGCGACCAATCATCGAAGGCATTGGCCAGGTGATGATCTTTTTTTCGGTGGTTGGTGCGGTTCTTTACGGTGGCGGCTGGTACCCGGAAGGATTGCTGTGGCAAGTGCTTGCCAAATCCAGTGCTGTGGGCTTCCTGATTTTGTTTGTTTTGGTCACGGCACAATCAGTCAATCATATGATTTTGCTATTGGCGCTGCTCGCGTCTGTGGCTGGTGATGCCTTGCTTGCCATCCCGGCAGAAAACAGTTTTATGCGGGGATTGCTCGCCTTTTTTGTGGCGCACATTTTTTACATCGGTGTGTTTTTGAAAAACCGGCTGCCGTTTGAAGACATAACAAGCGCAAGAATGCGTGTCAGCACCTTCTGCTGGGCCGGCGCCGGGCTTGGTGGGTATTTCCTCTATCCGGGCCTGGGCAGCATGTTGTTGCCCGTTTTCGCCTATATTGCCATCCTCGCGGTCATGGCGACCTCCGCGATGATGAGCCGGTTTCCCATTCGCCTGGTTGGGGCGGGAGCGCTTCTGTTTCTGGCATCAGACGCGGCGCTGGGTGTTCGTACATTCCTGGACATGGAACTCCTGGGTCCTTTGACGGTTTGGGTGCCCTATTACCTTGGCCAACTATTCCTCGCGCTCGGCATTATGCTGCACGATGAACGCCCAACCAATTTTGGCGGCTATCGATTTGACTAACGCGCGCGATTAGCGCAAAGCTTCAACCCAACAAACTTGGCTTTGGGATCCCTCGACCTTGGAAAAACAACAGAAAAAATTACATCGAAAAGCCGCGACCCTCGTTGAGGGTTTGCCCTACATGCGCAAATACAGCGGCGAGACCTTTGTTATCAAATATGGTGGCCACGCCATGGGTAGCAAAAAACTCGCGAGGCAGTTTGCGGAGGACATTACATTGTTGCGGCAGGTCGGCATATTCCCCGTGATAGTGCATGGGGGTGGTCCGCAGATTGGCGAAATGCTGTCCCGGCTTTCGATCAAAAGCAAATTCATTGACGGGTTGCGTGTCACCACAAAGGCAACCGTCGAAGTAGCCGAAATGGTGCTTTGCGGATCAGTGTGCAAATCGATTGTGGCTGATATTAACGCCGTGGGTGGCAGGGCAATTGGCCTTTCCGGCAAAGACAGCAACCTGGTAACCGCGCGCAAGGTTCAGCGCACAAAGCCAGACCCGGATTCGAACCTCGAGCAAGTCATTGACCTTGGCTTTGTTGGTGAACCCGCGATTGTCGACCCAACCATCCTGCGTCAAAGTATCGACAATGGCATTATCCCGGTTGTGTCACCGATTGCCATGGGTGAAGACGGTCACACATACAACATCAATGCCGACACCATGGCTGGCGCCATTGCGGGTGCGCTGCAGGCGCGGCGGTTTGTTTTGTTAACTGACGTGCCGGGGGTTCTGGACGGCGACGGCGACATGATCACCGAACTGAATGAAACTGAAATTCTCGACCTAAAGCAAAAAGGTGTTATCAGCGGCGGCATGATCCCCAAAGTGGAGACCTGCTTGAACGCGCTCCATCAAGGTGTTCGCGGTGCCGTTATTTTGGATGGCCGTGTGAAGCACGCAATCTTGCTTGAGATCTTCACCGAAAGCGGTGCCGGCACGCTCATCAGGGGCGATGCGCCTGCGTAAGCTCAGTTTATTACTGGTTCAGTCTTTTTCTGTGAAATAACTCAGGTGCCACTCAAGTTCGTCTTCTTTGATTGGGTATTTGGTGCCATGTTTTGCGTGTAAGAGTTGCGCTGTCGGCACCAATGCAAATTTGGTTTGAACTTCATAGGCCGTCCGCATCGAAAGTTCTGCTTTCCAGCAGAGTGCGGTGACGGCGCGACCACTTTTGGAGAGGATAACCTGCCTAACGGTTTCGGCTGGCAGGTCAGACATGACCGCAAGGCATTGCATCAACAGTTCACGCCTGTTTTTGGCAATTTGCTCCACGACAAAAGCATCATTAAGCATGCCACGCTCATAGAAGTCTTGTGCCTTGAGAGCGAGTTTTTTGGTTTCGTCATCACCAACTTTTTCGGCGGCCAAACGCTCGCGTACTTTCTCTAAAAGTTCCTCGGCTTGATCTTCTGAAAGTTCACTTTGTTCCATCATCGCATGCACCAGTGCAGACGCCACAAATCCGGCGATGCGTTTCATCGCACGCACGGACAGTTGCGGCTTTAACGCCAGCGGCTTGTGCAAGTCTTCAACCGATTCTGCCTGTGAGATAATCTGATCCAATGTGTCTTCGCGAATTTGCGCATTGGAGTTTGTCAGCAGAGCTGCGATAGCCGGCACATCAAGTGTACCTGCAATATCGGAGGAAACATCTTCACTGACAGCTTCCCTGCGCGCAATCGCTTCAAGGGCTTTGGAGCTGGTTCCTGCAGCTATGATTTCACGCAAGTCATCATCATTGAGGAGCGGTGAATACTGAAGAATAGGACCACAGACGATATCCTCGATATCGCGTGCCAAACGGTCCACCAGGCTTTTTGGCACAAATTCCGTTTTCTTGATCTCTTCCGCGACCATTGCCCGGACCTTGGGCAATTGGTCCTGTGCCAGTTCTTCAAGAAGCTTGATGGATTTTTCACGAACAGACTTCTGTTCGTCCGACGACATATCAGGCACCAGGCGGCCAATTTTTCGGGCGAGTTCAGCGCGCACTTCGTCATCCTGATCATTTTTCAGGATTTCGTCGGCTTGGATCGGTGTTGACGGGTTTGCTGCAATTGCGCGCCTTACAGAAACAGCGTCATCTTCTGCCAGATAATAAAGAACCTCTGGGCGTGCGTCTTTGCGGCTCGCCAGTTGACGCTTTTGCCGTTCGGAGCCCGCTTTAAGAATATTCTGCTCATCTTCAACGCTTAGTGTCTGGGGCAGGTCTTTCTCACCCGCAAACATGGATTTCAGCTTTTTGAGCATCAAACAGCACCCCCTGCCGAAATTTTTTCTGATGATGGTGTAGCAGCGAGCGCGACGTTGCTGCGCCCTGCTTTTTTCACTTCATAAAGCGCAGCATCTGCGCGCTCTGACATTTCAATGAAAGAAAGATCAATTCCGGGCACAGACGGGCACACACCAACGGACGCGGACAGTTGCAGATGACCGCCGCCAATTTTTTCACGGATGCCTGGCATGGCATCAATGAGGGCGCGCGCCTTCAAAGCCGCATCCGCAGGGGCGATGTCTTCAATCCATAAAACGAACTCATCGCCGCCGTAACGGCCCACCACGTCACACGCCCTCACAAGCGTTTGCATGGTGTCAGCCACCAGCTTAATTGCCTGGTCACCAGCCTTGTGGCCAAGCGTATCATTCACTTCCTTGAAGTGATCCAGGTCGACAAATAACAAGCACCCCGATTGCCCGGAACGGCATTGGTGGCGCAGTCGCCGTTCCACTGAGTCGACAAAAGCGCGCCTGTTCATAATGCCCGTGAGCTCATCAATTGAAGACAAGCGCTCCAGACGATTGATCAACTGGGCTTTACCAAAGGCCGCAGCGAGGGATGTCATGATGTCCTTCAGCAAGGTCCGCTCCTGGTTGGACCAGGGGAAATTCTGCGTATCGCGGCACATCACCAACATGCCAATGCCTTTTTCATTTTCCTCCAGCCGCACCACAAGATGGATCATATCGTCATCGCGCACCTCTGCGATCGGCTCGCCAGCTTCTTCAAGGTCGCGCCAAATTTTGTCGATATTCGGCAAAAATGTGCTTTCGCCGCAGACAGCCGCTGGCACCAACCCTTCAGGGTATTTTACAATTGCCCATACCTGTTCTGCGCGCAGAACCTCCAGAAGTTCAGTCGATGCGTTATCAAGCAGCTCCTCAGCCGTATGGGCTGTATTCAAGAGACCCACTATGCGTTGCTGCAGGGCGAGGCGTAAGTTGTCTTTGCGGGTCTGTCGGCCATCCTCCACCTGATCGGAGACATCGCGGCAAACACCCCGCACGCCAACAAATGTGTCACCGTCAAAACGAGGTTCTAGCGAAAAGCTCACCCAGCCGGATGATCTGTCAGGCAAAGTGACCGCAACTTCATCAAATGTGCTTTCTGCTCGAACTGAGAAAGGATTGCGGGCAGGTGCACGGCCAGCACTCCAGAAAAAACTGTCGGCGCTGCGCCCAAGCCAGCCTTCTACGACTTGGCCAAACGCCTCAGAAGGTGAGAGGAAAACAAAGTTTCGGTTGGCATCCACCTCAAAACTCAAATCCACTGCCCGATCAAGCAGCCCTTTAAATAGAGATCTACTATCCAAGAGAGCCTGGGTCATCTTGTCAGCAACCGTCGTATCCTTGGCGACAACCAGGATGTCTTTTTCACGGGCCACCACTGTTATGCTGTATCTGGCGCCGCCGTCACGAGCCCAGCGCGTTTCCGCAACAGCTCCGCCGGCCCTTGCACTTGCTACAGCAGCCCTTATATCCGCCTGATTATCAAGCCAGGCATTCGCCAGCGGATCCGCGCTGGCGCTTCGCTCCATGATCTGATCATCACTGCCAATCGTAATGGCACACGACGACGAGTCAGCGAGCGATGCCACTGAGCTATTCTGGCTTTTTAGGAATTTCAACATGCCGTCCCGCACCCAATGTCCCAGAACCGCAACTGTTCGGCCTAGAATCCAATCTATCTGTAGGGTAAGAGGACAGGGTTAAAGTTGTTTTAACGCCAATGAAGCAATGCAAATTGCTCTTTTATCACCAGATTGGATCAAATGTGTCCCAGCACCCGCCTATATCTGAAGAGTTCCAAGACCGAGACATTTTTGTTTTCGACCTGGATAACACCTTGTACCCTGCAGAAAGCAACCTGTTCGCGCAAGTTGATGTAAAGATTGGGGAATATGTCCAGAATTTACTGTCGCTGGACCCTGTAGAAGCTCGGGCACTGCAAAAGCAATATCTGGTCAACCATGGCACCACACTTAAGGGTCTGATGGAAAACCACAATGTGGATCCCCACCATTATCTGGATGCTGTGCATGACATAGATATGGAACCCATTAAGGCAGACCCGGCGCTGCGACAATCGCTGGAAGCGCTGGATGGTCGGCGCATCGTATTTACAAACGCTGACCAAACCTATGCGGAGCGTGTACTAGAGAGGCTTGGTGTTGCAGATCTGATGGAAGGTATTTTTGATATTCATGCTGCGGATCTGGATCCAAAACCCAAACCGCACGTGTACGATAAGTTTCTCGTTGATCATGATGTGAACCCTGCCCGAGCCATCATGTTTGAAGACATGGCCCGTAATCTGGTTCCGGCACATGCCCTTGGGATGGCGACTGTTTGGATCAATACAGGTTCAGTATGGGGTGAGCAGGGGCATGACCCAAAATCAGTGCATGCGGAAACGGACTTGCTGAACAATTGGCTGAAAGGATTTTTATCCGGAAAAGCGTGACACATTTGCCGATCGATGCATGCCGTTTTCGTGAACCCACATTGGATTGACTTGCAGCAGAGGAACGCTATTGTTTGCGCGCTTTTTAGAGCCTGCAAAATTGTTGCTGCCCGCAATTGAATAAGAAAGAGCCCACAATGGACACTGCCACACTCGAACAAACCATTAATGACGCCTTTGAAGCCCGCGACACCATCGATAGTCGCACAACGGGTGCCGTGCGCGACGCCGTGAATGAGGCTTTGGGGCTTTTGGACGATGGCACTCTGCGTGTGGCCAGTAAATCTGGCGGTGACTGGGAAGTACACCAGTGGCTTAAAAAAGCTGTTTTGCTCTCATTTCGGCTGAACGAAATGGAAACCATTGCAGGCGGACCAGGCGAAAACACCAACTGGTGGGACAAGGTGCCTAGTAAATTTGAGGGTTGGGGCGCACAACAGTTTGCTGCGGCAGGTTTCCGCGCCGTGCCAGGCGCCATCGTTCGCAGGTCAGCTTTCATTGGCAAAGGCGCCGTTTTGATGCCCTCCTTCGTGAACCTGGGCGCTTTTGTGGACGAAGGCACTATGGTTGACACATGGGCGACCGTAGGCAGCTGTGCCCAAATTGGTAAGAATGTTCACATCTCTGGTGGTGCTGGCATTGGTGGTGTTCTGGAGCCCCTGCAGGCTGGTCCAGTGATTATTGAAGACAATTGCTTTGTCGGTGCGCGCGCGGAAGTCGCCGAAGGCGTAGTGGTTGAAGAAGGGTCTGTGCTTTCCATGGGCGTCTTCCTTGGCGCATCCACAAAAATTATTGACCGTGCCACTGGCGAAACATTCATTGGCCGTGTACCGGCTTACAGCGTGGTGGTGCCCGGTTCATTGCCAGGCAAGCCTCTGCCTGATGGGTCCATGGGCCCAAGCCTGTATTGCGCGGTGATCGTGAAGCGTGTTGATGAGCGCACCCGGTCCAAAACGTCCATAAATGATCTGTTGAGAGACTAACGTGGCTACTGTCGACCCCATTAAACTGTCCCAGGATCTGATCCGTCATCCGAGCATAACGCCGGATACTGGCGACGCGCTTGATTTGCTGGCTTCTGAGCTTGAAGCGCTTGGCTTCAAATGTGAAAAACTTACTTTTGAAGAAGAAGGCACCGACCCGGTGCCAAACCTCTATGCACGGCGCGGCGAAAACTCTCCCAACATTTGTTTTGCAGGCCATACCGATGTGGTACCGGTTGGCGCGCTCAAAAACTGGAGCGTCGATCCTTTTGCAGCCGAGATACGAGACGGCAATCTGTTCGGTCGCGGCGCGTCCGACATGAAATCTGCCATCGCTGCATTTGTCGCTGCAGTTAGCCGATTTCTGGAAACCGTCGACCCCAACGGCTCCATTTCTCTTCTAATCACCGGGGACGAAGAAGGCCCCGCAATCAATGGCACCAAAAAAGTGCTCGATTGGATGACAGAAAACGGCGAAAAAATAGACATGTGCGTGGTCGGGGAACCAACCAACCCCCTGGAACTCGGGCAAATGGTCAAGGTGGGACGCCGCGGCAGCCTGCATGGCATGTTGATGGTTGAGGGCATACAGGGCCATGTGGCCTATCCGGACCGTGCTAAAAACCCTATTCCAGCGCTTGTAGCAGTGCTCGCCGAGCTTGAAAAAGAACCCCTCGATGCGGGCAATGATCTGTTCCAGCCATCAAATCTTGAAATTGTGAATGTGGAAGTTGGTAACGACAGTCATAACGTGATCCCAGCCGAAGCTCATGCCCGATTTAATGTACGATTTAACAATGAGTATTCGCCAGAAAGCCTGCAGCAAGAACTGATCCGCCGCATGGACCGCGCCGGTGAAGACTATAAAATTGACTGGTGGGTTTCCGGTGACAGTTTCCTGACCGAAAAAGGCCCTCTGTCTGACGCAGTATCAAAAGCCGTTAAAGCCGTTACGGGGCAAATGCCGGAACTGTCAACGACAGGCGGCACATCGGACGCTCGCTTCATAAAAGATATGTGCCCCGTGGTCGAGTTTGGCCTTGTTGGTGCCACCATGCATAAAATTGATGAGCATGTTGCCGTATCGGACATCGAATCTTTGACCAAAATCTACGAATTGATCCTCGCAGAATTGCTGGGCTAAAGCGCCCCAAAAACACAACTAAAGGTAAAATTTTCGATTTTACTTCTCCTTTTGCGTGTATTTGGTATGATTGAGTAGTTGATGCGACTTGGTGCACCCCCACGGGCACTTTTTGTGCAGCTCTGTTTGCTTTTGCAAAATGCCAAAATGCCCGTACCGTTGAGCCCACACCCCTGCTCAAGACGGTCGTGCGATAGTTTGCCCAACGTTGGCGGCGACCGTTCACCCCCCCCAGATGCATAAGCACCGCGGTCGCCGTCACTCCCTTTTCAGCGAATTGTCTTGATATTGTCTTCCCAATTGGCACCATCGAACTCCGACACGTTCAAGTTTTTAATCGTGCTTTTGTTCAGGCAGTTGACATTCACCGACCAGCCGTCCGGGTGACTTCTTGGTACATAGAACGGTTTGATGCCGCAGGTTTTGCAAAACAAGTGACGTGCGGTACCGGTGTTAAACCGATACTCAGTCAGATTATCCTGCCCCGACGTTATTTCGAAATCCTGATCTTCAACAATCAAGTGCAGAAAGCCTGTCATGTCACACATTGAGCAAGTGCATGAAAGAATGTCCAGCTCGGCTGGCGCGCGCACTTCAAAGGTGACAGCACCGCAGTGGCATTGACCTTTATGCTTTAATGTTTGGGTCATGTACTTTCCCTGGAAATCAGGCCATAAAATGCAAATATGGCGCTGCGCAAAGGACCCGGCAAAGCGGCAATGATTTTTTTGGCGCGCAAAGCTGTATCCATACGACTCAACGGCACATGAGCTGCCGCAGCTTCAAACGACTTCATGTCACGGTAAGCAAAGGCCCCCTGCATAACTCTAATGGCCGTTTCGATGATGCTGTCATCGATATCTGCCTTGTAAGGTTCGAATACACCACCATCCAAAATGTTCTGCTTTAAAATTTCGATCCGCCCCAGGTCTACAGCTGTGCTGTCAGATGACATATTGTTTCCATCTTTTCTCACCTGAACAGTAATGCGGTTGTTAGCGGCCAGACCGGTGGCAATTGCAAATCTGCGTGTCAGGTCGGCATCTGCCGCCAACTTGCGGGCAAACGCCAAATTGTTGCCGCCAATCTCCGCATACAAGTCGCTTCTATACATACTAGCTGACGTAAAAACGGGGTTAAAACTCAAGAGCAAAGGCATCTTGCCGCGACCAAGTTTTATTAATTCACCATCTGAAGCTTCTGCAGCCTGCCAAAACCCTTCCGGCGCACTAGCAAACTTGTCTGCATGAACGGCTGTTGGGCCAAACTCTTCAAAATTACTGAATAGTAAGCCGCAGTCCGGGAACTTTTCATGAAGCGCACAAAGCTGTTCAATATGAGTTGGAAACCAAATGTCATCGCTATCACAAATAGCAACCCAAGGGTGGCTCACCGCCCGAACCCCTTGGTCTCTCGCAGCCTCAACGCCGCCGTTTTGGCGCTGAAGAATGCGCACTTTTTCGCCGTACCGTTCCTTGAGAAAGTCTACTGTGTTGTCGACGGAGCCATCATCAACGACAATGATTTCGTCCACGGGCCGAGACTGCGCTAAAATCCCATCGATTGTTTCACCGATCACATGTGCACGGTTATAAGCCGGTATAACAACTGATATCTGCATTCTTTGCCCCTGCCATCCTAGTAGGACCGCGGTTCACCTTAAAGAACGGTGAAGATGTTGCAAACCATCTTCTTGGGCATGCGCTACTCGACCGCGCCGCGTGCGCGGAGGGCCGCCGCAAGCGTACCATCATCCAGATAATCGAGCTCGCCGCCCACGGGCACGCCGTGCGCGAGCGCAGTGACCTTTACATCACAATCAGATAGCCGCTCTGCAATATAGTGACTGGTAGTTTGACCATCGACCGTTGCGTTGAGCGCAAGGATGATTTCCTGCACACCTTCAGCTGACGCGCGGTCAATCAGGCCAGCGATATTCAGGTCGTCCGGTCCAACTCCATCAAGCGCAGATAGCGTGCCGCCCAACACATGATAGCGGCCCTTGAACGTCTCCGAGCGGTCGAGCGCCCAAAGATCTGCCACTTCTTCAACCACACAAATCACAGATTGGTCACGGCGAGGGTCTTCGCATACATGGCAGGGGTTGTGGGTATCCACATTGCCGCATATTTTACAGACCTGTACGCGGTCCGCTACATCCTTGAGCGCCGCCGCAAGCGGCACCATGACACTGTCTTTTTTCTTCAGCATCTGTAGGGCCGAGCGCCGGGCCGAGCGTGGCCCAAGGCCCGGCAGTTTTGCCAGGAGCTGAATGAGTTTATCAATATCGGCACCGTGGGAACGCGGCATCAGGTATCCTTTTTCAGAAAGTCCTCGAGCAACTGTTTGCGGAATTTCCGGTCCCGTTTCAAGTGCCATTCCCGGCTCATGGCGTCTGAGCGATTTTTAAATTCTTCCGTGTGGAGGATAACCCACTGCCGCCCACGGGTAGATTTGGCCCCCGTGCCAGCATTGTGGGCAGCGAGCCGCTTCTCGAGATCATTCGTCCAGCCCACATAGGTGCGACCCACGCCGTCCTTCACGCTACCAAGCACATAAGTGAAGCAAGGCTTAGGCATCGATGTCCATTAAGGTCATGATTTTGTGGAGTTCCTCAACGCCGTACCTGGGGTCTTCGGCGCGGTTGTCTGCGTCCGATAGAAAATGCCAGATTTCTTCGGGAATGGCAGCGCCATTGGGGTCACTTTGCAGGGTCTCGACCATCGCTTGCGCGCGGGCATACCAGTCTTCAAGACTGGCACCTTCCATCTCAAGGGAAATCAGCTCCTCCACCCATTCTTTGAGCGATTTGGTTTGCTTTGCCAAACCGGTGCGGCCCTAAAATGGCATCTTGAAACCAGGGGGCAGGCCCATGCCGCCGGCAAGGTCTTTCATCTGCTCGGCGGCCGCATCAGCCACTTTAGCCTTTGCCTGATTGTGCGCGGCCAAAATCAAGTCCTCTAGCACTTCCCGGTCTTCAGAATTGAACAGGCTGTCGTCGATCGAAACAGCCTTCATATCGCCTTTGCCATTCAATGTGACTTTTACCATGCCAGCACCGGCGACACCCTCGACGGTCAAATCCTCTAAGCCCGCCTGCATGTCGCCCATTTTTGCCTGCATTTCCTGCGCTTTTTTGAGCATTTCCGTAAGGTTTTTCACAGGATTCGTCCTTTTTTATTCTAGAAATCAAACTCGCTCTTGTCATCAGCGTCCTCGCTGAAATCAAGCGCGGCGTCATCGGCTTCCGCGGCTTCGATCTGCTCGTCCAGTGTGCGGCGGTCGCGAACCGCGAGCAATCGTGCTTCCGGGAATACTTCCATGAGAGCCTTCACATTGGGGTCTGCCATGGTTTCGTCACGACGCTTTTTATCGCGCGCTTCATGCTGCTCTTTGAGCGTGGTTGAACCTTCGGACCCCTTATTGATGCTGATCATCCAGTCCGCACCGGTCCAGGCCTTCAGGCATTGTTTCGCCCGCATAACAAAATCATTTGGTGTGCGACCGGTGGTAGTGATGGTGAAGGCACCGGGTTTGTAATCTACAAGCCGCACATGGTCCGTCAGAACAGTTGCAAGGATACCCTCTTTTTCCGCCTGAAACAGCGCCACCAACTTTTCAAAGCTTACCGGCATCGGGTGCTTTGGGTGATCTCCCGGAGGTTCGGCACGCAAAGCCACCACATCAGCAGACCGCTGGGCAGTGGGAGCCATAGTGGGTGCAGTAGCCGATGGTGGCCCAGAGGGCGCTCCATTTGGTGCGGCCTGCATTTGCGCGGCGGGCCCCGCCGGCGCACTCTGCAGTTTTTTCACAAGATCGGCTGGGTTCGGCAGACCTGACGCATAGGCCATGCGAATGAGAACCATCTCGGCTGCGGCGATGGCACTGGGGGCCACACGGACTTCACCGAGGCCCTTCATCAACATCTGCCAGGCGCGCGTCAGATGCGGCATCGAAAGCTCAGCTGCCATTTTGCCGCCTTGCTCTTTTTCAGCTTCAGAGACAAGTGTATCAATGCCAGTGTCAGGCGTCACTTTCAGGCGTGTTAGCCAGTGCGCCACTTCTAAAAGATCATTGATAACCACCACTGGATCCGCTCCAGAATCATACTGGCTGCGCAACGTTTTAAGTGCCTCAGCGATTTCGCCTTTCATGATTTGTTGAAAGAGGTCCAACACCTGCGCCCGGTCAGCCAGACCCAGCATATCGCGCACCTGGGTTTCGGTCACCGACCCAGCGCCGTGCGCGATTGCCTGGTCGAGCAGCGACAGGCTGTCTCGCACAGAGCCTTCCGCCGCGCGTGCGATCAGTGCAAGTGCGCCTTCTTCTGCAGTGCAGTCTTCTGCTTTCACAAGCTTGTCCAGATGCGCAACCAGCACATCTGATTCCACCCGCCTCAGGTCAAATCGCTGACAGCGGGATAGCACCGTAACTGGCAGTTTCCTGATCTCTGTCGTGGCAAAAATGAACTTCACATGCTCCGGCGGTTCCTCAAGCGTTTTGAGAAGCGCATTAAACGCCGACTTCGAAAGCATGTGCACTTCGTCGATGATGTAGATCTTGTATCGAGCGGAAACGGGCGCATAGCGTACGCTTTCAATAATCTCGCGGATATCATCCACACCCGTGCGTGACGCCGCATCCATTTCCAGAATGTCTACATGACGGCTTTCGGCAATGGACTTGCAATTGTCGCACACGCCGCACGGCGAAATTGTTGGCCCATCTGAATTTGTACAGTTCAGCGCTTTTGCAATGATGCGCGCCGTCGTGGTTTTCCCCACTCCGCGCACGCCGGTCAGGATAAATGCATGCGCCAGGCGGCCTGTATCAATGGCGTTTGAGAGCGTGCGCACCATGGCTTCCTGGCCGATCAGACTATCAAAATCAGCTGGTCGATATTTGCGGGCAAGAACCCGATAGTTTTCTGACCCAGATTCGGGACCAGAATCTGACATTGGCGCGTCACTCATACGTCAAACACTCCGTTTGGGAATGATCCATGACTAGCAGGATTACGCAGCCCATGAAAGCATCTTGAAGGGCTCAAAGGAGATAAATTTTGTGGGATTTAGGAAGGTGGGAAAGCCTGCACGACCCAGGCCATTACTCGTTACGGCTGCTTCCTCTCGGACCTGACCGGATTGGCGAGCGGCATGTCCGCCGGCTCTCCCGCGGCTTATATGGCGTGTGATTATTCCACTTGCAAGCGGATTCGCACGCGCTAAGTAACTTTTATCGCGGGGGCACAAGGCACAGGTATGGCAGTTCAAGACATCCAGACATTCTTTTCCGGCAATCCACTTGATCGGGCGGATCACCTCAGAAAGCTCCCAGAAACCATGAATGATATGCTGCATCAGTCAGATGCACGCATCATGGTTTTGCTGGAAGGTCAAATCTTGAGCGACCCGGTGGGCGCGATCAAATGGCTGAGCCAAAGGCAATGTGCCTTCCTGCCGCTCGATACCACTATTTTTCTTGGATTGGATGATGGTGCACCACGATATGCCGCTAGTCTGACCGGTGAAGAATCGGATTTTGATGGCCTGTTTCCCGACGCCAAATTTCGCGATGCCCGCGCACTGGCCATGAAAATTGGAACAGCGCACCCTGAGCTGGGCATCGTTGCGCAGGCGAAATCCATGCTGAGCTGGCATGAAACGCATAAATTTTGCGCAAAGTGCGGCGCGGCTTCAGAGCTCTCCAAAGCCGGGTACGAGCGGTCATGCCCCAACTGCGGTGCCAGCCATTTCCCGCGCACCGACCCGGTGGTTATCATGCTGGCAACAAACGGCGACAAAGCACTGGTAGGACGCGGGCCGCAATTACCACCGGGCTTTTTCTCTGCGCTGGCAGGATTTATGGAACCGGGCGAAACGATTGAAGAGGCCGTTGCGCGCGAGCTGATGGAAGAAGCGGGCATTAAAGTCTCTAACGTACGCATCATTGCCAACCAGCCCTGGCCTTGGCCATCCAGCTTGATGATCGGGTGTACGGCGGAAGCTGAGAGCATGGAGCTAACGCTGGACGAAACAGAGATTGATGATGCCCGCTGGGTTACAAAAGACCAGATTGAGGCCGCAATGCGCGGCGAAACGCCGGACTTTTTTGTGCCACCCCCGTTGGCAATTGCCCACGACCTGCTGCGGCATTGGATCACAAAGCCATAAACTGCAACGTTTCGTAATTGTTAATACATCCACTTTAGACTAATTAAGGTTCACAGTGCTGCACGGGGGGCGCAGGAGCGGTCTCATGAAAATGAGCACAACACAGGAATTTGTGCTGCAATATTGGCTCGATGCCTGCCCCAAGGAAGGCGGCATATTTCCAGCAAGATCAGAAATAAAAATTACCGACCTGCGCAGTCGCATGTCTCAAGTGGGTGTGATTGACATAGAGCACGACCCGCTTGATTTTCGATACCGGTTGATCGGCACTTGGCTCCGAAGCTTCCTGCATGACGACTACACCGGGCGCAGTTTACGCGAACTTGATGGCAAGGGCCCCGGTAGTGGGCTTTGGTCCATCCTTGAAGGTGTTTACGAAGACAGGAACCCGCTGTACTGCGCTGTGCCTTATGTCGGGCCAAAGGCAGACTATAAACAGGCAAGCACACTCTACCTGCCGCTTGCCGACGATCACGCGACAATCAATAAAATTATGCTGGTTGCCAATTTTGAACTGATTGAGAATGCTACGTTCGATAGCATCTCAGACCCGCTCGACACGCGCTTCGTGCCGCAAGAATGGCAGGATCGCAAAGCTTAAGCTGCGAAGCTCTCCATCGCAGCAGCCATATCCATATCAAAACTTGTCACACCACCGGCATCGTGGGTTGTCATTTTAACCTCTACCCGGTTGTAAACATTGAACCATTCTGGATGGTGATCCATTTTTTCAGCGAGCAGTGCAGCGCGGTTCATAAAGCCCCAGGCTTCACTGAAATCCGAGAACATAAAGGTCTTCGTAATTGCCTTGGCATCCACATCATAAGCCCACCCCGCAAGATCTGCCATTGCTTCGTCACGTTCTGCATCTGTCATTTCGGTTGGGCGATCACTCATAATAGGGTCCTTCAGTCCAAAAGTTCATTCACAAGGTCAGGCAGTAATTCTCCTGCCAAACCATGCCGTGTTTCAGCGAAATAGCTTGCGCCTTCACTTGGTTCCAGGTTCACTTCAATGGTATGAGCCTTGCCATAAGACCTGACCGCAGAAACAAAACCAGCCGCCGGGTAAACATTGCCACTTGTGCCAACAGACACAAACAAATCGCATTCATAAAGCAGGTTTTCGATTCGGTCCATGTCAAAGGGCATTTCGCCAAACCAAACAATATGAGGCCTCAGCGCTGGAACACTTCCGCAGGCTGGACACACTGTTTCCTGCGTGCAGTCCTCCAGCCATTCAAACACTGTCCGACAATGGGTGCAGCGCACCTTGGACAGTTCTCCGTGCATATGAATAATACTTTTGCTGCCGCCGCGCTCGTGCAGATTGTCAACATTTTGCGTGACAATCGTGACATTGCCGTCGTGCAACTGTTCAAGTTTCCCAAGGGCAATATGGGCGCTGTGGGGTTCAACTGAAAAAAGCTGAGCACGACGCTGATTATAAAACCCTTGCACCAGATCGGGGTTGCGGGCAAAGGCTTCCGGGGTCGCAACATCTTCAATTCGATGCTTTTCCCATAAGCCACCAGCATCCCGGAACGTGGAAACACCGGACTCTGCTGATATACCAGCGCCTGTCAGTACAACGATATTTTTATATCTGGCCAGCCCCCACTCCTTTTGGCACAGTCATTCTTCAATTATTGCAAGCCTACCGCGCTGAAACGCAATCACAAGGGGGATATGGGTGGTATCGGTACTTTTTGTTTGTATGGGCAACATTTGTCGCTCCCCGATGGCTGAAGGCCTGTTCCGAGCAGAGGTTATTCAGTCCGGACTTATGGACCGCATCAACGTCGATAGCGCGGGCACCATTGGGTATCATGCTGGGTCACCACCAGACAGGCGCGCTCAGGAAACCGCTCGTAAAAATGGCATTGACATCTCCGGACAGCGATCCCGCAAAGTGGTCGCTAGTGACTTCACGGAATTTGACCATATTCTGGTGATGGATCATGACAATATGGCTGACTTGGTTGCCCGGTGCCCATCAGGATATGAGGACCGTATTCAACTGTTTCTGTCTTTCGCTCCCGACCTTTTAGGCGAAGAAATGCCGGATCCTTATTATGGCTCGGATGATGGATTTGACCGGTGCTTTGAAGCTGGGGCAGAAGCGGCCAAACGGCTGATGATCCATATTAAAGAGCGGCATTTTTGAGGTATGGCTGGTTCAATTTCAACAAAACTTGAAGCAGCTTTAGGGGCGCGCATTGTTAAGTCTCGCCCTCTGAGTGGTGGTGATATCGCAGATGTCTCATTGCTGTCGCTTGAAGATGGCCGCAGCGTAGTGGCCAAGCGCCCGCGTATGGACCAGCCTGACACAACTGCGGTTGAAAAAATGATGCTGAAGCACCTGAAATCCAAATCCAGAATACCCGTGCCGGACGTTTTGTTTCAAACAAAAGGCCTGTTGGTCATCAGCTATATTGCCCACTCTGGCGCAACCGACCTTGCAGCAGCTTCTATTGATGCTGCGCACCATATTGCAGACCTGCACACAGTTCGCCCAAAAGGCAGCAGGCCCTATTACGGATTTGACAAAGACACTTACATCGGCCCACTGCCCCAACAAAACAAAGCAAGCGGTAACTGGGTTGAGTTTTTTACTGAACATCGACTGCTCGCAATGGCCGGCAGTGCTACACGCACGGGGAAAATGCCTACTGAACTGATGGACCGCGTAGAAGGCTTGGCTGCGAATCTCTCCGACTTTTTACCTGCCACGCCGCCGTCCAGTCTGCTGCACGGGGATTTGTGGTCGGGCAACATGCTACTGGACGGGGACCGTGCCGCAGGGTTTATCGACCCAGCCATTTCCTATGGCCATGCCGAAGTGGACCTGGCTTTCATTGAGATGATGGGCGGGTTGGCGTCTGACTTTTTTGACGCCTATTCCAGCATCAGCCCGATCGAACCTGAATTCGAATCCACAAGAAAACACATTTACAAGCTTTGGCCGCTTCTCGTGCACGTCAGGCTATTTGGCGGCGGTTATGTGCATCAAGTTGAGGCGATCCTGTCAAAGTTCGAGTAGCCAATCGCCGGAATTAGCCCGAGGCAAGCTGCGGACCCGGGCGCCCATCTTCAACAATATAAGATTTCAATGTGCGGGCTTCCAGATCAGGACTTCGCACATCATTTACCACGCGCAAATCCGTGGTCATCTGATCTTGCGTTAAAGTACACAGGCTGTAGCCCCTGTAGCGCCCTTCATAGAGCTTTATGTGCGGGTTATCCGCCAGGGTTTCCGTATTGCGATCGTGGCTCCAGTTGCTGCTGGTAATCGACGTGCAAACATACTCGCTGGCAAGTGTCGGAGAAGATGGATCATCAAAATCCTTTTTCACGTCACACACATATGTTGCGTGAACGTCACCACCAATAATAACTGGGTTGGAAACCTCGCGTTCTTCAATGGTTTGCAAAATACGGTCCCGGGACCCGGTGTAGCCGTCCCAATATTCGCTGCCAAACTGCTCACCTTCACCAACCTGATAGTCATGTTTTGAGAAAAGCATGCCTTGCGCCATAACATTCCATTTGGCGCGGGAGCGTCTGAGCCCCCATGTCAGCCAACGTTCCTGTTCCTCGCCAAGTATGGACCTGCTGGGGTCGAGCCGTTCATCGCAGGTGCCGGGTATCATACGCCAACCACCGTCTTCGGGTGTTTGGCAGGGTTGGTCATCGCGGTACTGACGCGTGTCCAGCATGTGTACCTGCATAATGTCACCAATGGTCACCCGTTGATAAAGCTGCGCATCTGGACCTTTAGGCTTTGCCGCACCCCGTATCGGCAAATGTTCGAAATAGGCTTTGTACCCTGCCGCCCGCCTCTTGAGGAATGTTTCAACGGGTTCATAGTCTTCATCCTGATCGCCAGCATAATCATTGGCGACTTCATGATCATCCCAGGTAAACATCCAGCTGGTGTGCGCGTGACCAAGCTGCAGGTCTTTGTCCAGTTTACTGATCGCATGCAGCTGGCGGTAATCATTGAGCGACCGTGCATCCCCAACCGGAGAGCGCCGAAAGCCATCGCCGTAACTTCGCTCATAGATATAATCGCCTAAGTGGATGATCAAATCAGGGTCCTGCGCGACCATATCGCGGTAGGCTTTGAAGTAGCCTTCTTCATAGTTTTGACAGGACGCAAAAACAAATTTGTAACGGTCTACCGCCGCACCTTGTACTGGCGTTGTAACTGCCCGGCCGGTCGGACTGATCTCACCGCCCGCTGTAAAGCGGTAAAAATACGGCCTGCCCGGTGCAAGACCTTCCACGTCCACATGAACGGCATGTGCATTCTCAGGATAAGCGACGACGCGACCTGTTTGCACGGGCTGTTTGAATTGTTCATCAAGGGCGATTTCATAGCCAACGACTATCGGTTCCGGGCCGGTTGCGGCAGCGTCAAGTGGTGACGGCGCAAGCCGCGTCCAGATAACAAAACCTGTGGGTAGTGGGTCTCCTGATGCGACACCCAGCTTAAAGGGATAATCGATAAATTTTGCACTACCGGTGATCCAAGGCGTTGCCGCCAACAGCGGCTTTGAAAATGCTGCAACACCCAATAGGCTTGCACCGCGCAACAGATGGCGACGTGAAAGGTTCATCTATCCCTCCTTCAGAACTCCACCCTTTTAGCGTGAGGTAGCGATTTCGCAAAATGACGATTTTAAGACGTTACTGTCGCTACGAAATAGCTTGAAAACCGGATCATCGGGCCTCAAGTCAATGTGAAATGAAAGTCGGCTTACGTTTCGCTAAGCTGCTTGCATGCTCCGCTGGACAAAGAAGCAAAACCCGTGTCACGAATGAAAAAAATACTTACATCACTGCGATTTTGGGTCGCGATTTTTATTCTGCCCTTTGCCCTGATAGGCTGTGCAGGGCTATTGATTGACAGCGACCCAGACTTCGTCAGCGACGACTTCATAGCCCGCGAAACCATAACTGTTGCACTGGAAGACGAAACCAAGGTCAGCTACCTGCGCGCAGGCGACCCTGATGGTCAACGCGTGATTTTTGTGCACGGTACGCCGGGTGATGCCGCCAGCAACTGGAACGGTTTGCTGCGTAATGTACCAGACGGCTTTGAGTTTATTGCGGTTGACCGCCCCGGCTTTGGCTTCACCCGACCAAAAGGCGATGTAGTGGAACTGGATGCCCAGGCAGCGGCGTTGGCGCCTTTGCTTGAAACCCGGCATGGCAAGAAAACCATTCTTGCGGGCCATTCGCTAGGTGGTCCCGTTGTTGCGGCAGCAGCCGCTAACTATCCTGATGAAGTGGGTGGCATATTGGTGCTCGCGGGTGCGCTAGACCCTGATCTGGAGGATGTACGCTTTATTCAGTATGTCGGAAATGTCCCACCGATCAGCTGGCTGTTACCCCGCATGTTCAGAAACGCCAACCGAGAACTCATCGCCCTTGAAGACGAACTTCGCCTGCTGGAGCCGAGGCTTGCCAGCATCTCGCAGCCCGTAACCATCGTTCATGGAACGGAAGACAAGCTGGTGCCTTATGCCAATGTACCTTTTATGGAACGCACGATGGCGAACAGTGCACAGCTTGAGATAGTCAAGCTTGAGGGCATGAACCATTTCTTGCAGTGGCAACGCCAGCAAGTTGTGATGGATGCCGTCCTAAGTATGGCAGAAACGCTTATCGAGCTGCGGGCTGCTCACTCGACTACAACAACCGCAGACTAACTATTACGCAGCACCAACCGCAGGCCAGTCCAGCTGACCATTCTCGTCCACGATCTCTTCTGAAAGCATATCAAATCCGCCCGCGTGAAATTCCGCTTCATGCCGATAGAACGACCCTTCGGATGTGCGTTCACTGGAGAACAAGACAAATCTGTCAACCAACATGGCACGAGAACGCAGCCGCTCGTTGTAGGTTAACCAGTCACCAACGCGGGCAGGTGCTCCGCGGCGAAACCGTGCCAGCGTCACGTGTGGCTTGAACCGGCGGCGGTCGGTTTCAACATCGATTTGCGTCAGCGCAGCCGCAATTTTTTCATGCAGGTGCACGAGCGGCTTTTTGTTTTCCACACCAGCCCAAAGCACTTTGGGTTGTTTGGGTTTCCCAAACATACCAACGCCAGAAAGCTGCAATTCAAACGGGTCAAACCGGATACACGACAGCGTATCTTCGATTTCACGTTTCACTTTTCGGGATGCATCCCCAATGAAAGCAAGCGTCAGATGAAGTTGATTGTCCCGTTGCCAATGGGCGCTTTCAACACCGCCGCGAGCTTCATCCAAATCTTCAATCAATAGGGGATCCAGCTCTAAGGCAACAAAAAGTCGGGCCATGACGCACCTCCAATGCTGGTGATGTGCCGATTCTAACCCGAATCGAATCAGCGCGAAAGGGCTTGTTTCACAATGGGGCCAATTTTCCCGATGATGATGGCGACACCTTCTTTGGTCGGATGAATCCCATCCGCTTGATTAAGTTCAGGAATTGTCGCTACACCATCTAAAAAGAAGGGATAAAGAGGCATGTTATATTTTTCGGCCAAGTCCGGAAAAATACCATTGAAAGATGCTTCATAGTCAGGTCCCCAGCTTGGTGAGGCCAACATGCCAGCCACCAATGTGGGAATCCCGCGCTCATTCAGGGTGCCCAACATGGCATCCATATTCTGGCGCGTCACCTCAGGTGCCACACCGCGCAGCGCGTCATTGGCACCGAGCTCCATGATCACCAAATCCGGTTTGCCGGATTTGATCGGAGCGAGCGCCCAATCAAGCCGGGAGCGCCCACCCGTGGACGTATCGCCGGACACACCGCCATTGACCACTTGCACAGGCTCCCCGAGCTCGCTCGCCAGCCAGGCCTGCAGCTGATCAACAAAACCGTCACCCGCCGGCAACCCATAACCAGCTGTCAGGCTGTCACCAAACGCCAAAATGGCAATTGGGTCGCCAGATTCGCTGTCATCTGCCGCAAAACTGGTGCTTCCCACCGCAAAAATTAGCGTGAAAGCCGCAATGAGCTTCATAAATAATATTTTGGTGAGGTAATTGACCTTCATGATCCGAGTCCCTAGCTATGGACGTAATTAAACACAAGAAACTACATATTTGGCAGTGAGGAAAAAAATTACAATGACAAAGCCACACCCAGTAATTCAACTTACGAATGTTTCACTGACACTTGAGTCCGGTGCAGGGCCCGTCAACATCTTGAAAGAAATCAATTTCGCCATCGAAGCTGGCGAGACAGTCGGCGTTGTTGGGCCATCCGGTTCCGGCAAGTCATCTCTCATGAGCTTGATGACTGGCCTTGAGCAGGCAACAACCGGTGGTGTCCTTGTTGATGGCATGGCCTTCGAAGGTGCGGACGAAGATGACCTTGCGCGTCATCGACGTAGCAACATTGGCATAGTCATGCAGGCATTTCATCTGATTCCAACAATGACAGCGCTTGAGAATGTTGCCGTGCCGTTAGAGCTCAAGGGTGTGAATGACGCGTTTGATATTGCCTCCAAAGAGCTTGAGCTGGTGGGACTTGCGCACCGCATGGACCACTACCCGGCTCAAATGTCAGGTGGAGAGCAGCAGCGCGTGGCCCTTGCCCGTGCGCTGGCACCGCAACCTTCAATCCTTTTTGGCGACGAACCAACCGGCAACCTGGACGGCAAAACCGGGCGCGATGTGATCGATCTGATTTTTGATTTGTCGAAAAGCCGGGGGTCAACACTCATTCTGGTTACTCACGACCCAGCACTGGCTGACCGTTGTGACCGCGTGATTTCAATGGCAGACGGCCGCATAGTGGATGACACTGGCGACACTCAGTCGGTTAGCATTGACACCGACCTGCTGCCGAAAGCGGCTCAGTCATGATTACCCGCCACGCCAATACTCCGATCGCGCTCAAGTTTGCGCTTCGGGAACTTCGCGCCGGACTGAACGGCTTCAAAGTCTTCATGGCATGCCTGATTTTGGGTGTCACCGCCATTGCCGCCATCGGATCCCTCACGCGCGCCATCCAGGAAGGGCTGGAGCGTGAAGGTCAATCCATTCTGGGCGGCGATGTTGAAATCAATATTTTCCAGGCACAGCTTGAGCCAGACGCGCGCACTTGGCTCGAAACTCAAAGTGAAATTTCGGATTCCGCCCGTCTGCGCACAATGGCGCGCGTCGATGGCGTCCCGTCTTCGACGCTCGTGGAGCTGCGTGCAGTGGATAATTTGTATCCGCTCTACGGCTCATTCGAAACATCGCCAACACTCGACAATGAAGCCTTGTTCTCAGAAGTGAACGGCTATTGGGGTGTCGCGATCGACCCATTGCTCGCTGATAAAATGAACGTTGGCGTGGGGGACCGGTTAGTTTTCGGCCGGATTAAAGCTGACATTCGTGCCATGATCGACAGGGAACCGGACAAGGCAAACCTTGGCTTCCAGCTTGGCCCGACCGTAATGATCAGCCGCGGCGCCCTGGAGCAAACAGGCCTTGTTACTACGGGCAGCCTAGTGAACTTCTATTACAAACTGCGGCTGCCAGCTGGCGCAGACGTCGACCTGTTCCGTGAAGAGCTCAAGGAACAGTTCCCTGATGCCAACTGGCGCGTACGGGACCGAGGCACCAGCGCTCCAGGCCTTCGTCGATTTATCGAGCAGATGGGAATGTTCCTGACACTGGTTGGAATATCGGCTCTAGTCGTTGGAGGTGTTGGCGTCGGCAATGCGGTGCGTGGATACATGGACCGGAAAACCAAAACCATTGCCACAATGAAGATTTTGGGTGCAGACGGTTCAACGGTATTCCAGACATATTTTCTTCAGATTGTGCTGATTGGTCTGGTTGCCATTATCGCAGGCCTTGCCCTTGGTGCGATGCTGCCCGGAACGCTGGCACAGTTTCTACCCGATAGCCTGCCAGTGCAACCGGATGGCGGCGTTTACCCATTTGCTCTGTTCCTGGCTGCAGTGTACGGCCTGATGATTACGGTCGCATTTGCAGTTTGGCCGCTTGGAAAAGCCCGTGACCTGCCGGCTGTTCGTCTGTTCCGCGCGATAGTTGCGCCAGAAACGCGCTGGCCGCGCCTGATCTACACATCGACCATATTTGGGGCGGCGACAATTGTTGTGCTGCTTGCGGTGGGTATGTCGGAGAACAAAGCCTTGGCTGCCGGGTTTATGATGGGGTCTGGTGCCGCATTCTTGCTGCTACGGCTCACCAGTTGGGTAATTGAAAAAGCTGCTGCTGCGGCGCCCCGGTCGAAAAATACGCTCATTCGCATGGCTGTTGCAAACCTGCACAGGCCCGGATCGGCCACTGGCGCCGTTGTGCTGTCGCTTGGACTTGGTCTAACACTTTTTGCTGGTCTTGCCCTGATTGAAGGCAACCTTGGAAAACGGCTGGGTGAACAAGTGCCATCGGAAGCACCGGCCTTTTTCATGCTCGATATTCAGCCCTATCAAGTCGACGAGTTCCAGGAAACGGCAATGTCTGTCGACGGTGTGCAGGATATTGTGACCATTCCCAATTTGCGGGGGCGCGTAACCCACTTGAATGGTACGCCAGCTGCTGATGTTGAGGTGAACCAGGAGGTTCGCTGGGTACTGCGCGGTGATCGCGGCCTAAGCTACATGGAAGAGCTTGGTAAGGGCAGCACTTTGGTGGAAGGCGACTGGTGGCCCACAGATTATGCAGGTGAACCCGAAGTCAGCCTTGGCAAAGAAGTCGCTGATGGTCTTGGCCTTGCGATTGGTGACACGCTGACCGTTAATGTTCTGGGGCGCGATATTACCGCGACGGTTCGCTCACTGCGCACCATCGACTGGGGCACTTTTGGCTTCAACTTTGTGATCCTGTTTGACCCCTATACGCTGTCGCAAGCGCCGCATACTTTCATGGCGACCATGAAAGCAACCGGTGAGGCTGAGCAAGAAGCACATTCGGTGATTACAAGCAGATACCCCAACATCACCGCTGTTCGCATGAAAGACGTATTGTCATCGGTCAATACAATGGTGGAGCAAGTCAGCACGGCAGTTGAAGCAACCGCAACCGTTGCGATCATCGCAGGTATTCTTGTGCTTGCGGGCGCAATTGCAGCAGGTTTTCAGCAACGCGTGTATGAAAGTGTGATCCTGAAAGTGGTCGGCGCTGTGCGCAGCCAAATTCTGCGGGCCTATTTGCTTGAATATGCGCTGATTGGCCTCGTGACCGCGGCCATTGCACTTGGGCTCGGCACCCTGACCGGATGGGTGGTAGTTTCCTTTGTGATGGAAATGGAATTCGCTTTCTTGCCAATGCCAATGATAATTACGGTTTCCGTAAGTTTGCTTGTCACGGTTCTGTTTGGGCTTGCGTCCAGTTATCGGGCCCTTTCTGTGAAGCCGAACGCGGTATTGCGCACCGAGTAAATTGATCAGGCGAGATCAAAAAGCGACAAACCGTTATGCGGTTCCGGTTGCATTGCCTCGCCTGAATCACCATATTAGCAGCAATGAGTTTGTTTAACTTCCAAGGGGAGTAACTATGGTTGAGAGATACGGCACTGCTTATCGTGCAGGTACTGCACAGCAAGCCGCTGAATATGATGAGGGCCTTCGCTCATATATGCTGAAGGTCTATAACTACATGACCTCTGGCATCTTGCTGACAGGCATTGTTGCTCTGTTCGTGGGAACCAGCCCGGACCTGCTGAACGCAATTTATGGAAGCGGCCTACACTGGCTTGTAGCCTTGTCACCACTTGCGTTTATCCTGGTGATGAGCTTTGGCGTTCATAAAATGAGTTCAGGCACGCTGCAGATGATTTTCTGGGCGTTCGCTGCGGTCATGGGCGTGTCCATGGCGTGGATTTTTGCCGCTTACACGGGCACCAGTATCGCCCGAACCTTCTTTATCACAGCGGCGTCTTTTGGTGCGCTAAGCCTTTATGGTTACACCACGAAGAAAAGCCTGTCCGGGTTTGGAACATTCCTGTTCATGGGTCTTATTGGCTTGTTAATCGCGATGGTGGTTAACTTCTTCCTGGGCTCGAGCATGCTTCAGTTCATTATCTCTGTTGCAGGTGTCCTGATCTTTGCAGGCCTGACTGCGTACGATACGCAGCGCATTAAAGAGAGCTACTATATGATGGCAACCGGTGAAGCCGTCGCCAAAGGCGCTATCATGGGCGCAGTGAACCTGTATCTGGATTTTGTAAATCTGTTCATGTTCCTGCTGCAGTTCCTAGGTAACCGCGAATAGTAGCTGACCCAGCTAATTGAAAAAGCCCGGCAATATGCCGGGCTTTTTTTTGAGCTTTTTTCGCATCTTGTTGCAAAAACGCAATCTTACCCCCATATATGGAACAGAGCAAAAAAGCTCAGAGGGGCACAGCCTACCGCACATTGTGCGCAATTGGCCGCGTTTTGTTTGAAAATTCCGCCTTCGTCAGCATTAGCTGAACCCAGTAGAGGGCGGATTTGTCACATAATCCTGTCTGCCGGGGTTCACAGCTGTCCTCTCATAAGAACGATAAAAAAATGATCGTAACGACGCGAGAAACAGGAGTGAAACATGTTCAAAAAATTGGGCGTAGTGTGCCTATGCCTTAGCATGGTGCCAACAGCATTTGCTGCTGAGCTGCCAACAGAATTTGACGCAAAATCAAAATATCGTCTGGACTATAGTGACTTGAATGCAGTGCTGGGGAGCGCTGTTCTTGATATGGGCCCATCAACGCACAAGCGGGCCAAAAAGCCACGCAGCAGCACCTCTTCCAGAATGATCCTTGCCAACCCTCTGCCATCCAGGCTTGAAGGCAACCGAGTGATGTATGACAAGTTCCAGGACGCGCAGGTTCGGTATCTTGGAGGTATGCGCGATGACTTGCTCGCCATTCCGTCTCAGTTGCCAATAGAAAAACTGAGAAGAAACGAGCAACTGGCTTACTGGTTCAACCTGCATAATGCGATTGTTTTAGCGAAACTCGCCGAGGAGTATCCGATCACAAATCTGGATTCGCTTTTCAACGCTGAAGACGCCGATTCCTTTTATCAACAGCGTATTTTTGATCTCAGTGGCACCATGATTTCGCTGAAAGACATCCAGGAGCATGTCATCGAAAACTGGGATGAGCCGCTCGTCATTTATGGTTTTTACATGGGTGCAATTGGCACACCAAATGTGCGCCAGACTGCGTATACGGGCAGCACAGTATATGACGACCTGAGGGCTAATGCAGTTGACTATGTCAACAGCGTTCGGGGCACTCAGGTATGGAAAAAGAAAGAGCTGCGCGTTGCGACATACTATGAACGCATGGCGAGCAAGTTTCCCAACTTTGAAGAGGATGTTCTCAAGCACGTACGTCGCTATTCAAAGCCATCATTCCTGGCCAAAATTGGCGGCGTGGAGAAAGTAACTCCACGCATTGAAGACTGGCATATTGCCGACCTTTATAACGGCAAACTTGCTCAGGTTGGCGGCGCCACGGCAAGCAACTCAACGGATGCATTGGGCATCAGCCTTATTTCGGACTTGCCAGATCATGTCGTTGAGCTTCTGCGCTACCGCGATGAGAAAAACGCCGACATGAAACGTGAAGGCGTGGTTGGTGTTGAAGAAGTTGTGGACGGCCGTTAATTACCGAGCCACCAATAGAAATGAAAAAGCCCGGCAACAACCGGGCTTTTTTTATGCCGGCTGTAGACCAAGTTTCTTGAACAGTGCCAAGTCTTTGTTGTTCTCCGGGTTTGGCGTCGTCAGCAATTGTTCGCCGTAGAATATAGAGCTAGCACCCGCAAAAAAGCACATGGCTTGCAGTTCTTCGCTCATACTTTGCCGACCTGCCGACAAGCGAACCTCCGAAAAAGGCATCATGATGCGCGCCACTGCAATGGTGCGCACAAACTCGAATGGATCCAGTTTTTCAACATTCTCGAGCGGAGTGCCTGGAACCGCGACCAGCATATTGATAGGCACACTTTCAGGATGATGCGGCAGGTTCGCCAAGGTTTTTAGCATACCAGCCCGGTCCGCCCGCGCCTCCCCCATCCCGACGATGCCGCCAGAGCAGACATTGATGCCAGCCTCGCGAACGCGAGCGAGGGTGTCCAACCGCTCTTGGTAAGAACGAGTGGTAATGATTTTTCCATAATATTCTTCGGACGTATCCACATTGTGATTGTAATAATCAAGGCCCGCATCCTTAAGCTGCGCGGTCTGCTCGTCCGTCAGCATGCCAAGCGTCATACATGTTTCCATACCGAGGTCTTTGACACCCTTAACCATCGCGAGAAGCGTATCCATGTCCCGGTCCTTCGGACTGGTCCAGGCGGCACCCATGCAATAGCGGGACGCGCCCCCTGCTTTTGCACGTTCGGCCGCTTTAACAACTCGCTCCACCTCCATCAGTTTTGTTGCTGTTAAACCTGTGGTTTTTTGATGACTGGCGGCTTGCGAGCAATAGGCACAATCTTCAGCGCACCCACCCGTTTTTATCGAGATAAGCTGAGAGAGCTGCACACGATTAGGATCGTGAGCAAGTCGGTGCACCCGCTGCGCTTCAAAGAGAAGGTCCATCAGTGGCTGGTCAAAGAGGTCGAGGATTTCTTTTTGCTGCCAGTTGTGTCGGGTCGTCACATCTGTAGTGGTCGTGTCAACTCCTGCCGCGCCGGCGGCATCAAAGGGTGCTGTCATCTGGGGAAACTCATATTGAACTAAGGGCAAATTGATTGCGCGCAATTTTGCTTTTGATGTCGCCTTGGTCAAGTAAATTATCTTTGTTTAACCATTCCTATCAAAGTGGCAGGCAAAGCTTGCCACCCGGCAACGACACTATGTCAAAAGCTGCCCATTTTCTTTCGTGGGCGGATGCAAAAACGCCGAAAAAGACTGATAATCAAAGAGTTCCGCCCTTGGGCAAGTCTGGCACGACGGTTGCTTAGTGTAATGCAGTTAGTTTGAAAAGCCGGAGACACATCATGCCTGAGCAACTTTCTTTTGATCCAGATTTCTATTTCGGTCTGGTTGCAGACAATCTGCTAAAGAACTTTGGCCCAAAGGCTCTGATGTATGCTGATAATGCGCTCACCAAAATGCGGGCGATTGGCGACGATGAAGGATTTGATATCTGGATGGAAATTCACGCGCATCTTACCAACAAAGCCGCCAGCGACTTCCGGCCAGAAGGTGCGGTCATCCACTGACCCTGCATCGATAAGAGACCAGCGGGCAAGGTATCTCTCAGCACCCACACCCAACTGTCCTTGCTCGCGACCGGAACATACCCAATTCCGGTCATTGACCCGCCCCCTACCCAGGGGCGGGTCATTTGATTCAAAACCGGGACCGCATGTTAATATCCTATTGAGATTTCCTGCATAGACTGTTGTTGTGGGTACCGGAAGATGGGATTGCAGGGATATGTCAAACCATCAAACAGAAGAACTGGACGCCAGCGGCATGCTATGCCCGCTACCGGTTTTGCGCGCCCGGCGCAAGCTGGACGGCCTGAATACCGGCGACACATTGATTGTGAAAGCGACCGACCCCGCATCTGTTCATGACATGCCCGCATTCTGCGCCATGGCTGGCCACAAACTGATTATCGCCCGCGAAGAAGCTGACCTGTTTGTTTTCGAGATACAAAAAGGCTAACGGTCACTTTTTGCCAAGAACCCCGGCCAACCATCCTGCTGACAGCGCTACAAACACCGCCGTAATACCGTACCAAAAGGGGTAATTGTGCGCGAAATCATAGGCTGCGCGTTCGAAACCTTCCTTGTCTACAGCGAGTGGAATGCGGTTTCTGGCGACAATGCTGCCTTCACGGAAAATGAAGGTTTCAACGATAAATTCGCCTACCGGCACATTTGCAGGCAGCCGAATATCGGTCTTGAAAAGGCCCTCCCCCACATGGGTTACCTGGTCTCTTTCCTGGCGATACAAATCCTGAGAAGCTTGGAGCCTAAACAGGGCTGCGCGAAATTCAGGGTCGGGGGCTGCAAGCCCGCGCTCGGTTCTGGCAAGCAATGGCAAGTAATCAAAACCAATACCGTAGCTTTCAAAGGCTGCTGCGCTGGCAATGTCTGCAAGTGGCCGTGACGCTGCCACAGCATAATAACCGGGTGCAGAAGGGAATGACAGGCTGTTGGCATTAATCCAAATAGGCCCGACTTTCTGTTTTTGCCTGATTACGGTTTCAGCTTCCGGACCCCTTACCACGATCACGACGTCAAACTCGTCGCTGGTTGGGTCAACCGCCGAGGAGCCAACAGCGCCAAACAAAATGAGGTCTGCACCATCAAAACTATAGCGGATTTCTATGCGTTTGTTCGACAGGTCAGTAACCAACGCAAAGGCACTTGACCCAAATATGAAGGCAAAAAGCCCCGCTATGAACAGCTGAACGCGCATTAGTGTCCCCCACCCTCACCCACGCTGAACAACTCGGTGGGCTCAACAACCAGATCAACACCCATCTTGAAGCAAACCAGCAGCACGAGAAGCGCCAGAAGCGCCCGCAACTGTTCGGCTTTTAAACGCAAGCCCATGCGAGCACCCATCTGCGCACCAATCACCGCACCAAACAGCAGCAGAACTGCCAGAAAAATATCAACTGTCTGCGTATTCACTGAGTGGAAAATTGTGGTGAGCGCTGTGACAAAAATAATCTGGAACAAGCTTGTTCCAACAACCACATTGGTGGGCATGCCCAGCAAGTAAATCATGGCAGGTACCATTACAAAGCCGCCACCTACACCCATAATGGCAGCCAGAACGCCAACAAACATACCTATGCCCAATGGCAACAGCGCTGAGATATATAGCCGGGATTTCCTGAACCGCATCTTGAAGGGCAGAGCATGGATCCACGCCTTGTGCCGGTCTTCCCGGGATTTTGGCTTGGGCACAATGCCTTTTCGCTGCCGCAATATGGCCCTCACGCTTTCCCAGAACATGAGCCCGCCAACTGACCCGAGGAAAAGCACATAAGCAAGCGAGATCATCAGGTCCACCTGACCGAGCGATCGCAGATAGGTGAACACTTGGGCACCGATAAAGGAGCCTACCGCGCCGCCAGCAATTAGGACGAAGCCCATTTTGACGTCGACACCCTGGCGCCGCCAGTGCGCAAGGGCCCCAGAAACAGATGCAGCAGTAATCTCGTTCGACTCAGTTGCCACGGCAACAGCGGGCGGTACACCAGAAAAAATCAATAGCGGGGTCATCAGGAAGCCACCGCCCACACCGAACATGCCGGACAAGAAGCCTACAACCGCACCCATACCGATGACCAAAAAGATGTTCATCGAAAGTTCGGCTATCGGCAGATAAAGTGGCATATGTTCGCCTTGTCCTGATCGGTCAGGTTAGCGGTTGGGCGTCAACGCGCCTTCATACTCTGTCCTACTCAAATCAAGGACGGAATGCAACGAGCGCAGCAAACTAAAAACACAGTAAGCCGTGCCTATGTGAGCTGAGCTCCTTTGCTGTTGCTGCGGCCATACTTTTCCAGGGCATCAGCCATCGCTGGGCCGATACGCCCAGTGATCCACAATCCATACATTTTGTAGTCTCCCAGAAGGGACCACCATGTGTAATCAAAAGTCGCCGGTTTGTTTTTTTCGAAAACAAAATGACCAACCCACGCAAATCCGTATCCCACGATGGGATACACCAGCAGCATCCACCAAGTCTGTGTATATAGCGCGTAGGCCAGAATAAATGTGGCGAGGGTTGTGCCAACATAGTGCAGACTTCTGCAGACCGGATCTGAATGCTCTGCCAAATAATAAGGAAAGAACTCTGAAAAGCTCTCAAACTTTGGTGCCATTTCATACTCCCGATTGTGGGGTCTTGCCTATTTAGCTCACCCGATTCCCGCTATTAACGGCTTTTTACGCGGAAATGGGTGAGAAAACTCCTCAAAAATATAAAGCGATTTCAGCGCCGTAGCAAAAATAAAGCACATCACCTTGACGTTGACGTTAACGTAAACTATCTAATGGGTCGCATTAAATCAGACCCTAGCAGGACGATTAATGACCAACGAGAGAGCCCGTAGATACACGATCAAGCAACTATCGTCAGAATTTGACGTGACCCCTCGCACCCTGCGTTACTATGAGGACCAAGGCCTGCTGGCGCCCGAAAGGCGTGGCCAGCATCGCATTTATCACGCTGCGGATCGCGTGCGCCTTGCCTGGATTTTGCGCGGTCGCCGTGTTGGGTTCTCCTTGGCTGAAATCGGTGAAATGCTTGACTTATACGACCTGGGCGATGGCCGCGAAACACAGCGCGCGGTCACCCTCGAGCGCTGCAAAGAGCGCATCAAAGCCCTCGAAGCTCAGCGCGAAGACATTAACGCAACCCTGAATGAACTGAAGGGCTTTGCAGACCTCATTAGCACCATGACCCGCGATAGTGACACGGGTCAGTGGATCCACGCCGATACTGGCGAACCCGTCGCCAGCTTTGGCCCCTAATTCTTGATTAACGATAAGGACCTATCATGCCATCTTATTCTGCCCCCGTAAAAGACATGCAGTTCGTGCTGAACGAAGTCTTGAACATCAGCAAATATTCTAACATGCCAGGATATTCCGAAGCGTCGCCAGACCTTGTTGCCGCTATTCTGGAAGAAGGTGGCAAATTCTGTGAAAATGAAATCGCACCTTTGAACCTCTCTGGTGACCATGAAGGTTGTGTTCGTCACGAGGATGGCTCGGTCACGACCCCTAAGGGCTTTAAAGCGGCCTATGATCTTTTTGTCGAAAGCGGCTGGACTGGCCTGACCTCTCCTGAAGAGTATGGCGGCCAAGGCCTTCCCCATGTACTCGGTTTTTGCCTTGAAGAAATGATGGCATCGTCAAACATGGCTTTTGCCATGTACCCCGGCCTTTCGGCTGGTGCGCGCGCCTCAATCGAACTTGAAGGCACCGACGAACAAAAGAATCGTTGGCTGCCCAAAATGGTTGAGGGCGTTTGGACTGGCACCATGAACCTCACTGAGCCGCACTGTGGCACTGACCTTGGCTTGTTGAGAACCAAGGCAGAGCCAAACGACGATGGCTCTTACGCTATCACCGGAACCAAGATCTTTATCTCCGCTGGCGAGCACGACATGAGCGAAAACATCGTTCACCTGGTCCTTGCGCGCTTGCCTGATGCTCCAAAAGGCGTGAAAGGCATTTCACTCTTTATCGTGCCAAAATTCGATGTGAACGAAGATGGCAGCCTCGGTGATCGCAACTCACTTATCTGTGGCTCAATCGAAGAAAAAATGGGCATTCATGGCAACTCAACCTGCGTAATGAATTATGACGGTGCGAGAGGCTATCTACTTGGCGAGCCGCATAAAGGCCTGCGCGCTATGTTCATCATGATGAACGCGGCACGCATCGGTGTGGCCGTTCAAGGTTACGCGCAATCTGAGGTCGCTTACCAAAACGCAGTCGACTATGCCAATGACCGCATTCAAGGCCGCGCGCTGACAGGCCCGAAGGCTGAAGACAAGGCTGCCGACCCCATCATCGTGCATCCGGACGTGCGCCGCATGCTTATGAATGCGCGCTCGTTCAACGAAGCCGCAAGGGCGTCAGCAATGTGGTGCGCCCTTTTGATCGATCTTTCTCATAACTCTGAAAGTGAAGAAGAGCGCGAATGGGCAGCTGACATCGTTTCTGTGCTTACGCCAGTGATGAAAGGCGTGTTCACCGATCGCGGCTTTGAATATGCTGCCTCAAGCCAACAGGTGTTTGGTGGCCACGGTTACATCAGTGAATGGGGCATGGAACAGTTCGTCCGCGATGCCCGCATCACCCAAATCTATGAAGGCGCAAACGGCATCCAGGCCCTCGACCTTGTTGGTCGCAAGTTGGGTGCCAACGGTGGCCGCGCAATCCAGGCATTCTTCAAGCTGGTAGGGCGCTTCCTGTCTGACAACAAGGACAATGAGAAGCTCGCTGACTTTGTCGCACCACTTTCTGCTGCTCTGTCAGACCTTCAGGGTGCTACCATGTGGCTGATGCAAAATGGCATGGCCAACCCGGACAATGCCGGAGCCGGTTCCACGCCCTACATGCACATGATGGGACATGTTCTTCTGGGATACCAATGGGCGCAGATGGCGAAAATTGCGCAGGATCAACTGGACGCCGGCACAAGTGACCCTACCTTCTACGAGAACAAAGTTATCACCGGGCGCTATTACATGAAGAAACGCTTGCCTGAAACCAAGGCACTGCTTGCAGAACTTGAAGCTGGCGCAGACGACGTAATGGCCCTCGAAGCAGCAAATTTCTAAGCAATACGGCTATCAAAAGCCAAACCATAGGAAGAGAAATATGACTGAAGCCTATATCTATGACGCGATCCGCACCCCACGCGGCCGTGGTCGCAAAGACGGCTCTTTGCATGAAATCACCCCCATCCAGCTTGCAACACAGCAACTGGAGGCGATCCGCGACCGGAACGATATTGATACAGCACATATCGATGACGTGATCATGGGCTGTGTGGCGCCTGTTGGCGAGCAAGGCTCAAACGTTGCGCGCGTCGCAGCAATCAACGCCGGCTACGCTGAAACGACGGCCGGCTTCCAAATTAACCGCTTCTGCGCCTCCGGCCTTGAGGCCGTGAACCTTGCAGCCGCAAAAGTAATGTCTGGTGAAGCCGACATGGCAATCGGCGGCGGTGTTGAAAGCATGAGCCGCGTGCCGATGGGTTCTGACGGCGGTGCGATGGCTTCTGATCCTGCGGTTGCTTTTGGCAGCTACTTTGTACCACAGGGCATCTCTGCTGACCTGATTGCAACTAAGTATGGCCACAGCCGCGATGACGTTGACGCCTACGCCGTTGAAAGCCAGAAGCGCGCCAAGGCCGCTTGGGACGACAACCGCTTTGCAAACTCAATCGTGCCGGTGAAAGACGTTGTTGGCATGGACGTGTTGGATCATGACGAGTTCATGCGCCCGGAAACAACTATGCAATCGCTTGGCGCACTGAAGCCTTCATTCGTTGAAATGGGGTCTTTCGGTTTCGATAACGTTGCGATCCAGAAGTACCCGGAGATTGAGCGCATCAACCACGTCCACCATGCCGGTAACAGCTCAGGCATCGTTGATGGTTCTGCCGCAGTTCTTGTTGGCACCAAAGAAATGGGTGAAAAACTGGGCCTCAAAGCCCGCGCCAAAATCAAATCCATGGCGTCTATCGGTTCTGAGCCAACCATCATGCTGACTGGCCCGAGCTTTGCTGCTGAAAAAGCGCTTAAGCGTGCGGGCATGAGCAAGGCGGACATCGATGTGTGGGAGCTCAATGAAGCCTTCGCATCGGTTGTTCTTCGCTTCATGGAAGCCCTGGACGTTGACCACAGCGACATCAACGTCAATGGCGGCGCAATCGCCATGGGTCACCCGCTGGGTGCCACAGGCGCGATGATCCTGGGCACGGTTCTCGACGAGCTGGAGCGCTCTGGCAAGTCAACCGCCCTCGCGACCCTTTGCATCGGTGCCGGTATGGGCACTGCCACTATCATTGAGCGCGTCTAAGCGTCCCTGTTCTGGAGTAAAACCATGACTGAAACAATTCGTTATGAAGTAGACGCAGACGGCGTTGCGCTTTTGACCATCGACCTGCCAAACACTGGCATGAATGTTTTCAACGCTCAGTTGATCGAAGATCTGAACACATGCGTCGACAAAGTTTTGGCCGACGACAATGTGAAGGGTGCGGTGATCACCTCTGGCAAACCAGCGTTTCTTGCGGGTGCTGACCTTAACATGCTTGGTGGCCAGGCGGGTGCAGAGCAAACACCACAACAAGCGTTTGAGAGCGCCTTTGGCCTCAACAAACTGCTGCGTAAAATGGAAACTGGCGACAAAGACCGCAAGGCACTCGCAAAAGAAGGTACCAAGCCCTTTGCTGCGGCTGTAAACGGCCTTGCGCTGGGTGGCGGTTTTGAGCTTGTGCTTGCATGTCACTACCGTGTGCTTGCTGACGTTCCCGGCATGCAGCTGGGCTTCCCTGAAGTGCAAGTTGGTCTTCTGCCGGGCGCAGGTGGTACGCAGCGCCTGCCACGTCTTGTTGGCCTGCAGGCAGCCGCGCAAGCCATCACAACCGGCAAGCCATATAATGCACAGATCGCACAGGGCCTTGGCATCGTTCAGGCGGTTGTGCCGCTAGAGGACGTTGTCGCAAACGCCACTGATTGGGTGAAAGCCAACGCGAGCGCGCTCGCGCCTTGGGACAAAAAAGGCTTCAAATACCCAGGTGGTGCTGGCGCCATGAACCCGAACGCCGTGCGCACCTTCATGGGCGCAAGTGCAATGGCTCAAAAGCAAACGCAGCATAACTACCCGGCTGTAGAAGCCATCCTTTCATGCCTCTATGAGGGCGGTGTTGTTGATTTTGACACAGCCATCCGCATTGAAAGCAAATACTTCATGAAGCTGCTGGCTGGTCCGGTTGCTGGCAACATGATCCGCAGCCTGTTCATCAACAAGCAAGCTGTTGAGAAAGGCTCTCTGCGCCCAGCTGGCATTGAGCGCAAGAAAGTCAAGCGCCTTGGTATGCTTGGTGCTGGCCTGATGGGAGCCGGCGTTGCATACGTGTCTGCCAAAGTGGGTATGGAAGTTGTGCTTCTGGACCGCGATGTAGCATCTGCCGAAAAAGGCAAGGACTACAGCCGTAACCTGGTCAAGAAAGGCATGGAGCGCGGCAAGGTTTCTCCGGAAAAAGGCGACGCCCTTCTGGAGCGCATCATCCCAACTGACAACTATGACGACCTTAAAGACTGTGACCTGATCATTGAGGCCGTGTTTGAAGCGGAAGACATCAAAAAGGATGTAACCGAGAAAACTGAGGCTGTTATCGGCAAAGACGTTGTGTTTGCGTCAAACACTTCAACGCTGCCGATCACGGGCCTTGCGAAAAACTTCACACGCCCGCATCAGTTCATCGGCATTCACTTCTTCTCTCCTGTAGACAAGATGCCACTTGTTGAAATTATCATGGGTGAGAAAACTGATGACGAAACTCTGGCACTCGCGCTTGATTACGTCAGCCAGATCAAGAAGACGCCGATTGTCGTGAACGACAGCCGTGGCTTCTACACCAGCCGTTGCTTTGGCACCTACGTGCAAGAAGGCTACGCAATGGTCAAGGAAGGCGTGAACCCTGCGCTTATTGAAAACGCAGGCAAAATGGCTGGCATGCCGGTTGGCCCGCTTGCAGTGGGTGACGAAGTTGCGCTTGATCTCTCGTACAAAGTTGGCCTCGCAACACGTAAGGCCCTCGGTGACGCGTATGTCGAAAGCCCGGCAGACGGCTTTGTTGAGAAGATGGTTGTTGAGCTGGAGCGCTTTGGCCGCAAAAACGGCAAAGGTAACTATGTGTATCCAGAAGATGGTGGTCGCAAATATTTGTGGCCCGGGCTTGCGGACCACTTCCCGGTTGCTGACGATCAGCCAAGCGTGGACGAAGTGAAGTCTCGCTTCATGGTGCGTCAGGCAATTGAAGCCGCACGCTGCTTTGAAGAAGGCGTGTTGATTGACGCATCTTCTGGCGACATTGGCGCCATCTTCGGCTGGGGCTTTGCACCCTTCACCGGCGGCCCGTTCAGCTTCATCGACACAATGGGTGTTGACGCGTTTGTGCGCGAAGCTGACCGTTTGGCACAAGCCTACGGCCCACGCTTCACACCGCCACAGTTGCTGCGCGACATGGCCGCCAACGGCGAAAGCTTCTACAGCAAGGGCGACACCCGCGGGCGTCTTGCCAAAGCTGCATAAGCAAAGCGACAATTTGAAACACTGGAAAGGGCTGCCACAAGGCGGCCCTTTTTTAGTCGCGCTATTGCCTGACGAGGTCAACCACTGGGGCGTTGGCATGAGCGGGGCTACCCCAAGTACAAGAGAGGTTGTCGGGAGAACGGCGCTTGGCTGTATCGCAATAAAGCGAGTCCGGCTCATAAACCCCAATAATTTCTGGTCCGGACACCAGCCGTGGGTTGGCACCCTCCAAGATGGATTGGCCATTCGTCGTACCGGTTACCACTTTGATATCCTGGCGAATGAGTCGTTTACGATCAGGTGTGGTTGATGAAAAATACTCAATATCCATGACACTGTTTTGACCGGCGGCGTTCAATCTAACGCTGAAGACATAGACCTCTTCCAAGTCACCACGTACCAGGCGCACCGGCTCGCTGCGCCAATCACCGGTAAGGCGGGTTGCATCAGATTGTTCACTCAATGCAACGGAAGAGCCGCAAATGATGGCCACGATCGCGCCAGCGGCGAGCAAGCCAATAGATTTTCCCATATCTACCCCCTGAGCGATATTTCATAAGCCTATCACAACCGCCATAAACCCGAGACTGGCCTTTAGATTATCCGGATCTCGGGTAAAGTTTCCGTGTTTATGTAAATAATACTTTACAATATGTCGAAGAATACTTACATCAGGTCATGTAAAATATTTCTGACATATGGTTTGATTTATTTGACATTTTGTATCGACAAAGACAGCGAAGAAAAATCTATGACGTATCTTGAACGAACATACGCCGGGGTATTGGCCATAACTATTGCCTGCTTTGGCTGGTACTTTATTGACACTCTGACCTCCGTGGATTTCGCCTCCGCGCAAATGACCGAGTTCACAGGCCGCATCTGGACCATGTTTGGCATCTACATTGTGCTGGTGATTATTACCGCCATCGCCACGCATTTTGCGGACGCTGGCGCTGAAGACGAGTTTGATGAGCGCGACAACACTATTGATATGATCTCGGAACGGCTGTGCAGTTATTTTCAGGCGGCAGCCCTGTTCGGGGTTTTGATACTCACCATGTATGAGTTCAGCGCGTTCCTGATTGTGCATGTGGTTTTGGCGGCCATCGTACTAACGACAATTCTGGGCCTGGGCACTCGGCTCTATCTATATCGCCGTGGGGTGTAGAGAATGGCTAAGCCAACAGCGATCACCAACAACATTCGCACCCTACGCTTCATGGCGGGTGAGATGACGCAGGCCGAACTAGCGGAGCAAGTTGGCCTAACCCGCCAGACCATCATTGCCATTGAGCAGAGCCGCTATTCGCCCTCGCTTGAGGCCGCTTTCAAAATCGCCATCGCGTTGAATGTCGGCCTTGAAGAGGTGTTTCAATATCAAGTGCCTGCCAAATAGGCGTTTCCGAAATCGGATCTCCCATGAAAACCATCAGCCACGCCTCCATATTCAAAACTTACAGTGGACGAATATCGGTCACTTTTGCCCTTCTGGTGCTGGAACACCTGCTGTTGTTGATGGAGCCCTTTGTCATTGGCCTAGCGATCAACGCGCTCACCGAGCATGTTTGGACAGGGGTTTATTGGTTCATTGGCCTCGAGGTCTTGGTCGTCATTGTCGGTGTGCTTCGCCGCATGTATGACACGCGCACTTACGGCGGTATCTACCGCGAAATGGGACAAACCATTTCCCTGAAAGCGATTGAAAAACACGATGATTTATCCCCTGCCATCAAGCGCGCTGACCTGCTGCAGGAGGTTGTAGACTTTTTCGAAAACGAGTTGCCGATGGCACTCGGCTCCTCAATCAGCATTGTAGGTGCACTGATGATGCTGTTTTTCCTCTTGCCGTCTGTTGGGGTCGTTGCACTTCTGGCGGCGGTGGCAATCGCGGCTATTTTTATTTTGAGCCGCAAACGTATCAGAAGCCTGAACGCGCTTTTGAACGACGAATTAGAGGCGCGTGCGCGGCTTTTCATGCAGCGCGAACCTAAACCGCTGTTGGTTCATTTCACGCGCTTGGTTTCTCACCGAATTGGCCTTTCAGATTTGGAAGCCCGCAACTTTGGGGTCAGTTATCTGTTTGTTGTGTTGTTGATAGCTTTTGCACTTTATCAGTCGGTCGCTGTCGCGCAGGCATCAATGGGTGATGTGTTTGCGGTGCTGACATACGCCGCCCAGTTTTCCGAAGGCGTGATCATACTGCCATTCATGTATCAGCAATATGTCCGAACATCGGAAATTACGGGCCGTATTTCAGGTGGCATGGCCACCGAGGCTGACCCCTAGTTCGACCGCGCCAACTCGCGTGCTTTTTCCAGCATGCCGTCAATCCCGTCCCGAATATCTGACCTGGTGACTGTGACATGCACATCAGGCTCAATGCCCGCGTCCGGCTGCTCCCCTTCGGGATAATAACCAATGATGGGTAAATCGACCTCAAGGCCGCTGCCGGGCAAGTTCAGGAAAAATATGGCACCGCCAGTTATGCCGCGCTGGTTGCCACCTGTGGTTTCTCCCACGAGGGTCGCGCGACCAGTTTCCTTCAGCATTTTAGCCATTGTGGAGGTGGCGGAGCTTGCCGCCCGGTCCACAAGCATCACCACTTTGCCTGTAAAGGCGTTTGGATTCGCTGGAATACTTGCATTGGTACGATCGTTGCTTGTTAGCACATAACGCCCGTCACCCAGTGGCGTGGTTTTGTCCCGCCAGTCATAAAAGCTGGAATCCCACGTACCAAGATGCTGTCTTAGGCCCTCTGGCACCGTTTGTGTTTGCAAAACCTCCTGCTGGGCTGGCGCTTCAAATGCGGCGGTAGCAATTTCCGCAAGAAGTGCCGCTGGCACTTTGGGATCACCGCCACTATTACCGCGCAAATCCAGAACAAGGCCCTGAACACCTTCTGCTTTAATGCGCTGAAAGGCGTTCTTGATAAAGGCTTTCCAATCCAGTTCCATTTTCCAGGTAACAAAAGAACCGGCTTTCAGCACAGCGGTTTTGTCGTCATAGATATCCAGCTTCCAGGCATCATCCGGATTGTCAGAAACCCTGGCACCAACGGTTTGCAGGCGCCACTGTCTGCGCTCTGCGGTCACGGCCCCCACAAACAATTTTCGACCGTTAGCCAGTGTCAGGTCATAACGACCAAACACTGGCGGGAATAGAAGTGGGAAATAGATATCAAAAGCCTCATAGCGACCGTTACCAGTGACTTGAAGGTCATAAAGTCGTGCATCTGCTCTTGCTCCATCGCCCTTGGTGTGTTCCAGAAGCGCGCGTTGAATATCGCGCACTGGCGCACCGTTGATCGCGACAATCTCGCTGCCGCGCTTCAATTGGTCGCCCACTGCGCTGTTGGTAACAATCATGCGGTCACGAACGAAAACAAAGGTAAAGGGTAGTTTATCCTCGCGCTCAAACAGCGTTTCGCGCACGTCTTTGGACTGGTTAAAGAAATTGGCGTAGGTGTGGCCACACTGGATTTCAGCGGTAAATCGCGACAGCGCCAAATACGCCGTCCGCAAACTTTGCTCCTCTGAAAAAGCTTCTTCGAGCGCGTCAAAGGCTTCCTCGATATCTTCCTCACTGCGATATCTATAAAGTGCGGGGTGCAAGCTGGTAAAAGCCTCTTTCAGGATAGCTACGTCACCCTTGAGTACCTCAGGAGTAATTGGCCCGCCCAGCGCTTCCACCGCTTGTTTTTCCTGCTCCGCCTGTGCCCAGGCAGCAGGGTGACCAAACCCGATTGCCAAAAATGTTAGAACTGCAAATTGGATGGCAGATCTACGCATAGGGTGCTCCTGTCGAGGCTGATGAATATTCTTTCTACGAAACGTTAGCGGCTTTGGTGCGATTCTCAAGAGTAGCTGCATGACAATACCGTTAGTTGCAATTGCAAAAGTCGCAGAATTCTTGGCTTTCTACGACAAAAAAACAGCCTGCTTGAACTCCCAACCGGTGGCTATAAAGTGGCTGAGAAGAAGCGAGCGAGGCGCTCTATGCAGTTTCAAATCGACCCAAAATTTTCTGAGCTTGGCATGGCAGTTCATCTTGGTGTGCTGGACTATTCCGTATCGGTGAGGGAAACCAGTGATGAATTGAAAACCGCGATGAATGAAGCCTCCGAGTTGCGACAACAGGAGTTGATGGGTGAGGCCGCTTCGTCAGACCCGGTTATTACCGCTGTCCGACAGGCTTTCAAAGCCACAGGCAAGGACCCGTCACGGTACCGGCCGTCCTCTGAAGCGCTAACAAGACGGGTTATTGCGGGCAAAGGATTGTATTTCGTCAATAATGTTGTGGACTCGGGAAATCTGGTCTCTCTTATGACCGGAGTGCCTGTTGGATGCTACGATGCAGCCTGGATTAAAGGCGATTTGTCGTTGCGAATAGGCACACCCGGCGAGACCTATGATGGAATTGGCCGGGGCGGCATTAACCTTGAAGGATTACCGGTCCTCGCCGATACTGATGGGCCATTCGGGTCACCATTTTCGGACAGCAATCGTACAGGCGTTAGTGAGCAGACCCAGGATTTGGTATTTGTGCTCTATGGCCTCAATATGGATGTAGCACACGTGGAAGCAGCCGCGGAAATTGCCGACGCTCTGATTACGCGTTACTGCGAACCCAGTTCGGCATAATCCCCTCGCCTTGTGGCTATTTTGCCCAATATTCATGGGCAATGCCTAAAAAAGGATATCCAATGGAATTTGAAACTCTTGATGTAGTCGCCGACGGGCCCATCGCCACCGTCACCATGAACCGACCAGAAAAATTAAACGCCATGAACGGCACCATGTTCCAAGAAATTGGAGAGGCCTTTCGCTGGATCGACACTGAAACCAATGCTCGCGCCATTGTTCTCGCAGGAAACGGAAAACACTTTACGGCTGGCCTAGACCTTAAAGAAAGTGGCGCAGTACTCGGTGCCCCCGAGGGTGATCCCGCCCGCATCAGGGAAAAGCTGCGCCGTCACATTCTATTTTTGCAGGACTGTTTCACAGCACTTGAAGAATGCAGGGCCCCGGTCATTGCGGCTATCCATGGGGCTTGCCTTGGTGGCGGTATTGACTTGGTATCCGCCTGCGACATCCGCGTGTGCACAGCAGACACCTGGTTTTCCATTCAGGAGATAAATGTAGCGATTGTTGCCGACGTAGGGACACTTCAGCGCGCACCCTATCTGCTGCCAAACGGCATACTGCGTGAACTCGCCCTCACGGGTCGGAAATTCCTTGCTGATGAAGCCAGCAAATACGGGTTTGTAAATGCTATTGAAGCTGATCGGGACGCGGCCATAGCCAAAGCAACATCAATCGCCGAAGAGATTGCCAGCAAAAGCCCCCTTGCAGTGGCGGGCACAAAAGCGATACTCAATCATTCCAGAGACCACACAATTGTCGATGGACTTGATTATGTGGCAACATGGAACAGCGGACAGTTATTAGGTGAAGACCTGATGAAAGCAGCAACAGCTGCGCTGACCCGTGAAACGGTTGAATTTTCTGAACTACTGGAAAGCGACGACTAAATGTTTGATGCAGCGGTAACTTGGGCAAAGGAATACGGCGATGTGCTTGGCACCGTCGGCTTTCTGTTTGCGCTAACAACCGTTGTGCTTACAAACGGCAAGCTTATCCTGGAACGTATGAGAGGCGGAACAGTGTCTGGTGTTTCTCCAGAAGCCATTACAATTGGTGAAGTGACACCGACAGCAACGGGCACCGCCGTCGTGGACGCACCACCACTTGCGCCTGATTATGGTGACAAAGTTGCGGTTGCTGTCGCTCCGCCTAAGGAACTGAGTGAAATCGATCCACATTTTGCTGCCGGGCTCGCAGACGACATTATTGCGGACCTGCAACAAGCCGGGTTCGCAACACCCGATATCGCACCCGTATCGAGACTGGTGGAAAACGGTGCTGACCCACAAACAATTGCTCGCCACATGGGTGTTGGGCATGTGCTTACAAGCAGCATCAGGCGCCAGGACAACAAATTGCGGATCACGGTGCAACTTGTGGACCCGAGCGGCGCTGTTATGTGGTCAGACCGTTATAACACCGAAGGTGATGACCTGATGGCCATTCAGGAACATGTTGCAAACCGTATCGCGATGGATGTTGCCGGATTTGTGAAACCCGGCTCTGCACTTCGGGACCCGGAAACAGGACGCGCCTTTCGCACCCGTGATGAAGCCCTTGCGGCCGTAAGCTCGCCAAAAAGCCGTTTGATCGCATTGATGCTGTGCATTCCGCCACTTGGTATATTTGGTGTGCACCGCTTCTATGTTGGTCGCCCCTATACAGGTATTTTGTACATCCTGACTGCTGGCTTATTTGCCTTTGGTTGGATCATCGACACAATTCTCGTTGCCATTGGAATGTTTGCAGACGGGAAAGGTCGGCCCGTCCGCCTTTGGCAACCAGACCCCTTGCAGCAGCTCGCAGATAAAAAATGAGTGTAGATGTTAAAATTTGCGGGCTGTCGACACCAGAAACAGTGGCGGCAGCGGCAGAGGCTGGTGCCGCCTATCTCGGTTTCATGTTTTTTGAGCCGTCGCCGCGCAATCTTTCCATTGAGGCTGCTCAAGATTTGGCCCCTCACATTCCGCGCGGACCTGCGCGTGTGGGTGTATTCGTAAATGCTGATGCCGCCCTTTTGGAAGCGGCGGTCAATGCGCTTGATCTTGATTGGCTACAACTTCACGGCAAAGAAAGCCCCGACGAGGTTGCGCGCCTGAAACAAAAGACAGGTTTGCGGGTCATGAAGGCCATTGGGGTTTCTGAAGCTGAGGATGTCGCAAAAGCGAGTGAATATTTTGACGCGGCAGACGCCATGCTCTTTGATGCGAAGCCACCCAAAGGCTCCATACTGCCGGGGGGCAACGCCGTTTCCTTCCCATGGGAGATCATGCGAGGAGCAGAACTGCCCGAAAAATGGATGTTGGCTGGTGGCCTGACGCCGAACAATCTGGCAGAAGCGGTCAAATTGTCACAGGCTTCCATCCTTGATGTTTCATCGGGCGTAGAAAGCTCTCCGGGTGTTAAATCCAAAAGCTTAATTGAGGCCTTTCTTCGCGCTGCAAAAGCCGCTAGGTAAAAGGCCGCGCAACCGCAAAACGGTTGTAGTCCAGTTTGTTTGAAGGGAGCCAACTATGGCGCTCAATAGTTATCGCACAGGGCCGGATGAGAAAGGCCACTTTGGCCAGTATGGGGGCCGATACGTTTCCGAAACGCTGATGCCACTTGTGCTGCAGGTCGAGCAAGAATTCAACGAAGCGATGAGGGACAAAAGTTTCCTCGCAGAACTTGATGAGCTCAACCGCCAATACATCGGCCGGCCAAGTCCGCTTTACTATGCCGAGCGCATCACCGAGGAACTAGGTGGTGCCAAGATTTACTTCAAGCGCGAAGAATTGAACCATACCGGCGCGCACAAGATCAACCATGCTATCGGGCAGGTATTGCTTGCAAAACGCATGGGGAAAACACGAGTTATCGCAGAAACAGGTGCAGGGCAACACGGCGTCGCTACAGCGACGGTTGCAGCGCGCTTTGGCCTTAAATGCACGGTTTTCATGGGCGCAGTCGATATTGAACGGCAAAAACCCAACGTGTTCCGGATGAAGCTGTTGGGAGCGGAAGTGAAACCAGTCACCTCCGGTTCTGCCACCCTGAAGGACGCCATGAACGATGCGCTCCGCGACTGGGTAACCAACGTACATGATACCTTTTACATTATTGGCACTGTGGCGGGACCCCACCCCTATCCCATGATGGTTCGAGACTTCCAATCGATTATTGGACGCGAAACCAAAGAACAGATGTTGGCAATGGAAGGTCGCCTTCCAGACAGTCTGGTGGCGTGTCTGGGTGGTGGCTCAAATGCGCTTGGGCTTTTTCATCCCTTTCTGGATGACACAGATGTTGCCATGTATGCGGTTGAAGCCGCCGGGCACGGCGTTGAAACTGACAAACATGCAGCCTCAATCGCAGGCGGATCGCCTGGCGTGCTACATGGCAACCGCACTTACTTGTTGCAAACTGAAGACGGGCAGGTTGAAGAAGCACATTCAATTTCAGCTGGCCTGGATTATCCGGGCATCGGACCTGAGCATGTATGGCTGCATGAAACAGGCCGGGTGACGTATGTGAATGCAACCGACAAAAAAGCTATGGATGCGTTCCAGCTGTGTTGCCGTACCGAAGGGATCATTCCTGCACTGGAAACCGCACACGGGCTTGCGCATGTTGCGCGTATGGCGCCTGACCTTCCCAAGGACCACATTTGTGTACTCAATCTTTCAGGTCGCGGTGACAAAGATATCTTCACCGTCGCCAAAGAATTGGGCGAAGAAATCTAGGACATCGAAATATGAGCCGCCTTCAATCGACTTTTGAAGCCCTGAGCAGCCAAAACCGTGCCGCTTTTGTAACCTTCGTTACGGCGGGTGATCCTGACTATTCGACGTCGCTCGATATTCTGAAGGGTTTGCCTGGCGCTGGTGCCGACATCATCGAGCTTGGCATGCCGTTTACGGACCCTTCTGCTGATGGCCCTGCAATTGACAAAGCCGCACAGCGAGCCATTGCTGCCGGTGCCAGTATGAAAAACACGCTCCAGATGGTGACGGAATTCCGAAAGGAAAACGCAGAAACACCTATCGTATTGATGGGCTATTTCAATCCTATCTTTGCCTATGGCATTGAGCTTTTTTGTGCAGATGCCGGTGTTGCGGGCGTCGATGGTTTGATCATAGTTGACTTACCGCCCGAAGAAGATGCAGAGCTACTGGAACCCGCCAACACCGCAGGTATCGATGTTATTCGCCTTGCAACACCCACTTCTGACGACGCGCGCTTGCCAGTTATCCTGAACGGCGCGAGTGGTTTCGTTTATTATGTCGCAGTGGCAGGCGTAACTGGTGGCAAGTCGGCGACTGCCGACGACATTGGCGCGGCTGTTGAACGGATTAAGCGCTATACTGACTTGCCTGTCGCAGTTGGATTTGGTATCCGCACGCCGGAACAGGCAGCGGAAATTGCTGCTCGGGCTGACGGTGCCGTGGTTGGAACAGCGATTGTGTCTCTTATCGAAGAGGGCCTGAATGCTGATGAACCACGTACCAAAACAGTTGAAAATGTCTTGAATTTTACCCAATCGCTCGCAAATGGTGTAAGATCAGGCCGCAACTGAGCTTGTCGAAGACACTGGTAACACAATAAAGAGGGGGTACATGGCATGAGTTGGCTCACCAATTATGTCAAACCGAAACTGCAAAAAGTTCTGAATGCACGGGACACCCCTGACAATCTTTGGCACAAGTGCAAAAACTGCGGCCAGATGATTTTTCAAAAGGAATTCATCGCCAATAATCGAGTGTGCGCCCACTGCGATCATCATGACCGCGTACCGCCACTGGACCGGTTTTCCGCTCTGTTTGACGACAAGCAGTTTGATTTGATCAACCTGCCTTCCGTCAACCAGGACCCCCTGAAGTTCAGGGATACCAAAAAATATACAGACCGCCTGAAGGCTGCACGCTCCAACACGGGTGATGAGGACGCCATTAAGGTTGCCGTTGGCAAGGTTGATGGCCAGAAAACCGTTATTGCCGTGCAAAACTTCTATTTTATGGGTGGCTCCATGGGTATGGCAGTTGGTGAAGGCATTATTGCCGGTGCCAAAGAAGCGCTTAAGCTTGGTGTTCCCTATGTCATGATCACTGCTTCTGGCGGCGCGAGAATGCAAGAAGGCATCCTCTCACTGATGCAGATGCCGCGCACAACAGTTGCAATTCAAATGCTCCGTGATGCTGGCTTGCCTTATGTCGTTGTGCTGACAGACCCAACAACCGGCGGTGTATCTGCTTCATACGCAATGCTGGGTGACGTGCATATTGCGGAACCTGGTTGCATGATTGGCTTTGCAGGCAAGCGCGTGATCGAGCAAACCATCCGCGAAAAACTCCCGGAAAAGTTCCAAACGGCAGAGTATCTTGAGGAGCACGGCATGGTGGACATGGTTGTGCATCGTCATGACCTTGCCAAGAAACTGGGGGCAGTCTTGTCGATGCTGATGGCTGGTAGCCGCAGAAAAAAAGTGGCCGCTGAATAGCAGCAGACTTCCACACAAATTCTCTTTGAGGAATGTCCGTTGATTAACACCGCTAAGAGCGATCAGATCTTGGCGCGCCTTATGGCGTTGCACCCAAAAAAAATTGATCTGTCTCTTGGACGCATGCACAACATCCTGGCAAAGCTTGGCAGCCCAGAGAAACGCTTGCCGCCCGTCGTTCACGTGGCAGGCACCAATGGTAAAGGGTCTAGCGTCGCTTTCCTTCGCGCCATCATGGAAGCTGCCGGCCACCGAGCGCACGTATATACTTCTCCACATCTGGTTCGTTTTGCGGAACGCATTCGGGTGGCAGGGAAGTTGATTGAAGAAGACGCGCTTGCCGAATTGCTCTCACGTGTTGAAACGGCCGCTGGCGATGACCCCATCACATTCTTTGAGGCAACAACAGCTGCTGCTTTGCTGGCGTTTGCAGAAACTCCCGCAGACATTTGTATCCTTGAAGTGGGCCTGGGTGGACGCCTTGATGCAACAAACGTAGTCGAGAACCCCGTTGCTGTGGGCATAACCCCTGTAAGTTTGGATCACCAGCAATTCCTCGGTGAAACAGTTCGTGAAATCGCAGCTGAAAAAGCTGGCATTATTAAACCCGGCGCACCGCTTGTTGTCGGGCCGCAACAAAAAGTTGCGAGCGAAGTCATCACCCAAATTGCAGAAAAACACGGCGTTAAACCACTGGCTTACGGCGAACAATGGCACGCGGACGCCCCACCGGCAGGCAGCAAAATGCTTTTTGAGGATGCGACCGGCGTATGGGACCTGCCACTGCCAGTACTGGTTGGAGATCATCAGATCAAAAACGCTGCGTTGGCTGTGGCATTGGCGCGCGCCCAAAATGCCCTGCCGATCACGCATCAGGCCGCCAAAGCAGGCATTGGATGGGCTCGCTGGCCAGCGCGTTTACAGTCCATCAAAGATACAACTCTTAACGACTTGTTGCCTGAAGGAGCTGACCTGTGGCTGGACGGCGGCCATAACCCCGCAGCTGCAGACACGGTCCGGACATTTCTGCAAGGCGTGGACCCTGTTGAACGCTCCGTAACACTTGTTCTTGGCATGATGGGCACAAAAGATGTTGGTGGTTATCTGAAACGACTATCCGGGTTGGTCAATCGCGTTATTGCTGTACCAATTGAAGGTGAGGATGGGGCTGCTGCTCCTGCATCACTCGCCGCTGCTGCAACAGATATTGGGATCAATGGAGTAGTAGCGAAGGATGTGCCTTCAGCGCTGCAGGCAATAGCGGACAAAGCCCATCCAGAGCGACCGCCGTTTGTGCTGGTCGCCGGGTCACTATATCTGGCGGGGCAAGTTTTACGGCAAGCGGACCTTTTGCCAACGTGAGGGATTAAACCTCGGACCAGCTGTAGCGATCTTTCATTACATCAACCGATCCAACGATTAAGTCCTTCAAAACCTCAACGTCAATGTCTTCAAGCTTGTTCACATACAGGCATGACTTGCCGGTTTTGTACTTCCCGAGCTTGTCCATAAGTTCGGGAAATGGTTTGAAACCGGGCATAATGTATATCGTTAAGGATGTCTTGCGCGGTGACAGCCCAACCATAGCCCACCGCCCGCTGTGCCCACTCTCGTATTTGTATTCGTAGGCACCAAATCCGATGATTGACTTGCCCCACATACGCGCCTGCCAGCCAGTGAGGTCTGACATCAGCTGGCAAACGGTTTCTGTGTCCACCCGGCGTTTCTCATGGTCTATGGTTGCAATAAACGCATCGACAGATGCATCATTTTGTTCGGTCTTCAATTCGGCCATCTTGTCTCCCAGCGACAGGCCTATGACGACAGTTCGATTTCCTTTTCCATCGCCGCCAGACTGTCTTTTCCAAAGAAAATCTCGTCTCCCACAACCATTGTAGGCATGCCGAATATACCAAGGTCAATGGCTTCCTGGGTAAAGGACGCCAAGCCTGCTTTCACGTCTGGGTCTTGCACTTTTTCTTGATAATAGGCAGCGTCAAGCCCAGCATTGGCCAGCACTTCCATAACAACTTCCGGATTGCCCGTGTCTTTTTCCTGCTCCCACTGGGCAGACATTATACAGTCCATATAGGCTGGTAACTCACCCTTTTCATGGGCGGCGACAGCACCACGCATCACCAAAAGCGTATTAATTGGAAAATGCGGATTCATTTTGAAGTCCGTCAAACCATGATGACGGACAAACCGCATGATCTCTTTGCGCATATATTCCATTTTGACCGGAATGCCCGCAAATGCCATCCACGGGGCCTGGTTACCCGTGGCTTTAAACAGCCCACCGAGAAGCGCAGGTTTGCGCTCAAATTTGACACTAAGTCTTTCTTCAATTTCGGGCAAAACCTTATGCACGAAATAGGCGTTTGGGCTTCCAAAATCGAACCAGAATTCCAGCTTGCTCATGATTATCCTCCAAAAGATTCGTTAAAGGGCCGAACATCCATTTCAAAGGTCCAGCAGTCTTTAGGTTGATTGTGCAGCGCCCAGTATGCGTCTGCGATAGACTCAGGTTTTACAAGCGGTGTTGTTGCATAGGCCTCTTCACCTGCTCGTTCCATGATGATTTGGCGTACCCATTCTGTGTCCACTGCGGAATCGATGACAAGATGTGCAACATGTATATTCTCTTTACCCAGTTCTCTTGCCATGGACTGAGCGAGGCCGCGCAGCCCAAACTTGGCGCTGGCAAAGGCACCGTAACCAGGCCCACCACGCATGCTGGCTGTCGCGCCTGTGAAAAAGATGGAGCCGGAGCCCTGTTCAAGCATGACACGCGCTGCGGCTCGTCCGGCCAGAAAGCCTGAGTAGCAAGCCATCATCCAAACTTTCCTGAACACACGCTCCGTAGTCTCTGCAATAGGAAAATTCACGTTGCCGCCAATGTTGAAAACAAGGATCGAAAGTTCGCCGAGCGCAGCAGCCTCCGTTACAAACGCATCAACTTCCTCTTCTGATCGCGCGTCCAGGCTTTTGGCAACCAGAGTGCCGCCGATAGCTTCAATTTCTTGCTGAAGAGGCTTCAGTTTGTCGCCGCCTCTCCGCCCGGCGACGATGGTGTAACCCTCTTTGGCAAAACGTCGTGCAATGGCAGCGCCGATATAATCGCCCGCACCAACAATAGCGCATATTTTTGATGATTTATCCGACATGGTGCTTCTCCCTTTTCATAAAGATAGGCTGCAATGCGCACAAAAAAAGGCGCTCTCGTGAAAGAGCGCCTTCCAAAATTGTATGGCTCACCAGACTAGCCAGTGGCAGCCGCACTTCCTACGGCACCATCAATCCAGCTTGTCAGCTGCGCCTTGGGCTTTGCGCCCATTGTGGTGGCAACTGGTTCACCATCCTTGAAAATTAGAATGGTTGGGATGGAACGAACACCAAAACGAGTAGGCGTTTCAGGGTTTTCGTCAATGTCCATTTTTGCAATGATAATGTCGTCTCGCTCGCCAGAAATTTCTTCCAGAACCGGGCCAATCATCTTACAGGGGCCACACCACTGGGCCCAAAAATCAAGAAGCACTGGCTTCCCTGCATTGATTACATCGTCTTCAAATGACGCGTCAGTTACAGCAATTGTTGCCATGGTCAGGTCTCTTTCTTTTTCACACACGGGTGTGCCGCGCGCAATTTGGTTTCGATGATTTCCTCTGGCGCTTAACCTAAGAATGTGGCCCCAGATGGTCAAGGGTTAGTAACGCATGCGTGAAGCAAAAAACTATTCATAGACCAAGATTCGCTAATGATTTTTCAAGTGCTTCGGACGGCAAATGCATCAGGCGCGCTTCGTCTGTCCACAACAACGCACACTGAATCGCTTTTTTGGGATAAATTCCCGCAAGCACACGCGCATAAAGTGCCATCTGCCTCAAATAAACTTGCGGCACTTTGTCTACAGAGATGGGCGGCGGTCGGTTGGTTTTATAGTCAATGATTAGCACTTCATCATCTGTCACAACGATACGGTCAAGTTGGCCTGATACTGTTCTGGAAACGCCACCTGAAGTCGAAACCACAATACCCGCGACCGGCACTTCTGCTCGGCTGCCGGGGCCAAAAATCGCTGCAAAAGCTGGGTCTTCAAGCACGCGGGTAATCTCCTGCAGAAACGCCTGCTGTTCCGCTTTACCAACATTCTGTTTTGCCATAAACGCTTTTGCTGCTGCTTCGCGGCCGTCCAGCGGAACATCCGGCAACCATTGCAGCAGCTGATGCAACAGGTTTCCCCGTTTGAACAGGGTTCGCCTCACCGGTGATAAAGGGCTGAATACAGGCTCATCCTCATCCGGTCGGGATGGAGACAGAGGCCGGCTTGGGGTTGGTTCTTCAGGACGTTGCTCGCTCAACCACTCAGGCGTCCCAGCATGAGATTTACTGACTACCTCGGTTTCAGTGACGGAACTGACGTTTGCCTTTTGTGCGACGCTGTACCGCCTGATCTCACGCCCATCTGACTTGTCAGTTTCCACTGCAGGCAATCGATCCATGCCGTCTTCAACCAAACGATACCAGCAATCGCGTGACGGCTCACGACTGCCGCGCCAGCCTGCCACATAAAGCTCGTCTTCAGCCCGCGTTAGTGCCACGTATAATAATCGACGATATTCGGCCATTTGTTTTGCCAATAAGACGTCCCTGGCTCTTTCCACTTCAGGAATGCCTCGCCCCTGGCTGGCCCATACCGGCACCTTCAGGCCCGGCAGGTCACCGCTGTCCAGCGACAACAGCCTTCCGTCCCGCGAAAGGTCCGGTGTGCTTGTCACGTCAGAAAGATATACGATAGGTGCCTGTAAGCCTTTGGCGCTATGCGTCGTCATGATCCGCACTTGGTTGCCTGCCTGTTCCATGTCCCGCTTAATTTGGGCGTTGCTACGCTTTAGGCTCTCGCAAAATGAGAGCAGCGAGGAAGCCTTACGCAACTGGAACGACATTGCCTGCTCAAGAAATTCATCTATCGGATCGTCAATCTCGCGGCCCAGACGTGAACCAAGCTTTTTGCGCCCCTCCATTTCCACGAGCACATAACTGAAAAAGTCGAAGGGGCCACTCATATCGACACGTGCAAGAATCTTCTTCAGAAAATTGACGGCCGGCTCCCAGTTTGCTTGTTGGTCGAGCAGATTCTGCCAAAGCGACCCTGATCTATTGTGAGCGACCTCAAACAGGTCGTCGTCGCTTAGGCCCACCAGTGGGCTTTTCAGCACCGTTGCAAGTGCCAGGTCATCATCTGGCAATAAAGCAAACTGGGCGAGAGCCAACAGGTCCATTACTGGCAATTCGTCCAGAAGTGATACCCTGTCCCGACCCGAAACTGGAATTTTTCTGCTCTTTAATGCCCGAATAAGATGGTCCACAAACGGTGTACGCCTGCGGACCAAGACCAATATGTCGCCCGCTCGCACCGGCCTGCCCTTGGAAGCTAATGTGCGGCTGCCAATCGACGCAGCAATGTGATCAACAATCTTGACAGCTGTACTGCGTTCTGCGTCGTTTACGGTTTCCTGCTGGACGGGTGGTTGCCACCCATCTGCGTCAACAGTTTCCTTGCTTTGAGCCATTTCAAGCGGCCATAGTTCAACATGCCCCCCATGTCCTTTGCGTGCAAAATCATGACGAATTGCTTCCGCGTCAGGGGACAAACCGGTGAAGGCAGCACCATCCATAGAAAAGACAGAGTCAACCAAAGACAGCACCGCCTCGCCGGACCGGAAGGAAGTATCGAGAGGGACCATGCCCACCTGAGCATTGGCATTTGCTGCCCGAGCAAAAACCCGGTCTCGGGCTCTTACAAACTCTGCCGGGTCTGCGCGCTGAAACGAAAAGATTGATTGCTTTGCATCACCTACCGCGAAGATGGTTCGGTCCACGTCTCGTGCCGTTTCGCCTGAGAAAAACTCAGCGGCCAGTGTCTCGACAACATGCCATTGATCCGGGTTGGTATCCTGTGCTTCATCAACTAAAATATGGTCAATCTGGTGATCCAGCTTGTAGAGAATCCAGGGTGCCACATCTGATTGTGAGAACAGGGTTACAGTGCGGTCGATCATGTCATCAAAGTCCACCAGACCCCGTTCATTTTTGACAAAGCGATAAAGTCGCAACTGCTCCACACCAAGATGCAGTAACGCAGCGGTAGCCGTCGCTGCTTTCAACCGTCTGCGGCTGTCTTCAAGTTCCAGCAATCGGTCCTGTTCTGCCTCAATCACCTCAACAAGCGTGTCATCCGCCTTCAATACCGCTTTTGTTGCAACCGTTTTTAATGGCGTTCCAGACTTTGTCAGAAAAGCTGATTTGTAGACGTCAATCAGTTCCATCCTCGCCTCGGATGGTTGGTTCAAATAAAACTGGACTATCTCGCCGCGTTTTTTGTCACCAGATGAACCGGCCAACAGGGCTTCAGCCAGTCGCATCAGACCGATTTGATCCCAGTTGGGATCACCCACCGCCGACAGCACCAAGTCTTTATCTCTGTTTCCGGGGACCGCGCCGACCGCCAGAAACACAGCTTCGACCAATCCTTCAATACCACCCCTCGCCCGGAGAGCTGCTGTCAATTCAGGTGCTTCAAAAATGAGGCGGTCCATGACTTCGTCGAAGGTGTTTTCGGTCACCTTGCCGGCAACAACCGCAAGCGCTGACTGGAGCTCAGGCGAGAGTGCTTCCTGAGTCGAAGCCAGCATGCGATCACGAGCCGATGCCATAAGTTCAATTGCATCGTTTTCGTCAATGCCCTCAAAGCCAGGTGTCATACCTGCTTCAAGGGGAAAACGTCCCAACAAAGACTGGCAAAAACTGTGAAAAGTGACGATCTGAAACCCGCCAGACAAGTCTAACACACGGGTAAACAACTGCCTCGCACGTTCTAACATGTCTGGTTCGGCGCACTCGCCTGTGCGCGCATGGATTTCAGCCGATAGACGGTCATCCTCCAGGGTTGTCCACGAACCCAGTTCCGCAAAAATACGATTCTTCATTTCCGCCGCAGCGGCCTTGGTGAAGGTAAGGCACAGTATGTTTTCTGGCGGCGTTCCGGTGACGAGTAGCCTAAGCACCCGGGCTGTCAGAACATGGGTTTTTCCGGTGCCCGCAGAGGCCCCAACCCAGGCCGTCAACCGGGGGTTTGTGGCATAGGCCTGCTCTGGTGTCATACCAACCTTTGCTTCAGCCATCACGTCACTTTCCCCTTGAGCAAGGTCGAGGACAGCTCACTGTTCTGCCATTCTTTCACACGCGCGAGGTGGTCATAGTCACCATAACCGGTAACGGTTGGCCGTGGATTTGAAAGATACGGGGTCGCCGGATCGGCAAATGCTCGCACCAGTGTGCGAAGGCCATCTTCCGCCCGGGCAACACTTTGGGCAATATCTTTGATCGGCCGCTTTTGTTCCTGCACTGGGTCACCGCCAGATATCTTCCAGAATACAAGGTCTTCAACAGGCCCTGGTGCCAGCCCTTCAAACGCCCCTGTCTGGACAAGCCAGGCTTCCAGCGGCAATTGCGGCGCATAGCCTGCCTCGACCTGTTTTTCAGTCGGCGTCATACCGGTTTTATAGTCAATGACGAGGAAGGCGCCCGACACTTTGTTTTGGTCAATTCTGTCAGCTTTTGCGATCAAGGTGAACTCCGGGCCATTCGGGCCACAATCGAGATCGCCTTTGGCCCAGCCTTCAACCAGTACGGTTTCATAGTTCTCAGCGTGCAATGGATACTGGTTCACAAACCACTCGGCGATCCGCTCGAACCTGGGCCACCAAAAGGCATAAACGGTAGGCTGTGAAATGACAGGTTCAAAAACTTGCCGCCCGATCGAGGTCAGGCGCTTGAGCCCTTCCGACCCAGATTTGGGGCCATCCTCTTGCAGGAAGCGCTCTAACGCCTCATGCAAGAGGATACCTTTTTGCGACGCATTGGGCCTGTCATCTATCGGATCCAGTGGCTGGAGATTCAAAATCTTTTTGGCAAACAGAGAATACGGGTCACGCATCCATTCCTGCACCTGGGTGACCGAGAGTTTGCTCGGCCTCGCAGCAAGAGGAGGCCGAGGTGCTGGTGGGAGTGCCGGCTCAATTTTGCCGACCTCATCTAAGCTGTTTGCCCAACCGATCAAATTGTCTGCCTCAGGGATCTGTTGCCCGGTGCAAGCTTCTATCCTCAACCACCAGCGGCTCGGTACAGTGGGCGTGCCATCCACCTTTTCTGAACGAGTAAGCAAAACCTCTTTGGCACCGGCTGCCATGACAAAATCATGCGCAGACTGGCCTATCCGTCTTTCCTGCGGCGGTAAACCAAGCTCGGCCCGCATGCTTTTGTTCATCCATGGATCTACGCTTAAGTCTGTTGGCCAAACACCTTCGTTTAGACCACCAAGTATCATGAAGTCAGCGCGCTGAAGCCGAGCCTCGAGAGGCCCCCAGATCGCAAGGCGCGGATGCTTGTTCCAAGTCGGCCGTACCGTGACCTCACGCACTACTTCATTGAACAACGCATCATAGCTTTCAGGTGAAGGCACCTGGATATTTTCTGCAAAATCAATCACTTCACTCAAATGATTAGCAAGTGCTTCACCCGCGTCTCCCCGCCACAGTATAACTGCGCCCTCCTCGCCTTCGGTGGCGCACAAAGCTTCAGCGCACTGAATGTGAGCGGTAAGAACCTCTTTGAGCGTACAGGGTTGAGATAAGACATGCGCGAGCGGTTGCAGAATTTCAGTGAGTCCCGACAAAAAGGCAACATCATCTGTGTGAACCTCAGTCTTTTTTTGCGCTAGCAAGCTGTTCAAACGTTTGGTCAAGCCTGCCAAATCACCCGCTGGGCGTACTCCCCGGAACAGCAGGCGGTCCAGCCGGCGAACAGCTGCAACGAACTCAGACCTTCGTTTTCCGGCAGACACCATGGGGTGTTGAAGGAGGGACAAAAAACCAAGTGGTCCAAAATTATCACTCGCTGCACCCGCCAGTAATGCCAAAAGGCGGCCTGTCATACTATTGAGCGCACTATCTCCACCAGAGTCGTCAATGTTGACCCCCCATCGCTGAAGAGCCATTCGAACATGCAAAGCCAACTGCCTGTCAGGCGTCACTAGTGCCGCCGTTTTTTCAGGCACTTCCAGCACTGCCCTAAGTGCAACTGCAATTGCAGTCGCCTCTTCTCGACGGGTTGGTGCAACGATCGCTGAAACCCCTTGAAACGGGTGTCCTAGCGAATGATCAATTGGATCACTGAGCCAATTTTTTGTCTGAATTGAAGGCAACAATGAAGATGAAATCATCTTTGATCTGGAGGTTTCTGAGTGGCCAGATTTTTTGTTGCGCCAATTCTCCACCTCATGACGGCTTACGTGCATTGTCTCCAATAGTATTTTCAAAGACTTTTGAGGATGAGTTTCGTCAAGCGCGTCCCAAACATCATCCGTAACAAACCGATCCAATCCCGGAAGCACAACACAGCCATTTGGCAGGCGGGCCACGACGCCAAGAAAATGCGCTGTTGCTGGTATAGAGCCGGTTGAGCCAGCAGCAATTACCGGACCTTCGGGTGGGTTGGCTAGATAATGCTCAGCAAGCGCGCGAATTGCCTGGTTGCGATGCTGTGCTGGATCTTGAAAGCTGAGCTCTTCCAACACTTTGGGCCAGTGTTCAGTAACAATGGTTAGGAACTCAAGTGTGTGCTGCCAGTGCTGTGCTAAATGTTCCGGCGCCAAGTCTTTCAGCTGTTTTGACTCCACACCCGCCGTATGCATGTGATCCAGAAACCGAGCCAGATCAGCCGCCAGTCGCCAGGCCTGAGCAGGCGCCAACCGCTCCAGCCCTGAGCCCGGAACTTGCCATCGCTCAACAAGCCTTGTCAGCAATGCCTGGCGTTGCAATCCGGGTATTGCAGGCGTTATGGCACCAAAGTCTAGGGCAAAACCGGCGCTCAGAGCTTCTATTTCGTCCTCGTCCACATCAGCAATCGCACGAAGCGACGGCAACAAGAGAGGCTTGTGGCCCTGCTGTCGCAAAAATGCTTCGCGCAAAGCTCGTACAGCGCGGCGGTTAGGTAACAATATGGTGCTGGACGCCAAGACCAGCGGGTCCTTGCCATAGCGCTCCAACAAACCGGCTGCCAGTTCATCGACAAAAGACTGTTCAACAGAGATAGTGAATACTGAAGGTGAAGACGACATCACGCGCCCATACCGAGATTTCCAGAGTTCATCAGTTTTTGTTGCCACCCGCTGCTGCTGGAGCGGACCACAAGCAACCGCTCGCCAGACCCTGCGGTCCGCAATTCCAAACTGATCTGAAGGGTGTTTTCATGCCAGCCCTTTGGTAGTCGGTCCGGCCATTCGATCAGCATAACAGCATGTTGTTGCTCATCTTCAAGGCCCAGATCCTCAACGCCTTCTCCCAGTTCAAGCCGATACAGGTCTGCATGAAATATGGGATAACCTGCGGGGTGTTCATACTCTTGCACCAGAGTAAAAGTTGGGCTCGGCACCTCAGCGTTTGGATCTTGCAGAGCCGCTCGAATAAACGCCCGCGCCAGCGTACTTTTCCCGGCGCCCAAGTCCCCTGACAATGCTATTAGATCGCCCGGTTCTACCAGTTTGGATAACTTTTCGGCAACCGCAATTGTTGCAGCCTCGTCATTCAGCAGGTGACGTAATTCAGTTTCAGTCATGTACAGAATTACTCCGCAGCAACCGCCCGCTCACGTGGCAGATAACAAGATAACCCGAGGCCAGATTCGCCAACTGCATCCAATACCACCCTGCCACCATGCAGTCGGACTATGCTGCGTACCAATGCGAGGTCCAAACCTGTTGCACGGCGCGCGCCAGGCGAAACTCCCATTGCAACTGTTGTCAGGAGCCGTGTTCGCTCCGCGGGTGTCAAACCGGACTCAATGTTTGTAATACACACATGAATTTCATTTTCGAGATTAATGAGATCGATGAGGAGTTCCCCACCTTGGCGCGTGAAACTCAGCATTGATGAAACCATATTGTAAAAGGCCTGTTTGATGCGCGGCGCATCAACCAAAATTGTCCCTATGTTGTCATCAATCTTGAGCTCAAGGCGAGTGGAAGCTTTGTGAGCCAGTTCCTGCGCCAGAACAGCGGCCTCACGCAGAGTTTCCGCAACGTCAGTTTCCCGAAATTCAAGCGACAATTCACCTGACTCGATCACGGCAAGATCGAGCACGTCAGAAATGAGGTTTTTAAGCTCATCTGAAGCGCTCAGGATGTTTTTGACATAGTCCGCCTGTTGCTCATTCAGGTCACCGAATACTTTTTGATCCAAAAGCTCCCCAAAGCCAATGATGGTGTTGAGCGGTGTGCGAAGCTCATAGGACATATTGGTTATGAATTCGCTCTTGAGCTTATCAGCAGCCTCAAGCGCCTGTGAACGTTCCCGCAAGGCTTGCTCGACTTTGAAGCTGTCCGTGACATCTGTTTGGGTGAGCATGACGCCGCCGTCGGGCAAAGGCACCACCGTATAGTCAATGACTGCACCATCATCACGGTGCCACTTGCCTGTTTTGTAGCTTCTCGCCGCAACCCAGGCGACCAGACTATCGGCAAAGCCCCCTTCGCCGCCACTATCCGATTTCATAAGGTGGGCAGCTTCGATCAAGTCCGTCAGGTGTGGCTCCCCCTGCAGCTGATTAGCTGAAACTTGCCAGATATCGTTAAACGCCGGGTTGGAAAGCTGTAATCGGCCATCTGTACCAAACACCGCCACACTCTCTCGCATATTATCAAGAGTTTCTTGCTGTACCGCAATCAGGGTATTGTAGGATCGCTCCAGCGCCAGTTTGTCCGTTACGTCCTCAAACAAAATGAGCAATCCACCCAGAGGGTGTGGCTGTGTTACCACCCGGTGCGCAGTGCCATCAGGCAGGTGCCACATCTCCTCTGAAGGCTCCAGAAGCGTTGTATATTGCTTCAGGATGCCTTCCTTCCATTTACGGAAGTTTGCCTGCTCAGGCAGTTTTCGGCGTTCATGCATTGCTTCCAAAAGCTCGCTATGCCGAATACCATTTGATAGCTGCTCTTCAGTAACGCCTGTTAAACGTGTGAAGGCATTATTATAGAACCTTAGGGTCTGGCCGGGGCCAAATATCGCAACTGGGCTTCTTAAACGGTTAAGGGTTTCTGACTGCGATTCGAGCACACGCGACAGCTCTGTCAGTGCTTCTTCCTCGCCTGTAACATCAATGGCAATGCCCATGGTGTTGCCGTCTTTGTCAAGCGGTGTATTGGTCACGTTGAACGCACGGCGTTGACCGTCAGTAACGCCGAACCGTCGCTCCCTGAGCGGGGTTCCCTGTGAAAATGCCTTGCTGGCAGCAGCGGGGCCGGCATTGCCAAAAAGCTCCAACCCTTGCTCGATCACGTTGGAAACCGATCCGCCGTCGATGGCCTGAACATAAGCATCATTCACTTCAAGGAGTTTGAAATCAGGACTTCTCAACCACACTGGAAATGGCAGGTGATTGAAGGCGCCGGACAGGTCTTTCAACCGCAATTCCAGCGCGCGAACGCCGAGGCGATTTGTCCGCACCGGGCGATCGATCGATTGCTCGAGCCACTTGATACCACTTGGCCAGCGGGCGTCGCGGGACGGCAGCCACTGCAGATCAATGATCATGCGCGCCCTACCTGGACCATGGTCAACGACAAGCGGTGATGGCACGTCCAACCCCTGCTCGACACCGCCTTTGATCAGTTTCACCATTTCAGGTGGCAAGCCGTGGTCTTCGTCCCCTGCGAGATCATCCAGCCGAGAAACATTATCTGGGAAACCTGCGATAGAAAGAGCAGCGGCATCAGCCTGAAGGCGTCCATCAGGCCAAAGCCAAATGGGAATGCGATGGTCCGTTCTGATCATAGTATCCAGAAAGTCGGCAAGGTCTCTTAATGATGCTGCCCTGTCAGACATGCGGCCAGCCCGCCAGAAAGCGTACAGTGTGGCGGCAACCCACACGAAGGCTGTGGCCAGCACCAGGCCTGCCACCCAACCAATTCCTCCGTCCAACAGTTGCAAATGTCCCTCCACTTGAACCGATGAACCAGACTAGCCTTTGTCGATAGTCTGATACAAGCCAGAGATGATATTGAAACGCTCGAGCTATAATAAAAAAAGGCCCGCATGAAATGCAGGCCTTTTCAGAACTAGGTTTGCGTGGCTTAAGCCCCGAATTCCCGACTGAGAGCTTCGGCAAGGTCCGTCTTTTCCCAAGAAAAACCGCCATCTGCATCAGGACTGCGACCAAAATGACCGTATGCAGCCGTACGAGCGAATACTGGTTTATTGAGACCAAGGTGTTCGCGAATCCCGCGCGGGCTCAGGTCCATCATCTGTTGCAACACTGAAGAGAGATGTTGTGGGTCAACGCGAGGTTGGTCACCCCAAAGGTCCACATAAACAGCCAATGGCTTTGACACGCCAATCGCGTATGCAAGCTGGATTGTACAGTTATTGGCAAGGCCGGCTGCTACGACGTTCTTTGCAAGATAACGAGCAGCGTATGCCGCTGAGCGATCCACTTTCGTCGGGTCTTTGCCTGAGAAAGCGCCACCACCATGAGGCGCAGCGCCACCATAGGTATCCACAATAATTTTGCGTCCAGTCAGGCCGGCGTCACCATCAGGGCCACCGATAACGAAGTTACCGGTTGGGTTCACGTAGAATTCGCCTTCCGGACACATCCAACCCTCAGGTAACACAGATAGAACATGACCGCGCACAACTTCACGCAAATCTTCTTGGCTCACTCCTTCTTTGTGCTGAGTGGAAACCACGACGCTTGTTGCACCGACCGGCTTGCCATCAACGTAGCGCAGGGTTACCTGGCTTTTGCTGTCTGGCTCCAGCTCGGGTGAGGCACCTGAGTGACGCGCTTCCGCCATCGATTTCAGGATGCGGTGCGAGAAATCGATGGGAGCAGGCATCAAGCTTTCGGTTTCGTCACACGCATACCCAAACATGATGCCCTGGTCGCCAGCGCCTTCATCTTTGTTGCCAGCTGCATCCACACCCATGGCAATGTCGGCGGATTGCTCATGCAAGAAATTGTCGAACACGGCAGTTTCCCAGTGGAAGCCATCTTGCTCGTAGCCAATATCTTTAACAGCGTTACGGGCTGCGGCCTCAATCTGGTCAGCAGTCACAGATTCTGGTCCACGTACTTCGCCAGCCACCACAATGCGATTAGTGGTGACTAACGTTTCTGCCGCTACGCGCGCGTCAGGTTGGGCACCCAAATAAAGATCAACGATTTCGTCGGAAATCCGATCAGACACTTTATCTGGGTGTCCCTCAGAGACAGACTCGCTGGTAAACAAATATTCAGTCATGTTTTTCTCCGTCAGCACGCAAGCGTGCAGGTGTTACGCCAGCAAGCGGCAATTAGTAACGATAGTGCTCAGGCTTAAACGGTCCTTGCACTTCAAGGCCGAGATAATCGGCCTGGTCTTTGGACAGCTCAGTTAGTTTTGCGCCAAGCTTACCGAGATGAAGTGCAGCCACTTTTTCGTCCAGGTGCTTGGGCAGGACATAGACATTCTTGTCGTAGTTTTTGTAGTTGTCCCAAAGTTCAATTTGAGCAAGTACCTGGTTCGTGAACGAAGCTGACATCACAAAACTTGGGTGACCTGTGGCACAGCCAAGGTTCACCAAGCGGCCTTTGGCAAGAACAATCAGACGCTTGCCATCAGGGAAAATCACTTCGTCAACCTGTGGCTTCACTTCTCCCCATTTGTAATTCTGCAAGCCAGCGATCTGAATTTCGCTGTCGAAGTGGCCAATGTTGCAAACAATTGCACGGTCTTTCATGTCGCGCATGTGGTCGACGGTAATAACGTCTTTGTTGCCGGTAGCCGTAACAAAAATATCGCCTTGCTTGGCGGCATCATCCATCGTGACAACTTCATAGCCTTCCATCGCGGCTTGAAGCGCACAAATCGGGTCAATTTCAGTGACCATCACGCGCGCACCCTGGCTACGCAGTGATTCAGCAGAGCCCTTGCCTACATCACCGTAGCCACAAACAACTGCAATCTTACCGGCGATCATGACATCAGTTGCGCGCTTCACGCCGTCAACCAGCGATTCACGGCAACCGTACAAATTGTCAAACTTGGACTTGGTCACACTGTCATTCACATTAATTGCAGGAACTGCCAAACGGTTTTCTTTGGCCATTTCATACAAGCGCATAACACCTGTGGTGGTTTCCTCAGAAACACCGCGCACACCTTCCATCAGCTCTGGATAATCATTGTGCATAATGACAGTAAGGTCGCCGCCATCGTCCAAAATCATGTTGGGAACCCAGCCATCTGGTCCCTTAATTGTCTGATGGATACACCATTCTGCTTCCTCTTCGGTTTCGCCTTTCCAGGCGAAAACAGGAATGCCTGCAGCGGCCATCGCGGCTGCGGCATGATCTTGCGTTGAAAAGATGTTACAGCTCGACCAGCGCACTTCAGCTCCCAGTGCGGTTAGCGTTTCAATCAACACAGCAGTCTGAATAGTCATATGCAGACAGCCCGCGATGCGTGCACCTGCGAGTGGTTGCGTCTGGCCGAATTCCTCGCGCAGAGCCATAAGGCCTGGCATTTCGGTTTCAGCAATATTGATTTCTTTCCGGCCCCACTCTGCAAGTGAGATATCGGCAATTTTATAGTCGGTCATTGGGGAATCCTGTTTACAACATCGATCGAATTGAGCGCGTTATAACAGATAGCCCAAAAAAGATAAAGATTTCTTTATATAATAAAAATCTAATACTTATTCGGTTTCGCCAAATCGTTCCGAAATAAGTTGCGTGATATCCTCGATTGCTTTCTCGGCATCATTTCCGGTAGCGCGCACCGTCACAGTGTCGCCTTTTGCAGCACCCAACATCATCAGCCCCATGATTGATGTCGCCGTTACGCAGGTATCAGCCTTGCATACTGAGATACTGGATCCAAAACGTCCTGCCTCTTTGGCAAGTCGTGCGGAGGCGCGCGCATGCAGCCCGCGCTTGTTTACTATTTCGACTGCTTCTTGGGAATGTCCCTCGTCACTACTCACAACACTGGGTTCCTGTATGGATGAAACCATCAACTAGTTGCCAAGAATTTGGCTGGCGACATTGATATATTTAAGACCAGCTTCCTTGGCAGCATCCACCGCCTCCGCCAGCGACATGGACTGGCGAACGCTTGCAAGCTTGATCAGCATCGGCAAGTTAATGCCCGCAATGACTTCGACTTTGCCCTTTTCCATTATGGATATCGCCAAATTGGACGGAGTTCCGCCGAACATGTCAGTTAACAAAACGACGCCATCACCCGTATCAACGGCTTTAACCGCGTCCATAATCTCGACACGCCGCTGTTCCATATCATCGTCGGGGCCAATGCAGACAGCCTGAATATTCTGTTGAGCGCCCACTACATGTTCGGTGGCGGCGATAAATTCTTCCGCCAAGCGCCCATGCGTTACTAACACCATCCCGATCATAGTTTTCCCATTCCTTGTAACTGATCACCGACTGGCCAGTTCGCGGTGAAACAAATTCACCGCCAGTCCGTCAACAGCCATCTGTCCTGCTACAGCTTCAGCGGTGGCCACAGACCGATGCTGACCGCCTGTGCATCCAAATGCAATGGTTAAATAGGCTTTTCCCTCGGCTTGGTATCGAGGCATCAGGAATGTGAGCAGATCCTGGACGCGTTCGACAAATGGATTGAACGCAGCATCTGCCCTCACATAGTTGGATACCGCATCCTCTCTTCCAGTCAGCGGCTTAAGGTCTGGCACATAGTGAGGATTTCGCAGAAAACGGACGTCAAAAACGAGATCCGCGTCCCGGGGTGCACCATGGGCAAAGCCAAACGACATAAAGGTAACAATCAAGTCATCAGACTCTTTAGCGAAACGGCGAAGGATTATCCGCCTTGTTTCAGCGCCCGTTCTGCTGCTGGTGTCGAGGATTCCATCAATGTGTTCGCGGACCACAGTCATCAAATCCCGCTCTTGACGAATTGCAGCCCTCAATAGCTTACCATCGCTCAGCGGATGAGGCCGGCGTGTCTCGGAAAACCGCTGTGTCAAAACATCGTCAGAAGCATCCATGAATAAGACATGTAGGCGCAAATCTTTGCGCGCCTTGAGCCGCGCCTGCACCTTAGCGAATTTTTCAGGCGAAAAATGAAGCGTGCGCGAATCCACACCAATCACAACCGGACGTTTGGGATCATTTTGGCTTTGATCGTCAACTAGCGTCTCGATCATGGTTAGCGGTAAATTGTCCACCGCGTGAAACCCGATGTCTTCAAAAGCATGCAGTGCAGCTGATTTTCCAGCGCCTGACAGTCCAGTTACAATCACCAGCTGAAGTTTTTCCACGTCGCCCGCAGTTCGACTTAAGTCGCCTTTGACTTCATCTGCCATGTGATCCCCTCATGTTTCTGCACGTCCAATTCGTCCAGCATCTCCCGCTGCCAATTCTATTTTAATTGGGGCTGAATATTCAAATGCATTTATTTTGAAGTTTGGTAATTTGTGGCCGCAAATGTCAGCTTCATACCGCTCAGGAAGTCTGGGGACTTCTTCCCTTGGCACCAAATCGACCACCAGGCGCAAGCGCGTGGTTTTAATGGCCGGCAATGATTGAATACCGAGGCCTCTTACTTCTAGTAGACCATATAGCTCGTCTGGTGCCCAGGCGACCGGCGCCTGACTGCCTGGACGCACCAAATACCGATCATCCGCTATAAGCGTCGCGCCCCGATCCATTAGGCGCAAGGCAAGGTCGGATTTTCCACACCCAGAAGGACCACGCAGCAGAACACCAGCGCCGGACACATCAACAATCGTTCCATGATGAGTTTGCACACACCATCCCCACCCGCGTACATCTGATTTGAGGTTAAGCGGGGGCCAGCGGTAATGTCACGCTAAATCGTGCACCGGCAATGCCGCCGTCGTCAGCAACTCTGTTTTCAACTGAGATTGTACCTTCATGTGCCTCAATTACCTGGCGTGAAATGGCAAGCCCCAGGCCCGAATGGCTGCCGAACTGTTCTGCAGTCGGTCGCTCAGAATAAAATCGCTTGAAAACCTTATCTTCGGAACCTTCGGGTACACCAGGGCCCTCATCTTCAACGGTTAAAGTTACCCAGCGGTTTTTGACTGCAAGTGCCACAACAACTGTTCCCCCATCGGGGCTAAAGCTAATCGCATTATCGATAAGATTGCGCCAAACTTGGCCCAGCCGTGCCTCAATGCCTGTAACAAGATAGATGCCAGCTTCATCATCCTTGAACTGTACGGCTACAGTGTCGCATTTTCCTGTTGTTTGATACGCGTCTACAAGGGTTGCCAACATAACACCCAAATCAATGTCTTGCGCATGTCCCCGTGTCAGCTCTGCATCCAAACGTGAAGCATCCGAAATATCGGTAATCAATCGATCAATGCGCTTAACGTCATCTTCCAAAATCTCCAGCAGCTTTTCTCGCACCTCTGGCTTGTCCGTCATCTGGATAGTTTCGAGCGCACTTCTCATGCTAGAGAGCGGGTTTTTGATTTCGTGGGCGACGTCTGCCGCAAATGCTTCGACCGCATCAATCTGGTTGTAGAGTGCTCCCGTCATGTCAGATAGCGAACGGGAAAGGTCGCCAATTTCGTCTCTACGATGCGCAAATTCAGGAATGCTCTCCTCCCGGCCAATGCCACGTCGCACTCGCTCTGCAGCACGGGCCAATACGCGGATCGGACGAACCAGCGTTCGGCCCAAAAAGAAGGACAATAGAACTGTCAAACCAAACGCACCAAAGAAGACTTTAACCGTCAACATCTGCTCACTGCGTACAATGGCATCAATGTCATCGGTTTGCGCAGTCAGCAGCATGGCACCTAACACACGCCGAAATCTTTGAACGGGAACTGCCACATTTATGACTAGCTCACCATCGTCTCGCTGACGTAGCTGGGTCGTCAGAATACCTGCAAGCGCATTTTGTACTTCTTCCAGTTCGTCTGCTCTCACAGTGGGTCGGTCAATGTTTTCAGGTGCCGCAATGTCTTTGGTAATTGCATCCAAAATACTGTGCAGCCAGTTGACCACTTGTTCCTGAAAACCCGGCTGATAATCAAGCTGGCGGAGCGGCTCCTCCACCAATTCTTTCTCTCCAGCGAGGAAAAGGCTGTCTGCGATCATACCACCATTTGTCGAAAACAAGCGGGCGCGGTTGTCTGTGGGTCCAACAAGCCTAACAATAATCTGCCTTGCCTGTGGCAAGTCGATGTCGGTGGACTCTGGTCCAGCCACAGCAGATTCACCGAGCGCGCCGGCAATGATGCTCGCCTGAACTGACAAGGCGTCTGTTCGGGCGTCGATCAAATTCTGCTTAAATTCATTAAGGTAAAGAACGCTGCCCACCAGAATTACGAGAGCAATCGCGTTCACAAACATGATGCGCCCCATAAGAGGCGACACACCGCGCGTGTAATGGCGCGGAGGCATAGCTTTTTTGTCTTTCATCCGCTTGGGCGATTCGGAAGAAAGAGAAATCGACTCAGGATTGCTTACGTCATCGGCCACGATGTTAGGGTGCCTTACCCTTCTTTATATCGATAGCCCACACCATACAGCGTTTCGATTGCTGAAAACTCGCCGTCAACCAGCCGGAATTTTTTCCGCAAACGCTTGATGTGGCTGTCGATTGTTCTGTCATCAACATACACATCATCAGTGTAAGCTGCGTCCATCAATTGGTCACGGCTTTTCACATGTCCGGGGTGCTGGGCAAGCGTTTGCAGAATAAGAAACTCGGTTACCGTTAAGGTTACATCTTTTTCTTCCCAAGTGACGCGGTGACGCATTGGGTCCAGTATTAGGTTGCCGCGCACCATCACTTCCTCTTCGTCCATCGCGTCTTCGGCATCACCATTGGTGGCGTTCATGTCAACGCGGCGCAGCAGGGCACGAATACGCTCAATCAAAAGCCTCTGGGAAAAGGGCTTACCAATATAGTCATCAGCACCCATACGAAGGCCCAGCAACTGATCTATTTCTTCATCTTTCGACGTCAGAAATATGACTGGCATGGTCGTTACTTCACGTAGTTTACGCAACAACTCCATGCCGTCCATGCGTGGCATTTTGATATCAAGGACAGCGAGGTCTGCCGGGTTTTTCGAGAGGGCATCCAAAGCCTTTTGACCGTCCGGATAGGTACGCACCCGAAAGCCCTCTGCCTCAAGGGCGATCGTTACAGATGTCAAAATGTTTCGGTCGTCATCAACCAGCGCAATAGTGGCAGTCATGAACTCCCCCTCTTTGTCCCTATTCCGCCCAGACGAGCGTTAATAGATTGAAATATAATCATTCCTTGCACGGAGTACAGGCTTGCTTCCTTCGGTAGGCCTGATTTGAGACCAAAAAAAGGCACAGCGGTGGCATTAGTTTGATGAATTCCTGACCAAAAAGTCCAGATCATAGAATATGTTATGACAGCGTTATCATTTTGAAATCACTGAGATTCTGGTTGATTTTCGCCCCTCTTTCCGCAAGCTTGTCGCCCATTCCCGGGAAGGGTTAGGTCACTTTTGGGAGCTGTAGTTGCGCAAGCCTACGCGGCGCCCATGCGGGCGGAATTGTCTCTGCAATTTCCGCCGACAAAAATTCACGTTGGAGGACAAGACGTTGCAAGTCTTTGGTGCCTGTCACAGTACAGTCAGTCTCGATGCCCAGGGCATCACCGAAACAGGAAATCAATATTGGAATCTGGGCACCGCCCAACTTTATGAAGAAGCGATTCGCCGCGGTGAGGGCAAAATGGCCAAAGATGGTCCGCTTGTTGTTAAAACCGGCGACAAAACCGGTCGCTCTGCCAACGACAAGTTCACCGTCCGCGACGACATGACGGAAAATACAGTTGATTGGGGCAAAGTTAACTGCCCAATGACCACTGAACATTTCGATGTGATCCACAATGCATTCCTCGACCACATGAAAGGCAAAGATCTTTTTGTCCAGGACCTGTGGGGCGGCTCAGACCCCAACCATCGCATTGCAGTTCGCACCATCGGGGAACTGGCATGGCACAGCCTCTTCTGTCGCACCATGCTGGTGCGTCCTGAAGCTAACGAATTCGAAGGAATGGCACCGCAGTTTACGGTGATTAACCTGCCGAGCTTCAAAGCTGACCCTGCAACAATGGGCTGCAACAGCGAAACCGTGATTGCAGTGAATTTCAAAAAAGGCCTCGTACTCATCGGCGGCACCCAGTACGCAGGCGAGAATAAAAAATCTGTTTTCTCGATCCTCAATTACCTGTTGCCTGAAAAAGGCATCATGCCCATGCATTGTTCCGCCAACATTGGCCCTGACGGCGATGTGGCGATCTTCTTTGGCCTTTCAGGTACAGGAAAAACAACGCTCAGCGCTGACAGCAGCCGCACGTTGATTGGCGATGACGAACACGGCTGGTCAGATGACAGCGTCTTCAACTTTGAAGGCGGCTGTTACGCCAAGATGATCAATCTCTCCGAGGAAGCGGAGCCGGAGATATACGCAACATCCAAGCGTTTTGGCACGGTGATTGAAAATGTCGTGATGGACGAGGAAACCCGCGAACTGGATTTCGACGACAATACCCTCGCTGAAAACACACGCGCCGCCTATCCTATCCATTTCATTCCGAACACGTCGGAAAAGAACCGCGGGGGCAAGCCGAATAATATTATCATGCTCACAGCCGATGCTTTTGGTGTCTTGCCGCCCATCGCACGCCTGACGCCAGAGCAAGCCATGTATCATTTCCTCAGTGGTTATACGGCGAAAGTGGCTGGCACTGAAATCGGCGTGAAAGAACCGCAGGCGACTTTTTCTACTTGTTTTGGTGCTCCTTTCATGCCGCGACACCCAAGTGTTTACGGTGACTTGCTGCGCAAAAAAATCGCGGAAGGCAGCGTGAATTGCTGGCTGGTGAATACCGGCTGGACAGGCGGCGTGTACGGTGTAGGTCACCGCATGCCCATCAAGGACACCCGTGCACTGTTGCATGCTGCCCTTGACGGAAGTTTGAATTCAGCACCGATGCGCATTGATGAAAATTTTGGCTTTGAAGTTCCGGTACAAGTGCCCGGCGTGGATGAAACCATTCTGACACCTCGCGAAACCTGGTCCGACAAAGCAGCTTACGATGAAAAAGCGCAGTATCTGGTAGATCTGTTTCTCAAGAATTTTGAAACGTTTGCACCACATGTTGATGCAAATGTTCTGGCGGCCGCACCGGGCCAGGTGCAGCGCGCCGCAGAGTAAGCAGATTTCAAATGAGTTGAGAGGGCGCCGACGGCGCCCTTTTTTATTTTTCCAGAACTCTGTAGGCCGTAAGTTCAGACACAAAACTGCGGGGGCCGCCAACATCGCGGTGTCGCTTAAAGACAAAAGGTGGCTTCACATCCACCCATATACGCTCAACACTACCTGACCACGGGGTCTTTTCGATCATCCAGCAGTTGCATGTCAGACCTGACGGTGTTTCCATTTCATTCCTTGAGATCACCTCATATCGATCCATCTCGGACGAAACAAAATCCCCCTGGCGGGCATAGGATGACGGCAACTCAAATATCTCCCCAACCTCCATTGGCATCAAGGAGGCAAGTAACGGCGAAAACATCTCGCTCACGTATCCGCCGTGGGCAATTTCACCCGTCATCTGCACCGGCTCGCCGCCTCCTTGGGGTATACGCGTCCAATTGTATGAGCTGTCATCACTTGTGGACACAATGAACTCCGGCCCCCAAGCGAAGTAAGGGCCCGCACTGAACTCCAATCTTTGTGAAGAAAGGTCAATCTGCCGCTGCGCTACAATAATCATATTTTCCATTGGAATTATATCAATCATTGCCAGCTTTTTGCCGTCTCCTGACTGTCGAACCTGTAGCGTAAACTCTCCGGTTTTTGACGAAGAACTGTTGTATCTTGCTTCATAATCCGAAAATTCCAGGGCAGTGAAACTGCTGCCGCCGGGCAGTATTGGTTTGGCATCCTGGGCGTGCGAAGTAGCGACGTCTACGAAACTTAAAAGACCGGCGATGGCGACATGCCAACCAGCTCGTATTGAGTGTTTTTGGTAGTTGGAGTCTGTCATATTTGAATTCCCCTATTGTGATAAAGGGAAACAATCGGGACGCGTTTGGGGTGGGTTCAAGCCCTGTGGTGCCAGCGGTCTAAAAATGCGTTTAAACGGCGGCGCTTAGAGAAGCGCTTGTTTGAATTGTGCAGCTCTGCGCCGGCTTAGAGGTACCCTCTCACCACCTTTCAGCTCAACCCACTGTCCGTCAGTGCTAACAAGGCTCGAAACGCGTGAAAGATTTACCAGCGCACTTCGATGCGACCTGACAAATCCAAAATTTTTCGCCTCCCGTTCCAGCGCAGCGAGCGATTTCCTGACGAGAAAACTCTCTCCACTACGATGGAAATCCGCATAGTTTCCACAAGCCTCGATCCAGTCGACTGTCTGCAGATCAATCAGGATGGTTCGCTGTCCTTGTCGAACCTTGAAAACAGGCGGTTTTTTGCTGGTTTCCACAAATTTGCTTTGGCGCCAGAGTATCACGGCACATGTGCATCCATATACGATGAACCACAAACCGGCATTCTGTATCCACAACTCCGTGACAGAATGCACATAATCCGCAACGCCCCATCCCGGCGGTGAATACAGGTACCTGAGAACCAGCGCTAATATCATCATGTGTGCCAGGAATGCGGCACACCCAAACCCACCGAGCCAAACTGCAATAAGCGAGCGGCGCGGCAGAACCAGACGAGACCTGAAGCGGGTAACAAGCTGCCAAACCATTCGCGGGACGATGGGCCACAAAGCGTAAAAGAACAAAAGAAGGGAAATCTGCAGAACCGCACCAGCATTTGGTGCACGGGCATGCTCGTACATCAGTATTTCAATAAAATCGGAAGCAAACAGTAGCGCCACAGGTAACGCCGCAAACATCCAATAATACGGTGCCCAGTCTTGTGGTTGTGACCTGTGCTCAGGGGGCGCCATTGCCACACCTGTATTCCTCAGGCACCTTCAGCCTCAACTTCATGCTTAAGGGTAACTCTGTCGCGCGGCGAAACACCCAAAAGGCCGGATACTTTCGCAAGCACATTAGCTTCAAAATTGTCGATGTGATTGTCCGCGAGTGCCACGCGCCACAAAAGCTTCACGATTTCCTGCCGGCCCTGCTGGTCCAGCTCGTTGGTTATGGCGCGCGTGAATGCATAGAGGCAAGTGGCATCTTCCTGGCTTTTTTCAGCGCGCGCCAAAATCTCATGCGCCAAATCTTCATTCAGGCCGAAGTGATCCTGTATGTTTGCAATTAGCGCGATCCGCTCCTCGGCACTAAAATCACCATCTGCTTTGGAAACCTGCACCAGAAGTGCCGCAGTCGCGAGCGCAAGACCTTCGTCTACGCGGTCTTCGTCTGCCGTTTCGCGGCCAAAAAGCTTGCTGAATCTGTCAAACATACTGTCGCCCATACTGTAAACTTGTTGTTTTAACCAATATAGGAGTGAGCCCGGCACGAGTCTACCGCAGGCGCGTCAGCAGGTGTCAATGCAGCGATAAATCGCTAGAGGTTCGGCCCGACGCTGAGGGCAAGCAGGCGAGAAATATGAGCAAACGGTCGCCCGCTCGTTTCTGACCATTCATTGAAGGCAGCCTGCACTTTTTGCTGCGCCGCCTTTCCTGTCGGGGTTTTGTCGACCACGCCCTCACGCACAAGACCTGCCACCACGTCGCGGCCCATCACCCAGCCGTCTTTGCCTAAAAAGCGCAGGAAGTATTGCGCCGTTGCGCCGCCGAGGCGGCTTCCACGTTTGTGGAGCGTCTGCAGCAGCCCGACAAAATCTGTCATTGGCCATTCAGCTATGCATTTAGCGGCACTGCCATATTCGTCTTCCAGGTCACAAAGCATGATCGCGTTGTCGCGCACAGTTTGGATTTTCATACCGTTTCGAACAATGCGCGTGTCTTTCAATAGGCTATCCAGATCATCATCAGACATGAACTTCCAGCGCACAGGCACAAAACCTTCAAAAGCCTCTTCAAATCCTGGCCACTTGTTCTCGATCACCTTCCAATTGAAACCAGCCTGAAAAACAGCCTTGGTCATGCCGGCAAGAATGCGGTCGTCGCCCAAGCCCGCGATATCCCCCGGCGCCTTGATGGTTGGCATCATGTCTTCAATCACTTCACGGCTGCCTCGGTGCTCCGCCGCCAGATCAAATAGTTCATCCACACTTCTCATGAGTGCCTCCCTCATCGTTTGGCGCAATCATAGGAAATCCACCAACTCTGGTCCACAATTGCGAGCCCCATTTTGCGGTGCAATAATGCTTAGGGCCGGTCCGCAAAACAGCAGATCATAAAAGCTTACCTCTTGAATTTATCCGTCCGATAGACCACATTGCGGCGCTCTAGCGGCCTGTGCCGATAAAGACTTTTTCATTAATATTCTGTAAGCTGTTCTTCATGCCAAGTGATCACATCCGCAGTTTTGGTTTCCCCCGTTGGGGCGAATACGGCAAAAACAAAGATGCCGAAGCCGTGCGTATGTGCGATTACGCTGGCTGCACTGAGCGTGGACTGCATCCGGCACCAAAGTCACCAGGATCAAGTGAGCGTTGGTACTTTTGTAAAAAGCACGCAGCGGAATATAATCGGAACTGGGATTTTTTCGCAGGCATGAGCGACGAAGAAGCCCGCCGACATATGAACGACACCAGCGAGTCGTCTGATGCTTTTGCAAGTGCGCGCACTTTCGAGTGGGGCGGTGCGGTTGATGAAAACGGTTATTCCACCACAGAGCAAGCCGCCTTTGATACACTTGAGCTCGACAGCGGTGCTGGTCAGGATCAAATCAAAAGCCAGTATCGCAAGCTAGCTAAAATCTATCACCCGGACGCGAACCCCGGGGACCCGGCAGCAGCAGAACGGTTCCACCAAATCCAGAGCGCTTACGACCTATTGAAAGAATAGCTTCAGCCCACCTTCAGTGGTTCTTTCTGTTGTCCATTTTTGTCAAAGTTGGCGGGCATCAGCCAGCGCCCAGTTGCTGACTTTACTGAGCGCCAGTCCGCGTCCGTCATCGCGTACCAGGCTGTATCCCTGCTTTTGCCCTTCACCACCATGTCATTTCTGAAAACACCTTCAAACCGGAAGCCAAACCGAACAGCGGCCCGTTTGGAGGCCTCATTGGCATTATTACACTTCCATTCAAATCGACGATATCCGAGGTCATCAAACAAGTGCCTGCCAAAAAGAAAAATGGCTTCTGTTGCTTCCCGGGTGCGCTGCAGTTTAGGGCCAAAAATCACGCAGCCAACCTCTGCACTGCCATGAACTTCGCGGATTCGCATGAAACTTGCCATGCCCAGAATTTCCTCATCGCAGCAGATGACCATTGTGCGCCAGCCATGCTGCGCATTAGTAACCGCGAGCGCCTCTGAAAGAGCGGGCGCACTTTCAAACGGGCCCATGGGGATGTAATCCCACAACGCATCGTTTTCTGCGCCGCAGATTGATGCAAACAGGCCCGCCATATGTCGGCTTTCTTCAAACGGCTCAAGGCGGCAGTACTGGCCCTGCAGAACGGCTGAACCTGGTTCTTCACAGGGTTTCCAATTAGCAACTGAGCGAGGCATACGCGGTCCCTAACTTGCGTTTGGCCAGCTGTACGCCGGCATCATGGGGTGCGCAATGGGCGCGGTTTCGCCCTCAGGCGCAACAACAGGGGTGTGCTGTTGCATGCTGATGGGTACAACTCCGGCCCATATCGGGTAATCCGCTTCATCGCCGTCACCGGGTGGATCCGCGCGCACCTTGGCCGCAGCATCTTCTATTTCCATTTCCAGAAGGCCGGTCGCCTTGAATTCCTGACCGGTCATGGGGCGCAGTGCTTCCCAGCGGCCCGGCGCAAGCCTGTCGAAAAACAGCTTCATTTGATACTCGAATGCGTCCCTTTCGGTGATGAGTTTTGGCTGGCCGTAAGCCACAACGGAACGATAGTTCACGCTGGTGTTGAACGCTGACCGAGCAAGCACAAGGCCATCCAGCTGGGTTACCGCAACCGCTGCGGGGTTACCGGCCGCAAGGTGGCGTATCATCATGCTTTTGCTTGAGCCGTGCCAATAGAGCTTGTTGCCTTCGCGCCAGTGCGATGTCGGAATAATGAATGGCTGGCCATCTTTCTCAAACGATACATGGCACAAGAAGTGGCTATCTATGATGTCATACACCAAGGCCTTATCGTATGATGCGCGTTTAAACCCACGCTTCACTTTGTTGCGCGGTGTTTTTTCAAATTGATTGGGGGTATCAGTCACTAACTATTCCTCGTGCTTTATTTGGTTCGGCAAGCCTTCAATTTTGCCGCCCGCCTTTGCTGCCCATGTGGCATTGAATATTTTTTGCCAAGCTGATGTTGTTTGTGGTGTCCATAGAGGTGCACTTGTTTTTGGCTTGGGCTGTCGCCGCACCAAAATGATGGTGCGGCCAATGGTAAGCTGTCGTTCCATCGGGCAAATCCATTCTTCGCTTTATTCGCATTTTAATCTGCGGCAATATTGATCCTGCTAAAAGAGCCACTTTTAACTTTTTGATAGAGCCAATTATGCTTTCCACACGTTTGCTACAATTTTCAATCGGTCGGGATGGTTCCAGCTCTTTGCAACGACAGTTACACAGCCAAATACGGCAGCTAATTTTGTCTGGTGAGTTGAAGGCAGGTGAGCGGCTGCCTTCCAGCCGATCACTGGCGGGTGACTTGAGCGTTGCCCGCATCACTGTCACTGAGGCTTATGATCAACTAACCGCTGAAGGCTATTTGGAAACAAAAACAGGGGCAGGTACTTTTGTAACGGACTATGTGCCGGACCACCTGGGTACGGTAAAGGCTGTTGCCGCATCAACGCCTGCTAACATGATACCCAAGAAACAGGCCCCGCTTTCCTCAGGGATGCCCGCTCTGGACGCCTTTCCAAAAGACAAATGGGCGCGCTCCGCCGGGAGGGTCGCCCGCAAACTGAATTTAGTCCAGATGTACCATGCTGACCCTATGGGATATCAGCCACTGCGCGCTGAGATTGCAGAGCATCTTCGTTTGGCGCGAAATGTTGTGTGTAACCCTGAGCAGGTGATGATTGTTTCAGGCCTGCAACAAGGTCTTTTTGTGTTGGCAAACAGCATTTTGGAAGACAAAAGCGCCATTATTCTTGAGGACCCGGGTTACGACGGGTTGCTTGCCGCCGCACGCGCCACTCGCAAAACCATTAAGTTCACCGGTGTTGACGAGGATGGGGCTTTGCCGCCTGACAAAAACCAAGGACTACTGACGGTTAGTCCCTCACGTCAGTACCCGCTCGGCCTTACCATGCCTCATGGGAGACGACTGGAGCTTTTGGCGTGGGCGCGCGAGAATGACAGCTTCATTCTTGAAGACGATTACGATAATGAATTTCGCTATTTGGGCAGACCGCTCAACAGCTTGCAGGGTATCGCTGGCGGTGAAAGAGTGATTTACGGTGGAACATTCTCAAAAGCGATTTTTCCAGCCTTGCGCCTCGGCTATCTGGTACTGCCCGAACCTCTTGTCGCAAGTGTGGTCAGGTACCGAGAAGCCATAGACAGCCATCCAACTGTCACTAATCAATTGTTATTACATGACTTTATGGCAAGCGGTGAGTTTCATCGCCATGTTCGCCGCCTGCGCAAGATTCATCTTGAGCGAAAGGAAAAGTTTGATGAGGCCGCCCACCACCATCTGCGCAATTGGCTTTCGTTCTTGCCGTCTGATGCAGGCCTTCACTGCACGGCTTGGCTGACGGATGCCGCGTTGGCACTAAAATTGAAAGATCATCAGGTAGCAAAAGTTGCTCAAACCTGTGGCATTGGAGCGGTATCAATCTCCCGTTGCTATCAGTTTGCACCCGCTAAAGAAGGGTTACTGATGGGTTTCGCCAACCTTTTGCCATCGGAAATAGAGCCTGCAATTCAGCGACTTGCGGCCTACTTCCGCAAAGAAACGGGCTTTTCAAGCTGACCTGCGCCGTGTAGCCTTAGGCAAGGGTGTGGCAGCGTTCGGAGGAACAAATGCGTTCAGGCAAAATATTCAGTGGTTTGGCCATCACGGCGGCAATGTGTACCGGCTTGGCGGCACAAGCACAGGACTGGAGCTACTCGGGCGGTAATGGTCCGAACAATTGGCACACGCTGTCGAACAACAACACCCTGTGTGCGGTCGGCCGTTTCCAGTCTCCTATCAACATTGAAGGCACCGAACCAGCAGTGATGAACCGACTGCGGGCAGACTATACCGTTTCGGCGCTCAATATGGCGCATCGGCGCACCATGGTCGCTTTCGATTATGAGAACGGCAGCTATCTGCGTGTCGGTCGCAAGGTGATGGCACTGAACGGTTTTGTTTTTCGCACACCCGCTGAGCACACCGTGAACGGCGAGCAGTTCCCCATGTCCATCCAGTTTATGCACCGTGCCTCTACCGGTGAACGGGGTATCGTTGTCGCTCTCTTCAAGGAAGGGCGCGAAAACAGGGCCTTGTCTGAATTAATGCCACATTTGCCCATCGAACCTGATCAACGTAACCGCGTTGAAAATGTTCTGATCAATGCCCGCGATTTCATGCCTACAGATAAAAGCTATTACCGCTACGCGGGGTCGCTAACCATGCCACCATGCTCTGAGGGTGTTAGCTGGTATGTGCTCAAACAACCGATCGAAGCCTCTGCAGAGCAGATCAATCTGCTGCGCGGCGTGCTGGGCGGTGAAAACGCCCGCCCCCTTCAAAGCCGAGGAAACCGGCTCATTTTGGATGCGCGGGGCGAGTAGATCATGACAAAATCAAAGCTGAAAACGCTGACAATCAATGGCTTGAAACTATTGCCACTATTGACGGTAGCTGCGTGCGGCATGTTTAGCGCATCTGGCCCTTCTCCGCGCCCTGGGGCCCTGGTGCAAGACATGGCCTCTGATCTTGAGGATGCAGTTTGCACTGGCAGGGCGCAAGAAGCTGTTGATGTTTTACTGTCGGAACCCTTGGTGTCGCCGACAGATCGCTTTTTTGTTGCCCTCGCGCTTGAAGAAGCAGGCCTCGCGCCACGAGCGCGCCTGTTGTACGCCAATGTCATGCAAACTGCTTCAGATGACATTGTGCGTGCCCGCTGCCCGGACCGCGTATTGGCGAATGGCCCCGTGAAAGAGGAAGCCGCCAAGCGCCTGGCCGCCTTGTCGGAACTGTTGACGGCGATGGACGTAAATCTGTCCCCTGTTCGCCCGTTGCATGAGGGAATTCCCTCGTCTGGCCCAGTGAAGGTCGTTGACGGCCGTAAATTCCCTGAAAGTTTTGCTGGCGGTCCTCCCCGCGTGGTTTCCCGCCCCGCCAGCCAATCTCCGCTCGGTCAGTGGTTTGTGCATCTAGCCAGCTACCGCTCGATGGATAATGCCATGCGCAACAAGCCAACGCTTGAGACCAAGTTTCCGGCCCTCGCAGGCATCATTGATCAGTGGGAACTTGATGTCGGTGGCAACCTTGCTATTCGCCTGGGCGTCCGGGTGTCCAACAGATCGGACGCAAACGGCCTGTGCAATGCGGTTAAAAGCCAGCAAGAATATTGCGCCGTTATTGACACATCGCGCTAGCAAAGGCTAAAGCTGCGCAACAGTTTGCCATGGGAAACCGTGGTGGATAGAGGGGGAGTGCCAGACGACTGGCACAGTCACAGTATCTTTTAGGGGAGACAGGATCCATGGCTGGACCCACTACCGAACATGCGCATTGGTCATCGCGCTGGACATTTATGCTGGCGGCGGTTGGCAGTGCCGTTGGCCTTGGCAACATCTGGAAATTTCCATACCAGGCCGGCCTTAACGGCGGCGGCGCATTTGTCCTTTTTTACCTCGCGTTTGTGTTTCTAATCGGACTGCCCGTATTGATGGCGGAGCTATCAATCGGGCGCAGAGCGCAAAAATCGCCAGTGTATGCGATGGAACAAGTTGCCAGCGAGGAAGGCCGCAGCAAGCTTTGGGTGCTTCTTGGCTGGTCCGGCGTATTGGGCGGCTTCATTATTCTAACCTATTACTCTGTCGTTGGCGGCTGGGTGCTTGCCTATATCGTCAAGGCTGCACAGGGCTTTGGTGGTTTTGATGCCGAGATGTCCCGCGCCACGTTCGGCGCGTTTTCAACAGACCCTGTTGAGCCAGTGATCTGGCACTTTGTGTTCATGGCCGTGACAGTTGCCATTGTCGCGCAAGGCCTGAAGGGGGGCCTTGAGAAAGCGGTGAAGGCCTTGATGCCAGCTCTTTTTGTCCTGCTGATTGGCATGGTGATCTACTCCGGCGTCGTCGGTGATTTGGGCGCGGCCCTTTACTTCCTGTTCAACCCGGATTTCCAGACGCTCTTGTATCAGGAAAGTGTTGATGCGGCGACAGGCGCAGTTACACAAACCTTCACCATTGCCCGTGTACTCAATGCCCTGGGCCTCGCGTTCTTCTCGCTGTCGCTCGGTATGGGTACAATCATGACTTACGGCTCTTACCTGACCAAAGACATCAACATCGGCAAGTCTGCCTTCACCATTGCACTTGCAGACAGCGCTGTTGCCTTGATGGCAGGCTTGGCAATTTTCCCAATTGTATTTGCCTTTGGCCTGAACCCCGGCGAAAGCGTAGGTCTTGTGTTCATTACCCTTCCAATCGCTTTTGGCCAGATGCCAGGTGGCGAAATTGTAGGCGCAGCCTTCTTTTTCCTGCTGGCGTTTGCCGCCATCACCAGTGCTATTTCGTTGATCGAGCCTACAGTTTCTTTCATCGAAGAGAAAACCGGCAAGAGCCGGGGTATGATCGCATCGCTTGTCGGGGCGCTGATTGCCTCTATCGGTCTTTTATCAGCATGGTCGCAAAGCGGCAGCTTGCTTGGTGATGTTAGTGTCTTTGGCCTCGACTTTATGACTGCCAAAGGCTATCTGACAGACAATATCATGATGCCGGCTGGCGGGCTCTTTATCGCGATATTCTCCGGCTGGTTCATCAGCCGCAAAAACGCGATGGAAGAATTGGCTCTCACAGACCAATCGTTCCGCAAATATTATTTCCTGGTGAAATATGTATGTCCGGTGGCGATATCAGCCGTGTTTGTATCGGTGCTATTCCTTTAGCAGCCTCTCACAAAAGGCATGAAAACAGGGGCTTTCGAGCCCCTTTTTTATTGGCTGCTTTCTGCAATACCTCGGATGCGCTCCACCATCGAAAACAGGCCATTGGCTCGCATCGGCGACAGGTGCGCGGAAAGGCCCAAGCCATTGAGAATGCCCTTGGCATCAACAGCCAGAATTTCTGCGCCAGTTTTGCCGGAATAAATCAGGATCATCAAAGCAACCAGACCTTTCACGATATGGGCGTCACTATCACCCCGGAAATGAATAGCGCCGTTTGCGTCTGTCGTTGGCACCAGCCACACTTGGCTCTGGCAACCGCGCACCTTGAAGGCATCTGTCATCTCCTCAGGTGCCAGCGGAGGCAGCTTTTTGCCAAGGTCGATGATGGTTTTGTATCGATCTTCCCAATCGTCCAGAAACTCGAAAGTATCAATAATTTCATCAAGTGTTGTATTTTCAAGTGACATTGGTTAGTCCGATCCTTGGGGTTGGCCCGATCTTCGCCTTTTGGTCGACTAGTCCTTGACTCAGACGTCGATTGCCCGTCTGTCTACTGCACTGCCCATAAAAATCAATATTCAAATCGCCGCAGGGCACGGCGCGAACGCGAAGGGAGCGTTTATGAGCGGGGAAAACAAGCCTGTAACTGCAGGCACCGAGACTTATCCAAAACCCTTAATTGCCTGGTACATGGTGTTCTTACTTTTGGTCATATACACCATCAGCTTTATCGACCGACAGATTCTTGGGCTTCTTGCAAGGCCCATCATTGAAGAGTTTGAAATCAGTTTCACACAGTTTGGCCTGCTGACTGGATTCGCTTTTGCGATTTTTTACGCAACATTCGGTCTTGTCTGCGCCCGCATTGCAGACAGTAAAAGTCGGCGCGGCCTGATCGCTTTTGGCCTGTTTTTCTGGAGCCTGATGACAGCGGCAACCGCAACAGCCAGAAGTTTCACAACACTTTTTTTGTATCGGATGGGCGTTGGTGTTGGCGAAGCCACCCTTGCACCTGCCGCCAACAGTTTGCTGGCTGACAGTTTCCCGAAACACAAGCTGTCGACGGCACTGTCCGTCTATTCCATGGGCATCCCTGTGGGAACAGCACTTGCCTTCATGGTGGGTGGCAGCGTCATCGCGCTCGCCGATTATGTGCCCGACGTACAGCTAACCTCAGACCTGATGATCACCGGCTGGAAAAAAGTATTCCTGATGGTTGGCATCCCCGGCATGATCATGACTCTCCTGATGTGGACCTTCAAGGAACCGAGCAGAAAGGGCACAACAGGAACTGGTGAGGCGCTACCTCTCAAAGAAGTGGCCGCGTACGTACGCAGTAAAGGCAAGGCCTATGCAACCGTTTGCGTTGGCGTGTCGCTAAACGCAGCACTTGGGTTCGGCAGCGCAACATTCATTGCGCTGTTTTTCCAGAATTATCACGGTATGTCGGCGGCGGACATTGGCCTTACGTTTGGCAGCATCACCATCATTACTGGTCCCGCCGGACTGTTGCTGGGCGGGTTTTTGGCGGATCACTGGTACAAGAAAGGCCGCAAGGATGCTCACATACTCGCGCTCATGACCGCGCCCTTGGGTTATGCCCTGCCAAGCCTGATATTCCCGTTTGTCGGCGACACAACGCTCGCGTGGGCGGTTCTGGGGCTATCAAACATCTTCATCAACCTGCCATCAGGTGTGGCTTATGCCGCCATGCAGATTATCACACCGAACCAGATGCGCGGCCAGGTGGTAGCGATGTATGTACTGTGCACTACCGTGCTCGGATACGGCCTCGGTCCATTCCTTCTTGGCTTGTTTACCGACCAGTTGTTTGGTGGTGACATAATGATGCTGCATTGGTCCTTGGTGTTGCTGGGTGCCTTCACAACACCTGTGGGTATCGCAACTTTCCTTTGGGGTCGCAAAGCATTTGCCGCTGAACTTGAGAAAGAAGAAGCCCGGCTGGCAGCGATGGGCGAACAATAAAAAAGCGGCGGACCATTTTAGGTGGCCCGCCGTATTTCTTTCGCATTCCGGGAGGAAGGGAAAGATAGTCTGGGTATTTCGATTAGTCTTCGAGCGCCTTCAATTCTCGCTCAAGCCTAAAGCGCTTGCTTGTCATGTAAGCTTCCATCTCACTGGTGCGGCGCTCTATATCGCGAAAACGGCGACGCAGCTCAGCGGCGGTATAGTCAGGCGATTTACGCGTTTGTTTCCAGAACTGCTCTTCTTGTTCATCTTCGTAGAGGTCCCTTGGTTTTGGGTCCAGATACATCGCACAAACGATATAGCCGATGACAAAAGGCCAGATACCGGTGAACAAGCAGCCGACAATAGTAAGTCCACGCACCAGGCTGACATTCACATCGAAATAGTCAGCCATTCCCGCACACACCCCGGCAATTTTGCCACGTTTAGGGTTTTTATAGAGGCGCGTGGGGCTTTTCTTAAAACTTGTCATTATGGCGGCTCCTCCAGTCTGGCACTTCATCATCCATGATGCGTTCCATGGTGCGCAAGCGGTCTTCCAGGCGGTCAGCGGCTGTGCGCAGGTCAGAGAGGGACGCTTCATCCTCTGGTGAGATGCCCTTCATCGTTTTCCATTTGGTCACATAGTGAAAAATGATCCAGAGCGGGATAATGACGGTGAATAAAAAGATCCCCATTACGTCAGGCATTGTTTCCAGCTTTCTTTTTCTTTGTTCTTGATCCCAAGGTGCCCGGATTTATTCCGGACACCAGTTGCCTGCTTATTTGGAAGCAGCTTTTTTTGCCTTTGGCTTAGGCGCAGCCTTTTTGTTGTCGTTGGCTTCACCAGACGCTTTTGCCTTCAGAGCTTCAAGCTCTTTTTCGATCTCATCGTCAGCCTCAAGGCCAGCGATTTCTTCTGCCAGAGACTGCTCTTTACCAAGCTCCATTGACTCTGCTTCAGCTTCCAGGCGGTCAAGGCGAGCGTCTACTTTATCGAACCGGTCAAACGCATCCTGAATACGGTTGTCCGTCAGGTTTTTGCGTACTCGCACCGTGTTAGATGCTGCTTTATGCCGGGACTGGATCGCAGCCTTTTTAGCACGGGCTTCACGAAGTTTGGCGTCCAGCTTGATGACATCTTCTTCGTTGCGTTTCAGCGCATCTTCAAGATGCTTCGCTTCTTCAGTCAGGTGGGCTTCCATGTCGGCAAGCTTTGATTTTTCAATCAGGGCACCTTTGGCAAGGTCGTCACGGCCTTTGCTGATCGCAAGTTCCGCTTTCTTTTCCCAGTCGGCTTGCGCTTTATGAAGCTTCGCGAGGCGACGGTTAATATCTTTCTGGTCTGCGATCGTTTTTGCAGCACTAGAGCGCACTTCCACCAGCGTATCTTCCATTTCCTGGATGACCATGCGGATGATTTTTTCAGGGTCTTCCGCCGAATCCAGAATGGCGTTGATGTTGGAATTTACGATGTCTGTAAGGCGGGAAAAAATACCCATTTTCTGTTTTCCTTTCACTGTTCCTCGCTTGTGTCCCGGGCTTTGTTGGCCATCTTTTTGGACGTTCCGTGGGCGCTTCCTCTTGAACCTTTTGGCTTCTTGTTCAGCTCCCCCGACCCTTCGCTGTCGTACTCGGGCCTTGCGGATCTTTGGTTTTAGTTACGGTGTACTTTCACTGGAGAAGCCGCCACCATTTTCCCCTGAAGGGTGCGATAGATGCTCCGGCGCTCAAGTACTGAACCTACAATCACACCGGCAAAGCGATTTGCGAGCTGGCGCATGTTCGTTGTCGTTAGTGGTTGTAAGATCAGTCCGCTCATTTTTTTATTCCCTTGATCCGTGTTCGCTGTCGTTAGGTTCTTTTTTTTATCCTGTTCCCCAGTTTTCTGAGTGAACGGTTCTTTTAATAGCAGGAGGCGTGCCAGTTTTTGAAAAACTCTTAAGCTGTTGTTTTATAATGTTTTTATTTTTATCGACGAACAAAATGGCAAAAATTATCAAAAATAAACCCTAACAATTGGTTTTTTTCACCATATATTGGTTTCACCATGAACCAGCCCGATCAAATTATTGGCTCGTCGCCCGTCTTTCTCGATTTGATGGACAAAGTCAGCCGCGCCGCACCACTTGACCGTCCACTTTTGGTGGTGGGTGAGCGCGGAACTGGTAAGGAGATGATCGCCGCGCGCCTGCATTTCCTGTCCCAGCGCTGGAACGAGGTCTTCCAGAAGATGAACTGCGCGGCTCTTGCTCCAACGCTTTTGGAGAGCGAACTATTTGGGTACGAACCGGGCGCATTCACGGGGGCCCGCACGCGTCGCGCTGGCCGCTTCGAAGCCGCCGACAACGGCAGTCTTTTTCTCGATGAAATCGGCACCATGGCCATGGAAGCACAGGAAAAGCTGCTGCGTGTGATTGAATACGGCGAGTTTGAGCGAGTTGGCGGCACGGAAACCATTAGCGTCAATGTGCGGGTGGTCGGCGCCACCAACATTGACCTGCCTGCAGCCGCGAATGCCGGCAAATTCCGCCATGACTTGCTGGACCGGCTTGCCTTCGATGTTATTACGGTGCCACCGCTCAGGGAAAGGCGTGACGATATTGTCTTGCTCGCAAACCATTTTGGCATGGCAATGGCCCGGGAGCTGGAGTGGCTCACATTCCCCGGGTTTTCAGATAAAGCCCATGAGGAGATGCTCATTTACGATTGGCCCGGTAATATTCGTGAACTGAAAAATGTGGTGGAACGCGCGGTTTATTGCCAGTGGGACGGCGAGCAGCCAGTGTGTGGCCTGGTGTTTGATCCCTTTGACAGCCCCTATCGCCCACTGGCCACGATGGGCGGAGTTGAGGCAGCGCCTATCCCGACTGCCAAACAGGAAGTGTCTGAGCCGGAACTGCCAAAAGAACCGCACGATATGAAACAGGCGTTGCACAAGCACGAACGCCAACTCCTTGAGCAAGCCCTCGAGCAAAATCGCTTCAATCAGCGCGCGGCGGCCAAATGGCTCAATCTCAGCTATGATCAACTCCGGCATGGTCTTAAAAAACATGGGTTGATCGGTTCGTGACTTGTACTCGCGCTGTCAACTGCCCATAGTGCGGCAATGGCTGAAAATGTTTTCATCAAAAAGCGCCAGAAAGAACGGCGCAAACAAACCTTTCTGACCGTCAAGCTGATCCTGCGGCTTGTCGTGGCTAGTGTGTTGATGTGGCTTGGTTTTGTTTATTTTGTTGGTGACACAAGCGAGGGCCAGTGTGTTGGCGGCAGCTGTGAAGCTGAATACAGTTTGGCAACCTATGCAATTGCGGGCTTGTTGATGCTATTGGCGGTTATGGTGTTGGGTGCCGCTGTTGGAGCGCTGATTAGCTACCTGAGACGCGACAGATCGAGTGAGGGCTTCTCCTCCTACCTCGACACACCAAACGACCAGGATCAGCCCTAAACTAACGGACTTTGCACAATTTATTCGGCGGGCTGCGGCCTCGCTGGCGGCGCACCGGGCCGCCATTTTTTGTTAGGTCTGGCGCTTACAATCGATTTCTTTTCGATCTTTGTAACACCATGTTGCACCATACGGTCCCCAACGACCTTACACAAAACAACCGTGATCAGCAGATGATAATAGAAGTCAAAGGACGCGATATTCACCGTTAGCCCGCCAACAGCATAGCCAATGAAACTTAGCTGTACGGCACCCGTCATGTCACCGATCCATTCTGTTTCTTTGTATTTTCTGAATTCTTTTGCCGCTGAACCGGCCGCGAACCATCCGGTGAACAACAACGTCAGGAAAAAGAACAGTCCCATGTATCCATGTTCACCCAATACTTCAAAATAAATGGAGTGAGGCGCCTTCATCCGATAGCCGTAAGGCATATATTCTGGGGCCAAAACACGGTGATAAAACACGTCGAAGCCGCCGCCCACCATTGGATGGTCGGCAGCAAGATTCGTTGAAAATTTCCACATGCCAACACGTCCCAGAAAGCTATCATCATCCGTTGCATCCTCGGTCGACTGCATACGCTCCATCCAGCTGTCTGGCATGAAGTTCACCGCACCAATTGCGAGAGGCACAGCAATACCCAGCAACAGAAAACGCCTGCGGCTTTTCATCAAAAGCATAAACAGTACTGCTGCCAGCGCGACAAACCCACCGCGCGACTGTGTGCCGATTGCAGCAAATGGTACCATCGCCGCCGCCCCAATCGCGGGCCATTTGAACAACTTATGCGGCGTATGTTTTGCCAGATACAATGAAAGGGGAAACAGCATCGCCATCGCCATCGCGAGCTGGTTGTTATCACCCATCATGCCGCCCGCACCCTGTACGCGGTTACCGCCTCCTGTCAGTAGCGTAAAGGCGCCGCCCTTGACAGCAATAAACAGCAGCGACACAACCATCACGTAGAAAAACCCCTTTAGCCGGTTTGGTGATTGCATCACCATTACCGACACCAGTGCAAACGCCACCATTTTCATAAATTGAATAATTTTGGCTTCGCCTACATCTTGGTTGAAGGCAAAAATGAAGGTCACAATCGTCCACATGACGTAAGTCAAAAGCGCGATCATGATGGGATGTTCAAACGGAAACCGTTTTGGTTCTCTTGCTATGACCAAACCGGCTGCCGTCAATCCCCCCACAAGCACCAGAAACGGGAAAGGTTGGGCAAACCCAAACGTGTAGGAATGCGGGTTCATGTGAGACACCCAGTTCCAAATCATCACCCCGATGTGCGGTTTGAACAGCATCACCGGCATCCAAATAAAAATCAGCAATGCAACAAGGGCGCTGCGCATAGAATTTTGCCTCACTTCAATTCGCCTGCATTCTGCCGCTTTCGAACGCTTCGTGCAAGTTTCGGCGCTTGACAAGGTATTAGCTGGGCCTAGCATGACCGATCAAGGGAGGGCTTATTATGAAGCTGTTGTCACGTCTTATCGTTACATGTGCCGCCACCATCTGGGCAGTCACCGCATCAACCACTGCCCAAGAACCTTTTCAAAACGCACCCATTGATAATGAACCACTTGTGGTCGCAGATCTGGTCATTTGGGGGGGCACGGTATACACGGCAGAAGATAGCGGCCCAACGGCAGAAGCCGTGGCAGTACAAAATGGCCGTATTATTTTTGTGGGCTCCCGCAGCGGGGCAGAAGGTTATCTGACCCCGCAAACTCGTATCATCAATCTTGAAGGTGCAACGCTCTACCCTGGCTTTACAGATGCCCACGCGCATCTTTCTGGCATTGGCGAAAGAGAGCTGACGCTTAACCTGGAAGGGACCGCCTCCCTCGCGGCTTTGCAGCAGTCCTTGGCGGACTATGCAAACGCAAATCCAGACCAACCGATCTATGTCGGCCGCGGATGGATTGAAACTCATTGGCCGGAAGGCCGTTTCCCATCGCGCTGGGACCTGGATGACGTTGTGAGTGACCGGCCGGTAATCTTGTACCGTGCTGACGGACACGCTGCCGTCGCCAACAGCGTTGCACTGACGGCCGCCAATATCACGAGCGAAACGCCGGATCCTTTTGGCGGTGCCATTCAAAAGAATGCCCTTAACGAGCCAAACGGCATGTTGATCGATACTGCTATGGGGCGGGTTGCGCCGCTGATCCCGGCACCAACTGGTGACGAGGCAGCAGAACAACTGACGGTCGGTGCCCGTGTTTATGCGGAATATGGATGGACCGGAACTCACAGCATGTCTGTTAGCTGGCGCGAAGTTGAACTCTTGGAAAGTTTGTCAGACAGCGGGGATGTCGGCATTCGCGTTTATAACTCGGTCAATCCGCGTGAGGCTGACAGGCTGTTCGCCGGTGGAGCGCGAAGCAGTGCCAACGGGCGTATCATTACGCGCGCAATCAAGCTTTATATGGATGGCGCACTCGGCTCTCGAGGCGCCGCACTCCTTAATCCTTATTCAGACGCCAACACGACGGGCTTGATCCTGTCAAAAGCGGAATACGCGCTGCCACTTATGGAGCGGGCGTTAAGGCAGGGCATCCAAATTAACATGCATGCTATCGGCGACCGCGCCAATCGGCAGCTGCTTGATTGGTTCGAACAATCCTTCACCAACGTACCTGCGGAAGAAAGGGCGGTCGCAACGCCGCGCTGGCGGGATGAGCACACCCAAATTGTGCACCCTGACGATATCCCGCGGTACGCCGCTCTTGGCGTGATCCCATCGATGCAGCCAAGTCACGCCATTGGCGATCTGCACTTTGCGCCCGACCGATTGGGTGATGAGCGACTGGACGGTGCCTACGCATGGCAAAGCTTCCTCGATACAGGTGTCATCATTGCTGGTGGGTCTGACGCACCGGTTGAGCGCGGCGACCCTTTGATCGAGTTTTATGCCGCAACGGCACGGCGTGACCTTAATGGGTTCCAGGGCGAAAACTGGCGCCCGGAAGAGGCACTTACCCGCGAAGAAGCATTGAAAATGTTTACACTTTGGCCAGCAGTCGCCTCCTTTGCCGAGGACGAGATTGGCTCAATCGCAGTTGGTAAAAAAGCTGACTTCACAGCTTTCAACATCGACCTGATGACGGTTCCAGAGGCGGACATTCCAAAAGGACGTGCCGTGCTAACCATTGTAGATGGTGAAATCCTTTATCAAGCACCTTGAAAATATGCACAACGAGGTCTGTAAATTGGACATGCAATCGCCGCAGAAAGCTACGCTGCCTATCAAATTTGATGGTGACATCTTGATGGACAGTACGGACGCGCACGCGCTCGGAACTAGCCTGTCAAAAACTTATCAAAGTGCGGCTCCGTATCCTCACATCGTAATCGATGACTTTCTGCCAGTCGCCCTAATTGAAGCTATGCTCGAAGAATTCCCGGAAGGAGACCCGGGTGGCAATACTATGAAAAACCGGTATGGCAATTTCCTGAAGCGACAAACTAACCCGGAACAAGCCTCGGCTTCTTCTCAACGGTTTTTCCATTTTATGAACTCGGCACCCGTACTGCAATTTCTGGAAGGGCTCACAGGAATTAAAGGACTAATTTCCGACCCTTATTATGAAGGCGGTGGGTTTCATGAAATATATTCTGGTGGCCACCTGGGTATTCATGCCGACTTCCGGGTTCATCGTGGTCTATTGTTGGCAAGACGCCTGAACATGCTGATCTATCTGAACAAAGACTGGCAGGAGTCTTATGGCGGTGCTTTGGAGCTTTGGGATCAAAAAATGAAGGAAAGATGCGCTCAGATTGCGCCGCTTTTCAACCGCTGCGTTATCTTCAATACAGACGATAAAAGCCATCACGGCCACCCTGAACCACTATCGACTCCCCCAGATGTCACACGTAAATCTATGGCGCTTTACTATTACACGAGTACAGAAAAAATATGGGATGATGCGCCTGTACACACGACCATGTATCAGTCACGGCCAGATGCAGACCTCAGATCAAAATTCGGATACTTTCGCCGTCGGCTCGGCAATTATATCGTTGACTGGACGCCGCCCATTTTACTTCGCAACGCCAAAGCAGTTAAACGCCGTTTGGCAGGCCTCAAATAGGCCTGCCGGAACTCTACGATAAATTAATTGGCACCTGAATGGGCGTCAAACCAACCAATAATGTTGCCAATTTTCTGAACCAGGTTGGACGGACGCCCTGCAATGCCATGGCTTGCCCCCGGCACCCGCACCATCGCCGTTGGCACCTGTTGAAGCTTGAGCGCTTTATAGTATTGCTCAGTCTCCGACATGGGGGTGCGGTGATCCTGCTCACCCGTCAGCAGCATGGTTGGTGTCGTTACATTTCCAACAAGGCTGAGCGGCGAACGCTGCCAGTAATGGTCAGGGGCATTCCAAGGCATGTCCGGGAACCAGTATTTGGTTACCATTGGGCTAATGTCTGCGGTCAGCACAAAACTGGACCAATTGATAACAGGTTTTGCAACCACGGCCGCCCGGAAGCGATCCGTTTTACCGACAATCCAGGCCGTTAGTACGCCACCGCCGGAACCGCCGGTCACATATAGCTGATCCGTGTCGATAGAGCCCTGAGCAATGGTGGCATCGACCAAATCCATCATGTCGTCATAGTCTTGGCTTGGGTAGTTTTGATGGATAAGGTTTGCAAACTCAGCCCCATACGACGTGCTACCGCGCGGATTGGTATACAGCACGACATAACCCTGGGCCGCCATCAGTTGCACCTCGGTGCTGTATCCAGGGCCATAAGCCGTGTGCGGGCCTCCATGAATTTCCAAAATGAGCGGATACTGTTTGGATGGGTCAAAGTCCGCTGGCTTCACGATCCAGCCCTCAACTTCGCGACCGTCAAAGCTTGAATTTGTAGTGATCCGCTCAACCTGACCCATCTCGCGGGTACCCAGAACATCTTCATTCAGTGTCGTCAGTTGCCGAACAGTACCGATGCGATCGATCACAGCCAGGTCTGCCGGCCGATCAATTTTAGAAACTGTGAAAACAAGACGGCCATCTGGGGCAACGCGGTATGTACCACTTGCATATGGCCTGCCAAGTGACGTGCCACCCAGCGCGTTGGTGATGATCCGACCGTTCCCTGCCAAATTTGTGAAAGCGACGAGTTTTTTGCCAGACTCGTTATAGGAATAATACAGTCCGGTTCCGTCAGCGTTCCACTGCACATTGTTGACGCCGCGATCAAGTGCAGGGGTCAAGTTTTGCGCACCGCTCCCGTCCAAATTCATGACATATAGCGAGGCGTTTTGATGACTCATGCCGTTGTCGTCGTTCCCGGTGTAGGCAATCCGGCTGCCGTCTGGAGAGACCACCGGATTTGCGTCCGTTCCTGGTCTGTTGGTGAGCTGTGTTACGCTTGAACCATCAAGCGCAAATGCATAGATTTCGCGCTCACGCGGATTTAACTCCCAGTCAGCATACCGGTTTGCAGCTACCAAAATGGCACTCGAATCAGGCAACCATGCTAGGGTGCCCGTGTGGTTGAAGTTACCGGTTGTAATCTGTCGCGGCGAGCCTCCATCTGCGGGCACAACAAAAACGTGGGTGTGCCCATTTGGCAAATACCCGGCCCCATCGAAACGATAAGTCATCTGATCAATGACTTTTGCGTTCCCAGCCCATTTTGCGCCCTTTGGCTTACGCGGCATGTTGAAAAATGACGGGCCTTTGCTTGGCTTGAACATTGTGAAAGCTAAATGGCGTCCGTCCGGCGACCAGCTTAAATTGGCGGGCGAACGATCGAGATCGGTTACGCGTGCGGTTACGCCTGTGTCCAACCACCGCACATAAATTTGGTTCTTACCTTCCACTGAGGACAGGTACGCCATGCGTGTCCCATCCGGTGAGAAGCGAGGCATGCGAAAGTTACTTTTTCCGGATAATAGTGGACGATGATTATTGCCATCCAGTTGCACAGACCAAATGTTGCTGCGAACGCGGTCTGTCATCACATCCATGGAACGGCGCTCGTATACAACGGCAGACCCATCCGGTGTAATGCGGGGACCAGTTGCAAATTCCAGGTTGAACACATCTTCATACTGAAGACCACCTGGCACCGGTGTTGCCGTGTCAGCGTTTGCGACCAGACTTGCAGCCGCAAGTGACAATGCCGCCGCCGAGCCTCTAATAATGTGTTTGTTTTTCATGACGTAACTCCCCGAAAATTTGCCAAAGCTGTTAACCCATTCGTTACGGCCTTGTGCTAACGTTCCAGAAACCTAGCAAGGGGGTTGGGTGATGCAAGACCAAATTCACGGAATGGCATCTGATTTTCTTGCGCATTAGTGGAAAGATATTTGCACTTTAAGGGTCGGCGGCGTAATGCTTGCCGCTGGTAAAACAGCAGTTTCACCATGTTCGCTTTTGAAGTGCAATCAATTGGGGTCTTCATGTCAGCAATCATCGACGAACTCAGAAAAGAACGGGAGCGGTTTGTCGCTTTCGCGTTTGCAGCGGCAGAGATTTTTTTTGAAATTGATGGCGATGGCAAAATTCTATTCGAAGGTGGAGCCATTGAAAAAGTCGGTGCCGACAAGTCGGGTGAAAGCCATGTGGGCAGTTCAATTTATGATCTGATTGACAACGACGACCGTGAAGTTTTTATCGCCCTGAAAATGCATTTGGAACACAAGGGCAGGCTTGGCCCTATCCCACTCAGGTTTAAGGGAAAACAAGGGTATAATTTCGCGCTTCGCCTGTTTGGTTTGCATATGCCAGGTGCCAACAGTCGCACGTTCCTTGCACTTCGTTCGGCACCACTGGGGGGAGGCGTTGGCGAACAGTCCATGGACAAGGAAACCGGTCTCCTGACGCGGGAAGGCTTCCTTGATTTGGCGTCAGGCACCATGGCCATAAAAAATGACAGCAATAACTTATATATGACCGCTGTCGAAGTGGAAGGCCTAGACGACGCCCAGAAAAAGTTTGGACCCAAATTCGCGCGCAATCTTCTCAAAAAAATGGCGGCACATCTGAAAACGATCTCGCTGGATGGGCAAATGGCCGGTCAGATTGGAGACAATCAGTTTGCCTTCTTGCACCGCACGCAGGGGGATGGTGAATATATCGGCGAAAGCCTGAAAAAAGTAGATGATAAAGTGTCTGTTAAAACTTCGGTTGCGACGGTCGCAGCCGATAGCGAGATGTCCGAAGACCAGATCCTGCGAACACTTTCCTATGTTCTGACCAAATTCTGCGAAAATTCCAGTTCAGTGGACTTTGATCAGCTGACCGCCGCCTACGATACGATGGCCGAAGAGGCACAAACCAAAGTGACCACTATGCGGTCCATGATTGAGAGCGGATCCTTCAAAATGGCGTTCCAACCGGTGATGTCGCTCAAGTCAGGGGACGTGCACCACAATGAAGTGCTGAGCCGGTTTGAAGGACAGCTGGACGGCAAAACACCGCGCGACATTATTGGCTTCGCGGAAGAAGTGGGAATAATTGAGGAGTTTGATATCGCTCTTTGCAAAAAGGCGATTGACTATGTGCGCAAAATGAAGCGCCTTGGAGAACCACTGACGCTCGCAGTCAACCTGTCCGGCCGGACACTGGAAAGTGGGCGCTTTTTGGACGAGTTTGTTCAAGTGCTGACGCAAGCCAAAGACGTGTCGCGCGATATCATACTGGAGCTGACCGAGACCAAAGCCATCCAAAACATGGAACGGGCCGAGGCGATCCTCAACGACCTTAAAGCGGTTAACTACAAAGTTTGTCTGGATGACTTTGGTGCCGGTGCATCTGGCTACCACTATTTGCGTGCATTCAATGTCGACTATGTGAAAATTGATGGTGCCTATGTGCGCGACATGAATGCACCCGGCTACAAACCCACCTTTTTGTTGTCGATTGTGCGGCTTTGCCGTGACCTCAATATCAAAACAATTGGCGAGCACGTTGAGACACGCTTTCAAGCAGATTTCTTGAAGTCACTGGGCGTGGACTTTGGCCAGGGCTATCATTTTGGAAAGCCCGATTTTTCTCCAAAATCCAACAGTTAGAGCCTCGGGATGACCAGCATTTATGCGCTGATCGGCATGGGGGTCGGAGTTGCCATGTGGGGCTTTGGCTTCTGGCGGGAGAAACGCTCTCAGATCGGCAAGGTGCCAATCGTGCCGCCCCATTTTGTCCAGTTCTTAGGCTTGATGGTATTTTTGGTGTTTGCCGCAGACTTTGTGGCTGCTGTGACCGGCGTGACCTGGACATCGCCGTTCCGCCGCTAAAGCTCCAGTTCTAAAGCGCGTCACTCGCCAGCAACAGCCTCTTCGCGCTTCGGTGCGCTGATCTCAAACAAACGCCACCCCCGACTTGCGTAAAGGCTGGCCCAAATTCGCCCCGAGAAAAACCGCCGCTTACCGCGTTTGCCTCGCGCAATGAAGAAGCCCTGCGGATGCTTAAACACATTTTTGGAGATTTCTTCGCTTTCTTCAAGGAAAGCGTCCTTGGCGGTTGATGAAGCTCCAACCCTATGTTTTTGCATTGGTTTCATACGTTGTCGCGGTTTGCGGGTTTGGCGAAAATGCCATGCCCGCCACCAGATCAAGCCAAATATGAGCAAAAAACCCAGCGTTGAAGCAACGGTACCCATGACATAGAGGGCATTGATATCTTCTTCTAACTCAAGCCTGTCAACAGTCTCTCCCACCGCCTGTTCAACAGTCAGTGACCGGTCGCCCGACAGTTCACCTTCATTGTCGAAAACGAGAATGAGGCCGTCGTTCCGATTGAAGCTGGAGATCATGCCATTGCCGCCATAAACAGCAACATATCCGTTTGATGCAACCGTGACGCCGTACAGGGAATCACCACTGCATTTCACTTTAAAATCAATGATGTTCGTGCGCTGACTGAATACCTGATAGTCAGTTAACCGCGTACATCTAAAGCGAAAAATCCGGACAATGGACTGCAGCCGAACCGCAATGGTTGCAGGCTCTGAACCGCGGTTGACGGCTGCAAAAATATCAAGACCCAGTTGGCGCGGATCGTCCGTGTTCACGATCGCCTGCGCATTTGCAGGCAATCGCACGCCAGCCAGCAGGCATAGCATCAGTGAAACGTAAAACAGTTTTTTCATCAACAGTTTACCTCGAAAGGCCACAGCTCAAACCCCGCGTTTCAATTAAAACGCCAACATGTCTGATTGGCAAGAATGTTGATGCGCCGGGGCGGAGATATTACCAAAAAAATAGCGGAACCGCGATCGGGGGAGAAGGGGCGGTTCCGCTAGACACAGTCAGATCAAGGGAGCTAATAAGCTGTATCAATAAACCCTGTTATAGGCATCGAGTCTTAATATTAGGTAAAAAATGGGACTAATTTTGGCCAAAAAAGTACGAAAAACCTGCAAAAAAGCGGGTTTTTAGTCCCAAAAACACGGTTTTCGCAGGATCTTACGCCAATTGCGGTATCGGGTCCTTTCTCTGCGAAAATGAAACACACCGTGCCGCATTCTCAAAAATTATTTCGAATTAAAACAATCGATCTTTTATTTTTGATAGGCATATCCTATTTAAGAACAAATCCGCCAACAATCCCCAACCTCCCCTCCTAAAAGAGTCAATAAAATGGAAGTCAATAAACTCACGCTCCGCCAACTTCGCTATCTTGTTGCCCTCGAAGATGCAGGCCATTTTCGTCACGCCGCCGAGGCCTGCAACATCAGTCAGCCGTCGCTGAGCGCGCAAATCCAGCTTCTGGAGGAAATACTCGGGGTGCAACTTGTCGAACGGGACAGAAGCGGCGTGACGCTCTCGCCCGTTGGCCGTGAAGTCAGCCTCAGAGCGCGCACGGTACTTGATGAGCTCCAGAGCATCGTCGACTTCACCGCAGGTGCGCAGCACGGTTTGGTCGGCACTATTCGCCTGGGTGCCAAAACCACACTCGGCCCCTATCTCTTACCGCACGTGGTTGCAAAACTGCACAAACGGCACCCGGAACTCAGTCTCTATGTGCGCGATGCCTCCCCGCAGCAGTTGGTGTATGAACTCACGCGCGGTCTGCATGACGTTGTGCTGGCGCAGCTTCCTGTAACCGGCGCCGAGCTGGTCACAAGTCGCCTGTTCCGCGAACCGCTGTTCCTCGCGGTTGCGGTCGACCACCCTCTGGCGGAAAAGGAAGAGGTAGATGTAGACGACCTCTCTGGCCTTCAAGTCCTGTCCTTGAGCCCGCAGTATCATCTGCATGATCAAATCAACACGCTCTGCAAAGAGTTTGGCGCAACCCGCCTGCGCGACTATGAGGGCACCAGCCTTGATGCGCTGCGGCATATGGTGGGTATGGGCATGGGTGTCACCTTCCTGCCAGCACTGTACGCGCAGTCCGAGATTTCCCCGCAAAGTGAGATTGTTGTCAAAAAGCTGAAAGGACGCACTGTTACACGTTCGGTTGGCCTGGTCTGGCGCAAAAGTGCAGGACGTGCACCAGCATACCACCAGCTTGCAGAGGTGATCCGTGAAGTGGTGAAAGACAGCTTTCCAACCGTTTTGGTGGAAAGCTGAGCAAAAGCCGTTGGCAATCGACAATTCCAGACTTCATAGCTTTTTCCTATCAAAGAGAGAGTCGCCGCTCTCTTGAGCAAGTCAGAAATACTGCCATATTGGGGTCATACCATTTGTTGGAGCTTTGAGATCAAAAATGTTCGATGCGCCTGCCACTCTGATGACCCCAAGTTCGCTTGCATCAGAACCTGTGCATAATGACCGGCCTCGCACCCCATACCGGTCTGGCGGGGGCTATGAGCGTTTGATCTCTGGGCCCGGCGGGCTCGTTTCCGGTACCTGCGCCGGTGGGCTCGCTGGGCTCATTTTTCGTAAGCGCCCCCCCAGGCGACTAAAAAGCCATGCGCTGAATTTGGGCGGCATCGCCGTCATCAGCGGCCTTGCCTTCAGTGCATGGCAAAAGTGGAATGCACCAGCGTCTGCATTCGACGGTGAAACTGGGCCAAGCGCTATAGAAGAACATTCCCCGGATGCGGTTCCTGTGCCGAGCCAGCCCGCATCACCCCCCCGGCTGCTCGGCACCAATTTCCTGCCCGTCGCGGAAGCGTCGCAGCAGGCGCTTGCTCACACGCTTGTAAAAGCGATCATCAGCGCCGCCAAAGCGGGCGGTACCCTGTCCGCAACAGAGCAAACCGAAGCCGCGTCCGGCCTGAAAGCCATGCGGCTGCCGTCACTCCATAAGAAGTTTCTGGTCGAGGAGCTGGCCAAGCCCGCCAATATGCAACCGCTTGTTGATGCAGCAACAAACCCGGAAACAGCGGCCACCATCTATATGGCCTCAATTCTGGTTATTCATGGTGATACAATGGCGGAGCGTGACTATCTGGGCCTTTTGGCGGCGCGTTTGCGCCTGGCCCCGGATCTGGTTGCCCACCTGCATGCCAGCGCCGACGCCGCAACTGTCGGCTGATTCTCAATCTTCGGTCTTGGAGTCTGCTGCTAGCCATACCGCCAACACCTGAACCATTTTCGGCAAAATCATCATCACCAATAGTGGCACCATAATCAGCGTTACAAAAAGTGTCTTAATGGGCAGCGCGAGCCCAACCATAAGAGGGCCCAGCAGGGCCTGCAAACCTGTCGTCAAAGGGTAAACAGCAAGCCAGGTAACCAGCACCATTTTATGCGCGCGTGTCATTGTTTCTCTCCCCGATAAGCGTCAAGTGGGGTTAGAAATTCAAGCAGGTTGCCATCGTTATCGAAAACAAAGATCAGGCGACGACCGGCGTCAGGAAAGCTTGTTGGAGGGACCAAAACGTCAACATTCTTGACCACTAACGCTTCATGCACAGCGTCCACATCTGCGACCAAAAACGCCAGATGGCCAAAACCCCGATTTTCCAGCGCTTCACCCAGTGTCGCCGGGCGCAACCGAGCAGGTTGACCCGAAGGCGTTTCCACAACTTCAATGACAAAGCCGTTGCGCTCCATATAGCCAAGTTTCAGCCCCGGCAACTCGGGCACAGTCCACTGGTGTGTCACCTCAAAGCCGAGAACAGACTGGTACCATTTGACAGTGTCATCAAAGTCGCCGGTAGAAATCATCATATGTTCTGCCCGAATTTGATGGAGCGGGTCAGGCTGCAGCGGCTCCTCAGCAAGAAGGAGAGGGGCAGACGCAAACAAAGTGATGGCAAAGAGTATTTGTACGAGTACAGGCATTGGATTTCCTTTCTGTGAACGGGGCCGACTAAGCCGCACGCCGGATGCTCATGTTTTCTTGCAAGTGGGCGACCGACGTTGTGCCAGGGATCACGATGATGTTGGGGGAGTAGGCGAGCAGCCACTCAAGGGCAGAAGCCGGGGAAAGCTTGGCACCCTGTTGCATAGGGTTGGCACCAAGGGGTCCATAGGGGATGTAGGCGATGCCCCGCTCGTTTGTGTAAGCCACCAACTCTGCATCTGTCGTTTCAGCTGAATTGAAACGATTTTGCACACTGGCAATCGGCGCGACCGTCAGCGCTCGGTCCAGTTGGCCCTGATCAACATTCGACAAACCAATATGGCGAATACGGCCGTCTGCTTGTGTTTCTGCCAGCGCGGCTACAGACTCCTCAATGGGTATATTGGGGTCAACCCGGTGCAGTTGAAACAGGTCAATTTTCTCAACACGCAGGTTAATCAGCGCCTTATCTATTTGACGCATCAATGCGTCGCGCGATCCATCAACAACAATCTTGCCCGGTGCTGGTTTGTCGACGCCACCTTTGGTGGCAATGACAGCCGGCACGTCTTCAAGGGCTTCGCCAACCAGCTGGTCCGCATACTCCGGACCATAGGCCCAGGCACTATCAAAAAAATCGACACCCAGGGCGTGAGCCCGGCGCACCAGGTCAATGCCCTGCTGCCAATTTTCATAAGGGCCGAAATTGCCCGGCTGGCCGGTAAGGCGCATGGCGCCATACCCAAGGCGGTTAACTGTCAGATCGCCACCAATGTTGAATGTCGTGTTCATCGTGTTTCTCCTGTGATTTGCTTCAAAGCCAAGATGCCAACAGGGGGGAAACTTGGTAGACGAGTGGTATAAGTATTTGTTATACGCATTACGTATGAGTAAAAGCCTTGATCGCCTCACCCTTTTGGCCACCTTTGCGCGCATCGCGGAGCGTGGATCGATTTCAGCCGCAGCGCGCGACCTTGGCCTGTCGCAAGCGTCCGCAAGCCGTCAGTTGGCAGACCTGGAAGCACGTTTAGGGGCAGACCTGATGCGACGCACGACGCACTCGCTCAGCCTGACTGCCGCGGGGGTAGCATGTCTGGCAGACGCTCGGACTTTATTGGATGGCTGGGAGCATTTTGAAGAAAACCACAAATCGTCCAACGACGGTTTAAGCGGGTCTTTGTCGGTTATCGCACCCGTGGCACTTGGTCAAACGGCGCTAGCGGACGCAGCGATCAATTTTCAACAGGTGCACAAAGGTGTCAGTTTGTCATGGCAACTGGATGACAGCGAAATCCGATTTGCCGAACGCGGCTGCGACATTTGGTTGAGGGTTGGCGAACCCAAGGACGACAGCTTAATTGTTCGACCGCTTGGACGCATTGAACGGCTGCTGGTGACTGCGCCCAATGTAGCGAACGAGCTGCAACCAGCTGCGCCCATAGACCTAAACGAAGCACCTTTTGTCGCCCTGTCGGCTTTTGATGGTGCAGTGGTCACACTTTCGAATTCGACAGGCAAAAACGTGACTATTGAGGGCACGCCTGTTTTGACTTCAAACAATATTTTTGCGAGCTATCGCGCCGCCAAGGCAGGGCTTGGTGTCGCGGTCATGCCTAAGTGGTTTGTCGCGAATGATTTGGCGGCTGGCAGCCTCATTGATCTTTTGCCGGATTGGCGTGCTCCGTCCCTCACACTCAATACTGCGTATTTACCATCAAAATGGCAGCCACGCCGGCTCAGGCTATTCAATGAATTTATTGAGGCGGCCATCCAAAAAACTGATGGAATTGAGGCCTGATTGCCCTCAGGGTGCACACCAGCACACTAAAGCATGCCGTCGATCAGCTTGCGCTGAAGCTCAAGCTCGCGCTCTATGCGGCTGATAACAGCCTGCCCTTCAGGGGTGGTAACCAGTTCCACCAGATAGGGTGATTGCATCAACCAGTTGATGTCCCGCCACCCCAAATTGACGGCTTGAGACAGGTAAGCAATCGCCCGGTCGTTTTGCCCAATTGCTGCTGCGATTTCGGCCATGTGAATGTGGCTGCCGGGCCATGTTTCATCTGCCATTTTCCCAAGTGTATGCTCGTCGAGAAACGCCGCGCCCGCTTTGATATCGCCCCGGCTTGTCCTCAATGCGACAAGGTCCTTGTGGCCCCACTCGCCAGCCGCTTCGAACAAGGATTGTGCTTCACCCGCGCGACCAAGCATCAATTCGGCCCTACCCCGCAACTGCAATATCTGAGGCGCGGCTTGGTCCGCCCCTTCGGCCCGTTTCAAAATTGTGATGGCCGCCTCGGGGTTGCCCTGCCTTAAGTGCATACGCGCCACTTCACTCAGCACAACAACTTGGCCGGGGTTCAGTTGAAGGGCCCTCTCCCGCCACTCGGCCGCACTGGGATGGCCGATCAACTCGAAAATCTGCGCTATCTGAATTTCGGCATATTTGTTGGTACCGCCCGCCTGCTTGGCCCGCATTTCAAGCGCATAGGCTTGCTGAAGCTCCCCCTGTATCAGCAAATTGTGCGCAGCACTGGACATGGCCATCGCGTTACCGGGGTCCAACTGATAGGCGTATTCATACGCTGAAGAGCTTTCATCCATCCGGCCCTGGGAACCGAGAGTATAGGCGAGCAAAGACCAGGCATTGCTGTTTGACGGTTGTTCGCCGATCAGTTGTCTGGCCAGCGCCTCGGCTTCCTGCTCCTCAGCTTCGCTACCGCCAAACTTGGTTGTTTTGGTGGTAAGCGCTGACGCGAGCGCCATGCGTGCATCAAAGTGCCCGGGTTCCTGGCTCACGGCTTCCCGCAAGAGGGCAATGGCCCTGTCAGTTTCCAACGATTGATGGAGACTGAGCTGCTCCCGCGCGCGCTCAACTAAAATGGTTGCCGTCGATTTCCCAGTTTTGGGAACAACCTCCGTCGTACCTTCAGCGCCGTCGCGGTCATTACCTTCGCCAACGCCCAAAACCAGCCCAATAACCAGCGACGTTGTCACCAGGGCGGCAAAGATCGCAGCGGCCAAAGGCCTGCCCCAGTACCGCGCATGAGTTTTTTCAACCTGCCTCACGTCACCGACAAGGGCATAGCCTGTGCCGCGGACGGTTCGGATATATTCAGGTTGACCCCGCCTGTCATCCAGTGCTTTGCGCAGGAGAGCGATGCGCTGCGCAATAGTTTCGCTGCTAACATGGTCAGCAAACCAAACATCGCGGCGGAACTCATCAAGGCTGACGGTTTCTGGTGCCGCGTCGATAAGTTTCTTGAACGCATCAAAACTGAGGTCTGGCAGGCGTATTTCTTCGCCGCCCCGGCGCACGCTGCGCCCCGGTATGTCCACCACCAAGTCTTTGAGCCTGTATTGCATGCCAGGGAGATTATTCCTGTTTGAAGGGTCTTGCTTCAAGAAAATTCAACTTTCTTCACGTGACCACACCGTGCGTTCTTTTCAAGGATGGCGCATCAAAACGTACAGCAACCCAAGAGGAGCCTTTAATGACACAAAAAACACTCGCTGCCCTATGTATGGTGGCAGCTTCATACAGCGTCGCCCATGCAGAACCCTGGACAGGCGTGCAGGAAATGGAAGCAAGAATTGGTAATGGTGACTATGGCACGGTAACCAGTCTGCTCATCATGCAGGAGGGCGAAATTGTCTATGAAGGCTATTTCAACGGCGCAACTGCAGACAGCCTGCACAACACGCGCTCGGCCACTAAAACCATCACCGGCATGGCCGTGGGGGCAGCAGTGGATGAGGGGCTACTCACCGTTGACATGCCTGCTGCAGGATTTTTCGCAGACATTGCTCCCTTCAAAAACCCTGACCCGCGCAAGCTAGAGGTGTCAGTTGAAGACTTGCTGACCATGTCCAGCATTCTTGAATGCGATGACGATGACATGTTCTCGCGTGGCAACGAAAGCCGCATGAGCATTGTAGAGGACTGGGCGTCTTTCTTTTGGGATTTGCCGATCAGAGGCTACCCCGGATGGATGGACCCACCGAGCAAGGCCAAATATGGCCGTGTGTTTTTCTACTGCTCAGCGGGCACTGAGATCGCGGGCCGCGTTGTGGAGCGCGCCAGCAAGCAGCGCTTTCAGGACTTTGTAGAATCCCGGTTTTTTGAGCCGCTTGGCATCACGCAGTTCGAATGGCAGCAAAACGGCCTGGGTGAAGCACACAAAAGCGGCGGGCTCGGCTTAACGGCACGCGGGCTTGCCAAGTTTGCAGAGATGCAAAGAAACGGCGGCATGCACGATGGCCGACGGGTACTTTCCGAAGCATGGACCAGCGAAGCGATTAAGCCGCGGGCGGTCGCCTACGCCGACCGGAATATTGAATATGGCTACCAATGGTGGCTCGCCCCCTATGAGGTATCTAGCGAGCAGTTCAACAGCTATTATATGGCCGGCAACGGCGGCAACCGGGTCCTGGTGATGCCATCGCATGAGCTGGTTGTTGTCGTCACCAAAACCGACTTTAATACCCGCGGCATGCACCAGAAAACTGATGCCCTGATACAAAGTGAAATTTTGCCGCGGCTTCAATAGCGACCCGCAAACGGAGTGAGGTGCGCGGTCTGGTGCATGGTCGCGCACCCCGCCTTGGCAAGTGTGAATTTTATACTAAAAGTTGTCTTTTGGCGGGCAAATGCACGCAAATTAGCGTAGGCTTGCCCATGCAGTTCAGGGGAGGACAACCATGCTAGATCTATATTCGCTGAAGCCGGAAACCCGTTATGGCTGTCCGGCAGCCGACCAGATTCTTATCAACCGGTTTTTTGTTGTGGGCTATTCCTACTATTTCCGGCAGGCAAAATGGGCGCTGGAGATCGTAGACCCGGACAAGAAGGACATGACCACCGTTGAGCGGGAAAACAACTTCCGACCCGACTACCGCGTGCCCAAGCGGTTTCGCGGCGACCTGAGCGATTATCGCGGCAGCGGTTTTGACCGGGGCCATCTGGTTGCAAGCGCCAACCAGAATGACACCAAAATCCAGAACAGCGAGACTTTCCTGCTCTCGAACATGTCACCGCAGCACCCCAGCCTTAATCGCCAGATATGGCGTGTGCTTGAGAGTGAAATTCGCCGCCTGGACGCGGAACCGAATGTGCGCGAGACTTATGTCATCTGCGGCCCCCTGTTTGATTTTACTGAGTCGGTGGATTTCATTGGCGAGCGCGATGACAATGGCATCGAAATCCCGATCCCCAGCCATTTTTTCAAATGTGTGCTGACCGAAGAAGCAAGCGGCAAGCTCAAGATGTGGGCGTTTGAGTTTCCAAATGCGGGCGCCGACAGGCCGCTTGCGGATTACCGCAAAACCACCGCCTACATAGAGCAGCGCGCCGGCCTGACGCTTTGGGACAACCTGCTTGGCCCCGAAATGGAAGAAGAGAAGACCCAAAAGCGCGCGATGTGGTAACGCCTAATTCTCGCGCATTTTCAGGGCGGCGATGAAGGCATTGTGCGGGATCTCCACCTTGCCGTACATGCGCATCTTGGCCTTACCCTTCTTCTGCTTCTCCAGAAGCTTTTTCTTGCGCGTTACGTCGCCGCCGTAACATTTGGCGGTCACGTCCTTGCGCATGGCGCTGATGGTCTCGCGTGCAATCACCTTGCCGCCAATCGCCGCCTGGATCGGAATTTTAAACAGCTGGCGCGGGATCAGGTCCTTGAGCCGTTCACAGAGCGCCCGGCCCCGGCTGTCGGCTTGCGACCGGTGCACCAGCATTGAAAGCGCATCCACAGGCTCCGCGTTCACCAAAATCGACATTTTCACAAGGTCGGACTGCTCATAACCCGCCATGTCATAGTCAAAGCTCGCGTACCCACGGCTGACGGACTTCAGCCGGTCATAAAAATCATACACCACTTCATTGAGCGGTAATTTGTATTTCATCATGGCGCGCGCACCCACGTACGTGAGGTCTTCCTGCACGCCGCGCTTGTCTTCACACAGCTTCAGCACAGCACCCAAATGCTCATCAGGCACAAGGATGGTGGCGTTGATCCAGGGCTCTTCCACATGGTCGATCTTCACCACATCGGGCATGTCGGCGGGGTTATGCAGTTCCTGCATGCTGCCGTCGGTCATATGGATTTTGTAAATCACGCTCGGGCTGGTGGTGATGAGCTCAATATCAAACTCGCGGCTGATGCGCTCCTGGATAATTTCCAAGTGCAGCATGCCAAGGAAACCACAGCGGAAGCCGAAACCAAGCGCGGCTGAGCTTTCGGTTTCAAACTCAAAGCTGGCGTCATTCAGCCGCAGTTTCGCGAGAGCGTCCTTCAGCGCTTCATACTCTGATGTGTCGGCCGGAAAGAGGCCACAGAATACCACAGAGCGGCTTGGCTTAAAGCCGGGCAGTGCCTCTGCGCATGGCTTTTTGGCGTCGGTGATGGTGTCACCCACGTTGGTGTCCGCCACTTCTTTGATGCTGGCGGTGATGAAACCCACTTCGCCGGGGCCAAGCGCTGGCACCTGCACACCTTTTGGCGTGAACACACCCACGCGCTCAATCTGGTGCTCGCTGTCCGCGGCCATCATTTTGATCTGCTGGCCTTTCTTCAAGGTGCCATCAATCACCCGCACCAGAACCATCACACCCAGATAGGCGTCATACCAACTGTCGACCAGAAGCGCTTTCAGGGGCGCGTCCGGGTCACCTTCAGGGGGCGGCAGTTCGGTCACGACGGCTTCCAGCACATCTTCAATGCCGATGCCGGATTTGGCGGAGCATTCGATCGCCTCACTGGCATCAATGCCAATCACGTCTTCGATTTGCGTGCGCACACGCTCGGGCTCGGCGGCAGGCAGGTCGATCTTGTTCAGGACCGGCACAATCTCATGGTCGTTATCAATGGCCTGATACACGTTCGCAAGCGTTTGCGCCTCCACACCCTGCGACGCGTCAACGACCAGAAGCGAGCCCTCGCACGCCGACAGGCAGCGCGATACCTCATAGGCAAAATCCACGTGGCCCGGCGTGTCCATTAAGTTCAGTACATAGTTTTCACCGTCTTTGGCTTTATATTCCAGCCGCACGGTTTGTGCCTTGATGGTGATGCCGCGCTCGCGCTCGATATCCATATTATCCAGCACCTGCTCCTGCATCTCGCGGTCAGAGAGCGCGCCGGTGGTTTGGATCATACGGTCCGCGAGCGTGGACTTGCCATGGTCGATATGGGCAATGATCGAGAAATTGCGAATGTGTTTCTGGTCAGTCATCGCGGCTGTTTACAGGCATTTGACGGGGGGAGCAAGAGGGAGCGATCTCGAATTGGCAAAAGAGTTTTTCGCTTCAAGCTAGATTTCCATATCGAATGGTTCAGGCAGCTCCGAAAACTGAGTGTCAACGAGCAAATGGACCCCTGAAATCCTTCTTGTGATTTGCGGATCGTCAGCTTTTACCAGCTTCAAAGCGTGTTTCTTCAGCCGGTTAATTTTACGGTCAATTTTTTTGTCTAAAGCTCCAAATACGTGAGGAACTGTTGAATATCTGAACGTCTGCGACCAACCCCATATTATGCGGTGCAACTTCACCATGGACTGATGATATAGCAAATTATGGTTCACATGTTTACCGTCGGCAACCGCTGTCATGTGTGATTTTGCTGCATCTACAACTTCATCTAACTTAACAAGAAGGTTTTCTTGTGATTTTTTGCTGGGTTGTATGGCTCTACCGGAAATTCTGTAGCCAAGCACATTGGTGCCCTCAAAAATGTTTCCTTGATCAACTTTATCGGCATTTATCGCGGCGGTGTCTGTGAGGCCGTATACACTCATTCCATATCTCGACAACCACTTACTTGCGTTGTTGAACGCGGCAACGACACTAGTTTCTGTTTTGCCCAACAAAATAAAATCATCGATATACCTGACGCAAACGACGCCTCTACCATTGAACAAAGCATCGAATTCTCGCAACGCAATGTTGCCTGCTAAGGCAGATAGTGCAGAGCCTTGGGCAACCCCGACATCTTCATCGGGAAAAAGTTTGAACGCCTCTCGTTCCTTTAGTTCTTCTTCATTTGCCAAATTTGTATCTAGCGCTCGATCAAATAGGTTGGTGAAGGCTCTGTCATTTACGGCGTTTGAAACAAAAGTTTTGACCTCTGATTTAGGAATATTAGTGAAAAAGTCCCTGATGTCCGACCTTACAAAGTACTTCAATCCTTTAGCGACTGCTCGATCAATAATCGCCAAGCCATGAGGAACGCCTCTCGCGGGAACTCCGCCAATGCTCGTTGGGGTCATTAGCACTTCTTGTATACCCGAAACGCCCTGCCAGTAATGCCCTGAGGGTGATTTAGGATCACCATAGCCCTGCAAGACTTCCAAGATGGCCCGGCGAACTATCCTATTATCGATTGGCGCCACAACAAGTGGCCTGAAGCCGGGTTTCCCCGGCCCTTTCGGTAGAGGGACACCCATCTCTCCTTCAAAGCGGAAAGTGCCTTTTTGTAGTTTGCGATATATAGCATCTAGATTGGCTTGATAGTTGTCGTCGAATCTTTCAATTAGCTGCCGGGTGGTGATGCTTGTGTGAGGAGAGCGACCACTAGTCCTGACCTTCGACCATGCTCTAAGCAACACTTTTCTGGTTCGAAGCTTTTTGTATAGGTCCACTGCGGCCCTTTCCGTGACGTGGGGCCTATCGATAAAACCTGCCCCGGCAGAAGCTCGATGTTTGATCTTCAGGGTGCCTTCTGCTCGCAATGCTCACTTCCGGTACTACCTGCTCCGAACATGCCGAAGCGATTCGGGCAGCACATCCAGCTGAAACGACGCTCGTAAAGAGCCCGCTAACTAGAAGCGCTAAGATCAGGACTTGGACTCTAATCCAGCCCGCGCGATGCGCCAGAAAACTGGCACGTTTTTGCATGTTTGCGCCATTTCGATACTCTCCTGTTGGATGACCGTATCCTTTTTGCAAGGCTGGTCAACAGTGTCGAACGCGCCTCCGCGCCGACCGAAATAGAAAAGTTGTCATCCGTTCGATAAGTCCCCATGAAGGATAGGCTTACGGCGACTTCCATTACTGCCGGGCGTGATGTTTGATCTTCAGGGTGCCTTCTGCTCGCAATGCTCACTTCCGGTACTACCTGCTCCGAACATGCCGAAGCGATTCGGGCAGCACATCCAGCTGAAACGACGCTCGTAAAGAGCCCGCTAACTAGAAGCGCTAAGATCAGCTATTTATAGGTGGGTGTTGCCAAAACAATTACAAGCCCCCACCACTCATCTCACCCTGTGGCGGTCCAAATACGGGACACGGCAATTCGTCCACTGCCCCTCCCCACTCGCCCAAACCATCGTTAGTCTTGCCGCCTGATCGCTGCCGCAGATAGGCTGCGGCGAAGGATAGAGGTGGCCCATGAAACGATTTTCCACACACAAGAAACTGTCTGCCATCTGGCTGGCGCGGGGTTTTGTCATGACCGTTTGCGCGGTCGCTGCAGTGTGCCTGACGGTCGCGCCCGCCAGCGCCCAGGACGACAGTGGCACTCAAGCCGCGCCCACCTGCACTGGCCTGCTGTTCGCCACCGGCTTTGACAAGGCACCCACGCACGGCAGCAAAGATGCACTCATTGACGCCGTTAACCGGGGCGCACCGATCCGGGTGGGCTGGGACCTGGATTTTAACGGCGACGGCGCCAGCGACCTGACGCACTTTGCGGACGCCAAGTATCTGTCGGTGTATGAAGGTGAAGTGTTCACGCAAGTCGACACCATCAACACCCAGCGCCCGCAGCGCGGGCAGGCGGACATGCACCTCACTGACAGTTTCACGGGCTGGCGCGGCTCCATGGGCTCAAACGGGCGCTTTGAAGGCCTTGACGAAAACGGCCGCAAGTTCCCTGAGGACATCCGCTCGCGCATCCGCTGGTGCATGGCGGGGAACACCGCGCCCAGCTGGGCACTTCTTTACCGCAACGGGCCGGACGGCGAAGCCATTGCGGGCTCTAAGGACGCCCTGTTTGCCGCGATCCGGTCCGGCCAGCCGATCCAGATCGCCTGGGGTTTTTCAGCTGAGCGGAACGGCGACACCATCTCCATCGAACATTTGGCGGAGCCAGTGTTTTTGTCGATCATCAATGGGTCTGACGTGGTGGCGCAGCTCCCGGAACATGTTGCGCAGCTTGCCTACGTAAACCCGGACCGGGCGCTGTTTGGTGATGACCCCGGCACGCTGTGGCGCGGGCTGATGACCACAAAGGGTGTGTTTGATGCGGTGTGGGTGAACCGGGGCACGGGCGAGATGGTGCGCCGCTACCCACAGCGCGCCGCTATGAGCTGGTTTGCGCCAGCCGCCCCATTGCTGAACACGCCAACAATCGCTGTGCCGGGCGGTGTGCGCCGGGACGAGGCCCGTGCAGCAGACCGCTTCCCACCCCCTGACTAGAGGGCGCATCAGGCCGCATGGTTAATGGGTTTTTTGTGGGCGCACCAATACAACGGAGCGGCAGCACTGGGCCTTTTTCAGCGCGCGTTTTTCTGCTTCAACTTTGTGGAAAAGTTCCGCCAGCACCATGGACCAAAGCGCGGCGCTTTTATGGTCACCGGCGGCGCGCAGGCTGTCCATATAGCGGCTGACGTGCGAGAGTGCATAGTCACCTTGTTCTTCCATCACAAGCTGCCTCAACACCTTTACATCATGTGCGGTAAATGCCACCGCCTGCCGCCTTGCCAAAAAGCAACCCCCGCGCGCATTATTTTATGCTAACACACTTTTTACGCTAATTCTAAGGATTTGTGCCTACGTGGGGTAGGCGTTTTCGAGCGCCTGCAGGCCAAGCGCCACCAGCGCCTCGTCCGACAGCGGCGCGAGGTCCAGCGCGGGTGTGCCGCCGTTGAAGGCCATGATGATCGGCTCACCGGTGTATTTATGCAGGTTCAGCCAGCCGTTAAACTGCCCGCGCGGCAGGCCCGCACCATAGGTGCTGATCCAGGTTTTATTGTCCCAAAAAGCATGGTCGAACTTCAGGTAAAGCTTATCAAGCGTGCCCATACCAAGGCGGTCAATCGCCGCCTGTTTGCCAGCCGGCAGCGCGGGTGAAAAGGCAATCGCGCCGCGCTTTAAAACACCCAGCGGCACGGTGACGATAACGGCGTCAAAGCTTTGCTGCGCGCCGTCAGGGCCCGTGAGCGTGACGCCGTCTTCACCGTGTTCAATCGCCGTAACCGCTGTGTTCAGGTGGACGTCAAAATCCTCATCAAACGCTTCAAAAATCTCGCTGTAACCACCGGGGAAAATGACATCCGGCCCGCCATAGTCGGCATCGTCATCCTCGTAGGCATCGATATTGATTTGCGGCACATCCGCGCCGGCTTCATGCTGGATTTCCACCACTTCCCATAGCCAGTCAGGCACACGCCAGTCCCCGACTTTGCGGCCCGCTTCACCGCGGGTGATTTGGTCATCGCGCGTGCGCTGGCGCACGATATCAAGGCTGTCCGCCAAATCTGTGAGCGGGTTGCCGCGAATGCCGTGTATCCAGCTGGCACCAAGGTCGAGCGGGGTGCCAAGGCGCGTATCGGTCCAGACGCGACCGCCGATACGGTCCCGCGCTTCAAAAACTGTCACCGTCACGTCGTCTGCCGCCAGATGGTGCGCAGCGGAAAGCCCACTCATGCCCGCACCGATGACGGCAACATTGGTGTGGCCCTCGTCCACCACGGCTGCAGCTGCATACTGGCCGCTCTCGTACGCTGCATGCACGGTGCTGTTATACTCCGGGTGCGTGGCTTCGCCGGCAAAATAAAGGCGGGCGCCTACGGGTTCAGCGAGCCGCTGATGGTCCCGCCGGGTTGCGCCCGTGGCGATGTAGCTATAGGCGCCGAAGCTGTATGGGTCCCGGCTCCAGTTGGTACGGATATAACCGGTCGGTTGCCGGCCGCCCGCCAAAGCATTGTTCCACGGCGTGAAGGCCGCACCCGCGAGCCCGGCAAGGCCCGCAAGCAGGGTTCGTCTGTTGACTGCATTCGTGTGCATATCTGGTCATGCTCCCTTGCCCCCACCGCCAGCATTGCGAGCAACTATGGGAAATGATTAGGGCGGGATTATGAAACCGAAATAGAGGCTATTAAGAACCCTAAGCCAGCGTGCGCTCAAACAAGGCGAGTGTGCGCGCCCACGCGCGCTCTGCCTGCGCTTCGTTATAAACGCGGCTGTCGGGTGGGCACCAGCCATGCAGCGTGCCTTCATAGACTTCAATCTCAGCCGGGATATTATTGGCGGCATATGTTTCCGCCAGCACCACCTTTTGCGTTGGGTTGCGCTCATCATCATTTTCCGCCACCGCGTGCAGCACATGGGCTGGCGACTGTGGAATAAGCAAATGCGGGCTGTCGGGCCGGTTGGTTACCAGACCGCCACCATGGAAGCTGGCGGCTGCGCCCACACGCGAAGGTACCGCACCGGCAGTGCGCATGATCAACGGACCGCCCATGCAGTACCCCATGGTGCCTACTTTGCGCGATGTGTCTGTGGCAGGCTGTTGATCCAGAAACGCGATATAATCGCGCGCATCCGACATGGACGCATCCTGCGTCAGCTTGCGCGCCATTGCGATCAGGCGCTCGCGCACATCCGGATCACTGAACTGTTCACCCGGTGCCACATGAGGGTGCGGACCATCGCGGTAAAACGGGTTGGCAACAAGCACGGTATAGCCTTCCATCGCGAGGCGTTTGCCCATGGCCTTAAATGCCGGGCGAAGGCCGCGAATATCAGGCCAGATCAGCACAGCGGCGTGGCTACCCTCCGCCGGATGCACCAAATAGCTATCAGAGACGCCGTTTGCCATCGGCACCTCAACTTCGCGCTCCACCACTTCATGATGGTTTCGCGCAAAAACGGCGCCGGCTGGCAGCATCAGGCTTAAGAAACCAGCTGTACCAAACTGTGTGAAATCGCGGCGGTTTACCGTACCACCAGCCACTTCATAATCGTTATTGTCATGTTCTGTAAGTTCATCGCACATGCTGACCTCCCCGTCGTATGTCCAAAATGATGGAATGCAATTGTGGCAACCCTACAGGCTGAAGGGGCGTCAGAAAACTCACGACCGTGTGAAAAGTCAGGAAACAAATTGAGTGTTCTAAAAACCCGCGGGCAGCGCCGCTCCTCAGGCGGGCAGAACACGGTCTGGCGGCCGGTGGCCGTCAGTGAAAGCCTGAATGTTGATAAGCACTTTTTCGCCCATTCCCGTTCGGGCCTCGACGGTTGCGCTACCCATATGAGGCAACAGCACCACATTATCCAGTTCCAGAAGCTTTGGATTAATCTCTGGCTCTGCTTCAAACACATCAAGCCCGGCCCCGGCGATGCGCCCTACTTCAAGAAGGTCGGCCAGCGCTTTTTCATCGATGATTTCGCCGCGCGCTGTATTGATAATCACGGCATGAGGCTGCAATTTTTTCATGCGTTCTCGATTAAGCAGGTGATGGGTTTCATCTGTCAGTGGACAGTTTACGCTCACGAAATCCATGCGACTGAGCATCTGGTCCAGATCCTCCCAGTAGGTGGCCTCAAGCTCATCCTCGACTTCAGTGGGTAACTGCGATCGATTGTGATAATGCACTGCCATGTTGAAGGCTTTTGCGCGCCGCGCAATAGCCCGCCCAATTCGGCCCATACCAATAATGCCGAGGCGCTTACCCTGGATCCGGTGTCCCATCAGGAAAGTAGGCGTCCAACCCGACCACTCACCAGCACGAAGAATTTTCTCACCCTCAAACAACCGTCGTGGCACAGAGAGTAAAAGCGCCATCGTCAGGTCAGCTGTATCCTCTGTCAGCACGCCCGGCGTGTTGGTGACGGCGATACCCGCCTCAGTCGCGGTTTTCACATCGATATGGTTTACACCTGCGCCAAAGTTCGCGATCAGCTTCATGTTGTTGCCAGCCGCTGCGATAACTTCTGCGCTTATGTCGTCAGTAACTGTTGGTACCAACACGTCTGCCTCAGCCATTGCCGCCTTCAATGCCGCGGTATCCATCGGCGTGTCATTCAGGTTCAGGCGCACATCAAACAATTCCGCCATGCGGGTTTCAATCGGGTCCGGCAATTTGCGGGTCACGATAACCTTTGGGCGGCTTTTCTTTCCTGTTTGACTCATACGCGAAAATACCTTTTTGTTGGCAACCTGATGCTTTGGGATGCGTCAGTAGAGGCTTCTCTAGCAGAAGCAGCCAGTACCCGCAAATGATGTGGGTTAAGGACACGCAGGGACAGTTCTGATGGGGCCATTCGCATTGAGAAAACGTTTGTTTCCGGGGCTTACAGCCGTGGCTATGCTATTTGCCTTCAGTGCGAATGCGCAGCAGAAAGTTGGGCCAAGTGGCAACCCGTTGCCCCGATTCGTCGCCATGAGCGCCTCAAAGGCCAATATGCGTACCGGCCCAGGGCGTCAGTACCCCATTCGCTGGGTCTACAACAGACGTGGCATGCCGCTCGAAATTATCGATGAATATGGTGCCTGGCGCAAAGTGCGTGATCATGACGGTGAAGAGGGCTGGATGCTGGTTTCGCTTCTTTATGGAAGCCGTTCTGTGATGGTGCGCGGCAAAACACGCAGCCTGCATGCCGAACCGGACCTTTCAGCACCGGTGCGTTTAACAGCTGATCCGGGCGTCATTGCCGAGATAGAACGCTGTCAAGGTTTGTGGTGCGAGGTCAACATGGATGGCACAAATGCCTGGATTGAGCGCCGCCATGTTTGGGGCGTTTATGCCCACGAGGAGCTGGACTGAGCGCCCCTGCACCGCAGACACTTATTCAGGAACAGTTACCAAAGCTGAAATTCTCCACGCCAAGGCCTTGAACTTATATATAAGTACTTATATAAGTTATTCATTACTTAGGAGGGCGCATGGTGGACAATGAACTTTATTTGGAGCTTGGACTGGGCACACGCATGCGGCGGCTGATTGAATTGCTCACAAATGGCATGGAAAAAGTTTATGCCGAGCAAGGCATTGAATTCCGCACAGGCAATTTTTACGCGCTTTATGCCATCGTTGAACGTGGCCCCCTGACAATCAACGAAATCGCGGGGCTGGCGGGCTTTAGCCACTCAGCTGTTAGTCAAACCATCAAGCGTTTGATTGCTCTTGATATTTTTGAAACGCAACCAACCGATGATGGCCGTCAAAAACGGGTTCATTTGACAGAAAATGGCAGGCGTGTGGTTGAAAAGCTGCAACCAACCTGGAGCGCGGTTGAAGCAGTAGTTAAAGACGCAATCAAGGAAGGTGGTGTTGATTTCCTGGCAGCGATAACAGGTGTTGAAAATGCCTTTCGCAAGCAATCCGTCTACGACCGCCTGCAGGAAAAGATGATGGCTCCAAAGGCGCAAAGTCGCTTCGAAATTCTACCCTATCATGTTCGGTGGCGGGACGATTTCAAGAACCTGAACATTTGGTGGCTGGAGAAATATTTTAAGGTGGAGCCTATCGACAAGCGCGTGTTGTCTGACCCGGAAGGCGATATCCTTGCCCATGGCGGTGAGATCTATTTTGCCGTGGTCGATGGCATGGCAGTTGGCACCGTTGCCATGAAAAACATGGGCGATGGCGTCTTTGAGCTAACGAAGCTTGGAGTCAACCCTGAGGTGCAGCAGGGCGGTATGGGGCGCGCGCTTTGTCAAATCATCATTGACCGATTTCAGGCGCGTGGAGGCAAACTATTGTTTCTTGAGACCAATACCATTCTCACGCCCGCAATAAAACTGTATGAAAAACTGGATTTTGTTGCAAAACCGTTTCCAACCGAAAGCCCCTATGAGCGGGCCAATTATTATATGGAATGGGAGCCCACGACATGAGACCTCCCCTGCAAATTCATACTTTCAACAAAAAACACCGACAGGCCTTCCACGACCTGAATATTGCCTGGCTCGAAAAATACTTCACGGTGGAGCCAGCGCACCGGCAAATGCTTGAAAACCCTGAAGCCGAGTTATTGGCTGGTGGCGGCGAAGTATTTTTTGCTCTTCTTAATGATGTGGTGGTGGGCACCGTTGGTGTGCGCAATGCCGGGAACGGTATTTATGAACTTACCAAACTCGCAGTAGATCCAAATGCTCAGAGCGGCGGCATCGGCCGTAAGCTGTGTCATGCTGTCATTGCTTTTTTTGTGAAGGCTGGCGGAGAAACTCTGTATCTGGAAACACACAATTCGCTGAAACCGGCACTGCATCTATATGAAGACCTTGGCTTCAAAATTGGCCAGAACCCCGGCGAGAAACACTATGACGGCTGCGACCTTTATATGGAATGGCAGGCACCCCTATGAGCAAGGTAACCATTGCACGCGCAACCAGCCCAGAGGACATTCAGTCAGTAAAAGATATTTTTGAGGCTTTCATCGCGTTTCTGCCGATTGATCTGGGGTTCCAGGGCATCGATGACGAAATGAAAGCCTTCCCGGGCTTTTATGAGTTCATGCTGATCGCAAAAATGGATGGCAAACCTATTGGAGCGGTGGCCCTGAAAGAGCACGACACGGAAGTTTGCGAAATGAAACGGCTGTATGTTTTACCTGACGGCCGTGGCACAGGCGCCGGCCGCATGCTGTGTGAACAGCTCCTTGAAGACGCAAAACAAGCGGGATACAGCACTATGTTGCTGGATAGCCTTCGAAGGCTGGAAGCAGCGGTAACGCTCTATAAAAAGCTCGGGTTTGAAGAAACCAAACCCTACAATTTCAACCCTGAAGACGATGTGGTTTATATGCGCCGCAGTCTTTAGCTGGCATCCTTTTGCACTGTGCGACTGACCGGAAACAGCAGTTTAATGTCTGTGCCATAACCTTGGCGGCTTTGAATGAGAAATTCCGCATCGTGCAATCTCGCGAGCGACTGCACGAGAGGCAGGCCAAGGCCTGTGCCTTGCCGGGCGTGATAGGCGTTTACCGCTTGTTCAAAGGGACGCATCACGCGGTTTAGAGTTTCGGCATCCATGCCAATGCCGGTATCCGACAGCGACATTTCAACGCCGCCGTCAGGCGCTATAGTTGCGATCATAACGATAATACCGCCTTCGGGTGTAAACTTGATCGCATTCGACATCAGATTGATCAGCATTTGTCTTAGACTGCGACGGTCTGCCTGCAGGTCTGGCACATCACCAGCCACCTCAATCACCACTCTCAGGCGCTTGTCAGACAGAAGACCACCCGTCATAACCCGCAAATCGTCAAAAATTTCTGTCACGGACACCTCTTCCGTGACCATTTCCATTTTACCGGATTCGATTTTCGACATGTCCAGAATGTCATTGATGATGGAAAGCAAATGATCTGCGCTTTTTTCGATGTCGGCGGCATATTCCCGGTGTTTTGCGACGGGCACTTCGATGCCGCCCTCTCCTCTAATGACCTGGGAAAACCCGATAATCGCGTTGAGCGGTGTTCTGAACTCATGGCTCATGTTAGCGATAAATGCTGACTTGGCCTGATTGGCGGCTTCCGCTTCCTGAGCAGCATACTGCAGCACCCGTGCCTGCCCTTCAGCGGCCGACAGGTCCGCCTCCGCCCTCACACCTTCGCGCATTGTTTCTGCCAGTTCGTAAAACACGACGATTAAAACAAACTGCCCCATCAGGGCGGCGATCAGAAACAAGGAATGTTTATGAAAAAGTGGTAATGGGCCTATCAAAAGGGCAAGCAATACGCATGTTGAGCAAATACCAAAATAATATATGCCCCACCGTTTTTGCCGTTCCGTTGTCGCGCCAAATATCAATGCCGTGTAGTAGATAGGAATCCACATGATGTAATATTCAACATGGCTATCGAGCGTAAGCGCCCCTTCCACCAAACCACCAAGTGTGACAAGCCCCGCAAATATTTTGAACACCGCCGCTACACCGATCAACGACCCTTCAGGCGCCCAGATGAATGCGGGCACAAAAAACAAGGTAACCAAGGTGAATACCGGCCCGATGAACGCGCCGTAAGGCGTGAGGAAATCGAGCGAATAGCCCGCCCAAGTGAAAAGGCCACCCGCAAGTGATGCAATGCCCACACCTAGTGCAGCCCCTGCGCGCGATACACCGATCAATTTTTGCGCATTGGAAAGTGGCACGCCACAAATCCCCCTATTCCCGAGAGGATAGCGCAATTCGGTAAATTTCGAGTAAACTAAATGGGTAAAAAAGGCGCTGAAATCCGCTGCATTCGGCGACTTTTGCAACCCCAAATAGGCTGAAAGCAATTACCCCGATTACTCAACCGGTTTTGAGGTCCAAATGAGAGACTGAATTTTCCAAGCTCCATCGATTCGGCGCGCGATCATCATTTGTGTGCCAACAGTGGATGTTGTGGCACCTTCCCATTCAAAAGAGAGATTAAAGGCACCATAAAGTGTCGCGAGCTCGCCGGACGTGAAGACCTTGTCTACAGATTGGTTGTAGCTGGTGATGGTGGCGCTTGGCTGACCTTCTGGGAACCAGAAACCCTTGATTGCGTCTTTGGTGCCGAGCACGGGCCAGCCCTGCGGCATGATCGCGGCGTCCGGTGCAAGAAGTCCCAAGATACCAGTTTCCACCGTGTCGTCATTCTTCAGCCAAACATCGCGATATTCTTGATAAAGCGCGCGCACCTCAGCCTCTGAATCCTGCGCGAGCGCGGTTGGCACAAGACCAATAACGAAGGCAATAACGAGAAAAAGTCTGAGCATATGTAAGTCTCCCAATGGGAGACTTATAACGCATATGAGGGTCTGGCCCCAACCAGCCATTGGTTTAGCGTCTTTCGCGGGCACAGACATAGGGCTATAAGCAGTGCATGACCGAGGAAGAATTGAAATCCCACCTCTACACTCTGGAGCAGGAACTGGCATCCACCGCCGCCCGTTGTGACCGAGCGCGTATGCACGACTTGCTTGCCGACGAATTTATCGAGTTTGGCGCATCGGGCAGACGATTCACCAAACAAGAGATTATCGATCTTTTGAGCACGGAGGAGGATTTCACACCCTATGCGCTTGAAGATTTTGCGCTGACGACATTGGGCGCGGGACACGCGCTCATCACCTACACCATCCCGGCGCGCACAGGCGCTGATGGCACGCACAGGCCCGGTTCACGCCGGAGTTCACTATGGCGCGAGGGCGCAGGTGGGTGGCAACTGTTGTTTCATCAAGGAACGTGCATCAAATAAAAAGCCCGGCGATGCCGGGCTTCTGAATTCTTGAGATATGCTGCCTTTCAGTCGCCGGTCATGATCCGGTCAACCAGCTGTTTCACTGTCGGTACAAAGCCGTTCGAGTAAAACGGGTCGCTGTTGAAGCGAAAAGCGTTATGGCCTGCAAACACCAGATTATTGTCGATGCAGCCGTCTTTTGCCACATCGTCCAGCGTTTTCTGGATGCAGAAGCTGCGCGGGTCGGCAAGGCGGCCTGTGGAGTTTTTCTCATTGGTTGCCCAGCTTGAAAAACGACACTGGCTCAGGCAGCCAACACAGTCGGCCTGGTCCTTGCGGATCTCGGCGCATTTGTCAGCGGTGACAAAAATCAGGCTATCGTCCGGCGTTTTCATTGCCTTCTCAAAACCTTCAGCCTGCCAGCCCTGAATTTTCTGCACATCTTCGCCGCGCACAAAATACTTCTTCCGGTCAATTACCATTTCGGTATTGAACTCTTCAGATGGCTTTGGGCTGAAATCAACCTGACGGTCGTTGCGGCCCACCAGCTCGCCAATGAAACTGTTCTTAAGTGCTGATGAGAAAAAACCGGTTGGGCTGAAGTTCTGGAGCAAAATGTCCCCCGCTTTCAGCTCGGTCAGCTTCTTTTTCCATTTGTCGGAAATCGGGCTTTCTTTCGTCAGCAGTGGCCGCGTGCCAAACTGGAAGACAATCGGACCAAGCTCTTTGTTGTCGATCCAGTCTTTCCATTCCTTGAGGTTCCAAACACCGCCCGCCATGATGATGGGCACATTGTCGAGCCCAAGCTTGCGCATGATGTTCCTGAGCTCAAGCACGCGCGGGTATGGGTCACCGGGTTTGGTGGGATCTTCCGCATTCGACAGGCCATTGTGGCCACCTGCAAGCCAAGGGTCTTCATAAACAACACCGCCAAGCAGGTCAGCAGCATTTTTATAGGCCCGGCGCCACAGCAAATTGAACGCGCGGCCAGAAGACACAATCGGGTAATAATGCACACCGTATTTACTGGCAAGTTCAGCCAGTTTGAAGGGCATGCCCGCGCCGCAGGTAACGCCGTGGATCATGTCTTTCGCTTTTTCAAGCACGCCGTGCAGGATGCGCTGGGAACCACCGAGTTCCCAAAGCATATTGATATTGATAAGGCCTTCGCCCTTTGAGAGTTCCCAGGCTTTGCGCACCTGATCAATGGTGCCCTGGATAGAGAAATCAACCATTTCGTCGTGGCGATCGGTGCGCGTGCGGCCCGCGTACTCATGAGGCACAACATTGCCGTGCTCATCATACTGGTCTGCAATAACGGCGGAAATGGTGCCAATGCCACCAGCTGCAGCCCATGGGCCAGAGCTTGCGCCCGTTGAAATGGCAACACCTTTACCACCTTCAATCAGCGGCAAAACTTCTTTACCGCCAAGCCTGATCGAATTCAGGTTAAAACTCATTCACAACCCCCAACAGCGGGCCATACAGGGCCCCAAATTGTTGATGCTCCCCGTCCCTTAACATTGTCTTTGGGAGCTTTAAAACCGGCGTGAGCATAGCACACGCCGGCTTCATTTCAATTAACGGATCGATGAACCGTTAGTCGCGGTCGCGCCGCGGGCCTTTCTTGGGGCCAGCTTTGGGCGGTGCCGCATTTGGATCATCTTCGCCAGTTTCCTGGTCAACAACCCGCATCGACAGGCGCACCTTGCCGCGGCCATCAATTTCAAGGCACTTCACGTAAACTTCGTCACCTTCGTTCACTACGTCGGTTACTTTTTCTACGCGTTCTTCAACCAGTTCAGAGATGTGCACAAGGCCATCACGGCTGCCCATGAAGTTGACAAATGCGCCAAAGTCCATGATGCGAACCACTTTACCTTTGTAGATGGTGCCAACTTCTGGCTCAGCAACGATGTCATTGATCATCGCAACCGCTGCATCAATCTCGGAACCAACAGAAGAAGCCACTTTAATCGTGCCATCGTCTTCGATGTTCACTTTCGCGCCAGTTTCTTCAACGATACCCCGAATTACTTTACCACCGGTGCCGATCACTTCGCGGATCTTATCCACTGGGATCTTCATGGTTTCGATGCGCGGTGCATGCTCAGAAAGCTCTGAACGTGCGCCAGCCAGACCCTTGTTCATTTCGTCAAGGATGTAGGCGCGGCCGCGGCCTGCCTGCTCAAGGGCAACTTCCATGATTTCTTTGGTGATGCCATCGATCTTGATGTCCATCTGAAGGGCTGTCAGGCCTTTTTCAGTGCCTGCCACTTTGAAGTCCATGTCGCCAAGGTGATCTTCGTCACCCAGGATGTCAGAAAGAACAGCAAACTTGTCGCCTTCTTTGATAAGGCCCATGGCAATACCGGAAACCGGACGGCTGATTGGAACACCAGCGTCCATCATCGCAAGGGATGAACCACACACGGTTGCCATAGAAGAGGAACCGTTTGATTCGGTGATCTCAGACACCAAACGGATGGTGTATGGGAACTCTTCTGCCTCTGGCAGAACCGCGCGAACAGCACGCCATGCAAGCTTGCCGTGACCTACTTCGCGGCGACCCGTGAAGCCAACACGGCCCGTTTCACCCACAGAGAAGGGTGGGAAGTTGTAGTGCAGCATGAAGTTGGAGCGGTAAGAACCCTCAAGCTGATCAATGATCTGCTCATCTTCACCTGTACCCAGTGTTGCAACAACAAGGCCCTGTGTTTCACCGCGGGTGAACAGCGCAGAACCGTGTGTGCGTGGCAGGATGCCTGCAACAGCTTCAATGGCACGAACATCATCAAGGGCACGGCCATCAATGCGATTGCCTGTTTCAAGGATGTTACCGCGAACAATTGAGCTCTCTAACTTTTTGGTAAGGTCACCCACCATTTGCTCGGTCAGGTCATCGCTTTCTTCAATCATTGGTGCAACAGCTTCAGCTACAGCTGCCTTGATCTCAGCAATGCGGTTAGAGCGGTCTTGCTTGACAGTGATTTCGTATGCTGCGCGCAGGTCCGCTTCGGCAACCTCAGCAATTTTTGCCTTGAGGCCAGATGTGTCCGGGCCTTCTGCAAGCTCCCATGGGTCTTTCACTGCAACTTCAGCCAGCTCGATGATCAGGCCAATTACTTTTTGAAGCTCTTCGTGACCGTACATTACGGCACCAAGCATCACGTCTTCAGAAAGTTCTTTTGCTTCTGATTCCACCATCAGAACCGCGTCGCGAGTACCCGCAACCACAAGCTCAAGGTCGCTTTCTTTAATTTGTTCGATGGTTGGGTTCAGGATGTAATCACCGTCTTTGTAGCCAACTTTCGCACCTGCGATCGGGCCAAAGAACGGAAGACCTGAAAGCGTCAGCGCAGCAGACGCGCCAATCATGGCAACAATGTCGCTATCGTTTTCAAGGTCGTGGCTTACAACGGTACAGATAACCTGTACTTCGTTTTTGAACCCGTCCGGGAACAATGGGCGGATCGGGCGGTCGATCAGACGGCTGACCAGCGTTTCTTTTTCGCTTGGGCGACCTTCACGCTTGAAGAAGCCACCAGGGATCTTGCCTGCCGCATAATATTTTTCGGTGTAGTTTACTGTCAGCGGGAAAAAGTCCTGACCCGGCTTAACAGAGCGCGCACCCACCACGGTGCAAAGTACAGTTGTGTCGCCATAAGACGCCATTACAGCGCCGCCAGCCTGGCGGGCAACATGGCCGGTTTCAAGTGTCAGGGTACGGCCACCCCATTCGATAGATTTGCGTTGAATATCAAACATTCTTTTACCTTTCACGGGCCGCTGGGTTCTTTCTCTCTGCCAGCTAACCCTCGACATATCCCCTATGGATATGCCTCCTGCATAATCTTCCTGCCTGCCTCATTGCACACAGAAAGAGGTCTTACTTTTGAAGCGGAAATCCGGAAACAACGTTCCGGCTGAATTGTCCCCCAAAAGCAAGAAGGCCGGTCCAAGCGGACCGGCCCAATTGATCAGCTTACTTACGAAGACCAAGCCGACTGATGAGCGATTTGTAACGCTCTGCGTCTTTGCCTTTGAGGTAATCGAGAAGCTTGCGGCGCTGGTTGACCATTTTGATCAGGCCACGACGGGAGTGGTTATCCTTTTTGTGGTCCTTGAAGTGTTCGGTAAGCGTCGCAATGCGCGAAGACAGGATGGCTACTTGTACTTCCGGTGAACCGGTATCGCCTTCTTGTGTCGCGTATTCTTTGATCAGTTCTTGTTTCTTTTCAGCAGTAATCGACATCGATCTTCTCCTAAAAGTTACATATTGAAGACCCGCAGGGGACGAACCATTTCGTCCTCAACCTCCGCGATGGCAACCGGTGTATCACCGTCCATCAAATAGCAGAGGCCCTGCTTAGCTTCTGACTGCTGGATTGGCCGACCCAATTTGATGTCGGCGGCCTCCAGGGCTGTTACGGCGAGCGCCGGGATGTCGTCCAGCGCCGTCGTGACCGGCCGCAGCAGGTCCGAAGCGCGCGCACTATGGCCTAAGTCCTCCAGCATTTCCAGCGAAATTGCGTCTTTGAGCGCAAATGGGCCAACGCGAGTGCGCCTCAGCGCCGTTAAATGGCCATAAGTCCCCAGACTCGAGGCAATATCCCGGCCGAGCGAGCGCACATAGGTGCCCTTTCCACAGCCAACGGAAAACTGACTTTCGCCTTTATCAGCGTCATGAGAATTTAGCGTAAGTGATTGAATTTCAACGCGTCTTGCTTTGAGCTCCACAGTTTCACCAGCCCGTGCCAAAGCGTAAGCGCGTTTGCCATCGACTTTAATGGCGCTGTGGGCAGGTGGGACTTGCTCGATTGTGCCCACAAAGTCACTCAGAGTGGCTTCAATCGCGCTTTTATCCGGTATCAAACCGCTAGAATGCGTGATTTCGCCTTCTGCATCCGCCGAATCGGTTGCAATGCCCCACTTAACCGTGAAGTCATACTCTTTCGAAGCATCGACAATATAGGGCATGGTTTTGGTGGCTTCACCCAGACCGATCGGCAGGATACCGGTTGCCAGCGGATCGAGCGTGCCACCGTGGCCAACTTTCTGAGCGTTGAAAACACGTTTGACAATCGCGACGGCTTTGGCGCTCGAAGCGCCCAGTGGCTTGTCGACGATAAGCCAGCCATCCACTTTGTCGCCCTTGCGGCGGCGTGCCATCAGGCACTCTCCTCCGATGGGTCATCGGCAGTAGCGATATCACGTTGTACTTTGGGATCTTTGAGCAGCGCATCAATGTGGCTTGCTTCGTCAAAGCTGTCATCCAGCTTGAACTTGAGCCGAGGCATATATTTCATATGCACCGCTTTGCTCATTTCACCGCGGATATAGGCACTGTTCCGGTTAAGCGCCTTGATAATAGTGCCCTGGTCATCACCACCAAGCGGCATCACAAACACCGTCGCATTTCTGAGGTCCGGGCTCACCCGCACTTCAGATACAGTGATGGAGGCGCCTTCAAGGTCCGGGTCCTGCACATCACCGCGCGTCAGGGTAGCGGAAATTGCATGGCGCACATTTTCGCCCACACGCAAAAGGCGCAGACTTGGCCCACCGCTGGTGTGCTCTCGCTTCGACATGGGTTTCTCTCTAGTGAAAGAGAACGCGCTCTAGAGAACGCGTTCGATTTCTTCCAGTTCATACACTTCAAGAACGTCGCCAGACTTGAAGTCATGATAGTTTTCAAACGTCAGGCCACATTCCTGACCAGAATCCACTTTCTTGACGTCGTCTTTGAAGCGACGCAGGTTGTCGATCTGGCCTTCGTAGATGATGACATCATCCCTGAGGATACGGGCCTTCAGGTCATTACGGATCGAGCCTTCAGTGACCATACAACCAGCAGCCTTGCCGGCCTTGCCAGCCTGGAACGCTTCCTTGATATCGGCACGGCCAACAATATTCTCTTTGAACTCTGGGCCAAGCTGGCCAGCCATCGCTGCTTTTACTTCGTCGATGAGGTCATAGATGATCGAATAGTATTTGATCGTAATGCCTTCAGACTCTGCCGCGTCGCGGGCCTGTTTGTTTGGCCGCACATTAAAGCCGATCACCAGCGCGTTGGACGCGTTAGCGAGCGTAATGTCTGCTTCGGTGATACCACCAACAGCACCGTGGATAACGCGGCACTGAATTTCATCATTGCCGGCTTTCTCAAGCGCTTGCGTGATCGCTTCAACCGAGCCTTGAACATCCGCTTTCACCACAACATCGAAAGTCTGCAGACCTTCTGATTCCTTGAGGTTGGAGAAGATGCTTTCAAGCGTCTTCGGTGCAGCAGCCGCAGCCTGGCGTTTCTTGCGTGCCTGGTCCTGGCGATAGTCTGCCACCTCACGCGCGCGTGCTTCGTTTTCAACGACCGCGAAGTCGTCACCCGCACCCGGCGCACCGTTAAGACCAAGAACCTCAACCGGTTGGCTCGGTCCGGCTTCTTTGACCTGGCTGCCTTTGTCGTTCACAAGTGCACGCACACGGCCCCACTCGGCGCCGGCAACAAAGATGTCACCTACTTTAAGCGTTCCGCGCTGCACCAGCACTGTCGCAACGGGGCCACGGCCTTTATCAAGCTTGGCTTCAACAACAACGCCCTCTGCGGCGCGGTTTGGATTGGCTTTCAGTTCAAGAATTTCAGCCTGCAGGGCAATGGCTTCCTTGAGCTTGTCAAGGCCCATGCCTGTGATGGCAGATACTTCAACTTCTTGGGTGTCACCCTGGAAAGTTTCCACTACCACTTCATGCTGCAACAGTTCGTTGCGCACGCGGGTTGGGTCTGCGCCTTCGCGGTCCATCTTGTTGATCGCCACAATCATCGGCACTTCGGCGGCCTTTGAGTGGTTGATCGCCTCAATCGTTTGCGGCATCACACCGTCGTCACCCGCAACCACAAGGATTACGATATCGGTAACGCTCGCGCCGCGTGCACGCATCTGTGTGAAAGCTGCGTGGCCCGGGGTATCGAGGAAGGTGATTTTGTCGCCGCCATCAACAGCCACCTGGTAGGCACCAATATGCTGCGTAATGCCCCCGGCTTCACCAGACACAACGTTCGCTTTGCGGAGCGCATCCAGAAGCGATGTTTTACCATGATCAACGTGACCCATCACGGTCACGATTGGTGCGCGACCCTCCAGATCAGTGTCCTGATCCTCTTCACCAACGAGGCCGATTTCAACATCAGATTCGCTAACGCGTTTGATGGTGTGGCCAAATTCTTCAACGATCAGTTGGGCCGTGTCCTGGTCCAGCGTGTCGTTGATGGTGGCCATCATGCCCATGTTCATCAACGCCTTCATCACAGCTGTGGCTTTCTCCGCCATACGCTGCGCCAGTTCCTGAACCGTAATGGCCTCAGGCACTGTAATCTCGCGGGACTGGCGTTGTTGCGGCTGTTGCACACCGCCCATTTCAGCGGCACGTTTCTTCGCCTGCATGCGCTTGTAGGACGCGAGCGAACGCTGACGCTCATCACCGGCAGTGGCTGTTGAAATGGTCAGGCGACCTCTACGACCACGGTCATCGCCGCGACCGCGGCCGCGCTGGTTCCGGTCTTGCGTTGGACCGCCTTTTTTATCCTTGCGTTTCGGTTTAGCCGGACGCGCTGCGTCACCGGCCTTGTCGCCGCCAGCGGCAGGGCGCGCTTCATTGGCTTTACGCAATTGTACTGCGCGCGCCTCAAGCTCAGATTTTTTGCGCGCTTCTTCTTCCGCTTTTTCGCGGGCAGCCTGCTCGTCAGCGGCTTTTTGAGCCGCTTCCGCTTCTGCCTTTTCTTTGGCAGCCGCTTCCGCACGCTTCTTGGCGTCTTCTTCGGCCTGTTTGCGAGCTTCTTCCTCTGCGTCTTTGCTCGCAGCCTCTTCTGCTTCGCGGCGCTGGCGCTCTGCCTCAAGGGCCGCCTGGCGCTTGGCATCTTCTTCGGCGCGCTTCTTGGCTTCATCGAGAACGCGCTGGCGATTTTCAAGCTCCGCATCGGTCAGATTGTGCTTCGCATCTTCAGCCGGCTTTTTAGGCACATAAGCTTTTGGGGCTTGCGGCGCTGGCGCTGGTGCAGCCGTTTCGGCCGCTCCACCTTTATGGAGGATACGCTTCTTCTTGCGCTCAACCACAACAGCCTTGCTGCGACCATGGCTGAAGTTTTGACGAACCTGACCGGTTTCAACACCCTTACCTACGCCAAGGGTGGTGCGGCCGGACAATGTCAGTTTCTTTTCGTCGCTCATACGTTTCTTCGTTCCTCTGCGCTTACTCGCGCGCTTCGGGCTACTCTTTAGCAGATAAACCCATCAGTCGGCCAATATCGGCCTTCAATTTTTCCGTGCCGCCACTTTCCAGAAGCAGCACATGAACCACATTTTCACGACCTAAAGCCAGCGAAAGCTGCTCCCGGTCGAACATTTCCACCACTGGCACATCAGTGCCCACAGCGGATCGTATCTTTTGGCGACCATCGGCCGCCCCGTCGGTGGCTGCTACAACAAGGGCCGGTTTTCCGGTTCCCTTTTTGGCGAGCGCCGCCTTTATTTTATCGAAACCCGTCACCAGGTTTCCGGCCCTTTGCTCAAGGCCTAATCTATCGAGGCAGCGCTTGGTCAAGAGCGCCACCATTTTAGCCACCAGGTCGTCCGGCACTGCATCGTTCGCAAGTGCCATCTTAAGCGACCGACTGGCAGCCTTTTTCAAAGCCCCGTCGGCGACTGCCTTCTGGACCATCGGCCCATCCGCCGAAACCCAGAGGCCCCGACCTGGCAACTTTGCTGCAACATCCGGAACCAGCTTATCATCGGGTCCCAGCACCAACCGGAAAAGCCCTTCAGTTGGGGCCGATTGGTGCGTTATGATGCAGCGACGCTCTGGCATGGGCATGGCTCCTGCCCAACCAGCCGCCTAGGCTTCCGCCTCTTCGCTTGCCTCGGCAGCTTCAGCTTCTACAGCCTCGCCTTCCTCAGCAGCTTCTTCACTTACTTCTTCTTCACCTGTGCCAAACGCTTCTTCAGCGGTGAGCCAGCCAAGAGCAACACGTGCAGACATTATCATCGCACTGGCATCAGCTTCTTCAAGCGGGTAGCTCTTAAGAATACCGTCTTCTTTGCTCGTAAGCTCATCAGCGGCACAACCGGCGAAGTCCTCAAGCGTTTTCACTTGTTCTTCACCCAGTGTTACCAGCATCTGCGGTGTCAGGCCTTCTACATTCGCAAGGTCGTCCTCAACACCCATCTCCCGGCGCTTTTCGTCAGCGGCACGAGCTTCGGCTTCAAGGAAATCACCAGCGCGGCGCTGCAGTTCCTGAGCAAGGTCTTCATCAAAGCCTTCAACGCCCAGAAGCTCTTCAAGCTCCACATAAGCAACTTCTTCAACTTCGGTGAAACCTTCAGCAACCAAAAGGTGCGCCAGCGTATCGTCCACGTCCAGAGCTTCCATGAAGCGCGCGCTCTGCGCCATAAACTCTTCCTGGCGGCGCTCGCTCTCTTCAGCTTCAGTCATGATGTCGATTGTCCAGCCTGTCAGCTGGCTTGCCAGACGCACGTTCTGACCGCGGCGACCAATCGCAAGTGATAGTTGGTCATCTGGCACTACAACTTCAACCCGTGTACGTTCTTCATCCAGAACAACTTTGGCAACTTCAGCAGGCTGCAGAGCATTTACGATGAAGGATGCTACATCAGGTGACCATGGAATAATGTCAATTTTTTCGCCCTGCAGCTCGTTCACAACGGCTTGCACGCGCGAACCACGCATACCAACACAGGCGCCAACAGGATCGATAGAATTGTCGTTTGAGATCACGGCGATTTTCGCACGGCTGCCGGGGTCACGGGCAACAGAGCGGATCTCGATGATACCGTCATAAATCTCGGGCACTTCCTGCGCGAACAAAGCCCCCATAAATTCTGGCTTGGTGCGGGACATGAAAATCTGCGGGCCACGGTTTTCACGGCGCACTTCATAGATGAAGCCACGCATACGCTCGTTCTGGCGCACGTGCTCCCGAGGGATCACCTGATCGCGGCGCATGATGGCCTCGGCGTTACCAAGATCAACAATCACGTTGCCGTATTCAACGCGCTTTACGATGCCGGTGATGATTTCACCAACACGGTCTTTGTACTCGTCATATTGGCGCTGGCGTTCCGCGTCGCGCACTTTTTGCACGATAACCTGCTTGGCGGTTTGTGCAGCAATGCGGCCAAAGTCCATCGGCGGCAGGCTTGATGCCAGATAGTCACCAATAGCTGCATCAGGCTTGTCCTTGAGCGCGTCTTCGAGGCTGATCTGAACCGCTGGTTCCTCCACTTCCTCGACCACTTCTAAAACCCGGAACAAGCGAATGTCGCCGGTGTTTTTGTCGATCTGAGCGCGAATTTCGTTTTCTGCGCCATAGCGCGAACGAGCCGCTTTCTGAATAGCGTCTTCCATTGCTTCCAGAACAATCTCTTTGTCGATCACTTTTTCACGCGCGACCAGCTCCGCAATCTGCAGAAGTTCCAGCCTGTTTGCACTGACAGCAGTTGCCATCATCTTTACTCCATCGCTTAAGGGGGGCTTGCCCCACTAGCTTTCAATAACCAGCGTTAGTGCTGGGTGCTTTCGTCTTTGCTGGCCGCAGCTTTTTGCACTGCGTCCAATAATTCGTCTGTCAGGATCAGTTTGGCCTTGGAAACTTCTGCAAATGGCAGCACAACCTGCCCTTCGTCGGTGTCCAAAACCACTTCTGAACCATTGAATGCTGTCATACGGCCTTTGAAACGGCGACGTCCATCGATTTGGTTGGCGAGCTCGACTTTGGTCTCAAATCCAACCCAGCGCTCAAAATCTTTGGGTCGCGTCAGCGGACGGTCCACACCTGGCGAGCTAACTTCAAGCAGATATTCGCCAGGCAGCGGATCTTCCACATCCAAAATCAGAGAGACCTCGCGTGACAGCTGGGCACAATCGTCAACACTCATGGTGCCGTCTGGGCGCTCCGCCATGATCTGTAGAGTTGGCTTGCGGCCGCCACCATAAGTGACGCGTACCAGCTCAAAACCCAGGCCTTCAACAGCCGGCTCGATCAGGTCTCTAATTTGTGCAGACGCTTCCGTCACACCGCTTCCTTTCAGCCTTCCCAACATCCAATATGCCAACTGGACTTCAGGTATGCGCTATGGCTGAGCGGGCTCTCGCCCACCCCGGAAAATACCAACAATCCAGGAGAAGTGGCCTCTATATACAGTTAAGGTCAGCTTGGGGCAAGGGGTAAAACACATGTTTAGCGGGGCTTTTAGTACCCTTTGTAAGCATTCCCCTTTTGTCGCGGCAAAACGACTCGAAGACAGTTTAGTAATCGCTGGTTTTTATATCGAATTTTACAGCGCGTCGAATCGTCTGTCATGGTGCGTATAGACAATAGTTAGATCGGCGGAAGCATTGGCATCATTGATAATTTTGTGGGCACGGCGTTGTTGAAGCGCAATTTTTTCACCGGTTTGCAAACGCTTCTTCTGCCAAAGATCGCTGTTGTCTTTAGAAGTACCTGCCATTTCAATCACCACTTCCCCTTCTTCCACATAAATAAATTCATGCGCATTTTCGTGAAAGTGCATATCTGTTTCACAACCTGGGCGCAGACTCATCTTGGCAAAGCTGATTCCAAGCGCTTTATGACCCCGCTCGATCCATTGCATCATTCCCCAAGGGAAAGCCTCAATTGTCATGGTTGTTCGCTCCAGAAACTCAGCTTGCCGTCACTATTAGCACAATACCCTGCCTGAGTTGGAGAATTGCTCGGGCTCAGATCATGCGTGGCAGACGGCGGAAGCGGAAATAGGTCGCACGGCCCTCAAGGGCCTTGGCTTCATAGCGTGTTTCTGGCCAGTCCTCTGGACGAACAAGCCAGTCCGAGGGACTGTTTGCAAGCCATTCAAAATCGCTGCGCAGGCTCATTTGGATTGCTGTCCACTCGCGGTAGATGGGATGATCGGTGCCGACTCGGAACTCACCACCATCGACCAGCACACGTGCGATCTGATCCAAATTTGGTGGTGTCACAAACCGACGGCGCGCGTGGCGCCGCTTTGGCCAAGGGTCCGGATGGATCAAAAACACCCGCTCAATTGAAGCATCAGGCAGGCGTGACAGCACATGCCGTGCGTCATCGCCGTAAACCCGGATATTATTAATCGCTTCTTCTTCGATGTGTGTGAGCAGGCCTGCAACACCGTTCAAATAGGGTTCACAGCCGATCAGACCCACATCCGGATGGCTCTGCGCTTGCCATGCAAGGTGTTCGCCTTTGCCAAAACCGATTTCCAACCAACAGGCGCGTGGTCGCTGTTGGTAAAGCCCGAAGGGATCCAAAGCACCGGGCTCAGCGTCGGCCTCCAAATCAACCGGTACCGAAATGCGCGGCAGCAGGTCGTCCATCAACCCCTGCTTACGATCAGAAAGCGCAGGGCCTTTCCGCCGGCCAAAAAAACGGAGTTCAGGTGGCTGAAAGTCAGAATTATTGTCGGATGTTTTGCTCATGCTCGCGGCTTTATCGCAGGCAGCAGGCGTGTGTAAAGAGTTTTACGCTTGTGCGTCTGCCTTTTGTCGGCGCAGCCCGAGGACCAAAAATACACAAATCGCCAACACACTGATCGCCAGCACAACCAGCATTTTGATACCGGTTTGGACGGTAGGGGCCTCAATTGAGCGGGGTAATGGCGTATCGAGCACGCCAGCGTGGTCAACACCCATGGCCGCCACCGTTCTACCATGCGCGTCAATGACCGCGCTTACACCTGTGCTCGCCGACCTTACAACTGGCAAGCCCTCTTCAATCGCGCGAAATCTGGCAAGTGCCAGATGCTGATAAGGGCCATTTGTCAGTCCAAACCACCCGTCGTTGGTGACGTTCAACAGCCAGTCCGGCCGATCAGCAGGATCATAGACCTGCCCCGGGAAAATAATCTCATAGCAGATGAGAGGCGAAAAAGGCGGCACACCGGGCAACCGAATGGTCTGCAAGCCATCACCCGCAGTGAACGCTACGCCGCCCGTGAGCTGGCGCAAGCCAATCGCATTCAACAGACCCTGAAACGGCAAATATTCGCCAAATGGCACCAAATGGTTTTTATCGTATCTGGCATAAAGCTGCCCACGCGAATTGAAGGCAAACAGACTGTTAAAATAGTTTACGCCGCTTGGGGTGCGCTCATAGCGCGGCGCACCGGTGATGGCGTAAGAGCCAAATTCCAAGAGGCGCGACATACGCCACCGCAAAAGTGATCCGTCCCGATCAAACGACTCGCGCTGCACTGCGGTTTCAGGCCAGATCAGAAGCTTTACGCCTTCCGCACGGCCGCGGTCGCTGTCGCCGCGAGAGAGGCGCATGTGACGGTCAAAATGATCATCCACCAGGTGCGGAATCCATTTTTCCCGCTGGTTTACGTTGGCCTGCACCAACCGCATGCTAACCGAAATCTCATATTCGGTTTGCGCCCCCGACAAGCGAACTTGCCCCCAGATGGCAAAACCGCTCAATACAAGTGTTGGCACCAAAGCCAACAACAAGGTGTTGGCCGACCGGGGTTTGTTCAGCAGAATTGTCGGCGCGCTTGCAGCCAGGACAGTGATTGCCGAGAGTCCATAAACACTGATCAGTGAGGCAGTTTGTGCTACAGGCAGCCAATCGGCCCACATGGTGCCCGCAAGATGCCAAGGAAAGCCGGTGAACAAAAACCCACGCGCAAACTCGAAAAATACCCACACCGCTGCAAACAAGACGACACGGGCCGGCCCTTTGATCCAGAGTTTCTGGCACACCACAAACGACAGCGCCGTATAGAGTGCCATGACTCCTGCAAGAGCCAATATTGCAAAAGGTGCCAGCACAACAGGAACATTGTCTTGCTGAGTGAACGAGTGGCCGATCCAAGTAAGACCAACTGAAAACAGACCAAAACCGACCCACCACCCGGTTGAAAAGGCCTCGCGCCAGGTTCGTGTTCGGTCAATCAAAATCATCATCAGCGGGAAAGCAACAAAGGCAGCGGGAAACAAGTTCAGCGGCGAAAACGTGCTGGTGAGCAATGCCCCTGCAAGGAATGCAAGTAACGGTACACGCCAAACCGCATGTGCTGAAAGCCATGCATCAAGTTTGGAGAACCAAGCCGGTCTGAAGTGAGCAGCTTCCGCTTCTGGAGCCGCCGCTGCGTTATTGCTCACGCGCTGTCGCTTTCGTCTTTGTTATTGCTTGCCGTCTCGTCTTCCTTTTTGCCCACCGAAGTGGTGACCGGAAGATGAATACGAATTCGCCTTATACGACGCGGATCGGCGTCAAGCACCTCAAATTTATAGCCGCTTTCGTGAAGAATAACTTCTCCAATGTCTGGCACACGATCAGCGAGCAGGAAAACAAGGCCACCCAGTGTATCGATGTCTTCGGCGCGCTCAGGGCTTGTCAGCTCCAGCCCAAGCTCTTCCTCAAGTTCGTCAATGTCTATGCGCGCGTCAGCGTCGTAGCCACCGTCCGATAAAGGTATCAGTTCCGGATCTTCAACTTCATCATGTTCGTCTTCAATCTCGCCGACGATCTCTTCGACCATATCTTCGACGGTCACAAGCCCATCTGTGCCGCCATACTCATCAACAACAACCGCCATATGGGTGCGGGACAGGCGCATTTTAGCGAGCAAGTCGATTACCCGCATTGATGCCGGCACATACAGCACCGGTCGGCGAATGGCCGCCATTTTAAACTCTTCGGGCGAAACGCCGTCTGCCATCAGCTTGAGCGTGTCTTTCACATGCACCATGCCGATGACGTCATCCAGAGTTTCCCGAAACACGGGCATGCGAGAGTGCGCTGCGTCTGCAAAAACTTTGATGAGGTCCTGGAAGGAAATATTATCCGGCACCGCAACAATATCGCCGCGCGGCACCATCACATCGTCGATGCGAAGCTCGCCGTACTCCAGGACGTTAAAGAGCATCTCACGCTCTTTATCGCCCAGGCTTACCTGGTTCGTATCTTCCTCATGCTCTTCAATCGCCTCTTCCAGGCTTTCGCGAAGCGAAACGTCACTGGCCTTGGCCCCAAAAAACTCACGAACAGAACGCAGAAACCCACCCGATGTTCGGGGTGTGCCGTTACCGTTTGCCTCTTTTTCGCTGTGGTTATCTGCCATCAGTCCATTATCGCAGCATAAGGGTCATTGATCCCAAGACCCGCCAATACTGCCCTTTCTTTTTCTTCCATAATCTCAGCTTCTTCGTCCTCCATATGGTCATGACCCAGCAAATGCAAAAGGCCATGAATGATCAAATGTGCGAAATGATGGAGTGGAAGCTTATTTTGCGCTTGCGCCTCATCGACCACGACAGGTGCAGCAATAATGATATCACCCAGCATAACCGGCGGCCCACCCTTGGCAGCGCCGATGAGTGCGTTGGGCAATAGGTCTGTCTCTATGGCTTGAAACGAGAGCACGTTTGTGGGCTTGTCTTTGCCGCGGTGATCCCGGTTGAGGGTCTGCATTTCGTCGTTCGCGACAATGCGCACATACAGTTCACCGACTGTTGCGTCTGCAACACGCTCATGATCAAGCAAGGCAAACGTCAATGCTTCTATTAAGGCAAAGAGGTCGTCGCCTAACAACGGGTCCATGATGTCTACATCAAGATCCAGACCGGGAAACACACCTTGTGGTGCCCGGTCGATGATACTGGAGGCGGGGTCCTCTGCAGGACCCTGTATACTGGTTTGCACTGGCATTAGCTTGTCGTTGGTTTAGCGCCCATCATCGTCCCCGTAGGCATCAACAATACGACCCACCAATGGATGGCGAACCACATCAGAGGCTTCAAACCGGGTTACGGCGATGCCGTCAACGTCCCTGAGTTTATTGAGCGCATGTTTAAGCCCAGACGTGACGCTCGGTGGCAAATCCACCTGACTTGGGTCGCCGCAAATAGCCATACGACTGTTTTCACCAAAGCGAGTCAGGAACATTTTCATCTGCATCGGTGTTGTATTTTGGGCTTCATCCAAAATCACAAAAGCATTCGCAAGTGTACGACCACGCATGTAAGCAAGAGGCGCAATTTCGATCTGGTTGCTCGCGATACGCTTCTCGACCTGTTCAGCTGGCATCATATCATAAAGCGCGTCATACAAGGGCCGAAGGTATGGGTCCACTTTGTCCTTCAGATCGCCCGGCAGAAAACCCAAATTTTCACCGGCTTCAACCGCAGGCCTAGAGAGAATAATACGGTCAATTTCGCCAGCAAGCATGCGAGCAACTGCCATTGCAACAGCCAAATAGGTCTTCCCTGTACCCGCTGGTCCAACACCAAACACCATATCTGCGGTCGCAAGCTTCGACATATAGTCCGCCTGCCCTTTTGAGCGCGGCATGATGACCCGGTTGCGTGTCGTGATTTTAATGTCGCTGCCCTTGGGCACGGGCCGCTGGCTTGGCGCGTCTGCACGCGGTTGCGCCATCTGATCATTGGCGATGGGTCCCGCTTCTGCCATGCGCACGGCGCCGTCGACTTCGCCGATATCAATTTCCCGGCCCTGACGTGCCATGTCGCACAGATCATCCAGAACACGCAGAGCCGTTTCTGTGCGTTCAGCTGACCCTTCAATAGCGATACGATTACCGCGGTTTATCAACACCACACCCAGCATCTGTTCGATACGCGCCAGATTGCGGTCATGCTGACCACCGACAACCGCGGCCAAGCGATTGTCTTCAAACTCATAAAGTTTTTTGCGGATTTCCGACCTTTGGCCGGCGGGATGGCTGGCGCTGTGTTTGGCACCTGACCGTGCTGCATTTTTGTCGCTCTTAGAGCTGACCTTCGCATACATAGAAATTGGCTTGCGGCTCCTCAATTGGCCGCGCCCGGCGATTAATGCAGGGCGCTAACCAGTTCACCCTTCAGGCTATTTGGCCCACCTTCGGAGATACGAACGCGCACCAATTTGCCCATGTATCCACTGTATGGTTTATCAGCGTCGGCGGCAAGCGTGTTTTGCGCTTTTGACACATCAACATGCACGGCTTGCAGGTAAGGGCTGCGACCCAGCAGTTGTCCTTCAAACTTGCCCGGGCGTTCAAGCAGCACATCCATCTCTTTGCCGATAGACGCCTCATTAAACTCAAGCTGGTGCTGGTTAATGAGCGCCTGCAAGCGGGCGAGGCGTTCGGATTTCACATCTTCTGGCACCTGTGTGTCCATCACGGATGCCGGCGTGCCGGGGCGCGGGCTATATTTGAAGCTGTAGGCAGACGCATATTTTACGCGGCGCACAAGGTCCATTGTATCTTCAAAATCCTGGTCCGTTTCGCCAGGGAAACCGACAATAAAATCAGATGACAACGCGAGGTCGGGTCGCGCTTCGCGCAAGCGGTCGATGATATCGAAATAATGCTCCCGCGTATGCTTGCGGTTCATGGCATCCAAAATGGCATTTGAACCAGACTGAACCGGCAGGTGCAGGTACGGCATACAGGCAGCCACGTCACGGTGGGCATTGATAAGCTCGTCATCCATGTCACGAGGGTGCGAAGTGGTGTAGCGAATGCGACCCAAACCATCAATGTCGGCGAGTTCGCGGATCAAACGGCCTAGAGACGCTGTTTTACCGTCGGCAAGCTCACCGTGGAACGCGTTGACGTTTTGCCCCAAGAGCGTGATTTCCACTACGCCCGAAGCCACAAGACGTTTCGCTTCGTTCACAATGTCGGCGACCGGGCGGCTGTATTCTGCACCGCGTGTATAGGGCACCACGCAGAAAGTGCAGAACTTATCACACCCTTCCTGCACGGTTAGAAACGCGGCGGGGCCCTGGTAGTCGCTTTCTTCTGGCAAATGGTCAAACTTGGTGTCGACCGGAAAATCAGTATCCAGAACGCGAGCACTACGGCGGCCGCCGGTGCGCTGCTCAGCAGCTGACTTCAGCATGTCAGGCAAACGATGATAGGTCTGCGGACCGAGTACCATGTCGATGGCTGGTGCCCGTTTCATCATCTCTGGCCCTTCGGCCTGTGCCACACAACCGGCAACGGCGATATACATGTCCTTGCCGTCTGCAGCCTTGGCTTCTTTTGTTTGTTTCAGTCGGCCAATTTCCGAGTAGACTTTTTCAGCAGCTTTTTCGCGGATATGGCAGGTGTTTAAAATCACCAAATCGGCTTCATCAGAGCTCTCGGATACCTCATAGCCAACGGGCTTCAGCACGTCCGCCATACGTTTCGAGTCATACACATTCATCTGGCACCCGTAGGTTTTGATGAAAACTTTTTTACTCAAGATGCACTCCTGATCCGCCAAAGGCCCCATTCATCTTGGTTTGAGGCCACTTTCAAAAAGGTGCCGGAAAATACCACTGCCCAAGGCAGAGTCAAGCATAGTCGAAAGTCGTTAAGGCTAGGGGCTTTAGGTTTCCAGCTGTTCAGCTGCTTGCTCAACTCGTTCCGGCGTACCAAGGCGGAATTCTGCGCGGTGTGCCCGCTCCAACCCTTTGCTGATTTCATCAGAACAATATTTGGCAAGAGTTTTTCGGCAATTGGCGTCATCAAGTGTAATAGGCTCATGAAACTCTACTGTCGCTTTTATGCGCCCTCTGTTCAGCAGCTGTTGCAGATGCTCGAACAACTCTGTTTCTCCGAGCCAGGCAATCCAGGGTTTTTGGCTGCGCACTAATGGAATGCCATTCACTTCGGTATAGGCAATAGTGATAGGCTGAACCCTCATTGGCTCGTCCAGATGATCCGCCACATGTTCTGCGACAGAAAACAGCGCGGATTTGAAGGGAGCCAGATGAATACCTGCCGTGTTTGTGCCTTCCGGAAACAAAATCAGGCTGTGGCCTTCCTTGATCCGTTCCGCCAAATAATCCCGCTGGCGCGCACTGTCGGTGCGACGGCCGCGCTTTACAAACTCGGTTTTATGCAAAGCACACAGTTTGCCAAGAATGCCCCAGCCTGCCACTTCGGATTTAGCGACAAAACTGGCGTTGGGTATGTGCCCGCCCAGCACCACAATATCTGTCCAGGAGATATGATTGGCAGCGTAAAGTGTAGCGGTATCTTGATGCTCAAGCCCCGTTAAGTGCACCTCAAGCCCCAATATCCGGCACATCGTGCGATGCCAAAGCCCCGCAAAATTCCACCAGTTTTTGCGGGAAAAACGCACCATCAGTGCCTGCATGCTAATGAGGGGGATCGACGCGCTAAACACTGCCATCAAACGTGCAGCGCCAATCAGTGTCCAGCCTTGTTTTTTGAGATTACTGCGAAGCCCCGCGTATTCGACATAGTCATCTGATAATGCCGCCGGGGGGCCTGATGCCTCGTGTTTGAGGACTTGAGGTTCCACAGCTCTAGTTGTCTTTATCTAATGGAACACCGTAAAGTTCCATCCGGTGATCAACAAGTTTAAAACCAAGCCGTCGCGCGATTTCTTCCTGAAGTTTTTCAATTTCATCATTATGAAACTCAAGAACTTCGCCTGTTTCCAGATTAATCAGATGATCATGGTGGTCATCGGTTGCCGGTTCATAGCGGGAACGACCATCCCTGAAGTCGTGGCGCTCCAGAATGCCAGCTTCTTCAAACAGGCGCACTGTCCGGTAAACAGTGGCAATACTAATGCCGTTGTCCACAGCTGTTGAGCGGCGATATACCTCTTCCACATCCGGGTGATCCGTCGCATCTGTTAGTACACGCGCAATTACACGCCGCTGATCCGTCATCCGCATACCTTTTTGAATGCAAAGTTCTTCGATGTCCGGCTGAGTATCAGGCATAAGGGTGCGCGCTCCTTGAGGCAGTGGTCGTCGGCGAGGCGTGCTCGGAAATTCGAGGCGACAATGCCACAGATGAAAGCACAGGGCAAGCAATCCCGCACGCAGTGAGACGCAGTTGCAGATAGGCGTTTTTTGGTCCATACGAAAGGTTCGAAACCCGCGGTATCTTTAGCCCGATGAGAGCGTCAAACTCCATGAACAGCTCGCGCCAGAAAATTGATCTCGACCTGCGTGGCACCATATGTCCCATGGCCTTTGTCAAGCTGCGCCTGTTTGCTGACAGCTTGCGCTCTGGAGACACATTTTCAGCACTCTATGAAGATACGCCCGCCAACGAGCCCCTGATTCGTTCCATAGAGGGTATTGGTCATAAAGTTTTGAGTAGCGAAATCACGAGAGAAGCGGGCATCAAATTTCGCTTCATAACGGTTGAGATCAACAGTTAGTCCCGTGTTTTTGCGTAATTCACCGCGTCAATACGCACGTCACCGTCTACTTTATAATAGCCCTTGCGAATGGATGTGGCTTTAAAGTCAAGGTTTTCATAAAGGTGGATGGCGGCGGCGTTATCTGCGCGCACTTCCAAAAAAAAGGCCCGAATGCCCCGTTCAGCAAGCTTGGCCTCAGCCCACTGCATCAACTTTGATGCAATGGATTTCCCCTGATGCTCTGGTGCAATCGCCAGCGTAATCAGTTCCGCTTCGTCCAGCACCTGCTGGAACAATGCAAAACCAAGCGGTTGATCCGCACTGAAAGCGCCAATTAAAACAGCGCCGCTTGAGGCACAGGTTTTCGAAAGGGCCTCTGGAGACCATCCAGACTGCCCTATAGCAGAAAAAGCCTTCTGATGAATTGTTGCCAGTTGTTGCAGGTTAACTGGAGTTGTCTTGCGGATGACCTCAAAAATCATAGGTGCGGCGGGCGACATGGTTACGGCTTACCCGGTTGGTGCATTGGAAGAACAGGCGCCGCCTTTTTGGCATCTGCAGCCCTGAAGTATGTTGGCTCTGGAGAATATTGTGCTGGTGAAAGCTGGCCTCCCAACACCGCAAGCGTGCCTGGACTGATTATGCGCGCTGACGCCAGGCTAATATTTTTTTCACTCGACAAGTCGATGAGTTTTTTCTCGAGAAGCAGGTCCACACCACTGCCCACAACAACTCCGCCACAGTCGCGAATTTCAGCGACAATGTCCTCTGCATCTCGTCCCTCAGGCTCGCTCACTGCAGCGGGCATCCCATCACCAGTCCGGCCATTGAACCGCTGGTAAAAAGCCTGCCCTCCGCGGCCTGTAATAAGGGCATGGACCGTTATTCCCTCTTCACCTTCTGCCTGCGCAGCAAGCACAGAAAGCCCGGTTATGCCAACACAGGGAATATCGGCTTGCAACGCCAGACCGCGCGCAACCGCAAGCCCTATGCGCAGGCCGGTAAAAGTACCAGGGCCGGTTGTTACCGCGACACGTGTTAAGTCACCATAGCCCAGGCCAGTTACAGCAAAGCGCTCATCAATAAGTGGCAACAGGCGTTCGGCATGGCCACGACCAATGATTTCGCTAACACTGTCAATAACAGTGGTGCCGTCTGCCAGTGCAATGCTGCAGGCTTGTTCACTGGTATCGATCGCAAGGACAGTCAAGGGAACTACCGATTTGGTGCACTAAAGAATTGCTGCAGCTTCTTCGAAATCAAGGCGCGGACTTCGAGGGAAAACATCTTCATCAGTTCCATAGCCAAGCGCGCAAATGAAGTTTGACTTCAATTCTGTGCCCTCAAAAAACTCAGCGTCAACCGCTGCATTATCAAAACCGGACATCGGACCACAGTGGAGACCAAGAGCACGCGCCGCCAGCATCAAATAAGCCCCTTGCAATGTGCCGTTGCGCATGGCCGTTATTTCAGCAACTGCAGGGTCTGCGAACCAGTCCTTGGCGCCCGGATTGTGCGGGAATAGCTGCGGGATTTTGTCAGCAAATCTAAGGTCATTTGCAATGATAACCGTTACCGGTGCCTGCATTACTTTGGCGTCATTGCCTTCCATCACAAGCGGTTTCAGGCGCGCTTTTGCAGCGTCCGATTTCACGAAATGGAAGCGGGCAGGACAGCAATTTGCACTCGTAGCGCCCATTTTAGTCAGGTCATAAAGTTGTTTGATCAAATCGTCACTAACGGGTTTATCGCGCCACACATTGATGGTGCGAGCTTCGCGAAAAAGTTGATCTAAAACATCGTTACTCAATGGTTCAGTAAAGGGGAAGTTAGCCATCATATGCTCCTGAAGTTCGCTGTGGCACCGCTTGCCATCGTCTTGCCACCAACCGACAAACAAGGCAAGTTAATAGGGTAACAGGTCGTAAAAGGCCAAAAGCAACAAAAGAGAGGCAGTTATGAACGCATTCAAGTGGCTACTCGCGCTCGCACTGTTTTTTGTTGGAACACTGGCGTCTTCCGCAGCTCAAGACAGGTCTGCCGTCGTTTTTATCTATCACCGTTTTGGCGAGGATAATCTACCCAGCACCAATATCCGGCTAGAGCAATTTGATGCCCAGATCGAAGAGCTGGTCACTGGCGGATACACTGTGTTGCCTCTATCTGAAGTGGTCAGGAAGCTCCGCGCCCGCGAGCAGTTTGCCGAAAAAACAGTCAGCATAACGGTGGATGACGCGTTCAAGTCTGTCTTCAATGAAGGGTGGCCCCGATTGAAGGCAGCCGGTCTTCCTATGACCTTGTTTGTGTCAACGGATCCTGTTGATGAAGGTAATCCCAACTATATGAGCTGGGACGACATTCGAACGCTGGCGAGCGAAGGTGTCGAGATTGGCCATCATACAGCATCACACCTTCATATGATTTACGAAGGGGCCGAAACGTCGCTGGCTGACGTGCGGAGAGCGAGCGAACGGTTTGAAGCCGAACTTGGGTATGTGCCTGAAATATTTGCATACCCTTACGGCGAATATAATTCCGATTTGGTGGAGCGAATTGAAGCCGAGGGCTTCTCTGCTGCATTTGCCCAGTTTTCGGGGCCCGCTGCCTTCTGGAGCAACCCGTATGCACTGCCAAGGTTTCCCGTCAATGAACGATATGGCGACATGGACCGGTTTCGGCTCATCGCCGGGACCAAAGCCTTGCCAATCGAAGATCAGGTGCCAGGTAACCCCGTTTTGGGTGAAGCCACCAATCCACCTGTGTTTGGTTTTACAGTTGATGGAACTGTCAGGGGCCTAAGCGCTATGGCATGTTACCCAAATCATTTGGGGCGTGCCGCAGACTTGGTGAGGCTGAACGACAATCGAATTGAAGTCCGCTTTGAAGAGCCACTACCTCCCGGCAGAGGGCGCATCAATTGCACCATGCCCGCGGGCGACGGCCGCTGGTATTGGCTTGGAAGCTTTTTCTATGTGCCCGGGGGAAGGTTGGACTAACCGCGTCCATTAGCCAACAGCGCGCACGTCCGCGACTTCCGGTACATAGTATTTGAGCAGGTTTTCGATGCCATGCTTCAGTGTGATGGTAGAGCTTGGGCAACCAGCACAAGCCCCCTGCATTTCAAGATACACGACGCCTTCTTTGAAGCCATGATAGATGATATCACCGCCATCACCAGCCACTGCTGGGCGCACTTTTTCATCCAGCAAAGTTTTAATCTGCTCGATAATTTCAGCATCAGCTTCATCTTCTTCGACGGCCAGACTGGTTTGAGCGTCAGTGACAGTGAGGATGGGGGCACCGGACGAGAAAAACTGCATGAGCGCCGCCAGAATGGTTGGCTTAAGGTCTCCCCATTCAACTTCGGTATTTTTCGAAACAGTCACGAAATCATAACCAATAAATACGCCCGTGACTGAAGGTACCGCGAACATTGCCTGTGCAAGCGGCGAGTTTTCCGCGCTTGTTGGGTCAGTGAAGTTGGCAGTGCCATCTTCAAGCAATACCTGGCCTGGCAAAAACTTCAGCGTATCTGGGTTCGGTGTAACTTCGGTTTCGATAAACATGACCAAATCCTTCCTATTTAGCCACCCATGTGGTGCGAAAGGCTGCAAAGGTCAAGAAAATTGTGTGAATTGGCAGATAAAAGGTGATCAGTTTTTGCAATCACTCATCCAAGTAAAATCGCACGTCACCCTCGAGTTCTGAGAGGCACTGGTCCAGTGGCACCCGGCTTGATTGCAGGCGGCACATGACCAGCGCCCCCTGGATTCGCTCCAGTGCATAAATTGCCCAAGCTTCTGATTCTTCCGATGATGCACCCGATGCCTGATATGAGGTTGCCAATAGCTTACGCCATGCAGCCACTGTTTCAGTGACTGTAAATGAAAAATGTTTACCACCGCCACCAAGCGTAAGGCTGTTCATCAGGCATTGCGGGACCTTACCACCATAAAACTTTGATGTAGCCGCCAAACTCTCCAGAAGAGAAAGGCCATCACCCGCTATCATTAAAGGCTGCAAAACCTGGTCCTGCAATCTTCTGCCCTCTTCCAGAAGAACCTGATTGGCCATTTCGCGTTTGCCATCGGGGAAATGATGATAAAGACTGGCTTTCGAAAGGCCTGTAGCTGCAGACAAGTCCTGCATGCTTGCGCCGTCATAACCAAACTGGCGGAAAACTCTCGTCAGTTTCTGCAGTGTTTCTGCTTTTGACTGTTTGGGTGGCCGTGGCATCACATCCTCCTGCTTTTTTATACCAAACGTTCGGTTATTATCAACATTCCAGTTTTCCCCTGGATCCCGAGCCTTGATTTTTATCCTTAACTTTGCCGCATTTTCCCGGCATGGTGATTTCAAACATCCGCAGAACAGACCCTAATGGCTAAAAAAGACACGCCCACATTCAAGCCCAAGAAGAGAACTTTGGTTGCCAGACTAGCTTACGGCTCCGCCGTTTTTGGTGTGTGGGGTGCGATCTTGGGCATCCTCCTGATCGCCTATCTCTCCCTCGACATGCCGGACCTCGAAAACTTACCGCCAGCTGGCAGCAGGGATACGGCCGTTGTTGTGAAGGCCATTAACGGCGCCACCCTTGTCAGGCGCGGCCCCATTTACGGCGATTGGGTCAGTTATGAAGAAACCCCACGGGCTCTGGTCAACGCATTTGTCGCAATTGAAGACAGGTCGTTCTTTGAGCACGGTGGGATCGACGGCAAAGGGCTTTTGCGCGCCGTTTGGTCAAATGTTCGCGCCGGCGGTGTTCGCGCCGGTGGCAGCACAATCACGCAACAGCTCGCGAAAAACCTGTTTCTGTCGAACCAACGAACGATCAAAAGAAAAGCGCAAGAGCTTCTTTTGTCCCTTTGGCTGGAACAGAAATTCACCAAAGAGCAGATTTTGACGCTGTATCTGAACCGTGTGTATTTCGGCGGCGGCGCTTACGGCGTTGACGCGGCCTCTAGGAAGTTTTTTGGTCACGCAGCATCCAATATGTCGATTGCAGAGTCGGCCGTGCTTGCAGGACTTGTAAAGGCCCCATCTCGCCTGGCTCCGCACATTAACCCGGAAGGGGCTTGGGAGCGTGCGCGTGTTGTGCTCGCGGCGATGGCAACAACCGGTGTAATTTCAGACGCCGCCAAGTCAAAGATTTCTGAGCAACCGCCGCGATGGCGCGCACCTGCCGCAGGTAGGGACATTCGCTACTACACGGACTGGGTTGAAATGGAAGCCCGTCGGTTAGCACCAGACTTGAAGGGCCAGTCGCTGGTGATCCACACCACCCTGGACCCAAGCGTGCAGCGCGCTGCATCGATGGCCGTTTCACGGGGGCTGGTCCGTGAGGGCGAGCGTTCAAACGCAAGCGAGGCTGCCCTGATTGCAATCGACCATGACGGCGCTGTTCGCGCCATGGTTGGCGGTAGCGATTATGGCAAAAGTCAATATAACCGTGCCACCCAGGCAAAACGGCAACCAGGCTCTGCATTCAAGCTATTCACTTACCTTGCTGCCCTTGAAGCAGGGGTTGAGCCAACAGATCGATACGTTGACAAAGCCACGGTTGTTGGAGACTGGGCACCCAAAAACTATAGCGGTCAGTTTAACGGCGAAATGAGTGTGAGGGAGGCTTTTGCCCGCTCTATTAACACTATTGCCGTACAGGTGGCTGAAAGAGTTGGCCGAGAAAAAGGCGCGGCGGTGGCAAAACGCCTGGGCATTAAAACACCCATAAGTGCTGTACCCAGTCTACCGCTGGGCACCGAAGAAGTGAGACTGGTTGATCTTGCGGGCGGTTATGCCGCGGTTGCAAACGGGGGCCACCTCGCGGCCCCCTACAGCATCATCGAAATCACCACGCTTGAGGGCGAGGTTTTATTCAGGCGACGCCCTGAAAGTCCAAGAACCGTGATACGGTCGGATGTCGTTGAAGATATGACTGCGATGCTTTCAAGCGTTGTGGCATGGGGCTCGGGCCGGAACGCTGCTTTGCAGCGGCCCGCAGCAGGCAAATCTGGTACGTCGCAAGACAGCCGTGACGCTGTATTTGCTGGCTTCACCAGCGACATGACTGCCGTCGTTTGGGTAGGCAACGATGATGGTGCTCCCATGCGCAATGTCACCGGGGGTGGTTTGCCCGCACGTATTTGGCAGGACTTTATGACCGAAGCGCACGCATCAAGCCCGGTCAGGCCGCTGTTGGCTGACGCAGCACTATATGCCAGCGCTGCGGAGTACCGTGAGCCGGAAACTGAGAGCAAACCAGAACCCGAAGAGAAAAAGAAGGGCTTTTTCAGCCGTTTGTTTGGTGGTTCCTGAAGCGAATACGCATCAGGGCCGCACCATTGTCTTTGAGCCATTTTCGGTTGGATTTATAGTTGGAATCCAAACTGGCAACATGACTCCAGAATTGTGGGGAATGATTCATTTCCAAAAGGTGGCACACTTCATGGGCAGTCACGTAGCGTCGCACCACAACTGGTGCCATGATCAACCGCCAGTTAAAGCGCAACGTACCGTTAGACGAACAGCTGCCCCAACGTGATTTCATGTCTCCAATACTAACTCGGCCAAAACGGGTGTGAAGTTTGTCTGCAAACTCCGTTGCATCATCTGTCAGTATTTTTTTGGCGTCGGCTTTGAGCCAACGTTCCATTCGCGCTGGCGCCTGCTCGGCAGGACCCCCGACTGTCAAAAACTGATTACACAATGCAACCCAGCGCGGCGGTGTGTTTGTGTAGTCAATGATAACGTCCATACCAAACAGCCGAAGCCGGTCGCCTGGCCCAAGCACTGGCACATCAGCGACTTTCGCTTTTTCTTCGGCGATCCAATCCAGATTTTCGTCCAGAAATTTTTGCAATTCTCTTGCGGGCACATGTTTCGGCGCGGTCAATTTCAGCTCACCAGTCGTCGAATCTACCCTCAGGATCATTTTTCGAGCCTGAGCATTGCGCCGAAGCTTGACCGGAAGATGTTCGCCATCAACTGAAACCGCCACTTCCGCAGATTTCAGGAAAGACTTCATGCCGGCCAGTCCACCAAATGGTCCTCAAAATCACCTGCATCGCGCTCGTCGACAACCCGTCCCTTTACAGATTTGCCCGCGGCGTGAATTGCGTCCCTGTTACCGGCAATTAGTGGATGCCAATCTGGCAGATCTTTGCCTTCATAAAGCAGACGGTACGCGCAGGTACTGGGCATCCACGGTAATTGGTCCAGAAGCTCCGCGCTCATAACAACACAATTCCCGACATACCTTTGGCGGGTTAAATATTTGCCACATTGAATAGTGTCATGATCGAGAAACCGGCAAGCCACATTGGTGTGCCGGATCTCACCGGTGTCTATGTCTTCAAGCTTGTGAAGGCAGCATTTGCCACACCCGTCGCACAGGGACTCCCATTCCTGGCGGTTCATCTGATCCAACGATTTTTCGCGCCAAAAGGCCATGACTGCCTGCCTGGAAGTTGATGCTCAGCCAATCTTTTCTAACACCGGCCGCAGGCTGTCTGCAATGTCTGCCGGTTTATCTTTTGATGAAAACAGCCGGACATATTGCCCGTCTGGGTCCATGGCAAAAATGATTGCGGAATGGTCCATCAAATAATCGTCCGTGCCCGGTTGTTGGCGCTTGGCGAAATAGACTTTATACGCCCTGGCAACAGCTTCAATTTCGGGCAACGTGCCGGTTAGCGCGATAAGACGGGGATGGAAGTCTGGGACAAATGTTGCCAGTTCTTCAACTGTGTCTCGCTCTGGGTCAATGGTGATAAAGAGTGGCTGCAAAGACGTTGTGTCATAGCCTTCCTGTTCAAGCTGATATAGCGCAACTGACATCTTTTGCAGATCAAGCGGGCACACGTCGGGGCAAAAGCTGTACCCAAAATAGACAAGCATATATTTCCCACGAAACTGGCTGTCAGATACTTGTTCGCCAGTGTGGGCCGTGAGCGTGAAAGGACCACCTGGGCCATCAGCGAGTGGCGCTTGTTGTCCTGCATTGAAGTATCGGCTGCCAATAAAAATGGCGGCAACGAACACCGCAAGCCACAAAACCAACCGCACCATTTTCATCACATCTCTCCAAAAATTGAACAAGGGGACTCTTTTCAAGCCGCATTACCCTTGTGAAGTTGCGAACCTTATAGATATATGAGGGGTTCTTGTCACGGACCCTGCGACAAAGTGATCAGGTGAGGCATAGCTGCCGTAAAATCGTGATAAGTATACAGGTGATGGAGTTTGATTGTGACCGTTTCTCGCAGATTTTTTAATGTCCTCATGATTGCATTGTTGGCCGCGTCGACTGTTCCTGCTGCTGCAACAACACCGCAGTTCAAAATGCTGAATGCCGTTGAAGACGGCAACGTCGAAGAGGTGACAAAATATCTGCGTGAGGGGGTTTCCCCTGATACCCGCCGGCGCGGCACCGATGGTACGCCCGCGATTGTTATCGCTGCACAGGACGGCCATTTCGCAGTAATGAAGCTTTTGCTGGACAATAATGCCAATCCGAACCTTGCGGACCGGCTGCGCGGCGAAACAGCGTTGATGCACCGCGCTGTTGTTGGCGATACAAACATGATCAAATTGTTGTTGCAATCCGGTGCCGACCCCAACCGGGCTGACATTGGCCAGGAAACCGCCCTTATGAAAGCAGTGCGTGGCCGCAAGTTTAAAGCGGCACAGGCACTTATCGAAGCTGGTGCCGACCCGAATGTGCAGGACCTGACAGGGAAAACTGCGCTTGAATATGCACGCATTAGCCGCTCGCGCCGCTTTGTGCGTCTGTTGCAAGATGCCGGCGCTACATTCTAGAACGGCAACCACACCATCCTGATAGCGCTTCAGAACATACTAGTTGGCCTTATTCCCTGGATAACTATCTGGTTGGGCGCACTGATCCTTGATGCCTTATTCGGTGGCCGCAAAGCCCTGGGGGCCATGCCAGGATTTGATGACCTTTGCCGATCAAGTCTGCAATTCTTGCGCAAGCGCCTTGAGCGCACGAACCGATCTAGCCGCAATCATTTCTGGCGGGGCCTAATCAGCCTCGCCTTATTGGGTGGAGCGGCTGCTGGACTCGGGTTTCTGCTGAATACCGCTGTTTTTTGGCATGTTGCAGCTGCCACTTTTGCAGCTGCAGTGCTTGCCCAAATACTGGGTACAAAAATCGCGTGGCAGTCAACAGAATTACTGGCAAAAGGCAAAGATAGCACCGACCGAAGGCAGGCCATTGAAAACCTGTTCAACAGTTATTCAAAGTCCATCATCCCAAGCTTGATGCTATTCCTTCTCGGGGGGTTTGCACTTTTGTTTGCATATCGGCTTGTTCTGGTAGCAAGTAACTTTGCCGCAGCCTCAACAAAAACCAGCTCATTTCTGAAGCCGTTTGTTTTTTTTGCAAAGACTATTAGGCGCACCTGGGGAGCTCCTGGCTACCGTTTTTGTATTTTTTGCCATTTTTTTTGTGCGCCAAGCGTATGTTCTGCAGAGCGTAAAAACTTTCATTCAAACAAAAAGCAAAGTGCGGCATGGTACTTTAGCGGTCGTCGCGGGTGCCTTTAACATCGCGCTACAGCCTCCAGAATCTTCGGCAACAAAGACATGGCTTGGTCCCAAAAACGGAACAGCCAAGATAAACCCGGAAGCCTGCAGACATGCGCTAATTGTCGCGCTCGTTGCATTTGCAGTATCGATCGCGTTTTTGTTAGTCTTGCTTGTGGCAGGCTTCAAGTAAGCCTGCTCCGCAGGCATTGTTAGGCAAAGAAAGCACCCCGAATGCCGCACAGGATTAACTCGTCCCAGTATGGACCCCTCTATCAGGACCTTGGTGGAGAGGGCGGCGTACGCCTTGGCGCACTTGTCACCATTCGCTGGATGGGATTTGCCGGGCAACTTATTGCGCTCGCGCTTGTATCCTACGGCCTCGGCTTTGATGTTAAAGCAGAAGTTACCCTGCCGCTTGTACTTGGGCTGGGACTCCTTAACCTTTGGTTTGCGACCAGGGCCGACACCAATATTAGATTGCGTGACAATCAAACAAGTGCGCACCTGGCGTTTGATTTGATCCATCTGGCAGCGCTTTTATTTTTTACCGGCGGAGTAGCTAACCCGTTTTCAATTCTGATGCTGGTACCTACTTTCGTATCAGCCACAATGTTGGCGCGCCGCCACACCTATGCTCTGATTGCCATGACGGTGCTTCTTGTGTCTGTCATCTCCTTCACCCCTTATCCGTTGCCGTGGAATGGCACCCCGCCTGAAGTGCCACCGCTGTTCATGGTCGCTTTGTGGGTCAGTCTATGTTTTACCATTGTATTTCTGGCGATTTACATGGCCCGTGTTGGGCGAGAAAGTCGGATGCGAGCGCGGGCACTTGTCGCAACGCAATTTGCCCTGGAGCAGGAACAGAAACTGGCCGCCCTTGGGGCGCTCGCTGCAGCTGCCGCACACGAACTGGGGACCCCGATGGGCACCATTATGCTTGTCGCCAAGGACTTGTTAGATGGTTGGGAAGGCGACAAGCAAACGCGCGCTGATCTGGAGCTGGTTTTAAGCGAAATTACCCGGTGCAGAAACATACTTTCCGAGCTTCGCGAACACAAAAAGGCCGGTGACGACCAGCATTTTGTCCATATGTCAGTTGCCGCTATTTTGCGAGAAGCCGCGGCGCCACATGAAAAGCGCGGCATTGAAGTCGCGTTCAAAATTGACCCATCCGCCGAGTTTGAAATTTCACGAACACCCGAAATTATCCACTCGGTCCGCAGTATTATCGAGAATGCCGTGGGTTTTGCCCGAAAACAGGTCACAGTTTCCGCCGCCGCCATGGATGACAACTTGCGGGTCATAATCGAAGATGATGGCCCCGGTTTTGACCCACACATCATAAGAAACCTGGGTGAACCGTACGTCACCACCCGGCGACCCAAACCCGGCCGCGACGGGGGACTTGGGTTAGGGCTTTTCATCGCTAAGTCACTATTGGAGCGAACAGGCGCCGAACTATCGTTCGGAATGGCACCCGGCGGGGGTGCCAGAGCTGAAATTCACTGGCCCCAAGTCGCTTACTCAATGGCAACAATTACCTAAACTAGGGAAAGAGGGACATCATGCCCGATCAAATAACCGTAAACCCTGAAGACAAACTCCTTATCGTGGAAGATGACAGAGCGTTCAGGCAGCGCCTGACCCTGAGCATGGAGCGAAAAGGATTTAATGTGGTCGCTGCCGAAAGTGTTGAAGAAGCAGGATTGCTCGCGGCTGATAGCAGACCACGCTATGCAATTTTGGATATGAAACTGACGGACGGTAACGGCTTGGATCTGGTGCCAACCCTTCGACATTTACGCCATGATGTCCGCATCATAATTTTGACGGGATATGGCAACCTGGCAAGCGCTGTTGCTGCTGTGAAAGCTGGCGCCGTTGACTATCTGGCCAAGCCTGCAGACCCAGATGAAATAGTAAAGGCGCTTCTGACGGATGAAGGTGAGAAACCGGCACCGCCCGAAAACCCAATGTCGGCCGATCGGGTTAAATGGGAACACATTCAGCGTGTTTACGAATTATGCGACCGCAACGTATCTGAGACTGCACGCCGCCTGAACATGCACCGTCGGACGTTGCAGCGGATCCTCGCCAAAAGGTCGCCCGTCTAGTTGAAATACTGACCCTGGAAGAGTGTGATGCCTAATTGCTGGCCCAATAGAACGTCCTGTTCTGTCTCGCAGCCGTCGAAAATGACCCGCGCGCGCCCAATCTGATTGATACGAGCGATTATTTCCTGCTCAAGGTCATGTGGTAGCCAGTCAGCTCGCACGACTTGTGGTTTATGGAGCTTGATGAAGGACGCATGCAGCATTTCGTAATCAAGCCAAAGGAGCGACTCGGGCTCTACATCAGCTAACGCAATTTTGTACCCCAAGGACTCAGCTTTTTCGTAAGCAGCGCGGTAACACCTAGGATGAGACAAGACATCAATCAGACTGAATTCGACAACAATTTTTGACCGTTGTTTTGAACTGAGCTCTGTGTTGAAGCTGTCAAAACTGGGTGACAAAACGGCAGTACAAGTCAGGCGAATACTGCTGGCCAACGATCCAGTATTTGACAGATCAGGCCGTGCTTCCAGCAGCTTGATGGCTACTTCCTCAGCAAAGTAGCCTTCAAGCCATCGATCATATTCTGCAACCGTAACGTTGGTAAGTTTCTCGAGGAGCATGGTTACATCAACAAACCTGTGGACCAGCACAGGCGCGGGTTTCCGGGCACCCACAATCGCAACCGTTTTTTGCGTTTTCAGAGTTTGTGATACATCCGCCCAGGCCATTTTTCGCATTGCGCCGGCAAGGACAAATGCATCCAATTGTCGGGTTTCAGTTTCTTCCGTCTGATGATCTTTTTCAGGTTTTGATTTTTTGGGCGAGGGCTTGGCGGGTGCAGGGGCTGCTGCACCTGCAGTTTCAGCAGGCGTGCGCCGCGCTTTACGAGAGAGTTCCTGGCAATAAATGTTGAAGTCCTCATATTCGACTTCAAGTTCAAACCACTCAATAAAATCATCACTACTCCCCACTACCGGGTCATAGGAGGACATAAAATCCGAGTCTTTGAGCTTTTTGCGAATCTCAAGCACGGTTGGGGCAATGTCATCCAGCGAAGCTGGCCCTGTTACAATGACACTGTCTGCGTTGGGTAGCGCGAATATCTTTGCACTTTTGCGCGTAACGAGGGGTCGCAGCGCAGAGGCAACTTCGCGCCGGTAATAGGGTTCTTGCATATGACGTTCGAGAGCCGACAACTTCAAGTGCATGGCCCAACGGCCTTCGGTATGCTTTTTGAGTTGATGGACATAGTCCAGCATCGAACTCAACGTATCAGACCCATTGCTCATGCCCGTTACTATTCCTTACTCATAACCATTCAGCGGCCAAATCTGCGGACCTGATGCAACCACCAACCGCTTTCGCTGATTGAATACACCGGACGATAGTGCAGGATTTGCGTGTGTGGCAATACGGTGTCTACTTGATTGTCCAGGATGTGAAACACGCCGCCAACTTCAACCGCCAACACAGCATGTGCGATGCGCAGATTCTCGTCTTGCAAAATGACAAGCCGCATTAAGCTTGGGTCAATGCCAAGTCGCTTTAAAGTGACAAATTTGCTGATCGCATAGTCTTCGCAGTCACCATCCTTGAGGAAAAACTCATCCGGCGTCGCCCAATAGTCGGGAATTCCCCAATTGACCGGGTCAACAATGTACGGCGACCGGTTCATATAGTGATTGACCGCATTGATGAGCTCAATCGTGGGCGCAAAATCTGTTGCTTCCACAGTCACCTGTTGCTCAGCGAGGAATGTCTCCCATGCCTCGCGACTGCACTTCACACGGTTGCGTCCGCGACAATTCCGCTCCACGGAAGATGGCAACGGCTCTTCAGATGCTGACTCAGCACGTTGGAGGTTGTGACGACGCCAAAGATCCGTCCATTTATCGAACGACTTCATGTTCGTTGACGCTATTTCCCGGCTGCCAAACAAACCCGTCGCCTTCACATCCCCTGAAGGAGTTGCGAGGAGCATACAAAGCACCATGGCACCAAAAACATGGTTATTGAGCAATTTTCCGACCATCTTACATCGTCTGAGCTAGGCAATTTGTCCCTAATGACAAAATCCACTGACACCCCTAATATTGCGTTAAAGTGCGTCACGATTTTCAATCTAAGTCCGTTTGGCACATGATCCAACAAGGAGTGGTTTATGTCACAGCAAAGTGAGTCGAAAAGTGGAATTTTAACGCCCGCAATCGGCCTGCTTGTTCTTTTGTCTCTGGCGGCGTTTGCCATATTTCGGTTTGCGGAATCAGAGGCCCAAAAAGGACTGGAGAGCTGGCAAAGCCGCATGGCACTTGTTGCAGACAGTCGTACCGCTGAAGTTTCCGAATGGCTCAACAGGCATTTAGACCATGTGGAACAATTGTCGGCGGATGCCTCTGTCCAATTGTACACCACCACAATCGTGCAAAACGATGAACAAACCGCGGAAGCCCAGCGAGGTTACATATTCTCGCTGTTGTCAGCAGAGGCAGAAGCCGGTGGTTTTCACGAGCAACGCGCGATTGATACTGTTGCCGCCAATGTTCGGCGACCAAAAAGGGCTGGCCTTGCCCTTGTTTCAGCGGACGGGCGAGTACTCGTGGCGACTGCAGGCATGCCCATGCTGAGACCTGCAGAACTTATGGGCGGCGAAGATCGAGCTTTTGTAAAACTTGGCCCCAGCCTGGAGGACAAAACACCGCTGATGCTAATTGGTGCTCCGATCGCGCGAGACCCAGACGGACAGTCGGTTAGCGCTTGGCTTGTCGGTGCCCGCCCTCTTGATGACGACTTCCTGCAGACACTCGATCAACCGGGCGATAACAGCAGCACGGCAGAGTCATACCTTGTTATTGCGGGTGACGGCGATGTTGTCACAGCAATCACGCCGTTGCGACACGGCGGCCGCATTGGGGATGCCCGCAATGACCCCGCCGCAGCATTTGCAGCAAGACAGCCGGGCGGGTTCGAGCAGTCTGCCAATTATGACGGGCGGACAGTGTTGGTCACAGGCCGCGAGTTGAGCGCACCAGTGCCCTGGGTTTTGGTTCGCACAATCGAAATGTCTGAGGCACTCGCCGACATTAGTGAACGGCGAAACAATCTGCTCTTGACCCTGTTGTTGGCAGCAATTTCCATCATAGTTGCGCTTATCCTGGTGTGGCGACATGGGGTGTCCAGAAGGCTGGAAAAATCTTACGCAGAGCAGGCTGCCCTTTCCGAACAAAACCGGTCTTTGAGTGAATTTCTGCAGGCAGTGAGTGACAGCCAACCCACCGCCATTGCTGCTCTTAGCGATGACATGACGGCGCGGCTCGTAAACAAACAAATGACTTCTGTTGCCAATTTGCCAGCCGGTGAATTGCAAAATCGTCGCATTGATACGCTTTTCGATAAGGAAACGGCGCAAGGTATACGCGAAGCTGTGCTATCGGCCACTCAAGGTGCGTCAACGACGATTCCTGCGCTGTCCCCAAACGCGGAAAGTGATCGCGTGTTTAAAACCGACATTTTGCCGCTGGAAGCCAGTCATGAAACCAAGGCACGGGCCTTGCTGGTGATGCAAGACATCACCGATCTGGTTGCAGCCAATGAACGCTCGGAGGCCCTCTTTCGGCAGCTTATTGGCACCCTCACGCAAATCATTGATGCCCGCGATCCGTGGAGCAAACACCATTCTGCCCGAGTGGCTGATGTAGCCGCTGCCATTGCAGAGGAAATGGATTGGGACAGCGATATGCAGCAATCTATGCGCATTGCAGGGCAATTGGTCAACCTTGGCAAAATATTCGTACCGATCGATATTTTGACCAAACAGTCGCCTCTGACAGACGAGGAGCTTACACTGGTTCGCGACAGCATGAGCAAAGGGGCAACCCTTATCAAAACCGTGGAACTGGGTGGTTCAGTTGCTGAAACGCTGGCGCAAATGCGTGAACATTGGGACGGCAGCGGCGAGCCTGAAGGCCTGGCCGGTGATGCAATCGAACCAGGTGCGCGCGTATTATCCGTCGCCAATGCATTTGTCGGTATTGTTTCTGCCCGGGCACACCGCGAGAGCCTTGGTTTTGACAAGGCAATCGACATTCTTCAAGGGGACGCTGGCACACGATACGAGCGCCGCGCAGTCGCTGCACTGCAAAATCTGCTCGAAAACAAAGGCGGCAGAGAGCGGTGGGCCGATTATACAAAAAGACCTGAAATAGAGGATTAGAACAGCATAACCGCCAAGGCCTGCCGGTAGGGGCAATTGCAGTCAGCCTTTAACCCGCATAGATGGAGCGGAAAGGCGGGATGCTGCAACCCTCGCCATTTTCAAATGAAGTGTTTTGCGCCGACTGGCGTGAACTTTCTGTCGTTTGGCGGGCCGTAGTATTTCCCCGTCGAAGGCGTCTGCGATTATGATACCCGTAACATCCGGCAGGCTCGCCTCCTCGTCTAAAACACTCAGTGGAAACTTCTCGTCAACGGCAAAGTAAAAAGCGTCCGAATAAGGGAGGTATTGTTGCCATTTTTGATCGGACCTAAAATCAGCCAAACATGACTTCACTTCTAAAATAGTGACCTCACCGGACTTATTGACGCCAACAATGTCGGCGCGGCGGCCATTTGTAAGGGGTAACTCGCAAATCGCCGAATAACCCATAGACTGCAAAAGTCGCATGGCACCCCGAGTGACATTTTCCGTGGACGTCATCATCCCCTCCCACAACAGAATTGTTGTAAGAGTGACTCAAGGCTTCCGGAGGCTCAAGAAAAAAGAACATATAAGGAACAAATAGCTGTTTGTTCCTACGACTCTTCTGCAATAATGCTGCTCAAACGGGTTTGCAGTGCTTTACCCTTTTCGCCGCCATCACCCTGGATTTTATGTTCCAGAACAACTTCAAATACGCGGACATGAGCCTCCACCACTTTGCGGGAAATGGCAACGCCGTCGTCAGTGCTTTTAATGTAATTACAGAGCGAACTGCCTGCGCTTGTCATGAGGGGGAAATCAAAGCTTGCACCCATGCCCTTGATGTTGTGAGTAAGGTCATAGATACGATCGGCTTTTGCGTCTGTTTTCATCTCCTGGCCAGAAAGGCCAGCAACAATTTCCTTCAACTCGGCAACAGCATCCGAGGTCCAGCTGACAAATTGTTCAACCAGTTCTTCATCGTCCGCATAGGAAAAATCGCCATCACCTTGGGGCATGGACACTCCTAAATCCTTTAATCCAAGCAACTTACACACTATATCACCAATTGAAATTGCACAACTATGTGACATTTGATTGTATTGTTTTGCTTGCCAGACGGTTTGCACGGCATATAAATCATTGGCACAAGACCACTGACCAAGGAGCGTCCCTTGACACCGAATGAAACCGCCCGGGTACAAGCCTATCTTCAGCGCAAATTTAACAACAATATGATTCGCTTGATGCGTCGACCGCAGGCTCCCGATTCTGTTGAGGTATTGTTGGGCGAAGAGTTTATCGGCGTTGTTTACCGTGACGACGATGAAGGTGAGCTGTCTTTCTCTTTCAACATGTGCATGTTGGAAGAAGATCTGCCGCAGATTTAACCACCCCCGACCAAAAATCTATTAACATTGGTGTCGCCGATTTAGATCGACGACCGGCATGTCTTTGCTTATCGTTCTACCCAAGTGATCATGTTCGGGGAAAGTTTGATGGGCATTCCAAGCTATGTTGCTGGTACCAGCGATACACCGCTCTTGTTTCAAACGATCGGTGGGGCGCTTGAAGAAACCACCCGTAACCACGGTGACCGGCCTGCTCTTATTGTGCCGCACCAAGGCGTGCGCTGGACGTATGCCGAACTCAATAAAAAGGCCGACGCCGTCGCCGCCAACTTGATCACGCGTGGACTGCAACCCGGGGACAGGGTGGGGCTTTGGGCGCCTAATTGCGCAGAGTGGGTGGTAACGCAGTTCGCGACGGCAAAAGCCGGACTGATCCTCGTCAACATTAACCCTGCCTACAGGCTTTCTGAACTTGAATACGCACTCAATAAAGTTGGCTGCAAGGCGCTTGTGCTCGCTGAAAAGTTCAAGTCTTCAGATTATGTCGGCATGTTGCAGGAAATCGCACCTGAGATTTCCAAGTCGGAACCCGGGCAACTGAAGGCAAAACGCCTGCCAGACCTGCAGACGGCGATTGTAATCAGCGGGGAAGCACCAAACGGATTTATTTCTTTCGCTGAACTGGAAACTGAACCTTCGCCCGATATGGCCGACGCCCTTGTCGCGCGACAGCCTGCGCTACAGCCCGACGACCCGATCAATATTCAGTTCACCTCAGGCACGACCGGGCATCCTAAAGGGGCAACGCTTACGCATCATGCAATTATCAACAACGGATATTTTGTCGCGCGTCGGCAAAGCTTCAGTGAACAAGATAAATTGTGCCTGCCTGTGCCGCTTTATCACTGTTTTGGTATGGTGATGGGGGTGCTTGGCTGTGTCACCCATGGTGCTGCGATTGTCCTGCCAGGCGAGGCTTACGACCCTGAGTCCGTGTTGCAAGCCGTCGAAACGGAGCAATGCACTGCCCTGTACGGTGTCCCCACCATGTTTATTGGCGAACTGGAACATCCGAGTTTTTCCAGGTTTGACCTTTCGAGCCTTCGAACCGGCACCATGGCCGGATCGCCCTGCCCCATAGAAGTGATGAAACGGGTGATCAGCGATATGAACATGAGCGAAGTTACCATCGCTTACGGCATGACGGAAACTGCACCCGTCAGCTTCCAAAGCAAAAAGGATGATCCGCTCGATAAAAGGGTGGGCACGGTCGGACAAATTCACCCCTTTGTTGAAGTTAAGATCGTCGACGAGGAAGGCCGCACCGTCCCACGCGGTGCGCAAGGCGAGCTTTGCACCAGAGGCTATAGCGTTATGCAAGGTTACTGGGCTGACGAAGAACGTACCGCAGAGGCCATTGATAGCGCACATTGGATGCACACAGGCGACCTCGCGACCATGGATGACGATAGTTACGTGAATATCACCGGGCGCCTTAAGGACATGATTATCCGGGGCGGCGAGAATATTTACCCGCGCGAGATCGAAGAGTTTCTATATACCCACCCCGCCATTCAGGATGTGCAAGTATTTGGCGTGCCAGATGACCGCATGGGAGAAGAAGTCTGCGCCTGGATTTTACTGCGCGACGGTGAAACCATTTCTGAAGACGACGTGCGCAGCTTCTGCAAAGGTCAGATCGCCCATTATAAAGTACCGCGCTATATCCGTTTTGTCAGTGAATACCCTATGACCGTGACTGGCAAAATTCAGAAGTTTGAAATGCGCAATGCCATGCAGGATGAGCTTGCCCTCACGGAACAAAAAACGGCCTAGGCTATGTGGTCCTTTAGGGGGATTTCGGCGTCCGCACACTGATCTGGTGTGATATCTGTACCTGCGTCCAAAAGCTTTTTTGCAGCCATATGGTCTTTGATGGCGTTAACCGAGTCGATGGCAATCAGAACATTGTTTTTGAAGTAACATATGGAAAAGGATCGACTGTCCATGTCGCCGCGCACAATTGTCAGGTCATACCCACGCGACAATCCTGCCATTTGCAGCTTCAGGTCAAATTGGTCAGACCAGAACCACGGCAGATCAGCATACGGCGTTTTTTCACCCATTATAGAACCCGCCACGATCGCAGCCTGGGACACCGCATTCTGCACTGATTCGAGCCGAGTACGCCCCTCATAACGCGTAATCACCCCTGTCGCGCAGTCTCCGGCAGCGTATATGGATGGATCGCTTGTGGCCCCAAACTCATCCACCAGGATGCCGCGCTCGCAGGTAAGTCCTGCCGCCTCAGCGAGTTCACTGTTGGGGATCACTCCGATGCCAATCACAACGATGTCGGCGCTAACGCTTCGGCCATCTGAAAGCATAGCCGTGAAGCCACCCGATGGGTTTGCATCCACATTGCTAGCGCTTGCACCCTCAATAATCGTTACGCCTTTGGCCTCATGTTCTTTGCGGAAAAAACTCGCTAGTGCCGGCGCGACAAGGCTTGGCATGATTGACGGCATAGCCTCAACGACTGTGGCTTTCAGGCCAAGCGTGGTGAGTGTCGCTGCTGCCTCCAGACCAATAAATCCCCCGCCGATCAATAATGCAGTTTCATTGCCTGTCAGGGCAGCCTTCAAAGCATGAATATCGTCAATGGTACGAATGAAATGGAGACCATGTTGGTGTTCGTGTCCCGGTAAAGGCCTTGGACGCGCTCCGGTTGCCAGCACGAGGTGATTGTAAGCAACTGTTTCGCCACTATCGGTTAAAACGGTTTTTCCCTGACGATCGATATGAGTCACTTTTGTGCCAAGCACCACTTCAATCGACCGGTCTGAATAAAATTTCTCTGGGCGCAAGGTAAGACGCGCCTCATCAAGGGACCCTTCTAAAAATTTCTTGGAGAGCGGCGGCCGTTGGTAGGGCAGGTGTGCTTCCTCGGCAATGAGTGTGACCTCGCCTTCATGTCCTTTGCGGCGAAGGCTGTCCGCCACCTGCAGGCCTGCATTTCCACCACCAACAATTACAACAGCCATAGAACGCCCTTTTGATGCTCGATTACGCGCCCTGCATCCTATGGATATTTACTCTCCGAGCAACGGAAAACAGCACTCTTGAGAGTCAGTTTGGGTGTTATTGCGATTCTTCGGGGCGTGGTAGCGGCGCCATAATTGCGGACATAATCACGAGTGGGTTGTCCTTGCCAGCCGATGACCAAAACAACTCGGCAATCTCTTCAATGTGATGATTGATCTTTGCCATAGTTTTCTCATCCGGGCTGCCGACAAGTCGAAAAACCCAAGTGTTTTTGGTTGGTCCATGCGCGACAACTGCATCTGTATTGAGACCACGCCTGAGGTCGCGAGCGGATTGGCGCGCCTGCACATCACCGATGCGGGAATAGAGCGAGAATGCGAGCGGGTCATCAAACGACAAACCGTACTTCAGTGTGGAACCAGGGGTTTGGTAGAGTTTCTCCTGGCGTCGGTTTACGACCCTTGTGCCAGACAACTCGATCAGGTCAACTTGCAACAGAAGATCAATATGGTGATAGAGCGACGACGGCTTAACTCCCATCAGGCCGGCGATTTCTCGCACAGAGCTGGCGCCAGTATTGGCAAGCAAGTCGATGATATCCATTCGCCTTGCCGACATGAGGCATTCATACTGCTCTCGCCGGGTGATCCAATAAATACTGTCGTCCGTTATTTCTGTCATGTTTGCACCAGAAGCGCGGAGGACTAGGCCTCCGCGCTGCTCCAGCCTTGGCCCTACTCGGGCCCTTGATCATGGAACCAAAACTTCAGCAACTCCTGCCGGCTTTGCTATCGTGGACCCATGACATGTTTTCAAACAGAAACGCTATCGAAGGGAAAACCCTTATTCAATTTATTTTGATATTTTGAATAGGATACTAAACTAATTTTATAGCTTGAAGGGGGTTCCAATAGACTGCCGACAGGTTCATTGCAGTTCACGTGGTCGTCTGTGCCACTGACGCATCTAATTCCGCCATTCACCCTGTCAACGACTCCAATGCCACTAAATCCCAGTATTCTCGGCAAATCTTGAACCACAAGATATGGGAATGGCGTATGCCAGTGGGCAAAATCCAGATTATGTTTGCAGTGCAAGCCCTCGCTGCAGTGTCACCCTAGCTGAACGCAAGTGGTGATCAACATGTCTGGACTTTGCCCCCCGACGCCGCACAGGCATTTTGTTGTGCAGTTCCGCCACCAGGAGACGACCATGAAGAGTTGGATATTCGTTAGTGCTATTGCATGTGCAGCCGCTATGCCGCTCAGTTCCGCCAAAGCCGAAGGCAATCCCTATGACACTGCGCCCACATGGAGCATGGACGGCACCAAAATTTATTTTTACAGCTATCGCCACGGTGCGGCGGAACTGTTTCAAATGAATGTAGATGGCAGTCATCAAACCCGACTTACTGAAACTGACCATAACGAATGGTGGCCTTATGCCGTGCCTGTTGAGGGCAAGGTCGTTGTGACGTCTGACCGGGACTCCGGAGGTAATTTTAAAGGCTCAAACCTGTATTTATTTGACCTAGAGACCCGAGAAATGACCAATTTGACGAATGTTCCAGAGGGTCACTGGGCAGCGCGCGCTGATGTGGCGACGGAGGCCAGCAAGATGATCTACACCGTGGCCGAGAATTTCGCCGCACCAGAACAAGAAATCTATGTGATAGATTTGCAAACAATGAAGGCTGATCTATACGGCGACAACCCACATCACGCCAACACCAACCCTGCCATCAGTTCAGATGGCCAGACCATAGCCTATGCTGGTATTCGAGATGGCAAAACGGGCGTGTATTTGAACGATGCGGCCGGCAGCAACGAACGCTTGTTCATGACTGTAGAAGGTGAAAAGCCGCTACTGCGCTTTACCCCAGACGGCGAGTGGCTCGCCATCACACTGTCAACCAGCATGAGGGTCGAAATGGAGGACGGCATCCGTACCGCCGAAAGAGACATCTACCTTGTGAAATTGGATGGCCGAGAAATCAAACGCATGACCACTGAACCGGGCTCTGATCACGGGGTATCTTTCTCGCCGGATGGACGAACATTGGCATTTGCGACATACAGGCTTGGCCCCTCAGAGATTTTTGCCATGGACATCGACGGCAACCATATGCGCAACCTGACCCAAACTTCGGTCAGTTCAGACAACAAATGAGATAGCTTACGGCCTCAGCTCGGGGTGACGGTCAAACAGGGCTTCATTTAGCTCCGTACGATTGTCCCATAACCACTGATACCATTCTATTCGCTTATGAATATGGTTGCCGAGCATTCTCTCCTGCACAACATAATTAAGTGCAGCCTTGGAGACCCTTTCACGTAACTCCTGGTCAGTGACAAGCAGTTCCAGCTTGCTTTCCCATTCCTCAACCGAATTGGCTATAAGGCCAGTTTCGCCGTCTTTAATAGTTGCCGCGTATACGGTGGGGCTTGCAAGACACGCTAATCCGGCTCCAGCCGCCTCAACGAATTTGATATCGCTTTTACAGCGTTTGAATTTGGTGTCGTTCAAGGGCATCAGAGCGATGTCACAGGCGGACAAGATTTTCTGATAATCTTCGTATTCCGCCAGAGTGTTAAAGATCTTGTTGTCGGTTTCCAACGCATCGAAAAAGGCCTGATCCTGAATCACAATGAACTGCACTTTGGGGTTCTGTTTTGCTATGCGGTTAAAGCCCGGCATTAAAGGGCTCCAATCCTCGGCTCTGTTCAACGCACCAAAAAGCACTCGTATATTGTCATCCTTGCGAAAATATAGCTCTGGCAGGCGATACAGGTGATTTGGAAACACTTTGACTTCCGGATTGTAGGCTCGAAGTGTGTCGGCCAAATTATCGGTAGAAGTTTGGATAGCGTGGCAATAGCTGTATCCCTTCCAGCCGATAGACTGCTCCCATTTGGTATTGTTAGTTTTCAATCCCGTCAGTGAGGGATCGTCGTCAACTTCATGAACAACGATCCAACCCTTGTCTATAATGCGCCCCAGGTATTCAGGCCATTTTTCCTTGTCGGCCATCATCCTTTGTAAAATTAGTATTTTGGGTTCGTCAGCTGGAATGGATTTTGCCAAGGCGATTGTACTATCATGAACAACCAAACGAACCCCGTGGGCCGCGAGAAGCGCATTGGGCTGGCCTATGCGCACACTCATTACCAATGGTGCGTAGGCGCTAAAGGAAATGTTGATGGGTTGGCGCAAAGGTTGGTCCAACATGCTGGTCTCACACAGTCATTTTCAAGAGACTGGCAAGCTGCATCTGGATGTCTGGAATGTCAACAGGCGTGGTAGTCGCGTCTGTGGACTGAGGGCATACTGATATCCTGCCCTCAGTATGTTTTGAGCTCGGTTATTGAAGAATGAATGCCTTCGCGATTATCTTCCATTCGCCGTTCACTTTGCCAAGCGTCAAGGCGTCGTAGAAGCGATCAGCAGACCGGAACATCACAACTGCAATACGATCATCAACAACATCCATCGACAGGATTTCACCGTCACGATTACCACCAGGCGGGTTTTCGTTAGCTGCCCAATTTGAGAGCACTTCACTCATGTCTTTCCAGGACCGAACAGTTTCCGACCCATCCTCGCCGCGCGTCACACCAACCATGCTTGAGTTATCCGCGTCAAACGCCCGAAACAAGCGCTCTCGGCTGGCTTCGCCTTGGCCATGGAAATAGTCAAAAACCGCCGCTTCAATAGCCGCTTTGTCCTCAGATTTGGCTTTGTACTTGTGACCATCTGCAGACACTGGCACTGCCAGACCAATCAAAACCGCCATTGCAATTGCTATATTTTTCATAATCTCTCCCCTTCTGTCGTTCGCCACGCAAGCCATGGCAATTCTTAGGATGAGGATATAATATAACAATTTTGAGGCAATGCACATAATTGAACAGGCGCCGTTCAATAGTGTGCGGTCTTAGTGTGCCCCACCACTTTGAACCGATGCGGTGATATCTGACGGATGTGTTTTGCTTCGTTTCACAAACAACCACAAAGCCGCCGATACGGCGATAGAGATGGAAGCAATCATAAAAATAATGCCTTTGTCTTCCACCCGGCTCACAAACAAGCCAATTCCCAGCGACACGAGCAATTGCGGAAGCACTACCGACAGATTGAAGAGCCCCATATAAAGGCCCATTTGGGTTTGGTCGACTTTCTGGCTCATGATGGCGAATGGCAAACTCACAATCGCTGCCCAGCCAACGCCCGCAAACAGCATGGTGATCCAGATCTGCCAATCGCTAAACCCCGCAACATATCCGTATCCAAATGCGACCGACATTATAATCAGGGACAATGCATGCGTTCTGATCCGCCCTATGCGCCGCGCCATTGGCTCCAGCGCAAATACAGGGAGTATCGCTGCTACTGCGTTTAGCACCAAGAATGACCAACTTGACACTCTGCCAAGCGCCAAGGCGTCAAGCCCGGAGAACCTGATTTCAAGTACCGGAACTAGAAAAACGAAAATTGTCTGGATGCCGACCCAACTGAAAGAATGCGCCGCCAACACTTTTTTGAATTCTACCTGATTGGCTGCTTTTGTATCGCCCCGAGGTGCCTTATCGAGAACCGTTAAGGCAATGAATATGAGCGTAAGGGCACCGCAAAAATACTCCACATAAAAATGTGAAACTTCAAACCCACCAAGCCGGATAACAAGCGCGAACGCGTCATACAGCAGAAAACCCCAAAGGGGGCGGATCGTGAGCAGCAAACGCGCCAATGAAGGCGTTGCTATAGTTTCCATGTCTTGTTCAGATTCTGAGCGCAAAACGCGTGGTTCATCGATCAACAGTGTTGGAAAAATTGCCAGCGCAAATGTGAGAAACGCGCCCACATATATCAGCACATAGTTGTCCCATATCGCGCCAATTGCATACCCACCAACCGACAATGTGCCCGATATGGTTTGCATCCACGTGTAGCCCTTGGTGCGGCTAACGCCTTCCGGTGTCACGTCAGCAATAATGGCGCGTGTAGGGTTGAAGCTGATGTTGATGGCCATATCGAGAGTAAGAGCAACTATGAGCGCAACACCAACAATAGCCTCAAATCCAAGCGCCGAGGAAATAACGCCGATGTAAGGGAGCGACAGCAACGATAGTGCTGCAACAAAACCGCCTATCAAAATGAAGGGGCGCCGCCTGCCGTTCCAGAACCACACCTTGTCGGAGATGATTCCAATGATGACTTGCCCAAATATGCCCGCTAATGGCCCAGCGGCCCACACCAGCCCAATATCGTGGATATCCAAATTATACTGAGTTGTCAGAATCCAGCTGAGGGCCGCTATCTGCACAGAAAGTGCAAGCCCCATGGCGGTAGCAGGTAACCCGAGCACAATATAAAATGGGTTTGTCAAATTACGCTGGAATGCGCGCATAGTTCCCTCCCCGAAAATGCGTGCGATCACTTTAACCCTTCTGCAAACACAGAAGACTCAATCTCCCTCGGTGATCAAAATGGCTTTTTTTGTAATTTTTTGCAATTTTTTTGTTTGTTTTTGCATTACGTACTGCAATATTGGACAACATCATGAGACTTGATGAGCACTCGGAAAATGGCCTTAAATTTTGTTTTATAAAGGTTTTTTATATTCCTTTTGACAAATTGAGGTAACTCGCGACATTGTTCATCTTGTTTCATTTTTTGCAAACATGCCTGAGGGAGGCGGGGTGTGGCGCTGAGCTATGAATGGAATCGACTGGTAAAAACAGCGAGTGTAACGGCACTGGCTGTCTGTTTGGCGGCGTGCAATGATGCTGGTGAACCCAAGGGCTTGTTCGACGCAGCAATAGCCCCAACTGTCACGCTGCCTGAGTCTACTGCTACTCGCTTACCTTACGCGAAACGTCCCGCAACCGATGACATTATCTACTTTGTGCTGCCGGACCGATTTGAAAATGGTGACCCAAGCAATGACAAGGCTGGCATTTCTGGCGGGCGGTTAGAGCATGGATATGACCCGGAGGCCGTGAATTTTTATCATGGTGGGGACTTGAAAGGCCTTACCAAACGCCTCGACTACATCAAGGAACTGGGTGCAACGGCCGTTTGGTTTACGCCAGTATATAAAAACAAGCCCGTGCAAGGCCTGAAAGGCAGCCATTCTGCGGGTTATCACGGATACTGGGTGACAGACTTCACGCGCGTGGACCCGCACCTCGGCAGTCCTGAGGATTTCAAAGCATTTGTCGATGCTGCACACGCGCGCGATATGAAAGTCATCCTCGACATTATCACCAACCATACAGCGGATGTGATCAAGTATCGTGAGTGCAGTGACCCAGACTGGCAAGGGGAACAGCTGGAAGGGTGTGCCTATCGATCGCGCGCCGACTATCCTTACACTTTGTACCGCGGAGACCCCAACAGGCCCATCAATGAAGGCTTCAAAGGGGATGGCCCCAAGTATCAAACATTAGAAAACTTCGAAAAACTGGTTCGACCAGACTATGCCTACACACCCTTCACCGACCCGAACGAGGCCGGTATTAAGGTCCCGGCTTGGTTAAACGGCCCCATCTATTATCACAACAGGGGTGAAAGCACTTTTCAGGGTGAAAACTCTGTATCCGGAGACTTTGTTGGATTGGACGACCTGTTCACAGAGCACCCCCGGGTAGTTGAAGGCTTCATCGACATTTACAAGCAATGGATCTCTGACTTTCGCATCGATGGTTTTCGGGTCGACACAGTCAAACACGTAAACGGCGAGTTTTGGCAGCATTTCGCTCCTGCCATTCTTGAACATGCAAAAGCCGAAGGCATTCCACACTTTTACATTTTTGGCGAAGTCTACTCCGCTGACGTCACTGTTTTGTCGTCCTTCACCAACGAGTATAGCCTGCCAGCCGTTCTGGATTTTGGTTTCCAGGACGCTGTTGTGAAAGCACTGTCCGGCGAAAGCGGCCCTGATGTATTTGCCACCTTGTTTGCGAATGACAGATTCTACAAAAATGGCGAACACCCTGAACTCATGTTGCCCAGCTTTACAGGCAATCACGACATGGGCCGGCTGGGATATTTCCTGCGCCAAGCTTTACCGGGCATGAGCGACAACGAGGCGCTAGCCAGATCAACTTTGGCGCATGGTTTGATGATTTTCGCGCGCGGTATCCCCGTCATTTATTACGGCGACGAACAAGGCTTTGTGGGCGATGGCAAAGACTATTACGCCCGGGAGAACATGTTCCCGTCACAGGTCGCCTCCTACAATGACAATGATCTTGTGGGCACGTCAGTCACAACCGCAGCATCCAACTTCGACACAAATCATCCACTGTTTTTGACATTGAAGAAGTTCAATGCCCTGCACCAGGCAGAACCAGCACTGCGCCGCGGCAAGCAAATTGTGTTGAGGGCTGATACTGAACCCGGAATCCTTGCCCTCAAGCGTCAGGTTCCTGGCGATTCTGACTACGTTATCATTGTTGCCAACACGGCAATGGTTCCAACCTCGTATGATATGGAAGTCTCGGGTGACCTTGAGCCCTTGGTTGGCGCATGTGCCAGCCACGGTCATATGACGCTTCGTCCTTTTGAGTTAAGAGTATGCAAAATCAAGCCGTAACAAAAAGCACCCCACCGGTCGAAAACACAACGGCGGAAAGCCTCGCCGAAACAAGCCTGCCATGGTGGCATGGCGCCGTCATTTACCAGATCTATCCACGCAGTTTTTTCGACTCAAACGGCGATGGAATTGGCGATCTGCCAGGCATTTTTGAGAAGCTCGACTATATCGCAAGCCTTGGTGTCGATGGCATCTGGTTGTCACCATTCTTCACGTCGCCAATGGTCGACTTTGGTTACGATGTGTCTGATTACTGCGACGTGGATCCAATTTTCGGCACGATGGAAGATTTTGACAGGATTGTCTCAAAGTCCCGCCAGCTTGGCCTGAAGGTAGTCATTGATCAGGTTTATTCTCACACCTCGAACCGGCATCCCTGGTTTCGTGAAAGCAAGCAATCTGCGGGCAATTCAAAGTCAGACTGGTACGTTTGGGCTGACGCCAAGCCCGATGGCTCGCCCCCCAACAATTGGCTTTCTGTTTTTGGTGGACCCGGTTGGACCTGGGACACCAAGCGCGAACAATATTATTTCCACAATTTCCTGCCGGCACAGCCGGACCTGAATGTCCATAATCCTGACGTTCAGGAAGCGATATTTGATACGGCCCGGTTTTGGCTGGATCGCGGTGTTGATGGGTTCCGGTTGGACGCTTTGAACTTTCTCATGCATGACCCTCAATTGCGCGATAATCCTGCGATTGAGAACCCACCCAGTTCCCTGCCGTTTGATTGCCAGGACCACATCTATAATAAGTCACACCCAGATATTCTGGACTTTCTGGAGCGCCTGCGTGAGGTGATTGAAGAATATCCCGACAAGTTCACAGTGGCAGAAATTGGCGGTGAGTATTCGCTCGAGGAAATGCAAAGTTACACGAGCGCGGACAAAAGAGTAAACACAGCCTACGGATTCCAGTTCTTGGAAGCAGATGAGCTCACACCGGGAGTTATTCGGGCTTCCATTACGCCATGGGATCCCGAGACAGGTGTTACAGGTTGGCCCAGCTGGGCTTTCTCAAATCATGACCGACCACGCGCGACAAGCCGTTGGGGTGGTGCCGGACATGAAACAGAATTTGCAAAAATGCTGGTGACGCTTGTGTGTTCCCTGCGCGGTAGCGCTTTTTTGTATCAGGGTGAAGAACTTGGGCTGCCCCAAAGCAAAGTACCTTACGAGCTTCTTGTAGACCCGGAGGGAATCAATAATTGGCCAAATCATCTGGACCGCGATGGAACGCGCACGCCAATGCCCTGGATTGAAGGCAAGAAAAACGCTGGTTTTTCAACAAACCAACCTTGGCTACCCGTCGATGAAAGGCATGACACACTGGCTGTGAACCGACAGGAGTTGGACCCTGAGTCGACGCTCAATTACACGCGTGATTTTCTTAGGGAGAGAAACAAAATGCCCGCCCTTCGAATTGGCAATATCGACTTTGTTGAAGCGCCTGATCCCATCCTCGCTTTTACAAGATCATACGGTGGGAAAACGTTACTGTGCGTATTCAACTTGAGCGCGGACCCACAAGCCAAACCGGTGGCTTTCGATGGACAAATAGTTTGGACTGTGGGCGAGACAGACACAGATGGTGTGCTTTCACCGTACGGTGCGTACATTATGGAAGCCGATCAATCCCAACTCCGTCTCGCAAGCTGATCGAGGAGCACCCCTATCTCGTAAAGTAATGACGAAAAGTCGCACCCTTTCAAGGGTGCGGTGTGTTATCTGTGATGGGAAAACACCGCGTTGCGAGGTCAGTGGATGCTGCAGGTAAGCAATCTTAAAAAGAGTTACTCAACACCTCAAGGAAGGGTCGAGGTACTGAAAGGCCTCAGTTTTGACATAGCCGCAGGAGAAACTGTTGCGCTTATGGGCGAAAGTGGCTGCGGGAAAAGCACCTTGCTTCACGTGATTGCTGGTTTGGATGCCATCAATGCGGGCAGCATTCAAATAAACCGGAGCAAAATCGAAAAGCTCGATGAAGCCGCGCGCGCGAACGTGAGGCGGTATGATGTCAGCCTGATTTTTCAGCAGTTTAATTTGATCACCAGTTTATCAGTCGAAGGCAATATTGGTTTTGAAGCCAAGCTAGCCGGACGTTTCGATCCCAGTTGGCAAAACTCACTAGTGATACGGCTGGGACTGGAAGAACTCTTGGACAGATACCCGGAACAACTTTCGGGTGGTCAACAACAAAGGGTTGCAATCGCACGCTCGTTCGCCACTAAGCCCAGCCTTATTCTTGCAGATGAGCCAACGGGCAACCTGGACGAAGATACAAGCGATGTTGTTATTGCCCTTGCATTTGATTTGGTCAAGGAAACACAAGCAGCCTTCCTGATGGCAACTCACAGTCGTCGGCTGGCAGAAAAAGCAGATCGCATATTACGGCTCAAAGGCGGACGATTAGAATGATAAGCTCCGGTCAGACGCCTTTGCTGCTTTTTGCCACCCTGCTAAGCCACTGGCGTAGGCACAAGCTTCAGCTTGCAACACTTATCATTGGGCTTGCATCTGCAACCGCGCTTTGGACCGCCGTACAGGCGCTGAATGATCATGCGCGTGCCAGTTACGACCGATCAGCTGCAACGCTCGAGACATTCGATCAGCCTGCCTTTGCGCGACCGGACAGGCGGCCATTTGACGAAGCCGCATTTGCTGATTTTCGGCGAGCAGGTTTCCTGGTGACACCAATTGTCCAAGGACGCTTTGGCCCGCCTGCAGGGGGGCTGACTATAACTGGCTTTGAGCCTCTAACTTTTGGGCAGGCAGGATCAACCAACATCGATGTACCTCGAGGCCAAGACTGGAGTTGCTTCGGTTTAGTGGAGAGCCATTTCAGTTAATTGGCTATCGTCCTTTCCTTCTGTATGGGGGATTTATAGCCGATTGTCGAGTGCTTGCGCACTGGATTATAAAAAGCATCAATATAGTGTCCGATCCTTGTTGTTGCCTGTTCCCGTGTCTGGAAGCTTGTTTGCCACACCAGCTCGACTTTGATTGTTTTGAAGAAGCTTTCAGCGACACTGTTATCATAGCAATTGCCTTTCCCTGACATGGATCCGCGCATGCCATGATATTTGAGCTTTTTTTGATACTCGTAGGAGCAATATTGACTACCGCGATCGCTGTGATGGATCAGGCCAGGTGATGGATTGCGCAGCATAATTGCCTTGTCGAGAGCGCTGATGGCAAGCTCTTTCTTCAACCTGTCACTTGTTGCCCAGCCCACAACCCTGCGGGCATACAGATCAATGATGACGGCCAGGTAAAGCCAGCCTTCCGCTGTCCAGATATAACTGATGTCCCCAGCCCACTTCCGGTTGGGCGCTGCGGCTGTAAAATCCCGCTCAAGCAGGTTGGGATAAACCGGGTTTTTGTGGTCGCTATCTGTTGTCCTTTTGAACCGGCGCTTCTGTCTGGCTTTCAGCCCGTCTTCCCGCATCAGGCGGGCAACCCGCCTGCGGCCAACAGGTAATCCCTGTTCCTGCATTTCAACCGTCATGCGCGGGCTGCCGTAAGTCCCATTCGACTGATGGAACAGGCACTTGATATAGGCCAGATATCGCCTGTCGTCCTGCGCCCGTTTGCAAACAGGGCGTCCTCTCCATGCATAATAGCCGCTGACACTGACACCTAGTAACCGGCAGGCCCTGGAAACAGGCAGGCACGCTTCCTTCGCATCAATAAGCGCAAACCTCATCGACTTTCCTTGGCGAAGAAAGCCGTGGCCTTTTTTAGCAGGTCGCGCTCCGCCCTGAGGATCTGGTTCTCACGGCGAAGACGGGACAGCTCCTTCTCTGAACTCTCCTCACTGGTAGCAACTGGGCTATCATCATCCCGAAACTCACGCCGCCATGTGTTCAGTGTCGATCGGCCTATACCAAGGTCAGAGGCAACCTCAATAATCGTCAGACCGCTTTCATAACTCAAGCGAACCGCTTCCCGCTTAAATTCCTCAGTATAAACCCTGTGGGGTGAAGACATAAAACATACTCCTCATCATAATCAGATTATTCTGAGGCTCTCCACTAAACCGAAGCAAGTCCAGACATTCTGAGTTTCTTTGGCAATCCAGGTGAACTGCTTGTAGATCCGGCAGTCGCTGACCGACTGCAAGGCCTATTGCTAAGTCTGCCGGAGGAGCAAAGGCCGCTGGTCCGGCCTCAGCCAAATCTGGGTGGTGGTCAGGTGCTTGGTGATATTGCAACAGTGCAAAGGCTTCTTGGCCAAAGAGGCCTGATTAGCAAACTGATGTTGACGAAAACGCGTACCAACCCGGCAGCCGACATGCCTCTCCAATGGCAAGGTACACTGGTGTTGATTGAACCACCTGTCAGTATCGACCTGGCTGGCCTCACCGACAGCTTTCACCTGAATTTAACTGCGTTCGGCATGCTGTGTTTTCTGGTAGGTTTGTTCATCGTCTACTCTGCCATTGGCTTGGCCATTGAAGACCGCATTGCAGCTTTACGGACATTACGCATATGTGGTGTTTCTCTGCGCGCTCTTTTGGGGTCACTGGTGCTGGAAATGACCATTCTGGCGCTTGTAGCAGGTATTGTAGGCATCGCAGGCGGGTACATGATTGCTGCGCAACTGTTGCCAGATGTATCAGCCAGTTTGCGAGGGCTTTACGGAGCGCAGATTGGAGGCACTCTATCGTTAGACCTCAGCTGGTGGATAAGCGGCATTGCTGTCAGTTTACTAGGTGCACTTGGCGCTTCGCTGGGGGCATTTTTGAAAGTTTCCCGCATGGCACTTTTTGACGCACGAGGTACAACGGCCTGGCGCGCACAACAAACGCGGTCATTGCGGTTCCAGGCACTTTTTGCTCTTTCCTGTTTCACTGTGGCGGGACTCGTGTTTCAAATAGGGTCTGGGCTAGTTGCTGCTTTCATTGTGATGGCCGGACTATTGTTAGGGGCAGCTTTTATTTTGCCTGTCATTCTGTCAGGCATCCTGTGGCTCGGCGCCAAAACGTCGTCTGGGCCCTTATCCCAATGGTTTTGGGCAGACAGCAGGCAACAGCTTTCCGGGTTATCCCTTGCACTTATGGCGCTATTATTGGCTCTTGGTACCAATATTGGTGTCAGCGGAATGGTAGCGGGCTTTCGCATAACCTTTAACGAGTTTCTGGAAGAGCGGCTATCCGCTGACTTGTATGTGTTGGCGTCAACCAACGAACAGGCAAAGTCAGTCATCGCTTGGGCACAATCGGAATCAAACGTGGAAGCCATCTTGCCCATCTGGGGCACGACAGCCTCTATTGATGGAATGCCGGTAAATGTGACTGGTTTTAGCGATCACAGCAGTTACCGCGACACATGGCAATTGTTACAAGCGGGGCCAACACCGTGGACCAGCACCATTGAAAGCAACGGTGTTTTGATCAACGAACAATTGCATTATCGGCTGTCACTATCGCCAGGTCACCTGGTGTTAGTCGAGAGTGAGACCGGGCCTTTGAAGCTTAGGGTGCAAGGTGTGTACAGCGACTATGGCAACCCGCAATCTGAAATCAGACTCCCAAACGAGACAGTTGCAGCAGCTTGGCCATCCAGTGAACGGCGCCGCGTTGCGTTCATCACGCAAAACCCACAATTACAACGTGAGAAGATCGAAAAGCATTTGAAAATTCCAGCCGACCAAATGATTGAGCAAGCTGGATTAAAAAACTTCTCCAAAAGCGTATTTGAGCGCACATTTGTGATCTCGGGGGCGTTAAGCACGCTTACGCTAGGTGTGGCCGGGGTTGCCATGATTACCAGCTTGCTGACACTGGCCAGCGCTCGCATTAATGGAGTTGCGCCGCTTTGGGCAATGGGCGTTCGTCGACGCCAAATCACCGGACTCGAAGGATTAAAAATTCTTCTGCTGGCATTGTTTACCTCCATCACCGCTATTCCGCTTGGCATTGCCATTAGCTGGTGCCTGGTGGATGTGATTAATGTGGCGGCGTTTGGTTGGCGCCTACCGCTTTCGGTTTTCCCATCGCAGTGGCTGGCGCTAGGATTGCTGGGATTGGTAACAGCTTTTGTGGCATCGCTGTATCCTCTCTTGAAGCTTCTCAGGACCTCGGCAGCAGACTTGGCGAAGGTATTTGCCCATGAGCATTAGAGCTACCCTTATGCTTTTTGTCTTTTTTGCAGCTGCGACCAACGCGAACGCCCAAGGTTTTGCCGGTCTTGGCACCACCGCAGATGGGTTCAAGCAAGTTGTGTACGGCAAAGAATTTGAATTCCCGAGAGATTATGGCCCCCATCCGGGCTTTCGCATCGAATGGTGGTATATCACCGCCAACCTAGAAGCCGAAGACGGCACCCAGATTGGCCTTCAATGGACATTGTTTCGACAGGCAAGCAGCCCCATGGAGCAGGCGGGCAATTGGTCCGCGACCGAATTTTGGATGGGGCATGCGGCTGTCACCACCGCCGACCATCATTTTCACGGCGAAAAGCTTGCGCGCGGCGGCTCAGGCCAGGCCGGTGCCAACGCCAATATGATCGAAACCTGGATCGACGATTGGCTGTTCAAGGCGAGTGGGCAAAGTGCATACACGTTAAAAGCCGGAAGTGACCGCTTCTCTTACGATCTCACTTTGCAAGAAGATGGTGGTGAAGTTAAACATGGTGACAATGGATACAGTGTGAAATCAGACCAAGGTCAAGCCTCCTACTATTTTAGCCACCCTTTTTTGGACGTGGCAGGCAACGTCACAATTGATGGCAAGCGCCACACCGTAACGGGGAGCGCTTGGCTGGACCGCGAATGGAGCAGCCAGCCACTGGCTGAAAATCAAAAAGGGTGGGACTGGTTTTCCATCAAGTTTGATGACGGTAACCGCCTGATGGCTTTTAGTCTGAGAGACAATTCCGGTGACAGTTTTGTATCTGGCAGCTGGATAACGGCGAGCGGGGTAACCACACCTTTAAACCGGGATATGCTCAATTTGACACCGCTGGAGAATACTTCAGTCGCTAACCGACAAATCCCTATTAAGTGGCGCATTACTGTGCCCTCGCGAAAAGTTGATATGGAAGTTGCGGCACTAAATCCAAAGAGCTGGATGGCAACCAGCATACCCTACTGGGAAGGCCCAGTAACGGTTTCAGGCAGTCACCGCGCGGTTGGCTATCTGGAGATGACTGGATATTAAACTTTCGGTCAGGTTGCTCTGTTTTGCTCGATCTCTATTAGAGTTAGTCATAACTCTTTTGGGGGAAGGAGAGAAACATGCGGCTGTTCCACACACTGGCCATCTTCATTTACTTATTTACACTACCGCTCTCAGCGCAAGACAACGCAGCACTTTTTAAGGCGGTTGCCGACAAAAGCCCGCCAGACGCACTTGCAGCACTTGATGCAGGTGCTGACGCCAACGCCGTCAATGAAACAGGTGCTACCCCTCTTTTCGAGGCTATGCGTGCTCAAGCTGCCGACGTGGCGAGGGTGCTCATTGCAAAGGGTGCGCACGTTGACTTTGTCAACAAGCAGAACATTGGGGCTACGCCTTTGATGATGGCGACAGCTTATAACAATGCGGAACTGGTCAACCTGCTTCTTGAGAATGATGCAGATGTAAATTTGGCCGACAGCAACGGTGACCCAGCCATCAATTGGGCGGCTTATTACGGCTATACCGAAGTCGCTGAACTTTTGCTGGCTGCTGGCGCTGACACAGACCAAGTAGGTCACGGCAACCCCCGTCAAATTGCCATGCGCCGCGGGCATCAGGACTTTGTCGGCCTCATGGCAAGGTTGGTGGATGTGCCGCTGCCATCACCAAATACAGCATTGCTAATTGATGCCATCCAAGCACAAAACATAGAAACCCTTGAAGATGCGCTTGCAATTGGCGCATCGGCAAACGCAACCGATTTCACAGGTCGGCCCGTTTTAGGCATGGCAGCCAGAACAGGTAACGTTGACCTTGTGCAGCGACTGGTTGAGGCGGGTGCCGCTGTAGATGCCGCGGACGAAATCGGTTTTACCCCTTTGATGGAAGCCGCCCGTGATGGCAAAATTGAAGTTGTTCGTTTTTTACTCGCAAATGGTGCTGACCCAAATCACAGATCAGAAGCCAGCGCTTTGTTCCTCGCACCGATGCATATGGCTGGCTTGAGTGGAAGCGCTGACATGGTTCAGCTACTCGCTGACTCTGGTGCCGAAACAGACCCCAAAGGCCGGGAAGGCGGGACACCGCTCCTCTGGACCTTGGGCGAAGGCAAAATAGAAGCGACCATGAAGCTTTTGGATCTCGGCGCCGATTTTAATCACAAAAACAGCTACGGCTTCTCTGCGGCTGACTTCGCTCGCCAGACGGAAAATACAGAACTGCTCCAAAAAATGGGGCTGGAGGCAGCGCCCTAATCCAGTTCTAGAGCCGCCCCAAGCCCGACGCTTTTGCCCAAAACATCAGCCAGTGTTTTTTGATCAAGAACGGCAAGAAACGCAGCTAGCGCTTCATCAATCATACCAGCGAGGCCACATACCTTGGTGATCGGGCAGGTGTTGGTTTGGTCGTCGAAACATTCCACAATACGCAAGTCATCTTCAGTGGCGCGCACCACCTCACCGATGTTAATTTTGTCGGGCGCGGCAGCTAGCCGCATGCCTCCCTGGCGGCCTCTAATTGTCGTAATATAACCATGGCGCCCAAGCTGATGTACCACTTTCATCAAGTGGTTTTCCGATATGCCATAGCGGGCTGCGATCTCTTTGATAGTGGAGAGGTCTTCGCCCTTCCGTCCCAGGTACATCAGCACACGGAGCGCATAGTCGGTGTAGCGAGTGAAGCGCATGTTTTTACTCCTGTTCCGTTAAAGATATATTTTTTTTATTGCTTTTATGCAAGGCCCGACTTATATGGTGTATGAAAAATACATGTTTAAAAACAGAGGCACTAAAATCGGCAAACAAAGGAGGCACCCATGACGCCGCAAGCCACAGCAAAAAAAGCCCATGCAAAAACACCCAAATTGCCAGTAGCACACGGAGAACATCACGCGCCCAATGGCTTCAGTGATCGGTTTGCGTTCGCCTTCGTGAAACTACTTCGTTTCTTTGCGGATCGTTTTTTTCAAAAGCGATACGGCCACCGCGCAGTTGTGCTTGAAACTGTGGCTGCTGTTCCGGGCATGGTTGGCGGTTTGCTTCAACACCTCAAGGCTCTGCGGCATATTCGGGACGACCAGGGCTGGATCGCGGAGCTCTTGGAAGAAGCAGACAATGAGCGTATGCATCTGATGACTTTTATCCAGATTGCTAAACCTACAGTGTTTGAGCGCATGCTGGTGATGACGGTGCAGATGATTTTCTACAACATCTATTTTTTCCTCTATTTGTTCTCTCCAAAAACGGCGCACCGAGTTGTGGGCTACTTTGAAGAAGAAGCAGTGACCAGCTACACGCATTATCTTGAAGAAATTGACGCTGGCCGGCTTGAAAATGTTGCAGCGCCCCGAATCGCAATCGACTATTGGGACCTTCCTGCCACTGCCCGGCTGCGGGAAGTTGTATTAAAAGTTCGGGAAGATGAAGCGGGTCACCGTGATCGCAACCATGGTTTTGCGAACGCCATCAAGGCTGGTCAGGAACCCGGCGGCGTTCATAATATCGTGGCAGCAGAATAGGGAAAATATGCACACCGTTCCTGACACGCTTATCCGTGAGGTTGTGCGCACTTTCTATGGCCGGGTGCGCCAGCACCCGGTGCTTGCCCCTGTGTTCAACAACACCATCAAAGACTGGGACCCTCATCTGGCTACGATGGTTGATTTCTGGTCTTCGGTAATGAATACGTCAGGACGATACAAAGGTCAGCCCATGCCAAAGCATCAGGCACTAACTGACGTTTCACCTCGCCACTTTGCAGTTTGGCTCGGCATTTTTGAAGATACAGTTACGGACTTGTGTGAACCAAGTGTAGCTGAGCGTTTTATCGAAAAATCACAAATGATTGCCCGTAGCCTGCAACTCGGTATGTTTGGTTTACCGTCGTTGAAAAGCCCGGCAGCATGACGCACTCTTCATCGCCAATAGGCTTGCCACCGGGTGTTGTGCCCTACAAGAAAACACCGGTCTTTTCAGACGTTTCAGTGCCAAAAGGGCTTCTAAAGGATCACGCGACCAAGGCAGGTGTCTGGGGTATAATTCACGTTGAAGAAGGTACTTTGGAGTATATCATTCCTTCAAAAGGCAAGCGCCAACTTCTGCGTCCTTACGACGTTGGAGTCGTCCAGCCGGAAGAACTCCATCATGTTAAACCTATTGATGGCTGCCGGTTTTATGTTGAGTTCTGGCGCTAACGCACTTCTGATGCAAATCCCTCTGGGGGTCGGCGGTGCTGGGTGGCTTGTTCATAGGAATAAGCGAACTTTATTAATACGCCTTCACTAAAGGGGCGACCCAAAATCTGCAGTCCCGCAGGCCATTTACCGTATGTATATCCCATGGGCACGCTCACCGCAGGTAACCCGGTTGGCGGTGCCACAAGTTGGCTATTATCGCCTTTATAGTCGTCAATGGCTGTATCAAGCGGGGCAGGTGGGTTGGTCCATGTAGGAAAGATAATCGCATCCACGCTCGCGGCATCCATAGCCGCCATCAAGTCCTCTTTATAGGCTTTCCTTTCTGGATGGTTTGGGTAGTCGAGGCAAGGCGGGTCCGCCTCTGCTGGATGTTGGCCAAATGGTGCGCCACCGAAAAACTCCAGGCCACCTTTTATATAAGGCGAATAATCGCCATTGTCGTAGACTTCCATCACGTCTTTGATCGGGGCGCTCGGCCCCAAAGACGCGAGATATTGCTGCATGTCATATCGAAAGCGCACGCAAAACACATCGGCCTCCAGATGAGCTTGAAAATTGTCTACTTCAAACGGATCAACAAGCTCCGCGCCGGCAGCTTCGAGGTCAGCCATTGCCTGTTCAAATACAGCTACAACCTCCGGATCGGCGTCTTCAGTGTTCACGAGGCTTCTAAGCACACCAATGCGTGCGCCAGCAAGGCCATCAGCTTGCAGAAAGCTGGTGTAATTTTCCTCCCGCTTGCCTTTACCCAGTTCTGTGAACGGATCGTCTGGGTCATGGCCCGCCACTACATCAAAAAGACGCGCACCGTCTTCAACCGTTCTGGTCATAGGTCCCGCTATGTCCCAATCGAACGATAGTGGAATAACACCGTCCCGGCTTGTTAGCCCGATCGTTGATCGAATGCCAAAAAGTGCCAAATGGGACGATGGACCACGAATGGAATTGCCGGTATCTGTGCCCATACCAGCAACGCCAAAACTGGCCGCGACGCCGGATGCGGTGCCCCCGCTTGAGCCAGCCGGGGTGCGCGTTTGGTCATAAGCATTTGTGGTGGTGCCATAGGAAGAGCTAACCGTTTGACGAGGGCTGAAAGCCCATTCGGCCATATTGGTTTTTGCAAGGATTATAGCGCCTGCTTCGCGAAGTTTGCGCACCATAAAAGCGTCGTCAGGCGGGATACTATCCTTGAGCGCCACTGAACCACCAGTTGTGCGCATATCAAACGTATCAAAATTGTCTTTTACCAACAAAGGCGCGCAGAACAGCGGACCAACACTTTCCCCCGCCTCTAGGGCTGCATCTATCGCCTCCGCTTTGGCCAAAGCATTTGCATTGATTTCAGTAATCGCGTTAAGCCCCGTCGGCTTATCAAAAGCTTCAATGCGCGCCAAATAGCCGGTCACAATGTCTTTGCAGGAGGCTTCTCCGCCCGTGATTGCAGCCTGAACGTCAGCAATGGTGGCTTCAACAAAATTAAACGGTTCGGCGGGAGATGTATCACCGCCATTGCACCCAACCAAAATCAAAGCCGAAGCTAGCCCAATTGACCTTGTCAACACCATGTTCAGCTCCCGTTGCAAAATCCCCGAAACAAACTTGTTTTATAATTACGTGATCCTCAACCAATGAACAGGAAAATTGCGCCCACTAGCATCATAATGATATATTCTTGACTAAAAAGTCAGGGATAGGTAACTTATTGTCAACATAGGAATAAGGGAGCGGGTATGCCGGATGGACTTGAAAAAGGGCCACCATCTTGCGGTCTGTCAGCGGAAGACGTCGAAGCCAGATTCGACGATCTCCACAAACCTCTGAATTCGATCAAAGCGATCGCTGCGGCGGAGCATTGCATCTACTGCTATGATGCTCCCTGCATTCAAGCTTGTCCTACCGGCATTGATATTCCGACATTTATTCATCAAATCCGCACCGGTAACACCGACGGCGCAGCGCGAACGATCCTGAGCGAAAACATCATGGGGGGCACCTGCGCCCGCGCCTGCCCGACCGAGGTATTGTGCGAGCAGGCTTGTGTGCGAAACCACGGTGAAGAAAACCCAGTTGAAATTGGCCTGCTGCAGCGCTTTGCAACGGACCACTTGATGGCGGCTGGCGGAGAACACCCTTTTAAAAGGGGCGACGAAACCGGCAAAACGATCGCTGTTATTGGCGCAGGCCCCGCAGGTCTCGCCTGTGCACACAGGCTGTCAATGCTTGGTCGCTCGGTGAAAGTGTATGAAGCCAAAGCAAAGCCAGGCGGTTTGAATGAATATGGCCTGGCTGCCTACAAAATGGTGGATAATTTCGCGCAAAAGGAAGTGGAGTTCCTGCTCCAGATTGGCGGCATCGAAATTTTGTATGACCAGCCTATCGGACGAGACCTGAACCTAAAAGATTTGCTACAAACGCATGACGCTGTTTTTGTTGGCGTCGGCCTGGGCGGCACCAACAAGCTGGGTCTTGATAAAGAAGACTTGCCGGGCGTTGAAGACGCCATCGACTTCATCGAGCGCTTGCGCCAGGCGGAAGACAAATCAACCGTCGCAGTTGGCAAGGATATTGTCGTTATTGGCGGTGGCAACACCGCCATTGATGCGGCAGTGCAAAGCAAAAAGCTGGGGAGCGAAAATGTCACGCTGGTGTATAGGCGCGGAGAAGATGGAATGAGCGCCACACCCTATGAAGTTGAGCTCGCACGAAAAAACGGTGTGAATGTGCAACTCTGGGCCAAGCCGCAGTCGATCAAGGGCGATACGCATGTCAAGGCCATCAAGTTTGAGCGCACCCGCATGATGAACGGCAAGCTTGCTGGAACAGGCGACAGTTTCAAAGTGCCGGCAGACATGATCCTGAAAGCTATCGGCCAACAACTGAGCCTCGAGGCCTTGTCCGGACTTGAGATTGCCGGCGGCAAAATTGCAGCCTCTGCTGATTATTCAACCAGTCTCAAAGGCGTATTTGCAGGCGGTGATTGTATTCGATCGGGCGAGGATCTGACCGTGCAAGCCGTTGAAGACGGCAAGCAAGCCGCCCATGCGATCGATGCCTATTTGAAAGGAGCCGCAAATGGCTGACCTCAATTGCACAATTGCAGGTATCGAGAGCATCAATCCGTTCTGGTTGGCGTCCGCACCTCCTACCGACAAATACTATAATGTTGTCAGGGCTTTCGAGGCCGGTTGGGGCGGTGTTGTCTGGAAAACCCTGGGTGAAGATCCTCCGGTTGTGAATGTATCCAGTCGGTACGGCGCGCACCACGATAGTGGACGGGGCGTCATCGGGATTAACAACATTGAGCTGATTTCTGATCGCCCTCTGGATGTTAATCTCCAGGAAATCGAGCAATGCCGCAAAGAATGGCCTGACCGCGTGATTATCGGTTCCATGATGGCACCCATCGATGAGCAGGCCTGGAAAGAGCTGGCAATCAAGATCGCAAACTCAGGCGTTCAAGGTATTGAGCTCAACCTTGGCTGCCCGCATGGCATGTGCGAGCGCGGTATGGGAAGCGCCATTGGCCAGGTGCCCGAAATGGTGGAACAAACCACACGGTGGGTACGGGAAGCCGTTGATATTCCGGTGTTTAATAAGCTGACACCGAACATCACCAACATTTTGTGGCCTGCTGAAGCCGCCAAGCAGGGCGGTGCGCATGCTGTTTCACTTATTAACACCGTCAACTCTATTGTGTCAGTGGACCTTGACGCTATGGCCCCCAACCCTGTTGTGGGTGGCAAAGGTACGCACGGTGGTTATTGCGGGTCGGCGGTTAAGCCAATTGCGCTGAATATGGTCGCGGAAATTGCGCGTGCCCAAGAGACACAAGGCATCGACATATCGGCAATCGGCGGTATTGAGACCTGGAAAGATGCCGCAGAATTTATTGCTCTTGGTGCCAATGCTTTGCAGGTATGCACAGCTGCCATGCTGTATGGCTTCCGAATTGTTGATGACATGATTGACGGATTGTCCGCTTTTATGGACCAGAAAGGCTATAAATCTATTGAAGACTTCCGCGGCATGGCAGTGAAAAACACTGTCGACTGGAACGAGCTCAATATGAATTTCGACACCAAAGCCTTTATCGACCCGGATAAATGCATTGAGTGTGGACGGTGTCATATCGCGTGTGAAGACACATCGCACCAAGCCATTGATTTTTCGGTGGCAGAAGACGGCAAGCGTCGCTTCACCGTGGTTGATGAAGAATGTGTGGGCTGCAACTTGTGCGCCCACGTGTGCCCTGTGCCAGACTGCATTGAGATGCGCCCTGTTGAGGACGATAAACCCTATGTAACCTGGCCCGAACATCCGCTGAACCCAATGAAAGCAGCGGCTGAATAAGGGGTACAATACATAGATTGCACAAATCAGAAGGGTGGAGGCTGAGATGAGTGCATTAGATGCTGGCCAAAAGGCGAATGACCTTGAGGCATACTGGATGCCGTTTACTGCTAACCGGCAGTTCAAGGCGAACCCCCGTATGGTGGTGGGGGCTGATGGTATGTTTTTCAAACTGTCTGACGGGCGTGACCTGATGGACGGCATTGCCGGTCTCTGGTGCTGCAACGCAGGTCACAACAGGCCGCGCATTGTGGAAGCGATCCAGAAACAGGCGGCCGAACTTGATTATGCACCCGCCTTCCAGATGGGGCACCCAAAACAGTTTGAGCTTGCGAGCCGCCTGGCGCGCATGATGCCAGGTGCCTTGAACAAAATCTTCTTCACAAACTCTGGGTCGGAGTCTGTCGAGACCGCCCTCAAAATGGCGATTGCTTACCACCGGGCGCGCGGCGAAGGCCACCGTACGCGCCTCATTGGCCGCGAAAAAGGCTATCACGGCGTCAATTTTGGCGGCATGTCGGTGGGCGGTATGCCAGCCAACCGCAAAATGTTTGGCTCGTTGGTGAACGGCGTTGATCACCTGCGCCACACCCATGGCCTGGAAGAAAACAGATTTTCGCGAGGACAGCCGGCGCACGGCGCATGGCTGGCGGACGACCTAGAGCGGCTCTGTGACCTGCACGACCCCTCCACAATCGCTGCAGTGATCGTAGAGCCGCTCGCGGGTTCTGCGGGCGTCATATTGCCGCCAAAAGGATATCTGGAGCGGCTGCGTGAAATCTGTGATCAGCACGGCATCCTGCTCATTTTTGACGAAGTGATCACAGCCTATGGTCGCTTGGGCACCCCGTTTGCTGCAGACTATTTTGGCGTAATCCCGGACATTACAACAACGGCAAAAGCGCTTGCAAACGGTGTCATTCCGATGGGTGCGGTGTTTGTGCAAGATAAAATCTATGAGGCTTTCATGCAGGGCCCTGAGAATATGGTGGAGTTCTTCCACGGCTACACATTCTCCGGTAACCCAATGGCGTGCGCGGCGGCCCTCGGCACGCTGGATACTTATGAGGAAGATGGGCTGCTAACGCGCGGCAGTGAGCTTGCGAGCTACTGGGAAGATGCGGTGCACAGCCTGAAGGATCTTCCGAATGTCATTGACCTTAGAAACTTAGGTTTGATTGCGGGTATTGAGCTTGAGGGCATTCCTGGCGCTCCGACAAAACGCGCATTTGACGCTTTTCTCCAGGCTTATGACAAAGGGCTTTTGATCCGCACGACGGGCGACACAATCGCGCTCTCGCCGCCGCTGATCATTGAAAAATCTCACATTGATTTCGCGTTCGACACTATTCGCGACATCCTGAAAACACTGGATTAGGCCTCATGGAAAGCATTCAGCACATTATTGGTGGCACAGGCGATGGAAGTGGTGGTTCACCTGCAGCTGTTTTCAACCCTGCCACCGGCGAGCAAATCGCTGCAGTGGCGATGGCAGAGAAAACCCAGGTAGAAGCAGCAGTAGCAGCAGCAAAGACTGCACTGGATGGCTGGGCAAATACACCGCCTGCCAAGCGCGCCCGCGTGATGTTTCGGCTGCGCGACATACTCGAAGCGCGGGCCGATGATGTGGCGCGGACAATCTCCGCCGAGCATGGCAAGACCCATGACGACGCACTCGGCGAGGTCACCCGCGCGCTTGAGGTGGTGGAATACGCGTGCGGTATCCCGGAGCTTTTGAAGGGTGACTTCACGCGCAATGTCGGCCCTGCGATAGACAGCTACTCAGACCGTCAACCGCTCGGTGTTGTGGCAGGCATCACACCTTTCAACTTCCCGGCAATGGTGCCTTTGTGGATGATCCCGATGGCTATCGCATGCGGTAATACTTTTGTCCTGAAACCTTCAGAACGCGATCCATCAAGCGCCAATTTGGTGCATGAGCTGTTCAATGAAGCCGGGCTGCCAGACGGTGTTTTGAATGTGGTTCATGGTGACAAAGTTGCGGTTGACGCGCTTCTCGACCACCCCGACGTGCAAGCCGTCAGCTTTGTTGGCTCAACTCCCGTCGCGGAATATATTTACACCCGCGGCACAGCTTCCGGCAAACGTGTGCAGGCGCTTGGCGGTGCCAAAAACCATATGGTGATCCTGCCCGATGCCGATATTGACCAAGCGGCAGACGCCTTGATGGGGGCCGGGTTTGGCTCTGCGGGTGAACGCTGCATGGCGGTTAGTGTTGCTGTTCCTGTCGGAGAAGAAACGGCGGATAAACTGATTGAAAAACTGGCACCGCAAGTTCGCTCCCTGAAAATTGGACCATCTACCGACCCGGACGCTGAGATGGGACCCGTAATTACCAAGGCCGCGCAGGAACGCATTGAGGGTCTGATCGCACAAGGCGACAAAGAGGGCGCCGAGGTGGTTGTAGACGGACGCGGGTTCCGTCTGCAGGGCTATGAAAATGGCTATTGGGTTGGTGGCACACTTCTGGACCGGGTGACACCGGAAATGACTGTTTACAGGGAAGAAATCTTTGGTCCCGTGCTCAGTGTATTACGGGCAAACAGCTATGACGAAGCGGTCGATCTGATCAATGCCCACGAATATGGTAATGGCACAGCGATCTTCACTCGCGATGGGGATGCCGCACGCGATTTCACCAGCCGCATCCAGGTCGGCATGGTCGGCGTGAACGTGCCGATACCCGTACCAGTGGCTTACCATAGCTTTGGTGGCTGGAAACGTTCCATATTTGGGGCACACGGCATTTATGGACCAGAAGCCGTTCATTTTTACACTCGTCTCAAAACAATTACATCGCGCTGGCCAACCGGCATTCGGTCCGGCGCTGAATTCACTTTCCCGAGCATGGGTTAGAAAGGGTACTTTATGGCAATCAACACAAGTTCAATGTTGCGCGGCGGCCTTATTCAGATGGCACTCAAGTCATCAACTGATAACGATCCGGAGACCATCCGCAAAGCGATGATCGAAGCACATATTCCGCTGATTGAAGAAGCCGGACAAAAAGGCGTTCAGGTTCTGTGTTTCCAGGAAGTTTTCACGCAGCCCTACTTCTGCCCAAGCCAGGACAGCAAATGGTACGAAAGTGCGGAAGCGATTCCCGGCGGACCAACGACCACCCTGATGCAGACCTACGCCAAGAAATACAAGATGGTCATTGTCGTGCCGATTTACGAGCTGGATGATGTCACCGGCATCTATTACAACACTGCAGCAGTGATTGACGCCGATGGCAGCTATCTAGGCAAATATCGCAAAACCCATATCCCGCAGGTTGCCGGTTTTTGGGAGAAATTCTTCTTCAAACCGGGCGCATCTGATTGGCCCGTTTTTGAAACGCAATACTGCAAGCTCGGCGTTTACATCTGTTATGACAGGCATTTCCCTGAGGGCTGGCGCGCGCTGGCACTGAACGGCGCGGAATATATAGTGAACCCATCGGCGACAGTTGCGGGCCTGTCAGAATATCTTTGGAAGCTGGAGCAGCCAGCGGCAGCCGTTGCCAACGGTTGCTGGATAGGGGCCATCAACCGGGTGGGCCGGGAAGACCCATGGGACATCGGTGAGTTTTACGGCCAAAGCTATTTTGTGAACCCGCGCGGACAGATTGAAGCGGAAGCCAGCCGTGACCAGGACGAATTGATCATCCATGACATGGACATGGGTCTCGTGAAAGAAGTCAGGAACACCTGGCAATTTTTCCGCGACCGTCGACCAAGCACCTATGGTAGGCTAACAGACGGCGAATAGCTTGATCTGGGGGGATCAAAAACCGGGGGACTTTATGGCAGAATATGATAGCGATCTTTGGAACGAAGACTTAGCACCCACAACGGCAGAGACGCGCACATGGGATTGGAAATCCTACGCCGCGCTCTGGGTTGCAATGGTGGTGTGCGTACCCACTTACATGCTCGCAGGAGGCTTGGTTTCCGAGGGAATGAATTGGTGGCAGGCTGTCCTGACCGTGCTGCTTGGCAACGTAATTGTTCTCGTACCTATGATCCTGATCGGGCAGGCAGGGGCCGCGCACGGTATTCCGTTCCCGGTTTTGCTTCGGTCCGCCTTTGGCACCAAAGGGGCCCGCATTCCAGCGCTTGCCCGCGGTCTGGTCGCATGTGGTTGGTTTGGCATCAACACATGGGTTGGTGGTTCAGCAATTTATGTAATCGTGAACGCCCTGACCGGAGACGCAATTGCGGGCGAAGCCCTGCCCTTCTTTGGCATCGATTTGGGCCAATTTCTGTGCTTCATCGGCTTTTGGGCCCTGCACCTCTATTTCATCAAAAATGGTACCGAAAGCATCCGCTGGCTTGAAACCTACGCCGCACCTTTCCTCATTTTGATGGGCCTCGTTCTTTTGGCCTGGGCCTATGTTACGGCAGGCGGGTTTGGTGAAATGCTCGCGGCACCATCCCAGTTTGGCGAGGGCGGCAGCCGTGAAGGCCAATTCTGGCCAGTATTTATTGCAAGCCTGACGGCGATGGTGGGCTTCTGGGCAACAATGGCGCTCAACATTCCTGATTTTACCCGGTTCGCAAAATCGCAGAAAGACCAGATGCTGGGTCAGGCTCTTGGCCTACCGCTACCGATGGCGCTGTTCGCCTTCATCAGTGTTGCGGTGACATCCGCAACTGTAACAATTTTTGGCGAAGCGATATGGGACCCGGTAGCCCTCGCTGGTCGCATGGGCGGCATGGGCGTTGTTGTCGCGCTGGCGGCTCTTGTCGTCGCGACCCTGACCACCAATTTAGCGGCAAATGTGGTGGCACCGGCTTACGGGTTTTCAAACCTAAGCCCAAGCAAGATCAGCTTCACCATGGGTGGCTATATTACTGCCGGCATCGGCATCGCCATTTTTCCTTGGAAGCTTCTTGAAACAGCAGGAGACTATTTGTTCGTTTGGCTAGTCGGATACTCAGCGCTGCTGGGACCAATCGCAGGCATACTCATTGTAGACTATTTTTTGGTACGCGCCCGCGAACTGGATAGCGCAAGCCTGTTCAAGCACGGCGGCGAGTACCCGGAATGGCAGTCGGCCGGTTTGATCGCTCTGATCGTTGGTATTTTGCCCAACCTGCCAGGTTTCCTGCATGCAGCAGGCCTTATTGGTGCCGTCGCACCCATCTTTGACACGCTATACAGCTATGCTTGGTTTGTCGGTCTCGCGATTGCCGGTGTGCTATATTATTTGCTCGCGAAACGTTAGAAAGGACAGCTTATCATGTCACTTTTGATTAAAGGGGGAACCGTTGTTAACGCAGACGCCAGTCAGCGTGCAGACGTTCTGATTTCCGACGGTGTCATTGTCGCGATCCGGGAAGACTTGGAGGCTCCTACGGGTGCGGAAGTTATCGATGCGGGCGGCCAATATGTCATGCCGGGCGGTATTGATCCGCACACACACATGCAACTCCCTTTCATGGGAACAGTAGCAAGTGAGGATTTCTATACAGGCACTGCAGCTGCCCTTGCCGGGGGCACCACAATGATTATCGATTTTGTGATCCCGGACCCGGAGCAGCCTCTCATGGATGCGTACCGCATATGGCGGGGTTGGTCGGAAAAAGCCTGCGCTGACTATAGTTTCCATGTGGCGGTTACATGGTGGGATGACAGCGTGCACGCGGACATGGGCACGCTGGTGCGCGAAGAAGGGGTAAACAGCTTCAAGCACTTCATGGCCTACAAAGGCGCCATCATGGCCGAAGATGAAGTGCTCTATAACAGTTTCACGCGCGCTGTGGAGCTTGGTGCGATTGTTACCGCGCACGCAGAAAACGGTGAACTGGTGTTCCAACTTCAGAAAAAGCTTCTGGAAATGGGTATGACAGGCCCCGAAGCTCACCCGCTTTCTCGCCCACCAGCGGCAGAGGGGGAAGCCGCTAACCGCGCCATTCGTCTCGCTGAGGTAATTGGCGTGCCGCTTTACCTGGTGCATGTCTCCACCAAGGATGCCCTTGATGAAATCATTCGCGCCCGCCTCGAAGGACAACGGGTGTTTGGCGAAGCACTTGCGGGTCATCTGCTGATTGACGAGAGCGTGTATCGCCATCCTGACTTTGAGTTTGCCGCCGCGCACGTAATGTCGCCACCCTTCAGGGAAAAGCACCATCAGGAAGCACTGTGGAAAGGCCTGCAGTCTGGAAGCTTGCAAACCACCGCAACTGATCATTGCTGTTTTTGCGCTGGCCAGAAGGCGATGGGCAAGGATGACTTCACTATGATTCCAAACGGCACCGCGGGCGTTGAAGACCGGATGGCAGTCCTGTGGACCCACGGCGTTTCAACCGGCAAGCTCACGAAAGAAGAGTTTGTCGCTGTTACAAGTGCCAATACTGCAAACATCTTCAACATTTATCCTCGCAAGGGCCGAATAGGCGTAGGGTCTGACGCCGACATTGTTGTGTGGGACCCAAGTGCCACAAAAACAATTTCTGCAAAGACCCACCATCAGAATGTGGACTTCAATGTTTTTGAAGGCATGGAAGTGACCGGCCTGCCGTCGCACACTATCTCTAATGGCAAGGTCCGCTACAAAGACGGTGAACTAATGACCAACAAAGGCGATGGTAAATATGTCAAACGGCCAGCTTTCCAGCCAATGTTCAGCGCGCTCGATATAGCCGCCAGAGCTAAAGTACCCACACCAGTTGATCGCTCATAAAAAAAAGCCCGCCACCTTGGTGACGGGCTTCAGCAAGCCTGGCTTAGCGACTAACGTCGCAAATAGCCTTTCATGTTCTCTTTGATCTCTTCCCGCATATCAGACGTTGGCAGGTATTGCGGCTCAAGGCGCAGGTTTGTCCGCTGTTCATAGGCATAGGCGTACGACAGAATTTGAGCATCCTTACCTTTGGCTCCAATGAAGGAAAAACCAACCGGCATCCCGTGAACACCACCCATGGGCACTGTGGCGTGCGGATAACCAGCAATTGCAGCAATCCAGCCCGCGCCCGGGAACGATGGCCACACGTCACCATTGATTGGATCAATTTGCCCAGGAACTGGTCCTGATGGAGACACCATAAAGTCCAGGTTATGCTCAGCGATCAGCGCATCAATGCCATCCTCGCGCGTTGCTTTCTGAACTTTGTCCCGGTGCTCGATGTATTCAGGGGAATCAAGGCCATCAAGCGGTGCTGACGTATCCCATATGCTTTGATCAAAAAGCGCCAGTTCGATGTCAGCGTTCTCGAGATTGAACGCGATCAGTTCGTCGAGCGTTCTGGTTTTGACTGTGTCTGGTGTGCTCTCGAGATACTCGTTCAATGTCGCTTTAAACTCATGGTACAGCACTTGGCGGGAGCTTGGGCCAAAGCCCTCGACGGTGACCGGATTATCACTGATCTCCACCAAAACTGCACCTGCTGCTTCCAGTTCAGCAACTGCAGTATTGAACAAGGCGACGATGTCGGCGTTTGAACCTTCTGCAAAGCGCAGTACCCCAACACGCTTGCCCTCAAGAGACCCGGCGTCAAGGGCAGTAACATAGTCTGTTTTCGCGTCCCCAGTCGCCATAGCGTTCAGCATCATGGCAGCACCACGCACCGTTTTGGTCATCGGACCAGCTGTGTCCTGCGACGATGAAATAGGCACAATATATTGCTGGGAAACCAGTCCAACCGTCGGCTTGAAACCGACCACGCCGTTAACGGTGGAAGGACAGATAATCGATCCATTGGTTTCTGTGCCAACGGTCCCGGCTGCCATGGAAGCGGCCATCGCAGCACCTGAACCAGAGCTCGAACCGCATGGATTGCGGTTCAGGATGTGCGGGTTGTGGACCTGACCACCAAGCGCGGTCCAACCACTCATACTATCATTGGAACGAAAGTTCGCCCACTGGCTAAGGTTCGCCTTTCCAAGAATAATCGCACCAGCTTGCCGCAGGCCAGCCGCCAGGGGTGAATCTCGACCGGTGATGTTGTCTTTGAGAGCAAGCGCGCCTGCGGTTGTCGCCAGATTATCAGCGGACTCAATATTGTCCTTCAATAGAATTGGAACACCGTGCAGCGGGCCAACAATTTCGCCAGCAGCGCGTTTGGCATCCAACTCTGCAGCAATTGCAATTGCATCGGGATTGATTGACAAAACACTTTGAAGTGTTGGCCCTGACCAATCCACCGAGTTGACCCGCTCAATGTATGCCTGCACAAGATCGACAGAGGTAACTTCTCCAGACTGCAGACCGGCGGCGATTTCCGGCAGTGTTTTGGCAAGCCACCCCACCGGTACGTAGGAAACATTTTCTGTTTCAGCAGTTTCCGTTGCTGCTTCATTGGTCGCTTGCGGCGAACAGCCTGCCAGCAATGCCGCTGTCAACACGGCCATGTATGATTTCTTCAACGCTCCACCCTTTCGTGAGAATTCTTGTTGCCCGGTGCAGACTGTAACGATGCCGCTTGGCATCTGTAAAGGGCTGTGCATTCACCAATATGTCAGCAAAACTAGATGACGATGCCAGCGACGCGCTCCACGGTCCAATAGCCGGCAAGAATACCCGCTGGATACAGAAATACTCTAGTTGCAAAAGCCAGCTGGCCTTCGGACATTTTGACTGCCAACTGCGCCAATTTCCCTACCACCAGCACAGCGATTATGAATGCAATCTGCCCAAATTCTACGCCAATATTGAAGAACGCAAGGGCAGTCAGTGAATAACCATAAGGTAAACCGATCTCGGCAAGGGCACCGCCAAATCCAAAGCCATGCAAAAGCCCAAACACCGAGGCAACCATAGCTGGATATTTGAACGCTATGGGTTTCCGGGTATCAGGTGAACGGTCGGCCACCAGTTTTTCTGCAGCAAGCATTGCGATACTGAGTGCGATCAAGGGTTCAACAAATTCGCCGGGCAGCGACCAACCATAAAACGCCGTCAAACCAAGTGTGAGGGAATGTCCAAGAGTGAATCCCGTAACGGCCCAGAAAATACGCCGGAAACTGCCGACCACAAACAGAAGGCAGAAAACGAAAAGAAGGTGATCAAACCCTTCCAAAATATGGTCAAAACCTGCACCCAAATATTGCTCGGCAACCGCAGTAAAGGATTGCTCTTCAGGCAATGGGATTGATCGCACCTCAGGGCCAACGAACAGGTTATGCTGCGCCCCATTCAGTTGCCTGAGCTCTAACAACGTAGATAACGCTGGGTTGAATTCTGGGAACACTATGTCAACTGCCTCGGGCGTACCCCCACAGGCAAACAGTTGCCGGCCGACAAAACCAGAAGGAGCGTCCGTTGAACGACAGTTTGCACCAATCAATGCAAACTCGGGCATCTCTGCGGCTCTTAGAACAGGGGGGATTTTCCAGGTTAGGTCAAAGCGGTTGGCCTCCAGCGCCGTTAACTGAATGTGGATTGGCCGACCCTCATGCGCACCCAAAGGCGAAGTAAGAAGCACCATAAGCAAAACAAACAATGCACGCATCAGTCGGTTCCTAGAGCGCTAGTATCGACCGAGTAATTTTGAGCGCGTTCTTCATAGGCGTTTCGCCGCACTTCATTACGGCGCTCTATCAGCAAGTCATCAAGCACTTGGGGCTGTGCCTCTTCAAACGTCAGCCTGCGTGCTGCCCTGCGTGCGCGCAGCAACACCAGGTGCTCGCCATACTTACTGGTTATCGGTCCAAACCAGCCAGCGACAGGATCACCGGCGAAAATTTTCACTGTCATGTCGTGCCCAAAATGGTCCTCAACCAACTGCTCACTTCTTTCCACATAATTACGCAAGAAAAAGAAGCGGTCGCCGAACTTTCCGGCATCCTCAAAGGAGATATTCTCACTTTGAAGTTGCGCTAATATCGATACTGCATCAATACGCGCCTGACCATCAGGTCGAGATCTGGCATTGAAAAACACGTGTGTGAATGTTGCCGCAGCTGGCTGTTCGTATCGACCCGCATATCTTTCATAAAAGGTGCGCTGTTCTTCCTCGGTCGGTTGCGCCATCGAATCCGCAAACCCTTGAAACAGAAAATCCATTTTCTGGATCAACCGCTGGCGGATCACGTCATCGTTTTCGTCAAGCCCAAGGCTGATCGCTTCGCGCACCATGACTTGATCGCGAATATATTCATCGACCAGCCTTTGTCGCGCTTGATCATCCAACGCGTCGAAAAGGGCCTTGGCCTGAGCTTCATCAAAAGCCTTATCCTGGAACTGCAAAAACGTCAGCAGTGCGGGCTCAGTTACGACAATATTGGCATCGTCTTCTTCCGGTTCGGTACCCACAACCGACAACAAAACAAAGAGGGCAAAGCCGCCAATCAAAAATTGAACCAGCGGCTGCTTGAAGGCCTGCATCATGACTTGAACTCACCCCATTTCGATTTGGATCAGGGTGTATACCAAATCGCTGAGCTATACGCACGCTCCTGTTGAACCGCCGGCCCTGTTTTAGGCGGGTCCATTTGCAACGCAATGGCATCAAGAAGCGAATGGCGCGCTGTTGGCACCTGCAATACTCGCAGATAGTAAAAGGCTCTCTCATCCGGGTTAAATGTGGGGTCCTGCCATACGGTGATGAGCTCAGGCTCCCCCGGGTCTTGTGTCAAATTGCCTGTGTTCCGGTCGACTGTATCCGCAAGTGCTGGCAATTTGCCGCTTTCACTCAAGGAACGGTCGCCAGCCCAGGCCACGTTAAATATGCGCTCGTGAGTGGCACCATCGTCGCCCAACCAACCTTTCACAACTTGGATGCGGTCGAGCCCAACACCGAGTGGGTCTTGCACTGCTTGGATGATGAAAGACGGTGCAATATCGTTTGTTGATGGACGAGTAAGGTCACCCCCCATGGGCACACCATCGCGGTAGCCAATTTCAGCAATATTGCTCATTCGGTCATCAAGTCCGCTGAAGTCCCACCCGCCGAAAAAGCGGACCTTCATTCGTGGCCCTGTGGTGCCGTATACCTCTTTGCGTTTGAATGCCGCGAAAATCGCTTCGCGTGTATTTTCTTTTGCCCATACGGCGGCCAATCCCTGCGCAGCCATGTCCCAACCGGTCACTCGTCTGCGTCCAATACCAAAGCCACTTTTATTTTCCGGCACACTGTCCCGTGCCATTTTGCCCCAGAAGTTGTCTTCGTCTGCGCTGGCAAGGCCGCTATGGCTGTCCGTCGAACCAATCACGCCGAATTTGTAGGGGTTGGTGCCCACTTTGGCCTCAACCTCAAGGCCGGTTTTCAGCCCGGAGCGCACATAATCCCCCTTGCCTGGCTCATAGGCGTAACCGCCGTCAGTCTTTTGAATGTAAAATTCGTATGTTTCAAAATCAGCAAATTCGTCATTTGGTGACAAGTCAGGGTGCGTTTCTGAGTCGCCCTTGATCTGGGTAATTTCTGCAACCGGCTCCCAGCGAATGCGATTGCCCGCATAAGCTGCCGTCATGGGCTCGCCTTTCAACGTCGTGTCCTGAAACATATAGCCTTTAGAAATGTTGGAATTGTGCGGGATAGATATGAACTCAGCCCCCGTTCGATCCGATGTTTCCTGCATCCAGTTCCAGAGGTCCTCAGGATACTGGCTGTCATCAGACCCATAAGGCAGATACTCTTTGGCGACCGAGCCACTAGGTGACATAACAACACGGTGCAGGTTCGCACCAGTTGGAAGCGAACTCCATTCCCATCCTATGAAACTGGTGAACTTGCCAGGGTCGTTATGGCGTTCAGCCGCATCAACTATCTCGTTCCAGGCGATCTGCTCCATCGCCCGTGTATCCCCAAATGCACCCGTTGGCAACCTGTTGTTTGGGTCTGCTACGGGGTCACCGCCGGGCTCGGCGGCTGCATCAGGCAACAAATTCAGGAACACGTTACCGCCCGTACCTTTGTCGAGGTTAGAGTTTAAAACATGAATTGATATCCAGCGGCGGAATGCACCCCAGAGGTTCATTTTAGGCAAATCAGGGTCTGCCAAATGGATGGCGCGAATGACGCCCATGAGTTCCGCATGGTCTGCCGCCACCAGAAAATCCAGTGGACGGTCCAGTTGCACACGCGCTCGGTTATAGGGGTGAACAACGGGTTGGCCTTTGGCCCAGCGATAAGCGGTGTCGGGGTCTGCGCTTTCATTACTATTCATAAAAGCATCAAACGAGTATGAAGTATGGAGGTGTGTGTCCCCCCAATATACTTGTGTTGCTTCTTCCTGACCCAGTGCCGCAGACGACAATGCCAGCATGGCACACGACGCCACTAGCTTCTTCGAAATCATAATGTGCTCTCCCCTTAAATGTAGCGACAGACATCTATGCCAAGCCACATTTAATGCCTCTCATTACGACAAACGAAAGGGCGACTGTCAAGGTGAGGCAATTTGTTGCCTAAATCTGGTCCGGCCCAGAGCAAAAAAAACCGCGACAAAGTCGCGGCAAGCAGTTGATGCTTATTGAAAACATCAAAATCATAACCGGCCGGTAAATCCAGTCAATGCGAGTATGCTCAGGTCACAAATAATTCAAGAATTTGAAACAATTTGCATGGTCACTGCCACACAAAACCAGATCAATACTTATTGGCAACCAATTGCACCTGCAACCGGAATGGCAGCCGACCAGCCGCTTTCCGTTGATATCGAAATGCTGCCGTTTGGCACCTTAAGGCCTTGCTGCAAGGTCCGGGTTTGCTCCGGTGTAACTGACACCTTGATGGACATATCGCCAACGGTAAATTGCTGATCGCGATAAAACTGCAGAGCTATCTGGTTTTCCATTGAGCTACGGTTTAGCCCTTGCAGGGAACCATCTATGCGCATCAAAGTGTCGCCGTTTGAACGCTGAAACATGATAAGCGGCGCATCTTCACGCTTGGCCCATAAAAACAAACCACACTCACCTGAAGAAACCTGCTGCGCCGGAATGGTGCCAATGCGGGACAACACTTCGTCATCGCCAATAGATCGCACCACAGGCGCAGTTTGCGGCACGTCCGGCTGACTGTTCGTTTCTGCGGCAGGCTCGGGAACGATGCCACAGGCGCCCAAGCTAATAGCAGCACAGAAAGTCATGATTTTTGGTGATTTCAACATTGCCGCTTTCTCAAAGTGATAGTCGTGTGGAGGTCTGCCAGCCCCCGGCCGTGGACACAAAACCATTGGCCTCGAGCCAGTCAATCATTTGTTCAGGGATAGCAGCCTCATCATCAAAACGCAAAAGCACCCTAAGCATCACACTGTTGGCACCTTCCAGACTGGCTGTTGCTTCAAGCGACTCTCCGGAAAACATACGACTGAAGTCAACCAGAAGCGCACCGTCCCTGCACAGCAAAGGTGCGATAACCGGTTCGCGCGTCATACCCAATGCGGCAAACATATCTTCAAAAGCGTTTGTCCGCAGGTCACCAGCTGCGGATAAGCACTGGCCAGCAGCATTGAAATTTGTGGCGGCATTCAGCACACGTGCCGCACCGGCATAAACTTGCGACGCCAATCGGCCATTTAGCTGAGCAGTTGCCTGCAGATTTCTGATGGTCAGGCCGGCGCCACTGCTGAAGTCAAACGACGAATTCACCGTCGGACCCTCAACACGAACTGAGCCTCCGGGTGAGCCGAAAACCATAGCGATATCTGGGTTCAGATAAACGGTACCGATCAAGCGCCCGCGAAAGACAACGTTGGTCAACCGCATATTCCAAACTGAGCCATCAACACCGCCATAAGTCAGCCCGGCAGGCAGGTTTGCAAAACTCAACAGGCTGGCCGCCGGCATAAGTATCACGACAAAGGCCAAAAAAGCCGCTGCGCCAACGAGTGTTAGATGGCCGGGTTTGATCACGGGGCCAATCCCACAAATCGCACTTGCACACGCAAACCATCACCGCCTGAATTTTTCTGCAGCAATACATTTGAAGGGCCAACACCTTGCGAAGCCGCAAGGGTTTGTAGCCATGTGAACAGGGTTGTGCTTTCCGTACTGTCAACCCAGACGGTTAAAGTGCCGTCTTCTGAAGGCTGCAGCCGGCTGATCGAAACACCACTACTGCGGGCCGCTTGGGATACAGCAACACGCAGGCTGACTGCCTCACCACCACTAACCTCATTTGCTGCGGCATTTTCAGTGGCTTTAAGTTGCCCGACGCGCTGTTGCACTGTCCTTAACGTATTTTGCGCCGCCAACAAGGCCCGTTCGCTGTCTGCCTCATAGGTCTGCAATGGCCTCAGCACCAGAAAATACAAAATCACCAGTCCAGCCAAAACGCCTGCCACAGTAATCAACAATTGTTCGCGGGTTGTCAAAGAAGACCAATATGCTCTCATTATGGTCTCCTCACTCTAATTTCAGACAATACCCGCCCTCCTTCTTGGCGGCTGCTGCCTTCAATGACTGACATCCCGGCGTCCTCAAGTCGCCGTTTGAAATTACTGCTTTCCGCAAACGAAGAGAAAGACACATCCAGCGCTAGTTCGCCGTCGGTTTGTTCGTAACGCAGGGTTTCAAGCAAGGTTTGGTTACTGCTTTCCACCACCTGCATTACAATATTGCTGAGAGCGAAGAACTCACCGCCACCCCGCTGCCCACGGCTGGCAATGGCTCGCCGGAGTTGGGCATCCATATTAATGATTCGCGGTTCGTCTGGCAGCGCCTCTCGAAACGCCTGTTCTGCAGCGGCATACATCAAATCTGCCTGCCGGTAGTTTTGGGAAGCGCCGTACCATATTGATGCAACGGCAAGCACGCCAACAAGTGCCACCAGAATTGCTGCGCGGCGCCACCACAAAAATGTGGTGCGCCAATTTGTTCTGGGCGCAAAAGCACCTTGAAACAGATTACTCTCAATTGACGACAGTTGCATCAGTACCGATTGCCAACTCACAGATTGTGTGTCGGCATTTGCCAACATCCAGTCCGCTTCTGATTTATCAACCGCATATCCAGAACCGTCAGGTCTGCGCACCAGGGTCCGGTCATCAAGCTCACATACCTGTTGAGCCTGTTCGCCAACACCCAAAAGCATATAATCAGGCACGGCACGAGTGGCGGGTATGCCGGCATCTACGAACAAATTTCGTAGTTTTTGCATCGCATCAAAAGATGCTACGGCAACCAGCCGCTCACTCCCTTCCAAATTCTCAGCTGACAATAAAGCGAGATGATGCTTGTCATCAGCAATTGCAAGTTTGTCATCTACAACCGCTGGCAGTATTTTCTGAGCCTTTGCATCATCAACCTGCGGCATTTGAATATTATGGCAGGCGATGGCTCTACCATCCAAAACAGCAACAACCTCGGCCTGAGTGTCGTCACTTTGCACCTTATCCAGCGAAATCGCTTCGACGCCGTTTTCTGTCTTAAGCCAGATACCCGAAATGGCGTCAAAGTCTTCATTGACCTCGATAAAGTATGTTGCACTCATGGCAATACTCCGACCGAATGACGAACAACGCGCGCTATGCCTGAGTTGTCCACTTTAATCTCCGAATTCAAATGACTGACGGCATCATAGTGTGTGACGCGAATACGACTGTTAAACCGGTGTGGCTTAACCGTTGTTTGTTGTCTTATTGATTGGTCAACTTGTCTGCCTGCAACAATAGGGTCCAGCCAGAAATCCGCAACGTCACTGTATCCGCTAGTTGGGCGCGCCAAGATAAGCTCCACAGCCTGATCAAATGTAAAGTCACCACCAATGAGTGCAACCAATAGTGGGGCCTCTTGTGGGGTCAGGGTATTGACGTTGAACACCGACCGGTCGGTGGAGGCGTCCGCACACAGAAAGGCTTCCAGTTGGGCGATAAGCTCCGGGCCAAAGCCTTTGATCATTTTCAGCTCAGATAAATCGGCAAGCAAACTGTTGCCTGTTCTATATGGCTGCTCAAGCGCCGCATAATCATAATCCTCCGCCCCAAGAGGAAGCGGCCGTTCGTCTGTATCAATCCAGTCTGTAAGGCTGGCAACAAGTTCTTGTGCTTGCCTGTCTGAAATGCCGAGGTGCGCAAAAAGTCGTACAAACTGACCTTGCCTTTCTTCACTGGCAATCAATGTTCCGGCATCGCGGCGTAGCACCAGGCTGTTCACATTGAAACAATTGCTTTGGTCAGAAATCAATCCGTCGATTCTGCCACCTTCAATAGCAAACGAAACCGCCCTGGGTGCTGTAAGGTTCGCTTTGGTCTCGTACAAATTCTCAGCAACAGAAACCGCCAGTTGCTCACCGCCGATGGCATATTGCCGCGCCTGATCGTAAGCCCTCTGCGCACCGGTCCGTTTGATGGAATACCCCATGGCGTCAAAAGTTAGCACGGCGCCCAACGCCATGACCGAAACAAGCAACAAGACTGTTACCAGTGCAGCACCTTGGTCTTGTCTTAGGGTCTTAAGAACGGGCTTCAACTGCTTCATCATGACGCCCCTACAATGAACATCATTTGCGCGCGCTGACCGGTTTTGAATTCGATGGAAACTTCTGCCATGCGCGGCAAGCTGCTAGAAGCAATGGTTGTGCCCCATTCAGTTACCCAAACACCATCAACAGCGTACCGGGTAGTCAGCCGGGAAACGCCCTCGAGCAAAGTTTGATCGAGGTAAGCTGTACCTTGCACCAGATCGGATCTCACATACGTCCGGCGCAGTAGCCTGTCGTCTGCCAGCAACAATTCAACACGTTTCACCTCGGAAATGGTGCCGTTCAGTTTGGCTCCCATATCGCCTGACCGCACCAATCGCTGTCGCCTATCACCTTCCATATGCTGACCAGCTTCAAAGGCCAGCAAAACGGTACCAAACTCATCCCTTACAGGACGGTTGACAGCAGCGAAATAGTCATCCCGAAGTATGCTGCGAGCCACTTCAAGCTGGGCAAGCCTTGCGTCTGCGTCACCGAGGGCCACTCGACTTGATTGGTAGCTAGTGAGCAGCGCCACGGACATGGCCGCAATCAACGCAAAAATAAACGTAGCAACAAGTGTTTCAAGCAGCGAGAAACCATGTTCGTTTGAAAGGTCTTGTCTCATGCTATGGGACCTTCCTGAAACCAACAAGGCGGGCGAGCTGCCGAGCTTGTTGACCGTCCGAAGACACTGTTACTTCGATGATGGTCAGATCTCCGCCCGGAGCTGGGCGAACTGTTTCTTGCCAACGAAAATCCATACCCATCTGGTTTTCGCTGCCCGACCGGGTGCCAGGCGCTGGTTCTTCAATTAGCCCCAGGGCCAGATTCAGTCTGTTTTCCGCAACGATAGAAGCAAGACTCTGCTGTTCCAGTTGACTTGTGATGGATATCGCCTGTGTTTGACTTTCGAGCAAACTCACTGCAGCAAGAGCCAAGATGGAAACCGCCACCAACAGCTCGATAAGCGAAAAACCAGCATCGCTCACTGTTCGAAAGAACGCTTTAGGTACGTTAATTTTCATAACGCACCTTTGGATGTGCACTCGTCGCTGCGACCAGGGTCGCGCGAGAACCCTCACCCTCAAAAAGAAGTTCAAATGCCGGGTGTTCTCCGGTTGGTAAAAACCAAATTTGTGGCTCCAGCCCTGTTGCCGCGATGGACACTTCCACGCCGTCAACTTCTAAAGATGTCAGCGACAATGGCTCCCAGCGACGTGCGTCAAACTTGAGTGTACTGTTGTCCAGCGCCCAGCCATCATCGGTCAACTGGACAGTCTCAAAACCGCCGCGGTTAAGCACCAAACCCACGACCCGCCCGGAAAGAACACTGTCACGCGACAAAGCAACAAACGCACGCTCAGTTCTGCTCATGGCTTGTTGCACGTTGCGCGATTCACTTGGCAGAGAAAGCACAACCGCGCCCGCCATAAGGCCAATGATAGCGACCACTATCATGACCTCAACGAGGGAAAAACCGCGATCTGCTTCCAAGCTTTGCATCAGTTGCTGCTCGATACCCAATTGCCAATGTCAGCATTCAAGCCATCGCCGCCACTTCGGCCATCTGCCCCAAAACTGAAAACATCGAAAGCGCCGTTCTCACCTGGGAACAAATATTGGTACGGGTTGCCCCACGGGTCGAGTGGAAGAGATCGAATGTAAGGTTCTGTCCTCAAGCTGTTGTTACGTGGAGCCACAGCCAGGACATCTAGTCCGTCCTCAAGCGACGGATAGCGCCTGGTATCCAGCCGATAAAGCTCTATCGCCTGCTCGATCATAAACACGTCAGTGCGTGCCTTCTCAACCATGGCCCGGTCCTGACTCGGCAAAACATTGACAACCACAATTGTTGTCAGCAGACCCATGATGACAATTACCACCATCAGCTCGATGAGAGAAAATCCGCTTTCATTTTTTGCAAAACTTCGCGTGGCTTGCTGCAGCCATGTCAGCAGTGTTTTCATGGTTATCTCCTCATAACAGAACAAGACTGTTCAGCCTCAAAATCGGCAACATGATCGACATCACGATCACACCAACGAGGCCTCCCATCAAAATGACAATCATCGGTTCAAGCAGACTGAGCGCTGATTTGGTAAAGCCGTCGAATTCACTTTCCAAATAGTCGGCTACCTTGTGCATCATGGTGCCCAGCTGGCCACTTCGCTCTCCGGCTGCCGCCATGTAAGACAGCATCGGTGGTAAGGCATCGACCTGCTGCAAACTGCCAGCCACGCCACTACCTTCCCGCACTTTGCCAATTGCGTCGGTCAACGCCGATCTAATTGGTTCGTTTTTAACAGTTTCCCTCGCCGCCATAAGGGCCTCAAGCACCGGGCTGCCGCCAAGAACAAGTGTTCCAAACGCTCGGGCAAAGCGCGCCGCATTCACGGACCGGATCAAGCGACCAATAACAGGTAGTTGGAGCAGTGCACCATGCACGCTGAACCGGAAGCCGGGTCGCCGCATGGCCATGGACAATCCAAATACACCACCCAAAATGCCAACTAGCAGCAGCAAACCATAGTTTGTCAGAAAACCTGACACCCCAACGACGACTTGGGTTAGCCCCGGAAGCTCACCACCAAAACTGTCAAACTGGGCAACGACTTTAGGCACTACCAATACCATAAGGGCTGTGACAACACCGATGGCGACCGTAAGCAAAACTGCGGGGTAAATGAGCGCAGATTGAATTTTGGAGCGAGTTTCTTCAGTTTTTTCGCGGTGGTCGGCGATGCGCGACAGCACAGGACCAAGGGCACCCGCCGCCTCGCCGGCTGCGACCATCGAACAATACAATGTATCGAACGTTGCGCTTTCTTGTTCCATCGCCTTGGATAGCCGCATGCCCTCCATCACATTGGTTCTGACGCGAGACAGCACGGCGCGAACCGCGGGTTTCTCACTTTGCTGTGCAAGGGCGGCCAGCACTTCTTCAACAGGTGCGGCTGCTTCAATCATTGTGGCCATTTGTCGCGTAATCAAGGCAAGCTCTTTTGCACCAATTTTTTCCTGCTTGCGCAAACTTGCCGGAAGCAATGACGCGAACGAACCCGACGAACCTCCAGCAGGTTTGATGTCTGTCACATAGAGCTGTCGAGCCAGCAGAGACCGTTTGGCTTCTGCAGGACCATCAGCAGAAATAGTGCCCTTGATGGGCTTACCTTGCTGATCAACGGCGCTATATTCAAACGCCTGCACCCGCGGTCTCCTTAATCCTTGAAACGCGCAACACTTCTTCGGTGGTTGTTACGCCTTTCAGTACAAGTTCACGGCCACTATCCGCCAACGTGTCGGAGGAATTGAAGGCAAACTCTTCCATGTCCTGCTCTGACGCATTTTCCTGAATCATGCGCCTCAGGTTTGCGTCAATAACGGCCAACTCGTATATTCCAATTCTGCCACGATAGCCTTTGCCGCCGCAGTCCGGGCAGCCGACAGCCTCCATCAACTGCGCATTTTCGTTGTCGGCAATACCAAGCTCTTCTTTCAGCTCTGCTGCATTCGATGCAGGCTTTTTGCAGCTGTCACACAGTTTGCGAACAAGGCGCTGAGCAAGAATACCTTTCACGGTTGATGCCAACAAAAATGGTTCAACCCCCATGTCTCTGAGACGTGTGATCGCGGCTATGGAACTGTTTGTGTGAACCGTCGAAAGCACCAGGTGACCGGTTAAGCTCGCCTGAATGGCCATTTCCGCCGTTTCCATGTCGCGAATTTCACCCACCATTACCACGTCCGGATCTTGACGCAGTATTGCCCGCAAGCCTGAGGCGAACGTCATACCAACTTTGGCGTTAACCTGGGTTTGGCTAACACCGTCGAGGGCGTACTCAACTGGGTCTTCCACGGTCATGATATTGCGGCTTTGGTCATTCAATATTCCAAGGCCCGCATAAAGTGTAGTGGTTTTACCTGAGCCCGTAGGACCGGTAACAAGAATGATACCATTGGGTTCCGACAGCAGATTTTGAATGCCGACGTGCACCGAACGTTGCATGCCCAGTTCTTCCAACGAAAAATGCGCCTGCGAAGCGTCCAGAAGGCGCAGTACAACACGTTCCCCGTGCCGGGCTGGCAAGGTGGATACGCGAACATCAAACTCCCGGGTGCCAAGCTTCAGGGAAATCCGGCCATCCTGCGGAATGCGTTTTTCCGCTATATCAAGCCGGGCCATGACCTTGATCCGTGAAACAATGTATGGAGCCATCCTGGCCGGAAGGCTTGCGACCTCTGTAAGTACACCATCAATGCGAAGCCGCACTGACAACCTGTTTTCAAAGGGCTCCAGGTGCACATCAGACGCGGCATTTTTTACGGCCTCGGCAATCAGGCTGTTGATAAGGCGGATCACAGGGGCGTCATCTTCACTCGCGAGCAAATCCGCGGCGGCTGGCATGCCTTCAAGTGCACGGTCCAGACTCTCGGCTGGCATTTCTTCGCTGATTTCAGTGTTGATACCTTCAACGGCATGCAGCTCAGAAAGGAGAGAGTCAAAATCCGCTTTTGATCGCTGCTCCAGGTTCAGGGGTTTTCCAAGGGCCCGGCGCACTTCTGGCAACATTCGCATGTTGGCATCTTCGCGCACAATTACCTTAGCGTCCGCGTCCCCCTCTTCAACCAAAGCGAAACCATGGTCCCGGGAAAAGGTATATCGCAGCTTATGTTGAACGTCGCCCGCCACCACTATTACCTATTGTCTGAATCCACAGGTTGGGCGCCGATGACTTCCTCAAGCAATTGGTCAATCGTCAAGCCACCTCGGTTAACTTGCAACTGCTGGCCACGGATATAATCAAATTTTGTTGCGGTTAGTGCCTGAGCATCTTCAGCGCTACGCACAATTGTCGGTCTCAGGAAGATCATCAAATTTGTCTCAGACCTGCTGCGCGAATCGTTTCGAAAAGCGCGCCCCAGAATAGGAATATCACCAAGCAATGGCACTTTTTCGACTGTGGTGGTTTCGTCTTGCTGCACCAGACCACCCAATACAACAATATCACCGTTTTTAACGCTGACTGTTGTTTCGATTTCACGTTTGTTGGTCACCAATTCGCTTGAACTGGTGCTAACTGGTCCGGCTATCGATGAGATTTCCTGACGGATCTTCAACCTGATTTCTTCGCCCTCGTTGACTTGGGGAGTAACCTCAAGTTTCACGCCAACATCTTTCCGCTCAATGGTGCGAAACGGGTTGACGTTATTGGCACCAAGCGCCTCGCCGGTGGATATGGGGATTTCCTGTCCAGAAAGGAATGTCGCTGGCTCGTTATCCATTGTCATAATCGATGGAGTGGACAATACGTTGCTGCCGGTGTCTTGTTTCACAGCATTCAAAACCGCACCAAAGATGGTGCCGCCATCAGTTTCTCCGCCAATACCCAGGCCAAAACCATTGAAACCCAGCAAAGATTGGGCAGCGGCAGTTGCAAACGTATTTTGGATCGAATCTGAGTCGCTGCTGTCATCGCTGCTGCCATTATCCAACGTAAGAGCCCCGGCAAGTGCAAGGACGTTGGGAGCCGTGCTCGAATAATTGGTCAGCGTGAACGGCACGTTACTATTGTTGCCACCAGCCAACAAATACTGAACACCGAGTTCTTTTGCTGCCGTGTCTGACACTTCCACGATAATGGCTTCGACCAAAACTTGCTCACGCGGAATATCAAGCATGGCAATAACATTGGCTATGCGTTGCTGCATTTCGCTTGACGCATTAATCACGATGGCGTTGGCACCAAGGTAGGACGAGAGTGTTACTTCGCCTTCGTTGCTAATGGGGTTGCCCGATCCGTCCCGCCTTGAAAGCGACTGCGTGACCGTTTCAAGCATCGGCAACATGGTCTCCGCGCTTGCATGGCGCAGGTATATAACCCGGAGATCACTTCGGGATGCGTTGTTTTGATCAAGTTCGGCAATGACCGGCATGATGGTTGTAATCACATCCTCAGGGCCCTTGAGGATAAGTGTATTGCTTGATTCAAGCGGCATTGCAGTGAGTGATTGCCGGACGCCATCCTCTGTGCCTGGCTGGGCCGCCAACCGAAGCGCCAAATCAGCCATTTCAGAAGCAGACGTGTTTTCGAGCGCAAGGGAGCGAATTACGGAACTGTCGACATCCATGCTGGCAACAAGCTGTGCAATGCGTTCCAGATTATCTGCATAATCTGTCACGATTACCATCGACATGCCACGGCGGGCAAACACGCGCCCGTTCTTGAATACAAAGGGTCTTGCCGCGGCCTGCACAGCCAAAGGATCAGCAAAGCGCAAATTGAACACACGGGTGACGAGCGTGTCGCCCTCCCGACTTTCATCTACAGGCCCCGCATCCTGCGCAGCAATCTCGTCCGGCACCACTTTGTAGGCGCCGCTAGCTGTCGGCACTAAAGTAAAGCCATTGACACGAAGCGCAGACAGAAATGTCTGGAATACCCCCTCAACATTCACTGCCTCAGTAGAAACAACATTCACTTTACCGCGCACACGTGGGTCAATAATGAAAGTTTTTCCGGTGATCGCAGCAATATCATCAATAAACGCGCGAATTTCTGCATCGCGGTAATTCAGCACATTGTTATCTTGGGCATACCCGGGGTTTAAGGCCGGTAAAATAACCAGACAGGTCAGAGCCGCCATTACAAACTTAGTACGCATTTTCATTTAGCGGCTTCCTCCAACAGTCAAAACCAAGTTGCGCCGTTCCCCACGCCGCTCGATTTCCAGGGTCAATTGCCTCGACCCTGATAGTTCCTCACTCAGTTCTTCGAGTCTTTCATATGAACGAATGGGCTCGCCATTTGCTTCCATCAAAATATCCCCGGCCTCCAGACCCGACCCCAAAAGCGGCAATGGCAGCGGGTCCGGAATTTGAAAGCCTACAATGCGACGCTCCCGCCGGACAGGCGAAAGTTGAAAGGTCGACAGGTCGAACTCTAACGGAATTTCATCGACTGGCGCAGAAGTTGGCTGCCGCCTCGCAATAGATGAACTGGCTTGCCGTTCTCTTTGTGGACGCAAATAAATGGCTTCCCGAATACCTGCCCTGTTTACCTCAAGCCGGTCAGGATAAACGGCAGCAAGCGTAACCCCTGCAGCAATCCGGTCCCCAACTTTGACAAGCTTTTGTTCTCCGTCAGGCGTTTTTATGATGGCTGTGCCGCTGCCGTCAGATGCCGCTCGCAAGCCAAAAAGCTCAAGGCGCAGGCTGCTTTCGCGAATGGCTGTCTGCTGCGGCGCAGCAACCTCTCCCCCGATCTCGCGGTAGAACGGATCAAAAGTGGTTAGCCGCGTAGCATCGAGCGACTCGAGGCTACTGGCGGAGGCCACGGGAATTGCGGCATTTGTTTGTGGGTCAGCTGCGGTCAATTTAAAAAACAGCTGAGCAGCGAGATACGCGACCAGGATAACCAGCGCCAGTTCAACAACAGAAACGGCCACGCGAATAACGCGCGGCGCAGACGGGACGATTGTCCTGCCCGGGGTGTCTGTTCCAGCACTTTCCATGGAAATGGTACGTCTCCAGCAGCATCAACATTCTTTTTTTATCGTATCCGACCTCTTTGGGTCGATTGTGCGACTGAATTATTGGGGCTTACCGCCGCGGCGGCAAGCCCGAATTTATTTGCAATTTTAGTATTTGAAGGTGAGCCCCAGTGAGAAAGTACGCCCAATGTCGTATCCTTCCGTCACAATTCCGTTTTGTGTCAGGCGGAAATCGTCATTCAAAAGGTTCTCTGCCTCAACACTCAACTCCAGAATACTGCCTCCAACATCAAACTCTTTACTGTAGGCCAAGTTAAGCATGACAGGTGGAGTTTCAAATTCATCGTCGGCGCCAAAAACACCAATGAAACGCAGGCGACGGCTATTGTAGTTGAGGACAAGCGCAAGGTTTTCACCCCGGTCGTAGTCGCGCCAGCCAAACTGCAGGTTAGCAAGCCAGTCCGACTGGCCCTGGAATGGACGAGTGAGGTTGGTAACAATGCCACGATCTTCTTCGGCTGTAACCGTTTCACCGTCAATGAATGAACCGTTCACTTTCACGAACATCTCGCGCGTGCCGAGCCAATCCCAGCCCCACCAGTCTTGCAGGAACAGGATTTTTTCGACCTCAACCTCGATACCTTTCAAATCAGCAGAGGTGGCATTGATGGCTGTGATCAAACGGCCTTCACCAAAGGCTTCAGCACTTTGCTCGATTGGGCGCGTGAAATCCTTGTAGAAGGCGCCAACCGTAAGGCTTTCACCTGTGCCAAAATACCACTCAAAACGTGCATCAAAGTTATTGATCTCTGCGATGCGCAGCTCCGGGTTACCCTGAACTGCACGGTTAAGCTCTTCATCAACAAAGCGCGCGTTCGACAATTCCCGAAGGTCAGGTCGGTTGATCGTTTGGCTGAAGGCCAAACGCAACTGCATATTCTCGATAATTTCGTAAGTGAAGGTGGCGGATGGCAACCAGAACTCACCAAATTGAGAAATACGGATCGGATTAAACGGTGTAATCCGTTCAGCAGTATCCACGACTTGAGTACTGTCCTCATAGCGCATACCGAACGCGAGACGGGCTTTAGGTGACAGCTCAATGTCCGCACCCAAGTAGCCTTGCACGTTTTCAAAGTCGACCGTGTAAAAGTCCGAGCGGTCAAACAATTCCTGCAGGGTGTTTTGACCCGGGCCAACATTGGCTGGGCCAAAAATAATCTCTGGCACACGTGCCCGAAGGTCATTCAGGCCAGCGTTACGCGCCAACTGGAATGTGTACCGAACAAGGCCAAAGCTTCTCTCTTTTTCGGCATAGGTGAAACCTCCCAGAAAATCGATCGGAAGATCTGCAATGTAAGCAGGTTGAACAAAGTTAAAACCGAACTCTTTGGTTTCTTCATCAAGCGCATTGTAAACAGTGGTGTTACCCACAGTTGTCGGCAGAATAAGGTCCAGACCCAGTTCAGGGTTGAGTTCGTAAATCGTACTGCGTCGGGATGGCACATCCCGGTCAGACCGCGAAATGTTCGCCCGCCAGTTGATTTCCGTTTGCTGAAAAGTGTCGCTGTCACCAAACAGGTTAACGATATGCTCACCGGTCAGCTGGTTCGTCCACACCTGGCTTTCGATCCAGTCAATTGTTGAGCGTGTCCGAAGGGCGTCTTCTTGCGCAAATACACCTTTTTCGATGACAGCCCGCTTGGTTGATGAGCGAAGCACTGTACCCATATAGTTGATCGAGTGATCGTTATTGAACTCGTAACCAACAGACAGCATGCCATTTAGCGCAATATCCAGGAAGGTTTGACGGACGCCACAGTCGTCCGGAGGTACCTCACCAAACTCTGGGTCGTTACAGACTTCAGGCGCAAAGTTGGTTTCAGCCTGTGCACCTGAGTCATTGACAGTCACAGTCCGGCGAACGCCTTCCCTGTTACGAGTGTCAACGTCATAATCAACAGCCACGAAGAAACCAAAGGCTCCTTCACTTCCAACGTCGATACGGTCACCAACAACAAAGTTCAGCCCGGCACCTGGATAGATTGGCTCTTCGTCAATCGACCAGATGTTGGGAATTGATTCTCCGGCAGCTTCAAGCTGTTCTGGTGTTAGGCTCTCAAGCGTAACGTCCTGCAGAATTTCATCCGGGATGTTGCGGCGCGTGCCACCAAACCCGAAAATTTCGGTGCTGGTACCGTCATAGCTCAGACCCGTTTTTCCAGTAGCCTCCGAATTGTAAGAACCAGAAAGGCCTACCTCCAGTAGGAACTCGTCTGGTACGGCTTTGGTGCGAATATCAATCACACCACCACCAAACTCAGCCGGATATTCCGGAGAGAAGGTTTTCTGGATTAGAACCGACTCAACAATAGATGTCGGGAAAATATCCAGCGGCACAACGCGGCGTAGAGGATCCGGGCTCGGAATACCTGAATAGTTGAGAAGGGAAGACGAATATCGGTCGCCCAGACCGCGAACATAAACATATCCGCCGCCAACTACCGATACACCAGGCAAGCGTTGCAACCCTGCTGCAACGTTGCCGTCACCCGCGAGAGAGAAGGCTTCAGCATCAAGAACGTTGGCGATTTCAGAAGTCGCCCGTTTTTCATCAGGAATAAACTGACCCAAAACGGTGATTTCTTCGATGTCGTCCTGCGGTTGGGTTTCGTCTTCTTGTGCAAAAGCTTCGGCTGGTACTATCAGCACCGTCGAAGCCATAAGCAAATGCTTTAGTTTTTTGTGGTTGAATTTCATCTTGGCCACCGTTTGGCTTTCATCTTTTCATGAGGGACGCCGCAGCAGAGCCCAAAGCTCCACTGCGGCGCCGTCAACATTTGCTTAGCGGTCCAGCCAGACAGTCCAGCCCAGTGTCCAATCATTGTTGGCATCTGGAACTGCACCAACGGCAGTCACTGCGTCGAAGAAGCTGTCGATCGCGCTCACATCAGTGAAGGTCACATTGGCTTCTACAGCACCGTTGATGTAGGTCTTGAATGCTGCGGCACCGGTGAGGGCAGTCAGGCTGTCGGTAGCAACCTGGTTGTTTGCCTGATTGGTGAAGTAAGTCTCCAAATCGAAGTCATTAGTGTCGCTTTGGAAAACTTCCACACAGCTGTCACTCAAGAGTGTGCTTTCAATCGTCAAAGTGCCAGTGAGGTTGGTAGCGCTAGAACCTGCGGCGGTGAAGGTTGCTGTATCATCGATATCGAGACACGCATCGCCCATGTCAGCCACAACAACGTTCCAGAGGTTTGCTCCAGTACCTTCACGAAGCAGCACACCAACATCTGTTTCGCCGCCCGCAGCCAGAGAACCAACAATTGTTGCGTTGGCGATCATCGGCTGAGCCCTTGGCAGGAAGTCATTGCCGTCACCAAAGTTATCGGCTTCGATACCCTGGCCAGACGCAGGCTGGTTCGGGTTCTGGATAATCAGCAGGTGCTGAACCTTGCCGCGCCAGCCTTGTGTCCAGTCAAGGCTGTCATCGTCAGCGCCAGTGATGACAAGGTGCTTGGCTTCCGCAGTTCCGCCAAAGAACTCGATGCCATCGTCCGCGCCGTTGTGAACTTGCAGGAAGTCGATCTCAGTGCCGCTACCAACGCCCTGGAAGGCAATGCCGTTCAGTTCGTCATCAGCAGTGATCGGGTTACCAGCATATATCACACGGGTGTAGAAGATCTGGCCACTGTCGTCGGTATCGTCAGTACCGCCATAAAGGCCGCTATCGCCCTCGCCCTGCGCTTCACATGGCAGGTTTACGCCGTTACAGGTGTTCAGCGTGGCCCGACCGTTGATGACAAGACCACCCCACAGAGACGTGTCAGTGTCAAGGTCACGGGTTTCTGGGTTAAGCGCAGTGAAGGTCACTGGCGCATCCACAGTACCGTTTGAGTTAAGCTTGGAACCACGAGAGATGATCAGGTAGGACTGAAGGTCAGCACCCTGGATCGTTACACCTGGCTCAATCGTCAGCGTTGCCGCATCACCAGTTGCCAGTGGGTTTGCAGGGTCTGTACCAAGGTCAACACCAAACACCACGCGGCCATCCAGAATGTAGTCCAACCCGGATACAAGCGTCAGATCGTTGGTGTAAGTACCAGAGATAACGCATGCGCCGTCAGTGTTAGTTGTAGTGCCAGATGGGCACTCTGGATCCGGGTTAAGGCCGTAGGTCCAGTTCAGTGTCCAGTTGTCGGCTGAAGCAGAGCTTTGCACGGCACCCGCATAATCGACACTGTCGAAGAAAGCATCAACTGCGCTTGGGTCGGTAGCCACAACAGCGTTTTCCGCAGAACCGTTGATGAAACGGTTGGACAAGGACGTTGCGCCAACAACGTTGTTTGCCTGGTTAGTGAAGAAAGTTTCAAGGTCGAAGACATTGTCGTCGCTCTGGAATACTTCCGCACAATCAGTACCAAGCAGCGTTGATTCGATAGTGAGCGTTCCGGTCAGGTTGGTTGCACTTGAACCAGCTGCCGTGAAGGTTGCTGTGTCATCAATGTCAAGACAAGCATCACCCATGTCTGAAACAACGGTGTTCCAGATGTTTGCGCCTGTACCTTCGCGAAGCAGCATACCAACATCTGACTCGCCGCCGCGTGACAAAGATCCAACAATTGTGAAGTTGGACAGCTGAGGCTGCGCGCGTGGCAGGAAGTCGTTGCCGTCACCGAAGTTATCGGCTTCGATACCCTGGTCAGACGCAGGCTGAGCCGGGTTTTGGATGATAATTACGTGCTGGGCTTTGCCGCGCCAGCCCTGTGTCCAGTCCAGGCTGTCATCGTCAGCACCGGTGATAACAAGGTATTTGGCCTGAGCAGTGCCACCGAAGAACTCGATGCCGTCGTCGGCGCCGTTGTGCACCTGGATGAACTCAAGTGTTGTTCCAGAGCCAACACCCTGGAAGGCGATGCCGTTCAATTCATCGTCGGCAGTGATTGGATTACCGGCATATTTAACTTGAACGTAGCGCATGGTACCGCTTGAGTCGGTGTCGTCGTCACCGCCATAAAGGCCACTATCGCCTTCGCCTTGCGCCTCACACGTGCCGTCGCCGTTACATGTGTTGATTGACGCTGCACCGTTTACAACAATGCCGCCCCACTCTGAGGTGAAGGGTTCGTCAAGCAGTGCACCGCTGTGCGTGCCCTGGTCAGCGATGCCCAGTTCGTCAGAAAGATCGAGGTCAAGGGCAGACGTGAATACGATTGGGCTTGCAGCACTACCATTTGCTTCGATGGAAGAACCGCGGGCAATAACGAGAACGTCACTTGCCGTTGCACCGTATATTACCGCGCCTGGCTCGATGGTCAGCGTTGCAGCATCACCGCCAGCGGCAGTACCGTCAGCACCAGTGTCGCTGCCAATCACAACCTGACCACTCAGCTGGTAAATATTGCCAGCAGTCAATGTGATGTCTGAGGTGATTGGCGCCGAGATCGGGCCAGTCAGCTGGCAGTGCGTTTGCTCGCCAACAGTAACAGAGGTTGTACCCGATGGGCAGTTGCCTGCAGAAGTGTATTCGATGCCACCACGGCCAATTTTAACCGAAGGCTCCGGATCGGGATCGGGATCGGGATCGGGATCTGGGTCCGGAGTTGGGTTTGGAGCAGGAGTTTCTAGGCCCGGCGAGGCCAGCTCGGTGCTATCGTCTCCACAAGCCACAAGTGCAGTTGATGCAACAGCAGCCAACAGAGTCTTTTTAAGAAGGTCAAGGTTGGTCATCATTTTCCCCGTTCGACGAAATCCGTCACCTGAATAGTCGTTATTTCAGTAATCGAGACCCAGCGAGTGGGCCCGCCGGTTCATGGTCGAAGACATCTAACGGGGGTATGTGACGGTTTCTTTTCAGTTGTTTTACCGTTTTTGTAACATTGCAGTCACAAAATATGTCATGAGCCCAGAAAACTTTTTTATGCTTTAAAAATAAAGGCTTGCCGATTTTAAATTTGAGGGAATAACCAAACCCACCAAGCGCCAAGGCACAAGAAAACTCCAAAAGGAGCGGGTTTTTTGACGACTTGTTTACGATTTTCCCTGCTGGCAAACAGAAAGAAAAGACTCACAAAAGCGAGCGCGAGGACAGATGCCGCCAAGAGGACAAAAGGCAGATGCTGCCAGCCAAGCCAGAGACCAACACCACCTAGCAATTTAGCGTCACCCATTCCAATGCCAGAACGGCCTCTAAGCTTGAGATATACGGCATTCAGCAGAGGAAAAAACACAAGCCCGACAAAGCCGCCGATCAAATGGTCACCCACCAAGATTTGAGGGATGGTTAAGAATACCGTGAGGCTGGTTGAGGCGAGGGTCATGGTCAACAGGTTTGGCAACCTGAAGTAATGCAGATCATACCAGCTGAGCGCCACCAGATTGGTGAGCAGTACAATAGACAGGCCGACTGGCTGGGCTGACAATTTCCATAAACTGGCAACAATCAGAACAACCAATACAAACACAGCAGTGCCAACCACAGTGCGCGGCCGGTTCGGTAAGCCTATGTCCTCTGATGGGCTGGTTTGGTCCGACATAATCAGTCTCTGCTAAAGGGCAGAATAATATGACAAGAGTTCACCCAGATTCAAAGACCGATTGATTGCTTCAGGCCATTCAAAAAACATGAACCGGTGCCAAAGAAAAACAGGGCCGCCCGATTGGGCAGCCCTGCTTTCCTGTGTGTGAAACTGCGTATCAAACGGAGATACGCAAATGAACCATCAGATAGATTATTGGTTCAAACGAGCCAAAGCGATCTTGGCGATCGTTTTGACACGACGTGGCTGACCCGAACGGGTCAACGAATAAGGATTTTCTTTTGCGGCAAGAATTTCGTTATACATTGCGACGGCCAATTCAGTCCGACCTGTTGCGCTATATACAAATGCGAGGTTCAACTTCGTGAACACTTCGTCTTCTTTTGCAACGGTTTCGCCAAGAAGGGCGGCTTCGGCTTTCGCCCAGTCACGCTTCTTTAACTCATCGTTGGCAAAATCTTGCTCGTTGAAAACCGTAGTTGCCATCACCGGACTATTTTCGGTGGCGTCGGCGTAAGCACCTCCAAGTGTAACAAAAGGGACCATTGCGGTCATAACACTCGTAGCTGCCATCTTTCTTATCGTTGTTAGACGCATACTACTCTCCTGTGGCAAATCTTTCTATTATCAACATGTTTGTTACAGAAATGTGTAACATAAGTAACTTTCCAGAAGCCAGTGAAAATTAACCTTTTGAGAATTATGGGAAAAATTTTTTTTCATTTGTCATACAAAAAAACCGGATAGTTCCCAATAATTTAGCAAAATCGAAACTGATTCGTGCTCCCCAGTGTGAATTTTTTATGACAAGCAAAGAAAAATAAAGACAGGGCAAAACCGATCGCGTAGTGGGGTGTCGAAAGCGCTTCGCGTACACAGTTGATTTGGCGATTTGGGCGGTCGGTTGAGATGAAAAAAACTTTGAAATTTGCAGGTGTGTTTGCAGGGGTTTTCCTCTTTGCCGCTTCCATGTCTGCAGCTCATGCCTCCATGGCACCAACCAAGCCAGCCCCACTAAAGCCTGCGCCTAAGTCGACGCCGTTCCTGCATGCCGAACAATCTGATGCTTATGCCGCAGCGCTTGAGTTTGTGAAAGTTGCCGGTCTCACCAAAAACCTGTCACTGCTTCTGCTCGAAGAAGTGAAACAGTCTGTTGAAGTAAATGCAGCAATTGATCGGGACGGGATGGATAGCGTACAGGGCAAAGTCGTGCATGCAATCCGGTCCGCGCAAAAAACTCACGGCGGCGAATGGGCAGATGTCCTGGCCCGTGCTTACAGCCAGTACTTCACCGCCGACGAAATGCAATCGATCCTGAAAGAGCGTGAAAACTCAGCGCACTTTATCCGCTTGATACAGCTTCAGGAAAAGCTCGCAGAAACCATCCGTCTTGAAGGCAGCACCGTATTCAATCAGGCCCGCTCTGAAGTTCTTGGCACAGTTGCTTTCAGCTTTTCGCGCTAGCACCTGAATTTTCTGCAGCCATCCATCTGACACCGATGACTTTTGAAAGAAGGCTCTAACCTTGGCCCTTCGCCTGGCGAGCTTCTTCAAGAAACTTGCCCGTGATCGTGTAATATACCTGCTCAGCAACGTTGGTTGCCTGATCGCCGATACGCTCCAGGTTTTTGGCTATCATCAAATAGTGGCTCAGCGTTGCAATATGCTCTGGAGTTTCCATCATCCGCGCCAGGATTTGGCGATAGGCCGCGTTATACATGTTGTCCAGATGTTCGTCGCGCTCCCAAACGGCAATGGCTTCTTCCGCCCCCCGCTGAACATAGGCGTCCATAACATCCTGGATCATCTCATGGGCTTCTGTCGCCATTTCGTCTAGCAGATGCGGCATCAGAACAACCCCCTGAGCTTCCGCGATTGAAATGCTTCTGCGCGCGATGTTTTTGGCATAGTCACCCATGCGTTCAATCATCGTCGTCATTTTCAAGGCAGACACGACTTCACGCAGATCATCTGCAACCGGGGCCCGGCGCGCAAACACACCAACAACAGTGTTTTCAGCCAGAACTTCCAGCGCATCAAGCGCTTTGTCCGCCGCTCGTGTTTCTTCGGCCAAATCTATATCTTGGTCACGCAGCGCCCGCATTGAATCGGCCAGTTGTTCGGCCGCCAAGCCTCCCATTCTGACCACAACACTGCGAACTTCTTTCAGCTCATCATCATATGTTCTTAGTATATGCTGGCTCATACCTGCGCTCTATCTATTACCCGATACGACCGGTTATATAGTCCCGGGTCTGTTCCTGCTGCGGGGCAGTGAAAATCTGTGTCGTATCCCCATATTCGATCATTTCACCCAGATGGAAAAATACTGTTTTTTGCGAAACCCGTGCGGCTTGTTGCATGCTGTGAGTGACAATCACGATAGCATACCGCCCACTTAACTCGTCAATCAAAGCTTCGACCTTGGCGGTGGCGATAGGATCAAGCGAAGAGCAAGGTTCGTCCATCAAAATAACTTCTGGGTTCACAGCAATGGCGCGCGCGATACACAATCTTTGTTGTTGTCCACCGGAAAGCGCTGTGCCCTGATGGTCCAACCGGTCTTTGACCTCTTGCCACAAACCGGCTTTCTCAAGCGAGGCTTCAACAATTTCATCAAGCGCTTCGCGGTCGGTCGCCAGACCATGAATTCGGGGGCCGTAGGCCACATTGTCATAGATTGATTTTGGAAATGGGTTGGGTTTTTGAAATACCATGCCGACCCGCGCCCGCAACTGAACCACGTCAATGTCGCTAGCGTAAATGTCTTGTCCATCCAAGTAGATTTGCCCCTGAACCCGACAATCACTGATCGTATCGTTCATTCGGTTCAGGCACCTGAGAAGTGTCGACTTGCCACACCCGGAAGGGCCGATGAGCGCGGTAACCTTGTCAGAGTATAAATCCAGATCGATGCCTTTCACGGCGTGCACATCTTCATAATGCACATGCACGTCACGAATGGTCATCTTCGGCTTTGATTCTGTTGCCACGAGTGGCTCGACTACAGCGTTCATTCTCTTACCAATTCCGCTCAAATTTTTGGCGCATCCAAATGGCAACACCGTTCATCGAGATAAGAAAAAACAACAACACCATAATGGCCGCTGATGTTTTTTCTATGAAGGCGCGCTCTGGGCTATCTGCCCAAAGGTATATCTGCACAGGCAATACTGTTGCCGGGTCATTGATGCCTGTTGGCACGTCAACAATAAAGGCCACCATGCCGATCATCAACAAAGGAGCGCTCTCGCCGAGGGCGCGGGCCATGCCGATGATTGTGCCCGTCAGAACCCCGGGCATAGCCAGCGGTATCACATGGTGGAAAGCCACCTGCATCGGTGACGCACCCAAGCCGCGCGCGGCATCTCTGATGGATTGCGGCACAGCCGAAATGGCTGAGCGCGCCGAAATTATTATGGTCGGCAAAGTCAGAAGTGCGAGGGTCAAACCGCCGACCAGTGGTGCCGAACGGGCCATACCCATCGCGCCCAAAAATACGGCTAAACCCAAAAGGCCGAACACAATGGAAGGAACCGCGGCCAAATTATTGATATTGATTTCGATAATGGTCGTTAACCGGTTGCGCGGCGCAAACTCTTCCAGATAGATCGCTGCCGCCAGGCCAATGGGAAAAGCCGTCAAAAGCGTTACAAGTAACGTTATGCCAGAACCAACAGCGGCGCCCCATACTCCAACCAACTCAGGCTCGCGGCTGTCGCCCGACGTAATGAACCGCGGGTGAAAATTGAGGGAAACCCGATCCTCCAGTTGCAACTGGTTCAGCCAGCCAACCTCTTTGTTTTTGAGCTTTCGGTTTTCTTCTGGAAGACTGATATCAATGTTGCCTTTAACTGCCTGGTCAACTTCATCGGACGCAAGCAACTGAACCGGCAATTTGGTCCCAACAATTTCGGGTTTTCTGACGATCAGAGATCTGAGCTGAGATCGCGAGCCGCTACTCAGCATGCGAGTAAGTCTTATGGTATCCGAGCGACCACTCACATCAGGAAACTTTTCAAGCAAGGCCTGCCGAATAATTCGCTGCATGTTAACCTGCGCCACCGCCTGCGAAAACTCATTCCGCGGCAATGTGGGGTCAGGCAGAATGGCGGCATCAAAAGAAATATCAATTTCAATACTGGTTTGAAAGAAACCGGAAATGCCTGTCTGGATAATATTCCCCAGCAGGACAATTAGAAACAGCGCAGCCGCTGCCACCGCAGATAGCCCAAGGCCCCGAAAAAGCCGATCGACCCAATAGCGCTTCTTCAGACGCGCCTGCATCTGCGGCGAGGTCCAATCAACCCCCTGCACATCCGGCTGCATATGCCCGTCTGGATCAATCATAGACTTGCCTGTAGCGGCGCACCAAGCGCAACGCAAAAATGTTGAAAACCAAGGTGGTGAGAAAGAGGGCAAGGCCAAGCGCAAAAGCAGAAAGTGTTTTTGCGCTGTTGAATTCCTGGTCACCCGTCAGCAACGCAACAATTTGCACTGTAACGGTCGTGACAGCCTCCAGCGGATTAGCCGTTAAGTTGGGGCGCATGCCCGCGGCCATAACCACAATCATTGTCTCCCCAACCGCCCGGCTGACGGCAAGCAGAAACGAACTGATAATACCCGGTAGCGCCGCTGGCACGATAACCCGGACAATCGTTTCTGCGGGCGTGGCGCCAAGGGCCAAAGACCCCTGTTTTATGGACTCCGGTACCGCCGTAATTGCGTCATCAGAGAGAGATGACACAAATGGAATGATCATGATGCCCATTACCAACCCGGCGGCCAGCGCACTTTCACTCGCCACATCCAGGCCAACCGTGGCGCCAAAGCTCCTTAACCAGGGTGCCACAGTCAGGGCTGCGAAAAATCCATAAACCACCGTTGGAATACCCGCCAAAATTTCCAACAAGGGCTTGGCGAAACTTCTGACCGCAATACCTGCATATTGGGTGAGATAAATTGCCGAAAGCAAACCAATGGGGCCAGCGACACACATAGCAACAAAACTGATCAAAAATGTTCCGGCAAATAGTGGTACAGCACCAAACGAGCCTTCGGCGGCTATCTGATCAACCCTGAGAGCAGTTTGCGGGCTCCATTTCAGGCCAAAAACAAACTCCGTCAGTGGAACCTGCTGAAAGAATCTCAGGCTTTCAAAAATAAGAGAAGCAACGATTCCAATTGTAATTCCGATCGCGAGGAATGAACTAACTGCCAGCACTATCAAAAGCGCTTGTTCGTACCGCGCGCGGGCCCTGAACCTGCGGTCCACTTTATTGGCCGCATAAAAGTAGCCCGCCGCCGCCACACCCACTGCAAGAGCAAAAGTTGCAAAAATACCCTGCTTATAGAGCGAATTGAATTTAGCTGCTGCCGCTAAAATCGCGTCATCTGTTTCAACCGCTGCACCATTTTCCGCCACCAGCCGAATACGGTTTATCAAAAGGTCAAGTCTTTCTGCATTGATCGCGACAACGTCTTCCGGAAGGCCTGAAAGAATTAGGTTTTCAACAATCAGCTTCCCGGTTGCCAACCAAAGTAAAAGAACAAGCAGGCTGGGTAGGCACACCATCACTGCAGCATAAGAGCCGTGATAGCGAGGCAAGGAATGAAGTTGATCGGTCGCACCGGAAACGAGCATGACTGATCTTTGCCGCACCACTAGAAATGCGAGCAGGCCAAGCAACGCGATGACAACCAATATTGTTGCATTGGTCATGTGATGACACCCCATGCATTACATGACGTCATAAAGGGCTTTCGCAATGTCGAGACATTAGTTAGCCGGATACAGTCAGTCATCATCATTAGCGCTCGTTTGTTACGACTTAGTGGAGCTCAAGGCTCACCAGGTCATTTACAGACACCAATGAAGCAGTTCGTTCGTCATCCGACAAGGGTATCAAGCCGCGGTCCAACAGGTAACCAAAGTCACCAGATGCACGTTCACTCACAAATTCGCGGATAAATTCCTGTATTCCTGGTACAACGCCGATGTGGGCCTTTTTCGCATACAAAAACAGCGACCTGGAGATTGGATAAGAGCCGTCTGCGATCGCGTCAAATGTGGGCATAAGAAAAGGGGCCCCATTGGCGGCAATGGGATAGGCCTGCAAAATGTCAGTGTTTTGACTGAGAAAACTATATCCAAAAATTCCGATGGCCTGATCATTGCCGATGATTTTCTGAACAATCAGATTGTCATTCTCGCCGGCTTCCACGTATACGCCGTCCTCTCGCACGGACCGGCATAAAGACAAAAACCGGTAAGGGTCCTCTTGTTCAACGGCCAGCATGCCTGAAAAGCTTCTGCACCCACCCTCAATGGCGATGGCATTAAAGGCATCGCGGGTGCCGGACGTAGGCGGGGGGCCCAGCACAGATATGCGCAATTGCGGCAGGCTCGGATTAATGTCGCTCCAAAACTGATAAGGGTTGTCGATCATATTGCCGACACCCCCATCTGTACCTGGGGCCGGCACTTTTGCTGCAAGCGCCAAATATAGATCGCGCAAACGCAAGCGCATCGCCGGTGCCCCCTTGGCGGCCGCAAGCACAATGCCATCAAAACCAATCTTGACCTCAACAATGTCACTCACACCGTTTGAAGCGCAGACATCCATTTCAATATGCTTAATGCGGCGCGAGGCGTTCACCACATCTGGGAAATTGGTGCCGATGCCGGCGCAAAACAGCTTCAGTCCACCACCGGTGCCAGTGGCTTCAACGATTGGGGTTTTAAAGGGACTACTATTGCCAAATTCCTCCGCTGCCGCTGTTGAAAAAGGGAATACGGTGGAAGACCCAACTACCCGGATATTGTCCTGAGCAAACGCAGATACGGACCCAAGCAGCAGAATTACCACCAGTCCCATCAGCGTTTTTTGGACAAAGTTTCTCACAGTTTTTCCCTAGTGGTTGCGCAGCTTCGTTGGCCATTGCGCACCCAAACGACACGGCCTCATCAATAAAGATCAGTTTTGGCGATTTAAAGCGTTGGGCTCTGGTACTGGCCAGCTGTTACATTTTGATGACATACTTCCCATAATATGGGTCAATCCCCCTGCACGCTCCCAAATGTGAACAAAACTGGTCAATTGGGCCAGAAACGCTAGATTATTCGAAGGGATATTTGTCTGGGGAGGGATTAATGCCACGCACACAAGGAATGATAGCTGCGGCCGGTATTTGTTTGTTTGGGCTTGCTGGTTGCTCAGCACCGCAAGAAAACGACTCAGGTTCTAAAGATGCCAGGTTTGCTGACGTTGATACCCAGCGTATTATCGAGTCATCCCCCGCCAAAGAGTGGCTTTCCTATGGCGGTGGCTATGATGAACAGCGACACTCAACTCTCTCCAAAATCAATCGGGATACCGTGGCAAATCTTGGTGTTGCGTGGACGTACGACCTTGCAACCAACCGGGGCGTTGAAGCGACGCCAATTGTTGTTGATAGAACTATGTATGTCACGTCGGCCTGGTCGCATGTTTACGCACTGGACGCGGCAACAGGGACAGAACTTTGGACCTATGACCCGGCAGTTAACAAAAGTGTCGGAGCCAATGCCTGCTGCGATGTGGTGAACCGGGGTGTCGCCGTCTATGAAGGCAAAGTATTTGTCGGCGTTATTGATGGACGGCTTGAGGCGCTGGACGCCAAAACTGGCAACGTTGTTTGGAGCACAGTCACTGTTGACCAGAGCAAACCCTACACCATCACGGGGGCCCCGCGTGTCGTTGACGGCCTTGTGCTTATCGGCAACGGCGGTGCAGAGCTTGGGGTACGCGGCTATATTTCAGCCTATGACACAGAAACCGGCGACCTTGTTTGGCGTTTTTACACAGTGCCAAACCCCGAGAAACAACCTGACGGCGCAGCGTCTGATGCCGCATTTCAGTCAGTTGGCAATATAAGCTGGGGTGATGAAGGTGCCTGGGTTACTGACGGTGGTGGCGGCACCGTTTGGGACAGCATCGTTTATGATGCCGCCAACAACCAGATCATTTTCGGCGTTGGCAACGGTTCACCCTGGAACCAAAAAGTGCGTGACCCCGCAGGCGGCGACAACCTCTTTCTGTCGTCCATTGTTGCCGTTGACGTCAAAACCGGTGACTACAAATGGCATTTCCAAACCACGCCGGGCGACAACTGGGACTATACAGCAACCCAGTCCATCATCCTTGCCGATCTGCCGCTTGGGGAAAACGGTGCCAACCGGCGGGTTGTCATGCAAGCCCCCAAAAACGGATTTTTCTATGTGTTGGATGCCGCCACGGGTGAATTTCTGTCGGGCACACCTTTTGTGCCCATGAACTGGGCACAGGGACTGGATGAAAACGGCCGACCCATCGAGGTCGCCGCCGCCCGATACGGAGAGGTTCCCTACATGCAGGCACCCGGGCCGCTGGGAGCCCATAACTGGCACCCCATGGCCTACAGCCCGGATGAGCAACTGGCCTATATTCCGGCGCACGAAATCCCGCAAGCTTACGGCCTTGACCCCCGCTGGGCAGTCAAGCCCGCCAACTGGAACACGGGTGCTGATTTTGCCGCCGGTGTACCTGTTGAATTACCCCCCGGGACCATTCAGTTTTTACGCGCCAGCCTTAAAGGCCGCCTCATTGCGTGGGACCCGGTATCCCAATCACCGCGCTGGTCCGTCGAACACGAAAACGCCTGGAATGGCGGCGTGCTATCAACGGCTGGCGGGCTTGTTTTCCAAGGCAAATTAAGTGGCGATTTTGTTGCCTACAATTCAGCCACAGGTGATCAGCTTTGGTCCCATGACTTGAAATCAGGCGGCGCTTCAGGCCCCGGCACTTTCGAGGTCGACGGCGATCAGTATGTAACCATTACCACCGGTTGGGGTTCGGCGTACGCTCTTGTTGCAGGGTTTGCCTACGACGCCAAAGTATCACCGACTGTTGGCAAAGTGGTCACTTTCAAACTCGGCGGCACGGGGGCGATTCCGGACGCCGAATTTGCCCCCATTGAGCGCGCAGCAAAAACGGAGCGTTTTGGCACCGAAGCCCAAATTGCGGACGGCCTTATTCACTTCGCCCGTAACTGCTCCGTGTGTCATGGGCCATTTGCCGTGAGCTCTGGGGTACTGCCCGATGTGCGCTGGTCAGACTATACCAGTAACGCGGACGCCTGGCAGGCCGTAGTGCATGAGGGTGTGCTGTCGGACGCGGGCATGATTGGCTTTGGCGAACTGTTGACCGCTGAAGAAGTGGAAGCGATCCGCGCCTATGTGGTCACGCAGGCCCATAATACGCTGGAACAGGAAGCCGCTGCGTCCCGTTAAAGCACCAGGTGAGCCGCCGCCCACAACAGGGGAAACAGGATAACTGTGCGCAGCAGGAATATTTTTGCGAGGCCCCACAGCCCCAAAGGTAAGCTGGAGCGCAGAATAATAACCCCGACTTCCGACATGTAGATAAGCTGTGAAACCGACAGGCCCGCCAGCACAAAGCGGGCTACCTCGCTTTCGATAGGCGCAGCAATCAGGGCCGGCAACAAAAGCTCCAGAAACCCTGCGATAAAACCCGGAGCAGAAGCGGCGGCTGCCGGAAAGTCGACCAGCGCCAAAACTTGCGCGAATGGCCAGGACAGCCAAGTCATCATGGGTGAGTGGACCACCAGCACGCTGCCAAGCGTAGCGATAGCAATTGAGGGACCGATAACCCGCGACAAGGTAATCACTGCAGTGCGCGCACCGCCCAGCAAAAGGCTTGGCACGGGCGGCGCGACAGACGCCGTTGTTTTGGCTTGACCAAGGGCCCACCTGAAGGTGCTGATGCCGCTTGGCACCGCCTCGTCCCCCCGATGTTCAGCACCCGAAAAATAGGTTTCGGGCAAAAGCCGCAGGGGGCGAAGGCGGACCGTTATCGTCGCGCATATCAGGCACGCTGCTACCATGCTTAGGTACCAGGGGAAAAAAACGTGCTCCATGTTGGCAACGCTCGCCACAACAAGGCTAAAGGGCAGCGACACTATTGAAAAGTTTGTAGCGATCGATACGGCTTCGCGTGCACTGTAGCGACCTTCTTCATACTGGCGGATTGTCAGCAACAGACCCACGGACGCCGCCGCCACAAGGGACGATGTAGCATCGATTGCCGCGCGGCCCGGCAAGGTAAATAACTTGGCGAAAGGCTTGCGCAGCAACGTGCCAGTGAACTCCAAAAGGCCAAAATCGGTTAGCAAAGGCAGTAGGATACAAGCGGTTCCAACGGTGAAAAACAGCTCAGGCCCGATGATCGAGACAACAGTACCACCTGTATCTTCGCCCCAAAGCACGCTCGGCCCCAGTTGGAAATATACAGCAAGCGCGACAAGCGAACCCAAAAGCCTGAGGGCGAGCCAGATCGGCGGCGTATCGAACATGGCAAGTAATAGAGGTATATTGGTGATCCAACGGGGCCGAAAAGCGATATGCAATGCACCCCCAACAGTCGTTATGACGATGAAACCGACGATGAATTCCATCATCCAGGCATTGAACGGGATTTGCACGACATCCATGATCAAACCCAGAACAATGGTGCTCTTGCCTTCAACTGTGACCGGCACCAGGAAAATTGCCATGCCGAGCAATGAAAACAAGGCGAAGCGCCAAAGAGCCGCGTGACCGGATGCCGGATTTCGAGATTGCGACTCGTCCGAATTTTCCACGAAACCTTGCCCCACTTGCCCTTAAACCGTTTTCGAATCTATCAGGGACTGCTTTTTCACTCAACGTTTGGCTTACTCATGCAACGATCTGTCTCGAAGCTCTTGACTTTCTGTTTTAAGATAATTAATTGAGGAAAAATAACAACGTTTGGACACAGAAGCCGAACAATAAACAACACGACACATGCGAGGGGATTTCCATGTTATCCATCCAGAACCTTACCCACACCTACCCAAATGGTGTGCAAGCGCTCAAAAACGTCACACTCGACATTCCAAAAGGTATGTTTGGTCTTTTGGGGCCAAACGGAGCGGGCAAATCATCATTGATGCGCACCATTGCAACGCTGCAGCAGCCAACATCCGGCAGCATCACCTTCGATGATATTGACGTGCTGACCGACCCGGACAGAATACGCCGTACACTGGGATACCTGCCACAGGACTTCGGGGTTTACCCGCGCGGCTCTGCCTACGAACTTTTGGATCACCTGGCTATCCTCAAAGGCATCACCAATCACAAAGAGCGCAAGGAAGTTGTCGAAGGTCTGCTTGTGCAGACCAATCTTTTTGAGGCACGCAAAAAGAAGCTTTCAACCTACTCTGGCGGGATGCGCCAGCGGTTTGGCATTGCTCAGGCGTTAATTGGCGGCCCCAGGCTCATCATCGTAGACGAACCAACCGCTGGTCTTGACCCTGAAGAGCGTAATCGTTTCCATAATCTGCTCGCAGAAATCGGTGAAGAAGTTGTGGTGATCCTGTCCACCCACATTGTGGATGACGTTGCAGACCTCTGTCCTAACATGGCGATTTTGGCGGCTGGCCAAATTATTAAAAAGGGTACCCCAACTGAACTGGTGGACCAGATCAAAGGCCAGGTCTGGAAGAAGGTGATCGAACGTGATCAACTCGACACCTACAAAGAAAATCATAATGTGATTTCTTCACATCTGACGATGGGCCAGACCGTTATTTTTGTGAATGCGGACGCAAACCCGGGTGACGGGTTTGAAGCGTCTGAGCCCACGCTTGAGGATGTGTATTTCTCTGCAATCGCCGACAGCCGCAATGGCAACGGCGCTGCAGACGCAGCTTAAGGAGACGTGTCATGATGCTCCAGATCGCTGCGCAAGAGCTGCGCTATATGCTCAAGTCACCACAAACCGTGGTGTCATTCGCCATCTTTTTCCTGCTGACTTTCTTCGCGATGATCAGCCCCAACGTACAAATTGGCGGCGGCGGCAATGTAGATGTGAACTCGCCGTTCGCGATCACCATGACATTGCTGACGCTCAACGTTTTTGCCGTGTTTGTCATTCCGGCCTTTATGGCCAACGCCATCCTCAAGGACTTCGACAGCAAGTTCGACGGCATCCTGTTTTCGACGCCTGTTTCCAAACCAGACTATTTGTTTGGCCGCTTCATTGGTGCTTTTGCTGCTATGAGTCTTGCGCTTGCAGGCGCGCCGCTTGGCATGCTTGTTGGCACTTTTTGGCCAACGGTAGACCCGGAGACCCTGTCGCCAACAAACCTGGCGCATTATCTCTATGTCTACGGTGCCCTTGTGATACCGGCGTCCATGATCATCAGTGCAATCATGTATGCGATTGCGATCAAAACCCGCTCGCTGATGTATACGTACATAGCTGCCATGGGTCTTTTGATCCTTTACATCGTGACCCTGAATTTGTTGCAGGGCCCCGAATACCGGGAGCTCAACGCACTGTTGGATCCGTTTGCTTTCAGCACCTTTACGGAGATGACCCGCTATTGGACAGCTGTTGAGCGCAACACGACGCTGCTGCCGTATGAAGGCTACCTGCTAACCAACAGGCTTATCTGGCTCGGCGTAACGGCGGCGCTTGGTGCGCTTTCTTATGTGATGTTCAGTTTCCGTGCCGCTGCAAAACTGCCAAAAGAGAAAAAAGCCAAAAAATCTAAAGCTGAAGCGTCTATTGAAACCATCAATGTTGGGGTCAAAGGCACGCCCATATGGGGCAATGGCACCACGTTTTCACAGTTTTGGTTACGTACCAAATTTGAAGTGGCGTCAGTTTTCAAAAGCCTGCCGTTCCTGATTATTGTTGGGTTCAGCCTGTTCCTGACCATCACAGCGCTCCTTCAGCGCAACGTTGGTTACGGCCTTGATGCCTACCCCGTGACACGACTGATGATTGACGCGATCAGGGGCGGATTTGGCCTGGCTCTTGTTGTGCTGCTGATTTTCTACAGTGCTGACATCATCTGGCGAGAGCGAGTAGCCAAATTCAATGAAATCATCGACGCCCTGCCAACACCCAATTGGGTTTATGTGGTCAGCAAGCTGACCGCACTTGGTTTGGTACTGCTGTCGGTACTGGTGCTTGGTATTGTTACATCCATCACCATCCAGCTTTTAAGCGGTTATGACACGCTTGAGGTTAGTTTGTATCTGCATCGCGGTTTGGCGCACACATTACTGCCATTCCTTCTGGTGGCGGTCTTGTCCGCCTTTGTGCAGGTGCTCTCCAACAATCGCTTTGTCGGCATGATGATTATGGTGCTCTATCTGATCTCTACGCTGGTTCTGCAGGCACTTGGGTTTGAGCATCCGCTCTATCGGTTCGCAAGCGACATAGACACACCAATGTCAGATATGAATGGTTCCGGCCGCTTCATTGAGGGTGACTATTGGCTGATTGTTTATTGGGGCTTTGTCTCAGGCCTGCTCCTGATGCTGAGCTACATGCTGTGGAGTCGTGGCACACTGCAACCACTCAAGTTCCGCCTGCGAAATTTGCGGGCGTTTGCTCAGCCACTCTCCGGTGCGGCGGCAGCGGTGCTCTTGATGGGTGCCATCGGCTCTGGCGGTTTCATATACTATAACACCAATGTCCTGAACGAGTATGTGACCGTTGATGACCTTGAAGAGCTGCAGGTAGCCTATGAGGAAAAGTATCGCCAATATGCTGACCTGCCGATGCCGCGCACAACCGACATCAAGGTGGATGTGGACATATTTCCCTATCGCCGGCGCATAGAGGTACGCTCTAATCAGGTTTTGGAGAATAAAACCGACGAGGCGATTTCGACAGTGCATTTGGTGTTCCCACCGCAAGCCGAAGTGGTTGAGGTGACGCTTGAGGGCGCGACCCGTGGCACGTTCGATGAGCGCTTCAACTATCATATTTTTGATCTTGAGACACCGATGCAGCCCGGTGAGACCCGTGCGCTGGATTATGAAACACTCATTCAGCAACAGGGCTTTTCCCACGAACGCAATAGTGTGACACTGGTTCGTAACGGTACATTTGTGAACAACAGCGAATTCGCGCCCTATATCGGCTTTTGGCCGGGTGGTATGATGGCTGACCGCAACACACGCCGCGAATACGGCCTGGAGCCCCTGCCACGCACGCCCAAGCTTGAGGATGCAAGCCAGTACGGCAATAACTACATCCGTCAGGACAGCGACTTCGTGACGTTCGAAACCACTGTTTCAACGATCGAGGGCCAGACAGTTGTGGCACCCGGTTACCTTGAGCGGGACTGGGTAGAGAATGGTCGGCATTATTTCGAATACTCGATGGATGCGCCGATCCTCAATTTCTACAGCTACCTGTCGGCCGAATATCAGGTGATCCGGGAGGAGTGGAACGACCTTCTGATTGAAGTCTTCCATCACGCGCCGCACACCTACAACACCGGTCGCATGATCCAGGCGGTGAAGGACAGCATCAGTTATTTCAATACCGCCTTTAGCCCATACCAGCACAAACAGCTCAGGATTCTGGAATTTCCGGCCTATCGCACGTTCGCCCAGACCTTCCCGAACACTGTGCCGTATTCTGAAGGGATTGGCTTCATTGCCAATGTGTCTGGCGCAGGGGCAATCGACATGCCCTATTATGTCACGGCACACGAAGTGGCGCACCAGTGGTGGGCGCATCAGGTGATGGCCGCCAATACGCAAGGCGGCACCATGCTCGTGGAAACACTGGCGCAGTATGGTGCGCTTCTGGTGATGGAGAGGCAATATGGCAAGGATCAAATCAGGAAATTCCTGAAATTTGAGCTGGACCGTTACCTTGTTGGTCGTGCCACTGACCCGGAGGGTGAGTTGCCGCTCTACCGCGTGGAAAACCAGCAGTATATCCACTACCGCAAAGGCTCCGTCATCATGTATGCGCTCAAGGATTATCTGGGTGAAGAGGTTGTAAACCGTGCGCTTCGCCGATTGATTAATCTGCGCGCCTTCCAGGGCAAACCTTACGCGATTTCCACCGATTTCATCGCCTTCCTGAAGGAGGAAGCACCTGAGCAAACTGGCCTGATTGAAGATTTCTTTGAGAAGATCACGCTCTTTAACGTGACAGCTGCCGGCTCCCGCGTCGAGCAGCTGGCCGACGGCACCTATAAAGTGACGATCGACGCTGAAGTTGCCAAGGTTTACGCCGACGCGGAAGGCAATGAAACTGAGGCCAACTTCGATATTCCAGTGGATATCGGTGTGTTTACGAAAAGTCCGGAAGATGAAGACTTTGGTGCAGACCACGTGCTCTATCTGGAGAAACATACGATCTCAGAGGACGGTTCTATCGAGCTGATCGTTGACAAAGAGCCCACCCATGTTGGTGTGGATCCATACAACAAACTGATCGACCGGAATTCAAACGACAACCTGCGCTCGATTGACTCCATTGAGCTGATTGCATCGGCCGGGGCCACTACCGGCCGGTAGATCGATTTGAAAACCTAAAACCTGCTGGGCCGAAGGCGATTGCCTTCGGCCAACTTGTTTGTACCAACAACAATAATTGAATTAGCGCACTATTTTCTAGTATGCTGAGCCAGATGGTTTGAATTGAGGCTCTATATGTTCAGCAAGGTCATATTGATATGCGCGGCACTGACATTTGTCAGTGCAACAACAGCTGCCTCGGAAACCCACAAATTTCAGCAGGACGAGTTTGGCCGCCCTTTGCTGCCCATTCAATTCGCTGATGGGTCCTCTAGCCTAATGCTGTTGGACACAGCGGTTCGGCGGACTGGACTAAAGAACGAATTGGCGAGGCGGTTATCGACCAAAATTCGGGACTATTCTTCTATTCGGCATTTCAGTTCAGACGGATTGGTGGAACGACCTCATGGCCTGCTCAGTGAACTAAGCCTGTGGGGCAGACGCATAGAAGACAATACGGTTGCGCTATACCCGGACTTTGCCTCGCAGGATGGAACCATTGGATTTGATGCATACGGTTGGCACATCATTCGTCTACATGCGAAAGATCGATTGATAGAATTCCAACCCAATACTGCTGACATCAACCGGGCCGGATGGCATGTCGTTGACGGGCGCTTCAATCACCACTTCGGTATTGTATTGTCGACAACTTATAATGATGAAGAATTTGACATTCTTGTCGCGACCGGCGCCAGCCGAACGGTAATTGATATAAATGCCGCCAAAAAGCTTGCCAAAGCAGGCATAATCGAAAAACCAGATGGGTTTCAATATATTGCAATGGGTCTCAACCCGCGCGACCGGGGCATGAACGAGACAGTTCTGCCGGAGTTCAGCATAGGATCTTGGAACCTGGGTGACCTGCCGGTACTGGTCTCCCGGCTGCCGGTGCGCGACGCAACCGGCAACAACAACAGCAATTTCATCATGCTTGGTGCAGACGTGCTGCTGGCGGGAGACATTGCGCTCGATTTTCGGGATTTTCAGGTGTGGGTCCCTGCGGAAAGGGTTGGTCAGGAAGCCGCGCTTTTAACCTCTTCAGGGGTAAAGAAGAAGGTGGTGTTGCAGAACTGACAGTTTACGTCAATTTTCCCCTCCCGAACCATGTCCGATAGATCATCGTCAGAGAACTGCGTTAAAACTATTTGCAGTTTCTCGCGCGAACACCGACAGCCACGAACCAATCTATCAGGATCAAATGCGCGTACGCCATCTTCGTTATAAAGACGGTACAAGACCTGGTCCAAATCCAGCTGCGGGTCCAGCAGTTCCTCTTCTTTAACACTATGCATCAGCACACTGGCACGGTTCCATTGTTCTTCGGTTTCGCGGTCCAGAATGCGTTCCTGGCCCTCTTCACCGCGCGCCAGGTGCTGCACCATAATGCCGCCCGCACGCCAGTTGCCGGACACGCTATCGCGGTCACACATCAAGCGAATTTCAGTCGGCGTCTGTTCAGAGTTCATAAAATAATTGCGTGCCACCTCAGCGATACTTGATCCCTTCAGCTCAACGATACCCTGATAGCGGTCCATGTCGTCGCCCTGGTCGATCGTCAACGCCAAATAGCCGCTTTTTGAGCCGATCAAACCTTCGAAACTGGGGTTTTTACCGTAGGCTGATAGTTTGGTCTCATCGATGTCAGCATAGCCACGCAACCGGCCAATACCGTCTTCGCGCCGCTCATAATCGGCAACAATCATCGGCACTGGGCCACTTGATTTGGTTTGAACGGTGACGATGCCATCAAACTTCATGATCGAACCCAAAAGGCCAGTAAGCGTGAGCACTTCACCCAATATGCGGGCGATCGGGTCCGGGTAATTGTGTGCCTTCAGTATCTGGTCAACAACTGTACCCAAACGAATGGCGCGGCCGCGCACATCCATGCCTTCAATCTGGAACGGACGCACTTCATTGTCGCGGCTGCCATCGGGGTCCGCCACAACAATGGGGGTTGTGTGATCAATATCGCTCATCTCAAATCCGCGTCTTCACTCAAAACTATATTTTTCCAAGGCACCATGCGAGCACGGCCTTTTGGGCATGCAACCTGTTTTCGGCTTCCTGCCACACCAGCGATTGCGGCCCATCAATAACACCGGCGGTTACTTCCTCGCCCCGGTGGGCAGGCAAACAGTGCATAAACACCGCCGTATCTTTGGCTTTTGCCATCAAATCTTCGCTCACCTGGTACGGTGTCAGTGCCGCCATGCGCTCATCTACATCATCGTCACCCATCGACACCCAGCAGTCCGCCACCACGACATCAGCGCCCGCTACTGCAGCAGCGGGGTCTCCGGTCACAGTACAGTTGCCGCCCTCAGCAGCAGCCCACTGAAGCGCACCAGCGCTCGGCAGATAGGCATCTGGGCAGGCGAGTTCAAGGGCAAAATCAAACCGCGTTGCCGCCTCAATGAAAGACGTGGCAACATTGTTGCCATCACCGACCCACGCAACCTTCAACCCCTCCAGCGTACCAAAATGCTCCATCAGCGTGAGCATATCCGCCATCAGCTGGCAAGGGTGCGACCGGTCCGTAAGCGCATTGATCACCGGGATACTGCCGTGCGCGGCCAACGCTTCAAGCGTTTCATGGTTGTTGGCCCGCACCATGACCGCATCAACGTAACTGCTGATAACTCGCGCAGTATCCTCGACCGACTCACCGCGGCCAAGCTGCATGGTGCCACCTTGCATCACTAAGCTCTTTCCGCCCAGTTGATGCATCGCCATTTCAAAGCTCATGCGCGTGCGGGTGGAGGACTTTTCAAATATCATCGCCAGCGCATGGCCGGCCAATGGTGCACCTGGGTCCACAGCACCCTTAGGCAAGTCCGATCGTGTTTCTTTCCATGCCTTTGCGGTTTCCAGGATGTGCGTCAGGACCTCTGACGGCAAATCCTTCAGATCAATGAAGTGACTGTTTGGCCCAGATACAGGCATAACGGTTCATCCAAATTGCTAGGCTGACTTGGCCTTTTCACGAAAACTGTTGAGGCTTTCGTCCAGTTTAGTGATCGCCTCGTCAATATGGCTCTCGTCCAGAATGAGCGGCGGCAACATACGCACAACCATATCACCAGCAACCGCAGGACACATGCCACGCCCGATCAGGTCAACAACAATGTCGCGGGTTGGCACGTCCGGCACCCGAATACCCGCCATCAGACCCTTGCCGCGCACTTCGCTGACAAGATCACCATGGCGTTGCTGCAGGGCCGCCAAACGGCCATGTAGCATGTCGCCCATTTCAATCACATGATCGAAGAAGCCAGGCGCCAGCATCTCGTCCAGAACCGCATTGCCTACCGCCATCGCAAGTGGGTTGCCGCCGTATGTAGAGCCGTGCGTGCCCACAATCATACCGGACGCAGCCTCCTCGGTAGCAAGACAAGCGCCCAGCGGGAAACCACCACCAATGCCTTTTGCCGCTGTGATAATGTCCGGCTCAATGCCAGCCCATTCATAAGCCCATAATTTGCCTGTGCGGCCCATGCCACACTGAATTTCGTCCACCACCAGCAGGAGGCCGTTTTCATCACAGATTTGGCGCAGTGCCTGCATGGTCTCAACAGGAATAGGTCGAATGCCACCTTCACCCTGTACTGGCTCCACCATAATTCCACCTGTTTCTGGACCGATGGCTGCTTTCACCGCATCAAGATCATTGAACGGCACCACGTCAAAACCATCTGGCAGCGGTTCAAAGCCCTTGGTCAGCTTTTCCTGACCCGCCGCTGCGATACCTGCAAGCGTACGTCCGTGGAAAGCTGATGCCATTGTTACAATGCGGTACTTACCAGCATTGCCTTTATCGTGATGGTACTTGCGCACCATTTTGATGGCGCATTCAATGGCCTCCGCGCCCGAGTTGCCGAAGAAGATGGTGTCGGCTGCGCAAATATCTGTCAGCCGCTTGGCAAGACGCTCACCTTCCGGGATTTGGTAAGTGTTCGCGGTGTGCCACAGCTTGGCACCCTGCTCCTGCAGTGCTTTTACCAGCGTTGGGTGACTATGGCCCAGGCACATCACACCAATGCCCGAGTAGAAATCCAGATATTTCTTGCCGTCAGTGTCATAAAGATACATGCCCTCGCCGCGCTCAAAGGCGACAGGTTGGCGGGCGTAAGTTGGCATCAATGGGGTGATCAAGGTCCTTCTCCCTCAAAAAAGGTCCCGGGCAAAGGTGCCGCACAGGATGCAATAAATGCGTCAATTAAAATGCGTGAGCCGGCACGCATCCGTACCGGCCAGTTGGCGGCCACCATGCGCCTCTAAAAAAGGGATGTCAATGGCACGAAGCCAAGAATTTCCGGGCGATTTGGCAAGGATTTCTTGCGCATACGAAATGCCCGCTAGAAGGCCACAACCTTTAGGGCTAAGCCTTCAACCGATAGCCTTTTTTGAAGACCTGATAAACGGCAATTGTCAGTACAAAATTGATCGACAAGGTAAAGGCAACGCCAAGCATCAAATTGCTGTCTGCCCGGTCGATGAAGCCATAGCGGAAACCATCGATCAGATAAAAGAACGGGTTGATACTGGAAAATATCTGCCAACCTTCGCTAAGGCGTTCAACCGAATAAAAAGTGCCCGAGAGCAAGCTTAAGGGTGCGATAACAAAGTTCGTGATTGCTGCGGAGTGGTCAAACTTTTCGGCCCAAACACCAGTGAGAACACCCATAAGCGACAACATCATACTCGCCGCCAACGCAAAATAGAGGATTGGCCAAATGTGGCTGATGCTCATGTCCACACCGGGCATCAGCGTAAAGGCGGTACCAACCGAAAGGCCCACCAGAACACCACGCGTCACGCCGCCCGCGACAAACCCGAGAGTAAGCTCAAGCGCCGACAAAGGAGGCATGAGCGTATCGACGATGTTGCCTTGCACCTTGGCGATGAGAATCGATGAACTTGTATTGGCAAAGGCGTTCTGCAGAATCGACATCACAATCAGACCGGGCGCCAGGAACTGAGCATACGGCATATCAGCAACCATGCGCCCGCGCCCGCCAAGCGCGAGCGAAAAGATAACCATGAAGAGGATCGTGGTAACGGCCGGAGCTGCGAGCGTTTGTGCCCAAACTTTCATGAAACGCCTGGTTTCCTTGAGGTACAGGGTCTGAAGGCCAATCCAGTTTACGCGTCCGATGGTGCGGGCACCAAGAACTGGATATTGGAGTTTGCTGGTCTCGGCCACGACAATCGGCTCCGGAATCGCTTAAAAAATGAAGGTCCCTTCATATGGTGAGACATGAGGTCTTGGCAAGGGGGGCGCGAGAAGATATAAGAATAGCGAATCTCGACTCGTTTCCCGATTCGATAAGAAATAAGACCAGCACCCCAATGTAAAAAACAAGTGCTGACACAAGAAGGATACCTTCATGGCCTGGACGGAAGACCGCATTGATAAGCTCAAAAAACTCTGGGACGATGGCCTGAGCGCCAGCCAGATTGCCAAAGAGCTTGGAGAAGGTGTCACGCGTAATGCTGTTATCGGTAAAGCACATCGGCTTGGTCTAAAGTCAAGGCCGTCCCCGGTAAAAACCGACTCGGAAAAAAAGAAAGCGGCACCAAAACCAGCGGCCAAGAAATCGGACAAAAAACTTGTCACACTCCTGGACCTGACCGACCGCATGTGCAAATGGCCGATTGGCCACCCGGGCGATGCAGATTTCCACTTTTGTGGCAAGCCAACTGAGCCGGGCATGCCTTACTGTGCGCGCCACTGCGCTGAGGCCTACCAAGCCCAACCACCTCGCCGGGACCGCCGCCCAGCACAGCGCCCGCCAATTCTCTAAATCATAGACCTTTGGTTTAGAAAACAGGCTTGATCATATATTGTGATCAAGGATTCTGGCCTTCTTGCTTGCACTCAAATCTGTGCAAGCTAACATCTCTTTTATGCGGGGGAGTCATAAGGGAGAGTTGTATGACGCGGGCTTTTAGAAAATCACTGTTGGCAACGACAGTCGCGGCGGCTGTTTTTGCACCCTCAGTCGCATTGGCACAGGATGAGCAAACCTTTGCGGAAGCGCAGTATCGCAAGGATGTGATGCAGCACTTTAACCTGTCGATCAAAAAGATCCTTCAGAATTTCCAGGGCAATGTTCAACACCCGGAGCATTATGCTGCCATCGCAGACATCATGGCGAATGCGGCAACACTCAGTAAGTCCGCTTTTGAAAAAGACACACGCAGCATGGAAGGCCCAACCAAAGCCAAGCCCGAAATTTGGGACAATTGGGAAGACTTTTCGGGGCGTATGGACAAGCTTGTGGAAGATACGGCCGCATTTGCTGAAGCTGCGCAATCGGGTGATATGGGCCAGATCCAGCCTGGATTCCGAAGGGCCGTTAGCCAATGCAAGGCCTGCCACGACCTTTATAAAGCCGACTAGATCAAATTTATTCTGAACAGAAAGGCGCCCCGGACACAACCGTCGGCGCCTTTTGTGTGTTTGCATCAGATCACAAAAACCAGCGTGCAAACTACCCCGCCAGTCGCGAAAAACAACACGAAGCCTAACCAGTTGGATCGCATCGCTGGCGCCTCCTGACCTGCACCAAGGCGCGCTTTGCCAACGACCATGGGCCACACCAGGTTGGCCTTTTTGACAAAGCCATACAGGCAAATGACAAAAATATGCAGTCCAATCAAATAGATAAGGGCTAGCCCCAAGAGTTTGTGCCAGCTGGTCAGGTCGCTACTCATTGCACCGCTTACAATACGCGACAAAGGACCAGAAAAAATCATGCCGTCTGTTGCAAACAGGCCCATGATCGCTTGCGCCAGCAAAAGCAGCAGCATCAAGAGCACTGAGTACCCCGCGAGCGGGCTATGCCCGACCTCGCTGTAGGGTGTGCCTGTGATCATGGACTGCAAGTGTTTGATCGCGGCTTTTGGACTACCGACAAAGCGATTGAAACGCGCCGTTTCGCTACCAACGAAACCCCAAATAATGCGCCAGGCGACGAGGATCAAAATGGTGTAGCCCGCATAAAAATGCATATCGGCATAAATGCCGAATTTGTCTTGAAACGCTGAATAGGCCGAGAGCGCGAACAAGATGGCAAGCGACCAGTGAAACAAACGCAAACACATATCCCAGACTTGCACTTTCCTTTGCGTTTCAGTCACTTATGCCTCCATCAATTGGGTTGCCGCCTCGACAATATCATCAGCGCCCGGCAACCATGCCTGTTCTGCCGCAGCCGCATAGGGGGTTGGGGTGTCTGGTGGTATCACCTTTTTTGGAGCCGTTTTTAAGGCCCCAAAAGCGCGATCCATGATGCCCGCAATCACCGCGTCGGCAAAGCCACCAAATGCAGAGCCTTCATCAACAACCAGCAGCCGACCAGTTATTTGGACGCTGGCGGCGACAGTGTCAAAATCAAACGGCTTGATCGTGCGCGGGTCGATAACGGTGGCGGATATCGCATTCTTTTCAAGACTTTTCGCGGCTTTGCAGGCCGCCAGTGCCATCGCACTGGCGGCAACAATAGTGATGTCGCCACCCGTTTTCATGACACACGCCTTGCCAAGCGGCACGGATGGCAGTTTGGGGTCAATTTGACCGCGCAATCCATACAAATTCTTGTTTTCCAGGAAGATGACCGGGTCATCGCAAGCAGCAGCGGATTTCAACAGCCCTGCGGCGTCTGCCGGCGTCGAGGGTGCTACAACTACAAGGCCCGGAACGCTGGCAAACAAACCATGCAGACTTTGGCTGTGCATAGCGCCAGAGCCATCGCCCGCCCCCATTGTGGTTCGGATGACAATCGGCATCTTAAGGCGGCCATTTGCGAGGAAACGCGCCTTGGCTGCCTGGTTGAGAATTTGATCAAAACAAACACCAGCAAAATCGCAAAACATCAATTCAACTATGGGCTTAAGGCCAGTCGCTGCCGCCCCAACCGCCATGCCAATAAAGGCAGTTTCAGAGATAGGCGTGTCAAAAACACGGGCAGAGCCGAAAACCTCCAGCAGGCCTTTACTAACACCAAAAACACCACCATTTTCAGCAAAATCCTCACCGAAACAAACGGCCGAATCGTCCTCAGTCATCACATGATGATGGGCGGTGTTCAACGCTTCGGCGATGGTCATGTCAGGCATCAGCCGCCTCCATCGCTTGCGCCACAATAGCGTCAGCTTTTTCAGCAGCCGACTTTTGCGCCGCCCTCAAGTCACCCTCATTAACCCCTTTGTCTAAAAGGTGTTTTTCAAATGATGCCATGGCAGGTGAAGCATTGAAGTTCTCACCTTCTGCATAATAATGGCCATGGTCACGAGACACCATAACCTCTACAAAACTCGGCTCCGAACGACGGGCAAAGGCAACTCCCTGATGCAAAACCATTTCGCAGTTTGCATAGTCATTGCTGTCGGCTTTCCAGCTGTTCAGGCCAAAGCTTAAGGCACGATCACACATATCGCTTTCCGTGGCAGCTTCGATAGCAGTCGATTGCGCCATGCCATTGTTATACATAACAAAAAGCATGGGCAGCTCCAGCACCGCAGCCAAATTCATGGTCTCTAAAACAGCCCCCTGATTAGCGGCACCATCGCCAAAAACAGCAACGCCAATACCGCCCGAACCCTTGGATTTCGCTGTGAGGGCGGCTCCGGCTGCGATCGGGACCTGGGCACCAACAATGCCGTTTGACATCAGAAAACTGGTTTCACCCGTTGTGGCGATCAGATGCTGGGTACCCCCCATACCGTCAGACAAACCGCCCTTTTTGCCAAGAATTTCCTTTGCAACATCAAGGGGTTCCGTGCCGCAGGCCAAAGCAATGCCGTGGGAGCGATGGGACCCGGTCACCTTGTCCCGCCGCCAGTCCAGATGATGAGCGAGCAGCACATCAGCCACTTCTGACCCGGTGCTCAGGTGCACCAGTCCCGGCACCTTTCCGGCTGCAGCCGCTTCAGCAATCGCCGCCTCAAAGCAGCGGATAAACCAGCATTTTTCATAGTGTTTGAGGGCTTTATGGTCCATGCCCTACCCCTACACGAAGGCTTTGGGCGAAACCAGCGCGAAAAATGACATTTTTCCGCGCAAAAAGTACAAAAACAGCGCAAAAAAGGCGTGCAATGTTCAAAAAATGGCGGCATAAGCGCGTTCAGCCAATTCAGTTGGCAATCTCACTTAAAAAAAATGACACCATGTCGCATGCGAAGTTGGTTGACTCTGACCCCCCTGATCCCATATGTAATTCTGACTTAATTGGTCATATATTAGTGACCTCAACTTGGATCGTTCATTCGGAAAGGGCCAAACCGATGATACGGCTGACCAACTTAGCCGACTATGCTGTCGTACTGATGTGCGAGATCGCAAACGCGCCAGAGCGCGTAAGCGCACAGGATCTGTCTGCCAGCACAAACATTCCCGTGCCGACCGTGTCCAAGATTTTGAATGCGCTCGGGCGCGGCAACCTTCTGACCTCCCACCGGGGTTTGAAAGGCGGCTTCGCCTTGGCACGTGAGGTTAAGGACATAACGGTAGCCGACATCATCGAAGCGATTGATGGCCCAATCGCCCTCACGCACTGCGCAGAACCCGAAGATACCAGCTGCGGCTACACCGAAATTTGTTTCATGCGGCCCAAGTGGCAGGTGATCAATGGTGCAGTCAGAGGCGCACTGGAGCAAGTAACGCTGGCGGCATTGATCACACCAATGAGCGGCGAAGAATTGGCCGCGCAATTCGAAGCGCAAGCAGCAGCGAAAAATTAGCCTGGTTCGTTTACCAGAAAGACTTTAAACAAGGAGCCACTCCCCATGGCGGGTACCCAGGAAACCCATGATCAAGTCGCAGAAATCACCGGCGACTATAAATATGGCTTCGTCACCGATGTCGATATGGAAATGGCACCCAAGGGCTTATCCGAGGACATCGTTCGGTTTATCTCGGCCAAAAAGGAAGAGCCAGAGTGGCTTCTGGATTGGCGGCTGAAAGCGTACCGCGCATGGCTGAAGATGGAAGAGCCGGACTGGGCCAAAGTGAACTACCCCAAGATCGACTATGACGACATCTATTATTATGCGGCCCCTAAAAGCCAGGATAAGCCCAAAAGCCTGGACGAAGTCGACCCTGAGCTACTGCGCACCTACGAAAAGCTCGGCATTCCGCTTGCAGAACAAGAAGTGCTCGCAGGCGTTGAAGGTGCACGCAAAGTCGCGGTTGATGCTGTGTTTGATAGTGTATCCGTCGCTACCACGTTCCGGGAAGAGCTTAAAAAAGCCGGCGTGATCTTCATGTCGATTTCAGAGGCGGTACATGAATACCCGGAGCTTGTGCAAAAATACCTGGGCACGGTTGTGCCGCAGAGGGACAATTATTTTGCGGCCCTGAACTGCGCCGTTTTCTCGGATGGCACCTTTGTTTACATACCCAAAGGTGTGCGCTGCCCGATGGAGCTTTCGACCTATTTCCGCATTAACGCCGAAAACACCGGCCAATTTGAGCGCACGCTGATAGTTGCGGATGAAGGCTCTTATGTTTCGTACCTTGAAGGCTGCACCGCCCCGATGCGGGACGAGAACCAGTTGCATGCCGCGGTCGTTGAGCTTGTTGCCCTGGATGACGCCGAGATCAAATATTCCACCGTGCAAAACTGGTACCCCGGCGACAAAGACGGCAAGGGCGGTATCTATAACTTCGTGACCAAACGCGCGCTCTGCAAAGGCAAAAACTCCAAAGTGAGCTGGACCCAGGTCGAAACCGGGTCAGCGGTCACCTGGAAATACCCGTCTTGTGTGCTCGCGGGCGAAAACAGCGTTGGCGAATTTTATTCGGTCGCTGTTACCAATAACCTGCAGCAGGCAGACACCGGCACCAAGATGATCCATATGGCACCGGGGACGCGCTCCACGATCATATCGAAAGGCATTTCCGCCGGCCGCAGTCAAAACAGCTACCGCGGCCTCGTTAAAGTGCTCTCGGGCGCGGAGAATGTGCGGAACTATACTCAGTGTGACTCGCTTCTTGTGTCATCTGAAAGCGGTGCACACACCGTGCCCTATATCGAGGTGAAGAACCCGACCGCACAAATCGAGCATGAAGCCACCACCTCGAAAATTTCCGAGGACCAACTGTTTTACTGCCGGGCCCGCGGGCTCGACGAAGAAGAGGCGGTCGCCATGATCGTCAATGGATTTTGTAAAGAAGTGATGCAACACCTCCCCATGGAATTTGCTGTCGAAGCACAAAAGCTTCTCGGCATCTCCCTTGAAGGTAGCGTCGGATAAACGGGCCAAAAACATGTTAACTGTCAAAGATCTACACGTCGCTGTTGACGACAAGGAAATCATCAAGGGCCTTAGCCTTGAAATTAAACCCGGCGAAGTACACGCCATCATGGGCCTGAACGGCGCCGGCAAATCAACACTCGCCAACACCATTGCGGGCCGCGATGATTATGAGCTGACAAGCGGCTCTATCGAGTTTGAGGGCAAGGACCTGATGGAGCTTGAGCCGCACGAACGTGTGGGCGAGGGTCTGTTTCTGGGTTTCCAGTATCCGGTGGAAATTCCGGGTGTGTCCAACCTCAATTTCATGCGCACAGCGCTAAATGGTGTGCGCAAATACCGCGGTGAAGACGAAGTGTCAGCCGCTGAGTTCATGAAGCTGGTACGCGCCAAAGCGTCTGAGCTGAAGATGGACCCGGATATGCTGAAGCGCTTCGTGAATGTGGGCTTCTCGGGCGGTGAGAAAAAACGCAACGAAATGGTTCAAATGGCCGTGTTGGACCCCAAACTTGCTGTTCTGGACGAAACCGATTCAGGCCTTGATATCGATGCGCTTAAAGTAGTGGCAGACGGTATCAATGCGCAGCGCCGCGATGATACCGCGATCCTATTGATCACACACTATCAGCGACTTTTGAATTATGTTCAGCCGGACGTGGTGCATGTGATGATTGATGGCAAAATCGTCAAAACCGGTGGCCCTGAGCTGGCGGCTGAGCTTGAAGAAAAAGGTTACGCCGAGGTTGCGTAAATGGGGTTTGAGGAGGTGCGGCACATGCCGGACACAGTAATCGACACATACCAGGACCAGATGCAGCAGCTGAAAGGCTCGCTGCCCGGTTGGGATAGTGCGCGCGACCATGCGCTGGACCGCCTGCGTACCATTGGCCTGCCCACAACGCGCGGTGAAGACTGGCGCTATAGCGACATCAAAGCCATCCGCAGCACCGCCTTTGGCTTGATGAAAACACCAGCCCGCAACCCCGAAGTGCCGGAGGCCCTTTGTGATGGTGCAGCGCGTCTGGTGTTCATCAATGGCCGCTACCACGAAGGACTTAGTGACCTTGGCGACCTGTGGCAGGCCGCCAGCGTACGCCCGCTTGCCAACCATTTGATGGCGAATGCAGACAGGGTTTCCGAAATGCGGCAAGGGGGTGATGGCATCAACTTGCTGAACACTGCGCTGATGCGTGACGGATTTGTAATTTCAATTCCGGCCGGTATTGAAATCGACGATCCAATTGAAATTTTGCACCTGACGTCTGATGCCGAAGGCACGTCGGCCCACATCCGCCATTTGATCGAAATGGGCGAAGGCGCCAGTGCAACGGTTCTGGAGCGCTTTGTTGGCGACGACACAGGTTATTGGTCGAACAGCATGCTACAGGCCCGTATCACAGAAGGCGCAACGCTTAATCATGTGCGGCTTCAGGAGGAAGGCGCGAACGCCACGCATACCGCCACAGCAATGGTGAGCGTTGGTGCGGGCGGTAACTATCACGCAACCAACATATCGCTCGGCGGATCACTCGCGCGGTTTGAAGCGCGGGTTCGCCTGCTTGTTGACGAGGCCAATGCCACAGTTGACGGTGTCGCGCTTGCTGGCACTGGCGAAAGCCATGATATGCTGGTGCATATTGATCACCGCATGCCCAACACAACAAGCGATCAGATTTTCCGCACGGTTGCAGACGCACGCGGCAAATCCTCGTTCCAGGGCAAAGTGACCGTCGCAACAGACGCACAGCATGTGAATGCCGATCAGTCCTTCAAAGCACTGCTTCTGGACCGCACAGCGGAAGCGAACGCCAAGCCAGAACTTGAGATTTTCGCGGATGACGTAAAATGTAGTCATGGTGCCACAGTTGGTGAATTGGATGAAAAAGCACTCTTTTACCTGACGTCACGCGGCATTGATCCAACAAAAGCGCGCCAGATGCTGGTGGAAGCTTTCACTGATGAGGCCTTTGACCGCACCGGCAATGATGCACTGGCAGACGGTATTCGCGCGCGGGTCGCCGATTGGATGATCAACCATACGGGACGCAGCAATGACTAACGTGGCCGAGCATATCAGCGTACCCGCGCCCCTTGATGTGGCTGCGATTAAAGCGGACTTTCCGATCCTGTCGGAGACCGTTTACGGCAAGCCACTGACGTTTCTGGATTCGGCCGCGAGCGCGCAAAAGCCACTTGCTGTCATCAACGCCGAAAAAGACCTGTTTGAGCATTATTACGCGAACATCCACCGCGGTGTGTACAAGTTCAGCCAGGATGCCACCGAAGCGTACGAGGAAACCCGCAACACGGTGCAGGCTTTCATCAACGCACGCCGGTCGCGCGAGTGCATATTTGTGCGCGGTGCCACCGAGGGCATCAACCTGATTGCGCAGACATGGGGGCGCTCAAATATCAGCGAAGGTGACGAAATTATCCTTTCCGAGCTTGAGCATCACTCGAACATTGTGCCGTGGCAGATGCTCGCGGAAGAAAAGGGCGCCAAAATCAAGGTGATCCCGCTTCTTGATGATGGTTCTATCGATATGGAGGTTTATGCCGCGCTTCTGACAGACCGCACCAAGCTGGTTGCTGTGGCGCATATCTCGAATTCGATCGGCACGCATTTGCCGGTTAGCGAGATCATCCGTATGGCGCATGCGGCGGGTGCCAAAGTGCTTTTGGATGGCTGCCAGGCTGCACCGCATGAAGCGATTGATGTGCAGGCTTTGGACGTGGATTTTTATGCTTTCTCTGCACACAAAGTATACGGCCCAACCGGCATTGGCGTGATTTACGGCAAGGAAGAGCTCCTGGACGCCATGCCCCCGTGGCAGGGCGGCGGCGACATGATCTCGACCGTCACGTTCGAGAAAACCACCTATAATGACCTGCCGCACAAGTTTGAAGCAGGCACGCCCAATATCTCTGGCGGCATTGCAATGAAGCATGCGCTTGACTATTTAAGCGCAATCGGTTTTGACCGCATTGCGGCGCATGAAGCTGACTTGCGCGATTATGCCACCGAACAGCTTGTAGGCTCCAACAGCGTGCGGCTGATCGGTACAGCAGAAGGCAAAGGCGCGATCATCAGTTTTGTGATGGAAAGCGCGCACCCGCACGATATTGGTACCATTCTGGACCGCCAGGGTATCGCTGTGCGGGCCGGTCACCACTGCGCCCAACCTGTGATGGATCGATTTGGCATTCCGGGGACTGTGCGTGCGAGTTTTGGCATATATAATGACCGCAGCGATGTGGACCGATTGATCGAAGGCCTTAAGAAGGTAGTGGATATTTTTGGATGACGAGCGAAGCAAAAAGAGACGTGCTGGACGTTAGTGCCCCTTCTGTGCCGGAAGAAAACAAACCGGTGAAGGCTGAGCGCCCGGTGGTAAGCCCGCAGGAAGGTGCTTATTTCCTGGACAAGTTCCTTCAGGAGAAGGACGAACCAGCCGAGGCCGATACCGCGCCTGCTGATGACAAACCCGTAGCTGCAACAGCAAACGAATTGCAGGCGAACATTGTTGAAGCACTACGCGAGATTTTTGACCCAGAGATCCCGGTTAACATTTACGAGCTCGGTCTTATCTATGCTGTAGACGTCGCGGAGGATTTCTCCGCGCGCGTGACCATGACGCTCACGACACCCCATTGCCCCGTGGCCGAAAGCATGCCCGGTGAGGTAGAGCTCAAGGTAGCGTCTGTTGCGGGCGTAACCGGTGCAACCGTCGATCTTGTTTGGGATCCACCATGGGATATGTCTAAAATGTCGGACGAAGCCCGGCTTGAGCTTGGTTTGTTGTAAGGAGTGATAGGATGACGGCTATTCAAATTACTGACACAGCGGCCGAGCACATCAAGGCGCTTTTGGCCAAAAACGACGATGCCATTGGCATCAAGCTTGGCACTGAAACGCATGGCTGCTCGGGCATGGGCTATACGGTTGATTATGTCACCGAAGCAGACAGTGAGTGCGAGCTGGTTGAAGACAAAGGCGTGAAAGTTTTTGTCGATCGCAAGTCCTTGCTGTTTCTCCTTGGCACCCAAATGGACTGGGAAGACAGCATGTTTTCAACCGGCTTCAAGTTCACCAACCCGAACGAAAAAGGCCGATGCGGCTGCGGCGAGAGCTTCCACGTTTAAGCTGATTTAGACCAAGTAATTCACGTTTCAGAGTGACCGGGCTGCGACACTGCAACCCGGTCATTTTTTTGTGCTATTGGCCCTAGATACAGCAACCGTCTTCACAGACTGATGTGTCAATCACCAGCAGCAATCTTGTTTCACCGGTGCCCTCAATAGGTGGTGATCGGTGATAGATTGCAGAAGCTTCATAAGAGGGCCACAGGCGCCCCTTAAAAAGGCCCACTGCCCCGGTTGGCATATCCTCAATCACATCGGGTTCAGGCGCGTGGTCGCAGACACCATACTGGGTGCCGCGCCCGCGGTAGGCACACAGCAAGCGCGCTTTGACATTGTCCTGATGAAACTTTCTGCAGGCATTGTTCGTGACCACATCGAACCGCATGGTGAAACGCTGCACATCCATGATGCGGGCAAACGCCTCTGCCTTGGTCGCAACATCCTTTGCGAGCTTAGCAACATGGGGGTCTTGTGCGATCATAGGGTCATCAAACATGCCCGCGACTGCGCCCTCAACGTCATTGAGGGTGAGGGACAGGCGACCCTTTGGCAATTTTTCCGGGGGCAAAGTGTCAAGCCACCGATGCAACCCCGGCTCCAGTTCGCGATTACAAATAGCTACCGCAACCTCAGGCGACCAAATGGCGCGCAAGTCTCTCAGGTGCTTGCCTTCAAAAACCACATCGGCACTGCCGATTTGTTTTGCTGTTGCCGCGGTCATTGCATTGCCGCATCTGCACGGCGCCACGCCGGAAATGGATCTGGAAGGTTTTCCCACATTTCAGGGTCAAAGGTCTGCTCTCCCTGAATAAGGGCAGCATCAAGCTGAGCGATCAACTTTTCCTTGTCCATGTCGGCACCAATGAACACCAGCTCCTGACGCCGGTCACCGTAGGGTTCTTCCCAAAACTGCCTGACAAGCTCTAGAGAACGCGGATCGTCTGGCCACCGCTCGCGTGGTACAGCAGCCCACCAAGTACCCAGTGGTTTGACGCTGGTCACCGCACCTGCCAGTGAGTATTCAGCGACCCAGTCTGGTTTCGTCGCGACCCAAAAGTGGCCTTTGGCGCGAATGACACCCGGTAAATCCCCCGTCAGAATTTCATGCACTTTTTCCGGGTGGAATGGCCGCTTCGCGCGGTAAACAAATGAAGAAACGCCGTACTCTTCGGTTTCGGGTTTATGGTCAGCGAAACCATAAAGCTCCTTGACCCACAGCGGGTGGTCATGCGCCGTTTCAAAGTCAAACAGGCCCGTGTTGAAAATCCTCTCTGGCTGTACAGAGCTATAGTCTGTTTCGATAATCTGGGCATCCGGGTTTAAAGAAGTAACGATTTTACGGGCAGCATCTTGCTTGTCCGCACCTGCTTCTTTGAATTTGTTCAAGACCACAACGTCTGCAAATTCGATCTGGTCGACGAGCAAGTCAACGATTGAGCGGTCATCTTCGTCGCCCAGGCTTTCGCCGCGATCTTTCAGGAAATCATGGCTTGCGTAATCGTTCAAAAGCGCGCGCGTATCAACTACCGTCACCAGCGTGTCGAGGCGGGCAACATCAGACAGGCTTTCGCCGTCTTCGTCGCGGAACTCAAAGGTGGTCGCAACTGGCAACGGCTCGGATATCCCGGTCGACTCAATCAAAAGATAGTCAAACCTATCTTCTTCCGCTAACCGGCGCACTTCCTTCAAAAGATCGTCCCGAAGCGTGCAGCAAATACTGCCATTGGTCATCTCAACGAGCTTTTCGTCGGTGCGCGACAGGTCAGCCCCTTCAGCGATGAGGTCTGCGTCAATATTGACTTCGCTCATGTCATTCACGATGACCGCTACCCGGTGACCGTCACGGTTATTCAGAACATGGTTCATCAGGGTTGTTTTCCCGGCACCCAAAAAGCCGGAGAGGACTGTCACCGGCAGGCGACCGTCCTGAGTTTGGGGAGGTTGCATATTGTGCATATCCATACAGAATTAAGAAATCGAATTCGCAGCCGGCGGATGTGCGGCGGCGCTCCACTAAACAGCATGATCTAATTAAGTCTGTAGGACTGGAGGCGCTCTGGGTGCCTTGTTTATGTTTGCAGGTGGCAGCCATAGCTCGGTCAGGGTGACCTCGGCAAAGGTTGCCGGAGGGACCGAAACATTCACAGCAATCGGCACAGGAAGGTCGCAACTCGAATGCGTAGCCACAAAACAAAAGTCGCATTCTTCTGTGGTGTGGCCCTCATGATCATGGTGATGATCCGGGTCCCCGTGAACGTGGGCAAAAGCGAGAAGCTGAACGGTCAGCAAAAAGACCGCAACCACCCCGGCAATGATCGGCATTGCCATGGGTCGATTGGTCCGTTGCTGCTCTGTGTCCTTCATGGAATGGGTTATACAATAACACTATTTCCGAGACAAGCTGATCGCACCTTGTCGCCTTGGTTTCAGCCGAAAGGCAGCTCATTCACGATGATGCTCTCGTCCACGCACCACGGGTTGCGTGGCAGGGTGGCTGCGACTCGTTCCAGCCAGGGCGCAAGCGTTGGATGCTCCAAGAGGATCAGATTGTTAATCAGGCCCACCTGATAGTTGAACATGATCTGGGGATAGATCGCAAAATCCGCGAGGGATGGTGCGCTCAATCCGCCAAGGAAGGGACCCTCGCCCAAATGCGCCGCAAGTTCCATAATCAGGCGTTGCTGCATCGCGAGCAAAGGCTCGCTGCGATCAAGCTCGTTGACCATACGCTGGATAAAGGGCGCCGTTGAAATCACATCGGGCCACGCCTTTTGGATGTGATCCGGCAGCGTCGCGCCGCTTGAGACGATTTCAGCCAGCCGCCAGGCGCGTTTTTTGAACGCGTCGTTTTTCTCGCCGTCCACCGCGCTCCTGAAAATCATGCCGGGGATAAACTGCTCGCTGGCCCAGTCATCAATTTTGGTGATAGTCTGCCGCTCGGCCTCACTGGTGCCCAGCAATGGTTTTTCAGGATAAAGTCCCTCAAGCCAGTGGCCGATCGGCGAACTGTCAGTGCGCCACTCGCCGCCAATTTTCAAAACCGGTACTTGCGTACCGCCCGTGAAACCAATTGTTTTGTCGGGCTCAACAGGGCTAACACCAACAAATTCAAATGGCAGGCCTTTGTAATAGAGGTAACTGGATACTTTCCGCACAAATGGGCTGGTGGTGTAACCGTAAAGCGTGATGTCGGCAGTCATGGCATTCCTCTGGTATGTTTTGGCCTCACGATTGGCCTGCGCATCATTTAGGGGGATTAGCTGCCACGGAAAGCGCCAACACAAAAGTGTGACCGTACCTCAATCGTCGGACCTTATCTTTCCGCGCAACTGTTTTTTGGTGCCAGCTTGTTTTTTTGCCGTCAGGCGCCGCTCTTTCGCGGCCCTACTTGGCTTTGTTTTCACACGTTTGGTGGGCGCCCGTGCCGCCTGCCGTAACAGGCTGACAAGGCGCGCAAGCGCCGCCTCTTTGTTGGCGCGCTGCGTGCGGTGCGTGTGCGCCGTAATAACGATAACGCCATCAGAAGTCATGCGGCTGCCCGCAAGCTTTTGCAGACGATTGAACATGGCATGACTTATCGCCGGAGAGCGGCGCGCATCAAACCGGAGCTGAGCTGCGGTTGCCACCTTATTCACGTTCTGGCCACCCGGGCCGGGCGAGCGCACAAACGTAAACGCCACTTCCTGTTCATCAATTGCAAGATTGTCGGTAATTACCAGCATGGGCTCAAACCTAGAAGGCAAGAGCCGGTTGCGCCAGCCAAAAGCTTGACCTGCATCATTAGTCTTCCGGCCTTCGCATGATTGAATGTCAGGCAGGAGGAAGGCACATGCGATTTCTACTGTTCATCCTGTCTGCGCTGCTAGCTCAAACAATTAGCGCCCAAGAGCCAATTACAAATGAACCGTGGCGTGAAGTCGCGGTGAGTGTGCACAACATTGACGAGGCATCGCGCTTCTTCACGGAAATCGCAGGGTATGAAACCCTTTGGCGTGGCAATGAATCTAGTGCCTATATACGACTTATGGGTCTGGGACCCGAGGCGTCAGCCACCTCGCTTGTACTCGCTGCACCGGGCACTGACTTTGGCCGGGTACGGCTCATCCAGTTTCAAAACACTGGCCGTCAGGAGCCCACACGGCCCGGCGCCCGCGCGTGGGAAAGTGGTTGCTTTTTCAGCATAATGGTTCGGGCAAAAGGCCTCCATGACATTTATGATGAGGCTATTAGGCTCGGTTGGTGGACCGAGACACCCATCAGCAACCTTACATTCGGCACGTCCAACCTGAACATAGTCATCTTCCGGGGGCCGCAAGGTATGCAAGTGCAGGCCTATGAGCGCCTTCGCCCCGGCCTGCCCGCTGCCTTTCCCGCGTTCGAACGCCTCTCGGCTCCCTTCAATATTATGCAAACGGTACGCAACCGGGATGCGGCGCGGGACTTTTTTGTTGGTGGACTTGGGCTCCAAACTTTTTATCTTGGCAAGCCGTACACCAGCCCAACGCCAACGCCCACGCCACTCGGCATTCCGCTCAATTTAACCACCAGCGCAAAATACCGCGCGGGCATCTTCACACCACGTGAAGGTGAGGTTGGCCGCGTTGAAACCATTGAAATGATGGACCTGCAAGGCGCTGATTATGCCAACCGGTGCAAGGCACCAAACTATGGTATCCTGTCAGTTAAGTTTCCGGTAAAAAGGCACCAGAAGCCGCTGCGCTTTTGAAAAGTCGAGGCATCGATCTTTCAGCTGAAGTCCAGCAGGCCACCATCGAACCCTACGGCGCAGTTTCAATCTTTTCTGTCAAGTCGCCCGACGGCGCCAACTTTGAATTCTTTTCTGAAAGCAAGTAGCTCAGGCAAGCGCTGCACGCACCGTGCTCACTACCCAGTTGCGTACCACCTGCATTTCCCGGTTGTGGCGCAAGTCCCGGTGCAAAACAAGCCACACCTGTCGGGGTGGAATGGTCGGGGCCGGTACCTCTATCAGGTCGGCGTTTCGCGCCATAAATTTTGGCACAATGGCCACTCCAGCCCCTGCGACGGCTGCATTCATGAGGGTTCGTGAGCTCAAGGATTTCAGCATGGTCTGCCCCTCCAAATCATGTTCGCGCAGCCAGCGCACTTCGGCAATGTCTCCGAAGCTGTCGTCAAATACCAGCATCGGCTCGTCGGCAATATCAATCGTCCCCGCCTTACGGCGGTTAAGGAATGAGCGACTGCAAAAACAGCCAAGCTGAATGTCGGGCAGCCGCCGTGCAATCAAACTGTCGCCTGTTGGGCGCACGAGACGGAGCGCCATATCTGCGTCCCGCCGTGCCAGGCTTGCAGGTTCGTTCGAAGATGTCAGCTGCAGGATTGTGGAAGGACTGGCCTGCTGCAAATCCGGTAACGCCGGGGCCAGAATATCGCTGATCATCGGCTCGGTAGCTGAAAGGCGAACAGGCTCCCGCCCCACCCCTTCGCGCGCTGCTGCAGCGGCGCGCCAAAAAGCGGCCCCAGCCTCTACACTCGATAAGGCACGCGGCAAAAGCTGTTCGCCGTCGTCAGTTAGAAATGTACCGTCAACCGTGCGCACAACAAGCTGAAGACCTACTTGCGCTTCAAGCGCGTCCAGTCGGCGACTGATTGTTGACACCGATGTCGCAAGCTCCCTCGCAGCAGCTGATAAAGTACCGTTTTCAGCAATGGCCACAAAAGTTCTCAGGCTGTCTTCGTTCACAGTATTTCCTTTTATGGAAATCTATTTTTCTTTTTCGGAAAGTGCAATTGCAAATATTCAACATAATTAATGTTTTATGTCTTTAAGTATTTTGGTGCTCATATGGAAAATAGATTTCGTCACTTTTTCGCTTTTTGCTTGGTTGTCGTTTTGACTGCCTGCAGCAGTCCAGAAAACATGGGAACCGCGGCCCATTTCAAAAGCGATCAGTTACCCTGTGACGACGACGCGACATGGGTTGATTGCCTTGGCAAAACTCTGGTTAATGAAGAAATGCCTCAGCGCATATATGCGGTCAACCGGCAAGGGGACAGCAGCCTCATCCTTTTTTGGCAAGACTATGTTTCAGCATCTTCGGCGATCCGCACTCTCGGCCTGCCGGGGAAAATAGACATATATAAAGTGCCGGCAAAAACCGAAGCCAAAGCGTCAGGCGAGGCAACCACACAAGACGGCATCGTCAGTGTCGTTAATGTGCCCTCTCCCTGGTACGCGCCAGAGTTTATTGTTAATGGGCGCATGCAAGATGCCATACCCGACTATGCCGTCATACCGGGGTTGGACTTCAAATATTTCACCACATCAGACCAAGGCACACTTGGCGGCATCTATCTCTGGCAATCAAAAGCCAGCGCAGATGCTTTTTATAATGATGCCTGGCACGCGCGTATTGAGGAAACATACGAGCAAAAAGCTGACCTGAAATTTTACAATCTTATCGACATCAACCGCGACAGTTTGGAGATGGTAAAATGAACGCCCACAATTCCTCAAAAACAACAAAGCCCGTCGCCACGCTCGAGATTATGAAAGAAGTGGTGAAGCATTCTCCCTTCTGCGGTCATATCGGTGCCGATGTCACCGCATGTGCAGACGGCTTTGCCGAAGTTAAATTGCCCTTTGATCCAAACCTGGGCCAACATCACGGTTTCCTGCACGGGGGCCTTGTTGGTTTCCTGGCCGACACAGCGATGAGTTGGGCTGCCGCCTCCGTTGCTGGCGATGTGCTGACGTCAGAGTTCCGAGTGCATCTTTTGGCGCCCGGGCGCGGCGACACATTCTTTGGTCGCGGCCATGTCATCAAAGCTGGCAGGCGCCAAATCGTTACCCGGGCCGATGTTATTGCAGTGCTTGACGGTGAAGAAAAGCTGATCGCGACCGGCACGGGAACCATCATGCCCGTCGCTTTTGAAGGGGCAAAATGATGCGCTCCCTTATCTTTACTGGCCCGGAAAAAGTTGAGTGGCAGGAGCGGCCTGACCCCCTCATAGGCAACGGCAAGCAGGCCATCGTCAAACCGCTGGTGATTGGCCGCTGTGATCTGGACGTGGGTTTTGTGCGTGGACTTGCGCCCATGGCCCCGGGCACACCACTCGGCCATGAGGTCGTTGGTCTGGTCACAGACATTGGCGACAAAGTAGAGCACTTCCAGCCCGGCGACCTTGTCGCCGTCAGCGCGCAAATTTCCTGTGGTGATTGCAGGATGTGCAAACTTGGATTAACCGGACGATGCGAAACTGTGCCGTTTGCAGCATCTTATGGCATGGGCCGGGAGGGGGACTTCGGCGGGGCGGCGGCCGACCTCGTGCTTGTGCCTTTTGCAGACGCCATGTTGTTCCCGCTGCCAGCCGATGCTGACCCTGTTGACTGGATCGGTTTTGCCGACATGGCGCAGGACGGGTACCGCGCCGTTGCGCCACAGCTGGCAGAACGCCCCGGCGCACGGGTGCTGGTGATCGGCGGCGCCGCGGCTGTTATCGGGCTTTATGCAACCGGCATAGCTGTCGCTCTTGGCGGCGATGTCGACTATTATGACGATGACGAAGCCCGCTTAACAGAAGCCAAAAATTATGGGGCACGTGCCATCCAGAAGGGACACGATGAACCAACTGGCTTCTACGAAATTATAGTCGATGCCTCCATCAACGCGGAAAGCATTCTGCAAGCGTTCCGGTTTGCCGGACCGGAAGCACTGGTGACCAGCGTCAGTATCCATTTTGGCGCAACAACACCAGTGCCATTAATGGAGGCCTACCATAAAGGTATTACGTTCCGCACCGGTCGGCCAAACTGCCGTGCCACCATGGAACCGCTCAGCAAGCTTTGCTGCGGGGGGCACTTTAAACCGCAACTTATCACAACCAAGGCCTTTGATTTTGACGAAGCGCCAGAAGCCTGGCTGGACCCTGCCGTGCGCACCATCGCTTTGAACACCCCATTTTGATCCACCGAGGTCCTATGTTAGGTTTCTTGTGAAACGCTCATGCGTTTGTGGCAACCAACGAGGAGACCTTCGATGAACCGCGCCATCATTATTGCTTCTTGCTTTTTTCTGGGTTCATTTTCGGCCAACGCCGAGGACACGAAGGATGGTAAAATCTCCGCGTTGGAAAAAGAGGTCGCTTTTCTGCATGCACAAATTGAAAGACTGCAGGCGGAAAATCAGGTGATGCGGGAGCGGATCAACGGCATAAAGGGACTGCTTGGTGTGCCGGATGTACCCACACCAACAAGCTACAACAGTGCTGCGACACTTGAAAAAGACCTGTGCTACGAACGGTTAGTTGGCCTGCGCAAAAAACTGGATCAGTTGGCTAACCTTGGTTTTACGCCTGAACACCCGGATATGCGTAGTGTATCTGCCAATGAGAAAATGGTCGCTGAAGAGTGCGCTGCCCTGACGGATGCAGCCAGTCGTTAGGTTTTGAACCGCACCATAGTTTCTTTCTATCGCCAACGGGGGTTTTGCCCCCTTATTTTTCGATCCAAAAAATAGTATCATCCGTAACTATTGTGTTTGCTGGATTAGGTAGATGCATGTTTTGGAGAGAGATTATGAAACACGCCCTTCTTGCGGCGGTTGCTTGTATTGCAGTTGCGGCAAGCGCCTCAGCCACTAGCGGTGGCAACATGGCTGGAAAACTCAATACCAGAATGAATGCCCAGAATACAAACAACTCGGCTGTGGCGCAGCCCCACACGGTGGACACCGTGGTAGCAGAAGCTTGCGCACGCGGAGAGACTGTAACAGAAACTGTGACACGCACAGTGCCCAGGTTTTTTGCCGGTCGAATGGTGCCACACAAAGTGGAAATGGAAAAAACTGTCTGTAACTAATATTAGTTCAAACATGTTTGAGCCCGCTGTCATCCTTCCCGACGGCGGGCTTTCTTTTTTGAGGCATGATTATTCCGGGGTAACCCAGCGCCGCGCTTCCTCCAGGCTGGCGTGCACGCGAAATTCCATGCCGGGGTCCTGAAGAGACTTTTGATAGTCCTGCGACAAGGCAAGTATTTCAGGATGCTTTGCCACAATCGCCATCTTGTTACGCCGCGACATTTTGCTTGCAACTGAGTCGCGCACAGCAAGCTCAACAACCTCATAATCACTGAAGTCGATGCTGGTTACACCCAGATAGTCGAAGATCTCATATTGCATGCTGCTGAAGTTCGGATGCTCCCAAACTTCCATGGTCGCGCGCAATACATCTTCATAACTGCAGGCGCCCACAAGCCGCACGTAGGCGCCTTGCGGCTCTATCGTAATTTCATACGGCACAGAACTATGTGACCCCATTCTGTTAACGGGGGCAGGATAGCTGTCACTGGTTAAAAAATCTTTGAGAAAAAACGCTCTGACAGTCTAGGCACCTGCATCGGCTAGTAGCGCGATGGTGCTGTCTGCTTCAAAAGCCTGACTTGCTGTCACGATGCTTTCCTTGCTGGACCACAAAAGCGTATCAAACGATTGGCACGAAGGGCATAAGGGCGACCAGCCTTTTGGCTCATGACCACACGTTGTGCAGCGCCATTTGGCACCGTCGCTGGCGTGCTTTAGCGCCGTTTCAATCGGGTCCGGGTCTTCCTTGAGAACATGCGCCAGCGCAAGTTTATATTGCCAGGCCGCCCGGGAAGGCGACTCTTTCAAAAGCGCATCAAGAACGGGCCGTGCAGCATCATATTCGCCTGCGTCCATCAGGGCATCCACCAAAATCAACTTCGATTGCGGGTGCGTTTCTGTTGATTTCACCAGCGCCCGCACCCGCTTGAGCCAGTCTGCGGTCGACTCCGCCGTATCAATTTCCTTGAAAGCCGTCGCAAGCGAAGGATGGGGTTCTTTTGCCCAGGCATCAGAAATCACTTTGCTCGCCGCCGGTTTTTTACCTTCCGCAAGCTCAAGGTGCGACAATGACACAACCGCGGGCATAAAGTCAGGGCGCGCGGATATAGCCTTTTTTAGCGCCTTGCGCGCTGCAGTTTTTTCACCCTTGAGCTTAAGTTCTGTCGCCTCGGCGTACGCAAGCGCGCCCTTGTGGCGGGCGATGGTATCAGCCTCCAGCAGCTTTTCGCGTGCCACCTTCTCCAGGGCGGTTTCAGCTTCACGCCAGTTACCGGCAGCAACTTCCAGTGCAAACAGGGTTTTGAGAACCCAGGGGCTTTTGCGATTTTCTTCGAACGCCACGCGCGCCAGTCGCAGCGCTTCGCTTTCGTGCCCGGTGCGACGGGCTTCAACAAGAAGGCCGCGCAGACCCAAAAGCCGCCCTTCATCAGTATCTTCAAGGGCAGCATACCGTTTGGAAGCGGCCGTATGATCGCCAGCACGCGTTGCTGCTTCGGCTGCAATCAAATGCACCATGGGTTGCGGCGGCAGAAGGACCTCGGCTTGCTCGATTAGTGCGCGAGCGCGGCCAGCGTCCCCGGAGGAAAGCGCCACCAGCGACTGGTTCAAAAGCTTAAAACCCCGGCTTTGCCGCTTGATAACCTGATTGCTGCCAAACACCGGCATATCGCGCCTGAGCCAGCCATAAAGCCAAACGCCTGAGCCCACCGCCAGCCCGGCTAGCGCGATCAAAAGCGCCAGGGCCGCAAAGCTGGTATCAATCGCGTAGGACTGAAACTCGATGCTTACCGCACCTGGGTTATCGGCAAGCCAAGCCGCAACAGCGGCCGTCACCAACACCAGCGAAAACCAGATAACAAGACGGATCAACGACGGCCTCCGCCTGTTTGGGCTGTTGTTTGCGCAATCGCGCGCTGCAACCGGTCAAGGGCACCATTGACTGCAACGTAAGATGTTGCTGCTTCACGCCACAGGCTGGTGGCCTCAAGCGCGTCACCCGTTAACACTTTGAGCGCATCCAGCGACCCTGCAACATCGCGCGCAAGCAAGCGTCTCTCCGCGTCCAGAAGAACAGCGTCAATGCCGGCGGCTCCATCGTCAGTGCGGCGCACGGTAAACAAGCTCGCAAGCATGCTGCCGTCGGCTTTTTCCTGCGCCCGTTTTGCAGCACTGGCGGCACCGCCAAAATCACGTACCAGCGCTTCGAAAGGGCGCACACCCTCAGCGTGATTTGTTAAAACAGCGACATCTGCACCAATGAGTTGTTGATCCAAAGCTGGCAGGGTTGCCATGTCTGCACGCAGCACATCAAGATCGGTTGCAATCGATAGTCCTCGCGCTGCCTGGTCCTTCAGGCGCGAGAGAGCAAGCAGCATGCGACCGCGCGGCGACACCTCAAGCGAACCCGCCTGCAGCTCAGTTACAACACCTTCCAGGGTTTGTAATTTTTCGCGAAGCTGTGCTGCTTCAGCCCGCGCTAGCGCCACTGCGCCATTAAGTCCAGCCACCTGAGGGTTTTCTTCCGCAGATAAAGTGGCCAGTCGCGCCACCTCATCGGTGAGAGCAGTAATTCGAGCTTCCACTGCGCCAAGATCAGCCGTCACTTCACCGCCTGGGGCTTGAGCATTGCTGCCAGCCGCGAGGGCAATATCGGTTTGCAGCTGTTCACGCGCCGTGGTCGCAGCAGCGAGGGCGCTTTCATGCTGCGCGAGAATTTCCTGGTGGCGCTCCAGCGTCAGCTCAAGGTCAGCTGAACGAGTTTCCAGGGTGTCGAGGGCCGTGGCCAGATTTGGGTCAGATGTGGCTGGGGCAACGGTTTCAGCTGGGGGCAGCAACCCAAGGCCTCGCAGGCTGTCGGTTGCGTAGGGGGCAGCAAACAGGCCACCAACAAACGCGGCCAGCAGCCCGGACACAATCCATCCTGCGCGCCCACCTTTGCGTTCGACAGGTTGAACAGACTCGACCGTTTTGGGCTCTGCCTCGGCGGTTTTGGGTCCCTCAGATTCCTCAACAATTTCAGCGTCAACAACTTGAATGTCAGGCTCTGATTGACTTTCAAACTCAGGTGCCTGATCTGCTTTTTTGTCTGCCACGGGCCGATCTCCAGCAGGCGTTATAGGGTCTCTCCAGGGTTGTCGATCAGGCTGAACATCGCCTTTTCCGTCGGGATCACGGCATAGGCTTTGCTGCGCCAGGGGCCGAGCAAGTTGTCCGCAACCCTTGTGGACAGGCAAAGCGCATCCATTTTCCCGAGCCAGTCAGACCGCCCATAATCGGCAACCACTTCTTCAAAGATGGTGGCCGTGCGCGGTGAATAAAAGAGCGCGAGGTCGATTTCACCGTCATTGAGCGCTTCCTGCACACCCACACCCAGGCTGCGCTGACCCCGTGTCTGGTAAGTGACCGTGTTTTCAGCGTCCAAACCCTCACCCTTTAAAACATCGCAAATATTATATGAAAGCGCGCTGCCACACAGGTGCGTATATTTACGCGTTTCGCTTATGCCGCTGCACTCCAGAAGCATTGGCACCATCTTGCGCGCAGTGCCGGGGCCCACCGTCACATTGGTAAAGCCAAGCATGCGCGCCTCTTCCGCTGTTTTTTCCCCAACCGCAAATATGGGACGCGCCTTGTTGCCAATGTTGGCCAAGCCCATGCGCGCACCGTTTTTGCTGGTGATGATGATGCTGCGGTTCTCTTCTGGAATTTCAAATGAGACCGGTTCCACCTTCAGCATCGGAGCCTGAACAACCCGGTGGCCGATGGCTTCCAGCTTTTGAGCCGTTGCATTCGCTTCATCAATTGGGCGTGTGACAAGAATTGTGCTCATTGAAACTCCGCTTCCACCGCGGCGGCCAGATCTGCAAAAAATTGCGGCCCCGCGGCCTCCCTTATTGTCGCCCCCAAATTCGTACCCAGTTTTTGCGCCTCTTCAAGAGTGGCAGCACAAGAACCACTTGCCTCGTGAACTTCAGCACCGTCCACTGATAATAGCATCGCCTGCATCATAACCAAGTTTCCTTGCTGTGTCGCGTGCGCAGCAATAGGTGTGCGGCAAGAGCCATCCAGCCCGGCCAGCAAGGCGCGCTCGGCTTCTACAGCCAGTGCCGTTTCAACGTCGTGCAAAGGCGCAAGGACCTCTTTCATCCGCTTGTCGGTCGCGCGTACTTCAACGGTCACCGCACCCTGCGCAGGCGCCGGTAAAAAATCCTCAAGCGTAAGCTTCTCAGCAGCCACCTTGGCCATGCCCAGCCGGTTTAACCCCGCTTGCGCCAGGAAGGTGGCATCGGCTTCACCGTCTTTAAGCTTCCTGATCCTGGTTTGCACGTTACCGCGAAACGTGACCACATTGAGGTCTGGTCGCAGCCGCAAAGCTTGTGCCCTGCGGCGCAGTGATGCTGTGCCCAAAGTTGCACCATGCGGCAAATCCAGAAAATGAGAAAATTTGTCGCTGATAAAGGCGTCGCGCGGGTCTTCGCGTTTCAGGAAAACAGAAAGTTCCAAGCCTTCCGGCAACGACGTTGGCATGTCCTTGCTGGAATGCACAGCACAATCAATAGAGCCATCGATCAGTGCCTCTTCGATTTCCTTGGTGAACAACCCTTTGCCACCAGCCGTCATCAAATGACGATCCAAAATCCGATCACCGCTCGTTTTGATAACAACAATCTCAATATCGCCATCACCAATCTCGTCGTTAGCAGCGACTATTTGATCACGAACTGCATGCGCTTGCGCCAATGCGAGCGGACTTCCGCGGGTTCCAATTTTCAACTGTGCTGTCACAATGTCCCCTGAGGCCCGTATGAATAGCGACCGATCGAACAGATTATCTGCTTCTCTTTTCGTTACTTGGCGTATAGAAGCGAGGCTGTAAAGCCCCAAGTCGACATGCGGGGTAATGCGCGGCAAGATTGCGCAGCCAACTGATCATTGCAGGCCGTGAAACCATGCAACATTCACAAGACAAATTGTTGGTGCTGGGGATTGAAACCAGTTGCGACGAAACGGCTGTTGCTATTGTCGATGAAAACCGCACCATCCTTGCGCACAATGTTTTGTCGCAGGTAGATGATCATGCGGACTATGGCGGCGTTGTTCCTGAAATTGCTGCGCGGCAACATATCTCCAGCCTCGATCATTTGATCAAAAAAACGCTTATGGACGCGGACACAAGCATTGATAAGCTGAGTGCCATTGCCGCCACAACCGGCCCCGGCCTTGTTGGTGGGTTGATGGTGGGTGTCATGACGGCAAAAGCGATAGCGGCCGCCAGCGGCAAACCCTTTGTTTCGGTAAACCACCTTGAGGGCCATGCACTGACAGCACGGCTGGTGGAAGAAATCGCTTTCCCGTATCTGCTTCTTTTGATGTCAGGTGGTCATTGCCAGTTGCTTGCCACGTATGGTGTTGGAAAATACAAGCGTCTGGGCAGCACCATTGACGACGCGGCTGGTGAAGCCTTCGACAAAACAGCGAAACTTTTGGGCCTGTCTTATCCGGGTGGCCCAGCTGTTGAGCGCGCTGCGGCTGAGGGGAACCCGGACCGGTTTGATCTGCCGACACCCATGATAGGCCGCCCGGACTGCGATTTTTCCTTCTCCGGCCTGAAGACCGCCGTACGCAGAACAGCAGAAGCCTGTGTGGAGGAAAAAGGTGCGCTATACCCTGATGACCGGGCAGATATTTGCGCCGGGTTCCAGCAGGCAATGGGCCGCTGTATCACCGACCGTCTACAGAATGCCATTCACATGTTTCGCGATAAAGCCGGTGAGGCCAAAATACCCCTTGTTGTGGCGGGCGGGGTTGCCGCAAACAAATATTTACGTTCGGAGATTGAGGCCGTCGCGACCGCAAACAATATGTCGTTTCACGCGCCGCCCTTGGCACTTTGTACCGACAACGGCGCCATGATTGCTTGGGCGGGACTTGAGCGGTTTGCCCTCGATCAAACAATTAACGACCAGGACATATCACCGCGCCCCAGATGGCCGCTGGACCAAGCTGCCAAACCGAAAGTCGGTTCAGGGCGCAAGGGCGCAAAAGCATAAAGACTTGCCTGCGCCTCTTTGGGGCGGCAGGGTACAAAAAAGCATAAGGGGACTTCGGTTTGGAGAAGATTGGCGTTTTAGGGGGCGGTGCATGGGGTACGGCACTTGCTGCTGCGGCAAATCAAGCGGGGCGTGATACATTGCTGTGGGCGCGGGAACCAGAAGTGGTCTCTGCCATTAACGAAAGCCATGAAAACACCCATTTTCTGCCTGGCGTTTCACTCAAGGAAACCCTGAAGGCAACCGGCGACCTTGCCGACCTGTCGGACCGAGACGCGGTGTTGATGGTTGCGCCTGCCCAGTACACACGGGTGATGACAGCGGAGCTTGTCAATCATATTGGCCCTAAGGTGCCGCTTGTTATTTGTTCAAAGGGCATCGAAGTTTTAACCGGCAAACTTTTAAGTGATGCGATTTCAGAAGTAGCGCCGGGCCATCCGGTGTGTGTGCTTTCTGGGCCGACGTTTGCCTCTGAGGTGGCGCGGGGGCTGCCGTGCGCAGTCACGCTGGCGGCTGAAGACGAGGCATTAGGCGCAGCTTTGATGCAAGCGCTGGGGCTGCCCACTTTCAGGCCGTACTTTTCAACCGACATCATTGGCGCACAAATCGGCGGTGCTGTGAAAAACGTACTCGCGATCGCAACAGGGGTCGCTGCAGGCCTTGGTACGGGCGAAAATGCCCGCGCCGCTGTAATCACCCGGGGCCTCGCCGAAATTGTGCGCTTTGGTGCAGTTTACGGCGCACGGCGCGAAACGTTGATGGGCCTCTCAGGTCTTGGGGATTTGATCCTGACCTGCTCCAGCACCCAGTCCCGCAACATGTCGCTTGGTAAAGCCATCGGTGATGGCATGAGCTTTGAAGAAATTATGGCGGAGAGAACATCGGTGGCAGAGGGCGCGCATACGGTGGATATTGTCCATAAAATCGCGCAGGACAAAGGCCTCGATATGCCCATTACATCGGCTGTATATCGCATCTTGAAAAAAGGCGAGGATGCCCGCGACGTAATGGACGACTTGCTGAACAGACCCTTTACGGATGAAACCCAATAGGAGACAGACCCATGCTGTATGCCATTTTCTGTTACGATAAACCCGATAGCTTCGGCATACGGAAAGCAACACGTCCGGCCCACCTGGAGTATCTGGCTGACGCGGGCGAGCGCGTGAAACTGGGCGGGCCCCTGTTAAGCGCTGGCGAGGACGGCATGCCGATCGGCAGCATGCTGATTATTGATGCCGCGAGCGAAGCAGCCGTGCAGCTGTTTGCAGACAATGACCCCTATAATACAGCTGGTTTGTTTGAACGTGTGGAAATTCGCCCCTGGAAACGCGTGACAGGCAGTTGGGGCGAAGAAGGCTGAAACACCATGGCTTACTGGCTTGTTAAATCGGAACCCGGCGACTGGTCCTGGCAGGATCAACTGTCAGTCGAGAAAGAACCCTGGGACGGTGTGCGCAATTTTCTGGCGCAGAAAAATATGCGTGCCATGGAAGTGGGCGACAGTGTGCTCTTTTACCATTCCGGCAAAGAACGCGCGGTAGTGGGCCTGTGCAGTGTTGCTGTTGGACCCTACCCGGACCCAGACGATGAAAGCGGCCGTTTTTGCCTTGTCGACCTTAAGGCGGAAAAAACCGCAAAAACGCCCATCACGCTGGCGGACATTAAAGCAGACCCATCGCTTTCCGAGATTGCCTTGGTGCGCCAGTCGCGCCTGTCGGTGATGCCGCTCGACGGTGCCGCTTTCAAGAAAATCTGCGAGATGGCGGGCCTCTAGTGGCTGGTGCCCCTGACCCCATTGAACTTTCTGACCTGGAGGCGACACCGCCAGCCGGCACTCTGCTGGCGATGCTCGATGAGCTACCCGACCATGGTGGCAAAGAAATTATTTTCACAGAAGACAGGTTCAGGACCAGCATATTTATTCAAAAAACCGAGGCTGGCGTTGGTGTTTTCCTGAATTTTTGCCCCCATGCGGGCACGCCCCTTAATATGTTCAACGAGAAATTCATGGACCTGCGCGGCAAATATCTTTTGTGCCGCACACACGGCGCCATGTTCGACCCTAAAGACGGGAAATGTGTGCAAGGGCCTTGCAAAGGGAAATACCTGCGCTCTGTTGCGCACACGATAAAAGATGGCGCCATCTACAGCGCATGATTGTTAGATCATCACTGTACCGGACCGGCGATTGAGCTGTTCGCGCCGACGATCGGGTGCTTCGGGTTTGTCCACCGACACAACCACCCAATAGTTTTGGAAATTCTCGCCGCGAATGACGGACTTCAAAACCATCGAGGTTTCCGGATCGAAGTAAATGGTGTCTGTTTTGCGCCGCGTGATGCCGTTCCAGGTGAATTCCCACTCAAGCTGAACCACAAACGTGCGGCGCGGGCCGCTTTTGAGGTCAACTTTCTTCTCCGCAACCACTTCAACGTGGGTGTAAAAGTCGGCGGCTTCACCGCCATCCACATAATACATGGTGCCGGACACGCCGATGCTTTTTCCTGGTTTGAGCGGAAACAAACCCTCAAGAACAGACTCGTCAAAATTCGATTCGTAGCGAAGCCCTTGGTCCGTGCCACTCACGGGAAACAAACCCCGATACAAATTGACTTCCCGTATGACACCGCCACGCCAGTCGCGAAACTCCATTGTAACCAGCTTATCAATAACCTGGGTAACCTCAGCCACCACATCCTGACCATGCATCTTTATATTGGCGCGCGTGCCGACAAGGGCACCCGGTGTGGTAGGCACAGGTTCAACAGCGTCGCAAGCAGCAACAAAAAGCAGCACAGCTACAGAGAGATATTTCACGATCTTAGTAATTAGGTCCCCGCGGTCGCTGTCGGTTGCAGATTTTTGTTTTTAAATGCTTTTTTCAATAATTAAGCGCCCAAGTGTGCAAGATCAATGGTCAGGCCGGATCAACAAAGGATATTTTTATGCCCCGTCGTCGCGTATAGTCCTGCAGCATCTTGATGTTCTCTGCGATTGTCAGAGATTTGGGTGCAATTTCCCGGCCTTTTTCATAACTGTTGAGCGCTTCACTGTAGTTACCGAGGCCAAAGTAGATATTGCCGCGATTGTTATGGAAACGCCAATTGGTCGGGATTCTTGCGATTGCTGAGTCGCAGTGCCCCATAGCGTTTGACCAGTCTTCTTCTTTAATATGGGCGACACAAAGGCTGTTGTGGACGTTCGCGAGCTGAGCGTTTGTCAGGTTAGATTCAAGCGCCCGCCCTAGAATCCGCTTGGCATTCTCAAGGTCGCCCTGGCTAAGATAGCTGTTGCCCTGGCGCAGAAGTTCAGACGGCTGCAGGACAATTTCAAAGGTGTTTGCACCGGCACCAATTGAAGTGCCGAGTAATAGTGCCAGAGTAGCGAGTGTTTTTTTCATGGCTGCGCGCCCCCATTTCATTCCTGCATTGCTCGAGACAGTATACCGGAAAGGCGTGCCGGAGGCAAAAACCGTCGGGTTCAAGCAGTTGAGCAACCGCTATAGTATAATGCGGAGAGCCACGGGGAAACTAAACCATGGTTTTGTCTTTTGGCTTCAGAAAGCGGGTTAACGTGCCGCCACCAAGGCCAATTTTGTGGTACGCAGGCTCATCAAAGGAGATTTCTGCAAACGCACCCGTGGGTAATTTGCGCATTACCCTGTCCAGCATGCCCTCTTCCGACTCGCCGCCAGACAGGCCAATCACAAGATCCTGAAAACCAGGATTGTGGCCCACCAGCAGCAGGCTGTCGACTGTGTCCGGCTGTTGCCGAATAAGGCTGAGGATACGATCTGCGCCGGCACCATAAAGGTCACTTTCCGCCGTTACCGGCCAGTCCAGGTCTCCGGCCGACATCACGCGTTCCAGTGTTTCCTGAGCGCGAGTAGCGGTGGAACACAGCACCAATTGCGGTTCGATCGATAGGCGTTTCATGGCTCGCCCGATTTTTTGGCAGGCCCGGCGCCCCCGATCATTCAATGGACGCTGGTAGTCCGGCAGCGCAAAATCGCTCCAGTCAGATTTGGCATGACGCAAAAAATACAGCGTTTTCATTAATACCCTTCAAGTTAGTTCTGGCCCCGGTTGCACATTGGGGAACAGCCGTGAAACTAATATAACGAACCGATATTCCGTGGTTGGCCTGGGCCCAAAAAACCCCTCCGTCTATCGGTTGAGTCGATTTTCAATCAGGTCATCCACCACCGCTGGTTCCGCAAGAGTGGACGTGTCACCCAGGTTACCAAATTCATTTTCAGCAATTTTACGCAAGATGCGGCGCATGATCTTGCCGGACCTTGTTTTTGGCAAACCCGGCGCAAACTGGATCAAATCGGGTGTTGCCACCGGTCCAATCTCCTTGCGGACCCATTTGACAAGCTCTGCGCGCAATTCTTCCGTTGGCTCAACACCTGCTGGCGGCGTGACATAGGCATAGATGCCTTGCCCTTTGATATCATGCGGATAGCCAACAACAGCTGCTTCTGAAACAGCTTCATGCGCAACCAAAGCGGACTCGATCTCGGCAGTGCCAATGCGGTGGCCAGATACGTTAATCACATCATCCACGCGGCCGGTGATCCAATAATATCCATCTTCGTCACGGCGACAGCCATCACCCGTGAAATAAAGGCCCTTGTAGGCGCTGAAATAGGTCTCAATGAACCGTTTGTGGTCGCCGTAAACGGTGCGCATTTGCCCCGGCCAGCTGTCTTTGATGACCAGGTTGCCGGAGGTTGCACCCTCAAGGAAATTGCCATCGCCGTCCACGAGCGCAGGCTGCACACCAAAGAAGGGACGTGTTGCCGACCCAGGCTTAAGCGGGGTTGCGCCCGGCAGAGGTGCTATCATCACGCCGCCGGTTTCGGTTTGCCACCAGGTGTCAACAATCGGGCAGCGCTCTTCTCCGACCACGCGGTGGTACCAAAGCCATGCCTCTGGGTTAATCGGCTCGCCCACCGACCCCAACAATCTGATCGAAGACCGGTCATATTTTTTCACCGGGTCATCGCCAAGGCGCATCAGGGCCCGGATCGCCGTCGGGGCCGTATAAAAGATGTTCACTTTGTGCTTTTCACAAACCTGCCAGAAGCGGCTGGCGTCAGGGTAAGTTGGCACGCCTTCAAACACAAGGCTGGTGGCTCCGTTTGCAAGTGGTCCATAGACAATATAGCTGTGGCCCGTAACCCAACCGACATCAGCGGTGCACCAATAAATTTCACCAGGCTTGTAATCGAACACATACTCATGGGTCATTGAAGCCCAAACCATATAGCCGCCCGTAGTATGTAAAACGCCTTTTGGTTTGCCGGTCGAGCCTGAGGTGTAGAGAATGAACAGCGGATCTTCCGCGGCCATTTCTTCAGGTTCACAATGCGCTGGCTGACTGTCCGTGAGTTGCCGGTAACAGACATCGCGGGCATCGCTCCAACCGGTTGCTGCGCCGGTATGCTTCAATACCACCACAGTGTTAACGTCGGGGCACTGCTCCAGTGCTTTGTCAACATTCGCCTTTAACGGGATTGCCTTGGCGCCGCGAACGCCCTCATCAGCCGTAATGACAGTGGTCGACTGGCAGTCCAATATGCGGCCTGCAAGCGCGTCGGGCGAAAAACCGCCAAACACAACGCTATGCACAGCACCGATGCGGGCACACGCCAGCATGGCATATACGGCTTCGGGCACCATTGGCATATAAATGGTGACCCGGTCGCCTTTCTTGACACCGCGTGCCCGCAAGCCGTTCGCAAGCTGGCACACATTGTCATAAAGGTTCTGGTAAGTGATGTTAGTTGACACATCCGGATCATCGCCTTCCCAAATAAGGGCAATGTCGTTTGCCTTTGCAGGCAAATGGCGATCAACACAGTTGACGCTTGCGTTCAGGGTGCCGTCTTCAAACCATTTGATCGATACATCCCCGTCAAACGATGTGTTTTTCACCGTCGAGTAGGGTGTTATCCAATCGATGCGCTTACCATGCTCACCCCAAAAAGTATTCGGGTCCGCCACCGACTGCTCGAACATGGCCTGATATTTCGCATTGTCACAAAGTGTGTTTTTGGCGGCACTCTCCGGCACCGGAAACGTCAGACTTTCAGTCATCAGGGCCCATCCTTGTTGTTGTTATCCTGGCGGAACAATCAATTGGTTCTTGCGTCAGTTCCTTTGCCTGCGCATTGTGCGCGAGTATCAGCCAATGCGTCACGGTTCGTCAACCACTGAGGCATCGGCGCAAGCAAAGTATGCACATGGACAAAACCACTTCCAGATTGGGCATTTCGGCCATTTTGTTGGGCGGCATCGCCATTGGTTCGGCGGCAATTTTCATGCGCATGTCACCTGTCGCACCGTCAGCCGCCGCATTTTGGCGCATGGCCCTGTCTGTGCCGGTGTTCGCCTTGTTTGTGCTTTTCAGTCCGTCGGTTCGCCAACAGCTGCGCGCCCTGAAGCCGACCGACTTTAGATTAATCGGCTGGGTCGGTTTTTGGTTCGCTGTGGATTTGTTTTTTTGGCATCGGGCAGTTGAAGAAACGACGGTTGCCAATGCAACGCTGCTGGCAAACCTGGCCTCCGTATTTACGGTTGTTGTTGGCTATTTTTTATTCAAAGAGCGGTTTTCCAAACTGTTCTTTACCGGGCTTATCCTGGCACTTCTTGGGGCAGCGACGCTCGTCGGGCAAAATGCAGCCATCAGTCCAGACTATTTGTTTGGTGACTTTCTCGGCCTCATGACCTCTTTTGCCCTGACAGGCTATGTCATTTGTGCGGCCAAGGCACGGCAATCGGTACCAACCAATACCTTGATGGTTGGGTCAGCGATTGTCACAGCTGTCCTATTGCTGCCTGCGGCCCTGTTAGCGGGTGGCAACTTCATTCCATCCACCCTAGAGGGCTGGTTCCCGCTCATCGGTTTGGCGTTAATCACGCACGTTATGGGACAGGGACTGATCATCTTTGGACTGGCGCACATATCAGCAGCACTTGGGGCTATTGGCCTGCTGATCCAGCCGGTTGTGGCAGCAATTCTGGCGTGGGCAATTTTTGGCGAAGCACTAGATGTGCTTCACCTGACCGGAGGCGGACTTATTCTTGTCGGGATTTGGCTGTCCCAGCGTAAAAGCTAATTACCAGTCAGACATCATGGATGGGCCGGATGACTTTTTATTGGCCACAATGCGCCAGAGCTTCAGGTCGCCTTGTTCAAGCAATTTTTTGCGCCGGGTCCAGAATTCGGCTTCCGCCATCAAAGTCTGGATTTTTTGCGTTCCGTCTTCCTGCTTTGCCAGTTTGGCCGCAACTTCATCAGCGCCAGACCATGCCTGATTGATCATCTCAACATATTGCATCGAAATATCTTCAGATACACGCACCTGCAGACGGTTACCCTTCACCATTGACATAAGCTCATCAGCCAAAACCGGGTAGGGATGCATGCGCTCACCAACCACCCATTCCTTGTAGCGGTCTTTGCCAAGCACAGCGTCTGAGCCGATGACATATTCGGTCATGAGGAACAGGCCGCCCGGCTTAAGTTTTTCTTCCACGTGAGCGATGACGCTGTTTTTGTCCTGAATGGCGAACAGGGCTTCTTTCGACAAAGCGCGGTCAAACTTTCGGTCAAACCCCTCAATGTTCTCTGGATCGTAAAACTGCATAGCAGCTTTCTTTTCCATGCCTGCCATTTTGGAAAGCTTGTTACCCTTGTCGACAAGGCTTTCCGAAGCTTCATAGCCAGTGATCCACACACCAAAGCGGTCAGCAAGAACCCGTGCCGGGCCACCAATGCCAGCACCCAACTGGAGCATGGACATCTCGGGGCTCAAAGCAAGAAGTTTGGACAGGGCGACAATATACTCAGGACCCCCGGGGCCACAGAAACCCTTGCCCCAGATATATTGGGCAATATCGATGGTTTCCTCATCCCAAGGGTCAATGGCATCAGCCGAGATTTCAACCTTTTCCGGTTTTTTGTCATCGGCAGGCGGTTCGGCCAACTTCTCACGGTCCCGAATACGCTTCTTGATATCATCAGGATCATAGCCCTCCCACCACGCTTTTAGGCGCAGCCTAAGTGGCATTTTTCCTGGCGCTTTTTTTGTCGATTTTGCAGCCAAATTTCGACCCCAAACTCCATACCGGCGCAATCGTCAGCGCCGTTACTCTCACATCCCGGCTAATTTCAACCGATTTTAGAGCAAAATTTCAAGACACAATTGACCTAAAAATGGCCAAGGCCTTCGTGTCAAGATCGCAATATTGCACCAACAGCCTTCTCTGCAGCCGCACAAATCTTTGCAGATATGTCCTCAATCTGCTTGTCGGAAAAGGTCTCCGCTTTAGGTTCCAATGTCGCAGATATCGCAATGGACCGCTGGCCATCTGGCACGCCTTTGCCCTCGTAAACATCAAATACCTGAACATCAACGATATGGGCTTTGTCGGCACCTTTGGCTGCGCGCACCAAATTGGCAACTGGCACATCGCGGTCAATCAAAAACGCAAAATCGCGCTCCACAGATTGCAGGTTCGACATTTCCAGCGCGCCCTTGGTCGCAGACTTTTTCGCCCGAGAAGGAATGGCATCGAGATTTACTTCAAAGCCGACCATAGGCCCGTCCACATCCATACCTTTCAGGACCGCCGGGTGCAGTTCGCCAAAGCTCGCCAGAATATTCTTGGGGCCAAGGCGCAGTGTGCCCGAGCGACCCGGGTGGAACCAGCTGGGTGCTTCTGCAAAAACCTGCAGATTTGCAACGGGTGCGCCCGCTGCGGCAAGGGCCGCAATCGCATCCCGCTTGGCGTCAAACACATCCACGGCTGCCTGCTTACTTGCCCAGTGGCGCGCTCCGTTCATGCCTGCGCGCAAACCAGCCGCCACTAGTGACTGACCCTTTTCGCTATCGTCGGCATAAACCGGACCCACCTCAAAAAGCGCGATGCCATCAAGGCCCCGGTCTTTATTGCGCTGCGCTGAATGCATCAGATTCGGCAGAATGGATGGCCGCATGCAATCCAGTTCACTGGAAATAGGGTTGTCTACCACAAGCGCATCAACGCCGCCGCCAAACAGGGCAGCATGATCACGGCGCATGAAGGACCATGTCATCACCTCATAAAGACCAGCGGACGCCAACTGGCGCTTAACGGCACGGGAGCGTTTTTGGCGTGGGCTGAGCGTCAAGCCTGCCTTGTGGTCGATCACAGGCAACTGGACCGACGGTATGTCATCATAGCCATGAATGCGCAGAACTTCCTCAACAAGGTCTGCTTCACCGTCGATATCAACCCGCCAACTTGGTACTTTCACATCAAACGGTGCATCGCCAGACACTTCGAATCCAAGCGACTCGAGGATTCGTATGCACTCTTCTGCCGCGAGGTCGAGGCCACCAAGCGTGCGCACACGCTCTGGTCGGAAAGAAACAGATTTGTCCCACGCGGGCACGCTGCCAGCTTTGAAGCCATGGCTTGGTGTGCCACCGCAAAGGTCCAGGATCATCTGGCTTGCGATCTCAAAGCCTTGCTCGGCAAACAAGCTGTCCACGCCGCGCTCGAACCGATAACGTGCGTCTGAGTTAATCCCATGCTTGCGGCCGGTTTCTGCTGTCTTGATGCGATCAAACAGGGCGCACTCAAGCACCACGTCTGTCGTTTCGAGCTGACAACCAGAGGCGTCGCCACCAATAATGCCACCAAAACCAAGTACGCCTGCATCGTCGGCAATCATCGTCTCACCGCCAACGGTGGTGTATTCCTTGTCATCAAGGGCGAGGAAGGTTTCACCCGCTTCTGCTTCCCGCACGCGGATGTTACCCTTTAGTTTGCTGGCATCATAAACGTGCAGCGGACGACCAAGGTCGTGCGTAATGAAGTTGGTGATATCCACAAGTGCAGAGATTGGGCGAAGTCCGATCGACGTCAGTCGGTCCTGCAGCCATTTGGGGCTTTCGCCGTTTTTCACGCCTGTGAATTTGCGGCCAAAGAACACCGGGCAGGCACCGTTTTCAACGAGCGACTCGTCAATAGAGACGGTCACGTCGCTGTCGAAGCTGCCTTCAACGCGCGCTTCTGCAATCGGCTTCAGCGTGCCAAGGCCAGCGGTCGCCAGATCGCGCGCAATGCCATAAACGCCGAGACAGTCCTGACGGTTTGGCGTGATTTCAATGTCAACAACCGGGTCATCCAGTTTGGCATGCTCAACAAAAGTGCTGCCAACAACCGCGTCATCTTCAAGCTCAATGATACCGTCATGATCGTCACCCAGTTCAAGCTCGCGGTAGGAGCACATCATACCATTCGATTCGACACCGCGAATGGTCGCTTTTTTGAGCGTCACATCAATACCCGGCACATAGTCACCGGGTTGACCCAGCACCACCTTGATGCCGGTGCGCGCATTAGGTGCACCGCAAACAATCTGCATTTCGTTTGTACCGTCCGACACGCGGCAAACCTTGAGCTTGTCGGCATCCGGATGTTTTTCAGCCGCCAATACCTCCGCCACGGTGAAGGGCGCCAGCTTGTCAGCAGGGTTTTCAACCGTGTCTACTTCAAGGCCAATGGCGTTGAGCTTCGCCACGATCTCGTCGATTGACGCATCAGTATCCAGATAGGTTTTCAGCCAGCTTAGGGAGAATTTCATCGGCTGAGCCCTCCTGCGAGTGTTGGAAGATCAAGGGCACGGAACCCATAGTGCCGCAGCCAGCGAAGGTCGCCGTCAAAGAAAGCGCGCAGGTCGTTCATGCCATACTTGAGCATCGCCAGGCGGTCGATACCGCACCCAAAAGCAAACCCCTGGTACACGGTTGGATCAAGATTGCAGTTTTCGAGGACACGCGGGTTCACCATGCCTGAGCCGAGAATCTCCAACCAATCATTACCGTCGCCGATCTTCACACTGCCGCCCTCGAAGCTGCACTGCACGTCCACCTCCATCGATGGTTCGGTGAAGGGGAAATAGCTGGGGCGAAGGCGCAGCGTAACCGCATCAACTTCAAAGAAAGCCTTCAGGAATGCTTCTAGAGTACCTTTCAAGTGACCAAGGTGCGTGTCCTTATCGATCACCAAGCCTTCAACCTGATGGAACATAGGTGTGTGAGTCGCATCCGAGTCGGAGCGGTAGGTGCGACCGGGTGCAATGATGCGGATAGGCGGTTCTTTGCTCATCATCGTGCGGATTTGCACCGGGCTGGTGTGTGTGCGCAAAACCTTGCGGTTTCCGTCCGCGTCCGGGTTCAGGTAAAACGTATCATGGTCCTGGCGCGCAGGGTGCTCTTCGGGGATATTAAGCGCAGTGAAATTGTTGAAGTCACTTTCGATGTCCGGGCCTTCCGCCACATCAAAACCGAGGCTCGCGAAAATCTCGGCGATTTCATCCATTACCTGACTATTGGGGTGAATGCTGCCGGCTGGATGCTCAATAACCGGCAAGGTCACGTCCACACGCTCTTCAGCCAATCGCGCTTCAAGCTCCGCGGTTTCCAGAACAGACTTGCGCGCAGCAATCGCGTCGGCCACTTCGGTTTTGAGCCCATTAAGCGCGGGACCCATGACTTTGCGCTCATCCGGGCTCATGCCGCCGAGGCCTTTCATCAGGCCGGAGACACTACCTTTTTTGCCAAGGGCGCCAACGCGCACATCTTCAAGCGCATTCATGCTGTCAGCCGCGTCAATTTGCGCGCTGATATCAGCTTTCAGGGAATCGATTTGATCCTGCATATTCCTCGATGACCTTCTTTTTCATCGTTTCAGTCACGGACAATAAAATAAGGGAGCCCAGCCGACAGGCCAGACTCCCTTTAATTCAGTTGGTCGCTTTCGCAAGACCAGCTTTAGTTCGCAAGGGCAGCCTTAGCCTGATCCACAAGCGCTTCAAAAGCAGCTGGTTCGCGTACAGCGAGGTCGCTCAGTACTTTGCGGTCCAGCTCAACGCCTGCGAGCTTGAGGCCGTGCATAAACTGACCGTATGGCAAGCCGAACTGACGGCTACCTGCGTTAATGCGCTGGATCCACAGAGCGCGGAAGTTGCGCTTGCGGGCCTTGCGGTCGCGGTATGCATACTGGCCGGCTTTTTCAACAGCCTGGCGAGCTACCTTGATTGTATTCTTACGACGGCCCCGGTAGCCTTTGGCTTCCTCAAGGACCTTCTTGTGACGAGCGTGGGATGTTACACCGCGTTTTACACGTGCCATGGTATTTCTCCTAAACCTGAAGGGCCTGCGGCGTTAGCCGTAGGGCATGAACTTCTTGATGATGGTAGCATCAGCATCACAAAGGATGGTTGTGCCACGCTGGTTACGGATTTGCTTGTTGGTGCGCTTGATCATGCCGTGCTGTTTGCCAGCCTGAGCAGAACGGACCTTACCAGAAGCAGTGAGCTTGAAGCGTTTTTTAACGCTCGACTTAGTCTTCATCTTGGGCATTTTTCTTCCTCACATTGCGTAAAGATTAATCAGTCTGAGCAACCTCGGCAGCCCTTTTTCAGCCGGATCGCTCGATGAACGGGGGTGTATAGGCTGGTTTTCTGCGCTTTGCAAGCAGATTCAGCTACTTTTTCAGACGGATCGAGAATTTGCCTAAATCCGACAGAATTGCAGTAATGCTGCGGCTTACAAGACAGCTATCAAGTTTGCAAAGTAACCTCACACGGAAGACAAAAACGGGCGAAGCAAGGGATGAGTCGCTCGACGTTCTTTTGATGGGGCCATCGCAACAGGTTTGCTGGCCGCGGAACGCAACAGATCAAGCTCCGCGGTCAAGCGGTCAATCTCTAGCTGTTGCTGCACAAACAGGTCTGCGCCGATCTCCAGGGCTTTGTCGGCGGTTGGCATCCAATCCGTATCCTGCTCCGGATACCCCGAGAAGTCTTCCCAAAACAATGAGTTTTTTTTCGTCGGAAAATACAGACGTCGGATTTCTTCATTGCCATCCCGGAAGCGACTGTAAAATGCCTCAGCATGCTCGCGAGTAGGCTTGACACCCTCGCCCCCAAACCCATTTTCGAGGGCGCGGACAAGCGCGCGCCGATAGTGCTCGGATTGGTCGCCGTACTTCTCGTGACGTGTTTCATTGAATGAACGTAAAAAACGCCCGGCAAGCCGACCGATGGAAGAGTTTTTCTTTTGTGGCTTGTGCCAGCCAATTGCTTCAGAAAGGGCCAATGTGTCTCGAAAATCTGTAACAACATCGCCGCCAGTCAACTGTTTTGACGCATAAATGCGGATACGCATGGCATCTTGTCCAAACATAGTCGCATACAAACGGCATGTCCGCGCATAATCAAATGTGATCGGCAAGTCCCCGCCCAGCGGCATAACCGGCCGCTTGCGCCACTGACCAACCTTAAGCGCTGTTGAATAAAGGCTGGTGGCTGCCAAGTCCTGACGACGGATATAAAAAATAACCGTTACCTGCTCCGCTACGCTGTGCAGCAGTTCAGCAAGCCTGGAGACTTTCTCAGGGCTGTCGACACGGCTCTGGCAATGTTCTTTAGAGAGAATAAGGTTGGGCAACCCACCGTTGGCAACTTCCTCTGCCAATGCTGTTCGGGTACGGTCTCTAAAATCAGACAAGTCGGCATCAGTATAGACACCTACACTTTCCATCAGGCGATGGTAACTGCTGTCACCTTGCGCGCTTGCAGCGAGCGCAACTTGATTACTGGCTCCAAGGCACTTCGGAAACAAGAACCCCTGCGATGCAAGAACACCGCGGTTTGCGTCCAAAAATGCCTGAATACTGTTCGATCCAGTCTTTTCTGCACCAATGTGAAGGAAACAATGCTTGGCTTTGTTGGCCATACTCATCTGCCCTGACTAACCTTTCATGATCAGTCAGCGAAGCATGGCGCTCAATGATGAAACCTTCATGACGCTTCATGACCCCAGGACACAAAGTTTCATGGAGCTGGCTTTGGTATTTCGGCCAGCTTTTTAGCGTGGCGTCATGTCCCGCTGTCTGCCTAGCGCGGGTGCGCGCACCATGTCGCGGCTTGAGAAATAGTCCAGAAGGATTTCTGAAATCAGGCCCGCGTTGCCGGTTTTTTCCACCTCCGTGAAGGTGGTGAACAGATCGGCCCCATTTGCAATGATGGTGGGCGCACCAACCGTAAACTCATCATCTGGTTCAATGGGGTTGCCGTCCTTGGTGATCGTGAGGACGCGGCTATATTCAGGCTTTGACAGGTCATAAGTCACTTCCATGCCTGAAACTTCCAAGAGCCCGCGCTCAAACGTCAGGGACTGTTCAATGAGATCCCTGATTTGACGGCCGTTCAGGGTCATTGTCAGCACATGGTCAATGAAGGGATACACGTCCAAAACGTCCACGCGCCGGATCGGGCCTGCAGGCAAGTCCTTGCGCAAGCTGCCCGGGTGGATGAAAGCAATGTCGGTGCCTGCCTTCTCCCGGAAGATGTCCGCGAACAAATTTCCGATCGTGGATTCGCGCACATATTTGCGGTTCATATAACTGTCTGATGCACCGATCACCTCAAAAAGGTCTGGCGCAGCGGCACGCGCCGCTTCGATACGGTTACGGATCAGCGGATCAGGCGCGTAACGGTTCGAATCGACCGGAATGAGCTTGCCATCATAGCCCATGATTTTGCCGGTTTCATCGTCGAGGATCAGCTCAAGGAACCCTAGGTGGGTCGCCTGCCCGTATGTTTGCATAATCAGAGTGCCGGTTTCAGGTTGAACGACGGGTTCCGGCGTGCCTGCATCCGCGTGGCCACCAAACAGCACATCAACACCTGTCACAGCTCCCGCAAGTGCGATGTCGGCATCAATATCACGCTGGGTCATCGGATCGGTTTCCGCGTCCGTCTGCATCGGTGCGGTTTTACCCATGTGGGTGAGGAGCACAACAAGGTCGACCTCATCGCGGATTTCATCCACGGCTTTTTGTACGGCAACTGCTTCATCCCTAACGTCAAGGGGGGCGATGAAGGCAGGAATAATCGCCGAGACCACATCCCGCGCCATAATACCGACAACACCGATACGGATGCCGTCGCGCTCAACAATCGTGTAAGCCTGCGCAAACGGATGGTCAGTGTCTTTGTAAAACAGATTGGCCCCCAACACCGGGAAAGGTGCGCGGTTTTTCTGCCACGCGAGAATTTCGGTGCCATACTCAAATTCGTGGTTGCCAATGACCATGGCGTCATAATCCATTAGGGCCATCAGGTCGAACGCCAGCGCGCCCTGCGTTTGCTTGGCAAGCGCACCAGTAAAAATATCACCGGCGTCAAAAAGGAAGTGTTTCGGATTTGTGGCACGCAGCTCCTTTATCAGTGTATTCATCTCGGCAAGGCCGCCAATGCGTTCCAGATCATCAAGCCAAAAAGCCGGGATCGCGTCGTAGGCGCTCTCAATATCATTGGTGAATAACAGGGTGACCTTCTTGTCAGTGGCCCCTGCGGATAAAGTGAGTGCCGCTATTGCGACTGCCAAAAGCCCTGCCCGAGCCAGTATTTTGCTGATGCCCATATTCCTTCTCCCTAAAAAGAGATTGTGGACAAAAAGCCTGACGACACAAGGATTGTTTGCAGGTGTCTTGGCGCAAACCTATGCTGGACAGGGGAGAATAAGGAATGGCTGGATACTCAGGAACACCGCTCATTAAAAAGCTTGGCATTAAAGACGGGATGTCAATGCGCTTTACCCATGCGCCTGATCACTACACAGATTTGCTGGGTCCTTTGCCTGTCGGGGTATCCTTTGCGGAAGAAGACCTGAATTTCCAACACGCCTTTTATGTTGAGCGCGCCGACTTTGAGGCCGAGTTAAAAGCGCTGATGAACCATATGGACCGGAACGGCATGATCTGGATTTCCTGGCCCAAGAAAGCCTCAAAGGTTCCCACCACCATGACTGAAGATGTTATCCGGGAAGTGGCTTTGCCCATGGGCCTCGTTGATGTGAAAGTGTGCGCCGTAGACGAGATTTGGTCTGGTCTGAAACTTATGATCCGAAAAGAGTTGCGCTGATGACGAAAGCTGAAATTGAGCTGGGGCCACCCTCAACAGACGAGCTCGATGACCTGAATGCCATGATTCTTCGGTCCAAGGCCTATTGGGGCTACGATGAAGCCTTCATGCGGGCATGCGAAACAGAGCTCAAAGTTACAGCACAATTGCTGGCTCAGAACCAGTTTGTAACCGCTACTGCAAACGGGAATATTGCAGGCATGGCCGAGGTCTCTTTTGAGTCTGACAGGGCTGACCTGGAAAAGCTGTTTGTTGAGCCGGACCACATGAGGTTGGGAGTCGGGCGTCTTCTTTTCGAATGGGCAATACTAACAGCAAAAACGGCAGGGGCGTTGAAGATTGTTATCGAGGCAGACCCGGACGCCGAACCGTTTTACAGAAAAATGGGCGCCAAACGAGTTGGAATGGCGCCCTCTGGTTCCATTCCGGGAAGACAGCTCCCGGAACTGGAGTTTCGCTTAGACTAGGAACAAGGCTCTTACGGTACCGCCACCGGAAACTGGTTCACATGAAGGACATCACTGGTGTTAAGCGCCTTGCTCGCGTCAGTGAACCGGGCAGCATCAAGCACATTGTCCCATTCGCTGACCACCACAAGGTCGGGCGTGAAGGCATATCCAAACGGAGAGCGTCCACCCATAAGGGTCATTCTGCTGGCACCTGATGTGGCGTTAAGCGTTTTCAAAAACATCTTCTGGAAAGCATAAATATCACTAGAGTTTTTCAACCAATAGGCTGTCAAAACATAGTGTTTGGCCTTGTCCATGGTGAGTTTGATATCTTCGGCGATTTCATATTGGGTCATATTGAAATTAGACCAAATGTCCATGCGGCGGCTTTGCAGGTCTGGTAGCTCGCTGAGCAGCTGCTGGTACGCGCTGTCGCGATCGGTGAAATTCCCCGGCCAGGTGCCAAAGGCCACCACATCAGGAGAAAAATTGCCTTGCGACGGCTTGCCGGCAACGCGCACAGCTCCGTGCGGGGTGTAGCGTAGTTTGCGTGCAATTGGCCCTGCTGTTTTGAAATAATCCTGAAGTGCTGCGCCAGTGTCAGGGCGGCGCACCAGATACAGCACATCCAGTACCTGGCCCTTTGTGAACGTATAAGTTTTGATGTCCTCGGCCGACGTCGCGGCGTTCGGACCAAAAAGCCACAGGAAAGTGGCAGCCAGGGTGAACAGTTTTTTCATTTCATGGTTCCTCAGTTGACTGTCGTAATTGACGCAGATTAGGAGGGTTGAAGCCCACAATTGAAGAGCTGACACCGCACAATAACTGTGCAAATATGCACAGCATGAACTGGGATGACCTTCGAATATTGGAATGCTGCGCGCACAGGCTCCTTTGCCAAAGCGTCTTCAGAATTGGGGCTTAGCCACAGTTCTATCTCTCGCCGCATGACCCAGCTCGAAAATGACCTTGAGACAACCCTGCTGCACAGGACAGCGACAGGGGTCTCGCTGACGGATGCAGGGGTAACAATAAACGCTGAAGCCCGCGGCATGGCAGCAGCAGCCCTTTCCATACACAATGTGTCGGAGGATGCCGGCACCCTGAAGGGCCGCATTCGGTTCGAAACCATTGATGCGACCGCTATCGGTATGCTGCCTCACATAAAAGCGTTCACAGAGCGCCACCCGGAAGTGGAAATCGACCTCCGCCTAAACCAGCATATGGTCGACTTGGACCGGGGCGAAGCAGACGTGGTCTTGCGCGCAACCAACACGCCCTCAGAAAATTATGTCGGCTATCAGGTTGCTCACCATGCTTTTGGAATTTTTGGTACTGCGGAACTGATCAATCGCTACCCAGCTGGCACACCGCTTAATGACCTGCCGTGGGCGCTCTGGAGCGATGGTTGGTCCAGTGATTGGATGGCAGAGCTTGGGCTTTCGCCGCGCCGGGTGACCCGGGTTAACACGGCGAACGGCGTGTTGCAGGCCATGCGGGCAGGTGTAGGCATCGGCCATATGGCCTGCAAAAGTGCAGCGCAGGAAGACAAGTTCCTGTGCCTGAGGAAACTGGTGCCCAACCACCGCCTGCAGCTTTGGCTTTTGATGCATGAAAGCATGCGGCGAAATAAGCGTGTGCGCACCTTCACCCGTTTCCTGCGTGAAAGACTGGTTGCGGACCGCCCTTATTTTGAGGGCGAGCGCGGCAACGTTACGCGTGCGCTCAACTTACCGCTGAAGTAAACGGGAGCGATCAGGCCCTAACTCTATTGATTAAGCCTTCTGATCTGGTCTTGTCACGTAGTTGAGGTGTCCGGTTTTAACCCAGACCCGGGCGCCGTTTTCACCAGCAGTAATCGAGAGTTCGTAGCCTTTTGGCACGCGAAGCCAGCTGTGTTTTTCAAAAGTTTCGCCAGCCTCTTCGAAGGATCCATCCAGCACCAGAAACTCAGCGCCGCCCTCTGTGTCAACAGTGGTACGTATGCCTGAAGACCAGTTTTCCATGCGCACATCTTCGCGAGCATCTTTGTGCAGAGGCAAAACTTCAACGCCGTCGCGATCTTGCGCAGGCGTGGCCTCCGCTTCGTTCATATTGATGTTCACATGGGTGCGATCATCCATATCAAACTGCCACAGCTTCACAAATATCACCGTGCCTGGTTCGGACCGCGGAATATGGCTGGACGTTGGCGGATTGCGCACATAGCTGCCAACCGGGAAATCACCATGCTCATCCTGGAACACACCGTCGAGCACGATGTATTCTTCGCCGCCCGTATGGGTGTGCGCAGAAAAATGACTGCCAGGGTCATACCGCACAATTGTGGTTGCCCGCGCGACCTCGTCACCAATGCGGTCAAGCATACGGCGGCTGACGCCTTTCATCGGCGACGCGCGCCATTCCAGTTGTTCGCTATGCATTGCAGCGCGGGCATCAAAGTCTGCATTGAGTTCCATGTTATTTTTCCTTTTCAGGGGTGGGCAATGCTGCCCACCAATATCCTACTTCAGCCATTTTCTATTCTCTAGTTGAGCGCTGCAACGCTAGGGCGCGCATTGATGCGAGCCTTCCATGCGGCAACATTTTTGAGCTCAGCAGGTGTTTCGATGCCGGCAAAGTCAGCAAATGCAAAACCGGCATGAGCCGTTATGTCAGCAACGGTCAATTCATTGCCTGCTACATAGTCCTGACCTTCCAAAAGCCCATCGATATAGGCCATGGTCCTGAGCGCGGTCTCGCGGCGCCGTTCACCAAAGTCTTTGTTTTTATAAAGCTCGATGTCCGGGCCAAGACCATCGGTAGCAAAATGAAAATAATTGCCAACCGCTTCCAACAGTCCGTCTTCAATCTTGCGCTGGATCATATGAATATAACCGCGCGACTTGGCATCGGCGCCGGTTAATTCCGCATTGCCTTCCAAGTGGTCAAGATACTCGGTTATTGCAGAACACTCGGACAGGATTGTGCCGTCCTCAAGCTCAAGTGCTGGTACCAGACCAGACGGGTTTTTCGCCAAAAATTCAGGTGTGCGATGTTCGCCGGCCATCACATCCACCGGCACAAATTCAACCTGATCGAGCAAACCTTTTTCGGCGAGCGCGAAGCGAACGCGCGCTGGGTTAATGAACCCCTTGTGTTCGTAAACTTTCATTTTCATGTCCTTCATATTGAAAAAATCGACTCAGTTATCTATCTACTGATAGGTAGACATATGAGTTATAAAATTCTTCTTGTCAACCCCTATCACTCGATAGATAGTTTGACGCATGATTTCGAAGGAGGTTCTGATGGAACCCAAAAGCTATTCGCCTAAAGCTTCCGAGATACTGGATGTGGCCGAAACCCATATGCGCAAAGGTGGCTTTGACGCGGTTAGTTTCCGTGACCTTGCAACAGCCGTCGGCGTGAAGAGTGCAAGTGTGCATTACCATTTTCCCGCCAAGACCGATTTGGGGCAGGCGGTGGTGGCGCGGTATGCCGGACGTATTCTGGATAGCCTGGGCAAGCCAACGGACAAGCGAAGCCTAGCGACAAAAATCAAGCTTTTGTTCGGTGTTTACACGAAAGCCCTGCATGAAGGCGATGCTGTTTGCCTGTGTGTTCAATTGGGAGCAGAAGCGCGGTACCTGCCAGAAGACGTAGCCTCAGAGGTAGTGGCATTTTTTGATGGCCTTATCGGTTGGACAACGAGTGCCCTAGCCGGCCATACAACGCCTGCAAAGGCCCGCAAAATTGCGACTCATATTATCAGCGCACTGCAAGGCGCAATGGTATTGGCCGTGACAACAGATGACAATCAGCACCTGAAAAACACACAAAATCTACTGGCGGAATTTATCGATACGCAGCTCTAGCTTATTAGCTGCTTTTGCGCTTTGGCTCGCGCGTCGACAAATGCTTTTGTCGAAAGCGCAATGTCTTCGCTGGTTGTCGCCCAGTTACACACGCTCACTCTGACAACTGTTTCCCCAAACCAGTTTGTTGTTCCAGCCCAACATACCCCGGATGCTTGAACATCTGCGATGGTTGCTTTGGTCAAGTCTTCGGTTTCGCAGGACACCGACACCTGGTTAAACTCCACATCGTTGAGGATGCGGAACCCTGCCCCTGCAAGTGCTGCTGCCATCTCGCGGGCTCGGGTGCACAACAGGTCAATCAGCTGGTCAACACCGTCTTTGCCCAAATATTTGAGGGCCGCCCATAGTTCGATAGAACGGGCCCGGCGTGACATGTCTGGTGTAAAATTCATGCCGTCCCTGTCGGTGCCGCGCACAATGTAGGAACCCGAAGCCTGCAGCGCTTTTTCCAGCGCCGTTTCATCAGCACACAAGGCCAGCCCACAGTCATAGGGGGTATTCAACGTTTTATGGCCATCAACAGACCATGAGTGGGCAAGCTCCATGCCTTTGGTCAGCTTGCTATATTTTTCTGAAGCCGCAGCCCAAAGCCCAAATGCCCCATCCACATGCACCCAAGCACCCACTTCACGGGCTTGTGCGCATATTGCCTCAAACGGATCAAACGATCCCGAGGCCACATTTCCTGCCTGGAGGCAGACAATAGAATTCTCATCGAGGGTGGGCATCTTGTCTGCTATCACACGGCCTTGGTCATCCACATCAACCCATTCAACGTTAGAAGTACCAAATCCCAAAAGCGCAACAGCCTTCACCACAGTAGCATGGGTTTGCCGACCTGTGATCACCCGCAATTTTGGTGCCCCCGCCAGCCCGTCAGCGTTAACGTCCCAACCCTGCTGTTCGAGCAGCCGCCAACGCGCTGCAGCAAGGCCGCAAAAAATCGCCGAGGATGACCCTGTGACAAACCCCGCCACAGTGCTGTCGGGTAACCCAAGGAGTTCAGATACCCACTTCTCAGTCACTGATTCGAGTTTGGAGGCAATTGGCGACGTTTTGAAAACCGCACTATTCTGATCCCAGACGTCTGCAAGCCAGCGCGCCGCAAGCGCAGTTGGCAAAGCGCCGCCGTTCACAAATCCGAAATAGCGCCCGCCTTGCTGGGCAGTGGTTGCAGGTGCACCGTATCGGGCGAGCTCAGCCAATACATCTGTCCCAGACAGCCCCGCCTGCGGCATGGGTTCATCGAACGCGGATAACCCGGCCAAGGCTTGCTCCGTCGGAAATGCCGGCTGATCAGCACCCGCGTCAATAAAGTCCCCAGCATATTTGTGGGCTTCCTGGAGAAGGTCTTTCTGCAATTGTTCTTTGAAAAGCTGGTCTTGCAATGCATGCGACATGACACACTCCCGCTCTGCTTCAGTGAGGCAATTAAATCAGGCTGTTCGCTATCGCCTGCGCCGCTGCGGCCGGATCGTCGGCCTGGGTAATGGGGCGCCCGATCACAAGCACACTTGCACCAGCAGAAACTGCGTCCATGGGTGTCATTACCCGTTTTTGGTCACCTGCTGCACTGCCAGCAGGACGAATGCCGGGCACCACAAGTTTGAACTCTTCACCAAGATTGGCGCGCACCAGAGCAATTTCTTTTGGACTGCATACAATGCCATCAAGGCCGCTATCGTTTGCGAGGTTCGCCAGCAGGGGCACCTGCTCTTCTGTGCCATGCTGGACGGCCATCTGTGCCAAATCAGTATCATCAAGACTGGTGAGGATGGTCACACCCACAACCCATGGCTTTTCCACCCCAAGTTTTGCCGCCTCCTCAGCCGCTGTCTCCGCGGCCCGCTTCATCATCGCGTGGCCACCCTGCGTATGGATGGTCAAAATGCTGGGCTGTAGCGGCGCAACAGCCCGAATGGCGCCTGCAACTGTGTTCGGAATGTCATGAAACTTGAGGTCCAGGAATATCGGCATGCCGGTTTTGGCAACGGCTTCAAACCCCTTGGCCCCGTTTGCACAATAAAACTCCAGCCCCAATTTGACACCGCCTACAGTCCCCTGGAGTTGCTTCGAAAGCTCAACAGCTGCTTCCACATCGATTGTATCGAGAGCACAGAAAATCCTGTCGCTTGGCTTCATCGTGGCATCCTTCACACTTTGGTTGTTTGGTACCGTGTCTGGAATTGGGTCGCAAGGCTGGTGTTAGACTTAGTGTTGTAGATTACGGCTGCTTGTCTATCGCAGGCATGTCAGATGCGGCGTCATGAGACTCGCGAGCTCGCTGTTTGTGGGCGTCTTCTGACAGTGCGGACACCTGTCCTTCAAGATATTGGCTCCTGCGCTCTGCTTTGCGACGGGCAGCAAAACCCTGAAGACGCAACCAGCCAGTTACACCGGCCGCCGCGACAAGACCAATGAATATACCCGCAAACAACAGGGCATATGCAGGGAGTGGTGGCAAAAATCCTAGAGGCTCGAGCGAAACTACGAGGGGTTGGCGATTGTTGATTGAAAAAACGATAAGCAAGAGCGCAAGAAGCGCCCACAATAATCGTCGCAAAAAATTCCAGAGTTGCGCCATAAAGTTTCAAGGTCCTCTTTAAGCTTCACACCTATATAGGCATAGGCTCAGAATCAATAAAGCCTCCGACATTGCGGAGGCTTTGTAAAAACATTCAGAACACTCGTTTAGTCGTTCAGTCGCTCACGCAAGTCCTTGCCTGTTTTGAAATAGGGCACGCGTTTGTCCGCGACTTCCACTTTTTCACCAGTGCGTGGATTGCGGCCAACACGGGCTGGCCTTTCTTTCACTGAAAAGGCACCAAATCCGCGCAGTTCCACACGATCCCCCCGGGAAAGTGCTGCTGTAATTTCATCAAAGATCTTTGAGACGATGCGTTCAACATCCCGATAGTAAAGATGTGGATTGGCTTCTGCGATCTTCGCAATTAACTCGGACTTGATCATAAATGTCCTCCCGCCTGGATGCCTGCTGCTCAACCCCACTCAATACCGGAGGCACCCTTTCTAATTGGCCAAAGCGTGCCACCTGATTTCGCGTGCGTCAAGATAAGCCACTCAAAGAAAAGGGGTTTTAAGGCGATTTTCTGGTCGTTTGTGCCAAAATGAGCAGAAAATTGATATGAATTTCAATTCATTTCCCAAGATTCCGCCATGGACTCGCGTTTTGTGTCATGCAAAACGGCGGCGGATGAATTTCCGCTCCTAGGTGATTCTCTATTTCGCCTTCCCACCAAACTTTGGCATGAGCGAAAACAAAAAAGCCGCCCCGAAGGGCGGCTTCCTGATCAGCACTGATTAGGTGCTTATTTGTCTTCTTTGGCTTTCTCAAGTGCTGCACCAAGGATATCACCAAGACTTGCACCAGCGTCTGCAGAACCATACTGCTCAACAGCAGCTTTTTCTTCCGCAACTTCGAGAGCTTTGATCGACAGGTTCAGCTTGCGGCTGGACTTGTCAACACCAGTAACCATTGCGTCAAGCTTGTCACCAACAGCGAAGCGCTCTGGGCGCTGCTCGCCGCGATCACGCGACAGGTCGCTGCGGCGGATGAAGGCAGTTGCACCACTTTCGCCAACTTCAACTTCAACACCGTTGTCGTTAACAGCTTTAACAACACAGGTAACAGTCTCACCGCGCTTCTTGGAAGATACATCCTGGAATGGATCGCCAGAAAGCTGCTTGATGCCGAGAGAGATGCGCTCTTTCTTCATGTCTACGTCAAGAACAACGGCTTTCACCATGTCGCCTTTGTTGTAGTCCTGGATGGCGTCTTCGCCAGAGCGGTCCCAGTTAAGGTCAGACAGGTGAACCATGCCGTCCACGTCGCCTTCAAGGCCGATGAACAGACCGAACTCGGTTACGTTCTTCACTTCGCCTTCGATCTCAGTGCCTTGAGGGTACTTGGCAGCAAATGCTTCCCAAGGGTTGTCGCCACACTGCTTGAGACCAAGAGAGATACGACGCTTGGCTGGATCCACTTCAAGGATCATCACCTCAACGTCCTGGCTCGTGGAAACGATCTTGCCAGGGTGTACGTTTTTCTTCACCCAGCTCATCTCGCTCACGTGCACAAGACCTTCAACGCCGTTTTCAAGTTCTACGAAGGCACCGTAATCAGTGATGTTGGTAACCTTACCTTCAAACTTGGCACCGATTGGGTACTTGCTCTCGATCGCATCCCACGGATCGTCCGCAAGTTGCTTCATGCCGAGGCTGATACGTTGAGTTTCCGGGTTGATGCGAACAATCTGTACTTTAACGGTTTCACCGATAGACAGAACTTCACTTGGGTGGTTCACACGGCGCCAGCTGATATCAGTGACATGCAACAGGCCGTCGATACCGCCAAGGTCAACAAAGGCACCGTAATCAGTAATGTTCTTAACAACACCTTCAACGGCGTCACCTTCTTTGATCTGACCCATCAATTCAGCGCGCTGACCTGCACGATCCTCTTCAAGGATAGCGCGGCGGGAAACCACGATGTTACCACGACGACGGTCCATTTTCAGAACCTGGAACGGCTGCTTGATGTTCATCAGCGGCGTAACGTCACGGATTGGGCGAATGTCAACTTGTGAGCCAGGCAGGAAGGCAACAGCGCCGTTAAGGTCAACTGTGAAGCCACCTTTAACACGGCCGAAGATAACACCTTCAACACGGGCATCGCCTTCAAAGGCTTTTTCAAGATCTGTCCAGGCTTCTTCGCGGCGAGCTTTGTCGCGTGACAGGATCGCTTCGCCAAGTGCGTTTTCAACGCGGTCAACGTAAACTTCTACTTCGTCACCAGCAGCAAGCTCTGATTCTTGGCCAGGAGCAGCAAATTCTTTCAGAGAAACACGACCTTCAGCTTTGAGGCCGATGTCAACGATTGCAAAATCGTTTTCGATAGTAACAACCGTACCTTTAACAACTTGGCCTTCAAAGCCGGTGTCAGCTGGCATGGTTTCATTAAGGAGCGCCTCAAAATCAGAGGTGCTAGGTGCAGCCATTTCAGACATGCAATGTCCTTTCAAATACTCATATTTATGTGCCGGCCGGTTGGTTCCGGCGGCCTTCTTCCGGGTTTCTTAAGCGCGGGACCATCCCGTGCTTTTCCGTGGTCCGGAAGCCTCTAACACAACAATAAAAAGCCACCCCGCTTCAGCTCTTCCTGTTCGAAAGATCAGAGGCAAGTGGCCCGCTTTATGCGGCGTCTTCGGTTATTGGGGCTAAAGCCGTTCTTTAATAAGTGCGACCGCCCGTAAAAACACGGCGTCTATATCCAATTCAGATGTATCTAGCAAGAGGGCATCTTCAGCTGGCTTTAGCGGCGCATCTTTGCGGCTCATGTCGCGATCGTCGCGAGCGCGTACATCTTTGAGAATTTCATCGTAGTCTGCGGCTTCGCCGCGATCAGCAATTTCAAGCTGTCGGCGTTTGGCTCGCACCTCAGGGCTTGCGGTCACAAACAGTTTGAGGTCTGCATCCGGGCACACAACCGTGCCAACATCGCGACCATCAAGCACAGCACCCTTTTTGCCGCCGGGCGGTTGATAAGAGAATTTTCTTTGAAATTCCAATAAGTTAGCGCGAACGATTGGCATGGCCGCGACTTTGGAGGCTGCAGTACCGGTCGCTTCGGCACGCAAGGCGGGATCTGTGAACAGCGACGTGTCAAGTGATGCTGACGCAGCTTTTGCAGCTTCAGTATTATCGGGGCTCTGGTTCGCACGCAGCACCGCAAGGCCAACGGCCCGGTACAGGCTGCCCGTGTCCAGATAGGCAAAACCAAAATGGTTCGCGAGCCTGCGGGCCAAGGTGCCCTTGCCCGCCGCTGCGGGGCCATCAATTGCAATAATCACTGCGAATCACCTGATGAGTTACTCCCTTATGCCCATACTCCAACAGAATAAAAAGCGCACTATTAAAGACACAAGAACAGTATGACTCGACTCTCAACATCTGATTTGATAAAGAACAAAAAGTGAACAAATATTGAAGCGAGGAATCAATGAGCGAACAATTCACCCCATCAGCGGTCAGCGTAAATGCTGTGTTGCCAGTGCACGACGTCGAGCATGGAGCGCGCTTTTTTGAAAAAGTTGGCTTTAGCCGAGATAGTGAAGTCAGTGAAGACCCGGCCGACCCCTCAACACCGCTTGGATTTGTCATTATGAAAAATGACACATGCCAATTGATGCTGCAAAGCTGCAAAAGCATCCAGAACGATGCCCCTACAATGTTAGCTGATGGTGACACCACCACTTTGCTTTTTGTCATCGTGGAAAACCTTGACGCCGTTATTGAAGCATTGGACGGCGAACCCGTTTTTATGGAGCGTCGTCAAACGTTTTATGGAGCCGACGAAATTGGCATCACTAGCCCAGGTGGCCATAAAATTACGTTTGCAGAGTTCGATGAAGAGCCAGCAGAGAGCTGATCAGTCTTCGAGCGAGAGGCCTGCACCCAAGCGCGTCATTAGTTCGATAAAACTTGGGAAGCTGGTTTGGATGGGGGAAGCGTCATCAATGGTGATGGGCGCCTCAGCCATCTGACCAAGCACCGAGAATGCCATAGCGATGCGATGATCAAGGTGGGTTGCAACCGTTCCGCCACCGCGTACCTTTCCGCCATTGCCATGCACTGTCAGACCATCGGGGCTTTCTTCTACTTTGACCCCATTCGCTTTTAAGCCTTCAGCCATCACAGCGAGCCGGTCTGATTCTTTCACACGCAGCTCTTCAAGACCGGTGAAAGTGCTGGTGCCAGCTGCGACCGCTGCAGCACAAAAGAGAACCGGGAACTCGTCAATCATGGTTGAAGGATCAACTCCGATGTCGCTGGTGCCCTTGAGCTCGCCCGCGCGCACCCGGATGTCACCCACCGGCTCTCCGCCCAAAGTCGATTCGTTCACAATCTCAACGTCCGCACCCATCGACTTGAGAGCAGACAAGATGCCTGTCCGAAGTGGATTAAGCCCCACTCCCGTAAGGGTGATATCCGAGCCGGGAACAATCGAAGCGGCAACCAGTAGAAACGCAGCGGATGATATGTCGCCAGGCACTGCAAATGAAACGGGCTTCAGCTCTGGCTGGCCGTCAATAGAAACCACGCGGCCTTCGCCCTCTTCCTCGACGGTCACATTGGCTCCCATGGCAGACAGCATTCGCTCCGTGTGGTCTCGAGTCGCCGTTTTTTCCCGCACAGTGGTGCGTCCAAGCGTATTAAGGCCAGCCAGCAAAATGGCGGACTTCACCTGAGCACTCGCGACAGGCGAAGCATAATCAATGGGCAGCGTTTCATCCGTACCCTTGATAGTGAGCGGCAGAAAGCGTCCGTCCCGCGCCGTGACCTCGGCGCCCATTTCAGAAAGAGGCGTGATCACACGTCCCATCGGCCGGCCCCGAAGACTGGCATCCCCTGTCATCACGGCGGTGATGTCATGGCTGGCAATCAAACCCATCAAAAGGCGAGTGGATGTGCCGGAGTTGCCCATATCAATTACATTGTCAGGCTCCATCAACCCGCCTACACCAACGCCGTATACCTCATAATGTCCCTCACCGAGGCGGTTAATGGTGGTGCCCATGGCGCGCATGGCTTCCGCTGTCGCCAGCACATCTTCGCCCTCCAACAGACCCGAAACCTCGGACCGGCCTACCGCGAGGGACGACAGCATCAACGAGCGATGGGATATGGATTTATCTCCCGGCACGTTTAGCGTGCCAGTGAGGGCATTGTTCGGGCTGGAGATCAGTTTGGGCACACTTGGGGTTCCGCTTCGAAACACTTGTCTACAGATTAGCTTTGACAGGCGCGTTTGATCATGGCAAGGGATGCGCCGAATTCTTTGCTGCAAACCGCGTAAAATAGCAAGGAGAGAAACGTGGCAAAACCAGAATGGGGCACCAAGCGCACCTGTCCAAAATGTGGCGAGCGCTTCTATGACCTCGGAAAAGATGATCCGGTAACCTGCATCGCCTGCGGCGAAGAGTGGGTTCCAGAACCTATTTTGAAAACTAAACAACCAATTGTGGTTGAAAAAGTAGAAGAAAAAGAAGAGGCCGAATCCAACGACGATGATCTCGATTTGGATGAAGAGGACCTTGACAACGTCAGCCTTGACGATGACGACGATGAAGAAGTCTCGTCCATGGTTGATACGTCGCTTTCAGACGACGAGAGCTAAGATATTACGTGCAGGGGGAGCAGTTCGTTTTCGCTTGCAGGATAGGGGCGCGGACCATATAGTCCGCGCTCGATTGACCCAGAGATGTGGGGCCGTAGCTCAGCTGGGAGAGCGCTACACTGGCAGTGTAGAGGTCAGGGGTTCGAGCCCCCTCGGCTCCACCAAGAATTTCAAGGACTTAGGGCGAAAATCCTAGGTCTTTTTTGTACCGTGACTAAAAACGTGACCAAACCGTGACCACTTTTCACTACCCCAATGACCATCAATTTTGTTTTGACATCTATTCAGATTCCAGGTGAGCAATATCGCCCTGCTAACCAATCATTCCTCTTCAGGAACGTGAACCAGTATTTTTTCAACTGGCACCGCAAAATAGGTACACAGCTTGTCAACGATATCTGTACGTACATTGTGGCCACGGGGATCCGCAATTTTGGTTAATGTTGTCCTATGAATACCGGTCGCTTTTGATACTTCTTCATAGGTAACTCGACGTCCTTCCCCCCTGCTCTTTTCAGCCATCAACTCAGTTAACATGATCCTTATCATTTTGTGCCCTTTATCTTCAAATGATGAAAAAAAACATCATTAGATGTTGACAATAATCAATAGATGACCATAATAATGATTATAAACATCATTTGAATAAATAAAAGGTCATGCGATGACAGTAACCTATCTAACAACAGACGAACTGTCCAGCCGTATCAAATACGAGCCACGAACGATTCGGAATAGATTGAAAGACAGTGTTCTACTCGAAGGAATTCATTACATCAGGCCCTTCGGTGGCAGAAAAATCCTCTATTTATGGGAGCGAGTAGAACAAACGATGCTATCAACGACTGCCTTTGAAGACTTCTCTGGTAGCGCAATTTGATATGGCCTCGCTCGGTTCTCGACATAATAAGCTCTATGTAGACTTTCGGGTAAATGGGGTTCGCTATCGTGAACAAACTGACATTGTGGATTCCGTTGAAAATAGACGGAAAGCTAAAACGTTAGTCAAACGCCTTGCGGCGGAAATCACTTTGGGAACGTTTGACTATTGTAAATACTTTCCAAATGGCAAGAAAGCAGCCAAGTTTCGGGCTCAAAAAGAAAGGATAAAGAATGGCTCTGTTGCTCCGATGTCCTTCGAAGCTTTCGCTGGGATTTGGTTTGCCGAGAAGAAGGTTGAATGGCGCGACTCATATAGAGAGATCACACGTGTCACGCTCAACAAACACATTCTTCCCTGGTTCAAAGGCAAACAGTTGGACGAAGTCAGCAAAACAGACATCTTGGCTTTTCGGGCTCATTTGACTGATATGCCAGGCAAAGGTGGTCAGAAACTATCGGCGTCTAGAGTCAATCATATTCTCATCCCTTTGAGGATGATTCTGGTCGAGGCTTCTGACAGATTCAACTTCAAGAACCCTTGGATCAATATCAAACGACTCAAGGAGAAACGCCCGGAAGTGAATCCGTTCAGCCTTCAAGAAGTGCAAGCCATTCTGAAACGAGTAAGATCAGACTTCAAAACCTATTACCTAGTAAGATTTTTCACTGGTCTCCGATCGAGCGAAGTCGACGGCTTGCAATGGAAATATGTAGATTTCGATCGAAGACAGATTCTTGTTCGCGAGGCTCTTGTACAAGGCAAGTTGACGGATACAAAAACCGATGGCTCTTTTCGTGAAATCGACATGAGCCAAATGGTTTATGAAAGTTTGCGAGATTGGAAGAAAGAAACAGGTGAATCACTGTTCGTATTTTCCGCTCGTAATGGGCAACCACTCAACAACCGCAACGTAACACAGCGCGTTTGGTATCCACTTTTACGACACCTCGGTTTCTCTCCGAGGCGACCATACCAAACTCGCCATACGGCTGCCACCTTATGGTTAGGTGCTGGCGAAAACCCAGAATGGATTGCCCGTCAGATGGGACACGCAAATACTAAAATGCTTTTCGAAGTCTATAGCCGATATGTTCCTAACCTTACACGCAAAGACGGTTCCGCCTTCGAGCAACTTCTAAAAGCCGAGTTCAACGAGGCTAAAACTGGAAAGAAGGAAACAAGTTGATGGCAACACCAACAGGCATATCCGCCGCTTAAAACCCCCACCCCAACAATCTGATTATTAAAGAGATGAGCAATGAAGACGATTTCTCATAACAGGACACCTGTATCTTTCACTAGCTGTAAAAAGCTGGCTTCAGCCTACTTGAGCGGCTGTAACCGGCAGGGCCTTGATTGGCTGTTTGACCAACTGGCCCACCGCAGCCTAGCCCTTTTCCTGCTGCTGGCAGGTTACCTCTCCGAAGCCACCAACTGGTTCTAATGGGGAGCGCAAGATAATGATCCATGCATCTGCAAGCGCACCAATTGAACGCTTAAACATCTATAACCTGGCTGATCAGCAACAGGCCCTCGAACAACTATTTGAATGCGCAGCAAATCAATGGTCACTGGACACACAGGATGTCTGTGCCCTTCTCGGGCTGCCTACGCCCGATTGGGATAGCGGAAGACAATTCTCTTTCAGTGTACCTCTCCCACTGGCGGCACAAAGATCACTGTATGAGCTGTTGAAGCTATGCCAATTGCTTCGCTCACTGCCCACACCGAAAGCCTACGATTGTCGGTGGCTAATGACCCCAAACAGTTTGCTAGCCGATATGGCCCCAATTGATCTGATGCTGGCTGAAGAGGCGGTTGGCATCAGGAAGGTACATGTCCTCATCAAAAACCAGACCACACCCACTCCCAATTAAACACAGACAGTAAGGAAAACATCATGAACAACAGTGAACAACCCAATACAAAAAAACAACAGATTAGCAGTGTGATCATCTCCCCCTGTATCATCTCCTTCAGCGACATGCCCAAGAGTCTCAAACACTATCAGGACCTGCAACTTCTCTGTGGCACCGTTAAGGAGGATTACAAGGGCCGGTTTGCTGCCGGCATGAGCTTTCGCTCTTCACCGGTTGTGAGTGTGGACGGGAAGATGGTGACGACGGCAAACAGCTTGTATCAGGTGGAAGGTAACATTGATTATGTTGACCTACCATTTAAGCAGTTGCCTCAAGTCATGGAGTATATTGACCCCAGGCAGATCAAGACCCTGCTTGATGCCGGATATACGCCCATTGCAAGTGTCGATGGTTAAAGGATAGGAAAATGAAACTTTATCTATGTATCGACCTTGAAGCCACTTGCAGTGAGAGCGGATTGCTCGATGACATGGAAGCGATTGAACTAGGCGTGGTTGCGCTCAACGAAGCCCGGGAAACGATCGATGAGTTCCAATCCTTCATCAAACCCAAGTTCACAGAGCTCACCCCCTACTCGACCAGCATCCATAATGTCACCCACGCGCAACTGAAAACGGCACCATACCTTCCATCGGTGATGATTGGGTTGCAGCAATGGATGTCTCAACTGCCTGGCGAGCCCACCAGCTGGTATTCATGGGGCTCTTATGACTTTCGACAGCTTGAACTGGATACAAGCCCGGATCGGTGGAACATCCCGCTAGCGCTTCCTGACCACAGCAATGCCAAGAAGCTATTCCAGAAGAAACAGTTCAAGAAGGGTCGACAGGTTGGCTTGAACACCGCACTTAGTCTTATGGGCCTCGCGTTCGAGGGACAGAAACACAGGGCTCTGGATGATGCCAGAAACATAGCTCGGTTGTTCGGGTATTTTCATACAACTTAACGAGCATCAACATACTTAACCTTGCTGAATTGCTCTGATGTGTTGCGGCCGAACTCTGGCTTCACACATCAAATTGGGCAAAGCAAACAGACTAAGCCTTGCCTAAAAAGCGCATATATGATTCCATCTGATTGCGCTTTGCCAATTCAAGGCGTGGGGACTGCCAACCCCTTCAACCCGCAAGTTCGGCTCTTAGTAGCTTGGGCTGTATAGTTGCATGCATTCTCGCTCCGGTTCCTAGCCGGATGGCGCGGGAATGTCCAAGGCTATACCCAAATACTGCGCACCCGTACCTTGCGGACGGGTCTTGGCAGCGTCCGGTGTTAAACCGGCCCCCCAGAATATTTAATGGGAACTGAAGCATGCCAAGCCGTGATTATAAATCCCCCAATGTCCTAGTAACGATCGAACAAGAGGGCTCTGGATTGGGCCCAATAGAACTTGTCATTATCCTACTTCTTGCAACACCATGGTTTGCGCCTACGATCGGCCTCTCGTATTATGTTAGTGAAATTCTGAACTGGCATTCTGTAGCTGTTACCATCATTGCGATCACAACACTGATCCTGAACTACGCACTATTGTTGGTGTTTGTTAAGAAGCTACCAAAGCTGTTTGTGCTTCTTGGTTCAGCTGAGTTCGCCGCGGTGGCCTACGGGATTACCGAGCTGAACTCCAATTTTGACGTTTACTGGCAAATCTTTCTCTCGTTCGTCGCGGCGGCAATTGGTGGAGCTGTATTTGCAGGACTGGTGATGAAGGTTAATTCACCAAGGAAGAGGCAATCATTATAAGGGCTTCAGACGGATGCATCGCTTCAGCTTTCGGCCAAAAGTGGACAGTTGGTCAAAAAGCGACAGATCGATGCTCTAGAATCAATTCACTTCAAACGACTTGAGTGCTGGTTGCCATTCCGACAGCGCTATGGCCTGAAGTCAGCAGGAATAGGGCAGTCACGGCACACACTGTCGTCACATAACCGACATAGTCGGCAGCGGTCTCCGTCATTGGCAGGCATCCCCGCTAACAGTTTGGACAGCAGCGTAGCAAGCGTCTCCTGCTCAGACTCTGTCAGGGGGATCAAAAGTGGTCTAATTGCTGCCAAACGGTCCTCAAGCAGCTTTTCGCGAACACCGTGGCCCTTTTCGGTCAGGTATAAAGCGATAGCGCGCTTGTCGCTTCCCGCACGCCGCTCAACAAGACCATCTGCTACAAGCCGGTCGACCAGTCTCACTGTTCCCGGGTGAGAAAGGTCTAGGACGTGCCGCAACTGGTCGTTGGATGGTCCCAGATTGTATCCAATGACAACGAGCGCTGCGGGAGTTTCGCCCGCGCGGTTCATAACTTCAATAGCAGCTTGTTCAATGCGGTCGGCGACGGCGAGCCCGACAGCACCAAGTAAGTTGGCGGTACGGTCAATCATTTTGCGATCTTATGTGCATAGCGCACATTTTTCAATTGACTTTATGTGCGCTGCGCACATAAAGTCAATTTGCCCATAGAAATGATGAGCGGAGAAGCACTATGTCTGAAACGAACCTGAGTCCTGAACACCTAGATTTCTACGAACGTTTTAAGTCATTCTGGGCAGCACCTTCCGGTGATCGAGTACCCGAAGTCATCGCCCCCGACGCTAAAATCCATTTTACCGGTGCAGGCTTCATGTCAGGTACAGATTATGCTGTATGGATGGGTGAGACACTGGAGCAGATGGAAGACATGACTGTTACGCCTCTCGACTGCGCTGGCAGTGCCGACATGCTCTACATCGCATGGGAAACGTCAGCCATCATTCACGGTACCCGACGAATCTATCGGGGAGTTGACCGCTTCCGCATTAAAGATGGCATGGCCATCGAAGAGCATGTGATCTTTGACTCTGCTGTCCTCACACCAGAAGGTCGCGGGGGTATTGAGTGCTGATGGCTGGAATGAAGTCTATAGTTCCCAAAACAGCTGTTTTCGCATCCCGCCAGTCTGAGTCTCTGCTTGTTCCAGCGCTCAGACACTCAAATAGAATTCGCTTATGACGGCGAGACGCAACGTCGGCACCGGCGGTCAATCGCGCCTCACCCTTATGGTGGGCGCATTAACTTCCGTGTTTGTCCTCAGTCATGCCTTCCGTACTACCATCACAATGGCCAGCGATCCGCTAGTACAAGAACTCGGCACTTCAACCCAGGTGCTCGGTGCAATTGCAGGCAGCTTCCACATCGCCTTCGCGCTCGCGCAGCCTGCGGTTGGTATCGCGCTTGATCGCTACGGGCCACGACTGACGATTTTGGTTGGTTTCCTCCTAACAATTGCTGGAAGCCTTGTCTCTGCTGCGGCTCCGAACTCGACAGTGCTAATCGCAGGACAATGGTTGATCGGCTTTGGCTGTTCGCCAGCACTACTGGCTGTAATGGTATTTATTTCTCAGCGATACGCTTCAGAGCGATTTGCGGTTTTATCAGGCGTTGTGCTTTCGGTCGGCGGCACAGGCATGCTGATGACCGGTACACCACTTGCCTGGACCATCGAAGTTGGAGGTTGGCGCATGGGGTTTTATGGTCTTGCCGCGCTCTCAGCGGTGAGCTGGTTTTCAGTGTTTGTACTTGTTGATGGGAAATCTGCCCATAAGAGTGATACCCCACATCAAACATTAGGAGAAGCGCTCCGCGGCTTGGGCTCGATATTCAAGATGCCTCATACCTATGGCATCTGCTGCCTGGCTGCGACCGGCTACGCAGCTTTTCTTACGCTGCGCGGCTTATGGCTCGGGCCCCTATTGGTTGAAAGACATGATTTCTCACTCATCGAAATCGGACACGTAGCACTCGCAATGTCGCTGGCTGGCATTGTGGGACCATTGGCCTTTGGAAAATTGGACCCCGGGGACAAGTCGCGCCGCAATTTGCTGACCGTTTGTAGCGCAATCTACACATTAACATTCGCTATTCATGCGCTGGGTCCGCCTGCTTCACTCGAAATAGCGATGATTGTCTTCAACGGGTTTTTCGGGGGGTATCTCGCACTCCAATATGCCGATGTTCGCGCGGCGTACCCCACCGAGATGCTCGGACGCGCAATGAGTGTTTTCACAATGGCAATGTTTGCAGGCGTAGCAGCCGTACAATGGATGAGTGGCATAGCCGCAGAGGCAGCGCCGCAGCTTGGAATGGAACCGATCCGTGCCGCCCTTTTATGCGTCACGGCCTTACTTACCGCGGGAACGCTTGCATTTTGGATGTTACCGCGCCCTGCGCGATCCATAGCCGAGCATAAAACTGAACCCAAGCATCCAACCCCGGAGAGATATTCATGACTGTCACACAATCCGAAAAGGCCAATGCTTTTGTAGCGCTTCACCAACGCACCAAACCGTTTGTAATCGCCAACGCCTTTGACGGTTGCTCAGCCCGAATGATGGCATCACTCGGCTTTGAAGCTGTTGCAACGTCGAGTTGGGTGCAAGCAGCCATGCTTGGTAAGCATGACGGAGCAACGTCACGCGCCGAAGCAATAGCGCATGCAAAGGCTATCGTCGAAGCGACGGAATTGCCGGTGTCGGCTGACCTTGAAAGGGGCTTTGGCGATAAGCCAGAAGATGTAGCCACTACCATTCGCGAAGCAGGCGCAATCGGATTGGTTGGTTGCTCAATCGAAGATGCGAGCAGTGACACCGCCAAACCGATCTATGAATTCGATTATGCGATCCAACGGATAGAGGCGGCAGTGGCAGCTGCGCGCGACCTGCCGTTCAAATTCACGCTGACAGCTCGAACCGAGAATTTTGTGCGCGGAATCAACAACCTCGATGATACGATCCGCAGACTCCAGGCATTCGAAGCTGCTGGGGCAGATGTATTGATGGCACCAGGCTTACCCGATCTAGAAGCGATCAAAACAGTCTGCTCTAGTCTTGAAAATCCGTTCAATTATATGATTGGGATACCTGGTAAGGCGTTCTCGGTCGAACAACTAGCCGAAGCCGGTGTCGCCCGTATAAGTTTGGCAACTTCGCTTTATGCGACCGCGCTAGCAGCGACATATAACGCAGCCCACGAGATTAGTCAGAGCGGCACATTCAGTTATGTCGACGAGCCCTTTGGGATCGATCTGGGTTCGTTCCTCAAGGAAAACTCGGACACTCCAATGTGAGCTTAGAGACGCCACACTGCAACGGTTTTTCAACACGGCATTCGAGTTCACGCTATCGCGTGATGCGTGTAAATACTGAATATCCCGCTGTGACCCCTTTCAACAACCTAGACTATTCGGGTCACTGCCCTTCTTCGCCGAGAAACGGGATTATGAAAGAGAGTCTATGCTCGATCATTAGGTGAACCAAAGATTGAGTGTGCTCAGTGGACCGCAACAAGTCGGTGTTGGCTAGCCAAATGCACACTCGACAGATGTCCGCTTTGGGTCGGAAGCAGAACTTTTAAAATCTCGGTAATTCGGAGTAGACAAGCTTTCGCTTCATGCTCATGAACCTAAATCAACCTTTTCAGCGCATTGTAAAATATACAAGTTGAACGATAATTGATCAATCAATGCTCATTCTTTGGTTGTGCCGATTATCGCCTTGCCGCAGGGTAACCAGCATCAGATTAGGAACAGCTATATTACAGAGTTTTCTTGATGCCAAAACCGCCCAACTCCACAGAACTCCTCAATGCATGGCTGGCTATTGAAGCGTTGCAGCCGCAAACTTTCGCTAAGCAGGAAGGCATCATCAGTGATGAATTGCCAAGACGAGGTCGGCAAAAATCAAAAAAGCACCAGCGCGCCTGCGTGTTGATCTTGATATCGCGGCAGGTGTCATGCCTTGGGAAACCTCTGTTGGAGACCGGGAGTATTTAGGGTTAAGCGATGATGAGAAAATTCGCTGGCACCTGCCGATCGCATTTGTTCGTATGAAGCCTGCGGCAGAAAAGCTCGTGCGGGATTTTGAACCGGAAGGACCGGAACGCGAACCAGCCGACGGCGTTTCTGTCCTGGCGATGGCGTCTTTTGATGAAAAAGGCTTCCCTGTTGAGTCGGAACTGATCCTCTCTAGTTTTGGCTGGGCATTTGGTGAGGTTCTTGCCGGACACATAGATGAGCTCCATTGCTACAGTGATGAAGAAGACGGCCGGTGCCGTGAAATCGCGGCAGCCCTCGTGGAACGGGCAGAAGATGGGTTACAACTGCCAACAACCATCAATGGTTTCAAAAGATGCATGGCAAAAGCAATGGATCTCCTCAAGCTGCCAAAAGAGATTCTTGAGCGGCCCAGAGTAGCCATTCGCATTATCGGGGATAACGACAAAGAACCTGTTGATATCATCAACAGCTTTTTCCTCCGGGATCTCCATCGCGTCCGAACGGCCATTGAACAAGACCAGGCCGGTGTGGCGATACAAACGTACCTGGCTCAGGAGTTATCTTCTGAAGAGCATGACATCCTCAAAAACCATGCTGTGCTTGAGGAATTGCTTGCTCCCAGAATTTTCCGGTGGCCCGGTGGCCAGCCCCCAGGCCAACAAAGCTGGTCACCCTACAACAGGCTGCCGTCAATGCTGCAGCAAGCAGTTTGGCAAGTGGCGGCGTGTTGGCGGTCAATGGTCCACCCGGTACCGGCAAGACGACATTGCTACGTGACGTGGTCGCGAGCGTGATATGTGACCGGGCAGACCGAATGGCCGAGTTCAGCCATCCTGAAAGAGCCTTTGAAGAAAAAGATGTCGTTGCAGACGGCGGGTTTCGAACCCGGGTCAGCGCTTTGGACGAAAGATTGAGGGGGTTTGGCATGCTCGTCGCCTCTTCAAACAATGCGGCTGTGCGAAACGTCAGCGCGGAGTTGCCGCTCGCTGATACGGTTTCTGATCATTTGGGCCTAAATCTTTTTTCCGGCACGGCGGATAAAATCCATGGAAAACAGGGCAGTTGCTGGAGGTTAATTTCGGCTGTTCTGGGCAAGCAATCAAATCGAAGCGATTTCGTCGAGGATGCCTGGTGGGATAAGCAGTGGGGGTTGGAAAAATACCTGGGCGCAATTACCCGTTGGCGCAAGCAAGACGATGATGACGAATTGCCCGCTATCGTTAAAGCAGAACAACCGCCGGCCAACAAGCGGGAAGCCCTCGAACGGTGGCGACAGGCCCGCCTCGAGTATCGGGACGCTCGAACAACGGTTGGCCAGATGACGAGGATGCGTGAACAATTTCGTATTGCCTTGTCCTCAAGCGCGGAAGCGCACCATGCGGCTGAAACCGCGCAGTCGGAATATATGGCCGCGTCACATCATTCAGAATTGGCCAGAGAGACTTATGAAAGCGCTGAACGGGCTCTCGCAAATGCAACCCGGGCCCTTGAAGACGCGCGCAGCATGCTTGATGGCAACACGTCCCTGAAACCTAACGTTTTCATTCGATTGCTCGGTCTGGGTCGCAAATGGAGAGCGATTCAGGAGCAAATGCTGGCGCAGATGAACGCTGCGATTTCCGACCGTAAAAATGCCGCCACCGAAAGGTCCGCCGCAGAAGAGCGAGCGCAGGAAGCGGAAGCAATCGCACGGAAGGCAACTGAAACCTTCCGGAAAAAGCAGGAAGCACTCCAAGCATTGAAAGACCTGGAAACACAAGCTGGTAAAGAGTGTGCAGGCACCCAGATCGGGCCTCAGTTTTGGAAAAATGACCACGGGGAAATCCACATAGCCAGCCCCTGGACGGATGACAGTTTTCTCAATGCCCGCGATCAGATGTTTGTTGCCGCCATCAAACTGCACAGAGCCTTCATTGACGCGGCAGCCTGGCCCTTGAAATCCAATCTTGGATTGATGATGCAGCATCTCAAGGGGCGGCGTATTCCATCCGGGGCGGACACATATTTGGGCGATCTTTGGGATACTTTTTTCCTGGTGGTGCCGTTGATCTCTACAACTTTTGCGTCGGTGGACCGTTTGCTCGCGGGACTTGGCAAGGAGGCTATCGGATGGCTTATTGTGGATGAGGCCGGGCAAGCCACTCCTCAATCCGCGGTTGGTGCTGTCTGGCGGGCCCGTCGCGCCGTCATTATTGGCGATCCGCTGCAGATTCCGCCTGTCGTAAACACGCCAACGGGCCTCGTTCGCGCTATCTGCAGCAGCTACGGCGCTCATCCGGATATCTGGTCTGCGCCAAAGGCATCGGTACAGACACTGGCAGATATGGCCAGCCGTTTCATGACCTCTCTTGATGACGACAATGAAACCAGAAAAGTCGGCATACCTCTGCTGGTTCACCGGCGGTGCCTGGACCCCATGTTCTCAATCTCAAACGAGATTGCCTACGGGGGGTTGATGGTGCATGCGCCGGGTGACTCCGCCTCGACAATTCGGGAAGCCCTGCAACCATGGATTCCGGAAAGCGCGTGGATAAACGTAGAATCAAGTTCGAAGAAGTGGAGCCCGACAGAAGGTGAAGCTGTAACAGACCTCCTGAACAAGCTGGCTGATCGGGGCATCACAGACCCCAATCTTTACATCATCTCGCCTTTCAGGGAGGTAGCAGACAAGTTGCGGACCCATATTCTAAAATCCGGCGTACTGGATCGACTAGAAGTCCCTTCCAGCAGGCAAAAAACATGGGGCAAGAATAATGTTGGGACCGTTCACACCTTCCAGGGGAAAGAAGCCGAAGCCGTGTTCCTGGTTTTAGGCGCCTCCGCAAAGGACCGTCAGGGGTCCCGGAACTGGGCCGGAGAGACACCAAATATCCTGAACGTCGCCGCCACCCGTGCAAAGAAGGTGATGTACGTCATCGGTTATAATAAACACTGGTCCCGGACCGGCGTTTTTGCGACTGCATCGGACAATCTGCCATTGATCGACTGGCCGTTTCATGCGGATGTTGCTGCGGAATAAAATGGGAAAAGAGGCGGAATGTTTCTTCTATTACGACTGATACCGTTTTTGGCGGTTATTTTGTTCCTGATCGCGTTTGGCTCAGCCGCGTTGGCGTTTCTCACATACCATCGGCTTACGTTTGAAGAACCAATAGCTGCTGTTACCTTTACCAAACACGGTGAAAACGAATTCGAAGCTTACCTTGTAACCAATGATGATCCTGAGCCGACGCCATACAGGATTTATGGCGATCAGTTGGAGATCCAAGCTCATTTCATCAAACTTGTTCCCTGGGCGAACATTCTCGGATTGGATGCGCACTATCAACTGGACAGACTGCAAGGCAGGTATGGCGATATCAATCTGGAAAACACCCAGAAACACGTGACATATGACCTGAGGGATGGCCACATCTTCTCGGTCCCGGGCTTTTTCGCTGAATATAACTTCCTTGTTGACGCTGAATACGGCAGCGCGACCTTCACTGAAATAGACACCGGATTTATCTATACAGTTTTCCACACCCAGACAGGCCTTCTTATTCGAAAAGAACGCCAAGAGACGGAACGGGTTCAGGAAGAGGATTTTTGGAAGAAAGCGCTGAGACTTATTGGATTGCAGTAACCTGTCTGAAAAAACCCTTTTGGATTGGGAAACACACATTAATTGCTGTTCCATGAGCAGCTTGGGAGCAGAAACAACCCAACCCTTGCCCACTTTTACATCTCTGGAAACAAGCTACCTTCAGAGTATCTACCTTCAAACCTCTCTTTTGGGCCATTTAAGTAGTTTCTTGATCGAAACGTTGCGATTCACTAACCCTTTCGCCCAGCGCTTTACCACTCGTCAAGCGCTAGTAGACTTTACCGACCTTATCAAAACCAGACCAATAGTCAGCGCAAACAATGTGACGCCGCCCAAACCAATGCGTGAAATGTTTGCATCCAGGCTTAAGAGCCCTAGAAAAGCTGGGCCAATCATGGACCCTCCGGCTTGGCATACACCTATCAGGACAAGATACCGGCCTTCGATATCCGCTTTGCTGAAATGAGCCAGCAAATAGGGGACACCAAATCCCCAGCTGAAACAGAACCCGACAACAGCAAGTGCAAACAACAAAACCTGATCTTGGCTTACCAATATTATGGTAGAGGTTATTGCAATTATGATAGCGAATAAGATGGGAATCATGACTCCTAGCTTTTGACCCAAACGGTTAGCGGCAAATGATCCGGCTGCAATGATAACCAGGCCGCTAGAAAGAACCTGCCCTGTAGATGTGTCTGGGATACTATGAGCGGAGGCTATTACACCTATAAATGTCCATATTCCGGTCCATCCTGCCTGGAACAATGTAATTGAGAAAAGGCCCACCAAAATAGACTTTGGAGGTCGCAATAGTGAAAAAAGCTTAAGCCCGTCCCTCCCGCCGGAAATCACGTTCGGCGGCATCAATAGGATACCAACAAAATAGAGTAAGCACGAGATGGCAAGCACAAAGCCTACTAGACCTGGGCGACCAAACTCGGGAACAACATAATTGGTAACAAAAAAGGTGAGTAGTGCCTGACTGGTAAACGCAACCATAAAAGCGACACTAAAAGAACGTTCCGGGTTCTCACTAGAACCAAAAACCTGATTTGCGATACCCCCATTGGCACCAGTAACACAACCACAAAGGAAGAATGCCACTGCCAACATTTCAAAGGTAGAAGCTTCAGTAAGTAACAACATTCCAATACTATTGATCACTAGCGTAAACCCGAGCACGTAACGCCAACGAACTTTCTGCACCCACACCATAGCGCTAATTGATGCGATCAAAAATCCAGCCATGTAAATGGAAGAAAGGGCCCCAAGGTCTCGCGTGCTTAACTGGTTTCCTTTTGAGATTAGACCTATAATCAGAGGCAACATGGCAAAAATCATACCGCCAGCTACGAAGATAGATATTGCGGCCTTCAATTGCCCGGTGGTTTTCGGGTAAGTTTGAATGGTTATTCCTCTCTATTCTTTTGGGGTATAAGCGAAGCAGTCAATTTGAGAGAAATTCAGCGATTGCATCCAAGGCTTCTCGGCCTTTTTCAATCGCTCCGGCAAACGCCAGAAACCCATGAATTGTCTGTTCATACCGCTGCACTGTTATCTGCGTACCAGCCTGTTCAAGTCGCTGCGCATACTCAAGGCATTCGTCCCTCAACAAGTCCAGGTCAGCCAAAATCATTAATGTTGCAGGTTGGCCTGAAAGGTCATCGGCTAAGGCAGGCCAAGCTCTGGTGCTGAAGTGATCTTCTGATCTGGTGAGATAAAGGCCTGCCAAATACTCCAAGCTTTCAGAGTCCAGAAAATAGCCGCCGCCGCCATAGGATTTCCGCGACGGATAATGCGTTGCAGTAAACCTGTCTAAGCAGGGGTATATCAAAATTTGCTTACGGATTTTTTTTGAACTGTTTTTGGTCACATGTTGGCAAACAGCCGCAGCAAGTGTGCCACCAGCACTGTCGCCTGCAATACTGATGTTATTAGGGTCTCCACCCAGCGACGCGGCATTCTCCAGCAACCATTCGACCGCCGCGCAAGCGTCATCAACTGCTGCCGGGAAGGGGTGTTCCGGTGCCAACCGATAATCAACACTGACGCAAATGCAATTGGCACTTGCCGCCAGATAGCGGCAGACGTTGTCGTATGAGTCCAAGTCCCCAATTACCCACGCACCACCATGAAGATATACTAAAACAGGTAGAGGGCTGCCCGCAACAGCATGTCGTGGTGAATAAACCCGGGCCGGTATGGCATGGGACATACCATTGATCGAAATGTCATCAACGTATGGCAGGTCTATCCGGCCAATGGTCGCATCCTGTTGCAACCTGGAAGTGGATTGTCGAAAGGCGTCGATACCGTCCGCTTGCAAGGTGACCTGCTCTCGTAAGAGTAGGTCATCAAGGAACTTCTGAGTAGATGAATCAAACTCAGCGGGTTGAGCTGCAACTTTTGTCATAACTTCGATAAAGCTTCGTTTGGGTTAGCCGCCGAACTTTTTACTGAATTTGAGGCCAAACTCGCTTCGGTCGTTACTGAGTGTATTTTGAGTATATCCAAGGAAGTTCACTGTTGAACTCGAGGTAATATAAACCTCGTTGAAAATATTGTCCCCGTACAGTGAGACTGTCCAAGATTCGTCGGGCGATTGGTACTGGAGATTGAAACCAACAAGCGTACGACTTGGCACAATATTCCCCTGTGTTACGCCGACGACCGGGACCTCATTCAGAACATTACCAAAAGCACTGCTACGATAAGAAAAGTCTGCCCTGAAACTCACCTCGCCGCCGTTTGCAAGAGGTGTCCTAAATTCGGGAGATACTGCGACAGTCCATTTTGGCGATAGTTGCGGCTCTGAGCCAACGGTAGTGCTCGTCACGGTCGGATCCAATTCCCTGATTTCCGCATCCAAATAACCAATGGATGTCTGTATCTCGAAATTCTCCGAGAAAATCAGGCTGGCATCCAGTTCCGCTCCAATGGAGCGTGCCTTACCAGCATTGTCTGTAAAGGTCGCAAAGCCAAGTGGACCTACGTCCAGCACCTGCACCTGAAGGTCTGTATAATCCGTATAAAATGCAGCAAGAGAGACAACGAGGTTATCGCTCAAGGGGCCTTTCAGGCCAATTTCATAGTTCTGCGAAAACTGAGGATCAAAGGATACAAAACCAGCCGGGCCGCCAAAGTTTCTTGGTGGAAACCCTCCAGCCTGATACCCGCGCTGCGTAGTGGCGTAGAAATTTAGACCTGAGTCCAGCTGATACGTCAGAGAAAGATCCCACGTAAAGGCGCTCCAGTCGTCCTCGCGAAATTCCCGTTGGGCGAAACCGCCAATGAAGGTGTCCGCTTCTTTATCGTCATAGGTGATGCGTGCACCACCTGTCAGGCTCAGTTTTTCCGAAAGAGCCACCGTGGCGCTACCGAAGGCTGCAACGCTGTTTGTTGTCTGGTTCAGGTCCAGAAAACCACCAGGGGCAAAGAATGTGAAAGGCGACGATACGTTCCCACCATCCTCATAAAAATAGTATACACCGGTGACAAAGTCCCAATTGTCAAATGTACCGTTCAATTGTAGCTCGCCAGTAAATTGGTCCGCTTCACCCGACTCCGGGAATGAGATGAAGTCGCGGGCTATGGTGATATCAAGGCCACCGGTGTATTCGTTGTTGCGATAACTAGTGATCGCCTTCAACGAGTAGTTTTCATCAATGTCGATGTCCGCGGTCAGTGAAAAGCCATAGACATTGCTGGAGCTGCGAATAACGTCTAAACGCTCGACGAAAGAATCGTCATTATCCGAAGGGATTTCTGATGGATCAATGGCTCCAAAACCGGGTACAAGGTCCATAAAGTTAGGTGTTTGACCATAGTTGCCATCGGTCACGTCAGCGCTAAGAGTGATGCGAACGTCTTCATTGGGTGAATAAAGCAAAGAAGCCCGAGCTGAGAGCTGGTCAGTTTCACCTACTTCAATGCCAGCATTTGGTAGATTCGGAAACTCGCCGATACCTCCACGGCGGTTGTAACCGCCACTGATCGAAAGAGCCGTATAGTCGCCAATCGGGAAATTTGCATAAAAGGCGCCATTTATACGCTCACGCGTACCGGCCCTCAGTCGGACCTCACCTTCGGCACTGTCAAGCGAGGGTTGCTTGGTCACCACATTGATTGCACCACCAATTGCATTGCGACCGAACAAAGTGCCTTGAGGCCCCCGGGCAACAACAACATTCTCCACGTTGATCAAATCCAGGTTGGCGCCAACATTGCGCCCCAGGTAAACGCCATCGAGATAAAGGCCGACGCCAGGATCCGTGGTTATCAGGTGGTCCTGCTGGCCAATGCCGCGAATAAACACACCGATGTGGGACAGATTGCCAATGCCGAAATTATTGACGAGAAGGTTGGGTACATGTTTACCGATATCATAAACGTCGTCGATGTTTCCCTTGGTAAAATCATTCGAAGTGAAGGCAGAAAGAGCGATTGGCGCCTCATAGATACTTTCTTCCTTGCGTCTTACAGTGACAATAATTTCTTCAAATACAAGTTCATTGGCTGTAGCGTTGCTTTGTTGGGCGTTAGCATTGTTGGCTCCAAGTCCGAAGCAAAGAGAAATGGCCGTACCGGCCATTAGAAATCGTTTATTCATCATCACACCCTCCCGGAATGACGGTCGCTTCCCACAAAAAGCGACACGAAGTTTTGTTGTGGAAAGGTTCGAGAAATTTGACACATCTGTCAAATTTTTTTGACTAAAGTGTCAAAAATTGATAATTACCTGTTATTAAACAATATGATAATATAATGATGAGATTAAATCATGGAAAGCAACAACAGCGTTCCTCAATCTAGGATTCAGCAAAGAAACGTCAATATTATCCTGAGCGCTGCAATGGACGTGATAGCGGAATTTGGCTTTCACGGGACCACAATTGGCAAGGTTGCCAAAAAATCGGGAATCTCCAGAACAAATATTCACTACTACTATCCTACTCGAAACGACCTGATCATGGCAGCAATCGTGCGCGTTAACGAAGATTGGTATGATGCGTTTCGCCTTGTTGATGCAAACGGTGACCCAGGTGAGGAGTTGATGAAATATGTGACCGCAAAGCTGAAAAGCTCATTTGCTCACCCGAGGTTTTCTCAGGTTTTTATTAGTGAAATCATGGCGGGCGCTCCGCTCACCAAAAACTACATAAAGAATACAATGCGACGCGTGTTCAGGGACGCTTGCCAGGTCCTGCAGAAATGGATCGATGAGGGTAAGATCATTGACGTCGCGCCAGAGCACATATTTTTCATGATATGGGCGATGACGCAATATTATGCAGATCATGAAACAGCAGTAAAACTGTTGCTGGATAAAAGAAGCCTCGGGGATGATGTGTACGATGCAGCGCTTGAAACCATTTCAGCGATGATCGTTAAAGGGCTGATTAGAGCCGAGCATTGAAACCAGATAAAGCAACCGTTTTACAGGCATGAAATCTAAAGCGGTCATTGCCCCTTTCAGCCAGAAGCCGTCACCTAGCAACATGGTGTTGCGAACAGTTTGCTAACTCAGCACAACAATATGTGTTCAATTCTCTCATTATTAAGAAAAATAGGTAATTCTCAACTACGCATATTTCAGATAAATTGGGGCCAAGTCGTCTCTATCGATACCGACATGCCCGGCATGCGCCTAAACACATAGAAATAATGACATGCCTGCCGTTGACGTTCTCCAGATGATAAAGAGCGGTTAACGTCATACTAACGCCAGTCGCCCCACAGGGGGGCGCCTTCCAGCTGGTTGCGGCCGCGTATGGCGTGGCGCGGCCTTTGACGGCGCAAGAGACCGCACAGGCGTGCCAAAAATCGTGGACTGGTACATGGGATGAAAAAATCAATATCGATGACGTGATCACCCATACCATGCCACTGGATGACATCAATATGGCTTTTGACCTGATGTACGCAGGCGAAAACATTCGCAGCATCACAAGATCACAGGTGCCAGAATTTGCGAACAAAATTTCCCCATTTCAAAAATCCTCCTGAAGGTTGGTCAACCGGACTATGATCTCCATTGCCACCGAAATTGCTTAATTGGGCTAAACGACAATTGGCTGTGATTGTCACCCAAATAACCTTGGACAGGTAATTTAGGGCTGGATTACGGCCAGACATGCGGAAACATCTCACAGGTCATTTCATCTCCGTGTTGCAATCCTGGGTCGGTTGTTGGAATCGCAACCTCACCCTTGCGCATACAGAATCTTGCATCATCCCCAGTCCATCGAGTGGCATAGGCGCGCCGACGATTAGTCAATGATGAATTTCCAGCTGAGCCATGCGTAATCATTGCCTGGAAGATCAGACAATCGCCAGGCTCAAGATCCCACCCAAGTATCTCATATTTTTCTGGCTTTTCGTCAATATCTGGCATGGGTGGCAGACCCGTGCCTTGATACGGAGAATTGTCAGAGAAATGATATGGATTAAATTCCTGCCAAAGGTGGCTGCCTCGAACATACTTCACAGCGACATCATTGCTGACAGAGTCCATTGGCAGCCAGATTGAAGCCACCTGCTTGCCGCTCACCGCCCAGTAAGGTTGGTCCTGATGCCAAGGAGTCTTCGCCTGTGTACCCGGCTCCTTCACAAGCAACTGGTCGTAAAAAAAATTAATTTTGGAGGATCTCATAACTCGAGCCATTAAGGCCGCAGCGGGAGATTCAAAAATAAACTCCTTGAAAATCTTGTGCCGTGTCCAGACATCAAGGTCGCCAAAGAATCGGCTATTTCCCTTGTCATATTCCTCCGCAAAGGGGCCCGGCCGGTCCATGGCGACCTGGACTCCTTCACGTAATCGATCAATCCACTCCTGTGAAAACGCACCCGTTACCTTGATAACGCCATCTTCATTATAAGCTTGGACCATGTCATCGCTTATATAGACCGCTGCATCGAATTTTTCCATATCCTGAGCCCCTCGTTTGCCTATTCAAACCTGTTTCTGCCAGTTGCTACAAGCTCCTCCAACACGGGAGTTAGCTTCCACCAGCGGTCACCAAATTTGTCTTGAAATTGTCTGATGCTATCCAGAACCTTGTGTAGTCCCATTTGTTCACCGTAGACTGTCGGCCCGCCACGATACGACGGAAATCCATATCTATTGCAATAAACCAGATCTATGTCGCTTGATCTTGAGGCAATCCCTTCGCAGAGAATTTTGGCGCCTTCATTAATCATTGCAAACAGAGTCCGGCTTACAACCTCTTCTGCAGCTTTACCCAAGTCTTCTATCATATCGACAATTTCTGGAAGTAAAGGGTCTTCTGGTGGTGGACCGAATTCAGTAATATTTGCACCGGTAAAAAAAGTTTTCCCTGCACAGGCCAGCACAACTGCATCCACATCATCAACTTCGTTGGCGGCATCCAACGCAAGCCAAAGCCTTTTTCTGACCACAGAGGACAGAGCATTGACCGGAAGTTTGTCAGTCGTAATGACTGCCATACCATCAATGATTTCACTTCTTACGGTATCGCCCAACTCCGTCTCCTATCATCTGCTGTCGGACAAGCTTCACCAAATTCAATTAGCAGTCAGATGAACTTTGTCACCTGTATCTTCTTCCGAACACATGCAGCATACGAGCTCCGTTAGTTCAGTTTATTTTATATTGATTTATGATCAAAGGAAATTGATCGTTAATAGCTAAACACAATTCCCAACCTCGCAACATTACCAGCCACCTTAATCGCCCTACAGAGTAAGCCAGCTAGCAATGGTAAGAGCAATAGCAACAATAAAGTTCAGCGCCAGGCCTTCGCGAGCCATGTCTAGGACCCTCAGTCGGCCAGTTGTCATGACAATTGCGTTGGGAGCAGTCGCAACCGGCAGCATAAAGGAGCACGATGCCCCCAGCGCTGCTGGTACCATAAGCAATTCAGGAGCCATGTCGGCGCCTGATGCCACCGCCGCCAAAACCGGCAGGACCAGTGTGGCGGTAGCTGTGCTGGAAGCCATCTCGGTCATCATTGACACCGAAATAATGACCGCGAACATCATCAGAAATGGGTGTAATTCCTCAATTCCTTGCAGGCCACCCCCTATCCTTACGGACAAACCTGACGCCACAAACGCGTTGGCGATGCATATTCCCGATGCGAAGAGGATGAGCAGTCCCCAAGGTATGGATGAAGCCGTCTTCCAGTCCAGCACCCTGTCACCCTTGCCTGTCGGAATCAGGAACATCAGTAAAACCGCCGACATAACTACCGTCACATCGCCCACATTTGACATATCGAGAAGTGCCCCCCACCCCCCGAATGGAGCAGTGCGCGTAACCCACCCTAAGACAGCGAGCAAAAACACAGTTAGTGTAATCACTTCCGGCCAGCGCCACGGCCCTGGTGGATCGATTTCCACTCGCAGGCTGCTGTCTATCTTTCTTGACATCCAGAGCGCCATTAGCGGAATAGAGAGTAACACCGACAGCAGGCCGGTTTTCATCCAGTCGAGAAAAAGAAACTCTTCGCCAGTAAGTTCAGAATAGAGTGACGCGAATATCAGGTTTGGCGGTGTGCCGACCAAGGTCCCCACCCCGCCGATAGAGCATGAATATGCGATGCCCAATAGCAGGGCGATCTCCAAGTTTCTGTTATGCATCTTACCAAGAACTGCAATTGCAATCGGGACGAGGATCAATGTGCTGGCTGTGTTGCTTATCCACATCGAAAGGATTGCACCAGTAATCATGAAGCCGAAAACCAGTCTCTTGCCTGTACACCCTACCGCCCTCACCAATAAACGGGCAATGCGTTCGTGCACACCGGATTTTTCTAATGCCCGGGTAAACATGAAGCTGGCCATCAAAAGCATGATTACATGAGACCCGAATGCGGATGATGCTTCCTTGTAGGTCAGGATGTCAGCTGCTGGGAACAGTATGAAAGGTACCATCGCGGATACAGGTAACGGAAAAGCCTCGGTCAACCACCAGAACGCCGTCAACGCCACGATACTGGCTACCGAACATTCAGCAGCAGTGAGTGGCGTGAAGAAAGACAGCATCAGCCACATGAATATTGCGAGCACAGGCCCTCCAACCTGCGCCCATATCCGAGCATCTGCTTGCCTCGCAGATAGAGCAGCTGTTTCCAGCGTCGGCAAAGTCAAAGAACACCTCCCAATATATTGAATCGAAGCAGCACCAAACTTGCACTACCTAGCAAAAGTAACTGCATCAGGCCGACGCCGGCCAACATTGAGGATGACCTACGAATCCTGAACGAAGCCACACCAGCAGCTAATGTTGCAAAGAGACCAAACACAAAGAGGACCTCGACATATCGCAGTCGCGCATGCTCACCTGCCAGAATATCAAACACCAAATCGTCCGCGCCAAGGCCGCCAGTCAATACGATGGGAATAAGCCAGAAGGCGGCAACGCCCACTACACACAATGTAAAACCCAGCAAGGTTAAGGTCTCAGCACGCCGGACGCGCAATAACACGACCATACTTGCCAGCGCCAAAATGGTGGCCAATCCCACAAAGATAACGTAGGCATACCGCCATGGCGCGACGGTCTCCCAGTATGACACCTTTTCCAGAGGTGAGAGGTCGCGGGTTTCATGCAACCAGACACTACCCGACTCACTTGATGAAAAAGAAACGAGTCCTGTTGGAAAGGCCTTACGGGCGTTACGTTGTTCGTGCTCCGACCAGAACAGCCCTTCTCCTACTGGCAAATACGGCCCTTTTCCTCCGATGAACAATCCCCGGTCTGCCGCTGTAACACGGACAGGTTCCATATTGCCGCCAAACAAACCATACAGAGCTTCGAAGTGTATCCTCGTACGCCCTGCCGGTAAGTACAAACCAATGAAAGGATTCATTTCAGAAGTCGCCATCGATTTTTCCGCATATGGCACTTGATAGCGGCCTAAGACTTTCTCGACAATCATAGCGGTAATATCATTTCGATTCATCCCTGCCGAACCGGTCAAAGTGAACATTACACCCAGCTCTTGTTGAGGAAAGACCAGCAACATAGATTGGTACCCTGGCCAGGTTCCACTGTGGTTGAGAACTTTCTGACCGTTCCAATCAAGCGCGACAATCTTAAAACCGATGGTGCCCAGACGTTTATGCCCCAGGGTTTCGTGCGGATTGGCAAAATCCTTGTAGGATGCCGATGACAACACGCCGTTCGAAGCACCAAGAGAAGCCTTAAGGTGGAAAGCGGCGTATCGGCCCATGTCTTCTGGCGTTAGTACAACGCCACCAACGGGAAGATAGAAGGGATGGAAACGAAGAACCCTCCCAAGCTGCCATACACCTTTTTCAAGTTTGTACGGTGAAGCCATCGTTTGATCAGGTGCATAGCCTTTGTGAAACCGGGCTGAAGCCATTCCCAGCGGTTGCCAAATCGTTGAACGCAGGTAATCTTCGATCGGTTGCCGGGTCAGGTCTTCAATCAGCAAGGCCAATAGGCCCGTAGAATAGTTGGAATAGGAGACCACCTGACCGGGATCGCGAACCTGTCCAGGAGAAATGTTTTCAACTTCTTCAGCTGACAACGGTAGCTGCACTAAATCGCCATTCTCTGACTGTCCAATATTGCTGGTAATCGACTCAAAACCTGCGGAATGGGTCAAAAGGTGTCGGACAGTGATCGTTCCGAAATCCGAGGGCGCCAGTGATGCCCGTTTCAGGTAACGGTTCGCGGGGTCGTCAATGGAATTGATCTGGCCCTCCTCCACAAGCCGGGCGATAGCCACCCCAACCATCGTCTTGGTAATGGAGCCAATAAGATACCTTGTCTCGTCTGGGGTTGCTGTAACGAAAGGGTGTGCGCGCATGGCTCCATAAGCCCGGGAGTATAGCCCACCCTTCGTATCGACAATAGCGATGCCCAATGACAGAAATTGGTCATCAGCTGTCGCTTTTCTGAATACTTCATCGGACCAAGCCACAAGCTCCTGCGCTGAGGGGGCCTCGAGATCGTCTGCTGCCAGCTTGGCGAAAGGCACGGCTTGAACCACCATCAAAAACAGGCATGCCGCTATCCAAGTGCGAACATGAGTCCCCGTACAGACGGAGCCAGCGGTTTCCTGCAAAGTCTTGTACATAATACTTCCCATAAGTGACATAGTGAGGCTGTGGTTGTTGTGATTTGTGATCAATAATTATAACTTTAGCAGATAAATATTGGACAGGAAAGATTCCAGAAGGAGTCCACTACGAAACGCTAATCTAGCCTTCTCTTTGCGACACAATTTTACCGGCTGACCGGTTCAGAACGCGCTTTTTGGGCGTCAGTGATAGCTGGTGCCCCAATTGCGGAAACCCGCGCTTCTTCAATTGCGATCAATTCCCAGAAAGACCGAAAAAACTGCCAAACTGCGACAGGGTTTTTCAGCAAAATGAGCAAGACTCTCAAGAGAGCAAGAAACCTCGGTCCCACAATAATTATCGATAAGGACAAGTTGGGGAACAACGTTGATACGTTTCTGCCATTCTTAGTCTCAGGAGACAAGTATCACAGTGTCACCTAATCCCTGCCCGTCGCATTCATCCCAACACTGGTACTGAAGCATAACAGGCATATAACAGAAGCAGGCCTCGCAGTAGATCTATCTGGCAGTAGAGACAATATGTCTCTAGGGGTTCAATGCATAGCTGACTCAATGTATCCTGATGTAATTGCGACACATCCCATCTACGATAGACCGCGCATCCAAGATATGTTCACCGCGCCTGCTTCAACAAAAAATCAAGACGGACTACCTTGTATTGTTCTGCTCTCAGCAAAGCAAGACTGCCTTACCACAGTTCGGAAATATTGCTGTCCGTATTGGCGGTCGAATTGTTGATAATGACTGACCATGGAAACCATCTAGGTTATTTGCAAGGCTGGGACGCTAGGAATAAGTTGATAATGCTGTCGGGATCACAATTGGCGCCCAGACGGGTCACATCCGGCTCATCGGACGGCTTTTCCAGCGTGGCCAATTGGCTTGCCAGCATATTCGGCTTCATATAATGGCCACCCCTTTTCCCTATCCGCTGAAAAAGTGTCTGCTGGTTTGCGTCGAGCCAGGCAAAGCGTAAATTATCACTACTTCCTCGCAATACATCGCGATAAATCTTCCTGAGAGCAGAGCAAGTCACCACTAGGCCAGTCCCAGTGGCGTGTGCTATTGCAATGCGCCCGGCCACTGCTTCCAGCCATGGTTCTCTATCGGCATCTGACAGAGCGACGCCAGCGGTCATCTTTTCAATATTGCTGGCGGGATGCAGATCATCTCCTTCGAGAAAGGGGATGCCAAGACACGTTGCCAACATCGTGCCAATGGTTGTCTTACCGCATCCGGAAACACCCATAACCACCACGATCATGGGCGAATTACTCACGGAAACAAAATGGTCAGAAGCCAACATCGTCCCCGCCCTTCAGCTGCAGCATTTCGCGAGCTTCGTCGGGTGTGGCGACGTCAAGGCCAAGCTCGCCAAGAATGCGTCTGATTTTCTCCACCTGTTGAGCATTACTTTTGGCTAGTTCACCGCGCGCGATTAACAGGCTGTCTTCCAGTCCAACACGGACCGACCCTCCCATACTGGCGCAGGTAGACAGGAATCGCATTTGGTCCTTGCCAATTGCAAAGCAGCTTAGATAATAGTCATCGCCAAACAAGCGATCCGCAGTGTTGACCATATGGGTTAGATGATCCTTGTGAGCGCCAATACCTCCCAAGATACCGAAGATACACTGTATGAAAAATGGTGGCTTGATCAGTCCAATATCGGCAAAATATTTCACCGTATATAGGTGCCCAACGTCATAGCATTCATATTCGAAACGAGTGCCATGGGCATGATTCAGTTCGCGTATGATCGCCTCAATCTGGGCGAAAGTGTTGCTCTGGAAACCAGCCTTGGTTGATTCCAGAAACTCGGGCTCCCAGTCATATTTCCACTCATCGAACTTATTGGTTAAAGCAAAAACACCAAAGTTCAGTGTCCCCATATTAAGTGAGGTCAGTTCGGGCCTGGCACGCTTCGGTGCCGCCAAGCGTTCCTCAATCGTCATCCCCGGGCCACCACCAGTCGTTATATTGACTACTGCATCTGTGCTCTGCTTGATGCGCGGCAAAAACTCGAAAAAAACGTCAGGGTCAGCCGTTGGTCTACCATCGTCCGGATTGCGAGCGTGAAGATGCAGGACCGAGGCCCCGGCCTCCGCCGCACCGATGGCCTGTTCAGCGATCTGGTCCGGCGTTATTGGCAGATAAGGCGACATGGTCGGCGTGTGAATTGACCCCGTAACCGCACAAGATAGTATGACTTTTTTGGCTTTCTTCATCGCAAAATCCAATCCAGATTAGGAGGAGATCATGGGTAGTTCCAACCCAAGGCATTCCAGTGATCAATGAACAGCAGGAACAGAACTACGAGGGTGATTGACGCAATTGCTGCAAGATGTTGGAACCAACCTGGTGCCCTAAAGAGACCTTTCAAGTACCCGATCACCCATCCAAACAGCAGCGCGATGGATAAAAACGGGATGGCGAGGAAGGTTGAAGCGGATTCAGGAATGGACTGCTGTAAGGCAGCCTCGCTCAAGGAAGAAGCTGTTTCAAGAAATAAAAGCGATCCGACGACAAGCGCGCCTGACGCAATTGCCAGCAGGCCCTGCCCCAATGCGAACCCGTTTGTTCGTGCAATTATGCTACGAACAGACTGCGTTGCTAGGACAACAGCTGCCAGCCCCAGGCTTATCATGAGAAAGTCGAAGGCGAAGCTTACAAATCCCTGAGTATCGGCTGTATCAAGCTTGAACGCTGTCACAAACGGAAATGACCCCATAACCACATTTAACGAGCCATCCTCCAGCTCGAAAAAATGCAAGTATTCGCCCGTTACACGGTTCTGATACAGGCCACTATTAATGTCGACAGGTACGTACTCGCCAGCGCCAAGGCGACCCTTGACCATCAGGGAGCCTGCGCTGGCCTGACCGATGGAGAATTGAGAGGTCAGTCCAAGTAGTTTCTCAATGCTTGTAAATGCCCAGCGATAGTGCCTGTACTCGCCAGTAAACCTGGAGAGGTTAATCTGTTGGTTATTGTCAGCTAGCGGCAGGGGATCAAATCTTGTCCCTGTAAATTTCGGCACGATGGCGCGGGTAAAATAATCCCGTGCCTGTGGGCCTGGGGCTGACATGAAATTAACAAACAGGCCGAAGCCATGCTCGCGCGAAATTATCATGTCTGTGTGATGTGTGCCGCCATCACCGCCGTGACCGATAAAGCGCGTTCCCTGAATATCCTTTTCTGCGAATATAACAGCAAGGCCGGGCATGCTTGGATGCGATTTTCTACTGGCGTCCAGCATTTTCTCAACAGAATCGGATTGCAGGACAACAGTACCATCAGGCGCAACACCATCATTGACGATCATATAGATGAATCGATTCATGTCAGGAAGGGTCGAAACCAAACGGCCTGCGGGGTAGGTCCTATAGTTGAAAGTCTTGCGAGCTGGCCGTTCAACACCGCCAGAAACACGAAGCCCCGCCGATATCTTCCCCTCAAAATCAGCAGGAGCGGGGTGCTCCACAGTTGTATTGGTCATACCCAATGGATCAAGAACTTCTGCCTTGAGATAAGCATGGTAAGGGATACCAGTCTTGTATTCCAGCATGTACCCAAGAAGGGCGATCCCGTAATTGGAATAGCTTGAATAGCTTTCAGGCGGCGCAATTAGCTGCGGGTATGTCGCAGCCATGATTTCCGACCATGGCCTTGGGTCAAGCTCACGCCCCGCCCCTGTTGCCAACCAGCGCTCCTCGAATCCGCCCTCGTGGCTGGTAACATCCCTGATTGTCATGGGGCGTGCGCCCGGGAAGACAGGCAATTTAAAATCGAGGTGGTCGTTTATTGGATCATCCAGATTGATAATACCCTGTTCCTGGGCCCGCATAAGAGCAACGGCAACGAAAACCTTAGAAATGGAAGCCACCGGTATGATTTCGTTTTTTGCATCAAACGCCCTCACCCCTCCAACATCTGTGCGGCCCCAAGCCCGCACCAGAGAGCCATACTCCTTGGAGAAGATAGAAACACCAATGCCGGGAATGCCAAGAGTCTGGGACTCTCCTTCAGCCACACCATCAATATAATTGATCAGGCTGTCAGGAATGCCTGACGCACTTTCAGCGGCCTCTTGCGCAGCAAACGACTGCAAGGGAGTCAATAGGGCAAGGAAAAGGATCTTCACAAGCTTTTTCATATTATCCCCATATCGTTGAAGAATTCAGGTCGTAATCCCCGCCAACAACAGAGTAGCCGCCGGGCCGATCATCGGACAAATGAAGCGGGCCATCGAGGTCTGCGAATTCGCATTGCGCAGCAACGATCATAGCAGGCGCCATAGCAAGGGACGTTGAGAACATGCAGCCTACCATTGGCCTCAGGTTATAGTCTTTTGCCATTGCCATAATGCGCAGCGCTTCGGTCAGCCCACCACATTTGTCGAGTTTGATATTGATAAACCCGTAGTATTCGCTCGCACGCGATAGATCCGTAGATGAATGGAAACTCTCATCTGCACAAAAAGGTACAATACTGGCAAGACGTTCAAGCTGTTCATCTGTTCCAGCCTTTACCGGCTGTTCAATCATCTCAAAATCTAGCTCGGCAATAACCGGCAACAGTCCCTTCAGTTGCTCTCTACTCCAACTTTCGTTGGCGTCGAGTGAGAGCCTGGCGTCCGCGCGTACCGCTCGCACCGCCCTCATGGCCTCTTCAGGATTGTCAGTGCCCAGTTTGAGCTTGATAGTTTCAAAATCAGTCAGCCCTGCTGCATCAGCCGCCATTTTATCCGGGTCCGCCATATTGACAGTCATGGCAGTAGCCTGCCTGCCCGGCTTCTTTACTCTCGCTATTTCCCAAGCCGTTTTGCCAGATTGCTTACATTCCAGATCCCAGAGAGCGCAATCAATACCATTTCGGGCGGCACCAGGAGGCAGCAAGCCCAGCAGTTCCAGCCGGTCAATACTGCCAGGAGCAACCTTGTCAGCTACGGAAGTAATCTGGGCGGAAACGGATTCAACACTTTCACCATAATGAGCAACAGGGCAACATTCCCCCCTGCCGGTCACCCCGCCCTGCTCTATCCGGATTTCCAATAAATCCGCAGAATCATACACGCCCCGTGAAACCACGATCGGGTTGGCCATACGCCAGCTTGTCCTGTGAATTGATATGTTCAATTTCAAATCCTGTTAATCAAAAACTACCACTTGTGATCACAAATCACAATAGATTTTTATTCAGCTTTCCTACGCAACGGAAGAAGAACCAGCTACAGAAACCCTATTAAAAAGAAGCGAGCAATCCTGCGGCGGAAACACCGATAAAATTGGCCAGCGCGTAGCCTAAAATCCCTATCAGAAGGCCTGGTGTAACCAGACTGCGCCAGTGATTTGCAGCCGCAACCGCTGCCGCAGTTGGCGGGCCAAGGACACAAGCGTTGGATGCAATCAGAATCGAGGCGAAATCGAGCTTAAACAAGTACGCCACCCCAAAAAGGACGAGAAAATGTAGTGAGATAACAATCAGATAAAAAAGCATGGCGAACTGCGAGCCCTCCAACAGAGATTCCAGATCAACACCAGAGCCGATAATAAAGAAGAATATATACATAATTATCATCGCGAGAATCTCCTCGCCAGATATCCTCTGAACAAGTTTGTCTGCTAGGGTAGCAAACAGGACAGCGAACGCTGTCACAAACAGCAAAGTATAAGCATCAAGTGCGAGCAAACCAGCAACGTACTGCCCTGCTGCTGCAATCAGCAATGCTATCGTCATGGCAGTCACAAGTGATAGTACGGGAGGCAATGTATTGTCGTTCAGGGCAGGTGAGTGCAGATTAGTTTCTTCCCCAATTTCCGCCTGATCCATGATCCTGGAAGGTACCAGACGTCGAAGTGAGGCAATAGACGCGGCAGCAATAAGAAATGCGAAGTATGTTGTACCCACTGCCACATCAGCAGCAAGAGTTACCCCATAATATGGAGACTGCGAATACTGTAGTGTCTCGGACACCGCCAGGAAATTCATTGATCCCCCTACCAGGGTTGCCGTGACTACTCCTGCCATGGCTGCTTTGTCGGCGAAGCCCGGCAAAACGAGGAAGGCAACGACAACCCCCGTCAGGGTTGCAGCTATTGCCACAAAGAAAGGTACAATCAGTATCCTCGCCTGCTTGAAAATTGTCATGACATTGGAGTGGAACAGCAAAAGCGCCATTCCAACTGGCAAAAGATGGGTTACGAATGCACCACTCACCTTCGCCTGCACAATGTTCACAGGCAGGTTGGCCAACAGCACGCCACTCAGCAGCATGAACAGGGCAGGTGGCACATATCTGGCGTATCTTGAGTACTCCAGAAACACTGCTGCAGCAACAAACAGTGACAGTATGCCGAGATAGAATGTGTCTTGATAGAGCATCACATGCCCACCGTTTCGGCCTGCGTGCTATAGGCGTTCCGTAGGACTTTCTTGTCGATCTTACCAGTCGCAGTCAATGGCATGGCATCGATGAATTTAATATCTGCGGGCACCTGCCATTTTTCCAGATGCGGCGAAAGGATTTCCTTGATAACATCCGCCGAACCTTCAAATCCAACGACAAGCTCCTCGTAAGATTTAGCGGAGGTAATTATCGGCTCACTGTTTACCAACTCGACCAGGATAATGTCCCTGCCTAGAGCTGCAGTTACCTTGCGCACAAGGGGTGCGACCCGGTCACTAATGCCTACGCCCAGTTCACCAAGTGCGGATGCCAGCTTCAGTGATCGCTGACAGATATCCGCCCAGGTATGATCGATAATGGATCCATCGGATCGTCTTGATAACACCAGCGTAGCTGAATGATTGAGCGCCGCAAAATCTATGATGCTGGATAACGATAGGTCGTGCCGTTGCATATATAGAGACACTTGATTAGCTCCTGGTTACCAGATTAAGACTGTTCAGCAAAGAACGAACCAATAGACAACTTTGAGGTCTTCCGGCCCTTCTCAAGGCGGTAGGCCACCAAGCCACCACCCCCGGGGGAAATGCTACCGGCAGTCCTGAAAAAGGTCGGTACCGATAACGCTTCGGGCGGATGAACACCCGAAGTGTCAAATTGCCCTTGATAGAGCATCATAGCACCCGCAGCCGCAGGTACGGCAGTTGATTGTTCCATCGAGATACTTGTGGCACTTTCAAATCGAATGCCATCACCATCTGCCACAACATCAATCACCATACCACTGTCAGGCTGGTTCTCATTCGGTGGTGGAATAATCGCAGACAATTCATCCCACGCTCTAGCCAGACTCTCAGCATCCTGCAACTGATCATGTTCCTCCAAGGCCTTACCGAGGTGCCATGTCCGCCTGAGGATCTCCGGCGTAGTCGAACCACCACGCAGGTAACAGGGCATGCCTAGATATTCAGGTATCGTATGGGATTCCGGATGACCAAGGCGAACCACCTCCACGGGACCGACCGGGTCTGGGAAGATCACTTCACGTGGTTCCAGGTCTTCCCAAGGCGGAATGTTAGTCGACCCTTTGAGCGCTGTTGCAAAGCAGTGGATGGTGTGCTGAAAAATTCCCGGCGTAAAGTCCGATCCTGGAGCACACCAACTGATATCAGCAAAGAGCCCTTCCGGTGCACCCAGATAATCACGGGCGGCCTTGACGAGGATGTTGGTGACACCGGGAGCAGCACCCATTCCAGTAATAGCTTTTATACCCTTCTGCGCCGCCGCGTTAGACCGTTGGAGCAATACCTCACAAGCATCTACGTCATCGCAAATATCGAGATAGTCCACACCACATTCAATGGCAGCATTCAGAACGACCGTACCAAGGCGATAAAATGGGCCAGCAAAATTCGCCACAACTCTGCAACCTGAAACCAGGTTGACCAGCTTTTCACGGTCAGCCAAAACGTCTAGAGTTTCAGTCGCCACATTGAGGCGATGGCACTCGGCCTCGCTGACGTCGTCAAAAGCGATATCAACAGCGACGAGTGGCAATTCCGGATCAAAAGCCCTGAGAAACCTTAGCGTCTCCTGTCCCTGCGCGCCGGCACCGCCAACAATTGCTATCCTACCCTGCGGTTTCATTTCACTTTCGCCTCAACCGACCAATGATCAGGCCATCTCGTTGATCCGTTGGCGTCTCTTCACGAATCATGCGGCTGGCCCTGAAAACCACGAAACCCAATAGCATCCAGACGACTAGCGTAAATGTCCGAAGATAGTTGCAATCTAGCAACTCACCAGCCATCTCATACAGGTTTAACGCCAACAGAAATAGCGAAACAACAAGACCAGCCACAGCCAACCACTTCTGCTTCGGTATGTCAGCACGCAACAGACACAAACAAGTCGTCAGAAAAACTAGCGCGATACACAGGCCACTCAGAGATACAATCGGGATCAAGGCGTTACGGCCCAACGGCACAGCGAGAAGCGTAATGACCGTAACGACAATAATAGCATTTCTGGGGGCATTGTGTTCGCCTGTACCTCGCGCCAGAAATGCCGGTCCAAGGCGACCATGGCCCAACGCAAAGAGAACGCGTGCGCCTGCAAACAGGACTGCATTCCAGGTTGTAACAAGACCTAGCATCCCGGCCACCAGAACAACTTTTGAATAGAGAGGATCTCCGAAGGCTATCTCTAGCGCTTTCGCGGCGGGTAGATCCGATTGCAGCAACATCGCAAGCGGCGCTATGTATGCTGATGCAAAAATAACCGCGACATAAAAGAATATCGAGGCAACCAGAATCAGCACGATCAGCCTGACCAGCCCGGCCCTTGCTGCACCCGAACTTTCGCCCATGGCTTGTGGCACAGCGCCAAAACCAGCAAAAAAGACCGGAGTTAAAACAAATAATGACAGAACAGCGGAGGAGTATGTCTGTCCCTCTGGTGCGTTAAAGATTGGATCGAGGTTATCAGGTGCCCCAAACCATAAAGCTGCAAGAACAAAGCAAATTGTGGCGATCAGTAGAAACCCAGTCAGTATATCTTGCAACCGGGCAGCCAGTTCAGTGCCGCTGACATGTGTCCAGGCCAACAGTAGAGTTACCAGCACTCCGACGGCAAAATCTCCTGTGTGAAGGTCTGCATCAAAAATCGAATATAAATAGGGACCAGTAGCACCATCAAATATGGTGGAAAAAATCCAGGCAACAGAGATCGCCTCAAACGCACAGATCGAAATATAGAGTAGCGCCAATACCCAAGCCGTCACAAAAGCCGCAGTGTTGCCGAAAAAGCGATAAGCGTAGACGAATTCACCTCCAACCACCGGATAATGCTGCCCTAATCGAGCATAGCAATAGCCCACCGGGATAATAACACTGCCTCCCAGAACGAAGGCGGTGATTGCCCCGATAGAGCCAGCAGAACTGATCCAATCGCCCACTAGAATAACCCAGCTCACACCGATTATAGCACCGAAAGCCAGTGAGAAGAGCTCGAGGCTGGTCAGATTCGCTTTGAGTTCGTCCTGGTTGTCCGAGGATATTGACACTTGTCAGCACCCCTTCCAGACTGGTTTGCGCTTTTCCACAAATGCCCTGGGGCCTTCTAGATGATCTTCGGAAACCAGCATTTTCTCGTAGACTTCAAACTTACCGCCCCTTACTGCCTTGAAAGCCTCTTCAAGTGGCATGGTCTCTGTCTCGCGAGTGATCTCCATGATAGCACCAACTGAAAGCGGGGCGCCATTCACAATCACCTTGGCAATTTCACGCGCCTTAGGCATCAACTCTTCTGCTGTAGTGATATAATTTACAAATCCCCAATGCTTTGCTTCCTCTGCTGTCATCCGGCGCCCGGTCAACAACAAGTCCAGCGCAACGTTTTTCGGCACCTTTCGCTGCAGGGTTTGCACACCACCGGCATCCGCCACCACGCCGACCGACGTTTCAGGGAGGGCGAAACCTGCAGTTTCCACCGCCACAACAATGTCACAGGCCAGGGCGATTTCGAAACCACCGCCGATCGCAACTCCGTTTACGGCTGCAATTACCGGCTTGTCGAGATCGAAAACCTCTGTAATGCCTGCAAAGCCTCCGACACCATAGTCATCCTGCTCGCTCTCGCCAGACTCTGCAGCAGCCTTCAAATCCCATCCAGCGGAAAATATCTTGTCTCCGCCCCCGGTTAAGATTGCCACTCGCTGCGAAGCTGTTTCCCTGAAATTAGCAAAGATCTCTCCCAATTCACGGCTGGTTTCAGCATCAATAGCATTTGCCTTTGGCCTATCAACGCAAACCTCCAGAATCCCATCGCTGTCGCTGGTCTTTATCATTTTGCTTTTCTCCTAGAAATCTTCCGCCTTCATAGCCATCAGGGAGGATACTGGCGCTCCAGCTACCTTCAGACACTGAGTCACCTTTGGCAACTCACGTTGGTAGAAATACCTCGCTACTTCAACTTTACTGCGATGAAAACTGTCGTCGGTCTTCCTGATGGAAACCCTTACAATCTCAGCCCACATCCAGCCAAACAGAACAAGTGCAAATGCTCGCTGGTAATCGACCCCTGCCGTACCGATAACAACAGGGTCTTCAGCCGCTTTCTTCATGAGGCCGTCGGTAAAACCCCTAAGCTCTCCCAAAGCCACTCTGAGTGGGTCCGCAAATTCTGCCAAATCACTTTCACCCTCAATGCCCGTCAAGGTGCTTTCTACCATTGCGCAATACGTCCGCCACAGTCGGCCTTCCTTCATAGCCAGTTTTCGACCGATCAGGTCAAGGGCCTGAATGCCATTTGCACCTTCTTGTATCTGCGCAATCCGGCAATCACGGACTAGCTGCTCCAGCCCGTTATCGCGGATATATCCATGGCCACCCCATATCTGCATACTGTTGTTACAACTCTCAAAACCAAGGTCACTGAAGCTGGCCTTAACAACCGGAGTCAACAACGCAACGAGATCCGCTGCCTTTTCTCGGTCTTCCGGGAGCGCTGCCCGGTCAGCGACATCAATCTGTATTGCCAACCACAGGGCTATCGCCCGACCCGCATCAGTAAAGGAACGGATAGACAGCAACATGCGGCGCACATCTGGGTGAACAATCAGCGGGTCGGCTTTCTGGTCCGGGAATGCCGGTCCGGTGAGCGCCCTGCCCTGAACGCGTTCGAGCGCATAATCACGGGCAAGCTGGTAAGAACGGTCGGCAGTTCCCAGTCCCTGCAAGGCTACAAGGAGCCGAGCTGTGTTGACCATGGTGAACATCGCCCGAAGACCTGCGTTCGGCTCACCCAACAACCAGCCCTTTGCATTACTAAACAGCATTTCGCACGTGGACGCTGCCTTGTACCCCATCTTGTTTTCCAGTCGAACCGGCGAAACTGAATTCCTTTCGCATGGATCACCACTCCCATCCACCAGATATTTGGGGCACAGGAACAGACTGAGCCCTCGTACGCCCGCCGGAGCGTCAGGCAGTCGGGCAAGCACTAGATGGACGATATTACCGGTGAGGTCATGGTCACCGCCGGATATGAAAATCTTATTACCATCTATATTGTAGCTACCATCCCCGTTTGATGAGGCCGTTGTGCGGACCAGTCCGATATCTGTGCCGCATTGTGGTTCCGTCAGGCACATGGTGGCGCACCATTCCCCAGATGCCAGGCGCGGCGCATAGATTTCACTTATATCTGGTTCAGCGAACTTCAGGATGGTACTCAGTGCCGCTTGAGGCAAACCGATATAATCGGCAAACGATAGATTGGACCCCATTATCATTTCATGCATGGCAACATTCAAAAAGGTTGGCAAACCTTGCCCACCGACCTCTTCCGGTGCCGTCAGACCTATCCATCCGCCTTCTACAAAGAGGTTATAGGCCTCCCTAAATCCTGGCGGTGTTCGGACAGAACCGTCTACCAGCTTGCAGCCTTTCTGATCACCGACACTATTGAGGGGAGACAGCACATCCTCGGTCAGTTTAGCTACCTCGTCGATTACGGCACTCACAAGGTCAATTGAAACAGGCTCCCCATCCGCCAATGGTGGTAAAACCTCCTCTGCCCGCAACAATTCGCCCAGGACAAAAAGGAAATCGCGCCTTGGAACTTTGTATTCAGCCATGAGAAACTCTCCTTGAAGGTCCCACGATTTGACCGCACTTCGCCACTTACTTGCCGTGAATCTACGGCGTCAAATGAAGGCATGATCATTCGACTTGCCATTTCTCAGCTTTCAGCTAATATAATTTTTGATTTGTGATCAATAAAAAACTGAAAATTAACCAACAAATTATAGGGGAGAGCGCTTGAGCACCGAATCTCTGAAAGCGAAAGACCAACGCTATATCTTGCCGCACTATGTGAATATTGCCAAGCGACAGGCTGAAGGAGCCGACGTGATCGACCATGGTGATCGCGTTTATGTTCTGGATGAAGACGGAAAGAAATTCCTTGATGCGTCATCCGGCATGTGGGCTGCCTCCCTCGGCTTCAACGAGATTGGGCCAGCTGAAGCAGCGATCGAACAACTTCGCAAAATGCCATTCTATCACTACGGCCTAAATAAGACCCATGAACCGGCGATCAGGCTGGCGGAAAAGCTCTGCTCAATGGTTCCCCTGCCGGATGCCAAAGTCCATTTTGCAACCACCGGCTCGGAAGCCAACGACTTTTTGATCAAGTTCATCTGGTTCAGAAACAACGCTCGTGGCCTGCCTCAGAAGACCAAGGTGCTGTCGCACACCAACGCCTGGCATGGTTCCACAATCGCAGCATGCTCCATGAGCGGAATTTCCCGTTGTCACCAAGGCTACAACTTGCCGCTCCCAGGTTTCCTGCATCTGACTGAACCGCATTATTTCCGCAATCATCATGATGGGGAATCGGAGGCAGACTTTGTCGACCGTCTTTGTTGTGAGTTGGAGGAAAGAATTGCTGCAGAGGGAGCCGACACCATCGCCGCCATGATAGCCGAGCCCGTCGGTGGTGCTTCTGGCGTGGTGATGGCTCCTGATGGCTACTACGCGCGTATACAGGAAATACTAAAACGCAACGACATCCTGTTTATTGCCGACGAAGTGATCACAGGATTCGGTCGGACGGGAAAAATGTTTGGCAGCGAAATCATGGGCATCAAGCCAGACGCAATGACATTCGCCAAGGGCTTTTCTTCATCATACATACCCATTTCAGCCATTGTGATGGGAAAGGAGCTATACGATGGGATTGCGCTCGGCAACGAAAAATTCGGTTTCTTCGCTCACGGGTCCACATTTGCTGGGCATCCCGTCGGCTGTGCGGCTGCGCTGAGAACGCTGGAAATTATCGAAGAGCGAAACTTGCTGGAACACATCTGTGAATCGGGCGAATACCTCGGCGAAAAAATGCGTCGATACGAATCGCACCCTCTGGTTGGTGAGATCCGGGGAACCGGCCTCATGTGGGCGCTTGAAATGGTAGCAGACAAAGAGTCGAGAAGACTTCTCAAGTACACCGGCGCAAGCGCCAACCGGCTGGCGGTCAATTGCGAAAAAAAAGGCCTCATACTTCGTAATCTTGCAAACGGCGATTCTGTTGCTCTCGCGCCGCCATTGATTATTAATAAGCAGGAAATCGATGATATTTTTGACAGATTCGATTCTGCCTTCCAGTCAACAATCGAATGGATTGAAGAAAAAAACTTCGCATAAGAATAGAGCTCGTGAGCCAATTCCGAAGACAGGTCGGTGGGAATGATTTGCTTAGCTCTTGCCTGGATCGCTAGAGCACCGACAGCTTCTTCTTGCCAGTGCCTATTTGCAGATCACCTTCCGTTGAGGTGACGAAATAGTTGGCAGCTAGAATAATATCATTTCGAAGGGCCTTGGCCGCAGCAACGCTATCATTATGGCATAGAGCCGTCATTATTCCCTCGTGTGCATTGATGTCGTTGGCCGGGTCGGGCTCATCCCCGCCATAGCGAATGATCAGAGTCCTGAAATATGGACCTGACTGCAGCCAGAGAGATTCAATGATACGCATAAGCGCCGTAGATCTTGCCGCCCGGTAGACCTCGAAGTGAAAATCCCTATTCGCCAAAATGATCTCGGCAGGCTCCTGCTTCTTTACAGCTTGCTGCATGACAGCATCGTGCAGCTTCAATTTTGCAATGAGTGACTCGTCTGCCAGTTTGGCTGCGCGAGACGCGGCCTCGCCTTCCACGAGGCAACGTGCCGCCCGGATGTCCTCGAAGACTTCCTTAGAAATTTCTGGCACCCGCACCGATGAGCGCACCCGGTCATCTTCCTCAAGAGCATGTTCTGACACCAAACGATGAAGGCTTTGCCTGATTGGCATGGGACTAGTACCCAATTGCTCGGCAAGATCACGGATAACAAGTACCTGGCCAGGCTCAAAATGACCACATATTAAGGCCTCTTTAAGCCGCCGGTAGACTCGGACTTGCAAGCTCATCGCTTCGATCTTTTCAAGACTCATAGGATTATGCTCCAGAAGTTGCGCAATCAATGACTAATAAACCGGATCAACCAATGCCGTCAAATCATGTATTCAGCGACTTTTACCTCGACCGGCGGAAGATTCAGTCACGACTGTGACACATCCAAATACTTTCAGCTAAGAAGAGTAAAATCAGGCCTGAAGCGAACATTTGGCTAAAGGGGATTGGCACCGAATTCAAGCAACTTCGCCTTTATATTCTCGGGCAACGCCCTGGCGCGCCGCTTATTCAAGTCGAAACACACTGTGACCCCGTCCAGGGTGGCAACTACGTCGTCTGTCGAAGTGTTAGCCATCGTGTGGCGGTACTTGATTGTCTTGGAGCCAATCTCCAGAAATGAGGACGTAATGCGGAGCAGAGCACCCACACAAACCTCCTTGCGGTATTTGATCGTTTGCTCAACATCGGCCCAACCAATGTCACCTCTACCATCTAGCTCCAATGAATATCCGAGAGCTTGCATCATGTGTGCGCCAGCGTCGTCGAAAAAACCGAGATAATGGCGGGTATTCATATGGTTATAATGATCACAGTGCCAAGGAAAAACTACAGCGCGACCAGTTTCAATCATTTTCAACCTTCTTATTTTGCTGACGTACGTCTTCCAGTGATTGTTTGATTGATTGCTTGCAGGCTATAATCGCTTGTACTGCTTCATCTCTAAGTTTCAGTTCTTGTTTGCGCGTTAGTCCTTCACTGCCACATGTGAGCTGACGATCAATCTCACCAATAACCTCATCGCTCCAGGTGGCGCCCAAGTCGAGCTGCTCACCAAGCAAGGAATATGAGCTGCCGAATTTACCTGCATATTCTGCAAATCCACCCACCGCATTATTGTGCATAGTTGAAAGCGGACCATAAACTGCCCAGCGCAGTCCCAAGCAATCGGTTATACAAGCTTCCACATCTTCCACACTCGCCACACCATTTGAAACTAAGTTGATCGATTCATTAACAATGGCACATTGTAGTCGATTGGCAACAAAGCCTTCTATTTCTAGCAAAACCGATACGGGACGCATGCCGAGGCTTGTTAATATATTGCACGTGATATCGACTACGTTTTGCGCTGTCTGCACGGCAGGAACCACTTCAACCACAGGAATCAAATAGCTGGGGTTAAAGGGGTGAGTTACAATAAATCGTTCCGGATGAGTCATATTAGCCGCAATACTGGACGGCAATATCGCCGAAGTGGAGCTACCAATGATCGTCTCAGGGTCTGCAAACCGCTCTATTTCTTTCAGAACGCCCTGCTTGATTGCAAGAACTTCGGGAACCGCCTCAATGATAAGGTTGGCACCAGTCACAGCCGCACTCACGTCACAAGAGCACGTGATCGAAGTCTGACTTTCTAATCCTTCGTCTATCAAGCATGCCTTTTGACTGGCAATGATTTGCTCTGCCCTTAACTTAGCTTTATTTGTGACATCGATATCCTGATCCATCAACACAACAGACCAACCTGCGCGAGAAAAGGTCACCGCCCAGCCAAGGCCAATCGTACCTGTTCCAATTATCGCTACTTTGTTTGACACAGAATGTTCCTCTGTAGGCAGGGCAACCCTGAAAGGGCTGCCCTGCGTCACATAAAGGTGACCTGTCTAGAAACCCCTGCGCAGATCAATACCGATCGTGCGAGGTCTGGAAACAGCTATAAGGTTAAGAGAATCAGAAAGTTCTACAGGATCAGCGAGGTTTGCCCTCGTATCGAACAGATTACTTGCATAAACTGACACATCCCAAACACCCATCTGAACACCAAATCGAACATTTGTCATAGTATAGTCTGGGCGCTCGTTTCGCTGTGCGCTGGTGCTGGAACCAACATAGCGAAAATCAATGCGGGCATAACCGTCGTATTCGCTAGTGATCGGCACCGCAAGATCAAGGGCAAGAGCACCATTCCACGAAGGTACATTGAACAAAGGATCACCAGCCGAAAGGGACGTTGTTGGACCTGGATCTGTTATCCTAGAATCAACATAGCCGACCCCACCGGAAAGAGAGACTGCTTCGCTAAAATCAACAGCAAACTCCATTTCAAAACCTGTTGCTTCAGCAGAGCCAACATTGCCGATCGCGCCAAATCCAAGCCCACCACAATTGGCAATCTGCGTCTGACGATTACTCCAATCAATGTGAAATGCCGAACCATTGAACGTCCCACGTCCGCCTAGCCAGGTCAACTTGAAGCCACCTTCATAATTCCAGAGCGAATCTGAATCAAAACTGCTCGGTACATCTTCACCAAAAGCAGCACAGGTTGCTTCATTTACATTGGCATCGCCCGGTCGAAAACCCTTTGCGATATTTGCATATAGTGTCAGATCATCACTGGCAGTATATTCGAGTGCGAATCGCGGATTAAAGCCGTTTTCTTTTGCGCTGTTTGCCCCCGCAGGAGGCGGACCTCCAAGAAACATATCATAAAGCGCGCCCCCATCAGTCCTGCTCACATTTGATCGGAAATCGAACCAACGACCACCCGCAGTAAGGGTTAAGCTGTCGGTCAGGTCGACGCTGACCTCGCCAAAAAGTCCAAATTCCTTCTGGTTACTTATCGTTTCCGTAGAGAAGAAACTGGACCCTGGCGGAAATAACGCTTTCAGGGGCGATCCTTCTGGAATGATAGAATCAGGGGGAAATCCGCCTACAGTATCGATTTCCTGATAAAAGACACCCGCAATGAAGTTAATACTCCCTTCAAAATCTGAAACATACCGAGTTTCCGTTGTAAATCGGTTTTCATCGGAAACTTCAGTTGTCGTCGTGGGGCTAGCGACAGCTGCCGACGGTGGACCAAAAAAGCCCATCGTGAACAAGGTGCTGTCCTCGATATCTAAAGTCTCCCTATCAAAATAGGACGTGCTGTTTACAATCTGGCCGTGCTCCAGATAGATTTCAGTCTCCAGTGACGCAAGATACCATTCGTCACGACCTGTTTCTTCAACATCAAATTGCCTTGCCTTGGTGAAATTTTCGATATCATCGTCGACAAAAGCCGGACCCTCCGAATTAGTCTTTTGGTATAGTATCCCAGGCGTGATCGAAACATTGTCGGATAATCTGAGAAGCAAAGAACCTGCAAACCCAAATGTCTCGTCCTGATTGACGTTACGGTTGGTAGACTCGTCGCCATTAAGGCCAACACCGCTTGCAATGATTGAGGAGGCATCAGGATCAACCAAGCGATCAATGAAACCAGCATCATTGATGTAATAGCCCGTCACCTTAAAGGCTGCGGAGTCAGACAGAGGAACGTTAATCGTAGAGTCGAACTGATAATCTGTCCCACCTTCATGCACGCCAGCCAGACCCGCATGAAATGACCCAGAAAACTCTTCAGTTGATGGCTTGTTAGTTACCAACCGCACCAGTCCGCCCATTGAACGCGCGCCAAATAGAGAGCCCTGTGGTCCTCGCAGCACCTCAATCCTGCTGATGTCAATGACACGCGGATCTATCGTAATCGGTACAGCTGTGTCATTAATGTAAAAGGCGGTGGTGTTGGCACCAGAAATACCACGCAACTGAAATTGACGCGATGTCTGTCGGCCTTCACCTGCAAAGCCGAAGCTCAAATTAGGTACAGCTGTCGCATAGTCAGCAAACTCTACAGCGCCAGACAACTGAAGTTCTTCTTGACCAATCGCGGTAACAGAAAGCGGAATATCCTGAATCGATTCAGCTCGTTTAGTCGCAGTAACAATGATTTCCTCTAACATGAGTTCGTCGTCGTTCTGTGCCTGCGCCACCCCTGCTCCAAGTAGAGAAGCAGCGGCAACAGCCACTGAGCTCAGTCCAAAGCCAAGTGACTTCCTAATACGCATTTTTGATTTCATTACTTCCTCCCTAATTTCAAGGTTCACCTTAGACCCATTTTTAGCAGCTTCAATGATTTGTGATCAAAAGTCAATATAATGAATCATTACCAAAAGCCCGGCTCCCTAGTGGAAGCCGGACTACTCCAGTCATTTCCTGCCGTTCTGGTTTAGAAGTGATCTGATTTGACCGCAGCAACTGGCGAAAACTGCCCTGCCTGACCATTCAGGCCAACTGCCCGCACCTTATAGAAGCCACTCTTGTTGCCAATGACATGCGTAAAACTGCGATCAAACAGGTGCGACTTGTTAATCTGCCTGAAGTAGCCATCAGCCTCTTCAGAATAGTAGACTTCATAGTGGGCTAGGCTAGCATCGGCCTCCCGACTCCAGTCAAGCACTGCCAGAGTCTCTCTATTAGAGCCTGCCGTCAACGTGATGTCCAGCGACCCAATCTGATAGGGGGCAACTTTCGAGTCCGGCTCTACAATAAAGAGACTGAGCGCCGCTCCCTGCATTTCCGCTTTAACTTCCAGCGAACCATCTTCGATTTCCAATCTGGTGCTGCCAGTGATTACTGGCTCCTGCTTGGTTAGCAACTCAGTATATTGTTCGCTGGTAATGTCATCAGGAGCTCCCCATTCCTTATAGAGTGCGTAGGGGTTTCCATGCTCACCATCAACCCGAATCTCTGTCAGGATTACCTTCTCAAATTGGATGCCGGACATGGAAACGGAGACCGTGCCAGACTGCTCCAGCCATATCGCCTTCTGCTTCTCATCAGGTTCCATTTGCGGATTCAAACCGTTGTTCAGCCTGATCTCCGGCTTGTTGTAACAGAGCACCGCATGGGCACCATCGCTGCGTGTGGTCGCCAAACAGCCAGCACTAGGGTTGATTGACTTGTAGCGGTCTACCAGCCTCTCTTTTCCAGGAAAACCCTCAACATTAAACCGCTCGCTACCGAGAAACGACATAAGTGTGAATGCAGTCAGTGCAGGTTTCTTGATTAAATAGAAGTCGGTCGTTTCAGGTCGCGGATCGTTGTAATAGGTTTGACCAAAGGGCTTCCAACCACCTTCATCGCCACTGCCTTTTTGTGGGACACCGTTGTCACCAGGTATTATCCGGGCAAACTGGGTTCGCTGCCTTAATGGCAGGCAGATAATGAGCGTCCTCAATTTCATCAAAAGGTGGCACACCATACGGCGTATCCCACTCAGCGACGAATGGATTGCCTTCAAGTTCGGCTTGCGTAACTACAATATCTGCAACTGTTTCTACAGCGGCTGTTTCGTCAGTGGCAGCTGTTTGATCCGTTGTTGCTTGATCGCAAGCACTCAGCCCTACCATCAATACTGCAGCCGAAACCGCCGTACCCAATCTATTCATCATACCCTCCCGTACTGTATTCTGTTTACTTATGCCCTTCGCCCAGCAAGACACTGTGCTTTACGTTTAATGTCAAGCAGCCATTATCACTCGTGATGATCATTCATCATCACCAGCATTAACCGGTAACAGCTTGGGAGCCCTTAAGCCGCCACTATGCGATGAACGGAGGTTTACCGCCGATAGTCAGGGCCGCAGCCTTGTTAAAAGGCTGGGCTCTGTAGCACGCGCTCAACAACAGCACTGAGTTGTTGCCAGCGCGCTTTCGCGCGGTCCTGAAGTGACTTTGCCTCCGGCCCCTCTGTCAGCTTCGCTTTGTGGGCGTCAAAAGCACTGTAGTGAAAGGCTTTAACGGAGATCTTTGGCTCATCTTGAAAAGCCGCAACAAAGTTATCAACATTCTTTGGCGTATCATCAACAAAGACAACATTCCTGATGGGCATTGCTTCGCGACTGTCTTGATCTGCTCCATATAGCCTCAACAGACATTTGAGCATGAGACCCTTATTTTGCCCGGCAAGATACATAACACCCTGCTGATATGTCACCGGGCGGGCACCATTAATCGCGCAGGGTTGAAAAGGGCCTTCGATGGAAGGGATACCGCCGTCATCGAAGGTAAGAGCTGATTTCCTTACCAAAGCGAGCATATCTGTCGTTTGACTGTCTGAGACTGCTAGAGCAGATAGCTGGCGCTCAGTTGCGTTCACAACCTCGCTGCCTCGGGCTGTTTCCACGATGAGCCGCATGCCACTGTCAGTAAGGTCAGACAATAATGCCGGAAGCGCGGGGTCCGTCACCTGCATATTTGTCGAATTGAAAATAAAACTTGAGATAGCCAGCAGATTGCCAAAATCATCGGCTACCCGATATGGTGACTGATGGCCGAGCAGTTCGTCCTGCCAATCAAACCACGCTGCACCACCCAGATACTGACATGACTGTTCATCAACACATGGCATTGTCGATATTGTATCATCGTTATCAAACACCAGAAGTGTGGTGGCTGGGTCGAAATCACTAATCGCTGTCTTTAGATCAGCATAGTTTTTTAGTTCATGTCGAGTAGCGTCAGCGATTGCTGCTGTACCAAACACGGTGAACACACATGCAGCGATCATCGCGTACAAAAATTTTGTCATAACCCTCAATCCGTTAGCTTATTGAAATTTTACCCGACGAGCCTAATTACCGCATCGGCATTGTCAGGATCAACCTTCAAACCACGATCACTTCAAAAGAGCATAATATTATTACAGTAGTTGCGACCCCGTTCCGCGGATGTAACGTTTTCGTAAGCTGACATTTTAATGTTGCCTTCACTGCACGACTGAGAGAGTTTACGTGCAATTCACGGATGAAAGGCTTCCAATGTCTGACCTGCAACTCCAACTGGAGTGGATTGCTCGCTTGGTGCGGCATGATACTACGTCGCGTAATTCCAACCTCAACCTGATCGAAGATGTTGAGAGCTATCTTAACGAGCTTGGCATCAACTCGACCAGAGTGCCCAATGAAGATGGCACCAAAGCCAATCTATATTTTTCAGTTGGGCCTGCAGTATCGGGCGGTGTGGTCTTATCCGGGCATACAGACGTAGTACCGGTCGATGGACAACCTTGGGACACCGACCCTTGGGAAGTGGTTGAAAAAGACGACAAGCTCTATGGCCGTGGCACAGCCGACATGAAAAGCTTCTCTGCTATTGGCCTATCGCTTATTCCCGAAATGCTTGCCGCTGATATGAAGCGACCTATCCATTTTGCACTTAGTTATGACGAAGAAGTTGGTTTACTGGGTGCACCAACCATGATTCAGGAAATCAAGGACTTAGTACCAACACCCGCAGCCGTTATTGTTGGTGAACCATCTGATATGCAGGTGGTTGAAGGGCACAAGGGCGTAGCGGTTTTCCGAACTGAAATCACTGGACATGAAGCACATTCAAGCCAACCGCATCTTGGCACCAGCGCAATCATGGCGGCAGGACGATTGATCGCCAAGATCAGGGAAATGACGGAGCGGCGGAAAGCGACTGCCTCCAGCACATCCCCTTTTATGCCACCCTACACCACTATGTCTGTTGGATTAATCGAAGGTGGCACAGCAGCCAACATTCTTGCCCGACGCTGCACCTTCATGTGGGATGCCCGTGTTATTCCGGGCGACGAGATTAAGGCAATCCGGGAAGAGTTTGACGCCGAAGCAAAAGCGGTACTTGCCGAAATGCGCGAGATAGCACCCGAGTGCGACATTACGACTGAAACGCTGGCCGACGGCCCGCCGTTAATGCCGCAGGCCGAAAATGCCGCAGCCGAGCTTGCTCACAAGCTGACTGGCTCTAACGGACGGTATTCCGTTGCCTATGGCGCTGAGGCCGGGCAGTTCCAGCAAGCAGGCTTCCCAACGGTTATCTGCGGCCCGGGTTCAATCGACCAAGCACATCAGCCCAACGAATTCATTAAAATCAGCCAGGTTGCCGAAGGCACCCGCTTCATTCGCAAGCTTATTCAGCACCTCAGCACCTGACCAAAGCGATCATGGACACCACTATAATCACGCACGGTTATCAACAAACGCGAGACTATGTTCTTCTTGTTGTGGCCTGGTCATTAAACTAACCACAACAAGAACCACGATATGCACAATCAGACCAAGCAGCCCTTCATGCAGATCAAATGGGCGTAGGTTTGTACCAAAATACCCTGTCAGGAAGAAAAAGGCCGCAGTGACCGAGCCCGCAGAAAAGCCGGCGATAACGCCCGTAGTGGTGGCACGCGGCCAATAAAGCGCCGCAACAATTGGCGGGGCTAACTGACAAATGATACCGTAGGAAGTGAGCAACAGCATCACCAGTGACACACCTTCCGTTACAGCAAAGCCGTAGGCAACTGCCCCCACAACCACGACAAAAAACTGTATCAGACGCCGCTGTTGCAAATCGGTTAACGACTTGAATGGTCTAATGCCGTCTTCAACAGTGACCGAAGCAGCCGCATGCATTAGCGAGTCACCGGTAGACATGGATGCAGACAAAGCACCGGCGCAGAAAAGCCCAACAACGATTGCAGGCAGATCAGCGTTTAGTATCATAAAGGGCAGAATAAAATCCGATGATGGCGGGCGCTCAGGATACAGGACACCGGCAAAGCCAATCAGAAACACCGGGATCAAAAAAAGCTGAAACGTGGGAAACAACACCACAGTCTGTTTTAGGGTTTTGTCAGAACGTGCTGTGAAGGCTTTCATAAAAAGGTGCGGCCACATCATCAGCCCCACCGCAGAGACAATAATTGCGCTTGAATATCCACCCCAAGACCATGGCTCACCGCTTGCGGTCAGCCCCGGCAATGACAATAGCTCTGGCCGCTCTGCCATAATACGGGTGAACATCTCGCCTACCCCGCCATAAAGGCTTATTGGCAGATAAAGCCCCAGTGACCAAGCAACGGTTAGCATGAACAAACCTTGGAAAGTGTTGGTCAATCCCACCGCAGTAACACCCGAGAAAAGAACATAAATCGTCACGATGCCGTATGCCACGGCGGACCCAACCCAAATTGGCACATGGCCTTCCGTCACTGCTTCAATAACAACCCCTGCCCCCCGCATTTGCAGCGTGACATAGGGAATGAAAGCGAGCAGGGTCAGTGTGGCAATCAGCATCGACAAGGTACGGGATGGAAACCTGCCGCAAATCAACTGGGCCTGCGTGACATAGCCGCGACTGCGCCCAAGCGTAGCAGCTTTGGGCCCGATAAAGAAATACGGTACAATGCCAAGAACACCGTAACAAAGAATGTAGAAGGCGGCAGCGCCTCGGCTATAAGCCCAGCCTGGCCCACCCAGGAAGGCGAAAGCCGAAAAGACGGAGGCACCTAGAACGAAATACATTACGAGAAGACCAAAATCCCGGTCTCCCGCAACATAGCCTTGCACACTTTTGGAAGCCTTGCGCCCGGACACAAGCCCTATCGTCAAAGTTACACCCAAGTATAGCGCAATAATGATTGCAATGATCTGCCAGCGTTCCACGATTATTATTCCCCTGAACGCTGTTCGCTTACGTAAAGGCCAACCAACATGGCAAGCCCCCCAACGATCAGTATCGCAATAAAAAACAGATTGAATGGCAAACCAAACACGAGCGGAGTCACGCTATTAAAAAACGTGGCGCCGGGCCATGTCGTCGCCAACAGAAACAAAACCATATAGGCCGAAATAGCCAACCTGACGGCACGTATACTCAAAATCTTTCTCCTTCCGCAGCAACATAATGCAGATACAAACTAATCCATGCTGCGGTATTTGCCGACGTCACTTCCGTTTGATCAGACCCTTGCATGCCCAACCAATCATTGTCCAGCCCCACCTATCTGGCTAGCAATGTCAACACCGGAAACGGGCTCTTCTCTGCTACCCTCGCAAAATATATTTGTCGCATTTTGCTTTGCATCACCTGTAGCCAATTGAGAAACGATCTATCATCCCAATCTTTTTGTTGAGAATATCGAGCCTCTATGTTCACTTAGACAAACAAGCACCTTGAGAGTGATGCAATCCAATGGACGGCCCTGAAACAGACCACGACTTACTGCAAAAAGTTGCGACCGGAGACCGGCTAGCGCTGCGTGCACTTTATGAGCGCTATAGCAATAACATCGGCGCTTTTGTAAGTCGCTGGCTAGGGGATCCGTCAGAAGCATCAGATATTACGCACGAAACCATGCTTGAAGTTTGGCGTTCGGCGAACAGATTTCAGGGCCGGTCCAGCGTTAAGACATGGATTTTTACTATCGCCCGCAACAAAGCGATTGACCGTAACAGGAAGTCAGCTCGAACGGTTCTGAAAGATGCGGACCCAGAAATAGAAGACCAGTCCCCTGACCCACAAGCTGTTACAGAAGCGTTTCAAAACGCAAAGCAAGTGCGTATCTGCGTGGAAAAATTAAGCCCGGCCCATAAGTCTGCAATACATTTGGCCTTCTACCAAGACCTATCATACGTCGAGATCGCGGAGATAGAAAAGCGCCCTGTGGGAACAGTTAAAACCCGGATCATGCATGCGAAAAAATTGTTAATGCATTGCCTAAAGGCAGCCATGGCTTAAGGAAGCCACACAAACCAGATAGCGCACTTCAGTCTTTGTAAATATTCTCAATCAAGGTCGTTTTTTCAGAAAGCTGCCTTAAAGCTGCCTGCATATCGGCTTCGCTTGCGAACTCAAGCGTGTAAATACCGAGCGCACCAGGGCCATCAACAATACGAGCACGTGTCTCCATCAAAGCTGTCCGAATATCCTGCTCGGTCACAGTTGGCGCAAATACAACCTGTAACGTATGCTTGGCACTTGCTTCCGACACCGGGATATACTGGCCTTCGCCACCACCCGCAAACTGCGCAGGGCCTGTGCTGAGAAAAACACCTTGCACAGCAACTACCAGCGCCAGTGCCACGCTGGCGTACCGCCAGACGCGCGCATTATCATTCGCGGGCATTGGCGGTGTGTGGTCTACAGGCCGAGATTCCTCATCAATCGCTTTATTGAGACGCGCCCAACCTACTTCATCAAATGACGCAGATGCCTCATCCTCTCTCAGAGCAGAAGCAAGGCCGCGATAATAGGCTAGCTCATCCGCCAAGTTTACGTCATGTGCGACAACCGCTTCTATTTGCTTGCCCAGTGCTTCTGGCGTGCGGCCATGAACATACTCAAGCAAAACCTTGCTCTGTTCCTCCGCAGACATCTCTTTGAATGCCACTGCCACTATACTCTCCATGCTATTGGCGCTCTTTAACTTAGCGAAAAAAGAGCCTGTTATCACGCTGTTCTTGAGCCTCTGTCGCACCGGGCCTCAAAACAGTTCAAATATTGTTTACAACAATCACACTTTTCATCCATCTTTTTCTCCACTAGAAGGTGAACAGTGTCGTGGGGTCTTAAAAACTGGCGCGGTTAGTCAGTTACAGGTCGGGGATCAGGGAGTGTTCTCGAAAAAACACACAAGCATCATGCTGGGTGCTTTTGCGTCGATATTTTCTGCGCATCACAGCGCCGTTGCAATTGACGGCGACACGCCCCCAATATTGTTCGGTGAAACCCAGATCAGATATGAAGGCGCAAAAAATGATGCCTTCCCCCTAAGATCAGACGGGATCAGCCAGGCTATTCGCATCGGTCTGGAGTATCGAATAACGGATCGCCTGACATTTCTTGCAGAAGGTGAAGGTGTTTATGCTGTGCTGGATGATTATAACGATGGCACAGGCAACAACCCGCTCCGGCCAGTAATCCCAAACCCTGAAACGCTGGAACTTAATCGCTTGCAGCTGCAAGCCAAACTTTCTGATGAAACATATCTTACGATAGGCCGCCAGGTACTGGCATTTGATGACCAACGTTTTATCGGTCAGGCACGTTTCCGGCAAAACAATCAAACCTTTGATGCCGTGCATTTTACCCACCGCTTTGGTGCACATGCGACATTTCAGGCAGGGTACATCAACAGGGTTAACCGTCCGCTTGGCGGTGATAATATCAATGGTCGATTTAAGGGCGGCTCTTATTACCTGAACGCAGGCGTTCAAACACCAATCGGGCGTATCGGCGCTTTCCACTATGCACTGGATTTGACCACGGGCCTTGCAGCGGTCCCGAACAACAGGTTTTCCTCGCAGACGACCGGCATCCGCCTGGACAGCAGGTGGCATAAGGACTTCTGGGGCCTTGATATCAACGCTTCCTACGCGCATCAGAAAGATTATGCGGAAAATCCGATAGATTATTCAGCGGACTATAAGTTGGCGGGCTTCAGAGCATACGCCGGAGCCACCCGGTTTGGCTTCCAGTATGAAAGCCTGGGTGCAGGCAACGGCCAATCGTTTCAGACTATCCTTGGCACACGACGTAAATTCCAGGGGCTTGCTGACGTGTTTTTGCTTACACCACAAAATGGTGTTGATGATTATTCTGTTTTTTTTGAATTGGAGTTCGCAAATTTTGGCGTTCTCAGCGGTTTAACTGCCTTTGTCCGACAGCACTGGTTCCGGGCCGAACGCGGAGACAGCAGCTACGGCAGTGAAACCGACTTTGTCATTAAGACTGGTTTTTGGGGAGCCGAATGGCAGGCGGGTATCGCGACCTACCGCGCAAATAGCTTTGCAGCGGACACTCAGCGAGCCTTCGTAAATGTAACAAGTCGCTTCTGACCGTAATGAATTGGGGAAAACAAGCTTAACTAATTTTGAACTGTTAGGAACTTTCCAACGACAGATCGGAAACCCCCTGATGATTGAGTAACTGATATGCGCTTTAAATTATATGTCCTGCTTGGAATTCTCGTCATGCTTTCAGGCTGCACCACGGCACCAATCGAGCCCTCCGCGGCTGATATAGCCAGCCTTCAGAGTGCCGGAGTTGCGGACGATACAAATGTGATCGTGATTGTCGAGACTGAACAAGCGGCGAACCAGCTTGCAGTTAACGCTGCCCGTGGCGGGTATCAGCTTACAAAAAAGACAGTACTAAGCGGCCTGAAACTCATTGTGATGGACTTTGAACGCCCCAAAGGTATTAGCGGCACTGTCGCGGTCTCTGACATGAAGAAAATGGAGCCTAGTGCCGTTGCGGCAGTTGATGCTTTCTACAGTGTCCAGACAAACACCGAAACAACAATTAGCGATGCCCGCCATTATGCAGCTGATATGATCCATTGGCCCCAAAAAGGCTGCCCGGCCCACCGCAAAGTTGGCATGATCGATGGGACAATTGATGCAGAGGCATTTGCAAGTGATCTCATAAATGCCCGCAGTTTCACGAAAAACCTTGATGACAACACTGCACATGCAACAGCAATTGCCAGTTTGCTTATTGGCCCAGGACGGCTTAGGGAAACAGAGTTATATGGCGCAGCGGTTATCGCCAACAACCAACCCGGCGCTGGCCTTCAAGAGGTAGTAAATGCCCTCAACTGGATGCTTGAAGAAAATGTTTCTATCGTGAACATCAGCCTTGCAGGGCCCTATAACAGCGTATTGGAACGCGTGATTGATGCAGCGGTTGCACGCGGCATGGTTATTATTGCAGCCGCCGGAAATGATGGTGCAAACAGTCAGCCGCTTTACCCGGCTGCGTTCAACAATGTTATCGCCGTAACCGCGATAGACGCAGCTCAGGAGATATATGCGGAGGCGGTTCAAGGCCAACATATAGATTTCGCCGCTCCCGGTGTTGACGTTTTTGTGGACACCAGCAATCGCTACTTAAGCGGCACGTCAATCGCCGCACCATTTGTTACCGCTTTGATCGCCAGTGATGCCCGCTTGAACAACGAGGCGAAGGTCAAAGAGGTCAGAGAACATGTTGCGCGCGCAGCAATCGATCTCGGCGGAACTGGTCATGATCCAGTTTTTGGTGCTGGCCTTGTTAGACAGAGTGGCAGCTGCACCCCTTGAAGGGTTGACGAATTAAATATGAACGATTGAAAGAGCTGGCTTTTGCCAGCTTTTTTATTGGTTTTCCTAGCTGTTTCATTTTTCGCGCATTTTTTTTGAACCACTTCCAGAAACCAGACGACACACCCACAGACAAGAGGGGCGCGCTTTCTTTCCCCCTTCTGCGAGCATTCGCAAGGAAGTCGCTCCTCTTGTCCAGTTTTTATAGGACCAACATAATTTAAAAGGGTAACGTCGTGACACAGACCAAGACCAGAGCCGAACTGCAATCTCGGCGGTTTGCGAACCTGAAAACCACAGTATCACTACTGACTTTGCTGGCAGTTCCTGCCGTCTCTGGTTCAGCGGTGGCGCAAACAAACGTAAATGACGGTGACAACACTGCCGTCACAACGCAAGCAGACAATGAGACCATCATTGTCACCAATGGTGCAGCGAGCCAGGTAACAGGTTCCCCGGTTATCACCGTAGCCAACAACAATGTAACCATCACGAACAATGGCACCATCCGGACACTGGGAACAACACAAACTGTTCAGTTCAATGCTGACACGAGCGGCGGTGTTCTAGCCAATTTGGCAAGCGCACGCATTGAAGGTGAATCTCGGGCCGTCAATATTGATGGCGACGACGTTACCATCAATAACAACGGCACAATTATCGGCACAGGCGACCAGCGCAATGGCACCATCTACGCCAACCGCACAGCCAACAACTTTGCAGTTAACAACATTGGCTCCGGCGCCGTTATTGATGCTGGTGAAGGTAACAGCGGTGCCGGCATCTCTCTTGAGATCGGTGGGGGCGGCAACCCCATCCTTGGCGCTATCACGAACGAAGGCACAATCCGGGGGCGCGGTCAGGAAACTTCCGGCGGCACCGCTGGCGATGGTATTCGCTTCTTTGGTCCCGGCCTTGCCCCGGTGTATCAATTCAATGGTACTGTTACCAACTCGGGAACCATTGCTTCTGAAACTACATCCAGCGTCGTTGCTGGCATCCGCTTTACCGACCGCATTAACTTTGGCGGCACAATTACAAATGAAGCAGATGGCACTATTTATGGCACCAATAACGGTGTTTACTTTGGTGACGCTGACCACACAGGTGGTGTTGTGAACAATGCTGGTACGATCCGTTCTGCCAGCCGTGCTTTCAACATTGACGGGACAGGTCTCACACTCAACAATAGCGGCACAATCATTGGTGCAGGCAATCAGCGCAACGGCACAATCTATGCTGACAGCACCGCGCAAGACTTCACAATAGGCAACTCAGGAACAGTTGACGCAGGTGAAGATAATGAAGGTGCTGGCTTCTCTGTTGAGCTGTCAGAAAATGGCAACGATTTCACAATCAACAACAGCGGCACTATTCAGGGCCGTGGCCAGGCAAGCGCGGGTGCAGCAACAGCTGGCGACGGTCTTCGTTTTGAACGCACTCGGGTTAACGGCGCCCTTGATGGCACAACAACGGGCCTATTTACTGGCACAATCACCAACTCTGGCGCAATTCGGTCAGAAGCAACTGCTGGCACCACGGCTGGTATCCGTTTCGTAAATGGCGTTTCGTTCCAAGGCACGCTGACGAACGAGGAAGGCGGCGTGATTTACGGCACAAACAATGGCTTGTATTTCGGTAACCCAACACCTGCTGGTGGCGCTGACCACACCGGCGGTACTGTCTACAACTCTGGCACGATCACATCGGCGAGCCGGGCTCTAAACATTGATGGTACCGGCCTTGTTGTAAACAACCTCGAAACAGGCCGAATAGTTGGCCAAGGCAATCAGCGCAATGGCACTGTTTACTCTGACAGCACCGGTCAAGACTTTACGCTGAATAATGCAGGGCTGATTGACGCAGGTGAAGGCAACGAAGGTTCGGGCTTTGCAGCAGAAATCGCCGCAGAGGGTAATGCGTTCACGCTGTCCAACACCGGTACGATTCAAGGTCGCGGTCAAGGTAGTGCCGCAACTGGCGCAGCCGGAGACGGCATCCGTATTGGTAACGTCGGTAACATCGGCACAGCAAACGTAGACATTACCAACTCCGGCGCAATCCGCTCTGAAGCAACAGCTGGCACCACAGCTGGCATCCGCTTCGTGAACGGTATTAGCTTCCAGGGCACGCTCACCAACGAAGCAGGCGGCGTGATCTATGGCACAAACAATGGTCTGTATTTCGGCAATGCTGTAAACGGCCAAGGTGCTGATCATACGGGCGGTACTGTCTACAACTCTGGCACGATCACATCGGCGAGCCGGGCTCTAAACATTGATGGTACTGGCCTCGTTGTAAACAACCTTGAAACGGGCCGTATTGTTGGGCAAGGCAACCAACGTAACGGCACAATCTATGCCGACAGCACAGCGCAAAACTTCACCTTGAACAACGGCGGCACGGTTGACGCTGGCGAAGGCAATGAAGGTGCGGCATTCTCCGTAGAACTGTCCGCTGCTGGTAACGACTTCACCATCAATAACAGTGGCTCCATCCAGGGCCGCGGTCAGGCAAGCGCGGGCGCAGCAACAGCTGGTGACGGCCTTCGCTTTGAACGCACGCGGGTTGACGGAACACTTGATGGTTCAACAACAGGCTTGTTCACCGGCACCATTACCAACTCGGGTACAATCCGGTCAGAAGCAACCACTGGCACGACAGCGGGGATCCGTTTCGTAAATGGTGTTTCGTTCCAAGGCACCCTGACAAATGAAGAAGGTGGCGTAATATACGGCACAAATAATGGCCTGTATTTCGGTAACGCAACGCCTGCTGGCGGCGCGGACCATACTGGCGGTGTTGTAAATAACGCGGGTACGATCACGTCTACCAGTCGCGCAGTGAACATTGACGGCAATGGCCTTGTGCTGAACAACAGCGGCAGGATTGTTGGCCAGGGAAATCAGCGCAATGGCACTGTTTATCTGGATGGCACAGCCAACAACACTGTCATCAACAACAGCGGTTTGATTGATGCAGGTGAAGGCAACAGCGGTTCAGGTATCGCGATTGAAGCACTTGCCGGTGAGCGTACGCACACCATCGTCAACAGCGGCACCATCCAAGGCCGCGGCGAAGCGCTTGCATCTGGCCAAACAGCTGGTATCCGTGTGTTCTACCCGCCAAACATGATGCGCCCGACGGTGAACCTGACGGTTGAAAACATGGGTACAATCGGCTCCGAAACATCTGCAGGTATTCTGCTTGAAAACATTACTTTCGGTGGCTCGATTACAAACTATGGCACAATCACTGGTGCAACTGCCGCGATTGATACACGTAGCTCGCTCGGCAACGTTGTTATCAACCAGCGTGCAGGCAGCATTAACGGTGACATTCTGACCGGCGCCGGCGACGATGTTGTTAACATTACGGGCGGTGCGCTAAACGGCGACATCGATCTGGGTGCCGGTTCAAATCTGGTAAATATCGCTACAAATGGCTTCTTTAATGTTGATGCTGTTCGTTCGATCAATGCGGACCTTTCACTGGATGCCCCGCTGAACTTCAGCCTCAATGGCCAGCTTGTTGCCACGGGTGATGTTGCGTTGCGAAACGGAACGCGTGTGTTCCTGGATTATGCTGATATTACCACTATCAATATAGGCACCAGTCGGGATTTGGTCACATCGGGCGGTGCTATCTCCGGTACTGCCAGTGTTCAGGAAAGTAGTTTCCTTCTGGACTTTGGTCTGGTGAACTCCGGTTCAGCACTGACGCTGACACCGACCTTGATTGACCTCGGCAGCCTGTCATCCGACAGCAACACCAATGCCTTCAGCTCAGCATTCGCGAGCGCGTTGACTGGCGGCACAGGTGATGCTGCTTTCGGTCAGTTAGCCAACAGTGTTGATGCCCTTACCAGCAATCTACAGTATACCACTGTTGTTGCTGCTGCGCTTCCTAGCCTGAACAATGGCGTTACACGCGAAATATACGACACACAAAACGAAGTCCTGTCTCTGATCAATAATCGTGTCTCAAACGCTGCGGGCGAGGAAAAAGGCGTCTGGGGTCAGATCTTTGGCCGAACAGCTCACCAGGACGGCGCGGGTTCGCGTACACTCACCGGCTATAATGCAACATCATTCGGCTTTGTACTCGGTGCGGATACAGTGTTTGGTGATGCGTCGAGAGTGGGTGTTGCCTTCTCATACTCAGACATTGATGTGGATGAGACGGGCGGTGCACGTGAAAATGCTCAGATCGATAATTATGCTGTCTCCGCTTATTACGCCTATGAAGCTGGCGGCGCCTACATCAACGGTGCCCTTTCCTACGCTTTCAACAATGCTGAAACACTGCGTAACAACGCATTCGGGCAAGCAATTAGTGGCGAGTATGATATTGATCAGTTCTCCGCAAAGTTGAATGCAGGCCACACCCAGTACCTGGATGGCTTCGAAGTTACGCCATTTGCAAGCCTGCAATATGCAACCTTGAACCAGGATGACTTCCAGGAACTAGGCGGACTTAACCTTGATGTTGAAGCAGGCAATGTGAACTTCTTCGAGGGTGGTATCGGCATAAAGCTAGCAACCACGTTTGAAAGCGGCGAAACCCAGGTTCGCCCCGAGGTATCGCTCGGTTACTTCTATGACTTCGTGGGCGACAGTCGCGAGCTGTCTGCAGGCTTTGCGGGCGGCAATCGCTTCAACCTGGTTGGCGTCGATCCGAGCCAAAGCAGCTTTGAAGTGGATGCGGCGGTGAATATCTATGGCGCGGGCAATGTGTCCTTTGCCTTCGGATACGACGGCGAGTTTCGCTCAGGCTTCTCAAGCCACAGTGGCACCGCTCGGCTTCGTGTGAAGTTCTAACAGGCACATACCCAACGATGTCGGCGGCTTTCCCTAAGCTCCGCCGCCGGCATCAACCCAGAGTAAGCAACTAAATCCTCGCCAAAACCAGACCGCATTGTCCCCTATTATCGACTGCTATGCCGACGCGTTCTTTCAAGCTATTATTCTAGTTCGCAGTATAAACCATCCTACCATCGACGATAGTTTGAAGAATTTTGGTCTCGGAAATATCAGCGGGATCAATGGCGGTAATGTCTTTTTCAAGAATCACCAGATCAGCCTTTTTCCCGGGCTCCAGCGAACCAATCAGGTGTTCCATATGCATTTGTTTGGCGCCATTTATGGTGTAAACCGCCAGCATATCCATAACGGACAGGGCCTGCTCAGGGTCACGAACAAAAGAAGGGTCACCCTGTTGACCAGGATAAGGTGAGCTTCGGGTAACCCCCACCTCGATACCAAACAATGGCCGGTCGTCTGGTGTAACGGGCTGGTCGGCAGAGCCACTCATAATTACCCCCAGCTCCACCATTTTCTTGAACTGATATTCCAAATAATATCGCACCTTACCCAGCATTTTCAGTTCCATGGGGCCAAAAACTGGTTCACGGTAAGACCATAGCGGGGAGACAGCTGCATAAATGCCCAAGTCCCCCATGCGTTCTATGTCTTTCATGGTTATCAAGTTTGCATGTATCATAGTATGGCGGGCATCGCGTGTGCCGTTCACCTCTGCGGCACGTGCCACACCATCAATAAACAGGCGCGCCGAAGCATCCCCCATGGCATGGGCCTGCATCTGGTAACCCTCGGCATCAAGAGTTAGAATCATGTCATTGTATTCAGCCTCTGGCCAATTAAGCGTGCCTCTATAGTCGCTGGCCACCTTTGCTGTGTGGGCATATGGCTGTAGTAAATAGGCACTTTTGCATTCGGGTACGCCATCCAGCCAGATCTTTACGCCATTGACCATTTGCCAATCTGAAACATACTGCTGTGCATCTTTGAGTTCAGCCAGCACCTCTTCCAGTGACAGTCCACCCGGACGCACGGTTGTCAGAAAATTGACACGCATCTTGGCGTCACCGGTCTGGAAATATTCTGCAAGCAATGGCCTTGTTACCGAAGGTGGCAACGAAGAACTGGGCACTTGCACGGCTGTTATCCCCTTTGGAGCGGAGACATCTTCATATTGTCGCCAGGCTGACATATAATCCTCTGGCGATAGTTCCTCACGCGCAAAATCTGGGCTTAACAGACTGCTAGCATTAGAAAGATAGCCTGTGGGGTTACCATCCTCGTCCCTATATACTCGCCCTCCTGGTGGATCTTGGGTTTCACGGGTAATATTGGACATCTCCAGCGCAATAGTATTAACCAGCATGCCGTGGCCAGAATTATCCGTCAGCAACACCGGCCTGTCACTAACGATTTCATCAATGAACGCGGCAGTTAACTCATCATCCTTAAATGCGTTAAGCTGCAAGCCAAAACCGGTCAAAATCGGCTTATCGGGGTTGGCTACTGCATAGGCGCGCAAACCCTCTCTGTATACTTCAAGATTGGGTTCAAGTGCATCAATCTGCCAGTTTGTCAGGGCTGAAATTTCCCTCATCGGCGGATGTGAATGGCCGTCAACGAAACCTGGAACGACCATCTTGCCAGCCAAATCAATCACTTGTGTATCGTTTCCGACATATTCATTTGCGGCTGCATCTTCGCCTACATAAACAATCTCACCGTTTCTGATCGCCAGAGCTGATGCGACCGTACCTTGTTCGTCCATGGTATAAACGACGCCATTGGTTAAAACCATTGAAGCAAAATCTGTCGTTTCTTCAGGATTTGACACTGTTTGATCGGAGCAAGCCGAGGCAAAGAGCAAGCTCACACTTAAGAAAATCAGTGATGGAAATCGACCTTCAACCACAGCGCTCATGGTTATCCTCCCAAAAAACATGCAATGTCTTCGGCCTTTTGACGCCAAAGAAGCATCTGCTCTAACCTAGGCTGACGGTGCACCCTAGGTTGATGAATTCATGGGAAGAGTATCGGACCAGCCAATGCAGACCTATATCCAATTTCGGATAGTTCTGAGGGCGAATAGTTTTTTAGCATACCGTAACGGTTCAAACCTACTTCGCAGCCCTTCACGCAGTAGATGTTTATCGTATTGGTTGCGGGAGTAGGATTTGAACCTACGACCTTCAGGTTATGAGCCTGATAATAGGCAGTTAACTATTTGAAATAAATGAATAATAAATTTCTACAAAATTTTTTGTGTGTAATTTTGTGTGAGTTTTGTGATTCACAAAACTCATTTTAAGCCGCTCCAGACAGCCATCTCACATGTTTGGCCCTTCAACCCTATCAAAACTCAGAATTAACAAAATCTACTTTTTTCTACACTTTAATGGCTCTACACAGAACCACAGCAATGTCTGCCTTCGGCCAAAAGCCGACATTCGCACTTCCCAGACTTTACCCGATGTAAATGAAAGTTTTCATCAATCGGTTTCTTTTAGTCGGTCCTGATTTCTTCCAGAGACGCTGCGCCCATCAGCGCCATATTGCGTTCGATTTCGGATTTAAGAAGTGTGAGAGCCCGCTCAACGCCCTTTTGACCACCAGCAGCCAGCCCATAAAGATAGGCACGCCCCACAGAACAAGCGTCCGCCCCTACCCTGATGGCCTTCAGAACATGGCTGCCGCGCCTGATGCCACCATCAACAATCAACTCAAGGTCACGGTCAACAGCATCCCTGATCGCCTTGACGCTATCTATGGGGGCTGGTGCACCATCCATTTGCCGACCACCGTGGTTTGAAATCATAAGCGCGGTCGCACCAATATCCCGCGCGCGCTTGGCGTCGTCCGGGTGTTGCAGCCCCTTGATAATGAAGGGGCCATCCCACTGTTTGATCAACCATTCTGCATCATCCCAGTTCACGGTCCGGTCAAACTGGCTGTTTACATAGTCAATCAGTCCCATGGCGCCACAATCCAGCGCATCAACCCTGTGTGCTACATTCGCGAGCATAAAGTTTGGGTTGAGCATAAAGTTGATCGACCAGTGCGGATGCAAAGCAAAACTTGTCAGGCTCTTAAGGCCAAAGCGAGGCGGCATCACCATACCGGTCCGATAGTCTCGCTCCCGGTTTCCGGCAACCGGCATGTCAACGGTTAGCGCGAGCGCTGTGTAGCCAGCCGCCTTACACCGCTGCACAAACTCCTTGGTCAGCTCGCGGTCTTTAAGGATATAGAGCTGAAAGATCTTCGGAGTTTTGACAGTCTCCGCAATCTCTTCAAGGCTGGTGGTGCCAAGCGTCGACAGCGAATAGGCGGTCCCAAACTTTTCTGCAGCCTTGGCAACAGCGATTTCCTTTTCATGGTTAAACAGGCGTGACATGCCTGTAGGGGACAGGAAAAAAGGCAGATCAATCTCGGTGCCAAGAATTTTGGTCTTCAGATCAATCGCCTCAACATTCCGTAAGACCTTCGGTGTAAGTTCATACTTATCAAAAGCCTCCGTGTTGTTACGAAGGGTCCATTCATCATCAGAGCCGCCATCAATATAATGGAACATCGGTGCCGGAAGCCGCCTTCTGGCAGCTTCCCGGAGGTCCATAATGTTATGACATTTGGAAAGCCTCATTATTCAGCTGCCACCACAGTTTGTCTTTGGCTACCAAGGCCCTCAATACCCAGCTCCATCACGTCCCCAACGTTCAGATATGTTGGTGGCGTTTGTCCAAGACCAACACCGGGAGGCGTGCCGGTTGAGACCACATCACCAGGCTGCAAGCTCATGAACCGAGAGAGGTAAGAGAGCGTGAAAGCTGGCTTGTAAACCATCGTTTTGGTGTTACCGTCCTGATACCGGTGACCGTTTACCTCGAGCCACATATCGAGATTAAGCGGGTCATCAATTTCTTCAGGGGTTACCAGATAAGGCCCAATGGGCCCGAACGTATCGTTGCTTTTGCCTTTGACCCATTGACCTGACATCTCAAGCTGGAAAGCCCGCTCTGACAGATCATTGATGACACAGTAACCCGCAATGGCATTAGCTGCTTCCTCTTCAGAGGCATAACGAAGTTCCTTGCCAACAATGACCCCAAGTTCAACCTCCCAGTCCATTTTGGTAGACCCTTTTGGCTTAATCACGTCGTCATTGGGGCCGCAAATCGCACTAGTGGCCTTCATAAAAATCACGGGCTCTGGCGGTAGCTCCATGCCACTTTCTGCGGCATGATCTTCATAGTTCAGCCCGATGCAGATGAACTTGCCAACACCAGCAATACAAGGGCCAATACGCCCCACTTCATTCACGACCGGCAAAGCAGAAACATCGATGCCTTTAAGTGCTTCAATACCCTCTGCATAAAGGTCATCAATGACGCCACCTAGAGAGCGAACATTTCCGTCAGCGTCCAGAATGCCGGGCTTTTCACTACCTGCCAGGCCATAGCGTAAGAGTTTCATCTTCTATTCCTCAAATCTCGTCATCAATAGTCACCCCTTGCCCGTGGGCAAGGGCTCAAAAGCTCGGTTGGTTCACAACCCTGCTATTTCCTTATTTTCGCTAAGGGGCAGTTTTCTGGCCATACAGGCACACGACAATAAAGCAGACCAGCGGCACCAAAATGGCCCATTGTATACTGCCCGCAACATCGGCCACAAAACCCATAAGAGGAGGGAAAAGCGCGCCGCCAATGATCGCCATAATGATGAGCGAGGAACCAAACTTCGCGTCCTCCCCCAAATCAGCAACTCCAAGTGCAAAAATGGTCGGGAACATAATCGACATGAAAACACTGGTTAGCCCCAGTGCGATGACAGCAACCCAAGCCTCACCAAGCACTGCCACAGCACAAAGAGCAATGTTAATCAGGCCATAATAGACAAGCATTCTGGATGGGTTTATGCGGCGCATAAGCGCTGTCCCGAGAAAGCGCCCAATCATAAAACCAAGCAAGCTGATACCTAGATAGTTTGCAGCGGCCTTTTCTCCGATGCTCACCACATCCTGAGAGAAATTGATAAAATAGCTCCAGATGCCAACCTGCGCGCCGACATAGAAAAACTGGGTGACAACTGCGCCCGTAAGCTGCTTATGCCTGAAGATACTTTTACCGTCCCGCTTAACGGTCTGGCTGTCGTTTGCGATATTTGGAAAAGGCACCAGGAAAATCGCAAGAGCGAGAACGCCTACTATGCCTGCCAACCCAAGGTACGGCGTTTGCACAGCTCTTGCTTCTTCCATGCGGTATGCTTCAAGGGCATCAGGCGACAAGGCAGCAAGCTCTGCGGCGCTATATTCCACCCCTGAGAAGATTAGCGCGCCGCCGATGAAGGGAGCAAGAAACCCACCAAATCCGTTAAAACTTTGCGCCAGGTTAAGGCGCTGTGCAGCGCTCCCTGACGGCCCCATCGCGATAATATAAGGGTTTGCGGCGGTTTCCAGAAATGCCAAGCCAGCCGCAATGACATATAGGGCTGCAAGAAAAGCCGGGAAAACACGTACTTCCGCAGCGGGGTAAAACAGCAACGCACCAACCGCATATAAAACCAACCCGATCAGGATGCCGTTTTTGTAACCCATTTTTTTCATCACCCAACCGGCGGGAAGCGCCATGGTGAAGTATCCAAAATAGAAAGCAGTTTGAACGAGGCCAGACTGAGCGCGGCTTAACTCCAATGCCTTCTGAAACTGTTTTATGAGAATATCGTTGAAGTTATTGGCTACAGCCCACAGAAAAAACAAGCTAGTCACCAAGGCAAAGGCCAAAAGGTAGCCTTTGGCAATCAAGGGTTCTCTTTCTTCCCCATTTTCCCGTTCCACATTTGGCGTAGGTGCTAATGGCATAGCTGCTTCCCCGTTAACTGTTAGACCAACCGCCATCGATGACATGGCATTGACCGGTGGTGAACTTGGACGCATCAGACGCCAAATAAAGCGCGAGGGCTGCAACCTCATCGGGGTCGCCAACACGGCCCATGGGCTGGCGAGCGATAAACTCCGCCTTCGCCTTTTCATAATCACCAGTGGCACGAAGCCTGTCATCCAGCGATGGTGATTGCACCGTACCCGGGCAAATTGCGTTGCAGCGAACGCCTTTGGTGACAAAGTCAGCGGCCACGGCCTTTGTCAAACCAATGACCGCTGCCTTTGACGCGCCATAGACAAACCTGTTTGGAACACCCAGAATAGAACTGGCGACTGAAGACATGTTGATGATGGACCCGCCGCCAGCATCAACCATGGCGGGCAGGAAAGCACGGACCATGCGGTACATTGCTTTCACATTCAGGTTGAAGGAAAAGTCCCAATCCTCTTCGCTACAATCGAGGATGTTACCGCCCGCAACATATCCAGCACAGTTAAACAGCACATCAAGTGGGCCAAGCTCTTCAGCAAGCGCCTTGATTGCATTGCCGTCCATAACGTCCAGCCTCTGAGCCTCACAGCCCTCAAGGCTTGCAAGGGCTTCTTCGTTAATATCAGTGGCGATAACACGCGCGCCCTCACGGGCATACAGTTCGGCGGTTGCCCGGCCAATGCCCTGAGCGGCGGCGGTGATTAAGGCTGTTTTGCCGGATAGTTGTCCCATGAAAATACCCTTTATTTCCCGAAGCCTATACTTGCGGCAAGCAAGCGGGGCCAATCGGCTCGAAACTCTTGTATGTGAGAATGAATTCTTGATGCCCAAGCGCTTCAGAAACGCTTTGCTTTCCTTCCGCCACCTCAATCACGCGCTGGTAAAGCTCCAGCCCTACCTCATCAAGAGTGGCTTCGCCTTCAATTATGCGACCTGCGTTAATATCCATATCGCCTGAAAGCTTGCGATAGGTTTCCGGGTTAGCGCATATCTTGATAACAGGTGAAATGGCAGAACCAACAACTGAGCCTCGCCCTGTAGTGAACAATGTCATATGGCAGCCACTTGCTATCATTTCCACAATCTCGGCATTGTCCGAGATGTTGGGGAAACCGAAACGGACTTCACCGTCAGGCACTACGTCCATCAGGTAAAGTCCGCCGCGGGAAGGTATATCGCCAGGCTTGATAAGCCCGGCGATGGGAGAGTCTCCAGATTTCGAATAGGCACCGAGCGATTTTTCCTCTTGCGTCGTCAAGCCACCATCTGCATTACCGGGCGCGAACGAGCCATAGCCCAGCGTCTCATAGTATCTTGCTGCTTTATCAATCGCCGCCCGGATTTCAGTGCCAAGTTCCGGTGTAACTGCGCGAGCTTCCATCACCTGCTCACAGCCAATCAGCTCGCCAGTTTCCTCGAAAATACAGGTCGCACCTTCAGCCACCAGTCGGTCAAATGCCCGCCCGACAACCGGGTTGGCTGTAATGCCGCTGGTGCCATCAGACCCGCCACAAATGGTACCAATTGATAGCTCCGATACATCCATGGGCACCGGCCTGGTTGCATCGATCATGGCCTGTAACTGTGTGGCAACTTGTACGCCTTTATCTACCGTGGCTCGCGTCCCACCATCTTCCTGGATTATCAGCGTTTCGATATGCCGGCCAGAAGCTTCAACAGCATCTTTAAGTTCTTTACGGTTGAAGCCCTCGCAGCCAAGTGACACAAGCAACACCGCACCCACATTTGGGTGGGTGGTAAGCCGCTGCATCATGTTTAGAGCATAGCCGTTAGGGTAGCACCCGGGGAAGCCGATGAGATGAATGTTATTGTTGTTTGACCGCGTTACAATCTGGCGAGCCACATGGTGCGCACACTCAACCAGATAGGCGACAACCGTCAAATTCCGGATGCCTTTACGACCGTCTGCTCTGGGGTAACCTTTTATCATTTTCTTTCACCGATCTGTTCGGCATCCCGGTGGTGACTGGGGATATAGTCACTTTCAAGATTGTGCATATGGATGTGTGCGCCCCGGTCGGCCTTCTGCGTGAGAGTTCCTATCGGAACGCCATAGCGGAGAATTTTTTCTCCAGCATTAAGATCATGCCGTGCGATTTTATGGCCAACCTGAATGTTGGCATCAAATCGATATTGTACACCGCCAATATCAACTAGCTGACCAGCCTTGGTTTCCTGAACACAAACGAGGACATTGTCGTTGGGATGGAGCAGTATGAAGGTTGCTGAGCTGCGAGTATCAGAGGCCATAAAACGCCTCCGCATTGCCGCCAAAAATTGCATTCTGCTCCGCCTCTTTCAGAACAACAAAAACCAACTTTGCTTGACTGAACCAATCACCGTACTCACCTGCAAGATTAAGAACCGGCCAATCACTGCACCACATCAAACGATCCGGACCGAAGCTCTCCAGAAGGTGGGCCATATAAGGCACCATCGCATCAAGCGATACATCTCCCCCAGCTTCTGTCCAAAGGCCAGAGACCTTGCAATAGGCACCCGTTTCACTGGCTAGCCGAGCCATACCCTTGGCCCACGCATCAAATTGTCGGTCGACAATGTTGGGTTTGGCACCGTGGTCAATGACCACCTTCAAATCAGGATATCGCTTAAGCAGAATAAGCAGGTTGGAAAGATGCTCTGGCTTCACAAGTGCATCAAAGCAAAGGTCCAACTCAATCAGCTTTTTAAAAACAGGATCCAGCCAGTCAGAGAGCATCCAATCAATGTTCTCCATATCCTGGATCATGGGCCTAACACCCTTGAATTTTTGATTCTTTGCGAGGCGCTCCAAATCCCGGATCGCATTCATGCCGTCAAAATCAACCCAGCCAACAACTCCTTTGATAAAATCATGACGATCGGCAAGCGACAGCATATATTCTGTTTCCGCTACTGTGGCCGCGGCCTGTACAAGCACCGTGCCTTCAATCTGGCACCTCTCAAGGTGCCGAATGAGATCTTCAGGAAGGTAGTCTCTATATAAAACCGCCATTTCCGGAGAGAGCCAACTGTAGTCAGCACGCGCCAATTGCCAGAAGTGCTGATGCGCATCAATCCGCATTTATCGCCCCCGGATAGTTACGAAACGGAAGCGGGGCGCTCTCATCAATGATACCGGCACCTCTCAAATCCTGCCAAAAAGCATCTGGAATATTGAAGGATGCCAATACACTGGTTTGATCGACTCGTTCCGGGCTATCCAAACCCGGAATCACGCTGGATATGATTGGGTGTGCAAGCGCAAACTGAAGGGCTGCAGAGGCCAACGGCACGGCATATTGGGTACACAAATCTTCAATTTGACGGACCTGCGCGACAATTTCTTCCGGCGCTTCTTCATAGTTATAGTGAATGGTTCCGCCATGCCGCGTACCAGAGGCTAGAATGCCTGAGTTATAAACGCCGCCCAGGATAATTTTAGCACCATGTGCTTCACACTTGGGGAAAAAAGTCTGCAGCGGGCTTTGCTCCAGCAGAGTGTATCTACCAGCAAGCAGGAAACAGTCCCATCGGCCAATTTCCATAACGTCCAGACAGGCTTGCCACTCGTTGACACCAAGACCGATGGCTTGGATATCCCCGTTTGAGCGCAACTCATCGAGAGCCTTGTATCCACCTTCTGCCAAGTCCTTAAAATAGGCTGCATTATCTTCCCCGTGCGTCACAACCCCAATGTCGTGCACCAGCAAGATATCAATCCGACCGAGCCCAACCTCTGAAGGCTCGCTTCATGGGACCGCATAATCCCATCGTACGTGTAGTCATATACCGGCCTGAAGGGCATCGGCGAAACAAAACCATGCCGAAGGGGAGATTTGTAAGCATGCCTGATACCAAACAAGTCTTCGGAATTGTCAGGCACCAGAAGTCGGCCAACCTTGGTCGACACAACAAAACTATCGCGTGGATAACCACGCAACACATCACCAAGTCGCCGCTCCGACAAGCCAAACCCATAGTAGGGTGCTGTATCAAATAAACGAAAGCCCGCGCCGTATGCCGCCGACACTGCTGCTTCGGCATCGCTGTTCGAAATGGCTCGATACAGATTGCCTAGGGATGCACCACCGAAACCAATTGGGGGTAGTGCCAATCCTTCGCAATCATATAGCCGTGTTTTGTTTTCATCGGATAGGAGCATCGTAATCCTATTTTCTCTGTTCAGCTACTTGCTGACGAGCCATCGATTTGATTGAGGATATGGAGGTTCCCCTCCATATCCGACGGAGCTGTCAGGAATCGCCAAACACCTGATCGGCTCGGGTTTCATTGTGATTAAGTTGTAGATATCAAACACATGCCAAGAACCCACGGTAGCACCATAGTTTCAGCTCGGGCCTTCTTGTTGACTAGAAACTATAACTCCAATCTCTGAGGCATTTTGGGCAGAGCGCACATACTGATCCAAGCCGCTGAAGGTCACCGAGTAATCCGAGAATTGCGAGTTTCGATATGGATAGTCTGTGAGAACTAAATTAGCTCCCTTAGAGAAGGCTATATCTCTTCGAGAGCCTAGATTCATTCTCGCTTCACGGGTATCCGCATCCGCCCTCGTCACCACCAAGAGGTTCATAGCAATGGCTTCTTCAATCAATGGCGACTGCGGGTCCAGTATAACTGCCATAGCGTTGTCGGGTTTTGGTTCAAAAGGACCTGAAGAACTCAAAGGCCAAACGACCGTAAACAAGGAATTTTCGGGACTATTCTTCATACCTTTCCGGAAGCGTTCTGTGGCTTCTTCGGGCAAAAAATAAAAGAACAAAAACTTGCCGCGCAAGCTACCCACTGTCGGCCAACCCTTTGTCGCCAACGTCTCTACAACTGACTGGCCATCTAAGCGGAGGTCAGTAGGCGAAAAAACAGCTTCTCGGCCTAACACATTGGTGAGTATCGCACTCATTTGACGCCATTCAGCGATCCCGAATGGCAGCACGCTCGTTGGCTCGTGGTCTATATCGACTTTGGGCGCTGTGTTTTCTTTAGGTTGCAAAAAAACTATTATCGGAAAATGCCGAGGGTTTTCTCTTGACCACTCAGCAAGATCCTGCAGACAAGTTACAAACAGTTTACAAGTAGTGTTCTGATCAAAATCAGGAGTATGGAACACTTTTAAACCCGGCAACATCATGTGGTCTAAGGGGTCACTATATTGGAGTCCTGGTAAGTTCCTTTTGTCTAGTATCGCCTCAAAGTTATTTGAAGAAAATCTACCACCTTCAGGATCGGCGAGCAGGTCAAACTCAAATGCTCGTATACCCAATGACAATTGCGCTCTGAGTGGCAAATGACTGTATTGAAGGGCATCTGCAAGTTCCCGTGTACTCCCGCCATTTTTTAACGGAATGTTATTTTGCCGCAGAAGTACATCAACTCCCGGAGCTGGAGAGATATGATAGGCATTGTGAGTGGCGATATATTGAACCTCGTTCAGTCGCTTCTGATCAAGCGTCAAACCGTCACTACCCGCCGCACCAATTGTATGAATATCGCCGGCAAAAAAAAGAATCCCAAAGAGCAAATTTACCAAATGTTTCGACATTTATCTTAGCCCTTTGGTTTCAAGATAAGAAATCAAAGCTTCTGGTCGATCCGTCATGATAAGGTCAAATCTTAGATCAATGAGCCTGCCCCAATTTTTGTCTGGTGCTAGCATTGCCCCCTCATCGGCGAAACCCGCAGACCACTGAGGCAACACAGCAATTCCCATGTAGCGAAATTGATCCGCACCAGAAATTCTACCGTCAGCCATAAGTGGCCAATAGCCTACGTCCTGCCCCACGACTTCAAAGCCCCTTACCGGAAGGCCAGAAAAGTCAGATATTTGGTCTATAAATGGTCGTTGGTTTTGCCAAACGATCGGCATCACGTATGGCAAACCCTCCACATCGAAGGTTCTGGTATTCGTGTCTGCCCTCGACAAGTCGCCCCCACGTCTAACGGGCGGGATCTTCCAAAGCACATGGTCAGCCACACCCATTTCACGGGCCAAATTTGCTGCTGCTTCAAACGTTTCGGCATAGCCCGCGCGTGCGTTTGCCTTGATCTCCAGATTGATCATGATCTTTCCGCGCGCTGCTTCAAACACTTCTTTGAGCGTTGGAATTCTGTGGAATGTTTTAAAGCGCCTAGACGCCAGCTTTGCGAGCGATCCATCGCGTTCCATCAATGCCAGGGAGCGAATCTCATCGAATGACTTGTCCGAAACATACCCCCATGTATCGGTCATTCGGTCCAGTGTACGGTCATGAAATACTATCAGCTTCTTGTCTTTAGTTAACTGAACATCAATTTCAACTGCTTCGACACCCATCTTTATGCAGGCTTCTATCGCGGCAACTGAGTTTTCAGGTGCTGCGGCCCAGCACCCACGATGAGCTACCACGAATAAGCGCCCAGAATCATAATCCTCATAGGCGCCTCGAAGGTCTTTTATGGAATGTTCGGTTGCTGGCACACCCGGTGCAAACAAAACCACTACAGTTAAAACGAATACAAATAGTTTCCACATATCAGGTCCTAGATAACGGAGCGATTAAAGGAGGCTGGGTGATGGTTTGCACACATTGGCGCGTGCAAAGCCATCACCCTACGCGACGGGAGGTGAGGGTCCCTTTTTCGTCGCCTAGAAGTTAACCTTCAACCCGACGATTGCCTGAACTGGTAAATTCAAGCGTCGCACCAACACCCGGGAAGCAGAACTTGAGAAGTCGAGCGTCTCTCCCAGGATGTTGTTCACTTGGCCGACCACAGTCATTGTGTCATTGATGTCGTAATTGACCGTCATATCAAGTTGACCAAAGTCTTCTTGGAAGAAGAAATTTCCAGCTGGATCCAACCCATCCTGAAGGAAACCCTTTCTCCAAGCATAGTTCAGGCGAGCGTCGAACCGTCCATTGTCGTAATAAACACCTGCATTTAGACTAGAGGGCGAAAGGTTCGGAAACGGCTGGAGCTGCGAACCATCAATGGATTCTAGCTGCGCCTCAGAACTTAAGTCCGTATAGTTGAAAATAAACCCGGATTGCTCGAAAATCTCATTATCGCCCAAGAAATAAAGGCTCGATTGCAACGAAACCTCAAAACCCTTGATGTTAGCATCACCGGTATTGAATGGCTGAGTAAACTCTACGTCTAACAGACCGCCCGTGGTACCGCCCGTCGTTGTGCTTTGCTCTCTCTGTAGAATTACAGTTTCGCTACCAATAAGACTTGAGAAATTTTTCCTGAAGTAAGTGAAGCCGAGAATTCCCTCATCATGAAAATACCATTCTGCGCCTAACTCCCATTGATTTACAGTAAACGGCTCGAGTTCCGGGTTACCCCTGTTACCCATCAATGTACTAAACCACTACCGACTTAAGTCGGTAGGTTTGAAAGTAGCAACTGAAGTTGCGTTTGTTTAACGGTGCGCCTCTGGCGCTCTCTTTAGCTTTTCTTCCGCATCCAATGCGGAGGATTTAAACCAAAACATGGAATTAAATTTCTATCTTCAGGTTTCCATTACTCACTGTTTCCAGCCTTTGTTTGGAAACGCCCCATGAACATTGCGGGAGGGCCGATAAAAATCCTGCCAAATTGTCCAAGATTTATGACATGGCAGAAATCTACCCGATGAATGGCAGTTTTTTACTGAGGGGTTTTCTGAGAAGAAACCGTTTAAGTCTTTGAAGTGAATATATTATTCTGAATTCAATACTTCTGATGGGGCAACGCCATACTTTTTGTGAAAAAGTTTGGCAAAATAGCTGACATCCTTAAATCCAGCCTTGTATCCAGCTTCTGAAACCGTTGCAGCCTTCGCCGACAGAAGCTGATGGCCATATTCCAGGCGTAGATGCCGAATGAGGGCGGCGGGTGTTTGGGCGGTCAGGTTCACGACCCGGCGGTGCAATTGGCGTGTACTGGTGGCCATGGCATCTGCCAGTTCTGAAACCTGAAAATTGGCGTTCGACATATTGTCTTCAATGGTAGAACGCAGTTTCTGCTCAAAAACCTGATCTTTGGATAACAGGTCCGGGTCGATTTTCTTGGCCGCTTGCACGGTGCGGTAGGTCAACTCATTTTCCATGAGTTCCGTTTGCTCATCGTACCGTTGGCGCGTTTCATTAAGAGATGAAAGCATAGTGTTAAAACCGTCCGCAACATCGCTGAATTCGTCACGCGAAGGTTGCTTTAGTGGCGCATCCAGTTGGCCATTGTTCACTTTCCGCAGGCCGGACCGGATATTTTCAAGGGGCCTCTGGATCATGAGATTTAGGAGCACATTGAAACCAACAGTCACGACGACAAAAAGAACAACCAGAAATGCGACCACAGGCCATAAACGGGAATGAATGCTCGATCGCCGGCCAAAATTCAGGTCAAACCACAAGGCCTCATTATTGCCAGATACCAATGGCAGTGCAGACAATGACGCATTCTGCAAAAATGGCCCTGCGCCATTGTTCAGGCCAATGCTTGTTTCACGGACAATCGAGGCTTTTGCAGGCACATTCTCATAGTTGAACTGTATTTGACCAGAGCGCTTCACAATCAATTGCATGACCGCCTGATTTGTAGTGTCTGGCACAGTCCATGTGACCACCATCTGATCAGATGAAGACGATGTTTTGATGTTGCTGTTGAAGCCCAAAAAGCAAAGCGGCGCGATCACAGTTTGGTTCCAGACGCATGTGGGCCCTGCCATAACTTCTGGTACGGCCTCTTTTTGCTGTAGGGGAAACACCTGTCCATCTGATTTTATTGCGAGAAACTGGTATGATTTTCCATAAAATTGCAAGGAAAATGGCAGGTCAATCAATACAGCTTCTTGCTGGGCCACATGATTTAAAGAGGCCCCGTTATGCCAGCTTTTGGGTGCAGCAATGGCTTGATACTGGCTATCGGAAACAGCCGTAAAGACCAAGCTATGCTCGGCAAAAAAGGCTGCATCTTCGAGCGGCATATCCTCTTCTTCTGTATAGAAGGCCAATACCACTGCGACAAAAGCGGTCATGATGATAACAATCAGAAAACTGGTCAGCTTTTGGGCAAGGTCAATTCGGCGCTCGACATACAGAAAATAAGTGACGATGATGAATGTAAAAATGGTCAGGTTGTTGGCAAAAAAACTACCGTAAACAACCTCCAGCCTCAGGTCTGTGATACGCGCTAATATAGGGGCCCATGACCCCAGAACATAAGCGAGTGACGTGATGAAAAAACCGAAGATGGCTTTTCCTGCGTCATCGTCCTTGGCAATGGCCTGCCAGGCTTTCCGCAGAAAAAAGGGTACCAAGCCGGTATGCTTATAGAGGCCGTATGCCATCATAAAAAATGACAGATAGAGGAGAGCGATAGGGAGAATAAGGAGGACATTATATTCGGGCCCGCCGTGGTCAGCTTGTCCTGAAACAGCAACGTAAAAACCATAAAGCCATAGCGTTATGGATGTTCCTAAAAAGCCCCAGAAGACTCTACTAAACCACTACCGACTTAAGTCGGTAGGTTTGAAAGTAGCAACTGAAGTTGCGTTTGTTTAACGGTGCGCCTCTGGCGCTCTCTTTAGCTTTTCTTCCGCATCCAATGCGGAGGATTTAAACCAAAACATGGAATTAAAAAAGCGGCTTTTTATGCCTGCAATATATCGACACAGCTCGAGGTATACGATGGTTTCTACCAATATAGTCGGAAACTCGGCGACATAAAAAAGCCGATACCCAAGCGGATAAATACTGTTATCCATAAATGTCATGAGCAAAAACACAATGGCGCAACCAAGGTAGGCCAGCATTCTTGCCCGAATTGGGCGGTTAAATTTCGTGCGGTATACGCCGAAAAATGCGGCACATGGCAACAGCATGCTTGCCAGTATTATCAGAGAGAAATGAGTAAGAAGCATACAAACCGCAATTTATGAGACATGAATCGCTGAAAGGTATCATTCGTAACTCAACGGTTAAAGTAGCTAATAAGATAGATGAATTCTGGGTACTTGCTGCTGGAAGCTTAGATAGAGGGATATATGTTGAAGCGTTACATACCGAACTTCTCCTATTTAGCGGGTTTACATTGTGGGAAAATTCAAACAGGAAAAGGAAAAGCCAGCTAAGTTATATACTTAGCTGGCTTGCTTTGGTTGCGGGAGTAGGATTTGAACCTACGACCTTCAGGTTATGAGCCTGATTGATAGCTCATTAAGCTATTGAATTATATAGTTAATAAATTTCATAGAAAAATTTTGTGTGCATTTTTGTGTGAGTCTCGAAACTCACAAAACTCGTTTTAAGCCCCCTTGTAAACGAACATCCATCTTCAGGTCATATAGCAGCGTATGACGCGTTTTGCATTTCGGTAATACATCGCGCTCGCCTGAACCCGAATTTATTCAGGGTTTAATGAGCACAAGCTCCCATGTAGTCTGGTTGGATCAAAGAGGCTAAGAGCTTGAGTGTATGTCGGATACTTCAACGAAGATTCTACTGGTTGACGATCATGAATTAACCCACCTGGGGCTGAAACTCCTGTTTAGGGAGCATCCGCACTATGGCATCGTAGGCACCCTCAATCAGGGGGTAGATGTCCTGCCTTTCATCAAGAAAAATGCCGTTGATGTCATCGTTCTTGACCTTCAGTTATCGGACATGAACGGCATTGACCTGCTGGCTGAATTGGTTGGCAGACTTGATATGACTGTAGTGATACTTACTGGCCAGAAAAGTGCTCGCCAGTGCCATCTGGCCTTAAAAATGGGCGCTCGCGGCGTTGTCAGCAAAGCTGATCCTTCAAGTGAAGTGATTGTAGCGATTGAACACGCTATCCAGGGCAAAATCTATTGCTCTTCGGCGATGCGAACTACATTTGAAGAGACAAACCCTGTCAATATCAAGCTCTCGCCACGACAGATGGCAATACTGCACTATATGGCACAAGGCGAAAGTAATAAAGAAATCGGATACAAGCTCAATATCGCAATGCCAACAGTATCTTTTCATATTGGTGAACTGCGTGAAAAACTGGGTGTTTCCAGCAATCGCAAGATCGTTCCTTACGCGGTTGAACTCGGCTTGATAGATTTACTAGCATCCGCTTAGGGCGTATTGAACGCCGGATGTAATTTCACCCTGTCGGCAATCGGTTTTAAAATGGCGATATCTGCGTTGGCGCTCAGGCGACTGCGCATTTTGCTTGAGGTATTTGACGTGGCGACAACAATTTTTCCGGCTTTTTCTCGCCCCTGTTTCATCATTGTGATGGCCGCATCTTCCTCTAACCCATCCACATCAACCAACAGATAAGCGCCGACCCGGCCTTTCGCACCGGAACCAGAAGGCGAAATGTCCGTTTCGGCTCCGACTTGTGGCAGTGTGACGGTAACACACGTGCCACGTCCCTCTTCTGAGGCAATCGCTACCTCACCGCATAGATTGGAGATAATGTTCGCGGCCACACCAAATCCGACACCGCTGCCGCCTTTAGACGGGCTCCCTTGAACACGCTGAGACGCAGGGTCCAACAGCCGCCCAATAAGCTCCGCGCTCATGCCTGAACCCGTATCCTTAATGGTAACGATAACCTGATTATCTGCACCAAAATCAGCTTCAATGCTAACATCGCCCTCCGTCGTGTATTTGAGTGCGTTATTAGCGAGGTTAGAAATCGCCCTGAACAACAGCGCATAGTCCCCCACCATTGTTCTTTCCGGGTCGACAGATGTTGAAAGCCGAATACCTTTCCCGGTCGCTGTTGGCGTGTATATGGTTTCAATCGTTGTAAGCAGCTCCCCAAGCTTGAACTCACTCAACACCAGGAAATCAAACTTCTCTGTCGCTGCGTGCCAAGAAGACATGGTTGTTGAAATAATGCTCTCCAGATATTTCGCTGCTGATTTAATGATACCTAGCTGCTGCCCCGAAATACCCTTATCATCACCATGCGCCGTGGTTTCAAGCACGGTGTTCAGGGCAAACAATACCTGCTGGCTATCATGTCCCGATGCATGCAAAAGGCTGCTTTGGTCATGCATTGTCGCGAGGGTGGCTGCCTGCTCTTGCGCCAACTCTTTTGCGCGTTCGCTGGACTTCAGTTGCTCCCTCAGGCTCGTTTCCAGATCATTCTGGGCTTTCTTTCTGTCCGTTTGCAGTTTCCGCAAATGCAGGCCAAGTGAGAGGGTCGCAAACACTGCTTCAAACAGCCCAACGGGCCCGGTCCAATGCCAATGGAAGGGTAAACCTTTTACCAAACCAGAAAACACAAACGCGATATACAGGATAAACAAGGCAAGGCTGGACCAAGAAATGATCAACGGAAAATACTGATACCCCAAGCGTTTTGTCGCAAAGAAACCGACAAAAGGCAGGGTCAAGGCAACAAAAGTTGCCACAATCCAAGCAGCAATGCGCAGGGCCACCTTGATTTCTTCGCTATAAACCGAAAGCCCGGCCTGCATGAGAACAACAATTGAACCACCCACAATCAGTACGCCAAGAAACTTGTGCATGAAGGGAAAATTCGTTTTGGTGTCGATGAAAGTCCGTGCGAATTGCGCCATAAAAACAGCGAACGCACATTTGAAAACATCGCCAAGAGCCAATGTTACCAGTGGCATGTCGTACAGAAGGTATATGGTTAGATATCCTTCTGCGAGCAAAACACTGAACCACTACCGACTTAAGTCGGTAGGTTTGAAAGTAGCAACTGAAGTTGCGTTTGTTTAACGGTGCGCCTCTGGCGCTCTCTTTAGCTTTTCTTCCGCATCCAATGCGGAGGATTTAAACCAAAACATGGAATTAAACCACTACCGGCTTATGCCGGTAGAGTTATCTGATGGAGTGTGACTTTTGATCTACTGAAGTATAAGTTCATCGGTCACAGGTCCGCTTGTTGTACAGAAATATCCACGCGCCCAGAACCGCCTGCCCCAGTATCTTTTTCGCAGGTCCGGAAACTCCATCTGGATTTTGCGTGATGTGCGCCCCTTGATCCGCTGCATCACATAGCTCACCGACAGCTTGGGTGGAACCGAGACAAACATATGGATATGATCTGCGGACAGGACGCCACTGATAATATCAACATCCAGTTCTGCACACACTTGCCGGGCAAGCTCACGCACACGAAGCCGAACTTGGCCTTTCAGGACCGGATATCTGTATTTCGTAATCCACACCAGATGATACCGATGGTGAAAAACCGTGTGCTTGCCCTTGTCATAGTGCATGATCACTCTCCCGCTAAAATGAAGCCTCATCCTGCAGGGCATTCATTTTAGCGGGAGAGTGATCATAAGCTTTTGTTCCATGCTGAAGCAGTCCGCCTGAAGGCGGAGGGTTTACTCCATCAAATGGAAACTAAACTCAGATCTGTTTTGCTATCGCCTAATTCACGGACTGACCTGCTAGTCTTTTCCGGATGCAAGCGATTCCTGCCTGATTTTTTCAAACTCATTTCCAGGATACCATGTCGGCCACGCGTCTGATGACGCTATCTCAAACCCGGTATCAAACAGAGCTTGTGCATGTTGTCTCAGGCTTTCCAACTTCCAGGATTCTGCGTAATTGTCTGCAGGTTGGTGGTACAGCTCCTTCAGATAATGCTCCTTCAAGGCTTTCCCTGCAGCTGTTCCGCCGTCGATCAGATCGACACCCTCATCAGCATACAACATTGGAACCCCTTTTTTGGCCAGTGAGATATGGTCTGATCTATAAAAACTACCAAAATGCGGGAAAGGATCGGGAGTTATATATCGTCCATCCCTGGATAGGTGGCTAGCAAGGATATCCTCCAACTCTGATGCTCCGCTCCCAAGCACAACCATATCATTGGTAGGTCCACTGGGAATTAGCGCATCAATATTGAAGCCGGCGACTGTCTTGTGAAGCGGCACCATGGGATAAGCCGCATAATAGGCTGAACCAAGCAAGCCTTTCTCTTCAAGAGTAAATCCGATGAACAATACACTCCTTGCAGGTCTCGCTTCTTTCATAGCTTCCGCGATCTCCAGGATGGCAGATATGCCAGTAGCGTTATCAATTGCGCCGTTGTAAATTCGATCGCCACTAGCATCCGGCTTGTCCGAGACACCGAGGTGATCCCAATGCCCGCCATAAAGGATATGCTCTTCCGGCATATCAGTACCCCGAATGCGTCCCAAAACATTCCTGGATGCTGTCCGCCTGACAGATCTGAACATTTCTCCGCTAATTGACAATTCGCCAAGGCTGATTGGACGAAAGTTTCTTTTGCTGGCGGCCTGGTATGCGCCCTCGAAATCCGCTCCTGCGTCATCGAACAAGGCCTTCGTAGCTTCAATACTCAGCCATCCTTCGAAAAGAGTTCGGTCTTCACCAGCGTTTGCTCTGACCAAATCTGCCTGGGTACCGGACCACGAACGCCGAACCAAGTCCCAATTATAGGAAGCTGGCTTTTCCTGATGGACGATGATTGCTCCGGTTGCCCCTTGCCGAGCAGCTTCTTCAAACTTGTAGGTCCAACGCCCGTAGTAGGTCATGGCCTCACCATCAAACAATTCATCACGTCGGGCAAACCCTGGATCGTTGACGAGTATGACAACGGTTTTTCCTTCTACGTCGAGCCCGGAATAGTCATTCCACCCAAATTCAGGGGCAACAATTCCATATCCAACAAACACCAGATTTGAAGCCGACCAAGATAGGTCAGCCTCATTTTGTCGCTTAGACCAAACGACCAGATCTCTGCCCAACTCAAGTGACCTCTCTTGTCTCCCCGGTGTTATAATTGAAATTGAAGAGCGTTCTTCATCAAGAGTTTGCTCGATCACCTCAACTTTTTGGAACCAGCCACCTTCCTCACCCGCAGGCTCCAAGCCAATTCTATGCATTTCTGCCGCTATCCAGTCAGCTGCCAATTCCCCGGCAGGGGTGGCTGGTCCCCTACCCTCAAATTCATCAGCAGCAAAAAGTGCTATGCGTTGTCGCAGGTCACCCTCGGTGATTGAAACAGATGTGTTTTTCGGAAGCGAAAAGGGACGCTCACGCTCTGAATTCACCTCGTGCTCATTGGCCCGCAGTAAGCCAGCATTCATCAAGCCAGTGATAATCACGGAAACCACTATGGTTGTTTTCAACATCTTTCCAATCTCCAGCTCTAGGAAAACACAACCCGGCAATCAAGCCTCGCTCGCCTGAATCAACAGGCACCTACATGTGTGCACGGTCTTTCAACGTCTGGGCAGGAACTAATTACGCCTTGCCTGAATTTGTTGAAGCCACTCAGGTTTTCGTCCTGATATTCAACGATGAAATCAACTTCACCATTCAATCGGGTGACCGATTTCACTTTCTTCCTACCAGCCAAACGGTTTTCAAACCGTTCAAGCACAACTTCCTGTTGGACCTTCAATGAAACAAGAATAAAGGCCTTTACGGTCAATTCCTGACTATTTGAAAATACGCTATCCATTCGGCTTCACTCACACATTTGCGTCACACGCACTTGAAATTGCTTCAGAGTGACGGGCTTTTCCAGCAGGAAGAACCGCATCAAGGATTGAATCCTTGTCCATGCCAAAATGTCTGTAAAGATCATGCAGATTGCCACATTGGCCAAAGGTCGATATGCCAATAGGACGAACAGGGTTTCTTTGCACGCTCCCCAACCAGCTCAGCGTCAGGGGATGGCCATCGTGTACAGTCACACATCTGGCATCCCGAGGCAGTTCTGCAAACAGTTGGTCAATGTGGCTTTCGCCTGGCGAATTTGACCAATCCCTATATATCTTGTCCGGCGAAGTAACAGAGAGAACCGCCACGTGCGGATGCATTCCGGCTGTATCTCCTACTGCACTCAAGACCTCTGGAGCAATTGCACCGGTATAAACCAAACATACACTAGTAGAAAGATGCGGAGCCTTAAGCCAATAGGCGCCGGATACAATATCTGCTTCCTCCTGAACGCTCAGTTGCCGGGGTAACTGTTCTATCTGGCGGGTGGAAAGGCGGAAATAGAAGGCATTTCCATCCGGCTTTTGCACCTCCTCAATCGCGTGCTCCATCAAGACGGCCAGTTCATCTGCATAGGCAGGTTCAAAGTAGGAAAGTCGATCTTGTCCAATTCCGATCAGAGGTGTGTAAAAAGACTGGTGCGCGCCACCTTCTGGCCCAAGAGTCACACCAGACGGGGTTGCTGCCAATATGAATTTGGCTCCCTGGTAAAGGGCGTAATTCAAGGCATCCAGCCCTCGGGAGATAAATGGGTCATAGACTGTACCTACGGGAACCAATGGGGCATCAAACATTTCCGATGACAACCCAAGCTGGCCCAACAACACAAAAAGATTGTTCTTGGCAATGCCCAGTTCAATATGTTGGCCATTCGGGTACTTTCGCCAGATTTGAGAAGATGGAATTCGCTTATCCTTAAAGGTATCTTCTTCCCGTTCCCTCGCAAACAAACCCCGCCGGTTCACCCAGCCCGACAGATTGGTTGATACGGTTACATCAGGCGATGTCGTTACTATTCGACGTGAAAGTTCACTGTCGTCGCCTGCAAGGCCATAGAGTATTTTCCCAAATGCTTCTTGTGTGCTCAACGTGCCGGAGAGACCACCCTTGGAGATTTGTCCAGGTGTTGATGAAGCGGTCCGTTTTTCGGCTTTCTTCGAGGCATAGGGTATACTATTTAAGTAAGATCTGATCTCAGTTGCGGCAATCTCGCTGCCGGCATACAAATCCCATTCATGCCCTTTCTTTACCCCGATTGAAGATCTGTAGGTTTCCATCTGCGCATTCGTTAGCAGGCCTGCATGATTGTCCTTGTGACCGGCAAGGGGCAAACCGTACCCCTTGACAGTGTATGCAACGAAGGCAGTCGGAATATCATCGTCACAATCACTAAACCACTACCGACTTAAGTCGGTAGGTTTGAAAGTAGCAACTGAAGTTGCGTTTGTTTAACGGTGCGCCTCTGGCGCTCTCTTTAGCTTTTCTTCCGCATCCAATGCGGAGGATTTAAACCAAAACATGGAATTAAATGCGTCCAGAATAGACTCCATACAGTGTCCGCCCAGATCGGTCATAATTCCGGCCAGCGATACATCGTCGTGAGAATCAAGCAATTCCCGTATTCCTGAAGTATCTGACAGGCCCTCAGCTATCGCTGAACGCCAGGCATCACCACCCTGATATGTCAGCGCGGAATACAGTTGGTTGGGGCAATTCTCGATCCAGTCCAGCAAAGCTTCCCCACCAGGCCTTTCGCGATAAGCAAGCAACTTCTTTCCGAATTTCAATTCCTTTACACGCCATCCAAAACTGTCGAAAACTCTCTTCATCGTGTCCTGAAGTGCATCGCTTACAACGCCGTCCAAACTTTGGCGATTGTAATCAATGACCCACCACAAATTCCGGATTTTGTGCTTCCAGCCGTCGTGCATGGCTTCAAAGATGTTGCCCTCATCAAATTCGGCATCTCCGACAAGTGCGATCATTCGACTATTTTCCTGGCCGTCTTGCCGCAAGGAATGCGCCTGAACATAATCCTGGGTAAGTGAAGCGAACAAGGTACCAGCCACTCCCATACCAACTGATCCCGTGGAAAAGTCTACAGGTGGCTTGTCTTTTGTGCGGGAAGGATACGATTGTGCTCCACCAAATGACCTGAAGTTCTGGACATTTTCGAGTGTTTGATGCCCCAGCATTCTCATGATTGCATGCATCACCGGAGAAGCGTGTGGCTTGACCGCAATCTTGTCGCAGTCTCTCATTTGGTCAAAATAGAGAGCTGTCATCAAACTTACAATTGAGGCACAGGATGCCTGATGACCTCCAACCTTCAGTCGGTCTGCTTTTGGGCGAATATTGTTGGCATTGTGAATCATCCATGTCGAAGCCCAAAGGACCTGCCGTTCCAGATCTTCTAAACCACTACCGACTTAAGTCGGTAGGTTTGAAAGTAGCAACTGAAGTTGCGTTTGTTTAACGGTGCGCCTCTGGCGCTCTCTTTAGCTTTTCTTCCGCATCCAATGCGGAGGATTTAAACCAAAACATGGAATTAAAATTTCTATCGAATGATTTTCGTTGAGCACCAATACCTCCTGGTGTTTTGCTACATTATCAGCAAATTTTGACAGGACTTATTGCCTATCAATTGTTCGGAATTTAGTATATGGATATTGGATCCAATTTCAATATGAATTGCGGGGGAGTATCAAGAATGGTGAAATTCAGTCGATTTATTGGCACTGTTCTGGTCATCATTTGGTCTACTGCTGCCATGTCACTTGCAGATGACTCTGAAGTGGTTGAGTGGGTAGGAAGCCAGCTGGAACCAATTTCCCGTATTGAGCCATCAACCAATACAAAGGATCTGGCCTGGCTGGGTGAGGCCATCGGTGATGCATCAATCGTTGCCGCAGGAGAAGCCACACATGGGACCAGAGAATTTTTCCAACTGAAACATCGCCTGTTCCAATATCTGGTTCAACACAAGGAGTTCCGGGTCTTTGCTCTTGAGGCACCATTCGCCAAGGCGTTTGCAATAAACGAATATGTCAAAACTGGTGAAGGAGATCCTGAACAGCTTGTCCATGACATGGGCTTTTGGCCCTGGGATACAGAGGAAGTCGTTGAGCTGGTTCGCTGGATGCGAGACTACAATGCAACTCACGATGAAAAACTCACATTTGTTGGATTTGACACCCAGAGCAGCAGTAGCAGTCTGCTTCACGTCCTTGCTTACATGGAAGGGTTGAACGACTCCCGGTCAATGGAGTTGACAAAACCATTCGAGCTATTTCGGAAACTCCTGACCGGTGAGCAGTTTGAAAATCGAAGCGAACTGGTGAAACAGGTGAATAGTCCTGAATCGCTGATTGCGTTTACGCGGCACGCGACAGATATATATTTGTTCCTGTCCCAAAATAGAGACCTACTAACCGAACAAACCTCACCGTCCGAGTTCAGGAAGGCTCATGGTGCAGCCCTGGCTGCTGCGTGGGGCCTGAGAATGGCATATCCGGACACGTGGCGTTTTACTGGTAGCGATACAGTTCGAAGTGTTCGGGATCATGGCATGGCGGATATGATCAAATGGATGCAGGGCAATGTTTCAGAAAATGGAAAAATCTATATTTGGGCTCACAATGCTCACGTGGCGAAAACCCGCCAAAAGGACATTGATATTACTATGGGTATGATCCTTGGCGAAAAACATGGCGATGACTATTTCAATATCGGCTTTGTCTTCAACCAGGGAGGCTTTCAGGCTCTGGATCCGAAGGCGACCGGCCAACAGAAAGGCAAGTTGGTTGAATTCCTAGTTTCCGGAGCAACTGAAGGGTATGTCGGCCATTTACTGGCTAAAACAAATGTCGCCAGCTTCTTTCTGGATTTGAGGAAATTGCCCCGGGGCAGCGAGGCGGACCACTGGTTCAATGTACCAAGGATGTTACGCTGGACTGGAGCCGTGTACTCTGACGAACTGGAAGCAAAACATCCTCCACGACACCTGACCAAGAGCTATGACAGTCTGATCTTTGTGGACACCACGAGCCGAGCGCGGCCAACGCAACTTAGCGATCGGAAATAGGCTTCGTTCAATTACAAAAAAAGGGGAGCGCTGACCGCCTTCCCCTTTCTAAAGTGAAACCCGGTCACTTTTTTGATGCCCGGGCTTTTGCAGCGTCCCTGACGGTGAGTGACTTTGGCAAATAAAGAACAGCATCCGCCTGGCGCGAAAGGACAACGCCAGAAAAACCGAAACCATGATGGTTTGCATACAAGTCTCGGGCAGTATTAAATCCGATGCCGGTTTCAGCCTCTGGAGCGCTGGTTGTCACCCAAGTTGGTTGCTCACCAAACATACGATCAAATTCAACTTCTATTGAGTTCTCAGGCTCATCACATGTTTCCCTGCAAGGGACTACATTACCAATTACTATTACATTATCGCTGCCTTCGTGTGCGTATGTCCTCTCACCAAATGAATGGGTTCCTTCTGGAATACCTGCTGCACCCGCAGATGGGCCTGTGTCTGACGAATACTTGAAACCATGCCAATTGTGCATCCAGTGAAAGATACGTTTGTCTGCGAAGTTCATTTCCTTGAGTTTCTGATAGATATTGTGCCTGGCCATGTCCCCGTGATGATAGACAATACCCTGTAACCTTGTAGATTCCTCGATCGAGGTATCTTCTGAAAAAGTCGCGGAATCAGCGGCCCTGCGTAACACATCAAAACTCACATCCAGACTTTGGGCTTGCAGCTTGGCGTATTCAAACGCACGTTGATCGCTGCTTGAAACCAACTCGGGTTGATGCGTATCCAGGAACATATTGATCGCCCGGATGCCTTTCAGGCAGGCTGAGCGCTCCTCGTCCGTGAAACTTGGCTTGCCTTCATTGCGATATTTGAAGCCGTCGATAATGAAATCGAGTTCGGTTTTGTATTTTGTGCTGTCACTTGCGCGGCAGATGTCGACGCCTGCACGCAAATCAGTTGAAGAATCGGGTGCAATTCGGTCCAGATAAGTCAATAGGTTACGGAAGTCTGTGACCGGCTGCTCCGGCTGATAACCGGCAATCAATATTGGATCATCAGGATTGGCCTTATTGAACTCCCGTATCCAGACCAGCATGTCTGCAATATGCTGCGAGGCGAACGCGCCATTCAGCCAATAGGAGTCGTCACTGTTCAATTCAGTGCGATCAGAGTCCAGGAAATCCTGAATACCCTCAGTTACATTCCATTGAACTTCAAAAACAAAAACCCTAAAGTCGTGCTCCTCCACCAGATACCTGAACATCTGTGGAACCACTTGATGAATAGCGTCCATGCCGTGGGAGTCTTCACCGAAAATCACTGTCTGTGCGTTTCCAACGAGTGGTCCAAGATATGAAGCATCAAATTGCTCAATTGTCCCGGCGCTCTGCACAGCCGATATTTCCTGCTCACCAGTAAGATCGGACATTGCTTCTGGCTGGCCAGCCCCGTCACACCCAGCTACCAGCAGGCCCGCCGTCAGAAGAGCCAGAGTTGATTGTATATTTCTCATTGTTCTTCCCCCATTGTCTTTGTCGCTGTCGCTTTTTTGATTTGGCCACTTCCCGATTACCTTCTTACAATCAGTGGCCAAGTCTGCCCATATATAGAAAGTCATTGCCATAAGGGCCTAACTGATGTACCAATATCCCAAATTGGATCCAATATCCATCAATTTCTTGATTCGCGCAGAAGCCATTCAAAAGGATGCCGGTATGCAAAGAATGAATAAGCATCAAGCTTCATTTATGACAGCAACATCACTTGCTGTAATGCTAGCTGCTTGTGGATCGGATAATATAGAGCCAGAGCCCAGATTTGAGCCATTCGGAATTGACTTATCCAAAATGGACAGTTCTGTTGATCCTGGAGATGACTTCTTTCGTTACGTAGGCGGCAACTGGTACAAGACTCACCAGTTCCCGGCAGACAGCAGCTACGAAGGTACACGAAGTGACTTAACCCGATTACGCGTGTCGCGGATTGCAGAGCTAATTGGCGATGCGACTGCAAATCCTGATCAGAGTATACTGTTTTCAAATGTTGGGCGTTTCTACAACAGCTATATGAATTCAGCCGCAATTAACGAAATCGGGTTGTCAGCTTTGACGAAGCAGCTGGCCGAAATCAACACCATTACTTCACATGAAGAATTGATGGCTCTCTTCGCCAGCGCGCCCTGGTCTGGCCAGCCTTCGCCAATCAAGGCGTCAGTATTCTATGATTTTCACCACCCTGGCTGGCTCCGTTATACACTTGAACCAGGTGGCATAGCTCTCAGCCGCAAGACCTACCTGGATGGTACGGAGAAATCCAGTGAAACTCTGGAAAACTATCGATCCTATCTTATAGACGTATTGGAGCTATCAGGCACGCCTTCTGCGGCAACTTCCGCGAACGAAATCCTGAACCTGGAACAGCAACTGGCTGGAGTGCAATGGCCAAGGGTTGATACCCGAAACTTCCTTAAAACGGCAAACAGTCTCAGCCTTGAGGAATTACAGCTACTCACTCCTGACTTCGACTGGAAGCCCTACCTAGATGTTGCCGGTGTATCCGGCATCACAAAGGTTCTGGTCAAGCAACCTGACATGATGCAGCCACTGCTCACCCTGATCGGGAACACCCCTGTTGAAGTCTGGAAGAAGTGGGCGAAGGTCCATCTGATCACCCAAAACGCACAATACCTGTCAGACGAGATTGCCGATCTAAAATTCGACTTCTTCTCCCGAAAACTGTCCGGGCTTACAGACAAGGGTCAAAGGTCAGTTTCAGCGACGAAGCTGACAGAGCGGTACTTCGGCATGGCGCTCGGCCAGCTTTATGTGGAACGCTGGTTCCCTGAGAGAAACAAACAAATGGCCGACGAGATGTTTGGCAACATCAAAACTGTAATGCGCGAGAGGATCGTCAATTCCAGTTGGATGAGCGACTACACAAAGTCGGAAGCAATAAAAAAAATCGACACCCTGAATCTGAAGGTCGGGTATCCGGGTTCCTGGGATACAGTTGAGGCATTTGATTTTTCGGAAGACCAGTTTTTCGAGAATCTGGCCTTGGTTCGCAAGACTGCCTGGATGAAGCGGGCAGCCATGCTTCACTCCCGGCTCCCAAATGACAGGTGGATGACCACCCCGCAAACCAGTGGTGGCGCAACCAATCCCAGCCTCAACGAGATTACGATGCCGGCAGGTGCTTTGGAGCCACCATTCTTTGACCCCGCAGCAGACCCTGCCGTAAATTACGGCGCAATCGGCGCGATATTTGGCCACGAGCTAAGCCACCTTTTCGATCAAATTGGCCGACAGATGGATGCGACTGGCAAGCTTAGGGATTGGTGGGACAAGGGCGACGCTGCAGAATTTCAGGTTATGGCAGACAAGATAATTGAACAGTATAATCAATTCGACACCCCCTATGGCAGCAAGCTGAATGGCCGGGCGACAGCCAATGAAAACATTGCTGACATTTCCGGTATTTCGCTTGCATACGAAGCCTGGAAGCGGACTGCTTCCGGCAAGAAAAACGAAACGCTGAATGGTTATTCAGGTGATCAGCGCTTCTTTATGTCCTGGGCGCAAATGCGCACTGAAAAGATGAGAGAAGCGCTCTTTGTACGTCAAGCCACATATGGCCCACATGCTCCAGGTATTTACCGGGTGAATGGGGTCGTTCGTCATCACCCGGCCTGGTATCAAGCCTTTGGTGTAACTGAGAGCAATGCTCTGTATTTCCCACCCGCGCAACGGGTCAATTTCTGGAACACAAGAGGAAACGAAAATGAAGAAATTGATAAATAAATATATCACGACAACTGCTACGTCAGCTCTGGTGATGACCCTTGCTGCTTGCGGCGCCACTGCAGAAACCCAAACTGCTGAAGCAGCTCCAGAGGTTTCTGTTGCACAAGAAACGCAAGTGGAACGATATGTTCACACCCCCAACATCATTGACCTGATCAAACGGTATCTGTCACCTGAAGGATTTATGGATCCGGCCTTCCCGCCTACTGTTGCCTATGCCCGTGAATATCTGGAAGATTTTTATGGTGCCCAGGCAATCGCAGATGTGTCACGCGAGGAGATAATTGCTGACTTTACACCCAAATTTGCCGAAGTGACTGCCAGCGACGATCACTCTGTCACACTTAAATTCAAGGAAGGCTTTACGGCACAGTTCTTCCCGAACAGCACCCTTGCAGCACTGGGCATGAATATCGGAATCAGCCACGTCGTCGTGAATGGTGACCACTGGGAAAAGTCCCGCGCAAATGTGAAAGCCCTCACTGACATCATCAAGTCAATTGGCAAAGAGGCAGATTATCTACTGAAAAATCCGTTCTATGCGGAAGAAAAGATTGTCGAAGATCACATCAAGAAAACAGAACACGCTGAAGTGACTGTTACCTCTGATCTCGACCTTGTCGCCAAGGAGGAAGACAGCCTATACATTGTTCAGGAATCCGTTCACGGCAATCGAAAGGACGCGGACATCCTTCTTGAAGTGATGAGAAAGGGCAAGTTCGACTTCCTTGGAATGGAAATGCTCAACACGTCAGAACAGCATATACTCGACCGTTACAACCAAGCTGAAATCGGCTCCCCGGAATTCAATCAGGCCCGCCAGGAACTGATCGACTATTTCGCTGAAGCCTGGAACGGAAGAGGCGGAAAGCCAAAAACATCCGGCGAAGAAAATTACTATTTCGAAATTTGTGAAGCCGCCAAGAAAGCTGGTATCGATATCTATGGCATCGAAGAGGCGACTCTGGAATATATCTTCTTCGGATATGGTGAAACTATGTTCGGTGGCGCGATGAGAAGCTATCAGTGGTCTGAAAACATCCCGAAAGAAGGCCGAGGACTGATCTTTGGCGGTGGCGCTCACTTCCGGACGCCTCACCCAATAGCTGTGCAGGATTACCTGGCAACCTTTAATCCAAAGGTGAAGGTTTTCAGTAATGCCGAGCAAAAACACAAAGACAGAAAATGATCTCCTTACTGTCAGATAACGCTATCCAGGAAATCGCGAATGATCTCGACTTCCTGGAAGCGACGAAAGAGGCGTTTATCGACGCCTCTTTTGGTTCTGGCCATGTAGCACCGCTTCTCAGGGCGACTGGCGTTGCTCCTGGACAGGGGATTAACATTAAGTTTGGCGCAACCGGAGACCTTGTCGGGGGCAAGATTGGTACCTATTGGGCAGGGAATGCCTCAAAGGGAATGCCAAACCATGAAGCAACCACCATTTTGCTGGATCCAGAGAGTGGCTTCATATCTGCCATCATTTCTGCGCGCCTGCTCAATCGCCTGCGGACGGCGGCAGCAGATGCCGTTGCAGTCGATCTGTTGGCACGACCGGATGCAAAAAACCTGGCGCTGATCGGAGCAGGTGCGCAGGCTGCTTTTGAAGCACGTGCAGTGGCAAAGGTAAGGAAGATTGACACCATCTTCATCGCCGCCCGTGATGCTGAAAAGGCGTCTGCATTTGTCAATGAGGTCAATTCCATAACAGACAACATCCAGATCGTTGACCCCGAAACCGCCTGCAGGGCTGCTGATATGATTATTACAGCAACACCTGCACAGTCATTCCTTGTTCATGCTGATTGGGTTCAACCAGGAACGCATGTTTCCGCAATGGGGTGCGACGCAAAGGGCAAACAGGAGATCGATCCAGCACTGTTTGGTCTGGCCCGCATATTCACCGACCTGACGTCACAGTCCATTCAAATCGATGAGTGCCAACATGCTATTGAGCAAGGCATAATCGAAGCTGGCGATATCATCGAGCTAGGGGCGGTTTTGAAAGGTACAGCAAAAGGTCGACAAAGCGCTTCTGATATTACCCTGTTCGATAGTTCAGGCATCGCAATTCAGGACCTTCACATTGCTGGCAAGGCTCTGGAACTGGCGAGCGCCCAGGGATTGCTCACCGAAGCGAAATTGATATAGGTGCTGCCTATATCAATCGCTTCGAGGTCTGGACGAAATTCTCAATTTCGGCATCTGTGTTGAAATAGTGGAGAGATGCACGCAATCTCGTCACTTCTTCACCGTCTCCAAATTCCAGACGAGCGTCACTGTTATCAAGGGCGCTGACAATTACCCGCTCCGCGCCAAGCAGGTCGCGCATCTCATAGGCATTTGTGCCATTAACTGTAAAAACAACCAGCCCGGACTTCTGCTGCCCTTTATCCCAAAGGGTTATACCTTCGATCTGGCCCAGTTGTTTTCGCAGCAAATCAGAGAGGTATTTGATCCGTTCCTCGATCCGGTCAATCCCTACCTCAAGTGCATAGTCAATTGCTGCCTTGAAGCCAATTCGACAGGAATGTGAAGATTCCCAGCCCTCAAATCTCCTGGCGTTTGACCTTAGCCGATATTCGTCAGTCTTCACCCATTCAGCTGCTCTGATATCAATAAAGGGCGGCACCAACTGCTCCATGACCGACTTGCGCACATAAAGGAATCCGGTGCCTCGTGGACCACGCAAGTATTTGCGCCCCGTGGATGTCAAAACATCACAGCCAATTTCCTCTACATCAATAAAAAGCTGACCAACAGACTGACATGCATCCAGGAAATAAAGCGCAGGATGATCTCGCAGAACTTCCCCGACCGCTTGAGCATCGGTGATCAATCCATTGCTGGTAGGGATGTGGCACACGCTGACAAGTCGCACTTTGTCACAAAGCATTGCTTCCAGGGCTTCAAGATCAATTGTACCGTCAATATTGTCTGGCACGATCCGGACTTCGACGCCAAATCTCTCCCGAGCCTGCAAAAACGCAAGATAGTTGCTGCTGTATTCGGCGGAACCACACAGGATGACATCACCTTTCTGAAACTGGATACTATAGAAAGCCATGTCCCAGGCCCGGGTTGCACTCTCGGCAAACGCCACTTCATCTCTCGAAGCGCCGATCAAGTTGGCCAGACTGTCATATAATCCCTGAAGCTCACCTTCACATTCTCTCATAGCGGCGTATCCACCGAGATCACGCTCAAGCTTCATGTATTTAAGAATCTTCTCGTACACTGGCGTCGGCATTGGCGAAGCACCGGCATTGTCCAAATGGCAACGCCGGGAAACTGAAGGTGTATCGGACCGAAATTCACTCAGCTCATCACTTGATATTTTGGTAGGCTCATTCATTATTTGCTGTGTCCATCCTTCTCAAGCAATGGCATCAGTTTTTCGAGCATAATCTGCCGGCTCTTGTACTGAAGAGGCCTGGGTTCTTCGCTATCCGTCGTTGTGACAGCCCAGATCACTGCGGTGCCACTATCTGGATGAACATACAGGAAGGAACGATAACCTCTTTGAGAGCCAGTATGACCAATTATCTTGCGCTGGCGGTCGTCAACTCCTGTAGAGTTGATTACGAAGAACGTGCTTGCTGACCATTCATCGGCAAGCGGATCATATTCGGTCTTGAACCCGGGCTCCCACATACCTTCCAGCGTCTTGCGCTTGAGTACGGCTTCATTTCGGGCACTGTTCCCCATACCGAGCAGGAAATTCATATACAGTGCCATATCCCCTACAGGCGCATTCAATCCGCCATTACCCGAGGTCACACTGGTATCAAACTCTGATCCATGATCGACCAGTTTTTCACCCCGCCAAGTATAGTTGTTTGGCCGAAACTGCTGGAGGTGATAGGGCGTCATGTCGAAATAGGATTTCCGCATCCCAAGAGGCTTAAAGATGTTTTTTTCTACAAATACCTCAATGTGGTCGCCTGTAACAATCTCGACTATTTTGCCCAGTAGAGAGCTACCAATATTGGAATAGGAATAACGGGTTCCAGGCTCAAATTGTATGCCTGTGTACGGCATCATAGCATATAGCTGGGACCAGAAAAGTGGCTCATGCCGCTGCCATTCAGCAGAGTTTTCTGCTCCATCAGCATTCCATGGCCACGTAGGACTTCGCAGACCGGATGTATGGTCCAGCAAATGACGAATTGTTACATCATTTATGCTTCCATAAGGATTATGGGCATGCCAGAACTCCGGAATATATTTGGTGACAGGATCATCCAGGCTGATTAGATCCCTTTCAACAAGCTGCATAACGGAAATCGCTGTCAGCGTCTTTGTAATAGAGGCCCAGTGAAAAATTGTATCCTTGTCGATAGGCTGGGCTTCTGAATTATCAAAATACCCAAACTGGGTAGATAGAATTTCTTTTCCACCATTATATGCAGCAAAGGTTCCTCCTACAACTTTGTCAGCCTCTGCTCTGGCCACCAGATCTTCCGACAAGATACGCAATTCCGTTTGCCCGTCATCAGTAGCTGACAGGGCATTATTTGCAAACAGGGCCACAGCACAAATCGCAATCAATCTTTTCATTTTCACTACCTCATTTCCTGAGCAATGGGAAAACACTGTCAACCAGGTCCATCCTGAATTTTTCAGCAGACGGATTGCCCAGTCCTCTTCTGGCCGTATTGACGGCCAGCAAAAAGGCACCACTACCATCCTTTGCTATATAAATTGCGCTTCTGTGGCCGCCCTGATACCCCGCATGGCCAAAAAAAGCCTGCTTCTTGCCAGCACTATTTGTCTCGTCAATTACAAAGAAGCCCAAACCAATGGAAAGTTCTCTGCGCGGATCTTTCGCAAAATCCAGTTGTGGCTGTAACATGGCATCCAGTGTATCTCTTCGCAAAATTGAGTCATCGGATTCGCCAAGCAAAAAGGACACAAACTTTGCCATATCGGCAATAGTCGCGTTAATGCCACCATTGGCATGAGTAATGCCGGAATCCAGCTCGCTACCATTGTCTACATACTCGCCATCTCTTAACCAGTATCCATGAACACGATCTTCCTTGAGATGCCACGGCGACGCATCAAAGAAGCTGTCATGCATTTCGAGGGGCATGAAGATGTTCTTGGAAATATACCCTTCGATAGTTTCCCCTGAGACAATCTCTATGATCCTGCCAAGAACGGTAATACCCAGATTGGAATACGAAGCCTTGGTACCTGGCTTGAAGCGCACTCCTGTATAGGGAAAAGTGGCTTCAAGTTGAGCCCAGTTTTTAGGTTCATGTGCCTGGAAGGATGGGGCAGCCTTGTCACCATCAACATTCCACGGGAATGTGCTGCCTCTGAAGCCAGCAGAATGAGTAAGCAGGTGACGAATGTTTATATCGCTCATGGAACCATAAGGATTATGAGCACGGCGAAGCTCAGGAATAAAATCCACTACAGCATCATCCAGAGAAAGCTTGCCTCGCTCCACCAGCTGCATTGCGGCTACTGCGGTAAATACCTTGGAAACTGATGCCCAGTGAAAAATCGTATCGTCGTCAACCAGGCGGTCGACCTCTCGCTCCAGCACACCAAAATGGCGGCGCACCAGTGAGTTTTCAGGCCGGACCAGAGCTACTGACCCTCCTACAACGCCTTCCTTCTGGATGGCTTTCTGATAATCGGTAACAACCTGATCGAAAGCTGCTGTGACCAGATCATTGTCATTTACCCCGACTCGGCGCAGCATTTGCCCTGCCTGCCTCTCTAGGATTTGGTCATTGTGCAATGCGAGGTGGCCATTGACAATGACTGCATCGAAACCGCTTGCAGCTTGCCTGGCATCTGTCCAGGTGGCGTTACTCTTGATCTTCACCGGATCGATCACCAGAACATCAGCTGCATTTCCAATTTTCAGGGTTCCGCGTTCTGGCAACTTCAAGAAGTTCGCCGGCAAGCCCGTCATTTTGTGGATTGCGAGTTCCACTGGCATCAATTTCTTGCGGAGGGTATATTCGTCGAGCACTTTTGGATAACCACCCCAAGATCTGGGATGATTTATCCATGGGCCACCATCCGTCGAAATAGCGACATCCGGCGCCGCGATGAACTGCTCCTGTATATCCTCCCTCATGATACGATGAGCTGCACCAGGTCCACAGTAACCAAAGTCATCAATCAATACTTTTTCGAAAGGCTTGCCAAGCTGATCTGCAACCTCCTTGAGGGTTTTTCCTGCGTATTCGCCACTACCAATCAAAATTGCTTCTGGCCCATTTCTCTTAAATACACGCGCGCGCAGTGCGGCTTCCAACTCGGTCCTTTTATTGGCGACAGCATCCTCCCATTCTTCCTGCCGTTTGGCCCAGGAAGGATAAACCAGAGTCATGCACGCATACCCTGCCAAGTATGGGTAGGTGTCCGCAATTATTTCAATGCCATTTTCGCGGGCGGATCGTATCTTGGACAGCACATTTTCCGCATCCGAAGCAGACTTACCATAAACAATTTTGAGATGAGAGATTCCGACCCGGGCATGTTTGCCCTGGGCAATCGCTTCATCGATCGCCCTGGCAATCTTGTCCTCATCTTCGGATCGAATATGACTTAGAATAAGACCATCGTATTCGCCCACGATTTTGGCCAGGTCGACAAGCTCAGATAAAGAGGAATATCGTCCCGGAACATACTCTAGACCACTGCTGATTCCCCATGCCCCCGCCTCCATATCTGCGCGAACCATTTCTTCTATACCTGCTTTTTGAGAGGCAGACAGATTGGACTCATAGGCACCTACAAGTCGACGACCAGTGCCGTGACCAGACATTGGGGCAATATTGACCTCTATTCCCCTGTTTTCGACGGCTTGCATCCAGTGCCGCAATGTAATCGGTTTGGCAAAGTCCACCACATCTCCGCTGGCTGCTGCCCGCCATGTGTCGTGAGTATATTGCCTCCTGAACCAGACCTGCTCGAACATGGGTGAAACGCCATCCTGACCCAACGTAACCGTTGTCACCCCCTGGGTCAGAAAATTGTCAAAAGACCTGGCTATCAAAGGGTTGCCATGGGCGTGCAAGTCAATGAAACCGGGAGTTACCCATCGGTCTGCAGCATCAATAACTGTAGCTGCCTGAAAATCGCTGTTCTCTGCATCGCCTATAAAGACAATCTTGCCATCCTTGATTAAGATGTCAGCCTGGAACGCAGGACTATTTGTACCATCGACTATTTGTCCGTTCAGTATGGCTATATCCACATCTTCTGCCAAAGCGACAGCAGAGAAAAACAGGGCACCAAGCGTCAACAACACTTGCTTCATCATATTGCTCCCAACACCAGAAACGAAACAATGGTCAATCCGCCCGCAAGCAATGCATAAGGCATTTGGGTAGCTACGTGATCGAGAATAGGAACCTCGGTGGCCAGAGATGTCATGATGGTCGTATCAGAAATGGGGGATGTATTGTCACCAAACAATCCTCCTGCGATACAGGCTCCAAACATCAAATGAGGATCAAGACCGCTAGCCGCTGCCAAGGGAAGAGCAATCGGCAGCATTATCGAAAAAGTCCCATACGATGTGCCGGTGGAAAAGGACATGACTGCCCCCAACAGAAATACCATCGCAGGCAAAATGAGGACCGGCAGGGAACCATCAACCAATTGAGACAGATACACACCGGTTTCCAGCATCTTGGTCAGGTCCCCAAGTGACAGGGCAAATACAATCAGGATACCAACATTCATGAATTTGGCCATCCCTTCCACATAGCTTTCCTCGACCTGAACAAAAGACTTTTTGCCAATCACAATCAGCAATACTGCGGCGACAGCTGAGCTGGCCGCTACGGCATACAGAATGGACAAGCCGCCATCGCCGTTCAATATATCCCCATCGCCTGTCAGGTAAAGTGAGACGAAAACTGTCGCCAACAAGACACCCAGCGGAAGGAGCATATAGATAATTCGAGGCTGAACATCACCCTCGTCATCTGCCGTTTCAGAAGCATGATTTGCGGCCTCTGGAATTCTCGCGGCATGCTCTTTGGCTGCTTTTTCGAATTTCCCCATGGGCCCAAACGTCCAACCTGTGATCATAACAACCAGTACGATTATTAAGGTTATCCAGCTGAATAGAAAGTACGGCAGCGAAGCGACTACAAAGGAAAACGGCTCCTCAACGCCTTGAGCGTTCAGCAGCCCCATATAGAATGCACCCCAGCTATTAATCACTAAGACAGAGACAACTGACACTGAAATTGCGTGCGCAAAATATGCCAGACGAACCCTAGACACCCCAAGCCGATCATATAGTGGAGCATTTGTCGCACCGTTTACAAGGACGTTGCTCCAGACTTCCAGAAACATGGAGCTGCCAATTGCCGCCGTCAGGCCGTAAGCCTTTTTACGGGACAAACCGGAGCCAAACCCCCAGGCTCTTGCAGCAAAAGCCCGGAATCCCTGCCCATCACCGATCAGTTTCAACAAGCCGCCAACCATCAAGCTGAATGCTATCAGAATGAAATTACCGGTATCAGTGGCAATTGAAATCATGTGGCGGATGGTCTCGAAGGGAGCGGCCCATATAGAATCGGAAAGCACCAGGTTCGCTACAATCATTCCGGCAAAAAGAGATGGGAGAACACGCCTTGTTGTCAGTGCAAGCAGGATTGTGATAGCTGGCGGCACAACACTGATCGCACCGTATTCCGCTTCCATTGCCCAAACCCCTCTATTCTAACGAAACCCGACAATTGGATCCGATATCCAATTGACCTAAATATGGACTTATACTATTTGTTAGTCAAGGTTGAATAACCATTTGAGGAGCCCAAATGGCTGACCTTGAATCATTGCAACAAGCACTGGGCGCCATACCTACTTTCCCCCTTGTCATTGGCCCGACCCCGCTAGAGCGCCTTACGCTGAGCGCTGAGGGTGTTGGAGACCACCAAGTCTGGATCAAACGCGATGATTGCACAGGCTTAGCTATGGGCGGCAACAAGAGCCGGAAGCTCGAATTTTCAATTGCACATGCCCGGACAAACGGCCACGACACCGTTTTGACTGCCAGTGGAATCCAGTCAAATATGGTTCGCCAAACCGCTGCCGCAGCCACGAAAGCAGGTTTGGAGTTTCACACTGTAGTCGCTCCAGCTCTGGAAACCTACCCAGCCGCTCATATTGATTCAGGCAATGTGTTGCTGGATTGCCTATTTGGTGCTCATATTCACACAGCCCCTTCCGAGGATGAAGCTGATCAGAAAATTCTCGCCCTGTATGAAAAACTGAAAACCAATGGGAAAAACCCATGGATCATCCCGCTTGGCGCCTCAGATGGTCTGGGATCTCTGGGGTATGTCCGCTGCGCGATTGAGCTGCTTCACCAATTTGAAGAAACAGGCATTCAGCCCTCTCGCATATTCGTGCCAACCGGAAGTGGCGGAACTCACGGCGGTCTTTTGGCCGGGCTAAGAATCATGGGATCTGACATCCAGGTTATTGGAATTTCAGTAAGCGACCCTGCCCCGGTAAAAATCGAAAAAGTGACCAATTCCATGCTAGGTATTGAGGAAGTTCTCAGCATGCCACTACCACAATCAGCCCTGAACGACATTGTAGTGCATGATGACTACACTGGTGCTGGCTATGCTCACCCCACGACGGAGGCCAACGCTGCTCTCAGAGCACTTGCTAGAACGGATGGAATTCTGCTCGATCCAATATACACTGGTAAAGCCTTTGCTGGCATGCTGGATCTATTGGGGCGTCTTGATCCATCTGACGGACCAAGCGTCTTTCTGCATACTGGTGGGACGCCAGCTCTTTTTGCAGATCCAGGCGGGCTGGTGGAACTAAAGACAGAAGCACCAGCCCTGTTACCATTTATCAACAAAGCGACCCAAGTCTAGTTCGAGTATGAGCTAAACCAGTCATCAATATAGAGCTGGAGCCTCATCAGGTCACTTGGTATAGACCTCCACGGTCCATGGCCTGCATTTGGGAAGATCAACATTTTTGTTGGAATGCCTCTTAGCTTGAGGGCCGTATAGAGTTCCGCTGATTGCGAAACTGGAGTTCGGCCATCCCGTGCACCCGTAGCAATCAAGGTTGGAGCTGAGATACTGTCGACGTAAGTGATAACTGAATGTTCCTGCCATTTTGCCAGATCTTCCCAAAAGGGCTTGCTGAATCGGGTATAGGCCCAGGTGGTCACATCGGAAGTGCCAAGAAAACTTGCCCAGTTGATCACCGGACACATGACAGTGGATGCCGCAAAAATATCAGTCTTTGCCGTCATCCAAGCAGCAAGGGTCCCTCCCCCGCTGCAACCCATAACATATGAGCGCTGATCATCTATGCTATAGTGCTTCTTCGCATGTTCGACTGATGCAGTCAGATCAAGCACCTCAGCATTTCCGGGAAAGCCTCCCTTGATCGCGTTAGCAAATTCAGCGCCGTAGCCTGTACTACCACGTGGATTGGAGTAGAGGACCAGATATCCACGCGAGGCAAATTCATGATAACGGAAATCAATCTCATATCCGTACATAAGATCAGGGCCACCATGAATGTCCACGATTAGCGGATATGTCTTTTCTGGATCATAATCGACCGGTTTAACCACCCAGTTCTGCACTTTGGTACCGTCCGATGACGTCGACCAAAACATATCCACTTCGCCCAGTCGCCTGTTTTGAAGTACCGGATTCTGGTTAGTAATCACTTTAAGCGATGAACGATCCAGATCCACGAGTGCAACCTCACGGCTTCTCGTTAGAGACACCCAGCTGCCAACTGCCTTGCGGCCACCTATGTTACCGAGAGTGAAACGATAGGGTCCCGTAGCGACTCCCCGCCGGGTTCCGAACATATCAATCGAAACAAGGTTGGTTGATCCGTTTTCATTGAAAGACACCAGCAAACGATCGCCATCCGGGTGCCACTGCATTCGAAATACCCGATCCGGCGTATCGTCAAAAAGAAGACGGTCATTTGACCCGTCACGGTCCATAATCCTGATCTGGCGGACAGGAAAGGCGTCATCGGAAAACTCGTACCCTACATAGGCAATTTGCGCGCCATCAGGAGATATCCTGGGAAGCCGCCAGTTACCTTTCAACCTTGTTAGCTGAGTACGCTCCCCGGTCTCAACATTCACCCGATATAGGTCGGAAATCTGCCAGCTCTCAACGGAATCCTCGCCTTCCGGCGTACCCTCTATGACCAATGAAGACCCATCTTTGTCCCACTCGAGAGTCCGCCCAAACGCAATTCCCGCGTAAAAGGCTCCGACATTCCAGTTTCCACTGGTTAATTGCCTTGCTTCACCGCCACCCGCAGGCACAACGAACAAGTGAGACTGCTTGTTACGCCAACTGTTAACACCGGTACGATATTGCAGCCCATCAATAACAACAGGGGCCGCCTTCCATTTGGCGCCCTCGGGCATTTCCGGCAACTCGATATCCCATCGACCGCTCTCCATATCTACCGAGGAGACAAATGCCATTTGCTTGCGATCTGGTGACCAACTAACCGAGGACAGGCGACCGCCAGAAACCTTGATCACCCTCTCTTGTCCCCATGTCACTGGATCCGAGGATGGAAAGTCCCGCTTCACATATTCCGAACCTTCTTCTCCTCGCCTGAAATAGGCCACTGTATCGTTGTCTATCCAGGTTGGCGACCAGGCTCTACCAATCTCCACCGCACCACTACCATCAGAGTTCATTATCTGCAGCGTAGAAGCATAGCTGTCAGTCACAGCGTCAACTTTCCGCTTTGAAAACAGAATGTATTTGCCATTTGGAGATATAACCGGTGATCCAGCTGTCTCCCATTCAAGATAATCCGCCAGTTTTACAGGCGGTCGGTCATCAGACCAAAGCGGGGAACCGAACAGGAACAGGATTGCTGTGATTTGCCAAAGGAACTTACCAACCATTTTTACGCTCCCAAACATCTGTAATCCCGGCATCTCCATCAACCACATGATACCTTTCATAGGCTGCTGCCGTCATGTCGGCGTGATTGGGCAGTATCCTGACCTTCGACCCAACTGGAAACTTCTCAAACGGAAGCGGACCTCCCGACCTGGTTGTTATCAGCCCCAGTTCCTGACTCGTGACATCAATAAAAACATCATCAATAATTAAGCCGCTCTCGGCATCACACACCAGACCGTATCCTGCATCATCATTGGTTTTTGCTGTACTCAAATCCTTGGAAAGAGCCAGACCACCTGCATCGACAACGACCCTGTTGATGTCTTTGCGCACTCCAATCACAGTGGTCAGAACCGAAACAGCAATATCTTCTTTTGCACAGGCGCCAATTGCGGCCTGAAACAGGTCCTGAAAGGCATATATTCCACACCTGAGTTCGGTTACCCCTTCCATCGTTTTTGCATGAAGTGTGGCTGGAGTTGAGCCAAAACTGATTACCCCACACTCCAGCCCCAGGCCAGCAAGCCTGGATTTGGCCTTCAATAGCTCCTGACGGTGTTTTTCGGCCAGTGCACACGCTTCGTCAGAAGTACATCCATAGGAAGCCCCGCCGTACGACATGATCCCAGCAAAAGATAATCCCGGCAGTTCCCTGATGTTTTTGGCCAGTTCAAGAAAAGCAGGATCTTCCAAACTTACACCTGCTCGATAACCATCCACATCGATTTCGATGACCAGGTTGATCGTTGCACCAGCGCGGGTTGCCGCCGCCGATACCTGGCGAGCTGTTTCAGGATGATCAACCAAACATTTTATCTCGGCGCCAGCCTGTTGAAGCTGCTGTATCCGCTTCACTTTATCAGCAGAAATCCCGACGGCATAAAAGATATCACTTATACCACCTTCAAAATACTCCTCGGCCTCTGCAAGGGTAGACACGGTTAGTCCAAGCGCGTTTTTTGCGGTCAGCTTCCTGCCAATCACCGCGCATTTCGGCGTTTTACCATGAGGTCTGAGCGGCACTCCCAAACGCTCGCTTACTGCGACCATCCGGTCAATATTGCGTTGCATGATGCCCTTATCCAGGATCAATGAAGGGGTTGATAGTTCTTCAATATTCGCCATGTGGAAACCCTTAAAAAAAAGGGCAGATTTCAAACCCGAAACCTGCCCCATAGAATGTGGACTTTTTCGCCTAGAATCTAGCTGACAGGCCCACGAGGAAGGAGCGTCCAATGCGAGATTGGACAGAAGCAAGCTGCCTCAATTCGCGCGGCTGATTAAACTTGGTAATATTGTTCACAATGAATCTGGCAGATATATCTTCGTTGATGTCATAGGTCAGAGCCAGATCGTGCACCCATGTGGCATTGAACTCGTTAAATTCGAAGACTGGCTTGGTGCCATTTTCCACCGCAGACTTCTCGCCAATATCAATGAAACCGCCAGAACGATAGTTGGTCTCCCAGGTAATGCCAAATCCACCGCCATTATAGCTAATAGACATTTGTGCACGGTTCTTTTCGCGACCAAGAACGCCGTCATTCTCCAGGATTAAAAGACCATCGGATGATGTTTGGTACCGTGAAAGGTGATTCCACACGCCGCGGAGAGTAATGCTACCGGGCGCATCTGCTGTCTCAATTAGTCCTGAAACAGAGAAATTGTATGTGAGGCTTCCTGTAAAGCCTGCGAAATCGACAAAACCCTGATTAGTCCAGCCTGCCTCAAAGCTTGTCAGGTTAAACGAAGCATCCCGCGTAAACTGATCACAGAATGGATTGGACGCAATATTAATCGAAATATCATAACAGGAGGTCAAGACTTGCGCACCACTGAGGTTCACGATTGTGTTGTCAATTCGGATATCATTCCAGTCAGCAGTTACAGTCAGGCCCGGAATGGTTTCAGGCTGCAAAACCAGACCAATGGTCCAGGCATTAGCAGTTTCGTTTTCCAGATCCGGATTTCCGCTGACCACTCCAGGAGTGAGAGAGAAGAACCCAAAAGTGGAAAGGAATGTTTCTGCTTCAGCTGCATCTGCTGCAAGTCCGGCTGCCAATACACCATCGACACAATTGGATAATCTTGTTTCAGGAACTGGTCCAGAATTAACAAATGCGGAACGACAAGGGTCAGAGAGTGATGCATTCACATTGACGTCACCGCTAAACAATTCACCGATACCAGGAGAACGCACAGATTTCGTAACGTTTCCGCGGATAATCACGTTGTCACCAAAATACATGCGACCACCAATAGTCCACACCCAGTCTGAACCTGTGCGATTGTTGTCTATTAGCCTGGCGGCTCCCTCAAGATCCAGCCTAAAGCCGAAATCTGTTCCGAGAGTTTCATCACCCACAACTGGTATCAATGTTTCAAGGTAGAGCTCTCTACTCTCAAAATTTCCGGAAATAGGAGAAATCGGTGCCACCTGCTCCAGCAAAGCACCCTGAGTGGTCAAAGTGTCGGCTTCAAAAGAAGCCTCTTCTCTACGATACTCAATGCCGAGGGCGAATGCGACTTCGCCTGCAGGGAGGTCAAACAATCCACCACCAATATTCGCTTGCACAAATTGTTGCTCGATATTTGTGAACAATTGAGACTGTGCAGCAAGAGACGCAATTACCGCCTCAGGATTTTGATTGCCAAATGGATTGAACGGAAGGCAGTTTGCTCCACCACTTGCACCAGTTATGAAAGAACGACAAACAATCCGCTGTCCATCTGGACCCGTATAGCCGCCTGCAGAAGCATCGAAACTGAAAGTACTGATGTCGTTATACGCAGCTACATCAGTAACAATTGTGTCAGTCGCATCAACAAGAACCGGGTCGATTGCTAGAGTGAATGCGTTGGCGACAGCACCATTAGGGGAGGTATTGACGGCATTGTTCTTGCCGTAACTATACGTGACGTCCCAGTTGAATGATCTGTCACCAGCTTCAAACTCGCCTTCCACCCCCGCTGACAAACTCCAGTTCTCTACGTCAGAGCGGTTCCCTTCGGTCCCGAATTCGGTCAGTGCCCTACCCAGTCCACGTGGGCCCGACGCGAAGAACGGCAGGCCAAAATTGGTGGCCGCAGAAAGCTCTGTTCTAGCAGTTTGGCTTAAAAATGGGTTTGAACTACTCAATGGAATAATAGGAACTCCAAATCCGGCAACCAACGGCGTTGAAACAGGCTGAGATGCATCAAGCTTGGAATAGTTGAACCGGAAAGTACCTGTCACATTGTCAGAAAAGTCATACTTGCCCAGAGAAGATATCACATATCGCTCAGACTCGTTCAACATCGACGTGAAATCACGTTCACGGTAAATACCAGGAAAATCGGCCTGATTATGCGTCAGGACACTTGTGCCGTTCCCATCGCCAACAGGAACTGTAATCAGTTCACCGGACGCATCAAACATCAGCAAATCACCATTGGCATTCTGTGGGCCGCCAACTACCCCAAAGCCATCAATTACCTGAACTGTGGTGCCGCCGGTTAAGGCCGTGATGACCGGGGAACCGAACTGGGAAGCACCCAAAATGGCTGAATCTTCCACAAAAATATTAATCGGGTTATTATTACTGAAGAAGCCTGGATCAGAATTGATGGCCGGATCAGTCAGCTGAAGGCTATTCGCACCAGGACGATCTGTTTGACGCAAGCCGTTACGCTTTGAGTATTCAACCGAGAAAACGATGTTTCCCTTTTCATCATCGAAATTCAAGCCATATGTTGCGCGGGCGCGAACATTTTCCGCATCACTGGAGCCAGACATTCCGCCCTGAACATCCAAATCAAGCCCTTCAAAATCATCCTTCAGAATTACGTTCACGGTACCCGCTATTGCGTCTGCACCATATACTGGCGCCCCACCAACCGTAACAACTTCGACCCGATCAATGAGAGCCGTTGGAATCGTATTCAAATCCACCTGCAGGCCAGAGGAACCCGTAGAACGATCTGGCTGTGGAGAAGAGGAGGATACAACACGTTTGCCATTTACGAGTGTGAGAGTGCGTTGGGAACCAAGGCCAAACAGGTCAACAAAGGACAAACCCAAATCTACGCTGGACTGATTGAAATCCGTATCGCTGTTACCAGTGGATGAAAACAGCGGAATATCGGCAATCGCTTCACCAAGGCTATAAAAACCGCGATTATCAATCTGGCCAGCATCAATGCCGACGGTAGGGAATAGTGTATCAGGAGAAGTTCTGACAATCCTGGACCCTGTGACTGTAATCTCTTCCAGCTCAGGAATTTCCGTAATATCGTCCTGTGCAAGCACTTGCGGGGTAATCACTGCAAATGCACATACACTGCCCAAAAGCGATTGTTTCCAATTTTTCTTGCTGGTCATGTCGTCACCTCCCTTTGAGCCCGTGGGGACACATTTTTTCAAGGACCCCGTCAGCCGGAGTCTGTTTCTTGATTTCGAATTTTTTCTGCAATCCCGTGGCCACCTTCAGCAATGTGAGCCTCCAGGACTTCTATCCCTTTTTTGACATCACGATCTTTGGCAGCCTCAATCAACGCCAAGTGTTCTGCTTCATCCGCATCGGAGTTCTGTATCTCCGATGTTTCAAATCGCAGATACCTTTGAGCTGCATCCAGCTGCTGAATGAGGAGCCTGATGAGGCGTGGGCCAGCTGCCGCATGCAGTGCCAAATGGAACTGCTGGTGCAAAACCAGGCTGTCGCCCTGGCCGGCCTTGAAAACGCTCCAGGCCTCTTCAATGTCGGCGATCTGATCGTCGGTCAGCTTTGGAAATGACCTGGCTATCGCCAGTTTCTCAAGCGAAGCACGCAATTCAAACAGTTCAACGACATCCTCAGCATTCAGATCCGCAACCACGGCACCGCGATGAGGTCGTTGAACCACCCATCCTTCAGCAGCTAGCATATCCAGTGCCTGACGAACCGGCATGCGGCTAACTTCATATTTTTCGGCAAGCATGTCCTGGCGAATCGCACTACCAGCCTCCAACTTACCCGAGATAATCGCCTCTCGAAGTTGGGCTACAAGCCAGTTTCCTGCGGTTTTTGGTCGAGAATTCGGTTTCATTGCCTTGCTCGATTTGATATCGGATTTTGGATCCAATGTCTTATTTCCACTTTTTGTCGTCATTTTTACTCCTTTTGTCAAGTGATTTTGCTATGTCCATTGATGCATTTGGCCTCAACAAATACCCTATTGATACAATATCCAATTTGATGGACGCGCACAAACACGCATCACAGGTGCGCAGCAGATATTGCTGCAGCATTAGCCCTGTGACTGTTTGTTCCATCGGATTTTGTTGAAATCACTGAAGATTGTGCGCCCTGTATTTTCAGGACGATAAGCAGCCGGTATACAAGCACGGCTGTTTATAAGGTTTCCGCGTTAAACTATACGAAGCCTCTGGGGATCTTGTCCTTGAAAGTCTTGGTTCGCAGAAGGGTCTCACTTCTATAGAGAGAACGGGTCACTTCGACATGGAAATAGTCGACATCACTTTGGATCTTCATACCAGACTTGCAAACCAGCTCCCCCTTACTCCCTGTTCGTCTGGCTTCGCCTTCCGCTACCAGCGTGGTGTCAGCAGGATCGGTCAGATTGGTAGTAAAAGTGCGTTTTTCGTAGGTCCTGGCTTTGTATGGCCCTCCCATATAGGAATAAACCTCTCTCTCCATCGACACCTTACGACCTAACATATCTCGACTTATCACCCATCGATTATTGTTTGCGCCCGAAGCCGATTTCCTGTTCGGTAATTGTTTGAGGTCAGGAGCCGGCTGCCTGGTTGGTGAACAAACTGGCAGATCAATCGTCGATGGAAAATCTGCGTTTACAAACAGACTTGTTGTCATGTTAAGCGGCGTCGGCCACAGGTTGGGAAAGTCCGCGTTGCAGATGGCTACCCTGATGCGATTGCCCTTTGAAAAACGCCAGGCCACCGATTTCAAGTTGAACTGGAGGTGATACACCTCACCGGGCAAAAGATGTTCCGGTGCGTCATGTGACTGCCTATGACAAGCGTTAATAATTCCCGGGCTGACCAGTGTTGAGGTTCCGTCCGGCGTCACTTCACAAAGACGCACGACCCAGTTGGCCACTTTTGCAGAAGACGAAACATAAAGTGAAGCACGAGGAAACTGACCTGCTTCAGACGCTTCATCTCTGACGGCATTAGGCCTGCATATTTCTTTCGCCAATTATAATAAGTCGCATCGGATATACCGGCCTTCCGGCATACCTCGGAGACAGGCGTCCCGTCTTCCGCCTGCTTCAAAATGAACGCGATCTGCGCTTCAGTAAACTTCGTCTTCTTCATGGAACTCTCCTTTTCACCATGGGGAATTATAATTGGAAAATTCCAGCTCAAAATGGGCTAAATCTTGGGAAGCAGGTCACTGTTACCAACCCACACCCGGCGGAAGAAACTCCCCAAGCGCTACAATCGCCCAATTCCCGGTGACCGAGTGCAAATGGATGTCTGTAAGATAGCTCCGGGCATCTATCATTTTGCAGCGATAGATGACTGTACCAGACTGAAAGTCATGAGGGTTTTCCCACGTCGCAATGCGGCCAACACCATCAAATTCATGGAAGAATTACTGGAAGAACTGCCCTTTCCAATTCAGCGGGTTCAAACCGATAGAGGTGGTGAGTTCTTTGCTTACAAGGTGCAGGATTGGCTGAAAGCACATTCCATCAAGTTTCGCCCTATCAAGCCACGTTCACCACATCTGAACGGTAAGGTCGAGCGCGGCCACAAGACGGATTTGCAGGAATTCTACAATACTGTAGACCTGCAGTCGGCAGTGTTGCCCGAGTTGCTTGCTGAATGGCAACATTTCTACAATTGGCAAAGACCTCACTCATCATTGGGCGGAAAAGCACCAATGGATCGCTATTTCGAACTGCTGAAGAAAATTCCTTATTGGGATGATGTTTACGGCAGCTATGACCCTGATAATGAACCCACCAGAGAAAAGAATTATCGTGATGAATTGGCTATGCTCAAATTGAAATGATGTCTGTTAACCCCACAACTTATTTGATGTAGGCCTCATCCACGTACATGGTGCTGGCTGATTTTCCTGATCATGCGCTAAGGAACGGTCAGTCTGTGGCGCCTTAAAAAGCACCTCTGGCGGCCCACGCGCCCTCCAGGGCCCGGACTACCAGACTCAGGCGGATAGTGTACGCCGCCGCTTCTACTGGTTTTTCGAGTATATCCATATTGATGCCAGCGTCATGGCACGGATGGTGGTCGCCTTTCCGGGGCTTTCCGGCCAGCGCTCAGCCTAAACCATAGATCGAACTAACTGGCAATCTGAAGTATACATACACTAGCAAGACAAACATCAATATCCTGATATTTGCCATTGGCTGGCATGGTGTGGGTATTCCCCTGATAGGGACATTCCTTCCGAAGAAAGGCAACAGCTTGACAAAGAAATGCATTCGGCTCTTCTTGACATCGGGACCGCCTGCGCCGGACCTTCCCGGATATGAAGGTCACCACGGTGATCGAAGCCGGAAGTACACAGGGGGAGTTTACGGGAGGCGCATGTATGCACTATCTCATTGATAACAATATCTATTTTTTATGCGCCATCGTTTGCGTGAAAGAGGGCTAGAACCAGCATGTCATCCAGGAGGGCCGCGGCTCGCAGCCTCTGTCAAAAATTGCGATCAGGCTGACACTGGGCCAGTCCATGGCCCTGAGGGGACAATACCGTCTCAAAAACAGCCCGCCCAGTATATCTTGACACAGGGCGGCTTGTCATCAAGCGATCTTGCGATCGGGGAATTGCTGGCGCTCGCTTGTCCGTCCCATCCCAAAAAGGCTTTCGCCCTCTATCGACACTCTGTTCGCCAATCTAAAGACAATAGGATTTGATATGGAGGCAACCCACCTCCGGCAACCCGGCAAACTCGAAACCCTGATCGCCCTACTGGCAATAGCCATTCCGGACGCTGGCCAAGACAGCATCATGCTCGAGCACATAATCGCAAACCAAAAACTCTCGAAACAAAGGCTGGGTATAGCTTTCAGCAGTAGAGTCTGGTACTATGGGGCAATTCAATAACTTCACAAGCCCTTACCCCGAGTTCGCGTAATGTTACGAAACGCTAAGATATACTTCTATAAGCCAAACATTGCACTTCAGACAGGGAATTTAAGTCAAGTAAATTTTTATAGTGGTTTTTATCCAGCGACTCATTCTCTAACACAAGATTAATATTAATTAATGGGTGATGTAATTTTAAATGTTTTTTCAAATAATAATCTTACAGCTATTCTTTTCATGAGTCGCTTGAAACTTGGCACAAGGTTAGTCTTGTCTTGTACTTTTTGGTATCTGATGTGCGGTCTGGTGAAAGATGCTGTGGGAGGTGGGGCGCTCCATGCGGCTACCGACCCTCTCCAGCACTCCGCTGTTCAGAGTCCGGAACAGCAATCGGAACGGCAGTCTGAGCATGTAGGCAACGATACCCCTGATGCCGAGAATATCATTGAAGAGATTTTGATCACCGGGTCGCGGCGTACCCGTGGGTCTGTGGCGGACACGCCAACACCGGTGGATGTGATCTCCGGTCAGGAGTTTGCGGATCAGGCAGGTGGAAACCTTTCGAGCCTGCTGCGCACGCTGGTGCCCTCCTATAATGTTGCGGCCCAGCCTATCAGCGATGGCGGCACCTTTGTGCGGCCAGCCAACCTGCGAGGGTTGGCGCCGGACCAGACGCTTGTGCTGTTGAACGGCAAACGGCGGCACCGGTCAGCGGTGATTGTTTTTTTTGGCGGTAACGGGGTTTCCGACGGCGCGCAGGGCCCGGATATCGCCACCATCCCGGCGCTGGCGCTGAAGCGGGTGGAAGTGCTCAGGGATGGGGCGGCAGCCCAGTATGGGTCTGACGCCATAGCGGGGGTCATCAACTTTGTCCTTAAGGACGCGTCTGAAGGTGGCACCATAGAAGCTAAATATGGGTCGACCTATGAAGGCGATGGCGACCGGATGCAGGTAGCCGCCAATATGGGCTTGCCGCTCGCCGATGCAGGGTTTGTGAATGTCACCGCCGAATGGCGTCAGGCAGATCCCACAGTCCGCAGTGTACAGCGGGCGGACGCGGCAGCCCTCATTGCTGCCGGTAATCAGGATGTCCGGCAGCCTTTTGCCCAGATTTGGGGCAGTCCCACTCTTTATTACGACGGCAAGATTTTTCTCAATTTGGGGCTTGATCTCTTAGAAGGGCATGAGGCCTATGCTTTCGGTAATTATGCGGAACGGCACAGTTCGGGCGGCTTTTATTTCCGGAACCCAAACAATCGGGGTGGCGTCAACAGCATTGACGATGGTATCACCCGGCTTGTGGGTGATCTCATGCCCTTTGACGGCAGGACCTGCCCAGGCGGCATCAACTTCAACCCGGGCGAGTCAGGCTTCGGGACCGTCCCTAATCCGCACATTGTGGGCAGCCCTGACGATGCCGCCCGGCTGGCGGCGCTCAGCGCCGACCCGGACTGTTTTGTCTTTAACGAATTGTTCCCTGGCGGCTTTATCCCGGAGTTTGGTGGGCGCCTGAATGATATTGCCGGCACCATGGGGGCCCGGGGCGGGTTTGACAGCGGCTTCCGCTATGACATCAGCCTGTATGTCGGACGGAACCAGATTGATTATGAGATTGACAATTCGATCAATCCGAGTCTTGGCCCTCTGACACCGACCTTTTTCGAGCTAGGCAGCTATATCCAGCTTGAGAAAACCCTGAATGCAGACTTTTCCTGGCCGCTGGAAGTTGGCCTGAACAGCCCTCTGAATTTGGCGTTCGGGGCGGAATGGCGGGAGGAGCAATTTGAAATACGGCTCGGCGAGCCTGCCTCTTGGGAGGCGGGCATTCTTGCCCGGCCCCTGGAGATTATAGCTGAGGACGGCACCCGAACGACGGTCAGTCAGAGGTTTGGTGTCGGTTCCAATGGCTTCAACGGCTTCGGCCCTCAGGTTGTGGGGGACTGGGACCGGACCAATATCGCGCTCTATCTGGATCTGGAGGCGGACATGACAGAAAGGTGGATTCTGGGGGCGGCCGTGCGCTATGAGGATTTTTCCGACTTCGGATCCACAACCAATTTTAAGCTGTCAACCCTTTATAGGCTGGCTGAGGCTCTGAGCCTGCGCGGGACTGTCAGCAGCGGCTTCCGGGCACCAACACCGGGTCAGCGGCAAGTGATCAATGTGACGACCGCTGTTGAACCCCGGGACGGGCGGACGCGGATCGTCCAGCGCGGGACCCTGCCGCCCACCAATCCGGTGGCAACGCGCTTTGGTGGTGAGCCGCTGGGCCCCGAGACATCCAGAGCCTTCACACTGGGCCTGTCTACCGAAGTTGACACCGGGATCGGCGCTCTCAGCCTGACAATGGATTATTTTAATATCAGGCTCCGGGACCGGATCACGCAAAGCGCCAACATTGAGCTTACGGATCAGAACCGGGCAGATCTGCTGGCATCGGGGGTTGGTTTTGCCGCCGACCTGCAGTCCTTCCGGTTTTTCGTCAATGACTTTGAGACGGTCACGGAAGGGGTTGATCTGGTGGCCAGCCTGCCGCTCCCTTTCAGCAGCAGCGGCACCAGCCTTCTGACCTTCAGTGGTAATTACACAAAAACAAGGGTGGCGCGTTTTAACCCGGCAACTCTCAGTGCCTGTCGGGTCCGCCAGCTTCAGGAAGCCTTGCCCCGCACCCGTTTCAGTGCCGGTGTGTCCCATGCAGAACACCGCTGGCGCTGGCTCATGCGCGCTAACTATCACAGCCGTTATTTCGAGAGCCATGCGGGGGATGGCTGCGGCCTACCCATTACCGGAGAGAGTGCCTTGACACTTGACCTGGAAATAGCCTTAACAGTCAGGGATAGGGTGGAATTGGCCGTCGGGACAGAAAACCTGTTTGACAATGATCCGCACCGGAACCCTCATGCCCTTGTCACCGGAGCTCGCTATCCCGAAACGGCCCCTTTCGGTCTGGACGGGGGGCGTTGGTATTTCAGAGCCAGAGTCCGTTTCTGATGACCAGTGTACATTTCTTGAAAGGCAGGTTAAAAAATTTGATATGTCGAGCGGATATATGGCCGGTGGGTGCCCTTTCAAGGCTTGGGTTGCTCATCAGGTTATTTACAGACCCATGCCTGTCCGTGTTGCTGCCTCGCTGTTGCGGGCGACACCATGGTCAACGAAGCCATGGCTGCCTGCAGGGAGAAGGGTGACGAGGTTTTTTATGCGTGATTGACTCCGATGGTCTCTAAAAGGACGGAGACCTGTATCTTTTTGTGATCCGCCAGAGCGACAATTATCAAATAACCAATGCGGGACACCCGGACAGAACAGGGCCGCTTGTGGAGTTGCTTCGGTTTAGTGGAGAGCCATTTCAGTTAATTGGCTATCGTCCTTTCCTTCTGTATGGGGGATTTATAGCCGATTGTCGAGTGCTTGCGCACTGGATTATAAAAAGCATCAATATAGTGTCCGATCCTTGTTGTTGCCTGTTCCCGTGTCTGGAAGCTTGTTTGCCACACCAGCTCGACTTTGATTGTTTTGAAGAAGCTTTCAGCGACACTGTTATCATAGCAATTGCCTTTCCCTGACATGGATCCGCGCATGCCATGATATTTGAGCTTTTTTTGATACTCGTAGGAGCAATATTGACTACCGCGATCGCTGTGATGGATCAGGCCAGGTGATGGATTGCGCAGCATAATTGCCTTGTCGAGAGCGCTGATGGCAAGCTCTTTCTTCAACCTGTCACTTGTTGCCCAGCCCACAACCCTGCGGGCATACAGATCAATGATGACGGCCAGGTAAAGCCAGCCTTCCGCTGTCCAGATATAACTGATGTCCCCAGCCCACTTCCGGTTGGGCGCTGCGGCTGTAAAATCCCGCTCAAGCAGGTTGGGATAAACCGGGTTTTTGTGGTCGCTATCTGTTGTCCTTTTGAACCGGCGCTTCTGTCTGGCTTTCAGCCCGTCTTCCCGCATCAGGCGGGCAACCCGCCTGCGGCCAACAGGTAATCCCTGTTCCTGCATTTCAACCGTCATGCGCGGGCTGCCGTAAGTCCCATTCGACTGATGGAACAGGCACTTGATATAGGCCAGATATCGCCTGTCGTCCTGCGCCCGTTTGCAAACAGGGCGTCCTCTCCATGCATAATAGCCGCTGACACTGACACCTAGTAACCGGCAGGCCCTGGAAACAGGCAGGCACGCTTCCTTCGCATCAATAAGCGCAAACCTCATCGACTTTCCTTGGCGAAGAAAGCCGTGGCCTTTTTTAGCAGGTCGCGCTCCGCCCTGAGGATCTGGTTCTCACGGCGAAGACGGGACAGCTCCTTCTCTGAACTCTCCTCACTGGTAGCAACTGGGCTATCATCATCCCGAAACTCACGCCGCCATGTGTTCAGTGTCGATCGGCCTATACCAAGGTCAGAGGCAACCTCAATAATCGTCAGACCGCTTTCATAACTCAAGCGAACCGCTTCCCGCTTAAATTCCTCAGTATAAACCCTGTGGGGTGAAGACATAAAACATACTCCTCATCATAATCAGATTATTCTGAGGCTCTCCACTAAACCGAAGCAAGTCCAGTTGCCTGTTTTCTCCGATAACGGAAGTCTTGGATTACCGTCTTGGGAATTTCGATACGGGGAGTCAGTCCGTATCTGTCATCCCATTTCAACCGCACACGGCATCCAAGGAACTGGAAGCCATGCGTGATCTTGGTAATTCGCGTCTTCTCTGGCGATAGCTCAAGACCTGTAGAGTCAAGTATCCAATTTAGTTCCATGTTTTGGTTTAAATCCTCCGCATTGGATGCGGAAGAAAAGCTAAAGAGAGCGCCAGAGGCGCACCGTTAAACAAACGCAACTTCAGTTGCTACTTTCAAACCTACCGACTTAAGTCGGTAGTGGTTTAGTAAAGTGTCCCGCAAGTTCCTACATTCCTACAATATCAGACAATCTGTTATTCACGGAATTCTCTTAGGTCTGGCGAGACAGAGATCGCAACTTTTTCAAGTGTCGGGGCAATACGATGACCGTTGTTTTTCGTAAAGAGATCACCAGTAATGTAGTCCGGATCTAGCGAGATATGTTTTATCTCCTTCGTTCGAAACATAATGTGGGAAGCGTTAGCCTGATCTTCAAACCACACTTCCACCGGCACATTTAGATGCTCCGAGCTTCCGTCTTGATATACGATTTCAAACGGAAGCGGTGAAATGATCCCGCCGAGATTGTCGACGGTAATAATGTAAAAGGCGCCGCCTTGAATAAGTTTATCAAGGACTTCCTGTTCAGCTAGAACATCTTGTTCAGAAACCGGCTTTGCTTCTGGAATAATGGGCAGAGTGCGATCGTAGATATCAGCGATTTCTGGTTTTTGCCGAATAAGTTGGAGCTTTCCTTCCCTGTCATTTCTCGCGACTGTCAGATCTTCAACAGAGTAAACGTATGAGGACTCAGGCGTACTAAGTGAACCGGCTTCGGCAATTGGTTCGATTTCAACAAAGCTTGAAACTGATAGATCCACGTGATCCGTTGTATAAAACCATGAGCGCCAGAACCAGGATAGGTCCTCACCTGTTGCTTGATTCATGGATCGAAAAAAATCAGTTGGCGTTGGACGCTTGAACTTCCATTCACGCGCATATGATTGAAATGCGTGGTCGAAGCGTTCCCGACCAAGAATCAATTCCCGCAGGATAATTAAGGCGGCTGCCGGACGATTGTATTGAGAGGGGAATAAATGTCTGACAGCATTTGCTGGAGTCATGGGTGGCTCTACGCTATTGGCTTCGCGATAAGAACCTAGCATACGTGGGGAATTTTCACGTCTAACGTAGTCATTACTCCATTCAAGCATGGTCAACTGTTCCATGAATGAGTTCAGCCCCTCATCCATCCAGGTCCACGCGCGCTCGTCACTATTTACAATTAACGGAAACCAACTGTGACCAACTTCGTGAACCAGAACCCACAAAAACCATTGCTTCATTTGCCGACTATAGCTTTTCCCATCTGGGCCGTCCGGAGCATAAGCTGAAAAGGTAAGCATGGAATGCTCCATTCCATCGACAGGTCCATACGCAGCTTGAAGAGTGGGATATGGATAAGGAAATAGCTGTCTGGAATAGACTTTCATGGTATGCGCGATGGCTTCCATTGAAAAGGTCCTCCAAAGAGGCGCTGCATTTTCCGGATAGAAGCTCATGATTGTGGTCGTCGAGCCATCATCTGTCCGGGCTTTCATCGCTTCCCATATGTAACCAGTGGATGCGGCAAATGCAAAATCGCGCACCTGCTCGGCGCGAAACTTCCAGGTTTTAAGATTTTGTCCAATGCTCGCTTGCCGCGCTTCCTCCATTGTAACGATATCGCGCGGCACACCAACAGGTAGGTCTTTCATTCTGCTCTGCATCTGTTCAGTCAGAACGTTTTCAGAGTTGGTCAACTCACCGGTGGCAGCAACGATGACGCCTTCTGGAACCGAAAGTGAGACACTAAAGTCACCGAATTCCGGGACAAACTCACCTGTATAAATAAATGGCGTATTTCTCCAACCTGCGTAGTCAGTATACGCTATTGGTTGCGGATACCATTGAGCGACATGAAAAATCAAAGGCTCGTTTTCACGGTCAGAATAGCCAACCCGCACGTTTTGTTTGTCAACATCAACGAGAGTTGAACGCCATTCAAGGGTGAAAGCCCGATGTTCTCCTGGTTTGATCGGAGACTCCAAATCAACCCGGAGAGTGGTTTCGTTTAAAGTCGTCGGCAGCTCTTTGTCATTCGCGGTTTTAACCGAAAGAACCCTAATCCCGCCGACACCTTCTTCGGTACTGCGCCGTTGCTGTAAGTCGTAAGTAGAAAGAGATGATTTGTTCGCAACAGCTGAGCGATTACTTCGTGCATCGCGTGTTATTGCGTTTAACGCCAACTCAAGCCAAATTTCGTTAAGTGCAACAGGAGAATTATTGCGGTAAACCAACTCCCCCCTAGCAGAGATCTGTTTTCTATCGACGTCAAGTCTTGCGTCAATACTGTACGCAATTGACTGTTGCCAATAATCTGGACCGGGTCGCCCATCAGCTAATCGATACATGTTGGGAGCATTAAGTGTTGAAAGGGGCTCAAATTTATTAACTGGCGTTTCCCCAGCAGCAACCGCGGTCATTCCCCAGACAAAAACTGCATAAAAAATCACACGTAATATTATGCTCACCATCTTTTTTTCCTAATAGTCGGAGTTGCAATAGGGTTGGCTCGTTAACTACCAATTTTGGTTCCTGGCTAGTGACCACATCGCTAATCTACGGGATGTGCACTTGTTGCAATAGTTTTAGTGTCGTCTAGCCCTAGGTTAGGAACGTCAGTTCTAACAGCGTCCAAAAGAATATGTTGCACCCGCATAATGTGTTGATGAATTAGCTGTTTTGCCTCATCTGCATTTCGATGTTCGATTGCATCTATAATCTCGGAGTGTTGATGAGTGGCTGTTGCCAGTCGATCGTGAGACATAGGTAAAAGTTGTCGCAACGCATGAATTCGATTTGAAACCACTGTATAAGCTTGTTTCAAGAAAGGGTTGCGGTCTGCTGCGATAATGGCTGTATGAAACGACGTGTCGAGGCGGTGGCAAGTTTGCAAATCCTTGGTTAGAGCTGTAGATGATTGCTCCAGCAGACTTCGTAAGCTTGTGACCAACTCAGTGTTTTCTCGGTTTATAGCGTTTTCAATGGCTGCGGATTCTAACAGCAATCGCATTTCACAGACATTTATAATATCTTCTGTGGTAGGAGAAAAAACGTATGTGCCCGATTGTGGGTGGATTTCGACTAATCCCTCATTTTGCAGTCTAAGCATTGCTTCGCGCACAGGTGTACGCGAAATACCTAGATCCGCAGCAATGTCCTTTTCCGAAAGCTGTGCGCCAAAAGGTAAAACACCGTCCAAGATATCATTGCAGATAATCTTGTAGACTTTCTGGTTCATTGGTTCGCTACGAAGTTTGAGGCGCTTTTTCCCGCGTGGTTCCATCTGCTACTCTGAGTCAGTGTGTCAAGTTCAAAACAATTTTAAGGCATTGGCAGCCGTTAACATAACCGAGATAACGGCGATACCAGCAAAATTTAGAAATACCCCTTCTCTTACCATCCTAGAGATTGGGATATGTTTGGTGCCATATACCACCGCATTGGTTGGGGTCGCAACTGGTAGCATGAAAGCAAAGCTGATGGCGTAGACAGCGGGCAACATTATGAGAAGTGGGTCAAAGCCGCCGACAATTGCTGCATTTGCTAGCAGAGGCATCAGTAGAGCAGCTGTTGCAGTGTTGCTGGTTAACTCTGTCAGAAAAATTACGGTGAAGCATATTACTAGGATGAGGACTGGCAGCGAGAAGGTGTTGAACGAAGCTATACTATTTCCAATGGCAAGGCCTAGGCCACTGGCTTCAAATGCTTTGGCTATGGCAATGCCGCCGGCAAAAAGAAGCAGCATACCCCATGGGATCGTTCTGGCACTCTCCCAATCTAGAATTTTACCGCCATCTCCATTTGGCATCAGGAACATTGCAATGACTGCCAACAGAGCGATATTTGCATCGCTCGCCCAAGGCAAAGACAGCATCTCACTCCAGCCACCAAACGGGGCTGTCCTGGTGATCCAGAGCATTGCAGTCACAAAAAAAATCGCGAGAGTGCGCCTTTCCGGAGAAGTCCATGAGCCCACGTGTGGCAGCTGAATGCCATGAGCTTTTTTGAGGTTCCGGGTGAGCCAAAAGCACGTGATCACCAACATGACAGCGACAATAGGTATGGCTATCAGCATCCAGTTCAGGAAACTTATATGAGCGCCTGTTGCTTGTTCGTAAGATTGAATGAAAAGCAAGTTTGGAGGTGTGCCAATTGGTGTTCCAATGCCACCGATACTGGCCGCATATGCAACTGCAAGCAGCAGAATAATTCTTAACTGCTTGTCTTCAACCCCTTCAATCGTTGCCATCATAATCGGCAGCAGCATTAGAAGCGCTGCCGTGTTGGAAATAAACATGCTGAGAAAAGCTGAAGCCAGCATGAATCCAAAAACAAGGCGTCTTACGCTGGTGCCTCCAACGCCCTTTACAATCCCCAAGGCAAGGCGACGGTGAGCTCCGCTCTTTTCCATGGCAGCTGACATGATAAAGCCACCTAAAAAGAATAGTATCAGCGGGTGCCCGTAGGCTTGTGCAACAACGTTTGGCTCCAGCACACCCAACAGTGGAAACAGTGACAGCGGGATCAGTGCGGTTACCGGCAATGGAATCGCTTCTGTTACCCACCACGCGGCACATAATGCCGTTATTGCGGCCGTTACAATTGCATCCTGAGACAATCCAAATTGATAGCAAGTTCCACCAGCAATGGTGGCAACAAACAAGCCTAATCCTATGCGCCAGTCAGTCGCTCTTACTTTTGCATCGTTATTGGTGTTCAGGTTTGTGTCCTGTTGCGAAGCTGTGGTTGCGCTTTCATCAATCATAAAGATATGAGCTCTGCTGATGATTGTTTAGTTGGCTGTGCTGATAGTTATTTTTTCCAATACATCCTCGAAAATATTATCCGCGAATTCATGGAGTTGTTGAGTGGATTTATTCTGCATAGGATGAGGCGTATAAAGTGAAGCTCCATCAAACCCTATTTTGTCGCACTGCTGCGAGAAGGCATGTTTGAATTCACTGGTAAGAAGACTGACTCCGGGTATTCCCAAATTGTCCAAATCGTTAAGGTCATGCGTGGAGCAAGAGGTGCAAGAACCACAATCAGACAGAGCAATAACCACTAGGTCACAGGAACTAACAATGTCCTGAATCATTTCAATAGGCGCAGTGCGAGTATTAGTTGGCTTTTTGTAGCGCCGAGTATGAATTCCTCTCTCCGTAAAGAGGGCCTCCAATCGATCAACGAATTCGTCCCCACGCATTTTACCTATGTCCATCAAAGCAACTGTTTTACCATCCAGCGACGTGGGCGGCGATTTCCTTGCTCTTTTTGACGTGGCAGTTTCGGCAGTTGGTTCACGAAGCATCATTACGGTCATAGTTTGATCTCCCGAGTGACAGTTTGGCTTTGGTCTCTAAAGCGACCGCCGGTCCAGCCAGCGCAAATCGCAGAATACAGTCCGGCCTGTCCACCAGCTTTGACGATTAACAAACCTTCCGGCCAAAATTTGTTGACCATTTCATTTTCCCGGCCTGCCACAATTCCTTCGCCAACACCCTGTGCCCCTTGAACAAGATCACTGCCAGGCCGAACCATGGCTTTATGCAGTTCGGAGGTTATGCGTGATCGACCCCAGCCGCTATCTCTGAATATGCCATAATGTTCCGGGCTCAACACCAGTATAGCGTTTGTGAACTCAGCGAGTTTTGGGTGGCCGACGGCCAATAGAGACATTGCCAATGATTGGACCATCTGCTCAGGAGTGTTGGAGCGCTGGTCAATTATGCCCTGGATGCCGTCCCCCTGAAACAAGGTAACCGTATTTGTTCCCGGCTCGAAGCCGTGCGCAACAGAGAGTGGCTTCCATGTCGGATCAGTTTCATCTTCCGCAAAGCAAAAAGTATATTTACCAGGGCCGCCGATTGTAGAGCGATCTAGATCACCGGGGACTCCGCCCCCCACATTCCGGATAATGAGCTGTAGTGCTCTCCCGATGGTGGCGTTTGCTCGATTTCCTTGACCAAGAACATTCATGCCCCAATTCATGCCGATCGATTTTGCAATAGGCCCATTTACAATTATGATTGGGCTGGAGAAGCATGTTGTACACAACAGTCCGTGCATAGTGAAAACTGGCTCTAGCGCAGCTTCAAGTGCAGCGAGCAGAACCGGCATATATTCGGGGCGGCACCCTGCCATAACAGCGTTGATGGCGACTTTTTCCACAGTAATCGGTGCAAGGTTAGGCGGCACTTTTCCTACAACTTGTTGTGGGTCGCGAGTTGTGCCTGCGAGCATTCTGATGATTCTGGCGTCGGTGGGTGGGGTTACGGGGAGGCCATCGGTCCAACCGCGATCGAAACAGACCTCCATTTCGTCGTCCCACTCATCGATTTGAACTTGTCGAGCTTCAAACCCAGGATTGCCATAACGGGCTTCAAGAATTTCATGAATGCCGGGCTCTCGACTTTTAGAACCGCAGCCGGGGCGGAAAGTTGGCAAGTCCGCTGCGAGATCTGGCTGTTGAAATGCAGACCGCCATTCGTCCCGAACCCACCCTTCAAGTCGCATGGTTTCTTTACCGTCAGATACATGAAGCAGTGTCGGCGTAACTTCAATGTCCTGTAGGAAAGATTGCTTGAGTGTTTTGTCACTTATGGGGTTAAGGCTTGCATAAAAATCTGGATGGTCCTGTACATGGCAAATAATTTCGACCCCGGACTCAGTCAATTCTTCCAGCAGAGGTTTGACGAGTTCACATGTCTCGCAGTCTCGCTTGAGGAAGATGTGCCAGCCTGGTTCCAGGCAGCTTTTTTCCGATTGGGGTGATTGAGTCATTTCTTTTAAATGCCTGAAATTATGTTTAAAAATAATATTGATATATTAATATATATTAACTTAAACTCTGCAGCAACCCAAAAAGGTAGCAAAGAAAGTGCGAAATATTGCCATGCACTGGAATCTCAGGCGGAAGAAGATAGGGGGGAGTTGATGCGTAGTTTTCAGATTTGGAAGTTGGTCCTCACATTGCTGGCGTTGGTGATGGGACAACAAGTTAACGCTGCAAATGTTATGCAGCCGATAAACTATTTTGAGTTACGATATGCAACTGATGCGAAAATATCACCAGACGGCAATTGGGTCGCCTACAACAGCATTCATCGTGACACTAAACCACTACCGACTTAAGTCGGTAGGTTTGAAAGTAGCAACTGAAGTTGCGTTTGTTTAACGGTGCGCCTCTGGCGCTCTCTTTAGCTTTTCTTCCGCATCCAATGCGGAGGATTTAAACCAAAACATGGAATTAAAGCTGATCAAAATGCGCGCGCCCTCTGGCTTCAACCTTTTGAGGGCGGTGAAACCAAATTAATAAGCAATGCATCAGAAAAGCCGAGCGAATTTATCTGGTCTCCCACCGGAGATAAATATGCCGTTGTTGCAACCAAATCTGGATCACCTCAAATTCACTTATTTTGGACGAAAGATCAAAGAATTGTCTGTTCTACCAACTTACCATCAAGCCCATCTGCCTTGGCATGGTCGCCTGATGGAAAACAAATAGCCTACGTGCGGCGACACGAAGTCGAGGCTAGCAGTATGATTGCTCATTTGAAGCCGCCGCAGGGCGCTCATTGGGCGAAGACACCAGTGGAGATTTTTGATCTCCAATATAGGTTTGATCACAATGGTTACCGCACACCCGATGTTACACGTCTACACACGATCCAAAGCGACTGCCTAAACGAAAAACTCCTTTCCGACAACAATGTTTCGCATGGCGGCCCTTATGCGAGAGCTTCAATCCCATCTTGGTCGGCAGATGGCCAAAAAATATATGTTTCGCTTCGAGAAGAAGATGGGCACGGCGAAAAAGCCGGTAACACAGATATATTGTCATATCGGATTGCAGATGGACAAAAAAAGCACGTTACAGACTTTGATGGCAATGAATTTTCACCGCTAGAATCTCCTGATGGTAAATATATCGCTTACCTCGGGTGGCAGAATACAGGTTCGGCAAGTGCTCGAAATGACATATTTATAATCCCGAAAAACGGTGGGGAACCGATAAATCTCACTGGTGCGTATGATCGTGATGTAGGAAAGCTTTCTTGGCTACCTTCCGGGGCAGGATTGATTTTCACATATACGGAAAACGGCAAGCGGAAATCCGCTATCGTCAATCTCAAAGGCGAACGCCGACACGCAATGGATGATGTAGATGCGGGCGACCGTATCTACGTCGGCTATAGCGGCGCTCAGGTAGTCTCTGTTTCAGCGGACGGTGAAAGGTTCGCAACTGCCCTGCGGCATGCTGATCGACCCAGTGAAATTTATGTCGGCATGATTGACGTTCCATCGGATTCGAAGCGACAGTTAAGTCACTTTGCTGACGATGTTGCTCAAAATTATGCACTGGCTTCGACAGAAGAGATTTGGGTACCTTCCACAAACGGTGATCATAAGATTCAAGCTTGGGTGATAAAACCAGCAGACTTTGATAAGAGCAAAACCTACCCTCTCTTGCTAGAAGTCCATGGTGGCCCTTATGCAGACTATGGTGGATACTATGCTTATGACACACAGGTCTTGGCGAACGCGGGCATGGTTGTAGTTGTTGCTAATCCAAGGGGGTCAAGAGGGTACGGCAAAGATTTCATGCAAGCGCTCGATTTTAAAATGCCTGTACCCGACGGTGAAGACCTAATGGATGTAGTGCATGCTTTGGAGCAGAAGCAATATATCGATAAATCCAGATTATACATCGCGGGAGGTTCGGGTGGCGGTATGCATGTCACCTGGGCGATAGGGCAGACACAAAAATTTAGGGCTGCGGTAGCCTATTATCCTTTAGTTGACTGGGAAAGCTTCATTCTAACTGCGGATAACCCTTACCGATATTCAAGAGTTTGGGGAGGGAAGTACCCTTGGGAAAAATCGAATGATTACCGGAGCCGCTCACCGTTAACCTATGCCCATAATGTGCGAACGCCAACTCTCATCATTACAGGAGAGCAGGACTTTCGCACCCCTATTAGTCAAAGTGAAATGTATTATACAGCCCTTAAACTCAACGACGTAAACGCCGCTCTAATCAGGGTGCCTGATGAGGCACATGGCCTTGCCAAAAGGCCGTCCAACATTGTTCGCAGATTTGAGTATATGCTTGCCTGGTTTCGACGTCATGGCGGGCTTGAATGAACTTGCCGTCAATTGGAATTTTGCGAAGTAAGTGGCGTGTATATGTTGACTAATGTTTCATCAACATGACTTTGTGCATGCTGATGGAATATGTACCATTTGGTCTTCATCCCTTTATTACATTTGCAAGCCTCTCGGCAATTGGCCGATTACTCGTGTTCACGCACTATTTTGTCGAATAAGGCCAAACTTGAGGATGGGTCGGAAGACCAGCCATTTAAAACCACCACCATGTCCAGTTCAGGAACAATCATCAGGAACTGACCACCAAATCCCCTAGCCGACCAAGCTGTGAGACGACGGGTACCAACCTTGGAAATCCACCATTGGTAGCCATAGGCGGTCTCCTCACCTTCCGCGGAGATCTGAATATGTGTTTTAAAAGATTTTTCCATCCACTTGCTTGGAACGATTTGGGTGCCTTTCCATTTACCGCCTGATAGCACCAATAAACCAATCTTCCCGAGGTCTTCAGGCTTGAGGTAAAGGCCTCCCTCGGTATCTGTTTCGCCCGCTGGTGTTATCTTCCAGTGATACTCTTCGATGTCTAATGGCTTGAAAAGTTCGCGGGCAATGTACTTGTCAGTCCGCAAGCCAGTGGCTTGATGAATGATTTCCCCCAAAAGGAAGCTAACACCATCATTGTAATCAAACGCGGTTCCAGGTTCTACGATCACGGGCTTCGCCAAAACTTGAGGCACCCAATGATCACTTACCTCCATGGCTGTAGTGGGGTGATTGATCGTATAGCCAACATCACCGTCAGGGTTTGTCCAATCAATGCCGCTTCGCATGGTCAGTAGATCTTCGATAGTGATGTCAGACCACTCTGGACCGTTAAAGAGGTGCGAATATGGTTTTAAATAGACTATGGCAGGGTCGGTGACAGAAGCTATAAAGCCATCACGGACTGCCAATCCGATGCCAAGTGAGTTTACACTTTTTGTTGCCGATTGAAGCGTATGCAGGTTGGAGCCTTGGTAGAATGGATGAAACCTGCGATCATTGTATCGGTATTGATCTGGGGTTTCCGGATGGGTTTCATCCAAAACGACCTCGTATCTTGGGGTGAAACGTTCATCAAGGAGTAACTCACCTGATTTCCACATGATCACTCGGTCTATTGCAGCGAACTTTCCCTTTTCCACTTCGCACATCAGTTGCGCAATTGAGGATTGTGAGCAAGCAATTGATTGCAGCGCGGCGCTTGGCATTGTTAACGTCAGAGCCAGACCAACACCGCAAACCATTGAAAAAAGCCTTTTAGTTTTCAAGATTTTCCTCCTTTATGGATCGGTTATTGCTCTTTAGTCAGCTGCCCCTTCTAGCCATCCCTCGCGTTCATATTCCGGGTTTGGATAGTTGTAGAAGCCCTTGCCAGCTTTCAAGCCAGTCTCTCCGGCTTTGACCATTTCAATGAGCGCTTTTGGGGGAGTGTCACTCGGGTCACCACTTTCTTCAGCGTATACCCATTCAATTTTCTCGATGGTATCTAGCCCCACCTTGTCCATTAGTGCGAAAGGACCAAGGCTGGCCCCTGTGGCGAGAACATATCCGCGATCAATATCTGAAGGTGCCGCTATGCCTTTGCCGAACAAATATAAACACTCTTTCTTAATTGCCCGCCAGATACGATTCTGAACATACCCAAGAATTTCCGTGTTTGTAGCGATCGGGATCATTCCAATTGTTTTGGCCCAGTCCATAGCCAATGCCATCGTGTGATCGCTGGTTTTTGGGTTGGGCATGACTTCGACTAGTTTTTCTCCTGATCGCGGAAAACTGAAGTTCATATTGAAAAACCTGTCAGGGCGACTTGTAGCGTTGGCGACACTCGAACACACCAGAGCAGAAGCGTTTGTTCCCTGTATAACGTTTTTGGGTGCAAGCTCGTCTATCTCGCGGTGGACTTTCTGTTTCAGATGAAGAATTTCAGGAACGTTCTCAAAAACGAGGTCTGCTCCGATAATGGCTTCTTTAAGTGAAGCGGTGGTTTTAAGATTATTTTTTGCAGCAATTGCCGCACCTTCGTCTAGATCTTCTTCGAACCAAGAATGAAGAGATTCTGCAGCATTGGCCAACGTTTGTTGGTCCATATCAAAAAGATGCACCTGAAGTCCGTGTGCACAGCAGACCCAGGTGACTTGTCGACCCATGGTGCCCGCGCCGACAATAGCTACACATTCTATAGACTTTTTGTTGGTCAATTTGTTGCTCCAATTTTGGAAGTGATTGTGACTAGTCCGCATTCAGAAACATGGATAAGGTCACCTTCTTCGACCGTGTTTAGAAATTCTCGCCCCAGCTCATCCACTGCACATATTCCGTTCCCAGCCACAACTTCGGCTATTGCGAGCCCGGCAGCAGTAAGTGAATCTATCCTTTCAGCGAATAGCAGTGCAGAAGGCGCAATCTTCTTGCGTGCCACTGCTTCCCAAATTGAACCTGCAGACGTGGAGCCTAGCGCCGTTGGTATGCACAGCGCTGTTTCCGTAAGAGTTTTGCCATACAAGTTGGAATTATGATCGCCAGAAACTGCAACCCTACTATTTGAGAGAACGCTCCCATAAAGGTTTGCCAAAGTATTGAAGCCTTCATGTGTTACCAATGCATGAGCTTTGACCTCACCACGGAAAACGGGCCGTCCTTGAAAGGAGGTTTTTGATGTCTTCGGGTTATCAGCGTATTCAGGTTTTGATACTTTCGCAGGTTCGCTGGGTTGGGCCCTCTGTTGTTGTGAGGGGAGTTCTCCCGTCACAATGGTGTCTGCCAATTGCGCGTCGAGTATCAATCTGGCGTTTGTATACGCCCGAAGTTTGTTAGAATTGGTCAATACAGCTTCTGATGCTGAATGCTTGTTCACCATATAAGCTTCGCAACATGTTGCGCTCAGGCGGGCGCCCGTATTTCGCAAGGCTTCATATGTTTCTTGCGCTGTCTCCTGAAATAGCTTCAAAATCAAGGGCGGAGCCACCAGGATGGTATCAACAGCGATTTTTTCTCTGGAATGTCTTCTTAGAGAAGAAATTAAGCGATTGGTCCATTCGTGCAATTCACGCAGCGACAAATGTGGGCAGCCGATTAAGGCTTTTTGTGGCGGGCTTTCCGGGTCATTCCAAAGAACAGGATAAGTTGAAATGAGTTCTGCCAATTCAGTTTCTGTTACGCTATGTGTCTTGTAGTCACCTGCTAACAAACCCCGACCATGTTCGACGGCCTCAGGTGTAACACTGTCAATGTGGTATAGGGCCACTGCGCCAATAGCGGCACAAGCAGCGCCCAGTTCTTTTTGATAGTCCCGGATCTGTTCCTCATCGTTCTGATCGAAGAAACGTTCTAAACCAACTATGTATGGAGTTTTGTCCTTCACAAGGTCGCCAATAGTTGCGGGTGCGGCAGGGTTTCAGTTTTAACTTCAATCAGCCTCTCTGCCTTGCGGCCTTCGTCTGTTAGCAAACCAAAGTAGGGCGTTTTTCCAACAATATTAGACAATAAGTCCAAGATTGCTGCAGTCCTGTTGGTGCGTGCTCCTAAGGCCGAGTTTGCGTAAACGACACATGACGATTCTGACCATGCTAGGATTTGCCCAAATTGAGGAATGTTCCCATCTTCGAATACGTATGGAGAACAGGTGTAAGCTTGTCGGTTTTTCAAACCCAAAGCGCGCATATGGTGTTGATATTGCTGTGACGTCGGATACATTCGCCTAAACTCAATTTTTTGAGCTTCGGTCAGGCCAAGATTCTTGAAATCCAACGGTTCTTTCGGGTCAAGGGTGAAGTCAAATTTCGTTCGGAGGTTTGCTTGTGTAAGTTCTGTGAGAAGTTCAAGGGGAGCACTTACCCCCGGTGTAGAATCTGATATCGAGAAATGGCCCTCTCCTTCGATATCAACGAGATGGCTTGCGCCGACAGCCTCACCATACAAAACAACAGCTTTCACGGCCTTTTGCAAAGGCTTGCCATGCTCTCCATCAAGTATGGCTTGTTCTTCAGATGTTAATCGCATTTTGGATCAGCTCCGCCAGTAAGGCCGCCCATTGCTTGCTTTAGGTCTACTGCAAGTGATTTGTACATTTTTAAACCGTCGCGAATGTCAGCTTGAGTGGCTTTCCGGGCCGTTTCTGGGTTGCGCTCTCTGAGTGCGTTAAGCACGGTATGATGAAAGTTTTCGGCTTCGGAGCTGTTTTCCAAATGGTTTGTTATGACCTGGTAAAAAGCATAAATGGCAGGCAACAGAGGTCCGCTTCTCAGCCAAAGCATATTGATTGTGTCTAGAAGCGGTTTGTTATTAGATAATTGATATAGCTGCATGTGGAACTTTTCATTGAGCGTTGAGATTTGCCCCAGTTCGCGATTAGCGAACGCCTTAGCGGCCTGTTCCTCAATTTCTTCCAGTATTTGAATTGTTTCAGGCGTCGCTTTTTCTGCGGCCTCGGCAGCAGCTTGGCCTTCAACCAACATACGAAGGTTGTAAAGTTGTTCAATTTCAGCCGTGCTTAACTTGGGAATTCTGAGCGAGCCTGTCTTGGTAATTTCAATAGCTCCCAAAGCCTCAAGCCTTTGAATTGACTCTCTTACCGGCGTCAGGCTCGCCCCCATATCTTTAGCAAGGCCCCGCCCGGACAGCTGTTCTCCGGGCTTATAGCGTCCACGCCGCAAGTCGGCATACAGTTTAGCAAAAACCGTCTTTTGTAATCCGTTTCCATTGTTTTTATTTTTTGTCATACGCCGATAGCTCCAAACGAAAATGCCTCATGACCAGTGGCGGAGTTACCTCAATATTATGGGTGCTGACAGTGCCGAGGCCACTTTGATTTCTCAAAAAGACCTATGACTTCCGCTTGTCGTCGTCAAGTTTCATTGATTAATGTAATAACAAATATAATATTAATGTAATAATAAAAAAAGAAAAATTATATTGCATTAAGAATTTTTTTGTGATAACGAAAATATGTAATCATCATTTTTTTGAGGGTGAGGGGCTTTCGTTGGGTTTGAACCGGTCAATACACGGCAGCAATTTTGTGTCTGTTGATGACCAAAATGATAGAAAGTGGGGGAGAAATTAATGAATAGGAAGCATACTAAATCGCAAAATCTATGTGGCGCTGTGTCGCTCGCTACTCTACTGGTAGCGAGTCCACTTGCTGGTGTAGCGGCCCAAGAACAGTCGAGCGATGATGTGAACCTCGAGGAAATTGTTGTGACGGGCTCGCTCATAGCTCGTAACCCACTTGATGTGGCTGCCCCCTTAACGACTATCACTAGTGAACAAATTAAACTTTCCGGCTCACAAGATTTGGGTTTGGTTTTGTTGCAAATACCTTCAATTTCGCCTCTTGGTGGTCGTCAGGCCAACCAGGATGGTGACGGTAACGAAGGTTTGAGTACCATCGATCTTAGAGGGTTGGGGGCAAATAGGACTCTGACGTTGGTTAATGGTAAGCGCCATGTCGCAGCATCCCAGTCATCGGCAGCTGTTGACCTGTCAACTATTCCAGCGGCTCTAATTAAAGAAGTGCAAGTTATTACTGGTGGTGCATCGGCTATCTATGGTTCTGATGCGGTATCGGGTGTCGTGAATATCATCTTGAACGATGAGTTTGATGGGGTGCAGTTTGATGCATCATATGGACGCCCCTTTGAAGGGCAGCCAGGAGAAAACTACTCATTTTCTGCAATAGCCGGCTCGTCGTTTGCCGGTGAGAAGGGGCATTTTGTTGTCTCGGCCCAGTTCGACAAGTCGACTTTGTTAACTCACGCTGATCAACCGTTTTCTAATGACGTGCAATTTGTGCCAACAGGCTCTGCACCTGGCGATGGCAGTCCGGACTTTGCCCTTCTGCCAAGACCTGCAGATGCTTTTAACCGCGAAGGTGTGGCTCTGTTGCCGTCCGGTCGCGCTAGCTTTAACGAGAACGGTACGGGGCTTGTTCCGTTTCCGGATCGCAGCGGTGTGCCAAACGATTTCGTTGGTGCAGCTTTTAGTGTGCCCTGTGAGTTCTGTTTCTCTTTTGATCCGTTCTTGACTGTTAGCCCGGAGGTCGAGCGACAAACCTTGTCCCTTTCGTCAAAGTATCAGTTGAACGATTCCATCGAAGCCTACATGGAAGCCAAATATGTTAATGTTGATGCCCGTGATGCCGATGAGCCAAGGCAAGGTATTTTCTTTGGTAACCCGATCAATGTTGCGGAAAATGCTTTTCTCGACGAGGGTGTCAGGGCGCAATTGCTTGCTGACGGCGTGACTTCCTTCGCTTTCCTCAAGTCTTTTGACGAGTTGGGCAATGCAGCCGAATTGCAGAATAGAACAACCTTCCGCTTTGTTGGAGGATTGCGCGGTGACTTGGAAGCCGGTTTTGGCACAGTAGCGTATGACGCCTACTATGTTTACGGGCAAACCGAGATTGCTACCACGCAGCAGAACCAGCGTATCAATGGTAACTTGAATGCTGCTATTGATGCAGTGTTCGACGGTAATGGTAATATTGTGTGTCGAGGTACTTTGCCGGGTGAAACTAACCCTGCAACAATAAATCCGGCCGCTTGTGCTCCATTAAATCCCTTTGGATTTGGTTCAGCGTCGCAAGAATCACTTGAGTTCGCCTTTACTGACTTATTCTTCGATCAAGAAGTTACCCAAAATGTTGCTGGCGTTACGTTCGCATTTGACTCGTCTGAGTTTTTAAACCTACCGGCTGGGCCAATTCAGTTTGCGGGTGGTTTTGAATATCGCGAAGAAGCGGCAAACTCCACAGCTGACCCGTTAGCGCGATCTGGTGCGGTGACATTTACTCAGGCGACCGAGAATACCTCTGGCTCTTTCGATGTAACGGAGTTTTTCGGTGAAGTTAGTATTCCATTATTGGAGGACATGCCACTTGTTGAATCTCTTACCATAGATGCAGCGCTACGCTATGCGGACTATAGTCACGCAGGTAATGCAACGGCTTGGAAAGTGGGTGGTGTTTGGCAGGTGTCGGAAGATATCCGTTTCCGTGGCACATACTCGCGTGCCGTGCGTGCGCCCAACCTTACTGAAGCCTTTAGCCCACAACAGGGTACGTCTTTCTTTGGTATCACCGACCCTTGTGATGCTGATCAGATAGCGCTTGAGCCAGCAGGTTCACCTGTACCAGCCAATTGTCAGGCGCTTGGTGTGGCTGCAGATCATCAAAATATTGATGGTTTGACAATATTTGGTGTTACAGGTGGTAACCCGAACCTCGCTCTGGAAAAGTCAGAAAGCTGGACAGTTGGCGCGGTGCTTACGCCGTCTTTCGTTCCGAACCTTACTGTGACTGTCGACTATTATTCGATTGACGTAACACAAGCAATTCGCTTCCTGACGTCGGCAGATATTCTGAATACTTGTGTGCGAAACCCAAGTGGTCCTGATGCGACCGCTTGTTCGCTGATCGAGCGCAGTAACACCGGGCAAATTACATCACTTGCGTCCACGTTTGTGAATGCTGCTGCGTTGGAAACGTCTGGTATCGATGCAGGCCTGAACTATGTTTTGCCTGACGGCCTTCTGGGCGGTGATGTTGAGGACTCGATGGAAATCAATGTTACTTACACCTATCTTGAGAAGCTGGATGATTTTCCATTCCAAAACAATCCAACTACAGTTGACAATCGTGCTGGTGAAATTGCATTTCCAAAACACCGGGTAAATGCGAATGTTTCTTACAACATTGATAATTTCCAGGTTCGTTGGGCGGGTCGCTTTATCGGCGACCAAAGCTTGATTGACGCGCCGTCGGAACTATCGGACCGACGTGACCCTGCAAACACGGGCACCAAATTCTATAATGATATTACGGTGTCTGCGGACCTGGAGCTTGGATCACAGGATTTTAGTGTGTTTGTTGGCCTGAACAATGTGTTTGATGTTGAGCCACCAGCACTTTCCTCTCTTGGTTTCCTGTCTTCCGCGGGTTTGTATGACCAGCTGGGTCGCACTGTTATTGTCGGCGGCAGTTTCCGCTTCTAATATCTGACAGTGGCACTAGTCACCCTTGCCGCTTTATGGCAGCGGCAAGGGTTTTGGTGCGAGGGAAGTTATGACTAAAGAAATTTTTGAGGCATACAGAGGCGTCGCTCACCCTTGGCATGCCGATGAAATGGGGCACGTAACAACCCGGTTTTACACGGGTTGGTTTGATGATGCGGGCTATCATTTGATGGCCAAAATAGGAGGGGATACATTTTCTCTGAAACGCCTCGGGCTTGGGTGGGCAGATGTGCGGTGTGTTGTTGAATATAAAAAAGAAATGCTTTCCAGTGACCTATTTTATGTCAACGGTTCTATTTTGAAGTTGGGTAACACTTCCCTCACCACTCGCTTGGAGATGCATCGCGTCGATGGGACATTGCTGGCTACCACTGAAATGACCACTGTGCAGTTCGATTTAGACAAACGTTGTGCAGTGCCGTTGCATGCTTCCGTCAGAGATGCGGCGGAAAAATTACTCATCAATTGTCAGGATTGAATTATGGAGAAATCCCTTGGGAAGTTAGGATTTTTCTCGCTGGCATTTGGCATGATTGTCGGCGTGGGGTGGATCACTGTACTTGGAGCTTGGCTTAGTAGCGCTGGACCATACGGCACCATCATTGCTTTTTTGTTGGGTGGTTTAGTCATCCTGCCTATCGGCATTTGTTATGCGGAGTTTGCAGGGGTTTATCCTCATACGGGTGGACCGATTATATACGTGGAGCGCACGTTTGGCAGGTTTGCGGGTTTCTGTGCGGGCTGGATGTTGTTGTTTACGTTCGTGATAACCACCATGTTCGAAGCTATTTCAGTTGGTTGGGTGCTATCGGCGCTTGTGCCAACTTGGCGTGGGCCTGAACTATACAGTCTCCTTGGTACACAGGTACACTTGCTAGATGTGATGGCTGGTGTTGCCGGAACATTGCTTCTTGGTTGGGTAAATATAAAGGGTGGCGCGGCTTCAGGCTCGTTTCAAACAGTGCTAACTATTCTGTTGGTGGTCATCGCATTCTTTTTTATCGGGTCAGGTTTCCAATATGGAACGACCGCAAACTTTGCTCCTCATTTTGGTTCAATATCGGGCGGAAGCATATGGTTTGGTATCGGTAGTGTTTTCGTTACTACACCATTTTTCTTGACCGGCTTTGAGGCTATTGCGCAAGGCATGGAAGAGAAGTCTGTAAATGTTCACCCGCGTAGCATCGCGAAGGTTGTGGTCTTGGCAATTGTTTGCGCTACAGTTTTTTATGTAGCCGTTGTGTTAAGCGCCAGCATGGTAGCCCCACGCGATGAACTATTAAATGCTGATCTTCCTGCGGCGGCAGCATTTAGAATTGGGCTACAATCCCCCCTTCTCAGTGACATCGTACTATTAGCTGGATTGCTCGGACTAGTTTCCACATGGAATGGCGCGGTGTTTGTTTCGATCCGTGTATATAAGGCGCTAAGCGAGCGTGGTATGATGCCGTTTCTATTGCACAACAAAAGCGATGATTCTTCCAACTATTCGGCACTCCTTCTGATCGCAGTTTTTTCAATCTCGGCCACGTTTCTCGGCAGGAACGCTCTTTCGCCAATCGTGAATTCCTCAGCTTTATCGATCGCGGTGGTATTTGTTTTTGTGTCTATTAGCTTAATAGTTTCTCGCCGCAAATTTCCTCAACTTGAGCGACCATTCCAACCCATAGGTGGGTTGACTATTCCTTTTTTGGCGGTCGCGGGAAGCATTGGCATCGCGCTGTACGCATTTTATGAACCATTCTCGCAGTCCCATAGTGTGCCGCTGGAATGGGTCGTTTTTGGCATTTGGATCCTGCTGGGCGCTTTCGCATATTTAGGCGCGCGGGCAAAGATCTATAATCAACAAAAGACTGGAGAGTAATATGCTGGGACTTAGCCCACTATCCTTGGATCATAAGGTAATTCTGACCTGTGCTCTGACGGGCACCGCTAACACAAAAAGTAAAAACCCAAATGTGCCGGTAACGCCTAAGGAAATTGCTGAAGATGCGATTGCCGCGGCCAAAGCCGGGGCATCCATTGTGCACATTCACGTCCGCGATCCGGAAACTGCTCAGGAAGCAAGAGACCCGGCATTGTTCAAGGAATTGGTTGACCGTATCCGTGACAGTAGCACGGACATCGTGATTAACCTGACATCTGCGGTAGGGGTCGACGTAGAATTTGATTTGGAAAATCCATGCCGCCTTACAGACAATACTGACTTCCTGCCCCCGATGGAGCGTTTGGCTCATATTGATCAGTGCCGTCCCGAAATTTGCTCGCTCGATATTGCGAATATGATCTATGGAGACTCAAATCCTTACTTAAATTTACCAGAGCATGTTCGCATTATGGCCAGGCAAGTGCGAGAATGGGGTGTTAAACCTGAAATCGAAGTGTTCAACTTAGGTGACTTGTGGCTTGCAAAAGACATGATAGAAGAAGGTCTGTTTGAAGAACCGCCCTTTATCCAGTTGGTTATGGGGGCCCGTTACGGCGCGGAGGCGACGACCAAAGCATTGATGGCAATGATGGACCATCTTCCGAAAAATTGTGTTTGGAGCGCACTCGGCGTCAGCGCTAAGTCGGTGCCTATAATGGCGCAGTCCATTCTTCTTGGTGGGCACGCTCGGGTTGGATTGGAAGATAACCTTTATCTTCGCAGAGGCGAACTAGCTACAAACGCGGCGCTGGTCGAGCAGGCAAAGAAAGTAGTGGGGCATTTTGGACTACAGCTTGCAACCCCCGCAGAAGCTCGCCAGATGCTTGGCATACCAAAAAAATAGTTCTGCCATCGTACCCGCATTTCAATGTAAGCGGGTGAAGGTCAGGACTTTGTTTGAATCGCAATATACAACATCAAGCCTCCAGGAGCTTATCATGAGCATTCGCAATATGAGACTTTTACTCTCGCCTCAAGGTAAAGCATGTCGTCTGCTGGCTGCCTGTATAGGTCTTTTGGCTCTGGTGCTCATACCTTCGAAGGTGATGGCCGAAGAGCCCGGCCGTGTTTATGCGACTACCACTGCAGAGCAGGAAAAAGCGTTTGCTTTGAAGGAGGGGTGGGCATTTAAGCAAGTCGACCCAAAGGTTTTTGACCCTGACAAATTGCAGAACTTTATTAGAGAAATGCGCGAGGGAACCTTCGGTGAGCAGCACAGTTTATTGATCTTGCATGAAGGAAAAATTGTATGGGATGAGTTATTCAAAGGATACAATCAACCTGAGCCAGATGAGCGTAAGTTCAATTGGCGCCGTGGGGTGCCGGGGCGCGCTAAACTCCACGATTTTCAATCGTCGACCAAAAGCATTGCGTCTTTGCTTGCAGGTATCGCAGTGGACAAGGGTTTCATCACGGATCTGGATGCCAAATTGGAGACTTTCTTGCCGCAATACGAAAAGGCGATTCTTGCTGATCCCAGGCGATCAAAAATTACTCTGCGCCATCTTCTCGATATGAAAGCTGGCTTTGAGTGGGATGATAGCGTAGATGGCAATTTGGTTCTCTCTGAGCCGGACTGGGTCACCTATGTTCTGAACAAGCCGATGAAGGTCGAGCCAGGTAAAGACTTTGACTATAACAGCGGCGCGTCCATCTTGATTGGTAAAATAATTGCAGAAGCGACAGGGCAGTCATTAGGAGACTTTGCTGACGAGCATTTGTTCCACCCGCTCGGGATCAATGATCTATTTTGGTTCGGTGAGGATTTGGGACTAGCTCATACAGGCGGGGGGCTACAGCTGTGGCCGCGCGATTTCGGTAAACTGGCACAACTTGTCCTCAATGAAGGGGTGTGGAATGGTAGGCAGATTGTGTCAAAGGATTGGCTTAGCAAGTCTACTTTCCCTCAATCTGACAAAGCCGGTGATGGACTTGGGTATAACCACCAGTGGTGGTTGGCCAAATCCCGCCCTGGATTGACGAACTATGACATCACCTTCACATGGGGCTATGGTGGACAGCATGCCTTCATCATGCGATCCCATGACCTTGTTGTTGTGATGACTGCAGGAAACTACCGGGTCGCCGAACAAGGCATTAAAGCCTTTATGGAGAGTTTCTTGCCTTCCTTGCGGACTGAAAGCGACTAAGTTGGGTGAGGTTGTTCATAGTTTTCATCAATAATCGCCAAATCCAGAAATAGGAAAAATGGCGAGACAGCGGATTCGCCGCCATAGGGTTGCTATGGCATAATCTTGTCAGTTCCTACTAGGATTTAACCAGGGGAAGACAGCAAATGATCAAGCACTTGGGTTTTATTTGGATATTGCTATTGAATATCGTTCTGTCCACGGCTGCGATCGGATCAGATTGGAAACTGATTCATGCGGGCCATTTAATAATTGAGCAAGGTGGCAAGTTAACGGTGAATAAAGACCAAACCATCTTGGTCAACGGCCAAAAGATTGTAGGCACCTATTCGGGGTACCGGGCAGGGTCTGATTTTCCGGAAATTGGAACGTCCCCCTTTAAGACAATTGATTTGCGATCTTCGTATGTATTGGCTGGTCTGATTGATGGTCATGTCCATTTAACATCTACATCCATTAAAACGAACCGATTGGACCGCGTTACATATTCTGACGCCGACTATGCAATTGTTGGAGCACAAGCAGCAAAAACAACATTAATGGCCGGCTTTACAACTGTTCGAGATTTGGGGGCTCGGGGTAAGGACGCTGTTTTTGCAGTCAGAGATGGGGTCAATAGGGGAGATATTCCCGGGCCACGGATATTTGCGTCTGGTTCCACAATTACGCCGACCGGTGGTCATGTTGATAGAAGTGCTGGCTACAAACACGACCTGCACGAAATTATGACCCCAAGCGGCGTTTGCAATGGGGCTGACGATTGTAGTCGCGCGGTCCGAGAACAAGTGAGAAACACTGCCAATGCCATCAAAGTATCGGCAACCGGCGGAGTGTTAAGTAATACCTCCGCTGGATTGGCACAACAGCTCACAGATGCTGAACTGAGCGCAATTGTTGAAGCGGCTCATCAGTTGGGGCGCCGGGTGGCCGTTCATGCCCATGGCCAAGGGGGTATTGATGCCGCGCTTGACGCAGGGGTAGATTCAATTGAGCACGGCACCTTTTTAACCCAACAAAGCATAGAGAAATTTAAGCGAACTGGCGCTTTTCTTGTTCCTACCTTGATGGCTGGAGAGGCGGTATCAAATTGGGCGAAAGACACAGAGTCCGGTTTTACCCAAGCCCAGCGAATAAAGGCTGCTAAGGTTGGACCCCAAATGCTTGGTGCAGCAGCTCGCGCTTTCAAGGCCGGAGTGAAGTTGGCATTTGGAACTGATACAGGTGTTACACCTCATGGCGAGAATTGCAGGGAATTTGAGTTGTTGGTTGAAGCAGGTTTGACTCCAGGGCAGGCACTTTACAGCTCACTTATATCGGCCCCGATCAATATGGGAATTGCTGATCAAGTTGGTCAACTTAAGCCGGGCTTTTACGCTGATATAATCGCTGTTGATGACGACCCACTGGTTGATCCTGCAACATTATGTGACGTAAAGTTTGTCATGAAAGGTGGCGAAATCTACCGAGATTAGCTTTTGAGTGCGGCCACCTATCCTGATTTGTGCCCCCCAATAACTCTCACTATGCTCCATGTTGGTCAATTCAGGCACCGCTTCAAGTCTGTGCAAATTTGATTTGTACGGGTTGCTGACGGATGTCCTGGGTCATCCGGTTTGCTGAGGCTTTCGAGGTCTTCTGTTTTGCTTTCATCTTTGTTTCTTAAATCAACGCATGAAGCCAAAACACTCTGACCTGCTTCCCAAGATTTAGCCCATTTTGAGCTGGAATTTTCCAATTATAATTCCCCATGGTGAAAAGGAGAGTTCCATGAAGAAGACGAAGTTTACTGAAGCGCAGATCGCGTTCATTTTGAAGCAGGCGGAAGACGGGACGCCTGTCTCCGAGGTATGCCGGAAGGCCGGTATATCCGATGCGACTTATTATAATTGGCGAAAGAAATATGCAGGCCTAATGCCGTCAGAGATGAAGCGTCTGAAGCAGCTTGAGGAAAAGAACCGTCAACTGAAACGGATAACGTATAGAATCTTTCGCACATTTGAATTTGACGATGGTTCCTTTCAGACTGGTTGAGAGGAGCATAGAATGGCAGAAGAAGAGAAGCCCAAAGCTATGGGGCAAGTGATTCAGATTGATGAAGGTCGTATTCGTGACCATTTAGGCGAGATGGTGCGTGGCCCTGTTGAAGAGGCGCTGAATGCGATGCTGGATGCGGAAGCGGATCGGCTGTGTGGTGCAGGCCGGTATGAGCGCACCGAAGGCCGCAAGGATACGCGGGCTGGCAGTTATGAGCGGTCTCTGGACACGAAGGCTGGCCCGGTGAAGCTTAAGATGCCGAAGCTGCGCCGTCAAACGTTCGAGACGGCCATCATTGAGCGCTATCAGCGGCGCGAAAGCAGCGTTGAAGAGGCTCTGATCGAGATGTACCTGGCTGGCGTTTCAGTGCGCCGGGTTGAGGATATCACCGAGGCCTTATGGGGCACGCGGGTCAGCCCCGGCACAGTCTCGAACCTGAACAAGAAGATCTACGCCAAGATCGACGCATGGCGACAGCGCAAGATTGAAGGCGATCACCCTTACGTTTATCTGGACGGGATTGTGATGAAGCGTTCCTGGGCGGGTGAGGTCCGGAACGTTTCGCTTCTGGTCGCCATTGGCGTCACCACGGATGGGTACCGGGAGATACTGGGCATCATGGAAGGCCCCAAGGAGGATAAATCTGGTTGGTCGACTTTCTTGCGCCATCTGGTGGACCGAGGCCTCACGGCCGTCCAGCTCGTGGTTTCTGATGCTTGTCGAGGACTGGTGGAAAGCGCCGCCGAGTTTCTCCCTGACGCTCAGTGGCAGCGCTGCGTCGTCCATTTCTACCGCAACGTCTTCAGCCTGGTGCCTTCGGGCAAAGTCCGTGATGTTTCCAGGATGCTGAAGGCGATCCACGCCCAGGAGGATCGGAAGGCCGCCACAGAAAAGATGCAGGCTGTCATCGTCGATCTGCGCGCGATGAAGCTGGTGAAGGCGGCTGAGCTGCTGGAAGAGTACGGCCACGAGACCCTGACCTATTACGGCTTCCCGGATAGCCATTGGATCAAACTCAAAACTGGACTTGCTTCGGTTTAGTGGAGAGCCTCAGAATAATCTGATTATGATGAGGAGTATGTTTTATGTCTTCACCCCACAGGGTTTATACTGAGGAATTTAAGCGGGAAGCGGTTCGCTTGAGTTATGAAAGCGGTCTGACGATTATTGAGGTTGCCTCTGACCTTGGTATAGGCCGATCGACACTGAACACATGGCGGCGTGAGTTTCGGGATGATGATAGCCCAGTTGCTACCAGTGAGGAGAGTTCAGAGAAGGAGCTGTCCCGTCTTCGCCGTGAGAACCAGATCCTCAGGGCGGAGCGCGACCTGCTAAAAAAGGCCACGGCTTTCTTCGCCAAGGAAAGTCGATGAGGTTTGCGCTTATTGATGCGAAGGAAGCGTGCCTGCCTGTTTCCAGGGCCTGCCGGTTACTAGGTGTCAGTGTCAGCGGCTATTATGCATGGAGAGGACGCCCTGTTTGCAAACGGGCGCAGGACGACAGGCGATATCTGGCCTATATCAAGTGCCTGTTCCATCAGTCGAATGGGACTTACGGCAGCCCGCGCATGACGGTTGAAATGCAGGAACAGGGATTACCTGTTGGCCGCAGGCGGGTTGCCCGCCTGATGCGGGAAGACGGGCTGAAAGCCAGACAGAAGCGCCGGTTCAAAAGGACAACAGATAGCGACCACAAAAACCCGGTTTATCCCAACCTGCTTGAGCGGGATTTTACAGCCGCAGCGCCCAACCGGAAGTGGGCTGGGGACATCAGTTATATCTGGACAGCGGAAGGCTGGCTTTACCTGGCCGTCATCATTGATCTGTATGCCCGCAGGGTTGTGGGCTGGGCAACAAGTGACAGGTTGAAGAAAGAGCTTGCCATCAGCGCTCTCGACAAGGCAATTATGCTGCGCAATCCATCACCTGGCCTGATCCATCACAGCGATCGCGGTAGTCAATATTGCTCCTACGAGTATCAAAAAAAGCTCAAATATCATGGCATGCGCGGATCCATGTCAGGGAAAGGCAATTGCTATGATAACAGTGTCGCTGAAAGCTTCTTCAAAACAATCAAAGTCGAGCTGGTGTGGCAAACAAGCTTCCAGACACGGGAACAGGCAACAACAAGGATCGGACACTATATTGATGCTTTTTATAATCCAGTGCGCAAGCACTCGACAATCGGCTATAAATCCCCCATACAGAAGGAAAGGACGATAGCCAATTAACTGAAATGGCTCTCCACTAAACCGAAGCAACTCCATACACTGACGCTCAATCGGTCTGAAGGCGTCCAGTCCAATAAAAAGCGGCCGGTTGTTAGATTGGCCGCAGCCATAGACTCGCCAGTCCGGAAGTTGCGCTGAAAGCCATCGTCACTTGAGTAGCGCCCGGCCAAGCGGACCCGCACTGTTTCGGACAAAGCACCACTGGCAAAACCTGCGATGTTAATGGCGTTAAAGTTGCCATAGCCAACCTCTACGCCAGCTTCAAACTCTTCGGTCGGTTTTTTGGCTACAATATTGATGCCGCCGCCCGTGGCATTGTTGCCGAACAACGTCCCTTGGGGACCATTCAGAACCTCCACACGCTCAATATCCAAAAAACCACCGCGCGTCATAATAGTGAACGGCACAGGCGCTTCGTCATGGTATACACTTACCGTCGGACGTCCCGCCAAAGCGATGTCATTAAAGCCAACACCGCGCAATGTGTAGATAGGTGTGCCAACCCTGGACTCAGTGTAACTAAAACCAGGAACCACCAATCCCAAGTCGTCAATTTTCTCTAGCCCTCTGTTGGCGAGTTGCTCGCTACCCAGGACAGTTAAGGAAATTGGCACCTCGTTCAGCGACTGTTCGCGTTTCTGTGCTGTAACAATGATCTCTTCCAACTCAAATTCTTCAGCGTCATTGCCTTGCGCAGAAACAGAAGACTGAATGGCCGCCAATACGATGCTGGCGGACACACCAACCAACAATCGGCACTTCAAGTCAACTTCCTGAAATTGTTTCCCAGATGACGAATTAAGTGATGTCGAACAGGTCATTCCAAAAGCTCTCCCCAGGGCATTTGAGCGAAGATGCCCTGGACCCGACTTCCCACTGTCCGCCAACCACATCTCTGCAAATATTTTAGTTCGTTGCAGCATGGTTGCGTCTTTTCATGATTATTGTCAATATTTTTTCGACACTATAGTATATTTCTATTATGAATTGTTGATTTTTAGCCGCAAATATCTGAGGATGGTGTTGATTTTCAGATGGCATAGTGACACATTGCAAACAGCGCTCAGCCCAAACGCAAACAGTTCAATTCTGAAAGAATAACGAGAGCACCTTGACCATTGCTACCTCACAATCAACCAAACGGGCACGCGGGCGACCCTCTAAGCGCTCGGAAAAGCGTGATCAGGTTATTCAAGGGGCAACGGTGCTCTTTAACTCGCAGGGTATTTCGGCGGTCAGCGTCGCGAGTGTGGCGAAAGAACTGAAACTGGCTCGCGCTTCTGTTTATCATTACATGAAGGACAGGTCCGACCTTGTTTACCAGTGTTATATGCGCGCGTGTGAGCAAGCTGCTGACGACCTCTTGGAGGCTGCACGAGGACATTCTGGACTGGACAGGCTTAACCGCTTTGTTGAATTGGCGCTTACGCCAGAAAGAGCACCCGTCGCCGTTCTAAGTGAAATTCACTCGCTGGACCACAGCATCGCCGACATTGTTCGTCAGGCACATAACCGAAACTTGCGATCTCTCCAACGTTTTGTCGAGGACGGAGTCGTCGATGGGTCTATTCGGCCATGTGACACAGAAATTGTAGCGCAATCTGTTATCGGTATGATTGCATGGTCTCAATTGTTGTCACATTGGTCCAACACAACGGGCATAGCAAAACTGCGTAGACGCGCCGCACAGGCGTTGATAGATATGCTATGCCACGGTTTAGCAGAAAAAATCCCACCCGATTTCTCGTTCACAACCTCTGTGGATATATTCCAGCCCGTACTTGCAGATGTCTTTAACAGAGCCCAATCGTCAGAACATAAGATAGATCGGGTTCTTGCAACGGCCTCTTATCTTTTTAATAGAAACGGCATAGAGGCCACTTCACTTGACGAAATTTCAGCCAGAATGGGCGTTACCAAGGGGGTTTTGTATCATTATCTGAAAGACAAAGAAGATCTTGTCCTTAGATGTTATGAGCGTGCATTTGCGCTCCAGGAAAAATTCATTATGCACTCCAAGACATACGGCAGAAATGGCTTGGAGGCCGCGTGGATCAATGCACATCTAAACATTCAGGCAAAAGCCAGCAGTATTTCGCCATTGATGCCGCAGCCAGGTTTTGGGTCACTTCCCGTCGCTGATCAAAAACGGCTGCGCGATATTGCAGGTGGCCAAAACAATCAAATCGCTCGCTTTTTAAAGAATGGCGTTCAGGAGGGCCTGGTGCGCAAATGCGAAAGTGCCTTGGTTGGCCACTTGTGTGCAGGTGCTTTTGGCTGGGTTCCAAAGTGGCTGGAACCTGACGATCAGCGAACGCCGATCAATATCGCAGATGAAATCTGCGATATTGCTTATCTCGGGATTGCTTCAAAATAATCGCTATGGAAACCCGTTACAGTTGTTTGCCCTATTGTTTTAGGGCCTCATAAATGATGTCAGCCGTTTCTCTGCGAAAATCAATAACGGGCCCAGCCGCCGGATAAACCTGAACCATTCCAATATAGAACAGGTCATTCTCCGGATCGATCCAGAACCATGTTGAAGCAAGGCCACCCCAGAAATAAGTCCCTTGCCCATAAGGGGTAGGAGATGCCCCGGCATCATGCACAACGCCGAAATTTAAGCCAAAACCTGTTCCTGGTTTGCCGCTATCCCCCAAAAGACCGGGAGTTTCCAAGGGTTTGTCAACGGGCAACACATTAGTGCGCATCAAAGCAACAGTCTCTTCTTTGAGAATTCGTTTCCCCTCAAAAACACCACCACCTGCCAACATTTGGCAGAAGCGCGCATAGTCATCAATGGTTGACGCAAGCCCGAACCCACCGGATTCCATCGTTGGCGCATTCTCGCGGTAATTTACGCCAAACGCGGATATTTGTTGCTCTTCAAGGCGGACCAAATCACCGGTTTCTGGATTAACAAAAAACCCGTCCGCCATCCGGTCGAAGTCTTCGTCTGAAACACGGAAGCTCGTATTTGTCATGCCAAGAGGGTCGAATATTTCTTTTTGAAGAAACTCACCAAACGACATACCGGTCATCCGCTCAACCAGGGCGCCCTGCACGTCGGTAGCGACACTATAATTCCATTCTGTACCCGGTTGGAAAAGCAAAGGGGCCTCTGCCAATCGGTCGATAAAGACGTTAAGGTCAGGTGACGCAAGTATCTGTTTTTCCCGATAGATTTTTGCGAGTGGGTCCGAATCTAAAAAGCCATATGAAAAGCCGGCTGTATGTGCCATCAAGTCCCGCATCGTCGGTTCGCGTTCAAGCTCAACAACTTCGCGGTTTCCGTCGGCGTCTGGTGGACCAAATGCCTTTAAACTTGCAAACTCCGGAATGTATTTTGAAACAGGATCATCAAGCTGGAACATGCCACGGTCATACAGGATCATCATCGCAACGCCGGCGATAGGCTTAGTCATTGAATAGATCCGAAATATGGTGTCGCTGGAAACTGGCGCGCCGTCTGCAACTTGCCGAACACCGGCCTCGACATACTGAACAACCTTTCCGTCTTTCACCAACAGGGTGTTGACCCCAGACGCATCACCATCGGACACAAATTGTTCTACTCTGGCCCGCAATGCACTCAAGCCCGCTTCAGTGAAAGCGGATGTATCCATTTCCCCATTCAACTTCGGGAAAGTATCGCCTCGCGCCTCTGAAGAACCAAAACTCTCCGATACCACGTTCGCGTTATCACCGGCTGGCTCAGACGTCTCAGATCCACAAGCGGCCGTTATCAATGCCAAGCAGGCAACGCTGCTACTGAGAATTGTTGACAAGCTACGCTTTAGCATTGCAAACCCCATTATTTTTTCGACAATTAAGTATGTTTGTTTATTAATATGATTGTTTATGATCATTTGCAAATGAAAATCTGGATCGCAAAAATCCGCACCCAAAAACGACCAATGAGCGCACGTATCTTCGAATGAGTCTCAACTTTTGACGGCTGAATCATCAATATTAGGTCAATGACGGGTGTGGTGCAGGGCGTCACTCACCACCAAGTGCGAGGCGCAGAAACCACATCCGTTTATGCTTTGAGGCATATTCAAGAAAATGTCTAATGTCGTTGAGAATAGCCTAAAACCTTCAGGCTCCATGTATCCGGCACATATTTTTCGTCACGGATCAATTTTACCTTTATTACTCACTCAAAAGCAGTAAAGTTCGTGCAATAGTATTTCTTCTGTTTATCAACTACCACCATTTTATTGTCGCTTTCATCTGCATTGGAGCTAACAAATCTGAGCCATCTCCTTCTTGGACTGATCATATCTGTTTGTACTGAAAAGATAATTCGGGCAGCAAGGGTGCTTCTTTTTCTTCACGTCACAACAACTGGCGAATGACTGGTAGTCACTACAAACCCTTTGATGGGCCACCGTATCGAGTTTTGTATTGAGTTAGCTAATCAACATACAAAACGTACGATGGAGCTGTTTCATTGAGGGCAACAATTCTAATTTTTTTATTCTTTGTCACGATGGCTATAGAAGCCCGCGGAGAACTGTTGGTTACCAAGGATCTCCCTCATGTCGGTCCCAACAAATCCGGTATTATAGTGTTACAGACCGGTTCGGCAAAAGTTGGAGCTCACGTAGTTTATGAAGATCCCGAAAACAAACAAACCCGCGTCATTGGAGTTGTTTTTGGGTCCAACGGACAAGGGGTCACTCCCTCATGGACTTCAAAGCTGATAAACCAAGCGGCCACTCAAGTGGGTGGCGTCGGGAAACTTCTCAAACAAATTGCGCTGGATGGTTTCACGGCCGAGCAATCTCTTACACCGGACACACTTAAACATCCAATCTTCACCTACAGAATTTACACCAACTTAGAAACAGCACGTAATGCAGAAAAAGCAATCCTAAGCGCACATGTGAATGACGAGTCATTCAGCTTTCGAGAGTTTAATAACCGTACTATCTCCTTACTGAGGTCCCTATTGCTGGGGAGTGAAGTGACCCGAAACTCCAGTGGCGGCGAGCTACCTCCTTTGCCAGTTGCACAAACTAACTTTGCCACACCACTAAGTTTCTTGTTTGCCAACGCCTTAGAGCTTGATGTCGACCAAAGCCTAAAAAACTGCGCCATCTCGAACGACCTGGTGATTACGCAAGAGATATTGGGGGGGGCGTAAGGCATCTAATCGAACCGACCTCTTCTTTTACTTTAACAAATACGCGCAGCTCGCGTCGCCCGGAAGCCTTGAAAAAGACCTTCTGAAGCGAATGGTTTTGGCCATTGTCACGGAAAAGCTGGAAGACGCTACTGTGGTGCTCGACAAAGACCAGATAAGGGATATTTTCCGCGTTATCTTCGACGATCCAAATCTTGCAGAGCCCTACTTGGACGACGGCCTTGCGATTGCTCAGTTCATCAACAAACATCCACTTGTGGCTGAAGCTTTGGCGATGGGCCATATTGACCCCATAACTCTCGATGTCTGGACTTGCAAAGCCCGGCTCATGGCACGCGGCAAAGAGTTTATTTCCGACAGCATCGTAGAGCGCAACATCATCTATAAAGAAATGGAAAAACTGATGGCTGGCGCTGTCGAAAGAGCACAGGGTGCCGCTGCAGTAAAACCCGTGTTTTATGGCGCCGCACATCAAGTCACTCGCCTGCTGGGCGTCGGGCTGACGGATGCTATCGATTACTATTCCTCCATTGAAAAAATTCCAGATTTCTTTCTTCAGTCAGCCATCTATGAGACCTGCGCCGGCTTACCAGATAACTATGAAGTTCTGCCAAATGCTGACGACCGCACTCTTTTAAGGGATATAAACGCGGGGCTATACCATGACGTGAATATGCCCATCTTGCGCCGTACCTTAAGAGATGCTGGAAAACTATCCGACCCCGTTAATGGTGGGCCTGTATTAATGCACCCGGCCCTAAACGATCTGCCAGAGGCATTGCGGTTCGACCTGCGAATGGTGATCGCGGAACAGAGTTACGTAGAACAGGAGTTGATGAGCCGATCAGTGTCTGACGCCGGTTTTGCGCGGTTGACTGCCGCAGAGAAGGCTTTGAACTGCAATATCTATGCTTCGTTATCCAGGCTCGCCAATTTCAATACTGACAACGCCCAATTTCAGATACTGGACCGAGTTAAGGATCTGCTCAACGCTCTTCACAACCAAAACCTAATCCCCCGCGAAGAGGCAGATTTCCGCAATTATTGGTATCGAGTAGCAATCGGTTCAGCCTATGTGATGAGCATGCACGCACGTTACCGTGGGCAGCCCGAACGAGCGATAAAGGACCTTACCGCTCACTTCAAATCGCTTGTGCAAGAAGGCGAAGTAGCCAGCAATATTGGTTCGGTGCCCCCCTGGGTCGTTAATCAACTTCGAATACAAACAAAAGCCTCCACCCAACCGTCAACCGAAGAGGTTTCTCGCTGGACAGAAGCAGTCGCACGTTATTTGGACACTGATATACGCCCAGAGTTCTTAAATTGCATAGAAGAGGGGCCATCATTCACCATAGAAGCGAAGCCTCTGGAAACTGACGCAGTAAATGTGCGCCAGAGGGTATCGCGCTTGTATGAAGATGAAGGATACGATGACGTCACAAATAGCCCAACTGCCAACGGCCTCAATGGACTGGCTCTGGCATTTGAACTTTCAGCTACTGGCCGCGGTGCTCTGGACCAAGACATCCAACTAGCCAATGACGGCGGCCTGAGTGTAGATGCGTGTAACTCCATCAAAGACCGGCATAAACGACTAACTTACAGCTTGGGGGATGCAGCTTTCCGGCTAAATGCCGATCAGCCAGAGCTTGTCCCGGTAGACTGGCTGGCAAACAGGTCCTTTGTTGCTTTCGAACGCAGCATCCCACTGCGTCAAAAGCTTCCAGGTTTTGCTCCCTTTTTGATCCGCCATCTCAATGCTACACCGCTTCAACCGTCTTCTCTTACACGCACCGATATTCGATCATATGTGCATAACTCACTGGAAAGCTGGCGCAGCTACAAGCAGAAGACGGCAGCTCTTTCCACTTTGAATTCTGTCAGCGATCACAGTCTTGATTTGCTCGGCATATCGTCCAGTGCGGCACAACTGAAGGCCCTTCAAGACGACGTCGCGCCCGCGTTGGAATTAAAGTTGAAAGACAGCAGTTCTTTAGACAGTGAAGCTATCAAGGCCTACCGAAAAGCGCGGTCGACGAAGGAGCGGATACGCCGTATCGATCGAACTGAACAGCAACTTGATACGCTGTGGCAAGAGATTAAGGGCGGACCAATTATACAGTCAAATGGCCGGTCACCGCAGTCGACACAAACACCACAGTCCTATATTCAACTGGAGGTGCGCTACCCCAAGCACGATCGCGTTGCACTTCGTCTTGGCAACACTCAGTTGCAGAATTTCCAAGGCCAGAATGACTTAGCCATGGGAGTTCAATACACATTGGCCCAAACTGGGGCTTTCCCCGATGGCCAAACCCGCTACACCGCCAATCTAGTTTATCGAATGCCTTTGCCGACTGGCTCCGTAGTCGCCGAGGCTATTCTGCCGCAGGATATGCCGGAGGAAAATAAAGCTGCTGCAATGGCGGCGGCAGCCGATTTTGACGTGCCGAGCATGTTGACGGTTCCTTTGGGTGTATCTGTGCAAGGCCTCATAAAGAACCCGAAGACCGGCCAACTGCAGGATGGACCAAGCGTTCCAACCAACAATACCAATACAAATCAAAGCGTCTTCCAGCAGGCGTTGGACAGTTTTGGCGTCCCTGGCCTTGTATCGGCAACAAACTACAAAGCCGCTTTCGATAACGGATTGAATACCGTTTCTTTGTTCTTTACTCCTGTCGTTTTAGGCCAGTCTTTGGATGAAATAGAGCTAACCCTTTCGAATGAAGGCACTCAGCAAGATCCGGCTGAACTGATTGAGGCTGCCTTTGTAAAAAGCGCTTCCAATCGACTGAATGCTGTTGTTCAAAAAGGCGTAAAGGCGTTAGGCCCGCTCAGATATCCTTCGAACCCTGATGATTATGCATCGGCAAACCTTCGCTTTGGCCCCACGGACGCAAGTAGTCCAGCCAACTTCAACCTTGACTGGCGGGGAGGCTACATCGCCGGCACCACGGCGTATGACCTTAAAATCGGTTCAGTGAACGCCCAGGCTACGCTCGACATTATCGTCGATCGCGACGGCCTCAGCGTGCAAGGCGTGCGTTTCGAGGGATCAGGTATCGATTTTTCAACCGCGTTGGTAGATCACATTGCCACCGTGTCACCGTCTCTTGGCATTCAGAACGCCGTGCAGACTTTCGAATCAAATGGCGGCGACATAACGGTCTTCCCGGAAGTGCGGGGCAAACAAGTTTGGCTGGGAATACAGGCTACTCTGGAGTTGCAAGATGGTTGTCGCACAGGGATGCAGACCAGCATCCCGTTTGCGAGCGGTGACCTGGGCGCTGGTTTCAAGTCTCTTTTGGACCAGATTGTTGCAGCAGGCGCTGAAGCCGCCATATGTGGCGTGGAAAAAGAACTCACTTCAACATTGAGGCAATATCTTGAAAACAGCAGCTTCACGTTGTTTGGCACAACTGTCTCTTTCCAACTGGGTGGCGATGGCAATATGGACATCGATACAGCCCAGATAAAATTGGAAGAAGGCCACCTACCAATCTTAGTGACGCTTACTGACGCCATCTGCGACACCGCGGCAAGCTCGATAGGCGGCCTTGCATTGCGGTATGATGCAGGCACACACAAAATCAGGCTGGATTTTGACGGCATGACCGAACAACAAGGGCAAGTCCTGGGCAGCTTTGTTGAATGTCGTATTAAGGCTGCCTTACCAGAGGAGTTGCTGGGTGACCGAGTATCGGTTGACAATCTAATTGTGCGCGGCAGCCATGTCAGCGCCGACATTGCCATACGAAGTATTCCGCTAATTGGTGATGTGGTGTTACCGCAGCAAAACCTGACAGACTTCGAAGTTGACCCAAAAGACATCATTGAAACAGCAGCGGCAACAGCAATAGAAAACTATCTTACCCAACAGTTTGAGAATGAAACCATCGACCTTGCAGATATTGGTTCCTTGGAAATTCAAGAAGGCAGGGTAGACCGCAGCACGGTCTGGAAGGTTGGTTTCAAAGGAGAACTGACCATTGAAGATATTGCGGTTGATGTCGAAGTACTGATCCCTATCAAGGGCAAGATCACTGATATTGATATTCGGGTGGCCAATGGCGGTTTTGAGGATGCCCTTCAACGTAGTGCAGGTGCTTTGCTAGCCGGGCTAATGCCTTTTACAGGCGATACGGTGAAGATCATTAATCCGTTTTTCGGACCAATTGATTCTAATCGTCGCAAGTGGGGATACAGCTTTGGAATCAAAGCCTCATTCCCACTTGAGCCAAATCAGGTGGACTTCAAGATCAAGCGAATAGTGATTTCATCTGACGGGGTAACCATGGATGATGAAGTTAGGTTTGGTTTGAAACTGCCCCTATATTTCGGGCCGGTCGCACTGTCGAAGATCATGATAACAATGCGCACGGGCTTTGATGGGCGCAGACCAGGGATCAAGATTGGTGCCGATATTACGGCGGTAGAGCCTGAATTTTCGAATGTTGCCAAGCTTAGATCCGAACTGGACCTAGTCGACATAGACAAACCAAAGCTAACAATGACATCTGATTTGATTGTGCTTAATAAGATTAGCCTCATGGCTGCAGAGGGTGTACTCGATTTATCTCAACAAACAGCCACATTTGATGCCAAGACCGCCGGTTTCCTGAGAGACATACTTCGCTATGATCTTGAAGGAGAGTTGAACGGCAAAACCGGGCTGATTTATGCGAAGTCGGAACTAGACGTCCTAGGAGTGAGACTTGATGAATCAGAGTTATCCATTTGCTCAAAAGACTGCGGTAGTCGCAACGGCACACCTGGCATGGCCACGTATCGACAACGTCGACAGGGCTGGAAAATTGGCGAAGCAAGTGTAGAAGCAAGCACTGACCTCAGTTTCAAGGATCCGCAAATCGGAAGCAGTGTCGACCTGAACCTCTTTGGTTGGCGGCCACCGGCTCGGGCCCGGATCGTGGGTGATATTTACCGGACAGAAGCCAACATGGATTTTCTCGGTATGGACGTCACCGTGATCACACCCAATTTTGCCAGCATGTCCCCAGAGTTGTTGATGGATGTTCTGAAAAGCCTTCTGGATATTGATCTGAAAAACCTTCTGGATGTCGACCTGAATGACATAACCGTTAGCCTGATGTCCGGTGACGGATCAATTCGGCAAACCAAATCGGGTAGCAATGGAGGTGGAGGGGGTGAAGGTGCGGGCAAGCCACCCCAAACAGCCAGTGCCAGCAACAACGGCAACCCTCCTACCGACTCCGCGGGCGCGCAAGACGACAAGGAACCTAAAAGAAAGACTAAGGCCCAAGAAGCCCAGTGGGGCACTCAAGTTCAGCAAAGGGTCATCCAGCGATTCATAGGTCGACCAAGTGTGACCATGGAAGTCTCAGGTAACGAAAACAATGAAACTCTTGCGAACGAACGGCTGTATATTTGGGGCTGGCATGGCGGTCAGAGGCGGAAAGCTTGGAGATATACACCGTACAGTAGCAACTTTGCATCATGGTTTAGGTGGCCGGGGCTAACCGGTGTGGCAGCAACAGACATCTATGCCTCCGAGAACGTGGGCAATGGTAAGAACTTTTTTGTAGATGACAAGTTAAGCACCATACCATCTCTTCGGACATACGGGTACGGTGCTATCCGCTGCGACCAAACCGGTGCCCCGGGCTATGATTTGTTCTCCGTCCCGGAAACGGCAGATAATCAGTCTATCGTGCAATCGGGATTGCCCCTCCATTGTTTTAATGAAGACGGCATTAGTTATCGAATTGACAGCCGCCTGTATTTTGATGAGCGGAAGGCAAGTCCAAAGCTATTAGTAGTGCCCTACTGCCCCTTACTGGATGCAGTACCCATAGCGGTTCAGCAATCGCCGGAGTTCCGTAAGCTCTGTATTGAGAATGGTTCCTTCACATTCGACCCCTCCGAGATAAACGGTTTGGATACTCAAAAGCTGTTGATCGATGCTTCAATGGAATTGAAATTCTTCCACAATGTGGTGATTCCAACCGTTGTTAGAGGCGAAAACAAGATTAATGTCGCTCTGGGAAGCACGTTGAATTTTGAGATCAACGGGCGAAACGCAGTTGCCGAGGTGTATTTGGATGGCCAGCAAAATGATCCGGACCGGTATCGCTTTGTAATAACGCAAAGCCTTGAAGATGGTGCAAACAAGATCAGTTGGCTGCCCTTAGAGAAGGGTACGGATCTTTTTAATTTATATCGAGAGCTCTCGACTGAAAAACGGCAAAAGTTTATGCCGGCTATACTAAAGAAATGGATCAAAAGCGACCAGCAACCGAACCTCGCAGGTCGCCTCAATGGTGACCTTGCGATCGTTCTCAGGGTGAACGACCTGGGCACACTGGAACAACAATTGTGGCTGCTTGACACAGGCGAAGCCAGCCTGAGTGAGATTTTGGTGGATATGCCGTATGTTTTTCCAACCCGTTCTGAAAAAGCAAGGCCTTCGAAACTTCAAAAAAGCGACCTGCTCACCTCTGTATACCGGGAACTACGCGTTGCACCACGTGACGTCGGTCACTGGCGTCTGTCTCTCGGGGTATCCGCAATACAGCGTACTAATCTAATAGCTCTCGAAGAATCCTGTGACAGCCCCTGCGACCCACGCATCCGAATTCTTATGGATGTCCTGCCTGATAAAGGACCCATCATATGGACTGGCGAAGCCATCTCAACTATTGCGGATGTATCAGTCTCGAGTGTTGATGCACGGCGGCGCTGTTACAAGGCAACACAACTTGCCGACACCATCAAATCTGTTTCTGATAGTGCGGTCCGCCCCCTAAGCCTGCGGCAAACGATGGATACCATAAGCGATCCTGATGCTGCCTTTGTCAGGTTCCGACAGTTCCAGCATTTTCTGGTCAAACTTTCACAGCGCAATCAAGGCACATGTGCGCCGTAACTGGAGAATATGATGATTTTCAAAATTACAGTGATTATTTTAATCGTTATTCTATTAAGCGTCATTACGGTACGACTGGTTTTCAACGGCAATGAAACATGGATAGACCGATATCTTGGGCTTGAGTGGAAAGGGCACCTGCTGTTCGCAGTTGCCGCTCTGTTTCTGGGTTTGGCACTCTATGGTACCCTGCAGGTAGGCCTTCAAAAAAGAATGACCAAGGCGGTTCTGAACGCCAATATAATCGAAGATTTTTGCAAACGAAAAGCCGGGCTGGAAGATGATATATGTGTGGACAGATGGGGTAACGGCGAGGATTCAGACCAACTGATATGGTCCATAATGCTGGATGCCAAAATCATTGATCCCACCCAGGTCGGAAACCCTTCACAGCTGAGTCAATTGGCAACCATCGACAGAAGCGCCAACGCGGTTGCCGACTTTTTACGCAGGCAACAAGCCACTACTGTCAGCAACGGCTTGGATTTATTGATAGCAACGACTGAAATCTGCGCGAGTAGCTTTAACCAAATAAATGCTGATCTTCAGGATACTGTTGACCCGACCATGTACAAAGCTGGTCTCAAGAATATCAGCGCGGCCTATCTTGCCGGTTCCTATGCGGAAGATTATGAAAACCTATCAATTGCAGTTTCTGACGCTGACGAAGACTTCGTACCACTCAGCTATGTACCGCCGAAGCCAATGTTACTGCGCAGAGACCCAGACGGGTTAACATATGGCTGGACGCCAAAAGCTATCCAAGAACGACATGAAGGAATAGACCATCGCACTTTTGGTGAGTCGTTTCGCCTTTCACTACCACGAAGCGTAACCGACTCCGAAGTTGTTTCAATGCTCTTGGCTATGGGGGGCAGTTACGATGAACAGCTGAACGGATATAAGGTCGCAAATCGCTCATCATGTTCCCATCTTGCTTCACTAGAAAATGCAACCGAGCGCGATTATTTCAATGCGTTCAGGAACTTTGAGCAATTGGCAATGTATTTGGGCGGCCTGATTAAGATCAACACGACAGTGCGAACCGCTAGAAATGCACAAACCATTGTAACCGGGCCAGAGCAGTTGATTATTATGGTGCTGGGAGTATATGGCCTTTTACTGGGGCTCACTAGACTTTTACTGGTGAACTGCACCGTCGTATCTGGCATTAATTATCTTTACCCATCACCATTGCATGTTACTCCGCAAATGGTATCCGAAGCGAAATTTGAAGAACGAGATCAGGCCTTTGACAAACTTGCATCGGCTAAGTGGCCTATGCGCCTAGTCATGACCTTGTTACCGGCTATTGGCTTTGTCGGTACCGTTCGCGGAATCATGAACAGTTTGTCGGGCGCTGACCAGATCATATGGGCAGCAAATGCCAATGAAAGATCGGCGGCCATCAGTGCTCTTTCCGGTGACTTAGGTCTGGCATTTGCGACCACGATGTTGGCGCTCATCTTTGGCGTTGGCCTGTCAATTATTAGTGCGCAAGAAGGCCGCACCAGTGAAAGAATACTGCTGAAGCGTTTCGATTGAGGTAATGACACCATGATGGATGAAAATGACCCCTTGCAGATGAGCTTTTCAGATGCACTGACGTGTGTATTCGGCGCTGCAATTGCCCTGTTCTTAATCTTTGTAGTTCTTGTTAAATTTGCCCCTGCAACACCATATGCGACAACTGGGTTGCAAGCAGGCTCGGAGCTTTCTCGGGCGGTGCAACGGGAAGCAGGTGGCAAGTCGTCGGTTATTATCCAGGCCTATTCAGAAGCAAGAGGCAACAAGTGCGTGAGCACTACAAGCAGCGCTCGTCGTCTGGCTGTTACTTCTCAGGACGAGTGGGAAATATGGGATGGCGTTTGGCAAGAGCACAATGGTGACGGCCTGAAGACAACTTGTGTGCGACTGTTCACACTGGCCGAAGGGCTAAGGGCACCTGTCACATTGGTAGCCAATGAAGGCGGACTTGGAGATTTACTCCACATTCAGGTGCAAGTTGGTGCAATCGTTTGGCCTAGCGTGGATGACCGGCGTTATTCATACAGGCTACAGCCAAAACCGGGATCCCTATCAATTTTGGTTATAGACCCGACCAGCCGCGACAATACCGTAAGGGTGGCGGAAGGATTATAGGGATCAATGGCACGGCAACTTAAACATGCAACTGGCGGCAATACATTTGGCCTGTCTTTCATCGACCTGGTTTCAGGTGGGTTTGGCGCATCCTTTTTTCTGTTCCTGATTTTCGTAATGCTGCCAATTGATGCGGGCGGGCAAGTAAGCGGGGGATCAAACTTCCTGGACGTTTGGCTGCAATGGCAGGAAGAAGACGTAGAGCTCGAAGTGGTCATTGAATATCAGGCAAAAGACAATGGCCCAAAATCGTTGTACCGCCTAACAGGTAGAAGTTTTTTCAAGAATGGCGGTACCGAGAGATGGTCATACTCTTCAGTTAAGAATTCCCCATTTTGGAGCAGTTTTAGCGCCGCTGGTTTTTCCGAGTTTGGCGAGAAAAGACTTAGCCGGAAAAGCAACACCCGATCACAGAATTTTGGCAATTGGATGCGGTTTTCCAACCCTTGTCCCGGCACTTATTCCATTAAGATCAATGCCCACACTCAAGAGCTCACACGTCTATGGAACAATGCTGAGCCAACGGAGGTGAGCACGGTTGTTAAGGTAATTCATGCAAACGGAGGATCTGCTCCTTCATTCCTTGAAACGCGTGCTGTTCTGATGGTTCCTCAAATCGACCGGCCGGATGACCGTCCAGCGCTGATGTTTGACGGCAATCCCAAATTGCTCTTCACAAAAGATAATTCAAAACCGGAAGCTTACCTGCATTGTGGCCCAGGCTTTTAAATTGATCGAATTGGCATCATTTTCGACCAACTGTTAGTTTTCCAAATCGCTTCATCCACGTATGGCGAGCGGTTCCAGCGAATACTCTATTTGGTATGCTAGCAGTCAGTTTCCGGCCATAAGCAATAGCCTGAAAAAATGGAGGCCAAGACGACCTCCTGACAAGTTTGGATTTTTGCCACCCATAGTACCTGTAACTTGCGCGGATCCCGATTTCCCGAGGCGGGTTAGGTGTCACAAACTGGCTTGGCCCGGCCTCCAGACCCCAGGCCAGAACATGCTGGTCCGTCAGGTTTTTTCCGATCAGCGAAATTGCATAGCGGCCATCGGGTGAAGCAAACTGGACACTCGCATTCAGCAGGACGTATTCGTCCTGTGAGAGTGTTTCGAAGTAAGCGAGCTCAGTATAGTATTTGCCTGAGTAGTTGGCGTCCGCGCGTACATTCATCGTCCAGTCGCCGATGATGGGCTCAGATTCGTATTCCACAAACACAGCGCCTTTGAACTCTGGTGCGAAAATCAGCGGAATGCCGCGGAAATTACAGAGGCCATTTTCGATGAAGCCGCCCACTTCTGGGCATGTCGCCTGTGCACCTGGAAAATCGTCATAGGTGGCATCCGTATAGGCCATGTTGCCACCAATGGTCCAGTTTTCGTCAACGAAGTAAGTGGCGTCAAATTCGATACCCTGGCTGACCGCCTCTGCCGCGTTTTGCACTTCAAAGGTCACAGTCGGCCCAGGCAGCGCGCGCGCCACCTGAAGGTCCTCGAGTTCCATCCGGTAAAAAGCCAGGTTGGCGAGCAAGCGACCATCCAGGAACGTTCCTTTGATGCCGAACTCGTACGCTGTGTTGATCTCTTCATCGAAATCCTGGTCGTCCTGGGGGCGGTCACTGAACCCCCCCCCGTTTTGTGGCCCTGGGACACAGACGCAAACAACATCAAGTCATCATTGGCTTGATACCGCAGCGTGAATGACGGTGTGAAGCGATCTTCTGACCTGCTGAGTGCAAAAATATTCTCTTCGGTTCCCGGCAGGATCGGATCGACATTTGGGTTGCCGTTATAGGCAACAGTCCGGCTGAAAAAATCGAATTCTTTTTCTTCATAAGACCAGCGACCACCGAGGATGGCAGACCATTTGTCAGCAAAGCGTATACGGGTTTGGCCAAACACCGCGATAGTCTCGGTATCCTGCGACCAGTCCTCATTCAACGTATTTGCTGGCGGGCCGCCACCCAAAAATGCAGGCACGTTAGTATCGTCATTCTGCAGGCGCGTGACGCTGCTGTTTTCATAGAAGGCACCAACGATATAGTCGAAATTGTCAAACTCTTCTGATGTAAAGCGGATTTCTTGCGTAAAACCTTCAAAGTCCTCGTCCCGAATGGCACGGAAAGCACCACCAGCAACACCACCATCTACCGCAACAAAGCGATGAAGAAAGTCATATTCCTGATACGCACTGATGAAACGTATTTCACCCGCACCATCAAAATTATGCGCCACGTTCAATGTTAGGTTAATACTGTCCTGATCGCGCTCCGGACAAAAAGTTGTTCCTTCGATTTCAGCCGTGCAGTCAATGTGACTGACCCAGTCGCGGTCGAATGTGAACTCCGGGTTAAAACGCTGGAACGCTTGAATGGGCGGACCAGAGGCAACGACCTCGGACGGTGTCTGCCCTTCCTCATCGAAGGTCATATATTCTGCTTTCAGGTCGACGGTGGTATTATCACCTGCGTCCCAGCGAATTTTCAGCCGTCCACCAAAATCTTCCCGCGTACCGCCATCTGGGCCAGGGGCGTTGTTTTCAATGAAACCGTCGCGGTCCTTGTAGATGAAGGCAGCGCGCGCTGACCGTATCGCTCAAGGGGCCAGAGACAAAACCTTCAAAGCCCAGAATGCCGCCGGTGGTGCTAAAGTCGCTATAGCTGCCGGTCAAACCAGCCTCGAACTCGCGTGTTGGGTTCGCTGTGTTGATGATCATGGCGCCCGCTAGGGTATTTTTCCCAAACAGGGTTCCTTGCGGGCCGCGCAAAACCTCGACAGCAGCTACATCCAGCAGCGGATGCAAGTTGATCGCGGCGCGACCGATGTAAACATCGTCGATAAAGCGGCCGACCGACTGCTCAATGGAATGGGTCGTGCCCGAGCCAATGCCGCGCACATAAAGGTTAGGCAGGATGCTGGCGTCAGAAAACTCAAAGTTCGGGATATAGCGGGACAGTTCCGCCATATCGATCACACCGGTTTTGGCAATCGTATCTGCAGAAACAGTGGCCACTGAAACAGGTACATCCTGAATACTTTCCACCCGCCGTGTTGCTGAAACCACAATTTCTTCAACCTGAATTTCGCTGTCTTGCGCGCTGTCTTGGCCCCAGGCCGCGCTTGTTAGCCCCACAGCCAAAGCAGCCAGCGATACGCTGTCTGCTATTGAACGGGCACCAACAAAATTGCCGGGGCTTTTTTTGGTTTTGGTCATATCTCTCTCCCACGTGCGGACGGCGAACCCGGTACCTCTGCTTAACAGACGGACGTGCCTCCTCACTCTCCTGATGGCAAAGATAATGCTGACTAATAATACGGTCTAATACTTTGTTTGCCGCATTTTAATACGTTTTTCGTATTGCTAATAGAAGGGAGAAAGAATTAAAAAATTTCATGCAAGCAAAGGCAAAGTCGCGACAACTATAACCAAAAAAAGGGAAATAAATGGCTCAGGCAGAAATGCCGGCCAGAATCATAGGATATGGCTTTGAACAATCGGTATTGAAATCCAACTCAACATACGCTAAACGTATGCAATAAAACTAACGGCAATACTTCTCGGCTTATCGCCTGGTAAATGCGTTTACCTTGTCTTCGTCAAGAGTAACCCCAAGGCCAACACCTTCAGGTAAATGTGCGCAACCATTCTTGAACTCGATGGGGCATGTGACAATGTCGTCCGCCATCAATAGTGGTCCAATCGTCTCTCCGCCAAGAGGCAGATGCTGTAGTGTCGCTGCTAAATGGAGGTTGGCGGCCGTACCCAATGATGTTTCAAGGAATGTGCCCATATAAAGCGCGGTACCGGCCGCTTCAGCGATATTGGCAATGGCTTGCGAGCGCCGCATACCGCCGGATTTCATCAACTTCAAAGACACCATATTGCCGGAGCCAAGCGCCGCCGCTTCAAACATGTCCTGCGCAGTGCATATGCTTTCGTCCAGCATTATGGTTACCGCTGCATTGGTGTTAAGCCGCGCCATCCCCTTCAGATTCCATCTGGCAAGGGGTTGCTCAATCATTTCCACACCAAATTCGCCGAGCGCAGGCAAAGCCGCTCTCGTTTCCACCTCACTCCAGGCTTCATTTGGGTCAACGCGTAGACTGGCTCCCAACTGTTCCGCGGCCGCACACAGTTTCCCAACTCGTGCCAGATCCTCTTCGATTGGCATCATACCCATTTTAACCTTGAAAGAAGACGTCAGCGATTGCTGTGCCATCTTCTCCATCTCTGCGATGTCCTGCTCCAGATTGCCGCTGGCAATCGGCCAGGCGATCGGCAGTGCATCTCTGACTTTACCACCCAAAAGATCATGAACCGGCATTTGATGGATCTTGCCAGCAAGGTCCAGTAGCGCCATCTCAATGCCCGCTTTGGCAAAGGCATTGCCGCGTGCAATTTTATCCAGCCTGCTTAGTATATCGCCCGATCGGAGGGGATTGGCGCCTATCAACTCTGCAATAAAATACAAGTCGATCGTGCTTTTAACAGCTTCGACGCTGTCACCGCTCCACCATGGTCCACAAGGGGTTACCACTTCGCCCACACCCTCATGGTCACAGTCAGTTTTGATGCGAATGAGGACGGTGCTTTGCACACGCGATTCAAACCGGGCAAACTTTTGCAGACGCACGAACGGCACATCTAGGATCGATGTTTCAACACTGCTGATGCGCGGTGACTGATCCAAATTTAACACTGTGCCTTCCAACGTGATCTTCCCTTTTGACCGACATACTCGAAACCAAGTTGGCGCAGCTTAAGCAAAGAAATTACTTGCGGTAAAATTCTAATGAAGGCACTTATTGATACCTTTCCCGTATGAGGTGATTGAAATGGAGTTCCGCCAATTAAGATATTTTGTCGCTGTTGCCGAAGAAGGAAACATCGGCAAGGCAGCACGACGTTTACACGTATCGCAGCCGCCCATCAGTCGACAGATTCAGTATTTAGAACAGGAACTTAAGGCCCAGCTACTTGTGCGCACCACAAAGGGCGTTTCGCTAACGGAGGCGGGAAAAACTTTTTTGGAAGACGCCCGCAAAATCCTCGCGCAAATGGACCGTGCCAAAGAACGCAGCCAAGCCGCAGACCGCGGCGAAATAGGTCAGTTGGAGGTCGGGTTTTTTGGTTCCGTGATCTATAATACCGTGCCTGCGGCGCTCCGGGCGTTCCAAAATTCTCTACCAGAAGCCAAGGTGGCTATCAAACGACTCGGCAAAGATGCGCAGATAAATGCGCTGCAGGAAGGGTCCATTCATGTTGGGTTTGGCCGCTACTATAGCGACACCCCTGGTATCAAAATCGAAAACCTTGGCGAAGAAGATGTCTATGTCGCCGTTTCCAGAGAAACCGACCTAGCTAATGAGGTATCTGTTGGTTTTAGTGACCTCTCAAACCTACCACTTGTTCTGTTTCCCCAGGGCGGCCGCCCAAGCTTTGCTGACCTTGTTGTTGGCGCCTACAGAAACGCTGGGTTCGAGCCAAAGATATCAACAATAACCGAAGATGTGACCTCCGCCCTGGCGATTACGGCACTCGGCGGCACATGTTGTCTTGTGCCGGCCTCGGTCGCTTCCCTCAGGTTTCCGTCCTTGCGTTTTGTGCAGCTGGATGAAGCGAGTGTGCGCCTGCCGCTCAATATTATCTACCGGGAGCACCGGCAAGCACCGGTCCTGAGGGCCTTTCTAGATACCATGCGGCAAACTAGGGGCTAACGACATTTGTAATACTCTTCCGGTATTAATTAGACTCTCCAAAAGTATTTGAGCGTATAATGGTCGATGCGTAGGTTTAGCTCGCTTGCTTCGTGGGTGCAGAATTGCACGCCCAATGAGCTGCGCGAAGCAACACCAAATTGAGCGCAGCCGGGCAGACGTTTAGTTGGAGAGAGTCGTGGCAGATTCACAATTTTTCGAGACAGATGTTTTAATAGTTGGAACGGGTCCCGCGGGCGCATCCGCCGCGGCCTTGTTGTCGACTTACGGCGTCGACAATATGTTGATCAACAAGTTTGGCTGGACCGCCCGTACGCCAAGGGCACACATCACCAATCAGCGCACGATGGAAGTGCTGCGTGATTTGGGCCTTGAAGAAGAATGCCTCCTATATGCCGTTGGCAATGACCAGATGGGTGAAAATACCTTCTGCACTTCGCTTGCCGACGATGAACTGGGCCGCATTAAGACATGGGGCACCCACCCAAACAGAGCAGCCGATTATGAGCTCGCAAGCCCAACGGAAATGTGTGACCTGCCGCAAAACCTGCTGGAGCCCATCCTGGTGAAACGGGCGGCGCTCCTGGGCTCTAAAGTCAGATTCGACACAGAATATCTTTCGCTTGAGCAGGATGCAGACGGCGTTACAGCAACTTTGCTGGATCGTCTAACGGGTCAAGAATTCAAAGTACGAGCCAAGTATTTGATCGGTGCTGATGGTGCCAACTCACGCGTGCTGCAAGATGTGAACCTGCCGCTTGAGGGCGAAATGGGCAAATCCGGCTCCATCAATATGGTTTTTGAGGCCGACCTCAGCAAATATGTCGCACACCGCCCAAGCGTACTGTATTGGGTCATCCAGCCGGGCTCAGCTGTTGGCGGCCTGGGGATCGGCGTTGTGAGGATGGTGCGCCCCTGGAACAAATGGCTCGCCATCTGGGGCTACGAGGTTGACCAAGGTCCACCCGAAGTCACCGAAGAGTTTGCAACCAGCATCGTCCACAAGCTGGTGGGTGACGACACGATCGATGTCAAAATCGAAAGCACGTCCACATGGACCGTGAACGACATGTACGCGACCAACTTGCAGAACGGTCGTGTGTTCTGTGCAGGTGATGCCATCCACAGGCATCCGCCCACAAACGGTCTTGGCTCAAACACCTCTATTCAGGACAGCTTCAACCTGGCCTGGAAGATTGCGATGGTGCTGAAGGGCAAAGCTTCAGAGAGCTTGCTCGACACCTATTCAACCGAGCGCGCGCCAGTTGCCAAGCAAATCGTAACACGCGCAAACAAATCGCTCGGTGCTTTCCCACCGATCGCAATGGCGCTTGGTCTGATGGATGCCAAGAACCCTGAAGAGATGCGGGCCAACATGGCGGCACGAAAAAACGCAACTCCGGAGGCCGAGAAACAACGCGAGGCTTTGCGTAAAGCAATCCTTGAATCAGACCCGGTCTATAACTGCCATGGTGTGGAGCTGAACCAGCGCTACACATCAACGGCAATTGTCGGGGACGGCACAGACGCCGAGCCTTGGGAGCGGGACGAAGAATTGTTCCACCAAGCTTCAAGTCGCCCAGGCGCGCCTGTACCCCACGTTTGGCTGCACACTGCCTCAGGCAAAACATCCACTAAAGATCTGTGTGGCCGTGGGCGCTTTACGGTGCTCACCGGCATCGGCGGTGAAGCCTGGATTGAGGCGGCCAAAGCAGCAGCTGAGGCGCACGGCATCAAAATCGATGCTCATGTCATTGGTCCGGGCAAAACCTATCAGGACCCATATGGCGACTTTGCCGACGTGCGCGACACCGGCGACAGCGGAGTGCTTCTAGTACGGCCCGACTTCCATGTGGCGTACCGCGCGCAAGCGGTTGCAGACGATGCATCGGAAGAACTGGTGAATGCCATAGGGCAGATCCTGGGCACAGAAGCTAACGCCACAAAAGCGGCGGCGGAATAAAGCATCTTTTCAAATAAATGGCTGGTAATGGAGAGTAGAATGAGCAACCGACTAGAGACAGTCGTCGACGCAATTGTTGAAGGTGTCAGGAACGCGCTACGCGACAACAATGTCACCATGGACGAATATCGCAAAGGCATGCAATTCATGGCTGAGACCATGAAACAAGGCGAAATCCCGCTGCTGATTGACCTGTATATCAACACAACCATTGTTGAAATTGCCAATCGTGACAGAGAAGGGTCGTCGAATGACCTTCAGGGGCCTTATTTCCTGCCGGACGTTCCTGATGTGACCGATGGCAAAATCAAGGTAATGGAAGAGTTTGGCGGTGATCCAATGATCCTTCGCGGTCAAGTCACTGACACCAGCGGTGCGCCAGTACCTCATGCCACAATGTTTATCTGGAACTCGACCCCAGACGGTAAGTACAGCGGTTTCCACGACAATATCTCACCTGAATATTATCGCGGAAAATTGCAAACCGATGAAAATGGGAACTATTCCGTCGAGAGCACGGTGCCAGTTCCCTATCAAATCCCGAACCAGGGGAAAGTGGGACAGCTTCTAGAGATGATGGGCAAGCATTCCTGGCGTCCAGCCCATGTGCACTACAAAGTGCTAAAAGAAGGGTTCAAAGATCTAACGACGCAAGCCTATTTCGAAGGTGGAGACTGGGTTGGCGATGACTGCGCAAGCGGTATGCATACCGATGAATTTGTCATGCCTCATGTGGAAGAGGATGGCAAAAAGATCATGGAAGTTAACTTCACCATCGACAAAGCCGCTTAAGGAAAAACTTATGTGCCATGGTAAAGCAGTTGCAGCCTTCCCCAACCCCACTGAACCCGCCAACTTTGAAAACGGCGTGGCGGGCTACCATTGGGCCAAGCCAAAGGCCAAAAGCAAGATCGCGATCCTGCCTGACATCTATGGCTGCAACCCCTTTTATCGTGGCCTTGCCACCCGGTTTAACCAGCTTGGCGCAGAGGTCTTTTTGGTGGACACTTTCGCCGGTTTCGGTGACTTGCCAGAGATGACGCGCGAAGCAGCGTTTGCCCGGCGCGGCAAAGTGGCTGACAAAGAATTCCTGGACCGTTTTGAAAAATTTGTTGAGGCCGAGGGCATCACAGGCGTGGTCGGGTTTTGCCTTGGCGGCCTTTATGTGTTTGAGCTGGCGAGACGCGGCGTGCAGACTACACTCGTGGGGCTTTATGGCTTCCCGCAAGGGCTACCTAATCAGGACCCTTTGCCCATACCTTTCGAGTATCTGCACGCCGTGGAAACGACTTTCACCATGCTTCTTGGTGCTGACGACGCAGCAGTGGGGCCTGACAATATTCAGCGACTGCAGACCATGGCGCCGGCCGCGGGTAGCATGGACCTGACCGTTTACCAGGGGGTTGGCCACGACTTCCTCCCTCTTCTGGATAGTGACGATGCGGACCAGAAGGCGACGGCAGAAGACGCTCTCGCGAAGTGTGACGCCCTGCTTTTAGCGGCATAGGAAACCATCATGAAAAGCTTCACTTATACCGGCCTGCCAGCGCGGGTGGTGTTCGGCCGCGGCACTATTAGCCAGCTCGTTGACGAGCTTGACGCCCTTTCGATCAACCGCGCGCTTGTTTTATCGACACCACCACAGGCAGAGCAAGCGAATGAAGTTCTGGACGCACTTGGTACAAGTGGCGTTGGCCTTTTTTCGGAAGCTGCCATGCACACCCCGACCGATGTCACCGACCGCGCCTTGGTTGAAGTCAAAAACCTGGGAGCAGATGGTGTTGTTTCCTTCGGAGGCGGGTCCACCATTGGCCTTGGCAAAGCGATCGCGCTCAGAACGGACCTACCGCAACTGGTGATCCCGACCACCTATGCCGGTTCGGAAATGACGTCCATCATTGGGCAAACAGAAAACGGCCTGAAGACGACACAAAAGACACTGAAAGTGCTACCCGAGACAGTTATCTATGATGTGGATAATACGCTCACGTTGCCGCCGATGATGAGTGTCACCAGCGGCATGAATGCGATCGCGCATGCGGTGGAGGCACTGTATGCCGAAAACGCCAACCCGGTCTTGAGCCTGATGGCCGCTGAGGGCATTGGCGCGCTTGTGCGTGCGCTGCCTGCGATCACGGCAAACCCCGTGGACGCCGAGGCGCGTTCCGAGGCCCTTTACGGCGCTTGGCTTTGCGCAGTATGCCTGGGCTCGGGCGGCGTTGCTCTGCACCACAAGCTTTGTCATGTGCTTGGCGGCAGTTTTGATCTGCCGCACGCTGAAACGCATACCGTGGTCTTGCCGCATGCCCTCTCCTACAACGCACCCGCGGTGCCGGACACCATGGAGCGCTTACGTGCCGCAATGAAAACGGAAACACCGGCGGCAGCCCTTTATGACATCGCGAAAAATGGGGGTGCACCTACTTCCCTCAAGGAGCTGGGCATGCCGGAGGGCGGCCTTGAGCGCGCCGTCGATATTGCGCTCAAAAACCCCTACTATAATCCGCGCGCCCTCGAGACTGGGGCGTTGAAGGGCTTGTTTGAGAACGCTTTTGAGGGACGGCGGCCATCATGTTGAGCAAACCGGTTTTCATCTGCGATAATACCCGCACGCCTATTGGGCGGTTTGGTGGTGGCTTGTCTTCTATCCGCGCAGATGATTTGGCGGCACTCCCCATCAAGGCTTTGATGCAGCGAAATGCCAAAATCGCAGAGCTTGGCGTCGATGACATATATCTCGGCTGTGCAAACCAAGCAGGAGAGGACAATCGCAATGTGGCGCGCATGGCGTCTCTGCTGGCTGGCCTGCCGGTTACGGTGCCGGGCATGACCATCAACCGGCTTTGTGGATCCGGGTTAGATGCGGTTGGCACTGCCGCACGGGCCATCGCCGCCGGTGATATCGAAATTGCACTTGCGGGCGGGGTCGAGTCGATGAGCCGCGCCCCTTTTGTGATGCCGAAGGCTGAGCAAGCTTTTTCACGCAATGCAGAAATCTACGATACATCAATAGGTTGGCGGTTCGTGAACCCGATGATGAAGTCTGAGCATGGTGTCGACAGCATGCCTGAAACAGCAGAAAATGTGGCGGATGAATTTGATATTTCGCGCGCTGACCAGGATCTGTTTGCAGTCCGTTCCCAGGAACGCGCAAGTAAGGCAATGGCCAGCGGTCGGTTGGCTGAGGAGATTACACCGGTTTCCATTCCACGCCGAAAACAGGATGCCCTCGTGGTGACTGAAGACGAGCACCCCAGACCGGGAACCACCACGGAATCCCTAGGCAAGTTGCCCGCGCCGTTCAGGGAGAACGGCACAGTAACTGCTGGCAACGCTTCTGGTGTCAATGATGGTGCCGCCGCCATGATTGTGGCGAGTGAACAAGCGGTTGAGGCGTATGGACTACACCCTTTTGTGCGGATTGTGACGATAGCAACCGCGGGAGTGCCGCCGCGCATCATGGGTATTGGCCCCGCGCCCGCGAGCGAAAAAGCGCTGGAAAAATCAGGGCTTAGCATTGCAGATATGAGTGTGATTGAACTCAATGAAGCATTCGCAGCGCAGGGGCTTGCGGTCACCCGGCAGCTGGGGCTTGCGGATGACGCGGAGCACATTAACCCAAACGGGGGCGCAATTGCGCTTGGCCATCCTCTGGGAATGAGCGGAGCGAGACTTGCCATGACTGCCGCACGGGAACTCCAACACCGAGACGGGAAATACGCGCTGTGCACTATGTGTATCGGTGTTGGTCAGGGCATAGCCATGGTGCTCGAAAAGGTGCACTGATGGCAAAAAAAGTACGAAAATCGAATGAAAAATTGCGATTTCGGGACGCTTTTGTCGCAAAACGCACGGTTGTCAGAGCGCTCAAGGTCTGTGGCATCGTCGGCAGCATTTTAATGCTCATCAATCAGGGTGATTTAATTTTTTTGGGTAGTTTTCCGCCCCTGTGGAAAGTTCTGCTGACCTATATGGTGCCTTACTGTGTGTCGTCCTATTCGACTGCCATGCTGCTGATGGAGTTTAACACCAAATGCACTCCAGCAGAGGTGAGAGCATGACCCGCCCTCTTCCACGCCAAAAAGTACCAGCGCTTGAAGTGCCGCTGGTGGCTGGCGGGACCTGGTCGCTCGACGCCTGCTCCATTGAAACGTTTTTGATGGTGGTCTTTTACCGCCACAAAAATTGCGGTGTGTGCCAATCATATCTTAAGCAGTTGGCAGCAAAGTATGACGCTCTCCAAAAATTGGGCGTTGAGGCTATTGCCATTTCAATTGACGGTGCTGACGGTGCAAAAGCCATGGCAAAACAGCTTTCAGACCCCCCGTTTGCCATTGGTCATAGCTTGTCGCTTCAAGCCGCGCAGAATTGGGGGCTTTATCTGTCTACTAGTCGCAAAGACACAGAGCCCGCCATCTTTTCGGAACCCGGCCTGTTCCTGGTTGACCGCTGTCGACAACTGTATTTTGCATCGGTCCAGTCCATGCCCTTTGGGCGCACATCATTTGAAAGCCTCCTGGAATGGATTCCCAAAGTGGTCATTGGGTCAATCCCCGCGCGCGGTGAGCATGAAAAAGGAGCCATCTGATGGTTCAAAAAATATTTGATAGCCCAGCGGCCGCGTTAAAGGGCATTTGCTCCGATGGCATGATGGTGATGTGCGGCGGTTTTGGTTTGTGCGGCATGCCTGAAAGCTTAATCGGGGCGCTGCAAGCAACTGGTGTCAGTGGCCTGACGGCGGTATCGAACAATGCGGGCATTGACGGTGTTGGCCTCGGCAAGCTTCTTGAAACCCGCCAGATTGCCAAAATGATCTCGTCCTATGTGGGCAACAACAAGCTGTTTGCTGAGCAATATTTGAACGGCGACATTGAGCTTGAGTTCAACCCGCAGGGCACCATGTCGGAACGCATCCGCGCAGGCGGTGCCGGTATCCCGGGATTTTATACCAAAACTGGCGTCGGTACCCTGATCGCCGAGGGTAAAGAACACAAGGATTTCGACGGCGAAACTTTCATTCTGGAAACCGGCCTGGTTGCTGACCTTTCGCTTATCCGTGCCGAGGTGGCAGACGAGGAAGGCAACCTAATTTACCGCAAAACAGCGCGCAACTTTAACCCGATGATGGCAACCGCCGGCAAAATCACCGTGGTGGAGGTGGAAGAGATTGTATCAGCCGGCACACTTGATCCCGACCACATCCATACCCCCGGCATTTTTGTGCAGCGCATCGTCAAGTCCACCAAACCAAAACAAATCGAATTCACCACCAACCGCGAGCAGGAGGCCGGATAATGCCCTGGACCAGAGACCAAATGGCCGAGCGTGCAGCAGCGGAACTCGAAGACGGGTTTTATGTGAACCTCGGCATCGGCATTCCCACACTGGTTGCCAACTACATCCCGGAAGGCATGGACGTGATCCTGCAGTCCGAAAACGGCATGCTGGCGATGGGGCCATTCCCTTACCCCGGCGATGAGGATCCGGACCTGATTAACGCTGGCAAGCAGACGGTCACTGAGTTGCCCGAAACATCTTATTTTTCAAGTGCCGACAGTTTCGCCATGATCCGCGGCGGCCATATTAACCTCGCCATTCTGGGCGCGATGGAAGTGGCGGCAAACGGCGACCTCGCCAACTGGATGATCCCGGGCAAAATGGTCAAGGGCATGGGCGGCGCAATGGATCTGGTTGCGGGTGTGCAGCGCGTTGTTGTGGTGATGGACCATGTCTCCAAATCTGGCGCACCAAAGATTTTGCCGGAGTGCACTCTGCCGCTCACCGGCCAGGCCTGCGTTGATCGCATCATTACGGATCTTGGTGTTTTTGATGTGGAAGACGGCCGTATCAGCCTGGTTGAGTTGGCGGCCGGAGTTTTGCTTGCAGACGTGCAGGCAAAAACCGGTGTGCCAATTAAAACACGGAATTAGTTTTCGGCCAAAAGCGGACGCAAGCACCCAACTCAATGAATGAACTAGGCGCTGATTTTTCTCATGTCGCCAAGATGCTTCAACAACGAGAGTGCGCCGTCGGTGGTTTGCACCAGCTCCGGCATGACTTTGCAAAGAACCTTGAATTCTTCAGCGGACAAGCTCCCAAAATGGGCGTCATTTACCTGAGTTTGAATGGAGCTTAGTTCGCTTAATAGCGCAGACGCTTTAGAGGTCACTGAAAGGGAAACACGCCTGCCATCAGACGCGTCCTTTTCTTTGAGCATCAAACCGCGCTTCACGAGCTTATTCACTTCAGTCGTGACAAAAGTACCACTGAGGCAAAGGTGATCAGCGAGCTCTTTCACACCAATGGGCCGATCGCTTTTCAGGTGTGCGAGTGAAATCAGGATTGTGTACTGCGGGCCTGTCAAATCAACGATCTCCGCATAGCCTTCGCGCACCATCTGCAACCGGGCGGCGAAAGCCAGCGCAGCGTGAACCATCGAGCGAAACGCATCGTCGGTGCCATTCTCCAATAGTTCTGGTCTTGTCACCGTTAGCGGTGCGGATTGCTTTGTCGGATTACTATGGTCTCTCTCATTCGACATGTTTACTCGTCTTTTCTCTCTAGAATGCGTTTAGCAATTTTCATCGTGTCGATGGCGGCGGGTACGCCGCAATATACTGCAACCTGTAAGATCACTTCCCTGATCTCTTCCGGGCTGCACCCATTATTGATCGCGCCTCTTAAATGAATCTCGACCTCATGGGGTCTGTTGAGCGCACTCAGCATCGCAATATTGATCAGGCTTCTGGTTTTTCGCTCGAGCGTATCGCGGGTCCAGATTGTTCCCCAACAATATTCCGTTACCAGATCCTGCAAGGGCTCCGTTAGCTCGTTTACACCGGCGAGCGCAGCGTCAACATACTCGTCACCCAAAACAGCGCGTCTAACGGCCATGCCTTCATTATACGTCTGGCTTTTTGACTGCTTGTTCATGCTTCTTCATACCACTTATACGTTACATACCAAAGGGAGATCGCTTAAAAGCAAAGATTAAATTGATAGCTTTTGATCATAGCTATCTGGTCAGGCGATTTTTAACGAGATGCCTGCTTCGCAACCATGTCGAGCGCCACATCCACAATCATGTCTTCCTGACCACCGACCATTTTTCGGCGCCCAAGCTCAACCAATATTTCGTGGGTGTTGATATTGAATTCGGCACTGGCTTTTTCCGCATGACGCAGGAAGCTCGAATAAACGCCCGCATAACCCAGGCTCAAGGTTTCGCGGTCAACTCGAACAGGCCTGTCCTGCAGCGGTCGCACCAGCGCTTCGGCCGCTTCCATAAGCTTGAACAGATCGGTTCCGTGATCCCAGCCCTTCTTGTCGGCGGCTGCGATGAATACCTCCAGAGGAGCATTGCCTGCCCCGGCACCCATGCCAGTCAAGCTTGCGTCAATGCGCGTCGCACCTGCTTGCACTCCGACGATTGAATTGGCGACACCAAGCGAGAGGTTATGGTGCGCGTGAATTCCACGCTCTGTTTCCGGTTTCAGCACCCGGTCATAAGCTTCCAGTCGCGCGCGGTAACCATCCATATCAAGCGCACCGCCACTATCGGTTACGTACACGCATGTTGCGCCGTAACTTTCCATTAGCCGTGCCTGCTCAGCAAGTTCTTCAGGCTCCACCATGTGGCTCATCATCAGAAAGCCGATCGTATCCATGCCCATATCACGGGCAGCGGCAATATGTTGCTGGGCGATGTCGGCTTCGGTGCAGTGAGTTGCAATTCTGACCGATGTAACACCGAGCGAATGGGCCTGCTTCAAATCTTCAATGGTGCCGATACCAGGCAACAGAAGCGTTGTGAGGCGGGAGCTTTTGACAACATCCGCAACCGCCTCGATCCATTCCCAGTCCGTGTGGGCTCCAAAACCATAGTTAAAGCTTGAACCCTTGAGACCGTCGCCGTGCGCAACCTCGATGGCGTCCACACCAGCGACGTCGAGCGCTCTTGCAATGTCTTGAACATGCTCGATGGAATACTGGTGCCGAATGGCATGCATGCCATCACGCAGAGTGACATCCTGGATGTAGAGCTTTGGCAGGTTATGCTGTGTCATGCCGCCGTCTCCTGCAGAAAGCGGGAGCGGGCAACTTTCTCTGCGGTTGCCAGCCCGGCTGACGTCATGATGTCCAAATTGCCTGCGTACGCGGGCAAATAATGCGCGGCGCCTTCCACTTCCAGAAAGACCGAGGTCTTGATCCCTTCAAACTCACCAAGCTCGGGGATGGAGATTTTGGAATTGGAGCCGAACCTTTCAAATTGAACACGCTGCTTAAGCCTATAGCCGGGCACATATTGGCTTACTTTGGCGACCATGTCTTCAATAGCTTGCTCAAGCTCCTGCTCGTCAGCACCACTTGAGAGCGTGTAAACCGTATCCCGCATAATCATGGGTGGTTCGGCGGGATTGAGGATAATGATAGCTTTGCCTTTTTTTGCACCTCCAACGGCTTCAATGCCCTTGGATGTAGTCTCGGTAAACTCGTCGATGTTGGCGCGTGTGCCGGGGCCCGCGCTTTTAGATGATATAGAGGCAACAATTTCGGCATAATGGACGTCCGCAACCGACGACACCGCCGCCACAATGGGAATTGTCGCCTGCCCGCCACATGTCACCATGTTGAGATTTCCTGCATCCAGATTGTCGTCCCCGTTGATAACCGGAACGACATATGGTCCGATAGCTGCAGGTGTGAGGTCAATCATCACTTTCCCGGCTGCATCACAGACCTTGTTATGGTGCGAGTGGGCACCTGCCGATGTTGCGTCAAAAACGATCTTGATGTCAGGCCACAGGTTGCTTGCAGCCAAGTCATCAAGCCCGCCATCAAAGGCAGACACCCCCATACGTTTTGCACGCGCAAGGCCGTCTGACTTGGGATCAATGCCAACCAGCGCAGCCACCTCAAGAACTGTTGATGTACGCTGGATTTTGATCATCAGGTCGGTGCCAATATTACCCGACCCGATGATTGCCACTTTGGTTCTGTTGTCGGTCACGACCTACGCCACACCTTTTTCCAGTCTGCGCACCGGCAGTGAACCGGCCAGAGTGTATTTGGAGAGTTGGTCGTCAACCAGATTTGCCGCCTTGTCCCACTCATAAGTGCGGAAGCTATGCCCGCGCGTGACGAACTGCGCGCCAGCGTAAAACGCCTCATAGTGAGCATGGCGGCATGCGAACTCAGAGCCGAGTGCATCCCAGGCGAGCTTGAAGAATTTTACGCGGTCTCGTGCCGAACCGTGGCTGGATGCCTGAGTTTGGTCGATGATGCGTGAAGCTGTTCCCTGGTTATAGTCAGCCGCAGCAGACGGCAGCATAATGAGGGCACCGCCCGCAAGTTCACGGATGTTATTGACGAACCCGGCATAAAGCTCCTGCGTGAAGACCTGGGCCGCATACAAGAGATGCTTGTTGGGTATCCAGGCGCCATTCACCTCTGACCCGGATGCTTCCATACCATAAACAAACGCTTCGACAGCGGCCGCGTCAGAAGCAAGTTTGCCGAGCACTGACTGAACCGGCGGCAATTTGATTGTGCCGATTGTCTCCGCCGTTCGTTTGGCAAGGCCCGCCAGGAATTTCAGCTTCACCATGAGGCGAATTTGTGCCTGATAGTTTTGGAACACGTGGCCGGGGGTTGCGTGAAACTGGTCCCGCGCCATGTTGATATCCTGGTTCACAAAAACACGGTCCCATGGGACTTTGACATCATCAAAGTGCAGGACAGCATCGTTTTCATCATATTTGCAGGAAAGCGGGTTATCAAATTCGCTTTGCGCATGAAGCTCAAACGACTTCCGCGAGAGGACATTGAGACCTTTAGTATTCATGGGGATGGCAAAGGAAACAGCGAATTTTTCTTCGCCCGGACGCAGGGGTTGCAGGTTCGCAACAAACACTTCGTTCGCCATCACGGAACTGGTGCCCATCATTTTTGAACCACGAACGGTGATGCCTTCGCCGTCCTCGTCAACAACGCGCATAATCACGTCATCATTGGCCTGATCGCCCGCATCTTTTGATCGGTCGATCTGCGGATTGATGATCACATAGGTCAGGAACAGATCATTGTCGCGCGCGTAGTGATAGTAGTTTTCAAAGTTTTTGGCGAACTTGGGATCATACTCTTTCCAGCGGTCCATGCCCATATACTGGCCCGATAAAGCGGACGCCAAATGGTCAGGCGAGCGGCCCATAAAACCGCAATGGGTTTCGGCCCATGCAACGAGCGCTTCGCGGCGCTCGACCATCTCGGCATAATTTTTAGGGATTTGCCAGGCGCGGCTCACACGGCCGCCACTCGTTGGAGATTCAAACGTAAGTTTTTCGATATTTTCGGGCTGGGATTGAAGATCATACAAGCGGCATGATGACTGAACCGCATTTCGAAATGCCGGGTGTGTGGTCACGTCTCTGACAACCTCGCCGTCAACATAAACGGTGCGGTTATCTCTCAGGCTGGCAATATGGTCTTTGCCATCTTTTACAGTGTATTGCTTCATGATGCTTTCTTCCCAATTAATGCGTAAGTGCAGCATATTTTCCGCCGAAATATAGGAGAGGTTTCTCAGCGTCGTCGTACTGGCAGTCCATCAGGCGGCCGACGAACAAAGTGTGGTCGTCAATGTCAAACCTCTGGTCCTGACGGCAGACCATCCAGGCCAGCGCATTCGTCAAAACCGGCACACCTTGATGATGGTTAAATTCAGGCTTGGTTTTGGTTTGCTCGCCGCCCGCAAAGTGCGTTGAGATATCAATCTGGTTATTCTTCAAAATGCTGATGCCAAACCCACCGCCTGCAGACAGCAGCTCATGCATGCGGGACTTTCTGGCGACAGACACCAGCGCACGTGCCGGGTCTAGCGTGACCGAAACAAACGAGTTGGCGGTCATCGCGTGAATGTCGCCATCAACTTCACAGCTCACAACCGTGATACCACTGGCGAAACGCCCAAACATGCTGCGCAGATACCTCTGGTTTTGAATTCGTTCATCGATTTCAGACCTGATTTCGGAATGCGCAGTCATGGGGCTTCTCACTTTGCTAATTTATGTTTCTATAATACCTTTGTAACAAAGGTAGTCAAGTGATATTTCTTCCTTGAGGCATTTTTCTTTGGGCTAACTTCTAAATCAATCAGACGGGGCTGAATTGAAAGGGCAGATGTGCGCCCCCAGGCGAAAGTTGGGCCTAAAACCTGACCGTCTCGAAACTTTGTGGCACGCTATTTTTTGCCACCCGGATGGGGCGTGTGGGCGGCGGTGTATTACGGCTTTTGCCAACAAAGCGCGGCACGCCAGCGGAAATAACAGCACCAAGACCGTAGATATCACCGTGTTTCAAGCTCGAGAGCAAATCCGGCTGGCTGCCGCCCAGTGGCTGATCAGCAATCAGAATATCGGCATCCTTGCCTTCTTTGATGAAGCCAGTGTCGAGGCCGTAAATCTCTGCATTATTACCCGTCGCCGCGGCGATGCAAACCGCTGGGTCATAGCCCGCTAGCGCAGACAGATAGGTAATAGTATAGACCATACCAAGCGGCATGATCCCGGACCCGGTCGGGGTGTCGGTTGCGATCAAAAACCGGTCAAACGCGTCATACTTGAAACACAGCTCAGCGGTTTTCAAAAGCGTGCGGATATTGCCCGCAATGCAGACCTGAGCCGCAATATCTGTTTCCGCGATGATGGGTTCAAAATCCTCGTCCGGCATAGCAACCGGGCCACCATTGATGTGGAAAGACACATGCGGGTTCATCGCTCTCAGGTGATCTCCCTTAATGACAGGCAACGCGCCGGGGATGGATGCGCCGCCAGTGTGCACATTGGTGATCAGCCCAACGTCACGCGCCGCCTGCATGAGGGGTGCGTAATCCATGGGGTCATCAAAGGCGCCAAACCCGGCTTTCGCAAGTTTCACCCCTTGGCTCCGGATATCCTGCAGGTCTTCTTTGGTGAGTGTGGGTTCGAGGATGATCGAGCCACCATGAATGCGCATGCCGCCCGGTTGATAGTTTTCCCAGTGTTTGTGCGCAAGCACAGCCAGTGCCTTTACACCATCCGCATCCTTTGGCCGACCCGGCAAATGCACCTCGGAAGCACTGATGCAGGTGGTCACGCCACCATGAACGTAGGATTCGAGCCAGCCAACCGTCTTCTGGCGCGGTGTATAATCGCCAAACACAACATGGACCTGGCTGTCTATCAGGCCGGGCATAACCGTTGCACCCGCGGCATCGATCACAACATCACAGGCCTCAACTTCACTGGAAGACGCGGTACCAACGCGGGTGATCAAATTATCTTCTGTCAGAATGGTATCCGCGTTAGTGACCGGCTCACGCCAGTCACCTGTAACAGTGGTGCCAATGTTGACAATCGCGACTCTCATAGCGGTGTACTTCTCCCGTTAGCGCAAACCATCCTTGCCGTCTGCTTCTGCAGCCGTAATGCCACCAACACGCGCATGCAGCCGGCCCCTGTTCGCGACCGCACAAATTACCGCAATCTGGTTGGGTAGCGGTGCCGTGTGCAGCGTGAAGGAGAAGGCGTCATAGTGGGAGCGCACAAACAAGGCGTCTTTGTAAGCGAGCGGAATGTCGATGGGCGTGCCTGGACCGCCGATCTTGGTCGCGGACGAAATCCAGGCGGTGCCGCCACCGACAGAGTCGCGAAACGCATTGCCGTAAACGGTGGTCAGCAAGGCAACACCATGTTCCTGTTCGCCAGCTGTACCGATAATCGCACCTTTGCCATAGCTTTCCACCGGCTCACCCAAAAGGCGCACGGCTTCGTCAGCAATTTCGGTACCGATTGCCGGGCTTGCGTCAATCAAGGAGGTCAAATCTTCCTGAAAACCCGCACCAGCGAAAGGATTTTCGACAATGGCAACCACTGCCACTTTGCGCAGGGGTTTGCCATCCTCTTTACCAGCCTCAAGGCGTGTTTCCTCAAGGAAGCTGAACTTCTTCACTATTTCCATGTTTCTTTTCCAATACTACTGAGCACTAAAACTGATAGCGGACGTTAACCGACCATTGGCGGCCACGATCGAGAACAAGCTCGGTTGAACCCAGACTGATGTCGTCCGAAAACGCGCCTGTGATAAAACGCTCGTCTGTGATGTTTTGAAGGCGCGCCAGGACCGACCAGCCACTGTCGGCATGATCAAAGCTCAGGCCTGCGCTCAACAGGTGATAGCCAGGCTGAGATGCCTGCGGGGAGTTGATTGAGTTGTTTTCCGTGCGTGAGCGATAGCTCCAGTCCACGCGCGGCGTTGCTGTCCAGCCGTTATTCAGCTCCATAGCGTAGGACAGGCTGGAATTCGTGGTCCATTTAGGCGTTTTAATCAGCCTGTCTTCGGTTGTGACCTGAGAGCCTGGGGCGGTTTCCTGGAACTCGGCATCGATGTAGCCAATACCGCCTTCAAACAGAAGGCCGGGCGCAAGCGCCAAAGTCATCTCCAGCTCACCACCCCGGATACGGGCACGCGCCGCGTTCAGGATAATCGGCGCAACTGAAACGTCCTGAACGGTGACCTGAACGTCATTATACTTTGTAGTGTAAAGCGCGCCGTTAAGGCGTCCGCGACCCTCCCAAAAGTCTGCCTTGAATCCAGCTTCATAGGTTTTCACGACTTCGGGTTCAAAGCTTGAAACCTCGGGCAGTGGCGGGAAAACACGCTGGGTATAACCACCAGACTTAAAGCCTTCCGAATAAGTCAGATATGTCATCACATCATCAGACCAGCGATAGCGGAGGTTGACCATAGGCGTCCAACGATCGAAAGTTCTGGAAACTTCACCCGGTGGCAACAGCGGAACACCGGCAGGGATGCCAATTAATGTGGAGCGAACGAACTGCTCCGGGTCAAACCGCTTTTCATCCCGGGTGTAACGAAGGCCTGCCGTCAGCGAGAGTTTTTCTGTGAAGTCATAGGTCACCTGGCCAAAGCCGGCGATACTGTCATTGTCAGTACGGCCACCACTTCGGAAATCGGCGACTACAAAGGTCACATCTTCAAAGGTGACCGCTTTCTCTTTGAAAAAGTAAGCACCCAAAATCCAGTTCAGCTTGTTGTCTTCTGACGCACCCAGAAGCTGGAATTCCTGCGTCGCCTGCCACTGATCATTTTGGCTGTCTACGTCGGCAATCAGGAGCGGGGAATGGTCCTGGTCCAGATTATAGCGCGACTCCACTTCGCGATAAGCAGTGATGGATTTGAAATCAAGGTCCCCCAGGTCCCAATCCAACGTCAAAGACAAGCCGTAGATGTCCAGGTCAGAAAATGTGAACAGGTCGCTGGCATCTTCATCCAGATTTGGTGAGATAAAGTGATCACCGTAGCAGCTCGGATCTGCAGGTGGTGTCACCACTGGCGGTGGGCCGCCGGCACAGGTTGCCCCGTTCAGCACCACATTATGGAAGAAGGGGGAAACGGCTGCCTGCTGATCAAGTGGAAATGGTGTGGGGGTTCCGTCTGGGAACAGGGGGTAAAATCCGTTTGTGTTTGTGTCGGTCAAGACAAAGGCTGCGCCGTTTGTGCGCTCCCGTGTAACGTCTGCAACCAGGTTCACTTCTAGATTGTCGCTTGGCAACATGCGCAAATGCATGCGACCGGAAAAACGATCCTGGTCCCCGGTTTCCTGACCATTGGCTTTTTCGACATACCCGTCCTGAGACCGGTAGGATGCGGATACGCCCAGGAAAACTTTGTCTGAAATCGGCAGGTTTATGTTGGCCCGAGGCAAAAAGTGATTGTCTGTCCCGTACAGTAGACTTGCAGAACCGGACAATTCTTCATCAGGCTTTTTAGTTGTAATGCTGATGGCACCGCCAATGGTGTTCCGGCCAAAGAGCGTACCTTGCGGTCCGCGTAGGACTTCAACCCGCTCCACGTCGAGGAGATCGAGAACACCCCCGACCGACCGCGCATAATAGACCCCATCCACATAAAGACCAACACCAAGGTCGACTGTTGGGATCGACTCGACCTGTCCCACACCGCGGATAAACATCACGGCAACAGAACTATTGCCGGAGATGGGCGCGGCATTTTCAAAGGTAAGAGCCGGTGTGAATGGCGCGATATCAGAAATAACCTGAATTTGCCTTTGCTCAAGACCCTGCTCTGTGAACGCTGAAATTGAAATAGGAGCTTCCTGAAGGCCTTCTGCTCTGCGGCGGGCTGTTACCTGGATTTCTTCAAGAATAAATTCTGTATCCTGGCTCTCCTGTGCGTAGACGGACGTCGACACTGGCAAGGCTGATATCAACGCAATCGCGGCGACGCTAGATTTCAATGGCACCCGTTTCAGCATGGTTTTTTCCTCAATTAGTTCTGGTTCTGTGCAATTTAAGATTACCTATATTTAATACCTTTGTAACAACGCTAGTCAATAAAGCTAATATGCACAAAATCTTCTAATAGGCCGCCTTGTTTTTAGTCTTTGCTTCCAGATTTTCTCTATTAATAACAGCGATTTAAGGCTCTCTGATTTTCTAACAGGTAGCCATTGTCCGCCACAAAAAGATTGGCGGCTGCATTGGTTTGTTTCCTATTTCCGATATTGGGTTCTGAAAAATGTTACTGCTAAGCCGAGCCTGCGAAGAGAAATGGGCTTGTATTTATGCTGAACAATTTTGCTACGGTGTCAGATTGGTGTATTTTAGCTTTGACACAAAGGTATGTTTCAAATATATATGAATCATATGTTCAGGGAAATTAAGTAAAAAAGCCCACACCAAACCTTGCGAGGCGTGCGCGAATAGCGCTTAATTGAGCAACAGTTCCGAGTAGATTGCCAATATAGCTTTGCCGCTGATAGGAAGCGAAGCACCGAGGAGCTATCGGAAAATGGGTGTAAATCAAGCTATCCAAGACAGCCGTCTGGCCTTTGCGGCCAGCAACCCAGCTGAGGTCCAAAACAACATCTCTCGCTACTTTAAGTCACACGATATGAATATCCTGGATCGTGAAAAGGGACTGAATACGAGTTTGAAACGGGGTCATGTTGGCAGCACAGCCTTTAACCTGCTGCAGTATGGCGGCGATGTTGTGATTAACCCCAAGGAGCTAGTCAGCTTTTATCTCATCCATATCAACCTCGAGGGCCAGTGCGACATTACCACAGGCTCAACCACCTATCAGATTGATCAAAATCAGGCAGCTGTGTGCACACCCAACCGCCCGCATCAGTTTAGATGGAGGCCTGACAGCAAAGTGCTTGCAATCCAGATCCCAAAAACCCGGCTGATCAGCCATGTCAGGGACTTAACTTGCAGCTCGGTCGATGACGACATCGATTTCGATATCTCGATCGATCTTGCTTCGCCGCACTCAAAAGCACTGATCGACCTCATTCACTTTATTCTTGCGGACACAAAATCCGAGCACGGCCTGTGCAAGCACGAAACAACGGCCAGACCGTTGGAAAATGCCTTTATCTCGGCTTTGTTGAAATTTCAGCCAGGTTCTCACCAGGAAGCTGTATCTCTCAGCAACAACACAGTGGTGCCAGTTCATGTTCGGCGTGCAGAGAACCATATGCTGCAAAACCTGTCTCGCCCAATACGGATGGGGGAACTTGCAACGATTGCGGGTGTGACAGAGCGCACGCTGACAAATGGCTTCACCAAGTTTAAAGGGGCCCCGCCTGCGCGCTATTTCTTGTGCTTAAGACTGGCAGAAGCCCACAAAAGACTATTGGCATCTTTGGGCGATACGACTGTTGCTGATATCGCCTTTGATCTCGGGTTCCAGCACCTCAGCAGTTTTGCTTCAGCTTACAGGGACCGATACGGAGAACTGCCTTCAGAAACTCTTAAAACTGCGCCGCCCCTACTGTCCACTTAGGCACCACGAATTTTTATCAGCGTTGAGCGGAAACGTCCCTAGAGGAAAGTGGGTGTATCGAGGCCGTCCACGCTGTTGATCAGTTCCGCATACTTCACTTTGATGAACCAGCCATCAGCTGCTTTCACCAGCCAGTAGTCCAGGTCGACGATGTAATCGATGGTGTGCCGACCGGTGCGATGCTCAAAGACATGCTCTTTGGCAAGCACGCGGCGCATCTGGCCATCTTCAGACTGTGCTGCTTCAATATTGCTGACCAACCGCCGCAAGCGTCGGCCTGGCTCCTGATTGTGGGCGAACCCGGTCTCGAGGCGGATAATTCTATCTTCCAGTCGGCGGTGGTCGTCAAAAGCCACATTCACATTCTGCCTCGGGTCTGCATTCAGGTAGGCTGGCAGCCAGTAGACGCAATCGTCAGAGTACATGCCAAGCCACTCTTCGAACCGGCGGCTGTCAAGCAATCGGGCTTCACGATTAAGAAGCGCCGTGCATTCCTGAATAACAGAAGCATCCTGCGAGGGTTCAAACTCTTGAACTGCCTCGCGCCACTCCAGTAACGCATCATAATAATCGTTGGTCAGATAGAGCGACGGTTCTGGCCGTTTTTTCTTAAGCGACGACAAGGGACAGCTCCTGTTTCATAATATCGCGGTAAGCCTGCAGATAGTTGCGCATGGGAGATTCGTCCGTTGGCGGCACCTTGCGTTCACCAGCAGCATCGGGCTGAATTTCATTTAGAAGATGAACGCCTCTGTTCATCATTACCCACTCAGCCTCAGGGGCCTTCAGCCCCTCCCAGCAGCGCTCGAAACTTTCCATATCGTCTACTTCGCCAAAGTTCGGGAAGTCCTCCCCGATACGCATGCGCAGTTGGTTCACCTGCTCTGGCGCGCCCTTGAGAGTGGTTGCATACCAAGTGAGCTGGGTGCGGTCGTGCGCGATCGGCTCCACCACCTGGATCTGATTACCGATGATCAAAAGGTTTGGAAAAATATTGAGGTTAATACCAGCACCGGGCGCGCCCTCGAGGGCTGTATAAGCGGCCTCCTCTCCCAGCTCTTCAATGAGAGACTGCGCCAAATACTCGCCCCCGGGTGTTGGTCGCACTCGCTCCCAAAGTGAATTCCCCATCCCCGGCCGCTGGTGCAACACACCGTGCCCATAGGGAAAGGTTTTGCAATACATGGGCGAGTCGTCCGGGTCTCCCGCGAAGTGGGTACCTCCTTTGTCTCTGCCATTGCGGATCTGTGTCATTTCAAATAACGACCGGTGACCAAAAGCAGGATGATACCCGTCCGCCGCATTGTCCCAGGCGATTTTCCAGTTGGCGTCAAACGTGCCCCGATAGGCACCGGATTGCACGATGATTTCTTTTTCAGGCGCCCGATCAATAAAGTAATCTAGATATTGTTTTGCGCCGCCGAGATACTCAACCAACGGCGGCATATCCGGATTAAGCGTGCCAAAAATGAAACCCCGATAGATTTCGACCCGCGGCACCTTTTTTAGCCCCAACTCGTCCTTTTTCAGGCATCCTCCATACCCTTTGGGGAACGGAGCGGCCAAAAAGTCGCCGTTATTCTTGTAGGTCCAACCGTGATAGGAGCAAGTGAAACGACTGGCGACACCCGAATCTTCCATACACACCGCCGCCGCCCGGTGGGCGCAGCGGTTAAAGATGGCGTGAATGTCACCATTTTTGTCCCGCGTCACAATCAGGGGGCGCAGCCCCATCTTCGACCGCTTGAAACTGTTGGGTTTCGGTAGTTCACTTTCGTGGCAAAGGTAGGTCCATAGACCACCGAAGACTTTGGTCATTTCATCTTCAAAATAGGCAGGATCTGTGTAAACTGACCGGTGAACTTTCTCGTCCTGGATCAAATGATCCCAATCGCGTGCCTGTGTCATCCGAACTCAGCTCCTTGTTCATCGGTCAGCGGAACACGTGATGCGATTTCTTCCGACAAACCCATTTTTGTCACCAAAAACTCTGGCAGATCAGCGTCAGAGATAGGCTCGGCCGTGAGATTTCCCTCGCCATCAACCGTAAGAACGTTGCCGCGCCCATAGGTGAGGATACCGTCCCCTCTGTTGCGCCGGATGTAGAGAGAGGTGTTGAAGAGGCTAAACTCTTTGGTTTTCTCGTACCGTTCCGCGAAATATTCGTAGCTCAGGTCCCAATATTTGGTTTCGATTTCGATGGGTGTTCGGGAGTGCCCGGGCCGCCACCACACGTGACCATCCCCCTTGCACCAAACACCATAAGCGTTGTTGTCAGTCTTCGTTTCCGCGCCTTCCACAAGCTCAAGGGCGTCCTCGGACGCGATACCCGGGTCCACATATAGCCGCTTGCCATCAAGGTGCACGATCAGCGCACCATGATTGGGGTCCATCGGGTCATTGCATTCCAGCATCTGACCAGCAACACGTTCAACATTGAAGCCTGTCAGGTGCAGAACGCCATACAGCGCTTCGCCTGATGGCCAGCAACTGCCAGACGTGCCATGCTTCATCCAGGCCTCAATAAAGTCATTGGGGTTCATAACAGGCAATTCGCCTGAATGGTTTTCATGAAAATAAATGCGCTTCAGAACATTGTCGTAACCGACATCGCGGCACCATTTGCTGAATATGGCATCAAGTGTGCTGCGGTTTGGGTCTGGTCTTTTCGTGAAACCCACCCGCTCCAGAAAACGTTCATAGACGCCTTCTTTTAAAACTGTTCCGATGCTGGCTGACTTTGTCATGGGAGTGCTGCCTCACTTATCAATATTGAACCGAAAACCAAGCCGCAGGAGTCCACATGGCTGCAGTGCTCGCCGCTAATCCTCTCTTAGCGCGCACTTCCCGGAAGCGAGTAACAGGATTCGGAAGCAATTATCAAAATTAAGAAATATTCAATTATTTTAGTGGCTTAGGTGTTCGATTGCGCTTGTGCGCCGTTCTTTTTCAGTTCTATGGGTCCCTAACGATTTTGCCTGAGCTTTTGATTTGGGGACCAGAAATGAGCGTTTCACAACTTGGATATTTAGGTATCAGCACCACGTCTCCCGATATGTGGCTGGATATCGCAATCAACGTACTCGGGATGCAGCTACGTGATGAAAAAGGGTCAGGTGGTGAGCAGTATTTGCGCATGGATGGCATGCATCACCGGGTCGCCATTCATAAGGGCGACAAAGATGATCTTTTGTATGCCGGTTGGCAGGTTGCGGACGAAAAACAGTTGGAGTCGCTCTGCAACAAACTGGCGGCACAGGGTATAACAGTTGAAGAAGGATCAGAGGCCGACTGCGTTGATCGCGGTGTCCATAGCCTGTTCCGGTTTAGGGACCCAGAGGGCTACGCAAACGAACTTTTTGTGCGCCCGTTGTTTGATGACCTGCCGTTTCAGCCAAGCTTGCCCATCGCTGGGTTTGTAACCGGTGACTTGGGCCTCGGTCATGTTGTTCGGCACTGCAAAGACCACAACGCGCTGGCCGAGTTTTACCGCAGCATTCTTGGTTTCAAAACATCAGATCACATCGTTTTTGGTGACATGGATGCCACGTTCATGCGCTGTAACAAGCGTCATCACAGCCTAGCGCTAATCAACGAGTCGATCGGTCACAGCGCGGGCGATACCAACCATTTCATGATTGAAATGCAGTCCATCACTGATGTGGGTCGCATTTACGACATTGTGCTGCAACGCGGCCTCCCCATCATCATGACCCTCGGTCAGCACTCGAACGACGAAACCATCTCATTCTATTTCGTGAGCCCCTCGGGCTTTGGTGTTGAAGTCGGCGCCAAAGGCTTGCTGGTCGATGATGAGAACTGGTCCGTCAAAACATTCAGCTCAACCAGAATTTGGGGACACCTGTTCCCCCATGAGAGAGAAAACAAGGAGTAATTTATTATGGCAAAACAAGGACGTACTGTTGCGATTGATCCCGCAAACAGCATCGAAAACGAGCGGCTTCCCAGCAAGTATTTAGATGCAGGTGGCATTCTCACACACTATGTCGAAATGGGTGAGGGTGTGCCCACCATCCTGATCCACGGCGGCGGTGCCGGTGCCGACAGTTGGGGCAATTGGCGCACATGCCTCCCCATTTTCGCAAAAAAATGCCGCGCGCTTGCAATTGACCTTGTTGGGTTCGGCAGAAGTGATGCACCAGATCCCGCATCCTTTACCTATTCTCAGGATGCGCGCGACCAGCAACTCGCTGACTTCATTTCCGCCCTCAATTACGACGGTGCGGTCAATCTTGTTGGCAACTCAACTGGTGGCCTGACGGCCCTTGGCGCAGCGCAGATCGTGCCGGACAAAGTGAATAAGGTTATTCTGATGGGCAGCGCCGGTATTGAAACCGGTGTGAACACACCCCTCAAGGCGCTCACTGAGTATGACTTCACCGAAAAGGGTATCCGTCGCATCATCAGCTCACTGGCGAACCCGAGCTTCAACCCCGGTGATGACCTGATTGCCTACAGGCATCAGCTTTCAATCGACCCTGAGGTTCGCAAAGGCTATTCGGCTTTCATGAGCTGGATAGAAAGCCAGAAAGGCCTGCACCGTCCGGAAGAGTTTATTGCGAAACTCAAGCACCCCACCCTCGTGCTGCACGGCAAGGATGATGCTGTAGTGCCACTCGCGAGCGGATATCGCCTGCTGGAGCTGATTGAGAACAGCTGGGGTTATATCATGCCACACTGCGGACACTGGGCGATGCTGGAATATCCGGAAGAGTTTTCCCGGGCATCCCTCGACTTTCTTTTCACAGAATAGACTTCACAAAAAATAGGGGCTTGCCATGGCATATCTTGAAACATTGAACCGCGCTGACCTCCCCCAGCTTGAAGAAACATTCCAGAAAACCGAGCAGTTTTTAGGGTTCCTTCCCAATGATGTATTGACCATGGCGCACGCCCCGGAGGCGACCCGCGTTTTCATGGATTTTTGTATTGCAATCTATGAAAACGCGGCCCTTTCCCAACAGCTTCTGCATATGGTCGGTTTGATGACCAGCGCGGCAGCCGGGTGCCGCTATTGCACCGCGCACACAGCCAACAAAGCAAATGAGGACGGCGTTGACGCGGAAAAAGTTGGCAACATCTGGGAGTTTGAAACCCACCCATCTTTTACCGAGCAAGAACGGGCCGCCCTGAATTTTGCGTTTAAGGGTGGACAATCACCCTCCATCGTCGAGCAAGCAGACTATGACCGATTGCGCGAATTCTTTTCTGAAAGTGAAATCGTCGAACTATTGATGGTGATTTGCCAGTTCGGTTTCTGGAATCGCTGGAACGATTCTGTTGGTACCGAGCTTGAGACAACACCAAAGAACTTTGCTGCGAAAAACTTACCCGAAACCAAATGGCAGTTGGGAAAGCACGGCTGACATGAAAGATCTTACCTCAATTGCCCGAAACCTTCGGTCCGCATACGGTGCAGGGGCTATTGCTCCCTTAAAAACCCGTTTGGCAGAGCTTTCGGACAGTCCGGAACAAAGCGTCGCACTTGCCTACGAAGTTCAGGATACCAATACCCGGTTTTGGGAAGACAATGGTCGCGTGATAACCGGCAGGAAAATCGGGCTTACCTCCAAAACTGTGCAGCAACAACTTGGTGTGGATGAGCCGGACTATGGTATTTTGTTCGATGACATGGAGTACGCAAACGGCAGCACAGTTTCCATGAAGAAGCTAATCCAGCCAAAGGTCGAGGCCGAAATCGCATTCAAGGCGGCGACCAATATTGAAAAAATGCCAAACTCGGGGGAAGAGCTTGCAGGCATGATGTCGGCGGCTTTTCCAGCCCTCGAAATTGTCGACAGTCGGATTGAGGACTGGAAAATTTCGCTGAGCGACACGGTGGCAGATAATGCGTCCTCTGCGCTTTATGTATTGGGCGATCCAGTCAGTGAATTCACCGTTGCCGATACAGTTAACGCGACCATGCAGCTTTATGATAACAATACGCTTGTCTCGGTTGGCAAGGGAGAGGACTGCCTGGGCGGTCCCCTTAAAGCAACCATGTGGCTTGTGGAGAAAATGATCGAAGTCGGACGCCCCGTGCAGAAGGGCGATGTTATTTTGTCGGGCGCCCTGGGACCAATGGTCCAAGTCGCTGCCGGGTCACGCTACTTCTCTGACATCAAGGGTTTCGGCTCTGTTGAAATTAACTTCGCCTAACAACCGGTAATATGACCAAACACGCCAGACACACCTCAGCTGAGGATCAACTGTACAAAATTCTCGCTGAGAAAGGCTTTGTCTTACTTGACGAAGACCAGAAAGCCGCCAGCGCCGCCTGGGGTGTTTTGACCAGCATGGCAACAACCCTTGGTGTGGACGATAACCGCCCGCAACGCACACGCCGTGATGACTGAATACACCATAGAAGATGCCAGACTGCATGGATGGCTGGCCGATATAGTTCGGCCTGGCCAGACGGCAGCAAACGCGCTGGCACCCCTGTCTGGCCTGCGATACTTCGCCAAAGATCTGTTCGACATTGAAGGCCATGTGACCAAAGCCGGCAGCCGCGCTCTATCCAAAAACCCGCCTGCAAAAAAGAGTGCCGATATTATCGGGCAGCTTGACGGTGCCGGCGCCCTTTTCATGGGCACCAGTAACATGGAAGCCCTGGCCTACGGTTTCGTGACCAACAGCCCCATCTATGGCATGGCCAAAAACCCGTTTGACCTCAGTCGGATTTGTGGTGGCTCCTCTGGTGGATCGGCTGCTCTTGTTGCAGCCGGCCTAGCTGACTTTGCGCTTGGCACCGACACAAGCGGCTCAATCCGGGTACCTGCTGCATTCACGGGCGTTTATGGTCTTAAACCAACCCTTGGAAGACTGAGCCATTCTGGCGTGGTTCCCCTGTCGCCAACATTGGACCGTGTCGGGCTGTTCGCATCTAACCCAGGGACGCTGCAAAAAGTTTTTGATTGCATTGATCAGGGGGCGGAAGCAGACCCCACAACTGTGCCCAGTCCCCGCATAGCAAAGCTGAGCGGATATTTTGCCGATGACGTGAGTGCACCGGTGAGTGAGGCCATCGAAGACTTTTGCCAACGCAATGAGATCACTCACACAGCCGAACTAGCGGACGCTGAAAGAGCCCGAGCAGCTGCCTACATCATCGTCGCAGCGGAAGCCGCCACGTTGCATGAGGCGGGCCTGCGTGACACCCCTGGACTGTTTGACCCAGAAACGCGAACACGTCTGCTTGCGGCACAGGCCATTCCAAAGTCCTGGCTGGATAAAGCGCTTGAGCAGAAACAGCTGTTTCAACAGATCTGTGAAAAAGCATTCAAGAATGCTGATGTTCTAATTGCGCCATGTGTGCCTTGCATTGCACCTACCATTGAGGAGGTGCTGGCGCCCACCATAGAAGGTCAGCCCCCCTTGAGGGCATCCCTTGGTGTTTACACGCAGCCCATTTCTTTGGTTGGGTTACCCGTGGTGGCCCTGCCATTGCCAACAAAAACCGGCCTGCCAACAGCCGTGCAGCTCATCGGTCGACCGGGCGAAGACAGACGGCTGCTCCGTCTTGCGTGCGACCTCGCATTGAGGAATCCATCATGAAATTTGACACAATTATTGTAGGCGCAGGCCACGCCGGTGCACAAACCGCCGCAAGCCTGCGACAACAGAAATACGAAGGCTCGATTGCCCTAATTGGTGACGAACCCTCCCTGCCCTACGAGCGGCCGCCACTCTCGAAAGAATATCTGGCGGGTGAAAAAGAGTTCGGGCGCATCCTGATTAAGCCTGAAGCTTTTTGGCAAAGCCGCAATATCGAGCTTTTTCCAGGCACGTCCGTGGTCAAAGTAGACTCGGCCGAAAAGAAAATTGAAACCAGCATTGGGCAAGTCTTCTCATACAAAAACCTTGTGTGGGCAACGGGTGGCCGAGCCCGCATGCTCTCCTGCCCGGGGTCCGACCTTAAGGGCGTTCATGTGGTTCGTGCAAAAGAACATGTGGACGCCATCAAGGGTGCACTGCCCCACGTGAATGATGTGGTGATAATAGGCGGTGGCTACATTGGTTTAGAGGCCGCAGCCGTGTTTAGAAAGCTCGGGAAAAATGTGGTGCTTCTGGAAGCCGCGGATCGGGTTTTGGCACGAGTTGCTGGCGAAGAAATTTCCAACTTTTATGAACAGGAACACCGGTCACAGGGCGTTGACATTCGTACCAATCAGAAACTCGATGGATTTGCGGGCAAAAGTGGTCGTATTGAGGGTGTAATTCTCGAGGATGGCGGCACTGTGCGCACCGACATGGCCATCGTCGGCATCGGCCTCGAGACCTCAACCGCGCCGTTAGAAGCCGCTGGCGCCAATTGCCAAAACGGCGTTATCGTCGACGAGTTCTGCCGATCCAGCCTTAAGCATGTATTTGCCGTTGGGGATTGCACTGTTTTCGAGAGCAAATACACGGGCGGCGTAGCAATGCGTGTTGAGTCTGTTCAGAATGCCAATGATCAGGCGGCAACGGTAGCATCCGTAATTGCCGGAAACCCCAAGCCATACGACGCGCTGCCATGGTTCTGGTCCAACCAGTATGACCTGAAACTACAAACGGCGGGGCTGAATGTCGGCTTCGATCAAACCCTGGTGCGCGGCGACATGCAGGCCCGGTCGTTTTCCGTTTTGTACCTGAAGTCCGGCCGGTTGATCGCGATTGACTGCGTCAATGCGGGCAGAGACTGGATACAGGGCAAAAAGCTGATTGAAGCAGGCTGTCATCCCGACCTCAGCTTGGCAGCAGACCCGGACATCCCCCTCAAAGACCTGTTGCCTTGCTAATAAACCTCAAATCGAAGCCTGCAGATGTGTTAGACCTTGCCAATCCCTCGCTCTTGAAATCTCGTGCCTATATAGATGGCCGCTGGTTGCCGTCGAACAGGGGTGCAACATTTAATGTTGTGTGTCCAAGCGATGGTGAGCCTGTTGGCCAAGTTCCCAACATGGGCGCATCAGAAACGGCTGAGGCTATTGAAGGTGCCCACAAAGCTCTGAGCGCCTGGAAAGCACTGACAGCCAAAGCCAGATCAGACGTGTTGAAAGCGCTGTTCAATCTACTGCATACCAACAAACTAGACCTGGCGCGCATTCTGGCGGCGGAAAGCGGCAAACCTCTTGTTGAAGCGACAGCAGAAATTGCATACGGCGCCGCCTATGTTGAATGGTTTGCCGAAGAGGCACGGCGGGCGTATGGAGATGTAATCCCGTCAAACAGCCCGGGCAGCCGGATTGTTGTCACCAAAGAGCCGGTCGGTGTTTGTGCCGCCATTACACCCTGGAATTTTCCGAACGCCATGATCACCCGCAAGATTGCGCCAGCGCTCGCAGCTGGATGCACGATTGTTGTGAAACCGTCAGAGGAAACGCCTCTGTCAGCACTCGCGATCGCGGCACTCGCTGAACAAGCGGGTGTGCCAAGGGGTGTGCTCTCGGTGATCACGTCAAACAAGAGTGCGGAGGTTGGAGAAGAGTTGACGCAAAACCCTCTTGTGAAAAAGCTGAGCTTTACCGGCTCAACCCGGGTCGGAAAAATGCTGGCAGCGCAGGCTGCTTCGACCGTCAAGCGCCTGTCGCTCGAACTTGGTGGCAATGCCCCTTTTATTGTGTTTGAGGATGCAGACCTGGACGCGGCTGTTACCGGTGCCATGGCAAGCAAATTCAGGAACGCGGGCCAAACCTGCGTTTGCGCCAACCGCATTTTAGTGCAGCGTGGTGTATTCGATGAGTTCCGGGACAAACTGCAACAAGCCGCACAAAATCTCAAAACCGGGCATTGGTCGGAACGGGAAACAACACTCGGGCCGCTTATCAACAGCGCCGCAGCGCAGAAAATGGATGATCTGGTTGAAGACGCACTGGAAACTGGTGGCGACCTCATTTGTGGCGGCAAAAGACACCGGTCCAATACACTGTTCTTTGAACCAACAATCATTAAGGCAAACCAGTCCGCTGCTGCGTTCCGGGAGGAAATTTTTGGCCCCATGGCAGTGCTTTATACATTTGATGATGAAGACGAAGTCATCGGGATGGCCAATGACGTCAACGTTGGCCTCGCCGCATATTTTTATACACAGGATTTGGCCAGAAGCTGGCGGGTCGGCGATGCGCTCGAATACGGCATGATCGGCATAAACACGGGCGTGATTTCCAATGAGGCTGCGCCTTTTGGCGGCGTCAAAGAGTCCGGGCAAGGAAGAGAAGGTTCCAAATACGGCCTCAATGACTATATGGAGATCAAATACCGCGCTATTGGATTGTAGGCATTTCCTAGCGTTCGAACCACTTAAACACTATTGACCTGTCGACCGAAAAAATCGAGCACGACAGTCGACCAAAAGTGGTCATTTGACTTCCATCTCACGCAACTCACGCTTCAGCAACTTACCAGTAGCGTTTTTGGGCAATTGTTCAATGAAGCTTATGCCTCTGGGTACTTTGAAACGCGACAAGTGATCCCGGCATGTCGACAATACGTCCTCCTCGGAAATTGCAAGGTCTTGGCCACGAATAATAAAAGCGTGAATACGCTCGCCCCATTCCTCGTCCGGTAGGCCCACGACAGCTGCCTCTTCAACAGCTGGCATGGCAGAAATGACAGCCTCTATTTCTGCGGGGTAGATATTAACTCCCCCCGATACGATCATGTCTTTTTTACGCCCGCATATGGAGATGAAACCATCTTCATCGACAATTGCAAGATCCTGAACAGTCACCCACCCATCTTGGATGGTTTCGGCAGTTTCTTGGGGTTTGTTCAGATATCCATTGAAAGTGTATGGGCCCCGGCAAAACAACTCACCGATTTCACCGGGCTGGCATATTCCTCCCTCGGAGTTACGGACTTCCACTTCCATTTGAACGAACGCTGTTCCAACACTTCCAGGTTTTTTCAACAGTTTGTCAGGACGAATGTTGGTTACAATGCCGCCTTCGGTGGAGCCATATGTTTCGTGCAACAAGCCTTCACCAAACAGGGCCACGGTCTTTTCCTTGAACATCTGTGGAAGCGCGGCTGCATTGGAAATAATAGTTTTCAGTCCATGCTTCTGAGAAAACCCGTCAAAATGATAGTCTGCGAGCTCGAACAATCGGCTGAAATGTGTCGGCACCATAAAAACGCCGGTTATGTCGCCTTCGGCGAGGCGAGACACAATATCGTCCGCCCTCGAACTATCGAACAGAATGCACGTTCCACCAAATGAGATAGAGGCGGCCGCAAAAGCAAACCCGGCACCATGATACAAGGGAGCCAGTGCCAAAAACCGGTCGTCCATACCAAAACAGCCATATTCAACATCCATGGCCATAAACATGAGGGCGCGGCTGCGATGCGGCAGTTGCACCCCTTTCGGCTTTCCGGTAGTGCCGGATGTGTAGGAGATGGAAAAACTGGACCACTCAGCGACCTCCGGGGCAACAAAAGATCCAGTTGCCCGTTCCAGCTGCGCTTCATACTCTTCCCCAAGAAGGGTAATCGGGATACCGAGGTCTGAAACTGGCGCAATAAGTTTTTCCAGTTGCTCAGCGACGATGGCTCGCTTTGGTTTACAGTCGTCAAGAATTGCAGAAAGCTCGGATGGTGTGAGGTATGGATTGAGCGTCGCCACGACAACGCCGACATCTGACAAGGCGCAAACAATCTCAAGATATTCTGAGCAATTTGGGGCGACCAGAGCCAAGACATCGCCCGGCAGCAAACCCCATTCAGATTGGGCAGCGGAAGCCAGCTTATCCATCCTGTGAACAAGCTGCCGGTACGTTACCGTTTGATTGCTAGAGATAATTGCTGCTTTGTGCGGCACTCTTTTGGCAGAACATCGTATGCCCCTGCTGAGTGTAAGATGGGTAAACCCATCACCGATATGTGCTCCTGTGTCAGCCACTGGCTGTCCCAACCCGAGCTTTGAGGCTTGGGAAAACACGAAGAGCGTTGTCGCGCATGACCCGCTGGTAAGACTCAGGTTTCAATTCATGGGCCCGGACTTCGTCAACGCCGCGCCTTGGATCGATGACAGGCCAATCAGTGCCGAATAGCACTTTGTCCCGGCCATAGCTGTTCATATAGTGGACCAGAGCTTGTGGAAGATGGCGCGGCGCATAAGCGTCAATGCCGATAAATACATTCTCATGCTTCCAGGCCATCGCGATCATTTCCTCGGCCCACGGTGTTCCAACATGGATGCCTATAATCCGCAGCTCCGGAAAATCGATGGCAATTTGGTCAAGCAGAATGGGTTTTGCAACAGAAGGGAGCCTGACGTCCTTTTGGTAGATTAGGTTCTGGCCAACCTGCATCATAATCGGAATGTCGAGCTCACAGCATTTTGCGTAAATTGGGTACCATTGAGGTGCGTCAGGCGGCAGCCGAAACCAATGGGGGTAGCTGTGAGCCCCTACAAAGCCGAGCTCCTTCACCGCATATTCCAGATCCCGTAGCTGGGACATGCCACGGAACGGGTCCACGCCTGCTAATCCAGAGTAACGGGTGGGCATTAGTTGGCAGTATTCTGCCACCTGTTCATAAGGAATTTCAATCGACCCACGCATACGCTGGTCCCCTGCACGAACAGCGATCAAAAGCGAATGCTCGACACCCGCTTCATCCATAAGTGACGCATAGTCTTCGATAGAAACACCGCCGCGCATATGGTCTGGCATGCGCACCTGATCCATAAAATTGTCATCGAAACCGGACTGTTTCTTGCCAATTTCCTGGGCGGTAAAGGGATTGCACACGATATCGATGGCTTTAACCATTGAAGACCCCAATCGCGGCTAAAAACTGCAACTGAGCGCAATTAATCATCGGGCTTTCCCTGCAGCGTCACAACTTGGAATGCGCTGTGCCCTAATCGTAGAGGAATCGCTGTTTTCTGATATGTCTCATCCAGCCAAAAACGTGTAGCAGCATCGACTGTGGGCCAGCGGCTGATTGCAAATATGGCTTCGTCCCAGTCACCGCTCAGGACTTCAATACTGCCGCCGAGCTCAAAAACAATATAGTAGGCTTTGAGCTTCTTCATCATCGGCAGAATGATGTCGCGGTACTGGTCCATCGCGTCCTGGTCTTCAGCCGAACCTTCAATAATCATCAATGTAGGCGGCTGGGCAGTACCAGCATCAACATTGGCTTTTGTCGGGATGAAATCGTCATCGAACCCGGCTTCAGGTACGGCGCCCGCGATCATTGCCAACGGTGCTTCCGGCAGGGAGATGGGGGTGGTATCCAGTTCGCTCCAGAATTCCTTGGCTTTAGCGCGGCTTTCAAACAGCCCGATCCAGGTATGCATGGGCACGGACCCGGGCTCTAAAGCGGAAACCTTATGCACAGGCTGCGATGCAACGAGGTGCGGGCCCTTGGTCTCTGCATGTTTACAGAAATCCCAAAAGGCACTGGCAGGCGCGGTCGAGCGAACAATTAAATATGCTTTTTCCATCATGCTAAGCCCTCACTGTCCAACAAACTCCAATACTGTATTATTGAACTTGTCTGGTTGTTCCCAGAAGGGTGAATGACCACTGTCCATAAAGAGTGCCAAGTGACTATCAGGGACTTGTTCCGCTATCCAAGCGCCTAGCTCGGAAGGGATGGGCACATTGTTTTTGCGTCCATAGATCAGGAGTGTGGGAAGATCGATGTTGGCCAAATCAGGCCTGTAGTCAGCACTGATCATATCCTGCACATAGGAGATCGCCGCGTCCGTCGGCGTTAACCATGCCGCAGCTTGCATGCGCGCCATCTCCTGGTCAGGAATGGTAGATCCAAATGCGCCCGCCAAAAAGCCAGTCAATGGCTCTCTACTGTGCTTGCATCCTTCAATAAATCCAGCGCCTGCTTCCGGAGGGAAATCTCCAAAGGTAGGATGTTCCCAGCCCTCAATATTAGTTAGCCGAACTTGCGCCTCAATGATGGCAAGTTTGGACAATCGATGGTTGTCGAATAATCGCCGATACTCCAGCGCCACCATGGCGCCAAATGCCACGCCTGCAAGCGTCACGTCTTCAACTTCCAGCGCGTCCAGAACCTCTTTCAGGTCCCGTGCACATTGGCTTATCGAATGCTCGCCTCTCGGCTTACCCGACATGCCATGACTTCGGTGATCAATGGCAATCACGTCGCAGGACTCGGCCAAAGGTTTCAGGTTTTTTGTCCAGAAATCATCGACATTGAGCATCAAGCCATGCAGCAAAACCAGAGTTGGCCCAGTCCCCTCTCGCCAATAATAGATTGGCGTACCGTCGCTAAGTTCTACATAAGCCATTTTCTTGACCTTAAAAATTGGTGCTGACGGTCAGGCCATATGTTCTCGGCGGTGCCACAAACCCTTGCGGCAAAGCGAAACCTGTGATCACACCAGACTCGAATAGATTTGTGAAATAGTCAGTGTTTGTCAGGTTGCGAGCCCAGGCACGAATGCCCCAACGACCTTCATCAAAGGTTACGCCACCACTAACGTTAAGAACGCTGTATCCGTCTTGCGCGATATTGTCTCTGTTGAATACCGAGAAGAACTGATCTCCGGTATATTGCCATTCCGCCCGCAGTACACCTTCGGTACCGTTTCCAAAGTCGTGGAAATAGCTGGCCGCCAGATTGGCTGTAACGTCAGGAGACCTTGGCAACCTGTTACCGGCTAGGTTTGGAGTATTTGGACAATTCTGCGTATCAATTGGGCGAGATGTGTCACGCGAGTCTAATGTGCAGAATAAGTCGAATTCCGTGTCCAGATAAGCGAAGTTGCCTTCGATCTGGAAGTTGGCGGTTACAAGCGCACGAAACTCCATCTCAACCCCCCAAATGGTTGACGAACCAGCGTTGGTGGTTTGTGTCGCAAGATTGGTTACTTGGCTAAGCTGTTGATCTGTATAGTCATAATAGAATGCAGCCGTGTTTAACTCTAAACGATTGTCGAACAGACGGGATTTAGAGCCGACTTCAAAGGCCCAAACGAATTCCGGCTCGAAGGAATTAATTGGAAAATCAAGCAAGCTAAAACCGCCTGATTTAAAGCCCCGCGTCGCCGAAGCATATAAAAGAGTTGTCTCATTCAGGTTGTAGTCCAGAACAAACCTTGGCGTAACCGCATCATTCTCAAAACGAGGCGGAACGGTCGGTATCAATAAGCCACCCGGCACCGTACCAATTTGATCGAAAGGTACTGCGGCACCAAAAGGTGCTGATTGGCCAAAGTTCAGCGTCGCATCTTTTGTTTCATCGGAATAGCGAATGCCAGCCGTGAAGGCTAAATCCCCGAACGTGTATTTCCCCTCGACAAAAACACCGTATGCATCTGTTTCATTAGTGCCTTGATAAACGATAGTGGTTGCCCCGAAAGCAGGCCCAAGAGGAATGGCGTACAAGCCATCTGAGTCTTCGGTGAAATAGGTCCCGCCAACGATCCACTGGAAAAGACCATCATTGTTCGAAGTGATTTGAATGTCCTGCGTGAAAGACTCTGACGCGTCTCGCTGAAAATAGACTACCAAGAAGTCAGAGAAGCCGTCACCGTCATTGACCCACTCAAATCCTGTATCTCGATATGAGCTCGTTGCGACCACCGTGGCAGCATCACCTTCCCAGGTTAAACGTCCTGTAATACTTGACTGCTCCAGCTCTGGATCCTCCACCCCTGGTATATCGGTTATGCCCGGCACCTCTGTTTCCAGACCCTGAGAAACAGTCCTGATATCTGACGGAAGCACGCTGTCCGGTCCGACAAAAGGTGAGCCCTCAGGATAAAAGAATGGGGGAGGGTTTGAATCGTCGCGGTAGATGTCCCCTATCAATTCAAGGGTCAAATTATCGGAAAGATCAACGTCAATGCGACCACGGATGGCGAACAGGTCCTTGTCGTCAAGCTCATCGAGGCCACGGCTTTCCACGCCCGGCTGGATGTTTTCGGTAAACCCATCGCGCTTGGAATAAAGACCTGCCAACCGGACGCGGACATTGTCAGAAACTGCGCCAGATACGGCCCCTTCAAGGCGGATCGCGTCAAAATTCCCGTAGGTTGCGTTCACATACCCTTCAAACTCCTCCGTTGGTGCCTTTGAAACCAAATTTATCACACCGCCAATAGCGTTGCGCCCATACAATGTGGCCTGGGGGCCCCGCAGGACTTCAACTCGCTCAACATCGAAGAAGTCAAATATCGCAGCATTTGAGCGGGCGACGTAAGAACCATCTGAATAGATTGCAACGCCTGGGTCACCGCCAACAGTGAAATTCTCATTGCCAATACCGCGAATGACGGCTTTGCCAACCACATCACGCTGCACGATCAATCCGGGAATTGAGGCCGCAATAGCCTCCGTGTCGAAAATAGCAGAGTTTCCTAGCTGATCGCCGCCAATAGCGGAGATCGCAATGGGTGTATCCTGGAGGGTAGATTCTCGGCGTTCGGCCGTTACCACAATCGTTTCTAGAGCAAATTCTTCGTCAGATTGCTCTTGCCCAATCGCCGAGCCCGAGACCGCCGTTGATGCAAGCAACACAGATGTAAGTGCACTTTTTGAAGATTGCTTGGCCATTTTAGTTCCCTCCGTTTAGTGGCGCGAGACCAGTGTGCGGTGCTCACGTGTAGATTTCGGCAACCGGATGACCGACAGCCAGAGTCTCTCCCGCAGGCACCAAAATTTTAATGGTGCCGTCAAAAGGCGATTCAATTTCAATGGTACTTTTCTCAGTTTCGATGTCGTAGATATGCTGGCCAACGCTAACTTTGTCGCCGTCAGAAACCAGCCATTCGACAATGGTGCCTTCCTGCATAGAAACAGCACCTTTGGGTATTTTCAGCGTCATTTTCGCCACGGGCTTTCCTCTAATATACCTATCTCAGGCCAGCATTGAGCGGACTTTGTCCACAACGCCGGCTGCATCGGGGAAGTGCAGGTTTTCCAGGGTCTGGTTAAAAGGGATGGGGGTGTAGCGAGCGCCGAGGCGTGCAACAGGCGCCTTCAACTCCGCAAACAGGTTTTCGTGAATTTTGGAAGAAAGTTCCGCGCCGAAGCCGCAAAATTCGACCGCAGGATGCACAACAATGGCTCTGCCCGTTTTCCGCACCGATGAAAGAACTGTCTCCAAATCGAGAGGTACAATTGTTCGCAGATCTATTACTTCGGCTGACACACCCTCCTCGGCCAAGGATTGAGCAGCAGCCTGAATTTCCTGCATGCCCCAACTGTAGGAAATCAGAGTAACGTCAGTGCCTGACTGCCGAATGGCTGCCTTGCCAATTGGGACCCGATAATCACCATCGCCAACATCGCCCGGCACAAAAAAGCATCGCATGGCTTCCAGGGAGATGCAGGGGTCGGGGTCTTGGATGCAGGATAGGAGAAGACCCTTGGCGTCAAACGCCGTCGACGGAGCCACTACTTTTAGGCCGGGCGTGTGGGCAAACCAGCTCTCCAAACTTTGGGAGTGCTGTGCACCAAAACTTCCAACGTTCCCGGCGCTCATCATACGTATGGTGATGGGTACGCTGGTGCGCCCGCCGGACATATATCTCAGTTTCGCTGCGTGGTTGGCAATCTGGTCCATACAGACCATCGCAAAATCACAGACCATGATTTCTGCCACTGGCTTCATGCCTTCGAGTGAAGCCCCAATCGCTGCGCCAACGATTGCTTGCTCGGAAATCGGTGTGCCTCGCACACGGTCGAGGCCATGCTTGGTCGATAGGCCATACGTCGCCTTAACGATGCCGCCTGCCGGATCCATAATATCCTCACCAAGCAGAAAAACACTTGGGTCAGACGCCAAGGCAACATCCAGTGCATTGTTCACCGCTTCGCCAAACATCATTTTACTCATGTTTTCGGGCGCGGGATCTGAGGCCGCAACGCCGCCGGAGCCAGGGCCTTCCGGCAACAATTCATCGTCCTCAAAAATTTCTGTATAAAGCTCTGAAGAGTCCGGATCATCGCTCTTGGCCGCAAAAGCCTGGGCTGCTGCAACCTCTTCTTCAGCAGCTTTTTCAATCGCCATCAATTGGTCTTCTGAAGCGAGACCTTCTTCCAGCAATCGCTTCCGCACCGTGACAAGCGGAGCATTCTCAATGTCCCTTTCCAGCTGCGCCTGATCCATATGTGTTTGCTCGGAGCCAAACGCGTGACCTTGCAGCCTTGGTGCGATGCATTCCAGAAGTGTTGGCCCATCGCCCTTCCTGGCACGGTTAATTGCACGACCAGCCGCTTCATACACACTAACCGGATCACAACCGTCACACTGTTCGCCCGCCATGCCATACCCTGAAGCCCTGTCGGCGATTGAAGTCGACACAGTCGATTCATTAAACGACGTATATTCGGCATACAGATTGTTCTGACATACAAAGACGACAGGCAATTTCCACAGTGCAGCCATATTGAGCGCTTCGTGCACCGCACCGATGTTGGCTGCACCGTCGCCAAAACTACATACCGTAACTCTGCCAGTACCCTTCAGCTGAGCTGCCAAAGCCAAGCCGTTTGCGATGGGCGCACCTGCACCGACAATGCCGGTTGTTACCATCAGGCCCGACTTTGGGTCTGAGAGGTGCATCGGCCCACCCTTACCCTTGGAACAACCGGTCGCCTTGCCATACATTTCAGCAAAGATTTCAGAAACTGGTGTACCCTTAGCAACAATGTCATGAATGACGCGATATGTTGTTACCGAGCGATCACCTTCGTCCAATAACGCGCCAATAGTGGCGGCAATCGCCTCCTGTCCGCCTGCAGGATAATATTGAAACTGCAATTCGCCGGCAGCCAGACCCTTTTGAATGCCCTGATCACAGGCTGCGATACGGACCATCGTCTCGTAGATGCCGATCGCGGCGCTTCTGCCAATTGAAGCCAGTTGTGTCATTGTTGTCCTCCCCGGTGACTTGACCAAACCATAAAAATTGTTGAACAGTCAAAGAAATCTATGATATCAGAATAACTACTATATTTATGGATTTTAGTGATGTCGTCAATCAGCAGTTCTGTTCTCCGCACCTTCAAACTTTTTGAGTTGTTTGAAAAATACCGGAAACCAATGACAGCCATTGAGCTTGCCAATGGCATTGGTGCACCGCGATCAAGCTGCGCGGCGCTGCTTAAGGCACTCGCTGATTTGGGCATGCTTGGCATGGATCGCCGCACAAACAGCTATTTTCCGACTGCGCGATTTGCCGAACTCGGATCTTGGATTGCTGACGGGTCCCTGTTTCCCGCCAGCGTGCTTGAACTTCTCGAAACTTTGCGAGATATCACGGGCGAGACTGTGACGCTGGCGTCGTATCAAGACCTTATGATCGAACTTGTGCAAGTTGAGAAGAGCGACCAGGCTATCTCTTTCACGGCAGAAGTTGGTCAGAGGTTTTCGCTGTGGGGAACCGGTGTGGGAACCGCGTATCTATCAACCTTGGATACCCTGCAAATCCGCGCGCTATATAGAAGAGCCGAAAACAGAAAATTAGTCGACACAGCAAATCAACCTATCGAAACGGTTTTGGCCCACGCTGCCCAGTGTCGGGATAGAGGATACTATATTGCGGTTGGTGCCGTGTTTCCAGATGCCACTGCTATATCTGCCCCTATCAGCTCTTCCGTCAGCGCTCGCCCTCTGAGCATATCCATAACCGGCCCCAGTGACCGAATGCGTCCCAATTTCGAGAAGTTTGGCAACTTGCTGGTCTCCGAATTGAAGGAATTGTGAAACCCAGGCGTTGCGACAGAAATCGCTCGTGTTTTGCGTCTTAACCCAATCAAAAGCTGCAAACAACTTAGGAACAAGTGGCATGGCACAACAAACAAAGCGCGCACTTAAAGTGATTGGCATGGTGACTGCCGTGGCAGCTTATCTGCTTGGCCATCCAGCCGCGGCAGGCGATGGCAGCAGCACGGTAGATAGGTTTGCTGATTATTGGACCGGATTGTTTTCAAATGAACGGCAGGTGCGGTTAAATAGTGATCGCCTGATGCCGGATTACCCGGAATTGGTACGATCCGACAGAGATCACAGGGTGTACCGTTTGGCGGCATCATCATTGGGAGAAGTTGTGCTTTTCCTTGAAGAGACCAAGCACTCTGCACCCGACATTGCGCACAGACAACGTGTGATGACGATTGATTGGGTGGAAACTTCGCAGGAGATTCGGGTAAATCAGCTATTCTTCAAAACTGGTCCAGCATATGACAGAAAGCTGCTGAATCCAGAGACGGTTGCAGCTATGGATGCTGACCAGTTCGACCACATTGCGCGCTGTGACCTCTTTTTCACATGGGATGAAGCCCTTCGGCGGTTTGAAGGGGGTATGCGCAAACAGCAATGCACGTACCAACATAAAGTAAGTGGCCCGGTTTACGCAGAGTTTGATATGATTCTGGATCAACATCGCATGATGTACCGAGACCGTTCTATCAAACAAACTGACGGATCGATCAGAGGCGAAATTGACGGATTCTCCTGGCTAATATTTGACCGGCTCTCTAAAGACCCGGTTCTCGCGAATGGGGATCGAATTTCCAGAGAAGAGCTTATGCGCCGCATGCCAGCCAGCGGTAGCATGGAGGGCACTTGGTTGGGGGAGTTCACGCGCGTGGATGCTGAAGGAAAAGTCCTTGAAAAATTCCCGACCAAAATAGTGGCGTCTTATTTGCCGGACGGTCATGAATATGACTTTCACCAACTTAACATCTATCGACCTGGCATGCCGGACGAGCGCACGATTGAAAGCTTCGGCAAATGGGATATCGACCGGCTTCATTTCTTCAATGAACGATTGGAAGGCTGGTCCAAAGACCTTGATATAGATGAGAGCGGCCTGACATCGGCCTTCACTATGAAGTTCCGCGATGGCTCGGATGTTATTGTGTCGGAAATTATCAGTAGAAGCCCCAGCGACCCAAACAAACGCATGCGCGCGACACAGTACATAAAAGACGGGGAAGTCCTGCGCCGAACCATGATAAGGGAAGTACGTGTGACCGAATAGGCCGGAAAGCATCCTAGTGTTAGAGGTCCGGGCCTTGGGCACACCATACCCGTGTGTTAAAGGCGTGCACCTTTAAGAGACTTGCCTGACATCTTAGTTTCCCTTGTCGTGCGTTATTGTCAAATGGCTGCATAATTTCGATTTATGGGAAATCGCTCCAGTGCGATATCGCTGAACCGCTGGAAATAGAGAATTAATTCAAGAAGTTCGGCTTGTCGGCTAGAGCTCATTTGGCGGTATCAAGCAAATAATACGGCGGCGAGTTTGGCCACACTTTTGGTCACACAAACAACCTAGACCCACCTTCGGCCAATCTGCGAAATGCTAATTCATTGAATTTATTGGAAGGGAATGGCGCACCCGAGAGGATTCGAACCTCTGGCCTCTGCCTTCGGAGGGCAGCGCTCTATCCAGCTGAGCTACGGGTGCCAAGGCCATCAGACGGCGCGGAACCTACACGGCGAATCTGATTCTTGCAAGCGTTAAAACCGTTAACAAACTGCCGAAAAATCGTTAACAAACCCGTTAACAATTGCCGATCACAGCCAATCACGCGTGTGTGTTTAAAATTTTTTTCAATTTTTTTTATTATTAATTTCAATGGTTTAAATCGTTTTTTAGCAATTGGATAAAATTTTATCCTTTTGATTACCAGAGCTTAACAGCCGCCCCCTATAAATCTATTCAACGAGCCGCGGTTAAGGTTTGAGAGGTTACACCAACCCGCTGGCTTTTTACGACACACACATTACACACGATTGGATGGAACCATGTTGAAGAATATTAGCAAAGCATTTGCAGTAGCAATCGCCCTCACTTTCACTTTTGGTGCGGCTAGCACATCAGCCAGCGCTAGTGACATGAACTCTTGGAAAAAAGCAGTCGCTAAAAAAGTTGCCAAAAAACAAAAATACCCTCGCGCAGCTCTCGCTCGTGAAATTGAAGGCAAAGCAAAAGTTCGCCTGATTGTTGCCGCCGATGGTTCTATTTCAAGTCATGAAGTTGTTCAGGAAACTGGCCAGGCCGTACTCGATAAAGAAATCGGTAAGCTTGTTAAGCGCCTGAACCCACTGCCAGCTCTGCCAGAAGATCGCACTGAACTGTCTTTCGTGCTGCCACTGAGCTGGACATTGAACTAAGAAATATCTGTACGGGAACGTAATTTTGTTCTGAGTAAATCCACCGTACAATGTGTGACAGCCCCTTCTCCGGAAGGGGCTGTTTTTCATTTATAATCAAATACTTATTTTCTGCCTTGTGAGATTGCATCAGTAATATTTCCTTTACTATTTTGCCTCATAAAGCGCGCGTCGGAACTGATCCGGCCCTCCACCTCCCCTTGTTAAAAGAGTAAAAAATGCGTTCTATTGTTAAATCATTTTTGGCGGGCACCATTGTCATGGGCCTGCTTTCAATTCCGGGCATGGCATTTGATGATATGGACAGCTGGACAAAAGCTGTTGTCAAAACTGTCGTGAAAAAACAAAAATACCCACGCGCCGCGCTGGCGCGCGAAGTCGAAGGCAAGGCCAAAGTGCGCCTTACAGTTTTGGCTGACGGTACCATCTCTGCTCATGAAGTCGTACAAAGCACTGGTGAAAAAGTGCTTGATAACGAAATCCCTCGATTGATGAAGCGTCTGAACCCACTGCCTTCTCTTCCAGCTGGTCGCGATGAAGTTTCCTTCGTTCTGCCACTCGACTGGACCTTGAATTAAGGCCTGTAGTTACAAGAAGTTTTCAAGAGCCCTGCAGAATTGCAGGGCTCTTTTGTTTTAGGGTTTCAGTGAATACACCTGCGCCGTCAATTGGCCACCGGGCACATAAACTTTCACAGGGACCCGCTCATATTCGTCACCTTCAAACGCGTCCAACGTCACCCAGTTTTCAGCAAGTTTGTCGGACTGGAACAAATAGCCATCGATCCTTTCACCGGAATCGTCAATCACCAATGCCGGATAGCCGGATTTTGCACCCCAGCCTGCCTCTACGAGTTTACCAACCACAAAACCTTCAGACCATTCACCCCCAATATCTTCAAGGATATGCGCGTTGGGCCTGCCAGGGCCGAGCGTGCCATATACAAACAAGCGGTTTTCCATAATCATTCCACTCTCTCAGATACGGCGCGTCCAAACGGAATAAGGGTGGTGTCAGCCGGATCATCAAGCATTTGCGGATAGTCTGCCGTGAAATGCAGACCTCGCGATTCTTTTCTTTGTTGTGCAGAGCGCACAATCAGATCCGCGACGGTCACCAAGTTTCGCAGTTCCAGAAGATCCGGTGTCACTCTGAAATTGCCGTAATAATCCTGAATTTCACCGGATAACAGATCGACCCGCCTTTTGGCCCGCTCCAATCGTTTATCGGTACGCACAATACCCACATAGTCCCACATGAAGCGCCTGAGCTCTTTCCAGTTGTGGCTTACAACAACTTCTTCGTCAGAATCGGTAACCTGGCTTTCGTCCCATTCCCGTGCAATTGCAGGTGGCGGGCTGTTGTCTTGCCTCAGCAAAATATCTTCCGCTGCCGCGTCACCCGTTACCAGACATTCCAGTAAACTGTTGGACGCCATGCGATTGGCACCGTGCAGGCCCGTGTGTGCGCACTCTCCGATGGCATAGAGTTGGTCAAGGTCGGTGCGCGCATGCGCATCCACCGTAATACCACCGCATGTATAATGGGCCGCTGGCACCACCGGGATATGGTCGGTGGTAATATCGATGCCAAGCTTCAGGCAGTGGCGATAAATATTGGGGAAGTGGGAAACAACAAAATCTGCATCTTTGTGGGTTATGTCCAGCCACACATTTTCAGCACCCGTGCGTTTCATCTCACTGTCAATCGCTCTGGCAACGATATCACGCGGCGCAAGTTCAACGCGGTCGTCATAACGATCCATAAACCGTTCGCCATCACTTCCGCGCAGCACCGCACCCTCGCCGCGCATGGCCTCTGTGATTAGAAAGGTTTTGGCGTCTGGATGAAAAAGACAGGTTGGGTGAAACTGGTTAAACTCCATATTGGTAACCCGGCAACCTGCGCGCCACGCCATTGCAATACCATCGCCCGTCGAGGCGTCAGGGTTAGAACTGTAGAGATAAACCCGGCTTGCGCCGCCGGTCGCGATTATGGTTGAGCGCGCCGAGAACGTCTCCACTCGCCCCTTGTCCATGTTCAATACATAAACGCCGTGGGCCTGATCAGTATAGGATGCCTCGTGCTTCAGGTGCCGGTTTGTAATGACATCAATGGCAACATGATGCTCGTATACATCGATGTTGGGTTCCTCAAGCACCCTTTCATTCAGCGTTTTTTGAACAGCTTTGCCGGTTGCATCTGCCGCATGAATGATGCGCCGATGGCTATGACCACCTTCGCGCGTCAGATGATAGTCGTAACCGTCTTCTTTGGGTGCGTCTGCGGATCGATCAAATTCAACGCCAAGGCCTACAAGTCCGTTGATTGCTTCTTTACCGCGCTCAACAACAAATCGAACTGCCTCTTCATCACACAGCCCTGCTCCCGCAACCAATGTGTCATCAATATGAGACTGGATAGAATCAGTTGCTTCCATAACAGCCGCGATACCGCCTTGTGCCCAGCGCGTGGACCCTCCAGACATTTTGCCCTTTGACAAAACGGCCACCCGCAAATGCGGGGCGAGCTTCAGCGCCGCCGTGAAACCTGCCGCGCCCGAACCAACGATCACCACATCATAGGTTCTACGCATCAGGCCGCCTTTCCTGCGCCTGAGGTAAGCTGCAGGAAGATGTCTTCCAAATCGGTTTCTTCGGTTTTTATATCGGTAATCGTCAGCCCAGCCAATTGGACTGCTTCCAGTACCGCGCCGACATTTGCGTCGGCCTGACTGATCTGAACCGCCAGGTGATTAGGGCTTCTGAGGGTGGATTTAAACTTTTCCAAAGCCTCCGGCACCTGTTTCAGATCATCAGAAACAGTAATCAACACTTCTTTTTCATCAATGCGCTTCAAAAGTTGCTCGGTGGGTTCACAGCACACCACTTCACCGTGGTTGATGATCGCGATTTCGTCGCACAGTTCTTCAGCTTCCTCGAGATAGTGAGTGGTGAGAACAACCGTTGTTCCACGGGCATGAAGTTCGCGCACATAGTCCCAAAGTTGCTGCCTGAGTTCGATATCAACACCGGCGGTGGGCTCATCAAGAACCAACACAGGTGGATTATGAACCAGGGCTTTCGCCACCAGCAACCGGCGTTTCATTCCACCCGAGAGAGACCGCGAGTAGGCGTCTGCTTTGTCCAGAAGATGGACAGCTTTTAATAGTTCTTCCGTGCGGCGCTCTGCCTTTGGCACACCATACATGCCAGCTTGCACTTCAAGCATTTCGCGGGGTGTAAAAAAGGCGTCGAACATCAACTCCTGTGGCACAATACCAATATTGGCGCGCGCATTACGAGGGTGCTCGTTTATATCGAACCCCCAAATTGATGCACTGCCTTTTGTTTTGTTCACAAGGCCCGCCAGTATATTAATAGTGGTCGACTTGCCGGCACCATTTGGGCCCAAAAGGCCAAACATGGAGCCCTGCGGAATTTTGAGGTCGATTCCCTTCAAAGCAAGCTTATCGTCTGCACCGCCACGACCCTTGTAGATTTTCGTGAGGCCTTTGATTTCGATGGCGTTTTTCGTCACGCACCTGTCCTTTGCTGGTGTCTTCTGCTATGTCAGGGCCAAATCTGGCGAATTAGTCGATGGAAGCAGCTTGTAGCCTGCCCGGGCCATAGTATATAGATCAAAAAGTTCGCTTGTCAGAACCACCGCCAATGGGAAAAACCCGAACGAGAGTATCCGATGACATTAGAAGCTCCAGAAACAATAATTGTCACCAAAAAAACAGTCGCTTGTGATGGCGGCGAAGGTGCCCTTGGTCACCCTCGCGTATTCTTGACCATGGATGAAAATGGTCAAGTCGAGTGTCCATATTGTGATCGACGGTATATATTGCAAGGCAGTCCGTCAGACACCTCCAGCAATTAATCGACCTTTCAGTCCTAATTGGAGACTACCGCATGGCCAATGAAGGCACGCCGCACCTCTATCTAATCGATGGTTCCGGCTATATTTTTCGCGCCTATCACGCCATGGCCCATAGTCGAAAACCGCTCAGCCGATCTGACGGCACCCCTGTTGGTGCCGTATTTGGCTTTTGCAACATGTTAATGAAACTGTTGCAGGACCTCGAGGATGACGAGCAGCCCACGCACTTAGCGGTTATTTTCGACTCCAAAGGCAAAACCTTTCGCAACAATATATTTGGGGACTATAAAGCGAACCGACCGCCTGCACCCGAAGACCTTATCCCCCAGTTTCCCCTTATTCGGGATGCGGTACGAGCGTTTGGCCTGCCGTCCATTGAGAAAGAAGGCTTCGAAGCAGACGACATTATCGCAACGTATGGGCGACACGCCCGTGAAGCCGGATGGGATGTCACCATTGTTAGTTCCGACAAGGACCTGATGCAGCTTCTGGACGCTGGCACAGATATGTTCGACACCATGAAAAATGTGCGAACGCCAGCTTCAAAAGTTGTCGACAAATTTGGTGTAGGGCCTGAAAAAGTGGTGGACGTGCAGGCACTCGCTGGAGATAGCGTCGACAACGTGCCAGGCGTACCAGGCATTGGCATCAAAACAGCCGCTCAACTCATTAACGAGTATGGTGACCTGGAAAGCCTGCTGGAGCGCGCCGAAGAGATCAAACAACCCAAGCGCCGTCAGACATTGATTGACAACGCCGACATGGCACGCGTGAGCCACCAACTGGTGACGCTGGACCGTCATGTGGACATGGATGAAAAAATCGAGGGATTTGAACTGAGCTCACCGGACGCAGAACAGTTGATCGAGTTTCTGGATGCGCAAGAATTCCGATCTTTGAAGGTGAAAGTTCAACATGTCTGGGGAGAAGACCTGCCGCCCGATCACTTGAGCGAAGAAGTTGCTGCCGTTGAAAAAAACTATGTGTGCATCACCGACCAAGCCGAGCTTGATCGTTGGGTTGAAGACTGCAAATCGGCGGGCATAATCGCCGTTGACACCGAAACAACCGGCCTGGATGCCAACGCAGCAGAGTTGGTCGGCCTTTCCATCGCCACTGCGCCAGGCAAAGCCTGTTACATCCCTGTTGGTCACGGGGGCGCAGGCGGGGATCTTTTGTCTGAACGCCCGCAGCAATTAGATAAGGCATTGGTTCTGGAAGCTCTTCAACCAATTTTCGAAGACGCCAGCATCCTCAAAGTTGGTCAAAACCTAAAGTATGATATGTCTATTTTGGCCCGCGAAGGCGTCAACCTGACGCCCATCGATGACACCATGTTGATTTCCTATGCGCTTGACGCTGGACTACACAACCATGGCATGGACGAGCTTTCAGGCATTCATCTCGACATCTCGCCAATCCCCTTCAAAGAAGTGGCGGGCACAGGAAAAAATCAGCTGACATTTGACCAAGTGCCACTCGACAAAGCCACAGAGTATGCTGCCGAAGATGCCGACATTACCTTGCGGCTCTACAAGATTTTAAAACCAAGGCTTGCTGCAGAAAAAGTAACAACCGTGTATGAGACGTTGGAGCGCCCGCTGTCTCCGGTGCTTTCAAAAATGGAGCGTGAGGGCATCAAGGTTGATGTTGGAACGCTCAATCGACTGTCGAACGAATTTGCCGAGGGCATAAACCGCCTGGACGGAGAAATTCAAGAGCTCGCCGGCCGACCATTTAATGTCAATTCACCAAAGCAACTAGGCGAAATTTTATTCGATGACATGCAGCTGCCGGGCGGCAAAAAATCTGCCAAAACCGGCGCATGGCAAACCAACGTGGATGTGTTGGAAAAACTGGCAGCTGACGGCCATACCATTCCCCAAAAGGTGATGGAATACAGGCAGTTTGCTAAACTTAAAAGCACATACACAGATGCGCTGGTAGCTCAGGTGAACGACCGAACCGGCCGCGTTCACACCAGTTTTCATATGGCTTCAACCACAACTGGCCGCTTGTCATCAAACGACCCTAACCTTCAAAACATTCCGATCCGGACTGCCGAAGGGCGGAAAATCAGGCGAGCTTTTGTGCCTGAAGACGGCAATATCCTGATCGCCGCTGACTATAGTCAGATTGAGCTGCGAATCTTGGCGCATATCGCCGAAATCGATGCGCTCAAACAGGCTTTTGCAGACGGCACAGACATCCACGCGATGACCGCTAGTGAGGTGTTTGGCGTGCCGATTGAAGGCATGGACCCCATGGTTCGCCGGCAGGCCAAAGCGATCAACTTCGGCATCATTTATGGCATTTCGGCCTTTGGGTTGGCCCGCCAGTTGGATATTGGTCGCAAGGAAGCCCAAGGCTATATCGATGCCTATTTCGAGCGCTTCCCGGGCATTCGTGCCTACATGGATAAAACCATCGATTTTGGACGGGAGCACGGCTATGTGGAGACCCTGTTTGGCCGCAAGTGTCATATCCGTTCACTGAACGAGAAAAACCCGATGCACCGAGGATTTGGGGAACGCGCAGCGATCAATGCTCCCATCCAAGGAACCGCAGCGGATGTGATTCGCCGGGCTATGATCCGCATGCCCGGTGCCCTCAATAGTGCGGGCCTGGATGATGTACGCATGCTTCTTCAGGTACACGACGAACTGGTTTTTGAATGCCCACAAGGTGTTGAGGAAAAGGCAATTCCCGTGATCCGGGATACCATGGCAAACGCCAGCAATCCTGCTGTAGATTTGGCCGTGCCACTCGTTGTTGATTGCGGAACAGGTCAGAATTGGGAAGAGGCCCACTGAGGCTGACCTTGCTCCACAATCCCTGCGATACTCGCCGATAGTGTTTTCAATGACCGGTCTTCGGGCACGCCTTCCAGCAATCGCTTTATCGACACGTCCCAACCAAGTTGGCTATGCAACTGCTCCGCTGCCAAACCGCCGACTTGTCTATAGGCCATTGACCAGGAGGCAAACCTGCGGCTGAAGATCGGTTCTCTGGCCACAACCGAAACAGCGTCGTGGCGCTTGTCCAAACGCAAAGTCGCCATCAGCGTATCAAGCGCGTCACTTTCGCCTTCCAGAATTTGAACAAATATGGATCCGCTGAACACCAGTGCGCCGGTAATGCTGTTGCGCTGATTATTGTGGGCAGAACTATAGAGAATTTCTTCCAGATCGTGCTGCCGAATTGATGGATTCGCAGCACTCAAGTACATCAATGATTCTAGCATCCCATTCCTCAATAGATGCCGATTACAGATACTCTCGTATCTGCAAGCGTCGACCCCGGATGCGCTTCCCTGATTTCTACAATAAATGCAAAACACTAAAAAAGGGTGACCAAAGTCACCCTTTTAGATTTTTGATTTTTGCCCGACTTAGAAGTTGTAAGTCAGGGACACACCCCACAGGCGCGGCGTGTTGGCATAGCCGTTTACGGTACCTGCCTGCACAACGCCCGGGAAGGCGCTGAGGAAGTATTCGTCATTGAATAGGTTCCGCCCGAATATCGAGATACCAAAGCCGTTCTCGAACTCGATGCCAGCTGATGCGTTGAACTGATTCACCTCACGGTTAACGCCAGGAATGTTATCAACAACCTGAACATCGCTTTCGTGAATGTAGTCCGCCCGGATAAAGCCATACGCACCACTTTCAAACTGGTGATTGTATGTCGCAGACGTCGTGATACTGAATTCATGGATACCCGCAGGGCGGTTGCCTGACGCATCGATCACAGTACCACCCGGTCCAGGTGCATTTTGGAAGTCATCATAAACCGGATCGAGGTAGGTGCCCGCGAACGTTAGCGTCAACTCGTCAATCGGTGTCCAGGTGGCGTCAAGTTCAACACCTTTGGTGGATTGCTTACCCGCGTTACCCAGTACGAAGCCTGTGCCCTGGAAGATGTTGGATTGGAAGCCATCGATGGTTTGATCGAAGATTGCAATATTGAATGCACCACGATTGAAGCGCGCTTTCAAACCCAACTCGTACACTGTTGCTTCCTCGGGACCAGCAAAGCGAGTACCAAAGTTGCGACCAGTCGCTGGATCATAGTTGTTAGGAAGCAAGCCAGCCGCCTGAAGGGCAGGACCATCAGTAAGGAATGGACGCGAGTCACGTGACAAGTTCCATGAGGTGGCCTTGTAACCAGTTGCAGCACTGAAATAGACGTTCACATTGTCATTTACGTCATAAGCAAGGCGTGCTGTCCAAGTGAGCTTGTCATCGTTCGAACGACCCGACTCAACAGAGTTCGGGAAACTCACGAACTGTGGCTGGAACTGAAGTGGTGCCAAACCAGCTGCGGCGGCTTGTGAGCCAGCAAGAATGGCTGCTTCTGTTCCTGGTGCCACCGATTCAATGAGCGCAATATTGTCTGGTGTCGGTGCCAAACCCGTTTGCGTAAAGAATGTGAAATTGAAGAAGGCTTGCGTAAAGTTGACGTCACCAAACGCATCCGTGTTCACCGTGGAACCAGTGATCGTCTTCTTATCTTTCGTATAGTTCAAACCACCCGTCAGGGTCAGCCGGTCATTGATGTGTACATCAACGGTCGCAAACGCTGACCAAGCCGTATTGTCCTGCGTAAAGGTTTCCACTGTTGTAGTGTCAGCCGAGAAGAAAGACCCAGGAGTTGCACCAGTCAGTGCTTCTAAACCAGCGAGTGTGCCAGGAGCTCCTGCGAGGAAGTCAATGTAAGCCCGAGTATCATTGCCGTAGTTGAGGCCTTGAACCTGAAGCACATCCTCTTTGAAGTAGAAACCACCAATCATCCAGTCAACTTGATTGTCGCCAGTCGATGTTAGACGGATTTCCTGAGTGTATGTGTCAATTTCGGCATTGTTGTTGGCGCTATCGATGATCTCGGCGCTTGTGTAGTCAGCTTCAGTATCATTGAAGCTATCGTTTGAGCGATAAGACGAAATCGTCGTCAACGAGAAGCCATCAAAATCGAAATCACCTTGGAGGGAAACACCGCCGTCTTCAATTTTGTTAATCGGCGTTTCAGTGATCGGCGAAATATAGGCAAACGGATCGTCCGTGTCCAAAATGGTCTCGCCCAGCAAACCTGAAATGATGCCCGCGGTTGGGCCGTTAATGATGTTGGTAACACCACAGCACAGCTCGTCAATTTCGCTGTAGTCAGCAATCAGGCGGAAGGTGATGTCGTCGCTTGGCTCCCAAAGGGCCTGCGTACGAATGTTCCAACGATCCCGGTCGTTGATGTCTGGAATGTTTGTGTCCAGCGTATCAATGTAACCATCACGTTTGTTGATGCTACCAGAAATGCTCATCGCAAATGTTTCTGACAGGCCACCAGTGAAATAAGCCCTCAGAAGACGCTGATCATAGTTACCGTACTGTACTTCAACACGCCCTTCAGGGTCATAGGAAGGGGCCGCCGTCACGACGCTGACAACACCTGCCGAGGCGTTTTTACCAAAGAGTGTACTCTGCGGGCCACGTAGAACCTCAACACGCTGAAGGCGTGGAAGGTCACCAATTGCCGCTGCAGAACGTGAGCGATATACGCCGTCAATGAATACACCAACTGATGGCTCGATACCGGCATTGTTGGCACCGTTACCAAAACCACGGATCACAAAGTTTGTGTTCGAAGACGTCTGCAGAGTGGTAACCCGAAGTGAGGGAACAATGGTCTGCAAATCAGAAATATCAAGAACCCGGGCTTTTTCGATTGTATCAGCGCCGGTCACGGAAACAGCAATCGGCGTTTCCTGGAGTGTTTGTTGGCGCTTTGACGCCGTTACAATAATTTCTTCAAGAGCGAAGCCATCGTCGCTATCCGCGTCCTGCGCTGATGCGGCGCCTGCTCCCATGAGTGTTGCCGTTGCTGCTACTGAAGTTAATAGATGTTTGCGCAACGAGCGTTGCAAAATGGATACCATAAAGCCCTCCCCAGACTTCTATATAAAAAGACACGACACCCGATTGGTGGGCTGACTGAACAATCAAGAACCAATTGACACTTGATTCTTGCTTCAGCAAAAAGCTCACGTACGAGGTCTGTTTTAAGCACTTCCATTAATATCTTCCCCTGAGATTTCGAAAACGTCAAGTTCTTCATAAAGTTGGAGGGCGCTGGTCTTGAAAAAGTGTCACACGGAAACAACAGTTTTTGGCACGTAGCTAAAAAAAAGGGCGGCCAGAGCCACCCTTTTGAAACATTATTTCAATTTCGCTTAGAAGCGAGTTTGGATCCGAGCGTATACCATACGGCCACGAGGGTCGTGAGTACGCGATTCAAATCCACCGTTCGTAGCAACTTGTGGTGGACGCTTGTCAAACAAGTTGATCGCACCAACCTGCAGGCTGGAACCGTCCAGATCCTCAAACACGCTGCCAAGGTTCAGGGTGTACTGCGCGTCGACAGTAGTCATGGTGCCGATATCGCCGTTTTCAACATCGTTAACAACTTGGTCGTCGTCCATGCCGCCAATGTGGCGAACGTAGAAACGGGCATCGTGTGTTTCGTTGCTGAATGCCATACCTGTGTTGAAGCGCCATTTAGGTGTCGGGGCACCGAAGTTGGCAAAGTTCCTGCGACCTGCACCATCAATGGTACCGGCTTGAGGATCTTCCAGTTCATAATCCAACACTCGGGTACCTTCAAAGAATGGCATGATAGTACCATAGTCTGTTTCGAAGGTCTGGCTCACGGCCACATCGAAACCACGCGTTTTAACCGACGATGCATTCACGAAGTTCGCAAGAACGATCAGGATGTTGCCGGTTGGCAAACCGCCTGCGCGAATGACATTCGGGCCTTGTGGGTCCGCGTCTACAACCGCCTGGAAGTTCTCCTGGATAATCACGTCAGTAAAGTCATAGCGCCAGTAATCAAGATCAAACTTGAAGCCTGAGTCACTCTCGTAAGACATGCCCAAGTTGATTGCTTCACCTTGCTCGGGCGAGAGGTCACGGCCATCAGCTGGCGGTGTCCGTACAGCCGCGAAAGCCGTACCACCCGTAATCGGGTCACTCACCTGGTTCAGTGACGTGTTGACGCCAGATTCCTGGAACACGCTAGGCGCCCTGAAACTGGTGGAGTAGCTGCCCCGGAAGGAAAGCACGTCCGAAGGCCGCCACAATAGCGAGAATTTTGGATCCAGCGTGTCGCCGATATTCCCGCCGTAGTCCTCAAAGCGGACTGCAGCCTGAAAATCGAGCGTTTCGGAGAGTGGAATCAGCGTTTCCGCAAACACAGCATAAGTTGTACGGCTGTCGGAAAAGTCCGGACCACCGATCAGGAAGGCAAATCCATCTGCGTTCGAAATGTCGTCAAGGTCAGATCCGAAAGCTTCGTCACGATATTGGAAACCAACCGCAAGACCAACGTCCCCAGTATCGAATGATGCCAATGTGCCTGAAAGTACAGCGTCGATAACCGTCAATTCAGCATCATTATCAAGCTGCTGAGTGCCAATGATTGAATCCAGTACATTCTGGCTGTTCGGCAATACACTGAAGCTGGTTGCGAAAGGGTTATAGTATTCGCACGGCCCAACGCCAGGTGTACCAGTTGCTGGATCACAACCAGCACCGCCCAGACCGTTAAGGGCGTTTTGGAAGTTCGTGGTGATCGTATCTTCGGTACGAACTGTGCCTGACGATTCAGCGCGTGTGAATGCTACATCGTAAGACCAATCATCTACCAGTGTTCCGGTTAGATTGGCACTAACACGCCACGTTTCACGGTCCTGGCTCGCTGGCGATACGTCACCGCCATTACCGATGGCACGGCCAAAGAACAGAATTGGTCCGAGCGCAGCAGGAAAAATGTTTGCTGGGTGGTCAGCCGGCACAACAGCGTTACCAAGCTGCAGGAACGGGAAAGTTGGCGAGTTGCCGCGAACCACAGATTGGTCAGCATATGAACCTTCAATGCGAAGTTCATGGTCACCACCCAGTTGCTGGGTAATGACACCAAACGCCTGCGTGCGCTCTTCTTCCGCTACAAGGTTGAAAAACTCGCCAAAGTCAAACCGACAAAAGCCTGCTGTAAACGGCAAGCCCGCACCATCAACGATGGGTTGCAGGTCGGTCCGCTCCAGAGGGAAACCACCTTGATCGGCACAACCTGTCGGGTCAATTACCGGCAAGGCACCAAACAGGAAGAAGGCACCCGGGTTACCCAGAGAAGACGTGTCGTCAATCGGATTACTGAGGCGACGCTCTGCTGTGGTCAAACCAGTACGATCAAAGTAGCTGGCTGCGAGCATAACATTGGTTGTTTCACCGGCCCAGCCGACCTTACCCTCAATAAGGGTGTCTGCCTGGCTACCCTGATCAGTCAGGGTTTGATATTTTGCACCAATTTCCACGCCTTCAAAATCATCGTCTGTGATGAAGTTCACCACGCCGGCTACAGCGTCCGTACCATAAATTGCTGCTGCACCGTCTTTCACAATCTCAAGACGCTGGATCGCGATCTGTGGCACGAGCGAGCTGGTGTCAACAAACGCGATACCGTCGTTGGTGGTGTTTGGCGACACAACCTGACGGCGGCCGTTCATAAGGACCAAAGTTGACGAAACGCCAAGACCGCGAAGGTTAATGTTTGAGGTGCCGGTGGTTGAGCCCTGTGTGAAGGCATCCGGGTTGTTTTGTGCACCATTGTTAATGGTGAGGGTTTGCACAAGATCCGCCACCTGGCTCGCGCCAATCTGGTTCAGATTGTCAGAGCCAAACACCGCAATTGGCGATGGGCTGCTGGCCTGTGTTTTACCTTTAATGTATGTGCCGGTTACGACAACTTCTTCAATTTCAACGTCCGTATCTGCGTCCTGTGCTTGCACACTAGCTGTGCCAAGCATAGCCAAGCAACCGGCAGTAAGTGCCGTTGCCCGGTAGAAACGATTCTGGCGCATGTTTCTCTCCTGAGTATTGAAAGCGTGATACTTTTAGTCCTTACCACCTATTTTGGATAAGTCGAAACGCTTTGGGGTCAAGAGATTACGGGCATTAGTTAACGTTAGGGCAACCAACATGTAGCAAATCTACAACAGTGCCTTTTGAGCTACTACGGGACAATCCAGCATTTCAGGATGGTTTGATAAGCGCCTGTTTCACGTAAACTTCGGCCTTATGTTCGCCTAGCCGGTAGTCCAGATACTGCGTTAGAAATGCGCGCACTATTTCAGGGTCGATCGGTTTGTTCACATTGAAGCGCTGTCGCGAAAGGGTAGTAAGAGCGCCCAAAAAATCAGACCGAATTTGCGGCATGCGGCGCCTGACAAGCTCCGAGTCCCGCTGTTCCTGAACGACCAGAGTGAGCGTCATGGAAACACGGCCAACCATTCGCCCGCGAGTAAACATCGGAAAATCAAACGGGTCCATATCGATGGCAAGTTTTCCTTCCTCCGGCGCGGACCCTTCGTCCCACGCGTTCGCGTAAGAAACAGACATTGCCAATGCAGAGAGCAACAAAAAGGAAAACGCAATTAGTGCTCGCACCAACGGACTACGGCGCGCTGCGTCCGATTGCAGAAGGGCATGGCATCTGGTCAAATTTCTTTCCATATGCTGGATACGCTTTCAGATCTAACCTCGAAACAACGCCATTTTAACCGAGAATTGATAAACAGGCAGTTAACTGGTTTTCGCATGACCTTTGTTGAATAATGCAACATTGTGGCATTTTGCATCGATTTAGTGTCGCTTTTTGCGATAAAAAAACATCGCACAATTGTTCCATCAAAAGGATGTGTTTCATAAGGCATTGTTTTGTAAAGATAATTATTATCTCTAGTAAAATGGCACAGGCTTTGAAATGAATATTGTACCTCTCGAGCAGGGGTGCGGGGATAGGTTTTAATTTACTCGACCCCCAATCGTGCACCTGTTCCCGCGAACCCTGCCGGGGGGTATTAAAAGTGGCTCTTAAAAAGCCGCTTTTTTTGTGTCTGCACCAGATCTCAAAAAACTATGCAAACAGGCTCAAGGTCGGCGACGAAGCGCCACTCTGAAGGCGCGCCAAACCAGTTTGAAAATTCGCTATCTGCGAAAGCGTGCGCGCTGATGGCGTTCCGCTTTCCAACCGTGATTGGTTCAGTAGTTGCTGTTTGATTGGGTCAAACCGCGTCGAGCGAAAGGCGCGCTGCGTCGTGGCTATGGCATTATCCAACAGACCCAGCACATATCTTGCCGTTGCCTTGTCTTGCAAATTCAATGCGCCGCCAAGACCCAAACCAAACACACCGCCCAAATCTTCTTCGGGCGGAATATCATCGTCGTCACCCAGGTCAAACACTTCGTTTTTTGGCAAAAGTTTGCCCGGCTCCAAGCCTATTCGAGACAGCAGGTCCTGATCACCTGTGCCGGGAATTAAGTCAATGGAGACCCCATTGTCCAAAGTGGCAACTTTAAGCTTCGCACCTTCGCTGGTATTGGAAACGTCTGCATCGACCCGCCCAATGCCCGCCACATTAATCTTGCGTTTGATGGTATTAAAAGTGTCGCCATCCTCCAGTTCGATTTTCTGGCGACGGCCACCATCAATTCTCAGATAGAAAAAGTCTCCAACACGTGCACTGGTTTGGGTTTGCACGTTCAGTGTTTGATCCCCTTCGATAAGTCCGGTCGGCAGCCCCAGTGTTTCCAGAACCGAGTCCCCCTGGTTGGTGAAAGCGATACCTCCAACATTAGAGCTTGCCAGGCTTTCCCCATATTGCTGAGTATCCTCAAGTGCGCCGCTTGTTCCATCAATGCGAGCCACAAAGCCATCGATTGCACCCCGACCGTCTTCACCCGAGAGGGTGCCATTGGTGGAGCCTGCAACATAAACTTTACCGCCATTGACGGTGACATCTGCAACGCTATCGGTTCCGGACGTAGACAGGTAGGTGGTGAAATCTGCAGAGAGCGATGATGTGCCGGAAAAGCTCAAACCGCTCACAAAACCTTCCAGGCCTCCATTGGCCGATTGGTTGACAGTCGCCGTGCCCGAAGCATTCAAAGAACCATTGGTCGTCACGCCCGAAACATAAACTTTGCTGTTTGTCGTATCGATAGCAATGTTGCTGATTTCACCGCCACTACCCAACGATCCCAAGTTAACGCTCGCCGTCTGGTTGATGAGATCACTTGAAGAAATCCTGACCACAGAAGCGTCGCCTGCCTGCTCAACCGCAACGATCAAGTCGTTGTTGCCATCCACCGCAAGGCCCCGGATGACATCGTTTCCGGATGTTCCAAACACATTGGAATCCGTTAGAGCGCCGGTTGTACCGTTCAATTTCAGGATCAAGGCGTCATTGCCGCCTGCAAAACCTGAGCTTGCGCTGATCGCAGAGCTTGTGGACCCGCCGACATATATATCGTCATTGCTGTCTACGGTCAGAGCGTAGGCAGCGGTCGTTGCAAATGTATCAAGCTGATAGCGGAACACCTCGTCACCGCGTTTGGTAATTTTGGCAACAAACGCGTCGGTTCCACCACCCTCAACCACGTCGGCGGATGATAGCGCGCTGTTTGTTGCACCAGCGATGATAACGTTATCCTGACTATCTACAGAAATCGCAAACGCTTCTGCGCTGTCAGAAGCGCCGAGCAGACGCGAAAATACAACGTTTCCTTCAGTATCAAACTTGGTCAGAAAAACGTCCTGTGTTGATGCAGTATTCAGCTGATGGCCAAAACTGCCCGTTGAAGTGCCAACAACATAGATTCCGCCCTGACTATCGACCGCAACTCGCGAGCCACTCGTGTCAGCGTTCACCCTGTTTTCGTTGTTAACATTGGTAATAGACGACGTGTTATCAGTATCAGTATTGCTGGAATCTGTGTTGCCGGAATCCGTGTTGCTAGTGCTTGCCACATCAGCTGCAGCATCAGACAAAAACTGATCTCTAAGTGATGCGATAGCCGGATCGAGGTTGTTGTCCTCTTCCTCTGATACCAGCCCTTTGATCTCTGTTGCCTCATAATCAATTGCTGCAAAGGATGTTGTGTCATCAGCGATGATCGTGCCATCAATATTATTGAATTCTGTCACGCGACTGGTGATGGCAAAACTATCGTCGAGCTGAGATACCGCTGACACCGCATAAAGCGTTGGCTCAGATGCCGCAGCCGAGAGTGAAACTTCTTCGGTGATTGTGCCTTCGATCTGGAGACCATATCTACCGGTTGTGCCATTGCGGTTCACATCAAAACGGGTCTGATGTTTTATGAAGTCATCGCCGTTTGCGTCGGTATCAGTCAGCGCTTCTATACGGGTATTGATGTAATCTTTGATATTGTTGAGCGTTAGAGCACCGGACAATCCACTCAAATCAATCGCAATGTCATCTGTGACACCGCTTTTTTCGATGGATACGGTGAATACTTCTGTACCTGTAAGACCCGAAATTACGTTGTCTGGATTGTCGACAACATATGAACCGTTTGTTTCGGTGTCATTTCGTCCAGTGCGCGTGGTGGCTTCGGTGTTGTATTCTTTGTCACCCAGGAACAGATCAAGTTTGTCGAGTTCTGTTGAAGACAAATAATCCCTGACCTCATCAAGGCCGGATCGGAATTGTTCATCCAGGCGACCAAGCGACGAGTCGAGGGTATTGTCCTCGGCAGCATATTCGGCAAGCACCCTCAAGTTGGTCAGTGCATTAAACAAAACAAATGTTGCTGTTTGATCCACGTCACCAGCAACGGCATCAAGGTTTGGGTCTTTAAGATCAATAAAACTGGTAAGCTCCCTGACTTCGCGAATTTGCTCTGTCAGGGTCGAGGTTTCCTCGGGCAACTGCCAAGGTGGAATAACGGCGGGGCTGTTGTCAAAGCCGAACTGGGCTGACCGCTGGTCGGACGACAAACTGTTGATGCTAATCCGTGCAAGCTTGGCTTGCGCATCAAGCGCGATAAGCGAACTACTGACCCCAATAATTTGCGCGCGTGGCTGAACTTGGCCCGCATTGCCAAACAGTCCGCCCGAATTTTGTGGTCCAAAGAAAGCCATTTATCGCTCAATCAACCGCCTTACCAGGTTGCCCCAAGTCGGCACATTTTGCCTACACGGCACAAATTGCCGACCCAAATTTCCAAATCAATTCAATCGACTCGGAAAATTAGGCAATTTCTGCCGCTCAATTGCAAAAGCAGCAGTTTCGTCATACATATCTTGCAAACATTGTGACAAAAAGCGCCTTTCGTGTAAGCGGCTGGACGCTAGAAAACGACATCAAGGACACATATTATGACCGCACTGTTTTGGCTGATCGATGCCGTTCTGGGGTTTTACTATTTTCTGCTGATTGTCACCATCATCATGAGCTGGCTCGTTATGTTCGGTGTAATCAACAGTTACCAGCCGTTTGTGCAAAGCGTGCAACGTTTTTTGTATGCAATCACCGAACCGGCTTTGGTGCCAATCCGCCGAACCTTGGGGCGTTTCTTCCCAAACCTTGGCGGACTGGATATCTCCCCAATCATCCTGATTTTCCTGATCTTTGCACTGCGCGTTCTGCTTCGCAGCGACATCGCACCCTTGTTCGGGATCTACAATTATTAGCAATCGCATTAATGCGATTGCTTTGCACCCGGCATCACCTCGGAAACTGCAGTTGCCTGACGAAGACAATCAGACTATAGCGAGTCATCATGTAGCTGATGCTGGGGCAGCAGCTTACCTCTGGGCAGGAGCGATAGAATGACCGCACAACTGATAGACGGCAAAGAGTTTGCCCAACGCGGACGAGACGGAGTCGCGGCAGATGTTGAGACCCTGAAATCAAGCCATGGAATCACACCCGGTCTTGCCGTTGTTATTGTCGGTGAAGACCCTGCCAGCCAAGTTTATGTGCGCAATAAAGTGCGGCAAACCAGTGAAGTTGGTATGAATAGCTTTCACTTTGAGATGAATGCCGATGTGGACCAGGCTGCGCTCATCGCCAAAGTCGAAGAATTGAATGCCGACCCGGCTGTAAACGGTATCCTTGTTCAATTACCCTTGCCAGATCACATCGATGAAGCCGCTGTGATTGAAGCCATTGATCCCGCCAAAGACGTGGATGGCTTTCATGTAATTAATTCGGGCTTGCTCGTCACCGGTGGCAACGGCTTGGTCCCTTGTACGCCGCTTGGGTGCAAGCTCATGCTCGAAGACACACTGGGCGACATGAGCGGCAAAAAAGCAATCGTGGTAGGTCGCTCTAACATCGTGGGCAAACCGATGGCTCAGTTGCTGTTGGACGCCAACTGCACCGTCACCATCGCCCACAGCCGTACCAAGGACCTCGCTGCGGAAGTGGCGGCTGCGGACATCGTGGTTGCTGCGGTTGGTCGCGCAGAAATGGTGAAAGGGGAATGGATCAAGCCCGGGGCCACTGTCATTGATGTTGGCATCAATCGCATCCCCGCTCCTGAAAAAGGGGACGGTAAAACCCGCTTGGTTGGCGACGTGGAATTTACAACCGCCTTTGAGCGGGCAGGTGCCATCACACCAGTACCAGGCGGCGTCGGTCCAATGACAATTGCCTGCTTACTCAAAAATACCGTGACAGCCAGCTGCAATCAGCATGGTATTTCGCTATAACGCCAAACGTGTCTGAGGGGAAAAGGCATGTATGAGATTTTTGTATCTGCGTTTATCGCACTGTTCGTCATCATTGACCCCGTTGGGATCGCGCCAGTTTTTGCGGGCCTGACGCAGGGTACATCTGCCAGCCACCAGCGAAAAATGGCTTTCAAAGGGGTACTGATCGGTACGCTCATTTTGGTGTTTTTCGCGTTTGTGGGGGAACCGTTTCTTGCTGCACTTGGCATCTCAATTGATGCCCTGCGTGTTGCGGGTGGCCTGATGCTGTTCATTATCGCACTTGAAATGGTTTTTGAAAAACGGTCAGAGCGGAAAAAAGAAGCCGCGGAAAAAATGGACGAGTTTTTTGAGGACGTGTCGGTATTTCCCGTTGCGCTGCCGCTTCTTGCAGGACCGGGGGCGATTACAACCATCATGCTCGCTGTTGCGGACGCTGGCTCTGACACGGTCGCTCAGCTCGCGGTAACTGCGGCGCTATTGGTGGTAATGCTTGTCAGCTTGATCATATTTCTTGCCGCCGGTCCGGTTATGAACGCCCTGGGACCAACAGTGAATGCCGTTTTGACCCGGCTGCTGGGTGTCATTCTGGCCGCCCTCGCCACACAGTTCATTCTGGACGGCCTGAAAAACGCTTTTGTCGGCTCATAGGATACAATCAGTCGCGGGGGTCGGTTGCTTTCATATCATCACGTTCGCACGCTTTGGCGTACCATGAAGATGTTTCAGGATATTTGGTTGACCAGTCTATTTCCGGCAGGCGGAAACACAGGTAATCTAGGGCACTTGCTGTTGCCATTGCGTCAAAATGCCAGTGCTCCAGCGCCTTAATCGCACCTTCTTCCAAATGTGCCAGACCACGGTCAATCGCCGCGAACCAGCGCTCCATCCAATAAGCGGACTGTTGTTCTGGCGGGCGGCGCTTTTCCATCACAATCGCAAGCGCTGCATCCGTAATACCGTCAGCCAATGCCTGACGCTTGAGCATCTCGGTTTTAGCGCGGCCTGCGTCATTCATACCGGCACGGTCCAGCAAAAACTCAACAATAACCCGGCTATCAAACAAGGCGGGCTCATCCTCGACCACCAACGCGGGCACCTTGGATAGCGGGTTCGCGGTCAAAAACTCTTTGCCTGCTTCGAGCGGGTTCACCGGGACGATTTCAATGTCATCGATTTGTCCCAGCTGTCGGGCGACCAGCAACACTTTGCGGGTGTAGGGTGAAGTTTTCGAAAAATAGAGCTTCATAGTGGCGAATGTTTCCTCTTGTTTGCCCGTTACCAGAGACCCGAAGGCATCATGTGAGCCGGATACGCGGAAAACAAGAAGTTTCAGAAGCTCTGCCCAACTAAACCCGAGACAGTGCAAATAATCCATAGTTGCTGTAGGCGCATTTTGCGCCACCACTTAAAGTCAGGGCCGGGTAACAAGGGGCGATCCACACCGCGCCGGATCAAATCCTGAGGGAATAAAGTATGAAGAATCTATTTTCGGCTGCGGCTCTGTCGTTAGCCTTATCTGTGCCGGCACCAGCTGAAACAAATAGCTGGCAAAAACTCATGGACATGGAACGCGCGGACATGCGTGAATTTTCGATGCGTATGATCAACGAAGGGCAAGAAGCGGGCAGCATGACATACGCCTGGCACCGCAATGGTGACACCTACGTCATCAGCGACCGCACCGAAATGCAGCCCAACATACTGGAGACGGCAAAAGGAGTAATCGACGCCACAACATTTTTGCCGATCAGCAATGAAATTGATTTTGCTGTGGGTGCCTCCCGCACTGTTTATCACGTGGCCTGGAATAACGGCGCGCGCTCAGGTGCGGTCAAAATCAACCAGGAAGGGCAAGCACCCAGAACGGTTGATGTAAGCGACCCCAATCAACCAGACAGCATCATTCGGCTCAGTATTTTTGGGGTTATCGCTGCCATGCCGCTTGCGGAAAATTTCAGTGTCGAATTGCCTTGGTACAATACCCTTTCAAACGCAGTTGAAAATGTCACACTTGCTCATGTGGGTTTTGAAACCGTTGAAACACCAGCAGGCACATTCGAGACTCACAAAGTGCATATACAAAACGGGACGCCAGAAAACATCGTGTATTTAACGCGCTCGCTACCGCAAAGGGTGGTGCGCATCGATGTACTGGGCAGGCCAATGCACTTTGAGCGTCTACCTTAGAGCTCGATTCAGCGCATTGCTGGTGCTGATCGGGTGTGTTGTCGTCTAAATTCATTGTACAGGGGAGTAACCAGCGATGCGTAAACTGATATTTGCTTTGTCACTGGCAATGATGGGCGCGACCGTCCTTCAAGCATTACCTGTGCCAGATGCTGATCGCGTCGGCATAGATTTTCGGCGGACCACCCTTGTGGTACGGGACATAGATGTCTCGCTCAAGCTATACCGTGATGTACTTGGCATGAAGGTAATCTATGACCAAATGATCCGCACGCCGGCCGACAAACCTGACGCTGAAACCGACCGCATCCGCCGACTAGTGTTTCTGCGTGCTAATGACACCTATGTAGGTGTTCTTGGGCTACTGGAATATCAAAAACCCAGGAAGGAACAGCCGCTCAGTCGCATGGCGTTCGAGCCAGGCACGTCTGTTCAGCTGTTCGCCACCACTGACCTGGAAGAAAAATTTGTGGCAGCACAGTCGGTTCCAGGCGTAGAGGCCATCATGCCGCCACGTATTGTTGAGTATCCGAATTACGATGGCACAGGCACCATTCCAGTCCGCGTCAGCATCATTTCGGACCCGGACGGTTTTGTTCTGGAAGTGAACGAGCCGCTTGTCGACTTGAATGTTGCCCGCGACTAGCGCTCCAATTCTCCGGAAATCACATAAGCCAGAATTTTGGCAACCTGCGCAGGTGTTTCACAAGTCGCAAGTGCAGCGCCATCAACCTCTTTAAGGGCGTGGGTAAACTCTGGCGGATGTTGAACAATCAGGCTTTTGCCCAATGCCGCGGCATAACCGGCGTCAAAGGCAGCGTTCCATTGGCGGTACTTCTCGCCAAACCGAACCACAACAACGTCTGCTTCGGCGATCAGTTTGCGCGTGCGAATAGCGTTCACTTTGGCGCCCATATGATCGCGCCAAAAATTGCTCTCGGGCTCGCCCAAAATAACGGCACCGGCATCGTCGCTGTCTTCGTGAACTGTGTTTGGAGCAGTAAAAGTTACAGGCAGGTGCAAGGCAGACACAGCCGTCTCAATGTCTTGGCGCCAGTCGCTGTGAATCTCGCCAGAAAGATATACCGTCCACTCACTCATGTCGTTTCTCCATTATTGTTGCTTCCTTATGCAACCGTTGGGCTCAGCAATATAAGAAGTGAGGCTAGGGTTATTATTGATGTGGCTGTGCCAATCACAACTGTAGTGGCGGCGCGGCGCGAGCCTATGCCGTATTGCTCGCCAAATGTGTACGCCACCATGCCGGTCGGGAGTGCAGCCGTCAGCGTTGCAACACCAACCCAAAGCTCTGGCAATCCCAGCACATAGTGAGCGGTAGAGAATACCATCAGCGGCAAAAGCATGAGCTTGAAAACAACGGCAATCACAGCTTGTTTCATGTCACCCGAAATTTTGAAGCCAGCTATCGCAAGGCCAGCGGCAAAAAGGCCGGTCGGTGCTGCGCTTTGGGCCGGAAGCGCAAGGACGCGATCAAGCCACTCTGGGAACGGCAACCCCAGCGCTGACCAACTAAGCCCTGAGACAAGCGCCAGCAAAAGCGGATTTTGCCCCAAGCTCTGAATTGTTTTCTTGATCACGCTGCCGCCGCCGTTCGACCGCTGTGCCGCTCGTTCAGCGATCACTGTTGTAATGGTGAGAAGCGTCAGGCTATGGAAACTCAGGATCACCAACAGAAGCCGCACGCCCTCTGACCCAAAAGCACCTTCAAGGATGGGAATGCCGATAAAACCGCCATTTGCGAAACATGAAGACAGAGCAAAAATACCCTGTTCGGCCGCCGTCAGTTTGAAGACAAATTTGGACACCAATACCGCGATCAAATAGAGCGACAACAGAGCAGAATAGTAGCCAACAACAAGCAAGAGTTCATCGGCTTGCGGTAGAGTTGCAGGCGCTACCGACCGGAACATGAGGGCCGGGATAGCAACATACCAGACAAAGGCAATGAGGATTGAACTGGATCCGGGCGGGAACAGCCTGGTTTTACCCAGCCCGAACCCAAGCATCATGATCAGGAACACAGGCCCGATGATCAAAAAGACGTCGCCCATGCTCCTGTCTGGTCCTACTCGTAGCTCGGTGGCTCAGTAATTTTGCCACGCTGTTTGAGGAGTTTTAGCCGAAGTGCATTCAGCTTGATGAAACCCTCTGCGTCCCGCTGATCATAAACGCTGTCTTCTTCAAACGTTACATGCTCCATCGAGTAAAGGCTGTAGGGGCTCTTGCGGCCAACAACATGTGCTGCCCCTTTAAAGAGCATCAGTCGAACAGTGCCAGCAACGAAGTCCTGGCTTTTGTCTATGAGCGCCTGCATCATTTCGCGCTCCGGGCTGAACCAGAAACCATTATAAATCGCTTCTGCATATTTTGGCATGATCGCGTCCTTCAGGTGCATGGCACCTTTGTCGAGCGTGATCTGTTCTATGCCCCTGTGCGCGGCCAACAGGATGGTGCCACCTGGCGTTTCATAAATACCGCGCGACTTCATGCCAACAAACCGGTTTTCGAGAAGGTCGAGGCGTCCGATTCCATGCTTGCGGCCATAGTCGTTGAGTGCTGTGAGAAGCGTTGCGGGGCTCTTGGCAACACCGTTAATGCCAACCGCATCGCCTTTTTCGAATTCAACTTCGATATATTCGGGCTCGCTCGGTGCATCAGCAACAGGATCATCAGTCCGGCTGTAGACATATTCCTCGGCTGCTTCCCACGGGTCCTCAAGTGCTTTGCCCTCGCTTGACGTGTGCAGCAGGTTGGCATCTACACTGAAAGGGCTTTCGCCGCGCTTGTCTTTGGGTACCGGAATCTGGTGCTTTTCAGCAAAATCAATGAGCGCGGTCCGGGACGAAAGTTCCCACTCCCGCCAAGGTGCAATCACCTTGATGTTGGGGTTCAGGCCATAATAACCAAGCTCGAATCGAACCTGGTCGTTGCCCTTGCCCGTAGCGCCGTGACACACCGCGTCGGCACCGGTTTCAGCAGCAATTTCGATTTGGCGCTTGGCAATCAAAGGCCGCGCAATGGCTGTGCCCAATAGATACAGCCCTTCGTAAACCGTGTTCGCACGAAACATCGGGAATACATAATCGCGAACAAATTCTTCGCGCAGGTCCTCAATGTATATCTCCTTGATACCCAGCATTTCCGCTTTTTTACGGGCTGGCTCAAGTTCTTCACCTTGACCAAGGTCAGCTGTGAAAGTCACAACTTCACAGTCGTAAGTCACCTGAAGCCATTTCAGGATGATGGATGTGTCTAGGCCGCCAGAATAAGCCAAAACAACTTTATTGATTTTGTCTGCCATGGGGAGTGCTCCGGTCTGTCATTCGCGGCGAGTATAGGCGTGGGCACCGCCGCGTCAATGTGCGTATCTACGTAAATTTTTCTGTTCATTCATCAGAAAAACTTGCGGTGTTGCAGCTCTGGTAAATTTTTTTCTGAGTTTTAAAGTTTCTTCTTGCCCCTGACGCAACGTCAGGCCCCACAGATCATGGCGTGGAAAGGAAAGCGGCCAATGAGTTTAATGTCGATCGGCGAAGTTGCGAAACGCTCAGGCATAACAGTTCGAGCGCTTCATCATTATGAAACGATGGGACTGATTTCGCCCAAAAGAACCGAGTCACGACAGCGGGTTTATGCGTTCCGCGACATTACTCGTCTGCAGCATATTCAGATGCTGAAGCGCACGGGGCTAACGCTGGCCCAGATCAAACATTTGATCGGCACCAGCAGCTGGCGTGCTGAAGACGTATTAACTATGCAGCGCTCGCTCGCGGAAGAAGAGCTTGAAAAAGCCAAACACCGACTTGCTATGCTTGATGAAGCGATTGCTTGCGCCGCTGCAGGTGAGCCAGCCGACCTTTCCACGCTTTGCAACATCATCAAGATGGGAGAACACGCAATGAGCGAGGAAAAATGGCAAAAGGTGTGGGACAAATTCTACACAGATGAGGAGCAGGAACGCTGGAGAGCAGCCAAGGAAAAACTGGCTGAAGAGACCGTGCGCGAGCACGAGCAAAAATGGCCAGCGCTGCTGGCGCGCACCGAAGCGCTTGTAGGCACCGACCCAGGCAGCACAGAAGCACAACAAGTTGTCAAGGAATGGAATGCCATGACACAGGCCATTTATGATATTGATCCGGTGCTGACTGAAAGCGCGGCCAAGCTATACGACAATATGGATGATTGGCCTGCAGACGGTCCGGAACCACCATTTTCGAACGAAGTGTGGGCATTTATCAAGGAAGCGGATGCAATCCTGAAAGCGAATGGGCAAGACTAGCTCACCCTTACTCACTGCGGTGTGATGTGGCTTTATTGGGCATCAAAATATCAAGCCTCTACAGTCCAGTTCAAGGAGCCGGACTGAACCATGACAATACTCAAATCCACTGCACTTGTGCTTTTTGCGACGCTGACGCTTGTTGCATGCGGCAAAGCCGGGCTTGCGCCCGGCGCTGTAGTTAACAAAACGTCCGGCGTCGGCATTCACGGGTTTGATCCGGTCGCCTACCATACCAGACAAAAAGCGACGCAGGGACTGGCGCGTCATCAAACCGAATATCAGGAAGTTGTGTACCGGTTTGCCAGCGAACAAAATCTGGCGACATTTACACAAAATCCTGATCGCTACTTGCCCGCCTATGGCGGTTATTGTGCCTACGCCATGTCTAATGGCGATATTGTCGACATCAATCCCAGAAACTGGGCGGTGATCGACGGCCAGCTTTACCTGAACGCCAATATTTTTGCTCAAGGGCTGTTTTCAATTGGAACAGAAAAAAAGATCGAAAAAGCGGACGGTCATTGGGGCACGCTGACCCTCAGAGCAACATCCGGACAAGAATGAGGTGCGACGGAAACCATCGCACCTCCCTTACCGCCCTTTAGGGGAAAAGGCTTGGATCAGGCTGCTTCGCGCCAGTGCGGGGGATAAGCAGCATCAAAACCGGGCAGGGCTTCAACCCGTTTCATCCATGCGGCAAGTTCAGGCAGATCAGTTTCATAATCAGGAAGGTTAGCTTCAATACCCGGAACACCACTGAGTTGCGGGCCAACCCGCTTCAACATCGCAAGTGGTGGATACAGGGAAACGTCCACGGCGGACGGTGAATTGCCCACCATAAAATCACCGCCGGCGAGCCAGCCCGAGGCAGTTTCAATTTCAGCGCGCACTTTCGCAAAGTTTTCGTTTATTTCGGCCTCCTTGCCGGCAAAATCCTGCTGGAAAATTGGCCGCGCTGCACCAATGAGGGCACTCGCGAGGTAATTGTCGACCTCAAGTGCGCGGCGCCAAATAAGGGCGGCGTCGGCAGGTGTTGTCCCCAATAAGGGCACATCAGGGTAAGCCCGGTCCAGATAGGCGAGGATCGCGAGCGATTCGTATACCGTGACATCACCGTCCACGAGCACGGGTACTTTGCCGCGCGGGTTCAAGGCCAGATACTCTGGCGTTTGCGTATCACCTTCGTCAAAAACAAGTCGTTTGACTTCATACTCCAGGCCTTTTGCGCCAAGCGCCAGCATAACGCGCCAGGCAAATGGGCTGCCGGAAACAAAATAGACAGTGCGTGACATGGGTCTCTCCTCTCGCTCGCATCACTGACACCAGAGATTGGAGATGCGCCCACAATGTGAAGCACTCAATTTTGATCAGACCAATCGCAGAAATGAACCGCTTGCATCAAGGCTCGACTGTAGCGGGCTTAGTCGTGGCCGTGATCGATGGTTAATGGGCTCAGGTAATGGGGTTCCGTTAGGCCACGCTTGCGCATGGCGATGCCTGTCAGGCACTCGCGCAATACGCGATCAGCGTTCTGGGTTGTGGTGTATGTGGGGTCCACCAGTGGATTTACTTCCACAAGTTCAAATCCCACCACCTGTTTTTCTGCACACAGACGTCGAATAATTGGAAACACTTCGCGTGTGGTCAAACCGCCCGGCTCCGGCGTGCCGGTACCCGGCGCGTAAGCGGGGTCAAGCACATCTATATCGAACGAGATATAGATATATTCCGGACCTTCAAGCGCCTCATTCATCGCGCGCTTCATCACCTGATCCCAACCGTCTTTTTCGATCTCAGCCATGGTATGATATCGCAGCCCATGCTCACGCATCCATTCAAAAGCAGCTTTGCCGGGCCAATAGCCCCTCAGACCGATCTGGATAAAATTGGGGCCCGGTACCAGTTCCTCTGCAAACAGTCTGTGAACCGGCTGGCCGTGACTTAAGAGATGAGCCTGGCCACGCCCGGCGTCATAGTGCGCGTCAAAATGCACTACGCCGACATTGCCAGCGCCGTAAACATCGACCACACCCGCCACATCAGGATACATGAGCGAATGGTCGCCGCCGACAATCATCGGGATAACGCCCGCTGCCGCCACTTCACGCACCATTTCACGGATATGCGACAGGCTGCGCTCCACACTCAATTGATCCACCGCGATATCACCGTAGTCAACAATCGTCAGCTCATTATTGGGGGAAATGAGCGTATGCATGTGCGGCGATTCGTTCATGCTGTTGCCCCGGTACACGGTGCCAGCCCGTACGGCGCGCGGCCCGTAAGCAGCTCCTCTGTATCCGGTGCCGCTATCAAGTGGAATGCCCATAATTGCCACTTCCACTTCACCTGCGACCAGGTCTTCGGGCGTGATGGCAACCGGCATATTCATGAACGTGGGGATACCAAGCTTGGGGCCCGCACGCAGATAGCGGTTTATGTTTATGGGGCCGGGTGCGCGCGGCGTATCGAACTCTGCTGGTCGGCGAACCTTCCAGCCATTAAAACTGCCGGCCTCGGTATTCAACGGTATGGACGCCATGTCCGTTTCAGGGTTGAACTTCTGCAGGTTTTTCACCCGCATCATGGCGCGCACATATGCCGCAATGCCGTCCGGCGTTTTGCTATCCAGACGCGCAAACAAAATCTCGTGGCGTTCAGCAAACGAAAGGGCACCGTCTCCCAGCAGGAATGAGAGCTCTTCTTCACTCAGGCCTTCAAGTTTTGCTGACAGGCTCTCCGGGACTTCTGCGGGCTGGGTTTCTGTTTCCTGCGCCAATGAAGTCCAGGAGCAGCCTGCTACAAGTGCCGCGCACGCGATCAGTTTTTTCATGAACCTCTTCCCCAATGTCACACTTGCGCAAAGCTTAACAGCCCGCGGGTCAAAGCGCAAAAAGCCATCAGGGACTCCGGTTTTTGGGTACGAGTCGACTCAGTAAACGATTCGCAGATTTGCTGACTGGCAAGCCCGGGGGAGACGTTTATAACTCAAGCCACATTTCAACGAGATCAATGCCGGGGGCGTTACCATCTTTCTCGCGGCGGGTAACTTTGAAACCGTATGGCGCGAAGAAACTCTCGGTCTGCGGGCTTGTCACCACCCGCACGCGGTCGGCATCGCCCCGCTCGCGCACGGCGTCAAGACGCGCCTGAAATAGCCGCTTGCCTAGGCCCCGACCCTTATAATCTGGGTGTACCATGCCCCAGCTTGTGTGGGCGTCACGCGTTTCCGGTATGGGAATGTAACCACCGCAGCCAACGACACGGCCTTCGTCCACAAGCACCAAATAAGTGCCCGGCAGCTCGTCCAGAAACGCTGCAAACGTTTCGCGTTCAATAGGCGAAAAATAGTCTGGTGTGTTGGCATCCAATACCGCGAGGCAGCCCTCGCGGTCTGAAGGCTGATATTCCCTCAAATCGATGTCAGCCATGACCTAAGTAAGCCCGGTTGAGGTGTGATGCACAGGCTCCGTCGTCGCGGCAGCGGCAGCGGCTGCTTCACGTGCCAGCTCGGCTTTCGATTTTTTCTCTGACGCTGACTTCAGCTGGCCGCAAGCCGCCATGATATCGCGGCCACGCGGTGTACGAATGGGTGCGGAGATGCCGCCTTCATAGACAATGTCCGAAAAGCGCTGAATCTGGTCCCAGTCACTGCACTCATACTCAGTACCCGGCCAAGGGTTGAACGGGATCAGGTTTACTTTCGCTGGTAGTTTGTATTTGCGGATAAGGCGCACCAGTTCGCGCGCATCAGCGTCGCTGTCGTTCACACCCTTCAGCATGGCATATTCAAACGTGATACGCCGTGCGTTGTGCGCACCCGGATAGTTCGCACAGGCGGTCAAAACCTGCTCAAGGCTGTATTTTTTGTTGATCGGCATGATGTCCGTACGCACATCATCGCGGACGGCATGCAGGGAAACCGCAAGGTTAACACCGATTTCCTGACCGCACCGTTCCATATGTGGCACAACACCAGACGTGGACAATGTGATGCGGCGCTTCGAAAGCTGAATGCCCTCTTCGTCCATCACAATCTCAAGCGCCTTTTTAACATTGTCGAAGTTATAGAGGGGTTCGCCCATGCCCATCATCACGATGTTGGTGACCCGGCGGCCCTCCGTTGGATTTTCCCATTCACCCAAATCATCACGCGCTATCATCATCTGGGCGACAATTTCGGCCGCCGTCAGATTACGCACCAGTTTCATAGTGCCTGTGTGGCAGAACTTGCAGTTAAGCGTGCAACCAACCTGACTTGAAATGCACAAGGTGCCACGGTCCTCCTCCGGTATATAAACCGTTTCCGCCTCGTTGCCGTCGGCAAAGCGGATCAGATATTTGCGTGTGCCGTCGTTTGAATATTGTGCTTCGACGATCTCGGGCCTTTTAATGATGAAATGGTCCGCGAGTTTGGCACGCACATCCTTGGAGACATTCAGCATGTCATCAAAGCTTGATACACCGCGGTGATAGACCCAGTGCCACACTTGACTGGTACGCATCTTCACCTGTTTTTCTGGCACACCAATGCCTGCGATAGCTTCTTTAAGCTCAGCGCGGTCAAGACCGAGAATATTTTGCTTGTCGCCATCCGGGTTTTCACGAGGCGAGACAACCACTGGGTTGCCAGAGGGGGTAATCTGCATTTTCTTCACCTTGCCTTTTGCGAGGATCAAGCTCGCGCCAGGGTCTTATGGCCTCTTCGCGTTCCACGAAGACGGGCGGTTCATATATGCGCCGTCCCTAAGCCGGGACAGCGCCTATGTCAACAGATTCTGAGGTTTTGCAGAGCCTACTCTGCCGCTATCGGCCTTGGTGTGGACGTGTTTTTGCTTTGCGCCGGCACCCCGAACAGTGGCCACAAAAGGGGCACACGTTTGATGACAAGTTCGTAAAGAGCCACGCATCCGGCTGTCGTGCCCACCAGCACCAACAGAAACTCTGGTCCCACCGGAAGCCCGAGGCTGCTAGCGCCAACACCCACCACCACAATCAAACTTTGGTGCAGGATATAGTAGGGGAAGATAGCTGTCGTCAGATATGTGAGCCGCGGGCTTGAGTGGTTCAGGTAGGCCTGCGCGGCGCCCATGAGTGTCGCAATCATTGCCCATGCGTATAGGGGGCGCAAGGCGCGAGCGAGGGCAAGCAAAACAGTTTGCTCAGAAACCCAGTCCCAATTTGCCCAAAGGCCCGAGAGCACTACTGCCAAGCCGGCCACAAGCAGCGCGCCCAGGCGCCATGTTTTGGCAAGCACACGCCAGAATATCTCATTCTTCGCGATCAAAAGCCCGATCAGGAAATAGCTGCCATAGCGCGCGTGTGCACCCCAATCATGCACCAGGTCGTGGGTTTCGCGCGGGAAGGCCATATCGGTAGTGAAGCGGTATGCAATGAACAGAAGCGCCGGGACAATGAATAGGCGGCCCCCTGAGATCAGCTTTTCAAAGCGCTCACTGTCTAGCCAGTTTGCAAATCGGCGCACCAGCGGCATCAGGGGTATTATGATAAGGGTATATGCCAGCAGATACACCACATACCAAAGATGGTTCCAGGTGGGCACGGTGACAGAAAAACTGTCATCGCCCGTTAGGTAACGGCCCCAGAACGCCAAATAGCCCGCCTCAATTTCTCCGTTGGCGAGCAGTTCGAAATAAGACTGCGGCGTTACAATCACCAGCATGCCAAACACAAGCGGCATAAACAGGCGGGAGAAACGCCGCCCAGCAAACTTTAATGGGCTTGAGGCTTTGTCGACGGCGAAGCGGAGGGCGACACCTGAGATTAGGAATAGAAGGGACAAGCGCCAAGGATTGAGAAGCAGCATCAAAGGCTCAGCTGCTGCGCCAGCATGCGGGCTTTTCACATGCCAGCCCCAGGTCACATAGTACATGCCGATGTGATAAAAAATCAGCAAGCCAAAGGCGATCACTCTCAACCAGTCGAGATCATAGCGCCGTGTGTTTGCAGTCATAATTTCGCTCCCGTTTCGCTGTCGTTCTCATGTTGCCTCACTGTTGGCTGAGCGACCCGCGCATGCACTTGATTTGGGGTGTCTGGGATGAGGGTGGGACGAACGGTAGGCCCATATCGGGGATATGGGATAAGCGGTACTTTGGCGGGATGAACGGTATGATGCTGTTTTATTTGTTCTTTTCTGCCTCATTGGTGTCACTTATGGTGAGTTGCACATGGATTGGCTCAATACATATCAGCAGGCACTCAGTCTTCGTTGGCGCGACCCTGTTTTGCTGACCATTGCTGTAATCACCTTGTTGGTTGGCATTGTAAATGTGCAGACTTCAATCAGCGATGCGGCCAATCTTGGGCGGGAGCTGTCGCCCCTTAAGGAATCACTCGGCGAATACACCAGCATTTTTATCATCATCCTGATGCTTGCTCCTGTTTTCGCCTTCTTTGATACATACCCCATAACCCGGCAAAACTGGCTTAAACGCATAATCCCCATTGTCGGGGCAAGTGTTCTGTTTTCCGGTGTGCACGTGTCAATGATGGTGCTGGTGCGTAAACTGCTGTGGCCCATTCTTGTCGGCGACAGCTACGAATTCTTCGACGATGATTATGACGCTGCTTTTTATGAGTACCGCAAGGATCTCGTCACCTTCCTGCTCTATTTCCTCGTTTGGGAGTTACAGCGCCAAATCCGGCAGGCGAAGTCGTCAGCAATTAAAGCTGCCGATCCCATCACGCTCAAGAGCGGTGCAACCACTATCCTGTTACAACCTGCCGAGTTCTTGTATGCCAAAAGCGCGGGCAATTATGCGGAGGTAACATCGCTCTCTGGCACACAGCTCGCGCGCACAACCTTGACCGAACTAACCAAACTTTTGAATGAAAAGGGATGCAATGCCGTGCGCATTCACCGGTCGGTTATTGTAAATCGGGGTGCCGTTATGGAAACCACACCCATTGCAGGCGGTGACCTGACGGTCAAATTAAGAGGTGGTGAGACTCTACGCGCCAGCCGGCGCTATAAGAACGCGCTTTAGTCAGCGACACGCTGCGGTTATTGAATTATACGCAGCGGTGAAACCCGAAAGTGAATAGCTGTCTGTTGTATTGGTGCCGCGCTGGCTGGTGGCATTCACAACAAGCCGGTTTCCGCGCCGCATGGCGGCAACAGCTTTTGCGTCATCGGCCGGGTCATAAGCCCAGGCGCCCGATCCTTCGGTGAAAAACTCAAACCGGCTGCGGCCATCAACGCGCAAGATGGCGTCCTGCCCCTGGCGGATTGGGTAGCCGACCACCACATTCACTTCACCCGTAACGCCGTATTCTGGCCGGTGGGAGACCATAATATATATGTCGCCGCGGCGGGCGCCTGCGCGGCTGACCTGGCTGGATTTAGGACTGGAAATCATGTGGCAGGTTTTCTGGCCGTTCGGGTAGGTATAAACAAACGCATCCCAGTCACGATAGGAACCCAAATGACGACGCTTTTCATTTTGTGCTTCCGCAGCAGCGAAGCCCGCGAGCGTCAGGGTGACCATTAAAACTGATAACACTGCCGATTTCATTTTAGTCCCACCTCGTTGATCGTGCATGCGCCCATTTAATCGTTAACGATTCTCCCGCGCAAGCCCCAGAATAGTTAGGCTGGCGATTTTTTCGCCCGCCGGTTCCTGACACCACCATGCACATGAGGCGCTTTCGCCTCCGGCGCTTTGCCGGTCAGGAGTGGGCGCTCTGGATAACCCCCCAGAACCCGATGCCTGTCATACATAACGATGGCGCCAGCTGTTGCCACGTTAAGACTGAATTTTGTCGGGATTTTGATAAGGCTGTCACAGCGCTCCAGCATTTCCTTCGAAAGGGACGAGCGCTCGCCTCCCAGCACATATATGGCCTGGCTTGGGTGTTTGAAGCTTGGCAGGTCAATCGCATCATCCGTTATCTCAACACCCACCAGGTACCCGCCCTGCGGGACTTCAACGTCCGCGGCTGTTTCGTAATTGAAGAAGGGGATCTGCTGGTGGCTCTTGCTCGTGTCAGTGAAATCTTTGGTCACCAGTTCGCCGGAATGTGCGATCACCTTGGGATTAACTGCAAACACAAAGCTTGCGCCAAAGGCGTGCGCCGTGCGGATAAGGTTGCCCACATTGCCTGCCTTGGAGGCCTGATCAATTCCAATTCCAAAATACCCGCGCATACAGTTTCCACCTTCACCGTTTGGAAAACTGTATAGCGACAAACAAGAGAGTGGTTCAACCGGAGAGCCTTACTTCATCGGCACTATTTGGAATAATCACAGGTGGTTCGCCAATGGCGTTTGGCATAGCGATATCCAGTTCCAGCGACTGAGCGAGCGGCAACAGTTGCGCAGCATAGTTTTGCCAGCGGCCCACGGACTGAGTGTATATTTTGCGACGCACCTGATGGGCACTGTAGGTATAAACCGGTCTTTCAACCTTGTGAAATTTCAGACAATCATCGTGCCACGCCATGCCTATGTGCTGCATCACATTGCGCAGAATTGGCTCAAAATCATCGATCAGCATTTCATATGTCACCGGATGTATTTTTGCACCAAGGCCTTGCCAATAGTTCATCACTTGATGCTCAAGGTTGATATAGTCGCCAATTTTCCTCAAGTCGGTGGCATAGGTGTTGGCGCGGTGAAGCGGTGAAAAATATATCGATAATCCCACATCCATGGGATTGCGCCGGGTGTTGATGAATTTGGCCTCTGGGAACAGTTTCTTGAGAAATCCGACATTGCGACTGTTCCCCAACATTTTGTCGACAACAAAACGAACGGATTTGCTGGACCCGACAGAGTTTTGCACCCTTGCTCGCTCACGCGCATGATCTGCAAACTTGGCTTTCCAGACACGCATGTGCCGCTGCGCGTCAGTAACCTTGCCCTGGGTCAAAAACGCGTCTGCTTCCTCTACCAGCCTTGGAATGATGTCATCTTCACCAAGGCTCACGGTCTCCGGGTGCGCTGACAGGGCCTGGTCCAGAAGTGTGCTGCCGGTGCGGGGAAGCCCGATGACAAAAACAGGTGTTAATCCTGTTGGCAGCTTACAGGGGACAAGCTGGTCAAAAAGCGAGCAATGGTTTTCAAACCGCTGATATTCGTTGTCTGCATCAAATTCATGGCCAGAAACCTGGGGGATAGTCCGCATGCATTTGTTGGCCTCTTCAACAAAATCGAAGGTTTTTGCATATCTTCCCTGCGCCTCATACACCCGCCCAAGGTCGAAGAAAATGCCCGCGCTTGTAACGGGCCCCAGCGTTCCGCTCAAAGCCCGGACTTCAAAACGTTCCAGAATGTCTGGGCTTATCTCTGCCGGCTCCACCCGAGAGAGTGTATTAAGCGCAACACCGTCGTATGGCTCGAATTGCAGGAGTTCAAGGGCCGCCTCTTTGGCACCATTGAGGTCACCGTCCCCCAACCTGTAGCGACACAGCAAACTGCTAAGGGGCGCGCTTGAAGGATGACTTTCAAGGCCTTGCTCCAGATAGGGCATGCCGCGCGAAAGATCTTGTGAATAATAGCAAATTGTCGCCATCGCCGCATTCAGGAATGGATCCTTGGGGTAGGCCTCCAACAAGGGCGAAATCAACCCTTCCGCTGTTTGGTATTGTTGATGAGCAATCGCTTCCTCCGCCCAGAAATAAAGCGACACTGCCTTTGTTTTTGTGTTCAACCGGTTGTGGTAAGCCAGCGCTGCGTTTGAAGCTGTTTGGTGCCGCCCCAGTACCGCGGCAGCCCCATATAGAAGATAACTGGCCAGTGTTTTATATGGATCGAGGTCTTGTTCGAAACTGCGCACTACCGTTTCGAAATTGGCTTTCTCCAACTGCGGGTAAAGCGGGTGAAATCGCACACCCACCTCGCGCAATATACTGTTCCAATCAAAAGCCTGACCTTGCACTATCCTGTCCCCGCTTGACGGCAGGCGTACAAGTCAGGCGGCCTATGAAGGCCGACAGGCTCCAAAAAATCGTTCCATGAAACTTTCGTTTCGCCCGGGCTGCTGAACAGCTTCTCGAGGCGTTTGTGGCAAGGAATGACCCCCGGATGCAATCGCGCTGCCGAAATTGTCGTTATGACAATAGTACGGCGAGTAGCGACGGAGATTCCAGCAAACCTTGGATTAAAAAATGTTAAAAACCAATAACTTATGAATCTTCGTTTAGGCCAAAAGGCATAAACCGGTTTAGTTTGGTGGATGCTGGCGCGCTGGGTGCGACTAGGTTTCGTCTGCCGCCAGCTCCGGCACCCTTTTACTATCAGGGTGCAAAGCCATAAACAGACAACTGATTACTATGACGCTTGAAGCAATCAAAAGTGACACTTCGAGGTTCCATTCGAACGCCACTCCCATCAAAGCACTGGCGATCGGGATCAGGCCCACCGACATGAACATAAAAATACTCATAACCCGGCCCATTTGCGCCTCTGGTGTGGATTGCTGAACAAAAGTGGTGAAGTGAACCCAGATATAACTGTCCATAGCACCAAACACCAGGAACAGAACCATCGCAAACCAGTAGGGTTCGTAAAGCACAATAAGGCCAATGGATGCGCCCGAACCAATGAAGATGAAAAACATGGTGCGAACCAGGTTTTCCCGGGACGGCCAGTTGACGAAGCCTGCCGTGACAGCGCCCTCCAGCGCTCCCACGCCGTAAGCGGCGACGATCAGGCCGTAAACATAAGCGGGTTCAAGAAAGCGCGCTTTCGTTAGTGCTGGCAGGCCAACAAAGATGGGTGTCTGGAAGAAAAATTCCAGCACAGCCACCCCAATAAAACCAAGGCGCATCGCTGGTACGGACCAGACCCATTTAATGGCTTTGACAACTTCCTCCAGCATGGAGCTGCTGTCGTCGGCGGCTTCGTCCTTCATTGAACGCGCGCGAACAAACAGAAGAGTCAGAGCTGAAAAGGCAAACGTCAATCCATCAAGGAAAAAAGCACGCGCAAAACCGGCGCGATTACTTTCAAACGTGGCGGCATCAAGGCCCGTATCATGGCCCATGGTCGTGACTTCACCAGCGATAACAAAACCTGCAATAGCTGGCCCCAAAATCACCCCAACCCATACCGAGCCCTGCATGATCGCATTCCCTGACTTCAGGTCTTCTTTCTCGACCACAGACGGCACAATCGATGTGGCAGCGGGGTAAAAAAAAGCGTCTGCCAATCCAAACAAAAGCGCGATTCCAAAGATAATCGGCAGGTTGATCTGGTTAATGAAAATCAAAAACGCGAGCAAAAATACCAAGCCGCACCGCAGCAGATTGGTGATAAGCATGACATTCCTGGGACTTGTGCGATCGACAATGGCGCCGCCCACCAGCATCATGATGGCCCGCGGCAGGCCCTGAACAGCAAAAACAAAAGCTGTGAGGGCCGGACTGCCAGTAAGCTGCAGCACCAGAAACGGGAAAGCAATAAAACTGATATGATCGCCTATCACCGAGATAAACTCGCCCACCCACAGGGTCACAAAGTTGCGATCTTTAAAGAGTTTCAGCATTTGGTCTTGCCTTGCATGCCAAAAGGGCACACATCTAACGATCTAAAGGCTTTTCGCTCAAGCGCGGATGCCAGAACGCTCAAAAGCAAGGTACAGAGTTTCTGAATGACTGACAAAAAAGCAACAGACGCTGCGAATGAGTCACATGCAGCTGAGTCGACTCGTGAGTCGGAAGGTCCGAAACCGGCGGCATGGATCAAACCAGCTATTGAGTTCGGGTCGCTGATTGCCTTTTTTGTCGCTTTTCAGATGGGTGGCATTTATGCCGCGACCGTTACGTTCATGGTGGCGCACCCTCTTTCGATGCTGGCCGCAAAAAAGTTCCTGGGCCATATCGCAAAGATGCAGTGGTTTACACTTGTTGTTGTGTTGCTGATGGGTGGCCTGACCTTGTGGTTGCAGGACGAAACATTCGTCAAAATGAAACTCACTGTCATCAATGTGATTTTTGCATCAATCCTGCTGTTTGGTCTTTTGACCGGGCGGTTGTTTGTTAAAAACCTGATGGAATCAGCCCTTGAAATGCCTGACGCGGGCTGGCGCATGATGACCAGAAACCTGATTGGTTTTATGTATGGCATTGCGGTGGTGAACGAGCTGATCTGGCGCAACTTTTCCACCGATACCTGGGTGAATTTCAAAACCTTCGGCTATATGGGTGCGTTTTTTGTGTTTATGATCGCGCAGGCACCGTTTCTTGCGAAATACCTTCCGGCGGAAGACTAAAGAGCTAGCCAGCTCTTTCCAAAACCTGACGACAAAGATCGGGCAGTCGGGTTGCAAAACCGGCATCTTCCCTGGGCAACGCCACAAACTCCCAGCAGCGTTTTTTGAGGCGCCAGTCTTCTGGTTGAAAAGGCTCGCCTGATAGCCAAAAAATGTCGAATCCCACGTCATCAAAATAGTGGAAAAAATCTTCAGCACTATACCCATAGGTCATGGCGGAAGACTGCCTGCCGTTCTCAAATATCACAAGCGGTCGTGATCTTTTGAGGGTGCGCTTTGCACCTTGAAGGGCGTGAAACTCCCCGCCTTCAATATCTAGTTTGATGGCACTGACCTTCTTGAAAAAGGGAAGCTGTTTATCAAGCGTTGACTGCTTAACTTTCAGCTTGGTCAAGCCACCCTCTTCATCATCGAAAGGCGTATTACGGCGCTGGATACCGCTAAACGCAGGTCTGTTTTCAAAAAAATTGAACTGGGTCGCACCACTTTTGTTGGCAAGTGCATAAGGACGAAGCACTATATTTTTGATGTCCTGCTGCTTCAGCCTTTTTTTAACCGGTCAAAAAAAGCGGGAATAGGCTCAAATCCATATATACGGCCTCGTCGTCCAACCACTTTAGACATGGGGAAAAGATGGGCCCCTCTGTGAGCACCCACATCCACCGCTGTATCACCAGGATTAAGCCACGTTTCATAGATAGTCTGAACCGCCTTTTCAAAAAGCGACCCTGGCGTAACATCTGTCGCTTCGGCACACGTATGAAACCGCTCAATTAGATCCGTCATCGGCTTAAACGTTTTCCCAACCCTTGGGGTTGGTGAAGGGCGCAAATCCGGTGGTGCCTCTCACCTCATCAAAATGATTAAGCACCCAATGCACACTTGGGAAAGCAAGCTCATCCCACGGGATATCTGCCCAGTCGAACAGCGAAACTTCCATGCTTTCAAAGCCGGGCTTGAAATCTGGCGTTTTCAGTATTGCCCGGTACATCATATGCACTTGGCTGATGCGGCGCACCGAATAGACCCCCAGCAGGTCGATAATCTCAATGTCGGCACATGCCTCTTCTACCGCCTCGCGGATCGCGCCCTCGTGCGGCGCTTCACCCATTTCCAAAAACCCTGCGGGAATTGTCCATTTGCCTTTTTGCGGGTAGATGGCGCGCTTGCACAGCATGACTTGCTCGCCGTGCGTGACGACAGCACCGGCAATAATCTTTGGGTTTTCATAGGCCACATAGCCACAATCCCGGCACACCAGGCGTTCATGATCATCACCGTCTGGGACGGTTCGATGAAAATGGTCAGGTGTAAACGGCGGGTTTGACATGCAGGTAATGTGGCGCGACACCAAAGCCACGTCCAGTAAAGCATTCAAAAATAATCGTTAGACTAGGATATTGACGATCTGGCCAAGCGGTTGGTCACGCTCTTCTGCGGGAGCGTTTGAAAGCCGCCCTGCTGGCGCTTCACGGCGATTGCCGGTCAAGTCCGCAACACGACGGCTTGCATCTTCGATTTCCGCAGATGAAGAAAGCTCGTTGCTGCTCGCACTTTGCCGCACAGGTGTGCGGCGGTCAGGTGTTGGCAGGTCCTGGCGGGCATCCACGCGTTGACTGATGACATTTTGCGGGGTGTTAGCGTTGCTGTTCGCGCTCGCGCCAGCGGGTGCACGACCGGTTACACGGCCTTGCTGGCTTGCCTGCAACTGCGCCTGCAATGCGGACGCGCTGGTATTAATATCGACCATGGTCTTCGGACCTCAATCATATTGTGTCGCCACTTCAGCTGGGGGAGGGCAGCCGTGTTCTTCGTGCCCGGAACAGATCATTCCGACTGCTATTCTTAAAAGCTAGTCGTAAATGCTTTCTTAAAGATCGGGATTCTGAAGAAGATTGTCAAGAAACGCCTGCAGTTCGGTAGTTTTTCCACTCGGATTAGCTGCAATTCCTTGTTCAACGGCTGAAATTGCCCCTTTTCGGTCACCCAGTGCCAGTTTTGAACGCGCAAGCATCAACCAACCGGCCAGGTCCTCGGGGTTCGATTCGAGGCGTGTTTCCAGCCGTGCCAGCATCTGCCGCATGAAGTCTTCCCGTTCAGCCTCCGTCATCGCATCAACAACTGCGATGTCTTCTTCACTGAGTGCCGGCGGCGCAACGCCAAGCTCGGCAAGCTGCTGGCGTAGCTGTGGCATCCAGGGGGCGTTAGCGGCAGACCTGTCAGCAAGTGCCGTCCACACGGCCCGCGCACCAGCCTCGTCACCAGCCTGAAGCCGTAGTAACCCCAAATAGTATTGCCCGGCTGGATGCTCGGGCGCCGCAGACAATAGTTCTGCCAGTACCAGCCGAGCTGCCGGTGTTATCTGACCGCGCCCATGTGCAATAAAAGCTTCCAGCTCACTGGCTTTCCAATTTGTATTGGACGGATCGATTTGAGCCAACTGATTGAAGGCGTTGGCCGCGGTGACATTGTCACCGGATGAGCGCGCCAGGCGCGCAAGCCGACCTAGCATTTGCTGTGCCTCCGCGTTACCGGGCGCAGCGTTAAGACCCCTCTGCATGCGCTCAAATGCTTCGCTTATGCTCATGCCGGTTTCTTCAACAAACTGTTGCTGTTGGTTTTCCATAAGCGTTCTGGGTGACGACGGAACGTTGGGGTTTCCAAGCAAGGCGTATAGACCAAAAACCAGAACGCTGACAGCCGAAAGAAGAGCCACTAAGACCTGCGTACTCAACGAGCCGCCATGCGCTACCTGCTTGCGACCGTTCACTTTCGAGGCGCGCAACAACCGCCTTTGCAGTTCAAGGCGCGCTGTCGCGGCGTTTTCGGAATTGATCGAGCCAGCCTTTTCGTCTGCGTCTATTTCCGCGAGCTGGGTCTTGAAATGGGCAACCGGGTCTACGGCCTCGCTATCTTCAGCGCGCAGCCGGAACAACAAAACAAACAGGCCAAATGCACCAACAGATAGCAGTAGCAGCCAAATCATTGTTTGCGCCCCAAAAGCTCGCTCAGTTGCGCTTTTTCCTGGTCTGAAAGCGGCGAAGCTACCGCTAGTTCTTGTTTCCTTCGCGCCAACAGGAACGCAATGATCAACACAACAAGAAACGGCGAACCCCATAAAAAATAAGTTGAGGTTTTAACCGGCGGCTTAAGTAGAACCCAGTCACCGTAGCGATCCACCAAATAGGCTTTCACATTTTCCGGGCTGTCCCCAAGGGCGATGCGTTCGCGGATCAGGGCCCGCAAATCACGCGCAATATCTGCGTTCGAATCCTCAATGGACTGGTTCTGGCACTGCAGGCAACGGATCTCTTTCATCAGCTCCCGCGCTTGAGCTTCCAGCGCCGGGTCGTCCAACGGCTTCTCGTCAACAGCAACAGCGAGAACCGCAGCGTTCACAAAAAGCGAAAGAAGGGCCGCAAACATCATCCGGCTCATCGCAGCGCCTCCAATTCAGGCAGCAATTGCTGCTCTAGGCTGTCGCCGACAATCGGCCCCCAGTGGCGGTAACGAACAACGCCGTCGCCGTCGATGAGGAAGGTTTCAGGAACACCGGATACACCCCAATCAATGCCAACACGGCCATCAAGGTCCAACCCAGTTTTTGAAAAGGGGTTACCCAGTTCGTTTAAAAAACCGATCGCTTGGTCTTTTTCGTTTTTGTAGGCAATGCCAATCACTTGCACGCGGTGGTCGCCCGCCAGGCGCATCAAATTTTCATGCTCAGCGCGGCAGGGTACGCACCAGCTCGCGAAAAAATTCACCAGGACCGGCGCGCCGGTTTTGAGGTCAGCGTGGGTGAGTGCTGGGGCGCTATCATCAAGGCTTACCAAAGAAAACTCAGGCGCCGCTCGACCAACCAACACACTATCAATTTCGTTTGGGTTACGGTCTGAGAGCATCATACCGAGAAAGAGCGCCACCAGCGCCGCAACAATGATGAGAGGAACAAATCGGCTCATGCACTTGCTCCTGAAGTCTGCTGTTTTTTCCCCGTCGGCAAACCAATGCGCAGACGGCGATCAGACAGTGATAATATCCCGCCGACCATCATCATAAAGGCACCAAGCCACAAACCCGAAATCATAGGTTTGAAATAGAGACGCACCGACCATCGCCCCGAGCTGGCGGCTTCGCCAACAACGGCATACAGGTCTCCGCTGAACAGTGGATAAATTGCCGCCTCGGTCGTTGTCATCACCGGGTTGGAATAGACACGGTCTTCCGGCATGAGCGAGGTCAGGATAGTTTCACCGTCATAAACAGTAAAAAAGCCCCGAACAGCCGTATAGTTTGGGCCAACGATTGGCGCGACCCCCTCAAACGTGAAGTCATATCCAGCCACTTCAACCGTGTCGCCTGGCGCCATCACCGTCAGCTCTTCCGTTGTAAAAGCTTCACTAATTGTTATGCCAAGCAGAATAATACCGAGACCCATGTGGGCCATGCTCATGCCCCATTGCGCTCGGGTGATTTTGCGGAGCGAACTCATGGGGTTGTTTGCCTTGCCAAGCCGCAGCCTGTGTCCAATTTCGAGGATCACACTGCTGATAAGCCACGCGGCCAGGCCAAGACCAAAGGCTGTCATCACATAGTCGCCCGAGGTCTGCCAAAGGAGCACAAGTGCCGCAACAAATCCAACCACGAGAGCCGGAAACGCTATCTGAACCGAACGGCTTACATTACCGCGTTTCCAGGCAAGCAGCGGCCCAAGACCCAGAGCAACAATCAGCGGGCTCATCAATACAGCAGCCGCATACTCAAAAAACGGTGGGCCAACTGAAATTTGACCCGCACCAAACGCTTCAACAAACAACGGATACAGGGTGCCAACAAGTACAACGGCCGCAAATGTAGACAGGAAAATGTTGTTGACGACTAGGGCACTTTCCCGGCTGACAACACCAAACAGGCCAGATGGTGCAAGCTTGGGCGCGCGCCACGCATAAAGCGTAAGCGAACCGCCCACAACCAAGGCCAAAAAGCCAAGAATGAAAACACCGCGTGCCGGATCATTTGCAAACGCATGTACGCTGGTGATCACGCCCGAGCGCACCAAAAAGGTGCCCAACAAAGAGAGTGAGAAAGCAACAATCGCCAGCAGGATGGTCCAGCTTTTCAGGGCGTCGCGTTTTTCCACAACAATTGCCGAATGCAGAAGCGCCGCCGCCGCCAACCACGGCATAAAGCTGGCATTCTCAACCGGGTCCCAAAACCACCAGCCGCCCCAGCCAAGTTCATAGTATGCCCACCAGGAACCGAGCGCGATGCCACCCGTCAGGAACACCCAGGCAAGCAAGGCCCATGGCCGTACCCATCGGGCCCAAAGGGGTGTGACTTCCCCTTCAATCAACGCTGCAACAGCAAAAGAAAACGCGACACTCAAACCAACGTAGCCGAGGTAGAGCATGGGCGGATGAAACGCGAGGCCCGGGTCCTGCAAGAGTGGGTTCAGTCCATTCCCTTCAAGCGGCGCCGGGTCAAGCCGCAAGAACGGATTGCTCGTAAAAATGATGAACAAAAGAAACCCGAGGATTAGGGTGCTTTGCACGGCAAGCACGCGGCTGCGAAACCTGAGCGGGAGCTTGCGGCCCCGCCAGGACACGAGAGCACCGAAGAGTGTGAGGTTTAACACCCAAAACAGAAGGCTGCCTTCATGGTTCCCCCAGGTGCCCGAAATTTTATAGAGCAGAGGCTTCAGAGTGTGTGAGTTGGTTGCCACATTCACCACTGAAAAATCAGAAGTGACAAAGGCGTAAGTGAGCGCGCCAAACGCCACCAATGCCATCGAAAACTGCGCCAGGATCGCCCGGTCCGCCAGCGCCATATAAGCCGCATTGCCGCGCGCTGCACCAACATGGGGCAATGTCGCGCCGACAAGCGCAAACATTAGGGCAAGCAAGAGAGCAAAATGACCAATTTCACCGGCCACAGTTAGCCCTCACCGTAGCGTGCCGCAGAGGCTTGGTCATCCGGATGGCTACACTGACCCTCTTCCTTGGGCATCGTGCCTGGCGGGCGATAATTCTCATCATGTTTCGCCAGCACGGTGGACGCCATGAAAACACCGTTTTCATTGAGCGCGCCTTCTGTAACCACACCCTGCCCTTCGCGAAACAAATCAGGCAAAATGCCGGTGAATTCCACGGGTTGATGCGCCAGGCAGTCTGTCACCGTAAAGCGGAAAGTAAGACCGTCATCAAGACGACTGAACGAGCCTGTTTCCACCAAACCGCCGAGGCGAAAATTCTGACCTGCAGCTACATTGCGCTTTTGCACATCAGATGGCTGCAGGAACAGGCTGAGGCTTTCGCCGCCCAGCGCAAACAAGATGAGTAGCGTTGCGCCAACCAGGCTTGCGAGCGCAACGGAAACCACAACCAACCGCTGCTGCTTACGGGTTTTGAGGCCAGCCATTATCCCTCCCCCCGGCGGCGGGCACGGGCTGCATCCACAGCGTCGTCAGTTTCTGTAAGCTGTTTGCGTGAACTCATCGCCAACCAAATCAGAGCCGCCGCCGAAAGCCCGTAAGCGGTCCAAACAAAACTGGCATATCCGCCCATGTTAAGAAATTCAGCCACTATTCGGCTCCCACTGATGCATGCATAGCCGCCTGACGCGCTACCGCAAGTTTGCGGCGGTTGATCTCCAGCTTCATGCGCCACAGAAACACGACCACAAAATAAGCCTGATACGCGCCCGCCATCAGGAGAAGTGGCATCAGCATGCTGCCGTCAATGGTTGGACCATCAAGGCGCATTACCGACGCAGGCTGATGCAGCGTGCTCCACCAATCCACGGAAAACTTGATGATGGGAATATTCACCACACCAACAAGGGCCAGAATAGACGCAGCCCGACCTGCTTTTTCTTCTTCATCGATTGCTTGCCACAGGGCCATGTAACCAAGATATAAAAACAAAAGCACCAGAACGGACGTGAGGCGACCGTCCCACACCCAATAAGTGCCCCACATGGGTTTGCCCCAAAGCATGCCAGTAATGAGCGCGAGGGCAGTGAATACTGCCCCGATGGGCGCGGCGGCGCGGCCCGCCAAAAGCGCCAGCGGATGCCGCCACACGAGTGCCGTAAAACTGGCAATAGCCATCACCATATAAGTAAACATCGCCATCCAGGCGGCAGGCACATGAATATACATCACCCGCACGCTTTCGCCCTGCTGATAATCGGGCGGACTATCGAAAAAGGCGTAATAAAGCCCGGCGCCAAGCAGCAGCACAAACGCCATCTTCGCCCACGGCAAAATAGCGTCGGCGAGGCGGTTGAACTGAGCTGGATTCGCGAATCTATGCATGGCCTCTATCTAAAGCATGCCTGCGCCGCCCACAAGTGCGACCCGCTGTCTCATGAGAGGAATGCGATAAACCGTTATTCAAGCGCCAACTTCAGGGCCGCTGAAGAGGCAAAAAGGCCCACAACAAGCGCGATCAAAGTGGTAGCGGCCAGCAGCGCCATATGGGGTGCCGGGTCCGTGAGCGACATGGCAGCATCAACCGCACCCACGCCAAAAATCAGCGTTGGCACATAAAGCGGCAAAATAAGCAGCAACATCAATACACCGCCGCGGCGCACAGCAACGGTCAAGGCGGCCCCAACACTGCCGATCAATGAAAGGGCAGGCGTTCCCACCAATAGAGAGAAGATAAGCGCGCCATAAGCCTGGTCAGGCAAGTTCATCAACACGCCCAGGGCAGGTGCCAACAAGGCAAGCGGCAGGGTAGTAGAAAGCCAGTGCGCAAGCACTTTGGCAGCAGAAACACCCATTGGCCCAATAGGGGAAAGTACCAAATCATCCAGCGACCCGTCCTCATAATCCGCCTGGTAAAGCCGATCCAAGCTGATCACTGCTGCGAGCAAAGCAACAACCCAAATGACCCCGGGCGCGATCCGGGCAAGCACTTGCGGTGCTGGTCCCACGCCAAACGGGAACATGCTGACAGCAACAAAGAAAAACCCAAGCGCCAACAGTGCCCCGCCGCCCTGACTCCAGGCTAACCTGACGTCACGCCTGACCAGTGCCAGGAAAACGCGCGCTCCGCTGATCTGCGCACTCATAACCAGGCCTCATCTACAACTGATGTTTTGGGCTGAAAATCGTCCATATTCAGCTCTTTACCTTCAACACCCAGCGGGTCATGTGTTGCAGCAATGACAATACCACCCCGCGCACTATGATTTGTAATCAACTGCCCGAGCGCCGACCGGTTGGCAGCATCAAGCCCCACTGTTGGTTCATCCATCAGCCAAACCTGCCGTTCAACCAGCGCAAATCGCATCAAAGCCGCACGGTGCCGTTGCCCGCTGGAGAAATATTGGACGGGATCATCAAGCAAATGCTGGAGGTCAAAAACAGCAGCCGCCGCCTGCAATTCCGCGTCACTTAAGGCGCGACCGGTCATCAGCGACACAAAAAATGTCGCGTTTTCCTTAAGTGAGAAATTCGGTTTAAGACCATTTTGATGCCCGGATTGTAAAAAGGTATCAGCAGGCAAATGGTCGTTTTTTTCGTTTCCGGCGAGCCAACTTACCTGCCCACTTGCTTGCGGCAAAAACCCACATAGTGACCGCAATAAAGTCGACTTGCCGCTGCCATTGCTACCACGCAGACACACAAAGTCGCCGGCCTGGGCTTCGAAGCCAAGACCTTCAAAAACAATCCGCCCGCCACGGCGGCACGTCAAGTCAGTGCCAGTGAGCGTCGCACTGCTGTCATAAGTTTTCTTGACTACGTCCATGGATCGCAAGCTAACCAAAGGCGCTTGCAACCACAAGCCGGGACTTAAAATGTCGCATGTCGACTGAAGCAAACCTTCTCGCCACCAAGTTTTCCATTATATAGAGAATGGGGTGTTGCAGAACCAGCCGGGAAACAGCGCATGGATTTGGAAGCATTGGTCTGGCCTGACGGTGTAGTGATCGCGTTCAGCGTTCTGCTGCTGCAAGTGCTGACCACTATCCATATTCTTTCAACCAAAGATGAAGTCCGTTCTGCCATTGCATGGGGGGCGATTGTTTGGCTTGCGCCTGTTTTTGGCCTTTTATTTTACATGTTGTTTGGCATCAGCCGCATTGAACGGCGCGCGGTAGCTGCACGCCAAAGGCGTGGTCTTGCGCCGCGCCGTGGTAAGCTTGTTGACCCGGACGGGCCCAAGCTGCAGGACACAAAGCAAGACGCACAACAACGATGGCGCGCCCACGACCGGCTGGCAGGGCGGGTGGCAAAAACACCGCTGACCACGGGCAACAAAATCACGCCTTATGACGGTGGGCGCGCTGCATACGACGCGATGGTACAGGCAATTGACAACGCGGAACATACCGTTGCTCTTACCACGTATATTTTTCAAGCAGATCAAGCTGGCAGAAAAATCATAGCGGCCCTTGTGCGCGCCAAAGAGCGTGGCCTTGAGGTGAAAGTGCTCGTGGACGCGGTTGGCAACATGTACGGGTTAAAGCCTGTTTCAAACCTTCTCCGCAGAAACAAGATCGACGTCGCGGTTTTTAACCCTGCAAGACTTTCTTGGCGTTTAGCGTTTTTCAACCTTAGGACCCACCGCAAACTCCTTATTCTTGACGGTAAGCGGGCTTTCGCCGGTGGCATGAATATTCGAAAGCACCATCTGGAAGACCCTGAAAAAGGCCAGCGGGTAAGGGACACTCATTTTGGTCTGGAAGGACCCATCGTGCGCCAGATGACCGAGGCATTCGCCGACGACTGGGTGTTTTCCAACGAAACCGAGCTGGAACCTAACATCTGGATGCCGGACCTTGAGGACTCAGACGGCACGGTCGCAGCACGCTCAATACCAGACGGGCCGGACGAGCCGCTGCAAAAAACTGCCATGATTATGGAAAGTGCGCTCGCGTCCGCGCGCAAACATGTACAGATTTTGACGCCGTATTTTCTGCCAGAGCAGGCGCTGGTCTCTGCGCTGAAGCAGGCAGCGCTCAGGGGCGTGACCATCGACATCGTTTTCCCTGAAAAAAGCAATTTGCCGTTTTTCTCCATGGCTGCCGTGTCAGGGGTGCGCCCATTGGTGGAAGCAGGGTGTCGCCTCTTTCTGTCGCCCCAGCCCTTTGATCACAGCAAAATTATGGTGGTTGACGGCACATGGGTTTTGTTTGGGTCATCCAACTGGGACGCACGGTCCCTGAAACTGAATTTTGAGTTTAATGTTGAGTGCTACGACGATGCGTTTGGCGCCCAAATGGCTGCATGGGTGCAGCCTCGTATTGACGCAAGCAAGCCGGTCACTCTAGAAGGCCTTCGGAAACAGCCCCTACTTAGCAGGGCGACAGGCAGCCTTGTTTGGCTCCTCAGCCCTTACTTGTAAGCTTAAGGTTCCTTGCGCACTCTTAATTCGTATTAAGAGACGAGCCGCGGCACCCTCTTCTGACAAAAGGGGGAATCCCATGAAAAACATAATATATTTGATCGGCAGCATAACCCTTGTTCTTGGCGTGTTTGTATCAACGACAGCCAAAGCACAGGATCCCTATATTCCAACGTTTACAGAGCTTGCACCCGGCGTCTGGGCCGGTGTGCGGGAGGACAATCCGCGGTTTCCGGTAATGGGCACGGCTACGTTCGTCATCTCAGACAAAGGAGTGGTTGTCTATGACGGTGGCGGCTCGGCGACGATGGCGGAACGCATTATTGCGAAGATTCGCTCCCTCACAGACTTGCCGGTGACGCATGTGGTGATCAGTCACTGGCACGGTGACCACAACTTCGGCATCTTCCGGTACCAGGAGGAATACGAAAACGTGCAGGTGGTGGCCCACACCTTTACCCAGGCAGTGTTTGACGGTACGCGCATCGACTATATCGATGGGTACCCGGAACAAATCCCCAACTTTCGGCCGCAGATCGTAAAAGGGCTTCAGGACAAAAAATTGCTGAGCGGCGAGCCCATGCCAGCGATCATGAAGTTTGTTTATGAACGCATCCTGGAAGACGCCAACAAAATTCACGAGGACAACCAACGCGTTAAGGTAACGCACGCGACCCTGACGTTTGATGAAAAGCTTACGATAAGGTCAGGCCACCGGCTTATCGAGCTCTTATATCTGGGTGATGGCAATACAGCGGGTGACATTGTCATGTGGCTGCCCGAAGAGAAAATTGTCGCAACCGGTGATATTGTGGTTCACCCGGTCCCGTATGCTTTCAACATGCCGCCAAAAAAATGGGGGGCCACGCTAAGGCGAATTCAGAACCTAGAGTATAGCATATTGGTGCCCGGCCACGGCGACCTTCAGCGCGACCACAACTATGTGGATCTTTTGATTGAAACGGCAGATTCGGTTGTCATACAGCGTGACGCGCTGGCGGCACAAAACATTGAAGAAACTGACGCCGTAGCACAGATAGACTTTTCTGCATTTGAGACGCGCTACATCGGAGACAGCGAGTATCTTGCCGTTTATTTCGATGCCTGGTTCAAAAAGCCAATGGCGGCCGCCGCATTTAAAGAACTAAAAAATATTCCCATGGTCACACCTAACCGTGAGGAATAAAAAAGGGGCGCCGGCTCCGTGGCGCCCCTTACCTTCATTTCACCTACGGATGCCTAGCCTGCCTCGTCGAAAGCATCTCGAAGATACTTGGCGACTTCTTCGTCCACATCGTCCGGGGACGTCAGCTGAACGCGGTGGGTGCACATGGACCCAAATGGACCGGATGTATCAAGTCGGCCCTCGTGAGCGCGATCATTGAATTTGAGACCCAGGTCGATGCGGGTTTTTGTTGTCGGCTGTACCAGAGCAAACTGCCGCCTGCGCCGAAAACTAACGGCAGCTTTTTTGGGAGCCACTTCTACCTCGTCACCAAAAGAGGTAACAAGACGTTGTAGCTTCTCGTAAATTGGCAACAAATCGGCTTTTTTCTCATACTGAGCCGCGACCAGGTCCCCTGCATTGCTTGAGGCCGCATCGGCTTCGCGGAACTTAAGTGCGATGAAGTTCGCATAACCATGGCTGACGCCGTGCTCGCTTTTCAGGAACTTGAGCATCTCTCCATGCTTTTCAAATCCCTGCTTGGCCAAAACAGCTTTCCATTCAATTAGGTCGCGGCCCGTTTTGTCTTTCAGGTTTTCTTCCATTGTCCTGCTCCTTGCTGTCGCTACCCGGACTATTTAAAAGCGCCAAGAATGGCTCCCATCAGCGTGAAATTAACAATGCCGAAGCCGCCATTAATCAGGAAAATACGAAAAGGTCTGTTTTCAAACAGATAGTACACGCCAAGCAACGCAGCAAAAAAACCAAAGCCAGTGAAGAAACCGGCTGCGATGCCAAAGGTTATGTCAGCATTTGGCCCCAAAAACATACCAAGGTTGATCGCCGTAATGACATTCAACACAAATGTAAGCCCAAATACTCTGACGTTGTTGCGACCTTCGAAATCGGCTTCCTGAAATCCAAAGTCCGCCATCCAGGCCTGTCCAAAAACCGGACCGTACCAAATAGCCCCTGCGATGAAGGCTGCAGCTGCCGCCCCAAAAATTGCGAACCAATTCAAGCCCGCGAATGCTGTCCCCATATCCATCATTCATCTCCAAAAATTGATGATGGGCGCACGATAAGAACCTGCCGCCGGGCCGTATTGGATAAAATTTACCAGAGGTCGATTTTTTTTGCGAAGTGCGCTTTTTTCAATCAAGTGGGAAGAAATTCACTTCGGGATGATCTTCTTGCTCCGTCAGAAACTCAGAGGGGCTGTAACCACAAAATGCTTTGAACTCTCGAATGAAGTGCGACTGGTCATAGTAGACGCAGTCCGCAGAAATTTGACGCCAGGAAACAGTTCGTTTTTCTTTAACTGCCGCCAAGATCTCTCCGAACCGGACAATGCGCTGAAAGGACTTTGGATTGAGGCCAACCAACCTCTTGAAGTGATGGATAGCTTGTTTTTGAGAATATTCTGACGCCTCAACAATGTCTTTGAGCTGGGCATTCGCATTAACTCGTATTGCATCGAGCATTTCCTTGACCAACACCCGCGCGGGGCCATCGTCAAACTCGGCGCGCTCCATCAAAAATTCAGTTGTTCTAGCAAACATTGCCTCATCGCTGTTGGCCTCTTTGAGGTCGCGGTGCAGATCAAATATGCTGGCGCCAAACAAGTCTTCCGCGGGCACCACCCGGTCGTTCAAGTCTGACACCGGAATCCTTAAAAACGGGCTTGCGCCGCCAGGGTGGAATTGTACGACGAACATGCGGCTGTTTTCATGAGCAGAGATCGCGATGTAATTCTTGTGCATGCCTGAAACCCAGGCGCGTGTGAAATCGTGCGTAGGTTTGTGGGTGCTCACGTCATACAAATGACGGACAAATCCATCCAGTTCAAAAATCAGATAAATACCACCGTCCGGCACCACCCGCTCAATCGAATGGTCCGGCATGAAACGGTCATAATGGAACATCGACTGGATGTAAGAATCCAGTGGTGCTTCAGGTGCGTGGGTAACAAAATGCAGCGGATACTGCGTCATGCCCTTTAAGCGCGCTCGCCTTCAGGTAGATACCGCGGCATCCGGTTTTCGATTTCCTGTTTCAGGTTTTCCTGCAGGCCGGCAGCAAAGAGGATTTCCGCGATCAAAAACGATGGCGCCATGAAAATTTGCAACAAGTTGTCAAACAGCGCTGGTTTTCGACCCTCATAGGCATGACCCCAAAATTGGATAATCCAACCGACCACAAAAAGGGCACCAAACGAAATCATGGCGGTAGACATGCCCATGGCGCCTATGCGTTCAGCGTAATAGAGCAAAACGCTGTATATAATTAGCGCGATCAGGCCAACCATCGGCGCCGCCAGAATATAGAGAAGCAGCAAGACCGTAATGAGCGCCCCGGCGAGCGTCACGATACCTCCTTCAAACGTATAAAGCGTGACTTGGCTCAGCGCGATCATGACTGAAAACACGATCATAGGCACACCCACATGGTGGGTCATCTGATTGCGTTTGTCCCTATGGTAGGCCGAATACATGGCCATTTGCTCGTAAAACCAATTACGCATAATTCTCTCCCAGGTTTTTTATAATCTGGCGCGAACTGTGGCTAGAGGCAAGCTGTTAGCTTCTGGTCGACAGAATGCGTAAGTGCGCTATCTTCACCTCAAGAACCAATTGGGAGGGTCTCGCATGGCATTCAACACAATCGAAACATCACAGTCTGATGGAATATATTCCATCCTGCTTAATCGTCCTGACCGGATGAATGCCTTTACTGTCGAGATGGGAAACGAGCTTATTGCCGCCCTTGATGAGGCGGACAATAACGACGCCGTGCGCGCCGTTGTTTTGTCCGGTAATGGTCGGGCGTTCTGTGCTGGAATGGACCTCTCCACAAGTGGCAATGTGTTTGGGCTGGATGAAACCGTCGACGCGACAGGCCCCGATATGGAGCGTAACCGCGATGAAGGCGGCAAGGTTGTGCTGCGCATGTATCGCATGAAAAAGCCCCTAATTGGCGCAATCAACGGCGCGTCTGTTGGTGTGGGCAGCACCATGCAATTGCCACTCGATGTACGGATTGCGTCACCGTTCGCCAAGTTTGGCTTTGTATTTTCCCAGCGCGGCATCACGCTTGAGAGCTGTGCGAGCTGGTTCCTGCCAAGGCTGGTAGGCGTTCAAAAAGCGCTGGAATGGTCATTCAAAGGCAACGTTTTTGGCGCGGATGAAGCGCTGGAAGCCGGGTTGATTTCTGAGATTGTGGACGCTGAAAAGCTTTTAGACCGCGCCCGCGAAATTGCAGCAAGTTTCGCCGCCAACACCAGCGCCATGTCGGTTGCCATCAATCGCCAACTCATCTGGCGGATGATGGGCGCCGACCACCCAATGGAGGCCCACGCCGCTGAAAGTCGCACCATGTACCACACCAGCACCCGCGATGGTAAGGAGGGCGTTCAGTCATTCCTTGATAAGCGTGACCCTGAGTTTAAAGATGCTGTGAGCAAAGGGGCTCCAACCGGTTTTGACTGGGACGCAGAACCACCGTTTGAATGATGATGGCGCATTTAACTTTGCGACAAAACGTTTCGTCGCGAACCGAGTGACGCGCTCAATCAGCACGTTAACGTGTCCGGCAGACAAAGGGCCAAAAAAGGTCAACCAAGGGGATCAACCATGAAAGTTCGGAATTGGGCCGCTGTTGCGGCACTGATGAGCAGTGTTTCGCTATCTGCTTCTGTTACAGCGGCGGAGGCGGATTGGTTTCGTCAGGCCGCTATTTCGCCTGACGGCGAAACCATTGCTTTCAGCTATTTGGGCAATATTTTTACCGTGCCAGCGCGCGGTGGATCGGCAACGCCTCTAACAACGCATGCCGCTTGGGAAGGCCATCCGGTGTGGTCCAAAGATGGCAGTATGATTGCCTTCGCAAGCGACCGCTATGGCAACAAAGACATCTTCGTGATGCCGGCAACAGGTGGCAAAACAACCCGCCTGACCTTCCACCAAAGCGATGACGTGCCAACGGACTTCCACCCCGACGGAAGCCACATCCTGTTTTCCAGTATTCGTCAGGATTCTGCAGAATCCACAATTGGTTTTACACGCGCGGGAGAGCTGTACCGTGTGCGCACTAATGGCGGCACACCCGAGATGGTGCTGACAACGCCCGCAAGCGAAGCCCGCTACAATGAAGACGCCACCCAAATCATCTACCGCGGCGAAACCGGATATGAGGATGAGTTTCGCAAGCATGACAAATCCCCGTTTTCACGGGACGTGTGGGTTGTTGACTTGTCAAACGGCACACACACAAACCTGACAAACATGCCCGGCGGCGATCATTCCCCGGCCTTTGGGGACCGTGCTGGCCGCAGTTTCTTTGTTTCTGACCGTGACGGCATTTTCAATGTATACCGCCAGCGCGGGGATGACATTGAGGCCCTGACAAACTTCACTGACCAACCTGTTCGCAGCCTGAGCAGAGCCGAGGATGGCACCCTTGCGTTCACCAACCACGGCGAGCTCTATACGCTGAAGTCAGGGCGCCTGCGCAAACTGGCCGTAACACCCGCCGTGAGTGTGCCAGAGGGCGAAACAATCATGCTTGATGTGGCAAGTAGGGCAGACGAGTTTGCCCTGTCGCCTGATGGCAAGGAAATCGCCTTTGTTGCGCACGGCAATGTGTTTGTGACGTCCGTCGATTATGCAACTACCCGGCAGGTCACAGACACGCCCGAGGAAGAGGCTGACGTTGCTTTTTCACCGGACGGTAAATCGCTTTATTACTCAAGCGAACGAGACAATAAATGGAGCCTTTATGAGGTTTCAAAGGCTGAAGACGATGAACCCTATTTCTATGCGGCGACCAGCCTGGATGAACAGCGGATCGACTTGCCGGTGGAGCATGCGTACCAACCAACGCCCTCCCCTGATGGCAAGAAACTGGCCTTCATGGGCAACACCCGAACCCTTATGGTTCTGGAGCGTGAAAGCGGCGAGCTTCACGAGATCACAACACCGCTTGAGACCTACAGTACGGCGGCACGCGGTACGACTTTTGCCTGGTCGCCGGATAGCCAGAATCTGGTTTATGACATGTCATCAAATGGGCGGCTGTTCTTCTCGAACATAGCGATCCGCCCATATGACGCGTCTGCGCCTGCGCGCGATATCAGCCTTTCAGGTTATACCGATACAGCGCCAGCATGGCACCCGTCGGGTGATGCGATTACCTGGTTTACGGCCCGTTATGGTCGCCGGGACCACGGAAGCCACGGCACTGAATTTGACGTCATGGCCGGGTTCCTGACTGATGAGGCATGGGCAAAGTTCCTGCGCAGTAAAGAAGACATCGAGCTTGCAGAAAAGCGTGAGAAAGATGCAAAAAAGGACGAAAAAGAAGAAGAAAGTGACGAAACTGACGCAAAAGAGGAAACCGAAGAGGTCAAAGCAACTCCCATCACATGGGAACGCCTCGACAAGCGCCAGCAGCGCCTGACAATTCACTCTTCTGACCTCTCGAATGCGGTATTGTCGAAAGACATGGACAAACTGTTTTATGTCTCCAGCTTTGAGGGTGGATATGATCTTTGGGTCCAGGACTTCAAGGAAGATGAAACAAAGAAAATCACGTCGCTTGGCAATCGGGTTGCCGGCATTGAACTTTCAAAAGACGGCAAAACACTTGTTGCGCTTGCTGACGGTCGCCTGAAAACAATTGCAGTTGGCAACGGTCAATCCAAGTCGGTGCAAGTCAGCGCACGCATGGCTCTGGATGCCGCGGCAGAGCGCCAGTATCTGTTTGACCATGCGTGGAAACAGGCAGACGATTGGTTTTATAAAGGCGACGACAAACATGGCCGCAACTGGGACGCCATTTATGCCGCCTACAAGCCCAAGGTCGCTTCCATTGCACATAACCGCGACATGGCGGAGCTCTTGTCAGAAGTCCTTGGTGAATTGAATGCCTCCCATACTGGTGCGCGCTACCGCGCAAACGGTGGCAACCCGAACGGTCGTGACCGGACCGCCTCGCTTGGGGCTATCTATGATATGACATCGACCGAAAACGGCCTGACGATTGATTATTTGTATCCGGAAGGCCCGCTCGCTCGGGCAGAGGGCGGCGTTGCGGTTGGTGACCGGATTACTGCCATCAACGGAACAGCGGTTGACGCGGGTACCAACTATTTTGACCTGCTGAATAATGAAGCCGGCTCGCGCGTGCGGGTGACGTTGAGCCGAGCGGATGGCGGCGAAACTTACTCGGTGGTAGTGAAACCGGCCTCTTCGGGTGAAGAAAACGGCTGGGCCTACGAACGCTGGATCGAAGGGCGGCAGGCGGACGTTGAGCGTTTGTCAAATGGCCGCCTCGGCTATGTGCATCTGCCGTTCATGGCCGACAGTGTATACCGCCGCACCTACCGCGATGTGTTTGGCAAATATTTCGCCGCAGACGGTCTGGTGGTGGACAGCCGCTGGAACCGGGGCGGTGACCTGATGGAGGACCTGATCCGCCTGTTGACATCCGGTGACTTTGAATACACTCGCAACGCGCCGTTTGGCACGCCGCAACAGGGTGAACCGCTCACACGCTGGACCAAACCAACCATCGTTCTGATGAATGAAGCCAACTATTCGGATGGTCACTGTTTCCCAACCGCTTACAAGAATGTGAATGGTGGTTTGCTTGTGGGTACACCAGTTACCGGCACATGCTCATACGTTTGGTGGGAACGCTCGATCACAGGTGACATCATCTTTGGTGTGCCAACACTTGGCATCTTTGACCCGGAGGGCGACTGGCTTGAACTCAAAGATACCCAGCCAGATATCGAGGTTTACAATAGCCCGGAAGACCGGGCCGCTGGCCGCGACACCCAGCTGGAGGCGGCTGTGAATGCTTTGATAGGGAGCCTAGATAACGAATAGGCCTCGTCAGAATTCAAACACAAAAAAGGGGGCGCTCAGCCCCCTTTTACTTTTGCGCTTGCCTGGGCTTAACCCTGCATGCCGCTCATGCCCATACCGGCTGAGCCCGCTGCAACGGCACCACCATCAGCTGGCACAATCGCGCCCGTGACATAGCGCGCCGCATCAGACGACAGGAACAGGCATACGTCTGCCACATCATCCACCGTGCCCATGCGCTGAAGAGGGACCGCTTTTTCAACGGCTTCTCGCATCTTCTCGGTTGGCGCGAGGCGTGCCATGCCCTCGGTACCATCAATTGGGCCGGGAATAACCGAATTGACCCGAACACCCATCGGGCCCCATTCGATCGCGAGCGTGCGCGTCACCATATCAACACCTGCTTTGGCGGCGCACACATGGCTCTGGAGCGGCATCGCGATCTCGGCCTGCGGGGCGGAGATATTGATAATGCTCGCACCTGGCTGATTGAGGTGCTCAAAACCTGCACGCAGCACATGGAAGGTGCCAAGAAGATCAATCTCCACCACCGACTTGAAGCTATTGGGACTCATGCCAAGCGCGGGGGCAGGAAAATTACCGGCAGCACCCGAGATCAGAATATCGATCTTGCCGCCTGCGTCCCGCACAAAGGATTTATAGACGCCCGATACAGCTTCAAAATCGCGTACATCAGCGCTATAGCAAAATGCGTCGCCGCCGTGGGCCGCAACAGCTTCCCGTGCTGCTTCCGCTTTTTCCGCGTTTCGGCCAACTACGCCAACCGTAGCGCCCGTACGGGCAAAGGCTTCGGCAATGCCAAGGTTGATGCCGCTGGTGCCGCCAAACACGAGCACATTGCGTTTTTCAAAATCAAATGCTGCTTTCATGGGGATCTCTCCTGCCTGTGGGCCTAAGTCTATCTCTTCATAGAAAGGTAAAGCGCACGCGTGACCAAGCAAACAGATTCTTTCTTTTGCTTATGAGCGCGCCAGAATGCGCGGCAGGTTCGCCGACCAGTCCGGGCGGTTTTTCAAAAGAAAATCAATGAAAATCCGGATCCGTTTTGAAACCAGCCTGCGGTCAAGATAAAGGATGTGGTAAGGCTGCTGGATCGGCCAAAGCCTGCGCATCAGGGGCACCAGTTTTCCGGCCTCAAGTTCCTCAATCACCATATAACTGGGCAGCTGAGCGACACCCGCGCCCAGCACGGCTGCGTTTTTGATCGCTTCGCCTTCGTTGGCGATCAAGCCACCACCCATCACTTTGCTGATCGAATGCCCCTTAAGCGTAAACCTATAGGGATACAGACGCCCGTGGGCCGGGTTCCTGAACTGCAAACAGCAGTGGTTATCCAGGTCCTCCACCGTCATCGGAATACCGTTTTTGGCCAAATATTCGGGACTTGCGCAAAGCACCGTTTGATCTTCAAAAAACTTGCGCGCCACCAGATTGGCATTGTCCTCAAGGTCGCCTGCGCGAATGACAATATCAAGGCCATCTGCCGCCAGATCTGACGCACGATCATCCAGCACAAGTTCAACTTCCACGTCGGGATAAAGGCGCCTGAACTCCACCGCCTGTTCCATCAGCCACATGCGACCAAACACCACCGTTGCCCCAATGACAAGGCGGCCTTGCGGTATTTCACGGGTGTCTGTGACTTCCCGCACGAGTGAATCCAGATCACTGACAACGCGGCTGGCGCCTTCAAGAAAGCGGGTGCCCTCTGGCGTTAATCCAACACTGCGTGTGGTTCGGTGCAAAAGCTTCACACCAAGGTCCTCTTCCAGCCGGGCAACTGCTTTGCTGGTCGTAGATGTTGAAAGGCCGAGCCGGGAGGACGCTTCCGCGAAACTGCGGCAGCGGGCGACTTCGATAAAGGTGGCGATGTTGCTGTAACTTTGCATTTTCTATTCATGACATAAAGTGGACAAAGAAACGATTAAATTCCACTTATTGTTTTTAATTGTCACCCCATATCCTGTTCATGACAGAAACGCAAACGCCGCAAGGGGCGGCAGGAGCCTGAAAATGACACACAAAACTTTGAATATCGTTCGCAACACAATCTTCACTGCAACAGCTGCAATGGCTGCCCTAATCGTCTCACTGCCAAGCGGTGCAGCTGATATTGGAACAGCAGCAAAATTGGGTGATTTTTCAGGACTGGTGCAAACTGCAGACTACAACCCTGCATATGTCGAAAAAGACACGAGCGGTAACCGCTATCGTTTGAACCCGGCTTTCAAAGTGCATGAGGAATTACAGCCCCGCACAATCTTCAGCGTTTCATTTGATCAGAAGAATTTCCTGCCACTGGCAGCAGGTCTGAGTGACGGCCTGAAAGAGCGCAACGATATCAGTTTTGACCGGGACCGGTCCCTGATTGCCGACTTCAAGCTAAACACAAATAAATAGAGGCTTAGACAAAACGTTTCGAACCCCCAACCCCATACCTTCTGATTCATTCCCTCAGAAGGACCTTAATGTGGCCGGCGAGTTATCCCCTTGATTTCCTCCTCCTCGCGCTCGTCGGCCACTTTTCTTTTTTTAGCCTAGAAATTCAGCCTGAAATTCAAAGACGCTTCGTGAGACTGGAAGAACTCGCGCTCGCGGTAGGTATAGCGCATGGCTGCTGCTGTGCCCTGGCCAAACAGGTGAAACGCAACACCAGCGGCCTTCACATTGTCACCGATTTCGTCGATGGCAAATGTTGTGGTGGTGTCGGTTGCCAGGAAACCCAATTGAACAGTGCCCGGGTCGCCGCCAACAAGCAGGGTTTGATATTGCGCAAATAGTTCAGGGCGCAAAATGGTTGGAACCTCGCCTTCTTTCCAAGTGAAGTCATAACCTGCGGTAATACTGGCAAACCCGTCAACCCGCGACAGGCTCCGCGATCCAACACGCAAGTTTGCAGAAACCGCCCCATCTTCTTCATAGGAGCCTTCACTGTAACTGGTGCCTGAAATCCCAATTTCAGGACGCAGCGAAAACTTGCCCGCGGTCAACTGATACCCGGCGGCAAACGTGCCTTCAAACTGCCAGGCGGTGGTTGCACTGACCGCGTCAAGCGCGGTTGCACCCACTGCAACAAGGCGATCCCGGTCAATATTGTGATAGGTCGCTGTTGCGTTTACGCCGGCGTACAGTCCGCCCGAACGCATCATGGCGTAGGCACCCAAGAACGGTGAAAAGACCGACAATTCGTCACCAAAGCCCGTGTCACGGTTCACACCCGAAAGCAGGAACCCGCCCTGCAGGCCCCAGGCAAAATTCTCGTCCGCGAAGAAGTCCGCGCCCACGGCAACGCCGACACTCAGGTAACTTGCTTCCCAGGCATCTTCACTTGATGAGTCTGCTGTTGCGTAGGTGGCCACTTGTTGCGCCCAGAATGTTTGGTCTCGGCCAGAGCTGCGGACAAATCCGGCCAAATTATCCCGCAACCGCGACTGCTGCACATCACTGATAATCGCAGCCAGGTCAAAGGAGGCTGAGGACGCATCACCCACAAGGCTGGTGAAGGCGTCATTTGTCGCTTCTCTTGTGGTCAAGCCAGTCAGGGCATTTTCGATCTGGTTATTGGGATCAAGCGCCGTATCCAGGAAATGCTCATAGAGGATTGTTGCATTTGGATCGAGCGCCAGCTCGTCTGCCGTTTTTGGGCGAATGGTCAATGCCAAATTGTTGGATGTATCGCCAGACAGGCCAAGTTCTGTTTGATAGATAAACGGCGCTTCGGTCAGGAGTGCATTGAGGTCTGAAGCATCAACCGTCAGGCCGCCGGACGTGAGAAACTCATAAGTGGTTTCTTCAAAAACAAATGAGGTTACGTCCGGGTCAATCAGGGTGTCTGCCGCGATAAACACATCACCGGAGGCGATGAACTGGCCTTGAATGGCATTTTGCGGATCAACAAAAATACTGATCGTAGACGCGTTTTCGAACCTGGCGCTGGAAACGGCCAGGTCTTGGTCCAACGCCAGTTCAAGGTCAGCACCAGAAACAAACAAATCCAGCGTGCCTGCATGACTGATTGACCCTGAAAAAGCGGACTCGCCTGTCAAAGTGAAGCTGTTTGCGCCAAGGCCAAAGTCTATATCACCGTTGAGCACGCCGTCTTCAAATGTAACGAGGTCGTCGCCCGACCCGAGCAAAATGTCACCACGGATCGTACCACTGTTAAAAAGCGTTACGCCGGTTGAATTCGCCTGAACATCAATGGCCACAGCAACGCCGGTGACATCGAGTTCTTCGGGGTTTGAGCGGTCCGCAAGGATGCTGCCTTCATTTCGAATGTTGGTGAGCGTTCCGGACCGGTCCAAAATGCCATAGGCATCCGTGCCTGCATTCCCTGCGCCGGACAATATATCGCCCTCATTCAAAACAGAGGTAAGCGTCCCGTTTTCTTCAACAAGGATTGCGGTCGCATTGCCGCCGGGGCCAAAAACAGTGTTGCCGTCGTCATCAAGGGTTGCGGAAACGCCAACTTCAGCGAGGATTCTGCCACGGTTATAAATTTCCGGCACGGTTGCAAAATCGCCGACCTGCACACCAACGGCGTCCGCATCAATTGTATTGACGTCCAACAGGCCTGTATCGAAATGGATGCCGCCCGCCAAAATTGTTTGCGCGGTGGCGGAAAAACCTCTGACGTCAACCCCAACTGCTGAAATACCGGCTGAGTCGCCGTCAATATCGATGGTGCCCCGACCAACAAAACCGTACGTAAGGCCATCAACCAGACCGATGGTCAGGTCACTGCCTTCTGACTGGTTAACAATGCTGACTCCGGTGGTGCCACCATTGTTGGAAATGACCGAGTCTGTCAAAAAGGTTGCGTCGTCGCCGTCACCGTCTTCTGTGAACTCAACGCCGACACCTTGCAGCAATATGCCCGCGCCGATGGAATCTGTTACCTGAATGGCTGCGATGCCGGGCACGGCATCAATGGTGTTGTTGTCGTCGTCAAAGGTAATGCTTTCGCCAGCTTGAATAACACCATCGAGGATGAACGCACCGGAGATAGGGCCGTTGATCAGCGCGCCTGCACCGTCCGGGTTTGTAGACGTGAGCGCACCCAGAATAGCCAGATCACCCGTAAGGGGGCCATTCAGCGTGAAGGCTGAAGCGCGGTTGCCAAACATTGTGATGTTGCCATCAAGGGAAATATCGCCTTCGAACGGGCTGTTGATCAGGATGCCGGTGCTTCCAGCGCCCCAAACGTCAATATCAGCAGTGCTGGCAAGCGTCAGGTCACCAACAAACGCAGCGTCACCTTCAATCAAAATACCGGTATTTGTGCCTTCAAGCCCAAGATCAAGTTCAAAACCATCCGGGCCGTTCAGCACAATGGAGCCATCGAGCGTAATGCCTGACGGACCGGCCAGGTCAGTATCAACAAACACACCAATGCTGGAGGTCGCATCCAGCCCTTGCACTGTGCCAGACAAGACAAGCGAATGAGGACCATTGACCGTCAGCACAGGGCCTGTTGGTGCACTGAGTGTTACCCCATCCAGCAGCGACAAGATCCCCGGGTCGACCCCAAGGAATTCAGATGTTGTTGCCGCCGTGGTTCGGTCCTGGTCAATTTCGGCGGTTTGCGCGCTCGCTGCTTGTGCCAAAGCCACGGTGGCAGCACCGGCCAATAGGCATGCAGCAACCGGTCGGCGTGCGAGCCGGGCGGCGTTTGATGGGGTAAACATACAATCTGGATCCATTTTGCTGTCGACTGATCTGGTACGCATTGAAATCAGCCGCCCTTCGTCTTTGCAACTAGTTTTTTGCACAAAATGTGGCACGGGTGCGGCAAAGTCCACACATCGTTGCTGATGTACGTCAATGAAGCCTGTTTGGGGGCATATCATTATGCCCACCCAATTAGCGGAAGGACGTCTCATGCAGAAAACACTGGCAGCAACCCTTGGCTTCGCCGCTGGCGCAGCTTTTTTACTTGGATTGTCAATGGGGGGTGAGCAATCAAACGCCCAGAAAGCCATGGACATGCCGCTGTTGGTGCAGCCTGACGGCTCCTACCCGACGGTGCCTCTGGAAAAAGACGTCGTGGTATTGAAAGTCATTCAAACCGGTGTCAATTCACTGAAGTCTTTCCCATCGATCGAAGAGGGGCTGGATTTCAACCTTGCCCACATGGAAAAGATGGCAAATGACGCCTGCAGTACTGGCAAAAAGCCTGACATTCTTCTCTATCACGAATTCCCGCTAACCGGCTATTCCTCTGGCTCCCGCACAGAGAAGCTTCCCTACACCGTGCAAATTCCGGGACCCAAAACAGACCGTTTGGCTGAGGTTGCAAAAGCGTGTGACACCTACCTGATTTTTGGCAGCTACGCGGTCGACCCGGACTGGCCCGGGCATATCCTCAGCATCAATACGGTGATTAACCGTGAGGGCGAAATTGTTAAGAAGTTCTGGAAATCCCGCAACATCAAACGTCTTTATGCGGACCGCGAAATCACCACCACAACGATCGAGGCGGTACGCGACAAATACCGCGCCATGTACGGCATGGAAGAGGAATTTCCGGTGCTGCGGACCGAGTTTGGCAATATTGCCGTCAGCACAGTGCAGTTCGACCCATTTATATTTGCGGCCTTTGCCATGCGCGGTACGGAAATCATGCTCAGGACCGCAACCCTGTTTGACGAAGCGGATGTGACCTACACCGCCTTCACCAATAATTATTATTCAGCGATGTCGAATTTTGCCCTGCCGCTCAATCCGAACTATTCGGCGGGCGAGTCGATTATTGTCGATAACAAGGGGAAAATTCTGGCGAAAGAGCCCACGAAAGACAAAGACGGGATTATCGAAGCAGAAATCCCGATCGCGGAGTTCAGGAAAGGTCGCAAAATTCCCAACTTTGCCTATGAAATGGTGAAGCCTGTGTTCGATCAATATTATCAGGAAATCCCGATCAACCATCTGGATGTGCCCCGTGAAGAGCTGCCGGAAACCGGCGCGGCAATGAAAGACCTTTTTGATCGCATTAGCCGCTATATTGGGGAAGGCACGCAGTAAAACCGTGCATGGCGACTTGTCAGGCTGGTGGTGATCCCGGCAGGATTCGAACCTGCGGCCCCCAGATTAGGAAGCGCCGCCGTCGGGTTTTACACAGGCATGGTTTTCACCATAAGCCATTGATTTCTCTAGGTCCATAGGGACCATCGACTTATACCGGGTTATAGACAATCAAGTTTCCCGGGAGTTTCTCGATGCCTGTAATTAAGATCACAGAAAGTTTCGCGCAGTCCGCCAAACAGGGCGCATATTGGGACACAGAGCTTAAAGGTTTCGGCTTAATCGTACGGCCAACCGGCAGCAAATCCCTCGTCGTTCAGAAGTCTGGCCGTAAGAGATATGCACTAGGGTCACACCCGACGATGCGAATAGGAGAGGCGCGCGACCTCGCAAGGCGGCGCATCCTCGAGCATGACACAAACGGTGCATTTGGTCGTATCGATGATCGCATTACTCTACGGCAAGCTATAGAGCTTCACGCCCAAGACATGCGAGAGGCGGGTAAAGTCTCCCAAGAAAGAATGATAGAGGAAGCCGAAAGGCATCTTCAGCCATGGCTGGACCGGCAGCTCGGAGAGATAACAAAGCGAGAGTGCCGGGAGCGTCATAAGAAGCTTTCTCGTTCATCAGGGCCATACTGCGCCAACCGCGTATTCCGCATTATCCGCGCTGTTTACAACAAGGCGCTGAAGACGTTGGAGCTACCGCCGAACCCAACTATCGGGGTCGAGTGGAACCGAGAGTATCGCCGCCGCGAGCCTGTCGCTGACTTGAGGGATTGGCGCGAACGTATTGATGAAATCCAAAACCCAGTCCGGCGCGACTGGTGGTTATTCGTCTTGAGCACGGGTCTACGCCGCACGGATGCTTTAACCGTGAGATGGGATGAAGTGAATTTCGACGAAGGTACGATCTATCGCCCTAAACCCAAGGGAGGTGTCGACCGCGCCTTCACGGTGCCACTAAGCAAACAAGCACTAGAAATCCTGCAGTGTCGCCAAATGGAAAACCCCGTGATGTTTGGCGATGATCTGGGCTGGGCATTCCCGGCTTGGATCAATAAAGACAAGCGGAAAGTCGTTAGCCATATGGTCTCACCGCGTGACCGCCAGGTCCATGTTCCGTCGGCGCACCGGCTGCGCGATACCTATGCTTCTACTGCTTTGGATGTCGACTGCCCCAGGATAGTCACTAAGATTTTGATGAACCATACCGTCCCCGATAGTGACGTCACGGAAGGCTACATGCGCCCAAGTATGGAGACGTTGAGCCGGTGGCAGCAATGCATCAATGATCAGCTATGGAATAAAATGGATTATAATTAACCGGAACCTGTGTTAATACTAACTCGTTCAAATCTGCAGTGGCCCCTTAGGCTCCGTTATTGGGCAAACTCGTTTAGAGCGCATTCTACGGAGTGATGCGCAGCTGCCTCAACCGTCCCGGCTCGGGACTAGGAGGCGTTGCATGAGCATCGAAACCCTTATTGAAAACACCGTCAGGCAAACCGCTGAGCAGCATCTAAAGCAGCTTGGCTTGGTTCAGCCTGAGTATCTATCTGTCGCCCAAACTGCAGAATACGTTGGTTTTTCCAAGGCAACCTTGGATATCTGGCGCAGCCGAGGCTACGGCCCACCATACATCAAACTCGCTCAATCAGTTCGCTATAAGCGGTCCGATCTGGACGAGTGGTTCACTGCGAAGCGACGGGGGTGAGCCATGGATAGACAAGAAAAGGCCCCCGATCGCTGCATAACCGAGGGCCCAAACTCAAACGATGTCCTGAACACAATCAATGATAGCTGCTCCAAGTCAGAACTAAAGGAGACACAACGGTTTCTCCGGATGTTCGGGCGCAGACGTCCAACGCTATCATTCCTCGACCACGAAACGCGATGTTTCTATACCAAGCAATACGACTCAGTTCGAAGAGCTGCTTGGGCGGCACGTTGGTGGTGCGATGAGAAAGGCCGCTCCGTATACTTCGTCGGTAATTCGCATCAGATGGACCCAGTAAATAAACCCAGCAAGGAAGATATAGAACTCTGTGTCGGCGTCTGGTTAGACGTTGATAAGTGTGGCTGGGATGAAGATGTCGCTTGGACGCTAAACAACAAACTCGACTGGAAACCCACCTATATTGCGTTTACCGGTGGAGGATATCAGGCTCATTGGCGCTTCGATGAAAATATCGAGGATCGGCACGATTGCGAGGCTGTAAACCTATGGCTAAGGGATCAGTTCCCCGAGTTACCAGTTGATCCGAACTGCTGGACCTGTGAACACGTCTGGCGGTTACCTGGAACCATAAATAGAAAACCTGAACGACATGGCGCTCTCTGCAGACTCGTCCACGCGAATTGGGATTCCAGGCTACCCCTGGCCGAGGCAGGACGGAGTGATCCTCCAGTGTCCTCTGCAGCTGATCCTGTGTCCTTCTCGGTCGAGGGGTTTACGCTGGAACAAGTTAAGGAGTGCGTCACACCGCGTGCATGGCAGTTGTTAACCCATCGGCCCGCGAAATTCCCATCACGGTCTGAGCATGAGTTTGCCTTTATCGGGGCGGTGCTGGGCGAGCGTGACCCGATAGAGCAAACGGATATCGATCTAACAGCGGCTTGCCTTTTGGCTGCCCCCGCAAATGATCAATCCGTTTCTCACAGGGCCTACTTTGAGCCGAATGGTAAAACCCGTAGAGACCCGAGCGCCCATGTAGCAAGGCAGATCAGGGACTGGCTCTCCAAAAACGGGAGGGTCGTATCATGAATTTGGAAGATGCAGTCTCCGAGGAGGACAATCGCGGCGAACGCGTTTCGTTGTTCCCGCGCAGAGAGCGTGTGCCTCGCCCCTGGGTCATTGATGGGGTCGCCATGCGCGGACAGCTTGGCATCTTGTTCGGTGAACCATCGGCGGGGAAATCGCTCTTATCGCTACACATCGCGGTGATGGTCGCGTCAGGAGAACAATGGGGTCCGTTCACGCTCGTCGATCCTGGCCCGGTGCTACTGGTCAATCGGGAGGACGATGTCCAAGAAATCGACCGCCGAACATGGGCGATAGAGCACACCCAGCCCATACCGGAAGAAACGCGGATTGAGTATCTAGACCGCCCATCGACCCATATCGCTATGCGGGACGAGGAGGGTAAGCTTGTGACAACGTCGTTCTACAATGAACTCAAAGATCATATCCAAGAGACCGGCGCCAAGCTGGTTATCCTGGACCCCTTAATCGAACTGGCGGGGAACCTCGACGAAAACAACAATGTCGAAATGAACTTTCTCGTTGAGATGCTTCGGCAGATCGCCATCGCGACCGACTGTGCCATCCTAGCGGTCCACCATACCCGCAAGGGAGCGACAGCGGGCAGTATGGACGGCATGCGGGGTGCATCTGCCATCGCGGGCCGTGTCCGTTGTGCCAACCAAGTGGTCACATTGCCAGAAGGGCATGGCTTCGATGTGCCGGAGGAGAAGCGTAGGCGGTACAAGGGCATCCTATCCGCAAAGCAAAACTATGCTGACGCGACGCGGGAGGATTGGCTGGAAATCGTAGTTTTTCATGACGAAGCTATCGGTCAGTGGTCCCCTGCAATGCAACCCGTAACGTTAAGGGACACACTTGTCTCCTCAGAGGTGGCAGAGTTCCTGGACGGCAAACGGGCGACGTTCGACAGCAGAAGCAACGTAGCCGTTCATAAGCTTGTTGCGGAGCGCTTTGACGTAAAGCCAGGCGTTGCAAAGGCCAAAATACAGGCGATGGAACGGGACGGCCTTCTTATCCGAGAAGACAGGCACGACAAGACAGCTAAAAAGTCCGTGCCGCACTTCGTTAACACAAACCCCGTCCCGTTCTAAGTTCGCGGGTATTTCGCGGGTGGATCGCGTGTTTTCACGGGCGTTTCACCCGCGATTTCCCTTAAGGGGTTTCGCGGCTTCGCGGGAGATAGCATTTCGCGGTTTTATCGCGGGTCTATAGCCCAGTGGCACGCCCAAGGGGGAGACCCGGAGGGGCCTCTCCCACCCTGGGCTTGTGCTTCTGATTTTTCAGAACGCACCTTCACGGGGATAGTTAATCCCCGGCTCCGATATCTGAATGTAGCGCATGTCGTCGCATTCTGACTATCGCTGCAAGCTTCTAGAAACTCCTAAGCAACTTTAATCGGGAATTTCGCTCCCGCGCGCACGCGCGTGAGGGGATCTGTAGAGTCTGCGGCTTTTGGTTCAGTGGTGGCATGACAAGCACCTTGAATCATTCTGCCAATCTACTCGAAGAGTAGTGATTTCCCCACACAGTCACGGCAACTAGTTTTCATAAGCCACTCTAGATATCTTCATAGAGGAAGAAATAGTGTTTCAAGTTCGACCATAACATTTTGGATCGACGACTCATTGAGGCTTAGTTTTTTGACCTTAGGCTGCCATTCGTAATCTGATTCTATATAGGAAAGGATTGCGGCTGGGGTTGGCTGGGTGCCGCTGTGGTCCAATGCCAATATAGCGTAGTCGATGGTTGCGAGGGTTTCCCACAGGTCATTGGATTTGTACTTGAAACGGTCGCGCACCCATGCGGCGGCGGCGGCGAACTGGTAGCGTTCAATCCATTCGTCCATTTCTAAGGCACTGTCGCCCAGCGCGTTGCCTTCTCCGTATTTGCCGGTTGCGCGCTTAATCCAATTCTTGTCGGTGGCGATTTTGATGCCACCGGAATAGCGCATTTTGGGATTGTAAGGGCCAGCGGCTTTGCGTAGATAATCCTTGTCGAGCGCGTTTTCGCCCATCTGACGACGCGCAAAATAAACCGCCTTTTGCAGACGGAAATTACCTATAGGTTGACTGTTGTCTTCGTCGAAGGCCCTGACGACAGCTCCGACAAGAACGGCCTCCTTAAACGCTGTATCAACTGCGGTTTCCTGTTTGGTTGGAAGTTGAATAACATTTGTGTCTTCCGTCTTTAATTTCGCTTTCGTCTTATATTCTGGTTTCTCGAAAATATCATACAACATTGCGGGAATGAGAGCATCTGCATCCCTTAAACGAGATCGCATTGTAATAGCTACTTGTCGGGAATTTCGGATTACGGCTAATGCTGTCCGTTGCTGCTCTAGTTTTGGTATGCGTAACTTAAGCGCCATCAGCATTTCAGGACGAAGTCGCTCTCGACGCGCTCCTTGACCCTTAGTCATTTTTGACAACTCGAATTGAAACCAAGGAGTTACAATTAGAGCGGCTAAGTAATGTGGGTCTAGCATTTCCCTGTTGCATCGGAATGTTCGGTATTCAGGCGATAGAAACCAACCATCGTGATCTGAGTCAGCTATAGCAACTGCCCCTTCCCAACCTTTAGGTTGGCTGACTACCAGCGCCCCCTCGTATGCTTGATTGAATTTTTTATAGGAAGTCTCGGAGCCTTTCACGGGGTCTTTGAAAAAAAGTCCGTTACCAAAACTACGAATGCCAAGTTGGGGAAACTCTTCGTCGACGTCTACTGCAACTTTCCGCTCGTCCAACTGTACCAGATCGCCAAACTCTACTTCCTCAGGGGCCGAAAGCTTATCATGCAGACGATAAACCAATGCGTGGCAATCGGCGTCTACGGTACGAGACAGTGCGGCGACTTCTTGCAACCCAGAAATTGCGCTGTCTAAGCGGCGCACAATGGCGTATTGCTCGTCTAACGACGGTAGAGGAATGCTGTAACCTAAAATGGCATCTGGCCGTATGGCAGCGTAATTGGTTGAACCACGGGCCTTAACTTGTTCGAAGAAAAGAGGGGTCTTTGAATACCAGTCCAGAAAACTTGGAAGGAGTCTTGTTTCGTCCGCGTGATACAGAAAATAGTGACTTGAAACTATTGCGCCTTCTAACTCCGATGGGACCACGCCATAGCCACCCATTTTAGCGTCGATCTCAGCAACAAGAAATTCGCCAGCACGGCACACCTGTTGTTTCTTTGTCTTGATCGTCGATCCTTCAACGCGATCTCTTAGTACAATGCCACGCGCCGATGTTCGGACGCGGCAACGCATGTAAGTTTCATCGGGTTCGATTTCGATGAATTCTTTTCGATGAGATATCACGTCTTCAAGAATGGTACTTTTCCAGGTCACTTTGTCGTCTCCGACAGAGTGCGCTTGATATCGCTCATGATCGCAAGAATTCGCTGCTCTTTGGCTTCAATGCTCTCTACGATTTCGAGCGGTGTGCGGTGATCGATGACACCTCCTGCATTCGGGTTTTTCAGGTCAAGATTGCAGGCAATAATCCTACCTTCTTCATCGGTTTCGATGAGATCAGGACCACACACTTTCCACACCTGCTCGTTTTCTACTCGTGCATCCCACCAATCTAGACAAGGCTTCAATTCGTCAAAGGTCAACGGCGCGGTTTTGGAGTATTTCTTCCTTCCTTCTGGCTTGGGTTGTTCGTAGAACCAAATATCGCCGGTTGCCTTGGTCGAGTCGAAGAAAATAATATTTGTTGGAATATCGGTATAGGGCGCAAAGACCCCTTCTGGCAGACGCATGACAGTGTGCAGGTTGAATTCCTTCAACAGGTCCGCCTTGATGCGCGCTCCAATACCATCGCCAAACAAAACTCCGTGTGGCACGATGACAGCAGCACGACCTTTTCCACTGCGCTTCACCCGCCGCATGATTAGTTGCAAGAATAGCAGTGCGGTTTCTGCCGTTCGCCGGTCTTCCGGAAAGTTGTTCAGGATGCCGGTTTCTTCTTCCCCGCCGAAAGGCGGGTTTGACAGAATGACGTCCACACGGTCGGCCTCGCCAATCTCTGACAAGCGAACCTTTAGTGAATTGTCCGGCGTGATTTTGGGGGGCTCTAGTCCATGCAGTAATAGATTCATTTGAACTAGAAGGAAGGGGAGTGGCTTCGCCTCTCCACCGAAAATACTTGATGACTGTAGGGTTTCGCGTTTTTCGACCGTGTCGGCTTGCTTGGCCATATGCTCGTAGGTTTCTGTTAGAAAACCGCCTGTGCCACATGCTGGATCAAGGACCGCTTCGCCAAGCTTTGGGTCCATCACCTCGACCATAAACCGAACAATAGAGCGGGGTGTGTAGAACTCGCCCGAGTCTCCAGCGGCGTCGCGCATTTCGCGCAATAAGCTTTCATATAGACGACCAAGTGTGTGAATCTCGTCGGAGGAATCGAAGTGGATACCGTCAATAAGATTGATAACGTCGCGCAACAGATAACCGCTCTCCATACGGTTCGACAGACCCCGGAAAACAGTTGCAATTACATCTTTACGCCCACGCGTGCCGTTGTCTCCGCGAAGGTTTCTCAGATAAGCGAACAGGCCAGCGCCTTTCGTTCCATCTGGGCGCTCAGCCTTGTCCATAGTTAGGAAATTGATTAGGTCTGGGCCGGTAATACCGCCTTCTTCAGCGGCCCAATCGCGCCAACGGTAGGGTGCTTCGATAGCGCCTCGATACGCTTTGCCCGCAATCTCCGCGCGTTCTTCCTCGATATGTTCCATATCGTCCAAGAACTTCAGAAACATAATCCATGTCAGCATAGGTAAACGGTCAAGGTCGCCGCTTAATCCCTTATCCTTGCGCATGATCTTGCGCGCCGACTTGATGATGCTGTCAAGGCGTTGGGCGGTGGTTTGTGGCTGCTTCTTTTTCATTTGCCGTGCCAAGGATATTTCTCTTTCTTATGCGCCGTAGAGGCGTTTTTGTAGTTCGTTGACGGCTTCGCGCATGGCCTTGCCGCCGCCGAAGCGGGCGGCGATTTCCACGACGTTTCCCCAATCGTTAAAGGGCGGGATTTCAAGCACATCCGGCATTTTGAATTGCGCGGTTCCATGCTCCGCATATTTCTCAATGAGCGCGTCGAGCACTTCGCGGGCTTTATCTCCATGCTCTCCGAAGAATGCCGCCTCTTCGCGTTTCAATCTTTCAGCACGTTCACGGCGCGTCCGCAAAGGTGCGTTATAGGCTAAATGGCAAAGTAGGTCGAAAGGGTCAGCTTCAGGCTTACCGACTGCTTCACCAAGTGTTTGCGTATCGATGCCCTTGTCTTCTAGTTGTTCGATAATATCGGCCCGTCGGTCCGGATCGAGCCAGTCTTTTCTGAGTTCGGAAGCATTGGGATAGAGCGTCCGCACTTTTTCACCGGTGTAATCTGTGAGTTGACGTACCGCTAGTTGCTTACCTTCAGAGTCGAGCTCGTAGACAAGCTGGCGGATAATCTCGACACTACCACCATCATAATAGAATTTTTTGGGCAACCCGGGCTCTGTATCTTCGGGTAGTCCATCGTTTGCGTCATCAATATCGGCTTCATCAAGGTCAGAGGGGGTATCGGTTTCTTCGGTAATTTCAGTTTCGTCGACAACACCACCATCTTCGTCGATAATTTGTTCTTGTTCTCTAACAGGGTCGCCATCAAAGGCCGGGTCGGCAAACTTTTCGGTTGCAGTACCCGTGTAGTCGATGATGTTAAAGGCGAGCTTTCCGTAGTCAGGCCGCAGGCGGGTTCCACGTCCAATAATCTGCTTGAACTCAGACATAGAACCAACCACACGGGCCAACACCACATTTTTACAAGTGGGAGCATCAACACCTGTTGTTAGCAGCTGTGACGTTGTGAGAATGACGGGGCTGGAAGTGTCAATATCCTGGAACTTAGCCCGGTGGGCAGAGCCAATGTCCCCTTCATCAGAAGTTACTCTACAAACATAATCAGGATACTGTTTCACTAAATCTGAATTTAGACGCACCAGTGCATTGCGCATATCAAGTGCATGCTCTTGGTTAACACAAAATACGATGGTTTTTGCAAAGCGGTCGGTTTGCTTCAGGAAACTTGTTAGGTGCGTAGCGAAAGCTTCGGTCCTTGCCCTGAGGGCGATGACGCGTTCGAAATCGCGCGTTCCGTAATGCGCGTCAGGAATTTCCCGCCCATAACGATCAAGTTCACCTTGAGAAGGACGCCAGCCTGCAGCATCGAAATCAGATATAATGCGGTGCACTCTGTATGGTGCCAAGAAACCATCAGCAATGCCTTGCGCAAGGCTATATTCGTAAACAGGGTCGCCAAAATAGCTATAGGTATCAACATTGTCTTCCCTTTTGGGAGTGGCAGTCATCCCAATCTGGAAGGCTGGTTCAAACCAATCTAGTATTTCACGCCAGTTACTGTCATCGCGGGCACTACCTCTATGACATTCATCAACAATGATAAGGTCGAAGAAATCTTTCGCATATTCCTTGAATAACCCGTCGCGGGACTCGTTGCCTGCTATTGCTTGATAAATTGCGAAATAAATGTCTCGGCCCTTGCTAACCTCTCCTCCGCTAATCTTGAAACGAGCATCACCAAAGGCGCTGAAGTCTTTATCTTTAGGATCGTCCACCAAGACATTTCTATCTGCGAGGAATAGAATTTTCGGTTTTCGGTTTTTGCCTTTCGGGTTCCAAGTACTGTTCCAGAGCTTCCAGCATATTTGGAACGCAATAGCAGTTTTGCCTGCGCCAGTGCAGAGGGTCAACAGAACACGTTTACGCTGCTGAAGGACTGATTGTATGGCGCGATTAACTGCAATTTCTTGGTAGTAGCGGAGCGGCTTGTCCTTATCTGGAAAGGTTGGCGACAGTAAGTGTTCCTTTATATTGTCGCTAAGTTCTTCAGACAGAGAAAGGCGTTGCCAAAGTTCTTCCGGTGACGGAAATGTGGTAAGATCACGCTCAATACCAGTGATATAGTCTACCTCGATTATTTCTCTGCCGTTGGTCGCATAAGCGAAGCTTAGACCAAGTATCTCCGCGTATTCTTTTGCTTGCTGAAGGCCATCGGCAGCGTGCTTGTATTTGGATTTCGCTTCAACTACCGCAATAGGAAAGTCTGGTCGATAACGCAGAATATAGTCGGCTCGCTTTTGTCGCCCGCGACGCGCCTTTCCACCAACAAATACGATACGCCCGTCGGTAAACGATCGTTGTTCATTGATAGCATGTGGCGAAGTATCCCAACCAGCTTCAACAAGTTTTGGGACTACTTCTTTTCGACATGTATCGGCCTCCGTATCCAAACAAAAACTTCCTTTAAATCAGACTATTAAAATACAAGGGCAATTGTCATTTGAACGGTAACAATGAGGCTTGCTTTGTTTATTAGTCACCTATCGATCTACCGTTAGCAATTGTTGGTGACCCCGACTGGATTCGAACCAGTGGCCTACAGATTAGGAATCTGTCGCTCTATCCTGCTGAGCTACGGGGCCCCAAAGTTGCTCTCAAGTTTCCCACCTAACATACATACCTGCGCAACCCCGAGTAAGATAAAGAGATTCCTCCTCCGGGACCGGGGATTAGGAATCTGGTGCTCTATCCAACTGAGCTACGGGACCATCTCACCAGCAACTGGCATGTAAAGGGATTCGCCTGACGGGTCAACCTGCTGCACCAAGTTTGTAGTTGTATTTTGCACGCTTTGAAGGAATTTTGGCCGCTATTTCGTCTCACCGGCTGCAAAACCCAGATTCAATTAGGGCAAAATTTGCAAATCCTTTACCATTTTCGGGCACAGTGCCATGGGGGTGGTTTAGTGGGGGTTCATGCAACTCTACCGTCTCATATTGCCTGTTATTGGGGCCGTTGTGGCGAGCTTGCTTGCAATCTCTGCAATCACGATTTTTCTTACCAACCGTTTGGACGATAATTCCCGCGCTTCAGAGGAGCGGCTGGTGGCCGATATGATCGCCAAGCTGCCTGAACGGCTGGAAACCACCGCCGAAGACAACAGCTGGTGGGATGAGGCCGTTGAAAAAGTCCATCTGGAAGAAGATCTGGAATGGATCAACAGCATCTATGGCGGCACAGCAGAAGGGCAAGCTTTCATAGATGGCACGATCCTGCTCCGCGCTGATTACAGTGTTTTGTATCAAAGAAATACTGCCAATACACCGCCGCAACTAATGGCTTTTTTACAAAACGGCCTCAAGGACACCATCGATAGCCTGGTCCCGCTGGACAGGGATGTTGGCATCTCGGCGAGTGGCTTTGTGGTCAGCGGAGCCCGGGTTTACGCTGTTGGAATAAGTATGATCCAGCCCGCGGGGGCCAGGCAGTATGATCCACCACTCGGTTCAGTCCGGCGGCCTGTTGTTGTTTTTTATCAGGAGCTTAGTTCGGATGTTATTGATTCGATTGGCGAAGACCTCAATTTATCCTCACTGACCATTTCAAATATCATCCACGGTCGCAGTCAACTACAGGGCAAAGCCGCAGCATTAATATCTGGCCTGAATGATTTGGTCGTCGCACAATTGAACTGGAATCCATCGCACCCCGGTGCTGACCTTCAAGACGCCATGGCCTGGCCTACACTGTTTTTACTGGTGATTGTGTTTGCTTCTCTTTGGGTTTTCATTCTTCGTGCGCGATCCCTGATCAATGAACTTGAAAAGGCCGACCGCACCAAAATGGCTTTTCTTGCCTCAATGAGCCACGAGGTGCGAACACCCCTGAATGCCATTATCGGATTTGCCGAGATTGTCCGCCTTGAACTTCACGGCGAAGTAAAGGGTGAAAAAAACAAGGAGTATCTCGATATCATTCGCTCCAGCGGTGAACATTTGCTGACCGTCATCAATGACATCCTCAACATCTCCAAGCTGGACGCCGGTAAAATGGAAGTGTTTGCCGAAGCCATGGATCCGGTTGAAGTCATCGAAGAGTCGGTTCGTATGGTTCAAAACTCGGCCAATGACAGGTCGATCAGGCTGGTGAAGGAGCTCGAGTCTTCCATGATCATCAGTGATGAGCGCATTATTCGGCAGATTTTGGTGAACTTGCTCTCCAACGCTATCAAATTCACACCGGCTGGCGGCCAAGTGGCCGTGCGGTCTGAGATCATTGAGGCTGGCTATAAAATCGTTGTTGCAGACACAGGCATTGGCATGAGCAAAGAGGAAATCGATCAGGCTTTGGAGCCCTTCGGACAAGTTCACAAAGGCAAAAACAATGTGGGTGGCACTGGGCTTGGTCTGCCGCTTGTTAACCGGTTTTTGGACCTGTTGGGCGGCAGCATGACCATTCGGTCAGCCCCTGCGCATGGCACAAGCATTACCGTTGAGTTGCCAGAAGCCGCGCCAATGTCGAAAGAGGCACCCAGTCCTGAGGATCAACTTATCTAATTTGATCAGAGCACTAGTTTGTGTTGTGACAGCTCTTCATACACCTCAACCGCCTGCTGGGCGATATCATGCCATTTAGGGTCTAACTTTCCAGAAAACGGCGCCCTTGTTTCAAATCCAGTGGACGCCTCCACACGGTGATACCACCAGGGTGCCCAAACGCCGTCGCTCTCTCTTTTGCCGGCTGGCCAGGACAGCATTGAAGGCAAAAACTCGACGCCAAGGTGCATGCACAGCTCCTGCAGCATAGCGGCAGGATCTTGCAACAGATCATCGCTGTCGACAACCAGAGGGGCCTCGCCCTGCTGTTCAGAGATTTTGGCAAACAAATCGCGAAGCTGCAGTACACCGATATCTGCAAGCGTCACATCTGGCCGTGACTTGACGTAGCTGGCGATAACAGCTTTCGGATCGCGCAGCAAAATACAGTGGCGCCGCTTTTTAAGCCAATAGGATGGTGTCTCTGGCAAAAAATGATGGGCCATATGCTTTTCATACTGGAGGAAAACGCAGGTGCCGGTCGATTGGTCCAACGATCGAATAACAGTTTCAGCATCAGTGGGTTGACAGGCCAACACCTCATCCCTGCCCGGATGGTCGAGGCCGGTTTTTTGGAGGTAGTAGGCATAAAATGGTTCATCGACCACACGGCAGTCAGGGCGGTTTTCAAAAGACCGCATGAGTGCGGTTGAAATGTTCCGCGGGCCCGACCACATGGCGATCCGTTTGGTACTGTCCTGCGTCATGGTGCGCGGCCAGCTTTCACGGCATCCGCTATCTTGAGCGCATACGCTTCGCGCAGCCGTTTGACCATCGGGCCCGGCAAACAATTTGCGGCATCGTTCGCGCCGATAGTGCGCCCGTCAATGGTGTGAACAGGCACCAATCCGGCATACGTCCCTGTAACGAAGGCTTCGTCAGCACTGTAAACATCCGTAAGGCTAAAGTTTTTCTCAAACGCGGGAATGCCTTGGTCGTGGCAACTTTCAAGAACAAGGCGCCGGGTGACACCACCCAGACAAAACTGGCCCGTCGACGTCCAGACTTCACCCTCTTTCACGATGAAAAAGTGGGTCGAGTTACAGGTCGCAACAAAACCATGCGGGTCAAGCATCAACGCTTCGTCTGCGCCGGCTTTTGTCGCCTGGATGCATGCCAGAATGCAATTCAGCTTCGAGTGAGAATTTAGCTTCTGGTCCTGAACATCCGGGTAGCCCCTGCGCACGTGCACTGTGAAAAGCTTGATGCCGTCATCAAGGGTTTCCTTCAACGGTGACTTAAACTCAGGAATGATAACAATTGTGGGTTCGCTGATGGTAACGCGCGGATCCTGATAGGGTGTTGCTTTAACACCGCGCGTGACCATAAGCCGAATGTGGCCGCCTTCTTCCATATTGTTGGCGTCGATGGTTTCATACAAGCGGTTGGCCAGCTGCTCTGGCGATAATACCATTTCGATATCAAGTGCTTTTGCCCCTTCATAAAGGCGCTTCAGGTGGCGCCCCAAAAACACAATAACACCGCCATGAACCCGGAGGCCCTCCCACACACCGTCACCCAAAACAAACCCACTATCGAACACCGACACCATGGCCTGGTCCCGCGGGACAAGATTGCCATTGATGTTAATTTTCACATGGGCGTTGCGCTCGTCCGCGGCATATTCATGCGTACCATGAGCCATAGCCATCATCTCCCCGTTGATGCAATTGCTTCCCAAATGTAGGCTTGCCGCTTGAGGGAAGTATGGTCAAGACAATTGCAGTTATGGGCGCAGTGGTAGCTGCGGTTTTCTCCGGGCTTGCAGCGCACGCTGTTCCGATGCCCCTGTCACTGAAGCCATGCGGCGATTTCTTGGTCTCGGGCGCAGTAACAGGCGATGAGCTCGCGGCATCAGATGGTGACCGCCTGGTCCTTGCTTCGGTCAAAGCACCCGAACTTTGGCAACCCACAGACCACTATCAAAGCTGGCCCCATGCCGAAGCATCCCGCGCAAGCCTTCAATCCTTGGTGGAGGGACAAAAACTTGCCCTGTTTTGTGAGGGAGAAGACGAGACGCTGGACGGCAAAAAGATTGCCCATGCCCTAATGGAAAATGGTCACTGGCTTCAGCATGAATTGGTGGCGCGCGGCAGTGTGTTGGTTCTGCCCCGCGCCAGCCATCTGGCTGGCCTGAATAGTTTGCTGGCCGCTGAGGCGATCGCCCGGACGAACAATACTGGTCTTTGGTCAGCCCTGGATTTGGAGAGATCGGCCACAGGCGAGATCCCCACGGGGCGGCTGGTAATTGTGTCAGGTCAAGTGCTGAATGCCGCTCGCGTTGGCAACCGCATCTACCTTAATTTCGGTGAAAACTGGCGAACCGACTTCACTGTGGAATTACCAGCGAGGTCGGTCCGGCTGTTTGAAAAGACCGGCATCAATCCGTTGGCGCTTGAGCAGAAGCAGATCGAAGTACGGGGTTGGGTGTCCTGGCGCGGTGGTCCTCACATGCGAATTGAAGGCCCGGGCCAACTTCAGGCAATTGTCGATGAGTAAAAAAAAATAAAGCCGACCGCTTGTTCAGCAGTCGGCTTTTTCGTTATCTGGATCAGAGCTGTGTGAGCGCTTAAGCGCCTGTCAAACCCGCAGCAACTGGATCACCAATTTTGCGCACCAGGCTGTCCCGCAGTTTGCCAAGTGCTTGCGCTTCCAGCTGGCGTACGCGTTCTTTTGATATGCCAAGCTGTGAGCCAAGCACAGCGAGTGTCACGCCATTTTCTTTAAGCTGCCGCTCGCGAATGATAAAGCTCTCGCGCTCGGTCAGGTCAGACATCGCATCTTCGATCAAAGCAGACTTTTTCGACCGGTCATGGGTCGCGATATATTCCTGGTCCGGTAGCGGAGCGTCGGCAACTAGCAGGTCCTGCCATTCCTGTGCGCTTTCATCAGCGACCGGGGCATTCAATGACCGGTCAACACCCGAAAGACGGCCTTCCATCGCTTCAACATCGCGCAGGCGCACACCCATTTCATCAGCGATTTGATTGCGGGCCTGGAAAGAAAGAGGGCGGTCAGCGTCTACGCCCATTTTGGCTTTCAAGCGCTTCAGGTTGAAAAAGAGGGCTTTGTGCGCCGACGTTGTCCCCGTGCGCACAATTGACCAGTTGCGAAGAACATAATCCTGCACCGCTGCCCGCACCCACCATGAGGCGTAGGTGGAAAATCTAACTTCTCTGGAGCTTTCGAAGCGGTAAGCCGCTTCCATAAGGCCGACCGTACCCTCTTGTATGAGGTCTGCGACTGGTAATCCATAATGGCGGTATCTGCTGGCGGCTGCCACAGCAAGCCGCAGGTGCGCTTCCGTGAGTTTTTTGAGCGCATGCTCGTCACGTTCAGTTTGCCAGGCCAGGGCCAGTTCGGTCTCTTCGTCCCGATCGAGCATCGGCGCTTTCATCGCGTGCCGGATTACCCGTCTGTCATCCCCAGTTGCCCAATTACCTATCGCCACGTCTCTCTCCGCCAATAGATTAATGCATCTGATTAATGGCGTGCATTATGACCATTATGGAGTGAAATGGTAGTGTTTTTTTTGTGAACGGTTTTGGGCGTTTTTGCACAAAAAAACCCGCCAGAAAGGCGGGCTTTAAATTCTTTATTTTCAGTGTGTTAGGCTGCCAGCTCTTTTTCGAGCTTTACCATCGCTGCTGCTTCGTCGATGTCTTCAACCGCTGCAATCTCGCGCGCCAGGCGGCCAAGCGCCGATTCGTAAATCTGCCGCTCACTGTAGGATTGCTCAGACTGATCCTCGCCGCGATGCAGGTCCCGCACAACTTCAGCAATGGACACCAGGTCACCGGAATTGATCTTCGCTTCATATTCCTGAGCGCGGCGGCTCCACATGGTGCGCTTGATACGAGCCTTGCCTTTCAAGGTGGTGAAAGCCTCCTGGAGCGTCGCGTCAGATGACAAGCGCCGCATGCCGCTTGCTTCGGCTTTGTTGGTTGGAACGCGAAGGGTCATGCGCTCTTTTTCGAACCGAATAACGTAAAGCTCCAGCTTCAGACCTGCGATCTCTTGCGTTTCCAACTCAACAACACGACCAACGCCGTGCTTTGGGTAAACAATATAATCACCAACTGAATAAGGATGGTTTTTTGATTTAGCCATTACTGTTTTTATCCTTTTCTTACTCGATGCGGCCATTTTGGCAGGAGATATTTACAGACCGGACAATTCCCTCAGCCATCAAATCCGTTGATGGCGGCTCCCCAATGGATAAATTGCCCGTGAAATATTCGTTCTTTATCTCTCAACCTGTCGAAACCGGCCTGTAAGCCACTCGACTCGGTGCACCCAGAAGTTTAACACTCAACACGCTGTGCATGCTTTGGCAGCGATGCCATGACCACTTACCAAAACCACTGAACGTCAAAATCACCTCATAAATTCAGGAGGTTAGCCGCTGCCACAACGCGATTCAGCGCAAGGAAACCAAGCACAAAAAACGGCCCAAACGTTCATTTCATGCAGCAATCCAAGGATTGTAACATAAATTACATGATTTTTATAGTGTCAGTTGCGCGCGGCACTGTCTGGCACCCAAAGACGGTTGCCCAAGGGTGCGCATTTTTCCGCAGATGCGTTGCTTTGTGGCAGTTAGTCGCCAGCGCCAGGGTTAGGCGAGAAATGCTCCATCTTGCCTTCTTTGCCCTTCCACTCTTCAGCGTCGGCTGGCTCCTGGCCTTTGGTCGTAATATTCGGCCACTCTTCTGAATATTTGGTGTTGAGCTCCAGCATAGCCTCAAGACCGTCTTCTGTGTCCGGCAAAATAGCTTCGGCGGGGCATTCAGGTTCACAAACACCGCAATCAATGCACTCATTCGGATTGATCACCAGCATGTTTTCGCCTTCGTAGAAGCAGTCCACCGGACAAACTTCAACACAGTCCATAAACTTACATTTAATGCATGCCTCTGTGACGATGTAGGTCATGAGGTGTCTCCTTTGTATCCTGTCGTACCCATCCGCCATTGCGGCTTCAGGTTTGGCCCTTGACTTGGTTTATGCCGAAAACTTTTACACTCGGCAACGGGTTTTATGGTTGTTCTGCGCTTAGTATTTCTTTTGCAAACGATCTATCGCCCGGCGATCAGTTTTTGTTGGGCGGCCCATACCTTTTTCCCGCGAGGGGTTGCGCGCTTTCGGAACGGTTGGCTCTTCAGCTTCTCTGGGTGGTGTTAGATCGGTGAACAAGGCCTGAGCCTCGGCGGCGGGCCCGCGACGCGTGCCCAAGGCAACCACTTCGATCACTTTTATGTCACCCGCTTTTGGGAAGGTAAGCACGTCACCGACTTGCACGGTGGCGCTGGCTTTGCTGCACAGGTTACCGTTTACGCGCACCTTGCGGGCACGGCACTGCGTTGCCGCCAATGACCGAGATTTGAAAAAGCGGGCATGCCATAACCATTTATCCAACCGGAGCGTCGACTTTCCAGCGGGATCCGTCATGGCTGCCTATCCTTTTTTGTTCAATGCATCCTTGAGGCTTGCAAGCGCTGCAAAAGGCGAATCCGGATCCACCTTGCCGGATTTCCTTGCTGGGCCCGAGCTGTGCACACGCGGGCCCTTGGGTCCACCTTTGCCTGCATGCCTGCGAGGACCTTTGCCCTTTTTGCCCGGGCGCCCATCGGGCCTTCTGTCGCCAGATGGCTTGCTGGCGCCTTGGTCCCGGCGTCCCTGAGGGCGCGCAGGGCGCTTGGGGGCCCACATGAAGAAGTGACGGTCCACATGCGTCGGCTTTTCTTCAGTCTCAGTGGCCTCCGCAGCGTCTTCAGCAACGGGTGCCTCTGTGGCTTCTGGCTCACTGGTTTCAGCAGCAGTGGCAGTTTCTCCCGCCGCCTCAGCTGCAGGTGTTTCAGCTTCTGGAGCGTCTGCTTCCGGGGCGTCTGCCACAGGGGCATCCGGCTCGGGCGTTTCGGCTTCGGCGTCCGCTGGTTTTTCTTCAACAGGCACTGAGCGCAGTTCGTTTTTGTAGCCAATGCCACGCATAACCTCGGCAAAGTCTTCACCGGAGAGGCCAACCAACCCCATGATCTCCGGTGTGACTTCAAACCAGTTGCGATCCTGGCCAAGCGGACGAACGGCATCAGCGAGACGCTCCAGCATATCCATGCGCACAGCTTTTTTGCCCACTACATGGAACCCGCACAGCTCATAAAACTCGCGGGGTGCTGTTTCTTCAGTGTCCACCCACACCATCCCGGGTGTTGGCAGACCAGGCAGCGCCGATAATTTGCCAGCCATCGCCCACATCAACAGGCGCAGTTCAATGGCGTGCGGCTTCAAGACAAGCGGCATGTAAAGGCTTGTTGCGCCAATACGGATACCAAAACGGCGCAGGCCCTTGCGCGCCTCCTGATCTATCTGGCGAAGTTCGCCGTCGACTTCCTTGCGCTGCAAAACGCCGTAATTTTCCATCAACCGAAACGCCACACCGCGCACGGTGCCTGACAGCGGTTCCGCACCCTCAGGCGTCTCAATCTCGCCGTTCAGTTCCTGTGCAAGCTTGACGAGTGGCTCCAGCTTTTCAGCAATACGGCCATCGAGCCAGTCTTGCGCCCGGTTTCGCACAAGCTCTGCCATCTCGTCCTTGAGAAGCGTCGTCGACAACAATTTCACCCGCGGGGCGAGGAACGCACCAGCGTCTTCGAGTGTCGCGATTGGTGCGTCTTCCCACAAGAGTTTGGGGAAAGCCAGCCCATCTTTGAAATCAAGCGTCAAGGTTTTATAGCCTACATTGGCAAACAATTTTGCCTTGCGGGTGAGTTCTGCCTGCAGGCTGCTTTCGGCTGCCGCCTTTAGCATCTTCTGGTCATCACGCGCGGCGCCGGGCTCAACTCTGAAAGAGAAGCCATTTAGTTCGCCGATCTCATGTCCTTCGACAGAGACTTTATTGGTATCGTTGTCGATGCTCACGCTGAGTTCACCCCTTTGCCTGAGCGAGCGCATGAGGACCGCCGTGCGGCGATCCACAAATCGCTGTGTTAATTTTTCGTGCAATGCGTCGGAAAGCCGGTCTTCCACACTGCGTGTTACATGGGCCCAATGGGCCGCGTCTTTTAGCCAGTCTTTCCGGTGGGAAACATAGGTCCAGATACGGATGCTGGCGATTCGTCCGGCCAAGGTATCTATGTCGCCGTTTATATTGTCAAGGCGCTTCACTTGCCGCGCAATCCAGTCACCGGGAATTGCACCCGCATCGCTCATTAAATCCAGGTATATGCGCTTCAAAATACCATAATGATCGTCGGGTGAAAGTTTGCGAAAATCCGGAATTTGGCAAACATTCCAAAGCCTTTCGACCGACGCCTTGTTTGTGGCGACCTCTGACACAGCATCTTCTTTTGCCAGCGCTTTGAGCGCCAACATATCAACGGCATCGCGCACCCGGGTCAGGCCCTCCGTCTCCGTATGTTTGTCAAGTGAGCGCATCAGGCGGGGAATCGACGCAAAATCAAGCCGATGATTCCGCCAATAGAGGCGTTTCACAGGCTCAAACTGATGCTCTTCAATTTGGCCAACCATGAGCGGGTCCATGGCTTCGGTTTCACCGCCGCCCAGCGTTGAAAAAGTGCCATCCCGCTTGTAGCGACCGGCCCGGCCAGCGATTTGTGCGGCCTCGGCCGCTGACAGGTCCCGGAACCGGCGGCCATCAAATTTGCCAAGCCCGGCGAAGGAAACATGGTCAATGTCCATATTGAGCCCCATGCCGATCGCGTCGGTGGCGACTAGATGTTCCACCTCGCCCGACTGGTACATCTCGACCTGGGCATTGCGCGTGCGGGGGCTGAGCGCGCCCATAACAATGGCAACACCACCCTTTTGGCGACGCATCAATTCAGCCATCGCATATACATCGTTGGCGGAAAAGCCAACAACGGCACTCCGGCGCTGCAAGCGCGACAGTTTGACGGGTTTGATATGCCTTAACGTCGAAAACCGCTCGCGCCGCAGGATTTCTGCTTCTGGGATGAGCCGTCTTATCAGCGGCCCCATCGTGTCTGCTCCCAACAAAAGCGTTTCAAATCGACCGCGTGTGTGCAGCAGATGCTCGGTGAACACATGGCCGCGCTGCGGGTCCGCAGCCATCTGGATTTCATCCACCGCGACAAAATCCACCGCCATCAGGCGCGGCATGGCCTCGGCCGTGCACAGATAATACCGCGCGCCTTCTGGCACAATGCGTTCTTCCCCGGTCAGCAGGGCCACCTGGTTTTTGCCTTTGATGGCAACCACCCGGTCATAAACCTCGCGCGCCAATAACCGGAGCGGAAAACCCATAACGCCTGACGCGTAGCCAAGCATGCGCTCAACGGCATAGTGGGTTTTGCCTGTATTGGTAGGGCCAAGAACGGCCTTGATGATGCCTGTCATGATCTGCTCACTTGCGGCGGGGATACGCGACACGGAGGTCTTTACATAGGCGCGACGTCGTTGGATCACAAACGCTTTATTGCGGCTTGCCAGCAAATCTGGATCAGGGATAGGCTCTTTGCGGGCAATCAGACTAACGGGAGGGTTCTATGGCACGTAAGGTTAAAATGGATCGCAGGCAGTTTTTACGCGCGTCGGGTGCGGTTGGCGGATTGGCAGTTGGGGCCGGTGCGCTGGCGCAAGACAATAACCCTTTAAGCAGCCCTTCTGATCTGGCCATCCCTGAAAAGTTGATCAGTGCCAACTATACAGAAGCGGAGCGCGCCGCCATCTATGACGGCCTGGAAGGCATGGTGGAACGCACCCGCCAGCGCCGCGCTGAAGTGACGCTGCATAATGAAGACGCACCCGCCCTGGCTTTTGACCCACGACTGCCCGGAGAGACGTATCACGCCCAGGAAAACTACGTGCGGCTGGACGACGAACCGGTGCGAGCCTTGCCGTCGGACGAAGATATCGCCTTTGCTTCAATCGCTGAGCAAGGCGTGGGGCTCAGGTCTGGTGCCATCACTGCCAGCCGGCTTCTGGATATTTACCTCAATCGCATTCGAGAGTATGGCCCGAAGCTTGAGTGTTTTGTCACGGTTATGGAAGAAAGCGCACGCGCTGAAGCGTTCCGCGCCGATAGTGAACTCAGGTCCGGCCGGGACAGAGGGCCCCTGCACGGCATTCCCTACGGCATGAAGGACCTGGCGGACACGGCCGGTGTCAAAACCAGCTGGGGGGCGGCGCCATACCAAAACAGGGTGCCAACGGAGGACGCCGTGATTGTCAAGCGGCTGCGTGAAGCTGGCGCTGTGTTGGTTGGCAAGACAACACTCGGTGCCCTTGCATACGGCGACAAATGGTTTGGCGGCATTACCCGCAACCCCTGGAATACAGATGAAGGGTCTTCAGGTTCGAGTGCCGGTTCGGCATCTGCAACTGCAGCTGGCTTGGTGGGTTTTTCGATCGGCACAGAAACCCTCGGCTCTATCGTCTCCCCTTCCATGCGCTGCGGCACAACGGGCCTTCGGCCCACATTCGGGCGCGTGCCGCGCACGGGTGCGATGGCGCTCTGTTGGTCGCTCGACAAATTCGGCCCGATCTGCCGGCATGTAGACGATACCGCGCTTGTGCTCAGTGCTATCAATGGCATTGACGCCGGTGATCCGGGTTCGCTTGACTGGGGGTTTGAGTATGACGCTGCCGCAGCCGCCGCGAGCGACATCACGGTCGGATACGATCCAGCCTGGTTCGAGGGCGACACTGTGAATGCGCTGGATCGGTCTATTCTCGAGCAAGTGCGCGAATTCGGGTTTCCCATGAAGGAAATCACTTTGCCTGACATGCCCTATGGCACTTTGATCACACTGCTGGAAGTGGAAGCGGCTGCCGCTTTTGAGGAACTGACGCTCACCAACCGCGACGACGAAATGGGCTGGCAGGAAAACCGGGCTTGGCCCAATACCTTCCGCGGCGCGCATTTTTATTCCGCCGTGGAGGCCATTCAGCTTGATCGCTTTCGACGCAAGGTCATGCAGGCGATGCATGATCTATACAAGGAAGTAGACATCATCCTGTGCCCAAGCTTTGGGTCGCTTCTCACCATCACCAATTATACAGGGCATCCGTGTCTGGTGTTGCCGACCGGTATGGAAAACCGAGAAAGTGTTCCGCTCACCGGCGAACCCGTGCCAGAGGAGCGTGCGGTCAAGAGCGTTCCTCGTGGCTTCACGCTATGGGGTAACATGTTCCGGGAGGACCAAATTCTGGCAGTCGGCAAACTTCTTGAGCGGCAACTTGCGTTCAAATCAAACCGGCCTGCTCTTTAAGAAAGGCGCAGAAAAGCTTGACCAGCGGTACCGAATCGCCTAGAGACGCGCGGTGCTCGCGGGATTTCCCCGCTTGTACGTTTGAACGATCATTAAAGATTCCCGGAATAACCCGGTAGAAAAACAAGGATAAGATCATGGCTCGTGTATGCGAACTTACCGGTAAGCGTGTAATGTCAGGCAACAATGTCTCACACGCCAACAACAAAACCCGCCGTCGTTTCCTGCCAAACCTGACAAATGCCACGCTGATGTCAGACACGCTTGGCCGCTCTGTGTCACTGAAAATTTCTGCACACGCACTGCGCTCTGTTGAGCATAACGATGGACTTGATAACTTTCTCCTGAAAGCGCGCGACGGTGACCTGTCTGCAGCAGCGCTGAAGTTGAAGAAAGAAATCAAAAAGAAGCAGGCATCTGCTTAAGCTTCTGATCGATGGTTTGGGCTAGCGCCCACCTCTAAGAATTCGAAAACGCCGAGCCAAACTGGTTCGGCGTTTTTTTTGCGCTTACGGCTGATCGGGGCGCAGGTTTGATGCATTGCCGGTCATCAGCCATGTGCCATCAATTTTTTCGGCCATCATGACCCAGGCCCAATTTTCGTCGAAACTTTCGCCGTTAGCGGGTGTGCGCCCTTTGGTGTTCACCTGAACCGCCGCCCAGCCAACACGGTCGCCAGCTGAAACCCGGGGCAACGCCGTATCTATGTAGGCCGAGTATTTCCGCCGTTCAAAAACACTGGAAAAGCGCATCACCATTTCTGAGGGAGTTGTCTCGATGAGACTGCCCCGATTGGCGATGGTCGCGCTTGGCGCAGTTAAAGACGCCATCATATTCGCGTCCCCTAGACAGTGGGCGATAAGGGTTTTCCGGTGCAGCCTTTCCACATCCACAACTGGAATGTCGGGGCTGGGTACACTGTCATAAAACCACATCAGGGGTTTGTCGCTGAGGTCAACAGTTGAATAGCGATATTCAAAGATCCGTTCACTATCATCAATGCTGAGAGCAAACGGCACTTGTTCACCAGAAACTTCTCGCCAATCACTGGCCGTGATTTCGATTTTCAGGTCGCCAACGTCATAGCGCAAGCCTAGCGGCCGACCGGGCGCGTCGCCGTCAACCAGATATACGTCACCGCCCGTGTCTCGTGTGCCCTTGAGTGCATTATGTCGGCCGCCAGCAAACTCGATTGATCGCACTTGCTCCACCTCATTCACAAGTTCCGCAAACCTCAGGAAAAAAGCGTGAAACTGATGACCAAGGGTGAAGTCTTGCTGAAAGTCGCCTGCGACTTGAATGCTATCTGCCGACTGTACCCAAACGTTGGGCCCCTCGAGCACATGCAGGCTGCCGTTTTCGCGAATGAAACGTGCGGCGGCCCGGTGGCGGGATTTATAAATGCCTTCCACGCTGTATGTCAGGCCATCAGAAACGGTGACTTCTGCCAGCGAATAAATAGCGCTGGTGTCGCAAGCATCATCCGCATGGGCAGAAAATGAAAACCCAAAGAACAACATGGCACACTGTGTGGCTTTGCGCATTTGCTCCCCCTTTCACTTGTTCAACTAGGGAAGCACAGCGCGTGCAACCTGTTCAAGTAAACCAATGTTGGGAAACGTGCTTATTATATACCGATCGTTCGGTTATTTATACTGAAAACCGCACAATCTATTGATATGTATAGTCAAACATCATCAACAAAGTGCGCTGAAGTGGATTGAAATTATCGTCGGAAATCATTGCAATGCGCACCGTGTTCTCGTCCAGTGCAACCAGATCCATGCCTTCCATATTGTCAACAGGTCCTTCTGGTGTGAGTGTCAAAATTGGCTCACCCTTCAACACAGCACCCGACAGAATATTGGCAGCGGCAAGGTGATGAAGCCTGACCTCAACCCCGTCAATCGCTGAATACTTGCGCAACAAAACCAGCACGTCACCGTTTGGTAAAGTTGCTGCATCCGTTGGAGCAAAGTTTTTCGGCGGGCAAAAAAGAGGGGGGCCACTTCGTCTTCTGAAACCAGCCAGGCTTTTAACTTGCCCTGCGTATCGCGTCCGCGTTCGGCAAACGCCAGCAATTCACCTGATGGCAACAAGGCAATTGCCTCCATGCCCCCATTCTTCGATATGCCAGCGAAATCGATGGCAGCAAACCCTGTTTTGCTGGTTGGCCTGCCCCCTATCTCTGGCTGGAATTCCAGACGATGCTTTTGTTCAAATGAGATCAGGTAACCACCTTTTGTTTGAAGCAAGCTTTCTGCATCCAAATCGGTTTTGTCTGCGACTGCACCCATGGTGTAGGCGCGCATGCTACCACCGGTGGGCGCATGCCCGGCTAACAGGTCGAACGGCGCTTGCCACCAGTCGCCCTTGTCATTAATCGCCAGCAATCCACCATCAGCCTCTTCCAAAACCAAGCCCGAGAATCCGCCGAAGTCTTGATGGTCGGATGACAAGGCCCAACCACTAACGAAAGATATGTTTGTATCTTGGTCGGCGAGCGACAAGGCCAGCGGCTCTGATGATACATTAATGTCGATGGGCAAACCGGTTGCGCGTGTCGCTTCTGCCTCTGTCATCTGCCCAACAGCATTGTCTTCTGGCCAAAAAACAGCACCACCAGCGATAGCCAAAACCAGAACACCAGCGATCAAATTCGTTTTTTTCATGAACTAGTCCTACAACCTTCGGGGTTTAGGCAGGGTTTCTTCAAAGAGCGCGGCCAACTGTTCAGTCATGGCGCCTCCGAGTTGCTCCGCATCCAGGATGGTAACCGCCCTTTGATAATATCGTGTGACATCGTGGCCAATGCCGATCGCGATCAACTCCACCGGCGACTTGTCCTCGATCCAGCCGATCACCTGCCGCAGATGATTTTCAAGATAGGTACCGCTGTTGACAGAGAGTGTGCTGTCATCCACCGGCGCGCCGTCCGAAATCACCATCAGGATACGGCGCTCATCCGGTTTCGCCATCAAACGGTTATGCGCCCACATCAGCGCTTCGCCGTCGATGTTTTCTTTCAAGAGACCTTCGCGCATCATCAGGCCCAGGTTCCGGCGCGAGCGGCGCCAGGGGCTATCCGCCGTTTTATAAACAATATGGCGAAGATCATTCAGCCGCCCGGGCTTGGCAGGGCGTCCGGCTTCAAGCCATTTTTCGCGCGACTTGCCACCCTTCCAGGCTTTTGTGGTGAAGCCGAGAATTTCCACTTTTACACCGCAGCGCTCCAGCGTGCGCGCCAGGATATCGGCCGAAATAGCAGCGATGGAAATAGGCCGACCACGCATGGAGCCAGAGTTATCAATCAGGAGCGTCACAACCGTGTCTTTGAACTCGGTGTCCGATTCGAGCTTGTAAGATAAAGGCCGCAGTGGGTTGGTGACCACACGCGACAAGCGGCCCGCATCCAAAAGACCTTCTTCAAGGTCAAAATGCCAATGGCGGCGTTGCTGCGCCAAAAGACGGCGCTGCAGGCGGTTCGCAAGCTTGGACACAACGCCAGTGAGGTGCGCCATTTGCTGATCCAGATATTTGCGCAGGCGGTCCAGCTCTTCAGCGTCACAAAGCTCTTCCGCTTTGATCATCTCGTCAAATTCTTCGCTGAAGACCTTGTAGAACCCAAGCTCAGGCAACTGATCAAGTGGCCGGTTCGGCCGCCACGGAACGGTGCCTTCATGCGTGCCTTCGCTGGTGTCTTCTTCAACGTCTTCGACATCTTCAAGCGCAGCCTCTGACGAGGTTTCGTCTTCGCCGGTTTCGCCTTCGCTGTCGTCCGCGCCCTCGGCACCATCTGCGTCAGCGCCGTCCTCTTCCATACCGTCGCTCTCGTCGCTAGAGGGTGCTTCGGCGTCCGCTTCTTCAGACGGATCATCATCGTCTGTGTCATTGCTTGAAGACTGGCCATCGCCGTCGCCGACAAGCTCTGCAATGATGCTACGAGTTAGAACCGAAAGGCCGCGCTGGTCTTCAATTTTTTCTTCAAGGTCATCGAGGAGGTGACCAACTGTTTCTTCAAGCCACTTGCGCTGGCCTTCAACGGCAAGTGTAGCGCATTCCGGTGGCTTTTCGCCCGTAAGCCGTTCCCGCGCCAAAAGGCCCAACACATCGGCAAGCCGCCCAGTTTCATCATCGCTCGGGCGGGCGATACCGCTTTCCTGCGCGCGTCGAGATATGTGGGTTGCAAGATTGGCGTTCACACCCTTCATCTGGCGCGCACCGATTGATTCGTACCGCGCCGTCTCAACCGCATCAAAAATGGCCCGCGAAACAGCGCCGGCAGGCGCCAACTTCTGGTGAAGCCGAGGGTCATGATGGCGTTTTTTGAGCGCTAGCGCATCAGCACAGCCACGCGCCTCGGCAACATCTTTGGCTGTCACTTTGTGCGGCAGATGCAGAATGCGGGCTTCGTTGCCAATCAGCGTTGGATGATCGGCCGTGAAGGTGACCTCAAGATCTTTTTCCTCAGCAAGCGCGCGCGTTGTCGCCGCCAGCGCCTGTTCGAAGGTTTCCTTCCGTTTTGAACCACCATCAGCCATGGACCAAACTACTCGTTAGCCGCCAACCACCAGGTTGGCAGCAGAATCAGACAGGTCTTCACCAAAACAGCGCTGATAGTATTCTGCCACAATCACACGTTCGGCTTCATCACACTTGTTGAGGAAGCTGGTTTTAAAAGCAAAACCCACATCACCAAAAATCTGCGCGTTTTGCGCCCAGGTAAGCACGGTGCGCGGGCTCATAACGGTAGAAATGTCACCGGCCATAAAGCCAGTGCGCGTGAGGTCAGCAACACGAACCATCGCAGAAATGGTCTTCTGGCCTTCTTCCGTTTGGTAGCCGGGTTCTTTCGCCAACATGATTTCACTTTCCACATCATGCGGCAGGTAATTAAGCGTCGCGACGATATTCCAGCGGTCCATCTGGCCCTGGTTGATCTGCTGCGTACCGTGATAGAGCCCGGTAGTATCACCAAGCCCAACGGTGTTGGCCGTTGAGAAAATACGGAACGCCGGGTGTGGGCGCAGCACGCGGTTCTGGTCAAGTAGTGTCAGCTTGCCTTCAACTTCGAGCACACGCTGGATCACAAACATCACGTCTGGACGACCGGCATCATATTCGTCGAACACAATCGCCGTCGGGTTTTGCAGCGCCCATGGAAGAATGCCTTCCTGAAACTGGGTGACCTGTTTGCCGTCCTTAAGGACAATGGCATCCTTGCCCACGAGATCAATCCGACTGATGTGACTATCAAGGTTTACCCGAACCGTTGGCCAATTGAGGCGTGCTGCCACCTGCTCGATATGCGTTGACTTGCCAGTACCATGATAGCCCTGGATCATCACACGGCGGTTGTGGGCAAAGCCCGCAAGCACAGCAAGCGTGGTATCGTGGTCAAACACATAGGCGCTATCGATGTCAGGCACATGCTCGGTGCGCTCAGCAAAAGCGGGCACTTCCATGTCGATGTCGATGCCAAATACATCGCGCACAGACACCTTGTTTTCAGGCAGATCAATACTCGGCAGTTTTTCAGCTGCTACGGCACTCATGACAAATCCTCTTGTCTTGATTGTTTTGATGCCCATTCTATAGACATCTGGTCGGGTGCGGCCACCGAAATAAGTGGCGCCTGCGCGCCAATATCGGCATTTCTGGCTGCACACTCAAGAGAAAGTAAGGCGAAAATGGGCAAAGTCAGCGAAACAATCGAAAAAAAACTAACGGACGCGCTTGCGCCCTCTGCGCTTGAAGTGATCGACGACTCGGCAAGCCATACCGGCCACGCGGGCAACCCGCACGGGCACGGCGAAAGCCACTTCCATGTCAACATCACCAGCGAAGCCTTTGCCGGCAAAAACCGGGTGGCACGCCAGCGCCTGGTGAACGCGGCTCTGCGGGAAGAGCTCTCGGGTCCTGTTCACGCGCTTTCGATGAAATGTTTCGCACCTGGAGAAGTTTGACGTGGGTCATTGGTGAGCCATAGCCCACGCCGCATGATGACGCCCCATAAGGAGACAAATCATGCGCCTTACGCCCGCTGACCGCGACACTTTGCCAAATGACCTTGCCGCTCTGATGGAAGGCGCAGAAGCCATGATGGGCTTTACCGCCAACGACGGCCTCCTTATGGCGCGCAAACCCGCGATGATGAAGGCGCTGTCGGCGCTTACCATGTCTATTTACCGCGACACATCCCTGGAGCAGGGCCTGATCAGGCTCATCGCGTATGTCGCGAGCACGGCCGCGGGCTGCCGGTATTGCAAGGGCCACACTGCGTTTGGTGCCATGAACCACGGTGTGTCAAAAGAAAAACTTGAAGACGCCTGGGCCTATGAAACGTCTGAGCATTACTGTGAGGGCGAACGCGCTGCGCTCAGGCTCGCGCATCATGCAGCGGTAGCGCCGCACGAAGTGTCCGATGAGGTGTTTGATGCCTTGAGGCCTCATTGGAGCGAAGAAGAGATTATTGACATTGTTGCCGTAATCTCGCTGTTTGGGTTCCTCAACCGCTGGAACTCTGTTCTCGGCACCGATCTGGAAGAACTGGTCGCACAAGCGACCGCTGAGTGAGACTATGAAAACCATTACATCTGTTGCCGAACTGGAAACCATATACGGTGAGCCTATCCCGGCTGCTATCACCAAAGTTTGCGCGGCGCTGACACCGAATTACCGCAAATGGATTGATGCATCGCGCTTTTTGATCCTGTCCACGGTTGGCCCGGAGGGCACAGATGCAAGCCCACGCGGCGATGATGGCCCGGTGGTGCAAATCATGGACGATACGACACTCTTGTTGCCCGACTGGCGCGGCAACAACCGTATCGATTCGCTTAAGAACATCGTGCGTGATAAGCGCGTCAGCCTGATGTTCATGGTACCCGGCAGCAACAATGTGGTGCGGGTAAACGGTTCTGCTGTGCTCACCGACGATGCGGCTATAACCGGTAAATTCGAAAAGAATGGGAAACTACCACGCACTGTAATCGTGGTCAGCATTCAGGAAGTCTATTTCCAGTGCGCCAAGGCGTTAATGCGTTCAAAGCTTTGGGCATCTGATGACAAAAGCGCCGAACTCCCGACCGCTGGGGAATTTGTCAAAGAACTCAAAGCCGACTTTGACGCCAAAAGCTATGACAGCGGCTATGCCGAATACGCCAAAGAGCGCATGTGGTAAGCGCGCCTATCGCATCATCTGGCGGCGGCTGTGCAACAGCCCCGCAGCTGCAATAATCGGAAGCACCAATGCCATTAATGTTTCCATACTCAGTAACTCAGCCATAGCCCGTTCCTTCTGTCGTCCTGCGTCTCTTTGGGCGCAGTGATTCTTTTTAACCGGGCCAAGATCGCGTCGGTTTAAGGCAGAAACATGATCAAATCTGGGTAACTTTGGCGCATAAGAAAAAAGCAGCGCACCCTAAGGAGCGCTGCTTTTCGATTATCTTTTGCGCGACCGAATGGTTGCGGGCACTCGCCTAGAGCTGGTGCGTCACCGGCGCCTTACCGAGCGGCGGCGCAAATTTGGTAAGGGTTATGCCATCAACGGCAGCCTTGTACTCCTCGACGCTTGGTGTACGGCCCAGAATGGTTGAAAGCACCACAACCGGCGTAGATGCCAGTAGCGATTCGCCCTTCTTCTCGTCCGAGTCTTCCACCACACGGCCCTTAAAGAGGCGTGTTGATGTGGCCATTACCGTGTCGCCCTTGCCAGCTTTTTCCTGGTTGCCCATGCAAAGGTTACAACCGGGGCGCTCCAGATAGAGGATGTTTTCATACTCGGTGCGCGCGTCATTTTTGGGTGCGTCGTCATCGAACTCAAAGCCTGCATATTTCTGCAGAACGGCCCAGTCGCCTTCTTCCTTGAGCTCATCAACGATATTGTAGGTTGGCGGTGCGATCACAAGTGGCGCGTTGAACTTGACATCACCCTGCTTTTCAAGGTTCTTAAGCATGTGCGCCACGATTTTCATATCGCCCTTATGCACCATGCAGGACCCTACAAAACCTAGGTCCACTTTCTTGTCGCCGCCATAGTAAGAAACCGGGCGAATGGTGTCGTGAGTGTAGCGCTTGGAAACGTCGGCGTTGTTTACGTCCGGGTCCGCGATCATTGGCTCTGCAACCTCGTCCAGATCAACCGTGAATTCTGCAAAATACTTCGCGTTGTCGTCTGGTGTCAGGGCAGGGCGCTCACCGGACTTGATCTCGCCGATACGGTTGTTGGCAATATCAATCAGGCCCTGAAGTGTGCTCGCGGCATTGTCCATGCCCTTGTCGATCATGATCTGGATACGGCTTTTTGCAATCTCGAGCGACTCGATCAAAGTCGCGTCTTCTGAAATACAAATAGATGCCTTTGCTTTCATCTCTGCCGTCCAGTCCGTGAAGGTGAAGGCCTGGTCCGCGAGAAGCGTACCAATATGTACTTCGATCACGCGGCCCTGGAAGACGTTATCGCCAAATTCCTTCAGCATCTGCGCCTGCGTTGCGTGCACCACATCGCGGAAGTCCATATGGTCTTGCAGGGTGCCTTTGAACGTCACTTTTACAGACTCGGGGATCGGCATAGTGGCTTCACCGGTCGCGAGCGCCAGCGCCACAGTGCCACTGTCGGCACCAAACGCGACGCCTTTGGACATGCGCGTGTGGCTGTCGCCGCCGATGATCACAGACCAATCGTCCACGGTGATGTCGTTCAGTACCTTGTGGATCACGTCTGTCATGGCGTGATACTGGTCTTTGGGGTCACGGGCTGTGATCAGGCCAAACTTGTTCATGAAGCTCATCAGCTTCGGAATATTGGCCTGGGCTTTTTTGTCCCACACAGACGCCGTGTGACAGCCTGATTGGTAGGCACCGTCCACAGTTGGCGAGATGATGGTGGCCGCCATGGCTTCAAGCTCCTGGCTTGTCATCAGGCCTGTGGTATCCTGCGAACCAACGATGTTCACTTTCACCCGCACGTCTGAGCCCGCATGCAAAGCTGCATCCGTGCTGACGCCAACAGCGTTGCGGTTGAAGATTTTCTCAACTGCCGTTAGGCCCTGGCCTTCGTGGCTGATCTCTTGGGAGGCGGCAAACACAGCTGGTTTTTCAACGCCCAATGTTTCGGCAGCAAAGCTTTGCAGCTTTTTGCCAAACACGATGGCGTAAGAGCCACCCGCTTTGATGAACTCAACTTTTTGCGGCGTCAGCGCAGACGAAATGTCCACAAGCTCTTCACCGGATTCGCTATAGAGCTTCTGGGTTTTGGTGTTGATGGTGAGCACAGTACCATTGTCGACAGAGAACACCTGCTCCAGCACAGGGTCATCGTTTTCGTCGAGAACCGGGTTGCCGTCAGCATCCAGCTTTTTGACCCAGTTTTTGAGGTCGATGCCAATGCCGCCAGTTACACCAACTGTTGTCAGGAAAATTGGTGAAATACCATTGGTGCCACCAACGATGGGTGCGATGTTCACAAACGGCACGTAGGGGCTAGCTTGCTTGCCGGTCCACAGCGCAACGTTGTTCACCCCGGACATGCGGGAAGACCCGACACCCATGGTGCCTTTTTCAGCAACCAGCATGACGCGTGCGTCCGGGTGCGCTTTTTGAAGCTCCTGAATTTCAGCCTGCGCCTCTTCAGAAATCATGCATTTGCCGTGCAGTTCGCGGTCAGAGCGCGAGTGCGCCTGATTGCCGGGCGACAACAGGTCCGTTGACACATCCCCTTCGGCGGAGATGTAGGTCACGACTTTGATTTCTTCTTCAATATCCGGAAGCTTGGTGAAGAACTCAGCTTTTGCGTAGCTTTCCAGGATATCCGTTGCCACAGCATTGCCAGCAGCGTTAGCAGCAGCGAGGCGGTCGGTGTCTGCGTCATAAAGGAAGACCTGCGTTTTCAGCACGTCGGCGGCTTTTGCGGCGATGCCTGCATCGTCGCCGAGTGCGAGGTCCAGCAGCACCTCTACAGAAGGGCCACCCTTCATGTGAGACAAGAGCTCAAACGCAAAATCTGTCGAAATTTCTTCAACCGCTGCATTGCCAAGAATAATGTCTTTCAAGAAAGCGGCTTTCGCGCCAGCGGCACTCGTGGTGCCTGGCAGCGTATTATAGATGAAAAAGTCCAGAGACTGTTTTCTGTGCGCGCTGCTTGCATCAGTGATGTTGGCAATCAACTCTTTAACAAGCGCGGCGTCTTCAACGGGCTTTGGGTTCAAACCCTGGAGTTTTCTGGTTTCGATCTCATCGAGGTATTCGGTGTACAAACTCATGACTTTCCTGACAAAAAAGTGTTATATGAAACTTGAACCCGGGCTGCAGAGAAGTCTGCCTCGCTAGGGTACAGCTGGCCGGCGCGGATACTATTTCAACAACGTCGCGCTTGCAAGAAACATCGGCTGGAAAACGTCGGTTTTCGGCCAATTTTCACACTTTAGCGTACGCTAGCCACGTGCGCTTTTCCGAAATCAAACAAACGGAGGCCTTGAACGTATGTCAAATGTCGGACAAGACACCCTGAACACCCGCCGCACCCTGAATGTAGACGGCAAAGAGTATGACTATTTCAGCCTAAGTGCGGCTGCCGAAAAAGTCGGCGATGTCTCTCGACTGCCCTACACCCTCAAAGTGCTTCTTGAGAACCTTCTGCGGTTCGAAGATGGTGTAAGCGTCAAAACCGAAGACATTCAGGCCCTTGCCGACTGGCAGAAAGAAGGCAAAATCAATCACGAGATTGATTACCGCCCGGCGCGCGTCTTGATGCAGGATTTCACGGGCGTACCGGCCGTCGTTGACCTTGCAGCCATGCGGGCCGCCATGGTGGACCTGGGCGGTGACCCGGAACTTATTAACCCGCTGGCGCAAGTGGACCTTGTGATCGACCATTCCGTGATGGTGGACAAATTTGGCACCGCACAAGCCTTCAAGCAAAATGTCGACCTTGAGATGGAGCGCAATAAAGAGCGCTACGAGTTTCTGAAGCGGGGCCAAGGTGCCCTCAATAATTTTAACGCGGTACCGCCGGGCACCGGTATTTGCCATCAGGTGAACCTCGAGTATATCGCCGACACGGTCTGGACCACTGAGGGCGCGGACGGCAAAACCATTGCCTATCCTGATACGTGCGTCGGCACCGACAGCCACACAACCATGATCAACGGCCTCGCTGTGTTGGGTTGGGGTGTTGGCGGCATTGAAGCCGAAGCGGCGATGCTTGGTCAGCCGGTTTCGATGCTGATTCCGGAAGTGATTGGTTTCAAACTCACAGGCAAACTCCGTGAAGGCATCACGGCAACCGACCTTGTGCTAACCGTTGTGCAGATGCTGCGCGAAAAAGGCGTGGTGGGTAAGTTTGTTGAGTTTTACGGCGACGGCCTCGATGAACTTACGCTCGCCGATCAGGCCACCATTGCCAATATGGGCCCGGAATACGGTGCTACCTGTGGGTTTTTCCCTATTTCGCAGCGCACGCTCGATTATCTTGAATTTACGGGCCGCGATGAAGACACCATCAATTTGGTGGAAGCTTATGCCAAAGAGCAGGGGCTGTGGCGCGGGCCGGGCTCAACCGATCCAATATTCACTGACACGCTGGAGCTGGATATCGCGACCGTAGCACCGTCGCTTGCCGGACCCAAGCGCCCGCAGGACAGGGTTGAGCTTGCTGTCGCTGACACAGCGTTTGACGATGTGCTTAAGGAGTTTGGCAAGCTTGGCGACGAGAGCGGCTATAGCGTTGACGGCGAGACCTATAAACTCAACCATGGTGACGTATGCATCGCCGCAATAACCAGCTGTACCAACACCTCTAACCCCGATGTGCTTATTGCGGCCGGGTTGGTTGCCAAAAAGGCAAACGAACTTGGCATGCAGCGCAAACCCTGGGTGAAAACCTCACTTGCACCGGGCTCGCAAGTGGTGACAGACTATCTTGATAAAGCGGGCCTGACCGAACATCTGGATGCGCTCGGTTTCAACCTCGTGGGCTATGGTTGCACCACCTGTATCGGTAACTCCGGTCCGCTTGCGCCGCCGATTTCCAAAACCATTAACGACAACGATATGGTGTGCACCAGCGTATCTTCCGGCAACCGGAACTTTGAAGGCCGCATCAGTCAGGACATTCGCGCCAACTATTTGGCATCCCCGCCCCTCGTAGTCGCCTACGCCCTCGCGGGCTCTATGAAAATCAACATCACCACTGACCCGATCGCACAGGATAAGGATGGTAATGATGTTTACCTCAAGGACCTGTGGCCATCGAACGATGAGGTGGACGCAGCCGTTAATGCGTCACTGACGCGCCAAATGTTTATCGAACGCTATGCCGATGTGTTTACAGGAACGGAAGACTGGCAGGCGATCAAAGTGTCTGAAGGCAAAACCTATGAGTGGAGCGATACCTCCACCTATATCCAGCATCCCCCATTTTTCCAGGGTATGGGCAAGCAAGTTGCGGATACAGCTGACATTGTGGGGGCGCGCCCGCTCGCGCTGCTTGGTCACAGTATCACTACTGACCACATCAGCCCGGCTGGTGCCATTAAGCCCGACAGCCCGGCAGGCCAATATCTTCAGGAAAACGGTGTAGAGCGGAGAGATTTCAACTCCTACGGCTCCCGCCGCGGCAATCATGAAGTGATGATGCGTGGCACCTTCGCCAACATTCGCCTGCGCAATCTCATGGCGCCGGGCACAGAGGGTGGTTGGACAACGCACCAGCCATCGGGTGAGGTGATGAGCATCTATGACGCCGCCATGAAATATGCCGAGGCCGGCACGCCGCTTGTTGTTGTAGGCGGCAAGGAATACGGCACGGGCTCCAGCCGGGACTGGGCGGCGAAGGGCACCATTCTGCTTGGCGTGAAGGCTGTTCTGGTTGAAAGCTTTGAACGCATCCACCGCTCCAACCTCGTCGGCATAGGTGTGCTGCCGCTGCAGTTCAAAGACGGCGATAGCCGCGAAAGCCTTGGCCTCACCGGCACCGAAACATTTGATGTGACCGCTATCAGTGGCACGATCGAACCGCGCCAGGACGTAACTGTGACGGTGCATTATGAGGATGGGTCATCAAAAGAGATCACCGCCATGTGCCGGATCGATACCGAAAACGAGGTGGAATACTACCGAAACGGCGGCATCCTGCATTATGTGCTGCGGCGTCTGGCATCATAGGTAAAGTACCTATCAGAACATCAAAAGAGCGGCCATTTCGCCGCTCTTTTTTTTGCGATATTGATCGTTCCGCACACCTTTTTCACCGCTTTGCGGTTTTGTCACCCCCTGTCCAAAACCTCACGTTGCTGTTACGGCGACTTAAAAAGGCTTCACATCCGCCTGTGTTTTTGCTTAAAACCCAAGGGAATCAGGGGGGAATGTGCCGGTTTTGGCCTGTAACACACAGGTGATTGGCACGTTACGCCCACAATTCTTACCTTATGGGCATGATGAAAAACGTTCTTAGTATAGTTGCGAGTTTATTCCTGACGACGGCGGTGGCGGCGCAAGAGGCCGATCGTCCGACTGTTGTGGAATTGTTTACGAGCCAAGGTTGCTCAAGCTGCCCGCCCGCCGATGCCGCATTGAAGGCGCTCAGGGATCGCCCTGGCATGCTCACTCTTTCATGGCCTGTTGATTATTGGGACCGGCTTGGATGGGAAGACATGTTCGCCCACCCCCACAATGCCATGCGCCAGGCCGCCTACAACAAGCGCTTTGGTCGCGGCGGCGTATTTACGCCGCAAATGGTTTTTGATGGCCGTTACCAAAGCGTGGGTTCTGACCAGTCTGCTATTCGTGAAGCCGTCGCTGATGCAAAAGCTGACACACGCCTGACGGTCGTGCCAAATCTGGAACTTAACGGCAATCGCATCCGTCTTGAATTACCGGCGACCGACGTGCCTGAGAGTGTCGCGCTTGTAACTGCGTGGTACCTTGGTGACGCTACGGTAGAAATTGGTGAAGGCGAAAACCAGGGCCGAACGCTTCATTATACCAATGTGGTGCGTCTAGCGGATATGCTGCCTGATTGGGATGGTTCTGCCACAAGCATTGAGATTGACTTGACGCCAGGCATTGAAGCAGGCGCAGATCATTTCGCTATTTTGATGCATGAAGGCTACTACCATGGCCCTATCATTGGCGCAGCATCGATTGCGCTGGATACCACAGTCAGCCGCTAAATTCTTATTTCGTTGACAGATACCTTAAAAAGGCGCACAAGCGCGCGCCTGCCAGTTTCCGCGCGACGTCGCGCAGCTTAGGACACGTTCTACAGTTGAGGGAATTGGTACAGCCGCGGGCATAAGCCTTCGGCCAACCGCAGGTCACAGAATGCGCCTGCCCCAAAATGACTGGAAGACGAATGTCCGATTTCACGAGCCTTGGGCTCAGCGGCGACATGCTGCGCGCGCTTGAGCACGCCAAGTTCACAGAAACCACACCCATTCAGCGAGAAAGCATTCCGCTGGTGCTTGCAAACCGGGACGTGATTGGTGTTGCTCAAACCGGTAGTGGCAAAACAGCAGCGTTTGTTATTCCGATGCTTGAAAAACTCGCGACATTTGGTGACCGGGCCGAGCCGCACATGCCGCGCGCGCTTATCCTTGCACCAACACGCGAGCTTGCGATCCAGACCACCGATCGCATCAAGGAACTGGCCGTTGGCATGCGTTCAAGCTGTTGCACCATTTATGGCGGTGCGCCCTATCGCACACAAACGCACATCCTGCGACGGGGTGTGGATATCCTGGTTTCGACGCCCGGGCGTCTGTTGGACCACATAAAGCGCGGCAATGTATTTTTGGATGCTGTCGAATATTTTGTGCTCGATGAAGCGGACCGCATGCTGGATCTCGGCTTTGTGGATGACGTTAAAAAGATCAGCGCCAAAATCAACCGACCGCACCAATCGGTGATGTTTTCGGCCACACTCTCTGACGCGATTGTGGATTTGAAAGACACGCTGCTCAACGACCCTGCGCAAGTTGAAGTGGCGGCAAGTGCGGCGGTTGCAGACAATCTTGATCATTTTGTCCTTCATGTGCCAGGGCACCAGAAACGCGACTTGCTGCAGTATTTGATTGAGAATGAAGAACCCGCAAAGTCCATCGTTTTTGTGCGCACCCGCCGGGACGCCGAAGAAATCGCGGCCTTCCTAAGCGAGCTTGGCCTAAAGGCGGACGCCCTGCACGGCGACAAGGCGCAGAAACTGCGACAGCGCACCATTGCAGCCTACCGGCGCGGCGACTTTGACTATCTGGTTGCGACAGATGTGGCCGCGCGCGGTATTGACGTGCAGGACATCAGCCATGTGTTCAACTTTGATGTGCCGGTTGAAGCCGAAAGCTATGTGCACCGCATCGGGCGCACGGCCCGCGGCGGCAAAAGCGGCCGCGCCTTTACCCTGTGCGGCAAAAACGAGCCACGCCTCCTAAAGGCAATTGAAGCGATCCTGGTCGAGGAAATTATGGTCATTCAGGACCATCCATACCGGTTGATTGCCAAAAAGAAGGCGTCAATCGCTGCCAAAAAACGACCAGCCGTTGCAGCCAAGAAAGCCAAGCAGCTGAAAGGAAAGCGTGCGCAAAAGTTTGGTGATGGGCCCAAACCATCTGGTTCGAAGAAACCGGGTGCAAAGAAACCGAGCAAAAACAAAGGCAGGCCACAGCGCGAGGATGATCGTAGCCGCAACCCAAGCCGTGGATCACGTTCGCAGGAACAAAAACAGCGCAGCAGAACGGGTGACCGGCCTCACGGTGGAAGAGACGAAAGGCCCAATCGCTCGTCAGACGGTAAAGCAAACCGCACGCAGGACGGCAGACCAAACCGCGCAACGGGGGATCGGCCCAATCGTCCGTCAGGCGGAAAACCGGGTCGCCCAACTGGTGGCAAACCGGGCAAACCAACGCGTGGCAAGCCAGGTGCCGGGAAATCGTCAGGCGCGAAGTCTGGTGGCCGGGGCAGACCCGGTGGCAACCGGCCGGCCGGCGGCAAGCCAAAGCGCGGTGGCGGCAACACACCCCTGAAGCGCCGCTAATAGGTGCGATGAACCGTTTTGTCGCGCGGTGCTTGGCAGAAACTCAAAACTGCCTAAACTTCGGCGCATGAAACAGCTTCTATTTACCATCGCCCTGGTCTGCGCTGCCCACACAGCGCAGGCACAAACCTATATAAAAGAAACCGAAGAGCAGTATGCCCGCTCGCAAGCAGCACGCGGCGAAGCGATCACAGCTTTTCGGGCGGGAGATGCTGCAACCGCGCTTGCAGGCATGCTCAAGGCACTTGAAGATCGGCCAAATAATGTGGCGCTGCTCGGCAACACCATTTTTCTGGCGGCAGAAACCGGTGACGCCGAGATGGCAGGGAGCCTAACACGCCGATACCTGAAGATGAACATAGTCCCGGGTGCAGCTGTTCAGCAAAAACTGGAAGCCACCCTTTCTGAAACCTCATGGGTCGAACTGAAAAGCGAAATGGACAAACTGATGGCGCCCATCGGTGAAGCAGAGGTCTGGCGCGAAATATCACCGGAAACTGTACTTGTGGAAGACATCGCGCTTGATGGTTCCGGCGGTTTTTACGCCAGTTCGGTTGTTTCAGGGTCCATCATTCACACGGATGCTAATGGCAACAGCCGCCCCTTTGTGGCCGATGAGAGCCAACAGTTTGGCAGCTTTTTTGGTCTGGCTTATGAAAGGCTTGCTCGCAATCCTTATCTTTTTGCCTCCTATGGGTGGGTTGACCAAACCAAAGGGCTGACCAAAGAAACGGCGCATACGGGCATCCTTAAGCTTCATCCAACAACCGGGGAAATCGAGGGAAACTGGATATTGCCAGGAGGTGTTGAAGGTCAGCAGATTGCGGACCTTGTTGCATCGGGCCGACACGGCGTTTTTGCGACTGATGGCTAAAGCGGCAACATTTACAGGATCAATAGGGACACGCTGGAACAGCTACCCTTAAACGTGACTCTGCGCAGCGCGCAAGGCATTGAACTCCTGTATGACAACAGCCTTTTGGTAGCGGATTATGGCCGGGGTCTGTGGCGGATCGACCTTGAAAGTCATGAGGCAAAGCTACTCGATGTGCCTGACACAGTATCCCTGATTGGTATAGACGGTCTTTTCACACATCGCGGCAGCTTGATCGCGGTCCAGAACGGGGTGTCACCGCACCGGATCATCGAAATCGAAACCGATAAAAACTATGAGAAAGTAACCGGCATCAAGGTGCTCGCGCAAAACCTGCCTGAATTTGATGAGCCTACGCTCGGCATCAGCACGCTTGATGGGATCATGTTCGTGGCCTCAAGCCAGTGGCCCAAGTTTGCCCCGGGCGGTAACGTGCGCGAAGGCCAAACCTATGAACCCACGCGCATCATGCTGATCAGGGACTAGCGGGTTCTGCCGCGCCGTCCGGCGGTGAGACCAAATCCACGATGTTAGGGAAGATGCGCCGCTCGTAGACACCAACATGGGCAACATATCCTACGCGGTAGAAGAAGGGCACGAGCGTTTTTATCGTGATTTCGTGCCCGCTGGTGAGCTTCACAGTCACCAGCCGCCAGCCGTTGCCCTCAGGCGCGTCTTCAACAGAAAGCACCATGGCCTCCACCACTCTCGTGGGCTCGTCGGGGCGCGGATAATCAAAAGCGAGCACTGCGAGGCCGATTAGCAAAACAAAGATGAGTTCGCGCTTCATGTGTCCACTCCAGCCTTTTCAAGTTCTTCAACCGCCCATACCGCCGCATCAGCCACAACCTCGCTCGGATCATCAACCAGCCCTTTGGCCAACTTATGCAAGGACTGATCGCCCGAATTGCCGGCCGCGATTAGCGCATTGCGCACAAAGCGATCACGGCCAATGCGCTTGATGGGACTGCCGGAAAACACCTGCCTGAACCCCGGGTCATCAAGCGTGAGCAGGTCGGAAAGCGATGGCGCGTTTAACTCCACCCGTGCGTGAAAAGCCGCTTCGCTTGCAGTTTGCGCAAACTTGTTCCAGGGGCAGGCGGCAAGGCAGTCATCACAGCCATAGATGCGGTTTCCCATCGCGTTGCGAAACTCGACGGGGATTGGCCCTTTGTGCTCGATGGTCAGATAAGAAATACAGCGCCGCGCATCAATTTTATATGGCTCTGGGAAAGCATCTGTTGGGCAGGCATCAAGGCACGCGCGGCAGCTGCCACATTGGTCGGTGTGCGGTGCGTCGCGGTCAAGGTCCATATCAGTGTAGATCGCGCCCAGAAAAAGCCAGCTGCCGAACTCACGCGAGACCATATTGGTGTGCTTGCCCTGCCAGCCAAGCCCGGCGGCCGCGGCAAGCGGCTTTTCCGGCACAGGTGCCGTATCCACGAAGACTTTAAGTTCGCAGTTGAACTCCTCGACCATCCAACGCGCCATTTGCTTCAACCGCTTTTTGATAATGTCGTGGTAGTCCTTGCCGCGTGCGTAAACGGAGATATTGCCGCTGGATCGCTCCTCGAGAAGCAATCGAGGGTCACTCTTGGGTCCATAGTTCATCGCGAGCATGACCGCCGACCTGGCCTCAGGCCAGAGGTTTTTCGGGCTGGAGCGGTGATGCAGCCGGTCTGCGAGCCACGCCATTGTGCCGTGGTAGTTTTTGCCAACAAATTCCTGCAGGCCTGCTGCAATGTGGTCGCTTGCCTCCGCCGAGGTAACACCAAACTGGTCGAAGCCAAGGCTGAGCGCCTTTTCTTTCAACCGGTCCCGCGTGTCAGCGCCAGACATGCCTAAAAATCCAGATCCTGATAGTGGGCGGGCGGCCTCAGGCCCGTAATCCGGTCCTCAAGAAGTCCGCGAATGGAACGGCGTGACTTCACGCGCATATACCATTCCTTGACCATCGGCCATTCTTCAAAATGAATGTCGCCAAAATAGTCGATGACGGAGATGTGTGCGGCGGCCGCGGCATCCGCCATCGTAAACTGTGGGCCTGCCAGATAGTGTCGGCGCTCTGCCAGAAACGATATGTACTTTAGGTGCGTTTTGAGGTTGTGGGCTGCACAGCGAACAGCTTCCGAATCCGGTTCCCCCATACCCAGAAAACGTTTGAAGAGCTTTTCAGAGACCACATGGCGCGATACTTCACTGCCTAGTTTGGTATGGAACCAACCCACAAGGCGCCGCGCTTCATAGCGTTCGTCAGCGCTGCCATGCAGGAGGGGTGGCTCTGGCACCACTTCTTCCAGATACTCCGCAATTGCCATCACACCTGAGTAAGCATGGCCATCATCCATCACAAGTACGGGAACTTCGCCTGCAGGATTAAGAGCCAGAAACGCCGGGCGGCGTTCCCATTCCTTTTCCACGCGCAAGGTGAAATTGATGCGCTTCTCGGCAAGAAGCACACGCACAAAGCGCGCCGCGGGGCTCAGGGAATGGTGATACAAAATCGGCATAGCCCCTCTCTTAACGCAAGAGAGGGAGGCCGCCAATTCTCAAAAGCACCCTAGTGCGTTTTTTTATGCACTAAGGGCTTCCGCATCAGCATGAGCATCATCAACCATCGGCACATCCAGCCGATCAATCATTTCCTTTGGCACGATGTGCCAGAACTCATCGCGCTTGCTTTCCCAGTTGGCAAGCAGGGTTGCCGCCCAGCGAGAATGCGTTTCGTCAAAATGTTCTTCAACCAGAGACTTCAAAACACCTTCCCAGTGTTCACTTTTCAACCGGTCAAACACCAGCGTTTCGTCGTTTACCAAATCAGGGAAACTGCCTGCTTCGTCGTAAACAAATGCCATGCCACCAGTCATGCCGGCACCAAAGTTGTCACCTGTCGCCCCCAGGATAACCGCTGTGCCCCCTGTCATATATTCACAGCCGTTGGCACCGCAGCCCTCAACCACCACAGTGGCACCAGAATTCCGGACGGCAAAACGCTCACCGGCCTGGCCCGCGGCAAACAATTTGCCGGACGTCGCGCCGTACAGGACGGTGTTACCAATGATAGTATTGTCGCGGGAGTTGAAAGATGCCCGGTTCGAGGGCCGCACCACAATAGTGCCGCCCGACAAGCCTTTACCGACATAATCGTTGGCGTCACCCGCCACTTCGATTTTGAGGCCCTGCACGGAGTAGGCCCCCAGGGATTGGCCCGCCGATCCGCGCAAACGGACCGTCACATGGTCGGGTTTCAAGCCGTCCATGCCGAACGTGCGGGTGATTTCACTGGAGAAGCGCGTACCGATTGCCCGGAGGGTGTTCTGCACTGAATATGTCAGTTGCATTTTTTCACCGCGCGAGAACACGGCTTGCGCGTCCTTAAGCATCTGGGCATCAAGCGTGTCCGGCACAGGATTGCGCCCTTCAATGGTACAGATGGACTTTTTGCCCTTACCGCCAACTTGCACAAGCAAGGGGTTAAGGTCGAGGTCGTCCAGATGGTCGGCACCCCGGCTCACCTGATGCAAGAGGTCTGTGCGTCCAATGATGTCCTCGAGCCGTTCAACACCAAGTTCCGCCAAAATCTCGCGGGTTTCTTCGGCAATAAAGCTGAAGAGATTCACAACTTTGTCTGCAGAGCCATCGAACTTTTTGCGCAAAGCCTCGTCCTGCGTGCAGATGCCAACCGGGCAGGTATTTGAGTGGCACTGACGCACCATAATACAGCCCATGGCGACAAGAGACGCCGTACCAACACCATATTCTTCAGCCCCCAGCATGGCAGCGATCACCACATCGCGGCCGGTTTTAATGCCGCCATCAGTTCTAAGGGTTACCCGGTGCCTGAGGTTATTGAGTGTGAGCACCTGATTAACTTCGGCAAGGCCAATTTCCCAAGGTGTGCCAGCGTACTTAATGCTGGTTTGAGGGCTGGCACCGGTGCCGCCGGAATGCCCGGAAATCAGGATCACGTCTGCGTGCGCTTTGGCAACACCTGCTGCGATGGTGCCAATGCCAGCCGACGAGACGAGCTTCACACACACTTTGGCGCGCGGATTGATTTGTTTCAGATCGTAAATGAGCTGAGCCAGATCCTCGATGGAATAAATGTCATGGTGTGGTGGCGGGGATATGAGTGTTACACCCGGCGTGGAATGCCGCAGCTTGGCGATCATTTCCGTGACTTTAAACCCAGGCAGCTGACCGCCTTCACCGGGCTTCGCCCCTTGTGCCACTTTAATCTCAAGCTCTTCACACGCGTTCAGATATTCAGCCGTTACACCAAAGCGACCTGACGCAATCTGCTTGATCGGACTGTTGGCGTTGTCACCGTTTTCATAGGGTGTAAAGCGGCGCTTGTCCTCTCCACCTTCGCCAGAGACGGACTTTGCGCCGATGCGGTTCATGGCGATTGCCAGTGTTTCATGCGCTTCTTTTGAGAGAGCACCAAGCGACATGCCCGGCGTAATGAAACGCTTGCGGATTTCAGTGATCGACTCGACCTCGTCCAGCGCCATAGGTTCGTCCGGTCTACGGAAATCCAGCAGATCGCGCAAATTCACGGGTGGCAGATTGGAAATGCCGCGCGAATAGGTCAGGTATTTGGCGTAATTGTAATTGCCCACTGCGCTTTGCAGCAGATGAATAAGCTGACCATCATGACCATGCACTTCACCGTCACGGCGATAGCGGTACAGACCACCAACAGGCAGGTTCACGGCTCCTTCAAGGAAAGCACGGCTGTGCTGCTCAAGGATTTTTTGCTGCACGCCTGCGAGGCCAATGCCCGATATTTTTGTGGGCATGCCCGGGAAAAATTCAGCGACAAGCGCGCGTGAGAGGCCTAGCGCTTCAAAATTATTGCCGCCCCGATAACTTGAGACAATTGAAATACCCATCTTTGACATGATCTTCAGTAGACCCTGGTCGATGGCTTCGGTTGCGCGGTTTACACAGGTTGTGAAGTCATAGTCGCCAAACAAACCTTTGGCCTGACGTTCTGCAATTGTGTCTTGCGCCAAATACGCGTTCACTGTTGTTGCACCGGCGCCAATAAGCACGGCAAAATAGTGCGGATCAAGACATTCAGCAGAGCGCACATTAAGGCTTGTGAAGGTGCGCAGGCCTTCATTCACCAAGTGGGTGTGCAATCCACCGGTTGCCAAAATCATTGGCACGGGTGCCCGGGTTGGACTGATGTTTTCATCTGACAGGAACAAATGCCCGCGGCCTTCGCGCACAGCGTCTTCTGCTTCGCGCTTGATGCGCCTGATTGCGTTCCGCAGCGCGTGCTGGCCCTCGTTCACATCAAACGTGCAATCAATAACTTCGGCTGAGTCGCCAAAATGCTTAACGAGGGTTTGCCACTCGCGGTTTGAAATGACCGGGCTTTCAAGAACAATCGCACCGATTTGCGTGTGGCCTTCGTCCAAAACGTTGGCGAAGTTACCAAACCGGGTTTTGAGGCTCATCACCCGGTGTTCGCGCAGGCTGTCGATCGGTGGATTGGTTACCTGGCTAAAGTTTTGCCGGAAATAATGGGACAGGTTTCTGTACTGCGACGACAGAACGGCAAGCGGCGTGTCATCACCCATGGACCCAATCGCCTCTTTTGCCGTCATCACCTGCGGCTGGAGGATAAGCTCAAGGTCTTCATGCGTGAGGCCCGCCATAATTTGTCGCGTGCGCAGGTTTGCGCCGTCAAAACAGGTTGTTTCTTCGCCTTTGTACCCGGGTAGCTGTTCAATGGGTTCAATATCCTCAACCCACTTTTCAAAAGGCTGGCTTGCAGCAAGCCGATCCTTGATTTCCCGGTCGTGGTAAAAACGCCCTTCCTTGAGGTCCAGCGCAATCATCTGCCCGGGGCCAAGGCGACCTTTTTCCCGCACGGTGTCTTCGTCGACAACAACCATACCCGTTTCAGAACCAACAATTAGGAAACCATCGTTGGTAACCGTGTAGCGCATCGGCCTTAGGCCATTGCGGTCAAGGCCCGCGACAACCCAGTGGCCATCGCACGCCGCAAGCGCCGCCGGGCCGTCCCACGGCTCCATCACCGAGTTGGTGTAGGCATACATTTTCCGGTGCGCCTCAGGCATCATGGTCTTTTTGGACCAGGCTTCCGGCACCAGCATGGTTTTGACCATCGGGGCGGAACGGCCAGCGCGAACCAGCACTTCAAAAACGGAATCGAGGGCCGCAGAATCAGACGCGCCCTTAGGGACCACAGGCTTGATATCTTCCGAATTTTCGCCAAACGCGATCGACGCCATCCTGATCTGGTGGCTTTTCATCCAGTTAACATTGCCGCGGATGGTGTTGATCTCGCCGTTGTGCGCAATCATGCGGAACGGCTGCGCAAGCCACCACTGCGGGAACGTGTTTGTGGAATACCGCTGGTGGTAAACTGCAAAGGAGGAGATGAAACCATCATCCTTAAGGTCAGGATAAAAAGTGGCAAGCTGCTCCGCGAGGAACAGGCCCTTGTAAATAACCGACCTGCAAGAGAGTGAGCATATGTAGAAGTCAGGCACTTGTGCATTGATCGCGGCGCGCTCGATACGGCGACGAATAAGATACAGGTCGCGTTCAAACTTCTCTTCGTCCACACCCTTGGAGTTTTCGATCATAATCTGCTCGATCTCAGGGCGGGTTGCTTCTGCTTTTTCCCCAATCACAGACACGTCAACCGGCACCTGACGCCAGCCATAAATGGTGTATCCAAATGTCAGGATTTCAGTTTCAACAATTGTGCGGCAGGTTTCCTGTGCAGCGAGATCAAGACGCGGCAGGAACACCATTCCAATGGCAAGGCGGCTGTCAGACGGTTCGTGGCCGGTTGCCTTCACATGCTCTTTGAAAAACTCCTGCGGGATTTCAAGGTTGATGCCCGCGCCGTCGCCGGTTTTGCCGTCGGCATCCACGGCACCCCGGTGCCAGATGGCTTTCAGTGCCTCGATACCGCGCAGAACAACGTCCCGGCTTGGGCGCCCATCAAGGGCCGCAACAAGGCCAACACCGCAGGCATCGCGCTCTTCAGATGGGTCATAGAGCCCGACAGGGCCTGGCACATGAGGGTTTTGATACTCGGTCATTTGTTTACTCCGCAGCCTGAACGCTGCCCGCTTGCACTTTGGCGCGTGCTTTGGCGTTTAAATGTTTGATCATGGATGCGGCAGCGTCGCGGCCATCGCGGATGGCCCAAACAACAAGAGACGCACCGCGCACAATGTCACCTGCGGCAAATACACCGTCCAGGTTGGTCATGAGCGTTGAGTGATCAACCGTAACCGTGCCCCAGCGGCTAACGCGCAGTTCGGGCGCGCCAAAGAGGGCGGGCAAATCCTCGGGTTCAAACCCAAGCGCCATGATCGCCAGATCGCAATCCAGCGTGAAATTGCTGTCCGGCACCGGCTCGGGTGCCTGGCGGCCTGTGGCATCAGAAGCACCCAGACGCATGCGGTAAGCGCGCACACCATCGACGTTTTCGTCGCCGACAAAAGCTTCAGGCCCCGCGAGCCACACGAACTCCACACCCTCTTCCTCGGCGTTTTTCACTTCGCGCGCAGAGCCCGGCATGTTTTCCCGGTCACGACGATACAGGCATTTAACGGATTTTGCCCCCTGACGAACGGCCGTGCGCACACAGTCCATTGCGGTGTCACCGCCGCCGATCACAACAACGTTTTTACCATTGGCATCCAGCGCGCCGCTTTCGAACTCTGGCACTGTGTCACCAAAGCCTTTGCGGTTTGAGGCAACAAGATAATCAAGCGCTTCCCGGATATTACCAAGCCCAACACCCGGCACCTTAAGTCCGCGTGCGCGGTAAACACCGGTGGCGATCAGCAAGGCATCATGCTTGTCACGCAAATCGGCAAGTGTCGCTTCGCGGCCGACTTCAAAATCCATATGGAAAGTGATGCCGGACTGCTCAAGCCTGCCTGTGCGGCGGCCCACAACGTCTTTTTCAAGTTTAAAACCCGGAATGCCATATACAAGCAGACCACCGGCGCGGTCATAGCGGTCGTAAACATGCACCTGAAAACCGGCTTCGCGCAGTTGCTCCGCCGCGGCGAGGCCCGCCGGGCCAGCGCCGATGATGCCGATGCTTTCCTCCCGCTCGAACGCGGGTGTGATTGGCTTGATCCACCCCTTTTCCCATGCCGTGTCGGCGATATATTTTTCAACGCTGCCTATGGTGACCGATTCAAAATCTTTTTCGATAACGCAGTTGCCTTCACACAAGCGGTCTTGCGGGCAAATGCGACCGCAGATTTCAGGCATATTGTTGGTGCTGGAAGCCATTTCATAAGCGTCCTCCAGTCGACCTTCGGCGGTCAGCTTCAACCAATCCGGGATGTTGTTCCCAAGCGGGCAATGAATATGACAGAAGGGCACGCCGCACTGGCTGCAGCGGCTGGCCTGCTCTTTGGCGGCCTTGGGGTCATACTCATCGTAAATCTCCGCAAAATCATCACGGCGCGCATCCGCTTCCCGTTTTGGCGGTGTTTTCTGGTCGATGGAGACGAACTTCAACAAGTCATCGGCCATGGCATGTCCCTTTCTCCCGTGCATGCAGTTGGCAAGCACGATCATTAGCTCATTCTGGATTTACCCAAGTTAAGTTGGCCCGACTTGGGTACGCCCGATTTGAATGCGCCCGATTTGAGCGCCAAGGAGAGTGCTCAGCGACCAATCGGTGAAATCCGATCCGGACCGCTGCTGGTCCACCCTGAAATTCTTGTAATATTAATGCTCTCTCCAGCAGTGTGCGCGCAGTATATGTTCAAGAATCTCAAAAATTAAGGAAAAAATGACATATAGGTCATAATTATTGACCTAATTATAATATGCTCACAAAAAATGTTAGCAATTCCAACGGTTTCATAAAGTTTTTTGTACCATTATTGTACTAAATAGTCTGTCGCACTGGCCCGTTTCGCCTGTTAAAACACTCTTTAAGGGGCGAATCATCACGGGTTAAGGCTAGCTGGAGGGAACCATGACACTGTTTCAGCTTTTCATTCTGGCGCTTGTACAGGGCATCACAGAATTCCTGCCGATCAGCTCTTCGGGCCACCTTGTGCTGGTGCCTGTGCTGACAGGCTGGCCCGACCAGGGCCTTCTGATGGATGTGGCGGTGCATGTGGGCACGCTCGCAGCCGTTCTGTTGTATTTTTGGAAAGATACAAAGGGACTGGCGCTCGCAGGGTTCGGCAGCATCGGCATTGCGCCCGCGCGCCGCGCCGTTGAAGGCACGCCGTACCTCAAGCTTTTCTGGGCGCTGGTTATCGGCACGATCCCGATGGTGATTGTCGGTGGCCTGATGGTTGCAACAGACGCCAATGACGCGCTCAGAAGCGCAGAGGTAATCGCCACCACCTCAATCGTTTTTGGCATTCTATTGTATGTTGCCGACAAACGTGGCCCTGTTAACAAGACCACGGAAGATATGGCGATCAAGCCAGCGCTGATGATTGGCTTGGCGCAAGTGCTGGCCCTGATCCCCGGTTCGAGCCGCGCGGGTGTAACCATGACTGCGGCACGCTGGTTGGGCTTCAGCCGTACTGAATCGGCACGGTTTTCCATGCTGCTTTCGATACCAGCGATTATTGCGTCGGGCACAGCAACCGGCCTGAAGGCGCTTGAAAGCGCTAGTGGTGATCAGCTCGGGGACGCGTTGATGGGTGCAGTGCTCTCGTGCCTGGCGGCACTTGTTGCCATTCATTTCCTGATGCGCTGGCTCAAAACCGCCAACATGACCATCTTTGTTGTGTACCGTGTGCTTTTGGGCATCGGCCTCTTTGCATTGATCGGCATGGGGTTCATCTGATTTAGGACGGTACCAGCCCACACCCCCGCCCGACCACCGAACGGTATTATATCTGGGTGGCCGGGTGGGGGTGTGGGCTGGTGCCGCCGAAACAAATAAGACATTGACAGGCTCGCGTGCTCGGGCTAAATCCCGCGCACCATTCTTTGAGCTGCCCAGATGGCGGAATTGGTAGACGCGCTAGCTTCAGGTGCTAGTGTCCTTTATGGACGTGGAGGTTCGAGTCCTCTTCTGGGCACCATACATCATAAGCCATTGATAATATTAGATTATTTTTCCGAGTCGATAGAATCTGTGTAACCGATTCTTTCGCTAAGTCTCTGGTTTTATAGAATATTATTTTTTCGATTTTCAAAAAATTACCAAATGTACTTCTGATGTACTCCAGGAATCATAGCGATTTTGGATTTCTAAACGCGACAGACATCACAGAAGGGCGAGTGTTCTAGATCGCTCCGCATCAGCTAAGAGGTGTCCATATTTTTCGTAAAGTGCCTTGAGCGTGTCCATCGTTATTCGTAGACATTCATCCCGTTTTTTAGCGGCCGTCGCATGGTCCAGTTCCTTCACCCCATGCACTATCAAACTTCTATCGTTATAAAATTTCTTAATTTTATTCTGAATGTCTAGGCGCGCATCTATGTCGTCAGCCAGTAATACTGCCATTGACACTGAAATTCGATAGCTCAACTCACCGTTTGCACCAAATAAATTCTCCCATGCAATAACAATATCAATAAAACCATCGACCGGATCCAATCTAGAAGATGTAGCTGCCAATATTCTTCTTATCGCAATTCTGATTTTTTGATCTTCGCTGTGAAACACAAGTTTTGACCAATGTTGGACTGCTTCAACTTCAGGTAATTGAAGTAGATGAGGCGGCATCGGGGAACGTGGGTTAGCGTTCCAAGACATCGCGGATCCATAACACAGTGGATCAAAAACTAAGTCCCATGCTGGAACAACTCCAACGCAAGGGCTCCGATCCACAGACAATGCCAACGAGAGAGCCAGGTCTTCACTTAAGCCTTTCAGTTTTTGTCGAGCTTGCTCCAATTCAACTGGCCAATTCTGTGAAATATCTTCACCAACCAACTCCGCTTTGTAAGGATAGTCGTACTCTAACACCACACCCAAAGTTTGCTCGGAACCTGCCAGCACAGAAGGCTTTGCTCGCTGTGGCAACAATGACATTAACTCAGGGGTGTAGGCACGAAGAGTCCCTCCTTCAATTGAGATTTCGTTGAAGTTCTCAAAGCCAATATTATGAACGCCCAAAAACGCTGGTACGGTGATTTGGCGCCCTTCTCCGATATCCCTAAGCATTTGGACTTCTTCTTTGACAGCGTTAAGCAATGCTTTTTGTGAAACGTCACCCCTTAACCGCATCAGTTCTATTGCATTTGATACAATAGTCATTGGCAACAATGAGAGCTGCAAACTGCCGCCCCGACCCGTCGAAGTTTTAAACCTGCAAAAAGTCTCGTTATCGTTGTCACCAACATGGGTGAACAGTTTGGAAAGAGATTCGTCTAGCTGGGCCGCGTTGATCAACTCAGCGGTTTCTGGAAGTCGATGGAAAGTTGCACCAAAGTTTGGATTCCAAGCGACATTAGAATGATCACTTGATGGTGACTCTAGCAACGTTAACGGAAAAACTTCTAGAGCAATTTTGGAGGCAGCGATTTCAACAGCGTTGCCGGTATCTATTTTAGGGGTTGCCCCCCCAACTGACTTCGCCAAACGTTGAAAATGTGGTGACCAGCTGAATAAATATCAGCGAGTTGAAGGTTCACCATTACCTCAACATTCGTTGACTCAATACTTGCGACCCAAAGTTGTTTGTATAAGTTTATGAACTGGCTCAAAATCGCCGTTCGAGCCTCGTCCAACTCATAATGCCCTTCCAAGGAAGCGCCCGCCAAGTCGTCACTCAGATTGAGAACATACCCAAAAATCTTGGGGCCCAATTGTTTCATAGACTTCGGAACATTGGAACCTGGCTTCATTTGAATCTCTTAAGCAACTACTATCTGACAAATGTCTATTCGAGTACTGACACTAGGATTAAGTTTCGCTTCGGCAGTATAGTCCTTTTCAGACAAAAAGTTCACAAATGTACTACTCGTGTACTTTTGTTCGGTGCTATCATATTGAAAAGTATGGGTTATCCAGTGCCTCTTCTGGGCACCATTTTTCAAAATATAAATCAAAAAAGCCCCGGCCTTTTTGGGACCGGAGCTTCAAATATTTTGGCGCTGGGGCGTGTTACATCACATGCAAGGCGCAGATTTTGTTGCCTGATGGATCGCGCAGGTACGCCAGATACATTTTCTGGCCGCCACCTTCGCGCACGCCCGGTGGGTCTTCAATCGCCGTGCCGCCGTTCGCGAGGCCAGCCTCGTGCCACTTGTCGGCTAGCTCCGGTGTTTTGGCGCGAAAGCCGATGGTGCTGCCGTTGCCACAGCTTGCGGGCTCACCGTCGATGGGTTTGCTTAGGGAAAAAATGCCTGACTTTTCATAATAGAAGCAGCGGCCTTTGGGGTCGATGACACCCGGTTTGTAGCCAAGCACACCCAAAATGGCATCATAGAATTTTTTCGATTCTTCAATGTCATTGGCGCCCAGCATGACGTGACTAAACATGAAACTCACCTCTCTTGTTCATAGGGTCCTAAATGGAAGTAGCGCGTGAACGGCGATGTCAAATCCCATTCAATTATTCATTTGGCCCATTAGGCCTACTCAAAATAGACCATGCACTGGCGCGACAGCGCAACAAGGGTGCCGTCCTCGGCGAATATAAGGCCTGATTGCTGGGAATAGCCGTTCGCCGCCGCCTCAAGCGTAAAGTCCAGATAAAACCAATCCGTTTCCACATTTTGGGGCGGCACAACAAATTCCAGGGACCAGCTCATGGAACTGGCGCGAATGGGCCGGTCATAATGGCTCATCATCACGGGGGGCGGCATGTCGGCAAGGCCCACAAGCTTGGCGATGGGGTATGCAGACATGTCCGATTTGTGCCGCACCCACATGGCGGTTTTGCGGTCTTTGGAGCCGCTCATCGGCACACCGCCACCGGTCCAGTGCACGTCGAAATTATCGAGAAAACCTGGCAGCACCCGCACACCCTTGGCCATCGGCGGCACGCTGTCACGAGGTTTGGCATCCATTACAAAATCAGCCGGCACACCCTGGGATGGGCGGTCATCGCCGAATGCCGCAGTTGCTGTAAACACAACCTGGTCGCCCGCCATCACGTCACAGCGGGTTTGCACCACGGCGCGGCCTTCACGCAGAATTTCTGTCCTGAGGTCCAAATCACCAACCGGGGCGGGCGCAACAAAATTGCCAAGAAGTGTGCGAATAGGGCGAGGGCTTTCGAGCGCCATCGCCATTGGTTCTGCTGCCAGTGCAGCCACAAGGCCGCCATAAAGCGCGCGCCCCTGTGCCCATCCGTCGGGCACGGTTACGCCCACACCATCTTTGGCTTTCAGGTCATCCATTATGGCTTTGAAACTTGCGTCAGTTGTCATGGAACATCCTCGGAGTTTGTTGCCTTTGAAATGCTAAATAGCTTGGCAAACAAGAAAGCCAAGGTACAGAAATGCATGGGGCCAATGCATTCCCGGTATAAGCATCCTTTATTCTGCCACAAGCATGCTTATAATGGCGCCAACATTATGAAGAGGCGACGTTTTTATGGCCATTTTCTTCCACGAAGGTGATCTGCCAGACGGCCTGTCATTTGGTGACAGTGTGGCCGTCGATAGTGAGACAATGGGGCTCAATCCGCACCGGGACCGTTTGTGTGTGGTCCAGCTGTCGGATGGGGGCGGGGACGCGCACCTGGTGCGTTTTCGGCAAGGCGCGTATGACGCGCCCAACCTGAAGGCGTTGATGACTGACCCGGCTGTGCTCAAAATCTTTCATTTCGCCCGGTTCGATGTGGCCGTGATGAAACAGTATCTGGGTGTGGAAACGGCACCCCTTTATTGCACCAAGATCGCGTCGAAACTGGTGCGCACCTACACCGACCGGCACGGCCTGAAGGACTTGTGTGCTGAGCTTGCCGGCATTCAGCTTGACAAACAGCAGCAATCCAGCGACTGGGGCGCAGATGACATCAGCGAAGCGCAGCAAAAATATGCAGCGTCCGATGTCTTGTATCTGCATACGCTCAAGGCCAAATTGGATATGATGCTGGAGCGCGAAGGCCGCACACATGTTGCTGAAGCTGCCTTCCAGTTTTTGCCAACCCGCGCCGATATGGATTTGGCCGGGTTCGACGGCATGGATATTTTCTCCCACTAAGGGAGTTGAAGGCCCACTAAGGGCTAAAGGACAGAGTGCGTGAACACGCCCGTTAAAGACCATTACCAGAGCCCGGAGCGGGCACGCGAGGAAGCGCTTGAGGCCCTCAGGCCCGCGCCCGTCGCAGCGGCATCCCCGCACTGGGACAAGTTCATCCGCTTCATGCAGATGTTTCTGCCCGTAAGCGCGCTTGTTCTTGGCACCGTCACGGTGGGCTGGCCGTTCCTGAATGACGCGGAGGTCAGTTTTACGCTCTCTAAGGACGATGTGGCGCAGTCGGACGGCGTCATTCGCATGACCAACCTTAATTATGTGGGCACGGATGAAAAAAACCGGCTGTTTCGCATTCACGCCACCAACGGCGAACAGGACACGCCAGACGCACCGCGCGTGCGGCTGACGGACATTCATGCCGAGATGGAGTTGTTGCCCGGTCAAACAGCGACCGTGGACGCCCGGCGCGGTATTTTCCGCACAGGCGACAATAGCTTATCGCTTGTTGGCGGTGTGAACCTCTCAACCGGCAACGGCTATTTTATGGAAATGGCAGGTGCCGAAATTGATGTACGCACGCGTTCTGCAACCGGTCAGGGTGACGTAAAGGGCCGCGCGGACCTTGGCACGCTCGAGGCAGCGCGCATGAGCCTGAATGTGCAAGACAAAGAAGCCATCTTCGAGGGTGGCGTTAAACTACATATTGTGCCAAAGCGACCCGGTGAAAACACCGGCACACAAAGCGGGAACTGATCCGAGATGATGAACAAACTGATTTTGATGGTTTTTCTGATGGCAGGCCTTTCAGCCACTGCCACGGCGCAGTCAGTTCTCAAAAACCATGACACCTATCAGCCGCTTGATATCTCTGCAGAGCGTCTGGAAATGCAGCAAAAGCAGGGTCGTGCGATTTTCTCCGGTGCTGTGCTGGTGACCCAGGGCAAATTAACGCTGCGATCGGACACTATCACAGTGTTTTACGCGCTTGAGGACCAGGGCGGGGACCCCAGCATTTCGCGCCTGGATGCGCAGGGTCAGTTTGAACTGATGTCAGAAAGCGAAACACTGATTGGGGATTGGGGCATCTATGACGTGGACCGCCAGCTCGTCACCGTTGGCGGTGATGTTGTGTTCAAGCAGGGCACATCGGAACTGAAGGGGTCGCGCCTCGAGTTTGACCTCGTGTCCGGGCTTGCCAAGCTGGACGGTGAAGACACAACAGATGAAAATGGCCGTGTGCGCGGCAGCTTCACGGTGCCCAACCAGCCGGACGGGCGTTAAGCGCGCCTGCGCCTTAGTCTGCCACAAAAAAGTGCGATTTTTGTCGCGCTTACCGCGCTAAATTCTCAAGAAAAATTGGTTAATTCGCTGGAATGAAACCAGCGTTCATGATTTATTGACATTTGGCATGCACAAATTGAGCCAACAAGGCGTTATGGGGGTTGAGAGACTTACGCCTTCCTCCCCTGACAATGACAAAAGCCGAACGGGAATGATGAGATACGCTGTATGACAGCTGAAGCAACAGAAGCGAAAGCAAACAGTGAACGTCTAGGCGGTGAGGGCCTGTGCGTGCAAGGCATTGGCAAGTCCTATAATGGCCGGCCTGTGTTGCGCGACATTTCGCTGACGGTAAAGCGCGGTGAAGTTGTTGGCTTGCTTGGACCAAACGGCGCCGGTAAAACCACATGCTTTTATTCCATCACCGGACTGATCGCGCCAGATCATGGCCGGGTGGAGCTTGACGGGCACGAGATCACGCACATGCCCATGTACCGCCGTGCCCGGCTTGGCATTGGCTACCTGCCACAGGAAACCTCGATTTTTCGCGGCATGACGGTTGAAGAAAATATCCGGGCGGTGCTTGAGGTGGTGGAGCCCGACCGCGCGCTCAGGAACGCGATGCTGGATGAACTCCTCGAGGAATTCTCGATCACGCATCTCAGGAACACACCCGCGCTTGCGCTATCGGGTGGTGAGCGGCGGCGCTGTGAAATCGCACGCGCGCTCGCGGCCCGCCCGAATTTTGTCCTTCTTGATGAGCCCTTTGCCGGCATCGACCCCATCGCGATTGCTGACATCCGCGACCTGACAGCACACCTGAAGGATCGCGGCATCGGCGTGTTGATCACAGACCATAATGTGCGTGAAACGCTCGATATCATTGACCGCGCCTTCATTATTTATGATGGCCATGTGCTGTTTGAAGGCAGCGCGGAAGAGGTCCTCAAAAGCGAAGATGTTCGCCGTGTTTATCTCGGTGACAGCTTTAGCCTGTAGGAGGCTTTTCCCGTGGCATTAACCCCCAGATTAGACCTTAGGCAAAGCCAGCAACTGGTGATGACGCCGCAATTGCAGCAGGCGATCAAACTGTTGCAGCTATCTAATCTGGAGCTCTCTGACTATGTGACAGAGGAAGTGGAACGCAATCCGTTCCTGGAAGTCGGTGAAGGCGACCCCGCGGCGCGTTCTGACGGCGGCGAACAGGGCGGCACCATGACCGACGGAGGCATGCGCGAGGGTGGCAGCAGCGACGAGGCGGGCGGGCGTGAGGACGCAGGCATCGATGATGGTCTTATCGCGTCCGATCGCTCGATGGAAAGCGGGCTGGACACCTCAAACACCAGCGACAGCGCGCTCGACACCAACATGGACACCAACATCTATAACAATGACGCTGCGCCTGATCGGGCTGACGGCTCAGGCGGCCTGTCATCAGGGCTGACATACGAAGGTGGCGGCACCATCAAGGGCAGCGGTGGTGGTTTTGATGACCGGGGCCTCGACCAGACACTCGAGGGTGAAGAAAACCTGCATGATTACCTGACCCGCCAGATGGCAGTGCTGTATGAAGGCAGTGCCGAACGCCTGGTGGCCGCACATTTCATCGATGCGGTTGACGAAGCGGGCTACGTGCCGGCCGAGATTGTAGCCGATGTTGCAGAACGACTGGGTGCCGACGCGGAGGCTGTTGAGCAAATCCTCATTGGCCTGCAGTCGCTGGAACCGTCGGGCGTTTTTGCCCGCAACCTCTCGGAGTGTCTTGCGATCCAGCTCAGGGACATGGACCGCTACGACCCCTGCATGCAGGCACTTATCGAAAACCTGGAACTGCTGGCAAAGCGAGAGATGAGCACGCTTAAACGCCTCTGCAACGTTGATCAGGAAGACCTGGCTGACATGATCCGCGAAATCCGCGCGCTAAACCCAAAGCCAGGTCTCGCGTATGGCGGCGCGGACGTGCAACCGGTTGTGCCCGACATTTTCATCCAGAAAAGCCCGGCAGGCACCTGGGTCGTGGAGCTCAACAGCGACACACTGCCGAAGGTGCTCGTCAACTCGCAGTATATGTCTGAGCTCACCGACATTGACGGCGACAAGGAAGCCAAGGCGTTTGTCTCTGAATGCATGTCAAACGCCAACTGGCTCGTGAAAGCGCTGGATCAGCGCGCGCGCACCATCCTCAAGGTTTCAACCGCGCTTGTAAAAAAACAACAGCAGTTTTTCGAGCATGGCGTCAGGTTCCTCAAGCCGCTTACGCTTAAGGATATCGCGGAAGAAATCGACATGCACGAGTCGACCGTGTCGCGCGTAACCAACAACAAGTTCCTCTCTTGCCCGCGCGGCATGTTCGAGTTGAAGTATTTCTTCACGTCTGCAATTTCGGCGGCTGATGGCGGCGATGCGCACTCAGCTGAGTCGGTTAAATATCGCCTCAAAGAGCTGATTGATAACGAAGATCCAAAGAAAATCCTGTCTGACGACAAGCTGGTTGTCATGATGAAAGCAGAGGGCATCGACATCGCCCGTCGCACTGTTGCCAAATACCGCGAAGCACTAAAAATTCCATCGTCGGTACAGCGCAGACGCCAAAAAAACATGGCGACCTAACGGCTACACATCCCTTCATCCTGAGTCGCCGGCTTTTTCCACTACTGCCTCCATAACCGTCCCGTCAAAAACACTGATTTTTCAGCCGCTTGATGAAAATCAAGACGAGTGTGACACTTTTGAGTAAGCTGAAATCACAGGGGACATACGCTGGCTGCAACAGCCACACAGACCGGCGATTGGGGATACTTAAAACACCAATCCAGCGCCGGTAGCGCGAGCCACCACATGGTTCACGCATAATTGTTCTCTTGTTGGTTGGCCAATAATACGGGTAGGTCAACCGCGGTTCAGCAGCCGCCCGGGCTGCCTGCAGAAAGGAAGATTGGCACATATGGATATCAATGTTACCGGCCGTAAAATGAATGTCGGCGAAGCCCTTACCGCACACGTGGAAGACAGACTGGCCCTCGTTTCCGACAAATACTTCAACCGCTCCATTGATGCTTCAACCACTTTTGCCAAAGAAGGACACAGTTATCGCACTGATATATCTCTTCACCCTAACCAGGGGATAAACCTCCACAGCCGCGGCGAGGCTGAAGATCCATACGCTGCCTTTGAACTTGCGGCAGAAAAAGTAGAAAAACAGTTGCGTCGATACAAACGACGCCTTAAGAACCACCACAACTCGCCGAGCCGCGAAGTTGCGCTGGAAATGGCGCGCGATGTGGTCATTGCCCCGGAACCGGACAATGACACCGGCGAGCCGGAAGCGAACTCTGCTGATGATCAACCGATCATCATTGCAGAAGGCAACCGGGAGATACCGACTGTCTCTGTTGGAGACGCGGTAATGTTGATGGATCTGGCGGACGCAAATGCTTTTGTGTTCCGCAACGTTAAAACAAACGCCCTTGAGGTGGTTTATAAGCGAACGGATGGCAACATCGGCTGGATAAGCCCGGAAGAGTAAACACCACATTACGCACGCGGTTCCGGACCAGCTTCTACGCTGATCGAAAAATCAAGAGTTTGTAATGCGTGTCGCAGCCACGGCTGCGGCAAAAGCAAGAGAGTTGTAATGGATATCGAGGATTTGTTGGCGCCAGATTTGGTTTTTGCCGACTTCAAAGCTTCCAGTAAAAAGCAGGTTCTGCAAACCCTGTCGCGCCGCTGGGCTGCGGCAAAGGGCATGGACGAGCGGCTTGCTTTTGAAAAACTGCTGGACCGTGAGCGCCTTGGCAGCACGGGTGTGGGCAAAGGTGTTGCCATTCCTCATGCACGAATTGAAGGCCTTGATACCATCACGGGCGTATTTGCCCGGCTGTCGACACCCGTTGATTTTGACGCCGTTGACGATGTGCCCGTTGATTTGGTGTTTATGTTGTTTGCGCCTGAAGATGCAGGTGCTGATCATTTGAAAGCCCTGGCGCGCATCTCTCGTCTTCTTAGAGACTCGACCATATGCGATCGCTTCCGCCAAACGTCTGATGACGCTGCGCTATACGCCATGGTGGTTCAGCCCGCGAGCAACGCGGCCTGATCAGGCTGGATAGTCTACTTTCATAAAATAAAGCCCGTCTGGCGGCGCGTTAAAACCAAGCGCCGCACGGTCGCGCGCGTCCAGCGCTGCCTGCACATCAGCCTTTGACCATTTGCCCGCACCCACAAGCTTCAATGTACCGGTAATTGAGCGTATCTGATGATGCAGGAATGAGCGCGCACCGGCATATATCCAGATTTCCTCCGCGTCGCGTTCTACGCGCAGATAGTCCATGGTTTTCACGGGGTCTTTCGCCTGGCAATGTGCGTGCCGAAAGGTGGTAAAATCGTGCTTGCCCACCAGCACCTGCGCCGCGTCATGCATTGCCGCAGCATCCAACGGTGTTTTCACATGCCACTTCAGACCCTTATCAAATGTTAAGGGCGCCCGCCTGTTGCAGATTTTATAGACATAGTGCCGCTTCTCAGCTGAAAAACGCGCATTAAAAGTCTCATCAACCAACTCGACGTGAACAACAGCGATAGGGTGCGCTTTAACGTGATAGTTGATCGCACCCTGCACTTCGTCGGGGGACATGTCTCTCACAGTATCAAAATGGGCAGCCTGCCCGTAGGCATGCACGCCGGCGTCTGTGCGGCCTGAACCCGTCAGGGTGATTTTTTCTTCCGGTGCAAACACAGCGATCGCATCTTCGATGGCTTGCTGCACTGACATGCCGTTTTCCTGCCGCTGCCAGCCAACAAAGGGACGACCATCATATTCAATTGTCAGTTTGTAGCGCACCATATAAAGCCCCAGAGCTGCCACCACCAGATGGCGTTTGGGACTTCTTAGTCTTAAAGCAGCTTTGGGTGCAATGCCTGATCGCACCCAGCCAAGATTAGTCCCGGGCAAGCCTTCTTTTCAAGGTGGGGTAAAACTGTGTGAACACGGCCTGTGTTTCGCCGTGTGTCAAATGGCAATCTGTGCAGCCATTGGGCGTATCGGGCGCGCTGGCGACGGTATCTTCAGGCCCGTAAAAGAAAAAATTGAAGCCGGTGTCTGGAAAGCGAGTTTTGTCCTTCAGGTGAATTTCAAGGGCCAGCAAGTCATCCATCACAAACCCGGATTGATTAATGGAAACATTGGTGCGGGAGCCATGGAACAACAGGGCAAACATACTGCCGTCCTGAAACACACCCGTTTCCTGAAACACGTCAAAGGCGGTAGGCTCCATCAAAACGGTTTGAAAGTTGCCGGGTGTACCCGGGTCGAAGGGCACGCCGTCATTATAACCCATGCCTAGGGACGCCCCGAGAAACACCCATTTTTCCAGATTATCAGGTCGTTTCAGCTCGCCGTTTTCATCAAATTCAGCGACCGAAATCCCTGCAACGGAAACGGAGCCTGCGAGCAGTTTGTCCTGTGCGCGGCTCAAGGAATAATGCGTTGCCGAAACAATGGTAAGCAACGCACCCACCGCCAGTATTTTCTGGATCATGTCTGACCTCCTCGGTTCCTGGAGGAGTCCCCATTTTATGGGACCCGTCGTCAGCCTTAAGGCCAAAGACGCGGTAAAAACGGCCAAGCCCAATGCAAGACGTTGGCAGTGAATGCCCGGCGTGCGATAGAGGGTGTATGGAGCAAAAATGCATTGCCGCCCTTTTGTACCCTGGGTGCCTGTCGCTTGATGTGATTGGGCCGCTCGAGGCGTTTAACTATGTGAACATGGAACGCCAGCCTGAGCGACCGTATGATCTTAAGCTGTGTGCGCTCAAGGCAGGCCCGGTGGAAACCCTTTCTGGCATTCAACTGGTGGCGGACACATCCTTAAGCGACATAACCGACATCGATACTTTGCTGCTACCGGGTATGCGCACAGGGGACCTGAGGTACCGCGACCTTGGGATCGTGGATTGGGTGCAAGAGAAAGCCCCAAACATCAATCGCATCGCGTCCGTTTGCTCGGGTGCGCTAATTTCAGGCGAAGCGGGCCTGCTGGATGGTCGCGAAGTCACAACCCACTGGATGGACAGTGAGGACCTGCAAACGCTGGTGCCATCCGCCCGTGTCACCAGCGACCGAATTTACGTGAAGGATGGCAACATTTATTCATCTGGTGGTGTAACGGCAGGCATCGACCTCGCGCTTGCCCTGATCGAAGAAGATTTTGACCGCCAAACCGCGCTCAGGGTCGCCAAGCGCATGATTGTGCCACTACAGCGGGCGGGGAACCAATCCCAGTTTAGTGAGCTGTTGCTAAGCCAGGAAAAAACAGTTCGCTTTGGTTTCCTTTTGCAGTGGGTGGAAGAGCATTTACAGACTGATTTGAGCGTAGCCGCGATGGCAGAAAAGGCATCAATGAGTGCGCGCAATTTTAGCAGGCGGTTTGCTGAAGACGTTGGCATGCCACCGATGCAGTTCGTGCGGCTGAGGCGGCTGGAACGCGCCAAACTGCTGCTGGAACAATCAAACAGACCCCTTAACGAGATTGCGCGGTTGTCCGGGTTTGGTTCTGGCGACAAACTGAGGCGCCAATTTGACCAGATGTACGGCGTTGGGCCCAAAGAATACCGCGCCCGGTTTGGCAGTTCCCTTAACTGAGCTGTGTGCCCTTTGGTACCGCAAACCCGCGCAGGAAATCAGCGCGGTCCATCGCACCCTTACCGGCGCGCTGAGCTTTTGAGATTTGATATGACCCTTCACTGCAAGCGATCGTTAGCTGGTCATCCAAAGCCGTTCCTGCGTCAGGTCCAGTGGCAGTGCTTATGTCGCCCGCAAGGATTTTGACTCGATCGCCCTCAATCAGGGTCCAGGCGCCCGGGAAAGGAAACAAGCCGCGCACTTGTTGATCGATGGCCTTTGCGGACCTGTGCCAATCAATTTTGGCCTCGGCTTTGTCGATTTTATGGGCGTAGGTAACACCTTCTTCTGGTTGCGGGTTGGGCACGATGTCGCCGTTAGCCAGGCCGAAAAGCGCCGAGTTGATCAGGTCCGCCCCAAGCCCAGCCAGTGTATCATGCAATGCAGCGGTGGTTGTGTCCGGGGCTATGGGGACGCGGGCTTCGCTTATCACCGGGCCGGTATCAAGGCCAGCTTCCATCTGCATAATGCATACACCGGTCTCCGCGTCACCCGCCATAATGGCCCTGTGAATGGGTGCAGCCCCGCGCCAACGCGGCAGCAGGGAGGCATGCACGTTGACGCAGCCGAACCTCGGCGCATCCAAAACGGCTTGCGGCAGGATCTGGCCGTAAGCGACGACCACAGCAAAATCCGCACCCATCGCGTTGATGAGCGCAAGCTGATCATCCGTTTTCAGGGATTTGGGTGTATGCACAGGAAGGCCGTGTGCTTCTGCCGCTTTGTGCACAGCGCTTTTCTGTTCTTTTTTACCACGGCCCGCCGGGCGAGGTGGTTGTGTGAACACGGCAACAATATCATGGCCGGCCTTCACAAGTGCGTTAAGCGTTGGCACGGAGAAGTCAGGCGTGCCCATGAATACCAGCTTCATTGCCTGTCTCCGCGGATCAAAATGCTTGGATGACTAGAGAACAACACTGTCCTTCGTGGCCTTCTGGACCTTTTTGATGATCATGTTTCGCTTAAGGCGCGAGAGATAATCAATGAAAACAACGCCGTTGAGGTGGTCAATCTCGTGCTGGATGCAGGTGGCATCCAGGCCTTCCATCAAGTCTTCCTGCAAGTTGCCATCATAATCGAGATATTTGACCCGAACGGAGGCAGGGCGCTCCACATCAGCATAATGTTCCGGCACCGAGAGGCAGCCTTCGCTGTAGGTGTTTACTTCATCTGATTCCCAGACAACTTCCGGGTTGATGAAGAATTGGGGTCGCTTTTCTTCCCCCTCAGCGGCGGTATCCATCACGATGATGCGCTTGGCAACAGCGACCTGGATGGCCGCAAGGCCAATACCGGGCGCGGCATACATGGTCTCAAGCATATCATCAAGAAGCTTGCGCACGTCCGCATCCACCTTATCAACGGCAGTTGATTTGGTTTTGAGCAGTGGGTCTGGAACATTGATGATGTCGAGCAACGCCATTAAAGGGATCCGTCTCGGTTAAACCAGCGCATTACCTAAGTTTAGAGCGGGCTGGCGTCAAGTCCTTGGGCATCAAAAGCGGGGATTATCTGTATTAATCCTCAAGAATGGGGGCATCAGGTTTGTATGCCGCACGCAGATCCTCAATTTCAATGACCCACAGGTCTTCATCAAAGGAGCGCTTTTTGGCAATTTTCTCGGACGCCGTCGGTCCGTCACCGCCTGCAAGCAGACGGCGCCAGACCCGGTTGCCATCAAAATCAAGCGTTCGCTCCAGAAGCGTAACACCGGCCTCAAACTGGTCTATCTTCAGAAGAATACCACCGCGCTCCGCATCACCCCGGGCGAGAACAAACGCCGGCAAATCCTGCGCAAAACAGGTGCGAATATGGGCATCAATCCAAAGCTTGGTTTTAAGTGCATCAGTCATGGCGCCTAATGGACACGGAATGATGCGGGCGTCAAGGCTTGGTGCGCCGACTTAGGCGGCGGGATTATCAAGGCCCAAGGTTTGCAGGCTATCCATAAACAGTAGCCTCACCTCTTCCGGCGGGATGCCAAACTCAAGCCCGGCAGAGCGGTTATCAGACCAGCGCACTTTGGCCGCAATGTCGCCGCGACCCGCAATGGCGAGTGTTACCGCAGCACCATCTTTGAGTGGCACATCAATGCGCACACGAGCGCCGCCAAGAGACATATTCCAGATTTGACATGCAAAGTCGTGCCGACCAACTTTTAGCATGGCTGGCCATAAAACCGATCTGCGCCGATGCGCTCTCGCGTCCGCACTTCCACCCAGAAACTCTGCGGGTTTTCCGACTGGTTTTTCGTCGTTCGAATTTTTTAGCTGAGCATCCATCATTTTTTTGCCCCGTCCGTGCATTTTTCCAGCTTTCTCGTGGTCTTTTAGCAGATGGACGTAAAGCTTTTCTCACCAAACCGATAAAATTTTACCGGTACATTTGTTGCTATTTGCAACAATCAGGTAGGATTCTGTTGCTTAATGCAGTAATTTGAAAGCCTAAACTAGGGGGACAAAAACGTGGGCAAACCCGACGAAAACATTTTGATCATTGAAGACAGCCCCACCTTGTCTTTGACTTATGAGGCTTATTTGAAGCCGCTTGGCATCACCACCCGCCGCGCTGAAACCGGCCAAGAGGCTCTGCAAGCCATTGAAAGCTTTGTGCCAACCGTCATTTTGCTGGATCTCAAATTACCTGACATGGATGGCATCGACATCCTGAAACACTTGAACCAGCAAAAAGTGGCAGCCCGGGTGATTGTGATCACCGCGCACGGATCGGTTACCGTCGCCGTGGAGGCAATGCGCGAAGGCGCCTCTGATTTTCTGCTTAAGCCGTTTACTGCGGAAAGACTAACAACAACGGTTAATAACACCCTTGAAATATCAAGGCTTTCCAGCCTTGTGGAACAGTTCAGCAGCGGTGTGCCCAAGAAATTTGACCGCTTCATTGGCGACAGTTCGGTCATGCAGGCGGTCTACCGCATGATTGAAGACAGTGCACCCTCAAAAGCCAGCGTGTTTATTATGGGGCCCTCTGGTACCGGCAAGGAATTGTGCGCAGAAGCTATTCATAATTTGGGACCCAGGACCAGCAAACGGTTTGTCGCCTTAAACTGTGCCGCAATCCCCGAAAACCTGATCGAAAGCGAGATTTTTGGCCATGTAAAAGGCGCATTCACCGGTGCTACAGCAGACCGGGAGGGTGCGGCAGTTGCCGCGGACGGCGGCACGCTTTTTCTCGATGAAATCTGCGAAATGCCCCTTGATTTGCAAACCAAGCTGTTGCGCTTCATTCAAACAGGTCAGGTCGTGCCAGTAGGCAGCAACCAGCCCATTAAAGTTGATGTTCGTTTCGTTTGCGCAACGAATAGAATTCCGGCTGAGGAGGTCGCTGCCGGCAGGTTCCGCGAAGGCCTGTATTACCGCCTGCATGTTGTTCCTATCCACATGCCGCCGCTGAAAGATCGCGGGCATGATGTGCTCGAAATTGCTGACCATTTGCTGCGCCAGTTTTCGGCTGAAGAAGGCAAATCTTTCAAAGGGCTTTCGGACGACGCAAAAAACCGGCTCTTGGCTCACAGCTGGCCAGGGAACGTCCGCGAACTGGGCAATGTGATGCAAAGTATAGTTGTCTTAAACGACTCTGAAAGCCTGACGGCAGCAATGCTGAAGCCGATTTTGGGCGCGATGCCCACCCGGCCATCCGGGGGTGCTCATTATGATCCCGACGCAGCAACCCATGCGGCGGCGCCTACCAACTTGCCAACACAAAACAATGGCGCAAGCGTTGCACCCTTTTTGGCAGACGGTGACATCGAACCCTTGGCAGTAGTGGAACGTCGAATAATTGAGCGCGCAATTGCCCTCTCAGATGGAAGAGTGCGAAAGGCAGCCAAAGCACTTGAGGTCAACCCATCCACACTTTACCGCAAGCTCGCTACCTGGGAAGCAGGAGGGGCCTAACCTAAATAACCTAAAGCCCCAGCTCTTCCTGGTTTTCGCTTTCACGGCGACCTTGCTCCAGCGCCACAGCATTGGCCGCGGCCAATGCCGCCATATTGATGAGATCCGTAGCGGTTGAGGTCAGACCCGCAATCTGTACGGCGTGGCTCATGCCAAGAAGCATTGGGCCAATAATGCGCCCACCACCCAGTTCGCTCAGGAGCTTGTAGCTGATGTTCGCGGAATGCAGCGTTGGCATAATCAGGAGATTCGCCGGGCCAGACAGGCGCATGAACGGATACTTTTCCATCAAATCGCGATTGAGAGCCACATCGGCCTGCATCTCACCGTCAAACTCAAAATCCACATCCCGGTCTTCCAATATAGAAACCGCTTCCTGGATATGTTTGGTGCGGTCTGATGGCGGGTTGCCAAAGTTCGAGAAAGAAAGGAACGCCGCACGCGGGTCATGGCCAAGTCGGCGCATGAAGCTTGCTGCCTGAACTGCAATGTCAGCGAGTTCGCTCGCCGAAGGCAGCTCGTTAACTGTGGTATCTGCAAGAAAAACGGTGCGCCCGCGCATCACCATCACTGAAAGGCCAAATGGCTTTTGCCCCGGCAGTGGGTCGACAACCCGCCGCACGTTTTTGAGCGCGCGCCAATAATGACGGGTCACACCGGTGACCATAGCGTCCGCATCTCCTGTTGCCACCATGCAGGCAGAAAACACATTACGGTCGCGCTTCACCAACCGGTTCACGTCGCGCGCCAGAAAACCGCGCCGGTTCAGGCGGGCATAGAGCATCTCCACATAGTCCTTGAGGCGTGGGTTATTGGCGGCGTTTGAGATTTCAAACTCGGTATCATCAACCCCCATTTCGCGTAATTTTTCGCGAATCGGCGCCTCATAACCCACAAGCACCGGAATACCATACCCGGCCGCCTTGAAACCAACAGCGGCGCGCAGCACGCGGTCTTCTTCAGCTTCCGCAAACACCACGCGCCTCAGTGGTCTGCGCTTAAGGTCTTCGAAAATTGTTGAAAGCGTATCGACCGTGGGGTCCAGGCGCGCAGAAAGCTCTTGCTCATATGCTTCCAGGTCTTCGATGGGTTTGCGGGCAACACCTGTGTCCATGGCGGCTTTGGCCACCATCGCCGGAATTTTGCGAATTAACCGTGGGTCAAACGGTGCCGGGATAATATAATCCGGGCCATAATGGGGGTGCTCACCACCATAAGCAGCTGCCACTTCGTCCGGCACATCCTCGCGCGCAAGTTCCGCAAGCGCCATCGCAGCCGCAATTTTCATTTCATCATTGATTGTGCGCGCCCGCACATCCAGTGCACCACGGAATATATAGGGGAACCCAAGCACATTATTCACCTGGTTTGGGTAATCAGAGCGACCTGTTGCGATAATCGCATCAGGGCGAACAGAACGCGCATCTTCCGGTGTAATCTCAGGGTCGGGGTTTGCCATCGCGAAAATAATTGGCTTTTCCGCCATGCTTGCGACCATGTCTTTGGTGATGCTGCCTGCAGCCGCCAGGCCAATGACAGCGTCCGCACCCTTCATTGCGTCCTTCAGTTCTCGTGCGTCTGTTTTGATCGCGTGCGCCGATTTCCATTGGTTCATGCCTTCCGCACGCCCCGCGTAAATCACACCCGTGCGGTCCACCATGGTCACATTATCGTGCGGCAAACCCATAGCCTTGAGAAGTTCGATGCAGGCAATGCAGGCCGCACCAGCGCCCACAGCCACCACTTTGGTTTTGGCAATATCCCGACCCGTCAGGTCAAGCGCATTAATGAAACCGGCCGCCGTAATAATTGCTGTGCCGTGCTGGTCGTCATGAAACACCGGAATGTCCATCAACTCGCGCAAGCGCTGCTCGATGATAAAGCACTCAGGGGCCTTGATGTCCTCGAGGTTGATGCCGCCAAAGCTTGGGCCCAACAGCTTCACACAATTTACAAACTCATCGATATCATCCGTGTCTACTTCCAGATCAATCGAATCCACGTCGGCAAACCGCTTAAAGAGAACAGATTTGCCCTCCATCACAGGCTTTGATGCTTGCGCGCCAAGCGCCCCCAGGCCCAAAATGGCTGTGCCGTTTGAAATCACCGCAACCAGATTGCCTTTGGTGGTGTAATCATAGGCTGTGTCAGGGTCCTCAGCGATTTTCTTTACAGGCACTGCCACACCCGGGCTGTAGGCCAGCGACAAGTCCCGCTGCGTCGCCATCGGCTTCGACGGTGTAATCTCCAGTTTTCCGGGCCGGCCAACGGAATGAAACCGCAGCGCTTCGTCGTCAGTTAACTTGGATGACTTCCCTGGCATGTCTTTCCCCTGATCTTATGCTTGGCAGTTGGTGCCAGAATGCACTAAACCTGAATGCGTCAATTCGATATGTCGTGATGGCGATACTATCGCACAAGGCAGTATGCAATCGAAAACGAATTTCTTTTGCCGGCCAACAGGTAACAGTTTTAGGACCCAGAGTTTTGGACGCCCCTCAACAAACAGAGCCCACCAGCGAGACACACGGCGTTGATGTGAATTCTTCCACTGCGGAGAATAAATGGCGGCGCGCCATGAAGGCACCCGGCGTCACACCCATGATGACCCAGTTTTTGGAAATCAAGGCAGACTATCCTGATTGCCTGCTGTTTTACCGCATGGGCGATTTTTATGAACTCTTTTTCGAAGACGCCGAAAAAGCATCAACTGCGCTCGACATAACACTCACCAAACGCGGCAAACTTTCTGGCGAAGACATTCCGATGGCGGGTGTGCCTGTGCACGCCGCCGAAAATTATCTGGCGCGGTTGATCAAGCGTGGTTTTAAGGTCGCGGTGTGCGAGCAAACCGAAGACCCAGCAGCCGCGAAGGCGCGGGGGTCCAAGGCTGTGGTGCGGCGCGAAGTTGTCCGGCTGGTGACACCGGGCACCCTCACCGAAGACACACTTTTAAATCCCAAAAGCCATAACTATCTGGTGGCCATCGGTCGCGCGCACAAGGACCTCTCGCTTGCGGTCGCAGACATGTCGACGGGTGAGTTTTTCATCTTGCCAACCAAAACGGGCCGACTGGACGCGGATCTGGCGCGCCTGAACCCCGGCGAAATATTGGTAGGAGACAGCACTGCAAGCGACGAAGTCGTCGCGGCAGCACTCTTTGATTGGCTCAGCGCCATCAGCCCGCTTGATGACAGTTTTTTCGACAGCCGCACTGGTAAAAAACGGCTTGAGACACTCTATGATGTCTCAACACTGGATGGTTTTGGCAACTTCAGCCGGGCGGACCTCGCTGGTGCAGGCGCGCTAATCGATTACCTCGAAGACACGCAAAAAGGCAAACTGCCAAACCTTAACACACCGGTCAGATTATCCGCCGACGGCACAATGATGATTGATGCGGCCACCCGAAGAAGCCTGGAGCTTACGCGGACGCAGACCGGCGAAAGCCAGGGCAGCTTGCTGTCTGTCATCGACCGGACAGTGACAGGGCCGGGTGCGCGCTTGCTTGCCAAACGGCTTTCAGGCCCGCTGACGGACCCCGTACGCATTGGTGAACGGCTGGATTGTGTCGGGTTTTTCCTTGATGATAACGCGCTCAGGCAAGACATGCGTCAGGGACTTAAAGCAGCACCCGATATGGAGCGAGCGATCACACGCCTGTCGCTGGGGCGCGGCGGGCCCCGCGATCTCACCGGCATTCAAAGAGCGCTTGAAGTGGCTGCCGCCATCCAGGCGCGCCTTATGGTGCAGCGCGATGCACTTGATGAAACGCCCATGCGGATCGAGGATGCAATCGAAGACCTAGGCAATCATGAAACGCTGACAGGCGAGCTTGCGCGGGCGCTGGTCGACGAGCCACCCCTCCTGGCGCGCGATGGCGGCTTTATTCGTGAGGGTTATAATGAGGCGCTTGATGAATTTCGCACCCTGCGAGACCAAAGCAGGCGACTGATCGCAGCTCTTGAGCAGGAATATCAAACGCTAACCGGCATAAATTCCCTTAAAATCAAGCATAACAATGTGCTTGGCTATCATGTAGATGTGACCGCCAAGCACGCGGACGCCATGATGTCTGCACCCCTGAGCGATACCTTCATCCACCGTCAAACACTTGCGAATGCGGTGCGCTTTTCTTCGGCTGAACTATCAAAGCTTGCCGGCAAAATCTCTGAGGCAGGGGACCGTGCCCTTGCACTTGAGCAAGAGTTGTTTGCAAACCTGACAAACGCCGTGTTGGAGGCTGCTGGACCGATTTCTTTGGCCGCTGAAGCTCTTGCAATGCTCGATGTCACATCTGCGCTAGCAACCCTTTCGTTAGAAGCCAATCTTGTACGCCCAGATGTGGACGACAGTCAGGCGTTTGACATCAAGGGTGGGCGCCATTTGGTGGTCGAGGAGGCATTAAAGCAAAGCAACAATGCCAGTTTTGTTGCCAACGATTGCTCCCTTGGCCCGGATGACCGTTTATGGTTGCTTACGGGCCCTAACATGGCAGGTAAAAGTACCTTTTTGCGGCAAAACGCTTTAATGGCTGTGCTTGCGCAGATGGGTAGCTATGTACCCGCGGGCGAAGCTCATATCGGCATCGTGGACCGCTTGTTCAGCCGCGTGGGCGCGTCTGATGATCTGGCGCACGGTCGCTCCACCTTCATGGTGGAAATGGTGGAAACCGCAGCGATCCTTAACCAGGCAGGGCCTCGGTCACTCGTTATTCTGGATGAAATTGGCCGCGGAACCGCGACATACGATGGGCTTTCAATCGCCTGGGCGGCGGTTGAGCATCTCCACAATATCAACCAGTCGCGTGCCTTGTTCGCGACCCATTATCATGAATTGACGGCGCTGAAGGAAACACTTGAGGCCGTTTCCTTGCGTTCCATGAAAGTGCGCGAATGGAAGGGCGATGTGGTGTTCCTTCATGAAGTGGCACCCGGTGCAGCAGACCGCTCATATGGTATTCAGGTTGCCAAACTGGCAGGCCTGCCGGCAGCTGTGGTTGCCAGAGCCCGTCAGGTTCTGGACCATCTGGAAACCAGTGACAAAAATGGTGGCGGTTCAGAGCGGTTGATTAGTGACTTGCCGCTGTTTCAATCCACCCCAACTGCTTCAACAGCGCCGGTAGAAACTGGCCCAAGCGCGCTGGAAGAGCGACTTTCAGACATTAACCCGGATAGTTTATCGCCAAAAGAAGCGCTTGACCTATTGTATGAGCTGAAAGACCTTCAGTAAATAAACGCCCCCGGCTGGACGGAGTATCGATGAAGCCGATCCGCAACAAACGTGCGCTCATAAACCGCAAAGAACTGACAATCGCCCTTGAGGAGATTGCTTCCACCGCGCCCGAAAGCGAATGGCAAGGCCTCGTCGTCAAAACCCTTAAAGAAGCACACCAAGATGGTTGGCAAGAGGTAAAACGTCGCTTTTTTGACGAGGCGGAAAAAGGCCATCTATCGGCGCAGTCGCTGTCATATGTGTTGGATCAGCTCATGCGGGTCTTGTATGATTTTGTGACAGAGCATGTTTACCCCACCGCAAACCCGACAGCCGCCGAAAAACTGTGTCTGGTCGCAACAGGCGGTTATGGCCGGGGTGAACTTGCGCCATACTCGGACATCGATCTCTTGTTCCTCATTCCATACAAAGCCACACCCTGGGCGGAAAATGTCGCGGAATATATGCTCTATGTGCTGTGGGACCTGGGGCTGAAAGTGGGCCATGCCACACGTACACCCGATGAGTGTGTGCGCCTTGCCAAAGAAGACCTGACCATCAAAACCGCCCTTCTTGAGGCGCGCTATATTTGGGGCGACCAGAAGCTGTTTCGTCTTGCTGCCAGTCGTTTTGTAAAACGAGTGGTACGCGGCACCGGGCCCGCATTTATTGCGCAAAAGCTTGAAGAGCGCGATGCCCGCCACAAGAAAATGGGCGACAGCCGTTATGTGGTGGAGCCCAACATCAAGGACGGCAAAGGTGGCCTGCGCGACCTTCAAACCATGTGGTGGATTGCACGGTACCTCTACGGTGTTAATCGTGCCCACGCCGTGAACGACAATATCTTGACAGCGGCTGAGAACAGGCAGTTTAGCAAAGCCGAAAGTTTCCTATGGACAGTGCGTGTTGCCCTGCATTTCCTGGCAGACCGCGCGGACGAGCGGTTGACATTTGATATGCAGCGCCAGCTCGCTGAAGAGCTTCAGTACAAGGACCGGGCCGGGTCCTCTGGTGTTGAGCGCTTCATGAAACACTATTTCCTGGTCGCAAAGCAGGTTGGGGACCTGACCCGCATTTTCTGCGCCGTGCTGGAAGCGCGTCAGCAGATCACCTTTTTTTCACGCCTCAGGCGGACCAAAAAACTGCAAGGCTTTGGCGTAGAAGGCGAGCGGCTTGTTGCACTCAGCGAAGATGACTTCAAACATGACCCCACCCTGATGTTGAAGATTTTTGAAGTCGCAGACAAAAATGAACTGGATATCCACCCTGGCACCTTGCGGCTGATCAAACAGAATTTAAAACGTCTCACACTTTCGGTACGCCGAAGCCCTGAGGCCAATGCACACTTCCTTAATGTTCTCACCTCCCAAAACCAAGGCGAAGTAAACCTGCGCCGCATGAATGAAGCCGGTGTTTTTGGCAAGTTTTTGCCCGATTTCGGCCGCGTCGTGGCCCAGATGCAGTACGATATGTATCACCATTATACGGTGGACGAGCATACGATCAGGGCCGTGGGGTTACTCTCTAAAATTGAAGCCGGCGTGCTTGAGGACGACCACCCTTTGTCAACAAAGGTGATCCGGCAGATTCTGTCGCGCAATGTGCTGTATGTGGCTGTGCTACTGCATGATATTGCCAAAGGTCGCGGCGGCGACCACTCTGTTATCGGCGCTGAAATTGCGGAGCGCGTATGCCCACGTCTTGGCCTTTCGGCAGCGGAAACGGAGACAGTAGCATGGCTGGTGCGTTGGCACCTGTTGATGAGCAACACCGCATTCAAGCGTGACCTATCCGACCCAAAAACCATTCAGGACTTTTGTGAGATTGTAAAAAGCCCGGAGCGGCTGCGCCTCCTTGTGGTTCTGACCGTTGTCGACATTCGTGCCGTTGGTCCGGGAGTTTGGAATGGCTGGAAAGGTCAACTGCTGCGTGAACTTTATTATGCAGCAGAAGAAGTGCTCGTGGCGGGCCACGCCACCATCGGCCGAACCGAGCGTGTGGCACGTAAGAAAGACGCGCTTCGCGGCGCGCTCGATGACTGGTCCAAAACTGCAACAAACAAGCATCTTGCCCGCATGGGGGACGCTTACTGGATCGCAGAAGACGAGGTGACGTTATTGCAGAATGCGCACCTCATCAAACGGGTGGACAAAGCGGGGGATCTGATCGGGGTCGCTGCCCGCGTAGAAGAATGGCAGGCCATGACCAATGTGGCCCTGTATACCCAGGACCACCCAGGGCTGGTTGCCCGTGTTGTCGGGGCAATGGGGGTTGCGGGTGCATCCATTTTGGGCGCCAAAATCCACACCTCAAAAGACGGTATGGCGCTTGATAATTTTATCGTGCAAGACATGGAAGGGCGCGCCTTCGATAGCCGCCGGCAACTCGACAAGCTTGAAGAGACGATCTTAAAAACCCTGCAGGGGTCTGTCCGACCGAAAGAACGGCTTGGAAAGAAACGCCTGTTTGGCAACAAAAATGCCGCCTTTGCGATCGAGCCCGTTGTACTGATCGATAATAAAGCGTCCAGTCGGTCAACGGTTATTGAAGTGAATGCCAAGGACAGGCCGGGCCTGTTGTATGACCTCACATATGCACTTTATGGTCTTAAGCTCTCGATCACTTCGGCCCACGTTGCCACGTACGGCGAACGCGCGGTGGATGTGTTTTATGTAACTGACCTCCTGGGCCATAAAGTCAGCAACAAAGTTCGGCTTCGCAACATCGAAACCAAACTGCTGCGGGCCGTTAAAGGCCAGCCGATTTTCAGTAAGAGCGAAGAAGAAAAACGGGACGTTGAGCGCACGGGAAGCGCCGCATGAATTTGGTCAGCCGCATCATGACGGTCGGCGGCTTTACGCTTCTGAGCCGGATTTTTGGGCTGGCCCGCGATTTTTTAATGGCCCGGTATTTGGGCGCAGGCATGGCGGCAGATGCCTTTTTCATCGCCTTCAAGCTCCCTAATTTTTTTCGCAGGCTGTTTGCTGAGGGCGCGTTCTCAACTGCTTTTGTGCCGCTTTTCTCGCGGGCACTTGGCAAAGAGATAACCCCGGAAAGCCAGGCCGCTGCAGAAGCGTTTGCTGGCCGTGTGTTCAGTTTGTTGTTGCCGGTTCTGCTGTTGCTCCTGATCATCATGGAAATTGCGATGGTGCCAGTCATGCTTGGGCTGACTGGCGGGTTTGACAACGGCTCTACCGAAAAGTTTGACCTGGTCGTTGAACTAGGCCGTTACACCTTTCCGTATCTGGTGCTGATTTCGATCGTTTCCTTCTACTCGGGCATGCTGAATGCCGTGGGGCGATTTGGTGCAGCCGCCTTTGCCCCCGTAGTTTTGAATGTTTTTATGATTGTGGCCCTTTTGCTTTCTGATGGCTCGGAAGCCGAAGCAGCGCGCGTACTTGCTGGTGCGGTGTCGGTGTCTGGGGTGGCCCAGATGCTGCTGCTGTATGGGTCAGTTAAAAAAGCAGGCCTGAAACTTTCACTACCCAAACCCAAACTCACGGACGATGTGCGAGAACTCCTTCGTGTGATGGCACCAGCAGCCATTGGGGCAGGCATCATGCAAATAAATCTGCTGGCTGACGTCATTATCGCTGCACGGCTTTTGCCAGAGGGTTCGGTATCATGGCTGTTTTATGCTGACAGGTTGGCTCAATTGCCACTTGGCGTGATTGGAATTGCGGCGGGCACCGTCTTGTTGCCTTCCATATCGCGCTTGCTCTCGGCCGACGACAGTGCTGCCGCCGCACGGGAGCAAAACAGGGCACTAGAATTCACCATGCTGTTAACGCTTCCCGCTGCTGCGGCATTGGCCACAATATCCCTGCCACTCATCGCTACGATCTTTGAGCGCGGCGCATTTGTAGGGGCTGACACCACTGCAACGGCCGCAGCACTTTTTGCCTATGCATTTGGTTTGCCCGCATATGTCATCCAGAAAATTCTGACACCCGGTTATTTTGCCCGCAAAGACACGCGCACACCCGTGATATATGCCAGTATTTCTCTGGTGGTTAATCTGGTTCTGAACCTGATTTTGATCCGATATTTTGCCCATGTTGGTCTTGCCATTGCAACAGCCGTGGCAGCATGGCTCAATGTCGCGCTACTCTATATTGGGCTTAAAAGACGGGCGCATTTGACGGTTGAGAGGTCTACTGGGCTCAGCATGCTTCGCCAAATTGCTGCAAGCGCAATAATGGTTGGTTTGCTGGTCGCATTGCAAGACACCTTTACACCCTATTTCGCCGAAGATGGACTGGAGCGTGTCGCAGCTTTAGCCGGATTTGTACTAGCAGGTGCAAGCGCATATTTCCTGTTCCTGGCGCTGCTGGGCGGCCTCAAGCTTGCTCAAATTCGCTTGATGCTAAAACGCACCGGCTGATCGCCGCTTGACCCTCCTTGAATGACTTGCCATAAGGCCTGACGCAATCAAAAGCGCTGCAGAAGCCATATTAAGCCCACGCAGGCTGCAAGGAGTATAATGTCGTGACGCAATCCAGTTCCCTGAAAGGCAGGATTTTTTCAGGTGCCCAACCTTCGGGCAACATGCATTTGGGAAATTATCTGGGCGCATTTCGCAACTGGGCACGGCTGCAGAACGACTATGAAGCCCTTTATTGTGTGGTGGACATGCATGCCATAACCGTGTGGCAAGATCCGGCAGATCTGCAAAATCAAATTCGCGAAGCAGCAGCCGCTTACATGGCTTCTGGTGTCGATCCAAAACGCTCCATATTATACAACCAGAGCAAAGTGGCAGGGCATGCTGAACTTGCCTGGATTTTCAACTGTGTTTCCCGCCTTGGCTGGCTCAATCGCATGACCCAGTTTAAGGACAAGGCAGGGAAAAACAGAGAAAAGGCATCTGTAGGGCTTTATATCTACCCCAACCTGATGGCCGCGGACATTTTGCTTTATAAAGCGACACATGTGCCGGTGGGCGCTGACCAGAAACAGCATTTGGAGCTAACGCGCGACATTGCGCAGAAGTTCAATAATGACTTTGGTATTGAGCTTTTCCCTCTCACAGAGCCCGTCATCATGGGCGAAGGTGCCCGGGTTATGAGCTTGCGCGACGGCAGCAAAAAAATGTCCAAGTCTGATCCATCTGACATGACGCGGATCAACCTGAATGATGATGCCGACACATTGGCGAACAAAATACGTAAAGCGCGTACAGATGCCGACCCGCTTCCCGGAACAGCAGAAGGTCTTGAAGAACGGCCCGAAGCCGCCAATCTGGTTGGCATCTACGCCGCTCTGATGGACCAGAGCCGCGATGCTGTCTGCGCAGAATTTGAAGGCAAAGGCTTCGGCGACTTTAAAAAGGCCCTGACCGACGTAGTGGTGAACCGCTTGGCACCCATCACAGAGGAGATGGCCCGGCTGCAAAATGACCCGGCTTACATAGACAGTGTTCTTGCCGACGGTGCAGAGCGAGCCTCCATTATGGCCGAACCCATTTTGGCAGAAGTAAAAAAGGCGGTAGGCTTCCTCTAAACCAGCACCGCCTTCGCACTCACCACGGTCATTTGTTCAGTTCCGGTTCAGACTGAACTCCATATGGTTTTGCAGATTGATGACGACTCGGTGCGGGTGAGGCGCTGAAAGCGTGATCTATTAACGGCTTTTTCGCAGACGAGCGACTGATATATGCTCGGGGGAAAAGGGGGTCGCGAAACAGCACATTTGTTCTTATGGTAAGGCGTAACATTTGTGGTGCGCTTGATGTGCAAGGATTTGAGTATGAACCGACAGTATTTGAAAATGGCTTCCGTGACCCTGTTGGCCCTGGCCTTATCGGCCTGTGGTTCACATTTCAGAAGCAATGTAACCAGTTTCCACACTATGACACCGGCGGCAGGTGCAAAGGTAGTCCTTGTACCTATTGACGAGTCCCGGCAGGACAGCCTGGAATACCGGCAATATGCAAGCTCCATTCAAGCCGTATTGGAACAAACCGGTTTTGTTGGCGCGCGCGACGCTGACCCTGACTATGTTGTTGGCTTTGAAATCAGCGTAAACGATGGCCGCGAAAAACTGCGCGCACTCCCGGGCGGCGGGTTTGGTGGCCCGCTTTGGTGGCGCCGAGGATACGCCTGGGGCGGATGGTGGGACCCGTTTTATGGCGGATTTGGCCCAGGGTTTGGCGGTGGTTTTGGCCCAGGCTGGGGCGGCACTCAGCTGACGGCCCGCACTGTTTACCTTGCGGAACTGCATGTGGAAATTCGTCAGCCGGACGGTACCATGGTGTTTGAAGCCACAGCGGAATCAGAAACGCGCACGCGCAGCCTACCTGAGCTTGTGCCCTTGTTGGCCGCGGCACTCTTTGAAGAGTTTCCAGGCGCCAACGGCGTGACCCGACGCATCAAGCTTGACCTTGATAAAGACAGTTAATCAGGCCTTCTGAGATAACTGACGTGAAACGGCCTCCTGTGAGGCCGTTTTTTGTTCCAACTGCTTTCCGCTTCTTTTTCCCATGGTTAGACAGAAGACCAAGCGCACCTGTAAACATCTAAGCAACTATCTTGATTTGGGCTACCTAGACGGCAACGGCAAGTTTCTGTACAAGTAGGCCATTGATTGCAAACTGTCTCAAAACGCTCTGATGAGTGTGTTGGATGTTTCATGCGCCAAAAAAGACCAGCCGAGAGAGCTTTATGACGCCAAAGATTGTCTGCATCATTCAGGCTCGACGCAGGTCTACCAGATTACCCGATAAAATCCTCAAGCCGTTAGCTGGTCGCGCTGCACTTTCGCACGTGTTTGGCCGCTGCAAGGCTATTCCCTCGGTGGATGAAGTGATTTGTGCCGGTGTTGACGATCCCTTCGAGCAGCCGATTTTCGATTTGGCGAAAACGCACGGTGTGTCAGTCTTTAGAGGGTCCGAACAAGACGTGCTTTCGAGGTATTATTTTGCCGCGAAACAGGCTGGGGCTGACTGGGTAATGCGGGTGACATCTGACTGTCCACTATTTGATCCCGCCGTTGCAGATGAGCTTATCCGATTAACACTTAAAAGTGGTCTTGATTTTGGCTCCAATGCTGACTGGCCACATGGTCTGGACTGTGAGCTATTCACTTTCGCGCTTCTTGAGGAGGCGCACAAAAAAGCGACCTGCGCATTTGAAAGAGGGCATGTCACCTTATGGATGAAGCGCGCCAGTTCACTCGAAAAAATCCACCACCGCCCGCCAGAGGGGCAACAGCTTGGCAAAACGTATCGTTGGGTGCTGGACTATCCGGAAGACTATGACTTTCTGTGTGCCGTATTTGACAGGCTAGGACCCACAGCAGATAAAGCCGGGTGGCAAGATGTGATTGCTGTTCTGAGCAAAGAGCCCGGCCTGCAAGTCATCAATGCGAGCCGCGCCGACGACTGGCACCGGGAAAACACTCGAATCCACTCTACCCAGCTTATCCGGCTTTCAACCCAAGGAACCTTAAGTGATAGAAACGCCCACATGTCTTGACCACTTAGCTGATGTAAAACGGTTTTTTATCTTTGGCGGCCAAACGGACGCACACGAATTGCGGCATATGCTATGCGCGCGTTTCAACGGCCATTTTTTTGGTTTTTTCAGCTTGAAAGACCCACTGCACCATGACCCCAAAACAGGCTATCCAATTCGGCCTCTTAGAAGCCACATGGATGACCTAACAGAGGGAGACTATGTTTTCATTTTGCAGCGGGACGAGCGATGTGAACAGGGCCTAGCCGAACGCGGCATCCGAATGGGGTATGCTGGTTTTCTTCTGAGCGCCTACCAATCCTATGAGGCCCCCTCATTTCAAGTATTTCTTGATCGGTTCTTCGATCGTAAAAAACGGCTGCCCGTTGCCCTTGATATCGGCGCGAACTTTGGTCTAACTGCCGCCATGATGGAGCCCTATTTTAAGCGAGTGGTCGCGTTTGAACCAAATCGAAGTATTTTTGAGAATCTATGCAAAAACCACACTCTGCAGAACACGATAGAGTTGCGCGAAGTGGCCTTGGGCGCTGAACCAGGTACCGCAGATTTTGTGGACGCCGAAGGTGTAAACGGATCACTCGTGATTGGCGACAAGACGGCGAACTATTTGGTGGAGGTCGACACGCTTGATAACTTGTGTATGCGAGAAAACCTAAGACCAGACTTCATAAAAATAGACGCTGAAGGGATGGATTGCGACATCATTCTAAACGGCAAAAATATTCTTGAATCGTATAAACCAATCATTTTTTTCGAGAGCCCAGCAGACGACACCTCAATGTCGTCTATATGGCATGAAACCAAGAGGTACCTGTCGGAAAAATACGACCTTCTAGCTTTTCAATGCATGAAAAAGCTTTTTCCTATCGATAAACTGGGCAGCGATTTGACAGCGTTTGAACAGTCGGAAACCCTCGCCGCTTTGAATGTTGCGGCCATTCCAAGATAGGCATCATCAAACGCTTGTACCATTTTCAGTTACCGTATCGTTCGTATACACGACCCGTCATCAACTCCGCAGTGCGAGCTTGCTGTCTGTCTGTCAAAACCGAACGCCATTCGTTTGGGTCACCTTTGCGATAGTGTGCGGTCCCCGGTTCTGGTCGATTTTCAATTACGGAAAAATCATAGAGGTCTGCGTTCACGCCGATTTTCTCAAGAAGCCCTTCCATGTAATTAACTTGGCCATTTGCCAGATCCTGATAATCAGTAATAGCAATATCGTTGGGGCAGGCGCCAGTTTCGATGGCCTCCAGCCAGGTTTCGATCCAAACTATTTGGCCTTCAAAATTCTGATATGCACGTGTCATGTGCTTGTCATCAAAGCCTTCCCGCAAGCCAAGTTGAAGGTCCATACGTTCTTCGAAGGTCCAGTTTTCATACCCATCCGGCATCAATCTGATTAAGTTGCGACGCGCATAATCGGGACCATCACGCAGCATTCGCTCATAATGATGAACCACGGAAAGTTGGGACTGTCGTGGATCACGAAGATGCAGAACAAATTTAATGTTCGGCATAGTTTCCAGCGCATCACGCAACTCATTGCCCCAGACACGGTGGTCCTGGCAAACCGCGCCACCAAGTTTAAAGTCCGCTACCCACCGGTCTACCATCCGATGCACAACACCTTCGGGAAACAAAAACTGCCACCCAAGGCCAAGGCCCTTTTCAAGGGCGCCGCGCAAAAACACGCTGCCAGACTTGAATTGCGTGTTTAAGAAAACGCTGGGCAGTTCTTTTGCAATCGCTTCCGCTTGGCGCTCGCGGTAATCAGAGCCGCGCCAGAGCGGCAGATCCGGATGTGCCTTACTAGCTGCTGATAGAATGGGCACCATTTCAAGTTGACGGCCTTGGCCGCGAAGAGCGCCACCCAATAATTCATAGTAGCGAACGCACTCTGGGTTTTGGGCAAGGAGCTTCTTCAGCTGCATCTCCGCCTTGGCGAACTCTCCTTCGTTTAGGAGAGCATTTACGGCATCATATTGAGTTTGGCTTTCTTGCTGTAAGCTGGTCATATAGGTTTAGCTTTCTGCGAAGATTAATAAGATATTACATATGCTTAAACAGTATCCATGATTTTATCGCACGTGGCCAGTATCAAGACAAGCAATAGGCCTTAAGGCATCAAAGAAAGAGCCAGAGATTCTGAACTCGACAAACCAGGTTGGCACGTCGCTTGCTCAACTCATTTCGATGCTGCTAGTAAGTCAGGCAATGGGATTTGCTAGCAGGGAAATTTGGAATTTTCAGCCTGACGTAGCTGCTAAAACAGTAATTTATCGATAGTCGGAGCATCACAGTGACGCGAAGCGAATTCAAAAAACACTATAATCGAGGCCGGCAACTTGCCTCCAAAAGACAATTCGATGCGGCCATCGGCGAATTCGAACAGGCCCTCAAGTTGAAGCCAACAGACCTGGACACAATTTTCCAGCTCGGCAATGTGTCGAGGGCAATGGGACTCTATGATCTGGCAGTCAAGTGGTACGACGTTGCTTTACAGATGTCTCCTGGCACCGACGAAATCGTTTTCAACAGAGCTTTGGCTTTGCAGAATGCTGGTCGCAACCAAGCCGCACTAGAAGCATATGAGTCGGTTGCAGACTCACTTAAGAACAACCCAATTTTCTGGAACAATTTAGGTGTTCTCCTTCAACAAATGTCTCAAACGAAAAAGGCAATTGAGGCGCTGGAAAAGGCGGTATCCTTAAAACCAAGTTATTTTGAGGCTTGGAACAATCTTGGTTTATCCTACTTTGTCGCTCGGTCCGGCCCCAGAATGGCCGACAAGTGGCAACCCGCCTTTGCCAAGGCAGAAGCACACTATCGAAAAGACCCCAGTTTTTTCGTCAATCGGTCAACGTGCCATTTTGGACACGGCAATTATGAAGAAGGGTGGGCGGATTATGCTCATCGGCATGACCCCAAACTGCCAAGTTCTGTCATATATCATCATTCTTTTCCTAGATGGCAAGGCGAGGACTTACAGGGAAAAACGCTTTTAATTGTTGAAGAGCAAGGCATTGGCGATCAAATCACATTCCTGAGCGCGCTACCGGAAATTGTTGAAGCCGGTGGCCGGGTGATTTTGGAAATCAGTCACAAACTTACAGATCTAATAAAACGAAACTTCCCCAAAATAAGGGTTGTCGCCGCCGATCGCCGGACGGTCGACCTGAAACGCCACCAACATTATGAATGGCTGGATGAACCTGTGGATTTTGCCATTCCCCTTGGTGACGCTTTTTATATGATGAGGCCGTCCCTTGACAGTTTCCCGGTTCGTCGTTCCTATTTAAAAGCCGATGAAGGCCGACGGCAAAAATGGGAAGATCGCCTGCGCAAGCTAAACTCCAAACCCAAAATAGGCATAAGTTGGCGGAGCTCCAAAATGACCGGATCGCGGCAAGGAGCCTATATGGATATGGAATTGCTTTCTTCCTGGCTTCCCGGGGCCGAGGCCTATCAGTTTATCAACTTGCAATATGGCGACTGCGAAGAGGAGCTGGCACAATTGGCCATCCGGTCTGACGGAACCCGGCCAATTGTTGCTTTCGATGATATAGACCTGTTTGATGATATCGAAGACACATGCGCTTTGATTGCAAGCCTCGACGGCGTCCTCTCTGTCAGAAACTCCCAGGCTTGTCTGGCGGGTGCTTTGGGCATAAACACCATATCTTTCCGCGGATCTCATTTCCTGTTTGGACACGATCGGCTTGACCCGGTGTATAGCACACTGCTGAACGTTTATCCTCGGCCTTATGATCCCCCTTTGTTTGAGCAGTTTGACACCGCGCTCAGCGATTTTGAAGCAGCGTACTTACACTGTGGAAACTTACCCAACAAATTGGATAATGCTTTGGTGAAAAAACACTTTCTCTCCAATTAGTCTGCTAAGACCGAAGACAATGACCCAACCGCCCAACATGAAGGCAAGAATGGTACAGAGGAAATTTTAAGATGTTAGATGACAAACCTGACTATCTCAAAAGCACAGAGTCAGACATCGCGTATTTTCCTCGTAAACTGCCTCAGACAAAACAAGAGGTCGTTGATTTTAATTCAGCCGAGCTGGCTGACCTGGAGGCCCGAAATTACAAACCGCGGGAAATCCATGTCCAAGTTTCCAAGAGGTGCAATTTAAAATGCACAATGTGCAGCTGGGAGACCTGGAAAAGCAATGTCGGCGTTATGGAGATGCCGCTTTTCAAAAAAATTCTCGACAATGCCGAAGATGCAGGTGTTGCCAAAATCGTATTTGCAAACGCGCAAGGCGAGCCGTTTCTCAACCCTGAAATCTACGAAATGATCGAGATGGCCTCTGCCAGAGGGTTTTGGACCATGGTTTCCACAAATGGAACACCTCTCAATGCCAAGAACTGCTCTCGCTTGGCCCGCAGCGGCATCAACAACATTCAGTTTTCTTTTGCTGGTTACGACAAACAAACATACGAAACCGTTTATGTGGGCGGGAAATGGGAACAGGTTACTGAAAACCTTAAGCGCATGGTGGCGGCGCTGGAAGAAACCAAGCAGGATACTTCTCTGGTTATCAATGGATGCTATGCGGTTGAGCTCAAGGATATTGTGTCTCCCAACGCCTTTGTCGCAAGGACACGCGCCTATCTGCGCTCTATTGGCATTTGGGAGCCAAAGGCTCAGATTCGACTACAGCTGCCACACAATTTTGGCGGCAACATAAAAACTGGTTCAGACGGAACTGACACCGGGTCGCATTTCCTGCGGGGATCAAAAACTCCAGGCCTATGTCGTGTCTTAAAGAATGCGCCTGGAGTTTATCATGATGGTCAGGTAACGGCTTGCGGCTGTATCGACCCAAATGGAGAGATGCTAATCGGCGACATCACCAAAGAACCCATCGCAGAAATCCGGCGCGGTGAAAAGTTCCAATCGATGGTGAACAATTTTGTAGAGGGCAACCTGAACGAACTACCTCTGTGTGCTGACTGCGATATCCCTTTTTACGACACGCCGGAAGATGCGCCTGATCTGTGGCCCAATTTGGTTTCGTTAGATAGCAAAATTCCGATACAGGGAAAATCTGACCTTCAGAGAGACCTGGAAGGCCGATTGATCTCCGGAGTCGCGCAACAGTATATAGAATCTGTCCCGGGCCTTTCCGAAGAGGCCTCTCTTCAAATGGCTGAAAAGCTGCTGCGGGAAACACATTCTATCCGTTCATCAGCAATTGAGACTTGGAAAATCGTTTTTGGATCAGAACAGGGCCACCAGTTGATCAAGAAGAGGCAAGATCAAACAACAAGACACATAGCACTTGCGCCCGCAACTGAGACCATACTCGAAAACTTGCCCTGGTTTATAGATAACTTCGACTCGGTCAGGGTGGGTGACAATTATAAGGCTGGGCAGGTTCACCACGGCATTACCGTTGAAACGATGGAGCAACTCGTTAAATCCCCAGAAGCGGTCGATTGTTACGTTGTGACCACCGACACGCCGGAAATACAGCATATTTTTTCTGAAGCGTTGCCGCCGGATAGAACCATTCACATTTATGATTTAAGAAGGCCGTTGGCATTATTCGCAATGCCAGAAAATGGTTATTTGCGGGTTATGCGCCTGGTTGCAGAAATTGAAGCAAGCGACAATCCAGTTGTTATCCTTGGAAGCAAGCTTCTCCCAACGTCTGAACCGATTTTATGTGCACTGGACAATGCCGGTCATGACGTATTTGTCGTATCGCAAAATGATAGGATGGATAACGCCGGAGCGACAGACCTTGCCCATGACCCGTCATGTTCAATTTATCGAAATGTACTAATAACTTTTCAGGAATTTCTCTATTTGCTCACGCACTTAAACAAAGGGAGATTCTGGATACATTATGATTTTTTCCTCAATGTCGGCTGGGATGTTGACAGAGCAATAAGCGCCTACGCCCTTACAACAGCCATCATCGAGATGGCTTCTCGTCCGGTTGTATTGGGAATGTATGACGTCATCAAACCTGTGTGCACGAATATGGAAAAGCAAGCCGCAATGACTGCCCAATACAAACGGATGGTTGCAGCCGCAGATGCATTGGTCTTGACCAGCAAATCGGAGCATGTGGCAGAATATCTGCGCAATACGGTGGCGCTTAACAAACCAGTGAAGAGTTTTTACCGATACTCTTACCCCCCTCAGGCGCAGTTACCTCGCCTCTCGGACACCAGTGGGTGCCGTCATATGGTGGGCATCACCTCTTTTCTTGGAGAAGTGTACGAACCCAATCGCATAGAAACACGAAACTCTATCCGTTCTATTCTGCAACGGGGTATTCACTTTCACTATTACTCTGCCAACCCCAAGGTAGTGGCATTTCTGGATGATCTGCCAGATCAAGAAAGAGCCTTTTTCCATCTGGAAACACCAATTTGGGATCAAAATGACCTGATTCAGGATATGAGCCGGTTCGATGCCGGTTGGCTGGTCGGTGACGAAGCTACGGTCTTTGCAGACATGATCCGTCAAATTGAAGATCGCAATATTCGCGAAATTTTCTCCTTGTTTGTGCCGAATGGTGTGCCCACTTCGTCCATGGCATATGGCGCAGCCGGCTTACCTGTTTTCATTAGTCGGCAAATCAAAGTGATGACTGAAGTGTATCCGGAAAAATGTTGCATTCCCTTGGACATGGGAGAAGTCGATAACTTGGGTTCTATTATCGCCAGGCTGGACTGGGATCAACTGCATAAAACCATGCGTGCAGAAAAGTGGCGCTTTGATGCGACGCACCAAGTCGAAAGCCTGTCCAAGTTTTTGAATGACTTGGCCGAACCAGTCTAATAAGGCCCTTTAAACAGCGAAACTTCGTCAATATGAGACATGTTCTCTGTGGTTTGGCCCGTGAGCTCCAGCGCGGCATTCGCGAGAGTAGACGCCTTGGGATAAAAAGCATCCTCCAGCGGCATTGAAACTGGCGCAGGACAATCCGCAAGCGCAATCCGGCGTACGGGCGCCTTCAGGTGCTTGAAGGCTTTTTCGGCAACCAGCCCTGCTACCTCGCTGCTGAAGCCACATAATTCCCAGCTAGTGTCGGCCACGATCAACCGCCCTGTTTTCTCAACTCACGCCAGGATCGCAGCTTCGTCAAGAGGACGGATAGTGCGCGGATCAATAATCTCGACGCTAACACCGCGGCTTGCCAATTCTTCGGCCGCCGTCACCGCCTCACCGACCATCAGGGATGTTGCAACAATGGTTAAATCACTGCCTTCACGCACAATCCTTGCTTTGCCAAATGGAATTGGCTCCATGGCTTCACCAACTTCTCCCTCACGGTCATAAAGCGCGCGGTGCTCGAACAGAACAACAGGGTGGTCCCCCGTCAGTGCCGACAAAAGAAGACCTTTGGCGTCCGCCGGGCTTGCAGGCATGGCAACTGTCAGCCCCGGGAAATGCGCCAGTGTTGCATGCGGGCTTTGTGAATGCGTTGCACCCTGGCCCCAGCCCTTGCCAACAATGGCACGCAAAACAATCGGAACATGTCCAGCGTTGCCGCCATACATGTAACGCCACTTGCACGCCAAATTGAGCAGGTTGTCGAAAGACAGAAACATAAAATCGGCACGGGGATAGACAAACACCGGACGTCGCCCCATAGCGGCCGCACCAACAGCGATACCCGCAAAGGCATTTTCCATCGAAGGGCAATCAAACACTCTGTCCGGGAACAACTCAGCCGCTGCAGAAGTTGAGCCAAAAATCCCGGAAGGATAATCAACTGCATGTCCGGTGACAAAAATGCTGTCGTCGGCCTTCATCGCCTGGACTGTGGCTTCAGAGATCGCTTCTTTGTATTTCAAAACTCTCATGGCGGCGGAACCCCCAGCATTTAATAGATGTTGTCGAAAAGCTGTTGCGGATCTGGCCAGGGATCCCCGTAGGCTTTTTCGATATCTGCCAAAATCGCCGCCTGAACGTCTGCTTGCATGGCGTCAAGTGTGGCTTCGTCTGCGGCGCCTGCCTCCAAAATAGCTGCACGGCTTTTGGCGACTGGGCATTTTTCCTGCCAGCCAGTGACCTCTTCTTCCGTGCGGTAGGTACGGTTCAGCTCATGGTCAAAGAACGGGCCTACATGCTCCAGCCAGCGATACGTTGCGCACTCAAGAAAAACAGGCGTGCCCTCAGTTCGCAGGTGCGCAACTGCTTCGCGGGCGGCAGCCAGAACAGCAAGCACATCATTGCCGTCCGCCTTGATGGTCTTGATGCCGAAACTCGCGACACGTGCACTGATATCCGCCCCCTCGGGTTGTCGGATCGACAGCGGGCTTTCTGTTGCGTAACCGTTGTTTTCGCAAACATACAGAACCGGCAGTTTCTTGAGAGCCGAATAACTGAGGCATTCGTAAAAGGCCCCTTCTTCCGCCACGGCATCGCCGAAAAAGGCGGTTGCTATTCGCTTTTCGCCTCCCAGTCTGAAAGCGAGCGCGCTGCCTGTCGCGGCAGACATCGCCTCGCCCAAAATAGCGCTCGACGCAACAAAACCACAGGACAAATCGGTCAGATGCACCGACCCTCCCCGCCCACGGGAGCAACCGGTCTCGCGTCCGAAAAGCTCTGCGGCAAGCCGGTAAACACTACCGCCCTTGGCAAGAAAATGATTGTGAGACCGATGATGGCTATAGGCCACATCTGTTTTTTCAAGGGCCGCGCAGACGCCAACAGCCACCGCTTCCTGGCCTACGCCAAAATGAGTTGGTGTGCGCATCTCTTGCTGCTTGTATCGCTCGGCAAGGGCAAGCTCGGCATGGCGGACACGCAGGAGTTCTCCGTGAAGCCGAAGCAGCGTGTCATGGTCTTCCGGGGTCACCGTTCCTGTTGGCTGTGTGTCAGGCGGCATGAAGGTCTTCCAAGAAATCAGAAAGTTTGTGGATCTGGTTGGCGATATCAAGCCCATCAAGGGATGTGGCGTCAATTTTGTCCCAGTCCAGAGTGTCGAGAATATTGTGCAGGTTGCCAAGTTCGGAGAGCGAAAGGGGCAGGGTCATGCCTTCCGGCAACATATCGACCACACCGCGCATGGAGCGGTTGCAGATGATGGGCAGGCCTGCAGCTGCGCAGGTCCAGATGACAGATGGAAGCGTTGTTGGTGTAAACATTTCCATGGCATCGCTGGTGAACTGGTCATCAAGGTGCGTCGTCATATCGTTGAAGATCTGCATGTTAAACAGACTCCAACCAGCGTGATACTGGCTTAGCTCACTCGACAGTTCATCAAGGTCATGGATCGGTTTGTGCAGATGAAACTGATGCCGCTGCTCCTCAGGCAGAGACATCCGGAATTCTGTAAGCTTGGGGTGGTTCACATCCCCCGCATAATAGTGGATATGGATGCCCTGGCTTATGATATCCCTGACATAGGGCACTATCCCCATGCGTGACGGTTCCCAAAACTCCTCAAGCAACACAGAAATGATTGCGATGTGGTAAGCGTCCGTAAGCCGAGGTTGCCGCTTTTTGGGCATGACCTGATAGCGATGACAATGAACGCGGGGTAGGTCTTTACCCACAGCATTGGAAACAAAATCACCAAACGGTTCCGTATAGGAGCTGAAGATGATGGCCTCTGCTTCACTCATCATTGCTTTGTAAAGCCGTCCGCAAGCATCACCCATATGGTAGTTCTTAACCCCCGGTTTGATCGCATCATACATATAGAGCGCAAAGCGGGCGTCAGACCCTGGTTTCCTGCATTCCTTAACCGCCCGGATCATTGCAAGCGTTGCAGCGTAACAAATAGCCACCCGATTGAAATCCCAGTTCGGTGGATAGATGGCTTCAAAATGGAATAACACTGTCCCGTGCGATAGCGTTGTAAAGATCCGCAAATTATCTAGAAGGCCACCGATATGATAATCCTCGAAAGCAATATCGCTGATGCGGGGTGTTGAATAACCGGTTTGATGGTCTTCCTTGACCTCTTCAGCACCAAGCCAAAACGGCGAATAGCCGCGGCGGCCCAATTCCCGAATTGTCGAGGACACAGTTCCCATAGGGCGCGGGCTTGAAAACAGGATTGGTTTTTCGGTTGCATTGATTTTGCCAACAAAGCCCTCAAGCTCCGGCGTTGTGTGAGCCATTTTTTCCCGGTCAAAAACTCTCAGGAAGTTGACACAATTCTGCGCGCCAAACTGCTTCTGGTAAGCGGCTGCTGCTTCTGTATTGCGGGTCAAAATGAGGCATAGATCGTCTGGTGCAGCCTGGAAATTATCTGATGCTTCTATCATGTGACGGCCAACCGGAGTACCCCCACGATGCTTGTCGATAAAGGCAACGTTTTCATACCGCGCGCTGATATCTTGTAAAACAGTATCAAAAAGGGGCGAAGAGGGTGCAATTACCAGCCGTCTTGCGGAAGATGTGCCGGCCCCGGCAAATGCCGCAAGTTGACGCTCAACAAAAGCAATATCGATATGATCAACGAATTCCTGGACGTTCACATAATGCGAATCGATCTCCAATAGAAAGTCCACGATATCGAAGTCGTCCTTCGTGGTGCCAAGCGCGTCAAACAAGTTCTCTTGTTCGATTATGGTCGTCAGATGGCGGCCAAAGCTCTCAATCTCGGAGGCAAACTCTGCATGCTTCATAGGGTCAAACTTCCTCACGTTTACTGCAGCCCAGCGCAAACAGGTAATGCGCCATCTTGTGGTAACCGGTGTGAACGACTTCATCATTCATGGAAAACATGAAAACATTCTTGAAGTACTTTTCCATCAACACCTTAAACTCTGGCATACTCTTGCAATTTACGTGCCCTTCTTTGGAAATGGGCGAAGCATAATCCTGGCTTTCAAGAGACGGCATACCAAGAATAATCACCCCGTCGGTATCCAGCGGCGCGATCATATTCTGGATAAAAACATCCTCATCAGCCTTTTCAATATGCTCCAGCACGTCAAGGGCATACATGCAGTCGTAGGCACCTGGCATTGGGCCATCCAGCATGTCATGCACCAGGCAATCAAAGCTCCAGCGGTCGCTCATGCGGGCTTGCACATCTTTGATGAAAAGCGGGTCAAAATCTGTCGCCGTAACCTTTTCCACTTCCTGACAAACAATGCGCGTTCCAAAGGCGTCAGCGCACCCGACCTCCAGGGCATGCTTTTTTTCAGAAAACATTTTCGAAACGAATTTATAGCGCGCAAGCGTAAAGGTTAGGCGCCGTGGATCATCATACCAGGCCTGACTTGTCATCAAGCCCATCTGCTCCAGCCCGCGTTTGCGGGCGTACTCGAGCGAGATATTATATTGGGACTCTTTTGTGCTCTCGTCGCTCATTCAGCTTTCTCCCCAATATCGAAGCTTGTGTTTTCAAACTCCAAAATTGTCCAAAAATAGTCCCCTATGTAACCGGCTTCGGCAAATATCTCATACCAGTCTTCAGGCTTGCCATATGTTTTAGCCGTCAACATCCACGCTTCAAACAGGTCTTTTTCGGCTTCGTTGCGATACGCATCCACCTGGACAAAACAATTTGTGGGATTCTTCACGACCCGGTTCATTTCGCGCAAGGCTTTCACGCATCCAGCACGATCAAGATTGTGGATGGTGTTGATTGAGAATACAGCATCAAAAGTGTTGTCCTCAAACGGAAGCGTGTCTGCGCTACCTTGCTGTAACCGGTCTTTCACCTCCGGTTTGGCGTTAGCGAGTGCATAGCCAGAAACATCAAGTCCAAAAGCTTCCAACCCCGGCACAACCTGCATCAGGTCATGGACCAGAAAGCCTTTGGCACAACCAACATCCAGGACCGATTGACCTGGATATAAGCCAAAGCGGTCACGTGCTCTTTCTGCCACGGCCACCCAGCGACCATCGTACCTGTAACCGCCATACCCCTGTTCTCTCGGTCCATCAAAATAGGCTTCTCCAAATTCAAGGGAGATTGCTCGATTGCGCTCTTTTTCTGGCAATCTTGTAGAAACATCTCGCCAGGCACTTGGAACCGATTTGAGCAGGTTAAATTCTGGCATCAATTATCCGAAAACTCTTTGTGGGCTTCTTGCAGGCCTTCCTCAAGGGGTGTGAACCGAAATTCGGGAAACGCTTTGCGAACGGCTGTGACGTCAAAATGACGATGCGTCACCGGCATGTTTCGTTCTGTAGGGCAAACTTCCACACCTTCATCAAACAGGTCTGCCACCATGCGAGCCAAAGTTCCAAAGTCTACGGACCGTCCCGTCGCCACATTCAAAAGACCGTTGGAGCAATGACCAAGTACCAAATCAACGAGTGCCGCCACATCCTCCACAAAGATATGGTCTCGGGTTTCCTCTCCGTTGCCACCAATTGTGATCTTGCTATCTTTCGCGGCAACACGCCGGAACCGGTTGGGTCCGTATGAGTTATGGCTGTCGTTCGCGCCGTAAATCAGGGTCGGCCGCAGTATCGCGAGCTTATCCCCCACCGTGTCCTTGAGCATGAGTTCACGCGCCAGATGCATCGCACCGTATAAATCTACCGGGGCCGCAGCACTGCTCTCGCTGACCGGGCTGTCGCCAAGCGGGTAAACTGCATCGGAAGAAAAATACACCACCTGTTTCACGGGTGCTTTGCTGATCGCTGCGCAGACTGTTTCAATCATTTTCAAGTTTTTCATGAAGGTGGCGATGTCACGTCCCTTGTCCGGCGTGAGGGCCGACAGGACTACCAGATGGTCATCTTCCTGAAGCTCATCTGCCAGCACATTCACTGCAGCTTCAGCCGACAGGTCCAGCTCGGTAGAGGAGAATGACTTCACAGCCGTCTTCCCCTTTTCAAGCGACGCCTGGAGTGCCTGGCCGACAAAGCCGCTGCCGCCCAGAAGGACGACGCGAGCCGGTTTCTGCAGTGTATCAAAAGTATGGGTAAGCATTAAAAATCCTTTAGCTTTTATGCGTTAGTCCGGCCCAATGTGAAATGCTGAAGCGCTCGTGCTGTACAGGCATTGGTATCCAAAACACCGTAAGGGTCAACGACAATGCTGCCCGCCATTCGCGTTCTAATATCTTCAGGAGCAACGTCTTTGAATTTCTTCCATGGGGTCATGATGATCAGAATATCGGCGCCTTGACACGCATCGAGTGCAGATTGCATCTGCTCTAGCTCCCGGTGCGCAACAGCCGTTGCCGGCACGACCGGATCATAGACGGCTATATCGAACGCATCCAGGTGATCAATCAAGGCGAGCGCAGGCGAATTTTTTGTGGAATGAGTATCCTGCTTATAAGCGAGGCCCCATACCGTGATTTTGGGGTTTTCGACGTAAGCCAGTAACTGCTCGTGAAGCAGTCTAAGCACCCAATCACGGCGATAGTGGCTGTTGTTTACCCATGCTTGAACAACACCCGAGTCTGTGCCGTGGGCAGAGGCGTAACGCATCACCGTATTCAGATCACGTTCCAGATTGCCGCCAGCGATGCCAAGGCCCGGCGACAGATAAGCATATTACCCGATCCGACGATCAAGTTTAAGCGCGGGCGCGATCTCAGACCAGTCAGCGCCAATTTTTTCACACAGTTCACCCAAGGTGTTTGCAACACTGATGGAGGACACAAGACAGCAATTGATCGCAATTTTTGCCAGCTCCGCGCTTTCATAGCGCATCGGCAGAAGTGGGCACTCAAAGCGGTTCAGAAAGGCCTGATAAGCCGAGTTAATGGGCGCTTCTGGTGCAGCAGCCCCAAAAATAATACGTTCTGGGTTCAGGGCGCGCTCAACTGCTTGTCCAAAAATAAGCGTCTCAACCTGACAATAAAATGGCCTGCCACTTTCAAGCAGAAGCGACCGACTAAACCCGGGCGGTACCTGGCTAAGGACCACAAGTGGGATAGCGGGGCCAAGGCTCGCATCGGCTAATTCGATCAGCTTTTTCAGGCCTGAAAGATCGCTGCTGCCTTCGTCATCGGTGGGCACGTCAGGCGCTACAATTGCCAGATCAACTGTGCCCAGCAATGACACATCAGCTGTATAGGTTAGCCGTTCCGTATGCTCGCGCATAAAGTGATCAAGTTTTGGTTCCGTCACTGGGGGAACGCCAGATTGCAGCGCCTTAACAAGCGCGACATCCAGATCAACACAAGTCACCTGCATGCCCCGCGCAGCGGCGGCAACTGCCGAATTAATCCCAAGATGGGTCATGCCGATATAAGCGACGCTGAGCCCGCTCATGCTTCTGCCTCCGCCGGGATTTCCGCAGCAAGTTTGGCAAGCGTTTCCTGAATCCAGATGTCACCATCAATGTTGGTGCCGCCAATGTGACACAGGGATTTGAAATAGTCGTATTCCGCGCGCCATGTTGGATCAGGTTCAACTAGTGTGACTGTTTGTTCTTCTGGGCGACCACTTGGCAACTTTCGGTCACGCACCGTAAAACTGGAAGGGCCCCACTTGCAAAGCGAAGATATATGTGCGCTGCCCTTTTCAGCGAGCACATCGGCTGTAAAATGATTGCGCCAGCTGAGGAGGGTCATTTCAGCTTCCATCCGGATCGCGCCATTCGCGCCAAACACCACATGATCAGGTGCGCGGTTTTCAAACCGGTTGGTGGAGATGATGTGAAACGGGTCGCTTGGGCGCCCGAACCAGAAGGCAAGGGTGTCAAGAAGGTGAGATCCAAGGTCAGGCAAAACACCTGCGCCAGTATCGCGCCAGGCGGAATCCCGTACCAACCTTGCTGTGCCGTTCCCATAAAATAATCGAACACTGAATACCTGCCCCAGCGAACCGCCTTCAATTGTCTCTTTCATGCGAACAAAATGCGGCTCAAATCGGTGATTGTAGGCCGTGTAGCAGCAGACACCTTTTTGCTTCGCAGTGTCCGCAAGAGCGGTTAGGGCTGCAGTATCGTCGCCAACCAGGGGTTTTTCCACCAGCACGTGCTTCCCATTGGACAGAAGGTAAGTGAGGATCTCGATTTTGGAGCTGTCCGGCGTGCAAACAAGCGCTGCATCATAGTCGCCAAGCGGCACGTCTGCCACGTGGCGAAAGTCTGCATCTTCATTGAATGGGTCGACGACGCCAACACAGTCAGCGCCCGCCACATCGCGTCGCTTGTGGCCCTGCACACCCAGACCCAATACAATTACTCGCACCCCACCTTGCTCCTTGTTGCAGCTAAAAGTCAGCCAATCATGATAGCGCTGGCGCCATTGCAGTCTGCACACTGTAGCGGCTTTCGGCCTCAAGCTGGTTAAGCCGCTCTAAGATTGCTTGTGGATTCACTGTGACATTGCCGTCGTACTCGCACTCAAGTCCCGCCGCGATACAACCAAGCACTGAAGCCAGTGCCTCATTACCCGTTTTTGCCATGGCAAGTGATGCGTAGGCCAACAGCGCATCGCCCGCGCCCACCGCGTCAGCCACATGCTGGGCAAAACTATCGACCGAAATGATCGTGCGAGGATCCCCTTCAGGCCGGGTCCGGTAGGTTAGGATACCCCGCTCTCCCAGTTTGAGAATCAGTGTTTTACATTCGGCCGCGCCGAATAGATCTGTAGCAAGCGGCCGCACCACCGAATCCTGATCACCCAGCGCAAACCTGGCCTCACGCTCGTTTGGCGTGATCAAGTCAAAACCTTTAAATTCAGTTATATTGCCCCACCGGCTGGCAACCTGGCTGTCTGCCACGCGGAAAGCATCATCGGGAATTGCCGAAATCAGGGCGCCGATGGTGTGTTTGTTAAAGATGCCATGACGGAAGTCGCTAAAGACCACTACGTCAGCAGGGGCCTGTGAAATCTGTTCCTGAAGCTGGCCAACGATCTTCTCGGATATTGACCGGTTATCGAGTGTGTCCACCTTCAGCAGGCGATAATCACTGGCCACAAAGGCGTTCTTGTTGGTTGTCGGGCGAGTCCTGTCGATGATGGGCTGCACTTCCACGCCTGCAGCTTCCAGATCATCAAGCACAAATTTTGCTAGTGCGTCGTCACCCAAGACGGTTGAGAAAGTGACGTCGGCACCAGCGGCACTCAAATGTTTGGCAACAATCCCTGCACCCCCAACAAAATCCTCTTTGTCTTCATAGCGCACGCTCATGGTCGGCGTCTTGGTCATGCCACCAATCATCGAACAGCGAGTGAATGTGTCAACGATGGTGTCACCAACGATATGTACCTTCATACCGCTGAAGTCCGACAATGCCGACTTTAGCCCATCAAAGGAAAACCCCTCTGCCTGCATAAGCATCATGAGTTTTTCGATGGCGATGTTCGGCGGTGCTGACTCGATAAAACGCGAAGAACTGTAAACAACGTCCCCCGGTGTAAAGATCATTTCGCCGCCAAACGTGTCTAGGGCGTTCATCTCCTCCTGGGTTTTGGGGGGAACATTGCCAGCAACATATTCATACCCTTTGGCAAAATAATCGGGCTCAAGGAACTTGATGGTTTCAATCGGCGTTGCATTCTCATCAATGATTACAAAATCAACCATTTCAAAGGCTGCCAGATTGATAGCTCGCAGGTCCTCCGGAACATACGGACGCATATCGGCTTTGGTCACATGCTTGTCACAGGTGAGACTGGCTACCAGGATATCGGCTTTGCTTTTGGCATACAGCAAATGGCGAACGTGGCCGGGGTGCACCACATCAAAGGTTCCGTGACAAATAATAACTTTCTTGTCGCGTGGTCGAGAGCCGATGATTTCCGCCAACTGCTTCTTTGTCTTGATCTTCTGTGAGACCAGATTGCGGCTGCCATCATCCATTATTCTACTCCTGCATGTACTGGAACCAGGTCTTTGTCGCTTCAGCGATATTGTTCGTGTTCCAGAGCGGCGCGTCGCGCCAATAGTCTATGTTGTCCAGGATGCGTTCAACACCCTCTTCGAAACTCACTTCCGGCTGCCAATTCAGCTCGCGGGTAATTTTTGAAATATTCGCCCAGGTGCATTCCGGCTCACCTGGTCGCTTTGGGATGAAGACCGTTTCACCCCCCCCAGTAGCGACGCCAGATAGTTCACGCTTTGTGGTTTGCCTGCGCCCAGATTGAAGATTTCCCCGGTTTTTTCGGTATCAGCGGCAGCATAGAAGGCGCGAGCCACGTCGGTCACATAAAGGAAGTCGCGCGTTTGGGCTCCATCTCCAACGATAGTCAAAGGAGCGCCTTCAAGTTTTTGCTTGAGAAACACCCCAAAGACAGCGCCGTACGCCCCCGACGTGCGAGACCGCGTGCCATAGGCATTGAAAATACGGATGCAATTTACAGGCAGGCCGTAAACATTTTGCCAGTGCAACACCGCTTGCTCACCCTGGAATTTGGAAAGGGCGTATGGATATTTGGTATCGATCGGATGCGCTTCATCGGTCGGAACTTCGGCCAGTCCGTAGCAGGATGACGAGGCAGCATAGACCAGCTTCTCAACACCCGCGGCTCTGGCACATTCAAGCACCTGCACTGTCCCTTGCACATTGACTGACATATAGTCGATGGGCCGCTCAATGGATGGTACGATGTCGCCAATCCCGGCAAAATGAAACACAAAGCGCGCGCCTGCAAACGCCTCATGACCAGGCTCAAGGTCGCGAATATCAACATTGAAGAAACGGACATCGCCGTTTTCGCGGTGATGCTCAATATTTGCTGTTCTTCCACCGACCAGATTGTCGATCACATTGACAGCGAAGCCTTGCTCCACCAACAGGTCAACCATATGGCTGCCGATAAATCCGCAGCCTCCGGTAACCGTTGCTGTTGGTTTCTCGCTCATTTGGCCCCCAACGCCTGCATGGTACGCACGTTGAAATATCGGTCATTTTCAAAACTGTCAGGTAGCTTGCCCTCGCGGAAAGCCTTACACAGACTTCGCACTGCTTCCTCGACAGAATATTGAGGCGAAAAGCCGAGAACCCGCTGCACCTTATCGGAATTGATGTGATAGGAGCGGATGTCATCTGTCGGCTCGGTTTTGATGTCAATTTCTCCCAGGTCCGGCATTTCTTCTTCAACCACTTTTTTAACAGCATGGGCAATTTCCATCATGCTCATGTTTTCGTAGCCGCAGTTGAAAGTCTCGTCGGCGATCACACTGTCGTCGGCGGTCAGCAGGACCTTACACAGGTCGGCATAATCCTGAATATGCAGGTTGGGCCGCAACTGAGACCCACCAAAGACCTTGATCATGCCCTTGTTAACGGCAAAGTTTGTCAAAATGTTCACCGAAACGTCGAGCCGCTGGCGCGGGCCAAAGCCACATACGGTGGCCGGACGGAAAATGACTCCGATAAAATTGTCATCCGTATATTTCTTCAGGATCGGCTCGCACTGTCCTTTGTATTTGTTATAGAGCGTTAACGGCACAAGTGGATGATCTTCCGTAACATCGGGCTCTTCAGAAACACCGTAAACAGAGCTTGAAGACGCATAAATAAAGCGTTTCACACCAGCAGCCTTCGCCGCCGAAACCATTGGTTCAAAAGCATCCATATTGACCGAAGTCGATAGCCCCTCATCCAGGACGAAGCTTGCATCATTAGATATGCAAGCAAGACTGATAACTGCGTCCACACCCTCCATGGCAGAGGCCAACGCGTCGGTATCACGGATATCGCCTTTAATAATTGTTAGACCCTCATGGTCCTTGGGGAGATGCTCATCACCATAATACATAATATCATAAACAGTGACCTTATGGCCCATGGCCAACAGCTGCGGCACCAGCACGCTGCCGCAGTAGCCTGCTCCACCTGTCACAAGAATATGGTCAAACCACACAGACATATTTGTCCTTTCAACTTCAAAATATCGTCCCACACGCCGCTTCCATTAGCGGTCATGACTGGGCCGTCTACGCCCTATGTCCGAATCTGGTATCCAGCAGCTGTGGCGTCTTTGTAAAACATTTCCACCGTCTCCAGCGAATAATCGTTCAGGTCTTTTCCATAAAGGTCCAGCTTCTTCAAAAGGTTGTTGGTGACAGTGATGATGTCGCACCCAACCTGATCCGCCTGATAAATATTCAATACTTCCCTCGGGCTTGCCCACAAAAGCTCAGCCTTCGGCAGAGAGGAAAGGTGCCTTTTAGCCGCTTCCATATAGGGAATCGGATCCCGGCCGGTATCGGCAATACGCCCGGCAAACACGGACACAATAGAAGCTGTTTCCGGTGAAAGGCATTTGGAGACAGCTTCAACCTGATTTAGGTCCATCAATGCCGTCACATTCAAACACACGCCGTCTTTGGAAAGCCGTTCGATGATTGGCCCCACGAACTCGCGTTTCGTGTTGGTTACAGGCACTTTTACATTCACATTATCGCCCCAGGAGGCAATCACACGCGCCTGCTTTTCCATTTCCTCCAGATCATCTGCAAAAACCTCAAAGGAAACTGGTTTATCTTTGATAACCGCAAGAACTTCACGTGCAAAAGTTTCATAGTCTTCAACACCGTCCTGACGCATCAGCGTCGGATTGGTGGTGAACCCACTGATCAAAGGGTTTTCGTTCAGTGCGCAAATTGCCGCTAAATCTGCACCGTCCGCAAAGACTTTTACTCTCAGCTCTAAATCACTCATCGCGATCCCTCAGTTCCGGCCCCAATTCTCGCCGTTCAGCATGTATGGCCCCATTACCCGGGCTAACCGCCCGCAAGTCATAAAGCAAGTTATTGGCCAACTCGGCATCTTCCCGTCAGTTTTTCAAGGCGCTTTCTGCGCCGAGAATGACTGCGCTTGCCTCCAAAAGGCTTGTAACCGTTGCAATCTGTGTTGTTGGCTTTTTTTCGGAATAGTCATAATCGATAAAAATCGTTGCACACCCAGCCGCATCCCCAGCCTCAATATCTCGCCAGCGATCTCCCACCAGATAGCTGGCGGAAACATCAACATCGTGTTTTTCACTCGCCTGGAAAATCATGCCGGGTTTCGGTTTTCGGCACGCACACTGGTCTTCGGAAACATGAAAACAGGTAAAAATGTCATCGATGGCAATCAGGTTCCGAAGTTGAGCGTGCATATTGTCCACCACCAGCTTTTCCTGTTTGCCTGTGGCAACATCTGGCTGGTTTGTCACCACAATCAGAAGAAATCCCGCATTCTTCAAAGCGGTGCAGGCTTCCTGCACACCAGGCAGCAACTCAAACTCCGCGATGGTGTCAGGAGGATAAGACTTACCATTGCGGACAAAGGCCTTGTTCAGAACACCGTCCCGATCCAAAAATATGCACCGCCTCGGCATAGCCCCTCCGTATTCTCACTACCGATTGCTGGTCACCATTTGGTTGCTTGCACCTGCAGCACCGGGTTGGAGACCAGGCAGTGCCATATCACCGCCTGAAAACCCTCAGCATGCGGCGTCACACGATCGGCACTGACCGTCGGCACAATCACAACATGGTCCCCATGCTTTGCCGTGTAGCCGCCGTCGCGGCTAACGATGCCAAATACTGACGCACCCACAGATTTGGCGTGGTCAATGGCATGAATAATATTGGTACTAACGTTTTTTTCCGCGTTGCCGCCGCCAACAGAAAGGACAAAGACGGCATCTTTGGCCGACAAGCGACTGGTATCAAGCCATCCTGTGAAGACAGTGTCCCATCCCTCATCATTTGTGCGCGCAGTTAGCTCGGAAACATTGTCAGTGGGCGCGTAAGTCTCAATACCGCAAAGCTTTCTGAAGTCATTGACCGCGTGCGCACAGTTCGCGGCGCTGCCACCAACCCCAAGGAAAAACAACCGCCCACCTTGTTCGCGCAGCGCTGCATGTTCGACGGCCATAGTATCAATCGTTTCGAAATTGAGCGTGCGGCAGATTTCGCCGGCTTCTAAAAAAAATGTGGCGGCATGAGACATGGCGACAACAACTCCAAATTTTGCGAAAGCTCCCTTCTGCGTATGTTAATCGACTTAAGGGACTATTCAATGAATGATTGGATAAATTTCCTTTTATTTTTCAGCAACATGGCTGAGCTCTGTTTCTGCTGACGCATTACAATCCAGCATGTAACGCTTTAATGCCTTGACCCCTTTGCGGGCTAACGCAATGTCCATCGAGGTGATACCCTCTGCAAACGCTTCAAAATCGCCTGCCGGTACAACAAGTCCAGCATCAAAATCACGCACCAGGCCTGCAGCGAAACTAAAGCGATCATCAATTAGAATAGGCAGGCCGGCAGCAATATAGGACATCATTCGGTTGGGTAGCCCGAGACGTGTTACCTGTTGAACCACATCATCGCGGTAGTGAGCGCAGCAAAGACCAATATCAAAAGTGGCAGCATGCATGACAAGTTTGTCTCGCGACATTGCCCGGCGATAGTAAGTTGTCGGTTGGTTTTTATACCGCTTAAGCAGGGCAGAAAACTTTTCACTGGTGTCTTCTGCTTCACTGCCATGAACGCCGTTCACAATCGTCAACTCACAATCTGGTAATGCTGCCACTGCATCAAAGTATTTGATGAAATTTGCACCCGGTACGCTTCCTATCCCACCGTTTAGCTCGCGTGCGCTCAGGGAGCCTGCATACAACACCTTTCTAAGGTTGGTTTCCGCAGCTGGTTGCAGGGCCGTATTAACTTCCAGCGACGGGAAGTATGATACAACTGGTACAGTGAAGTTGTGTTTCCATTCGCTGAAGCCAGCACCACCCATTTTGACGACAACACCATCAGCAAGGTGAAGGGCTGCGGCGCACCCCAACAGCGCCTTTTCAGCAGCCCCATTGTCGCCGGCAAAAATGCTCTCCAGCGTCGCCCTGTCAAAAAGGCAACTCAGATCATAAAACTCAACGACAAGGCGAATTTCGGGAAACTGTGATCTTAGCAGGCCCACAAGATGCTCAGACCTGGTATGGGGAGACACCCTCAAATAGAGAGTTTCCGGCTTTTCCGTCGCTAAAGCAGTAATGAGAGAAGCAATATCGCCGTGGCAAAGCAGCTCCTTGTCTGCATCTGTATCTCCGCGATCGAAAGGACGTCCCGCAGGTGAATAATAGTGCTCCTGGACACTGGAGGGTTGGATCGCACGCTTCAAGGCTGCAACCTCCATCACAGCCCACGGCCGGTTCGCAGTATTGACGACCGCAAGCCGCCCTGCGTTTGGAGCCCATTTCCGCAAATCGCTACTCAAAGAGTCACTAAAGGTTATTTGTAGCTCTTTTAAGCTCGGCGCCCGCGGCACCGACCAGCGTGTAGGGGTATTAATTGTCACAGTGTGGCTCCGAGGTTGCCTGTGAGTTGGTCCCAAGCCTTTTGACATAAAAGTAATTCTATATGCGACTTCAGTCGCTTATGAAAAACTCGAAATTCAAGGCTCATAATTTCCACTGCAAAAACTATGCTAGCTGATCAATACTGTCTACGCGCACAGCCCTGCGCCATAAAACAAAATTGGTAAACAGGCGCCGTCAACTCACTATTTGCAGTATTTGAAGGTATCTTTTGGCGCCACTGGCGTGACCTTGACTTTTCATCAATGTTCATTACTTTGTAATTCAAAGTACTTTGTTATCGCAAAAAACGGAGAGAAAAATGGAAAGCCCTGCTGCTCGCACTGCCGCCGATGATCTGGCTTTAATTCGCCGAATGATGGACGCTGGTCGACAAAAAGCAGCTTTTGACGGCGCGCACCTTATGATTTGGGGGGCTGTGCTTATGGTGTCATATCTCCTGCAATATCTACAGGTCTATGGCCACATCCCTGGCGGCTCTCTCGTCATCTGGCTTCCCGCATTCGCCCTAGGTTGGACCTCTTCATTCTTATATGGTCGAAATGCCTGCGCGCATGACGGGGAACCCAACATTGCAGTCACTGCCTATAATGGCGCCTGGCTGGCGGTGGGCATTACGATGGTTCTTCATTTCGCCGCGGCTGTTGCATCCACGGCGTTTAACCCCAAAGCGATAACTGTTTTGGCGTGTGGTGTAATCGCTAGCGCCTTCTATGTCATCTCACTGGTTACCGAGTTGAAGGCACTACGGGCCGTCGCGGCTGGTTGGTGGCTTATTTTGATATTTGCCACTGTCCAAAAAACCTATGACGCCGAAATGTTGCTCGTGCTGGCTGGCGCGAGCGCCCTCCTGATCCTTTTGCCGGGCCAGATGATGCGCCGGTTGGCTCATCAGGGCGCAGCAGTCGCCAAATGAGTTTTGACTATCGCATCATTGACGATGTGATCCATTCGCGGGTGCGGCTGGCCATCATGTCCTTTTTGGCGACCGCAAGGGAAGCTGACTTTGTTGCTATCAAAAAAGCACTCAAGGTCTCTGACGGCAACCTAAGCACACACTTAAAAAAGCTTGAGGAAAAAAACTATGTGCTGGTGAGCAAACAGTTCATCGACAAAAAACCACAGACCAAAATCAAAATGTCCCCAGAAGGCGAAGTCGCTTTCAGGGCATATGTGGAAGGGCTAGCCGCAATGATTGGCCCCTCCGCAAACGACAAAACATAACCAAGTCCGAGAAACGACAGCGAGAAAACAATGCACGAAACCTTTGCAACATTGCACATGATTGGCGCCATCAGCGCCTATATCACGGCGTTCTTGATATTCACGCAGCGGGTAGGTGGGCGCAACCATCGGCTGATTGGCATTGGCTATGCAGTAGCTATGCTGCTGACTGCCATATCGGGCTTTGGCCTATACAACTTTGGCCATCCGTCGGTTTTCCATGTGTTTTCAGTCATTACGACAGTCACCATATCCCGTGGCTGGTATGCAATTTACCAATACCGGTCCACAGGTGAAAAAAGCCACCTGCTGAACCACTATTTCAATATGGCATACAGTTTTATGGGGCTGAATTTGGCTGCCATCGCGCAAGGAATGCGTTTCTTTTCCTTCAGTAGTTTGATGGAGTATTTTGCCATTCTTGGCATGCTGTATTTGATTGCCGTGACAATTGCCAATCGCCTTATTCAGAAAGTCTATTTCAGGCGTTTTGCACCCTGGTTCCATACCAAGCCAGCTGAGTAAACCAAAAGAGGGCGCCATACGGGCACCCTCCATTTCTCCTGGGCTAAAGCACTTCATTTATCGCGGGCCATATCAGCACAAATCGCGACAAATGTTGCCATCAAGCTGCCACGCTTGTGGTTTTTCATGATTTCTCTTTGCGCTTGCAGCGCTTTTGGTTACACCAATCCAACAGCCTTCGCGCTTTCCGACAAAGGGGTATCATGGCAGATAAAAAAGTGATTGCCGTCATATTTGGTGGCCGCAGCGTGGAACACGACGTGAGCGTTCTCTCCGGCCTTCAATTTATCGAGGCACTGGACCCGACCCTTTTTGAAGGCCTGCCGGTTTATGTTGACCCCCTTGGTCAGTGGTGGACTGGCGACGCTCTTCGCAAACGCTCTACTTACCCCGTTTCTCAGGATACGCAGCTGACCCAGTTAACGCTGGACCTGGCGGCAACAGCGACTGACCGACCTCGATTTATGACCCAGAAAAAAGGTTTTCTTGGCGAAAAAACTGAGTATGTGCCGTTTGATTTGATGGTGCCCGCCATCCATGGTTCAAACGGTGAAGACGGCACGCTGCAGGGCCTGCTTGAGTTTGCCGGCATCCCCTTTGCTGGCTGTCGTTCGCTGGGCGCTGCCGCCACAATGAACAAGCAGTTTGCCAAATCAGTGGCACGGCAAAAGGGCCTAAAGGTTCTACCGGAATTGACCGTTGCCAAACCTGAAAAAGGCGCATTCCTTGATCCAGAGGCCTTATCTCAACAGCTCGAAACAGCGCTCGGGGAAGATGCTTTTCCGGTGATCGCAAAACCCAGCAATCTAGGCTCAAGCGTGGGTGTTTCAAAAGCTGATGATATCGACGCACTGGTTGCCGCACTCATGGCTATTTTCCGCCTGGACAGTATGGCGATTGTGGAACCGTTTGTTCCCAACCTGGTAGAGTATAACGTCGCCGTAAGGCGCAATGCGGACCTTGCCGTTGAAACATCCGCTATCGAAAGGCCACTGAGCAAAACCGAAGTTCTGGACTTCAAAAACAAGTATTTGGCTGGGGGCACACCAAGAGGCCCCAAGCTCGACACCGGGCCAAGTGAAGGAATGGCGTCTTTGAACCGAGTTTTGAGCCCGGAAGAACTGACTGCCGACCAGGAAAAAACCATCCGGCAAACATCAACAGATGTATTTGATGCGCTCGCTCTGGCCGGCAGTGTGCGCATCGATTTCCTTTGCGACAGTAAGACAGGTGAACTGTGGTTTAATGAAGCCAATACAGTTCCTGGGTCGTTCGCTTATTTTCTGTGGGAAGCAGCAAACCCAAGCGTGAGTTTCCTCCAGCTCACAAGCGACATGATCAGTGAAGGGTTCCGCCTGTCTGCAGACCGCTTAGGGTCAACCGACGCCGCGAGTGGCGATGCCACAATTTTTGCGTAAGAGCCGCTTTTGACAAACTCATCCAAAACCCAACCGTGGCACAGCGAAACCATCGGCAGCAATGGTGCCAGCATCATTTGGCTGCATGGCTGGGGGCAGGACCATACAGCATTCAGCCGACTGGCTGGCTTATTCTCAAACACCTTCCGCAACCGGCTGTTTGACCAGCCTGGGTTTGGGAAAACGCCCATTACCTTGGTTGGGAACGGCACACGCGAGTATGCGGAAGAGCTGGCCAGCATTCTTGAAGGAACAGGCCCTCATGTTTTTGTTGGGCACAGTTTCGGTGTGCGGGTTTCCATTCAGTTGGCAGCGCTGCACCCGGAAATGGTTGCTGGAATTATCGGCATTGCGGGAGCCGGGCTCCAGAAAAAACGATCAATTGGCTTTAAGCTTCGTGCTAAAAGCTTGCAAACCTGGGGCAAAACCACGCGGATCATCGACAGACTATTGGGAACAAAAATGCGTCCTCGGTTTGAACAGCGTTTTGGCAGCGCAGATTACCGCAATGCGGGAGATTTGAGGCCAACACTTGTGAAAGTGGTCAATGAAGACCTCAGCCGCGAAGCTCAGCGCGTGACCTGCCCTGTTTGTCTGATATACGGTGCTATGGATACGGAAACACCACCAGAGTTTGGTGAACGGTATCAAAGGTTGATGAAAAATGCGCAGTTTCATTCCCTTGAAGGTTACGACCATTGGGATATTTTGACCCGTGGGGCCTATCAGTGCGAGGCGGTTATCAAACGCTTTTTGGAGAAAAATGACCTGATATGACAGATCTCTCTTCTCTTGATCCCGTTCTCGTATCCATGGCGGCAATTCTTGGTGTTGCAGTCTTTTTGTTTGCGATGGCTCGTGGCTCTGCCCTGATGATGTTCTTCCAGCAGGAAGAATATGACAATGCACGGTTTGTTACATGGTACCGCGAAAAGGGCGCTTATGATATCACGGCCAGCCTGTGGTTGTTGATTGCCATTCTTTGGTCCGGGTTCATACAAAGCGACCTCTCGGCCAACATTCGTGACAGCCTGCCATGGCTAGTTTTTGGTCCTTTCCTTGTTTTTGCCGTCGGTCTTGCTGCTGGCGTGAGCAAGTCAAAATCAGCACAAAAAAACAACAAAAAACCTCTTGTACGCACAGACCGCGTGAAGCGCATCTTGCGCACCTACTATACGCTGGTTTTAGGCTGCGTCACAGGGGGTATCGGGCTCGCATCGTTGGCGCCCCATGGGTCAACATATAGTGTTTCCTATGATGCTTCAGCTGCCGGTTGGTTTGACCGCCTGGAGTTCATGAATTTAAGCCATGACTGGCGGTTTGCCGCCTATGCGCTGCTCTCATTGCTGATTGTTCAGGCGCTGCCGTTCCTCGTGATTCTGGCAAACAAACTTCTGGAGCCCGCGGAAGAACGCGTCAAAACCAAATTCAGAAATGAGGCTGTTGAGAAGTTCAATCGCCTGGCGCCAAAAGTTATCGCCATCACTGGCTCGTTTGGCAAAACATCCACCAAACATATTTTGGCTCATATTTTGGACGCTGCTGCACCAACTCTCGCCACGCCCGGAAGCGTGAATACCGAAATGGGTATTACACGCGTCATCCGCGAGCAGCTGACGCCTGATCATCAGTTTTTCATTGTTGAAATGGGAGCATATGGTCCCGGCTCAATCGCACGACTTTGCCGCCTTACACCGCCAGATGTTGCCTTGGTTACCGCTGTTGGGGCTGCACACTATGAGCGCTTCAAAACACTGGAAACTGTTGCAAAAGCAAAGTTTGAAATCGCTGAAGCCGTTTTCAAAAAGGGTGGTAAAGCTGTTGTCAGCACCGACGGCATCCCGGCGCACCTGCTGAGCGAGCGCATGCAGGCGGTTGTCGGCGACTATATCAAAGTGGGTTCAGCCGGCGACACAGTTCTGGAGGGCTACGAAATCACCCCTAACGGCCTTAAAATATCCGTTCGTGAGCAAGGAGAGACCCAAACCCTTTTGGTTCCTTTGTTTGGCAAACACCAGGCGGGCAATATTGTGGTGGTGGCGGCTACGGCGCGTGCGCTGGGGTTACCCTGGTCGGCCATCAAGGGGGCGCTGGCGTCCGTGCCGCAAATTCGCTACCGGTTGGAAGTGTCCAAATCAGCGGATGCTCCCACCATCATTAACGACGCTTATAACTCTAATCCAATCGGGTTCGCCGCCGCACTGGAATGTTTGGACGTATTGGTTGAAGCGGGCGGGCGTCGTATTCTTGTGACGCCAGGCATGGTCGAATTGGGAGCCATTCACGACCAGGAGCACGAGCGGCTGGGCAAATTGGCAGCTGAACATTCAGACGTGGTTTGTGTGGTGACACCAGATCGAATACCCACCTTTGTAAAAGGGCTGGAGGCAGCGAACGACGGCAGCACAACTGTTATGACATTTGCGACGCAAGATGCTGCAGAGTCCTGGGTGAAAAACAACTGGCAAGTGGCCGATGTGGTTTTGTTTGAAAACAATTTGCCCGATCTTTACGAAGCGGAAGTGCGCTTTTGACGCACTCAATCTTTCACCACATCAATACGCTCTAAGTTGGCTCGTGCGGCATCAGCATCTGGGCCAACTTCTGAAATTGAAAGAACCTTCAACCAAGCGACACGAGCCGAAGCGCGGTCTCCTGTCGCATCTTTGAGGTTCCCCAGTTCCAAAAAGGCGGAAGGATCAGCAGGGAAGGCTTCGATATATTGTTCTAGCGCCGTTTCAGCGCGCGCGTAATTTTCAAGCGCCCGTGCCGCAGACGCAACAAACAGCAACAGATCCGTGCGTTGGCGATTGCGGCTGTAGACAAACTCAAGGTCTTCAAGGGAAAGCTGATAGTCACCTTCTGCGGCAGCAATGTAGGCCCGGTCCTCACGGATCGAGTCTTCAAGTCTGGAATTTTCTGGCACCAAAGCCAACGCCTGGCCGATCGCTGATTCTGCGCGCTCAAGCTCATTACCTTTAAGCCAGGCATTGGCCGCTTGGCGGTAGGTGTCTGCCAACATACTTGCCGTGGCTGTGCGGCGTTCATCACCGCGCACTGGCATGCCGCGCCCGATGCGCATGTCATCGGCCAAATTCTCCAGCCGGATTGCCGCTTCCGAATACTCGCCAGCAAAAAACAGTCCGAGAGCTTCGCAGTGACGTGCAGGTACACCACCACCCTCTAATTGCCACTCCAGGGCCAGGTTAATGCCGCGATCCGGCGCACGCTCAGCAGTGTCTATGCAGCGGCCATATCGGTTTTCATCTTCAATAGCCGATTGTGCTGTTGCGCCAAAAGAACTGGCGAGCAGGAAGAAAACGGCTATGGTGGCCAAAATGTATGAAAGCATGTTTTGCATGCGGCGGACACTGGCCAAAAGGCGTGGCAATTTCAAGGCAGAATTAGCGTGAACACCATAACAAATCAGTCACCACACGTGTTGGTCTTTGGACCCGGTTTCAGCGCAGAGGCCTTCATGCAAAAGGTATTGGCTGAAAAATGGACGGTTTCAGCAACTTGGCGCCGGCAAGAGGTACAAGAACAACTTCGAAGCAAGTCGATTTTGCCGGTTGCCTTTGATGAACCGGAAACTTTGGCTGAGAACATTACCCACGTTCTGGTTTCCATTGCCCCCCGCCCTGAAGGAGACCCGGTGCTCGCCAAATTCAGGTCTGCCCTCAAAAATCTGCCAAACCTTCGTTGGATTGGCTATTTGTCGAGCACCAATGTCTACGGGGACCATGACGGCGGTTGGGTGGACGAAACATCTGAGACAAAACCCAGCCTTGAACGCGGTAAAAGACGCCTTTTGGCAGAACAGGCCTGGACTGCTCTCGGCGAAGAAATCGGTGCTGCAGTGCATGTCTTCAGGCTTGCTGGAATATATGGCCCCGGAAAAAACGCCATTCAGTCTGTCATGGGGGGCAAAGCCCGCCGCGTGATCAAACCCGGCCAGGTGTTTGGCCGCATCCACCGTGAAGACATCGCCTCCGCACTGTGGCTGGCTGCCCAGTCTACACTTGGCAGCGAGGTATTTAATCTTGCGGACGACCTGCCGTCTCCGCCACAAGACGTTATTGCATATGCGGCAGAATTGTTAGGGGTTAGCGCACCACCGGAAGTACCGATTGAGGAGGCGAACCTTAGCCCAATGGGGCGTAGTTTCTATGAAGAAAACAAACGTGTCAGCAACAAAAAGGCGAAAGAGCTGTTAGGCTGGAACCTTAAGTGGCCAGACTATAAAGTCGCCTTGCCAAAATTGTTGCAGCAAGAACAGGCTGGTTAAGCCATCGCATCCACTTGTTCGTATGTCATCGTGCCGGGGATGATAAATACCGGGCACGGCAGGCCACTAACAGCAGCGCCAGTGAAGTAATCAACAAGCGGCCCCGGGCGTCCGGCTTCCTCACCAGCACCCAACACAAGACCAAAAATATCGTCTCTGGATTCGAGATATTTGATCATCTCGTCGGCGGGCTCCCCCTCGCTTACGACAATTTCGGGTTCAACACCGCAATAATCATTCAACTGCTGCGCAATGCCAGAGAGCAACTCTTCGGCCTCTTCAAACGCTTCTTCACGCATCCGGTCAGCAACAGCCATCCAGTGCTGGAACTCGCCAGGCCGGATACAATGGAAAAGAATAAGGCCACCGCCTGTGATATGAACGGCGCGCGCGGCTGCGAAACGAATAGCCACCTTCGATTCTGGTGAGTCGTCAACAACGACAACCAGTTTACGGTGTCGCTTGGCTACAGGCCGTATCGGTCCGTGAATTTCCTCAACCACGCCTTCTTCCCCTTTGCAGTCAGCTTGGCAGGCAATTGACCGGCTTGCAAGCGAGGAAAATCCTCGCAAGGTGCCTACTTCAGCAAAATATTGCTGACTTCGCGCAACTGCGTGCGAGCGCGGAGCAGATAAAAGCCCTGCATTGATAAGTGGTTGGGTATCAAAATGCCATCAACGGCTCCGTTACTGACAATGAGCGGATCGAGTGTCGCGGCTGCGCTCATCGATTTGAGCAAATCATCATAAAGAGCCGCAATCTCTCGGGTCTCAATCACATCAGCAAAGTCTTTGCGGATCGCTTTTAAGAGAATGGTGTATGCGTATACCTGTCCTTTCACCTGATAAAACAGATCGTCCGCACCAAAGTCGGGCACAATACCTCCCGCATGGTCGCTGACATAAGTATCCAGTGAAGCAGAGGAAGCACCAAGATCGAGCGCAATGCGATCAAGCGTTGCCAGCAGATTGTCAGACCGGCGATCAAACACCGATTGGCCGGTACCTAGTTGGGCGTTATAGGTATCCAGTTGCCCCAGCGCTTCACGGTAGTATTGATCCGACGGCTTGGTGGGCAGGAAGCTGGTGGACATGTCGATAATCCAGCGCTCTGGCTCTATCGACAGGTTGCTTGCCGCTTTTTCCAGGTTTTCATCAACGGAACTGGAGCCACGACGGCGACCCAACTGATCTCGGAGTTCAAACGAAAAGCGCGAAACGGCACCCATGATGCCTTTTTGATAATTCGGTGTGTTATCAAGCCACCAGCCCGGCACCATAATGGGGTCATTTGGCGTCCAATTGTTATGTTCCGTTTCGCGGCGAACAAGAAAAGTCACCGCTGATACCGTGGCGGACCCACCAGGGGGGGCAACACTGTCTACGGCAAGACTGTCATCGATCCTGTTAACAATCGGCATGCCGACTAAAATGTATATGGAGAACGCGAGCGGTGTGCCTACGGCCACTTTTCGCCAGGTACTGCCCGACACAGTTCGCAACCAACCAGCTGCAAACCGCCACAAAGCAAGCAAGCCGTCGCCAATCCAGCCAAGCAAAGCAGCCAGCTTCTCTTTGATCCACAACCAGATTTCTTTTGCCACGTCAGGTCTCCTCGCGCTGCCGTTTTTCACGGCTATTGTCTATGTATGTGTAGTTTTCTGCGAGTCAAAACAAGGGACTGCTGCAAGATTCCTTGAAATCATACCAGGATCCCATTCGGCCAACATCTCATGTTTGGGGCTTGCAACAAGTTGGTTCTGGCCGTATCCCATCGCCATGACAGATTGGATTTTCAAAATTCTTCGCAGTCCTGAGTGGATTGAGGCAGAAAACAGCCATGATTATGTTGGCTCCTCAGCTGACCGTCAGGATGGCTTTATCCACTTTTCGACGGCTGACCAGCTCGTGGGCACCGCAGGCAAGCATTTTGCCGATGTGGACATATGCTTCCTGCTGGCGTTTGAAACAAAGTCGTTCGCAAGAGACAATTTGCAGTGGGAACCCTCGCGCGGCGGAGAGTTGTTTCCACATCTTTATGCTCCTTTGGACGTTTCACTGGCCAAAAAGATATGGAAACTTGAACGCCAACCAAATGGACAGTTTGACCTTACTGCAGCCCTCGAATGGACCAAAGCTCATGATTGATCTTTTTCCTTTTGCAAGACCCTTTATCCATAGTCTGGATCCGGAAAAAGCCCATACGCTCACGATCAATATGCTGCAGCGTGGCATTACGGGCGTGCCCTTCCGGCCCAAACGCTACAAGGCCCTTAAAACCGAGGTTTTTGGGCTTGCATTTGATAATCCAGTTGGACTGGCAGCAGGCTTTGACAAGGATGCCGAAGCCCTTGCCGGTGCACAGCGTATGGGGTTTGGTTTTGTCGAAGCTGGCACCGTGACACCCAAACCTCAGCCCGGAAACGAAAAGCCACGACTGTTTCGCCTGAGCGCCGACCGGGCCGTCATTAATCGGTTCGGGTTTAATAACAAGGGTGTGGAGGCATTTGCCACGAGGCTGAACAGCTTCAAGCCACCATTTGGACAAAACCGCAGTGTTGTTGGGGCCAATGTCGGCGCCAACAAAGACGCAAAAGACCGAACAGCAGATTATGTCACCTGTATCGAACGTCTATACGGCCTGAGCGACTATTTCACCGTTAATATTTCAAGCCCGAACACGCCAGGGCTCAGGGCATTGCAGTCGCGCGCATCGCTAGAGAACCTGATAAACCGGGTGCTTGAGGTGCGAGACACAAAAGTGAGCGAAGGCATGGCACGCATTCCCATTTTAGTCAAAATTGCGCCTGACCTGACGGAAGAAGATGTTGCGGATATCGCAGTCGTCGCTCTGACAAGCGAGATTGATGGCTTGATCGTTAGCAATACAACCATCGAACGGCCTGCTTCGCTTAAGTCACGCGACAAGACCGAAATGGGTGGTCTGTCTGGCAAGCCGCTGTTTGAGCCGTCGACCGAAATGCTGGCCACTGTTTACAGGGCAACCAGCGGCAAAATTCCGCTGGTCGGCGTGGGAGGGATCAGCTCGGGTGCAGACGCATACGCCAAAATCCGAGCCGGGGCATCACTCGTTCAGCTTTATTCGATGCTGGTCTATGAGGGCCCAAGCCTGGTGGAGCGCGTGAAAAAAGACTTGAACAAGCTGCTGCGAAAAGATGGTTTTGCCACTATTGCCGAGGCCGTCGGAGCCGATCACGCCGCTTGATTTACGCAATCAAATCAATGCCGTGTTGTGGGTCACGTGAAGAGATAGCCCCTTGCTGGCTTAGAGATAATGCCGCTTGAGAAAAAGCTGCCTGTGCCACCAGATTTGTAGCGCTCGCTGCATTTTCGGCCTCTTCTTCCTCCGCACCGGTTTCAGCGATTAGTTCGGACACAGATGTTTGCGGCAAACCGCTTTCAGAAGGTTCTGCATCAGAGGCCTCACCATTCACTTCCGTCCCTGTTTCTTCGGCGCGCTTTTCCCTCAGCTCTGCTTCAGCTTCCCTGATGCCTACTTCAGCTTGGGATGCCACCGCTCTATCTTGGGCAGAAGGCTGAGCGGGCGCAAGCGCTGCCCGCCGTACAGTCTCCAATTTGCGAATAGTGGCCTCCGGATCACCAGGCACTGTACCGGTATCAATTTTCACGGTGCCTGCAACTGCATAGCGAATACCATCAGGGCCGGTTACATAAGTATAAGTTGGCTGGCCAGCATACGCACCACCCTTCGCCACATGCGCCTGTTCATGGGCGCGCACCTCGCGGTCAATGGCCTTTAACTCGCGGACGTAGGCTTCTTCCTCCTCAGTCAAACCGCGGGCGTTTTCACCGTCATCGGCGCGGGTGGCCTCCTCAATCGCGCGGTTCAGCCGGCGCGTGGCTTCCGATGGACCGGACGGAGGAGGCGGGGAGACCTGGGCTGCAGGTTCACTGCCTTCCTGCGCAGAAACGGCCGCCAATCCGCCTGCTACAATCGGCCTTCCCTGCGCGCCATCCCGTGAGAGAAAAGTCTTGTTTTCCTGAGTTTCTGGCTCTTCAGGTTCCGGAGGGTTGCGGAGCCGATCCGCGGCATTGGGGATGTCAGGCCGAAGCTCGCGCGGAACCACCGCGCGAGGAACATTGGGCGGCACGGGCCCAGCCGTCGGCAATATTGAGCCATCAGTCATATTGCCATTTTAGCACAAAGGGTCGCGATTTGGCTAAATCAAATTTTTAACAAACACGCTCAACCCCGCGGAATTACTGGAATCCGCCAGGTGGCGGTGGGCGACGGTTGCGTGGCCCGGGGCCACCGGGCCCGCGCCGGGGCGGGCGACGAAACAAGTCCTCTGCGATTTTCTGACGTGTGTCATAGTCCAATGTGGCGGCAAACATGAGAATTTCAGTGCGCATGGTGAGATGCAGGTCTCGCATCAGGGTTTCATGCTCAGCCACAGCAGTAGCAAGCTCTTCCATGTCAACAGATTGCTCGGTAAGCAGCGCACGGATCCGGCGTTCACTCTGGCGAAGCTGCCTTCCTTTTTGCCTGAGATAATCTTGGTTTTGTGCCAACAAACGGCGCGCCTCCTGCCGTTGTTCAGGTGATAAATATTTGCCAAGTGAGCGCACGTTCAAACCACCGGTACTGGGCCCACCAGCGACCGGCGGGTTGCCGCGCGGGCCAATCACTCGCTTACCCAAGGCAAACCCAATGACAAAAACATTCACTGCAAGAGACAGCGCCAAAGCAACCACAACCCATTTTGTTGACTTGCTCATAGATTCACCTTCTGTTGATCCATGCGTTCTGCTTGTTTCATTGTTCTAGCCATCAATTGAATAATCCGATGTATCGCCGCCAAAAAGGCTAGCGCTGACGTCATAGTCATCGAAATCCGGCTCGGTTTCTGAGAGCTCTAGGCCCGTTACGATACCGGAAGCCAGAAGAACAAGAGCAAATGCACCCTGAGAAACCAAACCACGTGCGGACAGCAGGAACGAGGGCGACAACCAAGTTTCGATCCAGTTACCCACACGACCGTCACCCGCTGGCTTTTGCTGATGGTGCATGCCCGGAATGGCTGATAATTGGTTCAAAAACGCTTTGTTGTCAGGCAACTGGGCGTCATGTGCCTGGGTACGCACTTGTTCAAAAACCTGATCAAGCTGTTTGTCCGACAACATGTCTTTTTCGTTTGGCATGGCTGGCCTCCTAAGCATAGGCCGACAACAAGTCGGCTTTGTCTGCTTTCAGTTCTTCTCGCATCTTCGCCCGCGCCCTCACAAGCAGGCTTTCATACGCTTTTATGTTCAGTTCCATTATCTCGGCAGCTTCCATGTTTGAGTATCCATCGAGATAACTGAGTGACAATGCAGACCTTTGTCTCTCGGGTAGCCGGCTCAGAGCAGCAAGCAAAACCGCATTGCTTCCATCGATTTCCAGCTCCACCTGCGCACCCGGTCGCTCGTCGACTGCGTCATATCCTTCTGGCAGAGCCTCGGGCTTTTTTTTGCGCAACTCATCAAGACACCGGTTAACCACCACTCGGTGAAACCAGGTCGTAAAACGCGCCTTTTTGGCGTTAAACGCAGAGGGTCTTGTCCAGAGTTTGACAAATGCTTCCTGCACCATCTCTTCAGCAAGGGTTTGATCCCTGCAGGTTCTAAGGGCAATGGCACGAAAGCGCAGACCGTGACGGTCAACCAAACAGGCGAATGCCTGGCTGCTTCCATCACAAACCTGCGCGACCAACGCCTCGTCGCTTATGTCCTGCAAGCTTTCTTGCACTCTGGGTTTTGACCTCTGTTCCAAACGCCTTGTGTCTGCGCTAAGGATGGTACGGCATCCGGGGCTGTTTCCCTTCGTGTAATTTCAATTTTTGCCAAAATTCTGGGTCTCCGGTTTTTCTGAATTCATTTTTGTGTTCCTCTTTGAAGCTGCGTGGTCTATCACAAGACCGTAACAAAAACGGCGTAAGCCGCTAGGAATCGGACCAAAACCCGGCTAATTCCCAGCCCTCCGGCTGAAGTCTTCAAAGGGAAATTACACATGAAAATTGCTGTCATTGGTACAGGTTATGTCGGCCTTGTTTCAGGCACATGTTTTTCCGAGTATGGCCACCAGGTAACGTGCGTCGACAAGGATGCCAGCAAGATTGACGCGCTGAAGAATGGCGTGATCCCGATCTTTGAACCTGGTCTGGATGTGATGGTGGAACGCAATCAATCCGAGGGGCTGCTTGAATTCACAACATCTCTTGAAGAGGCAATGAAGGGCGCCCAAGCTGTTTTTATCGCGGTTGGCACACCCAGTAGACGCGGTGACGGCCACGCAGACCTTCAGTATGTTTTTGCAGCAGTTGAGGAACTCGCAGACTATATCGAGGACTTCACGGTGGTTGTTACCAAGTCCACAGTCCCTGTCGGTACCGGGGCAGAGATTAAAAAAAGGCTCTTGTCACGCCTTGATCCATCTTTGTTCAGTGTGGCTTCCAACCCAGAGTTTTTGCGTGAAGGCGCAGCTATTGAGGACTTTATGCGGCCTGACCGTGTGGTAGTGGGTGTTGAAGACGAACGAGCACAGTCCGTGATGCAGGAGCTTTATCGCCCCCTTAATTTGAACGAATCTCCGCTTTTATTCACTGATCGAGAAACAGCGGAGATCATCAAATACGCCGCAAACGCTTTTCTGGCGACGAAAATCAGCTTTATCAACGAAATGGCGGACCTGTGCGAAGCCGTGGGCGCCGATGTTCAATCAGTTGCCAAAGGTATCGGCCTTGACAAACGCATCGGCAGTAAGTTCCTGCATGCTGGCCCAGGGTTTGGTGGCAGCTGCTTCCCCAAAGATACACGAGCACTGGTGCATTCAGCTGACGATTACGGCGTTCCGATGCGTATTGTTAACTCTGTGGTTGAAGTGAACGAAAACCGGAAGCTTGCGATGGCGGACAAAGTGATTAAAGCAGCTGGTGGCTCTGTCGAGGGTAAACACATCGCAGTACTGGGCCTTACTTTCAAACCCAATACGGACGACATGCGGGAAAGCCCTTCGCTTGATATCATCCCTGCGCTTCAGAAAGCTGGCGCGAACATTCATGCATTTGACCCCAAAGGTATGCATGAAGCCAAAGAGATGCTCGAAAATGTGACCTTTCATGATGACGCATATGGCCCCTTGGATGGAGCTGACGCGCTTGTGATTATTACCGAGTGGAACCAGTTCCGCGCCCTTGACTTGAAAGATGTCAAAAGCCGCATGAACGCGCCACTGATGGTTGATTTGCGAAACATCTACGCAAGGGCAGACCTCGAAGAACACGGTTTCACCTATGTGGGAATCGGCCGCAAGACCTAACCTTCGCCATGACCCCTGACCCGAGCCCCGAAAGTCATAGCGGCGAAGGAAAGTCAGCCGACCGGCAGGTTTGGGCGATCGCAGGGCCTGCGATTATTGCCAATTCATCTGCGCCGCTTGTTGGCCTCGTGGACACATGGGCAATCGGTCACTTACCTGTTGCAACTCACCTAGCAGCCGTTGGGGTCGGCGCCACCGTCTTCAGCTTTGTTTTCTGGAGCTTTGGCTTCCTGCGCATGAGCACCACAGGTCTCATTGCACAAGCGCATGGGCGGATGGATGAAGAAGCACAGCGCCAAGTTATGGTCAGGTCATTGGGGCTTGGGTTGTTGGTCGCAGGAATATTGATCGCGGCGCAAGCCCTACTTTTTAATTTGGCACTTGCTGCTGTTGAGCCAGCGCCTGCAATTGCAGAACTGTTTGGTGAATATTATTTCATCCGTATTTGGTCCGCACCAGCAGTGTTGGCCACTTATGCATTTACCGGGTTTTTAATCGGCATTGCCAAAGCCAAGGCCGCGCTGGTCGTTCAATTGGTTCTTAACATCAGCAATGCGTGCCTTAACTTGTTGTTTGTTCTTGGATTTGGAATGGGTGCGGAGGGTATCGCCTTGGGTTCCTTGATGGCGGAATGGCTGGCCGCAGGGGCCGGCCTTGTTATGTTAATCCACTTTCTGGGTGCCCGGGCCTTGCTTTCCACGCTGGTGTCAGGCCTGACCTGGACGTTTAATGGGTTCCGTCACTTGCTCGAAACCAACATCTTCATTTTTGTCCGCACACTTATTTTGCTAACTGCTCTGACAATGGTGATGCGCGAGGCCAACGGCATCAGCGAGGGTGCTGTCGCAGCAAGTCACGTCATGAATGTTTTCATGCTGCTTATCAGTCTGGGATTGGATGCATTCGCTTATGCAGTAGAAGCGTTGGCCGGGGCCGCCTACGGAAAAGGTGTGCGGCACGACTTTAGAAAATGGGTTTGGGTAACCAGCAAATGGGCGGTCTGGGCATCAGTGGCGTATAGCTTGGCATTTTATGGGTTTGGCGAGAATATTATTGGCGCTTTAACTGATGTGCCTTCTGTGCGCACAGCAGCCACAAACGCATTGCCCGCCATCATTTGGCTGCCTGTGGTGTCGGTATGGTGTTACCAGTTTGATGGTATATTTATCGGTGCCACCGCAGCAAAGGCAATGATGATAACCATGCTGTTTTCATTTGGGGTGTTTTTGGCATTGGTAGGCCCCATGACAGATTCCATGGGGCTGTTGGGGCTTTGGTGGACAGTTGTAGTTTTCCTTGGCTGCCGCGGCCTGAGCCAAGCCGTGTATTACCCATTTATCGAGCGAAAAATTGAACGGCAGGCAACAACGCCTTAGAGAATCTCCATAACACTCTCTGGAGGGCGCCCCAAAGCTGCCCTGTCACCATTGATGACCACCGGCCGCTCAATCAATTTGGGCGTGGATGCCATGGCTTCAATCAAAGCATCACCTTCAACAGTCTTCAGGTTTTGATCTTTATAGTCGGCTTCGCCAGTACGCATCAAAGCCCTTGGTTCAATATCAAGCATAGACAAAACCTGCTGGATTTCATCTCTGTTGGGTGCATCTTCCAGATACAGGCGAATAGTGGGCTGCAGGCCTTTTTCTTCAAGAATTGCAAGCGTTTGGCGTGATTTGCTACAGCGCGGATTATGCCAGATAGTAAGCGACATGATTTGATAACCCTTAAGACAATAAATTTGGAGCGGGTGAAGGGAATCGAACCCTCGACACCGAGCTTGGGAAGCTCGTGCTCTACCACTGAGCTACACCCGCGATAATCACTGTTTAGCGTCAACTTGCTACCACGCTCAACTGCATTCTTTGTGCGACGACACATTCTTGGCTTGACGGCGCTCGGGACTGGGGCCAACGTGGCGGCAACCCTGAGGGGGGTGCATGGAGAAGACTTATGAAGGACCGCACAGGAAAAGACCGCTCGATCAGCACAAAATGGGCTCGTAAGACCCAAATGGTGCGCGCGGGATCCATGCGCAGCAATCTGGACGAAATGTCCGAAGCCCTGTTCATTACTTCTGGCTTTGCATACGAAAGTGCAGAGGAAGCAGAAGCGCGCTTTGACGGCCGCGCAGACGGATTCACATACTCACGCCAGACCAATCCTACAGTTGCCATGTTTGAAGAGCGTATGGCGGTTCTTGAAGGCGCCGAAGTGGCGCGCGCTACCGGCACCGGCATGGCCGCCATGACAGCATCTTTGCTTGCGGGTTTGAAAGCCGGTGATCACGTTGTTGGTGCTCGCGCCCTTTTTGGCAGCTGCCGTTGGCTCCTGGATGAGTTATTGCCTCGTTACGGAATCGAAACAACCCTGGTTGATGGACGTGATCTGAACGCCTGGAAAGCAGCCGTGCGGCCCAACACCAAAGTTTTGTTCCTGGAAACGCCCGCCAACCCAACACTTGAGATCGTGGACCTGAAAGCTGTTGCAGACATTGCCCACAACGCAGGTGCTAAGCTCGTGGTCGACAATGTTTTTGCGACCCCTATTTTGCAACGTCCCCTCGAACTGGGCGCAGATATCGTTTGCTATTCAGCAACCAAACATATTGATGGTCAGGGTCGTTGCCTTGGCGGCGTTGTGCTGTGTGACGAAAAGTTCGACGAAGATTACCTCTACCCCTACTACCGCCACACAGGCTGTGCAATGGCACCCTTTAATGCGTGGGTGATGCTGAAGGGACTGGAAACGCTGAGTTTGCGCGTCCATGCCATGTGTGACGGGGCGGAAACTGTCGCTGACGCGATGGCCAACCGTGTTAATGACACGCGCCACCCCGCAAGACGTGACTTTGCGCAGCACTCTCTCGCTATGCAGCAAATGGACAGAGGGGGCACCATGGTTGTCGCTGAGCTACCGGGTGGCCGCGAACAGGCTTTTGCATTTTTGAACGCGCTCCAGATCATCGATATCTCAAATAATCTGGGCGACTCGCGTTCAATCGCCACACATCCCTGGAGCACAACGCACAAGGCCTTGGCGGAAGATGCGCGACTTGAGCTGGGCATTACGCCCGGCCTTTTGCGACTGTCGATCGGCCTTGAAGACCCAGATGATTTGGTCGCTGACATTATGCAAGCCCTTGATGTGGCCGGGGTATAGTGCATGGAAGACCTTATTGATGGCGCCATGACATTTGAGGCTGATACAGATGGCTTGCGCGTGGCAGTTCAGTCTTACTTTCTGGATGACCAGTCTGATCCGGACAATGCGCAGTTTGTCTGGGCGTACAGGATCAAAATCATCAATGACACAAACGTCACCGTTCAACTTCTGAACCGCCACTGGATCATTACCGATGCTTCGGGGATAGTGAAAGAAGTGAAAGGTGAAGGTGTTATTGGTGAGCAACCCATCATCGGCCCTGGCCAATGGTTTGTTTACACCAGTGGCACACCGCTTAGCACTTCAAGCGGTTTCATGAAGGGTTCGTACGAGATGCAGGACGAAGACGGCGAGCATTTTTTTATTGAGATACCCTCCTTCTCGCTCGATAGTCCTTATTGTTCCATGAAGGTAAACTGAGGCATTCATGCTCGACCTTCGACCAGTGCTATACACGCTTGGCTCCTTGGTGCTGATGCTGGCTGGCGGCATGTTTATCCCGGTGTTGTTCGACCTCGTCGCGGGCCATGAAGACTGGGAAATCTTTGTGCTTGCCGCCTTTCTGTCTGCCAGCGTTGGCGGCATGTTCATGCTCGCGAACCGGGGCACAGGAGATGCGCTGAACCTGAGGCAAGCATTTCTATTAACGTTTTTGGCCTGGGCGGCATTGCCCGCATTCGCGGCCTTGCCACTGGCTTTTTCAGAACTGAACCTTAGCTACACAGACGCCTATTTTGAGGCTATGAGCGGCCTCACCACCACAGGCTCAACCATCATCACGGGGCTTGATACCGCGCCTCCAGGCATATTGATCTGGCGGGCGCTCCTACAGTGGTTTGGTGGTATCGGCATTGTCGTTATGGCGGTTGCTGTGCTGCCTATGCTTCAAGTGGGGGGTATGCAGGTATTCAAAGCAGAAAGCTTTGATACAGTTGAAAAAATCCTACCCCGAGCCGGGCAGATTTCAGGGGTGATCAGTGGCGTTTACGTCGCGCTGACCGCACTGTGCATGTTTGCCTATCTGGTAGCGGGCATGGGCGCGTTTGATGCGCTCGCGCATGCCATGACAACCATTGCAACTGGTGGCTTTTCAACGTCTGATGCATCAATGGGCAAATTCGACAGCTTCAGTATCGATATGCTGTCCACTTTTTTCATGATCATCGGTTCCATCCCGTTTATTTTGTATTTGCAAATCCTGCGCGGCAGACCGCTCGCCATCTGGCGAGATGAGCAAGTGCGAGGTTTCCTCAAGCTTGTGTTCTTTTTGTGCTTTGCTGTGGTTGCCTGGCTGATTATGTGGAAAGGCTTTTCACTGCCCGAAGCCGTACGGTTTGGCATTTTCAACACCATCTCGATCTTGACCGGTACTGGCTATTCCACGATTGACTACAGCCAGTGGGGTAGTTTTTCGGCGACGCTTTTCTTCATGGTGATGTTCATTGGCGGTTGCGCAGGCTCCACCAGCTGCGGCATCAAAATATTCCGGTTTCAAGTGCTCCTGAAATCCATGAAAAGCTGGATCGATCATATTTTGCAGCCAAACGGTGTGTTTATCGCGCGCTACAACGGTCGGCCAATCGGGGAAGATGTGAGAAATTCCGTTATGAGTTTCCTCACCCTGTTTCTTGGCACCTTTGTGATTCTTTCGCTCGCCATCGCAGCTACCGGCGCGGATTGGATCACTTCCTTTTCCAGCGCTGGTACGGCTCTCGCGAACGTTGGCCCAGGGCTGGGCGATGACGTTGGACCCGCAGGTACTTTTGGCGGCCTGACAGATTCTGCCAAGTGGCTGATGTCGCTTGGTATGCTTGTCGGAAGGCTGGAACTGTTTTCCGTTCTGGTTCTCCTGTCTCCTCGTTTTTGGCGGGCATAAACAACCCAATTCTAGTCCGGCAACGCACGTTCACCGTATTGTGTTCAACGAACATTCATCCTGTCGGCATATGATTAACCCCGTGAGAAAAATAGTTTCGACATTGCTGATTGCTTGCTGCTTGTCATCGGCGGCCAATTCCCAAAACGCACCGGGTTGGGATGCGTTTGTTGGCGGCGACCTGAAAACCGCCCGGGCCCTTGCCCAAAAAGCCTCGAAAAACAATCCATCCGCTGATAGTTTTGCGCTGGCTTGCAGAGCAGGCCTGGCGATTGGAGGCTTTTTGGAAACGGGCGAAGCGGCGGTCGAATCGTTGCATCAATCCTTAAATGACTGCGAGCGGGCATTGGAACTTGACCCGGACCATTATGTTGCAGCGCTCAGCCATGCCATCGCTATCGGGTTTGAAGGTCTTCGCCTCAGAAAAGTCGCCTATGCACGCGCCTCCAGGCGCGAGATTGAAGCTTTCATCCAGCAATATCCACAAAATGCCCTCGCGAGAGGGTCGCTTGCCGGTTGGCATGCCGCGGTCGCTAATGAGGGCTGGTTGGCACGCATCTTTTTGGGAGCGAGCCGCGCCCGCGCAAAATCCCTGTATGCAGAAGCCCTTGTACTGCCCAATCTGGAAGTGCCGCTTACCTATGAATACATCCGGTTCCTGGCAACCGGCACCGATTCTGATCGCGAAAAGGCAGCATCTTTGGCCTCCCAAGTGTTGTCGGCCATCCCCAATGACGGCTTTGAGGCCATCTTGTACAGGCGACTGGAATCCCTGCTATCTGCGCTGAAGTCCAACGATGAAAACCTGATTGAACAAAGTGTTGCTGCTGCCACTCCGTTCGAGGGAATTGACGACTGGGGTAAACCCAATGCTGTGGAAAAACCAGCCTACCCCCTGTGGGATCCGGAGGCATCGCGGTGAGCGATCTACACTCTTACAATGCTATCAGTGTTCTGCTGCACTGGACCATTGCTCTGCTGATAATTGGTCTATTGTCCATGGGGTTTGTTATGACACGCATGGGCGACGATCAGCTTTCGCTGAAGTTTGAGCTTTACCAATGGCACAAATCCTTTGGCGTCACCGTTCTTTTGCTTACCTGTTTACGCCTAGGGTGGCGGCTATCACATTCGACACCGGCGCCTCTGGAGACTGGTTTCCGGAAAACGGCCGCGCATATAACTCACATAGTGTTGTACGCCCTCACGTTTATGGTGCCTATTGCCGGATGGGCCATGGTTTCCGTCTCGCCTTGGAACATCCCCACTGTTTTGTTTGATTTGGTCACCTGGCCTCATATTCCTGGCCTGCCGAATATGGATGGCAAAGCCGAAGCCGAGGCCACGCTGAAGCAAACCCATGCGCTACTTGCCTACGGTGCCGCCGCCCTTGTTTTGTTGCATGTTGCGGCCGCTCTTCAGCATCAGTTTTGGTTCAAACAAGCCATATTCAGACGCATGTGGTTTTCATCAAAGGGTTCAACGCGTGAAACTTAGGCTGAGTGTTATTGGACTGTTCTTGAGTATGCTTTTGGTCTCGTCATTGACAGTAGAAGCACAATCAAACACCTGGAAGGTAGTCAAAGACCAAAGTTTCATTGTGTTTGCAGGCACCCAAACAGGCAACGCATTCGAGGGCCGGTTCGAAAACTTTGAGATTGAAATAGACTTCGACCCAAATGAACCAACAAATGCACGCGTTCGCGCTTCTATTAACGCCGCATCTGCCGTAACGGGTGACAACCAGCGGGACGAGGCACTACCGGGGAAGGACTGGTTCAACGTTGCGGAGTTTCCACGGATTGTTTTCCAGGCCGAAGGTTTTGAAAAAGTTGGGCCGTCCGAATTTACCACCAACGGCATACTGACCGTGCTGGGTGTTGAGCACGAATTACAATTCCCTTTTCGGCTAGACCTTGTTGATAATTCGGCTCGAATGAAGGCAGACCTCACCTTGAACCGGCAACAGCTGGGTATCGGTTCTGGACCCTGGACAGAGGGCAAATGGGTCGGGCTCGAAGTAAATGTTCAGATACAAATCAATGCAGTGAGGGCAGAGCCATGAGGCCGTTCGTCAATATCAGAACTATTTCCTTTGCGGCAGTCGCAGCCCTTTTGCTCACCGGATGCGCAAGTGTGGCATCAATAGTTTATCCGCTAAATGAACAGGCTGAGCGCGCTAAAGCTGGTAGCTACCAATTAGATCCGGATCACGCATCAGTGCTGTTCAGCGTTAATCATTTTGGGTTTTCTGAATTCCGCGGGCGGTTTGACGGCGTTGCTGGTTCCATGGACTTGGACAATGACGCCCCCGAAAACAGTGCAGTGTCTGTCGAGATTGATGTTCGCAGTCTGCATACTGGCGTGCCCGAACTAGATGACAAACTGCTGGCCACGAATATGTTTGACGCAGACCGGTTTCCGACTGCCAGTTTCGCGTCCGGGTCTATCACTCGTACTTCAGAATCCACCGCCACTGTAGAGGGCACGCTGACAATCAATGGTGCGACACAGCTGGTTCAGCTGGAGGCCAGGTTTATCGGCAGCGGCACCAACCCGCTCAGTGGTCGCCAAACTATTGGGTTTACGGCAACAGCCACCATAAGGCGTTCGGACTTTGGGCTTTCAGAATGGCTGCCCTTTGTGCGCGATGAGGTGGCGTTGACCATCGACGCCGAATTTTTCGAGAAGCGCTAACCTAAAAGGCAAAAGACTTTTGCCGCGCAGCAATGCCGCGCTCAATCGCTGCCGCAGTCAGCCGGTCAACATTCAGATAGTGCCGGAACAGTTCTAGCAACCGAAGTTCTTCCTGCGTCAGGTTGCTGTCTGAGGCCGCTACTTCGCACGCAAGCGCATATACAAGATCATAATGGGTTTCTGGAACCGCTTCTTCAATCAGACCAAGAACAGCATCCAGGCCTTCTTCGCTTTGCAGTAGCTGCGTACAGGTTTCTGTGTCGGTTCTCAGCCGCTCCACGTTATAGTCGCGAAACGCGGGCAAATAGCCAACCAAACCAGTCATTCTTGTGAGCTCACTGTCGGTCATCTGATCGTCAGAAGCGGATACGGTTACCATGGTGTAAACGAGGGCGGTTTCTGGGCTGATGGTTGACATACTAAATCCTCTGGATGCGTCGTTTGCTTATTGGGGGACCCTAATTTGACTGACAACGCTTCACAAGAAAAATAGCGAGTTTGCACCGTAAATTTCGCCTCTTCAAAAGGGCCAGAACCACCTTTTACGCCTGATCAGATCAGGTGTTAGAAAATATGTCGCTTCCTGTGCGTCTGCAACGAGGCCAAACCTCTCCCACTCTTTGGAAACAGCGTCCATAATCTGCGGATCAGCCCGCTCCAATACATGGCGGTGCACACCAAAAATCCTGATGGCTTCATCGTTGAGCATGGACAGTTGTTCAGCCACTGCGCTCGGGTCGATTGCCATGCTTCGAAACAGCGTCACATGTCGCCTTGGACTGTCAGCGTATAGTGCATCCAGCTGACCCGGCCGTGACAGCAGAAACGCCAAATAGAAATAGAATTCTGTGAATTGTTTATTGCCGCAGAAATACTCATGAAAGCTTTGGTTTTCCCGCTTTTCAACAAGTTCAACCAACCTCATGGTGCTCTCTTTGCACATCATGAAGGGTGCCACCGTGGGCAGGGCTAAAAAATCGGCCGGAAGGCTGTTCACTCCAAAATAGGTGCAGGCATTTTCAAACTGGGCCCGAAACCGCGGGTTCAAAGGATAGCGGAAGACAAGCATGCGGCCGTCATCGCCTACAAAGTGGCTTAACGTTACGGGTCGAACAAAATGATTTTTGCTGTCCAAAATCAGGATATGGCGAGTGGACGAGAAAACAGCAGCCAGCAATTTCAATGATTGTTGGCTTCTCCAGTCGGTGCGCGTTAGCGGTGCTTTCGCGACATCCCCGCCACTAACGATCCGGGCAATCCGGGCAACCGGACCCAGAGCGGCAGCAATTTTATCATCAAAGAAAGCTTTAAAGGCGTTCTCTTCTTTTTCATTGATCACATAGATGATCTCTTCGAATGCGCCGGGAGCATATTTCAAAATCGAGCGGGCTTGCAGTTCCAGCAGCTTGAGCTCACCAGAAAAGCCCACCACAATCAACGTCGGCTTCATGGCCGCACCTCTGGTAATTGACCTGGATCGCTTGCCCCCTTTTTCGGCTTGATAGCGTCATGGGCCAAGTCACCAACCAATGTATCGAAGTGTTGGTCCTCCTCTATTAGCCCGCGCCGGCTCCAAAAATCCGTTAGCAGCTGCTTTTGCTGATATGACAGACAGGCGGCAAGCTTCCTGTGCACGCCCAAACAAAAGTACGAGCTATCATTTTCCACCCTTTCCAGGGTTTGGCCGAGCTGAGACAAACGATTTTTGGCTTCTGGGTACAAGGCCAGAACGCCGGACTTTGCGGGTTCGTATAAGTCGTGAAAGCCTAGTCCGCGAAAGGCGGCGTAGGATTGCAGCAGGTAAAACTCCGTTGCCTCAAAATACCATTCAAACCATGCCGGGAAAGGTTCCCCCTCCTTTTCTTCGGTGTGGTTTATCAAGTCGCGAACCAGCTTGGTGTTCATAGGAAACGGCGTTGTTTTCGGCACGCTGGTTTCAGCGAACTCGGCGGGGTTGAGCCCAAAATATTGCATTGACCCCCGGAAGCGGCGCGACAGCTTTTTGCGCTTTGGCGGTAGAAACCAAGAAACCCACTTTGAGCGCTTACCAAACATCAGATTAACGCAGCGGTGCTTCAGTTTGTGATTGTCTGCGAAAAAATCCCGGTGTGTCACCGGCTGGATGAAGTGATTTTTTGTGTCCAGAATAACATAGTCGTCTGAGCCCACATGATGCGCCGCCATAAGTTTAAGCACTTGCTGGCTAATCCAGCCGCGGTGCAAGAATGTATGCTCGCCAGCGACCTCCGAACGTTGCAGAACATGCACTTTTGGGGCATGAGCGCCGTAAAGTGGCGCGATATTTTCGACGATGGCGGCATATGCATCTTGAGAGTCAGCTTCATTGACTATGATGAAGATATTGTTCACCAGTTGATCAGGTATAAATAGCGCAAAAGACCTCGCCTGAAGCTGCAGCAAGCCCAGTTCTTCGCCAAATGTTACTGTGACAAAGTCGAGTTTATGGCTTGTGCAGGTTGGGATAACTGACATTTCAGTGCGAACCCTCAGAATTTTCTATGGAGTTCCACGCACGGACCGCCTGCACCGCTTCCGACAGCCCAACCCGGTCAACCGCCACGCCTTCCGGGAATGCGTCCAAAAGCCTGGTCGGTGTTTGGCCGTCCAGCATCACAAATATACCGCGATCTGTTGCCCGGCGCACAAGACGCCCATAGGCTTGGCTGAGCTTGAGCCGCGTCAGCATCTCATCATACACTCGTCCACCAAATGCGGCGCGGCGCGCACGGTGCAGCAAGGTGGGCCGTGGCCAGGGCACTCGGTCAAATACAATCAAACGCAGGCTGTCGCCCGGTACATCGACCCCATCGCGCACGGCGTCGGTACCCAATAGGCAGGCATCCATTTCGTCGCGAAAAATGTCCACAAGCGTTGCTGTATCAACAGGGTCCACATGCTGGCCATAAAGGGGCAGGCCGGCGGCTTCCAGGTCAGAGGCAATATGATGGTAGGTGGCGCGCAAGCGGCTGATTGCGGTGAAAAGTCCGAGGGCACCACCGCCCGACGCCAGGAAAAGCTCACGGTAGGCAGCAGCGACTTGCACAGCATCTGTTTTGCTCACGTCATTGACGATCAAAACGCGTGTTTGCGCCGGATAGTCAAAGGGTGACGCCACGCTTAATCGCTTGGGCGGGGCCGTGAGGTGTTGCGCCCCAGTGCGCACATCGGCAGACGACCAGTCGTCACTTTCGCCCGATTTGTCACGCAGAGTTGCAGACGTGATGAGCGAACCGTGTGTGGATGACAACACCACATCTGCAAAAGGTTTGGTGGGGTCTACAAAATGGCGGCAATAGGCAACGTCGCGCTCTCGGCCATCGATGCGGTCCACCTCAAGCCAATCCACAAACTCTTCTGGTGGTGGACTACCAAAGCTTTCTGCCATGCTTGCCCACAGGCCAACCGTATCAGCGCGCAATTTGAGTGACCGTGCCGAAGCCTCGAGCCGCCCGCGGCTCGTGCTATCCAGCGTATCGCTTTCTTCATCCAGCTTGATCGCCAGCGCTGCAGCAAGCGCCCCCATTGGTTTCGATAGCGTAACGAATGCTTCTGACAAGCTGTGAGCAGCGGGGGCCAGACCGTCGATGGGGTCCGTCACAGGTGCCTCAAGGCCATGCGGACCCGCCGCATTTGTACGCGCAAGCACCTGAGCACGACTCAGCATCAAAAAGCTTTCAAAGCGTGTCATTGCCGCGGCACCAGTTACGCGCCCTAGCCAATTGTCTGACGGTAGCAGGCGCGCGGCCTCCAGTACTTCATCAAGCAGCGCACGACAGTTGGGGTCATCTGCTATCAGTTCCTCAAGGTGGGATTTCAGGCCGCGGGCGCGAGTGCTTCCACCAGACTCCTTGCCGCGGATCCAGCGCCGAAGCTCTGCACCCTCTAGCCCTGACAGCCGCACAGAAAAGGCGCTGTCGGCCGCATCAAAAACATGATGACCTTCATCAAACACGAGCCTACGCGGCAGGTCTGGGTCGTCTCCGCGCGTGGCTGCCTGGGTGATTACAAGCGCGTGGTTCGCCACCACAAGGTCTGCATGTTTGGCTTTTCTTGCGGTTTTTTCGACAAAACACTTTCTGAAATGCGCACAGGCGGAATAGAGGCATTCACCGCGCCGGTCAGTGAGCCCCGCAATGCGACCCATACCAAAATGTGCGCCAAGCCAGCTTGGGAAATCACCCCCAATCATATCGCCGTCTCGGGAAAACCGCGCCCAGCGCACCACAAGGCCAATCAGGATTCGGTCCCGGTCAAAACCGGCACTACCGCCCGATGCTGAATTCATGTTGGCTCGCATCATGACAGCCCGCAGCGTTTCTTCGATATTCAGCAAACAGGCGTAGTTTTCGCGGCCTTTTCTGATGACGGCGCGCTTTGCCTTGATCTTTGGGTCAGGGAAAAGCCGGGAAAGTTCCTGATCAAGCTGCCGCTGCAAGTTCTTTGTATAGGTAGAAAGCCAAACCGGCCCGTCATTTTTTTCTGCCCACAGGCTTGCGGGCGCGATATAGCCCAATGTTTTCCCGGTACCCGTGCCACCCTCCAATAGTTGCAGATTGGGGCTATCGACGATTTCGCGCGGCTGAAATGGATGCGAGGCGGCGGCAGCATAGCGTTTTTGCCCGTCCCGGCTTTCAGCGCCTTCACCTAATAGTTGGTCCAAACGACTTTGGCTTTCACCCGCTTGCACAGGCTCGTCGCCAGGCGGCGGCGGTGGTGCGCCGTCTTCCCACTCTGGCAGCGCCATCCAAACGGAAAGCCCATCTTCGCGGCTGTGGTCCGGATACGCCTCCAGCGCCTTCAGAGCTAGGGGCCCCCATGGCCAGCCTGCGCGCGCCATCATCGTCGCAACACGCCCTGACCCAGCACGGTATCGATAAGTCTGTGCAGCTGGGTCTTCAAGAAGGCGGCCAGCAATATCCTGAATGGCCAGGCAGTCATCCTCGGGGTTGCCGATAGTGGTTTTCAGCGTAAGCGCTGACAAAAGGCCACCGATCGTGGGCAGGCAGTAGCGGGCCGGGCGAATAAACGCGAACAACTCAAGCACATCGTAAGCGTGAAGCGCAGGCAAACCAAGACGCCGAGCTACCACAACCCGGTTAACCAGCAAATGCGGCTCACCGCTCAACTGATCAGCTGCTTCATCAAGGGAAACCGTGTCAAAAACCCCTTCAGGTGAAAGAAGGGTAGCCGACGTCACCCCCACCACGGCAACGGGCAAGTCCGCCAGCGAGGTGTTGTCTTTCGCAGCGTCAATCAACAGATCCTGGGGGGCATAGTCTTGCATGGCCTGAGCATAGTCTTTGGCGGACAAAAATACAGGCGCAATTTACGGCAATAACACCTGCGCCTGGACAAATGTCACGTTTGAGTGTTTTGCTTGACGCAACGCGGCAGAATGCATAGGGTCCGCCGCCTTAACCGCAATGAATTATTGAACCAAACAGGGTGATATCCATGACCGGAAATATTGACCTCGCACTCGCCTCCAAAGCCTGGCCATTTCAGGAAGCCGAGAAGCTTGTCAAACGGTTCAAGGACGGTGTGCCTGAGAAGGGCTATATCCTGTTTGAAACCGGGTATGGCCCATCTGGGCTGCCACACCTTGGTACGTTCGGTGAGGTTGCGCGCACAACCATGGTGATGCGCGCCTTCCAGGAAATTTCCGATATGCCGACCAAGCTGATCTGTTTTTCGGACGATATGGACGGCTTGCGCAAAGTCCCAACCAATGTGCCAAACCAGGAGCTGCTCACAGAAGCGCTTGGCAAACCGCTAACACAAGTGCCGGATCCGTTTGGCACACACGATAGTTTCGGTGAGCATAATAACGCCCGCCTTCAGGCATTTCTGGACCAATACGGTTTCGAGTATGAGTTTTTGAGCTCAACTGAGTGTTACCAGTCCGGGCGGTTTGACGACACGCTGATCAAAATTTGCCGGCGCTATGAAAAAGTCATCAATGTGATCCTGCCGACACTCGGGGAAGAACGCCGCCAGACCTACAGCCCATTTTTGCCGCTGTGCCCGGAGACCGGTGTGGTGCTACAGGTGCCGGTTGAAATTGTCGACGCTGAGAAGGGTATCGTCGCGTTTGAGAGCGAAAGCGGCACCCGATACGAGCGCGCGGTCACAGGTGGTAATGTGAAATGCCAATGGAAAGTTGACTGGGCCATGCGCTGGGATGCGCTTGATGTAGATTATGAAATGGCGGGCAAGGACTTGGATGAAAGTGTCAAACTGTCCTCGATCATTCGCCGCATTTTGGGCGGCAAGCCACCTGAGGCGCTCAGTTACGAAATGTTCCTCGACCAACAAGGTCAGAAAATCTCCAAATCCAAAGGCAATGGCATCTCGATTGAAGAGTGGCTGGCATACGCCGCACCTGAAAGCCTGAGCCTTTATATGTTTCAGGCCCCGCGGAAGGCAAAACGCCTCTATTTTGACGTGATCCCCAAGGCGGTCGACGAATACTATACTTTTGTCGACAAGTTCCACGCCCAAGAGCTCGCGGACCAGTACAAAAACCCGGCGTGGCACATCCATGGCGGTGATGTTCCAAAAGCAGAATTGCCCGTGTCTTTCGCTTTGCTCCTTAATCTGGTTGCTGTTGCTAACACAGAAGACAAAGAAACCCTCTGGGGGTTTGTCGCCCGCTATGTGGAAGGCGCGACAGTGGAGAAATACCCGACGCTTGATAAGCTGATGGGTTATGCAATCCGCTACTATGAAGACTTCGTCAAACCAGCAAAAAGCTTCCGCATGCCAACCGAGCAGGAAGTGAAAGCCTTTGAAAGCCTCAAAACCCGTCTCGGTGCACTTGACGCCGGGGAGCATGACCCAGAAGTGATCATGACGGAGGTGTTTTCCGCCGGTAAGGACGCTGAGTTTGAAAACCTGCGCGAGTGGTTCAAGGCCTGTTACGAAGTGCTGATTGGCCAAAGCCAGGGGCCGCGCATGGGCGGCTTCATCGCGCTATACGGTATCAATGAAACCATCGCTTTAATTGACGACGCGCTCGCAGGCAAGTTCGCAAGCGCCTAACTCACTTAAGCTTCCGGCGTAAAAATCTCTTCAATCGCCTGCCCAAACGTGCGGGCGATTGAAAACGCAAGCGGCAGGGATGGGTCATACTTGCCCTTTTCAATGGCAATGATGGTTTGGCGCGAAACCCCCAGCCGATCAGCGAGGTCCGCCTGGCTCCAGTCCCGCTCCGCGCGCAGCACCTTGATCCGGTTTTTCATTTGTAGCGCCTCGAGATAATCGGAAGCGCCAAACCCCATACCGCGATAGAGAAGGGGAAAACCAGCGTGTAGGGCAAATGCGGAAAGCCTGCGTTCTCCAGAAAACCGTAAGAAAATGTCACCATACCAGTAATCAAAAAGGCTGTAATAGCCGCTTCTGAATGAACACGCTGCCACAGCTCATCCATGCTTCGATAAAATGTGATCAGTGCCCGCAAGGCCAAAAGACTTGGCAAAATCGGCAAGAGCGCAGCGGCTATCCGTATTGCCTGCGATTGAGCAGGGTCTTTTGCAAACGGGATCGAAAGAAATACCGCGATGGAATACAAGGCCATCGCACCTCCAAAGTCTCGCGTATATTTTTTAGCTGCAGCATTCATTGTCTGCTCCTTTGCTGTCGTGACACGGAATTGTTTGTGTCTGGTTTGCTTCACTTTATGTAAAGTGTGCTTTACTTATTTATTTTCACACCACATGTCAAGCACCCTTTACATTCACAGCTAATAAAAAACCCCGCACGGTGGCGGGGCTTTCGAATCTGTTCGGTTTTGAATTGACGCTTAGGCTTCGGTATCCACCGCTTTGGCTTCGCCTTTGGCCACACCCACCATCGCGGGGCGCAGCAGACGATCTTTGATCACATAGCCGGCAGCCACAACCTGCATCACGCTGCCTGGCGCATGGTCTGCCGTTGGTACTTCAAACATGGCTTGGTGGAATTTGTGGTCAAACTTTTCACCCACTTCCGGCTCAACTTTCTCAATGCCATATTTTTCCATGGTTTTAAGAAGCTCGCGTTCGGTCATCTCAACACCTTCAACAAAGGCCTTCATTTCGTCCGCGACATCTTCTGGCATGCTATCGAGTGCACGACGCATATTGTCACTGACGCTGAGCATATCACGGGCAAAACCGGTCACGGCATAAGCACTGGCGTCAGCGCGGTCGCGGTCTGCACGGCGGCGCACGTTTTCCGTTTCAGCGCGGGCACGCAAAACCTGATCCTTCAAGGCTGCAACTTCTTCTGTCAGCGTGGCAATTGGATCGATATCTTCTTCAACCGCCTCATTTGTATCCGCTTCCACGTTGGCTTCAGCTTCCATTTCTGGCTGCTCTTTGTTTTGATCCGCCAGGCTTTCATCCGCTGGTTTTTTTTCTTCTGCGCTCATGTCGCGTAAATCCTTAACTCGTAAATCGTCCTACAGCAGGCGGCCAACCACCTGGGCGGTATAATCGACCATCGGCACGATGCGCGCATAATTCAGCCGGGTGGGGCCGATCACGCCAATAACGCCAACGATCTTGTTTGCGCCATTCATATAGGGAGAAACCACCAGAGATGAACCCGATAGAGAAAATAAATTATTCTCTGATCCAATGAACAAACGCACGCCGCGCCCGTCTTTGGCGAGTTCCATCAGTTTGATCAAGTCTTTTTTGCGTTCAAGCTCGTCAAACAGCTGTTTCATGCGGTCCAGGTCTTCTGTTGCCTGAACATTTCCCAGCAGATTACTTTGACCGGAGACAATGAGCGTGTTGTCCACATTGTCGCCGCCTGCCCAGACAGCGAGCCCGCTTTCCACCACTTTTTCAGCTAGCGCATCAAGCTCGCTTTGACGCGACGCCAGTTCCTGCTGGATAGAGACAAGAACATCTTCAAGCGCACGACCTGCCAGTCGAGCATTCAAGAAATTTGTCGCTTGCACCAATGCAGATGTCGGCAAGCCCACAGGGACTTCAATCAACCTGTTTTCCACCAAACCGTCTTCAGACACCAGAACAACAAGAGCCTGGGTTGAGGAAATGGGCACAAACTCAATGTGCCTTATCCGCGCTTCCTGGTGTGGTACCATTACAAGCGACGCGCACTGCGAAAGACCAGAAAGCGCTTTTGTTGCATCAGAAAGCACATCTTCAAATTGCTTACCGGACGTTGCACACTGCCCCTTGATCGCTTCACGTTCTTCTTTTGTCAGGTTGCCGACCTCCATCATGCCATCCACAAAAAGCCGAAGGCCCAGGTCTGTTGGCACGCGGCCGGCTGACGTGTGCGGCGACGCGATCAGCCCTGCTTCTTCCAAATCCGACATAACGTTGCGAATGGTGGCAGCTGAAACACTGATACCGTCGGCACGGCTGATGGTGCGCGAGCCAACCGGGTCCCCACTTTCCAGGTAGGTTTGCACAATCTGTTGAAAGATCGATTTTGAGCGGTCAGTGAGCTGAGCAATGGACACGGGCCGCTTCTCCTTTTGCGGTGGTTGCCATAAGCAGACGTTAGATAAATCACAGCACCTTCGTCAACGCCTGAAGAGGGTGTGAAATTCAGGCCGAAACTATACGAAGGCCTTTGACCTATATGGGTATCAAGGCTAGAAGGGGCAACAAATGATGGGCACACCACATCACAACCCCTGACCAAAGGAATATCCATGCGACCGAGCGGACGGACCAACGACGAAATGCGCAAGATCGAAATGATCCCAGGCTTTGCCAAACATGCGGAGGGCAGCTGTTTTGTGAAGTTTGGTGACACGCATGTACTGGTAACCGCCAGCTATGAAGAGCGCACCCCATCCTGGCTTCGTGATAGTGGCAAAGGCTGGATCACGGCGGAGTATGGCATGCTGCCGCGCTCCACGCATGGCCGGATGGCGCGCGAAGCTGCAAAAGGCAAACAATCCGGCCGCACGCAGGAAATTCAGCGCCTTATTGGGCGCGCAATGCGGGCTGTTGTTGACCTTGAGTTGATGGGCGAGCGCCAGATCCGTCTGGACTGTGACGTTATTCAAGCTGACGGTGGCACCCGCACTGCATCAATCTCTGGTGCCTATGTGGCGCTCAGTCAGTGCTTTGACTGGCTGATTAGTGAGGGTGAGCTTGGTGTTTCACCTTTCACCGACAGCGTTTCAGCAATCTCTTGTGGTATTTATGAGGGCACACCGGTTCTGGACCTCGACTATCCTGAAGACAGCGCGGCGGCGACAGATGCCAATTTTGTGCTCACTGGAAATGGCGGCATTGTGGAAATTCAGTCCACTGCCGAAGAAGAGCCGTTTAGCGAAGAAGAGTTTATGCGGCTGTTACGTCTGGCGCGCATAGGCTGCGACGAGATCAAGCGTGCTCAGGAAGCCGCTATTGCAAGCTATCGCGGATAGGGGCTGACATGGCACGGCTTTTCGATGGCAACAAGCTGGTCATCGCCAGTCACAACAAAGGGAAGGTTCGCGAAATAGGCGAGCTGTTGGCGCCGTTTGGCGTTGAAACAGTTTCAGTTGGCGAACTGGGACTGCCGGTGCCTGTTGAAGACTCAGACAGTTTTATTGGCAACGCGGAAATAAAGTCTTTGGCGGCTGCCAAAGCTTCCGGGCTGCCATCGCTATCCGACGACAGCGGCCTTGAGGTTCATGGCCTTGGCGGCGAGCCCGGTATTTACACCGCAGACTGGGCGGGCCCTGACCGGGATTTCACCATCGGCATGAAAGCTGTGATTGATAAGCTGGGTGACACCCCAAACCGCAAAGCCAACTTTACTTGCGCCTTATCGCTTGCCTGGCCTGACGGCCACACCGAGAGCTTCGAGGGCAAGGTGTTTGGCTTTGTTACCTGGCCAATGCGCGGGGAAAAAGGCTTTGGTTATGACCCGATTTTCATCCCACACGGCCATGATATCACGTTCGCCGAAATGGATCCGGCGGATAAACACGCCATGAGCCACCGAGCAGACGCCTTCCGGCAATTGATTGATGCTTGCTTCCAGCCAGCATAGCGGCATTGGCGAATACAACGCGCCATTTGATGCTGCCATTTATGTGCATTGGCCGTTTTGCGCCAAAAAATGCCCCTATTGTGACTTCAACAGTCATGTTCGGGATAAAGTGGATCAAATGTCCTGGCGAGAGGGTATGCTCCGGGAAATCTATGCCTTCGCGGCCAAGTTTCCAAACCTCAAAGCTACTTCCATTTTTTTTGGCGGCGGTACACCGAGCCTGATGCCGCCTGAAACCACTGCGGCCATAATTGAAGCAATTTGCACCCACTGGTCTCCGAATGTCGATATAGAAATCACGCTGGAGGCCAACCCTTCCAGTGTGGAGGCAGCCCGGTTTGAAGAATATGCCTCGGCAGGCGTCAACCGGGTTTCGGTTGGGATTCAAAGCCTTAAGTATAGTTCGTTAAAGTTTCTTGGCAGGCTTCATTCATCAAGGGAGGCGCTATCTGCCCTTGAAGTTGCGCGAGACAACTTTAGTCGCGTAAGCTATGATCTTATTTATGCCTTGCCTCATCAATCACTTCAAGAATGGCGCGAAGAGTTGCAGCAGGCGCTCAGTTTTTCACCCTCGCACCTGTCGCTCTATCAACTGACCATCGAAGAAGGCACGGCTTTTTATCACCAGTTTCATCGTGGCAAATTCACCTTGCCAGACGAAGATGAAGCGGCAGCTCTCTTTGATATGACTCAAGAGGTAACGGCGGAGTCGGGGCTGCCAGCCTACGAAATTTCCAACCACGCCCGACCGGGAGAAGAAAGCCAGCATAATCTAACCTACTGGCGCGGTGGTTATTACGCCGGCATTGGGCCGGGCGCACATGGCAGGTTACCCATACGCCACGGATCTCTGGTGGCGCATCAGCAAGTCAAGCGCCCCGAAGATTGGCTTGCCGCCGTGAACAAAAGTGGCATCGGCATCGAGCAGACCGAAGAGGTTGATGCTGAAGCAGTCGGCATTGAACGCGTCATGATGGGTCTTCGACTAACAGAAGGCATTGATTTATCTTGCCTACCCGGGGCACCCATTGACATGAGCCAGTTGGACGCCCTCATCACCAGCGGACACATGGAGAAGGCTGGTAACCGTGTGAAGCTCTCCTCAGCCGGCAAACCTTTGTTGAATTTCATTCTTGGAAAATTGTTGGCGTAGCAACGTTAGTTCTTTAACGCAAAGCCAAAACTTGGGAAAGCTGTTGGCGCAGGGTCCACCACCTGAAACCCACGCCGATTAAGCTCAAGCACCGCAAGTGCGCGTTCCGCTGTGCCGTCAGGCAGGAACCGGAACAACCCATCAACACCTGAAAAGCCTTCTGGCCTTAAAAATCGGTCAACCGAAAAAACACTACTCGGCTCGACTTCAGTGCCACCGCTTTCCGGGTTTTGAGCTTCGGTATCTTGAGGCCGCGCCAACAAAGCCACCAACGACACTGCGTCATAGGCAAGAGTGGCAATGCGGGGAGCAGGTTCGCCGTAGGTTTCCTGATAGCGGCCAAGAAAAGCTTGCGGCGCATCGGGGTCCGGCGCGGCAAACCAGGCACCTTGGAGTGGCGGCTCACCAAGGAGACCTTCATCATTCCAAAGGCCTGTACCCAGCAGTTTTACCCTGTTGGGATCAATCTCATAAAAGGGCAGAAGCGGTGCAAGCGTGCGCATCAGGGCACCCCCCTCAGGCACGAGTACCGCATCAAAATCAACACCCTCCATCACTTCAGCGTCTTCAAGCTTGCTCGCAATCTCGTCCGTTAGGTCGTCTCGCAGCGCGCGCAAAAAACGAACCTCCCGACGCACATCATCACGGCGTTCGTCATAACGGGCCAGCCTTTTGACAGGTTCAAAAAGAGCATCCGGGTCAGGGGGGTAGCTTTCAATTGCAGCCACTTGGGCGCCAGTGAGCGCAATCGTATCCCCAAACGCTGTTCTTATTCGCTCGCCGTAGCGTCCCATGGGCAGCAACGCGCCAAAATTTGTGAGGTCATTTGAAACCGCATAATCCACCACGCGTTTCACTTCAGCTTCAGGTAAAAAGCCGAGGATAAAACGACCAGGACCCGCCGCCGAACTGTCATTGGTAAAGCCGAGGAGGGGAATACCGGCTTCGCTCAGTGGCCCAGCAACTGCTTGCACGTTTGCTGACAACAGAGGCCCCAAAACAATGGAGGCCCCTGCATTGATTGCATCAACGGCCCGCATCTCGGCAATGCCTGGATCACCCTGTGTGTCTAGTGGAATGATTTTAAGCGACGGGTCATAGGCATCAAAAAGCGCCATGGTGGCAGCCCGCAATAGCGCTTGGCCAACCGCTTCATCTGCACCAGTTAATGGCAGCATCAAAGCAATGATTGTTTCAGTCTCACCCGGCCTATCGGCACTGTCGTCTTGTTGCAAAGAGGCCAGAGCTTCTTGCGGTGTCGACGGCTCTGTTTGCTCAGCCTGAGAAGCAGGCGCGACCGCTACTGTTCGAGGGGTGGGAGAGGAACCGCCACAGCCCGTCATCACCAACAAAGCGAACAATCCTATAGATGCACGTTTTGCCTTTGACAGGTAAGACCTCACCCTAATCCCCTAAATAAACCAACAGAAGAGCCAACGGTGTTCCGCTGTCGCGACATTAAGCGGAATACCCAAATCTGTAAATTGCCGGCAGTGTTTATTTCAACTTTTTGAAAAACGCCAGCAGCGATAAATTCCTGCCCATGGTATGAAACAGAATGATGGCAAAATTTGGGGCACGGGTCGGTGGCAAAACAGATGCGTATGCAACAGGATAATGATGAGCAAAAGCCTTTAAAACCAGGGCTTTACATAGTTGCGACACCGATTGGTAACCTCGGTGATATCACCGCGCGAGCACTGGAAACCCTTAGGGGGGCGGATATCATTGCATGCGAAGATACACGCATAACAGCGAAGCTTTTGCAGGCATTCCTGATTAAAAAACCAATGATGGCTTATCACGAACATAACGGTGAGCAGGCCCGACCAAAAATTGAGGCAATGATAGCAGAGGGGAAAGCCGTTGCGCTGGTATCAGATGCGGGAACACCGCTCATTTCTGATCCCGGGTATAAACTGGTTCGTTCGCTTGTCGACGCTGACGTTTATGTTACCACACTCCCAGGGCCTTCTGCTCTTGTTGCCGCGCTAACCTTGGCGGGCCTTCCAACAGACCGGTTCACTTTTCTCGGGTTTCCGCCAAATAAGTCTTCTGCGCGCAAGAAATGGTACGAAAAAGAAGCAAAAAATGACGCTACATTAGTGTTTTATGAAAGTGCGCGCCGATTGCCCGAGAGCCTGGCGGATGCAGCTTCTGTTTTTGGCGACAGAAAAGTTGCTGTCTGTCGCGAGATCACCAAAAAGTTTGAAGAAGTTGTGCGGGGTAACTTACAAGAGGTTTGTGAACACTATGCCGGGGTGGGATCACCAAAAGGCGAAGTTGTTGTGGTGATCGAGGCGGAGGGTGCAAAAGCGTCATCTGGAGGTTCTGCATATGATACCAAGCAATTGATTGAGAAAGCCTTGGAACACATGAGCGTCAAGTCGGCCGCTGCATTTGTTGCTGACCTGACGGGAGAACGCAAAAAAGACATCTATCAATTGGCGTTGGATCTTAACAAAAACGATAGTTCTCGCTCTTAAGGCTGCAACGTGACAAAGAATACAAACCGCCGGCAAGCAGCTGAAAAGAAAGGCCGAAAGGCTGAGATGGCGGCGGCTATGCTTTTGCGACTGAAGGGTTACCGCGTCCTGGAGCAAAGATTTAAATGCAGCACCGGCGAAATAGACATCGTCGCACAGAAAAAGGATCTGGTTGTTTTTGTTGAAGTAAAAGCCCGCCAAAGCGTTACTGAAGCTTTTGAGAGCATTACTGCAAAACAGCGTTCCAGAATTGAAACTGCTGCCAGTGTTTGGCTGCAACAACAGGCATCACAGGAATTTGCATGCCGCTTTGATGTAATTGCGGTTGCACCCGGCAGGGTTCCAGCCCATATGATGGATGCATGGCGCCCTGGATGGTAAATCTGACCACCTCCGCGCATTCAAATCTGAAGAGCCAAGGATCTCCTATGTCCAAGTCAAATCTTAAAGTCGCTTTCCAAATGGATGAAATGGAAGGCATAAATATTGATGGCGACAGCACCTTTGTCTTGATGCTTGAAGCACAAGAGCGCGGTTATGAGCTATGGCACTATCTGGCTGAGGGCCTGTCTTACGAAGATGGGTCTGTTTTTGCGGCAGCGCGCAAAGTGGAAGTACGCCGCGAGAAGGGGAACCATTTCAGCTTTCTGTCCGAAGCAACGCTACTTAACCTCCGGGACGTAGACGTGGTTTGGATGCGGCAAGACCCGCCGTTTGACATGTCCTACATAACAGCAACTCACCTTTTGGACTTAATCGCGGACGACACGCTGGTGATGAATAACCCGTCTGAGGTCAGAAACGCGCCAGAGAAACTTTTTGTGATGAAATTCAAAGAGTTAATGCCGCCCACGCTGATTACACGCAGTGAAGAGGTGGTCAAAGAGTTTCGGCAAAAACATGGCGAGATTATCGTTAAGCCACTTTATGGCAATGGCGGCGCAGGTGTGTTTCATCTGAAAGAAGGCGACAGCAACCTGGGCAGCCTCATGGAAATGTTCCTGATGAATTCGCGCGAACCCGTGATGGTTCAAAAGTTTCTGCCTGAAGTGCGTGACGGTGACAAGCGCATCATATTGATTGACGGCGAGGCCGTAGGGGCCATAAACCGTGTGCCTGCGAAAGGTGAAGTTCGCTCCAACCTGGTTGCAGGCGGCAAAGCTGTTCGCTCCAGCCTGACTGAACGTGAAGTTGAGATTTGTGACACCATTGGCCCGGACCTCAAGGCGCGCGGTCTAACGTTTGTCGGGATTGATGTGATTGGCGACTGGCTAACTGAAATAAACGTAACCTCGCCGACCGGTCTACAGTCAGTGAACCAATTTGACGGCGTGAATTTGCAAAGTCAGATTTGGGACGCAGTGGAAGCCAAGCTGACTTGAAGGGGTGCGGTTCTAAAAACCGCACACACCCATTTTTGAGCAGAGTTCGTCCAACTCTTCCAACGTCTTATACGTCACTGTTACCGCGCCACCTTCACCCTGGTGATCAATGTTCACTTTCATGGAAAGGGCGGCACTCAAGTCCTTTTCCAGCGCTACTGTATCAGCGTCCTTGCCTGCTTTTTTGACACGGCCGCCCGGTTGTGGCTCGCGCCTTTTAACCGGCCCTGACTTGGTTGCAGCTTCAGTTTGGCGAACGCTCATGCCTTCTGCAATCACCCTGCCTGCAAGCCCCACCGGGTCATCGGCGGACAAAAGTGCACGGGCGTGCCCCATGGACAAGCGGCCCTCGTCCACAAAATCACGCACCTTTTGCGGCAAGTTAAGAAGACGAAGCAAGTTGGTGATATGACTACGACTTTTTCCAACTATACCAGCCACAACTTCCTGGGTATGACCAAACTCATCCATCAAACGCTTGTAAGCTGTCGCTTCTTCAATCGCAGACAAGTCTTCGCGTTGAATGTTTTCAATAATCGCAACTTCAAGGACTTCTGTGTCCGTCAGCTCTCGCACCACCACAGGCACTTCGTGAACGCCCGCCTTTTGCGCCGCTCGCCAGCGGCGCTCGCCAGCAACAATCTGAAATTTCTCTGGGCCCAGTTCGCGAACCAGAATTGGTTGAAGGAGGCCTTTTTCTTTTATGGAAAGGGCAAGCTCCTCAAGGGCTTCTTCATCAAACCTGTAGCGCGGCTGCGCGCTGTTACGCTCCAGAAATTCGATGGGCAGTCGACGTCGGCCTGAGGTTGCAGTCGCGGTTTCACTCGCGGCGCCATCCGATGGCTGATCTTCAATAACAGGTCTGTCGTCTCCCAAAAGGGCTGAGAGGCCGCGCCCCAATCCTTGTCTCACAGTTTTGGCCATAACCAATCTCTAACTCTTTGTTTTTATTGTTAAGCTGCCTGCGCTGCAGCGTCGCGCGTTAACAATTCCCGTGCCAGGTCAATATAGGCCCGGCTGCCTGTGCAACGATGATCATATAATAGCGCAGGCTTACCAAAGCTTGGCGCTTCTGAAACCTTCACATTGCGCGGAATAACAGTTTTAAAAACCTTGTCACCCAAATATTCGCGCACATCGCTTGCCACCTGTTCCGACAGGTTGTTGCGCCGGTCGAACATGGTGAGAACCACACCGTTAATGGTCAACATCGGGTTCAAGCTGCCGCGGACCTGTTCGACTGTTTTTAAAAGCAAACTAAGGCCTTCAAGCGCAAAAAACTCGCACTGAAGCGGCACCAGGACTGAATCAGCTGCAACCAGCGCGTTAATGGTCAAAAGGCTAAGGGACGGCGGACAGTCGATCAGCACATAGTCATAATCATTGCGCACTTGCGCTTTTTCCAGCGCATAGCGAAGTCGGAAGTTACGCTGAGGCAACTCTGCAAGTTCAAGGTCTGCTCCGGAAAGGTCAATTGTCGAAGGGATGATGCTTAACCCGGGAATTTCTGAATCATGCACAGCCTCCTCTATCGGAGCGGCACCCAAAACTACATCATAGGAAGTAACTTCACGGCTTGCCCGGTCCACGCCAAAGCCTGTGCTTGCGTTACCTTGCGGATCAAGGTCAATGACAAGAACCTTTTTTTTCACAGCGGCAATGGCTGTTGCCAAATTTATGGCTGTTGTGGTTTTTCCCACGCCGCCTTTCTGATTGGCGACTGCAATAATGCTTGCGCGCACCCCGTCCTGCATGAAGCAACCCCTAAAACATAATCAAAACAGCGGCTTATTTCTTTTTGATCGCGTGCAGCCTGAGAATGACACCCTCTGGGCTCGATTTGCTTTTGAACCGCTCAATTTCCATATTCCATGAAGCGAGCGCTTGGGTCAATTCCTCTTCCACTCCTTCCCCCTTTAGAAGCCACATTTCTGTAGCCGGAGACAAAAATGGCTCAGCCCAGGTGAGGAGCTGTTCGACTTTTGCGCAGGCTCTGGACGTAACCACATCGGCAAGTCGCTGCGGCAGTTTTTCAACACGCTCGTTTATGACTGTCGCTGGCGCGCCGGTTTGGCGGGCAATCTGGTTCATGAACACACATTTGCGACCGTTCGATTCGACGAGCTCCACCGAACCCAGGCCCATAATGGCGAGCACCAGCCCAGGAAAACCAGCGCCAGAGCCGATATCGAGCATTTTTATGGGAGCATCGAAATACCGGCGAATAAGGCCATCGAGTTGTGCGGAGTCCAGCAAATGCCGGCGCCAGCGGTCATTGATTGTTGAGTTTGCGACCAGGTTTTTGGCGCGCTGCCATTTTGCAAGCTCATTGGCATACAGAGTGAGCTTGTCCAATGTTTCACGTGAAACATCGATATCTTCCACAAAGTCTTCCGGCCCGTACTCGCCGGCTGCACCGCCCATCAGGCCGCCTTTTGCTTCTTGATATGTGCAAGGAGAATGGTCAAGGCAGCTGGTGTCACTCCTGCAATGCGGGCTGCCGCACCCAAGGTGGTCGGGCGCGCTTGTGAGAATTTCTCCCGCATTTCGTTCGACAGGCCCTGGATCTCAGTAAAGTCCAACGCCTCTGGAATACGCAGGGCTTCATCCTTCCTAAAGGCAGCCACATCCTGTTTTTGTCTGTCCAGATAACCACGGTACATGGCATCAATTTCCACCTGCCGTGCGATATCTGATGCGACACCTGAGAGTTCTTCTGGCCAGATTTCTTGAAGCTTTTCAAAACTGATATCCGTGAAACCCAAAAGAGTGATGCCATCACGGCGCACACCGTCGCGGTTAATTTTGAGGCCATAGTCAGCGGCTTGGTTTGGCGTAAGGGATAGGCCTAAAAGTATTTCTTTTAACTCTTCAAGTGCTGCCTTTTTGGCGAGAAAAGCAGACAAGCGGTCGTTGCCCACCAGTCCAATGCTTGCGCCTTTTTCTGTCAGGCGCTGGTCAGCATTATCGGCACGGAGAGTAAGACGATACTCGGCACGGCTTGTGAACATCCGGTAGGGTTCACGCGTTCCTTGTGTCACAAGATCGTCAATCATCACGCCGATATAACCATCGGCCCGATCAAGGATAAATTCATCGGCCTTGTTTTGAGCAGCAAGACCCGCGTTGGCGCCAGCAATCAACCCCTGGGCGGCAGCTTCTTCATATCCTGTGGTACCGTTAATTTGGCCCGCAAGATAAAGGCCGGTAGCCCGGCGTGTCTCAAGTGTTGGTTTCAGTTCGCGCGGGTCCACAAAATCATATTCAATGGCATAACCGGGCTTGAGGATAACTGCCTTTTCAAGCCCCGGTATGGACTTGATCATTTGTTCCTGAACCTCTTCAGGCAGGCTTGTTGAAATACCGTTGGGGTAAACCGTGTGGTCGTCGAGGCCTTCAGGCTCCAGAAAAATTTGATGACTGGACTTATCTGCAAAGCGCACAACCTTGTCTTCGATCGACGGACAATAGCGCGGGCCGTTGCTATCGATCTGTCCAGAATACATGGGTGCGCGATGCAAATTGTCCCGGATGATTTTGTGAGTTTCTTCCGTGGTGCGCGTCAAAAAACAACTGATTTGCGGCACTGCTATTTTGTCAGTCTGAAACGAAAATGGGGTAGGTGGCATGTCGCCCGGCTGCTCTATGCATTGAGCCCAGTCAATGGTTCTGCCGCCCAACCGAGCTGGTGTGCCGGTTTTCAGCCGCCCAAGCTCAAAGCCGAGAGACTCCAATGTTTCAGACAAACCAAGCGAAGGTGCCTCGTCCACACGGCCCGCAGGAATTTTACGTTCACCCATATGTATGAGGCCGCGCAGAAATGTGCCTGTTGTGAGAATGACAGCTTTCGCCGTAACCATTGCGCCGTCATCTGTAATGATGCCTGTACAAGACGGTGTGCCGGCTGAACCATCCAAAACATCCATATTGAAAAGCAAGTCTTCAACGGCGCCCGCCTGAATAGTCAAGTTTTTGTAATCATGCAGAATGGTCTGCATCGCCTCACGGTATAGCTTGCGGTCTGACTGGCAGCGTGGTCCTTGAGCCGCAGGCCCCTTGCGCCGGTTCAATAGACGAAACTGGATACCGGATGCGTCTGCGACGCGACCCATGACACCGTCCAGGGCATCAATCTCACGCACCAAATGACCTTTTCCCAAACCGCCAATGGCCGGGTTGCATGACATCTCGCCAATGGTTTCCGGTTTGTGAGTGATCAACAGCGTATTCGCGCCCGAGCGCGCCGCCGCCGCCGCCGCTTCGCAGCCAGCGTGACCACCGCCAATAACAATCACATCAAAGTCGCTCATTGCTTCACATCCGAACGCACAAATCAATCAGATGGCACCCTATATAATTACTGCTTTCGCGAGTCAAAGACCATTGTGAAGCAACGCCTGAAAAGACCATGTTTCACGTGAAACATTCATTTGCTTCGTTTGGGCATTTCTGCCGACTATTTACCGATGCAAAAATCAGAGAAGACGATGTCCAGCATGTCTTCGACACCAACTCTGCCGGTTATGCGCCCGATAGCGCGAACTGCCATTCTGACATCCTCCGCCGCCAAGACAGCATCAACACCCGCATTCTGTTCAAAGCGGCCGATGTGTTCCACAGCCTCTTCAAGCGCCGTGCGATGGCGCAACCTGGTTAATACGGGCGACTCTGAAAGTGCCATTTTCGCCGCCACAATAGTTTCAATTTCATTGATAAGATTATCAAGCCCGGCGCCGTTTTTTGCTGAAATGGGCAGGGTCGCCTTAGCAAAATCTGTACCCGAGTGTTTCACGTGAAACATCGAAGGGTCCGAAATGCGGTCCGCCTGAGAGACCACAAGCAAGCTATCATCGCCAAGCCAGCTTTTCATGCTATCTGGGATCTCTGGCCACTCGTCAGCGCGCACGAGCACAAGCCTCAAATCTGCTTCTTCCGCTCGCGTTAATGCGCGGCGCACACCTTCTTGTTCTACTGCCCCTTCGCCCTCGCGAATACCGGCGGTGTCGATGAGACGAACAGGAAAGCCGCCAAGGTCCAGCTGGATTTCGATGACATCGCGGGTGGTTCCCGCTTCATCTGAGACAATGGCAACATCTTCTTTGGCAAGTGCGTTGAGAAGTGTTGATTTGCCTGCATTGGGTTCCCCCAAGATCGTAATTCTGAACCCACGCCTTAACATGTGTCCACGATCCCCATCATCAATATGTTGTGTTATTTGCGACGCTACACTCAATATTTTGGGTGATACTGCCGACGCTACGCCTTCCGGCATATCCTCATCCGGGAAATCAATGTCGGCCTCCAAGTGGGCCAAATGGGCAAGCAAGTCGCCGCGCCAGCCATCATACAATTCCCTGAGCGACCCATCCATTTGCTTCAGTGCCAATTGGCGCTGTGCCGCGGTCTGAGCATGAATAAGGTCATTCAGGCCTTCTGCTTCTGTAAGATCAAGTTTGTTATTGTCAAACGCGCGGCGTGAAAACTCGCCAGCCTCTGCCGGGCGAAGGCCTTCCTGGCGTGCAAGCGTTTGCAAAATCCCCTCAACCACGGCTCGGCCACCGTGCGCATGGATTTCAACAACATCTTCGCCCGTAAAGCTGGCGGGCCCTGCAAAAGCTAAAACCAATGCACTATCCAGGCGCTCATTTGTTTCAGGGTCCCGCAGCGTGCGCAGCGCGGCAAGTCTGGGCTCCGGCACTGGCTTCTTCGACAGGTCGGCCAAAACTGAATGGGCGCGCGGGCCCGAAAGGCGAATCACGGCCACACCCGCCGTACCGGGCCCACTTGAAAGCGCAAAAATGGTGGAGGTGCTAGTCATGGTTCCTAGTCGTCCTCGCACATGCCGTATACGTGCCATGCGAAATATCCATCGGTTTTCACTTGCTCGCCGAGTTGTCGCACATTAGCAAGAAGAGGCGCAACAGCTTGCTCGTTCATTCCATACCAGTGGCAAAAAATATGTTCCAACTCTCCATGCACACGCCGGTGATCGATATCACAGTTTCTGAGATTGAGGGTTCAATCGTGGCATTGGATTGGGGCTGGTCGCCGTTTCAAGTGCCGTCGCCGCTTCTCAAAGAGGCAAAGGCCCAGCTGGATGCCTATTTTGATGGTGACCTCACAAGCTTTGATCTGCCCCTTGACGCAAGTGGTACCAAACACCAGAACAAAGTGTGGCAGGCCATGCTGAATATTCCATACGGCACAACCGCAACATACGGCGAACTGGCAAAATCAATCGGCTCGTCCGGGCAGGCGGTTGGCGGCGCTTGCGGCCGCAACCCTATCCCGATTTTGATCCCCTGCCACCGGGTTATTGGCAGCAATGGAAACTTTGGCGGATATTCAGGGGACGGCGGTCTTTATACAAAGCGGGCCTTACTTGTCCTCGAAGGGGCACTGTCAGTCGAGGAAGGATACGCACTAGAGCATTCCGGCGCGCTTGACAGTTAGCCTGTCATATTCCGATTATACATGAGAAGAAGAAACCAGTGGGAGCAGGGACGATGGCAGAAACAACAACAATCGAAGCTCAAGATGGCAGTGGCAGTTTCGGTGCCTATGTGGCCTTGCCAAAGTCGGGATCAGGCCCTGCGATTGTCGCCATTCAGGAGATTTTCGGCGTAAACGCGGGTATGCGTCAAATCTGCGATGATTTAGCCGATAAGGGTTATGTCGCTATATGCCCGGATCTGTTTTGGCGTCAGGAACCCGGTGTTGATATCACGGACAAATCCCAGGCTGAGTGGGACAAAGCCTTTGAGCTTTATCAGGGCTTTGATGTCGACAAAGGCGTTGAAGATATTGCTGCAACGATTGACCATATTCGCGCTAACGCTGCCTGCAGCGGCAAAGTTGGCAGTGTTGGCTATTGCCTGGGCGGTCTGCTTGCTTACCTCACAGCTGCCCGCACAGATGCCGACGCAAGCGTCAGCTTTTACGGCGTTGGGATTGATGGCAAGCTGGACGAGGCGCCGGCAGTGAAACAGCCACTTCTGCTGCACATCGCGGAAGAGGATGGCTTTGTCGATAAAGACGCACAGGCCCGCATTCATGCCGGTTTGGATACCCATCCAAGCGTTTCCATTTTTGACTATGCCGGTGTTGACCATGCGTTTGCGCGCCCGGACGGCGTGAACTGGGATACAGGAGCCGCCAATCTGGCCAACGCGCGCACTGCCACATTTTTTGAAGAACACCTGCAGGTTAGCTGAATGACACACGCCGTATGCTTCACCGAGACAGGAGGACCAGATGTCCTGCAGCTAATCAATGTTGATCTGGGGCCCCCGAAGCCTGGTTATGTTCAGGTTCAGCATACAGCCATAGGTCTCAATTTCATCGACACCTACCATCGCTCTGGTCTGTATCCGATGCCACTCCCGGCCGTGCCTGGCATTGAAGCTGCCGGTTTTGTTGCGGGCGTCGGGGAGGGCGTGACAAATTTCAAGTCCGGTGACCGGGTTGGTTACCCCGCTGGCCCCCCTGGTGCCTACAGCCAAGCGCGCAATATGCCGGCAGATCGATTGGTAAAAATCCCCGATACTGTCACAGATCAGGACGCGGCAGCTTTGCTAACCAAAGGGTGCACTGTCGAATTTCTTGTTCAGCGCCTTTACCAGGTAAAACCAGGGGACACCGTGCTTTGGCATGCGGCAGCAGGCGGTGTTGGCTTGATTGCCTGCCAGTGGCTGAATTCGATTGGCGCAACCGTTATTGGTACTGTTGGATCTCAAAAGAAGGCACAAATCGCCAAAGACCATGGCTGCGCGCACACCATTCTTTATGAAGAAGAAGACTTTGAAACGGCCGTAATGGATATTACAGGCGGCAAAGGAGTGCCGGTTGTCTATGACAGTGTTGGTGCCGCCACGTTTGAAAAATCCATCAATTGCCTCGCGCGCCGCGGCATGATGGTCACGTTTGGCAATGCAACGGGCCCTGTACCACCTGTTTCGCCAGCCACACTCGCACAAAAAGGGTCGCTAATTTTAACGCGTCCTAGTCTGATGGACTATGTGGCAGATCGAGAAGATCTGGTTTCCTCAGCAGATTCGGTTCTTTCGAAAATTGCGTCAGGCGACATTAAATCCAATATCTGCCAAATCTATGCACTTCAGCATGCTGCTCAGGCCCATGTCGCACTAGAAGCACGCCAAACAAAAGGTCAAACAATTCTAACCCCATAGAAATAGCCTGACCAACATGACATATGTCTTGGCAAGGGGTGGGAAAGCCCGTTCAAGTTAGAGTTTGCGCGAGTGCACCAGTGAAGGTTTCAGTGATGGTTTTCAAATTGCAGGTCCTGACCTTCCTATTATTGGCGACGGTTGCCACCTGCGCTAAAGCTGATGATACCGCCCTAAAAACTGCCCTTTTTGACCTGGCTCCATGGACCAAAATTGATGGCCAACCATCTCAGGGTATTATTCCCCTATTGAATGCTGAACTTGTCAAAGAGCTGGAGCAACCCGTTGAAATTGTAACCGTGCCGTATGCGCGCATGGTTCATTTATTGGAAAGTGGTGATATCGACTTTGCCATCTTTTTTCAAAGCACCGCCAGCAACCAAATCGCAGACCCGCTGACAGTTTTTTACACCATGAGAACAAGCATTGTGGGTCTGGATGTTGCACGCCAGCCGGCGCCTGCCAAACTAAGGGTGGCGCACCCTCGCGGCGTGGTGTTTGGCTCCAACTTCGAAACGGATGATCGGTATGAAAAACTGGCAACCAATTCTCACGAACACTCGGTAAGCTTGTTGCTGTCTGGTCGTGTTGACGGGGTGGCGGGCCCTGAAAACCTTATCAGGCAAATGATTGATGCAGCGGCGCCACAAAAAGCCCACGACGTGTTGAGCATCATTAACGTCAATGAAGTAACTCTCCAGTTTTCCAAACGATCCGCAAAAAGAGAAAGTATGCAACGCCTGCAAGAAGCCGCAGAAAGGCTGCTTAAAAATGGCAAAGTCAAAGAATTGCTGTCTCAGTTTCCCTATAATTGAGTTCACGACACTGCTGCGAGCAAAATGCAGCAAATGTGCAGCCAAAACAGTTAAATGAAATTATGACGATGGCTCCAATAGGCACTGTTCACCTCATTCCAGGCACCGCGTGCGACGAACGTTTGTGGACAAGCATTCTGCCCTTTTTGAAGGGTAGAGATGTCAGCTTTAGCGGGTACAAAAGTGCAGACACTTTGGTTGATATGATCAATTGTGTGGCGGACGCTGCGCCAAACCAGTGCCATCTTGTCGGGTTTTCTCTGGGCGGATATTTGGCAACCGAAGCAATTCTGAAGGACCAAATCAAGGCCATGAGCTTAACTCTGATCGGCACGTCACTGCGCGGCCTGCCAGAAGATGAAAAGGCTCTTCGGCGTGCGAACGCAAACACGGTCCTAAGTTCCAGCTACAAAGGCATGTCGCGCCTTAGGTTAGCGCAATTTCTTCACCCACAGCATATAAGTGATCCAAATATCCCGCAGCTGGTGCAAGCCATGGAGCGGGACATGGATCGCAGAAGTCTTAAAAATCAACTGCTGGCAACAATAGATCGCCGCGATTTAAGAGCCTTGCTGCCTACAATCAATATTCCCGTCCACTTGATTGGATCGAGCGAAGACAAAATCTGCGATATCGCGCCAATGAAAGATATGTCCTCGGTATCAAACATTCACTTTTCTGACATTGGAATACCCGTCGCTACAACAGGGCATATGATGCCACTTGAGGCACCAGAGGCATTGTCAGATGCCATGACAAATTTCTTCAAAAGTCATACCTAAAAAAAGGCCTGGCAGAAGTCCGCCAGGCCTATCGAATTTCCAACTATCAATCCAATCAGTTGTTCATCTGATTGAAGAAGTCTTCGTTGTTTTTCGCGTCCTTGAGCTTGGCGAGCAGGAATTCCATCGCATCGACAGTGCCCATTGGCGTCAGAATACGGCGAAGCACCCACATTTTCGATAGAGTGCCCGGGTCAACCAGAAGCTCTTCTTTCCGGGTACCGGACTTGAGAATATCAATGGCTGGGAACACCCGCTTGTCTGCCACTTTGCGATCCAGAATAACTTCGCTGTTACCCGTGCCTTTGAATTCCTCAAAGATCACTTCATCCATACGGCTACCTGTTTCAATCAGAGCCGTTGCAATAATGGAGAGCGATCCGCCTTCTTCAATGTTACGCGCAGCACCAAAGAAACGTTTTGGCCGCTGCAGGGCATTTGCGTCCACACCACCAGTCAGTACTTTACCGGACGAAGGCACTACGGTGTTGTAGGCGCGCGCCAGACGCGTGATGCTATCAAGCAGGATAACAACGTCTTTGCCGTGTTCAACAAGCCGCTTGGCCTTTTCGATCACCATTTCCGATACTTGAACATGGCGTGATGCCGGTTCATCAAAAGTGCTCGATACAACCTCGCCCTTCACAGACCGCTGCATGTCTGTCACTTCCTCAGGACGTTCGTCGATCAGAAGAACGATGACATAACACTCAGGGTGATTAGCAGAAATAGATTTGGCAATATTTTGCAGCAGAACCGTTTTACCAGTGCGGGGTGGTGCAACAATAAGCGCGCGCTGTCCCTTACCAATAGGTGCCACAAGATCAATCACGCGCGGTGATTTGTCTTTCACTGTAGGATCATCCGGATCGAGCTTAAGGCGCTCATCAGGATAAAGCGGCGTCAAGTTATCAAAGTGAACTTTGTGCTTCGTTTTATCGGGCTCATCAAAATTGATGCTCGATACCTTGAGAAGCGCGAAGTAACGTTCACCGTCTTTTGGTGCCCGAATTTGCCCTTCTACTGTATCCCCAGTTCTAAGCGCAAAACGCCTGATTTGGCTTGGGCTGACATAAATGTCATCGGGGCCGGGCAGATAGTTTGCTTCCGGGCTTCGAAGAAAGGCAAAGCCGTCTGACAATATTTCAATGACACCGCCGCCAGAGATTTCGACATCGTCTTCGGCAAGTTGTTTGAGGATGGCAAACATCATGTCTTGCTTGCGCATGCTGCTCGCGTTTTCCACACCGACTTCTTCAGCAAGAGCGAGAAGATCAGCGGGAGATTTTTGTTTCAGATCCTGAAGATGCATGGGATAGCCCAAAGTTAGTTAATGGAATGACAGTTGGCCTGAAGTTCGGAGTTTATGGTCTGACATTATGATCAGTTGATTGGTCCGAAGTGGTTGAAAGCGGCGACGGAAGTCAGATGTCGCCACAGTCTGAATAAACTGGCTCCCAATTCTGATGAACAATGCTGCAACAAAATTTGGGAAAGTTGTGACGTTCAGGTGGGAAGCACCTGCGACCTAAAGGCTACCAGCATTCGGGAAACTGTCAAGATTTTTGAGCCCAGACACAGAACTGTATTCTATGTGGGTACCACTAGTGATGAATTCTGCCCTCAAAAAGGTTTGGTAATGGCGAGTATGACCACAATGATAATAACGACGGCAGGCAGTTCATTAATCAACCGGTAGAATTTCTCACTTCGCTTGCGCTCTCCTGCTGCCAGGCGTTTTCTTTCTTTGGTCAAAACACCATGAAAACCAGAAAATAAAAATACTATCAATAACTTAGCATGAAGCCATCCGCCTGCATCAAGCCCTATGTGTGCAACCAGGCAGAGCCCTAAAATCCAGGCAATTCCCATAGCAGGGGTGAGGATGATTTTATCGAGGCGCGCTTCTCTCTCAATCCATTTAGCGTCCTCACTGCCGCCAATTTCGTATTGCACATGATAGGCAAAATACCGCGGCAGCATGAACATGCCCGCCATCCAGAAGATGACAAAGATGATATGAAATGCTTTGACCCAAAGGTATGCACCCCCCAGAAAACCCTCTAGACCCATCTTCTTTTCTCCCGGTACAGCATCATCGTCGATAATTTAGAATAAAGTCTGAAAGTTCTGCCACATTTTCTGGCGGCGTTTCAGGCACAAAACCGTGGCCAAGATTAAAAACATGTGGCCCGGATTTCAAACCATCCAAAATACGCTGTGCTTCATCCAGCATGGGCACGCCACCGGCGACCACAAGATGCGGATCAATGTTGCCTTGCACACAAACTTTGCTTTGCAGATGTTTTGCCGTCCACTCAAGCTCCATACCTGTATCCAGAGACACAGCATCCACACCCGTCGCATCAACAAATTTGGCATATTGAGTGCCGGAAAGCCTGGGAAAACCAATGATGGGTGTTTTAGGGTGAGCGGCCCGCACTTTGTCAACAATGGCTTTTGTTGGTTCAATAACCCACGTATCAAACGCTGGTTCTGGTAATGCAGCGGCCCAGCTGTCAAATATTTGAACAGCATCCGCGCCTGCATCAATTTGCCGGATCAAATAGGCGGACGTTGCATCCACAAGCAGGTCTAGCATTTTGCCAAACAATGCAGGATTGCCGTACCCAAGCTGCCGAGCCGCAGCATGGTCTTTGCTGCCAGCTCCCGCAATCATGTAAGTCGCCACGGTCCAGGGTGCACCAGCGAAACCAAGCAAGGTTTTGTCGGCTGGTAGTTCTTGTTTCAGTTTGGCCACCGTTTGGTATACAGCCCCTACCTTGTCGTGAAAGCCATCAAGCGACAGCCCTGCATAGGACTTCTCATCTGTCACCGGTGTTAGCCGCGGTCCGAACCCCGTCTCAAACCACACGTCCTGGCCCAGGCCGTCTGGCACAACGAGGATATCCGCGAACAGGATGGCACCGTCCATATTGTAGCGTCGAATAGGTTGCAATGTGACTTCTGCCGCCTTATCCGGGCTGTAGCAAAATTCCATGAAGCTGTTCGTGGTTGCACGAACTTCACGATACTCTGGCAGATAACGACCAGCTTGCCGCATGAACCAAAATGGCACCCGCTGCGAGGGATTTCCTTTCAGGGTTTCAAGCAAAACCTTGGACATAAAACACACCTTTCCTGCAGACACAATGTGAGGATCGTTTCACTGGGCTCTCTGTATCGCACCCAGACCCCATAAATAATAGAATTTAAATATAGGATGTTGTTTTAGTGGTTTGCTGTGAACTCTGGGGATAACGTTTTATCCACAGGATTATCCCGAGGATCAAGATACAAATTTGACGCAGTTCAATGCACCAAAGAGATTTGCGTAATTACTGTCGGATTATGAGAAATAGCTGGATTCTTTGGGTAAATTCCTATTCCACGGGTGCAGCATATATACCCTGGCCCGGATTTGGTGCACAGATATGGTGTTTTTATCCCCGTACTGTCATAACTGTGAACAGTATCAATAAGTCCAAAAATTAAATCGACGAGAATTGCGGATAAAAATTATACCCTATAGATTCATGTCCTTGTTCTTTAGGTTATCCACAAGGTTATTCATCCGGGCAATTGCCGACTCGGGTGGGCTCATGTCACTAGCAAAAAGGTAAGCGTCTATGTCCGCAACTGGCTTATCATCCAGTGTAACTGACGAGTTTCATCTGCATCTGGTGTCAGATTCAACTGGCGAAACTCTGGAAGCTATCGTTTCTGCCGCTTTGGTTCAATTTGAAGGTGTGACCGTTCACAAGCATTATTGGCCATTGGTGCGCAGCGCTATGCAGATGAACCGGTTGATGGAAGATATCAAAGAAGACCCGGGTCTCATTATGTATACGCTGGTGAACCCTGAAATTCGTGATGTTCTGGAAAAAGAATGTCGCAGCGCAAACCTGCCCGTGCTGCCTATTTTGGACCCGGTGATTAATCTTTTGGGCTCTTATTTTGGTGTTCAGGCGTCGCACAAACCGGGCAGGCAGCACTCCCTGGACGCGGATTATTTCGAGCGGATTGATGCGCTGCAGTTTTCGATGGCCCATGATGACGGACAGCTTATTGAGGACCTGCCACAAGCAGACATTGTGCTGATTGGGGTTTCCAGATCTTCAAAAACACCCACCAGCATTTATCTGGCGAACAAGGGCTATAAAACGATGAATGTGCCGTTTGTACCTCATGTGCCAATGCCACCTCTCCTCGATATTTTGCGGGATAAATTCGTTATTGGACTAACGACCAGCCCGGAGAGACTGGCGCAGATCAGGACCAACCGCTTGCGATCTATCAATGAGGATGAAGAAGGCAGTTACACTGATCTTCAACTCATTCAGGACGAGATAAAAATGTGTCGCCGCTATTGCACCGATAGGGGCTGGCAAACCATCGATGTGACCCGCCGTTCCATTGAGGAATCGGCGGCCGCCATTTTAAACCGGTACCACCAATGGCTTGATGCGCGCGGCATCAAAAAGCCTGAAGGTGTGGTGGATTGAGGGGCAAAATGTCTGAGCTTGTTCTTGCCTCCCAAAGTAAAACGCGGCAATCGATGCTTTCAAATGCGGGCATACAGTTTGATGTGCAAGTTGCGCCCGTTGATGAAACTGAAATCAAAGCCAGCCTGATAGCAGAAGGTGGTCCCGCGCGCGATATTGCAGACGCGCTTGCAGACGCGAAAGCGCGCTCAGTTTCCCTGATGCGTCCAGATGCGCTGGTTTTAGGCGCTGACCAGATATTGGTGCAAAACGGTGAAATTTTCTCAAAAGCGCAGGACCGCGACGAAGCAGAAGCCAAGCTCGCAAAACTGTCCGGGAACTCTCATCAATTGATATCAGCAGCGGTGATCTATCAGCAGGGTCAACCGGTGTGGAGAGCAATCGATGCTGCCACTTTGCATGTGCGCGACCTAAGTACAGACTTCATCAAAGAGTATCTGGATGCACTGGGTGACGATGCCTTTTGGAGTGTTGGATGCTACCAGCTGGAAGGCCGAGGTATTCAACTGTTCGACAAAGTCGAAGGATCGCATTTCACAATCTTGGGCCTGCCGCTCATTGCGGTGATTGATTTCCTTCGTCGTCGCGGCATGCTGCGCACCTAAACATACCCATTGGACGAATGCTTCCTCTATGTCTGACACAGATACAATGATGAAAAAGGCGGCTGTGATTGGTTTCCCTATCAGCCAATCGCTTTCGCCCTTGATGCATCAGCATTGGTTTGAACAAATCGGAATGCCAGGCACCTATGAAGCAGTTGAAGTGGCACCAGAAGACTTAGAGGACGCACTTCGTCGCTTCCAGGTTGAAGGATACGCTGGGTTCAACATTACGGTTCCCCACAAAACCAATGTCCTGCCACTTCTTGACAAACTCACGCCAACAGCGCGCGATATGGGAGCGGTAAATACTGTTAGTTTTAAACCAGATGGTAGCTCTGTAGGGGTCAACACCGACGGTATCGGCTTCATACGGCATTTGAACGAAACTGTGCCAGACTGGCCAAAAGACCGACCGGTTTTACTTATTGGTGCGGGCGGTGCTGCCCGCGCGGCAGCGCTGGCACTTCTTAATGATGGTGTTACGCACCTGATGATCTGTAACCGTACTGCGGAAAAAGCAGAAATTGTGGCACGGGAGGTCGGTCGCGGAAAACTCACGGTTGTTGACTGGTCTGACAGGCATCATGCTGTGATGGGTGCCGGTTTGATCATTAACACAACCACACTTGGTATGGTTGGCCAGCCACCTCTGGACATAGACCTTTCTGCAGCCGCCTCCGACAGTGTTGTCTACGATATTGTTTATAAACCACTGCAGACAGACTGGTTAGCGCGCGCAAAAGAGCGTGGCCTCAGAACAGTTGATGGATTGGGCATGCTGGTTCATCAAGGGGCAGCTGCCTTCAAGCTTTGGTTTGGCGAAGAGGTTGGCTTTGATGGCCAGCTCAGGCAGAAACTCTTGGCTGCACTTGGTGAAGCAGAAGGGACGATAGAGTGAAAATTGTTGGCCTGACAGGCTCGATCGGCATGGGCAAGTCTGAAACCGCCAAAATGTTCCATGCATTGGGTGTGCCGGTGTTCGACGCCGATGCGGCCGTCCATGAACTTCAGGTTAAAAACGGGCCCGCCATTCCTGCCATCGCTGCCGAATTTCCGGATGTCATTAAAGATGGTGAGCTTGACCGGGATGCGCTGGGCAAAATTGTGTTTGCTGACCCGGCAGCAAAGAAAAAACTGGAGGCCATCATTCACCCGATGGTTGCTGAAAAACGAATTGCCTTTTTTGAAAAAGCGACTGCAGAAGGTAACGCGTTTGTTGTGCTTGATGTGCCCCTGTTGTTTGAAACGGGCGGCAACAGGGCGTGTGACAAGGTCGTGGTTGCATCGGCACCAGCTGATGTTCAGCGCGAGCGTGTCCTTGCGCGCCCAGGTATGAGTGAGGATAAGTTCAACAATATCCTGGCACGCCAAATCCCCGACGGTGAAAAACGTGCTGGTGCAGACTATATTGTTGAAACCGATAAGGGGCTCGAGTACGCCAGAAAACAAGTGGCACAAATCGTGGCCGAGCTAACTGAGGAATACGCATGACCCGCGAACTGATTTTCGATACTGAAACAACCGGCTTTGACCCGATGACAGGTGACCGTTTGATCGAAATCGGCCTTGTGGAAATGGTAGACCGGTCGCTGACCGGATCCAACTATCATGCTTATGTAAACCCTGAACGAGATGTTCCTGAAAGCGCCTTCAAAATTCATGGATTGTCGACCGAATTCCTGAAAGACAAGCCTGTCTTTTCTGAGGTGATGGACGAATTTCTGGAGTATGTCGGAACGGACAGTTTGCTGGTTGCCCACAACGCAGAGTTTGATATGCGCTTCATCAATTGGGAGCTGGAGAACGCGGGCAAGCCGATCCTGCACACCAAACGATTTATCGACACGCTCGCCATCGCGCGAACGAAGTTTCCGGGCGCGGCCAACAGTCTGGATGCGCTATGCAAACGCTTCGGGGTGAACAACACGCATCGTACCCTGCACGGCGCACTTCTGGACGCCGAAATTCTCGCAGATGTTTACATCGAACTGTTGGGTGGACGGCAAACCGGCCTTGATTTGGCGGTTGAAAAATCAGCCGCACCCCTGGGTCCCAAAAAGGAGCGCCCACGCCGGACATTCCCGGTTAGCGACGAAGAACTATCAGCCCACCAGGACTTTGTGAAAACGCTCAAAGACCCGATTTGGCTGAATTAAGCCCTAGTCGATTGAATTAAAGAAGCGGCCCAATGGAATGCCTAGTGGGCAGAAAACATCCTTGCCCTGATCACAGTCATACAGGCTGAAGGTGGTGATGTCCGCACGCCCCACCATGTAAGCGGCCGGCACATAGCCAATGTCGTTTAAGTTCCGGCTGTCTGATGACCCGTCCCGGTTGTCACCCATCATGAAATAATGGCCTGGCGGTACCACAAACGGGCCAACATTGTCATAAAGGCCGCTGTCTGTGCTTTCGTAAATCCGGTGCACAACGCCGTTCGGCAGCGTTTCGTCATATTCTTTGACGCGCCGCTGCGTGCCATTATAGCTGGTGTAGGTCAGTTCACGGACAAGCGTGCGTTCAACCACATCACCGTTGATATACAAGCGGCCCGCCCGCATTTGAATTCGGTCCCCGGGTAAGCCAATAACGCGTTTGATAAAGTCCTCGTACCCGCGGCGTGGAAGGGTGAATACAGCGACATCTCCGCGCTCTGGCGCACTTTCGAACAGTCGGGACTCGGAAATAAACGCGGGGTCAAAATAGAAACTATATCGGTTATAGCCATAAGAGGTTTTTGAGACAAAAATCCTGTCTCCCACCTCTAGTGTTGGCTCCATGCTACCGGATGGAATATGAAAACTGGTCCAGCCAAACGTACTAAACACTATATAAAACAAGAAGATAACAACAACGTCTTTGACGAGCGCAATAGCTTCATTGCCTGCGGACTTTTTGGTGCTAACCGCTTTAGTCTCGTCCGCAATCTTTTCTGGGGAATTCTCAACCGTCACTGGAGTGCCTTTGTGTTTCTGCGCTTTTTTATGTTTTTCTTAGGTGCTTTTCTGGCGCTTTTGCGCCGCAAGTTTAGTCTTGAGAATTGCCTTTGCAATCTTTGTTTCGATAAACCGCCTTTTTGGCGCCATCAAATGCTCACATGTTTCCTATGCTAAGATTGGGCCAAAATGGCACGAATACCAGCCCATCACTGACAAAATTTAATTCACACCAACCCTTGCGAAGCCGGGGTGTGCTCCTTATATAGGCGCTGAAACCGGTGGGCTTCGGGTTGTAGTCGGGCCTGCCACCTTAAGGAAAAATCAAAGCCCAAGAGGTTACAGATGGGTGCCAAATGCGGGCCCGGGTAATCGGCTGCTAAAGGGATGAGGTAAAATTATGGGTAAAGTAATCGGTATCGATTTGGGTACGACAAACTCTTGCGTATCCATTATGGACGGATCCAAACCAAAAGTTATTGAAAATACAGAAGGTGCACGCACCACACCTTCGATCGTTGGTTTTACTGACGAAGGCGAGCGCCTTGTAGGCCAGCCAGCTAAACGTCAGGCAGTGACCAACCCGGCAGACACACTGTTTGCCATCAAGCGTTTGATTGGTCGTACATTCGACGATCCAACCACGCAAAAAGATAAAGGCATGGTTCCCTATAACATCGTTAAGTCAGATGGCGGTGATGCGTGGGTTGAAGCCAAAGGTGAAAAATATTCACCGAGCCAGATCTCTGCAATGATCCTGCAGAAGATGAAAGAGACTGCAGAAAGCTACCTGGGCGAAGATGTTGACCAGGCGGTGATCACTGTTCCTGCATACTTCAACGATGCACAGCGCCAGGCAACAAAAGATGCCGGCAAGATCGCTGGCCTTGAAGTGCTGCGGATCATCAACGAGCCAACAGCTGCTGCGCTGGCGTATGGCCTCGATAAAGAAGATGGCCACACCATCGCAGTATTTGACCTTGGTGGTGGTACCTTTGACGTGTCGGTTCTTGAAATCGGCGACGGCGTTTTTGAAGTGAAGTCCACCAATGGTGATACGTTCCTCGGCGGTGAAGACTTTGATATGCGCCTTGTTGACTATCTTGCAGACGAGTTCAAAAAAGAAAACACCGTTGATCTTCGCCAGGACAAAATGGCCCTTCAGCGCCTGAAAGAGGCGGCTGAAAAAGCGAAAATCGAACTGTCGTCTTCCAGCCAAACCGAAGTGAACCTGCCGTTTATTACAGCAGACGCTTCTGGCCCAAAGCACCTTCAGATCAAACTGACGCGTGCGAAGCTTGAAAGCCTTGTTGAAGATCTGGTGAAGCGCACGCTTGAGCCTTGCAAAAAGGCTCTTAAGGACGCTGGCCTTGCCGCTGGCGAAATCGATGATGTGATTCTCGTGGGCGGTCAAACCCGCATGCCGAAAATCCAGGAAATCGTAAAAGATTTCTTTGGCCGTGAGCCACACAAGGGTGTGAACCCTGACGAAGTGGTTGCGATGGGCGCTGCCATTCAGGCAGGTGTTTTGCAGGGTGACGTGAAAGACGTTCTCCTTCTGGACGTGACACCACTTTCGCTTGGCATCGAAACGCTTGGCGGTGTGTTCACACGCCTTATCGAGCGCAACACCACTATCCCAACCAAAAAATCTCAGGTGTTCTCTACTGCAGAAGACAACCAGGGTGCCGTGACCATTCGCGTATTCCAGGGTGAGCGTGAGATGGCCGCAGACAACAAACTGCTTGGTCAGTTTGATTTGGTTGGCATTCCGGCTGCACCGCGCGGCGTACCGCAGATTGAAGTGACCTTTGACATTGACGCGAACGGCATCGTTAACGTGTCCGCGAAAGATAAAGGCACAGGCAAAGAGCAGCAGATTCGCATTCAGGCATCTGGTGGACTTTCTGATGACGATATCGAAGCGATGGTGAAAGACGCTGAAGCTAACGCCGAAGCTGACAAGCAGCGCAAAGAGCTGGTTGAAGCCAAGAACCAGGGTGAAGCTCTTATTCACTCTGCTGAGAAAAACATCGAAGAGCACAAAGACAAGGTTTCTGACGAAGACAAGACGGCGATTGAAGCCGCCGTTACTGAGCTTAGAACTGCTCTTGAAGGTGAAGATGTTGAAGACATCAAAGCGAAAACAGAATCTCTGGCTCAGGCTTCGATGAAACTTGGTGAAGCCATTTATAAAGAAGCCCAAGAAGCTGGCGGTGACGATGCTGCCGCTGCTGATGCCGCTGCACAAGCAGCTGAAGCTGGCGAAAAGGCCGACGATGATGTTGTTGATGTTGACTTCGAAGAAGTCGACGAAGACGACAAGAAAAAGTAATCGAGTGGCCTGACCGCACCATATTATTGGCCGCCTCAGCACCCGTTGGGGCGGCCTTTTTTAAAAGAACTGGTCGGTCACGCTCTCAAGCTTTTTAAAAAGCTTCGGGAAGACGCCAATGGCAAAACAAGATTATTACGAGCTTCTGGGGGTTGGCAAAGACGCTGACGCTGCGACGCTGAAAAAAGCGTTTCGCAAAAAAGCGATGGAATTCCATCCTGACCGGAATCCGGACAATCCGGAAGCGGAAAAGAAATTCAAAGAGTTTGGCGAAGCCTACGATGTCCTTAAGGACGCGGACAAACGCGCCGCTTATGACCGCTACGGCCATGCAGCGTTTGAAAACGGCATGGGTGGCCCTGGTGGTGGTGCTGGTGCAGGGGGTTTCGATTTCTCAGACGTGTTCGAAGAATTCTTCGGGGACTTTATGGGCGGCGGTGGCCGTCGCGGTGGGCGGCGTGGTCCGGCGCGCGGTGCGGACCTGCGCTTCAACATGGAAATTTCGCTCGAAGATGCTTTCAATGGCAAAACCGACACGATAACCATTCCCACATCTGTTTCCTGTGAAGCTTGTAATGGGTCTGGCGCAGAGCCGGGATCAAGCCCGGAGGTCTGCGGTACCTGTGGTGGTGCCGGTAAAGTGCGCGCTAACCAAGGTTTCTTTATGGTTGAGCGCACGTGCCCCACGTGTGGTGGATCGGGTCAGATTATTACCAACCCCTGTAAAGTTTGCCGCGGTGCTGGCAAAGTTCAGAAGGAAAAAACACTTCAGGTGAAAATCCCAAAAGGTGTTGAAGAAGGCACGCGCATTCGTCTCTCTGGCGAAGGTGAAGCCGGCGCACGCGGTGCGCCTCCAGGGGACCTTTATATTTTTCTGACGATCAAGCCGCATCCGATTTTCAAGCGCGATGCAGAAATGCTCTTCTGTCAGGTGCCGATCCCGATGACAACTGCGACACTCGGCGGCAACCTTGAAGTGCCGACGATTGAGGGCAAGCGCGCCCGTATGAAAATCCCGGCCGGGACACAAAGTGGCCGACAGTTCCGCCTAAAAGGTAAAGGCATGCCTGAGCTTAATGGTGGCTACGTGGGTGACATGATAATTGAAACCCAGGTGGAAACACCGGTGAACCTCACTAAGCGCCAGAAAGAACTGATGCAGGAATTTGCAGAAGAAGGCGGTAACGAAGTATCGCCGCAATCCGAAGGTTTTTTCACCAAGGTGAAAGAGCTTTGGGACGACCTGACCGAATAGGTTTGGCCATTTGAAACAAATTGAAAGCCGCCCATGATTGGGCGGCTTTTTTAGTATCGCTTCACTCTTTCAAAGCTGCGGCTTGCTGTGTACGGAGCGAGCGCCGTCTCTGGCGTATCGCTGATAATTTCTTTTGTGAGCAACTCACTAATAATGGACGCAAGGGTGACCCCACTGTGAGTAATGGCCATGTAAACATTGGGTCTTTCTGGTGACGGACCAACAACGGGGTGACCATCAAGCGGCAGCGGTCGCCAACCAATGAATACGTTTTCCACCGCGGCGCCTGCAATTTCAGGCAGGAACTTTTCAGCAACAGACAGAATCCGGCTTGCGTGCATTTCGGCGAATGCGGTGTCGGGGAAGCTGTTGGGGCGGCCCTTCAGCCGTTCAGCATGCGCTTCATTATGCGGTGCGCCTTCCTGCTCCCCGAGCACAAAGCGGCCATCAAGCCGCTGGTGCAGATGAACGCCAGGTGCCGCCACAATCCGGTTCAAAATCTGTTTGTATGGTTTAGTAACCACGATCACCCCCGGGGTGGACCGCTGTGGAAGATTAATGCCGGCAAAGCGCTCGGTAGCATCAGGGTCAGCGCCAGTGGCCAGAACCACTTTATCGACTTCGAACGCTCCGCAATTTGTGGTGACCCTCATGGTATCGCCAACCTGATCAACAGTTTCCACCGCGCAGTTCGTGACAATTTTTGCGCCATTAGCTTTGGCCGCGCTAGCGAGACTGATGGTAGCCAGTACGGGGTCTACTGCCCCGTCATTCGGCGAAAAGGCAACGTCTGTGGCACCACCAAAGTCAACCAAAGGTTCCAGTTCCGACAGATCCGCATTGGGCACCATGCGTGCCGGCTCTCCCTATTTTACTTGTTCTTCAATTTGGGTTCGCAGACGTGCTTGTCGATCAGTGTTGCCGAACCACTCAAGGGATCCGCCCCAGCGCACAGGGATACCCAATTCATTTTGCAATCGCTGCCAACCGGCCACACCCATTTGACTAAGCATGTGATAATGGCGTGGTTGCTTGGCCCAGGTTGCATTGATCCAGGCAAATGTACCGCGGCTGGCGCGGGTTGCCAGCTCGTGCCGCTCAATGAGGGTGACGCTGGCCCCTGCTTTGGCCAGATGATGCGCTACTGACGTGCCAACAATTCCACCTCCAACAACAGCAACACGCAGCCCGGATCCGGCATTGCCCGGCAGGGGGACGCCCACCGCAGCAGACGCCGCCATCATTTTGAGTAATTTTCTGCGATCTATTTCGCTAAGTCGTGTCATCTGGTCACCGGTCAATATTCACACGCATGATGTCGCTGGACGTCGCCTTCAAAACAGTATGTGTCAGCCTGTCCTGTGAAACGGCAAATTGGCCTAACGATACATCATAGTTGCCAACAGTCTGCACACCTTGCGCAGGCCCCCAAGAAATAATCTGGTCGTAATTGGCGGATGGGCAATAAAACCGGCCTGCGTAGGCCTGGTACGTAAAATGCCGCCCATAGAGGGGCGGTGCGCAATCAATCAGTAGTGTTGTGGTCCCGTTCAGCGACACTTCACCAGACTGATCAACATAGTATTGGTTCGACCCTGCTCCGACCTGAAACACCCAATCATCGTTATGCGCAGTTTCCTTATCAGGGGCATTAAAACTGTAACTGTACCGCTGCCAGCGGCCTTTTTCTCGAAGGCTGTAGCCGATGTCGTTGTCGCTTAACCATGTTGCACCGTAAATGGGAAGCGGTGCGCGGTGGTGGTTAATCACATTCTTTGTTTCGGTATTAATCACCCACAGACCCTGGCTGCTGGCGACCAGTAAATGTTTGTCATCCGTGGACCATTCCAAGCCAAAAACCGATAAGCCCTCAATGGGTAGCGCCACCACACTTTGGTTGCCCCCATCAATATGGTTGAAAAACACCTGGCTTTGGCCCGTACGTTTGGAGATGAAAGCGATCCGTTCGCCGTCACGCGACAAACTTGGCGCATAATCCATCACCGATGAATTCAGCTGTGACGCCTCAGAGCCATTCAGCCAAATATCCCGGTTATGAAGGTAAGAAGTGTAGATATAGTCTTTTCCATCGGGGGCTCTTGCGGGCTCTTTGATACGCCGGGATTGTGTCGCCAGAATTCGCGGCTCGCCAGTAGAAATGTCAGTTTCAAGCAATTGGTAGGAAGGGTGCATATCTGGGTGCACAATCGTTGTTCCCTCATGTCCCCAAGCGGCTTGGTCAAGGCGATATGGCCATGCAATTATCTGGTTAAAGGTTGCTTCAAAGTCGTCCACTTCATATGCGCTTGTTTGCCCGGCAGCACGATCGCTTAAAAGCAAAAGTCTCCCGCTTTGCGGGTGAACATCAATGAAATGATTGCCCCGGCCAAAGGCGGTAGGCTGCGAAAGCCTGCGTTTTGACGCTCCGTTCAGGTCCAGAGCAAACACCTCTGCGGGGTCATAAGGCGTGGCACGCTCACTGAAATAAAGCGTTGCGCCATCGACGGAAAAGGCAAGCGACATCTGACCAGCAACGTGGCAATCGTAGAGGTTTTCAGCGTTGAGGCCCTCACCAAACGGTAACCATATGATACGGCAGGTATCTCTGGTGCGATATTGATAAGCCAGACCGGCCCCGTTTGGTGACCAAGCGGCTGACGTTGCCAGGCCCCCTGTTTCCCCAATGCGAACCGGAGGTGTGGCGAGGCCATCTGCCATCATTAGGTCTGCACCGTCTTCAGTCCTGACGGAAAAAACAATTCTGGCGCCATCTGGTGAGATGGCAGGCCCAAACTGTTCGCTGGACAGCCGAACGAGAGGCGATACCCGGGGCATCAGGGCTGCTTCGTCTGGTAGGCTATTTTGGCGGGTGAGCATAAAAGCAAACGCTACCGACATCAGGGCAAACACAGCCACCTGAGGCGTTTTTTTCTTGGATTGACGGGGTGGTTTTCTTTTCACCGGTGTTTCGGCAGCGACAATAAACCGGTAACCAACCTTGGGCACCGTGACAATAAACCGCTTGATTTTGTCGGTGTCATTCAGTGCTTTGCGCAGCTGTGCCACCACCCTGTTAATGGCACCGTCGGAAACGATGTGGCCTTGCCACACATGTTTGATTAATTCGTCACGGCTGATGTCTTTGCCTTGGTTGGCGATGAAAAACGCAAGCAAAGCAGACGGTTTGGGCTCAAGTAAAAGTCGCCCTTCAGGCCCATCGAGCACATTGGTTGCTTCATCAAGTGTAAACTCAAGGATTTTCCGCATCACACGCTGCCCTCGTCAGTTACCACCGCGCTGATCACAAAAAATCGCAAAAAATCACCCTAGCAGCACGACAAACAAGTCTGTCTTTGCTGCTTTGCGTCCCCAACGCGCTTGCCAAGATTAGCGAACTCGTACGTCGTTGCAAACTCTTCCGGTTACGGCATTCGGCAAGTTGACCCAACAAGCGCACCTTTTTTTGAAAAGACGACAGAAAGGACCTCCAATGAAATTCGATCAAATACGATTATGTGCAGCCATTTTATTCTTGTTCGTGCCTCACCATACTGCAATGGCCAATGACTATGATGAAGTACAAACAGTCATTCAAAAATACTTTGATGGTACCGAAAAAGGCATGCTCGACCGCTTGGCCGAAGCCTTTTTGGAAAGCGCAGAAATCCAATATATTGAGGAAGATGGTAGTTTAGGCAGGCTGCCGTTTCCTCAGTATCTGTCCCGGTTTACCGAAGGTCGCGAAATCGAACGCTATGGTCGGCTGGTGTCTATGGATGTAACCGGCAGCGCGGCAACAGCCAAAGTGGAAATCTATATGGCTTCACGCGGGCGGGTTTATACAGATTACATCTTGCTTTTGAAAACAAATGAAGGTTGGCGCATCAGCAACAAAGTTGCCACTTGGCGCCCGAAGTTCTGATAAAGCCGCCAAAGACAGCCCGTTCAAAGGGACGGGCTGCATGCTGTCGCTTGACATATAGCCATCCAACCAACAGCCTGCCCAAGTAAACAGGGAGCTGGATATGAAAAACTGGGTGATGGTTGCAGCAATGTGTTTTTCGTTTGCATCAAACGCGCAAGACAGCACGCGGCCTGAAGGTGTAACAGGTGCCACCTGGCAATTTGGTCCGCTGAACAGATGGGCTTACACCCACTTACGGGAAGTGCTGCCGACCAAAGACATTCCTAACGATTATAAGACTGTCCGGCCAATTCCTGGCATCGAAAATGCGGCGAGCGACCTACAAATCCAGTTGCGCGGCAGGCGAATCAATCTTTCCGGCGCTATGAAAGAGGCTTTCATCGACGGTTTTCTGGTGTTGAAAGATGGGCGCGCTATCGTCGAAGCATATGACGGTACACTAACAGCAGAACGCACCCATCTGCTTTGGTCTGTTTCAAAAACAATCACAGGGTTAGCGGCGGCAAGTGTTGCAGCTGACGGTCTAATCGACCTCAACAAAACCGTGGCGGACTATGTGCCTGAGCTCCAGCAAACTGGTTGGGGCAACAATAGTTTGCGCACGCTTCTTGACATGCGCGACACGTCCGACTGGAACGAGGATTATGCCGCCCCCGACAGCACTGTGCGTCGCCAAGACTGTGCTGACGGGTTGCTGACAGGACCCATGTGTGAAGGTGAGCCGGTTGTTGGCAATTATGTGTTTTTGCCTACTGTTGGTCGGGATGAAAGCCGCAACGATACATTTGTTTATAAGTCCGGCACCACGGATGTAATCGCCTGGGTTCTGGAAGCCGCGACAGGAAAACGATTTGCCGACCTAGTGTCAGAGCGCATTTGGAAACCCATGGGGGCGGAGCGCAGCGCTGCCATCACCGTTGATGTTGGCGGATTTACGCTCGCGAGTGGCGGCATGATGGCGACACTCAGGGACATCGCGAGAGTTGACCAATTGATGTTGGACAGGGGTGTAGCGGGCGACGTCCAGGTTGTGCCTCAAGCCTGGATCGATGACATTTTTTATCACCCAGGCGACCCCAATTGGCCTATGCCTGCTTGGCCCGGCACAGAACCCTACTACCGATCATTTGTGTGGGGCGTTGGCGATGGCAAGGGCACCGTGCGGGCCAATGGGGTACACGGCCAGTTCATTGATGTTTCCCCGTCCACCAACACAGTAGTGGCGGTGTTTTCCAGCTGGCCAGATGCTGACGGCGGTCAAGAAGGAGTGGGATTTGAAGAAACGGCTGCGATCATTGAGGCAATCAAGGCTGCTGTGAACTGAAAGACTGCGTGTAGCTGATCAATAACTGGCCGAGTTCCGATAGAAGTTGTTTGGCAGCACTTTCGTCGTCTTCTTCAAGCGCCTGATCAATTAGAATAGACGAAGTTGTCACAATTGACTTCATGATTGCTTCTTCACGCCCTCGCGGAAGACGAACGCCAGTCAATGTGAACAGTTGGTCAATCAAACCTGAAAGGCTGCTGGCGGGGCCGGGGGTTACATCCCACAAACTAAAATGGCGGTTCGCCCAGCGAGTAAGCGGCACAAACGAAGGATGCGCGCGCGCAGTGTGCCAAAAATTTTCGAGTAGCGGCTTTATGGTGTCTGCGAACACAGCGCCTGGAGCGACATCTGCTTGGGCTTTCGCGGCCTCGGCCTCAACCTCGTCATAGGCTTTGCGGTACAGCTGCTCCAAAATATCTTCTTTGTCGTCGAAATAGCGATAAATGGAGCCCACAGGAATGCCCGCTTTCACGGCAATGCTGGTGGTTGAGATACTCTCAAGTTCACCAGATAGCACCAGCATCTCTGTCGCTTTTAATATAACAGATTGCTTTTCCCGTGCTCTTGCTTGCTTGGGCGGTGGTTTCAATTCTCTACGTGATAAGGCTCGCGCCATAACAAAAATTCCTCTTTGCCCAAATTATATCTCAATCGTCCGAAAAGTGAAACAGTTTCATTTTTCTTGACTCTTTGACGCCATTTGGGCACTTTTTCTGCAATTCCAATTGTCACGCCGGAGGGGGCGTCATGAAAATCACTGCTTCTACCATCACCAGTTTTGTTGTAAGCGGCATGCTTTCAATAAGTGCTTTTGCGCAGGAAACGGTCAACGTATCCGCTGAAGGAAGCTTTCAGGAAAACCTGCAGGAAGCCCTTATTTTGGCTGAGCCGGGCAGCACACTCATGTTGCCTGCCGGTCGGTTTGAATTGCAGGCGGCACTTTCGCTTGATGTACCCAACATCACGATCAAAGGGGCGGGCATGGAAGAAACGGTCTTGTCCTTCGCCGGACAGGTGTCTGGATCAGAGGGATTGCTCATCACATCGGACGGCGTGTGGCTTGAAGGCTTTGCCGTTGAAGACACGCCGGGCGATGGCATCAAGGCTAAAGGCGTTGACCAGATTTCCTTTAAAGACATCCGTGTTGAGTGGACAAATGGCCCGGACGCTGAAAACGGCGCATACGGTCTCTATCCGGTCGAAAGCAAAAACGTACTGATTGACGGTGCGCTTGTTAAGGGCGCGTCTGATGCTGGCATTTATGTCGGCCAAAGCCAGCACATCATAGTTCGCAACAGTCGCGCTGAATACAACGTGGCAGGAATCGAGATCGAAAACAGCTTCTACGCTGATGTGTATGACAATGTCGCAATCCACAACACAGGCGGAATTTTGGTGTTTGACTTGCCAAACCTGCCGCAGATGGGCGGCCATAGTGTTCGTGTTTTCAACAACAAATCTGTGAACAATGATACAGCTAACTTCGCGCCGGAGGGCAACATTGTTGCGACAGTTCCAAAGGGCACAGGCCTACTTGTGATGGCGAACAGCAACATTGAAGTGTTTGGTAATGAGTTCGCTGAAAACGCCTCAGCCAATGTGCTGCTCGCGGCCTACCCGCGTGAATATAACGACGAAAACTATAACCCGCTCCCCCGCGGTATTTATGTACACGGCAACACGTATGGCCGCGCTGGATGGGAACCTGATAAAGCTGTCGCGGAACTGATTGCGCCAGCAACAGGCCTGCCAATACCGGATATTGTGTGGGACGGCGCGGTTGATGGGGTCTGGTCAGCATTTTTTGGCCCCGATGAGCAGGACCGCATCATCATTAATGAAGCAGAGGGAACTACGTTCGCAAACCTGCAATTTGTTAAAGACCTGGTCCTGCCTTGGGGTGCAGATCCGAAAACGGATATTGCAGATCACGCCGGCGAACGATCACGTCTTTCCGCCGTGCAGCTGCCGCAACTTGATTCTGACTAGGGGGCCGTGGTGGCATTGTTTCGAGTAGCTTTGCTTCTTGCCGCGACACTATGTGCTTTCGCGACACCTGTTGCTGCGCAAGTGAAAGAAGAGCTTTTGTTATCTAAACGGCCACAGAAGCTTTTGTCTGCCTATGGACTGTTTGTTGATGGATCCCGGCAAGTGCCAACGGCTGGCGTTTTGCCCTATGATCTGCAAGTGCCACTTTTCACTGATTATGCCGAAAAATACCGCTTCGTTTATGTGCCCGACGGGCAAACGGCATCCTATCACGATACCGAGGTGTTTCAGTTTCCTGTGGGGTCGGTCCTCGTTAAAACGTTTGCCTACCCGGCCGACCTTCGCAAGCCGGAAGAAAACGTTCAACTTATTGAAACTCGGTTGTTGATCCATCAGGAAGCCGGCTGGAATGCTTGGGCCTATGTGTGGAACGAAGACCAAACCGACGCGACGCTGAAAGTTGCGGGCAAAGTGTTGCCACTTGAGTTTGTCGATCTGGCAGGTGAAGCTCGGTCGATCAATTATGTGGTACCAAATAAAAACCAGTGCAAAGGCTGCCACAGCTTCGACAGAGCTGTTACTCCTATTGGCCCAAAGGCACGCAACCTGAACAAAGACTATGCGTTTGCCAATGGTAGGGAAAATCAACTGATCCATTGGTCTGGTATGGGTTTGCTGCAAGGCCTGCCGGCCTTCGGTCAAGTTCCGAATGTGCCTGCGATGGATGATGTGACGGCGCCGCTGAATAACCGGGCACGTGCTTACCTTGACATTAACTGTGCGCATTGCCACCGCGCCGAAGGCCCAGGTTCAACGTCTGGATTGTTTCTGACTTATGGTGAACAGTCCGCGGTAACGTGGGGTTATGAAAAACGGCCGGTAGCCGCAGGGCGTGGCTCAGGTGGCTTCACGTACGATATCGCCCCGGGGAATGCGGACGAGTCGATCCTTCTTTACCGAATGGTTTCCACCGACCCTGGCATCATGATGCCTGAAGTTGGCCGCACTTTGCCCCACGAAGAAGGCTTGAAGCTCATTCGTGACTGGATTAACTCCCTAGAATAAGCCGTCTTCCCATCCCTACCACTGCATGGTAGGTCTTTGGCCACTAGAACGCTAATGGACAGAGGCTCTTAATGGTCAAAGTCGGTATTTTGGGAATTATGGGGCGCATGGGGCAGGCATTGGCACATGCCGTTGCTGCCGAAGACGCGCTTTCCCTGATCATCGGATCCGAAATGGCAGATCATGCCCTGATTGGAAAAACAACCCCGGACGGGTTGGCGTCAATCACGGATCAGGCGCACGTTGTATTTGACACTTCTGACCTGGTGATCGATTTCACACCACCGGGCAACACGGCGCACCACGCTGCATTGGCGGTTGAAACACAAACCATGTTGCTTGTGGGCACAACAGGCCTGACAGAACATGATGACGAAGCGCTTGATAGTGCCGCAAACAGCGTAGCGATTATGCAGGCTGGCAATTATTCGCTTGGCATCAATTTATTGATGTCGCTCGTACGAGAGGCCGCTTCCAGACTCGAAGAAGGCTGGGACATTGACATTCTCGAGATGCACCACCGCCACAAAATTGACGCGCCTTCTGGCACGGCACTTATGTTGGGCGAAGCGGCCGCAGCGGGGCGGGGCGTGCCCCTTCAAAGTGTTCGCACACCGGCGCGTGAAGGCATTACCGGCAAGCGGGGTGAGGGATCAATCGGATTTGCGGCACTGCGTGGCGGCAGCGTGATTGGCGAACATTCTGTCGTTATTGCAAGCGAAAGCGAGCGATTGATGTTGTCCCACCGTGCGGAAAACCGCGGGCTCTTTGCAAACGGCGCTATTCGTGCTGCGGTATGGCTGTCAAAGCAGGCGCCCGGACGCTATTCGATGAGAGATGTTTTGGGGCTTTAGCTCCGTAAAAATTGGGGGAATTTCATGAACGAAGCCATGCTCGCGCTTTGGGCTGGACTGCCTGTATTCATGGTGCATTCAGCTATTAGCCTGGTCATACTGCTTGTTGGTGTTTTCATCTATATGAAGCTTACCAAGCATGATGAATTAAAGCTGATCAGAGAGGGGAATGTCGCCGCCGCCCTTTCGCTTGGTGGTGCGCTTACTGGGCTTTCACTACCCCTGGCATTTTCTTTAGCTGCTGCAATCTCATTGTGGGATCTGGTGATTTGGGGTGTCGTCGCCCTTGTGCTGCAGTTGATTGCCTTTCGCCTGGCAGATTTGTTCCTGAAAGATATCTCTGCCCGAATTGAGGCTGGTGATATGGCCGCAGCCACGTTTCTGGTTTCGGTGAAGCTTGCAACCGCCTTTATCAACGCTGCCGCTATTTCCGGATAGGAGAGCAGTTTATGCGCCGATCATTAGAATATTTGCTCTATGCGGCTGCCATCCTGTTTTTCATTGTCCGGTACGCCAATGTGGATGTTGAAAGCCCGCGCCGCGCTGCCCCGACACCACCAGCAGGGCCCTCCGTTCGATTACCTGACAATGCAGGGTTGCCCCGGGACATTAGCTCTACGGTTGTTGTTGATATCGAAAAAAAAAGACAAGCAAGTGTCGGCACAGCCTTTGCTGTGGATAATGATGGCACGTACGTAAGTGCGCGGCATGTCATTCAGGACTGTGACGCCATCGCACTAATCAAAGACAGACAAGCTATTCCAACGCAGCTGCAGGCCGTTGCCAACAACCGGGATTTTGCCATCCTCAAAACCGATCAGGTACGCGTTAGGCCCTTTGAGCTTGTGACCGAAGCGCCTACGCGCGGCGATGACGGGTTCATGATGGGGTACCCCCAGGGTGTGCCCGCGGATGTCAGGGCCACCGTTATCGGCGAAACTGTGATGAAGTCCAGAGGCCGGTATAATACCCGGGAACGTGTTATCGCCTGGGTAGAGCGTGAAAGACGGCCCAGGTTCTCTGGCTCGCTCGGTGGTATTTCAGGCGGACCGGTTCTGGATGCGGACGGGCGCATTGTTGGAACGGTCGTGGCCGGTGCACCGCGCAGGGGCCGCGTATATACCACTAACCCGAAGGTATTCGCCGAAGCAGCGCTGGTTGCCACGGCATCTGAAACGGCAAGAAAAGACAATATCTCCAACGCGAATTTTGACGAAATCGCCGATAATTACCGCTCCCGGTTAAGGATTGCACAGGTCTATTGCTCGGTCGAGTAGTTTGGCTATGCCTTTGGTTTAATTGCATAATATATGCCCACTAAGACCTTGCTGGACGAGTTGCGCTTTGATACCGAAGTAGAGGGCAAACTGGTGAAGGGGATATCATGAAGAAGTTTATGACGGTGGTAGTGGCCACTTTGGGCATTGCATTGCCTATAAATGCACAAAGTGGTGCAGAGGAAGTTGTTGAAAAACTTTTTGATGCCATGCGCGCGGGCGACGGTGCCGCTATTCGGGCCATGGTAGTGGATGACGCACGCCTCGACCGGCTGCAACCGGATGGATCGCTGCGCCAGGGCACATTCGATCGCTGGATAAACTGGGTTGACCAGCAAGCGGAAGGTGACGCAGATGAACAAACCTTTGGTGTTGAAGTCCTCTCCAAAAGCGAAGAGCTGGCAACCGTCTGGGCACCCTTCACAATTCGCTACAAAGGTGACCTTGTGGGGTGCGGCGTTAACCAGTTCACACTCGGCAAAACGGCTGAAGGCTGGCGCATCTTGTATGGCATTGACATGCCGGCAACGACTGATTGCGAAACTTTTCCAGACCAGTTTTCTGACTAGTTAGCGCGCGCGCCAGGCCTGAAGAGCCTCAGAAATTTTTGCTGCTAATTGCCGCCGTTCTTGTGGCACCAAAAAGTCGCCGATTTCAACGCTTTTTTCGTGATGGCTGATGGTCAGAATGTTTTTGTCTGCACCAACTGTATTCAATGAAACGGTGGCCCAATAAGGCTCGAACCGAACACTGGTAAAGCACCCGCTCGCGTCACATTTACTGATAATCAGGTCGGTTTTTGACAGTTGCACGGTTTCGAAAACCCGGCCGCGCCGATAGCTGAGGAAAAACGCGAACCAAAGCGCCAGCACATCAGCCCCCAAAAAGAATACAACAGGCCACGCTCCAACAACGATGAACCGGATGCTCGCGAGTGTGCAAATGATGATCAGCACCAACAGCATTTTTGAAAAATGCTCGGGCTTCAAAGACCGTTGAGGGAATAGTTTGAGGTTCAGTTCATAGTCTGGCAACTGTGCTCGTGTAGTTTCAGGAGCGTCAGCCTGTTCTGCAATTTCATAATCGCTTGTTTCCGCCATGGCTATCGAACTAACTCGCCCTGCAGCAATTTGGGTAGGTCACCTACAGTGCCCCGCGCGTGCGACATGAAGAAATTCTTGAGCGGTTGAACTTGTTCTACTGCTGCGAGGCCAATATCGCGAGCGACGCGAACTGGCACAACATCGTTGGAAAACAGGCGATTGAGAAGGTCGGTAACGCTGATAAGCGAGGCGTTGTCGGTATGCCGCCACTGCGTGTAGGAAGAAAGGGCTTGCTCAGAGCCAATGTCCAGACCAACGGTTGCAGCATCGCTCAGGGTTTCCACCAGTGCCGCGACGTCCCTTAGTCCGAGGTTCAAACCCTGTCCGGCAATTGGATGAATACCATGTGCAGCATCGCCCAGAATAACCAGCCGGGTGTCTGTGTATGTGTTCGCATATTGAAGCGTCAGAGGATACGCCCAGCGGCCTCCTATTGGGTTTACTTCACCCAGGAAGTCGCCAACGCGGCGCTGTACCTCTGCGGTGAAAGCACGGTCTGAGAGACCCATGATGGTCTCAACCAAATGGCTTTTTTCCATCCAAACCAGCGATGCGCGGTTGCCCGTCAGTGGCAATATGGCAAATGGCCCTGAAGGCAGGAAGCGCTCATGTGCGATGCCCTGATGTGATATTTCATGCTCAATAGAGCACACAATACCATGCTGCTGATATTCAAATGTCGATACCGGAATGGCCGCTTTTTTACGCACCATGCTGTTTCGGCCATCAGCACCGATCAGCAGCCTGGAGCAAATGGTTTCACCCGTTTCCAGCGTGACCTTGCTTCTGTCGTGGCTGGTCTCGACCGCTGTGATCGATGACGCCATGAAAAGCGTGATATTCTCAAGTTCATCAACCCGGTTAAAAAGCGCAAGCCGTGTGTGCCGGTTTTCAACCATATGGCCAAGCGGTCCTTCACCCAGCGCTTTGTGGTCAAAATGCAAATGCAACAATGATGGGCCGTCGGATACACGGATCTCATTAATGGGCTGTGCGTGTGGTTCCATGTGCGCCCAGATGCCGAGCGCTTCAAGCATCCGGCATGTGGCAAATGCAAGCGCGCTGGCGCGGCCGTCATATTCAACGGCCGTCAGGTCCCCGATGGGTGCCCTGTCTATGACAGCAACCTCGAACCCGTGACGCGCCAAACCAATTGCCGCGGTTAGCCCCACCATGCCGCCACCAATAATGGTTGCGTCAAAAGTCTGTTCAGCTGGGTTGGCTTTTTGGGTACTCATGCCTAGTGTCTATGCCGCTAGAAGAGCGGTGTCCAGCGCCAACCTGTCGCAGTGTAATGAAGGCGCCAAAAAAACCGCCTTAGAAATGCCGCTCTTGTCCTGAAGGCTTGTGGCGCATTAAAGTGGGCGTGAACAACAAAAGAACACCCAGGTTTGCACCAAAGGTGCGAGCTTCGGTTAACAAGGGCAGGACCTGTGGCAACCGCCAAACGAAGCAAATCAACTGCAACCAAAACCAATAAAGCGGCCAAGACCCCCATTTTGCCGCCCGCATTTACGGTTTTCCTGAAAAACAGCGGCTGGAGATTGCTGGGGCTTGCGCTGGTGGCCTCTGCGGTCGCTATTGCTTTATCTATCTGGAGCTACAACCCGCAAGACCCTGACATAAACACACAAACCCGCGCTGCGGCGACCAATATGTTGGGTGCGTACGGCGCTATCATTGCAGACATTCTCATGCAAACGCTGGCTCTAGCGGCCTATTTGCTTTTGCTTCCTCTCGTGATTTGGGGTGTCAAGCTCGCACGGCTGAAGTGGTTGCCGCTTTTTTGGCTCAACCTGGCAGCTTTGCCAGTGGGTATTATCCTTCTGTCGGTGGCCATTAGTGTTCCGGCACCTGACCCTGGTTTCGTGGTGCAAAGCGGATACGGCGGTGTGCTAGGGCAACGCCTCTACTCCCTGATGGTGGGACTGACCGGTAACTTGATCGTCGTTCCAAGTTGGGCCTATGCGGTTGTTTTTATTCTTTTGGGGCTGCCAGCCTACCTGTTCTCCTTCGCTCTAAACCGCGAAGAATGGCACTGGTTTGGTGAGCTATGTAAAACCGTGTCTCTTAAATTCTGGCAGGGTCTGGTGGCGGTTGTGTTTGGCATTTGGAATGCCCTGTCCGCCGTGTTCTCGGCGCTTTTCCGACGCGAAGCAGCTGCCGAAACCCTTGAAGAGCGCATTGAACCGACTGCCAAACCCACAGCGGCCAAACGCAGCGCACCGGCGCCAAAACCGAAAGCCGCTGCGAAACGTGTTCGCACACCCGCAAAAACCAAACGTGGTCAGCGCGAAGCGAAAGAAGCGCAGGCTACATTTGATTTGGGCGACGGGTCCGATTATCGCCTGCCACCATTAGAGCTCTTGGCACCCCCGCCTCCGCCCGAAAAAATCGGCCGCGTTAGCGCAGAGGCGCTGGAGCAAAATGCCCGCATGCTGGAGGGCGTGCTTGATGACTTTGGCGTGCAAGGTGAAGTGAATGACGTGCGCCCCGGTCCTGTGGTTACCCTTTATGAACTGGAGCCAGCGCGCGGCGTGAAATCCGCCCGTGTGATTGGTCTTGCTGACGATATTGCGCGTTCCATGAGCGCGATTTCTGCGCGGGTTGCTGTGGTGCCGGGCCGAAATGCCATTGGTATTGAACTACCAAACAGCGACCGTCAAACCGTCTTCCTGCGCGAACTGTTGGCGTCCAAGGATTTCGAATCCACCAAAGCGCGCCTTGCCGTGATTTTGGGTAAAGACATTGGCGGTGAGCCCGTGGTGGCGGATCTGGCCTCTATGCCGCATTTGCTGGTAGCCGGCACCACTGGTTCAGGTAAGTCGGTTGGCGTGAACACGATGATCATGTCACTTCTCTATCGCCACAGTCCGGAGACGCTGCGCTTCATCATGGTCGACCCCAAGATGCTTGAGCTGTCCGTCTATGACGATATCCCGCATTTGCTGACACCGGTTGTGACAGAGCCCAAAAAAGCTGTTGTTGCGCTAAAGTGGGCCGTGCGTGAAATGGAAGAGCGCTACCGCAACATGTCCAAGCTCGGTGTGCGCAACCTGGCCGCTTTCAATAAACGTGTGTCGGAAGCGAACGCAAAAGGTGAGCGTCTTGTGCGGCAGGTTCAAACCGGTTTTGACAAGGAAACCGGCCAGCCAGTGATTGAAGAGCAGGAATTTGATTTCATGCCGCTGCCGTTCATTGTCATTGTGATCGATGAAATGGCTGACCTGATGCTGGTGGCGGGTAAGGACGTGGAAGCCACCGTGCAGCGCCTTGCACAAATGGCGCGGGCGGCGGGTATCCATCTTATTATGGCGACACAGCGCCCATCGGTGGATGTGATCACGGGCACGATTAAAGCCAACTTCCCCACCCGGATAAGTTTCCAGGTCACCAGTAAAATTGATAGCCGCACGATCCTTGGTGAGCAGGGCGCAGAACAGCTTCTGGGCATGGGCGACATGCTCTTTATGGCGGGCGGCGGGCGCATTACCCGGGTGCACGGTGCGTTTGTAGACGATAGCGAAGTTGAAGATGTGGTTACGCATCTCAAAAAACAGGGTGCACCGGATTATCTGGCAGAAGTCACCGAAGAGCCTGAAGAAGGCTTCGACAGTCCGTTCACCCCAGGTCCATCTGGGGATGATAAGGAAAAAAGCCTGTATGATCAGGCGGTGGATATTGTGCAGCGCGACAGGCGCGCCTCAACCAGCTATATCCAGCGTCGGCTGAAGATTGGTTACAACAAGGCCGCAACCCTGATTGAAGACATGGAAGCACAAGGCGTGATCAGTGCGCCCAACCATAAAGGTCAGCGCGAGATCCTGACGCCTGAGCGCGAAGAAGAATATTAGAAAAGACGACTGAATAATAAGACGACGACAGCAGAAAGAAATCCCATGAAAGTGTTGAGTATCATAGGTGCATTGGCAGTGATCGGGCTGCCCGTATTGGCGCAGGAAGAGGCGCCTATGCCGCCCCTTGAAGAAGAAACCATTGCAGAGGACACCTCATTGAGGGCGCTTGGCCTCGTTCAGACCTATATGGACACTGTGCAGAGCCTGGAGGCGGAATTCATACAATATGCGCCCGATGGCGGGGTCGCCAAAGGCAAACTCTCGCTCGCACGCCCTGGCAAGGTTCGTTTTGACTATGAAGACGGCATTCCTTTCCTTGTAGTTGCTGACGGCAAAACGCTGAATTTTATCGACTATGAAATTGGGCAGGTTACGCGCTGGCCGGTGGGTGATACGCCCCTCAGGGCGCTTCTCGGCGGGTCTACAGATCTTGCGAGCATTGGTGCCAACATTGAGGTAGCACCCTTTGATAATCCGGAACTTGTTGCATTACATGCGGTGGATGTGGATAGGCCAGAGCTTGGTCACATCACGGTTTATTTCCAGCAGCAACCCTATGTGGACCAGAAACTTCGATTGCTCCGGTGGGATGTAACCGACGCGCAGGGGCAGATCACGTCCGTTGAGCTCCTGGACTCGAAAGTGAATGTAGAACTCGCTGAGAAGCTCTGGGAATTTGACGACCCTCGCGGCTTGGCACGTCGCCGCCGTCCACGTTAGTACCGCCGCCGGAAATGGCGATTTAACCGCTGGCCAAAATCCAGTATCTGCTCTACAAAATCCGAAACCCTTCCTAATTTCGGATAGCTGACATGGACGTTGACGGCGAAATTGACGACCTTCTTGAGGATTTCCCGAGCTTAAAATCCGTGGCGCCTTTTGTGGCGCTTGCAAGCGATGTGCGCTGGTTCAGGGCGTTGGGCGAAGACCCTGACAGCGAAACTCTCAGGCTTGCGCGCGACTATGCGCAGGCGCTCGGTTTCCCGGAGGCAGAGCCCGCAATCCTGTATGACTGGGAAGACGCAGCTTCTGCCGCCGAAAACACCGAATTTAACAGCCCGGCCTGGGAAGCGGAAGAGCAGCTGCGTGCCGCGCTCACGGACGAAGTGCTATTGGCGATTGATGGCCAAGTGCTGGAAATGGTGATGACCCATGTGGCACAGGCCTTAACTGATTCGATAGATGACGCAGCCAAAGAAGCGGCGGAGTTTTTGCGCATTGATGACGAAAGCTTTGTGCTGGCTACATCTGGCGCAGCGGCGCAGGCAGTGTATCAGGCGGCGCTGGTTGGTATGGCGGGCGAAGAAGAAGAGCATCCGCTTAGCCTGCGTTTCCAACTTTTTGAGCGCGGCCGTTGGCCCATCGGCATCATCGGCAACAGTTTTTTGATTTTTTAGAAACCAGTTTTCAGGGGGACTTATGCGCATCATCACATGGAACATCAATTCGGTGCGTGCGCGCACAGGCATCGTTGAGCAGCTCGTGAAAACTTACGATCCCGACATTCTGTGCCTGCAAGAAACCAAAGTGCAGGACCATATGTTCCCAACCGGTTTTTTTGAGGAAATCGGCTTGCCGCATCTCGCTATCCACGGTCAGAAAAGCCATCACGGCGTAGCAACAGCCGCCAAGGTTCCTTTTGAAGACAGCTTCAAAATTGATTGGTGCGAAAAAGGGGACGCTCGCCATATTGCGGTGAAAATTGCCGGCGGCCCGACGCTTCATAACTTTTATGTGCCAGCAGGCGGCGACGTGCCAGACCCCAAGGAGAACGACAAATTCGCCCACAAGCTTCAGTTTGTTGAAGAGATGACCAAATGGTCGAAGGACCTCACAGAGCCATCAATAGTTGTGGGTGACCTGAATATTGCGCCGCACCCTGACGATGTTTGGGACCATAAAAAGCTTCTGAAAGTGGTCTCCCACACCCCCATTGAAACTGAAGGCATGATGAAACTGATTGACGCCCATGGCTGGGTTGATGTGATGCGTGAATTTACCCCGTTACCGGAAAAACTCTACAGCTGGTGGTCTTACCGCGCGCGGGATTGGAATGCAGCGGACAAGGGCCGTCGTCTTGACCACGTGTGGGTGAGCCCAAGCCTGAAGGGTGCGCCCAAGCACATGGAGGTGGCGCGCGATGCAAGAGGCTGGGAAAAACCTTCTGACCACGCACCAGTAATTGTTGATTTTGATTTTTAGGTGAAATCCTTTGGCGCCCGAACCTACATACCAAATTCAATCGATGCGAGCAGAGGATGTTCGCACCGCCATCCATTGGGCGGGTAACGAGGGTTGGAACCCCGGCCTGCATGACGCAGAAACGTTTTTTGCAGCCGACAATAGCGGGTTTTTCAAGGGTGTTTTAGCTGGTGAGGTGGTCGCCACCGGTAGCGCGATTATTTATGACGATACTTACGCATTTTGTGGGCTTTATATAGTGGCTCCCGACCATAGGGGCAAAGGATATGGCTTAGAGCTAACCAAAGCCCGGCTTACCTATTGCGGCGACCGAAATGTCGGCATTGACGGTGTTCTTGAGAATGTTCGCATATACGAACGCATTGGCTACGAAGCGTTCTACGAAAACTGCCGGTATCAAAAAACGGCAAATGCGGCGCATATCGCGCCTGAAATCCGTACCATAAAAAGGTCGGACTTTTCCGCTGTCAAAACCTATGACAGGCAGTGCTTCCCTGCGGCTCGAGATGCCTTTTTAGAAGCGTGGTTGTGGCAGGCTGATGGCAGGGCGATCGGGTTTTTTGAGGATGGCACTCTCAAGGGATACGCGTTGCGCCGCAAATGCCTTGAGGGCCATAAAGTTGGGCCGCTATTTGCCGATAATGCAGATGTCGCCGTAGCCCTGTTTGATAGTTTGCAAGGCGATATCGAAGGCGAACTGATCATCCTTGACACGCCGAAGAATAATGCGGAATCGATCAATCTCGCTAAGTCTCAGCATATGGAAAAGATATTTGCCACTGCCCGTATGTACCAAAAAGGCTTGCCCGCGATAGACGCGGGCAAAATCTTTGGCATCACAACATTTGAACTTGGCTAATCAGCCACCAAGGCCTTGAAGGCTGTAGCCGCCGGGCTCGGTCACCAAAATTCGGCTCGCACCGGTTTCCACCTCAATTTTTTGGCGCAGTCGGTACACATGCGTCTCAAGCGTATGGGTGGTAACACCAGAATTATAGCCCCAGACTTCCGCCAGAAGCTCTTCGCGGCCAACGGCTTTTCCGCCCGCACGGTACAGATACTTCAGGATATTGGTTTCTTTTTCGGTCAGGCGGATTTTCTGGCCGCTTTCGCGTTCTTCCAGAATTTTCGCCGATGGTTGAAACGTGTATGGCCCAATATCAAAGGTTGCGTCCTCTGATTGCTCATATTGGCGGAAATGTGCCCGCACGCGCGCCAACAACACATTGAAGCTGAAAGGCTTGTGTACATAATCATTGGCACCAGCGTCCAGGCCAAGCACGGTATCGGCTTCGGTCACATTGCCGGTCAGCATAATAATTGGCACGGTCACACCGTTTTTGCGGATGCGCTTGCAAAGCTCTCGGCCATCCATGTCCGGCAGGCCCACATCCAGAATAATCATGTCCACCTGGTTTTCTGCGAGAAACTCCAGCGCATCGCCGGCGGTGCCGCGCTCTTCGGTGGCAAATTCATCATACAGGGCCAGCTGGTCGGCCAAGCCCTCGCGCAGATCTACATCGTCATCAACGAGTAAAAGTTTTCTTCCTGACATCGTTTGATCCCCGTTTAAAAATCTTCTTCAGTATACTCCGTACCCTCAAAGTACGCTGATCGTTTTGGTTTGCGTCACTGCGGCCTATATAGGTAACAACGAGACTATATCCTATCACGCTCGCTCACAATCGTTTGAATGTTCCGCGAGCTTATGACACAAGACCAAGCGTTGATATCAGAAAGTTGCCCCCTACATGACACGCATGGACGATAGTGAACAAAAGCAAATATTGGTGGCGCGTGCAGCTGATGAGCTGCGGCGCGGCTTGCCGGTTGCCGTGAAGGATGGCTCTAAAACGCTTCTTTTGCTGGCTGCAGAATTTGCGAATACGAGCTCGCTTGCGCTCTTTGACACAATGACCAGCGACAGTTTCATTCTGCTGACCAACAACCGCGCGATGGCGCTGAAGGTGCCAGGTGAAGACTGGCCAGTTGTGCGTATTGAGCGACCAGGCTGGATGCAAGCAGCAGATATTGTCGCAATGGCAGACCCCACGCTTGATCTCTCGACGCCTCTAAAAGGACCGTTTCGCCGTAGGAACCACCCAGCGGAAGACAATGATGTTGCTGCCGTCAAGCTTGCAAAACTTGCGTATCTGTTGCCGGCGGTCATCGCTTCGGAGGTGGAGGGTGATGCCCCTCAGGTTCCAGTTGTAGATGCCAGCGATGTATTGGCTGCAGACCTCGAACAGGCGCAGCAGCTTCGGCAGGTTGCGGATGCGCGGGTACCGCTTGCGGGCGCTGAGAATACTCGCTTGGTCGCCTTTCGTCCGCTTGCGGGCGGTGTGGAGCATATCGCTATTGTGATTGGTGATCCGGATCGCAGCAAGCCGGTGCTGATGCGTGTGCATAGCGAGTGCTTCACTGGCGACCTTTTGGGCTCCTTGAAGTGCGATTGCGGCGAACAGCTAAGGGGTGCGATCAAGCTCATTAGCGAATCCGGGGGCGGAATTGTTCTATATATGGCGCAGGAAGGTCGCGGCATCGGCCTGATTTCCAAGCTCAAAGCCTACACGTTGCAAGACCAGGGGTATGATACGGTCGACTCGAACACTCACCTCGGCTTTGAAGTGGACGAGCGCATTTTTGCACCTGCTGCTGAAATGCTAAAGGGCCTTGGAATTGCGTCCGTGCGCTTGATGACAAACAACCCGCTCAAAGTTGAGGGGTTGGAAAGTTTCGGCATCAAAGTGGCTGAGCGTGTGGCCCATTCGTTCCCACCCAATCCGCACAATGAACGCTACCTGCAAATCAAAAAATCCCGTACGGGACATATCCTCTAGCTCATGCAGACCTGGCGTGTCATTCCAAACCCTGAAGATGACCGAAGCGGCACATTACTTGGACCGCTGATAGATGCTCCGTGTGCGCTGGGCCGCACAGGTGTTACGCTTGATGGCGAAAAAAAGGAAGGGGACGGGAAAACGCCGCTCGGGACCTATCCGGTTCGGCAGGCCTTTTACCGGCCGGATAAGTTTGATGAGCCCATATGCCAATTGCCGATAACGCCGCTTACGCCAGAATTAGGCTGGTGCGATGACCCTGGGCGCGATGAATACAACAAATTGGTGCGGCTGCCATTCAGTGGCTCACATGAAAAAATGTGGCGGGATGACAGCCTCTATGACCTTGTCCTGGTGATAGGACACAATGACGATCCACCAGTACCCGGCCGAGGTAGCGCCATTTTTGTGCATGTGGCCAAAAAGGGATTTAAGCCCACTGAGGGCTGCGTCGCCGTCACTGCATCAGTGATGCTCAGCTTGCTGCGCCAACTTGGTCCCGGTGACCGGTTTCAGATTGGCTAACTATAGTCCCGCTCACCAAAAATCGCGGTGCCCACGCGAATGTCGGTCGCGCCCATAGCGGCGGCAAGTGCATAGTCCCCGCTCATGCCCATGGATAGCTTTTCAAGGCCCATGTTTTTTGCGAATTTTTTAAGTAGAGCAAAGTGAAGCGAGGGGTCATCATCCGCAGGCGGGATACACATAAGGCCGACAACATTAAGTCCCAGTCCCACACACTCCTTTTGCAGACCCTCGAGATCACCAGCAAGCGTACCGCCTTTTTGGTCTTCGGCACCCGTATTCACCTGCAAGTAAACCGGCAACTGTTTGCCCTGCTTGTTCATTTCTTTTGCAAGTGCACGCGCCAGTTTTACGCGGTCTACGGACTGAATCTCGTCAAAAAGCTCAACTGCCTTGCCCGCTTTGTTCGTTTGAAGGCTGCCGATGAGGGAGAGGTGCACATCCGGATATTCTGCTTTTAAATCCGTCCAGCGCTCTTCTGCTTCCTGTACCCGGTTTTCACCAAACGCGCGTTGCCCGGCTTCAAGCGCAGCGATCACACGTTCTTTGGGTTGAACTTTTGAAACAGCAATCAGGCGCGGCTTGGCCACCGGCACACCAACATGGTCGCACATGCGACTAATCTCTTGGTCAATGCTTTTGATGTTATCTGAAACCGACATAACCTGCTCTTTCTGTACCGCACCATTTTGGCTTTGCTTCCTATGTGCTAGGAAACGGTCATGGTCAAGCTTGTCTCGAAATCTCATGCATTTAAGCTGCGCGCCCAAGCGGGTGTTGAACGGCTTATATTGATGACAGATCAGCACCGGCTCCCGGACCCGGAACAAGCCATTGGCAAGTTACCGGCCGGTTCAATTGTGATCCTGCGAGACTATGATCATCCTGACCGAGCAGCATTGGCCAAATCACTTCGGAAGGTGAGCCGACAATCAGGCTGCTGGTTCTTGGTAGCGGGAGACGTCACGCTTGCGCGCCAGGTGAAAGCCGACGGTGTCCATTTGCCTGAACATATGCTTTCACGTAAGCCACTAAACTTAAAGGGTTTTTTTCTGGTGTCCGCAGCTTGTCATAACCGGCTGGCTCTTTGGCGTGCTCATCAGCTTGGTATCGATCTGGCGATCGTGTCGCCGGTGTTTCCGACTGATAGCCACCCGGGTGCCGCTTCCCTTGGTATGCACCGGTTTGCGCGCTTGATACCTGGCAATTCTGTCGCGGTGGCCGCATTAGGGGGCGTTTCACTAAAAACTGCCGGGCATCTGCGCGCACTTAAGCTCGCCGCTGTTGCGGGCATTTCAGGAATTGTAAGCTAGAAGGCCTATTAGAACCTCAGGCGACCGCCAAGGAAGATGGTTTGTGCCGCATTGATTTTTTCTGACGCAGCAAAGAGGTTTTCGCCGTAGTCATAATAACGTACGCCGCCCGTCAGGCCGAGGCGGTCGCTCAAGCGGTAGCTGGCACCAAGTTCGTAGGAAATTATATTGCGCACATCATTTTCGATACCATAGAGGTCGGAACCTTCGGTGTATTCGCTCATGGCAATACGGGCTGACCAGCTGTTGGCACGGTATGAGAAACCTGCCTCAAAACCTTCCATGTTGCGGGCAAACAGGCCCGTGTGCCTCAACACAGACGCATCAATACCAAAGCCGGAATATCCAAGAGAGACACCTGCGCGGTACTGTGTGTCGGCCTTCCCGGCATCAGCAAATCCGGTTGTTGCAGAAAGCCCTTCAAGAGATAGGCGATACTGACTTTCAAGCGCGACTTCAAATCCACGATTGCCGTTTTCGCCGTTTCCGGCACCAAAACTTAAACCAACGCGGTTGCTGGCGCCAAACAGGTCTTGTGTATAAGCGCCGCGCACACTGCCAGACGGCGCCAAAAGAGATGAAAAATCTGGTCGGCTTGCAAGCTCTGGCGATGCGCCGTTCAGCCTTGGTCTTGAGTCGCTTAGCGATACAAAGCCCGCTTCGTTCGTGACGCTTTCGCCAGAAAGGGTCAAATCGAGGCCCTTCAGCTTTTCAGCGTCACTTTCTTTTGCGACCGCACGCTGTTTGGCAAGCTGTTCAGAAATAAAGAGATCAAGGCTTTGCAGGAACCCGCTCGACTCGAAACGAGGTTTATCATCTGCCGCAGCGGCAAACGACAGACTTGCAATAGCAAGTGCTGAAACCCCCAATTTCAAAAGCGTTTTCATGGCCCGCGGTCACCTAATCCCATTACTTCAGATGTACGTACCTACCTTATACGTATGGACACTTTATTAACATGCGCAAGTGATTCCGATATTTTTGCGACGGAATGTGTCCCTACCGCCACTATTTGACCCTATTTGGGACTGGTCACGGACACTTCCGCTCGCTATAAGGCGCAATACCGTCATGCGCAGACAACATTGTTTGTAAATTGACGATAGACTTTGTTTTTTCAAGAGCGGACTTCAGCATGATTCGATTTGCCCGCACGGCAGCAGCAGTATTCTTGGCCCTATCGCTTGGCGCATGTGGCATTTTTGGCGGAGGCGACCAAGAAAAAGCCTTCGGCGGCCCCCTTACGACATCTATTGGCGTGAACGGCTATTTGTGGTCGGCGGCGCTCGATACACTGTCCTTTATGCCCATCGATAATGCTTACCCAAGTTCCGCAGCAATCATCACGGACTGGTTCTCCACGGACGATGCCCCCGAAGAACGGGTCAAGGTTGCGGTTTACTTCCGGTCTGAAACGCTGCGGTCTGATGGCATCAGGGTGAATGTGGTGCGCCAGGAACTCAAGAACGGCAATTGGATTACCGTTCCTGTTCAAGCTGCGACCTCACTACAGATTGAGGAGGCCATCCTCTCTCGTGCTCGCACGCTAAGGATTGCCGCAGAAGGATAAGGTTCGTCTTCATCCCCAGCCCCGTTTTGGGATAGTTTGGAGCGCGCACCGAAACTTGTCGGGCGCGTTCTCATTTTTTAAGTGATTTGAGAGACAGCCATGTCACGCTACAACGCCAAAGCCACAGAAGCCAAATGGCAGAAAATCTGGACAGACGGCAAAACCTTCAAAACTGAAAACACGTCTGACAAGCCGAAATACTATGTGCTGGAGATGTTCCCTTATCCGTCTGGCCGGGTGCATGTGGGCCACGTGCGCAACTATACCATGGGTGATGTGGTTGCGCGCTATCGTCGGGCGCAGGGTTTTGAGGTGATGCACCCGATGGGCTGGGACGCGTTTGGCATGCCTGCGGAAAATGCGGCGATGGAGCGCAAGGTTCACCCGGCGGATTGGACCTATGACAATATTGCTAACATGCGCGAGCAACTCAAAAACGTTGGCCTTGCCATCGACTGGGACCGTGAGCTTGCCACCTGCGACCCGGAGTATTATGGCCAAGAACAGCAGATTTTTATCGATTTCTTCAATGCGGGCCTGATTTACCGCAAAGAAAGCTGGGTGAATTGGGATCCAGTCGACAACACAGTGCTTGCTAACGAGCAGGTTATTGATGGTAAGGGCTGGCGTTCTGGTGCCGAGGTAGAGCGCCGCCAACTCAGCCAATGGTTCCTAAAAATCACTGATTTTGCCGACGAACTGCTCGAGGGCCTGGGCTCGCTTGATCGCTGGCCTGACAAAGTGCGCCTGATGCAGGAAAACTGGATCGGACGGTCCGAGGGCCTGAAGTTTAATTTCGAAATCGTTGATGCGCCGGACGGTATTGACACCAAGCTGCCTGTGTACACCACCCGGCCAGATACAATTTTTGGCGCAAGTTTCTGCGCCATTTCTGCGGACCATCCGGTTGCGGCAGCTCTCGCTGAAAACAACCCTGAAATAGCGGCGTTTATTGAAGAATGTCGCCAAATGGGCACGACAGAAGAAGCGATTGAAAAGGCAGAAAAGAAAGGCTTTGACACAGGACTTAAGGTTTACCACCCGTTTGACAAGTCATGGGAACTGCCGGTTTATATCGCCAACTTCGTATTGATGGACTATGGCACCGGCGCGATTTTCGCCTGCCCCGCCGGTGACCAGCGCGACTTTGATTTTGCCACCAAATACAAGTTGCCCATCTTGCCGATCGTTCTGCCAACAGGTGAAGACGCGGGAGCCTATGAATTAGGCGAAGAGCCGTACCTTGGTGCTGGCACGATGATCAACTCCCGCTTCCTTGATGGCATGGACACCAAAGACGCATTGGCAGCCGTTATTGACCGGGCAGAAGACGAGGGCTGGGGCGAACGCACGGTTAATTTCCGCCTGCGCGACTGGGGTGTTTCGCGTCAGCGCTACTGGGGCACGCCGATCCCGTTTGTGCACTGCGATGATTGCGGGGTGGTGCCGGTCAAATCGGAGGACTTGCCCGTTAAACTGCCGGATGATGTGTCGTTCGACACGCCCGGTAATCCGCTGGAGCACCATCCGACCTGGAAAAATACAACATGCCCCAAATGTGGAAAACCAGCGCGCCGCGAAACCGATACGATGGATACGTTTGTGGATTCGTCATGGTATTTCCTGCGCTTCTGCACGCCAGAAGCTGACGAGCCATTTGACACAGATGTCGTGAACGAATGGATGCCCGTGAACCAATATATCGGGGGTGTCGAGCACGCCATTTTACACCTCTTGTATGCACGCTTTTTCACACGCGCCTTGAAAAAAGTTGGCCGCACAAACGTTGAAGAACCGTTTGAGGGCCTCTTTACACAAGGCATGGTTAACCACATCACTTACAAAGACAGTGACGGCGAATGGGTTTTCCCCGAGCTGATCCGCAAAAAGGATGACGGCAGCCTGTTCCGGTCAGATAGCGGGCTTTCGGTTTCAGAGGGCCGGGTTGAGAAAATGTCCAAGTCGAAACGTAATGTGGTCGACCCGGATGACATTATTGACCAGTACGGCGCGGACACGGCGCGTTGGTTTGTGCTCTCGGACAGCCCGCCCGAGCGTGACTTGTTGTGGACTGAAGCGGGCATTGAGGGTGCATGGCGATTTGTACAGCGCATCTACCGCATGGTGGAAGAACCTTCGATCGCGCTCGCGCCTGTTGACAGTGCTGTGCCGGAGAGTCTTGAAGGCCCCGCATTAGAGCTTCGCAAGACGACCCATAAAACCATCAAGGGTGTGACGACAGATATTGAAAACCTGCATTTCAATAAAGCTGTTGCCCGCCTTTATGAGTTTGCAAACGCGATCAGCGGCGCCAAAGAAGCGGATGGCATGGCTGAGGTGTTGCGTGAAGCCACCGAAACTCTCATCCTGCTGGTTGGCCCTGCGATGCCTCACCTTGCAGAAGAAATGTGGGCGAAGCTTGGGCACGATACATTGGTTGCCAATACAGCCTGGCCACAGGCCATTGAGGCCCTGACTGTGGACGCGACGGTTAAAATGGCGGTGCAGGTAAACGGCAAGGTGCGCGACACCATTGAGGTTGCAAAAGACATGGATAAGCAAGCAATTGAAGCCATGGCGCTTGATCTGGCAAATGTTAAAAAATTCACCGATGGCAATACTGTGCGCAAGGTAATTGTTGTGCCGGGGCGCATCGTCAATATCGTGGCCAACTGATGCGGATACTGGTTCTCATACTCGGCCTGACACTCGCGGCTTGCGGGTTTAAACCGCTTTATGAAGCAGGTGGCTCTTCGACGCAGATGCAGGCAGAGCTTGCGAGTGTGGAAGTTGGACCCATTGCAGACCGCCTGGGCCAGATAATGCGCAACCGCCTTGTGGCCCGGCTGAATTCAGGCTCGCGGCCAGAATATCGGCTCGATGTGGTGTTAACCCAATCCAGCGAGACCTTTGGTGTGCGCCCTGATACGGCAACCACACAAGAGCAAGTGACACTTGTCGCAGACATTCAGTTGATTAAGTTTGGCGAAGAAGAGCCAGTGATCGCGCAGTCCCTGCGAGCGCGTTCCAGCTTTGATGTGGTGCTTTCTGATTTTGCGACAGTTTCACAGCGTGAAGACACTGTGCAACGCCTGGCACTTGACCTCGCAGAACGTATCCATCGCCGTCTTGCGCTTCATTTTGCAAAAGAAGCGGATGGAGAACCTGTGACCCCCGAGACGCCATGAAGGTAAAACCCCGCGATATAGCCCCGCTTCTCAAGGCTGTGCCAAGTGGCACAAGGGCGGTGCTGGTTTTTGGGCGTGATGACGGGCTGGTGCGCGAATGTGCCGAACTCATTGGCAAACAGATCGCTGAGGACCTTTCTGACCCGTTTCAAGTGGTGCGCCTTGGGCCGGAGGCAGTAAAAAACAACCCTTCCGTTCTCCTAGACGAAATCGCAGCCATCTCGATGATGGGTGGCAGGCGGCTTGTGCGACTTGAAGGGGCTGGTCCTGAGAGCGCGGGGCCTGTGAAGCTGGTGCTTGAAAGTGAGCAGGGTGACGGCCTTCTTGTCATCACTGCTGGTGACCTGAAGCCCACGTCCGCGCTCAGGAAAGCGGCAGAATCTGCCAAAAACGCCTATGCGATCGCGTGCTATGAAGACAGTGCGCAGGACCTGTTTGGCCTTGTACAATCGACGTTTTCTGCCGCAGGCCTTGGTGCCAGTCAGGACGCGGTGAATTATTTGGTCGACAATCTGGGCGGCGATCGCATGGTCTCCCGCGGTGAGCTCGACAAGCTGGTCCTTTATATGGGCGAAGACGGCGGGCAGGTTACGCTTGAGGACGCCAAGGCCTGCGTTGGCGACACGGCCGCTTTGGGGTTAAACCAGATTGCAGAAGCCGTAACCGCTGGCAATATGCGTGATCTCGAAAAGTTTTTGGAGCGCGCCTGGGCCTCAGGTGAAAACGCGATCGCGATCATTCGTACGCTGCAAAACCGCTTGATGCGTCTGCATCTGGCGCGCAGCCATGTGGACAGCGGCATGAACCCGATGGAGGCGGTCAATAAACTGCGGCCACCGGTGTTTTTTGCGGAGAAAGACAAATTCACGCGCGAGCTCGCAAACTGGTCATCCACAAAGCTGGAACAGGCGCTGAATATCCTTCTTGAAGCCGAGCTTGACTGTAAAACCACCGGCAATCCCGCCGATGTGATTTGCGCCCGTGCGCTCCTCAGGCTCGCGAAAGCGGTTCGGTGAACTCCCAACAGAAAATCGGTTTTTTGGCGACAGTTTTGTTCTGGGTGTTGGGGACCCGGAAGGCTTGGGCTGGGTAGGCCGCATTTGTCAGGCGCAAAACCTGAGTTTTCAAAATTTTGGCGTTCAAGGTGACACCAGTGCGGACGTGCTGGCGCGGTGGCAACAGCAGGCTGAATCAACCCGGTGTGAGGCGCTTGTTTTTTCCTTTGGCGCCAATGATTGTTTGAACGGTGACAACCGACGCCCAAGGGTCAGTCAATTGGACCGGCTAAAAAACACCAAATCCATCCTGTCTGCTGCCAGACAAATGGTCCCCACACTCCTGATCAGCCCCCTGCCTGTTGCAGACGATGAGAAAATTACGGACCGTATTGCAGATATGGCGCGCCAATTGGCCACCATCGCCAGAGCAAACGGCGTAATGTATGCCAATATTTTTGAAGAGGTTCGCGCGTCCGCTGTATGGCAGCAGGAAGCGCTCGCGGGGGACGGCGCACACCCAGGTGCAGCTGGTTATGCGCACGTCGCGGAGATACTATCCCACAACCCGGTTTGGCGAGACTGGTTGGATGACGAGGGCTGAAGCGCTGGTTAGGTCCGGCGCAGCTTTAGCCCAAACGCCATCAACACACTCATCGGTATGCCGATCATGATCACAGTAGATGCCATCACGAGAAACTGGGTGGTGGGTGCCTTGAACATTTCTTTTTGTTCAAGAAGCTCGGCGGCCATGCGCTCAAAGTCTGGGCCGGATTGTACTGGCAACTGGGAAATGGAATAGGCGAAATAGGTGTCCATAAACTCGGGGTTCAAAACCTCCGAATATATGACATTGTATATCCCAAAGCAGGCGCCTGCGACCACGGCAGCTCCGCTGCCGAGCAAGATGCGTTGCCACATGGTGACGGGTTCATCCCCCGCCAGCTTCTCTTGTTCATTCATTGCCAGGAACATGATGGCCAGGCTTGCCAGAATAGTTGCATAGCCCAGCATCTCGCTGATCTCGAAGTGCTCTGGCCCGGGTTTTGGGACGAGGGCAAACTCGATCAGCATCACGGCAACCATTACACCGCCAATAATGCCGCCCCATTTGGCGATCAATTTAGTCATTTCTTGTCTCCTGTCGTGTGCTCGGACACCCATACCCCACCAAATTGACCCGCAATTGTCTTCACCCGTTTGGGTGAAAATCAAATTATCCTACTATTTTCAAAAGCTTGGCTTCAGCGGCGGCCTGCGTGCGGTTGCTAACACCCAGTTTTCCGTAGATGTTTTTAAGGTGCGTTTTGACAGTATTGCCTGAAATTCCAAGCTGATCGGCGATCTCATTGTTGGGGTACCCATGGCAAAGAAACAAAAGCACATCCAATTCCCGGTCACTGAAGTCAGCCCGGTCCAGAACGGATAATTGGTCGGGTGTGTTCCCGTCAGCTGCAGCTGGTTTTTTCACCTTTTGAGCGACAAATATCCCCAGAACCAGAAAGATGGCGGCGACGCCGCCCAAATAAAGCTCAATGTCGTTGGGCTGCGAGATATAGGATCGGGTCGCGGTTTCCACGGCGATCAGAAACACGGCCAAGAGCGCACCATAGCGGACAATCATCATGGTCATACAGTGTTGAGCCCCACATTCCTCTGTGCAGGAACTCTAGCCAACATTGCCGCAGGGCGCCAGAAACTTTGCCAGCGACAAATTTTGCCAGCGACCACGCCACCAATGCCTAGGCGGCGCCCTGTAACCTGCCATGAAGTTTTCGGTAATCGGTCGGGCTCATACCCATGCGTTTTTCAAACACAAGAATCATATGTTGATCACTCGAAAACCCCGTTAAAGCCGCCACTTGCTTTAATGGTGATCGTGTTTGCTCAAGCATGCCGCGTGCGGTCTCGAGACGCAGCGACTCGAGATATTTTGCGGGTGTCATACCGGTCTCGGCCACAAACCGGCGATGGAAGGTGCGCTCGCTCATGACCGCGTGCTCAGCGCAGTCGCGCACAGAAGCGATGGTTTGCTGATTGTCAGCCATCCATTGCAGGGTTTTGGTCAATGGGCCTGCGGTTTGACTTTGCCCCTCCAGAAGTACGCTGAACTGTGCCTGATGTCCCGGACGGCGCGCATATAAAACCAGGCGGCGGGCGATGGCCATGGCAACATGTGCGCCCAGGTCTTCCCTGACGATCGCTAGGCACATGTCAATGCCGGTTGTGACGCCTGCAGAAGACCAGATTTTGCCGCTTTTGAGGTAGATTGCGTCTTCGTCGACAGTGAGGTCCGGGTATAGACGAGCGAGAATGCGACTGCTGCGCCAATGGGTGGTCACCCTGGCGCCGTCAAGCAGCCCCGCGGCCGCCAGCGCAAAGGTTCCGGTACAAACTGAACACATACGCCTCGAATGCGGATTGGCCACTTTGAGCCAGTGCTGCAGCGCAGGGCTGTTGGCGGCGCGCGTAATGTCTGGCGCATTACCCCCAACCACCAAAACCATGTCAAAGGCAGACGGGTCATATTTTTCCAGTGGCTCAGACAACAGCGTCAAGCCGGCCGATGTTTCTGTTCGCTCACCGTCTATGCTCGCAAAATGAAGGTCATACACCGTTCGTTTGGCTTCGTCGTTCGCAGAGGCAAGCACTTGGTATGGCCCTGCAATATCCAGAAGTTGCGCGCCGTCATAGGCGATGATCAGGGTCTTAAGGCTTTCATGTGGTGGCGTCATGGCAGAAAATCATAATTATATGTCATTTACGCCACCATAGAGTGAAATCTAAGGTCTGTCAAAACAAGCGAAACCACAGGAGACCCGAATGTCACTTCAGATAGGATTATTATTGTACCCCAACCTCACACAGCTGGACCTCACCGGTCCATTTGAGGTGTTTTCTCACATGCCGGACACAAAAGTGCACCTGGTTTGGAAAGCCCTGACCCCGGTCACGGCAGACACTGGCATGCAGATTTTGCCAACCACAACGATGAACGATTGCCCGCCGCTTGATGTCATATGCGTGCCCGGTGGCCCCGGCCAAATTGACATTATGGATGACCAACAGGTTCTGGATTTTGTACGCACGCAAGGCGAAGGCGCCAAGTTTGTGACATCGGTTTGCACCGGCTCGCTGCTTCTGGGGGCCGCTGGGCTTTTGAAGGGCTACAAGGCATCCACTTATTGGGCCTGTACAGAAATGCTCAAAGGGTACGGTGCAACCTATGAAAAGGGCCGGGTCATAAAAGACCGAAACCGCATCACAGGTGGCGGTGTCACGGCCGGTATCGATTTTGCCCTGACGGTCGTTGCGGAATTATTGAGCGAGCAGGCCGCGAAGATGATCCAGTTGGCAATCGAATATAATCCGGCTCCCCCTTTCAACAGTGGCCATCCGGATGTTGCAGACGCGGACCTTGTGGCCCAACTCACCGCCATGATGGACAAGCGCATGGCAACACGGCGAGAGCAATCAAATACCGCAGCCCAAGCTATGGCGTGATCACTACCATTCAAAATAATTTGGAATAAATTGTCGGCATCGACCGTTGGTTCTGCATGGGACACATGAACCAGGAGTTGATGCCGTGCAAAATACAGATGGTACAAGCCACACCGCGATGAATTCAGCGCATATGCCAGCAATGTCGCTGGTCCAGCTGAGTGATGTGACGCACACAGCTGTGTCCTCTGGCGATTGGTCGGACCCGGCCACCTGGTCAAATAACCAGGTGCCGACAAGCTGGGCCAAGGTTCATATCCCGGAAGGCGTGGAGGTCCGTGTTGACGGTGTTATCAACACGGACCTTAAAACCGTGCGTGTTGACGGCACATTGTCTTTTAAAAATGACGTTAATACCGAGCTGAACGTCGATACGCTTGTCACAACCATGACAGGTCACCTTGTTATTGGCACCGCCGATGCACCGATCGCAAGCGACGTCACGGCAAAGATCATCTTTGCAGATGATGGCGCCATCAATAAAACTTGGGACCCAAATCTCCTGAGCCGTGGCGCGCTCCTGCATGGCAAAACCACCATTTACGGAGAGGAAAAACTGGCTTTTGCGGCGGTTGCCGAATTTCCCAAACAAGGCGACACCTCGGTTACACTCAAGCAAGCGCCAACCGGCTGGGAAGTGGGTGACACCATTGTTATCGCCGGCACCGACCCTAAAAATCCGGAGTCTGATGAGAAGGTCCAGATCACGTCAATTGATGGCAATGTGGTCAGCTTTGACACGCCGCTTGCCCTGGATCACGTTGCGCCGCTTTCAGACCTTGAAGTGCATGTAGCCAACCTGACACGCAACATATTGTTTACGTCTGAAAACGCGGACCTTGCACACCGTGGTCATGTCATGATCATGCATACCAATGACGCTGATATTAATTTTGCCGCCTTTGACGATCTGGGCCGCACTGACAAATCACAGCCACTTAATGATCATCAGTTTGTCGACCTGGACCCTAATATTGCGCCGATTGATCTGGGCGGCGACAATGTACGTGGCCGCTATTCCCTGCATTTCCACAAGGGTGGTACAGACAAAAATGGCGAAGCCGGGAAAGTGAACGGTTCTGTTGTCACGGACGATCCGGGCTGGGCCTACGTCAACCATTCCTCACATGTAGATTTCACCAATAACGTCAGCCACAATATTGTGGGTGCTGCCTATAACACCGAGGCGGGCGACGAGATTGGTTCTTTCATCGGCAATATTGCCATTCGCACGGTCAATAAAAATGACCCGCTTGCCGGTGGGGAAGAACTGGACCCTGACGCACGCGAACACCTACAGGACTATGGTTTTCAGGGCGATGGCTTCTGGTTCCACGGACCAAACGTGCGCGTAGAGGACAATGTTGTGTCCGGTGCCTCTGGTCACGCCTATATCTGGTGGCCCGAAGGCCTGCTTGAAAAAACACCGGATGGCAACACGCAGAAGGTCTTTCACAATTCAGCCAATGTTCCTAACGGAAACCTGATTGGACCCGACGGTACCAATATGGAAATCTGGGACGTGCCTATTGGTTCCTTCATCGGAAACGAAGGATATAGCGCTACCAAAGGTATTCAGATTTTTTACCTGCATACCAATTTCTTTGGTGAAGACGTGCATGCTGAGGACGGCATTTCCGTTCCACCAGACAGCTACTTCAGCCAGCTTCGATCAACTATTCAGGATGCCACCATCTGGAATGTGGAGCAGGTGGCGTTCGCGGCGCCCTATGTGAACCGGATTACAATCGACAACATTCGCCTTGTCGGCAAGGGCGGTATTGGGCTCGATTTGGGGCATTTTATGAATGATCAGGGCATTATTGTTAACAACGCCACGATCGAAGGCTTCGGCGTGGGCATACGACAGACAACCGACGGCCAGGTCACCATTAATGGCGGAAGTTTTGCCAACCGGACTGATATTCAAAAGGTGAATCCGGGCGCTGACGGTGACCGCATGGACGGCACGACCGGTGCCGATGTTATGTTCGGCGCTGTGGGCGATGACACTATCGCAGCCGGTGACGGCGACGACACCATCAGAGCCACTGCAGGCGATACAGGCAACGACAAGTTTGCTGGCGGCAAAGGTAACGACGTGATCGGTGGCGGCGTCGGCGATGATGTTCTCATCGGTGGTAACGCGGCCTTCAGTGGTGGCGGCGATGTGAATGCACCCTCGGGCTCTGACACCCTTTTTGGCGGTGACGGGGCCGACAGGCTTGTAGGATCAAACTGGCAGGACAAGAGCGACGGCCGGGTGAACAATGGTGACACGTTTGGCAACAACCCAAATGACGGCGGCAACCTTATCTGGGGCGGCACTGGTGACGACTTTATCATGGGCGGCGGTGGTGCCGACACCATGGGCGGTGGGCTTGACGACGACACGATGCGCGGACAAGGCGGTGACGACCTTATTTATTCAGGCAAAACCGGCCGTGAGCTGATCGAAGCTGGTGACGGCAATGACACTGTTTTTGGCAGTGCCGGCAACGACACCATCAGCGGGGACGGCGGCAATGACCAGTTATTCGGTGGCAGTGAGAGAGACTCTGTTGCCGGAGGCAGCGGCAGTGACAGCCTGTATGGTGGTTCTGATCGCGATACTTTGGACGGCGGTAGCGGCGATGACATTTTAAACGGTGGCACCGGCGACGATACGTTGACTGGTGGTGCGGGCCGAGATGTTTTTGTGTTTTCAAATGGTAGTGGCAGTGATGTGATTACCGACTTCACCGACGGTGAAGACCTGCTCAATCTCTCTCAGCTCAATGTAACGATTGATGCGATTTCCATTACCCAAAGCAACGGCAATACGTTGGTGAGCTGGGATGGGGGCAGTGTGTTATTGCAGGGTGTTACAGCAGCTATCGACCAAAGTGATTTGATCCTTTAGGCACCGTGTGGGTCGCGCGCGGACCAGATCACTTTCACGGTTTCACTCAGGGCTGACTGTCAGATACGCATAGGCGAACTCTGCGATTTCACCGATAAACTCTTCGTCGGAAAGTGGATCGGCCCAGGTGCTGGTCTGCTTTTTGAAAAGGCCTCGTTCGATAAGAATATTATTGAAATAATAAGCGAGCATGCGGGCGGCCTTGTCGTGGTCGGGGCGTTTTACTGTGTCTGCATAGAGCGCGATAATGCCCTGCATGGCCATCAGCATCCCGGCTTCAAACAGGTCCCCCTTTTCGCCCATCAGGTCCAGGTGTTTTCTGCCATGCAAATAGATGGCTTTGAGGAGGTGGGTTTGCTGCTGCAGTTGCTTCCAGGCGCCCGCCACCACCTTGTGAAGCGCTTGTTTTAGGTTGCAACCATGCAAATCCAATTGCGCCTCTGGTGAAGAAACCCAGTCATTCAGGCGCTCAAGATACAGGTCAAACAAAACGGCGATAAAGCCGTCTTTTTTGTCGAATCGCCGGTAAATTGAAGCCGGAGATACGCCTGCTTCTTTGGCAATCTCCGCCACGCCGATTTCAGCGAAGTCTTTTTCCCGCAATAATTTCTCGAGCGCGTTCAAAAGCTTATCACGCGTTTGACGAGAGCGACGCTGGTGCGTTTCCCGAACCCCTTGACTCATGGCTGCCAACTCATTATGTAAACGTAAATCACATTTACATAATATACTAAAACCCATAAAAATCAAGAATTTGTTTGGGTTTCGGAGAAAAATTATGCCAACTATTCTGGATTTTACCGCTGTTGTGATGTTTGCCGTTTTGCTGCCGGCCTATGGTCTTTTTGAAACCTGGCGGCACCGGGATATCTCGCCAGAAGATGATCCGACTCTGCTGCCCTCAAGCTACCGTAAAACCATTCTGCTCCTGTGGGTGTTTGGCGTTTTCACCCTTTGGGTGTGGGGAAGCCAGGGCCGCAGTTTTGCTGATCTTGGTTTCAATCCGGGTGCTTCAGGCCTTGGGCCCCGGGTATGGCTGGCGACGTTTGTGATATGCGGTTTGCTGCTTTGGCATTCTTTCCGGGCCGGTACGCACCTTGATACCGCGCAGTCCATCATGAAGTCGCTTGCGAAGGAGGACGGTGTAAGCGATGTGATGCCGCGTACGCGGGCGGACTACCGGCTGTTCAAAATGGTTTCCCTGACCGCGGGCATTACGGAAGAGATTATGTTCCGTGGCTTTCTTATCTGGTTTTTTGCCCATTGGGTGCCGCTGTGGGTTGCGGCTGTTCTGTCCGTCATCGCCTTTGTGTTGGCGCACCTCTATCAGAAAAGCATTACGGCACTTGCTCAAGTCGCTGGCATCGCCGCTGTGCTTACGCTTGTTTACCTGCTTTCGGGGTCTTTATGGCCAGCGATCCTGCTTCACATTGCGATTGACCTGACGAGCAATGCCACCATCTGGCGTGCACGGCAACTCACAGAAGCACACGCATAATAAACCGGGTCACGACAGCCCAATAAAAAAGCCCGGTCACTCAAGAGAGTGCCGGGCTTAAAACTGTTTCGATTTCAGCCTAGTTCAGGTTGATCGGTGCTGGTGCGCCGTCTTCCGCTGGCTGCGCAGGCGCTGCTCCCGCTTCCTGAGCCTGTTGCTGCGCGTACAAGGCTTCAAAATTAATCGGCTCCAGCAAGAGCGGCGGGAAACCGCCGTCACGGGTCGCGTCAGCAATAATGCGACGCGCGAACGGGAACATCATCGTCGGTGCCTGAATGAGCAGGAATGGCTTGATCGCATCTTCCTGAACATTGCGAATGCCAAACAGTGTGCCATACGCAAGTTCCACAACAAAAGCGACCTGACGCTCACCGTTTTCGCCGATGTTTTCAGCTTTCGCAGAGATTTTGAGATCAACCTCATACATCTCGTCGTTCATTTTGCGAACACCAACATTCACGCTCACGTCAATGGCAGGCTTGGCGTTGTTTTGGCCTTGCATGCTGGCAGGAGCATTCGGGTTTTCAAAAGAAAGGTCTTTGACATACTGCGCCAAAACACCTGCTTGTGGCGCTTGACCCGCATCAGCTGCACCGCCGACGGGAGTTTGTGTGTTGTCTGTATCGTTTTCAGCCATGATATCGCTCTTTAAATCAACTAATCTGTTTCTAGCCAGCAAACCGCTGACACTTCGTATTCCAATTGGCACGAGAATTTGGACGGAGGGCTAGCATGCTTTCTTGCTTTGAACAACTGGCAAAAACGGCAGAATCACAGCTAGCCGGGCCTAACCGTCATTTTTTTGGTCGTTCTCGTCACTTTTTGCGCTGTCTGTAATGGATTCGTCGCGTTTTGCCCAGGGGTTTTCGCCCGGTGCGCGCTCTTCCCTATCCATTTCAGTAAAGTCTCCATCAATGATGATGCTGGCCTTGCCGCTTTCGGTATGACGGCTGTAGCGGAAGGACTGTGTCCGTTTTGCTGCCGCTTTGGCAATGCCAAGCCGGCCCAGCATTAAGCGGATGGGTGGGATGAGAAGCAACCCGCCAAGCGCGTCGGTCATAAAGCCCGGAAAAAACAGAAACAACCCCGCCACCAGCAAGAAAAAGCCGTGAATAACCGGCTCAACGATTGGCCCACCCTCAGCAGATGCGGCCTGCAGGTCAGCAATAACCTTGAGGCCTTGCATGCGAATTAAAGACAGCCCCACGCCTGCGGTTAACAAGCACAAAGCGATGGTTGCCACAGCACCAATGTCGCTTCCCACTTCAATCAAAATGCTCAGTTCCAACAATGGAACAGCAACAAACACCAACAAAATTATTAAGCCCATGTGGGTCTATTCCTCATCACACAAACCAAACAGTGATGCTTTGGTCAGCTTTTTGACACGACCAGAAGCCTTGTTCTTTGTTTGGAAACCTCTTATTTATAAAGGAACGACAGGGTCGCTATTCAATGGTGCGATTGGAATTCCTTTGTTTCGTTTGCCTACATTGGCCGAAACCATAAGCTGAAAACACTCGTAGCATGTGACACAGGCCTTGAACAATTTCGGCCATCGACAGTGAATTAATAGAGCGAAACGCGTATGTTAGATGTAATCCTGATTGCCGTGGTAGCTGGTTTTATCGCCCTTAGACTGAGGTCTGAGCTTGGCAAAAAAACTGGCAACGAACCCCTTCCGCCTGCGGCTGGGCGCGCGCCGTATGCGCAAGACAATGCCCCGACAATTGACGCAGATGCTGTTGAAGTAAACCGTGGTCAGGCGGATGTGATCGACTTGGCGCAAGATCCTGAGGTTCGTGCTGGTCTAAGCGATATTCGCCGTGCGGACAGCTATTTTGATGCCGGCCAATTTCTGGACGGTGCCAAAAGTGCTTATCAGATGATCCTGGAAGCTTTTTGGGCAGGCGACAAAGCAGCGCTTCAGGACTTCTTGGATGACACCGTGTTTTCGCAGTTCAGTGCCGCTATTGATCAGCGTGAAAAAGACGGACTGACCCTGGAGAACCGGATTCTGGATGTTACTGACGCCAAGATTTCGGCTGCTCAAATGATCAAGCGCAGCGCGGAAATAACGATCGATTTTGCCGCCGAAATCATTGCCGTGACGCGCGACGCAGACGGTAAGCTGGTAGACGGTGACCTGTCTGACGCAATCGATCTTTCCGATAAATGGACCTTTGCCCGTGATACGCGCTCCAAGGATCCCAACTGGATGCTGATCGCAACGCGCGCAGGCTAATTTTATGAAACGGCCACTTCTTATTTCGCTGGCACTCCTTGTTCTGGTGGCGCCTGCACTGTTGCTGGCCCTCGTTTTTTCAAGCAAAGCCCCACCAGGCTTAAAATTTGAGCCTGTTGCCTTCACAGATTTGCCAGGATGGTCAGAGACTGATCTGTCCGGTGCGCTGCCCGCCCTCACCCGTTCCTGTGAAAAGCTGGACACATTGCCCGCGGGGCGCCGCTTACCTGGAGCGAGTATCGGTGGCCGTGTTTCCGATTGGGCGGTGCCCTGCTCAAACCTGTTGCAAGCCACAACTGACGCTGACATTCGCAGAGCGTTAGCAGACCATTTCGCGCCGCTCGCGGTGTCGCTCGCAGGCGAAACAGCAGGCACTTTTACCGGATACTATGAGGCATTGCTGCGTGGCAGCCTGCAGAAATCTGAGCGTTTCAGTACGCCCTTGTATGGTCGCCCGCCGGAACTGGTAATGGTGAACCTGGGCGATTTCCGGTCGGACCTTATGGGGCGCCGCGTCGCGGGCAAGGTCGAAAACGGCAGGCTGGTGCCCTACCCCAACCGCGCCTCGATTGAAGCGGGTGCGCTTGCGAACCGGGCACTTGAAGTTTTGTGGGTGGACAGCCCCGTTGACGCTTATTTCCTGCACGTTCAGGGGTCGGGTCGTGTGCTTATGCCGGACGGTAGTTTTATGGGCATTGGCTATGCGGCCCAGAACGGCCACCCCAACCAGTTGATTGGCCGTCACCTTTTGCAAACTGGCGCCATTCCGCGGGAAAAAATGTCTGGCCAGGCAATCCGGGCGTGGCTTGCTGACAACCCGGAGGCAGTCCAACAAGTGTTGAACACCGACCCGTCCTTCGTATTTTTCCGCGAAATTGACGTGGGCGACGGCCCGTTTGGCTCAGCAAATGTGCCTCTCACGGCCGAAGTGTCCCTTGCCGTAGACCGAAAGCATTTGCCGTTGCACGCGCCGGTTTGGCTTAGTACCAGCCACCCCAATCCTGTGGGGGAACAGGCTGAGGACCAGACGTTTAACCGGTTGATGGTTGCCCAGGATACGGGCGGTGCCATTACCGGGGAAATTCGCGGCGACGTGTTTTGGGGGTTTGGTGACCGTGCAGAAGAAATCGCAGGTCGTATGGCGAACGCAGGCCGATATTGGTTGATATTGCCCAAAGCCCTTGCAGAACGCGCAGGCAGCACTCAGTGACCCGCAAAAAGAAACCTGGCGCCCTTTCACCATCCGACAAAGCAGTTTGGCAGGAGGTCACCAAAACAGTAACCCCCCTCGGTGACCGCCCAGAAGCGCCGCCACCACCAAAAGCTATTCGCCCAACTGAGGTGCGTTATGACAGGCTACCCAGCGAGTGGCTGACCGGCTCGAGCGCACAACCAGAAGCAAGAATTGATCGCAAAACCCGGAGGAATATCACCAAGGGCCGCCAGGAGTTTGACCGATCTGTGGATCTGCACGGAATGACCCAGGACCATGCCTTCAATACCCTGAAAAGCGTGATTGAAGGTTGCATCCGGCGCGGTGATAAAATCCTGCTTGTTGTGACCGGCAAGGGCGGCAAGCGCTATAGCCAGCTGGCAGCAGAAACGCCGGTTGCCTATCGAACGCGGAATGAGTTTGAGCAGCATGGCGGCGTATTGAAGCGCATGGTCCCCATGTGGCTTTCGGGACCAGACCTCAAGGCGTTTGTGCATTCATACGGCCCAGCAGCGCAAGAGCATGGAGGCGATGGCGCGCTTTATGTTGTACTCCGCCGAAAAGCACCAGGGAGCAAGCCCCCAAGATGACAGAATTTGGTGACAGAATGCGGGCGCTCAGAGCAGCAAAAGGGGTTAGTCAGGCAGACATGGCGGGTGCCCTTGACGTCTCTGCTGCCTATTTGTCTGCGCTGGAACATGGGAAAAAAGGCGCGCCATCCTGGCCGCTTACCCAGAAAATCATTCACTATTTTGGCCTAATTTGGGATGAAGCAGAAGAGCTGCAGACCTTGGCGCAGCTGTCCCGGCGGCGCTCTACGATCGATACGGTTGGCTTGGACGCCAAAGCCAGTAAAGTGGCCAACTTGATGGCAAAACGGATCGGTCACCTAAGCGGCGAAGATCTGGATAAGCTTTTGGAGATACTGGATCCCGAACAGCAGGCCTAAGCTGTCAGTTTCCAAGAGCCTGCGCGCGCAGATCCTTTCCACTCCAGGTTTTCTTTGCACCGTTGTCTACTTGTTTGACCAGCTCAACAATGGCCCTGTTGACAGGCGCATCGATGCCAAGCGTATCCGCAAGTGCAACAACCTCGCTGTTCAGATAGTCAATCTCGCTTTTGCGGCCCATCTCGAAATCATCTGCCATCGAAGACCTGGCGTGCCGGTCAATTTTTTGAAGCTTCAAGCCAATGGTGTTAAACAAAAAGTTGGGCGAGCCAACAAAATTGGGTAACCATTTTGGTGGAAAGGCAGAAACTTTAGCAGGTTCAATATCAGCGGCCTCCAGGACCATCAAACCTTCCCGTATGCAGGCAGCCAAAACCCGACGATAGTTGCGGTCAGAAAGCTCGTCATACAGTGGAATACCCGAGAGAGCGTTGATCGCATTGTTTAAATTCAACAAAAGCTTTCCCCAGGCGACGGAAAGCATATCGTCGCGCAGCTCAAGTGCCGCAGGCCCACCGTTAGCGGCTTCCACGATCGGCTCCAGTGCCGGGTGCCTGTCAGCCATCAACACACCGAGCGTGCCTTTGTGCCAGCGTCCACCCTCCATACCAACAACGTTAAACGGCACCATTCCGGCAAGCACAGTTTGTTCCGGCAAAAGGCTGCGCAGTTTTTCAACATTGCTGATGCCGTTTTGCAAACTCACAACGATAGTACCCGGTTTGGCGTGTGCTTTGATTTCACCGGCGGCACCTTCCGTGCCTGTGCTTTTGACTGCCAGGCCGATGATGTCAGCTTCTGCGAGCACAGACGGTGTTGTTGAAAAGGCAATGTTGGTTGCCGGTACGCTCGCTGAAAAACCATCATAATCGGTAAGCGTCATACCGTGCTTGGACACTGTTTCCTGAACATAGTCGCGGCCGATAAGTGTTATATCAAGGCCCGCAGCCGCCCAAACACCGCCAACAAAACATCCAATTGAACCTGCACCATGAATTGCAATTTTGGTCACCCGATATTCTCCGCCATCCAATAAGCCCACAGAGTTAGATTTATACCAGAAGACGCCTCAGGCAATGTGCAACCAATTTGTTCTTGTTATGTTCACTTTGTGTGATAGAGTCTGCAATACAATTATTGCGTGAACTGACAACTGGAAGCCAACTGATTAATGGTTGCCACTATAGAAACCGTAGCTTTTGATGGCATTGAAGCTTGTCCTGTCGAAGTTCAGGTTTTGGTGGCTAATGGCTTGCCCAGTTTCACGGTTGTTGGCCTGCCTGATAAAGCGGTGACAGAAGCGCGGGAGCGAGTGAGGGCAGCACTTTCTGCTCTTGGTCTTTCGCTGCCTCCCAAACGAATTACAGTAAATCTGTCGCCCGCAGACAGGCCCAAAGAAGGCAGTCACTATGATCTTCCTATTGCTGCCGGATTGCTGGTTGCGATGGGTGTATTGCCGTCCGATAGTTTAAGCGAAACCATCATGATGGGTGAGCTTGGTCTCGATGGCAGCATTAGGGCGGTGCCAGGTGTGCTGCCAGCCGCAATTTTCGCAAACAGCAAGGATTTTGGCATCGTATGCCCCAACGTTTCCGGTCCGGAGGCGGCGTGGGCTGGTAAGGTGACAGTGACAGCACCCTCGACACTTATAGAATTGGTGAATCATCTGAAGGGCGTTCAGATGTTACCGACGCCCGAACCCAAACTTGCGGAACCATCTTTGGTCCTCTCGGATTTTGCTGAGGTGAAAGGGCAGGAAAACGCAAAAAGGGCACTGGAAATTGCCGCCGCAGGCGGGCACGCCCTTCTGATGATTGGCCCGCCCGGCTCCGGCAAGTCAATGTTGGCATCTCGAATGCCCTCGATTTTGCCGCCACTTTCGCCCGCGGAAGCGCTAGAAATCAGTATGATTGCCTCTGTAGCCGGTGAACTTGGTCAAGGGGGTATCAGCCGCGAACGACCTGTCCGGTCACCGCACCATTCGGCTAGCCAGCCAGCATTAGTGGGCGGCGGAACCCGCGGACGACCGGGAGAAGTCAGCCTGGCACACAATGGTGTTTTGTTTTTAGACGAGTTGAAATTTTCAGAGTCTTACGCAAGTTGTCAAATCAGCTAATATTCTGTTTTGTATAAAAAAAAGAGAATATTGACGGTTAAGTAGTCTGATAATTGTCAGCCTTTATGCACAAGCGCGTTGCGCTTGTTGGTTTAAAGAGATGCCAGAAAGCAAATTTCGAAGAGTGCATTTTTCATAGAGAAAAATCCCCGCCATGTATTGAATAGTGGATTTCTGCTGTCATGCTCCGGCCCATAAAGGAGTATCACAGCATGGGCATAATTGATCTCAGACGGGCTGACTTGGCTTGCTACGACTTTGAAAAGCTAGATGGCTCCGTGAAGGACGATTTGCTGAATGCTGCGTCATTGCAGAGCGAATGGTTTCGCAGCAAGCTTAAATCGTCTCTGCCCGGCTTGGAGTATTTCCTTCAAGTTTATGGTCAGCAACTCATTCCTGAGAAAGATTTCAAGAGACAGAATACAAATGTTCTAGAGACTTTTTGCGTCTACGAAGCAAATGATCTTATTTTCCGTCGAAACAAAAGAAATAGAATAAACTTCACCAGGAGCCTGCTGAAATGCCTTACCTCCATCGATTACTTTGAGCCCAGCTCACTATATATGAGTGGAAGTATCACAGACTTTGAACTAGATGATTTGCTCAGCGAATATGGAACGCCAACTTTCGACAAAAGCCTACACGATTTTTGGTGCGGCTGGCCTTCTGAATCAAGATCGGGTACCAGAAGATACTATAAGCTTCACGACGTCTATCGTTCGTGCGGTCCCCAATTTACCAAAACACTGTTTTCGGCGGTTGACCTTTTTCATCAAAACCAGCGCCGGTCAATTCATGGATCGCTGGCAACACTATTTTCGCAGTTGGTAATTTTAGGGCGCGACAATCTGTTTCAACTGCAATCGCCAGAAGGTTCTCGGCGATTTTTCCTGTCTCAGCTTAAGGCGTTTTTGGAGTCAGCACAAAAACCAGACAGCGAACTCTCTATTTCCAGTCTTTCAAAAGAGCGGCGCATCCAATACCGGTTATTTTTGTACGACTATTTATTTCCCACAGGTCTAATCGTTGAACCGGAAGGAGGCCTTCCTACCACACGCAGCTACAACAAAAAGGGAGCACAAACTAATCTCGTTGTCGGCCAAAATGGCAAGCTAATGAAACAGAAGCTCCTGACATTGATGCCCGAGTGGATTGCCGGACCGGAGGTTGCCAGTCGTCTTTTAGGGCAAATAGACCAAGATGTAGATGCTATTGCTCGATGGGCCAGATGGAAGGTGGATGGGATTTGGTCCAGGTTCGAAAAAATAGAGACCCTGGCACGAAGGGGTGTAGTAGTTCCCAAAAAAGTGCCGGCAACAAAGCTTTTTCGAAAGGCCAATGGAACTAAGTCGTGGATGACTGCCATTGAAAACCCAAAATGGCAAAGAAATGTATGTTCTACATTTAGGCACTATGGTTATGTTTGCCGAAACGACAAAGGCTTCGACAAGTTGTTTACAGACCCGTCCGCTGCTGCGGAGGTATTGGCAATACCAGACATATTGGATCTGATCGCTTTCAATGCTTTGTTAGCTATTGAACATCCACAGCTCACCCCATCTGCTATTTGGAGCGTAGATGCCTACGATGAAAGCGGCAGGCTCATTTGTCTCAAGCGTACGGACGAAGGGTGCTACCTCCGAGTCATAAAACGCCGCAGGGGTCCAGAAAACGCAGAACAACTTATAAAACTTACTGATTGTTCTCAGACCTTGATTGAGAAGCTTCTCGCTTTGACAGAGCCCCTCAGGGAATACCTAAGAGACAGAGACGATGAGAACTGGAAAGCGCTGTACCTTCACCGCGGGCATGCGATGGCTTTCCCGAGAACCGTGGACAAAGCTGAAATTGCGTATCGTGATCAGCTGCAAAAGCGTTTCAAGACTCAATTGTCTCAACTTGGTATTCCGGATGAGGACGCAGTCCGACTTGGTTCGGTCTTCACATTTACTCGATTGCGGGCCAGCGTCGCGATTCAGACCTTTGTTCGGACCGGGAGTTTGCGTGAATTTGCCAATGTTCTTGGGCACAAAGAGTTCAAAAGAAGTCTCATTGATCACTATATGCCGTCCGCAATCCGAGCTTATATTGAAGAGCGGTCCTTGAGGGTGTTCCAGCTTGAAATAGTTTTTGAAGCGACCAAAAACAGCCGCCATCAACTTTCCGCCCTCGGTTTCAATTCTGAACATGAACTCGATATGTTTTTGAGTGAAAATGTTCGACCGGTGTTCGACAACTCGAACTCGGCACTTACGTCTTCACCTAATGGTAGAAAGACAATTTTTTGTATCAGTGACCAAACTCTGAAAGTCCTACTGATGCTAGAAAAAATAAAAGATGAATGTCTAAGGGGCGTGTCGCCTCGACTTTCATTCTGGCAAGAAACAGCCGTGCAATTGCTGGCCTACATTCGCGCTGAGGATTTCGAGCGTCCAGATGTTCGAGCACTATTGACGATCGCTGAATCAGATTTAGTGGGCCCGCTCTTTAAGCGCAATGAACATAATGCCCTCAAATAAAATTCAGGAAGAGCTCTCGAGGCTACAAGGGCTTACTGACGGCAACCGTTTTTTGCATGACTGGTTGTCTTCAGAATTTGATGACTCGACGTGGGTGATGGAGGTCGGCGAACATGAACCAATATTGGTCAACTTTTCAGTTGCCTTGAATGACGGATCCACGCTGACCGACATAAAGAACCAACCTCTTCTTAGTCAAATAAAAGAGACTCTCCTGCAGGTTGGTAGTCCCTACAATCGCAAAGGAGCCCTGATAGGCCCTCGAACCGTGAGAATGCAGCTGATTTGCGCGCTGAAACTCATCGATTATTTCATTCTCAGGTCCGAAGAATTCAAAATAGCTGACTGCGGATTTGATCTTGTAGCTCAGGCCGACGTTAAAAGGCTAATTCACAGTTTGTCGACCTCCGCTGCTCCGACGGCCACTCTCTATCAATGGCCTGGCCGCCTATACGGTTTTCTTGAAAATACATTGTTAGAAATACCAGCTGATATTCCTCACGCCCCGTCAAGTAAAAGAGACTGGCATGCAATTGAAGAATGTTCAGATGAAAGCGCCCAGCGTTTTGCTGCGGAATGTCGTAACTGGTTGGCTGAGAACGGTTATTATAAAAAGATCTCGCAAACCCGTACATCTCTCAATACTACGGAATTGGGAAAAAAACTGTTGCCTGACTGCCTTTGGCATCCCAGGAAGCTATTTGAACCTAAGCCCCTGCGGCTAACCTCCGACAACGCGCCACGTCAGATGGAAGTTGTTCCAGTCCGGCATCAGGCCAGTACGCCCATTAGTTTGCCATACTATTGGCGCTTCGTAACCGTTTTGAGTGTGTTTGCTGACCATTTGTTCACTGATCCGTCTATATCGGGCGATAAAGTTCGTAAGTACGCGAAGTCTTTGGAACACAACGCCACTCCGGTCGACCGTTTCAAGTCCCTTCCGACAATTGTTGTTTGGCAGGCACTCGGTGACGCAATCGATTTCTACTTTGAAAATAGCGAGCGGTTGTTTGCAGCCTATGTGGCCTACTGCAATCAAAAAAAATGCTTTCCTGGAATTTCAGCAAACAAGGCAGCAGATGCGATAATTCCGGCATATTTTGGTCCGGAAAATGGGGGCTTGGCACCGCAACATTGGAAAACCCCGGCAGGAAGAAGTTCCGTGCTGTCAGAAACGCCCTGCATAAAATCCACCGAGTCTATCGCTGCCAGTTTGCACGGACTTCTAATGGTTTTGTTCGGTGCAATTCATATCATTGTTGGCATCCTGTCGGCCCGGAGGCTGTCGGAACTGATTGATCTGCAACCAAATACTTGTTTGGAGCCGGCAGGCGGATACCTGGTTTTTGAAAACCGAAAGTCTGGCATTTTGGACGTTCGAGAGTTTGGGCCAATACCATCACTGGTGGGAAAGATCGTCCATGATGTTAAGGGTTTTCAAAAAAGGCTTATAGAAATTGGTTGGATTGGCAGTCACCAGCCACTCCTGGCTCACCCTGCCGCAAGGGATATTGGACTTGTTACCAAAGGCACCCTCAAAAACTGCAAGCATCTTGATTATTTCTGCGATTACTTTGAGACTTCGACTGAGAAAGGGTCACTTCGCTACCATTTTCGCACGCATCAATTCCGCCGCTTTTTTGCGATGGCTTTCTTTTGGGCTGGTTCCGATTCCAGGGCCGAGTCCCTCAGCTGGTTTTTGGCGCACACGGAGCCAGAGATGTTGTACCGGTATGTTTCTGAAGACATGCCGGGCCAGGTTCTCAACTCTGTCAAAGCGCAATATGTCAGGGAATTATGTGATGAAGACAGTGAAATCAAAACCAAATTAGCGGCCTTGGTTTCAGACAAATTCGATTGCTCAACTTTTGCCCTGATACCAGAAGATGAATTGGATAGTTATCTTGAAAGGCTTTTGGAAGAAGGCGACGTTGAGGTTGAGCCTCAATTCTACGTCGACGAACATCAAAATAAATACAGGATATGTGTGATCATTCATCCTGCGCAGCCGGAAATCTCGTGACGTCTCTCCAATCAAACATTTCTAGCGTGCTTAATAAAGTCCAACTGCTCTCGGAGCTCAACGGAGATGCCGGCTCTCTTTCTAGTAACTCTTTGTTTGCATTGGCGTTAAAAAGCCAAAGTGCGTTTGCAAAATATGAGGATGCCCGATTGAGCGGTGTTTCTTTGAACTCTTTCAAGAAAATCGCAAACGAGCACGTCCACGGAGGGTTTGCTTATGTTGATCAACTAAGAACAGCTGTTCTCGCAAAATCCCGGTCTGCAACCGACGGTAAAGTAAAACCAAAAAGAGATACTCTGCGCACTTTGACCGCCAAGCTGTCTGCCGCAAAAGGCCGCTGCGAATTGTTGGAGGGAGAGCTCCTTGTCGCGGCACACTGTTTTGAACGAGCCCTGGACGAACTAGATGTGCTGAGCAGAATGCAAGGTAAGAAGCAGCATCGAGAGCGAGCAAAAAAGTTCCGAGCTGAAATGATCCAGCTATTTCGTTTTGGTGTGACACAAAACAGTGCCCTAAAAACTTTCGACAACCTTGTGGTGATTAAGAATGATCCAACACACACCAAGACGCTTTGAGCTCCCCAGTTTTGTGTCTGCTAGTGGTGGTGTAGAAGTGTATCAGGCTGGAAAAATGCCAACCGTACATTGGCCGAATGGTCGATGGTGTTTGGAAGCGAATTCCTTTTTGCTATTCCTATTGCAAGAGGGTTGCTCTGTTCGCGGTGGCGGTTCCCTAAAGACCTATGCTCACCAATTGGGGTTTATAGTTGACTACTGCTTTGCCCTCGAAACTAGCTTTACAGATCTAACAGATGGCCAATTTGTGTTGTTTATGCACGCCCTATCTTCGGACTCGAATAGAAGTGCTTCAACTAACCTACAAATTGGTCGTATTAGCCTCAGGTTTTTGGAGCATGTCGCCCACCTGAGCCAAAAAAATGACCTGTTGGGAAACCGCGGTCAAATAAGAGCGGCTAAGGAAGAAAAATATAACGCCCAACTTGGCCGTAAGGTTACTTCTTGGCACCATAGATCTTTCCCCAAGCCTGGGCCCAAAAACACAGTTTTCCCCATTGCAAGAAAAGTGATTGATGCGCTTAAGCTGGCAGCCGTTGAGCACTCTAGCAGTCCATTTTTAAAGATGAGGAGACTGACGACTCTTTTGTTGCTGGAGCACACTGGGTGCAGGCGATCTGAACTTGTCAAAATAACTACGATCGACATTCGGTGTGCGCTTCAAGAAGCAATACCTATGCTCAAGGTCGCCACTCATAAACAAGGCGGCAACAAACAGGCGTTCCGATTAATCCCGGTGCGAAGATCGGTGCTCGAGTTTGCGTTAAACTATGACGAAGTTTATCGAAAAAGCGTCATCCGGCAAACATGCGGCCACGCAGCAGATACGGGTCATCTATTCATCTCTACAACTACCGGCAAGAAACTTGATGCAGCGCACATTGGTCTTGAAATTTGGAAACTAAAGCAAGCCGCAAACATCGGCTCAAAAACTACCGCCCATATGTTCCGACACCGTTTCGCGACACTGAAGTTGGTGGACCTTATTGAAAATCATCTTATTGAAAGCGTTGATGATGTGCGAGCCGCATTGGTGAGTATCGAGTCATTCAAAGCTAAATTGATACAATGGACAGGCCATAAGTCAGTGATGTCGTTGGACCAATATGTTGATTTGGCCTTTGAAGAGGTCTCGGGCTTTAACGAGAGTGTTGCCAAGCTACCGAGGTCGTTTAATGACACTTGATGGGCTGCGACAAATCGCAGCCCAACGTAACTACTCACTTGAAGGCGTCAGGTGGCAGAGTCCATGAATCCGTAGGCTGTGTGGCGGCACCCTCACGGGCAATGTCCAACAGACCCTCAGTCGTCTTTTTGCGCATCGACTCAATTAATGTTGGTAGCTGCGGATCATCGGAAGTCGGCCATTTAATCTCATCAAGGTCTCTTTCGATTGTACGATTTGACCAACCAGTTTCCTTGGCTATCTGCGGCACGGTAAAACCACGGTCGCGTATTAAAATCCGGACGGCAGCGGCCCTGCGTAACCGATGTTCTTTTTCAGTGTGTCTCACACTGTTTCTCCCTAAATTACGGGCGAGCGAAACTGTTCCGAAGAACTTGCGTTTCGGCTCAATTTGTGCGAGGCTTTTGAAATGAAGATAAAAAGTTCCTCGCGAACGATTAAAACCCTCGGTTCACTTCCGAGGGTTTTTTTTGATATGTCGTTATGCCGTCATCGCACTACCTCCTCTCGCTAAACTTATTGCACCTGAAGCAATTGGTTTGATTGCCTCAAATTGAGAGGGTTGACGACCGCACCAGTTGCGGTCGCATGAGCAGCCTGGGGTCCAAAAAAGGTCAGGAAGCCAAAGGTGCTGCAGAGAGTTACTCCAGCTACTGTTTTGGTGGTGGAATTATCCAAGTTTCTCTTTTTGAGTGTGCGCAGGCCTAAATTCGACTTTTTGGTCGGGCTAGTCGGTGACGGGGCTTGGTGGAGCTCATCGGGGTGTGAGCAATGAGATGACGATGGATTAATATTTGCCCACATACATGTTTCCGCTCATATCGGCATGGTTTGGACCGACTCGCTTGTCTTCGACGAATCAGTATAACCTTAAACGAAAAGGTTGAATAGACATGGCGGGATTAAGTATCTGAAATATATAGCATTTTGTGCATTACATATATAATTCACAAAATGCTTAGCTGTGAAGCTGTGGTTTCTCAGAAACTTCTCATAATTGGTGAGAAACTTTGTTCCGGCTGCTTATCTAACCTACGGCTTTCCTCCGTACAGTTACCCTCGAACAAAGTTCTTCTTTTCCTTCTTCGGAAGGTGCTAGCCACTTCTTTTGCGAATTAGAAAAGCTCGCAAAGAGATGGAGTAATTATGCTGGCGGGCATCACCAATTATCCTGATTCAGATGGATGATGCCTGTGCGTCTATCATTTAGGCGAAGAGAAGCATTTGGCTTTAAAGAATTCGGACCATGGGGTGCGCCGAGCAAGTGATATGCGCATATGATGTGACCAGCGTCACATTGACTTAGTTGTATTTTGTGTAATCATTGCCCGCAAGAGTTGCGAGTTTGTCTCAATAAAAGGATGGCGAAATGCGACTGATACTTGCGATATTCATTCTATCACTCACCGGCCACGCCACAGCACAAATCATACAGAAAGACTATACGGGCTTCACTGTGTGGGTTGATTGCGCGAAACGTGGACCGATAATGTTCCACTACATGGCTACAACGGACGGCGGCTCTCTCGCGCGAAAAGGCAATTACTATCTTGATCCGAACACAAGTCCTGATTGCCAATCTACAGAAAATGACCCGTTTCAAGGGTGGGTGCCAGCAGGCGAACCGGCATACGACGTAGGACATCAAGTGCCGGCCAATCACCTTGACCACGATGCTGTCGCAATCAAGGAAGCGAACTACTGGACAAATCTGCTGCCGCAAACTCTTTCGATGAACCGCGGAGCATGGGTGCAAACGGAGCACCTAATTGAATGCATAAGAGACCAAGTGGATTTGGAGATTTGGGGAGGTACGATTTGGGGAAATGACACCAGTAATGACCATTTTGTACAAAGTCACGGAATGGAAACCCCTGATGAGTTTTGGAAGGTAGTTATTCGGCAGGACAACAAAGAAGCCAATGCATGGATAATTCCAAACGGACGAGCGCCAGGGAGTGACCTAGACAGTTTCCTTGTCAGCGTTGCTCATGTCGAAGGGATCACCGGCAGAGTATTTGATGCGGCTAACAAGACTGTCACACCTTCGAAATCATGGAGTCGCCCAGAAGGCTGCGACATCGAATAATTTGGTAATCAACCAGCAGCATGTGCAACGGAAGTATTGAGGTGGGACCAGCGCCGAGACGGCACTGATCTAATTGTTATTCAGAAGTATCCGACGGCGGAGTAACGTCGTCATTTGTGTCCGTTCGCTCTGGCCTTGTGGGGTGTTTGGACCTCGAGGGCGGAAAAGGCCAGTCCGGTCGCTTCCGGCCAAAAGCGGACATCAGCCTATCATCTCCGCTGCCCCCCGCCTTGTTGCCTACTATATCATTTGTCAAATACCGAAAACCGGTGCCCCTTGCTTTTCTGTGCATGGCAGTTGGTCAGGCAAAAGGTCTCGTCTCGCCTGTCAGATGAGGTTTTCGGCATGGCTGACTTCGGCATTGTTTCACTTGTTCCCACGTTAACCGCGCTGGTATTGGCGATCGTATCGCATCGAACTGTAGAGGCGTTGGTTGCCGGCTCATTTGTGGGTCTACTAATAATAGACCCTCTGGGCGCAATTCCGGCACTAGCATCGACCGCGTTAACAACTTTTGGTGACCAAACAGTTCAATGGATAATATTGGTTTGTGGGCTTCTAGGGAGCCTGATTGCCGTTTTGACGGCGAGCGGTGCGGCCGCTGCTTTTGGTGGGTTTTTCCTTAAATTTGTTGATAGCAAAATAAAGAGCCTTCTTGCGACAACCGCAATGGGCATCTTGATATTCATTGATGATTATCTGAACACGCTTGCCGTAAGTTCATCTATGAGAAGCGTAACCAAACGCTTTGGTGTTTCGAAAGAAATGTTGGCCTATGTGGTGGACTCAACAGCGGCGCCCATAAGCTTGCTTATACCGATATCGACTTGGGCTATTTTCTTTGCCTCACTGATTGAAAGCAATGGCATAGCGACAGCCGGGCAGGGCCTTTCGTCATACATCGGTGCAATTCCATATATGTTCTACGCTTGGGCTGCCCTTGTTCTTGTTATCTTGGTCGCCGCCGGCAAGGTTCCTGCCATTGGTGCAATGAAATACGCTGAACATCAGACTGAAATCAGTGCAGCTAGCATTTCAGAAGAGCGATCAGACAATCTAAAAAGCAACCGATCTCTCTGGTCCTTTTTGGTGCCAATGGGGTCCCTGGTGTTTTTCACCGTTTGGTTTGAAATCGATATATTCCCTGGCGTCATCGCGGCTCTCTTGATCACGATTCCGTTCATGTTGTTGAGAAAATCCCTGACAGCTGCTGCATTATTCGATGCCCTTTTTAAAGGCTTCGAGGGGATGCTTCACCCGTTAGCAACCGTATTTGCAGGCTTCATGCTCAAAGAAGTAAACGGCAAAATGGGTCTGACCAATTTTGCAATTGAAACCATAACACCCTTAATGACAGCTGGCAGCTTTCCTGTTTTATGCTTTCTTTTGATGGGCCTCCTGGCGTTTGCGACAAGCTCAGCATGGGGCATTTTTGTTGTAGCTTTTCCGATCGTTATACCTGTTGCAAACTCTGTGGGTGCTGATACCAACCTTGTTTTGGGCGCCCTGTTGTCAGCGAGCGTTTTTGGAAGCCACGCATGCTTTTACAGTGACTCCACTGTTCTGGCAGCCAAAGGAAGTGGCTGCACACCCTATCAGCATGCCATCACTCAATTGCCATACAGTCTGATTGCAGCCGGAGTTGCTTGCTTGCTTTTCGCACTTATTCCAAATGTTTAATCCAAAGGAACACATCAATGCTTAGATTGGCGCTAGCACTCTCCACTTCGATATTGAAAACCGGAGGTTGACTGGAGGGATATGATGGTATTACGGGCTCAATCTCTTCGATCAGTTTGCTGATCTCGTAATATTGGAGGACAACCTGTTTAAGGTTCCAATCCCAGGCATTCGCGATATTTCTGTGTATTGGAAACTTGTTGAAGACCAAACCGTCTACCAAGCCCCCGGGGAATAGTTTTCAAGACTTATTTACCAAGCAGAGACTGGTAAAATTTCTTCGCTAACTTAATTCGGGACAAGAGTTCTGGCCGTTGGAGAGCATAAGCTATTTTCATACCTCCCACTTCCCAGTATTCCAATTCCCTGTTCGGATCAACCACATGCGCGGACATCAGGTCTAGCCTATCAATCATGCGCCTAGCGACCTGTTGAACTTTAGCGCCGCACATATTTCCATGAGGCCCCGCTATATATATTGCCCCACTATGAGCTTGCGTGTCGTTGTCTCCAGACACTCTGACTGCGAACCACCCGTCATCAACGCTCGGAAATGAAAATTCCAGATCTGCATCACCTGAAAGGCTCACATCTTCAATGACGTCACCACAATGAATAATCTGCAACTGCCTCAAACGACCCAGATCTGGGTTCATATTGGCCTGAACAGCAATAGATGGTTTTTCGGCAACCTGTGCGGCACTAAGTTCTCCGCCAATTGACTGATCGGCAATGGTCAAATTGACCAAAGGGCCGTTGGTAATGAAGGTCTTGCCGGATTTCAAACCGGTGAACCAATCGGTTGGTCCACCCGATTTTGGCACCTGAACATAACTGCGGACGGATCCAGGATAATCAAAATATGGGAAATCCGACCCGGCGGCCGGTGCTACCCTAAAACCGAGATTAAGAAGTTCATACCAAAGCTCCGGCCGTAAACGACTATTTTGCATGATTTCCACAAAGTCGACATGACCAAACGGCGCGTCCAGCGCAATGCCTCGAGAGGCTAAAAATTCCTCAGACCCCACGTGCGCGTACCCCGTTAAACCACCCTGTGACTGATACGCCTCGAAAAAACGGTGGTACAAAAAATATGCACTTGGTCTGTGAAATGCCTCACTAATATTGAGAGCGATGGTATGGCCCCTCTGCCCTGTTCTCGGTCCTTCCGTGCCTGAAACTATCGAATGTCGGCCATGGGAAAATCGGCCTTCCTCTCCAAACGCGTATTGGCGAAAATGCTGCCCACCGAAACTGCTCATCTGCAGCAAATTGGATAGATGCACATCCTCTGCGGACAAAAAGGAGAGAAGTTTATCGTTACTGGCTTCATTGCGAGCGAGGTGAATGTGCACGTCGCCAGACATCCAACCTTGAGAAGGCATGTCAATGTAGCGTTCTAACTGCGCGGATAAATTTGTGGTGTGCCCGCCATCAACCTCAACATGATGAACACTAAAACGGTATTCTGGGCCTTTGGAAACAACGACAGTATAGCGTCCTGCAGGGACATCTTGGCTGTAGTTACCACCGGTGTAAAAAACATATCGATTTGTATGTGGCCAGAAAGAGCGCGGGGGAATGGACCATCGCACGGTGAACTGACGAGTGGCTTTGTCGTAAAACTCGATAGACATCGCTTGTTCGTTTGGCAAAACAGAACGACCCATTTCATCATAGATCCCCACTTTTGCCGAAGTGGGTTTTCCGTCATCCAAAATGGTCAAAGAGAGAGCGCCAAACGCGCCGTCATCCGGATTTGACACCCGATGTCTCTCAATGGACAGGCCGCACAACGTAAAAGTAGTCGCAGCGTCTTCAAGGCCAGGCACATAGGTTCCTTCCGCCGCAAGCGCAATATCAGTACCTGCCATCCCTCTTCCCACAAAACGCGCGCGATCGAGTGAGATTTCTACACTGTGCCATTCTTCATTTTTAGCCGGTTCCTCAAGCCGGCCAACGGGTTCAGCAACACCGTTCCGGTCATACGAGTAAAATACAGCGCCAGTTGATGGCCCATGGAATATCAGGTTTAGAGTGACATCTTCATCGATGTCGTGAGCGAAGGTATCTGCCACATCGAAGGACAAAAAGTTCGCTGTTACACAGCTTTTTCCATCTATTTTATGAACAAGCGGGGTACGACGACCAATGAAAGCGTACAGACCCAGGGAGTCTGGATAACCGGCCGTCAGAACACGTGCAATCTTGGGGGCAGTCCAGGCAACTTCTTTGACACTTTGGACGCTGGTTGTTGTTTCATGCGCAAATGAGGCAGCTGAAGCAATCCAAATACCGACCAGTGATACTAGCTTTCGCAAAACTCTACCTTGCTTGATCCAGCATTGCATGAAGCAATACGTTGCATCCAGCTTCGGCATCTTCTTTAGACATGTTCTCGGCCTCATTATGGCTGATCCCTCCATCACATGGAACAAACACCATCGCTGTTGGCGCAACTGAAGCCACATACAAGCTATCATGCCCAGCGCCTGATACCATGGGCATATGGCTGTAACCCAAGCTGTCCACAGCCTTTTGAACGGACGTCACACAACCCTCATCAAACTCCGTGACGGGCATAAACCAATGCTCTTCAACGGTGCTTTTCAGACCAAATTTAGTACAGGCCGCGTCCACAAACTCCCTGAATTCTGCATCCATCTTGTCGAGGCTTGCGGGGTCGGGGTGACGCAGGTCGACGTTGACAATCAAACGTTCAGGTACAGTATTCCTTGAGCCTGGCTCAGCCTTGATATCGCCGTAGGTTGCTCGTCCCCACGGCCCATATTTGTTTGCAAGAGTAAATCCAAAACTCAGGATGGGCGCCGCAGCCAGAAATGGATCTTTGCGATCTTCCATTGGAGTGGGACTAGCATGAACCGGTTCTCCATCAATGATCAGATTGTACCACCGGCACCCTTGAATACCGGATAATACACCAATCTGTTTCTGCTTTGCTTCAAGGATGGGCCCTTGCTCAATATGGAGTTCAAAATTTGCTTTCAGCGGCTTGGCTTTTGCCGGCGTTTGGCCGGCATAGCCGATACGGGCCAATTCATCGCCCAAGCGTTTGCCTGCTTTGTCTGATATATTCAGACAGTCTTTAAGATTGAATTCTCCTGACCAAACACCAGAACCGATAAGCGCTGGTGAAAAGCGTGCCCCCTCTTCATTTGTCCAAACAACCACCTCCAATGGGTGTCGTGTTTGGATGTCATGATCATTAAGTGTTTCGATGATCTCCAGGCCCGCCAAAACCCCCAACACACCGTCAAACTTTCCACCCGTGGGCTGGGTATCCAGGTGAGACCCAGTGATGACGGGCGGCAAGCTGTCTTCAGCACCCGAACGGCGGACAAAAATATTGCCGATTTGGTCCACCTCAACTGAGCATCCTGCGGCTTCGCACCAGGAAATAAACAAGTCTCTACCTTGCTTATCCAGGTCAGTCAGAGCCTGACGATTGCAGCCCCCTTTGGAAGTCGCACCAATTTTGGCCATATCCATCAACCGCGACCAAAGTCTGTCGCCGGAAACGCGTGCTTCTGTAATGTTATCCATCGATTTTCCTAACTCGCAATCCATACACTTTTTGTTTCCAGATAAGCATCCAACTGCTCGCTTCCGAGCTCACGGCCATAACCTGAGGCCTTCATCCCACCAAAAGGCAAACTTGGATCAACCAGATTATGAGTGTTGACCCAAACGTTACCTGCTCTCAGTTTTGGTATGATGGAATGAACGTTTGATAGGCTATCAGACCATATACTTGCACCAAGTCCATATGGCGTATCATTGGCCAGCTCTATTGCTTCGTCGATGGACTCAAAAGGGGCAGCAACCAGAACAGGGCCAAATATCTCTTCTTTGACCACTTTCATTTCATTGCTGGTATCGGACAGTACGGTTGGCGAAACGAAGTAACCAGTTTGTTTCGCCGGTCTCGGTTGAGTGGCGAGCGATGCACCTTCTTCTAGACCAGACTCGATATAGTTTGATACGCGGTTCTGCTGTTCCGCAGAAACCAGTGGTCCCATCTGACAACCTGGTTCCAATCCCGGTGCCAGCTTGATGGAGTCAGCGATGGCAGCAACTTCAGCAACCACACGATCATAGAGCCCCCGCTGGACATAAAGACGTGAACCAGCACAACATACTTGTCCCTGGTTATAGAAAATGGCGTCCGCGGCGCCGCGAGCTGCCACCTCCAAATTGCAATCTTCAAGAACAATCACAGGAGACTTCCCACCGAGTTCCAGCGAAACACGGCTTAGATTGCCTGCAGCCGCATGAGCTATTGATTTCCCGACTAACGTGGAGCCGGTAAAGGCGATCTTATTGATGCCAGGGTGTGAAGCCAACTCCGCGCCGGCAGTAGAACCCATTCCAGTAATCAAATTGAACACGCCTTTTGGGAATCCAACTTCTTCAATAAGTTCTGCCAGATAAATCGCCGAAAGAGATGTTTGCTCCGCAGGTTTCAAAACGACAGTACATCCGGTCACCAAGGGTGGTATTACCTTCCAGGCCGCCATACTGATGGGCAAATTCCAAGGGATGATTGCACCAACAACACCTACCGGTTCACGGCGCGTGTAAGCTTGAGCACAGTTCGGATCCGACAGGGTGCTGGACATGCCAGAGACTTTCGTGGACCAGCCAGCCATGTAACGGATGTAAGCGATCGTGCCATCGGCACTAGCCAATGCCTCGGCCAATGGTTTTCCATTATCAATTGTTTCTATTTCAGCAATTGGCTGGCGGTGCTGCTCCATCAGGTCCGCCAGCTGCATCAGTAACCTCTCGCGCTCCGCAGGCAAATAGTCGCGCCAAGGCCCCTTTTCAAAAGCACACCTGGCGGCCGATACAGCCCGGCTCACATCCTGTTTGCTCGCTGCTGGCAAACACGATATGTCCGATCCGGTTGCCGGGTCAAAACTTCTGAAAGTCTCGCCATCAGCCCCCTCGACCCATGCGCCATCAATATACATTCTCTTGTTTTTGCTCAAAAATTCTTTGGTTCGAGCACTGACGTCGTATGACTGCCATTCGCCTTCAGCTATTGGGGTTTCCTCGGCCACACGTTGCATCAGTTTTTGCCCCAGAGGTTTTCTGAGGAAAGATCATGAATGGTCCGCCTTATCGCTTGCTCTAGCGTGTCGACCATCCAGTCAATTTGAGCTTCATCAAGTGTCAGCGGGGGCGAAAGAATAATAAAATCGCCGACATTCCGGGCAATTAAACCCTCATCATAACAGTGCTTCGCCACTCGCTTGCCGATTTTGATATCTTTACCAAAGTTGGCTTTGGCTGCTTTGTCCGCAACAAATTCAAGACTCATCATAAAGTGGCTACCGCGAACATCTCCAACGATGTCCAAAGCGGACAGGGACCTCAGTCGGTCTTCAAAGTAAGGCCCTACTTCGCGCACATGACCACATATATTCTCTCGCTCCATTATCTCGATGTTCTTTAATCCAGCAGCGCAGCACACAGGGTGCCCCGAATACGTGAAGCCATGTGAGAACACACCGTGCTTTGCTTTAGGGTCGGCAATTACGTCATGAATTTTCTTTGAGAATATTGTTGCCCCTAGTGGCACGTAGCCTGAGGATATTCCTTTCGCAACGCAGATTATGTCTGGCTCTATGTCGAAGACATCCTTGGAGGCGAACCAGTGCCCCAATCGGCCAAATGCCGTAACCACTTCATCTGAAATGTACAAAATGTCGTTGGCACGGCACACTTCCAACATACGCTTGTGATAGCCCTTCGGCGCAACCAAGACACCGCCCGCACCCATTATCGGCTCTGCAAAAAAGCACGCGATATTTTCAGCACCGATGCGTTCAATAGAATCAATGAATTCTTGAACCAATAAATCGCAAAACAATTGTTCTGTGGTATCCGGCGGGCGACGATACATGTTTGGCGACGAAACATACTGCACCAACGCATCATCACCGCCTGATAGAAGATGAAAGCCCTCATGATTGGGCTTAATACCTGTTAGCGATGCCGCCAAAAAAGTGCTGCCATGATAAGCGTCCACACGAGAGATAATCTTTTTCTTGGTTGGTCTTCCCTGAACCTGAAAATAGTAATGTGCGAGGCGCACAGCAGTATCGTTGGACACCGAGCCACCTGAGGTGAAAAACACATGATTTAAATCACCGGGCGCAAGCGATGCTAACTTATGAGCTAGTTCTGCCGCAGGTGCGGATGTCATATCAGTAAAGGTGTTGTAATACGGCAATTCACGGGCCTGCTCGGCAATAACATCAACCATCTCATCGCGGCCATATCCGATGTTTACACACCACAGCCCGCCAATCCCATCCATGTAGCGTCGCCCGCCTGGACCATAAACATAGGCACCTTCTGCTTTGGAAAAAACTCTGGACCCTTGCTTAGAGAACTCCGAAAACTCTGTAAAAGGGTGCAACAGACTTTCTTTGTCTTTCTGCCAAATTTGATGCTCAAAGTTGTTGGTCATACGAGCTCTCTTCTCCAAACTTCCCATTGACGGCTTACTTCCACCGCTCCCTGAAACTAGCCAAGGAAAGCGCATCTCCACATTGATCATTTGTTATAGATTTTTGCTGATGCACCGACCAAACAAAGGCAGTACTATCTATTGCAAGGAGTTAGTGCCCAATGCCCACCGACTATCCAACGATTAAGCAGTTGAACTGGAATACAGCTCTGGCAGATCTTATTCGGTATGATGATTTACCGGAACTATGGGGTAGTCTATTCGAGGCAGTAGCAGGCTATGTGGATATCACTAGCCTGTCGTTTATTCGATACCGTAAGAACTCAGTTCCCTACGCCTTGTTTTCTTTTGCTTTAGATGAGCCAGTGGATAATCGAGTAGAAGCCTATGTAAAAGGCGTCTATCTCCTCGACCCTTTTTACCGGGCATGCATGTATGAACAAGTGAGAGGGCTGAGCACCCTACAAGATATTGCTCCACCAGACTTTGAAGAAAGTCAGTATTACCATGCATTCTTCTCGGCATACGGCCTCTATGATGAAGTAAATATTTTCAACTGGGTGGACGATGAGCAAGTTGTCGCCTTGTCCATGGGGCGCCCCAAGGGAGAACGCCGCTTTGGCCAAAATTCGATGGCACGCCTGCGGGAAATCGAACCCCTTTTGTCTGCTGTAGCCCTCAAAACTTGGGAACATCATTCCGAACCACCTGCAGATGATGAACGCGCGGACGTAGAGTTTCACGACAAATTACAAACCGCACTGGATAACTTTGGCACTTCAGTTTTAACGGCCAGAGAAAAAGATGTTTTGGACCACCTCTTGCGCGGCTACTCCGTGAAGTCAGCTGCTGACCAGATGGGGGTAACAGCAGGAACGGTTCGTATTCACCGCCACAGTATTTATGACAAGCTCGACATAGGCTCTCAAACGGAGCTCTTTGCGCTGATCCTAGAATGTCTGAAACAAACAACTGACGATATGGCCATAGACCCATTCCTTAGAATGATGCCGCCGGACTATTAGGCACCTCCAGCTATGATGATTGATATATAGCCGTTCATTTCTAACGGCTCTAGCTTCTCTGCAATTGAAGAGCACTCCATGGATTGAGTGTGTTTGTTCAAGTGAGGAGTATGCAGTTGCTGATGGTTCCAAATTCAGATCTGTTGAGAGAAAAAGCTTATATTGGCGGGCGCTGGGTCAACGCCATTTCTGGCAACCAGTTTGATGTCGTAGACCCTGCAACTGGTGATCATCTGGCCACCGTTCCTGATATGGGGGAAGAAGACACCCTGCTCGCCATTACACATGCGTCAGAAGCTCTAAATGGGTGGAATAATAAAACATCAAAGGAGCGAGCAGGACTTCTGAAAGCATGGCATCATCTGATCCTGGAAAGAAAGTCCGACCTAGCAAGATTGCTCACAGCGGAACAAGGAAAGCCACTTGCAGAAGCAGAGGGAGAGATCGCCTACGGTGCCGCATATATCGAGTGGTTCGCAGAAGAAGCTCGACGCATTTATGGTGATGTCATCCCCTCACCTTCCTCTGACAGGCGACTATTAACCATCAAACAAGCTATTGGGGTCGTTGGCATTATTACGCCGTGGAACTTCCCGAATGCAATGATAACACGAAAGCTTGCTCCAGCTTTGGCCGCAGGATGCACGGTCATAGTGAAGCCCTCCGAAGAAACACCAATCTCAGCACTAGCGCTTGCCGCACTTGCCGAGGAAGCAGGCATTCCCGAGGGTGTAATCAACGTTTTAACCACGACCAACGCCGCAGCCATTGGCGGTGTGCTCACACAACACGACGACGTTCGGAAACTATCTTTCACCGGTTCCACGCAAGTAGGGCGCATGTTAATGCGCGACTGTGCGAGCACAGTAAAAAAAGTATCGCTGGAGCTGGGCGGGAATGCACCGTTCATTGTATTTGATGATGCTGATCTTGATACTGCTGTTGCGGGTGCCATTGCGTCGAAGTATCGAAACGCAGGTCAAACCTGCGTTTGTGCAAACCGAATACTTGTTCAAGCTGGGATACACGACGCGTTTGTTGCGAAATTCGCTAGCGCTGTCTCGGAGCTCAGAACAGGCAACGGTTTTTCACGGGAAACTACCATTGGCCCCCTCATCAACGACAATGCAAAGCGCAAAGTCGCGTCACTTGTAAGACAAGCTGTCAGGCAAGGCGCAGACTTGTTAGTCGGCGGCGCATTTGATGAGAACAACCCAGCATGCTTCGAGCCAACAATTTTGACAGATGTAACGGCATCAATGTCCATTGCATCAGAAGAAATTTTTGGTCCTGTTGCCCCGATTTTTCGGTTCAACACAGAAGACGAGGCCATCAGCCTCGCAAATGATACGCCTTTTGGTCTCGCAGCTTATTTTTACACCCAGGATATTGGGCGCGCCTGGCGCGTATCGGAAGCGCTGGAATACGGAATGGTGGGTTTGAACGAGGGCATTTTGTCAACGGAAACCGCCCCTTTCGGTGGCATCAAACAATCAGGCATTGGCCGGGAGGGGTCTCGGTACGGAATCGAAGACTATGTGGAGCTTAAGTATCTCTGCATGGGTGGTCTCAACGCATCATCATAGGAAAATCGCATGTCAGCAAGTAGTGAATTGATGACGCGGCGGCAAACGGCTGTTGCGCGCGGAGTTGCCAATATCACCAGTGTTTTCGCAAATTATGCGGATAATGCAGAGCTTTGGGACGTTGACGGTAAAAGATATATAGACTTTGCCGTTGGCATCGCCGTTAACAACACCGGCCACAATCATCCAAAAGTGCGCGCAGCAGTGGAAGCCCAGCTGCAACGCTTCAGTCACACATGTTTTCATGTAGCGCCGTATGAGGGGTATGTAGCGCTCGCAGAAAAGTTAAATAAATTGGTACCCGGTGAGTCCGCAAAGAAAACAATGCTTGCCACCACCGGAGCTGAGGCGGTTGAGAACGCCATAAAGATTGCCCGGGCTCACACGGGAAGGCCCGGCGTCGTTGCGTTCAGAGGTGGCTTCCACGGACGCACTTTGATGGGTATGTCCCTAACCGGCAAAGTGAACCCTTACAAAGCTGGTTTTGGGCCTTTCCCAGGAGAAATCTACCACGCCGCGTTTCCCAACAACTATCATGGTGTCACAGAACAAGACGCGGTGCATGACCTGAACGAGCTTTTTAAGTCTGATATCGACCCCCAACGTGTGGCAGCCGTTATCATTGAGCCAGTTCAGGGAGAAGGGGGTTTTAATATTGCCCCGCCCTCATTCCTAAAGGCCTTAAGAGCAGTATGCGACCAGTTCGGCATTTTGCTGATCGCTGACGAAATTCAAACCGGATTTGCTCGCACGGGCAGACTGTTCGCAATCGAGCACTCGGGTATCGAAGCAGACCTGATTACAATGGCCAAAGGTATCGCAGGAGGTTTCCCAATTTCCGCTGTTACCGGCAAGGCAGACGTTATGGATGCCGCAGAGCCAGGGGGTCTTGGTGGCACATATGCAGGGTCTCCCATCGGATGCGCAGCTGCTCTTGCAGTGCTTGAGGTGATTGAGGACGAAGCACTGTGCAAACGGGCATACGAAATCGGGAACCGATTCAAAAAACGTTTAAAGAGCCTTCAGGAGGATCGGCCCGAACTGATCGGCAACATGAGAGCCCTAGGATCCATGGTAGCGGTTGAGCTCGTTCAAAACGGCGACCCAAATCAACCGGCTGCGGATTTAACAAAAGCTATAGTTGCCAAAGCTCAAAAACATGGCCTGATCATTTTGCCATGTGGCACGAGAGGCAATGTGATCAGGTTTTTGCCACCTCTGACGATCAGTGATTCACTTATCGAGAAGGGCCTGAGTATATTCGAGACCTGCATCTTCGAATTAGAGGCCTGACTCTAGAGGGGCGGGCCGCTCTACCCTTGTTTGCCCCCCATGGCCTGGCTCGCCCCTCCACTAAACTATGGAAAAGAGTTTTTTTACATCCGGCGAGGCTTCACGCAGCGCCAAAAAGTCTTTTTTACCTAGAACCAGCAGCTTGCTGTCTTCCAAGGTTTTTGACACTCCCCGGGCTCTAATGCCGGCAAGGATCGTTTGCTCGCCAAAGAAACCGCCAGGTTCAACGGTCCATTGCTTACCCTCAACTTCAATTTGGACGCGGCCCTCCAAAACCACATACAGCCCGTCGTAATGCATTCCGCTCGAAAATATGATCTCACCCGCACGGTAATGCACCACTTTGGTACCTTGCTCCACCCTGGGAGGTAACCTCACGGTATTTCGAGGAATGCTGCTGTCCAAAATCCAGTTTGTCAGAACCCTAATTTTGCTGAATACATTTGGTAAAAACGAAAGATAGTACCAGCGCCATAATAGCCATGCCGGAAAACCTTTGACGCGAAACCCAAAGATAGACGCCACTCCTTTTTGAACCCCAATAGAGGCAAGAGAGCCTTTGGATTTATAATTGAAGGGCTTGGTTACTTTGCCTTGAAGGGTTGCCGCTATGTTGTTCGCTAAAACCTTTGCCTCCCTAACGGCAAACTGAGCAGTCGGCGGCGCGTAAGCATCTGGGTTTTCAGAAAGTGGTATCGCGGCAGCATCCCCTACGGCCCAAATATTCTGATGGCCTTTAGCTCTCAAGTCCCGGGAAACAGCAATTTTACCCCTGCTCAACTCAAGCGGAAGCTGCCCAAGAAGAGGTGAAGGGCCATTACCGACTGTCGCGACGACTGTCGCAGCAGGCGCTACTTCTCCGTTCGAAAAAGTAACATCGTTTACCGTCACACTACTAAGAGCAGTATTCAGCATAATCTCAATGCCTCTCAACACCAGTTTTCTTGCCGTATAAGACGCGAGCTCGGTTGGCATTTCCTGGAGTATCCGACCAGCAAATTCCACAAGCACTAGTCGAATTTCTTCCCTTGAAACATTGCTATAGAAGCGTAGAGACCGGCTTATCAACTCCTCCAGCTCTCCAATAGTTTCTACTCCCGAAAATCCGCCCCCCACAATCACGAAGGTCAGGTATTTTTTCTTCAGCTCGGGTCGAGTGGTCACATCGGCCAACTCTAGGCAGTTCAGAACATGGTTTCTGAGCGTAAATGCGTCCTGGAGGTTTTTCATGGTTAGACCATGGGCCTGCATTCCAGGAATTCGATCCACCGCAACTTGTTGCCCCATAGCAAGCACAAGATGGTCAAAGTGGGAGAAATTGTCTAACCGACCAGATCCTTGTTGATAGTCAATCCGTTTCTCGACTAAATCGATACCTATTACTTCCGCCTGTCTGACGGTGACACCTTTCAACATAGCGCGCAGCGGCACCACAGCATCGGCTGCGCTGATCACGCCTGCGGCGACCTCAGGTAAAAGGGGTTGGAAAGTGAAGTAATTGTCTCGGTTGATTAGCTCTATCTGGACATTATCCCTCATGCGACGTGACAGGTGTTTTGCCGTGAAGACACCACCAAACCCGCCGCCAATAATCACGATCTTGCTAATTGCCATGGCCGCCTCCTCTTGAACTTTCTTCAAGCCGAGGAATACTGCCCCCGCGAATGCCAAGCCATATAGGCATTGTTATATCTCAGGACGAGTTGGCCAATCTGCTTGGCCACAAACAATGACACACAAAGAAGTAAGCCGCTGCGGTCAGAAAACTAACTGTTTGTGCCGGTTACTTCTGCCGTAAGCCACTTATAAAACTGCTCAACCGGAGGCCTCGAGAAATGTTGTGGCAAATAAGCGAGGTAAAAGGCGTCGGATGTCGGCAGAAGTGTTGAAAAAGGTTGCACAAGGTCACCCTTTTCAACGTGTGGTGCGGCCAATGAAACATTGCCTAACACCACTCCTTGTCCCGCTAGGGCAGCATCCAGTGACATCCCAAAGTCACCAAAGTTCACCCCTGAGACGGTATCCGCATGCTCCACCCCTGCGGCACTGAACCATGCGCGCCAATCTTCCCTTCTTTCGTCATGTAAGAGGGGCAGATTCACCAAGTCTGCAGGAGTTTGTGGAATACCGTGTTTACGCACCAGAGCTGGTGAATAAAAGGGCGTGACATAATCGTCAAAAAGCTTCTCAACAGTGGCCCCAGGCCATTCGCCATCACCAAACCAGATAACAAAGTCTATTTCAGCATGGGTTAGGTCTATGGGATCCTGATACGGGAAAATCCACGGATCAACGTCTGGATAACTATCTTTCAATTTTGGAAGCCGGGGGATCAACCACTTAGAGCCCAGACTAGAGTTTGTTGCGATAATTACCGAACCTGGTTTCTTGTAAAATTCAAGCCTATTTACGCCGTCAGCCAAAAGGCCAAGGGACTTGGCAACAGTCTGCAAAAAATCGATGCCCGCATCTGTCAAATCAACATGTCTGTTGTTTCGGGAAAAGAGCGGTTGCCCCAAAAATTCTTCCAAAACACGTATCTGGTGACTAATTGCGGATTGCGTCATATTGAGCTCTTCAGCTGCTTTTGAGAAACTCCCCAAACGCGCAGCTGCTTCAAATCCGCGAAGCGATGACAAGGGCGGCAATTTTCCAAAACGCCTGAACATAAGATCAATTATTCAGTGGTTTCCGTGCGTAATTCAGATTCTGGATGGTGGTTTTTTGCCGCAATCCAATCTGTCAGAAGATACACCCCAAAACACAAAGCGATCAAATATATTGGGAATGCCGCACCGCTTAAAAACGCTGCACCGTTTGTTGCCCCCGTTAAACCAGCCCAAAACTCGAGAAACCAAAATGCGAGGCCAACCAACAAAGTCGCCACACCGGGCAAGGTACGCGTTTTCTGTTGGTACAAGGCAAACGTCAAAATCACAAACAAAGGAATTCCCAGCGAATAGGACCCTTGAAGTAAGTTGAACGCTGGAACGTCCGACAATGCGATGCTAGCTACCGCTGCGGCTACAAATACAACCATTACCCTTGTTGTTGTTAGAAGTGAAATCCGGTCTGACAATAGGGGGTGAACCAAGTTTTTCGCAAATACACTCGCTGAGGCCAGCATTGCACTGTCTACTGTAGAGGTCACGGCGGCAGCAAGAGTAAGAACAAACACCACCGCAAAAGCCGGCGTCATGACTTGGGTCGCTAGCGCAGGAATAACAGACTGCCCGGACTGATTAGAGAGCAGGAAGTCAGCTGTTAGTCCTAACAGCAATGGCATGGACGCAAAAACGATGTAAGCCCAGCCGGATATCAAACATGCCCGGCGGGCAAGGTCCGCCGTTTGCGAAGCTAAAATCCGCTGAACAAGATCCTGCGCTGCAAGGTTGCCGAGAGAGCCTACCAAAAACAACCCGACCCAGTAGACGAACTGCTCAACAGACTCAGTTGGGAGGATTTGAAGCTTGTCACCAGGCGTTTCTTCAATAACTCTCGAAAGTCCAGCATTGAACTCACCCGCACCAACGGTAGTAACAGCGTGCCAAGTCAGCACGGTGATGCCGACCAACAACAAGCCAAGCTGAATAACATCTGTGATAGCAACGGACCACATGCCCCCTAAAATGGTGTAGAGCATGAGTAGCGTTGTTATCAGCAAAACCGCAAGGGTAATATCTATTCCAAAGAAGAGGTTCAAGATACCAGCCAAGCCCATTACTTGGGCGGCAATCCAACCAAAATAGCTAACGCCGTATAGCGCGGCCAGTTTCTCCGCAACGACACCAAATCGGTCCCGGTAAATGTCAGCCAACGTCAGTACTTTACTCCGCCAAAGGCGACGCGCATAGAACCACCCCACAAACAGAAGGCTAAACCCAACGCCTAAGGGTTCTAGCCCTGACACGATAAGACCCTCGGCTCTCACAGTATCAGCTGATATCAAGAGCGTGCCTGCACCAAACCAGGTCGCCATAATTGTCCCGATGGACATAAAAGGAGAGAGGCCACGTCCCGCGACTATAAAATCCGTTTCATCATCAACTCTTCGCAAGGCGAAGACTGATATAACGAGCATCAGCACAGCGAAACCAATCAACGCAAAACCAAGAGCAAACTGCACTGTGTTGTATCCTCACCCCTTGCTACGTTTGTTGTTCTCGACACAGACAAACGTAATCCAATCCTCAAATGCTATCATGCGGCGCTGTCGGGCGCCTATTTGACAAATTATATAGTCTTATAGTCCGGTTATGGGCTGCTGCTGAGTGATACAGTGAATGCCACCGCCACCAACGGCTATATCGTCAATATTCACACCAACAACGCGTCTGTCTGGAAACAGTTTCGCCAACACATGTCTTGCTTGCTGGTCCGCTGGAATACCATACTCAGGCATGATAACGCCGCCATTGGCCAGGTAGAAATTTATATAGGATCGGCAGAATTTATCGCTTTGAGAGGTGGCCTCATACGCTTCTTCAATAAAGACAATGTCTATTTGTCTGCCTTTCGCGTCCGTTTGGCCACGCAAGGCGTCAAGATTCGCCTGTACGATGGAGAAACTTGGGTCGTAAGGGTCTGGAATAGTTTCAAACAAGACAACGCCTGGTCTAACAAACGCAGCGATACCATCAACATGGCCGGCAGTCTCGGTCTCGGCGCGGTTGCCGGGCAACCAGATTACTTTTTCTCCACCGAGTAGCCTTTTTAACTCTGCCTCTACTTCACCCTTTGTCCATCCTGGGTTGCGATTTGTGTTCAAGAGGCAGCTCTCAGTTGTCAGGATTGTTCCTTCACCATCGACACTTATGCCGCCGCCCTCGGCCGTAAGATCAGTGGTTATTCTCTCAATAGACACGTGTTCCAGGATGGCTCGAGCCAAATCTGCGTCTTTATCGAACGGCGCATACTTGCCGCCCCAGGCGCTAAAAGTCAGATCAACACCGGCCAACTCGCCACTAGAGTTTTTTAGAAAACATGGTGCACAGTCTCGCGTCCAACTGTCGTCTAGTGGGAGAGAGACAATATCAATATCTGGACCAAGAAACTCTGCAGCTTCCCTTTCTTCTCCCGGATTCACGACCATGGCTACTGGTTCAAATTGGCGAATTGCCTGTGCAACAGATGCGTAGTTCTGTTTGGTCTCCTTCAGCCGATTTCCCCATACCTCAGGTCTACTTGGCCACGCCATCCAGCAGCGTTCGTGCGGGGACCACTCCGCTGGCATGTAATAACTATTTTTCTGAGCTTCGGTAATTTCGGTCATAAAGTGTGCCTTCAAGAATAGATTGAGAACAATTCGACGCATCAAGTTAATCGTGAAACTACTTAGAGATCAGGGATATTTCTAACGAAACAAATTTGTACTCTTAATGAAATTTTTTCATGTTAATGAAAGCCCCCCGTTGAGCAGTGGTTCGAAATTCGACAGTTTTCCGCCATATTCATGAATATCTTTGATCTTTTGGATAGATTCATTTCATTTTCTTTTGGATTTCACACAAGTAATATTAATACCAATATCAGGCGATTATGGTGAGGAAGGCTTGCCTCCACAGGGAGCTACTTGTGAACAAAATAGCGATGGTTTGGACTTGGTTTTGCTGTGTCATATGTGCACCAACAAACACAAGCGCGCATGAACCATCCGAACAGGCTGTTGCCGTTTGTGTTGAACTCTGGGACCCCTACCTTGGGGTTAATGACGAAGGCAAATTAACCGGACCAGCTATCGACATCATCAATGGAGCCTTCAGGCGCATTGGTAAGATACCTGCATATATCATTCAGTCAGATACTAGATGCGACATACTGCTTAACGCCGGCCGGGCAGTAGCCCGCTTCCCTGTCGATGCCAACGAGCACAACATCATGCTTGTAAATCGGCCTTTGGCAATTTGGCGCATTGTGGCTCTTGTTCGGCAAAGCTCCGGACACTCAAGGTTTCAAAACTTGTCACAGTTCGAAGGTCAAAATATTCTGAGCGTTAGAGACCATTTCTATCCAGAACCTATTCACTCTTGGTTGAGAACACAGCCCCAACTTGAGATCATAACTGCTTATGCAACTGGGATCATGAAACTATTGCGATACCAACGGGTGGACGTTGTATTTGACGACGAGGCTTGGCTGCAATTGGAGCTAAAGCGCGATCAACGCCAAGACCTTACGGTGCTTAGCCCACCGGTTAGTATTGTCCCACAGTATTTAGGTGTAGCACCCAAGCACAAACCATTGCTTACTGAATTGAACCGCGCGTTTGACATGATGGCGTCGGAGACCGCATTTATGGACGCTTACTTGAATGTGCCGGGTTTGAGCCCTGAGACCGTATCTCGCCTTACTGAAAGACATGATCACCTATTTTCAGACTAGTGACTAGGATCCAAGGCGCCCAGTTCAGTCAATCGCGCCTTTAGCGGCAAAAGCTGCTTCTCTACGAGTTCATATGCACCAACGGACTTGGTGTTTATGGCGCTGCGCACCTGAGCTGCACTTGCTGTATCTGTGTTGATGCCTTTGTCATTGACCGATAAATGGTCGGTGGACCAAGCCAACCCCAGAAAGTCAAAAACCTTTCTTCCCCCTTTATCTGGTGAGGAGACAAAGTCCTCATAACTGACATCAAAGAGACTGTGTTCAGAAACTTCGCTTCGCCAATGCCGCATTAGTTCTCTGTATGAACCATAATAACTGGCCAATTCTTCGAGATCATAACTGTAAGGATGGCCATCTCCGAAAAAAGTTCTGAATATGCTGAAACAGGCGTCCATTGGTTTCTTAAATATATGAACAATTTTCGCTTCTGGAATGGCCCTAAGAATAAGACCCACATTCAAAAAGTTCATTGGCAACTTGCCTACAAAATAGCGTGTTTCCACACCTCGAGCAGCCACGCTTTGTAAATAGTCCTCTCTTAGTTTTCCAAAGTCTATGTCGGTTGAAATCTGAATTGCACTTTTATGTCTGCCGCCGCGCTTCACGGCATTAATTTGCCGCATGTACGCTCTTGGAAAATCGTGGAGCTCCCCCATGGCTGCAACATCAGATGAAGCGGCCAATACCCGCTCTAAAAGCGTCGATCCTGCCCTCGGCAAACCCAACAAAAATATAGGCACTTGCTGAAGAGCACTATTACTTTGAGCCTGCGAAAGGAATTTTGCATCATGGTACTTGCGTATCTCTGCCATGATGGAAATGTCTGTTGTCGCGGAATAATTGATCTGACGTCGGCGAGCGCGCGCAGCTTTTGCAGTATAGTCGAACGCGACGTCATAAGCGCCAACATCCCAGTTCTCCTTGGCCAAAGCCGCCGAAACAAGGATGAAGCCATCTGGATCATCTTCTTCTGAAGGAAGCATCTCCACTAAGTCACGCAGATGATTGTTATCTTCCCCCCATTCCTTAAGGTCTGATCGGGTTTTCACCGCCTGCCAGTCCCGCGGGTTGCTGGCAAGCAACTTCTCTAGGTAGTCAATCGCGATATCCATTTTGCCGCATGCGCGCGCGGCAAGAGCGGCATTGAATAACAGCGTGGTATCACCTGGCAAAGTTTCCACAGCGCGCTTGGCAAATTGCCAAGCTTGACTATGTAGTCCGGCTAACGTGAAGGTTTTTGCGACAGCACTCAGGTCAGCTGCCTGCAGGTTTTTCTTGGCAGCCAGCCGCTTGGCATGGCCAAGGGCCATCTTCATGTCACCCACTTGCGCGAATGCCAAAGCTAGTTTCGCCTGCAATAAATCGCCTGGAGAGAGAGAATAGGCTCGTTTATAGCAATCAAGGGCTGGCGCAAAAGCACGCGCAATAGTCAAACAATCGCCGAATGTGGCCCAAGCAGTCCAGTTTTCAGGTTCCGAACTAATCCAAGTCTTAGCTTGAGAAATCGCAGCCGAAAGATCGCCACGCTTCACAAGCTTTGATATCTGACTTTTGCGATTTATGCTTTCCTCCCAAACGCCTTGGGCGGGACTATAATGCCCCGCCCGATACAATTGCTCAACTCGCTCTGCTTGTCAGTCGCCAAAGCGGTATGTCAAATTCAACGCTATTGAGCGAGGCCGCGATATGAAAAAGTTTGCCAGCGAATTGCCCACATCACTATTTTCCCGCACACCCTCGGTCGAAAATACAGCCAGTTTGTTGAACACATTGTCCACTGACAAGCGTAAATCCCAAGTATCCGTGCTGTATGTGGCCCCAAGATTGAAGAAGGCATAACCATCAATTGCCCGAGAGGCGCCTGGGTAAATGCTCGTCGTGACTTCACTTGTGTAGTTTCCGGACAGATCAAAAGATAGATCAGCATATTCACTTATTGGCGTGGTGTAGATGGCAGCCCACGACGCACTGTGTTCTGGTGTGCCTGGCATTTGTACATTGGCGTCTCCTGGATCATCACCGAACAAAACTTCACTGACTAGCAGGTCTGAATAATCGGTAACTTCGGAGTTCGTGTAGGTATAGCTCGCCATTATGGACAATTGGTCAGAGATATTTCCATTAATCTCCAGTTCAAAGCCCTTGCTTTCAGCTTCACCGCCGTTCACAACCGCACCCAACGCATTCGAGGTGACTAACTCGTTGATCTGAAAGTTTGACCAATCAATCCAAAAAACAGAGGCGTTGTAAGCAAGCCCACCAAATCTTCCTTTGAAACCAGCTTCATAGTTGGTGACTTTGTCTGGCGCGTAGTCGAACAGCGCTGTGTTGACCTCAATCACGTCGAACGCATCAAAGTCGAAAATCACTGGCGGCAATCCGTTTGCACCACCACGCCGAAAACCCTCGGACCAAGTTGCATAAAGTTTGTGGTTTTCGCCGATGTCAAAGGATGTGTTCAACTTGAAAATTACATCACTTATGTCGGTGCTGGCCGAGATACTGCGTACCGCCAAGTCGGGATCAATACCGAGCGACAGGAGTGTCCTTGCAGTATAAAAGGCACCGTTTGACTGTGTATTCTCAAAATCCTGCCAGAAGGCTCGTACACCACCGGTGATTTGCCAACCATCGGTTACCTGATAGGTCAACTCACCAAAAATGGCAGTGTCTTTGAAATTCTGATCGAAGTTATTTATGTAGGCCAGATCGCGGACAACTGGAACGCCGGAGACAGTTTCAAGACCCGGCACACCAAATGGTGCACCAGTACCGCAGTCAAAGGCTGCGTCCGGGAACAGGCCAGAAAACGGATCATATGTCGGGTCCAGCGGGTCAAAACCGACACTGGCAGCGCAGGCAGCGAAAAACTCTGTGTGACCCGGAAAATTGTCCTCGGCCCTGCCAACATAATCCTGGTTCCGATGGAAAAAACCTAGCACATATTGAAGCGGCCCTTCATGCTGGGAAACCAGCCTTACTTCCTGAACAAAGCTCTTATCCTCAAGGCTTGAATCAGACAGGATGAGATCGCGGGGAGTAGCGCCGTATGTACCTTCATAGAATCCGAAATTCAGGTAACCACCGGTGACATCGCTTTCCCCAGAGGCATCCACCTTGGAGTAGGAAGTACTCGAAGCAAGCGTTGCAAACCCGAGATCCACTTCCAGATCCAGTGAGAAGAGGTCAACGTCACTATCAAAGGGAGAGAGGGCAAAAGAGTTGTTGGCAAGACGGTCATCACCAAACGCAACAGGAGTGGTTGCCGTCAACGCATCTGCGCTGTCGCTTTGATGGTGGTAGGTCGCCAGCGCATTTACTTTGTCGCTCAATTCCCAATAGGCAGCTAAGCGAACATTCCAAGAAGTTTCCTCATTGGCATCGTCCAAAGACGTTTGCTGAGCAAGGCTACCAAAGGACTCAGTAGGTTCAGCTAACAAAGGGGCCCGATCATCACCCAGGACGTACAAGTTAGGATAGTCGATAAACCCTGCGCCCCTCTCATAGCCAGCGCTTGCCCGGATTGCGAGTGTCTCTGTCACGGGCACGTTTACGACACCGTCAAATACATAGTCTGGATTACCCGCGCCCTTTGTCCAGCCCACACCGCCAGACGCCCAACCTTCAACAACACCCAGTTTGGGTTTGTTCTGGATGAACCTGACAGTTCCACCAAGCGAGCCAGAACCATAAAGTGTGCCTTGAGGCCCTCGAAGCACCTCTACACGTTCAATGTCTACCAGGCGTAAGTTGGCAAAGATGGGAGTCTCGTCCAAATAGGTCGACACCGGGGCAACAGAGGCTTGAGGGTTAGAAAAGTTGCTTGTTGCTTCTGCGTTCAATCCGCGAATATTGATTGTTGATGACAGAAGATTGCCGCGAGCCCCAAGGTCGATAAAGTTCAGCCCTGGAACGAAATTGGACAAGGCGCCAATATCGTTGATACCAAGCCCCTCCATATCCCTACCAGAGATTGCAGATATGTTATACGGCACGTCCTGGACGGATGTCGCACGCTTTGTAGCTGTAACCAAGATCTCTTCAAACAAAATATCTTCGTCTGAAGCACCCTCTTGTGCGACAGATGGCATAGTATTGACAAGGGCACTTGACGCCAACAGCGCTTGTACCAGCATCTTATTCTTTTTCATTGTTTCCTCCTCCATTGGAAAATGCCCCAACAGCTGAGCCGGAACCGACCACCCTGAAAGTTCTCGGATCAGCATTAGGAGAAAACGTAGAAAAGTATTCCAAAGCTGTATCTATAACAAAGCGTATAGAAGATATTTTTTCTTTTACTTATAGATATTTAGAGCCGGGCCTAGTTATCGAATGCCAATAGACTCTCGAATTCAACTTGGAGAAACTCAGCGAATTCTGAAACCTAGTTCAACAGTCCTGTTCGATCGAAAACGGCGTTTCCCGCCAAGACCGTCGCCAGAATACGTGTTTCATCAATTTCAGAAGGCTGCAGAGCAAAAATGTCTTGGTCCAAAATTACCAGGTCAGCCAACTTCCCAGGTTCCAAGCTACCTGTTATCGCGTCCCGGCCGATCACCTCTGCAGGGATAATGGTCATCATTCTTACGGCTGTGGCGAGGTCTGGCACAGCTTCTCTATCCCGTGTAATTGCAATTTCTAATTTAGATAGTGGTGACAGATCATCCGCGTCCCAGTCACTGGTAAGAATGACAGTTGCACCCAAGTCCAACATGGAGCGAACAGGAAACAAACTGTCGGCACGTGGGCCAATATATTGCCTGATAAAATTCCGGTAATCAGGGCCAACGGTGCTGGGAGCGATTTGGAAATCTGCCACAACATTCAATGCGGTAAACCGAGCGCGGTCTCTTTCATTTATCAAGTAGCAGTGGGTAATCCTGTGAGCAGGCCCGGCTGGGTTTTCAGCTCTTGCTCTTTCTATTGCGTCCAGCGCCAACCCCAGTCCCCGGTCGCCGGTGGCATGAAAATGGAGCTGAAAACCGGCACCATCCAGAGCGACTGCATAATCCGCTAACTGACCTGATGCGAAATACTCAAATCCGGCTGGGTAGCCAAATACGACACCCGGATTAGCAGTGTAATTTTCATAAAGTGCACCGGTGCCAAACGATAAAATACCATCGGTGTATATCTTGACCTGGTCAAACTGAACAAGCGCGTTGGGGTCATCGGTCATTCGCTCGGTCAATGCGGCAACTTGTGTATCGAAGTCTTGGTCTGGAAAAACATAGAGTGTGTTGCTCGCCCTGATGTTGAGCACACCCTCGCGCTCGGCTCGCTGCCAGACCTGTTCGTGGCCACGCGGCCAGTAACCCCCTGCATCTCCCACCGTGGTGATACCATTTTCAACAAGCATTTCAACAGCGTCCAAAAGTCCCAAATAGGCCTCGTTCAAATTTGCTTCGGTGGGTGGAAAAGCCGCTGTGCGAAGAATTTGCTGCGCATCCTCAAACACAATGCCCGTGGGTCTGCCATCCTCAAATCGATCGATAATGCCGCCCTGAGGGTTATCCAAACGGTCCAGGTACCCGACTTCCTCAAGGGCAAGAGAATTTGCCCAAGCGCTGTGCCCAACACTACCTAGGATAAGGGCTGGTCGGTCCGGGACCAATTGATCCAGGAAGGCGATCGGCGACTCAACCACTTCCAGCAAATCTGTAACCGAAACGCCTGCGGCAAAAACCCAGCCCCGCCCTTCTTGTTGGTCGTTGCACTCTAGAATGGCGGCACGATACTGTTCACGGCTGGCAGCGGCGGGAACAAGGCAGCGGTTTTCGTTCAGGCCAGCCTCCAAGGCATGCACATGGAGGTCATGGAACCCTGGCATGACGAAGGCACCTTGAAGGCTTTTTGTGCGGGCACCTTCGCCCGCGGCCTCTTGAACTGCAGCCTCATCTCCAACAGCGATAATGACACCGTTTTGGTCAAATGCGATTGCGGAGGCGCGTGGTTGATCAGTGTTCACAGTGTAAATGTTGGCGTCAGCGAGCACTGTGATGCCATTAAATGCCGCGGGCTCTTCTGGATCTGTTTCTTCTGGTGGTGTTGTGGGAACAGTCGGCTCTGGCAATTCCGGCTGAGAGTTATCTTCACCGCTGCAGCCATACAAAACCAAGGCGATCGCCAGCATTCCTGCGGCAAATGGATAAACCTCTTTAATCAAGCGCATCAATCGTTCCCGTCATTAATATTAGGCTGGACTATCGTGTCTGCGCCATTTCATAGCAGCCCACCATATGACCTTTGTTAGGGGAGAAAGTTGAGTTGGGAAGAAGCAGCTCTTTTGAGTGCCCGCAGCCCGAGCCTAGAAAACACGCTTTTGGATTAGCTTAATTTGGGTCAGCTTTCGGCCAAAAGCGGACATTTACGGCTCGATAAAAAATGCTTATAGCCCCAAAATATGCTACAGTATTGCCATGGCCGGCCCCGCGAAAGTGCAGAAATTCGGGCGATATGCCCCTGCCCCTCCTGGAAGCGAGGTCGGCTTTTCCTCGTCCCTACATCTTTGCAATTATGACCAGGAAGCTGCTGCCCTAAGCAAGTGCTCAGAATATTGCCAAACTACGTCGCAGACAGTCTATTAGTCTCCCACACAGATTGTTTTTACTGTTCCACCCAGAAAAGATTGGTAGGTCACGACTATGGCCGCCTCTTCAAACAAATCAGCAAACGCATCAACTTCAGACTGATCGTTAGCAGGGAAGGCCAATTCAACAAAAGTCATGCTGGACCCAGGAGAAACTGAAGAACCCGTCGCAGGTTTGGTTAGCTTGGTTTTGCGATGATATCGATCCCCGACACAGCGGTCTATCAGCTCTCTGAGTTCGAGCGAAACATCGCCAACTTTGGGTTCAAAAGACAGGATTTTTGCCGGGCCTAGGCCGTCGTTGATCACTCCTGCTGACATCACGCCGATCTTGTCTTCGAGTTTCGTAATTGTCGTAGGCGTCAGCGACGGTTGCAGCATGATTTGCTCCCGACGCCGTTGGCTATACATATTTTGCAAGGTCACGATAAGAGCGCACAGGGCAACTACTACGCTTGCGAGGGAAAACCAGTCATTCCATGTCATGTTCTGTTCCACTGCTGATTGAGGCCACGATCAAGTATAACCGAAGCTGCGCTAGATTTGAACAAAACAAGAACATATGGCGTTTTTTTCAATACTTCTTCCAACGATCTTTAAGGCAACCGCAAACAACAGCATGCGTAATCCGAGGTCCATTTGTGGTATGGTGTTGCCAGGCTGACCGCCTCCCTGTTTCGAGGGGAGGAACGCTACGCGCCGTAACTTTAATTGGGCGTCGCCCGTATGTTTCTTTGGCTGTCGATTGCGTTGCCGGACCCATCCAAGATTGAAAATCGTCCGTTTATCTGGTCGGTCAGCCGCCAAAGGTTTGGGGAGATCATTATGAGATATCTGGGCATTGATATGCACAAACGAGACTTCACCGTCTGCTACAGACATTCTGACGAAGAGTATCGTTTTGAAACGTTTCTGAATTCGTCCGAGGGGCGCGATGAGTTTTTGAAAACCATCTCATGTACTGATGAAGTTGCAATCGAGTCCGTGAGTTTTGGAAGGCATTTGGCCAAACTGTTAACGCCAAAAGTAAAACGATTAGTTCATGTTCACGCATCTGCCAACGCTTTGGTTTTCCAATCGATCAAAAAGACAGATAAGAATGACGCTGCAGCTCTTGCGTTTGGTTTAGAGAAGGGAATTTTGCCTGAGTCCAGATTTCGGTCAGAAGTCAGCCATCAACTTCATCGGCTACTGATTGCGAGAGGCTACTTGATACGTATGAGGATCACCTGCACCAATTTTATGAACGCCATTGCGGCCACCGAAGGCATTAATATCCCAGTAGGCAAGATACAGTTTCGCAATTGGCGGGATAGCGTTCCCATAGAGACTTTTGAGTTTGGAGATTACCGAGCGTGGCTTGAAATGAATGCGCAGGTTGAATCTTACAGAAACAGTATCAGAAAGCTGAACAAAGAAATCATACATCATTCCAAACTTTTCGATGGCTACGCTGTGCTTGAGAGCATTCCAGGTTTTGGACCCATAACAGTTGCGGAGCTGCTTGCTTACATTGACGGCATCGAACACTTTCCAAACTCTAAAGCACTATGCGCCTACTTTGGTATTGTTCCGCGCACTCGTATGTCCTCGGGCGAAAATATTGTTCCGAAAAAAGTAAGTAAATATCGAGCCGGCGCCATTACACGGCAAGGAAGAAAAAGTGCCAGAAGTGCAATTGTTATGAGCGTGAACCGAACGATGGTGCATAACCCGTCGCTACGAGCGTTCTACGATGGCATTAAGGGGCGCAAAGGATATCGAAAAGCGCGAACTGCTGCTGCAAGAAAACTGCTTACATTTATCTACTTTGCGTTGAAAAAAGGTGACAGGATTTCAGACTTTGCAAGTGTGGACTTTTCTAGGCCGCACAGGTGTCCAACTGGTTGAGACCTATTGCGCCGCAACTTTGTCGGCGTCTTCGATCGACTTTGCGCGACAAACACAATCTTCACATTTACGCCCACTTTTGGACACAAGGAAACGCTGCCAAACTGTAAGGAAAAAGAAGTGACCGCAGGTAAAGCACCGCTTCTTGAAAGGTCGCGGAATAAAAAGCACAAACGTCAATGCTGCTGCTGTCAGGAGCATTGACACGACCCAATGATGGTCGGCAATAAACGCAAACGGTATTGCGACTGTGAAGAGGAAAAATCCTAGTAATTTGTCAATGGTGTCCATACAACTATCACTGGTATCTTTGCTTTCCCCCAACCTGCACCATCTTCCTTAAGATATTGTTAATAAATATGTCAAATTACAATTGCTTTCAGATTTGTGCGATTGTTTTATGCCAAATTTGGTCCTTAGATGTGTTGGTGAAGCAGGACGCGGGAATTTGAGACGCATTTCGCAGATTTAGTACTCACATCCTTTTCGAGATCGCTTTCGGCTTGAGCCGTTTTTTCCAAGGCGCTTTGCACAAAGAACAATGCCGAGGAAATATGAATTTGGACAAAGAATCCATCGAGTGAAAGTCTGGTAGCGTATTGAGAAACTTAGAAGGCGAACAAGAAAGTCAATCAGATGAGGTGCTACCATCACAATAGTGGCGACGCCTTCTTTAAGTGGAGGTTACTCCATGGACTGGGCCTAGGAGGCAACGGTGAGGTGTGGTCTGTTATTTCAAATGTTACTCAAGATTATGACGCTAAAGCTCTAAAAATTCTTACAGAGCGCAGAAATAAGAAAGACTTAAGGTTTGTAAAAGAGATCGAATGGCAGCAGCAACTTCCCAAGGGCCTAGCTCTACCTGTTCTTGAAGCCCACACAGACATAGAATCTGATGTTCCCATGCATTTCTTGATGCCAATCGCGGAGACACTTTCAAATTGGCGTGGAAACCGCAAACCTAGTCAAAGCGAACGCATTACGTCATTGACTAGTATTGCCACTAAGATTTCTGAACTTCATGAACTGGGCATATTTCACCGAGATATCAAACCCAACAACATCTTCCTCTATGAGGGAAATTGGGTTCTAGGAGACTTTGGGCTGGCCACGGGCGACGCTTCCAACGAGCTTACTGAAAAGGGAGATATACTCGGGTCTAGAAACTACACCGCGCCGGAACTGTTTAACCTCGGCGAGAGTAAACCGAACTGGTCAAAATGTGACGTATACTCCTTTGGGCAATTGATCATCTGGATGATTTCCAATTTAAAAAACCCGCTGGGAGTACCGCACGACCTTTCCGAGCCAACCATGCAGTTGTCTCACTATTTAGAGGACAAAACTGACCTATCGGTTCTTGATCACCTGGTAGCGAGGTGCACTCATATTGATCCGTCGAGAAGATGCTCAATGGACGTGGTTATGAAGGAACTGGGCGATTGGAAGATGGTCGAGGAGGAGAAGGGGTTGTCTGATTTCGAAAGGCCCAGGATTGACTTGAGCCGCCTTAAGGCACTCGGCGCTAAAGCCGATAATACAATTCGAGCCAAAAACCGATGGCGCAACGAGATGGAAAACCTTTCAAAGGGGTTGCTGAACTGGCTGGAGGAATTGGCCGACTTACTGGACCTCAGAAATGTGCCCACGCTCAGATTAGAGATTATCCCGCATTCGATAGCAGTTAGCGAGCATTGCGGTTTTCAAGACAACTACGGTAAAAAAGTGACAAACCTTTGGCACAGGTCTTCCGCCGTACTAGAGGCAAGCTTTCCTAGGGCAGAGGGTGGCTATTTTGTTTTAAGGGGAGGAGTTGATATCTATCTCGACCAAACCGATCCAAGCATTGCAAACATCTGGCACGGTTGCTCGGCTTCTAAAGCTGATGGCACGCCGGAGATCATTAGGAAAACATACTCTAGAACGAGGCTTCAAACTAGTGAGGCCAACATAATGATCCAAAAAATAAAAGATGAGTTAAGCTCTAACTTCATTATCGCTTACAAGCAGTTCCAAGAGTCTATCGCGAATAACTACTAGGCTGCTTTGCACGCAAAAAGTCCGGTATGCCTCAATCAGACTGAGACCATCGACATAGCTTCCAACACCACTTTTTATCCAGTGGTCTCAAGTTAATCCCGCCACTAGCAAAGAAGCAAAGCTCATTATTTATGACAATTATACTGACCTAATTATGGTAACCATAGCGCACAAAACATGAGGCATCAGGTCCTGCCAGATTACATTCCTTTTTGCCAATCATATTTATGGCCGATAAGTGATAGTTATCGAGCCTAGCGGCTGTTTTGACAGGCAACGAAGTGTCCGCTTTGGGTCGAAAACGGTCATCCCAACCCTCCATAATTTGTCAAAAATAGGTGTGGTGCGTTTTCGCCAACATACCGGTCAAATTGAGTTATGGAGAAACTTTCGCGATAGTAATCCTTGAGCTCCATCCTTCTAAAGTTGCGCAAAATATGGTAGATTAAGTTCAACGGTTGAACGATTAGGAGTGCAAATGGTGTCTGTTGAATCAAGCTTAAAGAGAGCCGAAGCGATAGACTTGTCACCCGTTATGTCAGAGGTAAAGCGCATTCACGGTTACGACGATGTGATGCTAGTGTTAGCGGAGAAACACTATAGGCGCTTTCTAGCACTCAATATCCTCTACCCTCGCAAAACCATTGTGCCAAACCGTCTAGTGGATGCGGTTTGGCACGAACACCTTTTGAATTCTCGAAAGTATATGAGCGACTGTCAGGCTTTGTTTGGAGAATATTTACACCACAAACCTCGTGTTAAGCTGCCTGAAGAATTCGAGGAAACAAAACAATTGTACGAAGCACATTTTGGGCCTGAACATGAGAACGAAGCTAGCATACAATCTGGTTCTTGTGCTGAGCTCGCGCTTTGCGGGGCACCTCCACGTCATTGACGGGACATTCTTGGGTCAATGCAGCGGCCTTCAAGTATGACTACGAAGCCAAAGAACCTAACCAAAAGGCGATCAGAGCTAAAATGCTTTGAGTCAGCAATTCCATTAACATGAGAATGTCACCAACTTGCTTGAAAAACTGCCAACGCTCGTAACAGAATTTCTTGATTGGTTTGTCGCCGGCCTTGCTGATCACTACGAGGGCGCTTTGTTTGGTGCAATTGCAAGCGTGATTGGGGCAATCTTTTTGCGCTGGATAATGCTGCATAAAAACACCAAAGAACTTAAACGTTATTGCGGTTCCTATGTCGGCTATCGAACCGGCCCTATAGCCGGCAAAGACAAGCCACACAAACCCACCATGAAGATAACACCTCACTTAGCACATGGCGTAATTGCGACACTGAAGGCGGAAAACCATGAAGCCGAAATAACTTTTAAATTGAAAAGATTGGCGAGCGACAGTTACTTGAAATTCACCAGCGAACCAAACCCTATCATGAAGGAATACATTGGAAGTCTAATTGTATTTACAAACAAAACACCAGAAGTGAACGTATTGTATGGTGTATATTGCTTTACCAACACAAGAAACAGGCCGGTAGCTGGAAATATTTTATTTGTTAAAGAACATTTGGTGGCAGACCCCGTAGTCCGCGAAATAACACTGGAACATGTGGAGATAGATATTGACACCTTCGGTGACCTGCTTGAGGTGCCACTATATCCCAAGACTAAAGAAGAAACTGGTTGAGGCAAATAATGTTGTGCCAACTCGTCACCATTGATCCTGTCCAATTTGCCAATTTGAGTGGGATAAACATGTCCCACTTTTGAGAGAGGTTTTGCTTGGAATGCTTGGATACTCGAAGCTCAATGAATCGGCGAGAGAAGCAAAGACTGATGAAGGAGCTACGCTTGCTGTATTATAGTAGAGGTAAGCTTTAATTAATTCGGGCTAAGCTTTGCCCGATCTAGATAGTACCACAAAGAAAAAATGTCAGACCAGAGTATGAAGATGATTAAGAGTTCTACCAATTTGCTGAATTACATTTGGATTGTAACTCGGTGCCTTCTCTTCGTTTTCTTCGTACTGTTCATTTCATTTGTAGTTCTATTAGTGATTGCGGACAGTGTTGGCAGAATGGAGTTTTCCTGGATTTGGTGGTTCATCGTGATGGGGGCCGTCAAGCAATGGTCTGAATATGAGGGTTTTGCATTCCTTGATGGACGCAACGCAGTCACGATTTTCCTGAGTTTAATCTGGACATTTTTAGTCGGTGTCTATTGCTCAATTCTGGTTTTATTGCAGGCCAATGCACTGGCTTTCCTGCCAAGAAAATGGTTCAAGGCGTTTGAAGAGTGGGTATTTTTCCACCACTATTAAGCTTGCAATATTCAGTTTGGAAACGAGCACTCTCGTTCGCCCGGGTGGATTTGTTTAAGTCTCACAAAACAAAGCCCGCCAAACCATTTTGTCGATAGTTATTGGGACTAGCGGCTCAATCCAGCCTCTAAATAGCTGACAGTTTGGTTTAACGCCTGTTCGCTATTCAGGTGTTCAATGGGCGACATACCAAATTTTTTGTGGGGCATTCTCATCCATCGGCGCAATGCTAGCGGATCGTTACCATACATTGCACAAAGTGCTCTGTGCAGCTTGAGCAAATAAACTGACGATCGCATTGAACGGTGGGTAAAGCTATATTCATCACTTGATGTCAGCTCATCCAACTCTTCGAAACTACACCCAATCAAACGCTGCAACTCCTCGTCGGAGCAGCCCAAGTCAGCGGCCGCTTTTTTGACCGCCTGACCCAAAACCCGATTTGGATTGGTGCTAATGGGTTCATAGTCATCTTGGTTTTTATCAATCATCAAATCACCAATGTTGGACTCAAAAGCTGCTTTTTGTCGCCCCAAAACAGAGCTCTGCACGGGCACGACGGAGTCAAGCAAGACGACACCCTTCATGTCTCAGTTTTGAGTTTTGCGCCTCATTTTTATCAACGATGCTTGCAGGTCATGCAGCAGGTTGAGTGTTTCATCGAACCCATAAACATTTACGCCTAATTCGGTTGATACTTCGAGAAATGAAATCACCGCTAGATCAACGCCGTCTTCCCCATATTGCTGCAGCTTTGAGTGCGCAAAATCATACACTTCGGTTTTTACGGTTACACGGTCCAGTTCTTTCATAACGACCTTTCCGGCGTGAGAAGATTGAAACCAAAATATTCCAAAATCGAATATTTTGCAAGCTGGTCTAATGGATGTGAGCTAAGGAGCTCACGTTTATGCCTCGACCGCACAGAAAGCCATTGCGATCAGCTGCTCATATAGAGTTGACTGAACAACTTGTCGCCGAGCGGAAAAAACGAGGCTTCTCTCAAACATATTTCGGCCAGTTGATTGGCTGGTCCCAATCGGACGTTTCAAAAGTAGAAAATGGTGAAAGAAGACTAGATGTCATAGAGTTTGTAAACTGGGCGAACGCGTTGGAAATCAATGCCGCCGACTTGGTCACATCTCTACAGTCTATTGCCTCGAAAACAGACTAACTTCTTTCCCGTTAGCCGTCTCACAAAATAACGGCCTTTAACTCTCCTCACAATCCAGCGCTTTGAGCGAAAAACAGGCAAATTGCAGATAGTCAAGGTTATCACACTTCGCAGCGGTCGGTGGTCGACTTCGACTTTCTTTTCCTGTGTTATTTCCACTTTGATGGTTTCAGGTGACTGACAAAATTCTCAATGTTTTGCGTAAAAAAGGAAAATACCCGAGTTTTCGCGCAGTTGTCTGGAAGCGCTGCGCCAACCCTTGGAAAGCGGTGCAGCTGTGATTTCACGCGTGCATGCACACGTGACATATCCCGCTCGTTTTCAGCTGATCGCTGCGATGAATCCTTGCCGGTGCGGACACTTGGCTGACGAAGCGCGTGCCTGCAGCCGGGCGCCGCTGTGCGGCGCTGACTATCAGGCAAAAATATCAGGCCCAATCTATGATCGAATAGATTTGTTTGTGGATGTTCCAGCGCTAACAGCACAGGAATTATCAACACCTGCATCAGGCGAAACTTCCGCACAAATTGCCGAGCGAGTTCTGCGTGCCCGTCAACTGCAGCAAGCGCGTTTCGAAGACGCTGGTGCCACTAATGTTCATGTTAATGCACATGCGGATGGAAAAGTGCTTGAGCAAATATTGGCGCTGGACAAACGCTCGGAAGACCTGATCAAAAAAGCCGCGGACACCTATCAGCTCTCTGCCCGCGGATATCACCGTGTTTTGAAAGTGGCGCGGACAATAGCTGACCTTGATGGCTCAGTGTCGGTTGCTAGCCATCATGTCGCGGAGGCTTTGAGCTATCGTCGTTTTGAGACTGCAAGATCTTTTAGAAAAGCTGTTTAGGTAAAAAGCAGCCTAGTTCGAAACCACTTTCCCATCGTCATTTCTGAGCTTATCAGGCGCACTCAAAAGTGATTTGCACGACGCCTGTGTGTTTTCCCAACTGCCATCACGCTTTTGGCAGGAAAGCTGGAGGTTGAAGCTGCATTTGCCGCTGTTTTGGGTGTTGATACCGTTCGAAACCGAGTTGCCGCATTTGCCCAGTACGTCAATGCTGCCAGAATCATGCTCTCCTTGCTGGCACGTGTTCAAGCCGTCCGGTTTGTCGTCAACCCACACCGCTCGGCACGCATTCTCGAGGGCTTTATAGTCCTTGTATTTTGCGCTGCTGTTTTGTTTGTGCTGCGATGGGCGCCCTTCATGGACAGTGACCATTTTGCATTTGGTTCCATCTTTGTTGCAGACCTTCTTTTTGGTCGGATTTGCACTTGCACCAAGCGCCGCACCGGAAACCAACAAGGCAACGCAGGTCATAACTGTCATTAGTTTCTTCATGAATGCACCTCACAATAAATTCTGAGGCTGCACCATGTCAGACAGTTTGTCGAATGAGTGTATTGGTTTGTCAAAAATTGTATCAGTTCACACTGCCGCGCCTTTTATTGATTGCTGTCTTTAATTTCGGGCCCTGCGGCGTTATGGTGCGCGCCAACAAACCGGAGGCACATATGGAACTGATACCTGAAGGATTGACGCACTTTCTGTTCTGGATGCTGGTTGCCACAAGCTTTTTCGGTTCATTTATCTCTACCGCCGCAGGCATTGGCGGCGGTGTCACCATGCTTGCTGTTATGGCGCAGGTCATGCCGCCATTGGCGCTCATCCCCGTGCATGGGCTTGTTCAGCTTGGCTCCAATATAAGCCGCATGACCGTAATGTTCAGGCATATTGATTGGCGCTTTATGGGGTGGTTTTTTGTTGGCGGTCTTATTGGAGCTGCCGTTGGTGTGAAAGTGGTGACGGCGCTGCCGACCATGGTACTGCAGCTGGTTCTGGGTTGTTTTATTCTTTATTCAATTTGGGGGCCGATGCCTGAGCGTAGTCGTGCGAGCAGAGCGGGACTGATTTCAGGAGGGGGCGTGACGACCCTCGCCAGCATGTTTGTTGGTGCTAGCGGTCCGCTCGCGATGGTGATTGTCAAAGGCTACGACTATGACCGATTCACAAAAGTGGGCACATTTTCCGGTGTCATGGTCATCCAGCATGGCCTGAAAGGCATCGTATTTGGTATTGCGGGCTTTGCCTTTACGCCGTACCTGCCGTTGGTTGCGTTTATGGTGTTCGCCGGATTTCTTGGCACACTGGTTGGTAAACGTGTGCTTTTAAATCAGAATGAAGACCGTTTTGGCCTGATATTAAACGTGGTGCTGACGCTTCTGGCGCTGCGGTTGTTATGGCAGGCTGGCCAGGAATATTTTGTTGGCTAAGCTATTCGACCACCACTGACGACATTTGGCGTCCCAGGCTATTGCTGTTTCTAAACAGTTCGACGGATGCTCTCCAGCGACCGGGCTTGAAGCCTCTTTGCGGCCTTCGAATACCAGCAAAGGCCGTAACGCGTTGCAGGCCGCTTTTTTGCTCAACAGACTTGTTAACGCGCATAGTACCATCCGGGTCCACAAGCTGGATCCGCCAAATATCACCTTGCTTGGCGTGAAACCCTCTTGATTGAACAATCAGTGCTGGCGCATTGGTTGGAAGTATAGGGCTTTGACCTTGCCACATGGTTTCGCGTGTGCGCTGTCGGCTGTCTATCACCGGGGGCATAACGGCCGCCGCTTGATAGTCTATTTCCTGGCGCCACAGTTGTTCAGGGGCCACATCACATGCGCCGTCTTCAAGCTTGCCACCATCGAAGGGGTCAGTTGATATTTCTTCGCCGGGCTCGCTTCGCGGCGCATGAACCATGAAATGCAAATGCGGGAATTCAGTGAGGCCCGAGAGCCCTACCTGACCAATAATGTCACCCGCCCGCACACTGTCACCGCGCTCCAGCTGAATGCTGCCCTGTTTCATGTGGCAATAACTTGTTTGCCAACCGCCAGCATGGCGTAATATCACGATATTGCCGCAACTATGCTTTGTAATTTCTTCGCTCGTTTCCTGCGTAACAGGCACGTCCGGCATGCCGGTGCGCAAGCGAAAAACGATGCCGTCTGCGGCAGCCTTTACGTCTACACCGCGAGCCATTGCCGCAAGGTCTGCGACAGCAATGTCTGTGCCGTTGTGATCATCTTGAGTTCGTGTGCCGCATCGATAGTCGAGCCTGCCTTTGTCAATGCTACGGTCCATATAGCGGGCGATCCAGCAATTGATCCCCAGCTCACAATCGAGAGGCCAATCCAGTTCAAGTGTGTTTTCTTGCGCGTTTGCAGATGCGACAGCCGCAGCACAAAAAACAACGGCTATCAGTTCTTTCAAACCAACTATGCCGCTGTTTCTTTGCATGCTGCGCCATTCTTTCTTAAGAGCGAGAGGCCTTTTCCTCGTGTCCTGAAATGCCTTCGCGGCGGGCAAGCTCTTTGACCACATCATCGAGTGAGAAGCCCTCTGCCTCTAGCAGCACCAGCAAGTGAAACAGAAGGTCTGCCGATTCTTTGACCAGTTCTTCCGGATCACCAGCAGCAACTGCCATAGCTGTCTCTACTGCTTCTTCGCCTACCTTTTGGGCGATTTTGCGGCTGCCTTTTGCATAAAGGCTTGCGACATAACTCGCGCCAGGGTCTGCACCCTTGCGTTCTTTCAGGGTTTTTTCCAGACGTTCCAACATAGTTGCCATGTCGCTCATGGGGCTGCCTCCCTTACTGCAACACCTGCTGCACTCATGTGTGCTTTTGCTTCTGCAACTGTATAATCACCGAAGTGGAAAATCGAGGCCGCGAGCACAGCTGTTGCGTGCCCGTCACGAATGCCTTCCACCAGATGATCCAGCGTGCCCACACCGCCGGATGCGATCACCGGTACTGAAATGCTGTCTGCAATCTGGCGTGTGAGTTCAATGTCGAACCCTTCGCGTGTACCGTCGCGGTCCATACTGGTCAGCAAAATTTCACCGGCACCCAATGCAGCTGCTTGCTGGGCATACTCAATGGCATTCAGACCAGTTGGCGTGCGGCCACCGTGTGTAAATACTTCCCACCTGCCGGGGCTTACTTGCTTGGCGTCAACCGCTACCACAATGCACTGGGACCCAAATTTTTCCGCAAGCTCACTGATCACCTGCGGCTTTTTAACAGCGGCCGTCATCAGTGAAACTTTGTCTGCACCTGCCAGCAACAGTTTGCGTACGTCGTCCGCACCACGCACACCGCCGCCAACCGTCAGCGGCATAAAGCATTGCTCGGCGGTACGCTGCACGACGTCGAGAAGAATGTCCCTGCGGTCTGAGCTTGCTGTAATATCAAGGAACGTCAGTTCATCAGCACCAGCGGCGTCATAGACACGCGCCTGTTCCACCGGGTCGCCTGCATCGATGAGATCCACGAAATTAACGCCCTTGACGACACGGCCATCTTTCACATCAAGGCAGGGAATGATGCGATTTTTGAGCATCAGGCCTCTCCTGCCGCGATTTTGAGCGCCGCTGACAGGTCCATGCCACCGTCATATATAGCCCGCCCGGTAATCACGCCTTCCAGGTTACCGGCTGCCGCAACGCGCTTGATGTCGCCCAGGTCCTTAACCCCGCCAGAGGCGATAACCGGGATGGAAACGGCTGCCGCCAGCTCACTGGATGCGTCCGCATTCACGCCTGTGAGCGTGCCGTCGCGGTCAATATCTGTGTGGATAATCGCGGCGACACCGGCGTCTTCGAATTTTTGTGCAAGCTCAATCACACCAAGCTCGCTTGCTTCCGCCCAGCCCTCCACGGCAACCTTGCCGCCTTTGGCGTCAATGCCCACTGCGATTTTGCCCGGGAACAAGTGGCATGCTTCCTTAACAAGTGCCGGGTTCTTGACTGCCAGTGTGCCCAGGATCAGGCGGTTGAGACCCTTTTCAAGCCAGCGTTCCATGGTCGCGATATCGCGAATGCCGCCGCCCAATTGTACGGGTACTTCGACGGCCTCCAGAATCGCATCCACCGCTGCGCCGTTCACGGGCTCGCCAGCAAAGGCGCCATTAAGGTCGACAATATGCAGCCAGCGACAGCCAGCGTCTTCGAACGCTTTTGCCTGAGCGGCAGGGTTATCATTGAATACGGTTGCTGCTTCCATGTCGCCTTTGTAGAGGCGCACGCAGTTGCCGTCCTTGAGGTCAATGGCAGGATATAGAGTTATCATGGTCGCCACTCCAAAAATGCGCTGATGAGCTTAAGGCCTACAGCCTGGCTTTTTTCCGGGTGAAACTGCGCGCCAATCATATTGTCACGCCCGACAATGGCTGCAACGCGTCCGCCATAGTCGGTGAAACCAAGCAGGGCGCTCTCGTCCCGCAGAACCATTTGATAGCTGTGCACAAAATAGGCGTGGTCATCTGCCGTCAGCATGCGGCAGATGGGGTTTTTGCAGCCAGTTTCCGTGAGCTCAATGGTGTTCCAGCCCATGTGCGGTATTTTAAGCGAAGCGTCTGATGGTGTCAGTGGCTTTACGTCGCCGTCCAGCCAGCCAAGGCCTTCATGCGTGCCGTGCTCAAACCCCTGTTTGGCCATCAGGTGCATGCCAACGCAGACGCCAAAAAACGGCTTCGCCTGATTAATGACCGCGTCTTGCAATGCATCAGTCATGCCTGGTACCGCACGCAGGCCTTTGGCACAGTCTCCAAACGCACCCACACCCGGCAGCACAATTCTGTCCGCGCTTGCCACGGTTTCAGCATCACTTGTGACGGTAACTTGTGTCGACAGCCCAGATTCGCTCGCGGCCCTTTGAAAAGCTTTTTCAGCGGATCGCAAATTGCCGGAGCCATAATCAATAATGGCGACGGTTTCGCTCATGCTTGTCTCCAATGATTGGGCTAGAGGCTGCCGCCAAGTGTGCCTTTGGTGGACGGAACGGCGTCCGCTTTGCGATCATCAATTTCGGTTGCACCGCGCAGGGAGCGCGCCACCGCCTTGAAACAGCTTTCGATGATGTGGTGACTGTTCACGCCGTACAGGTTTTCCACATGCAGTGTCATGCCAGCGGCAAACGCAAAGGCGCGGAAAAACTCTTCAAACAGTTCCGTGTCCATCTCACCGATTTTTTCGCGAGGAAACTTTACATTCCACACCAGGAACGGCCGACCGGAAATATCCATTGCGGCCCGCGACAGCGTCTCGTCCATCGGAAGATAGGCGCTGGCATAGCGCGTGATGCCCTTCAGGTCACCCAGTGCTTTTTTCACTGCCATACCAATGGCGATGCCGCAGTCCTCGGTGGTGTGGTGGCCATCGATGTGCAGGTCACCTTTGCAGCGAAGTTTCAAGTCCATCAGAGAATGGCGCGATAGCTGCTCCAGCATATGATCAAGAAACCCAATACCGGTCTCCACATCATATTGGCCGGCTCCATCCAGATTTACCTCGACGGCAATCTGAGTTTCGTTGGTGTTGCGTTCAACAGCTGCTGTGCGCATGGTGATACTCCGAAAAGGCGTTGGTTTGGCCCTAAATCCTCGCTCGCCCCTGCTAATACGCAAGTTTTAGCCGCCCCGCGAGCATTTTCTTGGGGTAAGCTGATGAAATTCCGGTGATATGCGGCGTTTTGGACACTCTGCCTTGCAACACCATGGGGCAAATCATATATGCTGCATTCAATGAATTCTCATGGTCTTGAAGGACAGTTTCCATGACAACAATATGCAGTGTGCGCAAAAAGGGCTCGGTGGTTATCGCAGGTGACGGTCAGGTCTCGGCGGGTGATACCGTCATGAAAGCCAACGCGCGCAAAGTGCGCCATCTGGCCGGCGGCAAAGTGATTGCCGGTTTTGCGGGCGCAACCGCAGACGCCTTCACGCTTTTTGAACGGCTTGAGGCCAAGCTTGAGCGCCACCCCGGCCAGCTGGCGCGCGCGTGCGTTGAGCTTGCCAAAGACTGGCGCACCGACAAATACTTGAAGCAGCTTCAGGCCATGCTGATTGTGGTGGATAAAGACACAAGCCTTGTGGTGACCGGCAACGGTGACGTGATCGAACCTGAGCACGGCGTCGTGGCGATCGGGTCTGGCGGCAACTTTGCACTTGCAGCCGCACGCGCGCTTTATGACCTTGATCTGAGTGCCGAAGAAATAGCGCGCAAAGCCATGGGCATCGCCGCAGATATCTGTGTTTACACCAACGATGAATTGGTGCTTGAGGCGATGGACGCCGCGCCCGCGTCTGAATAGTTAGGAGTTTTCCATGACCAGTTTTTCCCCTCGCGAAATAGTCTCAGAGCTTGATCGCTACATTATCGGCCAGTCAGACGCCAAGCGTGCGGTTGCCGTTGCGCTTAGGAACCGCTGGCGCCGCCAGCAGCTTGAAGGTGACATGCGCGACGAGGTGCTACCAAAAAATATTCTGATGATCGGCCCAACCGGTGTGGGTAAAACCGAAATCTCTCGCCGCTTGGCGAAACTGGCCGAAGCCCCGTTCATCAAGGTGGAAGCAACCAAATTCACCGAAGTTGGCTATGTGGGACGCGACGTGGAGCAGATCATTCGTGACCTGATTGAAACAGCGATCCTGATGGTCAAGGAAAAGAAGCGCAGCGAAGTGGCAGCCAAAGCCGAGCTTCACGCTGAAGAAAGGGTGCTGGACGCGCTTGTGGGTGCTGGTTCAGGCGACGCGGCACGGCAAAAGTTCCGCAAAATGTTACGCGAAGGCGAGCTGGCGGAAAAGGAAATCGAACTGGATGTAGCGGACACGACGAACCCGTTCCCGCAGTTTGATATTCCGGGTATGCCGGGCGGTAGTGTTGGTATGGTCAACCTTGGTGACATGTTTGGCAAAGCCATGGGTGGTCGCACGGTCTCCAAAAAAATGACGGTGTCTGAAGCTTATGAAGTATTGATGACAGAAGAAGCTGACAAACTGGTGGACGAAGATGTTTCAACCCGCGAAGCCATTGGCCTTGTGGAGCAAAGCGGCATCGTTTTCCTCGATGAAGTCGACAAAATCTGCGCGCGTCAGGACGCGCGCGGCGGCGACGTCAGCCGCGAGGGTGTGCAAAGGGACCTGTTGCCCTTGATCGAAGGCACGACCGTGTCCACCAAATATGGAGCGGTGAAAACTGACCATATCCTGTTCATTGCGTCTGGCGCGTTTCATCTGGCGAAGCCATCTGATCTTTTGCCAGAGCTTCAAGGCCGCCTGCCGATCCGTGTTGAACTAAGAGACCTGACAGAGGAAGACTTCCGCCGTATTTTGACCGAGCCTGACTTCAGCCTTATCCGCCAGTATGTAGCGCTTTTGGGCACCGAAGATGTGACGCTTGAATTCACGGAAAACGGCATCGATGAGCTGGCGCGCGTGTCCGCGCATTTCAATGAAACCGTCGAAAACATTGGTGCCCGCCGTCTGCATACGGTTCTTGAAAAAGTTCTGGAGGAAATCTCCTTCACCGCCAGTGACCAGGGTGGCACCGAAGTTAAAGTGGATGCCGAGTTTGTACGCAAACACATTGGTGACCTAGCTAAAGACAGCGACCTCTCCAAGTTCATCCTTTAGGGAAACCATGACCACAAAACCGTACGCATTTTTTTATGGCGGCTACATGAACCCGGACACGCTCCGGGCTTATGGCACCACGCCTGAAGACTGCGAGGTGGGATATGTTGAAGGGCTTGAGCTCACGGTCGGGCCAATTGCCAATATGGCACCCAAAGAGGGTGCGCGGGCGTATGGCTTGCTGGCGCGCCTGAGCCATGAAGACCTGGACAAACTTTATGGCGGTGATCCGGCAGCCCTCAAGGGCTCACGCTATTTACCGGAGGCGGTTCTGGTGCAAACAGAAAATGGTAGTTCGGTTCCCGCCATGACGTATCTGTGCAGCACACTTTCAGGTGCCGCACCGGAAACAGAGTATGTTGCCAATCTGGTCAAAGCCGCCGAGATGCTGAACTTACCTGCCGACTATATTGCGCAGATAAAAGCCTTTATTGACCCAGCGCAATGACCGGCTGACAATGCTCTTCTAAGCAGCGAAAAGCCGCTGATGAAGGGAACACGTCGTGCAGCATAAAAATATCTTTGGCCGTATCGCTTATACTTCGAAAAAACCTGAGATGATGGATAAGCCACGCGGCTATGAAAGCTTCCACATCACCAAGCATGCGGACGGTAAAAAAACCATTCGTGCGCACTGCGAGATTGAAGAGCCTGCCCCCACTGTGATGCGGGACATCATCTACAGCTGTGACGCCAATTATGACCCGGTGGATTGCCATGTGCGCCTAACGGTGGGCGATGAATTCATGGGGTCTGGGTGGTTTCTGTTCAAAAACGGTAAAATCGAGTGCGAAAGCTTTGGCCCGGACACAGGGCGCATCAGCCAGGTCCGTGACACGGAAGGACCCTTTGATCTGTTTGGCACACACCCAATTGTGGCGGACGCCTTCAATTGCCGGGTGCTGGATATCTCGGGCGGACCGACCGCGCGCAAAATACGGTGTTTTGTGCCTTCGCCTGATCACAGGGGCGCAACGCCGCCCATGGTGGCAGAAGTGAACATTGACCTTGCATATCTTGGCGAAGAAGAAAAAACGGTCGAAGCTGGTACTTTTCAGTGCCGTCATTTCCAGTTCAGCGACTCTGGCGGCGGCATGGGCGACCACCCTGCATACGATGTTTGGGTTACAGCTGACGACGACTATCTGTTTGTTTGCGGCGGAGTTGGCGGCTACATGCAAACCTGGTACGAGCTTGTGGAACTTTCGCGAGACTGATCGCTTGCACCCCCTTCCCACTGTTGGCAAACTCATGGCATCTTTTTAGCTGCCATAAGGAAGTGCCGTGGCTTACGACACCAACAATATTTTCGCGAAAATTCTGCGCGGTGAAATTCCCTGCAACAAAGTTTATGAAGACGAGCATGCGCTGGCGTTTCATGACATCAACCCGCAGGCCCCGGTTCATGTGCTGGTGATCCCGAAGGGCGAATATGTTTCTATGGCGGATTTCACCGCATCTGCACCAGATGATTTAATGGTTGGTTTCATGCGCGCGGTCGGCAAAACGGCTGAAACGCTTGGACTTGTGGAGCCTGGATACCGCACGCTTGCAAACGCGGGCACCAATGCCCATCAGGAAGTACCGCACCTTCACATTCACATCTTTGGGGGAAAACCGCTTGGGCCCATGCTTGATCGTCAGTTTTCTGCCTAAGCGAGAGGGAAAGCCATGGTCGCTATCGTTGAACGTGCCAAATCGTTTGGTGATCGCACCGTTTTCTTTGGCGAAGGCGGGGAGCACAGTTACGCAGACTTAATTGCCAGATCCGCACAGATAGCGGCCGGGCTTCTGGCTGGAAAACCAGACCTCCATGAAGAACGTGTCGCCTTTTTGGTGCCAAGCGGTTTTTCTTATGCGGCGGTGCAGTGGGGCATTTGGCGGGCCGGCGGCATCGCCGTTCCTATCAACAGTGGCGCGGCAGTGCCCGAAATTGAGCATGTGCTGACGCTCGCCAGTGTAAAACGGATTATTGTAACGCCGGGCTGGCTGGGTGTGTTGGGTGATTTGCCCAAAAAACAGGGCCTTGACGTCGTGCCCCCGGAAGCCCTGAAAGATAGCGCAGCCTTGCCCACCATCAGCTCGTCACGCCGCGCGATGATCTTGTTTACCAGTGGCACAACAAGCAAACCCAAAGGGGTGGTCTCTACGCATGCCATGATTGAAGCGCAAGCAAGCACACTGGTTGAGGCTTGGGGCTGGCACCCTGAAGACCGCATTCCCCTTTTTCTGCCGATGCATCATCTGCATGGGATTTTGAATGTGCTCACCTGCGCCTTGTGGACAGGTGCCGCGATGGAGCCTTTCACAAAGTTTGACGCCGACAAGATTTGTACTCGTGTGGCTGACGGCGCCTATACACTTTTTATGGCGGTGCCCACCATCTACAACAAGCTCGTGCACTGGCTTGACAGTGCAGGTAACGCAGGGAAAGTCGCGGCTGTCACTTCTGGCTTTAAAGCCATGCGGTTGATGGTGTCCGGCTCGGCCGCGCTGCCGGCAAGTGTGCACCAGGACTGGGCACGCAGGACAGGCCAGGTGCTTCTGGAGCGTTACGGCATGACCGAAATTGGCATGGGGCTATCCAACCCGCTGAACGGAGATCGCCGCGCCGGTATGGTGGGTGTACCGCTACCCGGCGTGGACCTGCAGCTTGTTGCAGATACGGGCACCGTGGTGTCGGGAGAAGGGGCTGTCGGTGAGATCTGGATTAAGGGACCCTGTGTTTTCAGCGAATATTGGGACAACCCCGATGCGACGGCGGACAGCTTCGATGGCAACTGGTTTAAAACCGGTGATATTGCCACAATCGAAGATGGCTACTTCCGCATAATGGGTCGGTCATCCGTCGATATTATCAAGTCCGGGGGGTACAAACTGTCAGCATTAGAGATCGAATCGGCCCTGCTCGATCATGCTGATATAGCCGAATGCGCTATCGTTGGCTTGCCGGACGATGAATGGGGAGAACAGGTTGCCCTCGCGGTTGTTTTGACGCCTGGCGCCGCGCTGTCCCTTGATGAGCTGAAGGGCTGGGCCAAAGAGCGACTGTCGGCTTACAAGCTCCCACGCCGGATGCAGGTAACGGCGCAATTGCCCAGAAACGCGATGGGCAAGGTGACAAAACCAGCTGTCAAAGCGATGTTTTTGGATTAAGCGTCCAGTTCGCGGGCTTCATCCACCAGCATAATCGGAATGCCGTCCCGGATCGGGAACGCAAGCCCTGCCGCACGGCTGATAAGTTCTTCCCCGGAGGCATCATACTCAAGTGTTGTGCGGGTGACGGGACACACCAGAATTTCAAGCAACTGGCGTGCAGTGCGCGATGGGATAGCAGTTTCGTTTTCAGACATGGGTGTGCCTTAGTGCAAATTTGAAGGGTTTGTGGGATCGGCTTCAATGATTGCCATTTTAAGAAGCGTTCCCAGTATCTCACAGCGCTTGCCAACAGAAGTCGCCTCAAGGAGCGCTTGTTTCTCAGGCGCCCCAAACGGAATAATCATGGCAAGCGTGTTCACCAATACATCATCCGGCGCTTCCGAAATGGCGTCAAAGTCAGCGTCCAGCCCGCGATGCTCCAGATAGCCGGACAGCGTCGCCAGGAGCTGGCGGCGGTCCACAACACTCACATCCGGGTTCATGGGTGTATCCTCAAACCGGCCCCAGTCGGCATGCACTTGCCGGTAGGGTGTTGTGGTTGAAAGCTCGTCGGTGATTTCGAACCGGGCAATGCCGCGAAGCCGGATGGCGAAGCGATTGGTGCCAGTTTCGACAAGGTCATCAATTTTGCCAACGCCGCCGACCGGGTAAAGGTCAGGGTTTGGGTCCTCGCTTTCAGGCACTTTTGGCTGCACCATGCCAATCAGTCCGTCCGACGTAACGGCATCGCGGATCATCTGCAGATAGCGCGGTTCAAATATATTCAGCGGCAGGTTGCTGCCGGGCAGCAATATGACGCCGGTAAGTGGAAATACCGGAATAACCGGCGGCAAAGTTACGGTGGATGCTGCAGCAGCTGTCATTCAAGTCCCACTAGCTGAAAAGCACTGACGACAACCGTCGACGGTACTTAAGGGTGAAGGGATCTGTTTGGCCCGCGGCTTCAAACAGCTTCAGAAGTTGCTCACGCGCGGCATCGTCGTTCCACTCACTGTCGCGCATGATAATGCCCAGCAGGGCTTCTGCCGCAGCGGGCATGTCGCCAGCGGCTTGATGGGCGAGCGCAAGGTCATAGCGCGCCTGATGGTTAAGGGGGTCTGCTTCAACCGCCGCAAGCAGCGGTGCGATATCACCAGCGTTTTCGGCCTGGGCGGCAAGCTCCAGTGCGGTTTCAATGCGTGCGATGCGGTCCTTGAGGTTTGCGTCCTTGCGGGCGTCATCATCCAGAAGCTTGACGACTTCGCGCGCCTGATCAATTTCTTCAAGCTTAAGTGCTGCTTCGGCCATGCCAACAACGGCACCGGCGTGCCCGGGGGCGTGCTCCAGCACTTGTTGGTATATATGTGCCGCCTGCATGGCGTCGCCCGCTTCCAGTAATTCGTCGGCTTGCTCAAGCGCTGCGGCAACTGGGTCGCCAGCGGCTGCCCCACCTGACATGCCGATGAGCTTGTCAATGAAGGCTTTGATTTCCGAAGGTGGTACGGCGCCCTGAAAGGCATCCACGGGCTGGCCCTGCCAAAAGGCCATGACGGTCGGAAGGCTTTGGATGCGCAGCTGCGCACACAATTGCTGGTTTTGGTCCGCATTTACTTTCGCAAGCGCTACAGCGCCGCCCGCCTGCTGTACCGCAGCTTCCAGTGCCGGCATCAGCTGTTTGCAGGGGCCACACCAATCTGCCCAGAAATCCACAATCACAGGCCGTGACATGGACGCTTCCACCACATCCTTGCCAAAGGTTTGCATCGTGGTCTCGGTTATGAGCGCGCCCGCCTCATCTCTTGCGGTGCCAGCGGGTCCGCCAGCCATCGTGTTGTTCATCGTTCTACTCGTGACGTAAATTGGGGATAGAAAATTCATCCCCACCATAGCCGGGTGCGGATCGGCGCGCCAGCCCGTTTCAAAGAATTTTGACGGGTGAAGGGCTAAAGCTGAAGTATTTTTGCCTCAACGCCGCACGCTTCCAAAAATGTCATCAGGTCTGCAGGTTTAATGGCGGTTGTGGCGGCGTTATGCAGCGGGTGAAAATAGGCGCGCTCAGCCTCCAGCAGCTTTTGGTCGATAAAAACGCGAATGGTGGGCTGGTCGCCTGCAGGGTGTTCATGGGCATTGAGCATGGCAAACGGCGTAACTGAACCGGGCCTGACGCCCAAATAGGCCTCCAGCCGTTCGGCACTTGCAAACGAAATGCGCTTCAAATCAATGGCTTCCGCCAGGGCTTTCAGGTCAATCGGCGCCTTCTCTTCCGCCACCACCAGCGCGTAGTTCTTTTTTTTGTCGCGCACAAACAGGTTTTTGCTGTGCCGATGCGCCGGGCCCACTGGCATGCCGCCGCGTGCTGATTGAGCCTCCTCTACCGTGAAAACGGGGGCATGATGGTAGGTTTTGTGGCCGATACCGAGCCCATCCAAAAACGCCAAAAGCCGCGTTTCGCCTGCGTGTGATTCCATTCGTGTTTGCTCCCACAAGGTCGATCAAGCTCAGACAATCTGCCGGAAAGCCTATTGTTTTCCAAGCCTTACAGGCTTTTTTCACAAAAGTGAAAATAACTGTTGCAATGAAAAAGTGGCTGACTATTATCCCGCCACGCAAGCGGAAACGCCTGCATACCCCATACGTGATTGAGCGGGCGTAGCTCAGGGGTAGAGCACAACCTTGCCAAGGTTGGGGTCGTGAGTTCGAATCTCATCGCCCGCTCCATTCAAAAAACATCCGGTCCTTGTGGCCGGATTTTTTTGTTTTGACGAGTTTGATTATTCTACAGTTGGCGTCCACGGCCCCTCGACCGGGAGGGCTTCATCATCGCCGGGCCACGCAGGCATAGCGGTGCAAATAAAGGTTACCGGTTCATCTCCTAGGTTTCGATACTGGAATTTTGTTCCGGTTGGAATATTGATGGAAACACCGTATTCCAGGGCTGTTACTGACTCAGCGCCATCAAGAAATCGCCAGATTTCCCCTTTGCCAGAAAGAATATGCCAATATTCTTCTATGGTCGCGAATTGGCATGGTTTTCCAACCATGCCCGGGGAAATGGTGGAGTGGATAACGTTGCCATGCTTCCCTTCCATGATGAATTTTATCGAAGCACCCAAAGGGGATTGGCCTTCCCGAGCCGTGTTAAAATGGGTCGTTTTGATCATGGGGTATTCCTTTTGTTAAGGAGCTTCGATACTAAATCCCAAACACCTTTTCCGCTGTCCCAAAAAGGAAAGCATCTTTCTCTGTGTCATTCAGGCGCGAATGGTCGCGATGATGCTTACCAGCAATAGAACAAGACTGACGAGGCACACGCCCGTCGCAGCTGATGTTTTGACTGCCGGCGCCTCAAACCCTTTGTGAAAAATTGAAGCGAAGAAATAGAGAAGAAACAGCAACATAGGCACATCGCCGCTGAGGCTGTTGCCGATCACGCTGCCGGCAGAAGCGAGTTTAGCGAGAGCAAACATGAGGAAAATGAAGCTTATCGCGATGCCGGTGAAATAAAGCCATGCCCTTATGGATGCTTGCAGTGTCCAGTGCGCGCCAAGGAACGGGCGCGCAGACCTTGATAAGACCGCACTAAAGACCGCCAAAAGAAAAATCGGTGCGATCACCAGCAAGACTTTGGTGAATTCACCCTGCGCAACCGCTTGCGCAACCGCCATGGCGTCACGCGTGCCAAAGAAAGTGGCAGTTTTCTTCACTGTTTCAGTTTGAGTGATGGCGGGGTCCGACAGAGCGTCCGTGAAGGCGGCACCCGCCAGAAACACTGAGCCTATAATGGCCACCAGGAAAAACAAGCCCGGCGCAAGAATAACGCCTCTGCGCCCTGTCGGTTCATCAGCAGTGATCAAAGGCGTCAGTTTCCAGGGTGTGACCAGGCCGATGATCATGGTGGGGACAACGCATGCAGCAATCATGGCCCCGTTCACGACGAGCTTGTCGAGGGCGCCGAAGGCCGTTCGCTCCTCTTCGCTTGATGCGGTTTCCAGGTCCATCAAATCATTGTCCATACAGCTCCTGCCCCTAGCCCATTGGAACTTGCACAACTCTTAAACTCAATCGTTTATGACGCTTTGCCTCTTATATGCCAAAGACTTTCTTTGCCGTGCCCGAGAGGAATGCTTCTTTTTCCTCTTCATTCAGGCCAAGGCCATCAAGGCCCTTGAGGCACTGTGCGGGGCTGAGCATGGGCCAGTTAGTGCCAAACATCACGCGTCCGCGGCCCGGGCCTTTCATGAAGGCCACAAAATCAGGTGGCAGGCGGTGCAACGCATAAGCAGACGTATCAACATAGAAGTTCGGGAACTTGATCGATAGTGAGGTAAGCTCGTCAATCCAGGGGAAGCCAACATGGCCGCCCACTACCTTTAGCTCTGGGAACTCGAGAAGAACATCTTCCAGATACGGGATCATGCGACCGGTTTCCGACCTTTTTAGCGGGCCCGTGTGGCCGATTTGCGTGCAGAAGGGCACATCCGCGTCTATGCACGCTGCATACACCGGATAGTACCGCCGGTCATTTGGCGGCAGGTCCCAAAGCCACGGCACCAGCCGCACACCTACAAAGCGCTCTCCGTCCACCCATTTTCTAATGTCGCGCACTGCTTGCATCGGGTCATAAAGGTCAACGCTTGCAAGCCCGCGAAATCGATCGGGCGCCGCATCAATGTGGGCTGCCACTTCTTCATTGGTGATCAGGGCACCGTTCGGGCCGCCCCAGGCGGACAGGAGCGAGAGGCTGACACCCGCCTCATCCATGGAGGCAAGCGTGCTCTGCGTCGTTGGCACACTGAAGTCGCCGCTCCTGCCGGTCCAGCGCAGTAGAGTTTCCATCCATCGCTCCCGTGCCATACGGTCCGTCGTGATTTGTGCCCAGACATCAATTACTGACATTTTTGCCTCCATTTTTACTTCACTAATGAAGTATTATGGGACAAACTGACGGGAAGACAAGGTGAAGGAAATATTTATGTCAGCTGCGGGCGAAGTCAGGCTTTATATGGCGCTGCAAAAAGCAGCACATGCTTTAAAAAAACGCGCGGACGGTGCCCTTATGGCTGCAGCCGACCTGACAACAGCGCAGCCCGCCGTGCTGGTGGTCATCAATGCAGAAGAAGGGGCGACACAGCGGTCTGTTGCATCGGCGCTGGGCTTGAATGAAAGCGCGGTTACAGCCATGACCCGGAAATTGATGACCCGCGGTCTTATCGACCGGCAGCGTAGCACCCGAGACGCCCGAGCCTGGTCGCTTCAACTCACCAAAAAAGGCGAAGTCGCTCTTGCGGCGACAGCTGCACCATTTACGAAACTCAATGAACATATCGACACCGAAATGGGGATGGAAGCGGTGAAACAGTTGGCCGTGCAATTGAGTGTGCTCACAAAGTCGCTGAGCAAAGACGCCTGAAAAGTTAGCTAGACAGCCCCATGGCCCGCGCTAAGTTACGAGCAACACTGCTTTGGGAGGGCTTGGTGAAACATATTTTCGTTTCAATTGCATTTGTGGTGCTTGCGGCGTGCTCTGGGCCGACAGACCCGGCAATCGACGCAGCAACGGGTGAAAACATATACACAAATGGTGATAAATGGTTGTGCCTGCCCGGGCGCGAAGACGCCTGTGCAGGCGACTGGTCGGCGACAGTCATTGCTGCTGATGGGTCAGCAACCATTGAGCCCTTCAATACCAACCCAAACGCGCCGTTTGATTGTTTTTATGTCTATCCCACTGTATCCACTGACCTTTCAGGCAACAGTGACTGGGATGTGGACATCCAGGAAACCGGCGTTGCGCAGATTCAGTTTGCCCGCTTTGGCTCGGTATGCCGCCTTTATGCGCCCGTGTACCGGCAGGTTACATTAACTGCGCTCGCCTCTGACGCCACTTCGTTTAAAATGGACCGTGATATCGCAATGGCAGACGCTGACGTAAAAGCGGCGTGGGACTATTACCTGGAAAACTATAACGAGGGCCGTGGTGTGGTTCTCATCGGCCACTCACAGGGTAGCTACCGTCTTGGCACTCTCGTGCAGCGCCATATTGAAGGGCAACCCATTCAGGATCAGATCATCGGGGTTCATATTCTTGGCGCGCAGATGCCGGTGACCAGCGGCGCGCGCGTAGGTGGCACCTTCAAGCATATGCCCCTGTGCAACGCGCAGGATGAAGTGGGCTGTGTAACAGGACTTGTTTCCTTCCGGGCCACCAACCCGCCACCCCAAGGCGGTCGCTATGGTTTTGCACCAGACGGTCAAACAAATGCGTGTATTAACCCCGCGGCACCTGCGGGTGGCAAGGTCGCTTTGGATGCGCTTGTGCCATCCCGCAAGCTGATCGGAGACAGAACGGCCAGTGCAGAAAACACCATCCGCTGGAGCGAGCGACACCCCTCTGTTGAAACGGCATTTGTGCGTCTACCGGGCCTCGTGTCCGGCGAGTGTGTACAATCGGGTGGCGCTTCTTACTTCGCGGTCACAGTCAACGCAGACCCGGATGACCCGCGCACAGACGACATCGGTGGAGACCTGGTGATAGATGGTGACCTTTATGCCGAATGGGGCTTGCATCTGGTGGACGTGAGCCTTGTGCTCGGCGATCTGGTGGAAATGGTTCGCCTGCAGGGTGAAGCCTATCTTGCGGCTGGAAAGTAGGCCACCGCTTTACACACATATCTTGCCTCCCTAAGATGCGCCCAGTTTTTTCAAAAGGTGGGGCCTTCTCGTGCGTATTTTTCTTGTCGGGCTTTTGTTTGTTCTAGCGTCTTGCAGCAACGGTTCATCAACGGTGAGTGAGCTTGACCGCTGGCAGGCAACTGCTGACCGTGTCACCATCACGCGGGACAAATGGGGTATTCCCCATGTTTATGGCCCAACAGACGCAGATGCGGTCTTTGGCATGATGGTTGCGCAAGCCGAAGACGATTTTAACCGCGTCGAGATGAACTTTCTGACCGCAATGGGCCGCACTGCAGAAGCTGAGGGCGAAGCCAAGCTCTATCAAGACCTGCGCATGCGCCTGTTTATCGACCCTGAGGTGATGAAGGCGGAATATGATGCAAGCCCCGAATGGCTTAAGAAGCTGATGGACGCTTGGGCGGACGGCCTGAATTATTATCTTCATACCCACCCGGAGGTGCAGCCCAAAGTGCTGACACGCTTTGAGCCCTGGATGGCTTTGACATTCAGTGAAGGCAGTATTGGCGGCGATATTGAGCGTGTGCGGTTGCGCGACCTGGAAGCTTTTTATAGTGGTTCGCCTGCTCAGGAGCTTGCTTCTGTTGAGGAGCTGATACCGCTTGAGCCATCTGGCTCCAATGGTTTTGCGATCGCGCCGTCTAACTCTGCGACCGGTAATGCCCTCTTGCTGATCAACCCGCACACCAGCTTCTATTTCAGGGCGGAAATGCATGTGCGCTCCGACGAAGGTTTGAACGCATACGGTGCGGTGACCTGGGGCCAGTTTTTCATCTATCAGGGGTTCAATGAAAATGCCGGTTGGATGCACACTTCATCGGGCGCTGACACCATCGACTGGTACAATGAGACCATCATTAAAAAAGAGGACGGCCTCTATTACCAGTATGGCGGTGAGCAAAGAAGGCTTGCGGAAAGCGACATCAAGCTTGCCTACAAATCAGATGACGGCATGGCTGAAAAAACGTTCCGCGTTTATCACAGTCATCATGGTCCGATTATCGCCGGCGAAGACAATAGTTGGCAGTCCATTCAGTTGATGAACCGGCCAAAAGACGCGCTGATGCAAAGCTACCTGCGCACCAAAACAACTGATTACGCCAGCTTTCTGGAAACCATGCGGTTGCACACCAACAGCTCCAACAACACTGTGTTTGCGGACAGTAGCGGCAACATTGCCTATTTCCACGCCAACCATATCCCGGTGCGAGACACGTCGTTTGACTGGTCAAAGCCTGTAGATGGGTCAAACCCCGCGACAGAGTGGGGCCGCCTGCATACTGTTGAAGAAACCGTCGGTGTTTTGAACCCGCCGACCGGCTGGTTGCAGAACACCAACAATACGCCCTACAGCGTAATTGGGGAAGCGAGCCCAAAGGCGGAGGACTATCCCGCTTATATGGCGACTTTCCCGGAAAACTACCGGGGTATTAATGCCGTCAGAGTACTGAAGGACAAGAAAGACTTCACACTGCAAACCCTGATTGACGCGGCCTACGATCCTTATCTGGCTGCCTTTGATGATTTGTTGCCGCTTCTGCTCGCGGACTATGACGCGGCGCCCGCAGACGGCCCTTATAGGGGCGTCATTGGTGAGCAAATTGAGCTGCTGCGCGGTTGGGATAAAAACGCCGGCGTTGACAGCGTGGCGACAACACTCGCCACCGTTTGGGCGGACCGTGTTTGGCGCGCGGCATTTGATGACAGAAACGGAGTAGCCGGTTACCGGGCACGCCGCATTACGCGCGACGAATATATCGCCGAAGTGGCAGATATGCGCGGCCTTGAATTGTTTGTCGCAACCTTGGCTGGGCTTGAGGAAGATTTTGGCACATGGCAGCTGCCATTTGGTGAAATCAACCGCTTCCAGCGACTGACCGGCGACATTGTGCAGCCGTTTGATGATGCCGAGCCCTCCACCGCAGTGAAGTTTCCGTCTGCGCGTTGGGGGTCGCTTGCGGCCTATGGTCAGCGCACGTTCAATGGCACCAAAAAAACTTACGGTACGCGCGGCAACAGTTTTGTGGCGGTTGTGGAGTTTGGCGAAAAAGTAAAGGCGCTGGCGATCACCGCTGGCGGCCAAAGCGGCGATCCGAGCTCACCGCACTTTGATGACCAGATTGAACTCTATGCGCGCGGAGAATTCCGGCCGGTGTATTTCTACCCGGAGGACATCGAGGCGGTAGCTGAAGAGAGTTATCACCCGGGCGCGCGCCAGTAGACCTGTATAGCAGCGAAACTAGCCTTCTGCTGTATCATCAGTGGAAGGCTCGCTTGGTTTGTCCCACTCCCGAATGGCTTTCAGCACCCAGTCATAGCGCTGCAGCAGCGCTTTTTCCTGCATGACAAGCGTGTCGTATGCAAATGACATGCGGCGCAACAATATGCCATTTGTATCCGGCGCATACATTTGTTTGTCCGAGAAGAAGGTGATGATCATGATCCAGCTTGTTTGAGGCCCGGTTTCAGCAAGGTCATAGACATCGGCGAGCTGCTGGACGGCAGAGAAATCAAACGGAGCGAGAGAGTCTCGGCCATTCGCGGTTTTCCAGGCGGTATCCAACAACAACAAGTCGCCCACACCTTCGGTGGCTACATCCTGCAAAAAAGTGTCGATCAAGGGTTTTTGCGGTGGGTTCGCGAGCAGCTCGCGAAGGTCGCCTGCAATTTGCTCATGATAAGGCAGTACATTCGCTACCGCGTCCCGGTTAAGCTCCAGCTCCTGAAGAATGCGGTCCATCGCCAGATCAGCTTTTTGCTCAAGCTGCAGGTCTTCGCGCCACTCGTTAACGACAAAACCAAGAATAATGCCGACTACAATCAGGGCGCTTTCAAAGACTGTGCGACCAACCCATTGGCGGGATCTTGCAGGCGCGGATGCGGACATGGTGTTTCCTCAAACGGTTGTCAGTCAGCGGCTTTTGCTTGCACGCGCGGTCCATAATCGGCACCCGCGGCAATCTGCTGCCATTGATACATGTGGGGTACATCGTCGTCGAGCCAAGAGGCTTTGCCACCGTCGATCACCAAAATGTCTTCCCACTTGGCACCGACAGCGCCGAGACCCGCATGTGGTTCCACCAGCCAAAGCCCGTCATGGGGTTTGTGGGATGAGGCCTTACTGCTGTTCCAAAGCGGTGAACGCCTGCCGAGGCACGACATGGCAAGCTTGTCCTTGAGGCCAAACCAGCTGAGGGACAGCCCATCAAAGCCATTCAAGCGCCAGGTGAAAGGAAGGTTGGCGGCTTTTACTGCCCGGTGGCCCAAAACCTCGCCCGGGTGTTTGGTGTGCGAGGGTTCATAGCCGAACGTCTCGAAGTCTGTGAGCACATCATCGGCGATTTCCTTGAAGGTGGCGCCAGCGTTCACGGCATCTTTCACTTTGCTTCTGAAGCTGCCCAGATTTGTCATCATCTCAGCGTGTTTTGCGTCCTTGCCAAAGCAAAAACTGTAGGAGGTATCCACAAGATAACCACCAAACAATGGCGCCGCGTCCAGAATGACGCTGTCGCCTTTCTCCAGGGCCTTGGACTTTGGAAAAAATTTGCCGACAGGCCACTTACCCGGAAGGGCTGTGCGTTCACCAAACAAAGCAACAGGCAAGTGAAAAAAGGATGTAGCACCAGCGTCGCGGTAAGCGCGCACGAGGGCACGCGCCACTTCTTTTTCGGTTTGGCCTTCTTTTAAGGATGCTGCCATTGCTTCCAAAATTTCAAATGACAGGCGTTGCAGTGACCGGAACCGGTCCAGCTCTTTGTCCGAAAAGCCTTTGCTTTTGATCAACATATCCGCTCTCCCCTCAGCAAAGTGTTGAGCGCAGTATCTGTGATGTCAATCAAAGAGATTGTCGTTCAGCTGCTTGCGGGAAAACGGGCGGCGAAGTCTTCGTTTTCAAGCCCGGTTGAATTGGCAACAAAACTGACCGTGTGGTACGCGCCTGCAAGCGCAAACACCTCCAGCTGCTGCTCTTTATCCCAGATTTCTGCAAAGGCGGTATATGTGGCGGGTTCTATGCGGCCACCAGACGTCAGCTCATCAACTACTTTCAGCAAAAGCTGCTCTCTCTCATTCCAGCAAGCCTTGTCGACCGTGCCGGTTTTGGTGGCTTCAATTTGTTCGGTGCTCAGCTCAACATGCTTGGCAAACGCTGTCACGTGCACGCCCCACTCGTATTCACAGTTCAGGTTTGCAGTTACCCGCAAGATGACAATTTCACGCTCACGCATCGTGAGCGGGCTCTCTTTGTCGAGCAAGTTTGGCACACCTTTGGTCAGGAACCGGGCGCTGTTGGCAAACAGCTTGAACAGTTTCAAAAGATAGCCATCGCGCTGTGGGAAATGCTTCAGGATGGCTGCGATATCATCGGCGAAAGGTTCAGAAATTGGCGTGAGCTTGTTGGACATGGCGTGTCTGTCTCCCAGTTGCAGATACGAGACTATCTAGCGTGAGACTGCCTCCCGTCCACTAGTCCACCAGTTTTGACTGGAACGACATGGCCATGCCGCCGGGTGCCGTGATCATGTAAATCCGCTCGCCGTGGGCGTCGGTTGGGCCCTGCGGGTCGAGGCCATTTTTGCGGGCATTCTCGGCAAAGGCGTCTGCGTCATCGACCACAAGCTGCAGCATGGTCATGCTCGAGTTTGGGTCGTTTGAAGGCCATAATTCCACCCAACTATCACCAGCCGGGAACACAGCGCCGCCAAATGTGTCTCCGTCCATGCCAATGTCTTTGGCGTGCCAGCCAAGCCCATCACCAAGAAAGTTTGCAAATGCTTCGCTCTCGCTTGAAACCTGACAAAACCGAATACCCAGCACTTTCATGGCCTTCTCCCAGCTGATTTGAATTGCCGGAAGCTTAGCTCGGTATATGAGCAATTGTCTTCACCCCTTTGGGTGAGAGGCTTGATTCATCGGGAAAAAATATTGAAGCGCATCATCAAGAAGGGGCCGCCAGTTGCGCCATGTATGGCTGGCGTTCACCTCCACATAATGCATGTCATAGCCCTTCATCTCCAGAATGCGCTTCAGGTCACGGCCTACTTCGGTGTTGTCCCTGATTTTGCCCAGGCTGAAGAAAATGCGGATGTCGCGTGTATCTTCTTTTTCATACAGTTCGCGCAAAATCGGCACGGGGTGGATCGCAGGGGATTGCATACCAATCGCGCCAAAAACTGACGGGGCCATCAGGCCAAAGCAGGCCGCGTTCAGGCCCCCAAAGGACAGCCCCATGATCGCGCGGTCATGCCTTGAAAAGCTGACCGGATAGTCGTCCGAGATGCGCGGCACCAGCTCGGTGACAAAAAACTTCAGATAGTCCTGATTACAGAAAAACTGATAATTGCGGCGGTTATTGCGCAAATTGTTCGGGTCGCGCGGGTCTACAAACACAGCGACCATGGGCCTAACCCGGCCGGCCTCAATCTCACGGTCCAGCACACGCGGCATTTGACCTGACGAGATATAACCCTGCCCATCGGTTAAATAGAGCGTAGCCAGGTTCGACATATTTTCCACGCCTTCGGGCGTGTAAACGCGGTACTGCAAATCATAACCCAAATGGCTGCTACTGATACGCTGGTTGCGCGACAAGTTGCCGTCAAGGGCTGATGCGCCCGAGCACCAGCCAGCCAACAACAGCAACAGATACAGATTTTTTCGCATAGTCCTGTGCCTCATTTACCCCGCCAAAAACTTGCTTAAACGGGCATTGTGGCACAAGTCAGGTGCGATGGAATGCCGCCATGGCGGGACCAAACAGGGTCTGCTTCAAAAATAGGGGGCTACTTTGGATCCACCGCATTGTCGGTCAGTTTGGCAAAGTTACTGATTTGAGACTACCTGATCACCCGGACGCCATGAGAAGGCTTTGGTGACAACGGTCCACCCTGCTCCCGCTTTGTATAGTGTAAATACATTCGTGTAGGCGCCACGCCCCTTGAGGTTGACGTTGAAGTGCACCGTTGCCAACTGGTCATCAACAATACTGATTTGATCAATGACATAAGGGTCACCGTAGCCGGGCCCCGGTTTCGATCGTTCAACAAGGTCACCAAAAGGCATGGAAGATATTTCGCCGTCGTTTGTGCGCCAAATAACATGGCCGTGCTGAAGGTCGAACACTTGAGCCAGCAGGTCCCGGTCTCCTTCTCGCCAGCCTTTGACATAATTCGCGATCACCGCACGAACGGCGTCATCTTCCGAAGTGCCTTGCTGCGCCCCTGAAGGACCAGCAAATATTAACAACAAAGAGAATAGAACGATAAAGTTTTTCATGTGTGTTTTCCCAGCCATCATCATTGTCGAAACCGTGACACATTGCCAATGGGCCGTAAATGCAAACTAATGACGCTAGGCAGTGCCTAGATAAGTGGAAGCGCGCCGCGTGTGAAGTTCGGCAGGTTTGGAAGCGCTGCCACCAGTTCCTGATCGGTAAGACCAAACCAGCTGCCCAGCGGTTCTGCAAACTGTTCAACTGACGTGGTTGGGATAAGCCGTCCACCGCCCACATCCTGATCATGGTCAAAGTCTGTCACGGGCACAGTGCCATAAATTTCCCGGCCGTTCACCGCGCCGCCCATCACAAACTGGGTACCACCCCAGCCATGGTCCGTGCCGTCGCCGTTGATCGCAAGCGTGCGGCCAAATTCGCTGGCGGTAAAGAGGGTTACATCGTTATGCACCCCCAACTCCTGCATGGCGGCGTTGAAGGCAACCAGCGCGCCGTCAATTTCCCCGTGCAAGCCCGGCAAATCGCCCGCCTGATCATCATGGGTGTCAAAACCACCAATCGCGACAAAAAACACCTGCCGGTTCACCAGCATAACGTCCCGCAGACTGATGGCTTGCGCCACGGAGCGAAGCTGCGAACCAAGGAAAGACTGCGGAAACTCTGTACTCAGCGGGATCTGGTTTTCAAGCGCATCGCGGAAAAGTCGGTTCGCTTCCTGCGCACCCGACATTGCGCCCGCCACGTCGCGCTCAATAAGATTTGATGCATTGAAGTTGGCTGCACCAAAATGCTGGGTTAGCAAATCAAAGGCCGCGTCATCGCGGTAACTGAACCACTCCAGCACATTCACCCGTGTGCCCTTGTCACCGCTGACTTGATATGGGCGGGTGGTGTCCCCCGTCAGAAAAAGTTGGCTGCCTTCGCTGGTGATCGTGGAAAACACATTCGCGCTGGCGTTCGAATTGGCACCTGACGCAACAGCAGCGTCTGCAAACAGGCCACCCCAGCCAAACTGGGCGCCCTCGGGCTCGCTTGATTGCCAGGTGGATTGCTGGTCATTGTGGGAGAACAGCCTTGGCGGCAACCGCCTGTTGCCAGCTTCAAGCTGCGTGCGGTTTACGGGCTCAATCAGCGGCCCCACATTATCGACAATCGCCACATTGCCAGCCTGAAACAGGCTGTGGATGCCCGGCATCTCGGGCGGCAGGGCAAACCGCCGGCCGTCAAAGCCGCTTGTGGTATCGGGCGACAGTTCAAGGAGGTTACTCCGGTCGCGCCCGCCGCTGTGGCGGCCAATCAGGCTTGCGCGAATGTCTGCGTAGCGGTCGTAAGACGTCTGGTCATAGGGCAGCAGTGTGTCGAAATTATCCATGCCACCCAGCAGGAAGACGCACACAAGAGCACGGTACCCGTCCACGTTCGCGGCTTGTGCTGGGAACAGGGACACGGCAGACGTCAGCCCTCCGGCACCAGCGGCCCCCAGCATTGTGGCGCCTGAGCTTTTCAGGAAACGGCGGCGGCTCATATTGTTGCGGGGAAACTGTTTCATCGCTGCACCAAAAAGTCTGGAGATGTAAGGATCGTTAGCGCCGCGAGCTGCGCGCGGGTTCTTGGGCCGTCATAGTCCGGGTCAAATTCATTTTCGAGCGGTAGTTCGCTGACAAAATCAATTATGTTGGTGCGCGTTGCGTCCGAAAGCGTGCCGTAAGTGAGGAGCTCGTCCAGATGGTCTATGAGCGCCGCGGGGTCGGTCGCGAGTGCGATTTCTTCGCTATAATCCGCGATAAAGCTGGTGCGTGCCCGCGCTGGGTCGAATGAAAGCTGCCGGAACCCAAATATATTTTCCAGAGTTTCGTCGGTGTAGCCTTCCGCCTGATTAAGCACAAAGAAAGTCATGAAGTTGGCGTAGCCCGCAATGGTGCTGGTAGTGATCAGTTGATACTCGGGCATCGTCAGGCCGCGCGCACCGGTTTCGGTGCCGGGTGCCACATAGCCGGGGCGGAAAAAGTTGAACACAGAAGGTGACTTGTAGGCCTGCTGCGCCAGCGCGTCCGCGTCCGTTGTGTACCACAGTTGCACGGTTGCCTCGGGCGATATGCTGCCCGCGTCAAACGCCCGCGCCCAGTTGGCGAACCGGACAATGGGCTCCCGAATTTTGCCGAAGGTGTTGCTGGCAATATCCGGTTCTGCCCGGGCTTCTTCGTCAAACAGGATGGCTGCCACTGCGGCGCGCATGTCGCCGCGTGCTCCCGTTCCTACAGCCGTGCCATCAGGCAGGGTATAGCTGCCATCTGCAAACGCGTTAGCGACCCGCGCGATATAATCTCCGCTTGGGTGACTGGTCACCAGGCGCTGGATCAACTGGCGGCTGACAAACGGCGGCAGGCTGTCCTGCGCAAAAATATGATCAAGCGCCTGTTCGATGCTTTCATCCCCGGGGGTGCTCGCAGGGATCGTCAGCCCCAAAAAGCTTTTCGATTGCTCGGAATGGAATGTGTCATACACCTGCATGGGCTCGTCAACACCGCTTTCCTGGTCAAATTCGCAGTCTTCATCCCACGAAAGGTCAAAGAAATAACAATTGAAGGAAAGGCCGGTAAACACTTTGGCAAGGCCGGTAATATCACTGTTGTCGTATGTCTCAACCGGGTTGCCATTGCCGTCGCGCACGGGCGTGCCATCCATGTTCAGTTCCGTAAGTCCGATGGTGAACAGTTGCATCAGTTCGCGGGCATAATTTTCGTCTGGCATGCGGCCCGTTTCGGCGTCACCTTTACGGTTGCCGAGGTATGTTAGGTAATAGGCCATGGCTGGCGAATAAGTGACTTCCTCGAGGATATCGCGGTAGTTGCCAAAGGCACCCTGAACCATGATGTCCTGATAATAACCAAGCGCGCGGGGCTCAAAAAACAGGAAGTCACCGCCAAAGTTCGACACCACCAGAATTTCCGAGAGCGCAAACGCCACCCTTTGCCTGAGCTGGTCAGGCCCGGTAAGCGCATTCACGTAAAACGAGAGCTGCGGCGTGTGGCCAGCGAACTCGCTGAAGTCATTCTCGGGTGTCTGATCCAGCTGCAATAGGGCGTCGATACGCGGCAGGTTCAGGGTTGGTTGCATGTTGAACTGGTCGACAATCCATTCAGAGGGTGCGGTGCCAACAAGGGTATCCAGATCAAGCTTTGTCGGGCCAAAGGTCGCCTGCGTGAGGAAGCGCGCGGTGCTGTCGCGGGATTGGAATGCGGCACTTGCCGGTTCTTTTGGTGGCGGTGGGGGTGGCGGTGTGTTGCTGCCGCCGCCCGATGATGAAGGCTGATCTTCGCCGCCGCAGGCCACAAGCACCATGAGCGCAGCGCCCATTACAAGCGTGCGCAGGATCTCGTTTGCCCGAAGTGAAACTGCCACCGTCATTCCCCGTTGATTGAGCCCTGATGACCCCCGGCTGCCACCGGGCGCGTGCTCGAGCCAGTCCTACCAAGACGCTGAACTATACTAGCTGATTCTTTTTCTAACCTTACCAATCGCTTGCAGTTTTATGTGAGATTGCGGCAAATTTTAGCCATTGCGTTTGCCAGGCCTCAACAGGAGGGGAGATTTCGAATGAGTGTTTTTGCCATAGACCATATTGTTCTTTGCGTTGCCGACGTGCAGCAAACGCTCACCTTTTATGAAAACAATTTGGGACTGCAGCCCAAAGAAGAACGCCCCGGCAAATGGTCCCTGCATTTTGGCGCCAATAAAATCAGTCTTCAGTCCGTCGATAATGTGCCGGATATAGCGCGCGGAACAACACCGGGCAGCGGCAATTATTGTCTGGTTGCCGACACGCCCGTCGACGCGTTTCTCAAGCGGCTTGAGGCGGCGGGCATTGAGATTTTAGAAGGACCGGTGGAACGCATTGGGGCGGTGGGAACCATTCGATCGATCTATTTCAACGACCCAGACGGCAATCTCGTGGAGGTGTGTAACCACGCGAATGGGTGAGACCCAAGTTGACCGGCCCTACGCGGACGGAACAAACAAATCCATCGCGTCGCTGGTGCCGCGGCCACTGGCCTGCAGCGCACCACCAACCGTGATGATGCCTTGCGTGGTCGCGACGGCACCAAGCCCATGACGCGGGCGCGGCATAAGCCCGACAGAGCGCCATCTGTCTTCCTTGATGGCATACTCCCACACATCGGCATACACGCCGCTTGAACCGCTGAACCACTCGCCGCCAAAGGCATAGATTTTGTCGCCCCAAACGGCGGCGGCAAGACCGCCTTGGCCCTGCGGAGCATTCTGCGATGTGGGTTTCGGCAAGGGGGCAAGTGCGCGCCAGCTGTCTTCTGCGCAGTTATAAACATGCACACTGGGGTTATTGCCGCCCGCAACGGTTCTGCCACTGATCACATAGACTTTGCCGCCGAGCACCACACCAGCCGAGCTGTTGCGCGGGTCCGGCAGGGGTGCGGCGTCAAACCATTCATTATCTGCGGGACTATAGACCTGATGCAGGGAGGTGTCGGTTTGGTCGGTCCATTCCCTGTTGCGGCTGCCTTTGGGGGTGCGCCCCCCGATCATACGGATCACATTTCCGTCGCTTACGGAAACCGCTTCAGACTGAGGCTTGGCCATGTCGGCAAGTTCCTGCCAGGTGCCGTCCAAATCTGCCAGGCGCCAAAGGCTGCGCTGCATCTGCCAGCCACCGTCACCATCACGTGCGAAACCCGAAATGGCATAGAGGGCACCCTTATGGAAAACGAGCGCCAGATGATGCCGTGCCTGTGGCAGCGCAGGCCCTTCGGACCAACTGTTTGCAGCAACATCAAAAATGGATGTGTGATCACTGATGCCAAAGGGTTGGCCGGCCCCGGGCCTCAGGCCGCCCGCATTGATGACATATTCGCGGCCATCCTGCATGAACAAGGAGGGGTATATTTCCTGAACCGGGAAGGGCATGGGCGCCAGTTCCCGCCACTCTGCCGCATCCTGCGCCATCAGACCTGAAAGCGTCGCAGGCACGCCGTGCAGCGCGCCCACTGTTGCAGTCGCAAAAGCACCACGCAGCAGGGTGCGCCGGTTGGGCAGAAGGGTTGAAACGCCATCGCTCTTCTCGTTGATCATATGATTGTCCCCTTCGTTCCCAGAATGCACGACAAATTGTTCTTGCCAACTAAACCTTGGTTTTCTGGCCTTCCCAGTAAGGGTCGCGCAGGCGTTTTTTGAAAATCTTGCCGCTGTCTTCGCGCGGCAGGGCGTCATGCACGTCAAGCTGCTTCGGCAGTTTGAATTTGGCAAGACGGCTCTCGAGGAACGCGCGGGCATCCTCAAGGTTCAGGCTGTTACCATCAGTTAACTGCACCGCAGCGATGATGCGTTCGCCAAATTCTGGGTCCGGCGCGCCGAACACGGCGCAGTCCGCCACTTCAGGCATTTTGATCAGCTCAGCCTCGATTTCCGCCGGAAATATGTTGGCACCACCTGAGATGATCATGTCTTTCTTGCGGTCACTAATGAAGAGATAACCTTCATCGTCCAGATAGCCCACATCACCCACGGTGGCATGGCCCTGGATGCGCTGGTCGACCATCGCACCCTCGGCATTTGTGTAGGCAAAGTCGCCAAACAAGGGCAGGTGCACATAGATGGAACCGACTTCGCCCGGTGGCAGCTCGTTGCCGTCATCATCGATGATTTTGATGGAGCCACCCTGCAGGATTTTGCCAACCGAGCCCGGTTTGCGCATGGCCTCTTCAGAACTGATCAGGGTCATGAAACCAAGTTCACTTGCGCCGTAGCTTTCATAGAATATGGGGCCAAGCCAGTCGATCATGGCGGTCTTCACATCTGCGGGCCACGGCGACCCGGTGGAAACCGCAAATCTGAGCGACGAGAGGTCATACTGGTTCCTGACGTCATCCGGCAACTTCAAGAGGCGCACCATCATGGTGGGTACAATATAAACATGCGTGACTTTGTGGGCCGCCAGCATTTCAAGGAAGTTCACAGGATCAAACTTCGGTAGGATGATGAGGTCCATAAATCCGCTCGCGATCGCAAAGGTTGCAAGCGCATGGGGCGCGCTGTGATAAAGGGGTGCTGCGACCATCAGCTTGTCACCCGGGGTGCCGCCCAGCATGGTTTGTGCAAACCCGGCGTAGACTTCGTAACTGTCGGGCGCATCAGGGTTGGTGTTGCGTTTGATGCCTTTGGGTCGACCGGTGCTGCCTGAGGTGTAGGCAAACATGCCGCGGAACCTAAGCGGTTCATTTTCAACGGGTTTGGCCTCGCTGATCAACGCGTCCAGATCATGCACCCGGGCTGGAATTGGCTCCTTCTCACCGCCCGCATAAGAAGCGGCGACGACATCCGGTGTTTTGATTTTCGCAACGGGCGTTGGCCCAAGCCCTTCAACATCAAGGCCTTCAAGCAAGTCTTCGTGCGCGATCAGCAGCTTGGCGGCCGAATCTTCGAGAATATGGGCAATTTCAGGGGCCGCCGCATGCCAGTTCAGCAGCGCATAACGCGCGCCCACTAGGCGGCAGGCTTCGACAATTTCCATGATGCGGGTGTCGTTTCTGAGCAATACTGCAATTGCCATATCTTCGCCGACGCCAAAGTCTTTCAGAACCGCAGCAGTTTTTCGGGCTGCGACTTCAAAATCAGTACGATCGGTTTTGTCGTTGGAGAGAAAAAGCGAGGTCATGGCAATTCACCTTTGATATGGGGTGCTGATGCCACGCTAATGGAGCAATCGCCTTCAATCAATATGCGCATTTTTCAAGAATCATGATTCGATTGCGTCAGATGGACAGTCGAGTCATACTTTGCCCTGAGGAATGACAAATGGACATCGTCGAATTTAATCGATGGTTTCTCGCACTTTTTTTCGCATCGGTTGCGCTTTTTTACGCAATTCGTGTCACTTTTTTGGCGAAAAAAATGCAGGAAACTGTGACGCCTATTGGGCCGCGCGGCAGCTTGCACTTTTATGTGCACATGATTTTCCGCGTGTTTCGGGTTGCCATTCTGGCTCTGTGCTGGCTGCGGCTGTTCTGGCCTGAAACCGACAATTCGATCGGCATTATCAGTGCGTTTTTGACTCCTTCGGTAATGCTGATGGGTGATGCGCTGATGCTTGTTGCGATGGCGGGCATCATTACCATCAATTTTTACCTGAGCGACCGTTGGCGGTCTGGTATCCCTGACAAAGCGCCCACCGAACTGATCACTTCCGGCCCGTATCGGTTTTCGAGAAATCCAATGATGCTGTTTGTTATGGTGGCGCAACTGGGTTTCTTTTTTGCCTTACCCAGCGTTTTCAGCATGGTGTGTTTGCTGGTTGGAATGACGTCGGTTTTTATTCAAGAGTCGTTGGAGCGAAAGGCCCTGTCAGATGCTTTTGGCAAGCTTTACCAGGACTATTGTGCGCGCACACCTCGCTGGCTTCTGGTGCGATAGGCCGATCTCCTAGCCAAAAGAATCCCCGCAAGAGCTATTGCAAATCCCGAATTGCTCACAATGTGTGAACAAGTGGAATTTTTTTCTTGAACCTAACGCTGCGTCAGGTCGTCTATAATGAAAATTGCCACTGTGGGGAAAAATCTGTTGAAGACCTCTGGGCAGTAAAAAATAGCGCACACGAATTGCGTCTTTTTCAAATAAGAAATAGGCTCCTCGTCAAGGTTTGCTCAACAAAATACTGGGTTCAACATGAGTACTGAAGACAAAAGCAAGCTCCTCAACGAGCTGAAGATTGACCGGAGTGAGGAGGAAAGCTCGGGTGGTGTGTCATTGCCTGTTGTGGTTGGGCTTTTTGTGCTCGCACTGCTGGCTGGTGGGGCTGGAAGCTACTATTTCCTTGGCACACAAAGTGTATCCGAGCCTGAAAATGTTCCCACAGTTGATACACCAACACAAACCCCAAAAGTTGCAACAGTTACGGCTGAACAAGATACGGCCCCCGTGGTGCAGACCCCTGTTTCTGATCGGTTGCTAAACGCCTCTGGCTATATTACGGCGCGCCGAATCGCCACCGTATCGGCAGAAATTCTGGGCCTTTTGACAGATGTTCGCGTCGAAGAAGGCATGGAAGTGAGTGAGGGGCAAATTCTGGCCACGTTGGACGATGCCGTGGCCAGTGTGAACTTCCGGTTTGCTGAAGCCCAGGTTTCGGTGCAGGAAGCCCGGCGCGAAAACATTGTTGCACAACTTGCCGAAGCGCGCCGTGTGCTTGGTCGTACGCAAGAACTCAGGAAAGAAGATTTCTCGAGCGAAGCAGACGTTACCCGCGCTGTGGCTAATGTGGCTTCGTGGGAAGCACAACTCAAGCAATCGGCTGCCGACATTGAAGTTGCGAAGCTTGAAGCCGCCCGCCAGCAAGAGCGCTTGAATGACCATACAATTCGCGCGCCCTTCGGCGGGGTGGTCACGGTCAAGAACGCGCAGCCCGGTGAGATTGTATCCCCCAGTTCTGCAGGCGGTGGTTTTACCAGAACAGGTATATGCACCATTGTGGATATGAATTCGCTCGAGATCGAAGTGGATGTGAACGAGGCCTTCATCGGCCGGGTGTTTGAAGGCCAGAAAGTTGAAGCCAACCTGGATGCTTATCCAAGCTGGACAATCCCTGCGTCCGTTATTGCGATCATCCCTACCGCTGACCGCGCCAAGGCCACCGTGCGTGTGCGCATTCGAATTGAAGAGAAAGATGCCCGCATTCTGCCCGATATGGGCGTGAAAGTTGCTTTTTTAAGAACTTAGGTGGTGCAGACAAAACCACCCCGGAAAGAAACGTTGAGGAGAGCCAACCATGACAGCCCTGTTTGATCTGAAAGACGTGGCCAAAAACTTTGTCAAAGGCAAAGAAAAGATCACCATCTTCGAAAAACTCAACATGACTATCGAAGAGGGCGATTTTGTCGCCATTATGGGCCCTTCAGGTTCCGGGAAAACCACGCTGCTTAATATGCTTGGTGGTGTCGACCAACCCACAGGCGGCGAAGTCTGGTTTGACGGCGAGCGTATCGACAGTCTGTCGGAAGGACAGCTTGCCAAATGGCGTGCCAACAATGTGGGCTTCATTTTCCAGTTTTATAACCTGATGCCGATGTTAAATGCGGCTCGCAATGTCGAATTGCCGCTGCTTTTGACCAAACTGGGTGGCAAGCAACGCAAGAAGAATGTGGAAACGGCTCTCTCGCTCGTTGAACTCGCTGACCGTGCCAAACATATGCCAAACGAAATGTCAGGTGGTCAGCAACAGAGGGTTGCGATTGCCCGTGCCATTGTCTCCGACCCCAAGCTCCTACTCTGTGACGAACCAACGGGTGACCTCGACAGGGCGACAGCAGACGAAATTTTAAAAATGCTGCAGCTTCTCAACCGTGAATTTAACAAAACGATTGTGATGGTCACGCACGATCCGGCGGCGGCTAAGTATGCCAAGCGCACCATTCATCTCGACAAAGGCGAATTTGTTAAAGAGGAATTGGTGGCATGAAGGACCTCTTCCTTGTTTTCAAAAACCTAACAAGAAAGCCGCTTCGGCTTTTTCTGACCATGTTCGCGACCTTTGTGGCGTTCCTGATATACGGCACTCTCACCACGTTTCAGGTGGCAATCGATAGTGGTGTTGAACTCTCTGCCGACGACCGGCTGATTGCGGTTAACAAAATCAACTTCACCCAACCGTTGCCGATTTCCTATGCGAACCGTGTGAAGGGCCTTGAGAATATAACCGGTGTCACGCACTTGAATTGGTTTGGTGGCTATTATCAGGATCCGCAGAATGTCATTGTGATGTTTGCGGTGGACGAGGGCACATTCCTTGATGTTTATGCCGAGCTCATTATGACTGACGAGGAAATCAGCAACTGGATGCAAAACCGCCAGGGGCTGATCGCGGGTGAAGCTATTGCCGCACGCCTGGGCTGGAGTGTGGGTGACCGTGTGCCTGTCAATTCAAACATATTCTCACAAGCTGATGGCAGTTCTGCCTGGGAGTTTGATATCGTCGGCATCTATAAGGGCGAAGACGCCCAAACCGACACCAACAGCGTCTATTTTCATTATGACTATTTCAATGAAACCCAGAGTTTTGGCCGGGACTTCATCGGCTTTATGGGCATTCGCACGGCTGACCCACAGCTCAATGAAGGTGTGATCAAGGCGGTAGACGAGCTGTTTGCCAACACGCCATACGAGACCGAAACTGTCCCGGAAAAAGCCTTTAACCAGGCCTTTATTGAACAAATCGGCAATCTCAGCCTCATTTTGGGTTCTGTGGTGTTTGCTGCTTTCTTCATCATTTTGGTGATCGTGGGCAACTCGATGGTCCTGGCGATCCGGGAACGCACCGGCGAGATTGGCGTGCTGAAAACACTTGGCTTCAAGTCTGAGCGTATTTTCGTGATGGTGCTTGCAGAATCGCTTCTCCTCGCTGTGATGAGCGGTGCCCTCGGCCTTCTGGCAACGAGCGCCGTAGTGGACCTGATCAATGGCATCACCGCAATCCAATTGCCTGTCCTGATCCTGAAACAGGAAATCATTCTTGAGGCGATTGCCATTATGGTTGCGCTTGGGTTGATCACGGGCATCATTCCCGCTGTGAATGCACTTCGGCTTAACATCATCACCGCCCTGTCGCGGCAATAGGAGGACAAAATGGGACTTTTTTCTCAAATCTGGACCGTTGTCGTGATGAATGTGCGCAGTCTTCCGCAGAGGCTTTGGATGTCACTGGCAGCCGTGCTGGCGGTGTCCGTGGTTGTGGCGGTTCTTCTGTCGTTCCTTGCCATGTCAAACGGGTTTGCAAGCACACTTGGTGGTACCGGGTCTGACAGTGTGGCGATCGTAACGCGTAGTGGTTCGCAGTCTGAACTCAACAGTGTCATCGGCCGGGACAGCGTCAATATTGTCTCCACGGCACCCGGTATTGCAACAGACGCAAATGGTCAGCCCATCTATTCCGCAGAACTTTATGTCGTTGTGGATGGCATTAAAAAATCGAGTGGCACAGAGGTTAACATTCCCATGCGGGGTATTTCCCCGGAGGGGTTTGAGCTTCGTGACCGGGTTGATGTTGTCGCTGGTCGTATGTTCGAACCGGGCACAAATGAAATTCTTGTTGGTCAGGGTGTGATTGATCAGTTTTCCGGCTTTGACCTTGGCCAGGAAGTAACGTTCGGCAAAACGCGCTGGTCCGTTGTTGGCGTTTTTTCAACTGGCGGGTCGGCGTTTGAAAGTGAGTTGTGGGCCGATGCCCGCATGGTGCAGGACCTGTTCAATCGCGGCAACAGCTTCCAAACCATGCGTATTCGCCTCGCAGAGCCTGGCAATGTTGAGGGTATTGCCGAGATGATTGAAAATGATCCGCGTCTCATTCTAGATGTGGACACTGAGTCTGATTATTTCTCATCGCAGGGTGAAGCCCTTCAGGGCATAGTCTATTTCGGGTGGGCCATCAGTATTGTCATGGGACTGGGGGCGCTCGCTGGCGCACTGAACACGATGTATACATCTGTTGCTTCCCGGGCAGGCGAGATCGCGACACTTCGCGCCATCGGTTTCAGCAATGTTTCAGCGTTTTTTGGCACACTCGCAGAGTCTGTTGTGCTGTCAGTGGTAGGCGGCGTCGTGGGCGCCCTTGTGTCCTACAGCTTTATGGATGGCCTGACGACCGCAACAATGGGCCCCGGTTTCACGCAGGTGGTTTTCACCTTTGAGATGTCGCCGGAGCTTTTCAAAAACGGCATTCAGCTCGCGCTGATTATTGGCTTGGTTGGCGGGTTTTTCCCAGCCTGGCGCGCAGCGCGGTTGCCGGTTGTGACAGCCTTCAGGAAGGTGGCCTAGCGCCACCTTCAAACCGCACAAGCGGTTGCCGCCAAGACTTATTCTTTTAGCTCAATAATTGCACTGATTTCGACGGCGATGCCGGATGGAAGGCTTGCCATGCCAACGGCTGCCCGCGCACCTTTGCCATTGTCGCCAAAAGCAACCACAAACAGGTCGGAGAAGCCGTTAATCACCTGCGGTTGCCGGGTGAAATCATCGGTCGCATTGACCATACCCATGATTTGCAAAACCTGCTTGACGTTTGACAGCTCCCCAACAGCGCTTTTGATCGTTGCGAGCATGCAAAGCCCGGTACGCTGTGCGGCGTCGTACGCCTGCTCAACGGTAAGGTCGCGTCCGACCTTGCCTGTAGTGCGGTCCGGCCCACATTCACCGTGGCCTGACAAATAGAGGATGTTGCCTGCGCGCCGCCAAGTGACGTAATTCGCGACAGGTGTTGTGGGTGCAGGAAGTGTATGGCCCGCGTCCGCAAGCCGTTCTTCAGGTGTGTGACCGTCGGCTGATGCCGGCAAAGTCCACACGAGCAGAAGTAAGACCCAAAGATGTTTCATTTGTTGCTCCTTCGGTGCTTGAGCCAGCCTATGTGTATGCGATCCACGGCCTACCAGGCGATGCCATAGTCTTCGCCGCTATCGCTCGCTCCGCCCCACATGGTGCCGGTTTCATGGTCAAAATAGATGGCAGTTACCGGACTGTAGGTGCGGCGTACCACTTGCACTTCATAGCCCCGCTTCGCCAGTTCCTTGCGTACCCATTCTGAAACCTGATTTGTTACCTGAATGCGCCCTGGTTCAGATTTGTGTGCGCCGAACGAGCTTTGCATCTGGTAACTGGTGATATTGTGTGCCTCAACCGCCTCCTGCACGTTCATGTCAAATTCAACCATATTGAGAAAGAACTGCAGCAGGTTTTGGTCCTGGCTATCGCCGCCTTGTACCGAGAAAGCCATCAACGGTTTGCCGTCCTTGATGGCAAGGCTTGGGGTCAGGGTTGCGCGTGGGCGTTTGCCCGGTGCCACCACATTGTAGGGGTTCAGGGCCTCATCAAGCACAAAGCTCTGCATGCGCTGCGACAAGCCTATGCCGGTTTCGCCAGCGATAAAGGCCGGGATCCAGCCACCACTCGGGGTGATCGAGACAACCCAGCCGTCTGCGTCAGATGCCTGGATACTGGTCGTGCCCGCAAGAAAGCTCTCGTCATCTGTCATGATATTGGACGCGACCTGAAAACCGTCTGACCCAGCAGCGTCCGCTTCTGGCGGGATTGGTGTCCATTGTTCAAGCAATGTTGGGAATGGATTGGTGCCGCCCTGAAACGGATATGGGTCGCCGGGCTTAACGTTGGGGTCGTTTTCAGCCCAGTTGATCATCGCGCGGCGCTGGTCCGCATACTCTTTTGAAAGCAGGCCTTTGATTGGTTCTTCGGGTGGCATGTAGGGGTCGCCGTAATAAAAGTCACGATCCGCGAAGGCATGGTTCATGGTCTGGTATAGCGCATGAATATAAGGAAGCGAGTTGTGACCCATGGATTTGAGGTCAACTTTCTCCAGCATATTGAGCATTTGCAGAAGCACAGGGCCCTGCACCCAGTGTGTGAGCTTGTAGACCTCAATGCCCTTGTAGGTGGTGCTGACAGGTTCCTCAATATGGACCTGCCATTTGTCCAGGTCTTCCATTGTCATCAGGCCGCCGTATTCCTTGGAGCCGCGCACCATTTCTTCAGCGATATCGCCCCGGTAAAAGCGGTCGTAGGCAGCATAGATGGCTTCTTTCCGGGTTTTCCCCGCCGCAAGCGCTTCTGCCTCTGTATCCACAAGCTTCTGAAGTGTTTTCAGAAGGTCAGGCTGTTTGAAGTTTTCCCCTGCGTAAGGAGCCGCCCGCTCCTGGCTGTCGTCGGCGTTCAGGTGCGGCAGGAAGACTTTGGTAGAGTGCTCCCATTGTTTGATAACATCCTTTCGGCGTTCGATATTATTGGCCTGGCTTTCTTCGATCGGATAGCCCTCAGCCATCTGCATCGCGGGCGCCAAAACTTCCTTAAGGCTCATGGTGCCATACTCTGCCAGCATCACCATCAGGCCGCCCGGTGTGCCGGGTGTTACGGCGGCGAGGGGCCCAAACTCCGGTGGGTAGGCCATGCCTTTTTCTTTGAAAAACTCCGGTGTTGCGCCAGTTGGTGCGACGCCAAGCGCGTTGATGCCGATGACCTTGCCGGTTTTGGGGTTGTAAATCAGTGCCTGCGTTTCACCGCCCCAGCCCAGCGTGTCCCACATGGTGCTTGTGGCAGCGAGCATGGCGCACGCACTATCAACCGCATTGCCACCCTGGGAGAAGATCATGCTGCCGGCTGTCGCGGCAAGCGGTTTGCCCGTAACCGCCACCCAGTGCTTGCCATGTAACACCGGTTTCAGCGTTGCTTGAGCTGACGCGTCTTCATTCACCGACATGCCAAAGGCTGCGCCGAGTATTGCGGCCGAAGCGACCATGCCGCGAGACCGTCTTTCGAGATAGATTTTTGCTTGTGACAACATTGCCAACCCCCTTGATTACTGCGAATTCAAATGCCCAAGGCGAGAACGCTATCGGGCGGAATACCTGTTGTAAATATACGCAGCGGCAGGAACCGAGGATTAAACGTAATTGTGATCAAGGGGATTGTAGCTGGTAACACCAAGAGGAAGGCGGCTGGTGAGCCGCCTTCGATGGGTTTTGCGCTATGGATGTTTGTCCATCCAACCGACGGAATGCACCATTTTGGCAACCCAGTGACTTGGGAATACACGGATGCCGTGCGGCTCATCTGGCACGCGGATCATCACAGTTTCCACCCCCTGAATTTTCAGTGCTGAATAATATTGTTCGGTCTGGGACATAGGTGTGCGCCAGTCGGCTTCCCCTGTGATCAAAAGGGACGGTGTTTTTACCTGATCCACCACTGACAAAAGCGACCGTTTCCAATAATGATCGCGGTTTTCCCATGGCACCCCCGGGAACCAATAGGTGTTTACATAGGGAATATCGGTGGTGAGGTTAAAGCTCTCCCATTCAATGACGGGATAGTGGATCACTGCTGCTTTAAACCGGTCTGTGCGACCAATCATCCAGGCGCTCAAGACCCCGCCCCCAGAGCCACCCATCACGTAAAGCCGATCCTCGTCAATGCCACCTTTGGCAATCACGGCGTCCACACCAGAGTTCAGGTCAAAGAAGTCATCGCTTGGATAATTATGGTGGATGAGGTTGGCAAACTCTTTGCCGTAGCTCGTTGACCCGCGGGGATTGGTATAGAGCACCACATACCCCTTGGCGGCCATATATTGTTTCTCAAAATCAAACCGCGGGCCATAGTTCGCGAACGGGCCGCCATGGATTTCAATCACCATCGGGTATTTTTTGCTGGCGTCAAAGTCTGGTGGATAGATGATCCAGCCCTGCATCTCGCGTCCGTCAACAGACGACGGATAAGTGATTTCCTCGACCCGCCCAAGGGAGCGCTCGCTGAACAAGTCGCCGTTCACATTGGTTAAGACGGTCGTTGATCCGTTTTGGTGTATTGCGATGTCTTCTGCGCGGTTGGTAGCGGTACTGATGAACGCCAGCGAGCGGTTGTCAGCGACAGAAAACTGTGCGCTTCCGCCGTAAGCGCTATAAGCCCCGGCACCGCTGAGATTTGACTGCAGATTTTGCTGGCTGCCGTCGAGGTCAACAAAAGCCAGGTGCGTTACCCCGTGGTCATCATAGGCAAAATAAATGCCGTTGCTGTCTTTCGCCCATGCATGGGCATGCACGCTTCGATCAAGTGCTGATGTCAGAGAACGGCGATTGCCGCCATCCATGTCCTGTACGTAAAGCTCGGTCGTATGGAAGCCCAGACCTTCGTCGTCGAAGCCGAGATATGCAATCATCTCGCCATTTGGTGAGATACTGGCTGCGCCATCTGCACCGTCGCGTGTTGTCAGTTGGGTGACATCACCTGAAGGCACATCAAAGGCGAAAACATCCGTGTTGTGGGGTTTCCAGTCCGCGTCTGCGCGCCGGTTGGCAGACATAATGATTTTGCTGCTGTCAGGAGACCAGCTGAGCGGCCCGCCCCGACTTCCCGGCCCGGCATGATTGAAGTCGCCATTGGAAATTTGCCGCTCGGTGCCGCCTTCGCTGGGCACCACAAAAACATGATGGAAGCCATAGGGCAGATACCCGGCGCCATTGAAGCGATAGACCATGCGGTCGATAATGCGTGCCGGGTCTTTCCACTCTGCACCCTCTGGAGTATCGGGCATGGCTCCAACCTCGGGTGCACTGCCGCGGACCAGCATCGTGAAGGCAATACTATTGCCGTCGGGTGACCAGCTGATACCTGCTGGCGCTTCGGTCAGTCGGCTAATAATGCTTGTGTCGCCTGAAGCCATATCGCGAACATATATCTGCGGTTTGGCGTCTTTGTCGTCATTCACATGTGCATTGGAGATGAAGGCAATGCGCGTGCCGTCAGGTGACCAACGCGGCGTATTGGCGTTGATCAGTCCATCCGTAAGGGCACGGTGGCCACTGCCGTCCGCGTTCACAACCCAGAGGTTTGAGTAACGTTGGTCTTTGTTTACATCCGCGAAATTCCGGACATAGACAATGCGCGTGCCATCCGGTGAAATTTGTGGGTCACTGGCGTGCTCAAGCTCAAACACGTCCATAATTTGAAGTACCGGTTTTTGCGCGCTGCTGGCCGGCGCATAGACGCCTGTGAGCAAAACCGCCACGATGAGACAACACCATTTTGCCATGCCGAAACCTCCCCCTGAATGACATAATGGGGAACACTATAGAGTTTCTCGAAGCCAAGCGCCAGCGACGCAGATTCGAACGACTTCAAACAATACGCTGTTTTCGGGTAGGTGGCGGTGCGTTTGGAGGCCCGTCCTTGCGCCGGTCGACACCACCCCATTCTTCAAGTGTCTGGCGCCGCCTGCAGGGCCCGGTGTAAGCGGGATGTCGGATAAAAGGGGCCGGATTCTCAAGCGCATTCTTGATCTTTTTATCGAGGGTTTCAAACGTGAGCGGCAGAGCAATGATTTCGTTTGCGCCGGCATCTCGCGTGACCATTACTTTGTCCCGACTTGGTTTGCTTATGGTCACGCAAACGGCTGCTTCCTGAAGCGGTGCTTCACACAGGCGCACAAAACGAACGAAATCCGGCCCACCAAACTCCAGCAGATCAAAATCAACGATCACAAGCCGGGTTTTGAGTTTGCTAAGGGACTTGACGGCGCGTGTACTGTGATCTGCGATCACTGTTGAGCCAAACCCCTTATCCCGCAAATACTGTCGAAGATAAGTTGCTAGTTGTACATTTTGATGCGCAATCAGGGCTTGCGCATTTTCGTAAGGCGATGCAATTGGCACGACCTACCTCCCCAAAAGGTTAGGTTGTTTTTCAATTCTATTAACTGCCTGATATGGTCTGCAGATATTGTTGCCCTCTGCAGCCACATGAATAACGTAGCATTTTAGCTAAAAAGATCAAATACCCTGGCTGTAACTCAACAACTTAATCACTGCGTGTGCAGAAATTCGCTTGCAAAAAGGTTCACAAGGCGGTCGGCGGCGCGGCGTACATGCGGGCGTTTGTTGACGTCGTCCGGCAACACCATCCAGATACGCCCGGTTTCAGGTACAAAGGGTTTGCATACACGTATGAAGTTTGGCTCGGCGTCACCCGCAAAACAGGGCACAACAGCCAGCAGCCCGCCACTTCGGACAGCGTCCATTAGGTTAATTGAGGCCGAACAACGAAGATGAGGATGCTTCACTCCTTGGCCGATCAACCATTTTGACGTGGCAAAATGATCCAGCTCTTCCGCCATCATCGCCCAGTTGAAGCTTGTGAACCGCCGTTCGTCAAAGGCCTCGTCTTTCCCTGAAACAAGATCTTTGTGCCCGTATACCGCATAGTGATAGTGCGGCAGACGCCTGACGCGCATGCTGCCTTTTTCCGGGCGCTGCGTTCTGATTGCGATGTCGGCTTCGCGGCGCGGCATGTCGGCGAACAAAACACTTGAAGCGATATCAAGGAAGCAGTCTGCAGGGCTTCCTGTAATAGCCCGGGCATGCCGGCTTATGAAACTGGCGAGCCACGGACCGCAGGCAATACGCACCGACTGTGTTTCAGGCCCATCAGGTTTGGTGCGCTCAATCCGGGCAACAGTGCGCGCTATTTCGTTTAAGTCCGGCAGCAGTTTTTGTGCGGCATCGGTGGGCACTACCCCCTCGGGTGTAACGTAAATGAGGGGCTCGCCTAACTCTTCCTCCAGGGTTTTGATCTGGCGGCTGACAGTGGGTTGACTGATGCCCAAATGCCGTGCGGCCTCCGAGAAGCTTTCCCGGTCAAGAACCGCTTTCAGAACGCGTAGTCGCTGCCAGTTTACATTCTTCATAATTGAAGAGGTTCCGTCATTATTGAGCATTGATATTCAATAATATTTAGGCTGAACTTTTGCAACATTCTAACATTTTTATGTTTGGGGAGAGGTCATGAAACTTAATACTCTGTTTTGGAAAATATGTGTTTTTGGCTGGTTGTCGCTGTTGGCAACTGGCATTGGCGCAAACGCTCAAGACACGCGCGCCGCATTAAGTGCGGCATCCGCCAAAGCGATTGTTCAAGGCTGCGAAACTTTTGCAGGCGAGAAAGGCTGGCGGCTGAATATTGCTGTCCATGACCAAGGCAATAACCTGATCGCCTTCCTGCGGATGGACGGGGCACCACTTGGCTCCATCGATATTTCGCAGTGGAAGGCAAACGCCTCCGCAGCATTTCCACGTGCAAGCAAAGTAACAGCTGACCGTGCCCGCGACTTCCCTGCGATAGGGTTTGCCCCCAACATTGCGATTTTTGAGGGCGGTGAAGCAATCTTCACCGAAGATGGGGCACACATTGGCGGCGTTGGTGTTTCAGGCGCACGCGGCTCTGAAGACGCTGAATGCGCGCGTGCAGGTATCACGGCCGCAGGCCTCAAATTCAGTCGCTAACCAACGCCACGACCGCAACACGGAGACAGCTTATGAGAACTCTAACCAGATTTGGTTTTTTGCTTATTGTCAGTTTCTGGTCGGTTGGATCTCAAGCGTTTCAATGGCGCCCTTTTGAGGCCACAAGCGCCGATGGGACACGCATCACCTATTATCTAAGGGGTGACATGATGTCCTATGAAACACCCCTTTTGGTGATTTCCGGCGGCCCGGGTAGTGATCACCGCTATATGCGTGTTGGTGGCAGCTTTGACAGGATAGCGCGTGGCAGGCCTGTTATCATGTTTGATCAGCGCGGCACGTCCCTCTCTGGTGCGGTCACAGGCGCGCCCCGGCTCGATCAATGGGCCGATGATGTCGAAGCCGTGCGCCAGGCTTCGGGATCAGAACGCCTGCATATTCTGGGGCATTCCTTTGGTGGCATTGTCGCGATGAACTATGCCGAACGATACGGCGATCATGTCGCCTCCATCATCTTTGCAAATTCTACAGCATCCTCGATAGCGGACACTGAAAGTGGACTGCGGCAGATGTTTCCCGACAGGATTGAAGAGTGGGGGCGTGTACGGGCCAACCTCACACCCCGCTTTAAAGCGAGCGAGATCGCCATTTTTACCGGCATGGAATTTGTTGACCTGGGCCGGTTAGATGCCTTCCTCAGAGCCATCGCTGACTATACCTACAATATCGAAGTCAATAATGCTCTTAGAGAGGATATGGCAGACCTTGATTACGCTGATACCCTCGCGGCACTCTCTGTCCCCACACTCGTGCTTCACGGTCGCTATGACCCCGTGATTACGCCAGCAACTGCCTGGAAGTTACATCAGCAAATGCCGCAGTCAGAAATTGTCATATTACCGGCAACGGGTCATCTGCCGTTTGCGGAAGTGCCGGATGTTTTTGTGCAAACGGTGGAATCGTTTTTGGCGCGCGCCGATTAAAGAACTTCCTCCAGCAGGTGATTGACCAGTTCGGCTTCAGCCTCTGAGTTATAAATGTGAAACGAGAGGCGCAAACTGTTGTCGCGGCGGTCATAGTGGCAGCTTGCTTCGGCGAGTTTTGAAGCAAGTATATCTGCCTGCGTATCACTCAAGTTAAGGCATAAAGTCCCACCAGACTGTGCAGCGGGTCGCGCTGTCAGGTCTGTGTTTTCCAAACCTCTCAGCGCCGTAGTTTTCAGGTGCAGATTATGGTCCCGGATTTGTTGAAGCCCGATTTCGGATAGCGCATTGACGCTACCTGCGGCCAGGGCGTATGGTGCAACACTTGGTGTGCCACCCCAGAATTTGCGCGCGCCTGAGGCTGCCCGAAAATTGCGGATGTCGAACTCGAACGGGTTTTCATGGGAGAACCAGCCGACATTCGTGGCCTCCAGTGTTGCCGCATGTTCTGGCCTTACCCAAAGGTAAGCGGCCCCCGGGCCTCCACAGAGCCATTTGACGCAGGAACCAAACAGGGCCTGCACGCCCCACGCCGCGGGGTCAACGGGCACTATGCCAATGCTTTGTGCCACATCTACGACGGGAAAAACCCCATGTTTGTGGCAAACATCGGCAATCCCTTTCACTGGCGAGATCACCCCCGTGTTTGAATGCACATGGGTAATCAGACAGGCCTGCACCTGCTCGTTAATGTGCTGCTCCCAATCCGTGGGGTCGTCTGCCTCACCTTCGATCAACACCAGCTCAAGGCCCATTTTTCTGAGCCCGGCAACAACAAAGCCCATGGTTGGGAAGGCGTTTTCGTGCATGACAATCTTGGATCGGCCACGGTTGGGCAATGCTGTCAGATAGGCGGTAAATGCTGCTGAAACACTCGGTTGAGGACAGATGTCGTAAGCTTCAACGCCTATCAGATCGCTGATTGCGGCGCAAAACCCCTCAATTGCATCCAACCATTTGGGCCAGGCGTCACCGCCACTATTGGCCCAGGGCTCCAGATAACCTGATATCAGGTTATCCCGCGCACCGCTGGGCAAGCAACCAACAGAGTGGCTGAGCAAATAAGGCCCCGAGGGCACACTGAACCGGTTTCTTAACGTCACTATTTGGCTGCCACATGGATTGGTTCGCGCACCACGCCGTATTCGCCGCCCCATCGATCCGTCATGTCGCTCCTGATATCCCAAAGCTCGGGGAAAAAGCGGTGTTTGGCAGCTGCCTGAAGCAAGTCCACAGAACGGCCCTTCAAAGACTTTGAGCCAAGTCCAATAGAGCGGTTGATCAGAAATACATGGTGCCAGCGAAATTTTTGGAACAGCTCATCGAACTCGATCAGCGCTTCTGCCACCACGTAGGCATCATCATGGGCATAGCTTTCGTCGTAAATATCGCGAACCGTTCGGCCGTCCGGCTCCAGATAGTATTTGTTGAAATTTTCCCACAAGTCAGGCGGCATTTTCAGGAGCGTGCGAAATCCGGGGCTTTCCTGCCCGCTGCCGTTGCCGAGTTGAAGACGGATTTCCTGATACTCTTTAGGAGACATGGTCTCCAAAACATCCAGCTGCTGGATCATCATGCGCTGCAATTGATGCACCCGCCCCATCAGCGTATTCACTCGGTGTGTCTGCCGCTCTTTCATATAGTCGAGCACTTCGACGAGACTGAAGCAAATCAGCTTCATCCAAAGTTCTTCTACCTGATGCACGATTTGAAACTGGAGTTCGTCAGGGGTGCACAGGTCTGCCAAGGGTTTTTGACAGCTCAGAAGCTGGTCGCATTTGAGGTAAACGCCGTAATCCAACATTTCCGGGGTTTCGATGCGTTTGTAATAGTCTTCACGGTTCATGGCTGGCTCCAGTTTGCTTGCAGCCAATATAGCATGTGAGCCATTGAACATTGTCCTTTTATTCTGCTATATAGTCATAAAGACAGAACAATGTTTTTTATTTTTAAAAAAAAGAAAAACAAATGGACAAAATCGATACACGCATATTGCAGCTGCTTGAAGCAGACGGCCGGCTTTCGTTTGCGGCCCTTGGCGAAGCGGTTGGTTTGAGCAAAACACCCGCTTGGAACCGGGTCCGTGACCTTGAAGCCAAGGGCCTCATAGAGGGTTACGGCGCACGCGTTAATGCCGACGCGCTTGGATTAAAAATCCGCGCGCTGGTGCATCTGGTTGTCAGTTTTGACCAGTATGAAGCGTTCGAGGCCGCCATCATTGCCCATAAAAGCATTCGTGTGGGCCATGCAGTGACCGGGGAATATGACTATGTGCTCGAGATCTTGGCACCTGACATGCCCAGTCTGGATGAGCTCCTGAGAACCGAGCTCAGTCGCCTGCCCGGGGTGACTCGGTTCAACACCTCCATCACTACCAGACTGATAAAATCAGGCAGCCGTTATAGCGATATGCTACAAAAATCAGGCAGCCGCTATAGCGACATGCTGCCCGACTAGCACTCAAAACGTAAGCGAGAATTGTGCGCCGCCGCCGGACCGCTCTGAAAGGCTAACGGCACCACCGTGCGCTATCATCACTTGCCGTGTCAGTGCCAGTCCAACGCCGCTGCCTTCGCGTTTTGTCGTGAAGAAGGGCACAAATATCCGTTTGGCGATGTCAGCGGGCACGCCCGGGCCATTGTCTGCCACTTCAATAGTGACCCGACCGCGGCGGTTCAGGCGTGCTGAAAGCCAAACGGTGGCCTCTTCTGTGCCTGCAAGCGCTTGTCCCGAATTCTGCATCATGTTGATCAGCACCTGTTCCAGCATCTCGCGGTCTGCGGTGAGATCAAGCTCTATGGGTTCGATTTGGGTGACAAGTTGCACACCTTTTTCCGCCCACTCTTTATCAAACAGGCTGCCGAGCTCTTCAAAAATGTCCTTCAGGCGAACGAGCTGTTTTTCAGGTGGTGGCAGTCGGGTCAGGCTGCGGTAGCTGGAGACAAACTGGTTTAACCGATCCGAGCGTTTGGCGACCGTGTTTACCGCGTCTTTAACGTCCCCGAGTTCGGTCACAACCTCAGGGTTGTCGGTGACTTTTTTAGCGGCATCATCAACGAGATCTACTGCCGTTTTAGCAAGGGACGCTACGGGTGTGATGGAGTTCATAATTTCATGGGTGAGCACACGTACGAGGTCCTGCCATGCCTGCAACTGGGCCACATCCAGTTCGGACTGGATGTTCTGCAGACTAAAGAGTTTCTCGGGCTTGCTGTCGATAATGATTTTGGTGGCGACCAGCATCATTTTTTGTTCAACGCCATCTGCATCAAAACCGACGAGCCGCCGTTCACCGGGTTCGATGTTTGCAACGTCTTTAAGAAGGGGTTCACCGAACTGCGCCAAGTCATTCAGATGCGTAGTTGGTGTGCTGCCAAAGAGGCGGCGCGCGGAGTTGTTCCATACTGTGAGTGCGCCGTCTGAATGCAAGCTCATTAGCGGGACCGGAACATGTTCAACGAGCGCTTTCAGATGCCGCAGCTCTTTTTCTTGCCCGGCCCTAACTTCTTGGAAACGTTTTAGAATATCCGTGAAGGTTTCTCCAAGTTCGCCAAAGCCCGCCCCCAGGTCATGCATGCGAAACCGTTGGCTGAAATCGGCGTATCGGGCTGCATCCAAAAAACGACTGACTTCCGCGTTGGTGCGCTGCACAAAGCGGTACACTTCAAACACCAGAAACGCGATCACACAGAAGGTGAGAAAGGTGGCGGCATGATAGCCGGGCAAAAGAATCAGATATGCAATGCCCATAAGCAAAAGCATGATGATGACTAGCCTGCCCGCAAGCAGGAAACTGAAACGTTTAAAGCCCATGTTTTTCCATCCTGCGGTATAGCGCGGCGCGTGTAATGCCAAGCTCTTTGGCGGCATGACTAATATTGAAGCGGTGCTTTTTCAAGGCACCTGAAATAGCGGTTTTTTCAAGCCGCTCAAGGTTTAGGTCTGCTGGCATTTCATCGCCACCCGCCGTTTCCTCGAGCATTGCAGCATGTGCGCCGCTGCTTGCCTCTAGTGCAAAGTCGGCAGCGCTAAATTCGGCTGATTCGGAGAGTATCACCGCGCGTTCAATGGCGTGACGGAGCGCCCGCACATTGCCGGGCCAATCCGCATTTGCGATACCGTCCATTGCCTGTGCTGAAAAGCCTTTGGGGTCCTTGTCGTACTTTTTGCAGTAAAGGTCCGCATAATGACGGGCAATCTCTGGAATGTCCTGCCGCCTGTCACGCAGGGGTGGTACGTGCACTTCAACAGTATTTAACCGGAACAAAAGATCCTGCCGGAAAATATTTTCATCCTTGAGTTTGTTCATCGGCATGTTGGTGGCGGCGATCACCCGCACTTCAATCGGGATGGGTCGGTCGGACCCAACGGGCACCACTTGTCGCTGCTCTAGAACTGTCAATAGTTTGGCCTGCAAATGAAGCGGCAAATTGCCGATTTCATCCAAAAACAAGGTGCCGCCCTCGGCTGCCTGCAAGCGACCAACCCTGTCTTCGCGAGCGTCCGTAAAGGCCCCTTTTTTATGGCCAAAAAGTTCCGATTCAAAAAGGGACTCGGTTACGGCCCCCATATCCACAGACATGAAGACTTCACCCGAACGGTTGGAGAGCCTGTGTAATTCGCGCGCAACCAGCTCTTTACCTGTGCCGTTTTCCCCCAAAATAAGCACATTCGCGTCCGTTGGGGCCGTGCGCTTGATAACTGAAAGCACCTCGGCAATTGCCGGGCTGTTGCCCAGGATGGGCTGCGCAGGTGCACTCGCCACAGCAGCAAGCGCTCTGTTGGTTTTCTTGAGTTTTTCAGCTTCGGAACGAGAGCGCCTGAGCTTCACACTTGTGTTCAGCGTCGCCACTAACTTTTCGTTCTGCCACGGCTTGGCAATAAAGTCAGTCGCGCCGCGTTTCATTGCCTCCACAGCCACATTCACACCGCCATGCGCCGTGATCATGATCACAACCGCTTGCGGATCAATTTCCATGATCCTGCCGAGCCATTGAAAGCCCTGTTCACCAGACGACTCACCTGGCCCAAAATTCATGTCGAGCAGGATGGCGTCAAACGTATGGGCGGCCAGCAGAACGGGAATATCTTCAGGGTCATTGCAAGTGATCACCATATCGAAATGCCGCTTCAGCAATAGCTTGACCGCAACAAGGATATCTTCGTCATCATCAACGATCAAAATGGCGCCATTATGCTCCTGCATGGCTGTCTCCTCGCATTTCTCGAATGTTCGAAACCGTACACACCCTGTTCGAAATCGTACAGAAAAAAGTGTTCAAAAACGTACAAAAACTCTAAATACATAGTAATAACAATATTTTAATTGTTGGCACACCAATTGCTCAATGTCAGGTAACGAACCCAACCGGGATTTTCCCGGGCAGCGAAAGAGGCGCGGGCAATGGAAAAAAAACAGATCAGCGAGAATACAATTCCAATGTATGGCGGGAAAACAGGCGGCACAGACCGTCCAGCATCGGGCGCGGGCATGGACCGGCGCATCGAAAAGAAAAAAACTCCGTGGAAACCCATTGGCATCGGCGCCGGTGTCTTAGCTGCAGCCGCAGTCATCTGGATGTTTGTCCAGGATGCTGCGGCGGGTCGTACGTTCCGGGTCAACGAGAGCCGGATCGTCATTTCAACCGTCAGCGAGGGTACGTTTGAAGATTTCATCCCTATCCGTGGCCGGGTAACACCGCTTACGACCGTTTTCCTTGATGCTATCGAAGGTGGGCGCGTGGAGCGTGTGCTGGTCGAAGACGGCGCGAGCCTCAAGCAGGGCGACCTGATCGTTGAACTGTCAAATACAACGCTTCAGCTGGACGTGACCCGTAACGAAGCCCTGGTCACAGAGCAGCTCAACAATATGCGTACAATCGAACTTCAGCTTGAGCAAAACCGACTGTCTCACAAGCGGAATCTAGTTGATATCAATTACCAGATCAAGCGGCTGACCCGGCAAGTGGAGCGCGAGCAGGAGCTGATTAAATCCAACGCAGTTTCTCAGGCGCAGCTCGACCAGACCCAAGATGAGCTTGAATTCAACACCAACCTTCGTGACGTAACACTTGAGAGCCAGGCAACGGACGCGCGCCTGCAAGAAGCGCAGCTGGTGTCGCTTAGAACGGCCGGTGAGCAGCTTGAGTGCAACCTTGCCTATGCTCAGAAAAACCTGGACGCGCTGAATGTGCGCGCGCCGGTTGACGGCAAGCTGTCCGGCTTCAATGTTGAGGTTGGTCAAAGCATTGCGCGCGGTGGCCGGCTGGGTCAGGTGGATGACCCTGACAATTACAAACTGACCGCCAACATTGATGAGTTTTATCTGGGTCGTGTGGACCTTGGGCAAGAGGCTGTTTTTGAGCGTGGCGGCGACAGCTATCGCATGACAGTTGCCAAGATTTACCCGCAAGTAACCAACGGTCAGTTTGAGGTGGACCTCGTCTTCTCAGAGAGCCAACCAGAAGACATTCGTCGCGGCCAGACTTTGCAAACCAAACTGACATTGGGAGACTCGAGCTCCGCGGCCCTTATTCCAAACGGTGCTTTCTACCAGGATACCGGTGGCAACTGGATCTTCGTGGTAACCGCTGACGGTTCGCAGGCCGTGCGCCGCAACGTGCGCCTTGGTCGCCGCAATTCGCGCTTCATCGAAGTGGTGGAAGGCCTCGAGATTGGTGAGCGTGTGGTCACCTCACCCTACAGCAGCTTTATTGATATGGACCGGCTCAAACTATCCGGTGAATGAAGAACACCAGCCTCATTTTATGATCCGGGGCTGGACCCGAGAAACGACAAGAGGACAGGCCAACAAGCTCGCGGAGGGCATGGCCAGAATAATAAAGAAAGGAAACGCAGCATGTTGAAGTTGCACAATCTCTCAAAGGTCTATCGGACCGACGAGGTTGAAACTGTCGCACTTGATAACGTGAACATTGAGATCGAGTCTGGCGAATTTGTCGCCATCATGGGCCCATCGGGGTGTGGTAAATCAACGCTCCTGAACATAATTGGAATGCTCGATACTCCGTCAGGCGGCGACTATATTTTCATGGATGAAAATGTAGCCGGTTATCCGGAATCGAAACTCAGCAACATCCGGAAGCAAAATATCGGATTCATCTTTCAGTCCTTCAACCTGATCGATGAGTTGACGGTGGAAGAAAATATCGAGCTCGCGCTGCTCTATCATAACATTCCTTCAAGCGTTCGCCGCGAGCGGGTCGCAAAGGTAATGGATAAGGTGGGTATCGCACACCGGGCCAAACACATGCCAAGCCAGCTTTCAGGTGGTCAGCAACAGCGTGTTGCCGTCGCGCGGGCGGTTGTGGGTGATCAGGCCATGATCCTGGCGGATGAGCCAACCGGTAACCTTGATAGTGCCCACGGCCAGGAAGTGATGGAAATGCTGCAGGCCCTGAACGCTGAAGGCACCACCATTGTCATGGTGACACACAGCCCTGCACACGCGGATTATGCCCGTCGCACCATCAATCTGTTTGATGGCCATGTGGTGACCGAAAACTTGCGGGCTGCCGTTTAGGCCTATTCGCGCAACTTCAACACCGGGGGGTGCGGAGAAGCAGGAGCATATCATGTCACAGCTATTGATTGGATTGAGGGTATTGAAACGTCAGGGCCTTTATGGCCTGATGGCCGTCCTTGGCCTTGCCATTGGCCTTGCCGTTGCGGTGATTGCCTTGTTGTTTACATGGCAGGAAACGCATTACGACAGCCATATCAAAAACGCAGACCGCATTTTTATTGTTGATAGCCGGATCACCCGGCCTGGTCGTACAGAAGCCATCTCCGCCCAGACACCCGGTGCACTGGTTCGTGTGCTTGATGATCAGGTGCCAGGTTTGGAATCGGCGGCGCGAGTACTCCGTCAATGGTCCACTATCGAAATAGATGACCGCTTCAGCTTCAACCTTGAAATTCTTGGCGTGGATGATGCCTGGCTTGAGATGATCGAATTGCCCATTGTCGAAGGCTCGCGCGATGGGTTCAACGCCGATGCGACAGCGGCACTTGTCTCCGAAAACCTGGCTGAACGCCTTTTTGGTGACGGACCAGTTTTGGGCGAGAGCTTCCTCCTTGATGGCACTGCCATGTCGGTGGTTGGCGTTTATAAAAACTTCCCTGCCACCAGCCACATGGTAATGGACTTGATCGTTCCGGAGCGGACGCCGGCAATCGCGGGACGCGGCACTGATTTCGACAGCGACTGGCAGCGCTTCTCTGCTTTTACGTATGTAAGGCTCGCTGAAGGTACTTCTGTTTCGTTGGCCGAGCAGGCGATCGAAAATCTAATTCATCAGAATTTCCAAACAGCAAGGTGGTTGCCTGCGGGCGGCGATGTTGCTGATTTGATCGATAATTCCCTGCAGTCGCTTTCGGCCCTGCATTTAAATGACCGCACTTACAATTGGGGCATACGGCCACCCGCCGACAAGTTGAAGCTCACTGTTTTTGCCGCGATTGCTGTCCTGATTGTTGTGATCGCCTGCGTCAATCATATCAATCTTTCAACTGTGCGCTCGATTGAACGAGCACGCGAGGTTGCTCTGCGCAAAATACTGGGGGCGGGCCGATACCAGCTTGTTGTTCAATTCCTTATTGAGGCAACCGTGCTCGCCTGTGTTGCTCTTGTGCTGGCTTTAACGCTGGTGGAACTATCAAGCGATTTTGCCAATGACCTTTTGCAAACGCAGCTCGACCTCACCAACCTTACTGAGCCCAGCTTCCTGCTTTGGCTTCTGGGGCTGGTTGCGTTTGTTGTGCTGGCCGCGGGTGTTTACCCCGCTTATATCGTGAGTGCGGTCATGCCCGGCAAAGTCCTCGCGAGCCATGCCCGCGGCGCACGCGGCAGCAAAGGGCTGCGCTCTGTTTTGGTCGTGTTTCAGTTTGCCGTTTCCATCTGTCTGGCAATCGGCGCAGCTGTCATCTGGAGCCAGCTAAAGTATGCGCGTCAGGCCGATCTGGGGTTCAACCCTGAAAATGTAATGCTCCTGTACGGTGTCGGCCGGGCCCCTGAAAGTGCAATTAGATTGACGAGCAGGCTTGATAAATCCATCAGTGGCCGCCCCGGCATTCTGACTGTTTCAGCAAGCAACAGCTCCCCCTCTTGGGGTTTTGTGCCAGAAGTTGACGTGCGACTTCAGGCAGACGCTCCAGAGGCAGCCCAAACGATGGGACGCATTTCAGTTGACCTTGATTTCTTCCCCATGATGGGCATTGAGCCTGTTGCCGGGCGCTTGTTCAGCGAAGATTTCGGCATGGACCGGGTCCAGTGGGAGTATCAGGAGCGTCAGGGCCAGGTGATGCCAGTTGTGCTTAATCAGCGCGCAGCGGCAAGTCTTGGCTATGTCCTTCCAGAAAACGCAATTGGACAGCAAATGCAGTTCACTGTGTCCGAGACCGATGACCGAGTTGCAGAGATAGTTGGTGTCATTCCTGATGTTCATTACAAGTCTCTCAAAGACGCTATCCAGCCCATGATTTTCTACCCTGATCCGGGCGCCTTCAGTGTGATGATGGTACGGATCGACCCTAACCAGCGAGAAATGGCGCTTCAGTCCATTGAAGAAGGCTGGTCGGCGGTGATGAGCAATCAGGCGGTGAGCAGTGACTATTTGTCGGCTGCCCTCGCTGAGCAATATGACAGTGAAGCGCAGGAATTGAAGACGGTAACCGTTCTTTCTGCCCTTGGCATTCTGATTGCCGTGTTTGGTCAATACGGGCTAGCCGCCTACAGCGCGCAGTCCAGGCGTCGTGAAATCAGTATCAGGAAGGTCTTAGGTGCAAGGGTGCGTGACATCTTGCAGCTGTTCGTCTGGCAGTTCTCGAAGCCGGTATTTGTCGCCATGGTGGTGGCATGGCCTGTCGCCTTTTACATTATGACCTTCTGGCTCGAGAACTTTGTTTACCGGGTGACACCCAACCCATTGTGGTTTGTTTTGGCGGGCGTCATGGCACTTACCGTTGCTTTGATGACAGTGGCTGGCCATGCCCTGAAAGCTGCTCGTGCAGCCCCGGTCGAGGCCCTGAGATACGAATAAAAAAACATATGTACGACAACGAGAAAAACCATGTTCCAGAACTATATGATGACTGCGCTGAGGAGCCTTGTTAGGCACAAGCAGTATATGATCATTAATATACTTGGCCTGGCTGTTGGATTAGCTGCCTGTATCTTGATCCTTCTCTATGTAACTTTTGAATTGTCATACGATCGTTGGATCCCGGAGTCTGAGAGGGTCTTTCGAATTGAAACCCTTGGCTACAATGACGCGGGGGCTTCGTGGACAATGACGAGTCTGCTCCGGGTGTTGCTTCCGAGATATTTTCCGATCAGATCGCCGATATCGAGTTAATGGCTCGTTTTAACAATTCAGAATTGGCGCTGGCGTGGGATGGGCGCGCATTCGACCAAAATGTGACGCTATCAGACCCCGATGTTTTTCAACTGATGGGTATCAGGCTGATCTACGGCGACGAAGATACAGCCCTCGATGATCCCTCTTCTATTGTGCTCAGTCAGAAAGATGCAAAGCGTATTTTTGGCGACCAGCCAGCAATGGGCAAAGTGGTCAAATTGGACGGCAAACACTTGGCAAGGGTCACCGGTGTTATGCCAAACTGGCCTGCCAATTCTGACTTGGACGTCGACGCATTGATGCCCATGACGTCCCCCGTTATTGCCCATATGCCTTGGGTGCGGGAAAACTGGGGATCATTCTGGGGCCCAACATATATTCGGGCTAAATCAGGCGCTTCTACCCAATCCTTGGCGGCACAAATGAACGAGCTTTCCACGCGTGTGGGGCCCGCCAGCTTGTTTAAAGACAGACAGGAACAAGGGATCAACTCAGCCTACGTGTTTCATTTGAAACTTGCCCAGGAGGCGCATTTGGCCGGTTTTGGCCAGCAAGGCGAGGCCAGGGGCAGCTACACGGCGCTTTGGATGGCGGGGCTTATCGCTTTCCTGATATTGAGCATTGCGGTCATCAATGTCGCAAACCTGGGCACCATGCTGGCCATGAAGCGTGTGCGCGAAGTGGCCATACGTAAATCCTTGGGTGCAGAAGCGCGCCATCTTATGACGCAGGTCCTGCTGGAAGCTATCGCGTTGGCCTTTGTCGCCATGGGCGTTGGCGTTGCTGTTGCCGAGGTGGCACTGCCGCTGTTTAGTGACTTGATGAACAGGGAACTCTCCAGTTCGCTTCTCTATCAACCGGCGGCTCTGATTGGGTTGATATTGGGAACCCTTATAGTCGGATTGGTGTGTGGACTTTATCCCGCATTGGTCGCCGTAAAATTTCGGCCGGTAGATTACCTGGCCGGTGTGAAACCGCGCCTCGGTGTGCGTATTCGCAACACCCTGATTGTTCTTCAGTTTTCCGCAACTATCGGTCTTTTAAGCACATGCCTAGTCGTGTTTTTGCAAGCTGATCACGCCCGCAATAACGCAAAAGGGTATCAGACAGAACAGCTCGTCAGCCTCAACCGAATTGACAAGCCAATTGTGCTGGAGCGAGAACTCGCGCTACGAGAAACATTATCTCGAATTGACGGTGTGGAGAGTGTCGCGGCGTCGCACGGTATGCCGGGCCATGACTATAACAATCGCAATGGTGTGAGGGCAGACAACGGTAATGCGGCGCCCTTGCGCAGGTTTTCGATGTCCGAAGACCTTCTGTCAATGCTTGGTGTTCAACCCATTGCCGGTCGTTTGTTTTCAAAAGAGTTCCCCTCGGACACGGTCACCACACCAACGAGCGGCGCGTCACAATCGATTATCTTGAACGATTTGGCGGTAAGAGAATTGGGCTTTGATAGTGCCAAAGATGCTATCGGACGAAAAGTCTACACTTGGGGTGACTTTGAATCGACAATTGTTGGCGTTGTTCCGAACCTGAGAACCCGGTCAGCTCGTCAGGAGCCAAGTCCGACTTATTACTGGATTGGCCCCCAAGAATATCGACACATTGTTCTGAAAGTTGACGCTGGGCAGATGTCAGATGTGCTGACTGCAATAGACCGGACATGGCGCGAGTTTTTCCCTGACCTGCCAATCAGCCGCCAGTTCGTCGATGACGCCTATTCTTCCTACTATGACACCGACCGGCGCCAAGGGTGGCTCCTGTTATTTAGCGCCGCCATTATGACCATCATCGCCATTATGGGGCTTTATGGCTTGGCAGCTCTGTCTACAGAGCGGCGCGCGAAGGAAATTGGCATCCGGAAAGTGCTGGGTGCAAAAAGTCGCAACATTGTTCAACTGTTGTTGTGGCAGTTTTCTATCCCGGTCCTTTTAGCAAACGTCATCGCTTGGCCCGCAGCAGGCTGGGCTCTGAGCGGCTGGCTCGAGTCTTTCATCGATAGAGTGAACCTTACGCCCCTGCCGTTTCTGGCGGCTGGTCTGTTGGTGCTGATGGTCGCTTGGGCGACCATAGCGGGCCACACCTTCAGGGTTGCACGCGCCAACCCCATCAAAGCGCTGCGCTACGAATAAAGGAAAGCCATGTTTAGTAACTATCTACATGTCGCCTTGAGAAACCTTGTAGCCAACAAGCTCTATAGCTTCATCAATATTATTGGTCTGGCGGTTGGCTTGGCTGCCTGTGTGATGATTGCATTGTTTGTGCGTGATGAGCTGTCTTACGACAAGCATTGGGACAAAGCGGACCGGATTTACCGGCTTAATAACACGTTCAATATTCCGGGCCGCGAACCGATGCATTTTGTAAAGGCACCTGGCCCTGCTAAGCACGCACTTCTTCGCTTTTTTCCGGAGGATGTTGTTGCAACAACCAGAATGCGAACCTTCTTCCCCATCCTGCGGCATAAAGACCAGGTGGCGAGCGAGCGCATCCATTGGACCGACCCGGAAACGGCCGATATTTTCGACTTCGAAATTATTGCGGGCGACATGAAGGATGCTTTGGATGACAAATCCAGTATTGCAGTGAACCGCTCGTTTGCAGAACGATATTTCGGCAAGACCGATGCACTAGGTGAGGTTGTGAACCTCAGCATTTATGACATTGCCCGTGACTATAAAGTAGCCGCCGTATTTGAAGATTTGCCGGAAAACACCGTTCTGGACGTTCAGGCATTTGCGGCTATCGACGAAGCTGATTTTGTCAATCAGAGATGGGAATTTGAGCAATGGTACAGTACCAATGCCTATCTGTTTTTTGAACTGAAGCCCGGCTCCAGTATCGACAGCATCAATGACCAATCCGCGGCCTTTGTGAACGATGCTATCAAAATCGATCCTAACGCCGGTGCGTTCAATCAGGCATCTGACTTTCTTGAGATGCGCGCACAAAGCATCAAAGACATTCAGCTGTTCCCGCACGGGCGAAACGGGTCGGAAATGAAGCCGACAGGCAGCATGACCAGTGTGATTATGTTTGTGGCGATCGCCATGCTTACACTTTTGATTGCCTGCATTAATTTCATGAATTTGGCGACGGCTAAATCAACACAGCGCGCTCGTGAGGTTGCCATGCGCAAGGTGCTTGGCGCCCATCGTGGCCAGTTGATGGCACAATTTATCGGTGAGTCTGTCCTGATTGCGCTTATTGGTCTTGCGGTTGGTGTCACTTTGGTGGAGCTATTGATTGACCCGTTTGGAGACTTTATCGGCAAGTCACTTGCACTAGACTATACAGACGGTTCTACCATCGCATTGCTTTTGGGGTTGGTGGCTTTTGTTGGTTCGGCTGGTGGCGCTTATCCGGCTTTGGTGCTGTCAGGCTTTTTGCCTGCACGTGTTTTGAAAGCAAACCGGTCCGCTGAGACAAGTGGCTCTGCCTCCCTCCGTAACATTTTAGTTGTTACGCAATTTGCCATTTCAATTGGACTGATTGTTGCGACCAGTGTCGTTTATGGCCAGCGCCTTTATGTCACCTCGGTAAACCCCGGGTTTTCCAAAGAAAACATAATGGTGGTCAGCAACCTCAATTTGACCGGCATGCAAGGGAAACAGGAAACGCTACGCGAGCAAGTGGCGCAAATTCCCGGGGTTGTTATGACCAGCCTCGCGCCCGACACGCCAGTGAATGGAAACACTGGCAACACCACCGTGGTCCGTGAAGGGGAAAGTGACAAAGAAAGCATGCTGATTGGTGTGCAAGTGGTGGATCATGATTTCTTCCCTCTCTATGACATCGAGCTTTTGGCGGGCCGCTTTTATGAACGGGCTCGCGAGACTGACGTCACACCGACTGTAGAAAATGCGATCGAAGGCGAACAGCTGAAGGGCAGCATTATTTTAAATGAAGCGGCCTCTTACCGCATGGGGTTTGCTTCACCAGCTGCTGCCGTTGGAGAACGCTTGCGCCTGAGCCTCGACAGGGAGAATGAAGCGTTATTGGAAATCATCGGCGTTGTGCGTGACATGCAATATCAGTCCATGCGTGAGCCGATGCGCCCCGAGATGTATCAATTGCTTACCGAGTATTATCTGGACCTTTCCATCAAGTTCGAGGGGGACCCGCAGCCCCTCATTCAGGAGGTGGAGGCGATATGGCGCGAGCTCGCGCCTGAAGTGCCGTTTACCTATGGCTTCATCGATGACCGAATTGAGCAAGAGTTCGCGCGTGAAGAGCAACAGTCCGTATTATTGGCGGTGTTTTCTTGCCTTGCGATTATTATCGCCTGCCTTGGGCTTTATGGCCTTGCGTCTTTCACTGCCGAGCGACGCACCAAGGAAATAGGCATCCGCAAGGTGATGGGCGCAAGCGTGCTCGATATTGTGCGCCTGCTGATCTGGCAGTTTTCAAAGCCAGTGCTTATCGCAAACATCATTGCCTGGCCGCTGGTTGCTTACGGCATGATTAAATGGCTTGAGAGTTTTCCCTACCGCTTGGACAGCTGGATCATTGTACCGGTTTGCATTGTGGCAGGCGTGATTGCCTTGATGATCGCCTGGGTGATCGTCGGGGGAAATGCAACGCGTGTCGCGCGGTCCAACCCAATTAAAGCGCTCAGATACGAATAGAGAAAACCATGTTTAGCAACTATGTCAAAATCGCATTCCGCAACCTGATCAGGAACAAGCTGTTTTCCTTCATCAATATCATCGGCCTTGCGATTGGCCTGGCGGCATGTGCGCTTATCCTATTGTTTGTGCGCGACGAATACGGCTGGGATGACCACTGGGATCGCGCCGAAGACATATACCGGCTTGAGACCACTCTTCAGCTACCCGTAGGCACGGACCGCCTTAGCGCTTATGCACCGGACCTCATGAAGGACATTTTGCTTGAAAGCGTGCCAGAAGTGGAAGCCATCACGCGTTACATGGAAGGCGGCATGTCAATCATGCGGGACGGGGCTGTCATGCTGCAGGAAGGCCTGCTCGCTGACCCGAACTTCTTCGAGTTTTTCGATTTTGAGTTTGTTGCGGGCGACCCGGCGACGGCCTTCACGTCCATGAACAGCGTGGTGATCAGCAAACGCACGGCTTTTGCTTTTTACGGTGATGAGCCTGCACTTGGTCGCACCGTTACGATACGGATCGGCGGCGAATTCAGGGATTTCACTGTCACTGCGGTTATCAATGACCCGGTTGTTGATACCCACATCGATCATGATTTCATTCTACCCTTCAACCGTGAGTATTTTCTTGGTGCGCGCTGGTTCACAGAAGACTGGCGGTTTTTGTATCGCACCGTTTTTGTCAAATTTGCGCCCGACACAAATGTCGACAGTATCAGGGCCATTTTGCCGAGCCTTGTGGAGCAACACCGGCCTAAACCTGAGGAGGAAGCGGGGCAGGAAAATGCCCGTACGGTGCTCTTGCATTTGGTGGCGCTCACGGACGCGCACCTATATTCGCACGCGGCCACAAGCGATCCGGAAGTCCTTATGGGTTTTGTCGGGCTGGCGGCGCTAATACTTCTTATTGCGGTTGCGAACTTCCTCAATCTGTCGATGGCCCGTACTTCAAACCGCGCCCGCGAGGTTGCCATGCGCAAAGTGGTTGGCGCCAGCAGGAAACAGATTGTTGAGCAGTTTCTGGGCGAAGCCACAGCGCTTGCGCTAATTGCTATGGCTGTGGCGTTCGTAATGGTCGAGATTTCTCTGCCCTATTATAATGAGTTCCTGTCCGCCGTTGTTGCCTTCGACTTTTTCGCAGGCCCCGGCATCGCCGTTGGCGGCCTGATGCTGGTGTTAACGGTTGGTCTTGTGGCTGGCAGCTTTCAGGCCACCTATTTTGCGCTCTTGAAACCCCGAGACGTGCTCTACAGCAACATGTCATCAGACCATTCGACAGGTCGCCTGCGCAGCATTCTTGTGGTGGCGCAGTTCACCATTTCTATTGCGCTGATGGTCGGTGCGTTTTTTGTGAACAAGCAAACGGATTTTGCCCGTACGCTTGATCTCGGCTTTAATCCGGAAAACCTGATTGTTGTTGCCGGCACCAACAGCGACCAGTCGAATGCGTTTAAAACCCGCCTGCTCGCCAGCGAGCATATTGTGTCTGTTGGGCGTTCATCAGATGTGCCTACACGCGGCAGTGAGGACCGGCTGACCATGCGGCAACGGGGCACAGAAGACCTCGTTACACTCGATGGTTTGCCAACCGACGCTGACTTTTTCTCCGTCTTTGAAATTCCGCTGATTGCGGGCCGCTATCTAACGGATACCGAGGCTGACTATTTGCGCCAGCGGGCGGGCGACGGCGAATACCGGGAACGCGCAAACATTGTGGTGAACAAGTCCGGTGCCGAACTCTTGGGCTTCAAAGACCCGGCTGCTGCAGTGGGTCAAACAGTGCCCACTAACCTCACGGCGACCCAGTATTTGGAAGCGACCATCGTTGGTGTTGTGGATGATTTTCATTTCGATAGCGCACGGGATGTGATTCGCCCCGGCATTTATTATCTGGACGAGCGCCGCCTGTCCGAGATGACGGTGCGCCTAAGCCGGTTTAACCAGGATGCGGCTATCGCCGACCTGGAGGCCGTATGGCGGGACATGTTCCCGGATCAGGTGCTGTTCTACCGCTTCATGAGCGATCTGGTTGAAGAACAGTATCAAACAGAAGACCAGCTCAGCACGGCCCTGATGGCTTTCACGCTTCTTGCCGTTACGATTTCCTGCCTTGGGCTTTATGGCCTGGCATCGTTTGCCGTTGACCGGCGCACCAAGGAGATCGGGATCCGGCGTGTGCTTGGTGCAAGCTTCACAGATGTTGCTGTGATGCTGATTTGGCAGTTTTCGAAACCGATTGTTATTGCGCTTGCGGTCGCATTGCCCATAGCCGTTTACCTGGTGAACAATTGGCTCAATGGTTTTGCCTACCGGATTGATATGGAGGCGGCGCCTTTCATCCTGGTGGCCCTCACGGCGGTTGCCATTGGTTGGGTGACTGTTGCCGGGCACGCATTCAAAGTGGCGCGCGCAAACCCAGTAAAGGCCCTCAGATACGAATAAAACAAACAAAAATAAAATAGGTGCGAAAAAAAGGTGGCACCAACCGTGGGAGACTAAAAATGATAAAAAACTACATCACGACAGCAATACGTAATCTGCTGAAAAACCGGCTTTATGCCCTCATCAACATTCTCGGGCTTGCCATTGGCTTGGCCGTTTATGTGTTTGGCACAGTGCTGGTTGATTATGAACGCAGCCACGACCGGGTGTTTGCAAACGTTGATCGCATATACACAGTTGGTTCGCTCATTGCGCCAACTGCCAATATTGGCCTGCAACAGACTGATTCCGTGCATGCAGCATTCTTGCAGCACATTGAAACCAACATGAGCGAGCTTGACGCGGTTGCCTATTTGAAACGACAGGAATATCTCGTCACAGTTGGCGACAATGATTTCTATCAGGAAATTCGTTTTGCAAGCCCTGGTTTCACCAAAATATTCGATCTGTCCTATGTTTATGGTGACGCAAATGCACTCGCAGACCCATCAAGCATTATTATTACAGAGACAACGTCTGAGCGACTGTTCGGTGATGCCAACCCGGTTGGTCAAACAATCACGCTTGATCACAGCCATGCCCTGACGGTGACGGCGGTCATTAACGACCTGCCGGCTAATACCCACTTCAATGCGTCCCTTTTTGGAGAGGGCAAAGTGGGTGCAATTGCACAGCTTTCTGTGCTTGAGCAAACAAACAACTATGACCCGACCCAGGACTGGAACAACCTGTCTCTTGGGGACCGAACCTATCTGTTGGCGCCGGTACAACATGACAGCGAACGTCTTCAAGCCAGCCTTTCAAGCCTATTTGAAACGCATGCCCCCGAGGATATGAAAGAGCGGCTGATCGCGGACGTTATTTTGCGCCCACTTGGCGAGGCCAACACCTTCATCTGGGACGCAATTGGTATGCCGATACTGGGCAGCATATCTATTCTGTCATTGCTGGTGCTGGTGGTTGCTTCCGTCAATTATGCCAATCTTGCAACGGCACAAAATATTGGCCGTACGCGAGAGGTGGGACTGCGCCGCACACTGGGCGCGATGCGTCGGCAGTTGTTGATACAGTTTTTGACGGAAAGCCTTGTTCTAACGTCGATGGCGATGACCATTGCCATTGTGCTTCTGGAACTTGTAGTACCGCTTTTCAACCAGGTTTCCGGCAAGGTCGTGTCGCTTAACTTTGTTGAGATTTTGCCCTGGCTTGCCGCGACTGTTTTGGCAGTTGCTTTTGTGTCGGGCGGCTACCCCGCCTATCAGATCACACGCTCAAACCCGATCCAGGCACTGCGCGACGGAAACAATAAGGGTGGGACGCAGTCTATTATGCGGTCCGCAATGATCGGGCTGCAGTTTGTCATTGCCATTTTCATGCTGGCAGCTGTGATGGTTATGTATTTCCAGAACCAGAAAGTGCGAGACACTATTAATTTGTATCCGACCGACCAGATCCTTGTGCTCGAACGATTGGATGTGGACGGGGTTCGAGAACGCGTCGAGACATTGAAAACCGAACTTAAGCGCCTGCCGGGTGTGGTAAATGTTTCTGTGATGTCGCAGGTGCCATTTGACCAAAGCAACAGCACTCAGGATGTGACACCAAAAAGCGGCGACGAGAGTGTAAGCTTTAACATCAATCGCAATCGGGTCGATCATGATTTTCTGGCGGCGCTGGATATCCCGCTAGTTGCTGGGCGCGATCTGTCGCTTGATGTGGCCGCAGACAGTTTTCGCGGCGGTGACGTTGTTCAGAATGTTATCGTGAATGAGCTGGCGGCTGAAAAGTTGGGCTTCACCACTCCTGAAGCAGCACTGGGGCAAACCTACTTTGAGCTTCCAGGGGAAGGCGAAACAGTGGATGAACAACGCCAGTTCACCATTGTTGGTGTGGTCGAAAACCAGAATTTCCTAGGGTTTCACAATGTCATCAAACCATTTCAGTTTGAGGCAATACCGGGCCAGTACAACGCTGCTGTTCGTTTCAAAACTGTGGGTGTTGAGCAAACGCTCAGAGATATTGAAGCAGTTTGGGAACGGGTCATACCTGACTATCCGATCCAGCGCGTATTCCTGAGTGAAACCTTTGAAGGTGTTTACGGTATTTTTCGCGCTATCAATATGGCGTTGGCGGCTTTTGCGGCGCTTGCCTTGTCGCTTGCGCTTATTGGCCTTTTTGGCCTTGCCGCTTTCATGGCCGAGCAGCGCACCAAGGAAATCGGTATTCGCCGGGTCATGGGTGCGAATGTGCAGCAGGTCGTTCGCCTGCTGATTTGGCAGTTTTCGAAGCCAGTCATATGGGCACTTTTGCTGGCGCTGCCACTCGCGTACCTGTCCATGAACATCTATCTGGACTTTTTCACCGACCGCATCAGTTTGCCGATCGGTATTATTGCCATTGCGGGCCTGATTGGCGTGTGCGCCGCCTGGGGCATTGTTGCCATGCATGCGGTCTCGGTGGCGCGCGCCAACCCAATCAAGGCGCTCCGATATGAATAATAAAAAAATAGACAGTGAGAATTAAAGGAAAGGGGTTCTAGCCATGTTCAAAAATTACCTCAGAACAGCCATGGGGCATGTGCTTAAAAACCGACTGTTTACAGTCATCAATGTGTTTGGCCTGGCCATTGGCCTGATGAGTTGCATTTTAATCATGCTGTTTGTGCGCGAGGAGCTCACATACGACCGTTTCATTCCAGACGGTGAGCGTGTTGTGCGGTTGCATTCGGGCTTTTATCCACCTAACAGACCCCCTTTCATAACGGTGCGGTCAGCCGGTCGAATGAAAGACGCTATTTTAAACTATGCAAGCGGTGACCTTGAGGCAGGTGTTCGGCTGTTTGTGAATGACACAACGATTATTCGCAATGAAGAGGCTTTTTCCGAAAACATAATTTTTGCTGACGTGTCTTTCTTTGATGTCTTCAATCTGCCCTTTGCGCATGGGAACGCCGTAAACGCATTTCAAAACAGCGGTGATCTGGTCATCACAGAAGAGACGGCGATCCGGCATTTTGGCCGCACTGACGTTGTAGGCGAAACCATGACCACCTGTTGCATAAGCAACGAGCGCACTGCTTTCCGCATATCGGGTGTGATCAAAGACATCCCTCAGGCGTCCCATCTTCGCATCAATATGCTGGTGGCGCTTGACCCTGCCTGGTTTGCGCCGTTCCCCAACATTCTGGATACCTGGAACAGTGTGAATGTATTCACTTACTTCAAAATGAAAGAAGGCGTCACTGCGGCGCAGGTGAAAGAGCGGGTTTACACCTGGCTGGATAACGAGAGCATCTTTAAAGACAATCCCCAGCTGCAGGGCCAAGCGCCCACAAACTTCGTCAAACCCAACATCATGCCGCTTCTGGATATTCACCTGCAGGCGCGCAATGAAGCGGGCACAATTGGTGATATTGGACCAATGGGGGACTATGATTTGGTTGTGACATTTGTTGTCGTGGCCTTCCTGATCCTGGTGATTGCCTCCATCAACTTTATGAACCTTTCAACCGCCAAAGCGTCCAAGCGGGCACGCGAAGTTGCACTCAGGAAAGTTATGGGTGCAACCCGCAAACAAGTCGCCTGGCAGTTCCTTGGGGAAGCTGTAGCGATTGCTTTTGTGGCTTTGGTGATAGCGCTTGTAGGTGTTGAACTTGCGCTGCCCACCTATAATGAGGCCATTGGTAAAGAGCTGACGCTTGATCTGTTCACTGACATGCCAGTGTTGCTGATGCTGTTAGCTGGCGCGGTCACAACTGGTTTGATTTCAGGCAGTTATCCGGCGCTTTATCTGTCTCGCTTTTTGCCGGCGCGAATCCTTAAGTCCAACAAATCATCGGAGGGTAATGGCCAGGTTGGTTTTCGGTCGATGCTGGTTGTGTTTCAGTTTGCTATCTCGATCGGGCTCGTCATTTGCACAGCGGTTGTTTACGGACAAACCATGTATGCCCGTTCCCTCGATCTGGGCTTCAGCTATGAGGGCAAGCTCGCCTTAACAAGCCTAGAGGCTGCAAGCTCGCCTGAACAAGCTGAAACTATTGTGCAGGCCATGTCGCAAATTCCAGGTGTGGAAAGCGTTGTGATGTCGTCCGAGGTGCCAAGCCAGGATAATGAAAACAACACGGCCTTCACAATCATTGGCGGTGAAGCAGGCGCCACGGACAGTGACGGGGTGGTTCTGAATTATCACACCTTTGGCTATGGTTTCATGGAAGCCTATGGCATCGAGCCTGTTGCAGGCCGGACATTTAGCGAAGAGTTTGGCACCGACGCCATTGAACAGATCCCGCAGGAAGAAGACAGGATTGGCACGGCAAGTGTTGTTCTGAACGAGACAGCAGTGCGTTCACTTGGATTCTCAACCCCGGAAGAAGCGGTTGGTAAAACCCTGCGTGCCAATGTTTTCCGCTCCGGCAATCATGACTTTACCGTTGTTGGCGTTGTGCCTGATATATACTTCCGCTCGGTGAAATACGGGGTGCGGGCAACGGCTTATTGGGTGCGGCCACAAAGTTTTAATGTGGCGACCATCACGTTCAACACGGCTGATATTCCGGGCCTGATTGAAAATGTGGAAGAGGTCTGGCGCCAGCAAATGCCACTTGCGCCAATTTCATACGAATTCCTCTCAGAAATGCTGGCGGCACAATATGATCAGGAAAACCGCCAAGCCGAGCTATTTGCTGCCTTTACGGTGCTCGCCATTGTTGTTGCCTGTCTTGGTCTGTTTGGGCTCGCAAGCTTTACGGCCGAGCAGCGCACCAAGGAAATTGGTATCCGCAAAGTACTGGGTGCCACTATCCGTGACATTGTGCAATTGATGGTTTGGCAGTTCTCTCGCCCTGTCCTGATTGCCAACCTGATTGCCTGGCCAGCGGCTTGGTACTTTATGTCAGACTGGCTTGATGGCTTCAGCTATAGCCTGGGAGACAGCTATATCTGGATGGCGGCTGCTGGTGCGGGTACTGCTGCGCTATTGATTGCCTGGCTCACCGTGGCGGGAAGAGCTTTCCGGGTTGCGCAGACCAACCCGATATCGGCACTGAGATACGAATAAAAGCATTGGAAGCCGTTGGGTAGGGTCAGTCCTAGTACATGGCTTCCAGTTTTTCTTTGTAAACCTCTTTCACCACATGACGTCGCAGCTTTAGGCTGGGCGTCATTTGGGCGTTCTCGATAGTGAAAGCTTCATCGGCGAGCGCAAACTTGCGCACCTTTTCAATGTTAGAAAGGCGCTTGTTGATGCGGCTCACGGCTTCATCGATTGCCCGGCGCAGGTCTTTGTCATCAACCAGCTTTTCAAGCCGCGCAGAAGACTTGCCATTGGTTTTGGCCCAACTCACCAGCCATTCGGCATCAGGGACAATCAGCGCTACCATGTGTGGGCGCTTGTCGCCGTATATCATCGCCTGTGCGATCTCGTCCTCCAGTGCCAGCAGGCCTTCAACCCGCTGAGGCGATACATTGTCGCCTTTGTCATTAACGATGATATCTTTTTTCCGATCGGTGATCTCCAGGTAACCCTCGTTATCAAAATGGCCGATATCACCGGTGTGCAGCCAGCCATCTATGATGGTTTGGGCGGTGGCGTCATCGTTGCGCCAATAGCCTTTCATCACAAGCTCACCCTTCACCAGAATTTCGCCGTCTTCGGCAATTTTTGCTTCGATTTTGTCAAATAATTGCCCAACCGTGTGCATTTTTGGTGCCCATGGCGGATTAACTGAAATGACCGGACCGGCTTCTGTTTGACCATAGCCTTGCAAAAGGGGCAAGCCGAGCGAGGCAAAGAAAAAGCCTACATCTGGTGACAGGGGAGCGCCGCCCGACACCAGGGCCTTGAGGCGACCACCAAACTGTTTGCGCACTTTTTTGCGCACAGTCATGTTTAGGAACCAGTTTTCGATCTTTTCGAAGAAAGAAAGCTTTTCATTGTCACGCTGAACTTTGAAGCCGAGCGCAATTGCCCGCTCAAACAGCTTGGCTTTCATACCGCCTTCCGCCTGAACGCCGCGGGTGATGCGGGTGCGCAGCATCTCAAACAACCGCGGCACAACAACCATAATGGTTGGCTTGGCTTCCGCCATGTTGGTTGCCAGTTTTTCGATGCTTTCGGCGTACCAAATCTCGGCACCAATCATTAGGGGCCAACACAGTCCGGTGGTGTGCTCATAGGCGTGACTGAGAGGCAGGAACGAGAGGAAAGCGTTATTTTCAAGGCCAAGCGGCGCGATGACTTTCGATGCGCCTTCGGCATTATGCATCAGGGATCCATGGTGCAGCATCACACCCTTCGGCGAACCACCCGTGCCGCTGGTGTATATAATGCAGGCAATATCATCGCGTGTTACGTCAGCGCACCCGTCCCGGAAACCCACAATGTCTGGTTGCTGGGCATTGATGACATCTTCCCAATTGTAGACTGTCACATTGAGTTGTTGTTCAAGTGATACAGGCTCCATCATAATCGCATGCTGCATCTCGTCGCACTGGTGTGCGGCACGCAGGAACGTGCGCGTCAAATTCTTTGTGGAAACAATCGCTGCCTTGGCACCACTATTTTCGATAATGTGAAGATGATCCCGGACCGTATTTGTGGTGTAAGTTGGCACGGAAATCGCGCCAATCGCCATAATGGCAAAGTCCGTAATCATCCACTCAGGGCGGTTTTCACTGACGATAACAACACGGTCACCTTTGTCGACACCCATAGCGCGAAGCGCAGCACCAAGCTTCGTCACCTGTTCCGCAACCTCGGTCCAGTTTTGTGATTTCCAGTCGTCGCCGTTTTTTGCATATAGGAGGGGCTTTTGCTTGAGCGTCAGCGCCTGTTCAAAAAACATATGCGTGAGGCTGTTCCACGATTTGGTCGCCATGCGGTCTCTCTCTCATGCGGTGAGCGCGGTGGCCCAGCCTATTACTGTTGACTTCCCACTTTGAAAATTGCCTTTGACGCTTCGCAAGTCAAGTCCAACCGCCGTATTTCGCCGTTAACACTTTATCCACAATAAAGTTGTCTAATTGGCACCGATTGCACTTGCTAGGGCCAATCGCTGGTGCCATATTCGGCGCGAGAGAACCAGAAGCCCTGGCGCAAATGTGCGGGGTAACCCGTTGAAGTTCATGACATGAGCATTGACGACAAAGATCAAGAGGGCACCGTGCCCACCTCCAACACGCCATCTGAGCGCGCGCAAGACGACTTTGTGCTTCGGCCTGATATCAACCGGGATGATCGCCAAGCAAAAAAGCGTGAACGCCGGATGCATTTGCGGGCGTTTGACTATTGGCATGCCTTGCATGGGTCGAGTGCATTACCTTTGTTTGCGGATTTGACAGCGGAGGGCCTGCTACCTTTCAAGCGCAATAGCCTTTTGCTCGATTTTTCGACGCCCGAGACCGTGGTTCGCTTTTGTGGTGCGGAACTGGCGCCGTTGCTGGGTGGGTTATTGGCCACTGGTCAGAAGCTGTCAGATGCACGCTTGAAGGTATTTGCAGACGCGCTGTCTGCAAGACTTGATGATGCTGCCAGCCGCCAAGAAGCAGCAGAGTTTGAGTTTGTTGATGGACCCCTGGAGTGTCGTGGCATCTTGTTGCCCTTCAGCGCACGGGGTCAAACGGCTGAATTTGTCATGGTGGTCGTAAATCATCGTCAGAAGTCGCTCGGTGCTGAAGAGCGTGAAAAAATTCATCTTGAAGACCCTGCATCTGATGGTACGCCAGACCCCATGGAGCCACTTGCTGCGGCTTGCAAAAAAGCGGGTGACATTGTTGTGCATCCTGGTGCAAGCACACGCGAAGGTTTGTACGCAGCTTTGTCCCAGGCCTATCGTTTTCATATTGAAGCAGCGCGCGACCCAGCCGCCTATCGTCGCTTTTTAAAATCAAAGGGTCTTAGGCAACAAAGACGAGCACCCTTTACGCCGGCGCTTAAGTTGACCTTTGGGACCACTTACGAAAAGACCCGCCTTACGGAATATGCGGCTGCTCTTTCGTACGCCGCACGCCATGAAGTGGGTCCGGACGAGCTTGCCAAGTTTTTGCGAAATGAACCGGGTGGCATAAAAGGTTGCGTTTCGCGCGAACGCGCGTTCAGGCGCGGTGCGCCCGGACCCAATCCAGTCCGCGAAAAAGCATTGGCAACGGCCAGAAACCTGACGGGAACAGCCCCATCCGACCTAAAAATGGACGAAGAGTTCGGGCTTGTTCTGGTGCGACGGGACGCTTCAGGCAACACAACAGTTTTGAGCAAAGTTGATGCTTCAGAACACTTTCTGGATCGAGCCATCGATCAGGCTATTAAGGAACACTCATGAGCAAGAAATCCATCTGCGACCATCTGAACCAGGCGTTTGCCGGGATGGCAAAAAAAGCGGAAAAAGGTGCAAAAGCCGATCAGCTGGCTGAGTTCCTGTCGGAGTTTTTTAGTGCTGATGCGCCGGATGACCTGTTGACGCGGGAACCGGAAGAACTTTTTGCTGCGGGCTACCAGCTTTGGAAAGCGGGTGCCGAGCGATCACCTGAAACGGCAATAGTCCATGTGTTTGGCCCCAAAGGGACGGCAGCTGCTGGCCCCAATCAAATGCGACATACTGCCATTTTGATCGTCAATGACGATATGCCGTTTCTTGTAGACTCGATAACCGGGTGCCTGTCGTCCAGCATGCATTATCGCATCCATATGATGCATCACCCGATCATGGATGTTGCGCGGGACGACAAGGGCAAGCGTGCAAACGGCAAGGGTACGCAGCGCGTGCGCGAAAGCATGATGTATGTGGAAGTTGATGCCCAGTCGGACCAATCTGCCCTCAACGAACTCCAGGCAATGCTGGAGAAAACGCTGCAGGACGTCCGCGACGCGGTGACCGACTGGAAAGCGATGCTCGCAAAAATCGATGAAACAGTTGCGTCGCTAACGGTAAACCCGCCGCCCATCGCACAGACAGAAGTGGACGAAACCATCCAGTTCCTGCGCTGGCTTGGTGCTGATCATTTCACGTTCCTCGGTTTCCGCGAATACCGGTTTGATGGTGACCCTGCTACCTTTGACTTCAGCCATGTCGACGGTACGGCGCTGGGCATTCTGCGGGACCCGGACCGCTACGCATTAAGGGACAAAGATGGCCTTACGCCCATGTCACCTGAAATTCGGCATTTCCTGACCCAGCCGGAACCTCTGATCATCACAAAGGCCAACGTTAAATCAACGGTGCACCGCGTCTCTCATCTGGACTATATCGGTGTGAAGATTTTTGATGCGGAAGGCAACGCGATCGGTGAGAGGCGTTTTGTGGGTCTGTTTACGTCGCTGTCCTACAGCCAATTTGCCCACGATGTGCCACTGATCCGGGGCAAGGTCGCCAACATTCAGCAGCGTGCCAAACTGGGCAACCGTTCCTTTGCGGGCAAAGCGCTTGCGCATATTCTTGAGAACTTCCCACGTGACGAGCTTTTCCAGGTAGGTGAAGACTGGTTATATGAAACCTCCCTTGGTGTGCTGCAGCTGACGGAACGCCCGCGCCCGCGCGCTTTCATTCGGCCCGATCAATTTGGCCGTTTTGTATCAGCGCTCGTTTATGTGCCGCGTGAAAACTATCACTCTGGGCTTAGGTCAGCGATTACGGATATCCTCTGTGAAAGCTACAACGGCGAAATGTCGGTTTATTACGCCAAGCTCAGCGAAGAGCCCCTTGCGCGCTGGCATTTCATTATCCGCACCAAGCCGGGTAACGTGCCGGTTGTTGAAGAAGAAGATATTCAACAGCAGATCGTTGAAGCCGCGCAAGGTTGGGACGATCGCCTGCATCTTTCGCTCATTGATCATTTGGGTGAAGAAAAAGGTAATCACCTTCACCATCAATATAAAACGCGCTTCACAACAGCTTACCGCGAGTTTTTCACCCCTGCGCAAGCAGCGTATGACGTTATCAAGCTTGAAGAAATCGATGGTGAGGACGATCTTCGCGTTGATTTTTACCAACATCTGGGTGACGGCGAAAACCGCTTCAGGTTGAAGGTTTATCACGGTTCTCAACTGATCGCTTTGTCGAACTGTATGCCGATCCTTGAGAACATGGGTTTCCGCGTTCTGTCCGAGCACTCATTTAAAATGGGTGGTGGCGGCAAAAGTCACATCCATGATTTTTCACTCGAGTGCGGGGCGGAGACTTGCTTCACTGCGGCGGAAATCAAGCCCTTGGTTGAAGCACTGTTTGTTGGTGTCTGGTTGGGCGCAGTTGAAAACGACGGGTTCAACAAACTGGTTCTTACATCCGCGATGACCTGGAGCCAAATCCTGGTCCTGCGCGCTTATGGCAAGCACCTGCGACAGCTTGGTATCGGTTACACACCCGATTATATCGCGGACACGATGGTGGAACATGGTGCCGTAAGCCGCGAGCTCTATGCCCTGTTTGAAGCGCAATTTGATCCGGGCTTCAAAGGCGACCGAGACAAAGAAGCGGACAAGCGGTCTTCAGACATTGCCAAAGCGCTTGAAAGTGTTCGCAGCCTAGACCAGGACCGCATTTTGCGGGCTTACCAGAATGTTATTGCAGCGACCCTGCGTACAAACTACTTCCAGGATGGGGTGGTCGACCGGGTGGACGAACGTGCACTGGCGTTCAAAATTCGCTCGCGTGAAGTGGAGGAAGCACCTCTGCCACGACCACACGCAGAGATTTGGGTTTATTCACCTCAAGTGGAAGGTGTGCACCTGCGCGGTGGTCCTATCGCGCGTGGTGGCCTCCGGTGGTCGGACCGGCGCGAGGATTTCCGGACGGAAGTTCTGGGGCTTGTAAAGGCGCAGCAGGTGAAGAATGCGGTTATTGTGCCGCAAGGGTCCAAAGGTGGCTTTTATCCAAAACAACTGCCAACGACTGGCGGAAGGGACGCCTTCATAAACGAAGGAATTTCATCATACCGTTCGTTCATCACCAGCCTTTTGTCGGTCACAGATAACTTGAAAGGCGGCAAAACTATTGCGCCCAAGCAAACCGTACGCCGTGACGGCAATGACCCCTATCTTGTTGTGGCGGCTGACAAAGGAACAGCGACATTCTCCGACATTTCGAACAGCATTTCTGAAGGCCGCGGCTTCTGGCTTGGGGATGCGTTCGCATCCGGTGGCTCGGCTGGATATGACCACAAAAAAATGGGTATCACAGCAAAGGGTGCCTGGGTGAGTGTTCAGCGTCTTTTCCGGGAACGTGGTATCGACGTTCAGAATGACGAATTCACCGTCATTGGTGTGGGCGACATGTCAGGCGATGTGTTCGGGAATGGCATGCTGCTATCGAAGAAAATTCGCCTGCAGGCGGCGTTCAACCATATGCATATTTTTGTTGATCCAAACCCGGGCGATACAGCCAAAGCCTGGAAAGAGCGCAAGCGCCTGTTCGACAAAGCCGGCTCAACCTGGGAAGACTATAATAAAAAATTGATCTCCAAGGGTGGCGGTATTTTCTCGCGTGCAGAAAAATCGATCAAGCTGACACCCGAGATAAAGGCTTGGCTTGGCATTGATGAGGCGAGCTTGCCCCCTACTGACCTGATCAATCGTATTTTGAAAGCCAATGCCGACCTCTTGTGGTTTGGCGGCATCGGCACTTATGTGCGGGCAACAGATGAGACCGACCAGCAGGCAGGAGACCGCGCCAATGATGCCCTGCGCGTTACGTCGGAAGAGTTGAAAGTCACGGTTGTTGGCGAGGGCGGCAACCTTGGCATGACCCAAAAGGCGCGCATTGAATTCGCGAAACGCGGTGGGCGCTTGAACACCGACTTCATCGACAACTCTGCTGGTGTGGATTGCTCGGACAAAGAAGTGAATATCAAGATTTTGCTCACCGACGCGATCAACAAAGGCTCGCTCAAAGCCGAAGACCGCAACGCTCTCCTGGAAGACATGACGGACGAAGTCTCAGAGATCGTGCTTTCTGACAACTATCTTCAAACACAGGCTATTTCGCTTGCGGAAGCCGAAGCCGTCACGTCAAGGCACTATCATTTGGGCCTTATCAAAGCGTTGGAGCGAGACGGTGGACTGGATCGGGAGATCGAGTTCCTGCCATCAGACGAGGGATTTGCAGAACTTGCAGCCAACGAGCAAGGCCTGACCCGGCCAGAGATTTCGACTCTGATGGCCTACGCCAAAATGTCTTTGTTCGATACGCTGATTAAAGGCGACCTGATTGACGATCCAATGATGCAGCCCGAGCTTGAGTGGGGTTTCCCAAGTGTACTGCGTAACAAGTTTGCTGCTGAACTTTCCGTGCACCAACTGCGCCGGGAAATCATTGCCACGGTGCTTGCCAACGAGGTGGTTAACTGGGCAGGCCTGACGTTTGTTTATGAAGTCAAAGAAGAAACTGGACTTGGTGTTGGCGACATCGTTGCTGCATTTGTCGTGGTACGCGAGGTGTTTGGACTTCAAAAACAATGGGATGCCATCAATGCACTTGATTATAAAGTCGCTGCGGGCACCCAGTATGACATGCACCAGTCTGTATCTGACAGCCTGAAGGCTCAGGTTCTTTGGATGCTCAGGAATCTGGAACAGCCGTTTAACGTGAGTGATCTCGTAGAACGTTTCAAAACGCCGTTTGAGAAGCTTTTTGGCATCAAACAAAGCGTGCTCAGTAAACCCGCACAAACCGCATTTGTTGATCGGCGCGACAGCTTGAAAGCGGCAGGCGTTGGCCATGATCTGGCAACGTTTGTGTCAGCGTTCGAGGTGCTGGCATCCGGGCCTGATATCATCATGGTTGCAGAGGAAACCGGCAAGTCGGTCGATTATGTTGCCGGTATTCACTTTGCCCTGGGCGACCTGTTGCACTTTGACTGGTTGCGCCAGCGCGCTGATCGTATTGCGCTGGATGATCATTGGGAAATGCTGGCCACACGTTCCATTCTTGAAGACCTTGCAGACCAGCAGCGCCAACTTGTGCAGCAAGTGAGTGCATCTGCAGGGAAAAAGACAGTGAAACAAGCTGTTTCCGCCTGGGAGAAAGCCCAGGCAACGACGCTTATTCGGTCTGGCCGTTTGGCAGAAGACCTCAGGTCGTCGGGTACTTTGAGTGTTGCGAAACTGAGTTTTGCCGCGCGGCATCTTCGCTCTATTCTCCGATAACATAACGGAGGGGGTTGCATGGCGGACGAGAAAAAACGGTTTGATAAGGACTGCCTTAATCTGATGGTGGCGGTTTGTGCTGTCCTGATTTCTGCCGCGAGTTTTTATGCTACCTACGTTCAATCCACCGCCGCTGAACGGCAGGTGAAGGCCGAGACATGGCCCTATCTTCAGATCAATTCAGGCAACTACAATATCGAGAAGGAAGAGCTGGTTTTGTACTGGCGTATGCAGAACGCAGGCGTTGGCCCGGCACACGTTAAAACCTTTCAGATGTTTTATGATGGCCAAGAGGTGCGCAGTATCAATAGCGTGCTGCGCCTGTGTTGCCTTGAAGAGGGCGAAACACCCTTTGATGAAAATGGTCGCGTGACAGCGAAATTCAGCAATGTGGTGACAGGCAACCCTGTTCCGGCGATTATCCCGGCGGGAGAAGACAAGCTCGTTTTTTCTGTTCCCAAAACGGAGGCCAACGAAGACCTTTGGAACAAACTTGATATCGAGCGTTTCAAGCTGACCGCAACAGGCTGCTATTGCTCGCTTCTCGATGAATGTTTCGAAACTGACTTCGAGAGTGAGCCTGTCGAAGTCAGTTTCTGTAAACTTCCGTCAAAAGAGAATTAAGCGACCAAAAGTGCTCTGTTGTGCGCATCAGAAAAATCCAGGTCAGGTCCCACGGGCACAACGCCGGACGGGTTGATGCTTTTGTGGCTGGCGTAATAGTGGACTTTAATATGATCCATATGCACGGTTTCAGAAACACCCGGTATGCTGAAGATGTCCCGCGTGTAGGCCCAGAGATTGGGGTAATCCACAATTCGGCGCAGGTTACATTTGAAATGCCCGACATAAACGGGATCGAAGCGCACCAGTGTTGTGAACAGGCGAATATCAGCCTCGGTTAGTCTATTGCCCATCAGGTATCGCCGGCTTGCCAACCGTTCTTCAAGCCAGTCCAGGCTTTCAAAAAGTGGATGCAGTGCTTCTTCGTATGCTTCTTGTGTGGCGGCAAAGCCGCTTTTGTATACGCCGTTGTTGATGGTGTGATAAATGCGCTCGTTCACGGGTTCAATGTCTGCGCGTAAATGCTCCGGCCAATAGTCACCTGCTTTTACGCCAATGCCATCAAAAGCGCTATTGAGCATGCGGATGATATCGGCAGACTCGTTACTAACAATGGTCTCTTGCTGCTTGTCCCAAAGCACAGGCACTGTCACCCGCCCTGTGTAGGCAGGGTCGGCTTTGGTGTAAATTTCGTGCATGAACGTGCTGCCGAAAAGTGGGTCGCCAGTGCTGCCGTCCGTTTGGTCAAACGTCCAGCCATGCTCAAGCATGGTCATACCAACAACAGAGACGGAGATCATCTCTTCCAGGCCCTTGAGGGCCCGCATAATCAGTGTGCGGTGTGCCCAGGGACAAGCGTAAGACACATAAAGGTGGTAGCGGTCCGCTTCGGCTTTAAAGCCGCCTTCTCCGGTGGGCCCGGCGGCGCCATCGGCTGTTACCCAGTTCCTGAACTGGCTTTCCTTGCGCTCAAAGCGCCCACCTGTGGACTTTGTATCATACCATTGATCCACCCATTTGCCTTCAACCAGCAAGCCCATGTCTTGTCTCCTTGTGTGTTGGGCAAAATGTAGATGCGCTGTCCGGGAAGCGGTAGGGGCGAAGCTTGCAAGCCCGTGTTGTGCTGAGGCGAACGCCTCTGCAGTTGGGCTATTCGTCTGGGTATTTCAGCCCCCAGGATGCTCTCAATTGGTCCATCACGGCGGCTATGCGAACGGTTTCGCTCATGGGCATTAAAGGGTGTTAAGTTAGGCCGTTTTGGAGAGCAGAGGTCACCGCCGCAATTTGATAATGATACCCGCTACCTTCGCACGGGAACTCCAGTGTCTCAGAGTCGCCGCCGATGGGCTCCAGCGTAATTTTCCTGGGGTGGTGAAAGCGCTCATGCAAGGTGATACGACCGCGGTCGCCGTCAATTGTTGCCACGACCGGCCGGGTTTCCCGAAGGCCGAATTTCAGGGAAGCTGTGGCGCCGCCGGGGAAGCGTAGCAAGACTTTGTCTTCTTCATCGACGCCGGTTTCACCAATAACTGCTTCACCTTTGACCTCCGTTGGTTGCCCCAGCAAACCGATTGCCAGAGAGATTGGATAAATCCCCAAATCCAGCAAAGCACCCCCCGCCAGAGCAAGGTTAAAGAGCCGCCCTTTGGGGTCAAAGTCTGCTTTGAAGCTAAAGTCAGCGCTAATGCGGCGTACGGCCCCGATGCGACCTTCTTTGATCCATTCCTGCATTTTTTGGACGGCTGGGAAAAACCGCGTCCACAGGGCCTCCATCAGGAAGAGATTCTTCTCCTCCGCCAAATAGGCACAGTTCTGTGCCTGCTCTGCATTCAAAACCAAAGGTTTTTCACACAGGACATGTTTGCCAGAATTCAAGCAAAGTTTGAGAAGCTCATAATGGCTGTTATGGGGCGTTGCGATGTAAATCAGATCAATGTCCGGATCTTTTATCAGCTGTTCGTAACTGTCATATGACGTCTTGATCTGATGGGTTTCCGCGAAGCCGCGGGCTTTTTCCATACTTCTTGACGCCACCGCCTGCACATGCGCGCCCTCTACCATGCGGGCTTCGCTTACCATTGCAGTTGCGATTTTGCCGGTTGCCAATATACCCCACCGTATGGGTTTTGCTGCGTTTCCGGGCATGCTTACTCTTTCCCCGCATTTGCAGTGGCAAACCAATTTGCCAAAAAGTCGATCAGGGCTCTTACTTTGGTCGGCAAAAGACGGCGCTCAGGATAAAGCGCATAAAGACCGCTTTCCGGCCGATCCCATTCGTCCAATATGGTCACCACGTCACCGTTCTGAAGCGCGTCGCGCAGGAAAAACTCGGGCAGTGCCGCAATGGCAAGGCCGGCCCGCGCGATCGCCAACTGCATCACACCAGAGTTGGTGGTTACTGTGCCACCCACGCGCACGGCCTTGGCGCCTTCTGGGCCATTAAACCGCCATTGTTCAGCGGCCGTTACATTGGCATAGAAAACGCAGTTGTGGTCCTTAAGGTCATCCGGTTTTTGCGGTGTTCCGTGTTCACTCAAATAACCGGGGCTCGCAACCACGAGCGGCCGAATACTGGCCAGTTTTTTGGCGATCAAACTGGTGTCATTCAGCCCCTGCGCAACCCTGAGCGCCAGGTCATAACCACCTCCGATGACATCGACGCGCTCGTCAGACAAATGAAGTTCAAATGTCAGGCCAGGGTTTTCATGCATGAAGGCCGTCAGCGGCTCATGCAGGTCGATATCAGAAAAACTGCGTGGTGCTGTAATGCGCAGGTGGCCAACCAGATTGTCACTTGCAGATTTTACAGATTGTTTGGCGTCTTCAACATCTGAAAGAATGGCAAGCGCGCGCTCGTAAAACTGTGTGCCGGCGTCGGTAGGTGTTACACCGCGGGTTGTGCGGGCAAGTAAGCGCACACCCAAATCATCCTCAAGCGTCTGTATGCGTCTTGAGGCAACAGATTTGGTTATGTGCAGGGCCTTTGCCGCCGCGGTCAGGTTGCCTTCTTCCACCGTACGGCAGAAAGTGCGCATGCCAACAAGGTCCATATGTTGTTCCCCAATAGCGAACTATGACGCCTTGATATTGTTTCAGTGTCGTGATGAGCGCAACAAAAAAACCGGCCCCGCAGGACCGGTTTTCCTGTGGTCAAGTTGGTTTATCGCCAACGGCGACTGATAAAAAAGCAACCAAGGCCGCCGATCACAAACATAAAGCCAAAGGCGTAATGCCAAGACAGCAGCGTTGGGTGATGGTGTTCCTGCGTTTCATACAGCACATATTGGCGGTATCCGCCTTCAACTTTTTCGATGAAAATATCGCCCCGGTTGTCGCCTGAAACCCAATAGTCATAGTTCACTCTGTCGCCGTAAGTTTTGCCATCTTCATCGGTGCCGCCAGCCTGCAGCATATGAAATAGGAGTGGCGGCTCATTATCTTTGATGACCCCTTCGGATCGATAATGGTAAATGATATTGGTATCATCCTGGGTGCTGGTAGCCATTCCTAGCATACCGCCGCCCAGCATAAGCATAACGAGCCCGGCCACGAGCCAACTTCGAACAAATCCCGCCTCCTTTTGTTGTCTCTGCAGAACAACCGCACGCACCTCACCAATTTCCCGAAGCTTATCAAGCTCTGCAGAAAATATGCTTGTAGACATGTCACGGACGTCGAGCGAATAGGCTTTGACCAGCCGCTCGAAGATGTCCTCGGAAGGGTATGACTTTCCTGTTTCCAATTTTGAAAGATAGGATTGTTCAATGTTTGCTTTCGCTGCCGCCTCGGGCTGGGTCCAGCCATGCTGATCACGGGCCTGTCGTAAATAATCGCCAAACTTCATGTTGGTCTCCTGATGCCCGCATCGGGGCTGTTAGTCATTGATAACACAGCGAAGTCTTTTGAAGTCTTGTCCAGAATACTAGCTGAATATCGATGAATAATGCGGAAAAACAGGAATATTTTATCGAGCGCCTCCGCTAAATCAGGTCCTCAGGAATATCGATGAGTTCCAGTTTGTCAGGATTGCGGTGTGCCATCACAAAATTGATCTGACCTTCCGTGTTGCAGCTGATGGCCAGCAAAGAGATGGTCTGACTATCCTGGTCCAGTATCCGGATACTCGGCTGGCCGTTGATGATTTCATAAGTGGCTGTCATGCCACCCGGAGATTTTCGGTAAATGCCAGCGATGAAGGCAGCGACTTTGTTCGGCCCGTAAATTACATTGCGAGCCGCGAGTGCTTTGCCGCCACCGTCCGCCCATAGTTCGACATCGCTGGCAAGGTGCTCGACCATACCGACCACATCACCATTTTTGAGTGCCTTTTGCACTTGATGCCCTAAGGCAGTTATATCCTCATGGGACGCGTCGAAGCGTGTCTTGTTGGCTTTCAGGTGTTTTCGTGCACGCGAAGCATGTTGACGCGTGGTCTGCGCATCTATCTTCAAAATGCCGCCAATCTCGGCGAAGGAAAATCCAAAAACATCATGCAGAAGAAGGCTTGCTCGTTCCGCAGGCGTCAGTCGTTCGAGCAGAAGCATGTAAGCGAGTTGCAGAGACTCTGTAAGTTCTGGCCCGCCCGGGGTGTCTTCGGAGTGAATGTACAATGGATCCGGCAACCAGGGGCCATCATAGGTTTGTCGTTCCCGTTTCAACCTGCGCAAACTATCAAGACAGATGTTGGTGCACACGCGCGTCAACCAGGCTTTGATGTTGTCGGGCTGTTGCTGCTGTTTTTGCAGGCGTAACCAGGTATCCTGGATAGCATCCTCGGCGTCTGAGCGACTGCCGAGGAGTCTGTATGCAAGCCCCATCAAATAGGGTCTCAAGTCTTCAAATTCAGGCCGAATGCCGCTCACCAATATCATCCACGATTTTCAGTTCTGGTATTGCGCACATGTCAGCATAACCGAGACCGCGCTTAAGCGCCGGATAGATTCGTACGGCAGCAGCGGAAACGGTCAATTCGGCCAGACCCTGTTTGCCAATTTCCTGATCGAGGAGAGTTTTGCTTGCTTCCAAGAGCGGCTCTCCTCCAGCAACATGACGACCCAACAAAAACACAGCTTGTATGAGCGGCTCGACCGCTTCCGGTTCAATCAATAGTCGCTGCACCGTGGTCTTGGAAACACCAGTGGCGATTGCAAAAGACTTCGATATCTCAAGGCATGGTCCGCATGATTCTTGCTGGATAGCGCCAAGCTGCACCAGCTGATGAAGTTGCCTGCCCGCGTGTTTCGGATGGGGTGCAAGGAAAGCCAGCATCAGCTTGAAAAACCCCATTTTTGATGTTGCTAAAATATCCCTCAAATAGTCGGCGGGGTATCCTGTGTCGTGCTCGGTCCGGTCAATGACTCTATTAAACAACCAATTAATCATTTTGATCCTTTCTTGGTTTGCTGGTGACCAACAAGCAGCGCCAATAGCGCAGCTATCAGGCCGGGAACCACAACACCAAAAAAGTCTACCGCCACGCTGGCGTGGCTATGGCCAACCACCAGGCCGTATGCATGAATTCCACCATGTATGCCGGGGAAAATGGCGCCTACCGCCACCACTTCCCAGCTGGTTTTTCGAACCGAGAATAGTGCAAAGGCGGCACCGGACATCAAAAATGCAGCGCCAATATCACGGATAAAATGCGCGTTCATCGGGCCTGTTTCCGGCACACCAGCAGTATTTTGATACCAGTTTTCAGGTTGGAACAGCATTTGTACGGCGATCAGAGCAAACAGCAGGGCCAATAGAGCTCCTGTTAGTCGTTGCCATTTCGGGATCTGATATTCGGTCATAAAATAGTCCAGTGTTGTGTTCTGGTAATAAGACGAGCCAAGACCGGAAAGTGTGACAAGGGTGTACCAAAAAGACTGTTTGCAGCGCGCGGCTGCACTGCCTAATCTCGCTTTCCCGCAACTTGATGTTCTGGAGATGGATTGATGATGCTGAGATTTGCTTTGGCTGCTTTAATGTTCTTTGCTTTTTGGTTGCCAGCAACCGCGCACCAGGACCCGGAAATTTCCGGCTACATTGAAGTTGATGGTGGCCGTATCTGGTACCGCATGAATGGGTCAGAACATCTTGGCAAAATGCCTGCCATTATTGTGGCGCACGGTGGCCCCGGCGGCACCCACCGTGGTAATCTTCCGTATGTGGCGTTATCGGACACTTATCCCGTCATTCTTTATGATCAGTTGGGCACTGGCAACTCAGATCGGCCGGTAGGTCAGGACACCTGGCGTGTTGAGCGCTTTGTGGATGAGATTGACCACATCAGAAAAGCCTTAGGCCTTGATGAAGTGATCATGGCGGGTCACAGCTGGGGTGGCACCTTGGCTGCTGAATACGCTGTGCGCAACCCTCAGGGCCTTGTTGGTGCCATTCTTTCAAGCCCGCTGATTTCCACGCCCATTTGGAACGCGGACAATGCCAAATGGATTGAAAAGCTGCCAAAGGACACTCAGGAGATTCTGGAGCGCCACAAAAACGATAAGACGATGGCCAGCAAGGAATACCGGGAAGCCGCCCAGCAGTTTTATGACCGACATATGTGCCGGGTTGGCCATTGCACTGACAATGGCCACCGTGCGGGCGGCCCGAGCGGCAATGGCGAGATGTATCTGACCATGTGGGGCCCAACCGACTTTTTCGGCATTGGTACGCTCAAGCACTATGACCTCACACCCCAGCTCGGTGATATCAAGGCGCCAACTCTTATTCTTTGTGGTGAGTTTGATGAAGCTGCGCCAAAAAGCTGTCATAGTTTTGGCGGCATGATTGAGGGCGCACAGGTGACAATTCTGCCAAACGCCGGCCATGCGACCATGGCGACAGATGAAGCCTACTATATCAAACAGGTCAGAATATTTGTGGACGCAGTCGCGAAGTAAGCACAAAAAAACCGGCTCGTGAGAAGCCGGTTTTCTATTTTTCCGAGGGAAGACGGCAGCCTTACTTAGGAGCGATCACCATGATCATCTGACGGCCTTCCATCTTGGGGCGCGCCTCGATTTTTGCGGTTTCTTCCATCTCGTCAGCAACCCGGTTCAAAACTTCCATCCCCAGTTCCTGGTGTGCCATTTCACGGCCACGGAAGCGGATGGTCATTTTCACCTTATCGCCATTATCGATGAACTGATGCACCTTCTTGAGCTTGACATTATAGTCATGCACATCAATGCCTGGGCGCATCTTGATTTCTTTAACGTCTTGAGTTTTCTGGTTTTTCCGAGCCAGGTTAGCCTTTTTCTGTTGTTCGTATTTGAACTTGCCGAAATCCAGAACCTTACATACGGGGGGCTCCGCATTGGGAGAAATTTCTACCAGGTCCAGCCCGCTTTCCGCTGCAATGTCCATTGCTGCACTATGCGATACGACCCCGTGATTTTCACCTTCTGCACCGATCAGCCGCACTTCGCGGGCTGTGATCATTCCATTGACGCGCGGGCCTTCCTGTTTTGGTGGTCCCGCAAAATTGCCTCTACGTATGTCTACTCTCCTGTAGTTGTTGCTCTAAATGCTTGAGTCTGCGTCCCATATAAGAATGAAGGATCACAGACTCAACCTTGGTTTTAGTATACTAGTTTGGCGCGCGCTTGCAAAGCCATGAAATACAAGCCTTTTAGGCATTTGCGGTGCTGTCTGGCTTCGCCGCTTCAGCCACAAGGTCCTCAATCGCCTTTGGTGAATCAACAACCGACTGTTGGTTGCTGCCCAGGCGGCGAATGCTGACCGTATTGTTCTCTGCCTCGCGGCCACCCACCACAAATATGGCGGGAACCTTCTTGTGGCTGTGGTCCCGCACCTTGTATTTGATCGATTCGTTCCTGAGGTCAAGCTCGGCACGCAAGCCTGCCGCTAAGGCTTTTTCGTATACGGATCGCGCGTAATCGTCAGCCTCCGATGTGATCGGCGTAACCACCACTTGCGTCGGCGCAAGCCACAACGGCATGCGGCCAGCGTAATGCTCGATCATGATGCCAAGGAAACGCTCGAATGTGCCCAGCACTGCGCGGTGCAGCATCACAGGTGCTTGCTTGCTGCCGTCTTCCGCCACATAGCTGGCGCCAAGGTTGCGTGCCATGTTGGGGTCAAGCTGAAGTGTGCCGCACTGCCAGGTCCGGCCAATTGCGTCCTTCAGGTGGAACTCAAGCTTTGGCCCATAAAAGGCACCTTCGCCCGGCGCAAACCCATACTCAAGGCCAGTTTCCTTGAGTGCGTCCTCAAGGCGCTGTTCGGCCAGATCCCAGCTTTCGTCGGTGCCATCACGCTTTTCCGGGCGTGTTGCCAGCAGTACGCGGAAATCCGGGAAGCCAAGGTCGCGGTAAACGCTTGAAAGCAGCTCACAGAATTTGATTGTCTCTTCTGTAATCTGGTCTTCGCGGCAGAATACATGGCCGTCATCCTGTGTCATCTGACGCACACGCATCAGACCGTGCAATGCACCATGGGCTTCATTCCGATGCACAACACCCATTTCCGCAACACGGATCGGCAAGTCACGGTAGGATTTGATGCCCTGTTTAAAGATCTGAATGTGCGCAGGGCAATTCATTGGCTTCAAGGCCATCAACTTGCCCGAGCCCGTCACAATCGGGGCATCTTCTTCAATTGACGGGATTTCGTCCGGCACCACAAACATATTTTCGCGGAACTTGGCCCAGTGGCCCGACTGCTCCCAGAATTTACTGTCCAACAGTTGCGGTGTTTTCACTTCCTTGTAGCCAAACTGCGTAACCCGCGCGCGGATGAAGTCCTGCAGCTCGTTGTACATAACGTAACCGGCCGGGTGCCAGAAAACAGAGCCCTGAGCTTCTTCCTGCAAATGGAACAGGTCCATTTCCTTGCCAAGCTTGCGGTGGTCGCGTTTTTCCGCTTCTTCGATCCGGTGCAGGTACGCCTTTAGCTCTTTTTTGTCGGTCCAGCAGGTGCCGTAAATGCGCGTCAGCATTTCGTTGCTGCTATCGCCGCGCCAATAAGCGCCTGCCACCTTCGTTAGCTTGAAGGCATCTCCCAGCTTGCCAGTCGATGGCAAGTGTGGCCCGCGGCAAAGGTCCAGCCAATCGCCTTGGCGGTATACTGTTATGGGCTCGCCTTCTGGCAAATCGGAAATGATTTCGGCTTTGTAGATTTCACCGATGCTTTTGAAATGCTCAATTGCTTCATTGCGGTCCCAAACTTCGCGGATGACCTCAAGGTCACGCTTCACGATTTCGCGCATGCGTTCTTCAATCACGGGAAGGTCGTCTTCTGTGAACGGCTTGGCGCGTGCGAAATCATAGAAGAAACCGTCTTCGATGTTCGGCCCAATCGTTACTTGCGTACCGGGGAACAGTTCCTGCACCGCCTGCGCCATGATATGCGCGCAGTCGTGGCGCAGTATGTCGAGTGCTTCTTCCTTGTCGCGGCTTGTGATGATCGCAACATCGCTGTCTCCTTCAATTGGGCGGGACAGGTCCCAGGCTTCGCCGTTTACCTTAACAAGTAACGCCGCCTTAAGAAGACCTGGTCCAATATCAGCGGCGAGAGTGGTGCCGGTCACCGGTCCATCAAACGTGCGCACGCTGCCGTCTGGCAGGCGCAGGTTGACCGGGTTTTGGGCACTCAAAGTCTCGCTCATGATATCCTCGTTTCAGCGAATAAAATTAAAGGGAAGAAGCGGCGTAGCGGGCGCATGGCTATAAGTCAAGCAAAGCTGAGGCTTTTCTGCGGTTGAGCCGCAGATTCCGCCCTGTTAGGGTCACTTTAGCGACACAGAAAACACCGCAGGGGCCGGCAAATGACAGCACTACAATTTCTCGAAACAACACACGGCACCAAAATCGCCCACCATCACACGCGCGGCACCAGCCCGGGCGTAGTGTTTCTGGGCGGTTTCATGAGCGACATGGAAGGCGGCAAGGCTATGGAGCTTGAAGCTTACTGCCAGCGTACCGGCCGCGCGTTTGTCCGGTTTGACTATCAGGGGCATGGCCAGTCCTCCGGGAATTTCGCTGATGGCACCATTGGCTTGTGGCTAAAGGATGCGCTTGCAGTCATTGATCAGCTCACTGAGGGCCCACAAATACTTGTGGGCAGCTCCATGGGCGGCTGGATTGCCCTTTTGGCGGCCAAAGCCCGGCGTGCGCGCATCAAGGGGCTGGTTGGTATTGCTGCCGCGCCTGATTTCACTGTTCGCCACTGGGCAGAACTATCTGACGTGGACCAGCAGACCATTACCAATACAGGGCGACTTGAGGTCTATTCTGAGTATGGCCCGGACCCCTATATTTTCACGCGTGACCTGTTTGAGGACGGTTGGCAAAACCGGGTGAACCAAGGACCGATTGATCTGAATATTCCTGTACGCCTTATTCAGGGCACCGAAGACCCGGACGTGCCGTGGCAAACTGCCATGAGTATCGCGGACAACCTGACGGGTGATGACACTGAGGTGATATTAGTACCCGGCGGTGACCACCGTCTTTCGGAACCCAAAGACTTGGCGCGCCTCGTGCGCACGGTTGATGCGATGGCAAAGGACATTGGCTGATGGCGGGTAAATATTCGAAACTCAATCGTCCGGTTATTTTTGAGATGTTCCAGCGTCTCGCAGAAGATAATCCGAACCCGGAAACAGAACTCGAGTATGTAAACGAATTCACGCTTCTGGTGGCCGTGGTGCTTTCTGCACAAGCAACCGATGTCGGCGTCAATAAAGCCACCAAAAACCTGTGGCCGGTTGCGGATACGCCGGAAAAGATGTTGGCGCTCGGGGAAGATGGCCTCAAAGAGCACATCAAAACCATCGGGCTCTTCAACTCCAAAGCCAAAAACGTGATCCTTTTGTGCAAGGACCTGATTGAAAAGCATGGGTCTAAGGTGCCGGAGACGCGCGAAGAGCTGGAGGCGCTCGCCGGCGTGGGCCGTAAGACTGCCAACGTGGTTTTGAATGTGGCGTTTGGTCAGCCAACCTGCGCGGTGGATACACATATTTTTCGAGTTTCGAACCGCACCGGCCTTGCGCCCGGTAAGGATGTGCTGAAGGTGGAACTTGCGCTTGAAAAAGTGGTTCCGGAACCGTTTCGCATGCATGCCCACCATTGGCTGATTTTACACGGTCGCTACATCTGCAAAGCCCGCAAACCCGACTGCGCGAAATGCAAAATTATCGACCTGTGCAAATTCAAGGAAAAGACGGTCTAGTGCTGCCCACTGTTGCGCAAAAACCATAGCTTTCGTTTATCCGCTTGCCACAATTTTCCGTGCCTTTTTCCGGGCACAGTTTCGGCACATTGCCCCTCAACCCTGAGTTTATCGAACGCACCCATTGCTCGAGAGGGCGTGTTCGTCTGGCGGGGTTGTTGAGGTCAACCTGCCAAAAGCTGCAGTTCGACTATGGCTCGACTATGGCTCAGCAGAACAGCTCCGCTGATTTGAAATCAGTCTCAATGAGTGGAGGACGAAATTATGATTAGGAACAAAAATATGGTGATCAGCACACTGTCTGCCCTGGCTCTGGGTGTCAGCGTTGCCGCCACAGCAAACCAAGACGACGATAAAGAAAAAGACAAAATGCTGATGGATCCAATGACCCGCGCCGAACTTCAGTGCGCCAAAATGAAAGCAGAAGCCGCTGCAGGCACAGAAGACGAAAAAGCACAGGCTGAAAAGAAATGCCTGGAAGCAATCAAATACGCCAAAGAAATGATGAAGGAAAAAAAGAAACCAAAGCCTGATCCGGACCCAAGCAACCAATAGCGAGCTGATTGCAGCACTATGGCAGATACAATAAAGGGGGCTTCGGCCCCCTTTTTCTCAGGCCATTAATGCAACGGCGAAGTAGCCACGCTCATCAGTCCAAATCTTCTTGAATGTCCAACCGGCCTGCCCAGCAAGCGACTCGAATCCATCGAGTCGGAACTTGCGTGAATTTTCGGTGTGGATGGTTTCACCCTTTTGGAAGGTAAAGCTGTCGCCGTTTACGCCAACCGTCTGCTTGGTTTGGCTAACAAGATGCATTTCGATGCGGCCATCGGCAGCGTTCCAGCGCGCTTCATGAGCAAACGCTTCCGGATCAAATGTGCCACTGAGTTCCCGGTTAATCCGCTTCAGGAGGTTAAGGTTGAATTCGGCAGTTACTCCTGCCGCATCATCATAAGCGGGTACTAATATGTCTTCTGACTTAACCAGATCAAAGCCGATCAGGAACTGGCCCTCTGCACTCAGCATGGCACGAACGCTGCTGAGAAACTCGATGATCTCTTTGTCCAGCAAATTGCCAATGGTTGATCCGGGAAAAAAGGCAAGCCGGTTGCCGTCCGGCAGTTTGGTAGCGGCGAGGCCCTCAGCATCCATAAAGTTGCCGACAATCGGAATGACGTTGATGTCAGTGAAATCAGCAGCAAGAGCCGCCATTGATGATTTCAGGAAGTCGGCTGAAATATCAATAGCCAGATAGCTTTTTGGACTCATGAGGGCTTCGAGTAGAAGCCGCGTTTTGGTGCCGGCACCCGCGCCAAACTCCACCACGTGGGCAAACGGGCCAATCGCTGTCGCCATGGCCGGCAGGTGGCTTTCAAAAATGCTGATTTCCGTTCTGGTCGGGTAATATTCCGGTAGTTCGGTGATCTTTTCAAAGAGCTCAGACCTGCGCTGATCATATAGCCAGCGGCACGGCAATGTTTTTTGGTTGGCGCCCAGGCCAGCAACCACATCTTTGTAGAAGGAGTTGTTCTGTTCATCTGCAATTTTGTCAACATTGTCCCCGCGCATTACACATCCTCCGCGAGGCGAAGCCCGCTAAACTGCCAGCGTTTTTCAGGCTGGAAAAAATTCCGATAGCTTGCACTTACATGGTCATCTGGACTGGCACACGAGCCGCCCTTCAGGACCATCTGCCCGCTCATGAATTTGCCATTGTATTCGCCGACAGCCCCTTCGGCTGGCTTGAAGCCGGGATAGGGCCGGAAGCTACTTGCTGTCCACTCCCACACGTCGCCAAACAAACCTGTAAGTTTGCTGTCGCGATGAGGCCGTGGGCGCAGCCTGCCGGATGTCATCAGGTTTCCAGCCGTTGATTGACCATTAGCCGCATATTCCCATTCAGCTTCAGTTGGCAGGCGTTTGCCAGCCCAACTGGCGAACGCATCGGCTTCATAAAAGCTGATGTGGGTGGCCGGCGCATCCGGGTCCACTGGTTGAAATCCGCGCAGTGTCACGGACCACCATTCACCGTCCACTTTTTCCCAATAAAGGGGTGCATTCCACCTGCGGTCGCGAACAGTCGCGATGCCATCCGAAAGCCAATATTCAGGCTTATCGTATCCGTTATCTTCAATGAAATTGATCCATTCCCCGTTTGACACAGCTCGGTTCGCTAGGCGGTAGGGGCGTAGCAACACCTCGTGACGGGGCGTTTCACAGTCGAAGGCAAAGCCGTCGCCGTCGTGGCCTGTCTGAACAATTCCGCCTGTAAATTCAGTCCAGGCGAGTGGCGGCAACGCTGCACTATCAACAGGTAGAGGTTCACTTTCACGGAATGCAGGCTTTAGCGGGTTTTGTGCAAACAGGTGCAAAATATCGGTTAAAAGCAGTTCCTGATGCTGCTTTTCGTGCTGCAAGCCAAGTTCAACCAGCGCGAGCGTGGCATCATTTGGCGCGTCAGCGAGAAGCGAGCGCATGCCAGCCTCCACGTGGGCTCGATAGGTTTTCACTTCATCAAGGGTTGGCCGTGTAAGCATGCCGCGGCTGGGGCGCGCAAAGCGATCACCGACTTGCTCATAATAAGAGTTGAACAAAAATGGAAAGGCTTCATCAAACAACCGATAGTCGGAGAGGTGGGGCACCAACAAAAACGTCTCAAAAAACCAGCTGGTGTGCGCCATATGCCATTTTGCCGGGCTCGCGTCCTCCATAGATTGTACTGTCGCATCGGCATCCGACAGGGTTTCACAGAGCGCAAGCGTATCGGCGCGCACCTGGTCAAAAGCCTCGGTGGGGGCGGTCGCAAACAAACTTCGTTTGTTTTGTGCGGTTTGCATAAATTCCTCGCTTGCCACTATAGCGGTCTTTTTTGGCAACCGTCCAGCGAAGGTTGCAGATCAACATTGCAGACATACTACTGCAGCACGAACTTTATGGCGCGGCGCGATTTTGCGGAAGAGGGTCGGCGCTACTGCGCCAACCATTACTGACAGGTAGTGTCAGGAGGGGTCTTTAAAAGGCGCGACCGATGGCCTTCAACGGTTCGGTTTCATACTTGGGGTCGTACCAAACCTCACCATTCTTGATGGTGACTGCCACATAGTCCAGGAGGTTGATGTCTCTTAGCGGATTGCCATCAACGATGATGATGTCGGCGAGTTTGCCCGCCTGGATAGTGCCCAGTTCACTGCCCATGCCGACAATTTCTGCACCGGTTTTTGTGGCTGCAGTTATGACGCGTGCGGGCGTCATGCCGCTGTCAACAAGTGCTGACATTTCGCGCCAAATGGCCTCTGTGTGAAAGTTAAGCGGACTTGCCGCGTCAGTACCAACACCCATATAGGCATTGGCATCAATGAACTGACGTGCATTGATTTTTGAAAGCCGGATTTCGTCGGGCGTGTCTGTGAAATAAGAAAGTGCCCTAAAGTTTTTGAAGCTGCGCTGCAGTTCAGCAAAAACATCGGCACCCATGTCAGCTTCAAGTTCCGGCGTGTTTAACCGGCCGGGGTTTGCCACCGTTGCCGGATAAACCCAAATACGATGCGCTATGGTTTGTACAACAGGGATACGGTCTTCGGCAATTTTCCTGAGGAGCGGTTGCGGGTATGGTGGCATTTTGGCGCTGCCAACATGCTGGAGCACATCGACGCCCGCCGCGATAGCATCTTCTATCGCCGGTACTTTGTACAGATGACTGTGGACCTTAACTCCGCGGCTATGTGCGGCTTCAACGACTGCTTTTAAATCGCTGCGAGTGAGGCCGAGCCACGTCTTGATGACGTCTGAGCCCGTGTCGATCAGTTCATGGGTTTTTGCTGCGGCTTCCTCGGGGCTGTTGATTACCACCTGATAGCTGTCTGGCACGCCGTCAAGCTTAATACGAGTAATCCAGGGCCCTGATAAGATAAGCCGCGGCCCAGGGATTTCGCCCGCTCGGATACGGTCTCTAACCGCCAGAATGTCAAAGGGGCTGCCAAGGTCAACAGCGGTTGTTACGCCGGCCCGCATCATATGTTTGGCAGCGATGGGCATCATTTCATCAAGCCGCTCTGTACCGCCGATGAATTTGTAATATTCGTCATAGTCACCGTGGCCGATCAGGTCGAGATGAATATGCAGGTCAATCAGGCCAGGGAGGATGGATTTGCCCCGCGCGTCGATGATGGGAGTTCCATCAGGTATGTCGACTTCATGAGCAGGCCCGCTCGCGACAATTCGGTTGCCCTCAACCAAAACAGTTGCATTGTGAACAGGTGGTGCTTCGTATCCATCAATCAGCATGCCGCCAACAATTGCAAAACGGCTTGTGCTGTCCTGTGCATTTGCACTTACGCCCATTATCAGGATCAAAAGAGAGATCAGCAGTCGGGTCATAAGCGTTTCCTTTTGTTGGCGTCCTATTCGGGGTAGGTCATTTTGGTTGCACCAGGGTAATTATAAGCACAAACATAAATCAGGCGGCCATTTTCAGGGCGGTCGCCAAAACTGATCCCTGCATCATGATACTGCTGTGGCTTGATGATCAAGAGCCTGTTGAACCGCATGGGCACCGTCATAAGGTGTTCCCACGCCTCGGGGTTGTTTGTGTTTTTATTGATCACGTCATCCAGAAATGTCTGCTGCGAGGTAAAACCAAGGTCCTGAAGTTCCATCGAGTTATAAGGAGCGTGATCAGTATTTGTTGCCTTATGCCTGAAAAGATGAGTTCCATCCTGGCAGTGTTCGGGCAGGGTTAGATACAGGATCGCCGTCCAATGCACATTGTCGATGTGAACACTTTCGGTGCCTTTGTCTCCCTTTAATGCTAACCGGAACTTCGCGTGAGATGAGGTTTGCACGGGAACCACGGGCTCACCAATCAGCTCCATAATGCGTTCATCATATCCATTTAATGCCTGACGAAACTTGCTGTCGCGGCCAGGATAAAATTGAGGCTCTTCAAGCCTTGGGTATTCCTGCGCTAACGCTGCGTCACGCACGATGTGTGGGTCGGGCAGGAAATCATCCGCAACAATGACGGAACGAATCACAAAAACATCCTTAATAATAAGTAGTTATATAAATCAGGCGGCCGTTTTCCGGCTTTTCGCCAAAACTTAAGCCTGCGTCATGATACTGCTGCGGCCGCATTATTAACAGGCGATTGAAACGCATTGGCACCGTCATCAAATGTTCCCAGGCGTCGGAGTTGTTGGTGTCCTTCGCCAGCAGGTTGGTCATGAAGTCGTCTTCTGACTGAAAGCCCATTTCGATCATTTGTTGTTCGTTATAGGGCGCGTGATCGCTGTTGGTTGCCTTGTGGCGAAATAAATGGGTTCCGTCCTGGCAATGTTCAGGTAGCGTCAGATACAGCAGGACAGTCCAATTGACCGGGTCAATATGGACACTCTCGGTTCCCTTGTCACCTTCGAGCGCCAGACGAAATCGGGCGTGTGAGGGGACATTGGCAGGTTCCACCCTGTGGCCGACGATTTCCGATATCAGGTTATCATAGCCATTTATCACTTGTTTGTGTCGACTGTCCCGGCCAGGGTAGGTGGGCAGTTTTGTGTGACTGGGGTATTCCTGTTGAAGTGCTGCGTCCCGTAATTGGTGCGGGTCGGGCAAAAAGTCGTCAACAACGATAAGTGACCGGCTCATTGCCCGGTACCTGTTGGCCCTGCCGAAGCATGGTTGAAGAAGCTTAGGTAAACCAGCCGGCCGTTTTCAACGCTGTTGCCAAAGCTAACACCCGCATCATGCCAATGCTGTGGGCGCATCAGGAGCATGCGGTTAAAGCGCATGGGCACTGTCATGATCTTTTCCCATTTTGTCGGATCGTTTGAATCCCGGTTAACCGTCATATCCAACAATTCCTGTGGGTCAGTTGATCCATATTTCTCATATTCGTGCCGGAAGTAAGGAGCGCGGTCTGTGTTTGTCGGGATATGGCGAAAAAAATGAGTGCCGTCCTGACAGTGTTCTGGCAGCGTCAAGAACAGGATTGCGGTCCAGTGGGCATTGTCGATGTGAACGCTGCTGGTGCCTTTGTCGCCGTCAAGAGCCAGACGAAACTTGGCGTAGGAAGTGCCGTCGGTTGGCACAAGCGGTTCGCCGACAATCTCGGAAATTTTCCGATCCAGTCCGTTGATGATTTGCCGGTGTTTGCTGTTTCTGCCTGGAAACTGCGGTTTTTCGTCATACTCGGGATATTCCTGCGCCAGCGCGAGATTCCTGAGCTGATGCGGATCCTGCAAAAAATCATCAATTACATAAAAAGAACGGATCATACATTTACCCCTCAACACCGCAGGAATAGAGCAGTCAGCCAGATATGCCAATCCTTTTTGTGGCTTGCTAAACCAGGGTTAGTTCCATGACCACAAGGGTTATGTCGGGATTGCTTTCCAATGGCTTTCCGCCACATTCTTTAAAGCCCAGCGAGCTGTACACATGCCGCGCCCGAGCATTGATGTCATAGACATCTAGCCAGACAGTTCCCGTTCCCAGGTCGCGAAAATACTGGAGTACGGCTTTCATAAAATTTCGGCCAACGCCTTGGCCGGGCGCATCGATTATTATGCGTCGCCATTCAACGCGTGCGGGGCCATCGTCAAAAAGAATTGCGAAGCCAAGTGGCTTGCTCCCTTTGTCTTCTGCAATGAAATAGTGGGCGGCTTCGTTCGCGAGATTTTCAATATGCTGTTCTTTGGGGTAGCTGTGGACGTACGTGTTTTCGGGGTTTGCTTCCAATTTCAAAATGAAGGGGATATCGGCGGCAGTTGCCTTGCGTAGCCGGTGAAAGCGGGACATAGTCAGCTCCTCAGTAGGGGTGGAGAACCATATGAGCCTATTTGAACTTCATCCGCAATTGGCGGCCGATACATTCCGCGTAGGATCCTTGGAATTGTGTGATCTGTTGCTGATGAATGACAGCAATTATCCCTGGCTCATTCTGGTGCCAAAGGTGCAGGAAACACGCGAAATTCACGAGCTTACGCCCGGTGACCAGCATGTTTTAATGGCAGAAATCACTGCTGTCTCGCGTCGGCTGGAACGGCTCACCCATGCCGATAAAATGAACGTGGCAGCGCTTGGCAATATGGTGCCCCAACTGCATGTACATGTAATTGCCCGTTTTGAAGCTGACCCGGCGTGGCCCGGCCCCATTTGGGGCAAAGTGCCCACCACCCCCTACGGTGACGAGCAAAAAAACGACCTGCTTGCCAGTTTGAAAGATGTGTTTGAGCTTTAGTGCCGGAAATGCCGCATGCCGGTAAACACCATGGCAAGGCCGGCTTCGTCCGCAGCCGCAATTACTTCGTCGTCCCGCATACTGCCGCCCGGCTGAATAACGGCAGTTGCCCCAGCTTCTGCCGCCGCTAGCAGGCCATCTGCAAACGGGAAGAAAGCGTCAGAGGCGACAACGCTGCCTTTCGCCAACGTCTCGGCATCGCCTGCCATTTCTGCGGCTTCGCCGGCACGAATTGCGGCAATGCGGCTGCTGTCCCGGCGGTTCATTTGGCCAGCCCCGATGCCTACGGTCATGCCGTCGCGCACATAAACAATGGCATTGGACTTAACATGCTTGCCAACCTGGAAGGCAAACAGCAGGTCCTTGAGCTCAGATTCGGACGGCGCACGCTTGGTAACGACTTTCAGGTCATCAAGCGCGATGCGGCCCGTGTCACGGTTTTGCACAAGAAACCCGCCAGCAACTGTTTTCACCATTTTGGCCGCTTGCGCGGGGTCAGCAAGCCCACCGGTTGTGAGCAGGTGCAAGTTCTTCTTTGCACCGATAATCTCTTTGGCCTCATCACTCACTTCTGGTGCGATGATGACTTCGGTGAAGACTTTGATAATGGCCTCTGCGGTTGCGCCGTCGAGTGGCTGGTTGAGCGCGACGATGCCACCAAACGCCGACACGGGGTCGCACTTTAGCGCTTTCTCATATGCTTCCAAAAGCGTTGCGCCTGTGGCCACACCGCAAGGGTTGGCATGTTTGATAATTGCAACAGTTGCTGTTGCGGGGTCAAACTCGCTAACAAGCTCAAAAGCGGCATCTGTATCATTAAGGTTGTTGTAGGAGAGCTCCTTGCCCTGATGTTGGGTGGCTGTTGCAATGCCGGGGCGTTCCTCCGCGTTTTTATAGAAAGCGGCCACCTGGTGCGGGTTTTCGCCGTATCGGCATTCCTGCACTTTCGAACCAGCAACCGTCAGGCGATCCGGGAAGCCTTCACCATTTTGCTCGGCATACCATTGGCTGATGGCGGTATCGTATGCAGCGGTTCGGGCATAGGCTTTGGCGGCCAGTTTTTTGCGCATCTGGTGTGTTGTGCCACCGGCGGTTTTGATCTGGTCAATAATCTCGCCATAGTCTGCCGGATCTGTGACAATGGTGACAAATGCATGGTTTTTTGCGGCAGATCGAACCATCGCCGGTCCACCAATATCAATATTTTCGATGCAGGTATCGAAGTTAGCGCCCGATTTCACTGTGGCTTCAAACGGATAGAGGTTTACGGCCACCAGGTCGATGCCGCCAATATCATGGGCTTCCATAGCTGCAACATGATCAGCATTGTCGCGCAGGGCCAAAAAACCGCCATGGATTTTGGGGTGCAGTGTTTTAACACGCCCGTCCATCATTTCGGGAAACCCTGTGTGGTCGGCTACTTCCTTAACGGGAATACCAGCTTCACGGATGACTTTTGCCGAGCCGCCGGTTGACAGTATCTCAGCACCCTGGTCAGCGAGTGCCTGCGCAAGATCAACCAACCCTGATTTGTCAGATACGGATAACAATGCGCGTTTAATAGCAACAGTGGTCATGGAAGAGAGCCCTTTAAAATTCTTTTAGAGGCGTCTGGTCCATGGTTGCCATGATCAGACGCTGATTGCACTGAATGACCACACAAGCTCTGTCGGGCTGACGCCATCAGACTTGGTAGTCACTATAATTTGTTTGCTGGCAAGAGGTTCGTCGCGTTGGGGTAGGTATAGACTATCTTCCACCTCCGCCTCTGCGCCTTCAATGTCGAAAATCCAGGTCTGGCCACCCCGGGTTTCGAGAGAAATTCTACCATCCGGTGCCTTGAATGCCTCGACCCCCGGGTGTAGGTGGAACCGCAAGGCCACAGATTGTCCGGCAAGTTTCTTCAGTTTCCTGCCCGACAGACGGTCTTTTCCTTTTAGTCGATCACCGGTGTTGTTGAGCTCGAGCAGCCGCTCATGCAACACGCCAAATCGCCTCTCATACCCGTTATGAATAATTTTCAAGGATTGGCTGTGCTCCAGCGTCTCGCGGGTGGTCTGCGTTTCGGTAACGCCTGCACCGATTAGTTTGTCATCACGTATCCGGCTGCTGTTGGTGTCACCGACGACAAGCGTTGAATTTGCCGCCGTTGTGCGAGACATATATTGGAGCTCTGGCAAGGGGCCGCGCCGACTGGCCGGGCCCATGTTGACCACCACCTGCTCTTGTCCAACCGATAATTCGAACGAGGCCGTTGCTGCCGCGGCATTGCCAGAAAGAGGCCTGGAAGGGGGCGCGCCAGCGTCCACAATTAAGCAGGTATTTTCCGCTATTAGCCGCTGAATGCCTGTATGCAGGGCATTTTCAATTGCTTTACCTTTGGCTTCGCTCGCTGCCAGAATGGCATCGGTACCATGACCGCCCTCTGCCGATACACCGCCAATGTGGGCAAAGTTGCCGTCGTTATGGCGCACCGTGCGAACAAACGGGGCGATTCGGTCCAGGGTGACTTGTATCCAGGGCGGCAGGTCTGCGTTCACTTCAACATATGTATTGCGAACCAGAATAAGCATTTGCATGCTGCGGATGGCGTCTGCGGCGTTTCTGCTGGCTGGCCCGCCGTCCGGCAGAATGAAGCTTTTGCATATGCGCTCCAGAAGCTTCAGTCCTTTTGTCAGCCAAGCATTCCCACCCGGTAATAATAGCCCCCCAAGCGTAAGCGCAGTTGCGACATAAAGCTGAGGCAATCCATCAGCGGCATCTTGATGGCAGCGCGACAGATGACGCAGCTGGCGTGCCATGGCGTGCAAAACTTTAGAGCGATAAACCAGGTCCTCGCTGGACAAAATAAGTGGCGCGTGGGCACCCCAATTTATGAAGCGCCGGGCCAGCGTTTCCGCTTCCCAGATATTTTTGTCCCAATTGTCTCCATCAACCAGCCACCAACCCAACATGGTTTCAGCCGCGTCCCGGGCTTTGAACTGATCACCCACCTGAGCGAGGTCCTGTAACCAGTGAAAAGAATGGGCATATTGAAAAAATGATGGCGTCGCCTTGTTTTTTATGTCCTGCCAAAACCCCTCATGAAGCGCATGGCTTTCGCCCTCAAAAAGCATGTCGCCGCCGAAAATCGCGGACCCTAATGTGGCGTTGCCGGGCGCCGGATCGTCCGGACTGCCCAGAAGCTGTAGCGGGTGGCGACCCTTCAGCCTGAATTCGTATAGATTTAAACCATAACCCCACTCCCTGACAGCGCGCGAAAACCGGTGCACTGCATTTGTCAGGATATGGCGACGCATGTCGCGCCGAAGTGTCGAGCGGGAGAGAGGTGCCGCCGAAACAAAGCCGGCAATTTTATCAACTGCGGCCGGCATCAGTATTAACCTCTCAGGCGTTTAATGTTATCGGCGTATGCGACTGGGCCACCTTTGAACGTTGCGCTTCCCGCAACCAAAACATCTGCGCCTGCGCTAATCACGCTGGCAACTGTTTTGTCATTCACACCGCCGTCAACTTCCAGGTCGATATCCAACCCAAGCGAATCGATTCGTTTTCGAATCGCCTCAATTTTCCTCAGCTGGCTCTCGATGAACGATTGGCCACCAAAACCAGGGTTCACCGACATAACCAGGATGAGGTCCAGCTCTTCGTACAGATAGTCGATGGACGTTTCAGGTGTAGCCGGGTTGAGTGAAATTCCGGCTTTGGCGCCAGCTGCTTTGATTGCCTGCAATGTGCGGTGCACATGTTTTCCGGCTTCGACGTGCGCTGTGATGATGTCGGCACCCGCGTCAGCGAAAGCCTCAATGTAAGGGTCTACAGGATCAATCATCAGGTGAACATCAAACACCTTTTTGCTATGCGGCCTCAATGCTTTCACCACGTCCGGTCCAATGGTGATGTTAGGCACAAAATGGCCGTCCATAACATCAATATGGATATAGTCCGCACCGGCAGTATCAACGGCGCGCACTTCATCACCCAATTTGGCAAAATCGGCCGAAAGGATGCTTGGGGCAATTCTGATTGGTTTCTGCATGGCGCCTCATTATCAGGTTGGGTCGGTGCGAGCAAGCGAGCGAACCGCCGATTTCAAAGAAAATTAGCCGGTTATTCGCCTTTTGTCAGCCGGGCAGCAAAAAACCCGTCCATACCACCTTGTTCAGACTGCAAAGAAGGCAAACACAGCAGATCGCCAGAGCCTGTTATCAGTTCATCTAGACCGCCAATATCGTCAGGGGTTATGGGCATGCGTTTGGCCTGGGGCGATTGGGCTAAAAACCTGTTTATCTGATCAGGGCCTTCAGTCTGCTCGAGCGAGCAAACACAGTATACAAGCGTGCCGCCAACGGGCAGCAATTTGAAAGCGTGTCGCAGTATTTTCGTCTGCAGGTTGGCAAGCTTGGCAACATCTTCCGGGCCCTTTGTCCAGATCACATCAGGGTTGCGCCTCAAAGTCCCTGTTGCGCTACAAGGAGCATCCAGCAAGATATGATCGACAGCGTTTTTGGGAACGTAGGTGGCGGCATCTGCTTGTTCTACATTTGCTGAAAGCTTTGTCCTCTCGAGATTCGCATGGAGTCGCTTCAGGCGATTCTTATTGCGATCAACCGAGGTCACATGTGCACCGCGCGCTGCCAACTGCATGGTTTTACCGCCGGGCGCCGCGCATAGATCGAGCACATGTTTACCGCTTATGTCGCCCAGTAAAGTGGCGGGAAGGGCGGCGGCCATATCCTGAACCCACCAATTGCCGTCAGAATAACCAGCGAGGCCCGTGACATCTGTTGCGTCTCTGCGCAAGGTACCAGTCGGTAGAAGGGTTGCCTGCAGTTTCTTGGCCTGCTCTTCGGTAGATTGATCCGGCTTTATGCTGATATCGAGCGGCGGGTTGCTCGCAAGAGATTGAGCAATAGCGCGCATTGTGACTTTGCCATATGCGTCTGCCCAACTGTTTTGTAGCCATTTAGGCAGGTTGCGCTCTGGATGCTTAGTCACGTCCGTCAGTAATGCATCACGTTTCTTAATGGCTTTGCGCAAAACGGCGTTCACAAGACCAGCAAATCCCTTTTCTTTTCCGCTCAAGGATTTAACAAGTTCCACCGTTTCGTTAACAGCCGCATGATCCGCAGTGCGCATGAACAGGATTTGTGCAAGTCCCGTAACGAGCGCCGCGTCTGTCCAGGTGGCATTTTTCGGCAGGCCGCGATCAAGTAATTTAGCGAGTGTATAGCGAAGTGTGCCGAGCTGGCGCAGGCTTAGCATCACCAAATTGAAGGTGTATGCCCGGTCCCGCGCACTTAGCTTCGCCTCAGACGCCATTTCGTCGAGCGCAATGTCAAACGGTCGCGATTTCAGTGTCACGGCCATTAATGTGCGCACGGCCACTCGACGCACATCGCCAATATTTTCTGCTGCATTAGTCATTGGCGCCCTTTGACCATAATCCGGCCATCAAGGGAAGCATTATAAACGGAGCGCCTACTTGCCAATGCAAGCCGGGCTCTTCTATGGTGCCCTCAACATCTTGCCGGGGAGAAACTTCATGCAGCAATCCGTTGTTATCGGGCGCCAGTTCAATGGCCCGCCTAAATCTGCAAATGGCGGCTATGCGAGCGGTGTTTTGGCCAGCGGCTTGACGGAATTGGGTTACAAGGGCGCGGTTGAAGCATCCTTGCATGCGCCGCCGCCGCTGGACCGCGCCCTTGAGCTGAGCGCGAACATAGAGGCAGCTTCACTGATGGACGGTGAAACAAGGCTCGGTAGTGCTAAGGCCGTCACGCTTGATCTTGAGGTGCCTGAATTGCCGTCGAACCCCATCTTTGTTGGCGACCCGGTAGCGGACGACAGTGCCTTTACCCCGTTTGATATTTGTTTTGTATGCGGCCGGGCACGGCACGCGGGCGATGGTCTTTGCCTGTTTTCGCAGCGCGTTGACGGACATGAAGGCCTGGTTGGTGTGCCCTGGCACCTGCATCAAAATTTTGCGCAAGAAGATGGCACCATTGATCCCAAGTTCATCTGGTCGGCGCTTGATTGCCCGGGCTATTTTGCCTGCGCTTACGGTGAGGCTGCCTTGCTCGGCCGCCTGACGGCAGAGATTTTTAAGCCACTAAAAGCAGGCGTTCAGGCCATGGTATTTGGCTGGAGCAAAGATGACCCAGCGGCACCACCTTCGCGCAAACGAAGGTGTGGGACAGCGGTGATAGACGGTGATGGTGACCTGGTCGCCAAAGCTGAAGGACTATGGATCACCGTTGATGCTGCAAAGATTGCGGGCTAATCGATGGCGTCAGTTTACAACATCATTGATGGCCTGAAACCATACGGTGACAAGCGCATTGTAGGCACCTTTGGCCTTGGAATGGCGAGCGGGTTCCCGCTTACTTTTGTCATATCTTTGATGGGTTTTTGGCTTTCTTACAACGGCGTCAGCAAAAGTGATGTCGGGCTGTTTGCGTTGATCACCACTTTCTATACTTGGAAGTTTCTGTGGTCGCCCGCGATTGATCGATTGCCGCTTGGTCCCATTACGAGGGTGTTTGGCCAGCGGCGTGGCTGGCTTTTACTCATTCAAACCTTGATGGCTCTCCTGCTGCTTGTGATTGCTCAGTTTGACCCTGCAACTCAGCTCTATCAGGTGGCAATCTTTGCGGCGGTTATTGCGTTTTTGTCTGCCAGCCAAGATATCGTGATTGACGCCTACCGTATCGAAGTTCTGGAGGATGCCGACCAAGGGCATAGTGCAGCGTCATACGTGTACGGCTATCGTACCGCCAATTATCTGGCTGGGTTTGCGGTTCTGATGATTGCGGACGCATATGGCTGGACAGTTGCCATCAGTCTGTTGCCGTTATTGTTCCTGCCCGGCACACTTGCTGTGTTTTGGATCGGTGAACCAAAAAGAGGTGACGAGGATGATGCTTTCCTACAACGGGAAGCTGAAATAACTGGATTATCCCCGATTGCAAACCGTTTGAGGGAGGCAGTTTATTTGCCTTTTAAGGAGTTTTCGCGACGAGACAACTGGCTCCTGGTCCTATTATTTATCCTGCTATTCAAAGCTGGCGATGCCGTTGCTGCCATTATGACAGCGCCCCTTATTCGGGAAATGAATTTCGACCTGGAGGTGGTGGCTTGGGCCAATAAAACTGTTGGTTTCATAACACTCATGGTGGGCGTGGGGCTGGGTGCCGTGCTCTATAAGCAAATTGGTATGTACAAGGCGCTATTGCTGACTGGCATTTTAATGATGTTGACCAATCTGGGGTTTGCGTGGCTCTGGTCTGGTGAAGCGGAGGGCTGGCGGCTTGCTGCGACTATCGGAATGGAGAATTTCGCCACAGGCCTCGGAACAACTGTGATGATCGCTTACATGGCGGGTCTGTGCAACGCCAACTTCACGGCAACGCAATTTGCGCTCATGTCATCGCTTGGCAATCAGGGACGCACGATACTCGGGGCACCTAGCGGCTATGTTGCAGACTATGTTGGTTGGTTTGAATTTTTCGTAGGCGCAACCTTCTTGGCCCTGCCCGGCCTGTTTCTGTTATGGCTGCTTTGGAAGCGCGACGTTGCCAGGGTTGCAAATGCGTCCGAAGCACAATCACAGAGTTAGAACCAGATTGTGATGTCACAAACCGGTCACTCTGGTGTAATAAAACGGACGTGGAAGATACTTAAGAGGGGGGCATTATGAAAAAATATGCGCTCATAAGACCCAGAGTAGCCGCGGCTCAGGCCATGGCAGGTGCACCATCGTACGTGCGCCAAGGTAGCATTGAGGTGCGTCTTGCGCGCTCTCTTAAGGAAATTAAGGCGGCGCAAAAATTGCGTTACCAGATCTTCTATGAAGAGATGCACGCGAAGCCAGACTGGCGCATGCGGTTAACCCGCCGCGACATCGACCAATATGATATTTTCTGTGATCACCTCCTGGTGCTTGATCACGATCGGCCGAAAGGCAAACGCATTGTTGGCACGTACCGCCTGCTACGGCAGGAAGTGGCAAACCAGCACGCGGGCTTTTATTCTTCCGGTGAATATGATCTCTCGCCTTTGATGACAGAGAGCTTCGGTGTTCAAATCGGCGAGGGCCGTCAACTTCTCGAGTTGGGTCGCAGCTGTGTTCATAAAGACTACCGTGCCAATTCCACCATCAACATGCTTTGGAAAGGTATCGCGACATACCTCAACGATCACAACATCGCCTATATGTTTGGCTGTGCGAGCTTCGAGGGTACGGACCCCGCTGATTTCAAAGAACCTATGGCCTACCTCTATCACAACCACCTGGTGCCGGATGATTTCAAGGTGAAAGCACTCGATGACCAGTTTGTTGATATGAATAGCATGGCGGCAGAGGACATTGACGTGCGGCAGGCGCGCCGGGCGCTGCCTCCGCTCATCAAAGGGTATCTGCGTCTTGGCTGTTTCATTGGTGACGGCGCGGTGGTTGACGAGCAGTTTGGTACAACTGACGTGTTCATTTTGTTGCCGGTTGAAAATATCGCCAGACGCTATTCGAAAAAGTTCGACTTGCAGGGCGAGGCGAACGACAGCGACAAATCAGTGGCCGTGGTTCAGTAAGTTTAGCCCTTCTTGAAAACCACAGACAGATTGTTTGCAGGCATCTCAATGATGGTTGGTGTGCCAAAACCTGCAGCCGTAGCCAATTCCTGCACGGCCTCAATGTCCCGCACACCCCAGGCGCTGTCCCTTGCTTTTAAGGATTGATCAAAGCTCTCGTTCGAGCTTGAGGTATGCGCTCCGTCTCTTTTGAAAGGGCCATACAAAAACAGAATACCATCCGCCGTCAGGGCTTTGCCTGACTTATGGATCAGTGTTTCCGCAACCGGCCAAGGCGCAATATGGATCAAGTTTGCTGAAAAGACGGTTGTTAAGGGTGCAGGCAATGAAAGCGAGCTGATTTCATGTTCAAGTACATTAAACAGCTGCCCGTACAGCATTGATTTCTGTGCAGTGGTCGATCGCCAGGCATTTATGCTGTCAATTTTGTCAGGCTCAATATCTGTGGGCTGCCAAAAGGCATCGCCAAAATGATCGGCCATGTGGGCGGCATGTTCGCCCGTGCCACTGGCAAATTCCAATAATGTGCCGTGACCCGGGTGATGAAGTTTCAAAACTTCCAGGATCACTTCCCGGTTACGCTCTGGCGCATAGAGGCGTTTGTCGGCGGCACTTCCCGCCGACTTGGGGTCGAAAAATTTACTCACTCTGAATTCTGACTTTTATTGCGCATGCGTTCGCGAAGGCGGGAAAACAGGAAAAGCGGCACCACGATCGTTGCACCCAGCAGCACATATTCAAGGCCGCTGCCGGAGAACCAACTCCAAATTTCTGCGACAGTATTTGCAATCCAGCCAAGAATGTCGCCCGGGCTCCATTCCAGCGAATACATGATGAAGCCAACAACAAAGCTGTAGATCAAGAGCTTCAGGACGGTGCCACCAGTAATCGGTTTGTTGCTCATAAGGCCATGCTTTCTTGTCGCCCCCAGCGCGCTGTTTTTCGATGCTACTGTTCTGGCAGGTTTTCTTCAAGCCACTGAAGAGCGCAGCTTGTGGTTTCCGTATCCTGCCCGGATTTTAAACGGGCGGTGACCCATTCCGAGCGGAAGTGGCCACCATCTTCAGGCTCGTAAAATACGATTTCCACGACACAGCGCGCTGCCTCAAAAATCATGACCTGCACGTTTTCGTCCCGCCGAACCAGTGACGGTGCACCCATATAAGCGATCACATCTGCCGGCGTCGCGTTTTCAATGTGGCTCAGGTCAACCACGAGCGGCTTTGGTTCAACCAACTCAGGCTCAACAGGAACCGGCGCGGCGACAGGTTGTTCTACTGCCGGTTCCGGTGCCGGCACTGCAGGTGCTGGCGCCGGTGCAGAGGTGCAAGCCGCGAGTGCGACTGTGCTGGTCAGCAGTGTTAGGATTTGTTTCAATTCTCGCCTCCCCGGCGCACCACTTCATCGGGCACACCAAGCTGGTGAACCATATGCGTCATAATAGCCGCCCCTAAAATGGGTGCCAGGATATTCAGAATTGGAACCAGGAACATGGCGGCCATCAAGGCGCCAACAACAAACACTTTGCTGCCATGAGTGACCCTGAGTTCGTTGACAAGTCGAGGGTTTGCATGCCGGATCGCGACCATTTCAAAATACTCCCGGCCCAGCAGGTATCCATTAATCACGACAAAGAGCGCCAGTGTCCCTGTGCCAGCAGTAAAAAACAGCAGAAGCAAGTAAGGAAAGGCAGCCAACAGGTTGATGAATATCATCATCAGCGTGAGTTTGGCCGCGCTGATAACAACATCCCCAACGGGCACCTGTCGTGTGCCGCGTCGATTAGGGTAATATTCCTCTTCAACGGCAGTAGCTATCTGGTCTGCCAGAATGCCCATCACCATGGTGACAATGCCGGGAAACAAAAGATAAGAACCCGCAAAAACAACAGCCCAAAAGCCGGCATCAGCCAGCCCTTCTCCGATATCGTTCAACCAGCTGAACCATTCGGATTCGAAAACAATGACCTCTGGCCAATAGGCGTTCAAAACGAAAGTCAGCATGACGAGCGTTGCCGCCGCCGCGGCAATAGCGGTCAAAAATACGCTTCTGAATTTTGGATGTAGCAGTTGCTGCCAACTGCGGTTGATCGAAAGTGCGATCATGCGGTCCTCACTGTCTTTATGCTGATCTTTTATGTCAGCTTTGCTCTCATGCATAGATAAGAATGCCAATCACGCTTGCAATCCCTGATCAGCTTTCTATGGTGCGCTCAATAAGGCGCGTGTCGCGCATTCCAGCATCAAAGGAAAGCTAATATGGCCGAAGCGGCAAAAGTTCTGTGCATGGGTAACGCCATTGTCGACATCATTGCGCGTGTTGATGACGCCTTCTTGGCAAAACATGACAGAGAAAAAGGCGCGATGAACCTCGTAGACGCTGAAACATCGGCACGCATATATGATGACATGCCGCCAGCTGTGGAGCGTTCTGGTGGTTCGGCCGGCAACACTGCAGCGGGCATTGCATCTTTTGGCGGCAGTGCCGGATACATCGGTAAAGTTCATGATGACCAACTTGGCACGGTATTTCGCCATGATATTCAGGCAGTTGGCGTGCAGTTTAACACTGCGTCGGCAAGCGAAGGTGCGCCAACAGCCACCAGTATGATTTTGGTCACTCCGGATGCGCAGCGCACCATGAATACTTTCCTTGGCGCCTGTACAGAAATTTCTGAAGCCGATGTTGTTGAAGCGGACGTTGCTGCCGCTGACATTCTATATGTTGAAGGGTACCTATGGGATACGGCACCAATGAAGGCGGCAGTTTTGCGGGCGATGGATCTGGCGCACAAGCACGGCACCAAGGTATCATTAACGCTTTCCGACAGTTTCTGTGTTGATCGGTTCCGCGAAGAGTTTCGCGACCTCGTGGACAGCAAAGTGGACATTCTGTTCGCGAACGAAGCGGAAATCCTCTCGCTTTACGAAGTGGATACATTTGAAGAAGCGCTCGCTGAGTTGAAAACGCATGTAAAACTCGCAGCCTTAACGCGCAGCGAAAAAGGCTCTGTGCTTTTGTCTGCTGAAGAAGAAGTCACGGTTCCTGCTTTTCCAACCACGGTGGAAGACACAACAGGGGCGGGCGACCTGTATGCTGCTGGCGTTCTATTTGGCCTTTCGGAAGGTCAAGACCTGGAGACTTGTGGCAAACTGGGTAGCCTTGCTGCCGCAGAGGTAATTTCCCACCTGGGGGCACGTGCAGAAGTCAGCCTGAAGGATCTGGCTGCAGAGAAGCTCTAAGCAGAGTTGGTTAACCCCAAGGGCCGCGGGTGCGGCCCCTGTCGCCGCTTGAAGGTACACTTGGTCGGGTCTGGCTTGGCTTACTGCGCGAATGCTGCGGGTTGGATGGGTTTGTGGCCATGGCGGTTAGACGGCGAATGCGCTCGTCAGCGCTTGGGTGCGTTGAAAAAAGGCCATCGAGCTTAATACCACTCAACGGGTTAACGATAAACATATGGGCGGTTGCCGGGTTTGATTCGGCTTGCTGATTTTCCGTCGCTTTTGCACCTTGCTGCAGTTTGCTGAGCGCACTCGCAAGCGCCATCGGGTTGCCGCAAATTTCCGCACCCGATTTGTCGGCAGCGTATTCCCGCGTGCGGGAAATAGCCATCTGCACCATCATGGCTGCGAGGGGTGCCAGAACAATGAGCAGTAAAGTGCCGACAAGGCCCAGGGCGTTATTGCGATTGCCACCAAAGAACAGACCAAACTGCGCCAGCATCGAGATGGCTCCAGCGAGTGTGGCCGTAATGGTCATGGTGAGCGTGTCGCGATTTTTTACATGTGCAAGCTCGTGAGCCATCACGGCCTCAATTTCTTGTCGGTTCAACAGGCGCAGCAATCCACTGGTGGCCGCGACGGCTGCATTTTCCGGGTTTCGACCCGTGGCAAAGGCGTTTGGCTGGGCACCGTCAATAATATAGACCTTGGGCATTGGCAGGTTCGCGCGGCGCGCAAGGTTGGCAACAAGGCCCACAAGTTCGGGCGCCGAATTTTGGTCAACTTCTCGCGCACCGTACATGCGCAGGACAACTTTATCTGCGTTCCAATAGGCAAAAATATTTGTGCCAAGTGCAAATACAAGCGCAAACATCATGCCCGCCTGGCCACCAATCAGTGCACCAACGGCCATGAACAGCGCCGTCATTGCGGCCATTAAAAGGCCTGTGCGAAAGGTGCTCATGTTAATATCCGGCTGTCTATGTGTTCGGGTCGATTCGTCTCATTTTTCTTGCTATTAGAGATGGGGGTTTGGCAATCAGGGTTCAAGACACGCGCTTGTGGGGTAAGCGTAAAATGATAAAAGTGTCGGGTGATTTGAGCAGGCAAAATGGCAAACAGTTCACAAGAATCCGCTGGTACCACAGCGACTGACTTTTCAATGCGACCGGTTTTGGCCTTTATCGGCCTGACGGCACTGTTTGCAGCGATTGCTTACTATTTCGTGATTGAGCACGGTTTGCGTCGGTATTATGTGGCGCTTTTGATGTGGACGCCAGCCCTTGCCGTATTTGCTTCATCCCGTCTTGGCCTCATCAACCTGAAGTCCATCGGCTGGCACTGGCCTGCCGGGCGCTGGATGGCTGTGTCCTATCTATTACCTGCCGTTTATGGCTTGGTTGCCTACCTGATTATTTGGGGAGGTGGCTTTGGTGGTTTGCTGGACGCAAAATTCACACAAGAAGTCAGTTATTTCCTTGGGCTGGACGGGTGGTCTGAGGCTACAACAATTGCGTTTGGTGTTGTGATGTTTGGCACCGTCGGCATGATCTGGCATATGGCCACGGCCCTCGGTGAAGAAATTGGATGGCGTGGTTTTCTTACGCCTGCACTGCTCCAGCGCTATTCATTTCCTGTCACGTCGCTTATCGTCGGTCTGGTCTGGGCCTTGTGGCATGTGCCCATTATTACGCAAACCAGCTACAATGCAGGCCCAAGTGGCCTTGAATTTCAAGTGTTGAACTACACAGTTATGACCATTGGTATCTCTTTGATCATGACTTATCTGCGTTTGGCGACAGACAGTGTGTGGCCTGCGGTTGTGATGCATGCGTCGCACAATATTTATGTTCTGACGATCATGCAGCCAATGACAATCCAGTATAAAGAGAGCTGGCGCTATGTAAGTGAATTTGGCTTTATCCTGCCAATTGTTGTGCTGCTTGTTGGCCTTTTCTTCTGGCGCAAAGCTGAAAAAGATGGGATTACAGCTGTTCCAAGTAAAGCCTGAAACGGAACAAACCATGAGCGACGCGGATAAGGACCCAACACCAAAATCACTGGAAAAAGCGGACACCGCTGACGCCAAAAAATCACTGAAAGACAAGCCACAAAAAGAATTTGGCGGCAGAGACGGACCCGAGCCCACGCGCTATGGCGATTGGGAGAAAAACGGCATTATTTCGGACTTCTGACCCTTATAGAGAGCAAGTCGTGCCTTAGTCGGCAGAGGCTTGCTCAAGCTGTTCTTCCTCGTCATCCTCAGGTTCTTCAGCAATGTCTTCCAGCGCCCGAATTTCGGCGCGCTCCAAAAGTTCCCGAAAGTTAATCAGTTCTTGCTCGGCTTGCTTTCTTGGCATGCCAGAGATCAATCCTTCCGTGAAGCCGGATTGGCGCATATAGAGGCGGACTTGTTGCTCTGCTGCATCCCGACAGCTGCCAGACGTGAAATAACCGTCTGCAAGCATCATCAGAATTTTGCGGGATTTTTCCTGCAAACTGATTTTCAGCTGATGAATTTTTTTGAGGATTTGGGTGTTGTCCAGAATGGTCTGACAAAATTGATCGAGTTTGCTCGCGATCTTGCGCTTGTACATTTCAGACAACTCAGTGGACTTGCTTCGGTTTAGTGGAGAGCCTCAGAATAATCTGATTATGATGAGGAGTATGTTTTATGTCTTCACCCCACAGGGTTTATACTGAGGAATTTAAGCGGGAAGCGGTTCGCTTGAGTTATGAAAGCGGTCTGACGATTATTGAGGTTGCCTCTGACCTTGGTATAGGCCGATCGACACTGAACACATGGCGGCGTGAGTTTCGGGATGATGATAGCCCAGTTGCTACCAGTGAGGAGAGTTCAGAGAAGGAGCTGTCCCGTCTTCGCCGTGAGAACCAGATCCTCAGGGCGGAGCGCGACCTGCTAAAAAAGGCCACGGCTTTCTTCGCCAAGGAAAGTCGATGAGGTTTGCGCTTATTGATGCGAAGGAAGCGTGCCTGCCTGTTTCCAGGGCCTGCCGGTTACTAGGTGTCAGTGTCAGCGGCTATTATGCATGGAGAGGACGCCCTGTTTGCAAACGGGCGCAGGACGACAGGCGATATCTGGCCTATATCAAGTGCCTGTTCCATCAGTCGAATGGGACTTACGGCAGCCCGCGCATGACGGTTGAAATGCAGGAACAGGGATTACCTGTTGGCCGCAGGCGGGTTGCCCGCCTGATGCGGGAAGACGGGCTGAAAGCCAGACAGAAGCGCCGGTTCAAAAGGACAACAGATAGCGACCACAAAAACCCGGTTTATCCCAACCTGCTTGAGCGGGATTTTACAGCCGCAGCGCCCAACCGGAAGTGGGCTGGGGACATCAGTTATATCTGGACAGCGGAAGGCTGGCTTTACCTGGCCGTCATCATTGATCTGTATGCCCGCAGGGTTGTGGGCTGGGCAACAAGTGACAGGTTGAAGAAAGAGCTTGCCATCAGCGCTCTCGACAAGGCAATTATGCTGCGCAATCCATCACCTGGCCTGATCCATCACAGCGATCGCGGTAGTCAATATTGCTCCTACGAGTATCAAAAAAAGCTCAAATATCATGGCATGCGCGGATCCATGTCAGGGAAAGGCAATTGCTATGATAACAGTGTCGCTGAAAGCTTCTTCAAAACAATCAAAGTCGAGCTGGTGTGGCAAACAAGCTTCCAGACACGGGAACAGGCAACAACAAGGATCGGACACTATATTGATGCTTTTTATAATCCAGTGCGCAAGCACTCGACAATCGGCTATAAATCCCCCATACAGAAGGAAAGGACGATAGCCAATTAACTGAGCCACTACCGACTTAAGTCGGTAGGTTTGAAAGTAGCAACTGAAGTTGCGTTTGTTTAACGGTGCGCCTCTGGCGCTCTCTTTAGCTTTTCTTCCGCATCCAATGCGGAGGATTTAAACCAAAACATGGAATTAAACCACTACCGGCTTATGCCGGTAGAGTTATCTGATGGAGTGTGACTTTTGATCTACTGAAGTATAAGTTCATCGGTCACAGGTCCGCTTGTTGTACAGAAATATCCACGCGCCCAGAACCGCCTGCCCCAGTATCTTTTTCGCAGGTCCGGAAACTCCATCTGGATTTTGCGTGATGTGCGCCCCTTGATCCGCTGCATCACATAGCTCACCGACAGCTTGGGTGGAACCGAGACAAACATATGGATATGATCTGCGGACAGGACGCCACTGATAATATCAACATCCAGTTCTGCACACACTTGCCGGGCAAGCTCACGCACACGAAGCCGAACTTGGCCTTTCAGGACCGGATATCTGTATTTCGTAATCCACACCAGATGATACCGATGGTGAAAAACCGTGTGCTTGCCCTTGTCATAGTGCATGATCACTCTCCCGCTAAAATGAAGCCTCATCCTGCAGGGCATTCATTTTAGCGGGAGAGTGATCATAAGCTTTTGTTCCATGCTGAAGCAGTCCGCCTGAAGGCGGAGGGTTTACTCCATCAAATGGAAACTAAAATGGCTCTCCACTAAACCGAAGCAAGTCCAAACAACAACCCGCTGGAGCGCATCATGCGCGAGATTAGACGCCGTACCCGCGTTGTCGGAGCATTCCCGGATGGCAAGTCCTGCCTCAATCTGGCCGCGGCCAGATTGAGGCATATAGCAGGAACCCAATGGTCCACCCGTAAGTATATGAACATGACCCCGCTATTCGCGGATCAAACACAAGGAGCCGTCGTTGCATGAGAATCAAAAGTGCGAAAGATATTTGACACTACCCGGATAGTGGCAACCATGATAACGGATGCGGCAATGTGTCAGGCGAAAAATCCACATGCAGTATTCTACGCGTCTTTCCACTGCTTGATGTTTCTGAAGCATGCAAAATAGGCGTAGCCAACGCCCAAACATCGCCGGCCATGGCCGCGCATATTTGCGGACTGCATGTTGAAGCTGCATCTGCCACCTTATCGGCTGATATGCGACCAAACCTGTGAGGGCCTTTCGCCACGACAATAGGACCTTGCTCCAATTCACAATCGTCGACAAATATCTTCAAAGTGATCATGCGAGCCAAAATGGAAAATGGTGGCTCCACATGCCAGATGCCGTCTTTTCTGGACCACATCGTATAGTCTGGTAAAATATGTCTCTCGGGACAGGGTACCGTTCGATCTTGATGCCAAGCCGTGGACCAATTGTGTTGTGCCGTCTTACTAAACCACTACCGACTTAAGTCGGTAGGTTTGAAAGTAGCAACTGAAGTTGCGTTTGTTTAACGGTGCGCCTCTGGCGCTCTCTTTAGCTTTTCTTCCGCATCCAATGCGGAGGATTTAAACCAAAACATGGAATTTAAAGACGTTACCGATGGCTTTCGCGGTGTACAAAACTGGTACACCGACGCGCAAGGCGAGCTTCGGTTTGGCTGGGGCGTTTGGCGCGAAACTGACGTTGCCTACTGGCAAAACGGCAATGGCGAATGGAAGAACATGGCCGAACAAGACTGGTTCAAATACTATAGTTTTTTTGGTCTAAACGATGCAGGCGACAAAATGTATGTCTATGCCCCAACCGATTTGGGCACGCAGGGTGTATTTTTGCTCGATATAGCCACCGGTGAGATTGCCGAAGAGGTTTTCTCTCATAGCGAAGTAAATGTTGATAGACTCCCACGCAACCCTGATAACGATCAAATTGTTGCGGTAGGCTATACAACCGACCTTCCCGAATATAAGTACCTCAATAGAAAATGGGCAGGTCTACATCGTGCCATGAAGAAGGCTCTGGCAGGATACAATATCGAAATCATCGACTTTGACCATGAAGTCGGGCGGTATCTTCTATTTGCATACAACGAGAAACAGTCAGGCTTGTATTTCCAGTATGACCGGAAGGCAAAAAAACTGGTGCAAGTGGCTGAAGAACACCCCAACATGCCGGAGGAACTGATGGCGCCAACACGGCGGCTGGACATAGCTGTAAGTGATGGCAGCTCCATTCCTGCCTACCTAACCCTTCCCATCAACCAAGAAGCAAAAAAACTACCAACTGTTGTTCTGGTGCATGGTGGCCCCTATGCCCGCGATGATGCCAGCTGGGATTATTGGGCACAATTTCTGGCGTCGCGCGGCTATGCCGTATTGAAGCCCAACTTCCGAGGATCGGATGGCTACGGAAGAACCTATATGGCCGCAGGTTACAACCAATGGGGCGGCGTTATGCAACGTGATGTCGCCGATGCTACCAAGTATTTGATTGACGAAGGTATAGCAGACAAAAACCGCATTTGTATTGCGGGCGCTTCCTATGGTGGCTATGCCGCCATGATGGGTCTGATCCAATACCCTGAACTGTACCAGTGCGGTATCACCGTCAATGGGGCAGTCAACCTGCCGCGGCTAAAACAAACGGATAGTCAGTTTTGGGGCCGGCAAGATTGGTTGGATAGTATCGGCCTCGAGGGGCAGGATCTGGAAGATGTTTCACCAGCTCACTTGGTAAAGCAGATTAACCGGCCAGCACTCGTTATGGCGTCAAAGGACGATACGCGCCTGCGCATTGTAGACAGCGAAAACTTCTACAGCCGTCTGAAAGGGCACAACCCCGATAGTGAGTATGTAGAGATCAAGGATGGCGGGCACAGCATGGATACCGCCAACGCACGTCTGACCAAATTGAAAGCAATGGAATCTTTCCTCGCCAAGCACATCGGAAGTGACTAGCATTCCAGTCGGAATGATGAAGACACTGAAAAAATATTTAAACCACTACCGGCTTATGCCGGTAGAGTTATCTGATGGAGTGTGACTTTTGATCTACTGAAGTATAAGTTCATCGGTCACAGGTCCGCTTGTTGTACAGAAATATCCACGCGCCCAGAACCGCCTGCCCCAGTATCTTTTTCGCAGGTCCGGAAACTCCATCTGGATTTTGCGTGATGTGCGCCCCTTGATCCGCTGCATCACATAGCTCACCGACAGCTTGGGTGGAACCGAGACAAACATATGGATATGATCTGCGGACAGGACGCCACTGATAATATCAACATCCAGTTCTGCACACACTTGCCGGGCAAGCTCACGCACACGAAGCCGAACTTGGCCTTTCAGGACCGGATATCTGTATTTCGTAATCCACACCAGATGATACCGATGGTGAAAAACCGTGTGCTTGCCCTTGTCATAGTGCATGATCACTCTCCCGCTAAAATGAAGCCTCATCCTGCAGGGCATTCATTTTAGCGGGAGAGTGATCATAAGCTTTTGTTCCATGCTGAAGCAGTCCGCCTGAAGGCGGAGGGTTTACTCCATCAAATGGAAACTAAAGTCTCCCTATCAAAATAGGACGTGCTGTTTACAATCTGGCCGTGCTCCAGATAGATTTCAGTCTCCAGTGACGCAAGATACCATTCGTCACGACCTGTTTCTTCAACATCAAATTGCCTTGCCTTGGTGAAATTTTCGATATCATCGTCGACAAAAGCCGGACCCTCCGAATTAGTCTTTTGGTATAGTATCCCAGGCGTGATCGAAACATTGTCGGATAATCTGAGAAGCAAAGAACCTGCAAACCCAAATGTCTCGTCCTGATTGACGTTACGGTTGGTAGACTCGTCGCCATTAAGGCCAACACCGCTTGCAATGATTGAGGAGGCATCAGGATCAACCAAGCGATCAATGAAACCAGCATCATTGATGTAATAGCCCGTCACCTTAAAGGCTGCGGAGTCAGACAGAGGAACGTTAATCGTAGAGTCGAACTGATAATCTGTCCCACCTTCATGCACGCCAGCCAGACCCGCATGAAATGACCCAGAAAACTCTTCAGTTGATGGCTTGTTAGTTACCAACCGCACCAGTCCGCCCATTGAACGCGCGCCAAATAGAGAGCCCTGTGGTCCTCGCAGCACCTCAATCCTGCTGATGTCAATGACACGCGGATCTATCGTAATCGGTACAGCTGTGTCATTAATGTAAAAGGCGGTGGTGTTGGCACCAGAAATACCACGCAACTGAAATTGACGCGATGTCTGTCGGCCTTCACCTGCAAAGCCGAAGCTCAAATTAGGTACAGCTGTCGCATAGTCAGCAAACTCTACAGCGCCAGACAACTGAAGTTCTTCTTGACCAATCGCGGTAACAGAAAGCGGAATATCCTGAATCGATTCAGCTCGTTTAGTCGCAGTAACAATGATTTCCTCTAACATGAGTTCGTCGTCGTTCTGTGCCTGCGCCACCCCTGCTCCAAGTAGAGAAGCAGCGGCAACAGCCACTGAGCTCAGTCCAAAGCCAAGTGACTTCCTAATACGCATTTTTGATTTCATTACTTCCTCCCTAATTTCAAGGTTCACCTTAGACCCATTTTTAGCAGCTTCAATGATTTGTGATCAAAAGTCAGTATAATGAATCATTACCAAAAGCCCGGCTCCCTAGTGGAAGCCGGACTACTCCAGTCATTTCCTGCCGTTCTGGTTTAGAAGTGATCTGATTTGACCGCAGCAACTGGCGAAAACTGCCCTGCCTGACCATTCAGGCCAACTGCCCGCACCTTATAGAAGCCACTCTTGTTGCCAATGACATGCGTAAAACTGCGATCAAACAGGTGCGACTTGTTAATCTGCCTGAAGTAGCCATCAGCCTCTTCAGAATAGTAGACTTCATAGTGGGCTAGGCTAGCATCGGCCTCCCGACTCCAGTCAAGCACTGCCAGAGTCTCTCTATTAGAGCCTGCCGTCAACGTGATGTCCAGCGACCCAATCTGATAGGGGGCAACTTTCGAGTCCGGCTCTACAATAAAGAGACTGAGCGCCGCTCCCTGCATTTCCGCTTTAACTTCCAGCGAACCATCTTCGATTTCCAATCTGGTGCTGCCAGTGATTACTGGCTCCTGCTTGGTTAGCAACTCAGTATATTGTTCGCTGGTAATGTCATCAGGAGCTCCCCATTCCTTATAGAGTGCGTAGGGGTTTCCATGCTCACCATCAACCCGAATCTCTGTCAGGATTACCTTCTCAAATTGGATGCCGGACATGGAAACGGAGACCGTGCCAGACTGCTCCAGCCATATCGCCTTCTGCTTCTCATCAGGTTCCATTTGCGGATTCAAACCGTTGTTCAGCCTGATCTCCGGCTTGTTGTAACAGAGCACCGCATGGGCACCATCGCTGCGTGTGGTCGCCAAACAGCCAGCACTAGGGTTGATTGACTTGTAGCGGTCTACCAGCCTCTCTTTTCCAGGAAAACCCTCAACATTAAACCGCTCGCTACCGAGAAACGACATAAGTGTGAATGCAGTCAGTGCAGGTTTCTTGATTAAATAGAAGTCGGTCGTTTCAGGTCGCGGATCGTTGTAATAGGTTTGACCAAAGGGCTTCCAACCACCTTCATCGCCACTGCCTTTTTGTGGGACACCGTTGTCACCAGGTATTATCCGGGCAAACTGGGTTCGCTGCCCCCAAGTGCCCATAAAGCCGTGGTCGTTACTGAGCAAGGAGTAATTGACGCCAAAATTGTCAATCAAGGTCTGGTTGTGAGCATCTACTGCCTGGGCGATATAAGCACCGTGCCATGGTCCCGTGCGCCACCAATATGGGATACCCCAACCGCCGATAGGGTCAGCTTCATTGTTCATATGCGGAATATCGGCGAGGGAAGGATGCTTCTCGGCAATATATTCGATCAGCCATTCCTCATAGCGCGTCTGCACCCAAGGTGTAGCCTTATTGTGAGATGAAATAAAAGTAGGTCGGTCTTTCGGTGCCTTCTTTTCAATATGTTCCAGGAATAGCTTGAGAATAGGCGACATAAAGCGGGCATTGCCAGGCCCTCCCAGATTAAAGCCCGGATCCACGCGACGAAGGCCTGCCTGGGTTGCATCGAAATATTTCAGAAACTCTCCCGCTCCATGCATCCAGAAAGGATGAACATCTGGCTCATTTGAAGTTTCGAAGTACCACTCTCGAACCTCTTCAATACCGTAGCGGTCAACCATATGCTGCGTCACTTCCCCAACCAGCCTGGTCCAGCGCTCCAGATCTTCTTCGGTCTTGAAATTATTGAACAGGTCGCCCGGGTTGCCCATCCATTCAAATACGAAATTGATATCATTGTTCACGACCACATCGGTCGCCTCGTCGAACAGACGCCAGTCAAAGTTCCAGTTGCCGTCGTCAACCTCAGTGAGACCGATCAGGTCCAGCATATAGTGCGGACGCACATAATCGAAACCACCCTTCTGGGCGGAGAGCAGCTTGAGGCCCAACCGCATATCCGGCGTTAGCAAAACCTCTGAAGGAGAAAAGCCGTTGGACTGCCAGTACCTGGGAAACGATTTACTTTTAGCAGCGAAATCAACAGAAACCTCATAGTCTTCAGCCTGCAAGGTTGGTGATACTGCAATCGACAACGCCAACACAGGTAGCAACATCGATTTTTTTTTCATGTCATTCTCCGATTAGGGCTACGGGTTAATCTGCCATCATTGACGGCAACACCGTTATGATGTCAGGTACAAAAATCAACACTGCGAGCAGGGCAAAAAGTGCCGCTGCAAACACCAGGCCGTATCGAAAAGTCTCGAGAATATCGCCGCCAGCAATCTTACTCGTCACAAACATGATCACCGCCACAGGTGGCGAGATTGCACCAAGCTGGGTTGCGATAACGATAATGATCCCAAGATGAAATGGATCGAAACCATAAGCCTGACCGACCAAGGCAAAGGTCGGCGCGAAAACGATCAGAACAGCCAGCGACTCAATAAACATGGTCAGGGCGAGCATAGATACGACGATCAGCGCTAGGACGACATAGCCGTCATCCGAGATCGACTGGATAAACTCTACAGCCTGGATATTGAATTCCAGAAAGGACATGAGCCAACCCAGAGAGCCCGCCATAGACACAATCCCCATAACTACAGACGTAGTTAATGCCGCATCAAGCAATATCCGTTTCAAGTCACCCAAGCGGATGGTCTTATAGTAAAGCCAGCTCGTCAAAAATGCATACAGGCAGGTCGCGATGCCAGCCTCGGTAGCAGTAAAGATGCCAGAAAACACCCCACCCAGAATGATAACGGGAGCGATCAAGGCGACCCAGGATTCACGTAGGCTTCTGAGCACTGCACGGTGGCCAGGCCATGGAGAAGTCCCTGCCAGCTCGGGGTGGTTAGAGCTGAACGACATGACATAGAGAAGTGTCATTAGGGTCGCCGCCATTAGCAAGCCCGGAATAACGCCTGCGAGGAACAGACCACCTATAGACACCCCAGTGATCGATCCATAGATAATCATTGTCATACTGGGAGGAATGACAGGCCCAATCGTAGCCGCTGCTCCTACTATGGCTGCAGCGAGACCCCGCTTGTATCCCGCTTCTTTCATGGCCGGGATCGTGACCGATCCAATGGCTGCAGCTTCGGCTGTGGAGGATCCAGATACATTCGCCATGGCAACGCATGAGGCAATCGAAGCATGGCCCAGGCTACCCCGAATGTGACCAAAACAGGCGCTACCTAACTTGAGCAATGAAGAGCTAAGTCCCCCTTTGGACATCATTGAGCCCGCCAAAATAAAATAGGGCAAAGCCAGCAAGCTGAAACTGTCCAGCGAAGCAAAGGATCGCTGGGCGAAGAAGGCTGTCGACGCATCCGCGGTGGCCGCCATACCAACAAGCCCAACCAACCCGATTCCAACAAGGACAGGAACACGGAGGATCGTCAACAGTAAGAGCAAAGCAAGCAGTACTGCAATCATTGCGTGCGCTCCTCATCTGCTATGTAGAGCGGAGACCCTTGGATCATATGGAATATTGAAACAAGGCAAAGCATCACGCCACTCACAAGCAACGCGCTGTACATCATACTCATCGGCATCTGCAAACTCGGGCTTGTTTGGTTTTTTGCAACCAGCATCACTTGCAAGGCATTGTACGCCAATAGCGACCCCAACACGAACCAGAGTGCGTCGATAGCCCGATCCCAGAAGACCCGCAGTTTTGGCTTCCTCTTGAGTTTGATCAAGGTAAGGCTGATATGGTGTCTGCCGAGATAGCCCAGCGGCAAACTGAGAAAGACAAGCCAGACGTGCAGGTAGCGTTGAACCTCCTCAGACCAGGTGAGAGGCGCGCCCACTGCATATCGATTAACTACTTGCACAACACCAACAACCAGCATGGTGCCAAAAATGCTGACGACAATCCATTCCAGCATACGAACGAACATATGTCCTGGCTTAATCAAGGCTACACCACCGCCGTCATGCCGCCGTCAACAGTCAGCATCTGGCCATTCACAAAATTTGAAGCAAGCGAAGACAGAAACACTACTGCGCCTCCCAACTCATCGACGTCCCCCCATCGGCCAGCAGGCGTGCGCTGACACAGCCAGGAAGAAAATTCTGCGTCCTTGACTAGATTCTCCGTCAGTTCAGTCTTGAAATAACCGGGCGAGATCGTGTTGACTTGGATATTGTGCCTGGCCCACTCCGCGCACATGCCCTGGGTTAGCAGGCGTACACCGCCTTTAGAAGCCGTGTAAGGTCCTATTGAGGGACGCCCGAGGCTGCTTTGCACAGAACCGATATTTATGATTTTGCCGCCTCCTCGAGCGATCATTCCACGAACAACCGCTCGACCAACCAGAAACGCTGAAGTTAGGTTGGTCGCGATCAATCGATCCCAGTCCTGCTTTGAAAAGTCAGTGAGCAATTCACGCTGCTGCATTCCTGCGTTATTGACTAGAATATGGATACCGCCAGTTTCAGCTTCGATGGCAGCAACAGCATTTTCAACAGCCTCTTCTTCGGTCACATCGAAACAGGCCTGTCGCACGGTGGCGCCTTCTGCCGCAAGCTGCGACAGCGCTTCAGCCAATTGCTCTGCGTTACGACTGTTGAGGATGATACCGGCACCCGCTGCTGCAAGATGTCTCGCTAGGGCAAATCCAATACCGCGGGATGAGCCCGTTACAAGAGCCCACTTACCGGAAAGATCAAACTGGGCCAATCCAGGCGCACTCTGGTAAACCGTCATAATATCATCACCTATTTAAACTTGTCACGCATAGCTCCAAGGCCAGGTATGGTATCGGTCAGGTGCTCGTGCCGCTCTTCAAAATTCTGCACCAGCCCGCGTTGGTCGCGACCGACAAGAATCGTGAAGATATATTCAGCATGTCCCGGAGATGTCACTGTCGGGTGATACCCCCCCTCAATTAGAACAGTGCTACCATTGCCGGTCTTGAAAACTTCGGCAGGCCCTTCATCTGTATAGAGAAACTGACCGCCGAATCCTGTCTCCGGACTGAAACGGAAATGGTAGACCTCTTCGTGCGCAGATTCTCCGACAGACTTCTCGTCATGTTTGTGGGGTGGATAACCTGACCAGCAACCCGGGTCCGCGTAAAGCTCACTTACCAAGAGGTTGCCTGCCCTGCCCGCAGCATTCTGACCGAGAATGTGAAAGATACGGCGTCGTGAATGCGTATCACCTGAACCCACATCAACCATGTCAACTTCGTCCGGAGTAATCCTGAAAGGTGTCGAAGCAATTCTGCTGGCACCGCCACCAACGGCGATCTCGCAATTTTCACTCAGGCAGATAATCTCAAAGCTCACCCCCTGCGGGCAATAGACCGAGTCAGCCTTGCCCTCCCAGACATTTTTACGACCACCTACGTCTGTAAACGTTTCGCCGCCTGCAGTGATAGTGCACCTGCCTGACATCACGACGAGCACTATCTCGATACCCTCAAGCTGATCGTGGAAGCTTTCACCTGCAGAAAGCCGAACCAGGTTGAAATAGGTTCTTTTCAAAACGGTATTTTCCGTCTGGAAATTCACGATTGCCCTGTTGCCATTGTCGTGGGCTGCAATATGTCGACTCACCAGTTGTCTCCTGCAAAAAGTTACTAATTGCGCGATGCCACCGAATCCTAATACGGAGATCCAGTATCGCGAATCATGGCGAGCAAGTTTTCCGCTCCAATGTCTCTGGCGAGTGCCTCTTGGGCATCCCTCGCCGCACTTGCAAAGCCTGAGGTATCAATCACCGTAATTGCCATCCCTTTCGACTCCAGCGAGACCAAAGCACTCTCTGCCCGCTCTGATGACTGACTCCGTTGTTTCCGCGCTGCCTGACGCGCCGCCTCATAAAGGTGCTCTTTTGCTTCTTCCGGCAGTTGCGCCAACTTGTCACGCGAACATACAAAGACAACCGGCCCCAGCATGTGGCGTGTAATCGCCAGATAATCAGTCACCTCGTAAAGTCGGTTAGCGAGAATGACCGATGAAGTATGCTCGAATCCATCAATGACACCTGTTTCAAGCGATGTGTAAATCTCGCCAAATGCCATTGGCGACGGAATGGCTCTCATGGCCTGCACAGCGGCAATGTAACTCGGCGAAGGAATCGTCCTCAGTTTCATACCTTTCAGATCCTGCGCATTGGAGATTGGCCGTGTGGCCGACGCCACGTTCCTGAAGCCCCAGCTGTCCAGCCACGTCACGACTTCAAAACCACTTTCCAACAATATGGAACGAATTTGAGCTCCAACCTCACCGTCAAGCGCCCGGTGCATTGCAGGATAATCATTCCAGAGATAGGGCAGATCCAAAACACCTACCCGGCGATCAAAGTTCGAAAGAATGGCGGTGCCGGTAACCGCGCAGGTAGCCCCTGCCCCCAGCTGAATGCCTTCATATACCTCGCGTTCCTGACCTAGGGCGTTGCTAGCATACAGCTTGACATCAAAATCATCCGTCCGGGCAAGCAACATCTCTTTGAAAGCCTCTGCGAAGAAGTGAATTTCGGATTCCGGCTGCGGTGAATGGCTGTAGGAAACCCGTAGGACCGTCGCCCCTTTTTCCTCCTCTGGATCTGCACACCCCGATGGCAAAAACAGCGTGGTAAGTATAATCAGGTGAACCATTCGCCCCAACCACTCAGTACCAACTGTATGATCTGTCATGTCTTGCATAAGTATGTTTCCTTAGGTATATTATAGCCATCATTGATCACAAATCAAACAGCAAAATTCATGACCAAGACATATTCACCTGAACGTTTCGCCAGAATAGCGCTCCTGACCATTATGTTTGCTGTCTTTAGCCAGCACATCGCTTCCGCTCACGAGCGCACCATGTATTGGGCGCTTGCAAAACTGTATCAGCCAGTGCCAGAAAACTTAGAACGAGAGAAAGTCGGCCAGCCTTCTGCACAGGTCAAAATCAACATTCTTAACGCCGCGACGGGACAACCCACATTCGGGACGGTTCGCATCACCAATGAGAACACAGGCAGGGCATGGTGGCCGGTAGACTGGATGGAATCACCTGCCATGAGGCGAGTTGAAAACTGGTGGAGTGTGGATGGTGTTTTGACAGCTAGCCTGAAGCCGGGCGATTATCTGATCGAGGCCATAGGTGACCTTGATACCAAGCGATCCGAGTCACGAATTTCGTTGAACCCGCATAAAAAGCAGTCAATCAGTTTGAATCTGGAGAGCTTTGCCGACATGCAGGCGGGCAATTGGTGGGCTGGTAACACGCACATGCATATGCTGCAAGTTCACCGTGCATTCGCAGACAAGTATTTGGAGATTGTGCCTGCGGCTGATGGACTGAATGTCGTCTTTGTATCCTATCTGGAGCGCCCTCCTGAAGACCTGGGATACATATCGAACGAGTATCGACCTGAGTCCCTCAAGAAATTCAACTCTACTCAAACAAACTTCGGCTTTGGCCAGGAAACTCGTAATAATTTTGGGGCGTATGAGCAGGGGTATGGCCATGCACTGATGCTCGGGATTGGCGATATCTTGAAGCCGGTCAGTATCGGCCCGGCACTGAACAAACAAGGGACCGATTATCCGGGGTTGAAGCCGCTACTAATTAAATCGAGCGAGATCGGTGCGACCAATATTTGGGCTCACAATGATTTTGGATTGGAAGATATCCCGTCCTGGATCGCTGGCCGTTTACACGCTCAAAATATACTGGATGGAAACGGCCGCACGCATTATGAAGAAACCTTCTATCGATACCTGAACATTGGTCTAAAGGTGCCATTTTCCAGCGGTACCGACTGGTTCATCCTCGATTTTTCCCGTGCTTATGTACACCATGCCAATCTTCCGAGTCCGGCTCAGTGGCTGGCAGCCATGCGTAGCGGAAAGTCCTTCATCACCAATGGTCCCTTACTTACCTTCAATGCAAACGGAAAGAGGATTGGTGACTCCCTTAGATTGACGCATCAAAACAATGAGGTCCACATTCAGGGAAATGCAAAGGGTCGTGCCGATTTTCAGGCGTTGGAAGTCATTTTCAACGGGGAGATCATCGGCAAGGCATTCAGCGACGCTAAAAATGGCTACTATGAGGCTTTCGTTGACCAGACCATTTCGCTCAGTGAACCGGGTTGGCTGGCGTTGCGCATTCCTTGGGACAACAACAAAAACGAATTTGGTGAAACCATCCGAGCCCACACCAGTCCAATCTATGTTGCCTACGGCGAAAAAGAAACGGCCTTCAGTGCCGCAACTGCGCAAGGTCTGATTGCTGAATTGGAAGCAAGCATGAAGCTGGTCAGGGTCCGTGCAACTTTCGAAAACGTAATGCAGCGCGAATCCGTGTTGGATATTTACCGCGAAGGCATCCAATTATTGCAAAAAAAAATCGACGCCCATAACCAACACTAGGATCATAAACTACGCCCAACGAAACGCAGAAAGATAGTTATGACAGATAAGGTTGATGTTATTATCATCGGCGCCGGTGTGATTGGGCTTGCAATCGCGGCCAGACTCGCAGCAGCTGGCCGCGAGGCAATTATTGTAGAGAAAGAAACCCTGATCGGGTCACATACTAGTTCCCGGAACTCCGAAGTCATCCATGCTGGGATTTACTATCCTCCCGGCAGCCTGAAGGCACGGCTTTGCCTGGAAGGCAGGGATAAACTCTATGAGTATTGTCGAACCCGCAATATCGATCACAGGCAATGCGGCAAGCTTATCGTTGCTACAAACGCAGCGGAGCAACTGAAGCTGGAAACCATAAAACGGAATGCAGAGGCCTGCGGCGTGAATGACCTGGAATATCTCGACGCCGCCACCACGCATAGGCGCGAACCAGAACTGACGGCAATTTCCGCACTTTGGTCCCCATTGACTGGAATTTTAGACAGCCACACCCTCATGCATAGTCTGCTTGGAGACGCTGAAAATGCAGGAGCGACCCTGGCTCTGGATTGTAAATTTTCCGGCGCCAGAAGTGCAGGCGATGATGTCCGCGTGACCATAGGCGAGGAACATCCGTATGAGCTTGACGCCAATCTGGTGATAAATTGTGCTGGCCTGGACGCACCGGAGATTGCTCGTAAATTTATCGGGTTGCACCCTGTCTACATTCCTGATGCCGGGTATGCACGCGGTACCTATTTTGTATTGGCCGGCAAGTCACCCTTTCAACATCTCATTTATCCTATCCCTGTGTCTGGCGGCCTGGGAGTGCATGTGACGCTGGATTTGGCAGGACGAGCCCGCTTTGGCCCGGATGTAGAATGGATTGACACAATTGACTACAAAGCCAACGAGAGCGCCGAGGATTCATTTCGGGCTGCCATATCAAGATACTGGCCTGGTGTTATTGGCCGCGAAATCACCGCCAGTTATACAGGTATCAGACCAAAGATTGTCGGCCCAGGGGAACCTGCAGCTGATTTCAAGATAGAAGGACCAGAAATCCACGGTTTCCAAGGACTGATCAACCTGTTCGGGATTGAATCCCCAGGCCTGACCGCTTCACTTGCCATAGCAGACCATGTTGCTGAAATGGCGCACCGCTGACAGACCCTCGCCACCCTTTATCATTATCTATCGTGATATACGACCCGATTCATGTTTTCCCCATCGAGTTCTATTGAAGTTGTTCACCTTCCATAAGTCTACACTCAATCGCAGGGGCCACGATCATTGCGGGTTTTTGTGATTTTTGATCAATCTGTTATGTTGTGTAAAATTGAGGTATAAGATAGAAATTTTATCGCTTTCAGGGCCTTTAACTATGTCATTTCGCTTACTATTTGCCGCTCGAATGAGTTTCTTAATCATTCTCGCCGCCTTCTCCGCAAGCTGCACCCAAAGTGATGCACTCCGAGCAAATACCGACTCAAATGATGATTCTCTGGCGGGCGCTGATTGGGCAAATACCACCTATCTGTGCTCCGAAAAGGATTTGGCCAGCGAGAAAGCCTCGTCGCTTGGATGCTATCGTGGCTACTCCCAAGCCATATACAGCCACTTCCATCGAGAGTCTTTATATGTTCCATCATACGACGGCACCAAATTGGCAGTTGATGTCTATCGTCCAGCATCAAGTGGGCAACCACTAGACGGCCCGCTACCGACAATATTTATATTTTCGCGCTATTGGCGCGCAACCGAGCGGGCAGACGGAACAGTCAGCCATTATGTTGGCAGGGTGCCAACCGGCCAATCGATCAACGACATTCAAGAAGCTCTGACACAAAGCCCCGACGTAGACACTCAAGGGGTCGGGCTGCTAATCGCTCATGGATATGCATTTGTGCGGGTCGAGGCCCGTGGCACCGGCGCATCATTTGGCGTTCGCAACGGTGATATGTCTGGTACCGAGATCAAGGATGCGCGACACATAATTCAATGGATCAGAAAGCAGCCCTGGTCAACGGGCCGCATTGGCATGATCGGTCAATCCTACGAAGGAATGTCACAATATCTTGTGGCAAGCGGGCGTCCTGAAGGGCTCGTATCCATCATGCCCGGTGTAGCAACTTTCGACGAGTATCGCGCTAGCTGGAGTGGCGCTGGCGTTCTCAGAAAGTACGGGTTGGCCTGGCTTGCACGCGAAGCACAAAGAGACGGTGTGCAGGAAGGTGTTGAAGGTTCGAGCATCAATCCTGTCGTTGCTCCTGCAGAAGTTGCCAGAGTTGATGCTGACATGGATGGCAGCCTGCGGGCAGCAGCGAGATTGGAACGCCTAGTCGATCCGGAAGCAACCGATCCGATGTTGTATTTTACAAGGCAATCGCCGGAAGCGGCTGAGTTCATCAAATATTTGTCTCAAATGCTCGGATCTGAGCGCCCCGTTGATGTCATGGAAGCGCTTTATTCCAGCCAGAGATTGCGAGACCTGATGGATGCCAACCCTGAACTTGCGGCCAAGATCCGTTCGCTGCATTTCTATCGAGACCAGTCTGATATGTTGCTGCACCCACAGGATGATGGCCCCAACAGTCTGAGCAATCTTGCCCCGCGAATTTTTGGCTCCGGCATAGCTGTCTATAATTGGGGCGGATGGCGTGATTTTGCGTCAATCGATACTTTGCTATGGCACCAGAACCTGTCAAATCCAAAAAAATTGACTATGGGGCCCTGGACCCATGGGCCGAATGAGATCGGAATGGGAGATGTGAGGGAGACTGCTTCCTATCACATGCGCCGAATCGAACAACTGCGCTGGTCAGACTATTGGGTCAAGGGGATCAGTAACGGCATAATGGAGGAGCCCGAAATTCAATACGCAGAAATGGGGGCCAGGGATAGTTTCAGTTGGAACACTGCTCAGACACTTCCCTTGTCCAACGAACACGCTGAGTTCTTTATGGCCGGGAATGAATTGAAAGCAGAGCTTGGACGCTCAGCAATTTCACAATCCACTTTCAAAGTCGACGAGTACAAGACACTGGGCGAACACACCCGTTATCATGATGCTATTGGCATGGGACCGCTAGCCTTGCTCAATCTGGTTACCCACGCCGCTGATGGCGCTCTGTCATTTACGACCGCAGCCCTCGACCAACCCTTTGTGATAGCTGGCTCTCCTATAGTAAAGCTGTATGTGAGTGCTAGCCAACCCGACATTGTCCTCAATGCTTACGTGCAAAGAGTTGATAGACGCGGCAATTTACAGCTTCTCGCCGACGGTGTCATGCATTCACGCCACCGTGTGCTCGGAAAATCGTCCTATGACAATCTTGGGCTACCCTTTTCGGATTCTCGGAAATCAGTCGTAGATGCAACACCGGGCATTGACCCGGAACGTCCGACCCTGATGGTGTTCGATCTGCAACCCTTCGCTGCCCGTTTTGAAAAGGGCGAACAAATAAGGCTTGTGATAACCGGGGCAGAAGCCCACACCAATCTGCTTATTCCACCACCGCAACCAGCAATGATCACATTGCATACAGCTGAAGATACCCGATCTGCACTCATTCTGCCGGGAAGGTTTATTCCATAGTGAACGTACAATAGCGGCTGTCGGGTGCATTTGCTCCTAGTTGACAACTGGTACCCAATGCTAATCCCAAAGATCGGTCGAAAGATACTTCAGACCGCTGTCACAGATCATCACAGCGACGGTACCGCCCTTGCAGGGACCCTGAAGCAGTTTGACCGCTGCCGCAACATTGGCTCCAGATGAAAAGCCTGCGAAGATCCCCTCTTCAGCGGACAAGCGGCGGGCCATGCTTTTCGCTTCATCGCCCGAGATTTCGACAAAACCATCAATCGCGATAGACTCAAGGAAACTCAGGTCAGCTATAGCATATCCGCCACCTTGAATAACATGATCAGGGCACGTAACGGGCTTACCAGCTATTGCAGAAGCACCCTCTGGCTCAACAACATAGCAGCCAATGTCGGGGGATCGCTCCCTGAGGAAACTGGACACACCAACAAAAGTGCCCCCGGAACCTACAAAATCACAAAAAGCTGTAATGGATCCGCCGGATTGATGCCATAACTCCGGCCCCGTATGGAGATAATGGGATCGGAAGTTGCCTGAATGGTTGAACTGATCCGCCCGAAAGGCCTTGCGGTCTGACGTTATCCGTTTTGCCTCTTCTTCTACCAGGGCCAAGTCAGCCCCACTCACCTCTCCTTTGCGCGAGCCGGGTAGTTGATCAACCAGCACCACTTCAGCACCAAGGGCACGCATCATCCTCGCTCGTTCTTCCGAATTGCCCTTTGACATAACCGCGACGAAGGGGTAGCCACGCGCCGCACACACAATAGCAAGGCCAGTTCCCATATTTCCACTGGTCAGCTCAACCACCACCTGGCCGGGCTTCAGCGAACCACTTGCCTCAGCATCATCAATAATCTGCTTGGCCGCCCGGTCCTTTTTTGAAAAGCCCGGGTTCAGATAATCAAGCTTGGCCAATATCCTGCCATTCAGTTCACAGGCAATCTGTGTCAGGTCCACTAGAGGCGTGTTGCCGATTGCCTGTTCGGCGGACTTCAACAGTTCCATTAAATGATTATGAGGCATATATGCAGCTTTCTTAATTTCAGTATCATACTGAGTTTGTGTAGTGCCAGTTACGGGAGGCTAGGCACCCTCATCCATTTCTGCAAGGGACCGAACAGGCTAACGGTTGGTTCTTACCAAAAGGTCTGTGATGGCCTCCGTTTCCGCCTATCACAGATTGCAAAAATGTCGTTTCCATTGGCATTTGCTACAATGCTGGCACAGGTGGTTTCAAACAATTCTCTAGCATCAATGTACGGATTTATTGATTTTTGATCACAATAGCAATATGGATATCATCAAGTATGTCTACGGGTTTTTGCCACACAGAATTTCACGACTCATTGACCCAATGAACATGAAATGCCGGGCAAACCTATCAGAATAGGGGGTGAGATATGCGCCAAGCAGTGACGAACCCCCACCGGGCGTGCTTTCAAAGGGGTATTCAACAACAACACATCTCCTACCTTGATGGGGCATGCTATTGAACACGCTGTCGTCAGAGCTAGTTTGAGTCGGGCTTGATCTAGGAGGTGGTTGTAGGGTCGGTGCTGAACGCGCGCGGCGCATCATTGAACCTCGGGAGAACAACCGCGCTCGCTACCGGGTTACCCCACTCTGTCAGCGGCCAGACAATTGACCGGCAGCATTCCTCCGGCTTGATGGCGATCGCCAGCGCGGCACATTAGGTGCAGGATGAAGGCATCAAGCTTGGCACTAAGTTGTCTGATCTGCAAGCTTTAGCGTCGGTGATAGACGGAGGGTGCATTGCACCAGACAACGGCAGCCAACTATGGGATGATGCCTCTGCCTGTACGACTATGTCAGATAGCGCAACAGAGAAGCAGGGATTAAACCCGCTGAGGATATACCGTGGCATGGCGGTAGCGGGCTGCGCATCAGAGTAAATGGGCGTCGGCCCGATTTTAGCCATTCCGAAACTGCTCAGAAAGTATGGCCTCAGTGTTGACAATGTCGATCTACGAGAACTGAATGAAGCCTTCGCAAGTCAGGCTCTCTATTGCCGGGGTCATCTGGGTATAGATCCTGACAAATTCAACGTGAACAGAGGCGCTATTTCCGTAGGTCACCCTTATGGTATGACTGGTGCACGTCTTGCAGGACATGTGCTGATAGAGGGCAAGCGACGGGACGCCCGATATGCGTTCGTTCCCATGTATATTGGCGGCGGAATGGGAGCAACTGGCCTCTTCGAAATCACCTGACCCAGCCAGCAAGAGATTGAAAGGGCATCCTTCGTTTTTCCATCCCACATTAATCAACGACTGAACTGCGCTAGAACTATTACCATCATACACTGATCTGACAGAGCGGGTTGAGGGAATACTGATCGTATGCAACTCGGGCGGCATCCATGAAACTAGTCAGCATGGCACGACCGGAACGTCGCAATGAGCCGGGCGACGGCGGCTTGAATGATACTGTACAGCCCGAACGGCCTGGTTTCCTAAGCGATTCTGTGTGGTGCCACCATCACCGCGAACCGGACAGCGGCGACGGCTACCCTAACACTTCCAGAAAGAGCAGCATAATAGATGTGTGATTTTTCATCACACATCTATTATGCTGCTAAATCCAATGTGGGTATAAGACAATCCTGAGTGGCCTTTGTTATCTAAAGCCTGAGTATACAGCCAACCAAAACAAGGGAGGGCGCTATGAATATCAAACTGCCCGAAATGCCAATCACCACCTTGGTCATCATAATGGCCACATCCCTCCTATCGTCAGGCTTGAAGGCTCATGATCGGGATCATTATGCCCAGGCGGAAAGTCTGGCCAGAAGCTGGGCACTTAGTATAAGCAGTGCCAACCCTGATGCATTTGCACAACCGCTCGCCAGCGACTTCACTTGGATCGATCTTGATTTCGGCCGCCCCCTGAACAGACAAAACATTCGTCTGAACCGTGATGAAGCCATACGCAGCAAGTCGACCGGGGAAAGCGAGATTAGTTTTGACCGCGCTCTCTATAGCCGGGACAATGACAAACTGGTCATTACACAGATTAAACTGGAGCAATTTCGCAAGGCTATCAAAAGCGTGCTCGAAATGACGCTCACAAAGAATGAGGGAGAGTGGCAGATAAGTGAAGTTCGGCAAAGACATTTGGTGTCGCCTGAACTAGCAGCAAGGCTTTGGCCACAAAACCACGCCGAACAGCAGGTGTCGATTCCTGTTCGCTTTCAGGCTAGGGATAGCAGGACCGGTACACCGCTTGCCATCCGGATCAACATTACAGACAAAGACGGTGAACACTGGCCGCCTCTGGGACGTAGAAAGTATCCCAGCTTGGGCTGGAACGACGATGTTGGAGGCAGTGTGTTTGTCAGCGGGAAAGTCTATTCCTATGTAAATGCGGAGTTCACTGCTCTGCTTCCTCCAGGCAGCTATGAGCTATCGGCCTTTCACGGAACCGAATATGTGCCCCTTACAAAGACCTTCCTTGTTGAAATAGAGAAGGCTAGCCATAGCCCCATATCACTGGAGCTTGATCGCTGGATCGAACCTGAGAAGAACGGGTGGTATTCTGGCGACACACATGCCCACTTCATCAAACCATCCACTGCACTGCTGGAGGCGGAGGCCGAGGGGTTGAGTATAGCCTACCTACTGGCGACACGCTGGGGAGAATGGATCACAGACATTGATGGCATCTCCCTTCAGCCAGCGGCTGCGGGCGAAAGTGGCGTCTTGGTCGTGTATAATCAGGAAACCCGTCACAGGGTTCTTGGCCACACGATCCTGCATCCACTCGACAAACCAATATATCCGCTGACATGGGGACCTCCAAACGAGGGAATACCTGGCGGCTTTGACTATCCTGCCATGGCACATGTGGCAGAATCAGCTCACGCGGTCGATGCACTGGTGACCTGGGCTCATTTCCCCCATCCTGGCGGGGAACTGTTGGTGGATGCCAGCCTTGGAAAGATTGACACTGTCGATCTGTTCACATGGCAAGATGCTTTTCAGCCGAGACCCGGCTTCTTGTTACCTACATCAGCGGTGGATCACTGGTATAGGCTGCTTAACACCGGGGCGAGACTTGCGGCCACAGCAGGCACGGACAAGATGTACAATCTGCAAGTCCTTGGCTCTGCCCGAACCTATGTCAGACTAGGGAACAAACCTTTTAGTTATGGAGCCTGGATCGAGGGCATACGGGCGGGGCGCACATTTGTCACGACCGGGCCAATAATCGACCTTACAGTAAGCGGAGCTCACATTGGTGACACAGTTACGACGCATATAGGTGAAACCCTGCGGGTCAGCGCCATGGTCGAAGCACCGCACAAGCTGTTCCCATGGAAAAAGCTTGAAATCATTTATAATGGCGACGTTGTAGCATCAGTTGACGCCGATCCATCAAGCGACCAACAGAGGCTCCAAATAGACCTGCCGATTGCTGCCTCTGGCTGGTTAGCAGCCAGAGCGTATGTGCCAACCCCACACAAGGCAGCGATGTCACGCACAGGCGACAATCGATTGCCCCCTATGGCTCACACTAGCCCGATCTATCTTGAAGTCCCTGGCACTATAGTGTGGTCCAACGAGGATGCGGAATTTCTCCATGAACAGTGTTCGACCATTGTCCATTGGGCGCAGAACGATGCCAAATACCAGACCGAAACCGACCGCCTTGAGATTGTCAATCTCTACCGAACCGCTTGTGACAAATATCTGACTGTACACCCGAGAACCAAGAAAAATCTCAATCTTCCTTAATGAGCTAGTTTCTTTGTTCTGGAGCTAAAGCATTCTACTAATCATTTTGGACTGTCGATAATCACCGTAAAGTCATTTGACCTGCCCTTGAATTGCAGCCGGTTTTTGCTAGGCATTTGGTGAGATTTTTGCCGGACGTATTGATCAACTACACTGCTATAATGATGAAGATGACGACCTACATTTTGAAATCACTGTCAACCCGCTGGAACTAGCGGAAGATGGTTTGCCAAATGTTCCACCCGGTACCAGCAAGACAACATTACTAAGTGATTTGATTGCCAACGTGAAGTGCGATCGAGCAGATTTAATGGTCAAATTTAGTCACCCTATGAACGAGCTTTTGAAGAACAGGGTGTCATCGCGTACGGCGGATACCCTTTGGGTTTCTCTTTTTTCGCAAGTGGAATAAGTCAAAATCTAAATTCAAACAATGGACCAGTTTGATTTGTTTGGGTCAAGGACTGCTAAATAGGCAAGTGAGAAGTGTATTTAATTTCACTCAAAACGATATTGGACTGCACGTTACTGACACCGGGAAGAGCGAATAGAAAATCCTGAATGAACTTGTCATAACTGGCAATATCTCTAGCTACTATACGTAGCGTAAAGTCTGAGCTGCCTGTTGTCCTGTAACACTCCAAGACTTCAACCCGGTTTTCAATCATTAATTCAATTTCTTTAACTGCCTGCTTGTACTGATGTTCGATAGATAGAAAAACCAGTGCGCAAATGTCTAGCCCAAGTTTTCGCCTATCAATAACTGCATGATAGCCTGTAATTATCCCAGCTTCCTCTAGGTTACATAAACGCCGCCAACAAGTCGCTGTCGAGGTGTTACATTTCTCCGCAAGCTCCTGTAGTGAAATTTTCCCCTGATGTTGTACGATTTTAAGAATTTTTGAGTCTATAAGACTGAGTTCACTCGCCATCACATTATCCGAACTAGCTCGATTTCGCCAACGAAGAAAACATGCCAGATATTTAACGAAAACGCAAAATCTATGAATTTTTTTACCGCTTTACCGTTCACTATCGATAAAAATAAGTCAATCCAATGCCGCCTCTAAAGCTACTTGTCTCCATTCCTCAGTTCCACATGCTTGCCCAAATTCAAATCCTTTTTCGGAAAAACGGATTCGTTTATTCCAAAAGCAAACAACTCTCCTACTCAGCAACAGAGTTGTTTCCAAGACTTAGAATTTACCTTTTTTCACTTACACGACGGCAAAATCTGAGTTGACTGACTCAGGCGAGAATGGTTTGGCCGTCTACGGAACTATTGGTTGCGTAAAATCTGTTCAAATAATTTACTATGTCGAGGTTTTTTTTCGCAATTACTCCTAGGTATGGAAAGTTTGATATTTTTCCTCGGGGAATCTGCCACATCATAGGGCTAATGCGATTGGTGTCGCTGCCATGTTATCTTAAAGACACTGAAAAGGTGAAGCTGTCGCCACAAATTCTGGACACATCTTTTGATCTACCGTTTTGTAGCACCAGTCGGCATGCCTGACCATTTTATCGCCATAAAGAGCTCGAAGTGACTAGAACCGGAGCCTGGTTCGGAACCTTATAATGAAGGAATACATTAGCTCCGAAAAATATGTGCTTGGGATTTGCAATGAGGAGCTTGGAAATTTCCTCATTGAATTGATCACACAGGTTCACCCCATTGTGCTGGAGGCGAAGATAAAAATGAAAAATCAAGCGGATCTAGAAGAAATAAAGCGATCTGTTCGAGCGATTTGCAACAAATTTGGTGAAGACTATTGGAAAGAACTGGATCATTCCTCTGGGTATCCAAGTGAGTTCGTTGCAGAACTGACTGCTTCTGGTTTTCTTGGCTGCCTTATACCAACAGAGTATGGTGGAGCTGGCCTTGGACTCTTGGAAGCTTGTGCCATACTTGAAGAGATTTCGCGCTCTGGTGGGCACCCTGGTGCTATTCATGCGCAGATGTATGTAATGGGGGCGATCAACCGTCACGGATCAGAGGCGCAGAAGCGACAGTTCCTTCCCGATGTAGCTACCGGAAAGCTCCGCCTCCAGTCCTTTGCTGTAACGGAACCAAATACAGGTAGCGATACGACATCACTAAAAACCTTCGCACGCCGAGAGGGCGACAAATACATAGTCAACGGACAAAAGGTCTGGATCAGTAGGGTTCAACACTCCGATCTTATGCTCCTATTAGCTCGCACAAAACCTATTGAAGATAGAACACACAAGACAGAGGGTTTGTCCGCGTTTATTGTAGATATTCGCAAAGCACAGGAAAATGGTCTTCAAATCAAGCCAATAGACGCCATGATCAACCATCACTCGTGCGCTCTATTCTTTGACGATTTCGAAATTCCTGCAGAGAACCTAATTGGCGAAGAGCACAAGGGTTTCCAAGTTATTCTAGATGTAATGAATGCTGAGAGAATTTTGATCGCTGCAGAATGTATCGGCGATGCGCGCTACTTTGTTAACAAAGCATGTGGTTATGCAAAAGAGCGAGAGGTTTTCGATCGTCCTATAGGTATGAACCAAGGAGTATCTTTCCCAATTGCCAGATGCCATGCTCAAATAGAGACAGTCGCCCTTATGGTGGAGAAGGCTGCAAGATTATTTGACGAAGGTCGACGATGCGGTGCAGAGGCAAATATTGCAAAACTGCTCGCCTCAGAGGCTTCTTGGGCAGCTGGCGACACTTGCATGCAAACTTTCGGTGGTTTCGCCATGAGTAAAGACTACCACATAGAAAGAAAGCTTCGTGAAACCAGGCTATATCAAATCGCTCCAGTGTCTACTAACATGATCTTGTCTTACGTAGCAGAGCACGTGTTGGGACTTCCAAGAAGCTATTAAATCTAGTTACGTTGTGATAACAATCGTCGCGCTATCACCATAGCCTGAACCTCACCAGCACCTTCAAATATGTTCAAAATTCTGGCGTCTTGAAGGACTCGACTAATTGGATATTCAAGTGCAAATCCATTTCCACCATGAATTTGTAGCGCGTTGTCCGCAGCTGACCAAGCAACCCTAGCCGCCAACAATTTCGCCATGCCAGCTTCCAAGTCACATCGTTTACCGGAATCTTTCTGGCGAGCAGAGTGGTAGGTAAGTTGTCTTACACCAAGCAGTTCGGCGGCCATAACAACAAGTTTGTTGGCGACTCGCGGGAATTCGAATATTGCTTGCCTGAATTGAACTCTATCCAACGCATATTTGAGTCCGAGTTCAAATGCACACTGCGCAACTCCGATTGCGCGGGCAGCCGTTTGAACACGAGCACTCTCAAATGTAGACATTAAGTGCTTAAAGCCCTTACCTTCCTCACCTCCGAGTAGATTGGCACTAGGGACTTCAAAGTCATCAAAACCAATTTCATATTCTTTCATTCCGCGGTAACCTAGGACCTCGATTTCGCTACCGCTAAGACCATTCACAGGAAAAGGGTTATCGTCGTCGCCTCTCGGTTTTTCTGCAATGAACATAGATAATCCAGAAAAATCTTCGGACTTCGGATCAGTACGAGCCAATAACGTCATAATGTCTGCGCGTACAGGGTGCGTAATCCATGTTTTCGCTCCTGTTACCTTGTAGGTATCGCCAAGCTTTACTGCTCGTGTTCTTAAACTGCCCAGGTCTGACCCTGTGTTCGGCTCAGTGAACACCGCAGTCGGCAAAATTTCTCCGGCCGCGATTTTGGGCAGGTATTTTTCTTTTTGTTCTTCTGTTCCACCAATAATAATCAACTCTGCCGCAATCTCGGAACGGGTGCCCAACGACCCCGTCCCAATATATCCTCTTGAGAGCTCCTCGGATACGACACACATTGCGGTTTTACTCATTCCCAGACCACCAAACTCTTCTGGAATTGTGAGACCAAACACGCCAAGCTCTGCCATCTCGTTAACGACAGCCATCGGTATATATTCGTCCTTGAGATGCCATTCGTGAGCATGGGGAACTATTTTATCATTGGCATACCGATTAAACTGCTCTCTTATCATCGACATCGTTTCGTCTTCGCCTGTATTTTCAACAGTTGCCCTTGATAGGCTATCCGGAAGCAAACTAGCTGCTGCCGCCAACACTTTTGGCGTCATCCCCTCAGAGATCAACAAATTGACCGCAGGATTGGATGCAAACTCAGCAGCATGGTCGTGCGATACAAGTTCATGTGAACGAATAGTCTCGCTTTGACTCATAGGAATTCCACCAACGATATCTGCAAGGTACTTGCTAAACAATATTTGGGATAGCAATGCCTCTGTGTCGCCGAAATCGTCACTCAACTCCAAATTCCGTGCCCAATTGGCAGTATTTTGGAGTGTTTGTACGTAGGTCGCCAACCAAGAAAGACCATGCGAACGATGTTGGTCCTGCAAAAAAACCGCGCCATCGATCTTACCTTCTCTAATAATATCGTTCTGCGCAGTTTTAAGAGCGGCAGCTAGATATTTGTCTGATGCTTCAGCGGCACAGGTAAGCTGGTTAACAAGTTCTGGAAGCACACTATTGTTTTCTTCATTACTCATGGTTCTTCTCTGGGTGATTTTTTTCAGATTCTAGAAGTTGGTCGTGTAAACGCTGACTTAAGAAGAGCCTGCCACCACACCGCTATCGTAAAGACGAGCTATCTGCATGCTGCTAAGGCCCAACTCAGTCAGAATCTCTTCAGTGTGTTGACCAAGTTTTGGTGCTGCTTTGACAGCATGCCGCTCAGCCCCCGAGAATGTGAGAGGGTTTTGAGGCATAAGGTATTGGCCGACGCCGGGCTGTTCCACCATTTCAAAAAGAGGGTTGTCCGGTGAACAATCCACGTCCTCCTGCACTAGTTCTTTGGTGGTTTGATATTTGCCCCAACATGCTCCAGCATTATCAAGTGCTGTCGCAACAGTCTCAAAATCGCGTTCCATGAACCATTCCGCCATCAAAGTAGCGATTCTCTCTCTTGCTGCGTAGCGGTCACCGGACAAAGTGAAGTCCAGCTGCATAGAGGTACTCAGTCGAGCGAGAACCCCTGAAGTACCCGTAACATTGACTAGGGCTTGCCATTGTTTCTGACTGATACCAACCACCATCAATCGCCGCCCATCCTGGCAAACGAAGTCGGATCCGAACGAGCCATATATATGGTTGCCGATAGAAGGCCGCTCATCATCGTTGACCATGACTTCCCCGATGTAGCCTAGGTGTCCCATAGTGGCTAACGCCACGTCCGCAAGCGTCAATTTGATTTGCTGGCCTTGACTAGTCTTGTTCCGATGTCGCTCGGCCGCCAATAATCCAATAGCAATATGTTGGCCAGCAATCACATCCCAAGCAGGAAATGGACTATTTAGTGGCGCGTCGCTTGAGGTAGGCGTATTTAAATGAGGCAACCCAACCTTGCAGTTAACAGTGTAGTCCACTGCAGAGCTTTCATGACGATCGCCGATCAAATTAAGATAGATCAGATCGTCTCGCCGTTTACGAAGTTTATCGTATGAAAGCCATCCTTTCCCGGGAAAATTAGTCAAAAAAATGCCTGCATTTTCTCCCGGTGCAGCAATCAACTCCGACAGCAATTCACGTCCTTCAGGAGAACGAAAGTTGACGGCAATAGAGCGTTTACCTTTGTTCAAGCTGTGCCAATACAAACTCGCTCCATCCTTGGTGACCGGCCAGCGGTCATAGTCAATGCCTCCGCCGATGGGGTCAAAACGAATTACATCCGCTCCCAGCTGGGCAAGGGTCATACCGCCAGAAGGAGCGGCAATAAAAGCCGTACCTTCTACCAGCCGCATTCCTGAAAGTATGTTCTGCATATGAAGGAGTTCTTATGTTTGTTTTGAACGACTTCAGCGTTGATCAGCTAGCGAAATATTCAAGTGCAGCCTTGGCAATTGGCTCACCCCACTCCTGAATAAAATGCCCTCCGTCTTCAACAACCATGATATCCGAAGAACCTCTAATGTCGCTCTTCAGGTCAGTCATGATTGGCATGCCCAATACAGGATCAGCAACCTTCCATGTGAGGTTCTGTCATCACCAAAGCAGGAAATCTCCTTGGGCCAGCTCGAAATTCGGCAGTGGGATATGGAGCATTGTAAGCAGCTACTTCCGCGTCGGTTAGGAATGGAGTACCCCTACGCAGGAGTTTACCAATATCAAAATCGGGATTGGATGCCACAAAATTTCTCCAATCGTTGAAAGCTTGGCTTGGCAACTCCCCCACTGCCAAAAATGTATTCATCACGAGCATTCTAGGGAACTTCTCCGGCATCTCAACAGGAAGAGTTAGGCCAAGTAAGCCACCCCAATCCTGACAAACCAAAGTAATGTTGTTAAGTCCAAGTCGCTTAATCAACGAGATCAAAAATCCACGATGAAAATTGAAGGTATACACTGAATCTTCCACCGGCTTGTCAGACTTACCGAAACCAAAAAAGTCTGGGGCAATCACACGATGGCCGGCGTTCGCAAAAACCGGAACCATCTTCCGATACAAGTAGGACCAGGTCGGCTGGCCATGAAGACATAAAAATACATGCTCCGCGTCTTTTGGCCCTTCATCTAAATAGTGAACTCGCAGACCTTCATAGCCCTCGAGGTCCGAGACATAATTTGGAGAAAAGTTATAGCCTTCCAGATTTTCAAAATTGCTTTCCGGTGTTCTTACACTTTGGATTGTCATTGGGCCTAGTCCTTCAGGTTGTTAGACACAGTTAATTTGCGATCGAGTCTTCAGGGGTCAGAACCCGATTCAGATTTATTTTGCAGAAGGTTTTGAGCGACCCAGCAAATCATCATGGATGCATTGGCCTTATCCACTGCGAACCTCAGTAAACAAAAAAATAGCTCGCAAACCCTGAAATTTATTATCATATTTCCCGAATTATTGCCTCAAGGCGATCAAAACTTTTCGCAAATATCTAGTGAAGCAAAAAAACTTATCGCCTCTTATAAACCCACTTGATATGCTGAAGTAACAACAGCTCTAGTCAATTGCGGGACTTTAGGCTGCGCCGAATAGCTTCTATTGATGAATCTAACAAGTTGCGCTTTGCGGTCCCAAAAGCACCTTGAGGGTATTTAGCCAAATCAGTCGCGATATCTAATGCCCTCTCCATGAGCAATGACGCGTCAACAATCTCGTCAATAAATCCAACTTCAACAGCAGTTTCTGGGCTATAAATTTTCGCTTGCACTGCGACTTCTAGCTGCTTTGGTTTCATAATGCGCATTCGAGTTAGTTCGTGAGCATAAAATGGTAAAGGAACGCCAATTTTAGTTTCGTTCAGTCCGATTTTATAGTCGCCAGCAGCGGATAACCTCACATCTGAGCTAAGCAGAAACAAAGCTCCAAGAGCAACTGCATGGCCACTCGAAGCAACAACAACGGGTTGCGGGTGACTCAAAAATTTGAGCAGCATTTGCCCCCCTGCTTCAATCATGGACCGCATGGCTTCCGGTCCACTTTTAATTACGTTTAGGTCAAAACCAGCACACAACATACCAGGTTGGCCGGTTAAAATAGTCGCCTTAGCTTTAGCAGCTGCTTCATCCAAATAGCCTTCCAAAATTTCCGCTTCGTTAAAACCGACTGCATTTGCTTTGCCATTATCCAACTCGATGACAGCAATATCATTCTGAATGGTAAATTTTGTCATTTCTGTCTTAAACCTCTGTGATCGTTTTCCCGATATGAAAACCCGCCACTAGGAATAGTGTGGGTTTGTACCAAATTGATTTGGAGAGATATTTTTGCCAGTTTCAACGTTGAATTGCACACCCTTGACGACACTATCGAGATAGTGTTGAAACACGTCGCTAAACAGCCGATCAATGTAGATTTGTTTCTTCTCTCTCGATAATGATGCCCTCAAATAGGGAAACACCTCAATTGATAACTCAGACTCTGCTTCATTGGTCGCTTCAACTCTCCAAACGACCCTCGAGGTCAATTTAGGATGCTCTCCCACTTCAATGTCATAGCCAACACCCTCTAACCACTCGACAAAGTTTCTCTTATAGGAAATACCACTGTAGTAAGTGATGGTATCCACTGAATCTGGACCTGGCCACTTTTTCACTTCGGTGTCCTGACAAAATGGATGGTACTTCTTAAGGCCGCCTTCTTCTGCGATTGTGGACCATACATCGGCCGCCGCCTTATGAATTTTGATCTTGGAACGAACCGCAGGACCAGCCTCTAAACCGATCTGCCTAATGGCCTCTCTCCAATTAGAACGCTCCATTTCTAACTCCTTTAAATATTTTAATTTATTCGCTAATTCCATAGGTCAGTGACAGCAACAAAACAGGTGGTATCAAGTATCGAATGGAGAAATACCAAAATCGGAAAAACAGCGAGTTCAACCCACCCATCGCATCGGCAAACAGGCTAGGTCTAGCGACCCAACCTGCAAACACAGCAGTCAAGAAAGCGCCCGACAGCAACAATACATTGCTCGCAATATATTCCACGGTATCAAAAATATTTTTGTTCTCGAAGGTTTGTAGAAAGGGAATAAGGCGAATGTCAGACCATTCATTAAGAGACAGTATGTAAATTAAACCAACACCCCACACGCTCACCATCACACCAGTTGTAGTTTTTTTGCGATCAATACCAAATTTACCTCTGGCCCAAGAAATGAGTGCTTCACCGCAACCCACACAAGAAGTGAAAGCCGCAAAAATAAGTAAGAGGAAAAATACTGAACCGAAAAATTGCCCTCCGGGCATATTCCCAAAAGCAATAGGCAAGGATTGAAAAATGAGACTAGGGCCTGATGCTGGCTCCAAACCGTAACCAAAGGCTATCGGAAATATCGCCATTCCGGCTAGTAACGCAACGGCTGCGTCTGCCGCTACGATTATCAAAGCGGCTCGCGGAATAGAAGCCGAAGAAGGCAGATATGACCCAAAAGTAATCATCCCCGCGACACCGATACCTATCGAAAAAAAAGCCTGGCCCAGAGCAAGCATTACCGTTTGAGCTGTTACTTTTTCAAAATCGGGCACAAACAGAAATGACAAGCCGGCAGACGCGTCACCTGCCACAAAACCAAAAATCACCAAGAGAACAAGAGAGACCAGAAGCAAGGGTATCATAACGCTTGAGACGCGCTCGATGCCTTTATTAACACCTTGGCTCACAACCGTTGCCACCAAAATGCATACCATCGTATGCCAAAAAACCAAGCGCAATGGAGAAGAGAGCAAAGTGGCAAACTGGGAGCCAGACGCATCAGCGCTAACCTCAACAAACGAGCCAGAAACCATGTGATAGAAATAGTCAAAAGTCCAACTGGTAATAATGGAATAGAGGCCAGTTAAAACGAATATACAAAAGACCGCAACGGCACCAACGCGGGACCAACTTTCGGATTTTCCTGAACTTTGAGCAAGGCTTCGAAAACAACTTGGAGGATTAGCTCTACCTTTCCTGCCTATGGTCAGCTCTGCAACCAACAACGGTAATCCAACGCACAAAACACACCCTAAGTAAATAAACAGGAAAGCACTGCCGCCGTTCATACCGGTGACATATGGGAACCTCCATATGTTTCCCAGGCCAACTGCAAAACCGATTGCGGCAAATAGAAAACCCCATGAGGAATTCCATCTCCTTGGAGTTAAATTCGTAGACGCCATTAAATTCTATCCCGCTTTGATGTGGCTTGCCCTGAGCCTCTCGACATTATCGCGAGTATGATGAAATTGTTTTCTGAATTTTTAGCAGCACCTTCCAAATCTGAAATATTCATACATTTTTTATATTATCTTGAAAAATATATATCACAAAAGTTCCAATATTGATGAATTCAAAAACCCATTTCACGAAACACAATGTACTCTTCGAATGGTTTGAAAAGCGTTTTCGAATGTTTGCTCGGGAGTGATTTTAGTTGGCTGCAGCACACAATATACTGCTTGCGTATAAGAAGTGAACTGGCCGGTCTAACAACAACTATGTCGCTTTAAAAAAGTCACATTCTAGATCCCGGCTCTTTAGAAATTTTAGCCCAAGCTAGTGATCACTGACTTGGCAATCGATGGTTCAACTTGTTCGAAGGTTGTGAATGATGACGAAAAAATTGCTGGTTGCAAATAGAGGTGAAATTGCAATTCGAATTATGCGTGCAGCTACAGAGCTGGGTATTCGCACAGTTGCAATTTACTCTAAAGAAGACAAGCTTTCGCTGCATCGCTTTAAAGCAGATGAAAGCTATCTGGTGGGAGAAGGCCTAGGGCCGGTAAAAGCCTACCTCGATGCCAGCGACATCATTCGCATTGCCACGGAAGTTGGCGCAGATGCGATTCACCCTGGGTATGGCTTTTTATCCGAGAACCCGGAGTTTGCAGAAGCGTGTGAAGAAGCAGGTGTGATATTTGTGGGCCCGTCACCAGACGTGATGCGAAAGTTGGGCAACAAAGTATCAGCTCGTAAAGCTGCAGTTGCCGCAAACGTTCCAGTAATGTCCGCAACCCCACCACTACCAACAGATATGGGTGAGGTCCGCAATCTGGCGGAGCAAGTTGGGTACCCAATGATGCTCAAGGCTAGCTGGGGAGGTGGCGGTCGCGGCATGCGGGTTGTAAGTACTCCCGAACAGTTAGAGGAACTCGTTAGTCAAGGTCGAAGAGAAGCGGGCAATGCCTTCGGCAAAGATGAAGTTTATTTGGAAAAACTAGTTGAGCGGGCACGACATGTTGAAGTCCAGATTTTTGGAGATACCCATGGCAATGTCGTTCATCTCTATGAGCGAGATTGCTCGGTTCAGCGGAGAAATCAAAAAGTGGTTGAGCGTGCCCCCGCTCCCTACTTAAACGATGAAAAACGAGAATTCTTATGTCAAACCGCCCTAAATCTCGCGAAATCTGTTGGCTACAAGAACGCTGGCACTGTCGAGTATCTTATGGATGCAGATACTGGCCAATTTTACTTCATCGAGGTTAACCCACGAGTGCAAGTGGAGCACACTGTAACGGAGCAAGTTACTGGGATTGATATCGTAAAGTCGCAAATTCAGGTGGCTTTTGGAGCCAAAATTGGCAGCGAAGACTGCGGCATGCCCACCCAGTCTGAGATCAAGCTAAACGGTCATGCCATGCAATGCCGGATTACGACGGAAGATCCCCAAAACAATTTTGTGCCAGACTATGGAAGAATTACAGCCTATCGCGGTGCCACTGGTTTTGGCATTCGCCTTGATGGTGGTACTGCATACTCCGGAGCAGTGATCAACCGCTATTACGATAGTATGCTTGAAAAGGTGACGGCATGGGCTCGAGAACCAGATCAGGTAATTGCAAGACTTAGCCGAGCACTTAAAGAGTTTCGTATCCGAGGCGTTTCGACCAACTTAGCATTTGTCGACAATCTCATTAACCATCCGTCCTTCAAAGACGCGAGCTACACGACAAAGTTCATCGACGAAACTCCAGAATTGTTTGAGCTAAAAGACAAACAAGATCGCGCAACAAAACTTCTAAAATACATAGCGGAGGTAACGGTTAACGGTAACAAAGAGGTTGAGGGACGTCCAAAACCTCGCACCACTTTTGTTCCGGCTTTGCCTAAGCCTCATTCCATGGAGTACAAGCCAGGCACTAAACAAATCCTAGAAATGCAGGGCCCGGAAGGGCTTGCAAAATGGATGAAGGAGCAGAAGAAGCTTCTTATAACCGATACGAGTATGAGGGATGCCCACCAAAGCCTGATAGCCACTCGCATGCGCTCATATGACATGACTAAAGTTGCCAACACCTACTCTGGGAGAATGCATAACCTGTTCTCTTTGGAATGTTGGGGAGGCGCCACTTTTGATGTAGCAATGCGCTTCTTGAATGAATGCCCATGGGAACGCTTGCAAGCTATACGCTCTAAAGCTCCAAATATTCTTACACAGATGCTGCTGAGGGCAAGCAACGGGGTTGGGTACACAAATTATCCCGACAATGCCGTAACGGAATTCATTAGGCAATCCGCTCGCGCTGGAATGGATGTGTTTAGGGTTTTCGATAGTCTGAACTGGGTAGAAAATATGCGCGTTGCAATGGACGCTATCATTGAAAGTGGCAGGGTGTGTGAGGCTGTTCTCTGCTACACAGGTGATATCGACGATCCCGATCGCCCAAAATACAACTTGAACTACTATGTGAATATGGCCCGAGAGTTAGAAGCAGCTGGAGCCCATATCTTGGGCATCAAAGACATGGCGGGCCTTCTAAAGCCCAACCAAGCAAGAAAACTGGTAACGGCTCTAAAAGATGCAACAGACCTGCCAATTCACTTGCATACCCATGATACCAGTGGTGCGGCGGCAGCCACAATTTTTGCAGCAGCTGAAGCTGGCGTGGACGCGGTAGACCTCGCGATGGATAGTATCTCCGGACTCACAAGCCAACCCAATATGGGTTCAATAGTAGAGGCATTAAGAGGTACCGACAGAGATACTGGCTTGGACATCGAACATATTAGGGAAGTTTCTGACTATTGGGGCGCTGTGAGAAACAAATACGCCGCTTTTGAGAGCGACAACAAAGCGGGCGCCTCCGAGGTCTATCTACATGAAATGCCGGGCGGTCAATATACCAACTTGAAAGAACAAGCTAGATCGGTTGGACTCGAACACAGATGGCCGGAGGTAGCAAGAGCTTACGCGGATGTTAATATGATGTTTGGTGACATCGTAAAGGTGACCCCATCTTCAAAGGTTGTTGGAGATATGGCTTTGATAATGGTTTCTCAGAACATCACAAAGACTGACGTTGAGTCACCTGATACAGACGTCGCATTTCCAGAGAGTGTCGTAAGCTTCTTCAAGGGTGAACTGGGTCAACCACATGGAGGGTTTCCAAAAGAACTACAATCAAAAGTACTAAAAGGAGCAGAACCTTTACAGGTTAGGCCGGGAGAAATATTGACGCCGATCGACTTGGACAAAGCCAGAGCAGATGCTCAAGACGCAGTAGGGCATTCGGTCGACGATTTTGAACTCTGTTCCTGGTTGATGTACCCCAAGGTCTATCGCAACTTTGCAAAACATAGATCCGAATTTGGGCCCGTAAGTAATCTGGAAACATCTGTATTTTTCTACGGCATGGAACCCAATCAGGAAATCTTTGTCGACATCGAGCCAGGCAAAACTCTAGTTATTCGCCTGCAGGCAGTCTCTGAGCCCCAAGACGACGGACATGTCGAGGTCTTTTTCGAACTTAATGGTCAACCACGCGTCATTCGAGTACTCAAGTTTGATGCCGCCAGTACTGTAAGGTCAATTCGAAAAGCTGAAGAAGGCAACCCCCTTCATGTCGGCGCTCCATTACCCGGAGTCATTGCAACGGTTTCAGTGAAGATTGGTCAAAAAGTGAATGCGGGCGATCCACTTCTTTCAATTGAAGCAATGAAAATGGAGACCGTTCTCCATGCAGAAAAATCCATGCAGATCAAGGATGTCTCGGTTAAATTCGGGGACCAGGTGGAGGCCAAAGACCTACTGATTGAGTATGTCGAGTAGTATTGCAGACAGCATGTCGAAAATGCACCTGCACTACAGTTTGCAGATTCAGTTCCACACGCACGCATGATTGAGACACCCATAAAGTGGAAACATTGTACAAGAAACGCAGACCTGACATCACACATTGGATAGGAACATTTCATGGCTAATTTTCTTATATTGAACGCTCATCAGCCCTATGCTTTTTCGAAGGGGCGCCTAAACGCATCCTTAGTGGAGGTAGCTGAAGCCTACTTGACCGCCAGAAAACATGAGGTGCAGGTGGTTCAGACAGCAGATGACTATTCTGTTGACGATCAAATTGAACTCCACCTGTGGGCCGACACGCTTATTCTCCAATCACCAGTAAACTGGATGGGACTCCCGTGGTCTGCCAAAAGATATTGCGATGAGATTTATTCCGCTGGGATGGATGGCCGTCTTTGTAGGGGTGACGGTCGACGGTCACAAGCGCCAAAAGCTGATTACGGATCAGGTGGCACTCTTAAAGGTAAATCATATATGCTCTCGCTTACCTTCAATGCTCCAGAGGAAGCTTTTAACGCCCCAGAAGAGTATTTATTCGGGGGCAAATCAGTAGACGATCTATTTTTCCCACAGCATATGAATTTCCGGTTCTTCGGCATGAAAAAACTCGAAACGTTCGCTTGCTACGACGTTATAAAGGATCCGCAAATCGAAGAAGGTCTGGCCCGCTTTCGAAAGCATCTAAATTCGCTTTTTTAGGCATCTAAGATAGAAATAACTTAACACTTGTACACTCGTGCAAGTGAATTGCATATCATCAAGGTAGCGTTATGCCTAACTCCGAAAAATGTTCAATTCTACTAGAGGAATCAGGTTATTTCGCAAACCTTTGTTGCATCTTCATGGTTCGCAAGGCTCGATCAAGAACAGGCTTGTCAATCATTTTTCCTTTGATTGACGTGGCACCTTTACCATTTGCTTTTGCTGTTTCAAAAGCCTCTACGACACTTTTGGCAAAGTTTAAATCTGCGTCACTCGGCATATAACCATCGTTGAAGACAGGCACCTGAGAGGGATGAATGCCGAGTGCACCGTCAAAACCCAGGTCATAGGCCCTTGAGCACCTTGCCAAAAGGGCTACTTTATCACTGAAGTCAGCTATAGAGCCAACGAAGCCGTACGCTGGCAGATGCACTCTTTTCGCAGCGTAAAGCATCATCTTCGCCGGAAACACCAATGCGTCTTCGGTCACCTTCGCACCCATTGATGCCGCCATATCTTCGGGACCAAACGCCAATCCCATTGTTCTGGAATGCGCAGCAATATCATCAAGGTGCGGGAGTGCCTCTACGGTTTCTATAAGTGGCAGCACCGGGATTGTTCCACGCCGCACTCCTCTCCGTTCTTCAAACGAACTCATCAGCGTATCAACATCAACCATATCAGCGCGCAATCTAACCTTGGGCAACATAATCGCGGATATTTCCGGACGAATGGCATGCCGCAAATCCTGAGCGATGTAGTCCGGGTCGGCATTGATCCGGACCAGAACATCGGTTCCCTGGCCAACTAGTTTGCTGATCGCCCTATCAAGCTTGTTTCGCGCTTCCCCCTTCCTCTCGGGGCTAACACCCGTCTTCTAAGTCCAATATGATTGCATCTGCACCCCTTTGAAGGGCCTTGTCCACAAAACGGTCCTCAAGAACCGGAATGAACAGCAATGACCTCCAGAACGGTGGTTCTTTTTTATCCTTACCAAGTCTCCAAGGCTCATGTGCCATTGACAGTCATCTCCATTGCCAACTGACCAAGATGATCAGCTGCCCAAACCAATGCGGAACTGCCGTCGCGCTTGCAGTTCAATGTGAAGTCATGAGTATCAAACAGAGGCCTTACAGCCTTAAAGCTAAACTTTCGAACCAAAAACTCTGGTGCAACCTGGTTTAAATGATCAAGCAATAAGGTTGCCAATAAAGGTCCATGCACCACGAGACCGGGATAACCTTCTTCTTTCACCGCATACTCTCTATCGTAATGAATGCGATGAGAATTGTAGGTAAGAGCTGAATACCTGAACAAGAGCACCGGGTTTGGATGCACAACCCGAGCATCATCTGCAATTTCGAGGTACGGGTCTGGTTTAGAGATCTCAGCTGGAGCCGAACTTAAATTGGGAGCATCTCGATAAACGATTGTCTGGTCTTCATCAACGGTCAACTTATCACCAACAAAAATCTGATGGTTGACCACCACAAAGACCAGTTGGCCGGATCGCCCATTCTTTAGACTGATACTGGAAACCCTTGATCTTTTCTCAGCGCAGTCTCCAATGCGAAGACTCCCATAGAATTTCACTTTGTTCCCTGCCCACATCCTCCGCGGCAACGGCACAGGCGGCAAAAAACCACCTCTTTTCTCATGGCCATCAATATCGGTGTTAGAGGCTGAAGTCTCTGGCAAAAAGAAACTCCAATGCCAGGGCGCAGGCAAAACTGCGCCCTTAGTAACGTTAGCTTTACTACCAATAGCACCGGCTAGACGCCTACAATACGCTTCGTCGATAAGCTGTTTCTTGCTTTCGACTTTATCTTTCCATTTTTCTAAGTGGGTTAGATCAATTTCGAGCATTTTGGTGTCCTTAACGCGCCAGCCGACCATGTGGTATCGTTGTTAAACGACCAATGATTTAACTTCCAGGAATTCCTCAATGCCATGTAGACCCCATTCACGGCCATTACCAGACTGTTTGAAGCCCCCGAACGGCATCCTAAAGTCAATACCTGCGCCATTGATTTGGACAGCTCCGACTTGCATGCGCTTGCCTACGGCACGAGCTCTTTCAACGTCTGCTGAACTAACATAACCAGCCAGACCGTACGGGCTATCGTTTGCAATACGAACTGCATCGTCCTCGTCTTCATAACCAATAATGCAAAGCACTGGTCCAAATATCTCTTCACGCGCAATGGTCATATCATTGCTGACGTCGGCGAAGATCGTTGGCTTAACATACCATCCGTTTTCGAGGCCCTCTGGCTTCCCGGGACCACCATAAACGAGGCGCGCGCCCTCTTTGATACCAAGTTCGATCATTTCCTGAATCTTATTGTATTGCATCTCACTGGCAGCCGGGCCCATTCGCACGTCGGGGTCGTTTGGATCGCCGACCTTAACTTTTTCTGCAGTTGCAATCGCGATTTCAATCGCTTCTCCAACACGGCCTTTTTGGACTAAAAGGCGTGTTGGAGCCAAGCAGGACTGACCTGTGTTTTCTAGACAGCCTCGAACACAGCCTTTCACCGCCCTCTCAAAGTCTGCATCATCCAAAACAATGTTTGGCCCTTTGCCACCAAGTTCTAAAGAGACTCTTTTAATGGTTGCTGCAGCAGCACGGGAGATGTGCACACCGGCCCGAGTTGACCCGGTGAAGCTCACCATGTCGACATTGGGGTGTTCCGTAATGGCGGCCCCTGTTGTGGCGCCATCACCATTTACCAAATTGAACACTCCAGCTGGGTACCCGGCTGCATCGATAGCCTCTGCAATTATAATCGCATCCAGAGGAGAAACCTCACTTGGCTTCAGAACCATTGTGCAACCTGCTGCCAAAGCTGGGGCAACTTTAGCCATCACCTGGTTCGCCGGCCAGTTCCATGGGCATATCATGCCAACCACGCCGATTGGTTCCCTTGTGATCCGGGATTCCCCCAATTCTTCTTCGAATTTCACAAGGTTTAACATCTTCATTGCGGTTTTGATGTGGATCATGCCCGAACCGGCTTGTGCTCCCTGAGCAAGGCTGGCAGGAGCACCAATTTCGTCTTGGATTGCCTGACCAATCGCTTTGAATCTAGCTTTGTATTCACCTAAAAAAGCTTCCAAAAGCGCTAGGCGTTCTTCAACCGTAGTTTGGGAATACGTCTCAAACGCTTTCTTGGCAGCCTGAACTGCTCGATCAACATCCTCTGCACTAGCCAAAGCGACTTCTGCAATCTCTTGATTGGTCGCTGGATTTTTGACTGCAATGGTTTTGACTTCACCGAGAGGGGCCACCCATGCTCCATCAATGTAGAAATTAAGATTACTGCTCATATTCACGCTCCAATATTGCTTGCTACTCGACTGGATCGAGCCAGCCCCATTTATCCTCAGTTTCACCTGACATCAGACCAAAGAAAGCTTTTTCAATTGCCGTGGTTACTGGCCGATTTCCATCGCCAACCTGAATCTTGTCGACTGACCGGATTGGGGTCACCTCTGCTGCGGTACCAGTCATAAAGATCTCGTCTGCAGAATACAGGATTTCACGTGGTAGTGGTTGCTCGACAACTTCGATGCCAAGCTCACCTGCAAGTGTGATAATTGTATCACGCGTAATTCCTTCGAGGATCGAGTTTGCGGTGGTTGGCGTAAGGAGGCGGCCGTTTTTCACCACAAAGAGGTTTGCGCCGGCACCTTCGCTGAGAGTGCCGTCGTGAGCAAGTGCAATTCCTTCCGCAAACCCGCGCTCCTTGGCCTCCATCGAAATCAAACGGCTAGACAAATAATTGCCCGAGACTTTGGCTCCCATTGGTATTGTGCCCGAAGGCGGACGCCTCCAACTGGAAACACAAACATCTACTCCATTTGCCATGCCATCCGCGCCTAGATAGCTACCAAATGGAAATGCAATCACGCACAAGCTATGTGGATTGGTTGGCATTGCCGGTCCGATTTCACCATAATCCATATAGGCAAGTGGACGGATATATGCAGAAGAAAGCTTATTTTCACGCACCACATCCTTACTTATTTGCATGACTTCTTCGATGCTTGGGTCGATTGGAATCCGATAAACACTTGCTGAGAAAAACAGGCGCTCTACATGGTCACGATTTCTAAATATACATGTACCTTTGTGCTTGGTATCGTATGCTCTCGCACCGTCCCAAGCAGCAGATCCATAGTGTAAACCTTGAGTCATGATATGTGTATTCGCTTCTGACCAAGGAATGAACTTGCCATTTTTCCAGATTTTCTCTGCTTCTTGAATGGGCATTTCGGGGGCCTCACTTAATTTCTTGTTGCATCGTTAAGGTGCCTGATCAAAGTTGATCAGGCTGCCTTCTTAGAGTTTTGGATTTTTGAAAACTTAGACTCCAGCTCCTGGAGCGCTTGCGTTGCTTCGACAACCGACTTTTCTTTAACTGGTCCATATCCGCGGATTTGGTCAGGTACGTTCGCTATTTCAGTGGCAACAGAGATGTTGTCCTCATTGATCTTTGGAAGCAGCGCTAAAATACGTGCCTTATAATCAGAAATAAGGTGACGCTCCATTTTCCGTTCTTCCGTGTAACCAAACACATCGAAAGCCGTTCCGCGCAGCGACCTAAACTTCGCAACGAAAGACAAAACAGAATACATCCATGGTCCAAAAGTGGTCTTTTTAGGGCGCCCTTGTGTATCCAGTCCTCGATTGAAGATTGGTGGGGCCATGTGAAATTTGACCTTGTAATCGCCAGTGAAGTTTGCGGCGATTTTTTCTTTGAACGACCCATCCGTATGAAGACGAGCCACCTCATATTCGTCTTTGTAGGCCATTAACTTGAAGAGGTTCTTGGCAACAGTTTTGGCAAACTCTTCACCACCATCAATTCCCAAAACCGACTGCTCAACCTTGCCGATGAACTCCTGATATTGATTTGAGTAATCTTGATTCTGGTAATCGATCAAAAACGCTGCCCGACGCTCAACAATCTGTTGCAGTTCGTTACTCTGAGCAACTTCATCCTCATCATATTCCGCAGCTTCACGAACAGCTTTCGGATCGATCGCGGCTACACGACCCAAATCAAATGCCTTTTTGTTTTTTTCGACTGCCTTGCCATTAAGCTCCATGGCACGATAGATTGCATTTGCAGAGACTGGTATTAGCCCCTTCTGCCACGCCATTCCAAGCAAAAGGATGTTTGAGAAGACGGTATCGCCGAGTAGCCAAGACGCTACTTCAATGGCGTTGATGCCCTCTACATTCATTTCTCCGCAAGCATCTTTAACCGTTTTCAGTTGAAGAGCCGTTTGGAAATCCATGTTCCTGTCGCGCACGAAATCTGCTGTGGGTATCGTCGCTGTATTGACAATGGCTTGAGTTCCACCATCTCGCATCACGCCCAATGCACGCGGGTCATTGCCCACAACCAAGTCCGCCAGAATCACCGCATTGGCTGACCCAATATCAATTCGAATTTGATTGAGGTCTTCAGGGGTGTTTGCAAACCTAACATAACTAAATACCGATCCACCTTTTTGAGCTATGCCAGTGTAGTCCTGCACCGAAGTACCTTTGCCTTCCAGATGGGCCGCCATCGACAGAATGGCACCAACCGTTACAATGCCGGTTCCGCCAACACCGCCCACAAGCAGGTTATATGAATGATCGATCTCGGGAACATCAGCGTCTGGCAGCACCGCAAGCATCGTCGTAACCTTTGGACCAAGTGGTCGCGAATCCGGCTTTTTAAGCTCGCCACCTTCGATCGAAACGAAACTTGGACAAAAGCCATTTGCGCACGAATAGTCTTTGTTGCAAGACGCCTGATCAATTTTTCTCTTCCGCCCAAATTCAGTTTCTTTGGGCACTATGGAGAGACAATTGGATTGCACCGAACAGTCACCACAGCCCTCACAAACCAGATCATTTATAAACATCCGCTTTGCGGGGTCAGGAAACTTGCCTCTCTTCCGGCGCCGACGCTTTTCAGCAGCACACGTCTGGTCATAGATTAAGGCCGTCACACCAGATATTTCTCTAAGGTCTCTTTGAACCGTATCCAGATCGTCACGATGTTCAATTGCGACGTTTTCAGGATATTTTCCATATTTTCTCGTCCGCTCTGGCTCGTCACTAACTACCGTGACTTTGCCGACACCTGAGTTAACGAGATTAGATGCAATCTTAGGGACTGTGGGATAACCAGCAACATCCTGACCGCCAGTCATAGCGACCGCATCATTATAAAGAATCTTGTATGTGATATTGGTTTTAGCCGCTACGGCTTGCCTGATAGCCTGTATGCCAGAGTGACTATATGTTCCATCGCCTAAGTTTTGGAAGGTATGACCATCCTCAATATACATTGACTTGGTAAGCCAATTTATACCTTCCCCACCCATCTGCATGATATGATCTGTCTTCCGACGGTCTTCCATCCATGCCGTCATGAAATGGCATCCAGTACCACCAAGAACCCTTGAGCCTTCGGGAACTTTCGTCGACGAGTTATGAGGACAACCCGAGCAAAAGTATGGAGTACGCTTAACACCCGGAGGCGGCGCAACAGTTTGCTTTGCCTTGGCAATTTTGCCCAGAGCTTCTTCGAATTGAGCGCCCTTGAGCACTTTTTCCAGTCTTGCCGCAATGATTGGTGCCACACCTGAAGGCGACAACTCCGCCACATCCGGCACCAAACCATTCCCGGCCTCGTCCTTCTTGCCAACAATCCGACCCGGGCGCTGATCACCGCGATTGTATGAGTCAGCTTTGAGTTGCTCCTCGATTACATCACGCTTTTCCTCGATAATGAGAACTTCGTCTTTTCCAGCAGCAAATTTAGCCGCCCCCTCCGTTTCAAGCGGCCATACCAAACCAACTTTGTAGACATCGAGACTGTACTCAGCCGCGTTGCTCTCATCGATACCAAGAAGCGCGAGCGCCTCCATGAGGTCTGGATAGGCCTTGCCAGAAGTGACAATACCTATTTTCGCTGACGGGTTATTGAATACAGTCCGATCGATTGGATTGGCTCGGGCGAAAGCTTTTACCGCCTCCATCTTCTGCTCTAGTCTCTGCTCAATATGCATTCCCGGCAGATCCGGGTATCGCAGATTTAGCCCAGTTTCCGGCTTTTGATAATCTGTCGGCTCGACATAGCTGGGGAGCTCAGGTAGCTCGACCGAAGCAGCGCTTTCTACAGTTTCGGAGATGGCCTTGAAACCCACCCAAGCGCCAGAATAGCGCGACACAGCATAACCCCACAAACCGAAGCTCAGATAATCTTCCAAGTTTGCCGGATTCAAAACCGGCATATACCATGACTTAAGCGCGAAATCCGACTGCTGAGACATGGTTGATGAAACACACCCATGATCATCACCAATGATTGCCAACACGCCGCCATTTTCTGATGACCCATAGGCATTACCGTGTTTCATGGCGTCACCGGAGCGGTCTGCGCCACAACCCTTACCGCACCACATCCCAAACACGCCATCGACGGTCTTATTCTTCTCGATCTCTACCTGCTGGGTTCCACATACAGCGGTAGCGGCAAGGTCCTCATTAATTGCTGGCAAGAAATCTACGTTAGCCTCATCAAGTACCTTCTTAGCGCTGTGCATGGTTGCATCAACACCGCCGAGGGGCGAACCAGGATACCCACTGACAAATCCAGCTGTATTGAGACCAGCCACATCGTCCGCTCTACGCTGTAAAAGCAAAAGAGCCACAAGTGCTTGCGTTCCTGTCAGAAACACTCTGCCACTTGTTCTCGTATAGCGATCATGAAGCTCATATGAGTCTAATTGCGCGTGCGCTTTTTTTACCGGATCACCTGTGGCCATAACTTCAGTCCTCATCTAACCGTTGATGAGAAAAGTAGCGCCTCTATCTCGAAAATGATTTTTTAAATTCTCATTTTTTTATCTTTTATTGATAATATGTTTCAGTATTTTTTTATTTTCGTTCGTATTTTTCAGTTATTTCGCTGATACAAAACATTAATGTCTTGCTAGGAAGTGTATTCTAACTAATCACGCAGCACTATGATTGCGTTTCAGCGAAACAATCGTCTCCACACAAGCATGTTAACCAAGTTACCAAGGCCATCGCTTGACTCCACTAGTTGTGCGTACGACGTCGCGAAGAGCCATCGGAAGCCGGACATACATCATCACGGCCAATCGAATGATGTCAGTTAAGGACTTGTCGCACTAAAATTATCGCTCATGAGCCAAACACTCACTTATTCACAACATCAATTCTGAAACATAGGCCCTGACAGGGGGACAGAGCGTAGTGTATGCCAGAACAGCAGGGCGGGGTAAGATTGTTTTAGGGGTGAGTGGTTTGTACCCCAACTATGTGACCTAATCGTATTGTAATGCTGCCGCCAGCGGGCGACCAAACTGAAAAGTGCGGCCTCAGATCGCGACTTTTGGAACGTCCACCAAACCGACAGCGCTTGTGTAGCCACAACATGACTACATCTGATATCTACACACTACGCGATCAAGCAGGCCAAGACGTGTACTATGACAACAGCCAGCAAATACTGGAAGAGCGAGACTTGATTAAACAAAACACGATCACTCAGCGCCGCCAGTAATATTGTGATTGACAACCAATTTGATGAGCTAAACTGTCTCTAAAATCAAGACGCCATCTGTCCGATTGGTTTTGACGACGTACAATCAGGCGCGCAAACTAGATGCAGGTATATACCGAGTCAATGAGCTTCTTCGCCCTAGATCCAATTGCCATATCCGGATACCAGCTGTTGAGACAGTACCCTATGCTAATCTTGTTCTCTCTGTCTGCCATTCCAAAGCTCTCACCCGCCCCAGCGGTTCCGAAAGCATTTGGATTGGGACCGAAATAGGTATCCGGTTGATTCAGTAGCAAACCCAAAGCGTGTCTGAAATTCATGCCCCAGATCGGGCAAGGGTGATTCCATTGCTCTTGCGTAAACTCGTCGATGATGTCAGGTGACAAGAACTCTATACCATCAAGAGTACCGCCCATAGAGGCGTAAGCGAAAATTCTTGCGACGCCTCTAGCATTGCCGGCAGACCCCAGGTTCGGGCACCCTTGAATGGGCACATTCTTACCTCCAATTAAGCTTGAAAGGTCTCCAACCGGTTTAAAGAAACGCTGCAAAACCGAAGGATCAATACTTATTTGGGATTGAAAAGCGTCGGTGTTGTAGTCTGGACACAGGCGCTGGTGTTCAGCCTCGGTCAACGACAGCTGGTAGTCCACCCCAAGAGGCTCAGCTATCTCGGCGCGGAAGTAGTCCCAAATACGCTGGCCTGTTACTGCTTCCACCAATCCCCCGATAATTGGGGCAATGCTAAAGGTGTGATACACGCCCTTTTTTCCAGGCTCCCACTCTGGGGCCTGCTGTTCTACGCAACCTTTGTATTTGTCCCAATGCAAAATATCGCCTGGCTCCGCGGCATCAGTGAATTGCAACGCTGCATGATGTGAGATTGCTTGCCGTACGGTAACTTCGGACTTTCCACTCTGCGCAAACTCTGGCCAATACGCTGCTACAGGTGCGTCATAAGAAATTCTTCCTTGGTAAGCGAGTCTATGAATACAGAATGACATCATACCCTTGAAGACAGAAGCCATACTGACGATGGTGTCTTGCTCCCAGGGCTTTGACCTTTCCGGGTCACAATACCCTCCCCAGATATCCACCACTTTTTCGCCCTCGTGATAAACACATAGACCAGCGCCCAATTCATCTAGGCTTCTAAAGTTCTCCCCAAACGCCTGCAGGACTGAAGCGAAACGACTCGCGCATTGTCCGTCTATATTAATTTTTGCATTATCTTTCTCTATTATCTCGAGTGGCATAATGGAGTTTCCTATTCTGGATTTACGATATAAGGATTAGTGTAAGAAAGTTGCTGAGTGCTTGATTCACAGAATTCAGAACTTGAAGTTGTATCCTCTGGCTATAAACTCTCATCAATACAATGACTTACACTGAGGCACCATTAATTTTGGCCAATATTCTGTTTGGCCAGATTAAAAACCTCCAAAGATCTATCCCAAATCATTTGCTTCCACCCCTCGTCACTACAGTAAAAAGTATCACGCACATGACTTTTGATTTTCTTACCTAAGGCGCTATTAACCTCACCTTTTAAATATAGCCATTTATCCGCCCTGATCGCATCAAGCACTTGCAATAGAGGCACTGTTCCAAATTCAAGACCAGCATAAACAAAATCTTTCGGGTGAAAGATTGACACTAAAGCCTCTGCTAAGGATCCCTCCATCTTTTCTGCACATGAATCACCACTACTAGGGCAAGTAACTTTTCCAAACCAAGATTTCATTTTGGGCAGCTTATCAGGATCCAGTGTAACTAACTCACCCACCCCCTTTGGCCCGAGGCCAGTATGCAGATCAATTACACAAACATTTGACGCAGATGGCGAATATTTCTCAAAAACCGTCTCTAGATTCGTACGAGCCCAAGTAGGCGCATCACCACCAAAAAAATACCATCATCGAACTGGTACTGCCCGCCCATCGCATCTTTTTGATACTGTACGATTCCTTTTTTTTCAATGTGACGCTCGATACTCTCTTCAGCCGACTGTTTCGCTGGCCCCTCCCAATTCTCAGGGTACATATATTGATGCAGGTTTTCATAAGCGACGTTTTTAGGAACCGCTTTACTGAAATCAAAGAAGTTTCTATTAAGATCTACATTCTCTTCGGTCACTCTTCGGTCGTGCGAAAAGCCATATGGATTTACCCCATGAACAAGCACAACGCTTAGATTATCAGGAATATTCTCTAGCTGCTCAGAGTTCAACAGTCCAACCTGAACCCCTGAACCACAATAACCTTCAACACCATGAACAGCGCTTAGTATAAAGATCACATTATCCGCATCAGGATTGCCAATTCTGGCCACATCAACCGTGAGCTCTTCTCCACCCTTACCCTTGGCGTTTGGATTGAGATAACTATCAACTTCAATACCGCCGGATTGGCACGCTGATAGAAACTTTGATCTTGCACTTACATAGTCATTACTAAAAAATTCAGAAACACTCATCTAACATTCCACCAATCGATGTGATGTGCTGAATCGCCATATCCAGCTCCCAAATGTGAATGAGGGAAACTAAATCATTCTGGCCGAAAATATTTATCGAATTTGTCGTATATTATATAATAATTGATAAATTTTTTCATGTAGTGAATATTAATCTGTCTACCGTTAGTCCGAATGTTGTGCTTGATGTCGCGCTCGCCAGCGGCTGATCTCCTTGGCGAAAATCTGACCAAAACGACCCCATCAATATCTGATCGCCTCGTAACTGACATCGCGTCCGCGCTCAAAGAGTCGTTCTTCGAAATTGCGAAGAGCCATCGGAAGCCGGACATACACCATCACGGCCAATCGAATGATATCGGGTAAGGACTGATCGCACTAAAATTATCGCTCATGAGCCAGTCATATCAGCTTATCTTGAAAGGACAGAATTAATCTGACAACGCGCTCACTACGTCTCTTTGTCGCCGGTCTGATCAGAAAAAGGTTCAAGCTTCAACATTACCGTGGCGCCCAAGAGCGTCACCCCGGAAAGCACATAAAGTCCGTTACTGTAGGACCCGTTAAGATCAAAGCTCAGACCGAGCAATATTGGTCCCAAAGAGCCCCCCACGAGGAAGCAGCCATAGATAAGCCCACACAGGATACCGAAATTCGTTTGCTCAAAGTATCGACTGACGAATAGGCCAAGCATGTCAAATTCAGCACCCATCGCAAGGCCAAACAACAATGCGGCTGCAATCAGCACAATGACATCACCGCTCAGGCCAAACAGTATCGCCCCCAAAACAGGCCCCATCAGAAAACAAAAGGCAACAAGCGGTGCATGATACCGGTCCATCAGGAAACCGGCACCGACCCGGCCAATGATCACCGAAAACCCAAATGCTGACGCTACGAGCGCTGCCTGCGGGGACTCAAGGCCACCAGCCGTCAGAAGCGGAACAAGATGTCCGACCACCCCGGTCAGCGACATGCCAACCAGAAAAAAGGAAACGGCCATGATCTGGAATATCCGATTACGTAGCACTGCCTTGTCCGGCCAGGCGTCCCTGATGCTCTTTAATATTCGAACAAACAAACTACCTTCTTGAGCCGAATCGTGGGAGAGGCTTTCTGACCTTTGAGCGGAAGAACCGTGGTTTTCGTGCATAAAGAAGTAAACCGCTGGCAGGCTAAGGGCCAGTACCAGCGCCGCCAAGGCGCCGTATCCAAAACGCCAGCTATAGGCATCTATCAAACCGGCAAGAAGGGGGGGCAGAAAGATCGCACCCAACCCGGCACCTGAGAGAGCAATGCCAAGCGCCAAACCGCGGTTCTGGTCAAACCAGGTGATGATGACCCGTGAATACACGATCGAGTGGGTGCCTACAAATAGGGTCGGCATAAGGATATAGAAGCTGTAAAACAGCAGCAGCGAGCCATTCTGCAAGGTCATCAGGCCCAGTAAAACGATTTGCGCAATTATCGACGGCAGCAACAATATGCGGGGAGAATAGCGGTCAACCAATGCACCGACGACTGGCGAGGTCAGTACGGTTGTCATGCTTGCCAGCGTCAAAGCCAGAGAAATCTCGGTCCTCGACCAGTTGAACGCCTGTTCCAGAGGGCTAACAAACACACTGAAACAATAGAACACCAGCGAACTGACACCAAGCGCCTGACCTACTGTGGAAACTCCAACGACCAAAGGTCCCGATGATTTTTTTTGTGCCATAGATTTGGTCCCTGTGTGGTTGGTACCGGGTCGACCAAGGTCAATTGGACACTCTGGCCTCAACATTGCCAATTACGAGGTCACCCTGCAGAAACCTTCGGCCTCTCCTCACGACAGCACCGACATAGGCGGTTAGCGGTGAAGGCACTGTTGAATGCTTGGAGAGTTGGCTCAAGGCTGGCCGTTGGCCAAGCCCCAGGCCAACGACCTGACGAAGGGGCTTTCTAATGTTAACCACCGTTGGATCATCTTTTTCCACGGTCAAAACAATGTGGAACAAGGCAAAGCAGGTCGAAATCGAGAGCAGGGCTGCGATCGCCAAATTTCTGATCGAAAACTTCCTTCTCATCAATGTGTCTCCTCGCGTCCCTTCCACCTAATTAAAGCGGAATCGGGACTATTAGGTTGATCACACAAGAGGCATAAGCGTCTTTACCAATTCCATCATGGATAAATCGTTATCCCGTAAATCCGCTCTCGTAAGTGACAGCCCAGTCGCCAGGACCTTCTTGCCAGCGACAAAAGACATCGGGTCGTTCACGGCATCTATGGCAATAAAGTCGCCCCCCTTGAAGTAAAGGACGGAAAACTTTCCGGATGCAGGATTACCCAAAACCGCGTAATCATCGTGTCCGGCGAGCAGTCCTGCCGTTTGAATCTTGGTATCATATTGGTCTGACCAGAACCACGGCACCGCCGGCGCCGGTCGGGCTCGCCCCACGATATGGGCAGCAGCAATATTAGCCTGGTCAATAGCATTAGGCACACTTTCGATCCTCACCCTGTCCGCCTGTCCATCCAGCGGGCGCAGGCTACAATCACCGATCGCATAGATATCCGGGTCAGAGGTCTGACCATCACTGTTGACCATAATGCCATTGTCACAGTCCAAACCTGCCTCGGAAGCTAGCTCCATATTGGGCAGAACGCCGATACCCAGCAACAGCAGGTCCGTTTCTATGAGCTTGCCATCTGCCAGCGCTAGGCTATGCACCTGTGTCTGATTGGTATCGAACCTGTCGACCCTCGCGCTACAAAAGATCTCTACACCGTGCCAAGCGTGCAATGTCTCGAACCAGTCGGCGACGACCTCCCCGGACACCCGGGCAAGCAATCGAGGCATCTGCTCCAGTACCACGACCTCTATGCCCATCTTGCGAATCACAGCGGCCGTTTCGAGACCAATATACCCGCCGCCAAGGATGGTCACGTGCTTGATATCTGGCAACTGATCGCGCAGGGCAAGAGCATCATCGATACCACGAAGAGCCATAACTTGCTTCGTTCCCATAAGGTCAGGCAACATCCTTGGTCGGGCGCCAGTCGCCAGCACCAGTTTGTCCCAACTTCTGACGACGTCATCGTCACAATGAATTGTTCGCATCTTCCGATCGACCGATTGAACACGGACGCCGGTTATTATCTGAACGTCTTTCTGGTCATAGAAAGCAGCTGGCTTCAGAAACAACTTTTCTTCAAGCAACTCACCTTTCAAATAGGCCTTGGATAGGGGCGGCCGCTGATAGGCTGGCGATGCTTCTTCGCCAATCAGGGTCACCGGCCCTTCATGCCCCCAGGCCCGCAAGTTATGGGCTGTCTGGATGGCGGCCTGCCCGGCGCCTACTATAACGATGCGATCATTTGACATGGGCATATCTCGACGATTTCGTTCAATCTAACAGAAACCGGGAAGCCCTGTAGCTTTCCCGTATGGATAGTTGTATGACGCCCCGACCCAGCTTCTAACGACAAAATGATCTGCACTATACCTGTTTTTTACGTTAAGGCAGGCCGAGGCCTACCCCGGTAACGCTGATACCAACACCATTACCGGGGCAGAATATTTCTTAGAACTCAAATCCCAGAACGACAGAAATGGTCCTTGGACGTGTGATCTGGAAATCGTCCGCAAAGTTGGCCGGAGCATCAGCTGGTGCAAAATTAAGTCCACCAAGAGATCCCTGTATCACGGCCGTTGTTGGAGACACTTGGTTGATCTCACGTTTGTTGAACAGGTTGCTGACTCGCAGGTCAAGGGACCAGTTATCGTTGCGCAAGCCCACTGACGCATTCGCGATTCCAAATTTGCCAAGTGTCGGATTGAACGCACTTCCGGGAGCGCCGTCCGCGAAAGTGGAATAACTGCCGGTATAGGAATAGAAAGCCCTACCAACCAAAACCAGGCCGTCATTGCCGACCGGACGATTGAAGTCCGCACCTACGTTTAAGGAGAAGTCCGGAATGAAGGGAATCGGCTGACCTGGTACCGTTCCAACAACAAAGCCATCCGATACGTTGATAGTGTCGATCTCCGCCTTGGTGTACGATCCACCTGCAAACAGGCGAAGATAATCGTTAGGCTGATAGAAAACCTCTGCTTCAACCCCAATGGTGTCACCATCGCCCACATTGTCAATAATACCCGCGGATGGTGGCCCTGCAAACACTATGAAAGACTGAATGTCTTCAAACAGGTTATAGAAGCCTGCAATGTTTGCACCGATGCGGCCGTCCAGTGACTGGTATTTCAGGCCAAGCTCGAAGGATCTAACTCTTTCCTCTTCAAATGTAGAAACTTCTCGCGCCACGTCTTCTCCAAAGGTTTGAAGAATTGCTGGGCCTGTACTGCCACTGTTGATATTGCCATTCCTTACGCCTTCGGAATACAGGCCATAAACCAGCAATTCCTCGGAGGCTTTATATTCAACAGCAAATTTTGGCAGGAATACATTTACATCAACATCTCCTAGACTTGGTGCATCGGCAGGCGGGAAGTTTCTCGGTACGTTCGCGCCCAGCAGACCGGCAAGGAGATCGTAGCTGGCGGCGATGGAAGAGGCATTGAGCTCTTCGTTATGCGAACGCAGTCCAGCCGTAACGGACAGTCGGTCAGTCAGATCGTAAGTCAGCTCGAAGAAGGCTGAATACTGCTTGCCGGAACCATTTGTAGCGGCTGTACCGGGGGCGCCAAAAAAGTCGCTCAATCCCAATTGATCACCCAGCTCGCTGCCGAGAGTGGAAGGGTTGGCAGGGAAAGTCGGCACATAACCCGCATAAACTGAGGCGGGATTGAGTAGCTGATCCCCCGCGATGTTGAACAGCGTCACAGGCAGCAAAGCCACGCTTTGCACGCTGTCTGTCGTTGACACGACCGATTGATCGAAACTTCTGAAAAACGCGCCTGCAACAAAGTTGAAGGGGCCATCAAAGTCGGAAACAAAGCGGAGCTCCTGACTGATTTGGTCAAAGTGCGACGTATCCACTGAGAACACAGGCTCAACAGGGCCACTGGCGACCAGCAAACCGCTTAGGTCAGGTCCACCAAAAGGCACCAGCGGGTTGGTCAGGGCAAAGAGCTGACGAATGGCCTGCGTCTGGTTTGTGAAGAACGGGTCCAACTGTCTACGGTCCCTGTTGCGCTCAAAATAGCTCGTTATGGACTCGACACTTATTTTGTCGAATTTGTAGCTCAGGTTGGCGCTGGCAATGTAATATTTGTCCTTAACAAAACTACCATCTGTGGAAATGCTAAAAAGGGTCTGGTCTTCGGGATCACCGTTCAATGTACCGAAAGCGCCCTGATCGGCATCGTTATAGGTTCCGGTCAATCTGATTTTCAAGCGGTCATTCGGCTCGACATAGAAAACTGCTCGGATGTTATGAGCTTCATAGTCGTTGGTGTTTTCTGTCCCATCAACATCGTTGTCAATATATCCAGGCTCTACGACACGGTTACCAACAATCCGAAGACCCGCAACGTCTTCCTTGATCGGGATATTAACAGCAAGACCGCCTCCGAAATCTGAACCACCATCATCAACATTCTTGTAGCGCAATTCACCTTTCACACTCATCTCGGACAGGTCAGGGTTTTTGGTAAAGTAGCGAATGGCACCGCCCTGCGCACCCTCACCAAACAGTGTGCCCTGGGCCCCCGAAGCACTTCTACGCGGTCCAGATCGAAAGAACGAATGTCGATCTGGGCACCTTGCAGTACGTTCACTGGGACATCATCGATGTAAACACCAATGTTTGCGGCAGAGGCTGTCAGATCCTGCTGGAAAACAGTCCGGCCAATGCCTCGAATGGAGATTTCGTTTCGGCCAGGACCGCGATCCTGGAGGCTGAGGCTCGGCACAGCGCTGGCAAGATCACGCGCACTGTTGATCCCCTGTTCAGCCAGTTGACTACCAGACAGTGCAGAGATGGCTGCGCCAATGTCTTGCGCGCTTTCTGCACGAAACCGTGCCGTAACCACAATTTCCTCGAAGAGTATGTTTTCACCACTATCTTGGTTGCTTTCCTCATCCTGTTGCGCAACAACCGCTGTCGGACAAGTGGCTAGAATAGCTACCGCAGCTATTCCCGACTTTAGAAATGAACGTTTCATAACGCCTCCCCTTTTACAAGACTGTTCAGCTGCCAGTCTGCTTAGAGCTGCTGACATTCAACAGCTTTCCATTTTTCATCACCCAAACCAGTGAGGAAAGGTGAGTAAGATCTACTAACGGATTATCCTTGAGAAGAATCAGATCAGGACTGTCTATCAATCCTTGGTCGATTGCCGTCGCCAGACCAATGTCGGCGCCGTCAATCGTTGGACATTTCTCTGGTAACGGATCACTTGCGCTGATCACACTGGTGATACGGCCATTATCCAATAGCACAGCCCTGCCATCAACCAGTTGGTCTGAAAGCCCATCGAACAGGCGTATGTTGGTAATTGCTTGCAAGACTTGGTGTCCTCGTGGATAAACCTATTCGAAATCGAGACCCGTTTTTTCCTTGAAGAAGGTCAGGTATTCCATGCCGTGCTCAGCAATTTTGTCTGCGGTATATTGAGGGAAGACTACGTCCTTGGCATCATGGACACCGACACTAATGACAACCTGAAGAACCCCCTCTTCATCACCGACATTGGTGAATGCGCGATGAACGCCCGGCGGCACGGAAAGCACGTCAAACTGGTTCAATTGGACGCTATTCTCGCCTTCAGCACCCCAGAAAAACTTAAAACTGCCCTTCATCACAGTGAAGGTCTCATAGGTCTTCTTATGAGCATGCAGGGTAGGACCGGTACCGGGTGGGCATATCGCGTAGGTCATGGTCATGCCTGCAGCGCCTGAAATTGGTGCCTCGTCGCCAAAAGAAGATTCATATTCATCGCCGAGCGTGATGACTGGCTTCAGTTGGCGGGCGTAAATTATGTCCATAACTGGCAAAGGGAGTGTAGATTCACGCTGGGATTTCATGACCTTAAGCTCACCGAAACGGGCCAGCCGATCTTTCATGTCTCCTGAATAAGGCGTTGCAGACATTTGCTGTTCTCCTTTAACCATGATCTGGCACGACCACAATCTTGCCAATGTGTCTAGATTCTTGCAGGGCCTGATGCGCCAGAACGATCTGATCCAACGGAAAGGTGTGAGCGATCACGGGCTTCATGCCCTGCTGAACTGCGTAATCGAGAAAAGCGGCCGCGTCTTTCATGGCCCGCTCGTTGCGGTGAAGCCCCATTTTCTTGCTGCCGGTGTAACCATAAATGGTAAAACCCTTTACCGTCAGATACTTCTGGGCCAGGTCATATACTGAATGATGCGTTATCGCGCCGGCCAAAGCCCCATAGTGAATGATGCGGGCACGCCACGTGCACATTTGGCTCAGCAGACCGCTCTGGCTACCCCCCACGGGGTCCAGAACGACATCGCAGCCTCCGCCAGTTATGGCCAGAACCTGCTCAACACAGTCATCAGCAAGCGAGTCAATCACCGCGTCGTACGGATAGGCATTGATTTCGGAAAGGCGCGCAACCTTTTCCCTTCCACGCACAAGCCCGACAACCCGGGCCCCTGCAATTTTCGCCATCTGGCAGGCTGCCAGCGAAGTCGTCGCAGCCGCCGCATTCAGGACGAGCCATTCACCAGCCTGTAACTTTGCCTCCTTGAAAAGAGCAAAATACATGGGGATGTAGGCAAGAGAAAAACCGGCACCCTCAAGGTCTGTGAATCCGGAGGGCGTCGGGACCAGGGAAAATTCCGGTAACAGTGCGTAAGACCCATAGGATGGATAGTTATTTATGGACATTGAGGAGAGCGAACTGACCCGGTCCCCAACCTTAACCCAACTGACATCGGGCCCGGTAGCGATGACCTCGCCGCAAACCTCAGTACCGAGGCCGGAAGGCAGTTTCGGCTCTTCGAGGTACGTGCCCGAGCGGTACATGGCATCGCCTTGGGTCATGCCAATACCCAGAATCTTCAGGGCAACCTCTGACCCCTCCGGTTCACGTAGCGAAGCTGTTTCCAGCCTGAGAACTTCCGGTCCACCGGTCTCATAAAACCGAACAATAGAATATTCCGACACAAGCGTCATGCCATTAGCCTTATGACTTCAGCTGCACGGAATAACGCAGGGCCCCATCCAAGACGCCATTGCCGACGCTTTGGTATGATTCGTCACCGCGCATTTCTTCAATTAGACTGGTTTTTTCGATAAGGCGCTTCATGGCGGCCCGCACTTCAAGTCGGGCCAAAACTTTGCCGATACACATATGAATGCCGGATCCAAAAGCACCATGTCGTGGAACCTTGCGAGCGATGTCAAACTCATCCGGCCGATCAATCAGGTCAGGGTCGCGACTGACACAAGCGGTCCAAAAAGCAACCGAGTCACCTTTATTGATCTCAACGTCATCAATTTCCATATCAACAGCCGCAATACGGTCCTGCTTGCGGATTGTTCCACGGAACCTGAGCATTTCTTCGACGGCGGCATTGATCATGTTTGGATTCTGACGAAGCATGTGCATCTGCTCTGGGTGATGCAGCAATTCATACAAACCATGGGTCATCAGATTCATGGTAGTCTCAAAACCCGCTGCAAGGACGAGGGCGCACAGTCCGGCCAAATGACGCTGATCATCAACCTGGCTTGCAATATGATTCAGGATATTGTCTCGACCGTTATTCGCCCGTGTCTTAACGTGATCCAGGAAATACTCTCCCAGAACCTGCATTGACTCCGCAATTCTAGCCTCAACTTCAGGGTGGGGTTCTTTCCAGAATACCGGCATGCCATCGGTTGTTGCCATTTGCTGGGTCATGCGGAACATCAGATCATGATCCTCCTCGGGCACATCGCAAATGTGAGCAATGACACCAAGGGAAACAGTACAGGCGAATTCCGTAACAAAGTTAACCTCACCTGCGTCCAGACAACGATCCAGCGCCTTGTCGGTCATCCGGTCAATAACCGGCCCTAAGGGATGCACAGCACCCGGCAAAAACAACGGCGCAACAACGTCGCGATATTTGGTGTGAAGCGGCGGATCATTGCCAATCAAAATGGCAGCGTCGCCCAAGGCCTTCTTGTTATATTCTTCACTTCGCTGGCTTGAGAACCGCTGCCAGTCTTGCAAGCCCGGTTTGATGTCCCTCGCCTTGAAAAACGACACCACAGGCATCAACGTGCCCTTGTGGCGGTACACGCGGCAGCTATCTTGCATACGCCGTAATTCCTTGAAGGCATTTTTCTCAAAATACGGGCTTACAGGATCGAACTCTCTAATTTCTGTCATTTCTTCGACCTTCCTAGAGTTGCTCTTCGGGCACATGCACGGTCAAGCCCTGCAAATCCTCACTCAGCGAAATTTGGCACGCCAAACGGGAGCGCTCGGTAACAGACAACGCCCCCTCCAGAATGGCTTCTTCCTGTGCGCTGCGCGGCGACAGCCTGTCAGACCACTCAGGGGCAATAATCACGTGACAGGTCGCACAGACACATGCTCCGCCACACTCAGCAAGGATACCCGGAACCATATTCTCCAGCGCAAGTTCCATCAGGGAGTCACCCTCCGCGCCCTGCACCGTTACTTTCTCTTCGTCCGCACAGACAAAGGTAATTTCGACCATGAACTCTTCCTCATAAGATCAAATATGATTGACGAAGTTATTATATAGAATATTATATATAATATTAATTACGAGGTAGGATTGATCCAAAAGCACAAATGATATGAGCGTTAACTCAGGCCCAAGGGCGCTTTGAAAAAGAAGCAGCTTCAATTTTCCGTAAGGCTGGGTTAGCGTTAAGCAAGTGAGCTATCGGCAAACTTCAGGAGATATCCGATTTGTTAGACTCTAAAACAAAGTCCACGGCAAAACCGCCGAAGCAATCTTCAATGGAGCGGGTGTTGGAATATTTGCGGAAAAGCATCCACGGTGGTCGGATTGTCCCAGGTCAGCGCCTGGTAACTGCAGAAGTTGCGTCAGACCTTGGGGTCAGTCCCGCTCCCGTTCGGGAGGCTTTCCATCTTCTGGCCGGTGAGGGGCTGTTGGAGCTTATGCAGAACCGGGGTGCCCGTGTTCGAACACTGACGACGCAAGATCTCCTTGAAGGTGTGCAGGTACTGAAAAAGGTGAGCGCGCTGGCATTTGAACTGGCAGCAGAACGACCCAGCGACCCCGAGCAACTCGCTGAATTGGAAGCTATCCTGCGCCGAATTCTGGCCGCCGGTGAAAAGCGAGATGCCAAAGAGTTTTTTCAGGCCGTTTCCGAATCTCACCGAAAGGTGAATGAAATAGCGGGAAACTCCTACTTGAACCCTGTCGTAAGCAGACTTCATCTGGAATATTTCAACGCACACCTGTCAGAAATACTGCCCGGCAACTGGGAGAGGTATATTGAAAACTACCGACGCCTTGGCGAGCTATTCCTTAAAGGGCCGGACCATTTTGATCAAGTGAACGCTGGCATGGGCGAACATTTTGATTGGGTGATGTCCTTGTTGCAGGAGCGCATTGCCAAAGCCCGAAAAGAATCGCCTGAACAAGCGACAAACACACTCTGAAGAGGCGTCCACATTGTCAGAGGAAACTTGCCTGACTGTCATGCTGGTTATAGCCTTGTCCTATGAATAATCCATTTCGCTACTTCAAGACTTAACCTGAAATAAGCCGCCTCGCGGTTATGACCGTTTTCCACTATCCTTGCGCCAGGTTGAAGACATGCTAAACGAGCGTAGCATTGATGTGAGCTATGAAACTGTCCGCGCATGATGGAACCGTCTCGGACGAATTTTCGCATCTGAGATCTACAAGAAGCGAAGGAGGTCCGGATAATATTCGAATTGGCGCCAGCATCTGCTGAGGTTTTCTTTGGCAGGGCAGAAACTACCTTGAAACGAAGAGTAAAACAAAACTCTAGCAAACAACTCTGTTTGTTTCACAAACCGCAAGCTGCGTAAGAGAAACAAATGATGAACCCAACACTCACATCATAAAATACTCAAACTGAGACAATTGTTCTAACCACTGACAAACCGGCCACGTTAACTAGCTTCTTCGCAATGGGCTTGTTGGTATTGACGCTCGGCAGAATCAAGCGACGCATGCTGACAACATAAAACCCCATAATAGCTGTAAAACGCTATCACAGATTGAAGCGCACCCATATGCGAACATTACTCTGTTGTGTTCACAAGCATACAACTTTCGAAAGAGTTTTGACAAATGTCCAGAGGCTTGATTGTACTGGCAACTTAGCAGCGTGATCAAAAACTATCTGCTGAAAAAGAAACATATGGCATCTTATTGATCCAGTTATTGGGGCCACTTATGAAAAGACACGCTTGGGGGATTCTTGGGTTAATGCTGTCGCTCACAGCATGTGCCAATACCCTAAATCATCGACCGCTCTCAGAAACAGAATATTATCAAGTTGATTTTAGCGAGCTGGCACCAGAACGCTGGTGGGGAGACGAAATACCCAAACAACTTGATAAGTTATACCGACAATCTACGGACAACCTTTTGAGTAGATTTGAAAAAGAGTTTATCAAAAACCCAGCTTACATACCGGTGAGTAACTATCTGGTTCTTTCCGGAGGAAGCGCAAATGGGGCATTTGGTGTCGGTATCTTGTCAGGATGGAGTGAGGCGGGAACGCGACCAGAGTTTGATTATGTCACCGGCATCAGCACAGGTGCGATCATGGCTCCTATGGCTTTTCTAGGGTCCGACTATGACGAAACTCTTACTGAAGCCTATATCTCTATTACGCGCGAAAATATTTTCAAAACGAAGTTTTTTACCAGCATTATCTTGGGAGCTTCTATTGCGGATACGAAACCACTCAAGAATCTTATCGAAGAACATATAACCGAAGAACTGGTGTTAGAACTGGCAGTCGAAAAGAAACGTGGCCGGACACTTGTAATTCAGACCACGCAATTTGATGCTCTTAGATCGATGGTCTGGGATATCACTGCTATCGCAGAAAACCGAGGCGCAGAGGGCGCTCCATTGATACGTCAGATCATCCTAGCGTCTGCAGCAGTACCCGGACTGTTTCCTCCGGTTTTGATAGAATGGGAGGACGAGGGCAGGAAATTCACTGAGCTACATGTGGATGGAGCAGTTTCCAGCCAAGTATATGCCTACCCACCACAACTTCACCTTTTCGGAACTTGATGAACAGTTTGGCGTGAATTTAAAACGTCAGATTTTCGTCATCCAAAATGGTAATTCTATTAGCTTCTATGAAGAAGCCCCCGTAAACACATTGGCTATTATCAGTCGCGCTCTTACTGGCTTACTTAATAACCAGCTTAACAGAGATGTTGAGAGAATATACTTCCTGGCAAAAGAGACGGTATCGAATTCAATATGATCGCCATACCAGATGAGTTTAAAGCCAATAAAGCCAGCGAGTTTGACGGCGATTACATGACGACTCTTTTCAAATTGGGACGAGATATAGCGGTAACAGGAGACTTTTGGCAAACAGTTCCTCCACCTGACCAAGAACCTTGAGGTATAAAAAGCATTAAAATTCAATAACTTAATGATGTTATTGACATATTTCGTAAAATTGTCAACATGTCTTCATGTTGTCACGAAAAGAGCAAATCCTGGAAGCAGCACTGCGTGTTTTTACTCGATATGGAGTTAGGCGTGCAAAGATGCATGATATTGCAAATGAGGTCGGTGTTACTCGTCAGACAATCTATAAGAATTTTCCAAATAAAGAGGCGATCATGTGCGCTGTAACTCAGTGGCACGCAAAAAAAACTCTCCAGCAAACCCTTGAAGAGAGCTCGAAGTTGCCCTCCGTCGAAGATAAATTGAAATGCTTCATAAAGCATTTTTTCATAGAGCCCTTCGATATACTTATATCTAGCCCAGACGCTAGAGAGATGGCCGAAGGCTTTAACGCCGTTACATGGAAAGAAATCGAAGCTGCAGACAGGCTTCGAAGTGCAGCTGTCGAAGCTTTGTTAGCGCCTTACAGCAAACGAATTGGAGCTTCCGGCATGACCTTGCCGCAGTTCGCCAACTATTTTGTGCGCACTGGCAAGGCAACCAAATATCGATCCAAGGACAAAGACCAACTTCTTAGCCAACTACAAGTTCTGGAAATTCTCACACTACAATTAATTGGCCGAGGGTAACCAACCGGCACACCTGCGCTAAACTGAGCTTGTAAAGAAATGGGGCCTGAGGATGATATAATCCAAGTCTGAACCATTGCGAGAAAGTGGAGCACCCCAACAATAAACTGAAATCGAAATCTTCTCTGGATGCAGTACTTCGGTTCTGGTAACCACGGGGCCCTGTACGTGTCTAATTTTATCGTAAAGGCCAATACAGTTTCTTCTATAATATGTCGGCAGTTCAGCAAAAGTTTGCCCGCTGATATTACCTGCCACGTCTGCCGTATTCGTAGATTGAAGCCTTACAATAAAGTCATCCGGGTTTTGCCCGACCATTTCTGCTAGAACGATCCAATTAACCTCACTGCCAAGTTGGGCTAAAGAGAAATCCTGCCGCAATGGAAATCGGTTTACCCCTTTGATAGAACGCCAAATTTGATCGATTTTTTTCAAAAGAGGGCATTCATCAATATGAGCATCCTGCGCTAGCAAATCCGCTTCTTCGATAAGCTTCAATTCTATCGCATCATACATTCCTCTACCTCTGAATTTGGTAAATTAGGTCGACGCATATATTACGAACTTCCAAGATACTCTATAGCCTAAACTGGGAAACCTCAATCAGTCTTGCACAGGTTCGAGATGATGTCAGACTGTCTTTCGAGACTCGCACGGCACTAGACATACAAACTCAATAAACTCATACATTCCGAACCTAGAGTTTTGATCAAAAGAATGCAAATCACGTATCTGCAGAAGCCCTGCAGATTTAACGAATACTCACCCAAAACATGCAGGCCTCACTGAACTGCCCCCATCTGGTCGTCAAATCCCTAATTCAGAATTTGACTCCGCGAGCAGTCCGACCATGACAATTAGAGCTCAGCGTAAGCCATAAAAGCAGGGCGAGGCAAGACTGTTGCTGGTGCAGGTGGCTTATAGCCAAGCGAGCTATGTAATATGAGCGTGTTGTAACATCGCCTCCAGCGCTCAATTAGAACCTCGACCTCGCGCAGCTTGTTGATGATTTGCTCTAATGTATAGCGACGTTGTTTACCCATTCGATTTCTCCTTATTCGTGGATGGAATAAGTCAAAACCCGAGCTCAAACAATGGACCACTTCACTGGGGTTGGGTCATCAATAAACGCTATTCTGAAAACGCTAATTTATAAACAAGGGCTTCCTAACAAGATACAGCATTGCATAAAGCACGGGCACTACTGCCAGCGTGAGCAAAGTGCCAACAATCAACCCCCCAACAACTACTATTCCTAAGTCATAGAAAAGCACATCTCTGCTGAGAATAATGGGCAGAAAGCCTAACACTGTTGTAACGGTCGTAACCAAAATAGGCCTCAATCGCATCAACGAAGCGTTAACTATGGCATCCCAATGTTCTTCACCATTATCCAATTCAGTGTTGATTCTATCAATCAACACAATGGCACTATTGATGATAATCCCAGCAAGAGATAGAAGTCCAAGAATTCCCATAAAGCCCAAGTTAGCGCCTGGCGCGATTAACAGACCAAGAGTGACTCCGATCAACGTCAGCGGAATGACCGATAAAATAATTAATGGTTTTGCAAGGCTATTAAACTGAGTGACTAAGATAAGAACGATTACTGCCAACGCTAATGGCATGTTGGCCGACAAGGCCACTTGAGATTCTGCAGAATCTTCAATCTCCCCGCCAACTTCTACCCGCACACCGAAGTCTTCCGCTATTTGAGAGACAACTGGCTGAAGCGTGTCATTAAACTCCATCGCCGTCATCACGATGCTTTTGCCTTATACAGTTATCAACCGCTCCATATTGCGGCGTTGCATCAACGGATACTCCGGAATTCCTTCTAGGTCTGCCACTTGTAACAAAGGTACCGCTGTGCCTCCTGCCACGGAAACCACATTTAATGTACGAAGATGATCGATACTATTGCGCTCATTGCCCTGTGACCGAATTGTAATTGGAATAAGGGTATCGCCGTCCCGAAAATCAGTAACGGCCTGCCCAGAGAGGCTGCTGTTAAGAGCTTGTGAAATTTCCTCTGACGTTAGTCCAGCACGCACTGCACGGACTTGGTCGATGCGAACGCCGATCTTGATCGTGCGATTCTCCCAATCATCCTTAACATTGATCGCGTATGGTACAGATTCCATGGCGTCACGAATACGCTCGGCCGCAGCCATCAATACCACTGGGTCGTCATGGTAAAGACGATAATCAACGGCCCCGGCTTCCCCCGGACCCATGGCCATTCTTTTCACCCTAACCCTAGCTTCCGGCAGGTTTTCCAGTGCATAGACCCGGATACGATTAGCCATTGAACCAATATCATCTGCAGAATGTAAATTTACGAGCATGAATGCTCTGTGTGGATCAGGGTCTACCGGGTCAAGGCTAATGTAAAACCTGGGACCACCATCCGCAACGTAGCCAATAGAGTTTGATACTTCCGGATTTTCTTCTTTATCACTAAGCCACCACTGCAGCTTTAATACGCCGTCCGCTGTTGCATAGGTATTCGTCCCCGCCTCATAGTCCACAAGCACCTGCAACTGCGGACGTTTGGAAGACGGAAAAAACACCATCGGTACATATTGAAGTCCAACAAAGGCCAAGAACAGAACACTCAAAACACCTGACACAAATGCCAGCCTTTTCTCCAAAATAGTCTCCAGTATCTTTCGATAAATTGTATAAAACCGGCTCTGGAATGCAGTCTTTTCGTCTATCTTTTTGCCTGGCTTCACGAACCAAACGCACATGAGCGGCGTAACAGTTAAAGCAATCAACCAAGACCCTACAAGCGCGATCGCTATCACGAGCGAAATAGAGCGTGTATACTCTCCAGCCGCGCTTTCCGCGAGCATCAATGGCATGAAGGCGACTATGGTTGTAAGGCTGGAGGACAATAAAGGCATAGCCAGTTCTTGACCGGTCTCTATCGCTGCTTGAAAACGGTCCTGGCCAATCGACAATCGACGTTGGATTTCCTCAGCGATCACTGTGCCATTATCGACCAACAACCCCAAAGCGATGATGAGTGTGGCGAGCGACATTCTCTCAAGGTCAATGTCGATCCAACGCATTACGAGAATAGACAACACCATGGTTAAGGGAACGGTAGCGCCGACAATCAATCCGGTTCGCCACCCAAGGAAAATCATTACGACCGCGAGAACGACTCCGACCGTTTGATAGAGATTTACCATAACGCCGTCGACTGCCGTAGCAATGTCATCTGGCTGAAACGTGATATACCTCAATTGATAGCCAAGAGGCAGCAGTGCTTCCAATTCAACAACTCTAGACTTCAAGTCCGTCGCATATCGAGCAGCGTCGTATCTATCCATCATAGCGACCGAAATCACGATTGCTGGCTCACCATTGAAGTAAGCGGGGTTTTGAGGCGGGTCAGAATAGGCCCGGGTGATTTCGGCAATGTCGCGGAAGTAAGCAATTCCTCCGTCTTCACCGGGAATTCGGACAATTGTATCCCCGATATCTTCAATAGTTTGATAATTGCCCGTGGGCTCAACAACGAAACTGGTGATATTGGCCTGAACAGCGCCGCCAGAGGAAATGATGTTGCGATTTGCAATGGATCCAATAACCTGATCAGATGTTAAGCCATACTGAGCAAGCCTGGCGGTACTCATCTCAATAAAGATGCGTTCTTCCTCTACGCCATAAAGCTCAACTTTCCGCGTGCCAGGAACCGAATAAAGCCTGTCACGAACAAACCTGGCATTCTCCCTCATTTCTGCACGGGTAAAGCCTTCCGCGGTCAGAGCTATGGTTGCCATTGCGACATTGCCATAGTCGTCATTGACGGTTGGCCCACTGGTACCTTCGGGAAGGCTAGCGTTCAAATCAGACATCTTGTTGCGAAGATTCTGCCAGATAGGAGCCATATCTGAAAAGCGATCGTATACGTCTACAAAAACTGTTGCGGACCCAGTTCTGGACGTGGAACGAATGTGCTCAATTTCCGGAATCTCTCGCGCCCGCTCTTCAATCTTTGTCGTGATCAGGTTTTCAACACGTTCAGGCGACATTCCAGGAAACCGGGCAGTAATAACGGCTGTACGCACGCTGATCTTGGGATCTTCTCTGGACGGATGTGTTGTAAAACTAATCGGACCGGCAACCAGAGCCATCAAAACGAGCGCAATGACCACCATATTATTTTTAAGTGCAAACTGAGAAAGGCCACCCATTTTTAACGAATCCTTCCCGTCATGGCGCGAACTTCCATTCCATCACTCAAGAAGGAAGTGCCCGCACTAACCAATAGATCTCCAATTGCCAACTCACCTACAACTTCGACCTGATTGCCAATGGCATTGATCATGCGTACTTCACGTTTTTGAACTGTTCCCTGTTCTGGCAAAAACACATATACGCGAGCCATGTTTTCCTGAGGCAATGCTTGTATTGCCGTGACAGGTAGAAGGTATGAAGTTTGATCTGCAGTTGAACCAAAACTAAACGTTACTTGCGCCGTCATCCCAGGCCGCAACTGAGCTGGCTGGCTGTCCAAGGCAACCGTCATTTCATAGGAGTTAGCAGCATTAGGTTGAGTCGCCAATTCTGTAACCCTGCCGGTTAGGCTTAAGCCCTGCGTAATAAACTCAATGTCTGCAGTAGCACCAATTGAAATGTTCTGGATCAAGTTCTCTGGCAGGCTGACCAGAATTTCATTCTGACCATCCGAGTTAATCTGATAGATGCGTTGGCCTGATGTAACTTCAGAAAACGGGTCGACGTATCTAGCGCCTACTGAGCCAGCAAAAGGGGCCCTCAGTTCTGTTTGCGCGAGATCTCGTTTAGCCAGGTCGAGTTGAGCTTGTGACGCAATAACGCCGCTCAGGGCAGTTTCGAGGTTGGCTTCGGCGGTATCCAGAGCGGTTTTTGTAGCGAACTCTCGATCAAAAAGTGTTTTTTGCTGCGTGTACTTCGATTGGGCATCACGACGAACAGCCTGAGCTTCCACGAGAGATGCCTCTGCTGTCCGAATCCGCAATTCATAAGGTTCCTTATCTAGCCGTGCAATGATTTCGCCCGGCGTGACGGTCTCACCAATATCATGTGCAAGTTCCACGACACGACCAGAAACCTCGAAAGCAAGTTCCGAGATAGTTTGTGCCCGCACAATCCCCGCCAACCGACGTGATTGTTCACCTGTAAATGCTTCCACCGTGACAGTTTTGACTGATCGAGGTGGTAGCTCAGTTACTTCAATCGTTTCTTCACATGCAGTAACAGCTAGACAAGAGGTCAACAGAGCCAAACGAAGACTAGTCTTTGCTCCAAATAATTTCATCGCAAATCTCCACAACAAAATGACCGCAAATATCAAACGGCCGTATGTAACGTGAACTCGAAAACTTTGATGTGAATTGCATGATTGCGGAAACAATACTTAGGCACGCGATGCTCGACAAAACATCACCTACTCACTTGCAGTCCGACGTAACTACAGTCGGATAACTCCCCCCAGATCGCGCTTCACTTCGATGTAGAGAATGTTTCTACATCAAGGCGTCAATATGACATTTATTATCATTTTGTAAACTAAGAATATTTGAGCCTCAATCACCGCAGAGAGACCAACCACCATTTAGAAATAAAATACTGGCTGTGGCTTTGGATCGATCGGTTACCCAACCATGACGATAGACTGTTAAAACACAGTCAGACGCGAAAACTAATCCCTTAGAACTGCTTGAACTATGCGATTCATCTCATAAGAAAAATCTCGTTTGGATTGGCATTTTAGCATGAGTCCTTTAGACGCCAGGTTCAATGCGTTGGCCAACTCAAGTGCCATATCCATAGAAGGCGCGAGTTTTGTTGCAACTAGAAATTCTGACAACTTTAACATAACGTTGCCTTCCCAATCAGATGCAGCTTCCGCAGCAAAACGCATCCCAGATTCCAAAATTTCCGCGCCGTGGGCTGTGGTACTGATGACAGGAACGAGTTCTCCTGACCAATTTTCGAACACATTCAAAACAACTTGTTTGGGGGTTTTAGAGTTCGCATTTTTTAGCGCTTGCATTGTGCCTTCAACAATTTCCTCAACGAACGCGGTCAACACCCATTCGAAGGCACCTTCCTTGGATCCGAATCTTTTGTAAATCGACTGTCGGGAAACACCGGCTGAACGCGCAATATCCTCCATTGAAGTCTTCCGTAGACCATAACGAGAGAACGTCATCAGCATCTCTTTCGGCTTCATAATTCAACCTCTAAAAATTATAAGTTTACATTTTTTGTTTTTTTTGTAACTTTTAAATTGACATTTAAGAACCTATTTGTAAATAATGTAATCAACAAGCACGATATGTCAACTAAATTCGAAAGGATCAACCGATGGCGGACCAACCAATTGTGAACTCAGGCTTCAAAACCTGGAATATTGATCAACTCCCGAACCTAAATGGAAAAACGTATCTGATCACTGGCGGCAATCAGGGTCTCGGCTTCGAAACCGCCAAGTATCTGGGCGCAAAAGGAGCCAATCTAATCCTGGCTTGTCGCTCTATGAACAAAGCAGAGGCCGCTCGCGACGAACTAAAAAGACAATTCAAAGGAAATGTTGACCTGGTGCAGCTCGACCTGAGCGACCTCGCATCTGTTCGCAAAGCAGCAGACGAAATTCACAAACGCTTTGACAAGCTTGACGCACTTATTAACAACGCTGGTATAATGCAGTGCCCGCCACTCAAGACTAAAGACGGCTTCGAAATGCAGGTCGGGACCAACCACCTCGGCCACTTCTTACTTTCTGGCCTTCTACTGGATTTGGTTGAGGCAGCCAGCGGTCGTATCGTTACCCTCACCAGCGTGGCCAATCGGTCTGGTGAATTGAACTTTGATGATTATATGTCAGAGAAAAATTACTCACCAACAGGCGCCTATGTGCAGGCCAAGCTATCAAACCTGCTGTTTGCATTCGAGTTGGACCGCCGCTTGAAACAAAATGGCAGTTCTGCAATCTCAATCGCTTGTCACCCAGGCTACTCTAATACAAACCTACAAAATAGTGGCCCCGCAGGCATGCTGAATCTAATCTACAAAATCGTTAACCCACTCTTTGCCCAACCGCCTGCACAGGGTGCCCAACCAACAGTGCTAGCTGCAGCAGGCAATGAAGCCAAGCGCGGTGCGTATTATGGCCCGCAAAAAATGAACGAGTTTCGCGGTCCAGCTGGTGATGCCAAAGTTCCTGTTCACGCACTCGACAAAAATGTCTGGAGACGCCTATGGGAAATGAGCGAAGAGCTCGTGGGCTTTAAATGGACAATCCCGGCAAATCACGACAAATAAAACGAGTAAAATTCAGACAATGAAAACTTTCAAAGACAAAGTGGTGGTCATTACTGGCGGTGCAACAGGAATTGGTTTTTCTTTCGCCAAAAAAATTGACCTCGAAGGCGGGCGGGTGATCATCGCCGCTCGCCGAAAAGAACGCCTTGAAGAAGCAACTGCCGAACTGACGGATCTTGGAATTGAAGCCAGCTGCAAGGTATGCGACATCACTAAACTCGATGATGTAGAAGCCTTGGCAGACTCCTCCTGGAAACGGCACGAAAATGTTGATGCAATCATAAACAACGCTGGTATTCCGCCAGTTGTAGGGAGCGTGATTGATGCAAAGCCCCAAGACTTAGAGCGGGTCTTTCGGGTGAACGTATTTGGCGCCTGGAATGGCGTATCAATATTCGGCAAACGATTCCTGGCCGCCAAACGTCCGGCCGGCATTTATGTGGTTGGTTCAGAAAACAGCCTATTCAACGGTGCCCCAGGTGGGTCCACCTATATTGCCAGCAAGCACGCGCTTCTCGGTATGATGGAGGCACTCCGCACAGAGGCTCCTGCATTTCTTAGTACCGGTTTAATATGCCCCGGCTTTGTTAAATCCGAAATTGGAGAGAACATGATCGCTGCGATGGATACAGATAGATATTCAGGCATAGCATTAGAGCAAATAAAAAATGGTGAATTCTTCATCGTATCACATGCACACAACATGGTTCATATCAACAAACGCCATGAAGAAATTGCAATCGCATATGACAAATATGCGCCACGTTACGAAGGAGACGAAGAGTTCGACCTTTGGACTATTAGCGCTAACGCTGGCAGTCTGATTTTGGGCACCAAAGGGTCATGACTCATCAACTTTTCGCTCGCATAAGACATCACATATCTTAACCGCAGTAGCCGCGTCGAACCTTTCGAGTTGAACGGGCCATTGAGCCAACACGCGCAACCGTATCACTCCAACCTCAGCCATCTACTCTGGTTATCCGTCCCTGTCACAGCTGACCAGTTCTTGACCCGCCGGGATACTATCCTGTGTTCTCGCCCAGAATACAGTGGCACTGCGAGATATTGTTCCACTAAACGCATTTCCACTTCACCGAGTATGTTTTTAAAGCTATCGGGGTTCGAACGTGCTTCTTTAAACATACTTTCCATGTCAAGCATCCTATCAACAGGAGCATGGTGGTTGTACCAGCTTACGAATAGCCTCAAGAAGTATTCTGGATCAGGATATCCAATGGTCCAATTTAGAATTGCTAGGTCATATGCATTCTCACGGGTCGATCTATGTTCGAGCGTTAGTTCGACAAAGATAGCTTCATATTGACGCCTAAGCGAAACAGCAAAATTGTTTGTGACCTGCGTATCTGTTACCAGGCTTAGCTTCAATCGATTGTCTGCAGAGTAACCGGCGCTTGCCATCAATTGCTGCGCTCGATGGATAACCTTCATATCTGGGTTTGGTTTCCTGACTTTGCTGTTGTAACTCGCAAGGGGTGGCATAAAACTGTCAACCGTCTCAAAATCATAGCCATTCGCCTCAATGATAGCTCCACTATTAGTCGTTAGATAAAGGGCTTGCCTCACTACAGGGTTCTGAAGCCCGATAGCACTGGGATTGAAATAGAGGAATACTAAGTTGGGCTGATTTCGACTGTAGAGTGTATAGTCTTGAAGCTTTCTTGCGGTGTTAAGTTGGCGTTGCTCCAATGTTGCCGAAACATCAAGCCCCTCAGAAAGTGTGGTGCGCAAAGTCATGTTACGATCTTTCAATCGAATGTAACGTACCTCCGGAATTTGCACATCTTGAACGCCATAGTAAGTTTCGGATTTTGATAACACCAATTCTTTCCCTCGGACATAATCGCCCAGTCTATAAGCACCATTACCAAAGATATTTTCTGGGAGTGCCCAATCATCACCGAGTGCCTCATATTGATGGCGCGGTACTGGGAAAGCAGCAGGTCTAGACAGTACTCGAATGAAGTGGTCAAAAGGCTGACTTAGCGTGAATTCTAGCGTATAATTATCGAGAGCGACTACACCAAGCGCTTTACCTCCTGTTTCAAGGCCTGCAATATCTCTATACAGCGGCAGTTGAAATGCGCGACGGCCGAATCTTTGCAGCCTTTCAAAGGCCAATACAAAATCCTGCGCTGTAACTGGCGTACCATCCTGCCAGAAAGCATCTTTGCGAAGAAAAAAATGGTAGCTCTTACCGTCGGTCGATATTTGCCAATTTTCCGCTACCGCCGGAACAATTTGATTTTCCCTATCGATAGTGACAAGACCGGCAAATATGTCATTCAGTATAACACGTTGAGTAACTGAAGTATAAAGTTGAGGGTCCAGTCGTTGTGGTGTGTGGGTAATGGAACGCTTCAGAGTATAGCTATCTTTAGCGGTTACAGGTGACCCTGACAAAAGCACAAGTAAACCGCACAAAACGGCCATTCCAGACCATATCCACGTCTTGATCGGAACAAAGGCCTGCGATTCTGCAAGCTTTTTTTGCACATCCAGCTCCCTAACTCGTTGCCAAGACACATTAAGCCGTGAATGAAGAATTGCGTCAAATCAAATGAGGTAGACCTATTTCTCCTATGGTAATTGAAGTTGCCACGTCAATTTTGATTTGTTTCAAACGGCATTGGATTCCAACGATTAGGGCCAACTGGCAATATCGGTCCGGTAAATTCTTCAAGCAATTACTCAACCTCTTCTTATAGCCTCAGATAAAACTCTACCCCAGTTTCCAGTCGGGCAAATCGAGTTAATCGATAGCAGCATATACTGTTTTTTAAGCCTTCCGAGTTAGTAATTTTTATTTACTCTTAATTGGATACAGATAGAGAGCATGTCCGAAATTGAGCTAAAACTCGAACCCATGATTGACTTTTGCAATAGGAACTCCACCCGAAACGGTTGGGTGGAAAAGCACAAAATCCAACTCGCTCATTTAAAGGCAATCGCTAGTAATGTTGTAATGCTAAAGAAAACCAAAGAAAGCAGATGGCGTTTCACTCTGATTGGAACCAGCATAGTCGATGAGTACAAGAAAGACTTTACCGGCTTCTACATCGAAGACATACCCTATGAAGAATGCAGAGCTCTCTTTAGCGCCGCAACACACAATACTTCCGAGAAATCCCAACCGTTCAAACTTCAAGGAAAGTTCTGCAATCACGATGGTGATTTTTTCGACGTTCGGGAAATAGCCGTTCCTGTTTCAGATAACGGAAAAGAGGTAACACATGTTTTGATTTACATGTTTATCGACAGAAACAATCCTGGACGTTTTTTATATGATGAGAAGGGACACGACACCTTCGAATATACTATTGAGTCTTTGACCCCCCCCATTCCTCAAACTAAATGAGGACAGCTAGATTTTGAAAGTTCATGTGCGTACTACTGAGGTAATTAGAAACTGCTCACATCGTTTCAATAATTGCGGATGGCACCACTCCTGGGCGTATTATGCAATACCCATAACTATCAGGAGCATATGGGCAAGAACCGCGACACTGTTTGTACTGTAGTCGGACAAACTAATGTTTCTGGAAAGGATGTCTTTGCGCGATGGGTGTTTTACCCTGAACCAAAGATAAATATCTTCAATAGTGCCCTCCGATGAATCTACCTGAACCAATTTCGCCTTTACTCCTTTTGGTAAAAACTGCTGCCAAGCGCCCAGCACCGCTTCTTTGGACAGATTCTTCGGATAATGTAATTCGAAACTCATCCGGCTTTTCGGCACCACACCTTCCAACATTTTGATAATTTGCAAGGCAATTTTCGGATTATCAAAAGTAATGTGACTTTGTGTGGATGATACTCTGTTGACAATCTCCCAAGCCCAAGTCTTCAGTGATTGATTAAACTCGGTTCTTTTACCCCCTTGTGCACGAGCTTTGGATCTAAGTTTCAAAACCATGCCCTCTAGATTTTTAAGCTCCGCCTTGGACTTCGCCAAATAAGGGACAAGGAGTTCTTTCCGTTCCTTATCAGGGCCAACCTTTCTAAGTCTTGCTTGCGAGAACAACCGTGACACGTTCTCCCGAGTTCTAACGTTGTGCAGGTATCTCGCGTTGACCAGCCTACGTTCAACGGTTACCCGATTAACCCCAAACAAAGAGGATACTTGTTCCACCGTATAACCCCGCTCAATAGCTTCCAGCGCTTGCCAAGTAGAGAATAGGGTCAAAGAGGCAGCAAAATTCAAACTTGCGCTTGCTTCTGAAACTCGACTTTCTTTTTGTTTTGGCAGAACTACCAAGAAAGTCGGCTTCAAAAGTTTTTTTATTCGCCCATTCAGAGCCACATACCCGATGCTTCGCTTCAAGCTATCAAGCCGTATACCGGTATGTTGGGACAGGGCTTTGTAGGTTTTGTTATCAATGCAGACCGATAATTTATTAAACAATAGCCTACCCGCGCAGTGGAGGTAGCTTGCCATAGTAAGATCTGGTTGAGCGTGACCTAAAAAAGACGCAAGGGCATAGTAGCCATCTCTACGGTTCGTCTCATGACCTGCAATTGCAAAACGTAGTGCTTTGGCCTGTTCCACATCAAACCCTCCAAGCTTATCCGCCAGCTCCCAATCGCTTTCAATTACCGCATGGAACATATTTGCGGCGGAATGGCGCAACGAATGAAACACTATGTCAGGATTACATGTTGCATTTTTAAGGGCGTTTCCAATTACACTAGAAATATAAGATTTTTCATATGGCACTCCTGCCTCTGTTGTGAAAAGCAAAGCCGCACCCCCCGACATGGCGCGTTTACGGCTAACAAAGTCACATAAAGACCTATATTCATTGGGTGGGAAAGTGCCCGTGAGGTCCAACTTGCGGCGTGCACTTGGGCTTTTATTGCCCCCATATCTGTTGGGTCGTACATAGAGGACTTTGTAATCAATATCATGCAACTGGATTTTGAGAATCTCTCCAATCCGTAGACCCAGCCTAAAGCCTAATCGGAGAATTTGAATTAATACCTCCGCCTCGTCTTTATTGATCAATCCATCAGCCAGAAAATTCTCAGCCAATCGTTTTTGAGTGTGGTCTATGACCTCCGCTCTCACGCGACCAACGGCACTTTTACCTTCCAACGCGTCCCAATCAGGCAACCAAGGTAAACTATAAAGCTTGTTTCTCATGCCAAATTGGTGCAACCGTTTGATATATGCTTTGCAATCCAATTGACCTTTTTCGGTTTCTTTGTGCGCAATAATTTCATCATAGACTTCTGCAAAACTCTCCTCATTCATGAAATCTAGGTCGCGATCATAAAATTCGGATACCCATGAACTTGTGAGCTTATAGTGATACTGTCTCAGGCTACCCGGTGCCCTGAGCTGACTGTATGATTTCCCGGAAAGAAAAATATAAAAATCCAGAAGCAACAAAAGAGAAGATGGTTGGTCATGATGTTTCTGACGCAGCGCCAGCAAGCCTTTATGCATTCCCTGCAAAGTTACTTTTGTACCATCTCGTTTCTTTTCCTTCATGACCTCTTTCAGGCCTTCAAGAAAGTCTCTCAGTTCACACGGTCCACTAATCTTGAAAGAAGGTTTTAGCACCGAATCTGATTGTACCTGAACTAGCGTTGTGTCCGCGCTAGCGCGACTGGCTCCGGATTTCGTAAAGCTTTCCCAACAACCTTTAGAAAGAGCAAAATTTAGGAAATGACCAGAAGCCATATTTTGAAGCGCCTCTGAAACTTTCAGATGTTCTAGGCTTTCCATTGGCCAAAGCGCTACAGAGCATAAGTCACGCAACGATTTGATGCGATCGGTCTTAATAGTCCGGCCAAAGAGCACTTTCGTAACCAATGAAAAAAAACACTTCGAACTTTGACCGATGTTGGAATTGCAATTGGAATGCTCAGAGTTTTGCATAAACTTGGTGATCAAGAGAAAACTTATAGGATCAACAAACCAGACTTCTCTATGAAAAGCTTCACCACTTTGGAAATAGTTACAAGACCCTTTCTTTACAGGAACGGCTAAGTAAAGCACTGGCGTTTTATCTATGAGATGGACCTTAAAAGACCTCGATGCCAACACCTTCCCTAGTTGGACGAGAAAATTATCGTTGATAAGGCCACCGCGGGTCATTGCCGAAAATAGTATTAGACCAATTAACTCTTCTCCCGACAACTTGGATAAATCGGGCACCTCAAGTTTCAACCAAAAAGCATTCACCCATTTATGGACCTCTCTAGCCTTGAGAAACCAATTCTTATCTCTGACTTGCTTCGGCGCCAGTTGCCTATCGGGCACTTGGGGAAGACTCACCAATAGTTTGTTTTTTTGAATTATCTCCTGGGAACGTTTCTGCAGAACTCTCATTTTAGCGATAAACTCTGGCTTACCATCGCTATTAGCTTCAAAGGAGCAGGTCAGGACCGCCAAGGCTTCTTCATACAAACTCACTGATGTGATTTTACTGCCGACAAAACCTTCGAGGTTAATTTGCTCCAGCGCCGTTTTCTCGGCCTTCTTAATTGCGACCTCACGCTTCTCACGCCTTTGTTCGGCACCACTAGGCTTCACTTTACGGGGCATGGTATTACCTCGGCACCTAGACCCTCCAAGCATCTTTCCATCTGGTCCGCAATCTCGCGAAGTTCGCTTGGTGATCGACCGCTGAATGGACCCATGTAGCTCTTACCAAATTGACCATGGCCCATTTGTCCTTCGATCAATTCACCCACACATTTCATCGTGAAGTGCGTACGGATGAAATGCCTTTGCCAGTTCAATGGAAGAGGCCATTGGTTCTCACGGAAATTTTCAAGGCGAGCTGGGTCAAGGGCGAGTGCTTCACCGTCTAAGCCGAGAAAGAAAAAAAACGGCCCGTCTGCAGACAGCGCATCACCAATACTTTTAGAAGCCCTCTGACTAAATACACTAACCCTTATTTTCATCAGTTTGAGGTATTCAATATATTGCCTCAATTGCTCGACAATGGTGTGAGGCAAGGGGATTAGACGGGGAGTCGCAAACGATTGTTCTTCTTTATCGTGGATAATCATGAATTTACCATCGAGGTCGAAATCATCCAAGCGTCCGTAGGGCTCCAACACTGGCCGGCCGGCAACAGCTATAGAAACCAATTGATACATATAGTAGGTGAAAGCTGCATGAAGCGCTCGCCAATCCAAGTACCTAAGCGGCTTATTGCAAGACCCCACTTCACGCCTAAGCTTGGAAATCAAACTTGAAAGGATTTTTTGCTTCGGCATTAAGGCGGAGCCCACGATATTCTTGGCAAATAAGTCTTGAGGCAAACTTAAATCAAATAAAGTAAGCACGCCCCTGTATACTTCTAGCAGTTTAGCGCTATCAAGTTGAGTATAGTGTAAACCTGACTCTTGCTGAGGCTCTGCTCCAGTCAGCCACGCCCGAACAACGTTATCACGTCCCTGATTGGTTAGAAACGCATCAAGGAATGTGGTAATGCGGCCAAAGGTAAAGGACCTGTTAGCATTCTTACTAAGTTTAGAGAGAGAAACCTGGATCTCCTTGAGTGTTTCTTCTTCTGATTTTTCTCCCCTCTGACCGACAAACAACTCAGCAATTTCTTGTACCTCGCTTGGCAACGGCAGAAGCAAAGGTTGGGAAAAAGAATTTTCCAGCAAATCGAGATTACGGTCGTCTAAAATCTGTTTCCTGTCGATTTTTTGCCTCGCTATTTTGGGCCTATAGGCGATACACCATATTTCATTATGTTTATGCCAATATTCCGCAGCTCCCTGCTTGGTCGGAAGGTTGAACAGCCGGGGAATTGATCGACCGGTAAGCAGCGATATAACTACGAGAAAACCTACAAGTCTTGTTGCCCTGCCACTCCGAAAGTGCTCTACCAACTTGCGAGCCTCGTCCAAAGACATCGTATTCCAACTACTGGGCAGTCTCATTTGGTTCATTACGATCTTCTGCGATGTTTTCTTATTTACAGTTTTCATTATATCGGAAGAGCGCGATGCAACATTTTTTGGATCCAGTCTGTCATATTGGATGACTAGTTCTGAGTTTGGTCGCTCCGCAGAAGCCTCCATTTCTTTCTCTCCGCTACCTTTATGAGGTTTTGCGGGTGGATCATAAACCTGCCTAGCACGGATCGGCATAGCCTCGCTTCCCAAGGCAGGTCTAAATTCGATTGCTTTTTCCGCAGACTTTCGCTTTGTCGGTTCCTTACTGTTTACAAATTTTTGCAAGAGCACTCGACAGGAGATCAAGCGCTCCCTTTCTAGCCGATTGAATTTTTGATGGTCATTGACTAACTGTTTGATTTGCCGGTGTGCGCTCCCTAAGTCGCTGCTAAGCACGGGCAGGCTGCCCGCAGCTTCTCGATTTTCGATTAGCAGCCTCACTGCATTGCAGGCGGAACCAATGGTAGGAGAAAAGTCGTCACGAGATTGCAAAAGGAAGGCGGTCAAAATGACTAGTGATTTTAAGCGCGCATACGCCGCTGCCTCTGGCCATTCTTCCGCTAGAAGAGCCGCTAGAGGGTAATCACCTTTTTGTCCCTTAAGCTGGTCACTTTGGCTGCCTTGAAATGGCAACATCAAATTTGTCAGTTCCTGGTGTTCCCGGATTTCTCGAAAATCATCGACGATCTCCAGATTTTCTCTCAACTCCTCTTCAACAAGATCAAGCTTGGCAACCAACTCTTCTTTCAACGCAACCTTTAGTCCATCAAAAAACACAGACACGCCTGTTTGACCCTCAACTGGCATCGGCTTCATCCAACAATTGCTGTAAGATTGTCTTGACCGCCTTGATAGGTTTTGGCCCTTCCAACATACCGGCTTGGGTCAGGTCTATTTGTAAGTCGTTGTTGAAGCCTTCCGCGGAACCCTGTGTTGGCCAGTTTCCCATAATCAGTTCTCGTAGAGACGCATTCTTCAGACATCGAAAACCAGCTTTTTCTTGCTGACGACCAAATATCTTGCACTCCAACAAATTCACGGCAAACGCTCTTTTTACATATGCTGGGGTAACATCACCTTGGACTAGAAGTGCAACAGAGAACTCGGGCTCGGCCGCCTCTTTCAGGTGCTGCAACAATGATAACGAAGATAGAGATGCAAACGCCTCATACCGCCATCTAACCTCTGCGCTACGAGATACTAGAATAGGATTTCCGATCAAAAACTCTCTGGCAACAACTCGATCTTCCTGCAGGAATTTTGGTAACAGTCCCTTTTTCAAAAGAGCCTGACCAAACGATTTTATCGTTGGGTGCAACACGACTTCGCACGAGTCCGAAGGAACTATTTTATACTTGGTTTTCACAATAAAATGACATTTAAATCCACAATATATGTCAATGTATCAGTGAAATTATTATTTTTTGGTTACCAAATCACATAAAATATGTGTTTTTAAGTTACTTAAAATGATGCCATACACGCTCGTATTTTTTGTTTTATTGTTAAATAACATATATTAAGGTACATATGCGCTAGATGATGTGAATGATTGAATATATACTGGCAGTGTAGAGGTCGACGGTTCGATCCCGTTCGGCTCCACCAACTCCTCACCAATCACTGTTTTTCAGAAGCTTTTTTGATGGCGGCGCTAAGTTTGCCTGAAAGCGTTTGGCGTTTTTCCTTAAGCCATGCCCAAATTTCATCCCCGGCCTCGGCAACCAGCTTCACGCCAGCGATATACCCAACGTATGACGCACCCAGCCAAATCCACCCATTGCCCATGTTCACATAATTCTGGAGTGTGAGGAACCAGGTGAAGGCGCCCACAATGTTCATGATCGTGTTGATGAAGAAACCGATAATCAAGTTGAAGGTCAGATACTCAAACCAAGCGCCTGGCGTAAACACAACTCCCAAAAATTCGAAAATTTCATCAAGTTCGATCACCATATAGGCGAATAAAGCCATGGTGCCATAGTATCCACCGCCAAAAAACATCACCTTGTTGTGCAGGAAATCCTCACCGCGGGATTTGTCAAACAGGGGCCGATTATCTTCCTTTTTTGGTGGCTCTTCACCTTTTTCCAGCGCTTCTTTGGCAGCCATTTTCTCAGCCTTTTTGGCCTTGCGCTGCTCTTTATATTGTTCTTCCAAAGCTTTTTCGTCTGTGAAGGGGGCAAGTCGACCAGACATCACTGACCATTGCAAAACCAAATAGGTGAAGGCGGCGACCGGTATGCCACCCAATATTAACGAACGAACTATTTCACCAAACATGGGCTTTGTTGATCCCCAATTACTACTTTCGTTATATTGAAAACAGAACGGATGCCGTCAAGGGGTTGGCTGCGCTGGCCAGCTTATTCCCTTGGTTTTCAGGTCTGCACCAGCCCGTTTCACCAAATCTCTAAACCAACTGTGCGCGGGGTGGTCTGCCAGACGTTGGTGCCAAATCAGGACTTCCCCGACAACACCGTCCGGTTTGGGCACAGGACACGGTAAAAGTTTCAGGTCGAAAAACTCACTGCATTTTTCCGCCATTGTGCGGGGTATCGACGCAATCATGTCGCTTGCTTCCAGGATCATGGGCACCGACCCAAACCCGTTTACGGTCATAACCACCTGCCCCGACAAACCTCGGTCTCGCAGATAGTCATCGACAAAACCGTTTGGGTCGCCGCGCGGCGTAACCAGCAAATGGCGCGCAGCTGCAAACTCCTTCATCGGGATTTCCTCAAACCGCGCCAAAGGATGATCCTTATGCATCACACACACAAAGTCATCACTGCCGATATCTTCGCGCCCAAAACGTTTGGGCACGGGGCCTAATGCCGTGAGCCCATAGTCAACTTCCTGACTGTCCAGTTTTTCATATAGCCGCCCCTCAATAGGCACGGTGTGCAAATTAATGCCGGGTGCTTCGTTCATCAGATAATTTGCGACATAGGGCAGAAGGGTCAGTGTTGCATAGTCGGTCGTCGCTACAGTGAATGTTCTGCGAGCCGTCGCCGGGTCAAACACCACCGGGTCCAGCGCATGTTCAATTTCCGTGAGGGCGCGCCGCACTGGCATTTCAAGTTCCATCGCGCGTGCCGTTGGGCGCATGCCGTCAGCGCCCCGCAAAAACAACTCATCTTTCATGACGTAGCGCAGGCGATTAAGCGCATTCGAAACCGCAGGTTGAGACATGCCAATCCGTTCACCAGCGCGCGTTGCGTTGCGCTCGTTCATCACGGCATCAAACACCAGCAGCAAATTTAGATCCATACCCGCTAAATTCATGAAACGAATATCCGTTGTTACAAATATCAATTTCCTAAATGTAGGAGGTCTGCCCATATAGACGCAAGCGACAATTTGCCCGATTGGATGAAAAGGCTACTGACATAATTTGTCAGCAGGAAATGGCAAAGTTGAGCGAACCCATTATTGGGCTCGAGCGTAGGGAATAAAAACAATCTAGGGAGCATGACCGTGCCCAAAACCATGACAGCCATGGATGAGTTTGCTGTCAAACTCGCCCAAACTGTGATCAATCACCGCTGGCTGGTGATTCTGGCGACGCTTCTGTTCACCTTTCTGGTGGCGAGCGGCGCACAATATCTGCAGTTTTCAAATAATTACCGGGACTTTTTCTCGGAAGCGAACCCCGAGTTGAGGGCTTTTGAAGACCTGCAAAGCACCTATACCAAGAATGACAACATATTCTTCGCGATCGTGCCGCCGGACGGTGACGTGGTTAGCAATGAAACACTCAGCCTCGTCGAGGAACTGACCGAACGGGCGTGGCAAATTCCCTATTCGATTCGCGTCGACTCGCTCTCAAACTTTCAGCATACCGAAGCGGAAGAAGATGATCTCATCGTTGAAGACCTTGTGAAAGGCGCAGAAAACCTCTCCCCAGACCAGCTTGCGCGCATCAAAAACATTGCACTCACCGAACCACTGCTTCGAAATCAAATCATCTCGGGCGATAGCCGCGCGACCGCTGTGAATGTGGTGGTGCAATATCCCGAAAAGGCGCTCACAGAAGTACCGGAAGCGGTTGGTTTTGCGCGCACCATGCGCGACGAAATACAGGCAAAATACCCTAATCATGAAATCCGAATGATTGGTGTTTCGATGCTGAACAACGCTTTTCAGGAAGCGGCAATGGCGGATTCTACGACAATGATCCCCATCATGTATTTGGTGCTTCTTGTGCTGATGGCGGTCACTGTTCGCACTGTTTCTGGTACATCGGTCACACTTCTCATGATTGGGTTTGCCTCTGCGATCGGCATGGGCGTGCTTGGCTTTTCGGGAACGCCGATGGACCCGATGGTTTTGACAGCACCCACCATTATCATGACGCTGGCCATCGCTGACTCGGTCCACATCCTCATCACCATGCGGAATAGCATGAAAGAGGGCATGACAAAGAATGATGCGCTTGTTGAAGCGGTGCGTGTGAATTTCCTCGCTGTTATGGTGACTTCACTCACAACCGCCATTGGCTTCCTGGCGCTTAATTTCTCTGATGCACCACCTTTCTGGCATCTTGGCAACGTATCCGCCATTGGCATCGTGATGGCATGGATCTTGTCAGTAACCTTCTTGCCGGCAATGATGAGCTTGCTACCGGTACGCGCGCCGAAGCCAGCCTCTGGCGGCGACCAAAGCGCGATGGCAAAGCTGGCGGATTTTGTCGTTGGCAACCACAAAAAGCTGTTCTACGGCATCGGTGCGCTTGGTGTGATTTTGGTCGCGGGTGTACCGCGCATTGAGTTTAACGACCAATGGACCGAATATTTCGACGAAAGCATCGAGTTCCGGCGCGACTCGGACTATGCAACCCAGTTCTTTGGTTTTTACCCCATCGAATTTTCCGTGCTCGCAAATGGTGAAGGCGGAGTTAGCGATCCGGAGTTTCTTGAAAAACTGGACGCTTTCAGCCAGTTCCTGCGTGAGCAACCGAATGTAACTCATGTTTATTCGCTCGCTGACATTATGAAGCGGTTAAACAAGAATCTGCACGCAGACGATGAAAGCTGGTACCGCCTCCCGGACGACAGGGAACTATCAGCACAGTACCTGCTCCTCTATGAGCTCTCATTGCCATACGGACTTGATCTAAATGATCGGGTGAGTATCGACAAATCTGCAACGCGGGTAACCGCGACGCTGACCAACACGTCAACCACGGAAACCAAAGCGTTTCTCGACGCGTCGCGCAACTGGATTGCAGAAAACGCGCCTGAGTATATGAAGGCAACCGTGCCCACGAGCGCGCAAGTGATGTTCACTTATGTTGCCGAGCGCAATGTGAACAGCATGATTACCGGCAACGTGATTGCGATCCTCGCAATTGCTGTGGTGATGATGATTGCTCTTAAGTCCGCGCGCCTCGGCATATTGTCAATCGTGCCAAACGGCTTGCCGATTGTGGCCGCCTTTGGTGCCTGGGCCTTCATGGTTGGCACGGTCGGTTTTTCTGTTGCTGCAGTCGCGAGCGTGTCGCTCGGTATCGTGGTGGATGACACCGTGCACTTTCTATCGAAGTTTGTGCGCGGTATCCGGGAAAAAGGATATGATACCGCCGGTGCCATTAAATATGCGTTTGAGATGGTGGGCATGGCCTTGATCGTGAACACGGTTGTTCTCGTGATCGGCTTTTCCTACCTCGCCACCTCACACTTTAAAATTAACGCAGACCTGGGCTTGTTGACGGCACTTGCCATCATGCTTGCCCTGCTGTTTGATTTCCTGTTCCTGCCAGCACTGATGCTTTTGGGCGCAGACAAACTTATCACCGGTAAAACAAATAAAGGAGCACTCGAAGATGTTCAGCAACCGGCTCAATAAATTCACAAAATCTGTCGCGCTCGCGGCAATGATTGGCACCGGGCTTTCGACAGCGGCCCTTGGCCAAACAGCAGAAGAAAAAGGCTTTGAAATCGCTGCCCGGTCAGACAGGTCTGACACTGGCTTTGAAAGCTCGGAAGTGAATGCGATCATGACACTCACGAACTCAGCAGGTCGCACCTCGACACGCGAGCTTTATTTCAAAACTTTGGAGCGAGAAAACGAGGACGTTGGCGACAAATCCCTCACTGTGTTCGAAACCCCCCGCGATGTGCAAGGTACAGCCCTCTTGAGTCATGCCAAAATTCTTGAGGCAGACGATCAATGGCTGTACCTGCCAGCGCTGAAACGTGTGAAGCGAATTTCCAGCGCCAACAAGTCGGGCCCATTTGTGGGCTCAGAGTTCGCATTCGAAGATTTTACATCCACCGAACTCAACAAATATGAGTATACTTATGTGGGTGAAGATACGTTCGACGGCATGACGGTCGACGTAGTCGAGCGCACTCCGAGGTATGAGAACTCTGGTTATGTCAGGCAGGTGTCATTGATTGACCAAGACGTGTTCCAGGTCCGGAAAATCGACTTTTACGACCGCAAAAACAGCCTGTTGAAAACGCTAACTCTCAGCGAGTACCGCGAATATGAGGGCGGTGTGTGGCGCGCTCATTTGCTGACAATGGAAAATCATCAGACCGGCAAGTCAACCAGCATCGAATACGGTGACTATGCATTTAAAACCGGTCTTGCCGACAATGACTTTGTTAAAGGCGTTTTAAGGCGCATTCGTTAGAAAGACGGACATGCATAAATCGCTATCAGCCGCAGCACTCCTCATGGCAAGCATGCCTGCCATGGGGGGCGATTTTGATGTCGGGGCCACTGTCGGCACTGAACTGCGCACCTTTTTTGAAGATGCAACGCTGCCCGGCCAGTTCGATACATTCCAGCCATCCCTGCAACTGGAAGGCGACGTGCGTTGGCAAAGCGACAGCGGCGCCTGGGATCTGGTGCTGGTGCCCTATGCCCGCATCGACGGACAAGACAACAGGCGCACACATTTTGATATGCGGGAAGCATTCTTACGTTGGAGCGGGGACGAATGGACGGTGCGCGCAGGCCTCGCCAAGGTATTTTGGGGCGTTGCGGAAAGCAGGCACTTGGTCGACATCATCAACCAGTATGACACTGTTGAAGACATTGACGAGGAAGACAAGCTCGGTCAGCCAATGTTTGAAGTGTCTACCATTCAAAATTGGGGACAGCTCACCGGTTATGTGATGCCAGTTTTTCGCAAGCGTACCTTCGTCGGGCGTGACGGTCGCTTGCGCTTCAACGGCATTGTCGATAATGACCTTGCCCGTTTTGGTGAGGGAGATGAGCGCAGCGCAGACGTGGATTTTGCGCTGAGATACAGCCATTTCATAGGCGACTGGGATGTGGGTCTTTCTTTCTTCCACGGCGCAAGCCGGGAGCCGCGTTTGCTCACCAGCAATCGGCCTGACATTCTGGCGCCCTTTTACGATGACATCACCCAGTTTGGTGTTGACCTTCAGTACACCAAAGATGCGTGGCTCTGGAAGTTCGAAAGCATCGTGCGCGAAACACCCTTTGAGACATTTGCCGCCGCCGTTGGCGGGTTTGAATACAGCTTCTATGGCATTACCGAAAGTGGCGCCGATCTGGGCGTGTTGATGGAATACCAGTATGACGGTCGGTCCGAGGACTTCTTTGAAGCCGCGCCCACAATTGCTGACAATGACCTCTTTGTCGGAGCCCGCCTGGCAATGAACGACAGCCAGGACACTGACTTTTTGGGTGGTATAGTCACCGACCTGGATGACGGCTCCATGTCCGGCCTTGTGGAAGCATCAACGCGCATCGGCGACTTTTGGGTCGTTGAACTGGAGAGCCGGTTTTTTGTCAATGTGGACAATCAGAACCTGCTGTCGGTTTTTCGGAACGACAGTAATGTCACCTTGCGTGTAACACGCTATTTCTAATCTGTTTGCATCGCCCAGGCCTTACTGGGCGATGCCGTCCAACAGGAATTCATCGACCTTGTCACCGTAGAAGGCAACATAATCCTTCAGATCAGCGACTTCATCATAGGGGGTGTCATAGCCCCAAACTGCATTACCCAGAAAGTCATTGCCGACCCGAATATTCCAATAACGCGCCTCGCCTTTAAACGGGCAATAGGTGCTATGGTCATTTTCTGTCAAATAGTCAAAATTAACGTCGGATCGCGGCACATAAATCACGGGTGGATATCGCGATTCTTCAACTCTGAGCGTTTTTGAAGACTTGGCAATCACAGCCCCCAATGCGGTGACTTGCACGGGTGCGGTCTGAGGAATTAGTTCAACCGAATGGTCTGGGTAATCCCTGTACCCGGGCCCGGGGTTGTTTGCAGACATGGCTTATCTCCTGAATACCCCAAAACACTAGCCCAATTAGACTGCATCGTAACGCCGCGTTTTTGCCAAGCCGAATTGCATGCATGAGCCATTTTTGGATCATTGTGCTGATTGAATTCGGCGGACTATCAAACGAAAGCTGGAAACTAGGCACCCCGGATAAGCTTGAGCTGTTGATCGACACAGGCCTCCAGCTCAAAATTTTCCAATATGGTCTGCCTGCCTGCTGCGCCTATTTTGGCTGCTCGAGGTTGGTTATCAAGCAGATCCATCATTCGGTCCACGATATCGTCAATACTTTCCGAATTTACGAGCACCCCATTTTCATCGCGCTTGATCACATCATGAACCGGCGCGTTATCGCTTGCCAGAACCGGCACACCCACGCTCATGGCATTCAGGCATGACCAGGAAAGTACAAATGGAATGGATAGGTAGGTGTGAAGACTGGATACCTGCAGTATTTTGATGAAATACGGTTCTCGCAACAACCCAACAAAATGGGTGCGCGCGGGATCATAGTCTACATTCTCCTGAGCCCAGACCTTCAACCCTGCTTTGCCTCTACCGCCCGGGTCATAACACTGTCGATCAGCACCCGCGATCAACACATGAGTCTGCGGGCGCCTCTTTTGCACCTCGGCAATTGCCTGCATAAACTGCGGAAAACCCCGGGTTCGTTCCATGCCGCGAGCGGCATAGGTGATGACCTCATCCTCTGCGGTTAACCTGACACCACCCAAATTAATCGCGGTGTTTGGGTCAGGTTTGTATTTGCCGGTATCAATGCCCTCGTGAGCGACACTGATGCTTTGCTGCCAGCGCGCCGGAAACTGAGACCACTGGAATACTGTTGGGGCGTAAGCTGCGTCTGCTACCTCAAATTCCGCCGCCATAACGCTGTTGCGCGCAGAGTTGGCTGCGCAAAGCTGATGAAACGCCTGTTCGTCGTCGATGTTTTCCGCTGGTGGGTTCTGATAATACCATTCCAGAAAACTGGTGAAACGAGCCTTTGGGAACAACTCTCGAAGATACATCCCTGCCCCGGAAGATGCATGGCTGACGATGCAATCAGGATGGTACCCTTGTTTTGCCAAAGGCTGAAGCTGCCGAAACAGATCCAAACCAATTGCGGAGGCAGACTGTACCGTATCTGACAGCGTCGCGCTGTCCGGCAAGTCATAAACGAACTGTTTTACCGGTAGTTTTTGTGATGAGCCCTTCCTGCTCGCCGCCACAATTTCCACGCCTTCCCGGCCGTGAAGGCGGCGCAGCAAATGGATGAACTGGCCCGGATAGGCATCATGTACAAACAGGTATTTCATTTCCTTAAATTAGGCCGACAATATCAGTTAGTCTACTGCCTTTTATTAAGATTGTATTCGAATTTACTCTTTATTTTTATACAGTTATCGCTGAATTGATTTCAGTTCTTAAATTGATGTTCACTCCTTGAAGGCATGCTGCTTCATCAGGCAAATCACCAGTTCATTCAACGGAACTGGTATTATTGGAGATCAGGCATGCGCATTGTTGCAGTTACCTCGCAAAAGGGCGGCTCCGGCAAAACAACCATTACGGGCCATCTGGCGGTGGAAGCCGCCCGCACGAGCGGAGAGCCCGTCGCCCTCATTGATACCGACCCCCAGGGTAGTCTCACCGACTGGTGGAATGAACGCGAGGCAGAACAACCTGTCTTTGCACAGGCCACCCTCTCGACCCTCGACCATGACTTGGCACGACTGAAGGAAGTTGGTGTTCGGCTGGTGTTTATAGACACGCCACCCGCCATCACAAATTCGATCCAAACTGTCGTTTCGCGGTCTGACTTGGTGATTATCCCGACAAGGCCAAGCCCACATGATCTGCGGGCAGCAGGCAAAACAGTTGACCTAGTGGAACGTGCCGGCAAACCCCTTGTGTTTGTCGTTAACAGCGCCACGGCACGGGCGCGCTTGACCGGAGAAGCAGCTATTGCCTTGTCGCAACATGGCACGGTGGCGCCAACTATTTTGCATAACCGCCAGGACTTTGCCGCCAGCATGATTGATGGTCGCACTGTTATGGAAGCAAACGAGACCGGAAAGTCAGCAGAAGAAGTTTCTATGCTGTGGCACTATATCAGTGACCGCATCAAGCGCTTACCGGTCAAGTCCAGCTTCCGCAGTTTGCATACCCCCAGAAATGGCTTTGGCAATAGACCACAAATCACCGAACAGGCCGCGCAGGCAGCCTCACACTAGTCATTGAAAACCCGAGCAAGGAGAATGTCATGACGATGGCATCATTAAACGCGTCTTTATTGGCCCGGAAAGGGTCCGCATATCCCGCAACTCAATCCTCTAGACACCTGACAAGCGTGCCGACGATGACGACCCCAAAAGCCGCACCAACCAATCGCTATGCCAATCAGAAGAAAACGAAGAAAAAGCATTTTCGATTGAGCGACAAAGCGGACCAGGAAATGCGCCTAGTTGCCGTGAAAGAAGGCATCAATCAGCAGGCACTGATCGAGAAGGCAGTGCACGCATATTTAGAAGCCGCATTCGCAGATGGTGAGTGTATCTGCCGCAGCTCCAACTGACAGTCTGAGCTGGGGCGAAGCAAAGCAGCTGAATGAATCTATTCAGATTGCCGATGCTTCGTTGGCGCGGGAGCCAGAATGCTCGGTTGGCTCCCGCGCATTCCAATTCTTTATTCGGCGCTGTCATCAGCGCCAGGTGGTTTGGCAAAGCAATCAAAACCTGCACGCTTCAGGCCTACGCACAGATTGACAGCCGAGTGCATGCCCTCAAGTGGTCCAAAAACCAGTTTGAAACGTCCGACGCGATTTGGCGACGGCACCATTTCATTGAAAAGCCCCTTCACAACACCTGCATGGTTTTCAAGTATGTCAGTTAGCATGGCCTGCGCATCTTCTTCACGGAGTGCAAAACCAACCTCCAGGTGCCATACGCCCGACCAGTCTTCAGGCTTTTCCAAGACAGTTTCTTCGTCTTCTGGCGACCAGTCCTCCACCAGCAGATCCATGTTGAGGAGTTCGTCTGAAAAGCCAATTTCAGAAAGGCGCTCAGCGTAATTTTGAGCCGCTTGGCGTGCATCACCCGGCAGGAGCGTGCGCATTTCAAGTTCCGCCGCAACCGCGTCTTTATACCCTGCTTCTGAAGCACTCCACACTAGGCCATAACCTCGGACAGGGTCAGGTGTGCGGCCGTTTTCCCCATTCCAGTATATAATACCAAGGAGATAGGCGGCCTCTGCATTACCCGCAAGCGCATAGGTTTGCCAAATAGAAAAGGCCTCGGCCATTTCTGCTGCTGTCTGGCTGCCCTCAAAATACAGGATGTTTGCAAGTTTCATGGCAGCTTGTTCGTGGCCAAGCCTGCTGGCAAGCCGATAGAACATTGTTGCAATAGACATTGAGGAATCACCGCCGATGCCCAACCGGGAAATTTCAGCCAAATGAAACATGGCGTCTGGATTACCTTGCTCCGACATAGATCGCAACATGGCACGCCCCGTTTGATGGTCGCCGTCGCGGATTGCGTTCAAAGCATCTTCAATTGATTGCTCATCGACCGTTTGATCAGACTGCTGTGCATTAAGCGGTGATAGCAGGGCCGCGGCAAACACCAGCCCTGAAGCCAAAGCCAATCGAAGTGCAGCGCATATGTTAAAATTTGAAACAAACATGCTTAAAAGACAGCTTTTCCCTTAAATCTTCTTTCATGCCTAAGAGCTTACTCTGCCTGATGAATACAGGCAAATGAAGACAAGTTCACACCAAATTCAGGCAAATACATGGTTGACTTCAAACAATTCAAATCACTGATAGCGGGCACCGGCGCGTTGGCTTTGGCAGCCTGCGCATCCGGAACGGGAACCGCCCCCCAGGTGGCGCGAGCGCAGAACGCTGTTAACACCCAGCAAACCGGGGGCCTCATGCAGATTGCCAATGAAATGGCCGCCAAAGGTGACCATGAAAGCGCCATTCCGCTTTATCGACACCTTGCAGCCACCACGCGATCGCCTCTTGCAATCACGGGATTGGCCGACAGCCAGATGGCCATGGGCAACCTTGAAACAGCTTTTGCCATGCTGGAGGCTTTGGTTCGCGATCAATCATCACCACTGCCGGGCGTTACTTTTTATAGTTACGGAAAAGCGGCATTGGCTCTTGGTGACTTTGATACGGCCCTGGTTGGATTTTCAGCTGCGGCCGAATTGATGGCCGGTGACGAACGGCCGCTATCCGGCAAAGCAATTGCGTTGGCGGCAACCGGCAATACCCAAGAAGCCATTGATACCCTTATGGGCGCCAACGAGCCGTCCAGTCGTTCAAATCTGGCGCTGGTTTTTGCGGCTTCGGGTAAGTCAGATCTTGCCGTAAACCTTTTAGAGCCACTGGTGTCCGAGGGCGAGGCAGAGGCACGGGATCGCCAAAATCTTGCGATGGCATACCTGATGAACGGGCGAGAAGACAAAGCGTACCAGATTGCGCGCCTCGACCTGGACGCCGCCAGTGTCGATGACACTTTCACATTCTATCGTTCTCTTGCGAGCTTGAGCGAGGCATCCCGTATGCGGGCACTGGTGACCGGCACGATTGACCCCGAATGGACACGTGAAGAGACAGCGAACCTGCAACTTGAAGACTCAACGGACCGTCAACTGGCCGCAAGTCGTTTTGTTTCGGAACCGAAACTAGTTGCTACAGCACCGGAAGCTATACCAGCTGAAGAAAAAGTTGTGCCAGCCAACTATATCATTAAGGAGGCGCCGCCGCTCCTGGAACCAGAGGGCTGGGCCCTACAGATTGGCGCCTATCGAACTATCGATCGTTTAGTAAAAGGTTGGAATATTCTTTATGAACGTAACCTCGATATTTTGGCAGACATCCCTCCCCGCCGTTCAGAAATAGACTTCGGTGTGCGTGAAGAAGGCCCTTCAGGATTCTATTACCGTCTCAATGCAGGCCCGCTGAAAACTCTCTCCAAGGCACGGGAAATATGCAGCGAACTTCGAGACAGAGGAACACGCTGCTGGATCCGCCCACCCGAATCGAGTGAGGGCAAACTCCCAGGGACCGAGATGGCTACAGTAACTTCTGCTTCAGAATCCAGCCGTTAGACAAAAGCCTTGCCGTCCCGGATTTGGGACCGCACACTACCACTCACGGGGTGCCCATCAGGGGCCCCGTGTCTTTGTGTGCATGCTCAACCTGGAGGTGACCCCATGACCAGAATGTCCGTATTCAACAGCCCTTTTTTGCTCGGATTTGACCAGTTGGAAGACGTGCTCGATAGCGTCGCCAAAAATGCTGGCGAAGGTTATCCTCCCTACAATATCGAACACACAGGCGATGAAAACATCCGCATCACTCTGGCTTTGGCGGGCTTCACCCGCGAAGACGTTGCTATTTCCCTGGAGGCCAATCAGCTGATCATTCGAGGCAAGCAGCAGGACGCGGGCAACAAAGAATTCCTGCACCGCGGTATCGCTGCCCGACAGTTTATCAGAAAATTTGTGCTTGCTGATGGGATGGAAGTGACTGACGCACTAATGGAAAACGGTTTGCTTCATATTGACCTGCATCGCCCACCACTGGAGCAGGCAATCAAAACCATTCCCATTCGCTGACGAACCCCTGCGATTATGCTTCAGCAATTCGAAACAACATTTGATGTGCTGACCCAAGGTGTTGGTGCATATGAATTCACGAGCGATGTCGCTGGGTTTGTTCGTCAATGTCGTCTTGCCACCGGTCTTGTGAACTTGTTGGTGCAGCATACCTCAGCATCGCTCACGATTCAGGAAAATGCTGACCCTGATGTGCAAATAGACCTGATAAACGCGCTTAATCGCTTGGCCCCGGAAGGCAACATGTACCGCCACAGTGCCGAAGGCCCCGACGATATGCCAGCGCACATCAAGTCTGCACTGACCAGTACGACACTGGCAGTGCCGGTTTTAGAGGGTGCCCTGCGTCTAGGCACATGGCAGGGAATTTACCTGCTGGAGCACAGGCGACACGGACATCATCGCCGTATCGCCTGTCATATATTAGGCGAGTAAGGCCCTAGAACTTATAAACAAGCGTGGCCCGAGTGATGGTATCCCACGCTGCTGCATCTATAGGCGTATCAGAGTCATACTGAACCTGGAACGAAAGCCGGGCCGCCAACGCGCTATTGATCTGAGCGTTCATGGTTGCGCGATTATCGAAGGTGATTGATCCAGTTCCAAAAATCATCGATGCTTGATCTTTGAAATCGATGTTTTCAGTGATTTTCAACTCATAAGTAGAAGAAACCCGACCCAAAAACTCCGTTTCAGTTTCATTGCCGATTTCAAACTTGTTAACCCGAACACCCGGACCACCTTCAAGGCGCAGTTTCTGTTTTTCGCTTTCCAGAATCTTCACACCCAGTGCGATACTATCCAAAATCCGGTAATCAAAACCTGAGAATTTGTTGAAATCAGATTCGAAGTAATTGGACACAAACAAGCCGTCCCAGGCCTTATAAATTGTGTTCAGGCGCGCAAGCACTCGGCGACGTGTCGTCAGGCCCTGGCTGCTGGCAAAATCAAAATCCAGATTAAAGTCGTGTTCCCACTTGGTGCCAAAATCGCGGCTCATGGCAATACCAAGGGCAATGGACTGTTCGTCTGTATCACCGGTGCTGGTTGAAGCCCCGAACTGGGCTGTCGTATTCCACAATGTTGGGTCGAGGAAATAAATGATACCACGTGCGCGAGATTTGCGCTCGGCCTCTTCTTCAGCCGCCTTTGCGTCGGCGACTTCTTTGACGAAATCAGCTTCGACCCAGTTGGGCTCCAATGCTGCTGCCGTTTTCAAAATATCCAGCCGACTGCCGGGCCAGGTCTGCAGGGCAGTACCAACGAGTGTGTCGAATAATGCTTCGTCGCCATTTGCAACGGCCGTTTTTAGCATGTCCTCAAGGCCTGCCGGAGAAGCCGCATAAGCAGCAGGCGCGAGTAAACCCGTTAAAATTGTTGTCGCCGCCAGTGTCCTCTTGACGACTTGTGCTATTTGCCTGTTCATTAGTCATCCAATCCGCAGTAAATGTCAGGCCCCCAATTTAGTGGGTCGTCATCTAGCGGTATAGAGGGGTCGAGGCAAGGAAAATAAAGGAGCCTTTATGCCAATTGCCTTTGTCACAGGTGCGACTGGCTTTGTCGGTCGCCACCTTATTGATGTTTTAAGGGAAGATAATTGGACAATTATTGCCGCTGTCCGCGACACAAAAAAAGCACAGACATTACTTGGTAATGACATTGAATGCCGCGCCGCGGACCTGACTGAGCCGCTCACCATGAAAGAAGCAATGCCCGAAGGCGTGGACTGTGTGTTTCACGTGGCGGCGGATGTTGGCACATGGTCACGCGACAATGATCGTCAGTATCGCACAAATGTGGAAGGAACCGCAGGACTTTTGCAGGCTACGGTTGACCAAAAGGCCAGGCGAATGGTTCACGTATCGTCGATTGTTGCGTACGGTGAACATACAGAAACAATTTCTGATGATACCCCTCGCCTCGGTGCGGAGAGCTGGGTTAGCTATGTAAATACAAAGGCTTACGCAGAACGTAAGGTGAAAGAGGCGGTCGACCGCGGCCTCGACGCGGTCATCGTCAACCCCACAGACATTGTCGGCCGCTATGATGACCAGAATTGGGTGCGTATGATCAAGATGGTGGCAGACGGGACGTTGCCAGCCGTGCCGCCTGGCAACGGCAATTTTGCCAATGGACGCGCGGTTGCGGAGGGTGTGCTCGCTGCTTACAAACACGGCAAAACCGGCGAAAATTATATTCTGGGCGGGCCATACGCTACCTTCCACGACTTCCTTAGCCTGGCGGCTGAGAAACTTGGAAAACCGAAACCCAAGAAGCCTGTTTCGGTGGGATTATTGAAGTTTTTGGCCTCACTATTGGATTTAATCTCGAGGCTAACCCGTAAAAGACCCCAAATTACCAGAGAAGAAGCCTATTTTGCCTGCCAGCAGTATAGGGTGAACTATGATAAAGCCGTCAAAGAGCTTGGCTACCGAGATGTACCGGTTTCACAGTCCATCGATGAGGCCATCGACTATTTACGGGAAACAGGTGCCTTAAATCCCTGAAGGGCCATGGGCACAACAAGAAGTGTTGCCACAAAACAATAAGCGGCGCCCCACACCATAATTTGATCAAGCGATACCTTACCGTCCAACAGAAGGCCAATGAAATAGGGCGCAAGCGCAGTTGACACAACAACGAGAGACGTGGCCAGCGATTTGATCTCGCCAAGGTACCGTGTGCCATAAAGCTCCGCCCAAACAGCATTGTTGATGGGAAGGGTAATGCCTGCGCCAAGACCCATCAAAAGCATAAAAACAACCACGCCGATTGCGTTGGGCGCCATCTGAAGGGCCAACAGAGCAATTCCAAACATGGGTGGGTAGAGAAACATCAATTGTTTCCCCCCAAACCTGTCGACAAGCAAACCGCCCATAAAGGGGGCAGCGATCGACCCCACCGCATACAGCCCATAATAACGCGTATATTCAGACAGGTTCAGCTGGGCGTGACCGCCAAACTCATCAGCGAAGAAAAAGGCCGCAGTAATCCAAAAAGGCCCGGCAATCAGCGCAGGTAACATTAAGTAAAACCTTGGGTCACGCACCACATCTCGCCGTCTGGCGTTGCCTTGCACATCAGTCCCGCTTACTGCACTCGCGGCCTGTTCTTTTTCAAGCCATTGCTGATGGCGGGCACCGTGCCCCCGCAGCAGGAACCAAACAACCGGCATGGCAACCAAAAGCATGGAGGCCGCAAAAACCGTCCAACCGGTCCGCCACTCAAAATCCTGCATAAGCATGACCGCGAGCGGCGGCAGCACCGCTTGACCCAGGGGAAAGCCAAGGCCGGCAATGGCAACAGCCAATCCGCGATTGCGGTCAAAATACCGCGACATGCTGGTCATGGCGGCATGTGTCAGCATGCCCTGTCCCATCAGGCGTACCGCCATCAAACCTGCGATCACGACCCAGAATGTGCCCGCGAACCCTATGATGACACAGGCCAGCGACGTCAGAATCATAAGTACCATCGTGTAAGGCACGAGGTTTGTACGGTCGATAATATGGCCCAACCTATTCAGCCCAACGGCGCTTACAATAGTGACCATCAGGTAATAGAGCCCAAAGTCACTGTTTGAAAGCGCATACTCCTGTGCGATCGCTGGCCGGTAAACACCAATGAAGTATGTTTGGCCAAAGCTTGAAAGAAACGCCAGCGCCATGCCAAAGCCCAAAAAACGCACATTTGAGAACAGAAAATTCATCGCATACCAATCTGAAAATAACTGGGCTGTTCTAGGTTGTTTTTTAATAAAAACATACCGTTTCTTAACGCTTTTGCGGCAAAAGCAAAGTTCGAGATTTTGCAACACACTCGGCAACGGGCTGTAGTGTATGGTATGCGACAGACGGGGGTCGATTTGGCATACGGTGTAAATATTCATTATGAGGTACTGGGCCGCCGCGGTGGTGGCTGGACGATTCTTGACGTCAAAAAAGACCGCGACGCCGCCATAGCGCACGCCGAGAACCTATGGAAAAACAAACAATATACTGGCGTCAAAGTTCTCAAAGAGTCGTTTGACAAATCCGAGAATGAAATCACGTCGGTTGAAATATTCACACGTGGCAGCACGCGCAAAAAATCAAAATATGACGAAAGCGGCGCAATTTCTCCGTGCCTGTCACCTGACGACCTATACGGGCCAGATGGCAGGCGTTCGATCTGGGATTTGATGCACGGCAGCCTGACAGAATGGCGCATTACACCAACCGAGCTGCTGCATTCCCTGGATCATTATTACAAGCTCTATAATGCAGGAACGCGCCTTCAGAATGCCGTCCAGCGGACCGCGGTTTCGTTTGAGACAGAGCAAGGCTCTATCCAGGAGCGCATGCGCAAGATCTACAAGGTTATCGACCTGTCACTCGACATCATGAAATCGACCCAGGATTCGATCCCGTCACTTGAAACAGGGCGGCTTGCCCCCTTGATCGAACAACTGGAGGATAAGCCAAACAAAAAATTCCTGCTAACCTGTTCGCTGGTTGAATACTTAAGGCCTGCGGTCACGCTTTCAGACAAAATTGGCCGGGTGATTATCTTCCTGAGCGCAAAACGACCTCCCTGGGTGATGGAAATTCTTGATCAATTGATTTCCGAATTTCTCATGCATGAGCAAGTGGTAGTTCAGCTCATGGGAGAGCGGGAAAACCGAGCAACCTTCATGATGGAGCTGGCCTTCTTCCAGAAAGGTGAGCTCAACCTGATGGGGGAAGACGAAAACTCTCCGCGCTTCAGCGAAGAGGTTTTGCGGCTTAACGGATTTCTCTCCGAAGACCGCTTGCCGCGCAGCGCACATGTGCTGTTAACGCGGCTAAAAACTGAGATTGATGCCCCCAAACCAATCGGCGGCACTGATCTCGCCCAGCAGCTTCGCGCCCTGTCCGAACTGGGCACTACTCTCGAGCGGCTGCATGATGATTATCATACCCAGGAACTTATTCTAGAAGCGGTACGGTCTCGCTCGGGCAGGTTGATTAACAGCCAATCCATTGCCGACATGTTGGCTGAGCAGCAAAACCCGCTGGATCAGGTCAATGCATTGTTGGACCTGGAAGCCGTGACTGCTGGTGACAGCAATAAGCGGGTGGTGGCCAATTTTATTCTGCCGATCTTGTCTCGCCCGGAATACGAGTCCATCTTCATGGGGCTGGACAGCAACCCCACCAAGCGCATGACCGACCTGGTCCGGCTTCAGGCCCGTGTATTGAACGCTGTGGAGTTGCTTCGGTTTAGTGGAGAGCCATTTCAGTTAATTGGCTATCGTCCTTTCCTTCTGTATGGGGGATTTATAGCCGATTGTCGAGTGCTTGCGCACTGGATTATAAAAAGCATCAATATAGTGTCCGATCCTTGTTGTTGCCTGTTCCCGTGTCTGGAAGCTTGTTTGCCACACCAGCTCGACTTTGATTGTTTTGAAGAAGCTTTCAGCGACACTGTTATCATAGCAATTGCCTTTCCCTGACATGGATCCGCGCATGCCATGATATTTGAGCTTTTTTTGATACTCGTAGGAGCAATATTGACTACCGCGATCGCTGTGATGGATCAGGCCAGGTGATGGATTGCGCAGCATAATTGCCTTGTCGAGAGCGCTGATGGCAAGCTCTTTCTTCAACCTGTCACTTGTTGCCCAGCCCACAACCCTGCGGGCATACAGATCAATGATGACGGCCAGGTAAAGCCAGCCTTCCGCTGTCCAGATATAACTGATGTCCCCAGCCCACTTCCGGTTGGGCGCTGCGGCTGTAAAATCCCGCTCAAGCAGGTTGGGATAAACCGGGTTTTTGTGGTCGCTATCTGTTGTCCTTTTGAACCGGCGCTTCTGTCTGGCTTTCAGCCCGTCTTCCCGCATCAGGCGGGCAACCCGCCTGCGGCCAACAGGTAATCCCTGTTCCTGCATTTCAACCGTCATGCGCGGGCTGCCGTAAGTCCCATTCGACTGATGGAACAGGCACTTGATATAGGCCAGATATCGCCTGTCGTCCTGCGCCCGTTTGCAAACAGGGCGTCCTCTCCATGCATAATAGCCGCTGACACTGACACCTAGTAACCGGCAGGCCCTGGAAACAGGCAGGCACGCTTCCTTCGCATCAATAAGCGCAAACCTCATCGACTTTCCTTGGCGAAGAAAGCCGTGGCCTTTTTTAGCAGGTCGCGCTCCGCCCTGAGGATCTGGTTCTCACGGCGAAGACGGGACAGCTCCTTCTCTGAACTCTCCTCACTGGTAGCAACTGGGCTATCATCATCCCGAAACTCACGCCGCCATGTGTTCAGTGTCGATCGGCCTATACCAAGGTCAGAGGCAACCTCAATAATCGTCAGACCGCTTTCATAACTCAAGCGAACCGCTTCCCGCTTAAATTCCTCAGTATAAACCCTGTGGGGTGAAGACATAAAACATACTCCTCATCATAATCAGATTATTCTGAGGCTCTCCACTAAACCGAAGCAAGTCCAGTAAACTTAAATGGCTATGTCGATAAGTCTGAAGGACAGGCACCGCGCCTCACGGGTCTGTTGCCGATAGACCCCGTGATCGCAACGTTCTTTCCTGATCAGACCGCAAATTTGCTCTCACAACCCATCGGGCCGCGAAACAACCGAGACGTCGATTTCTCTGATGCCGACTATAAGCGAGACAATGATTATTTTCAGGCAAATGTGCGCATTGACTATGACCTGACCGACGACCTGACGCTCACCTCTCTCTCATCATACAACACCTTCAACATGGATCAGACCATTGACAATGATGGTGCGGAGTTTGTGAGCTTGGAGCAGCGCACAGTTGGTGAAATCGAGTCCTTTTTTCAGGAGCTTCGAATTGCAGGAAACCTGACGAGTGATCTCTATTTTGTTCTGGGCGCCAATGTTTCAGATGATGAAACGAGTGAGTTGAACATTGATGATTTCAGCGAGAGTTTTATCGGGTTCGCTGCGGGGGCGCCCAGCTTCAACATTGTGGCTGATTCTGAAATATTCACATACGCTTTCTTTGGTAATTTCGAATATAGCTTAACCGAAGAGCTTACCCTGCAGGGTGGCTTGCGCTACACAGAGTCAGACAATGATTTTGAGGGTTGTACCGTCGCAACGGGACCTGTCACCCCGCTCACGTTCGGGGTCTCCGATGGTGATTGCCTGACGCTGAATACCGCGACGTTCACACCAGGCCTTGTAAGTTCCAACCTTAAGGAGGACAACGTTTCATGGCGTTTTGGCCTCGATTGGAAACCATCGGAAGGCACATTGATTTATGGTAACATAAGCCGCGGGTTCAAGGCTGGTGGTTACCCACTTTTGGCAGCTGTATTTTCTCCTCAGCTTGACCCTACGACACAAGAGAAGGTGACAGCGTATGAGGTTGGATTCAAAGCTTCTCTATCGAACGAGGTACAGCTAAATGGCGCGGTTTATCATTATGACTATGTAGACCAACAATTGCTTGGCTTCGTTCCCATTCCACCATTTGGTAACAATCTGACCCTGCTCAACGTTCCGCAGTCAGAGGTTCAGGGGGCTGAGCTTCAGCTAACGTGGCGCCCCATGGAAGGACTGCTAATTAGCAGCGCCGCTTCCTACGTTGATGCCGAAGTAACTGAGAGTTTTATTACGCCAGATGCCTTGCAAGTGGACAATGATTTGCTTGGTGAGGCCATTCCAAATACGCCAAAATGGCAGTTCGCGGGGGACGTAAGTTATACATGGCCGGTGTCGGACGATTTGGAAGCCGTCCTTGGGGTAAGCCTGAGTTCGCGTTCTTCGACAAATGCAGAATTTGGTGAAATTCCGACACTTGATATTGATGGTTACACGCTGGTTGACTGGCGCGCAGGTTTGCAGTCCAGGGATGGGCGGTGGATGTTGAGCGCCTGGATGAGGAATTTAGGCAACACCTTTTATACCTCCAACGCCAGCATAACCTCTGACACGATTGTTGAATACACAGGTCAGCCCCGGCGCTACGGACTGACACTGACATATAACTTTGGCGGATGACCTTTGGTACTTACCCCGGACAAGGTCGAGGCAAATGGCGAAGCAGGATTGCACTTCCCGTATCCTGCTTCGCCCACATTTTCTGCAGTTGGTGAAACTTGGAAAATCAGTTGATGGCGAAGACTAGTTTTTTCAGCGTTGTGCTTGCGGTGTTGGTCATTATTGGCGTCACGGCGTCAATACGTGCCGGTCATGGCCAGATGGCGAATGAGCAAGGTGGCGTGCTTTTAGGTGAGACCGCCCGACAGGCCATGATGGCTGCCAATGAAGACAAAAGCGACTGGTTTACAACTGGCGGCCAGTTCGGCGAGACACATTATTCGACGCTGGATCAAATCAACAAGGAAACTGTCTCCGATCTCGGTTTTGCATGGGATTACGATCTATTTACAACGCGTGGCATTGAGTCGACACCTGTCATCGTAGACGGCGTTGTTTACGGCACTGGCACCTGGGGTGCCGTTTATGCTGTCAACGGCAAAACGGGGGAGGAAATATGGCGGTTTGACCCCGAGACAGACTATCAGGTTGCCAAAGACGCATGTTGTGGCCTGGTTAACCGGGGTGTTGCTGTATGGGATGGTCTTCTATATGTCGCCGCACTGGACGGTGTTTTATATGCGCTCAACAAGGATACCGGAGACATTGTCTGGCAAGCAGACACATTTGCAGGTCAACCCGGGCGCAAAGCCTCAACCGGGGCACCCCGAGTGGCCGGTGATGTCGTAGTTATTGGCTTTGGCGGTGCCGACATCGATGCCCGCGGGTACATAACGGCCTACAATCGTGAAACGGGTGAAAAAGCCTGGCGTTTTTATACGGTTCCCGGCTCTCCAAAGAAACCATACGAACATGCTGAACTAGAATGGGCGGCGGAGACCTGGGACCCAAACAGTCGTTGGGAGGCGGGGCTCGGCGGCACTGTTTGGGACAATATGGTTTATGATCCGGAGCTCAACATTCTGTATGTGGGTACGGGTAATTCCGCCGTTTATGCCCAAAAACATCGAAGCCCCAGTGGCGGTGATAACCTGTTTGTAGCATCCATTCTCGCGATCGACCCAGATGATGGCTCTCTAATTTGGCACTATCAAACCACCCCTGGTGATCAATGGGACTATACGGCGACGCAGAACATGATCCTGCTGGACATAGAATATGACGGAAAACCCAGAAAATTACTGATGCAGGCGCCAAAAAATGGGTTTTTCTATGTTCTTGACCGTGTAACCGGTGAGCTGCTGTCCGCAGAAAAGTATGTACCCGTCAACTGGGCTTCCCATGTGGATATGAAAACAGGAAAGCCTGTTTTGACCGAAGCGGCGGATTTTGTGTCCAAGCCAACTGTGATGTGGCCCAGTACCCGCGGCGCCCATAACTGGCGCCCGATGTCATACAGTGAGATCACGGGCCTTGTGTATATCCCTGCCTATGAAGCTGTGGACCTGAAGGTGAACCTGTTTCCACATAAATTTGAGTACAACCCGAATGTGTGGTCCGCAGGTGTATTGCCATTACCGCTGATTGAAGCTGCCGTGGACTTGGCAGATGGTTTTTACCCGGCGGACGGCTCGATTGATAAAGAAGTTCTGAAAGCAACTATCCGCAAATACAAAGATATTGCACCGCCCAACCGAACTATCCTGCGTGCGTGGGACCCGATTAAATCAGAAATAGCGTGGGATATTGCCATCGAAGAATTTGGTAATAGCGGCGCGGTGCTTTCTACGGCAGGTGGGTTGCTGTTTCATACCAAGCCGGACGGCCTTTTGAATGTTTACGATGACCAAACCGGCGCGCTTCTAAAGTCGATCGACACGGGAAGCGGTATGATGGCTGCACCCGCAACCTACATGATTGATGGTGTTCAGTATGTCGTGGTCATGTCTGGTTTGGGGGGCGGCGGTTTCTTCACCTATCCAAAATATACAGCCGCGTACAAATACGGCAATTTCGGCCGAATGATGGCTTTCAAACTTGGCGGCGGTGCAACCCCCAAGCCTGATTTAATGGAGTGGCCGGAGCAACCTGAGCCGCCAGCGCGCATCGGGGATGACGAGCAGATTGCGAAGGGTAAACGTGCGTTTGCCTGGAACTGCTCGCTGTGTCATGCAAACTCGGGGGTGGGCTCTATTCCCAACCTCAAAAAGATGCAGCCGCATACGCACGAAATATTCAGCGAAATTGTGCTGGACGGTCTGTTGGTCCCCAATGGAATGCCAAGTTTTGCAGGCGCGCTAACCGACGATGATATTGAAGCAATTCACGCATATCTGATTGACATGGCTTGGGGTGCCTATGAGGCAAAAACCAAAGAAATAGAGGAATATCAGGGGCTTAGTCAGCACTGATGGCGGAGGCTGATTGGCCGGATTTAGGTGCCCTGTAAAAGCGATCTGAAGTTGAGAGTGATGAATGTTTGAGGGAAAGCGACGAATGGAACTTGTAAGCGCTGTGCGTAAAACAATCAGTTTGTTATCTATCGGGCTGGCGCTGTCTTTGGTCGGGTCCCGGGCCTACGGTTTGTCAAGTTCAACAGAGGCGGCCCAACAGAATGTCGAACAAGACCCTAGAAGCGCCAGCAGTGACCGGAACCTTGCAGAATCTATGCTTTACCAATGGTGGGGTCCTTTTGAGGCACCAGATGGAAGAGCTTTTTTACCTTACATTGACTATATTTTTGCCCCAGATGCGTCCCTCACAATGGGGGCGGTTGAATTGGAAGACCGAAAAGCAATCCGCGCCTCTCTGCAGGCTCGGCCTCTCAAAGGTGGTACATCGCATCAAATGCATAATGTTGAGGTCATTGCTCTCGGGAATGGCCTTTTCCAAATCGATGCTGATTTTGTTTATCAGGTTCATACGCCGGATGGCGGTGTTGCATCAGGCAATTCTTCCTACCGCCACACGGTGGAAAAACAGCCGGACGGAACTTTCCGTTTTAAAACACTAACCGCTCAATTGGGCGAGCCTATCAGCGGCGCAGAATTTCAGGACAGTTTTGCCCTGCACCGCGCACAAGGTGCGATTGTGCAGTATCTTGGTGTCACGGACCTGCTCGAAAGCGACTATATTCGCTTGCAACAAGTTTTGTCCGACAACGCTGTTATTACCGGGATGTTCGATCCCGCTAAGCAGACCTTCAATGCGCGCGGCGACGGGTCCCTTATTGGCCATGATGAAATCACCTATTGGCTTTCAAGTCGGAAGGACAATTTCGCCTGGGTCGCTCATCAGTTGAAATCGATCAGTATCGTGTCTCGTAGCGATAACCACTTCCAAGCCGATGCACAGGTTGATGTGCAGGCACAACCGCACGTCGGTGATGTCATTTCTGTCTCCTTGCCCATCAGGTTCATGCTTAAGGAGACTGGTGACCGCTTCATGAAAATCACAAGGATCGACCGATGAGGAAGCTCTTGCCCAACAGGTTGTTGTCACATCGGTTGGCGACCAAAATCTCTAACACATGCGGAGTTCGGACACATGAGTGCGAATGATACAGCAGCGCGCGCTGCAGCAGATTACGATGAGGCATTCATCCGGGAAGTAATCGAAGAGGCAAACGTGGGCGTGTTGCGCGTTGCCCTGTACCACCAAACGAAAGATCCGGAAGTTGCTGCAATTCCATCAATTGAGTGGCCAATTCGGGGCGGTGCATTGATGGCTTTCAGTCTACCCCGGGAAAGTCATGAAATCGTTAAAGAAAAAGCTGTTGAGTATTTATTGAGCGGCCAGTTGCCGGTGGCGCCTCCTACAAAGCAGGAAGCCGCAAAATTAATGGAGATGTTCACTGGCAAGAAGCAGTCTCCGATTGCCGTGGATTATGGTTACGAAGAACTTGCTTATGATGAAGTTCCAAGAGATGCAGTTTGGCACAACAAACCGGATGCATCAGTACTTGACGACTTTGTTGTCACAATTGTTGGCGCAGGTTTGAGCGCAATTGCGGCTGCCATACAGCTGGACCGCCTTGGTATCAAGTGGCGGATCATCGAGCGCCACGGTGACCTCGGCGGTACATGGCTGATCAATAATTATCCTGAAGCGAGGGTGGATGTTTCGACATTTCTCTACCAGTTCAAGTTCGAGGATAACTACCCCTGGGAAAGCCACTATGCGCCCCGTGACGAGCTGCAGAAATATGCCAACTATATTGTAGACAAATATGGCATTCGCGATCGCATGACATTCAATACCAAACTGAAGTCTGCAGTTTGGCAGGAAGCAGATAAGAAATGGAAAATCACGACAGAAGGTGCTGACGGAATAGAGGATGTTTTTGACAGTAATGCAATCATCAGCGCGAGTGGTTTGTTCAATACGCCCAAGTTGCCCGATATTCCGGGTATCGAAACCTATAAAGGAAAGATGTTTCACACCACTGCGTGGGACCATAACTTTGATTACAGCGGCAAAAAAGTAGCACTAATTGGCACTGGTTCCACTGGCCTTCAATTGGCGCGCGGTGTTGCACAAAAAGCCGGGCATCTGACAGTGTTTCAGCGCACGGCAAGTTGGGTAACACCCGTTAAAGGCTACCGGTCTAAAATTTCGGATGGTAAGCGCTGGCTGCTTGATAACATGCCTGGCTATAACAACTGGTTCGTTTACCTTAATTATTATGCCGAATTGCAAATGCAGGATTTTCAGGAAATAGATCCTGAATGGGTTGCAAAAGGTGGGCGCGTTAACGAGAAAAATGCGCTTTTTGCCTCCTCTCTCAAAGAGCAAATAAGAGCCAAAGTTGTAGGCCGGGATGACCTGTATGAAAAACTTGTGCCAAGCGTTGTACCCATGGCCCGCCGCCTTGTTATCGACAATGATTGGTATGAGACGGTCCAGCGCGACAATGTCACACTCGAAACAGGGGGCATTCAGGAATTTACTGAAAAAGGTATCCGAACCAAGGATGGTGTTGAACACGAGTTTGACCTGGTTGTCCTGAGTGCTGGCTTTGACGTTTCTCGGTATCTGTTGCCTGCAGAATATGTCGGCATTGACGGTATTACACTTGCTGACTTGTGGGATGAGGACGGCGCGCGCGCGTTCAAGGGCCTGGCGCTTCCCGGCTTTCCGAACTTTTTCATGATGTATGGCCCTAATGGGCAAGCCCGTATTGGATCTTTCCACTCCTGGGCCGAGAATTTCTCACGCTATATCGGCGGGCTATTTGTGCATGTTCTTGAGCAGGGCGAAGACGCCATTGTTGTCAGGCGAAAAGCTTATGACGACTATAATACTGCCCTTGATCAAGCCATGAAGGGCTTGCTGTGGGAGACAGAAACCGGCAACGGATATTATGTGAACAAGCATGGTCGCTCGGGCGTCAATATGCCTTGGAACGTGCATGAATATTACGCGATGATTAAGGACATTGATCCGGAAAACTACGAGATCATCAAGTGATTAGGCTCGGCTGCAAAGACGTCAGGAGAGCCATGTGAGCGATCGTTATCATCATTCAGAAATAGCTGAAACTGACCCGTCCAGGATTGCTTGCATCAAAGCCGGCACTGGCGAAAAAGTGACCTATAAAGCGCTGGATGATGTCACCAACCAGATAGCCCAATTGTTCCGCAACCACGGCTTGGCAACCGGCGACAACATTGTCATTTTCTGCCAAAATGATCCCGCATATTATGAAATTGTCTGGGGTGCTTTCAGGGCAGGGCTTTATTACACACCCGTCAGTTGGCATTCCAAGCCTGAAGAAATTGAATACATCATCAAAAACAGTGGTGCGAAAGCTTTCATAGCTTCGGCACGTTTTTCGGAAGTGGCGCTTCGTACCCGTGCATTGTGCGCCGATGATATCCTTTGTTTCTCTCTATTTGACGAGATCAAAGGTTTTAGGCGTTTAGAGGCCGAATATTCCGCCATGCCGGTGGCCCCTATTGCTGACCAGGCGGCAGGGAGGGAAATGCTCTATACATCGGGCACAACTGGTCGGCCGAAGGGTGTGAAGTTTCCGTTGACCAGCGCACCAATAGAGCAGCTTGCTGACGGCGACTTGTTTTATAAAGCGGAAGGTTATGGCAAAGACGCTGTGGTGTTAGCACCCGGCCCCGCGTATCACGCTTCCCCTTTGCTTGCCACAATGGCGGCGCACCGGTTCGGGGCAACACTTTTAGTGATCGATAAATTCGATGCCGAAGAAATGTTGCAATACATTGAAAAGTACCAAGTGACACACTTGGTTTGTGTGCCAACCCATTTTCTGAGGTTGCTGAAATTACCGCGCGACATTCGCCGCAAATATGACATCTCGTCCGTGCAATGGATTGTACATACTGCGGCTCCCTGTCCGGTTGAAACAAAGCAGGCGATGATTGATTGGTTTGGCCCCGTTGTCGTCGAGATTTACAGCGGCACAGAGCGGGTGGGTGGATCGATTATTCGCAGTGATGAATGGCTTGCTCACCCCGGGTCGATAGGCAAGGCACCCGGAAACACGGCCCACGTGGTGGACGAGGAAACCTGGCAGGAACTTCCGCCCGGTGAAACCGGTGTGATCTATTTCGAAAGCCAAGGATCATTCTCGTATCACGGTGATGATGCCAAAACAAAATCCATGTATTCCCCTCAAGGATGGAAGACGCTGGGAGACATCGGCCGCATTGACCAGGACGGCTACATTTATTTAACAGACCGCAAATCCAACATGATTATTTCTGGCGGGGTCAATGTTTACCCTCAAGAGTCGGAAAACCGCCTGGCAACGCACCCGAAAGTCGCTGATGTCGCTGTGTTTGGTATTCCGAACGAGGCTTTTGGTGAAGAGGTTAAAGCTGTCGTTCAACTGGAGGCAGGCATAGATCCGGCACCGGAGTTGGCGGCTGAATTAATCGACTATTGCAAGGACGTTTTGGCATCACTCAAGTGTCCGCGGTCGATTGATTTCCTTGATGAGCTCCCTCGAGAAGAAAATGGGAAATTATATAAAAAACAATTGGTTGAGCGGTACCTGTAGGCTCGCGAGAAAGGCATAAAATGAAAAGAGTTTCAAAGATTGACCCCGATCAGCTAACCGGTGAGCCGCGCAAAATTTTTGAACGCTGGAGTCCGGGCGGCAAGCCACTCAACATCGTTTTGATTTATTTCAGAAACATTGAACTCAATCGCACCTGGTCATACATGGCCACCCACCTGTTTCTCAAAAATAGTTTGTCAGACCGGCAACGCGAAATCGTGGTCTTGAGGATCAGTTGGCAGTGCGCATCCGATTACGAATTTATCCAGCATGTTCGCATTGCCCGTGAAGGTGGTCTTCTGAGTGAAGAGGAAATGCGCGACCTCACGAAACCCAGGTTGTTGCTTGATTGGACGGAAGAAGAAAAGGCGCTTAGCGACGCGTCGGATGAACTGCTGGCAAATCATACGATTAGTGATGCCACATGGGATATTCTCGCCAGGCATTATTCCGAGCAACAACTCATGGATATGATAGCAACAGCCGGTGGCTACACACTGAATTCGATGGCGACAAACAGCTTTGGCGTTGACATTGAAGACCATATGAGCCGCGAGGAAGGCCTGACCCCAAGCATCAATGAAAAAGGCTTTTGTTACGGCGCAAAACAACCTCCCGTGGATGCTGAGTTGAAGCCGCGAATTGATGCCTTGTCAGAAGACGCACTTGACGAAATGACAGGCGATACTCTCTCCTATTTTTTAGGTCAGAACAGGTTCCAGAATTTTTATCTCACGCTCGCTAAACACCCCAAAATTGTCAGAAACTGGTCCCCTGTCATCAAGTATGTGGACAGTGAAAACACCTTAACTGCAGAAGAAAGGACTGTAGTTGCCATCCGCACAGGCGTGCTTTGTTGCAGCGATTATGAAGTGGCAAACCGTGTAGCGGATGCCCGCCGTTCTGGGATGAACGAGGAGCATCTTAACAGCCTTATCAAAGGAGAGGCGGAGGATCACAAAACATCGCTTATCATCAAAGCAGTTGATGAGTTGGTTGACGGACAAATCATCGGCGACGCGCTTTGGACCGAGATGATCGGCCACTTTAGTGAAGAGCAGTTGATGGATATTGTTTTTGGATGCGCAATTGGCCTTATGACCAGTTGGATGCAAAGCGCACTTCAAGTCCCGCTTGAGCCGGAACTCAAGCTTCCGGCGTCAACATGATCAACCAGTCTTTAGATGGACGGTAAAGCAAATATTCTAAGGGCGGGTAAGGAGCCCACGGGAGTTACGAAGTATGTCGGCTGACCGTCCGATAGATCAGTTGACGCGTATTTTCGCCAGTGCTCCTGACCCGATGACGCTTACGGTCGAGCAGTTGCGAAAAGGTACAGAAGCACTCTGTCGAAGCAACCCTCCATCGAAAGACCTGAAGATCGAGAAGGCGGAAGTCGCTGGTGTTTCGGGGCGTTGGATTGAAGCACCGGGCTCCATGCGTGGGCGCACAATCCTTTTTATTCATGGCGGTGCATTTGCAGCCGGTTCTTCACGCTCGCATTGCAGCATGGCTGGGGAATTAGGCCGCAGTGCACGCGCTCGTGTCTTTGCGGCAGACTATCGCCTGGCTCCTGAATACCCGTTTCCTGCCGGACTGCATGATTGCCATGCGGTGTATCGGTCACTGGCTTCAGGCAGCCAAACGGCGTTTTTTGCAGTCGCGGGCGATTCTGCGGGCGGTTGCCTTGCCCTATCCACGGTGATGCACGCCCGAAACCAGGGCTGGAGGGCAGCCGATGCAATCGCCCTATTTAGCCCCTGGTTAGATCTGGAATGCGCGTCCGACAGCCACATCGCTCTGCGCGAAAAAGACCCACTCCTGAATGCCGAGTTTCTTAGAAAGATGGCCGCGCAGTATCTTGGAGAAACGGACTCCGGCGCTCCTGCAGTTTCCCCCCTTCTGGACAGCTTTTCAGGATTGCCGCCGATACTTGTACAGGTTGGGGAGAATGAAGTCCTAAGAGGCGATGCCAACACTTTGGCAGAAAGAGCAAAGCGATCCAGCACAAGCACAGAAGTGCAGGTTTGGCCGGAGATGTTCCATGTTTGGCATGGCTATACATCCATGCTGCCGCAGGCCAAACAGGCTCTTGCACAAGCTGGGGCTTTTTTGGCAGCGCATTGGAGCGGAAAAACACAAGATACAAGGGTGTGTGATGATTAACGCGTCGGGAACTGTTTCAGCTGGTCAGCCAGGCCTGTCCAAAGCCTGGTACTTCGTGCTGTTGCTGTCGTTACTGTCTATTGTGTCCTATGCGGATCGTCTCATTCTGGGGATTTTGGTCGACCCAATTAAAAGCGAACTGGGGGTTAATGATACCCAAATGGGTTTCCTTTTGGGGCTCTCATTTTCTTTTGTGTACGCAACTCTTGCGTTGGTGCTGGCAAAGGTTGCTGACAGCCACAATCGGCGGAATTTGATTATTGCGGGCGTGCTGATTTGGAGCATCATGACCTCTGCTTCTGCTTTTGCAGACGGGTTTTGGCAGCTCGCTGTTTGTCGACTGGGTGTTGGCATTGGTGAAGCTGCATTGGGGCCAGCCGCTCTTTCGATAATATCAGACTTATTCTCTAAAGAGCGCCGACACACACCGCTCAGTGTATTTTTGTCTGCGGGCGTCATCGGTGGTGCCGGGGCCTATATCATTGGCGGCGGTGCCGTATTATTTGTCAGCCAAATGGCAGACGTTTCGCTGCCAATTGTCGGCCAGCTTTCACCGTGGCGGATGGTATTTTTGTGTATGGGTTTGCCGGGAATTCTCTTGGGCATCCTGATGTGGATCACGGTGAGCGAACCCACGCGCCGAAACGACGATGATGAAGCAACAGAAATAGAGGCATCCACAGCAGATGTGGTCGCTCACCTCAAAGCACGGGCTGGTGAGTACCTGCCCGTTTTTGGCGGCATCCTGCTGGTACAGATGATGGTCTATGCTGTTGCCAGCTGGTATGCTTCCGTGCTTATCCGCATCTATGATCTGAGCATATCATCAGCAGGATTTTCATTTGGAATAGTTGGCTTAATCTTTGGGACATCAGGGGCCATTTTTGGTCCCTTCATTGTTGGGGTGCTTGAGAGAAAAGGCCGCAAGGACGCACTTTTATTGTCTGGACTATTGATCGTCGCAGTGGCAGCACCTGCTACGATTTGGGCACCTATCGCGCCGACGGTGCAGCTCTCGCTTATGGCTCTTGCTGTTGTAATGTTTTCATTGTCTGCTGCAAGCGCACTGGCCCCACTTTTGCCGCAGCTCATTGCGCCCAATGCGATGCGTGCACGTGTAACCGCCCTCTATTTTTTTATCGCCAATTTGATTGGCCTCGGCTTAACACCCGTGATCATTGGCTTTATCAATGATGCCGGTTTGTTCGGCGTTTCAGGTATCCATGAAGCGATATCCTTTGCAGCAGGCATTTTGCTGCCGGCATCCGTCGTTATTTTGTATTTTGGCAGGAAAAGGTTTGTCCGCCGCCAAGGTGCGGCCAACCTTGAGGATTGAGCCATGGTGTATTGGATATCGACCGGGGTCATCGCGTTATTTTTATGCGCGAGTGCTGCATCTTATGTGTTGAGTGACGCCACGATAAAAGGGGTCCGCGATCTGGGTTTCCCTGACTATTTTAGAGTTCAGCTTGCAGTATTAAAGCCGATTGCAGCTATTACTCTTTTGCTTCCTGCTGCACCGCCGCAATTAAAGGAATGGGCCTATGCTGGTGTGGCCCTGTTTTTGATCACAGCCATTGTTGCGCATTATGCCAACAAAGACCCATTAGTTCTGAACTTAGTTAACGTGGCGCTGCTAATTTTGTTGGCGGTGTCTCACGCGCATTTGCCCCATTAGATGCTGTTCAAGTTTGGCATTCGTGCAAATGAAAGTTGAAATACGTAATACTGAAGGAGCTATATGCAAGCCGTGACAAATAGGGGAGTTTTTTGCTTTGGTCCATACACTATCAATGATTGCTGAAATCAGCCTGTGTCGACCAACGCTATTTATAATTCAGCTTATTTATTACACTGAATTGCAACTATTGGGATGGGAGAGACAGAAGTGTTGAAAAGATCAACTGAAGCTGGTCTCTTCTCTATAGAGGGTCACTAGCCAAAGCCAATTCAAAAGTTGCTGATCCTGTCTGGATGTGTTGATCTGTTGTTCTGATTGGTCGAAGAATACAGGCAAGTTTTGTGAGGCAAGAAAGCAGTACGTCATATCCTGATCAAGAGCTGGTTCGCCAAATTTCCGAAGGCGACAAAGCCGCACTGCGCGCAATATACGAACGCTATTCGCATTCTCTCAGGCTCTTTGCTCAGACATGGTTGCAGGACCCATTGGAGGCCTCTGACATAGTACAAGAAACCATGCTTGAACTTTGGCGGTCAGCACATCGATTTGAAGGTAAGTCCAGTGTCAAAACCTGGCTGTTTACCATTGCACGTAACAAGTCTGTGGATCGCAACCGCAAAGGCGCGCGAACTGTACTGCAGGAAATAGAGCCGGATCTGGTTGACGAATCTCCGGATCCGCAGGCCGTTACGGAAGCGTTTCAAGACGCAAAAAGAGTTAGGGCGTGCGTTGAAACACTGAATGCCGCGCAACAATCTGCGATTCATTTGGCGTTCTACGAAGATTTGTCCTATCCCGAAATTGCAGCACTTGAACAAAGGCCTGTTGGGACCATCAAAACCCGGATCATGCATGCAAAGGCATTATTGCTCCGGTGCCTCGGCGGTTGATTTATCGGGTTTTTGCAAAGGCACTTTCGACGAGTTCTGGAGAATTCATAAGGGTCTCTAGCGCAGCGTTCCGGGCATCTTCATTCTTGAAGCCGATTTCATAAACACCAAGTGAACCAGGTCCGCCGACAAATTCACCTTCAACTTGCTGCAAAAGCTGGCGGAGCTGCTCTTCGGTTATGCCCGGCATGAAAGTGACCTGCACAACAATGTCGTGGGTGCTTTCCGATACAGTTTCATATTGATCGCCAGAACCGGGACCTTGCGTCGCAAAATAACCGGACTGTCCAACAATCAACAAAGCAAGAGCGGCCGCCACATATTGCCACTTCCGTACGTTGTCGTTTGCGGCCTGCGGCACACTGGTTTTTTCATCATCAATTGCCCGGGAAATTTTCGCCCAGGTGATTTCATCCACGGGCTGGTCTTCATTATTTTGGTGAACTGCATTGGCGAGGCCTTGGTAGTAGGCAAGCTCCTCCGCCAAACGACTGTCTTTGGCGGCCAGGCTTTCAATTTGATTGCCAATTTCTTCGCTTGTGCGGCCTTTAACATAGTCGAGCAACAATGCACTTTGCTCATCCTGAGGCAGATCACTGATAGTGTCAGACACGGCTTGCTCCGAACTTGGTTTTTTGCTTTGCGCGGTCAATTCTGCGCACGAATATTTGAATTACCCTCCTTTGTCGCAGGATAGGCGCAATCAGTTCAAATATTTTTTACTTTAAACTGATTTTGCTCCCAAGCTTTTCTGGCTTAGTAGAAATCCCGAGATGGGAAATGCTGCATTTTGGGTATTGGGCCAGTTTGAGGTTCGGGGCTGAGAAATGGATAAACAGTTAACTGCACTTTGTTTTGTGGCAGCGATCCTTTGCGCCGATTGTGCGCAGAGTGTCAGTGCGGCTGAAAATGAAGTTGCCGCTCCCGTTTTTTTTGGCGAAACCCAACTTCGATACGAAGGGGCTGAAAACGACGCTGCCCAGCGAAGGTCTGATGCCTTTACTCAAGCTTTTCGAATTGGCACGGAATTCAGTCTTTTGCCACATGTCAGGTTTCTCGCTGAAGGCGAGGCGGTCGTTGCATATAATGGTGCCTACAATGATGGAACTGGCGATCGGTTTTTGCGGCCCGTTATTCCCAACCCGGAATCACTTGAGTTAAATCGCCTTCAGGTTCAGACTTCTATCGCTGAAAACACCGTTTTGACGGTAGGACGCCAGATTCTGGCCATTGATGACCAGCGGTTCATTGGACCCGCTCGTTTCAGACAAAATAACCAGACATTTGACTCCGTGCACTTCAGTTACAGGGCAGGCAGTTTGGCGACATTGCAGGCTGGATACATTTGGCGCGCCAATCGCATTCTGGGCGGCGACAATCCTAATGGGCGATTTAATGGAGACTCGTACTTTTTGAACTCGAGTATTCGAACGCCGATCGGGCGGCTAGGCGCATTTCATTATGCGTTGGACCTGGAGACCGGTCCAACCGGCCAGCGAAACACTATGTTTTCATCAAAAACAACCGGTGTTCGCCTCGAAGGTCGCCTGCACGATGACACAATAGGGCTTGATTGGGTTGCCTCATATGCCAGGCAATCAGATTTTGCACAAAATCCGGTTGACTATAATGCCGACTATTGGCTTGTCGGTACCACCTTTTATACGGGACCTGTGCGGTTTGGAGCTGCAAGGGAGAGTTTGGGTGCTGGCGATGGACAGTCTTTCCAGACTCCGCTTGGGACACGCAGAAAGTTTCAAGGATTGGCCGATGTCTTTCTGGTAACCCCGATTGATGGGGTTCAAGATACTAACTTGTCGATTGCATGGGATACACCTGCACCAGACTGGGTCGATATCCTGACGGTTTCAGCACGGTATCACTGGTTTGGCGCCGCGCGCGGTGACCAAGATTATGGTACGGAGTTTGATTTGGTCGTCAAAGCAGAAGCCTTCGATGCAGAGTGGTCGGCTGGTTTTGCGCACTATTCAGCCGACAGCTTCGCCAGCGATACCACCCGGCTTTTTTTTAACATCACCAAAAGGTTTTAAAAAAATAGAACCATTTGACCGCATCGTCCGACAGATAGGTGTAACAGGCAACCAACAGGCTAACCGGTATGACACTCAAGAACATCACTTCAGCAATATTTGGCCTTTTCAGTTTATTGTCGGTTAGCGGAGCATATGCAGATGACTTGCCGTTTACTCCGGTTATCAACCTTGAGGATGATAGCAACGTTATTGTGTTGGTCGAAACTGAAGAAGCGGCCAACCGCCTGATCGTTAATGCTGCCCGGGGTGACTATCAACTGAATGGTAAAAAACGGCTGCTTTCTTTGGGCCTGATAGCACTCGATTTTGAGCGGCCAAAAGGTGTAAGTGGCAGGCTTGCCGTGGCTGACATGAAGCGCATGGAACCGGGATCAGCGGCGGGTGTGGACAGCCTGTATCGCATACAGTCCCGGGGCACAGATAAAGCGAGGCATTTTGCCGGACAACTGCTCGAATGGCCGCAGGAAGGGTGCAAGGCTCACTCGCCAGTTGGGATGATTGACGACGGTATTGACCATTTATCTCAATCGTTAAGCAGTGCCATTTTAACCTACCGCAATTTCTCCGATGGGCCGCAGGCGCGGCCTCATGGTACAGCCATAGCAAGCTTGCTGGTGGGCCCAGGCCGTTTGAATAATGCGCACCTTTATAGTGCCAATGTTGTTGGGCGGGAAAATCGGGGCGCCGGGCTTTTTGAACTAATCTCTGCTCTGGATTGGATGCAGGCAATGGAGGTGCCGGTCGTTAATATCAGTCTGGCCGGACCAAACAACCCGGTGCTTGAAAAAGCGATCAACCGAACGTTGGATGCTGGCATGATTATTGTGGCGGCAGTTGGAAATGATGGACCAACCTCGCCTGCACTATACCCGGCTGCGTACCAGGGCGTTATCGCTGTAACAGCGGTTGATAGTACCTATGAAGTATATGATCAGGCTGTTCAGGGTATTCATATCGATTTTGCTGCGCCGGGCGTGGATGTGTTTGTGAAGGATCAAGGGTATCTAACAGGCACATCAATTGCGGCGCCTTTTGTCACCGCGGCGATAGTAAGTGACGCCGATGTTTCCAAGTTGAGATCGTCTGCTTCCGTCATACGTGCGGTGGTTGATAGTGTGCTTGATCTGGGTGCACCAGGCCACGACCAAATATTTGGTGCCGGCATCCCGCGGTCTTCACAGACTTGTGAAGCCAATTCCTGAAAACTGATCCATTTTTTTTGAACCCTTTCTGAACCCCAGACGACACAGCGTGTGATCGGAGGGGCAAACTCAGAGGTCTCTCACCCGCTGGGCGCTCTGGTCAATGGAAAAGACATTGAATTGGAAGGGTTCCACAGTGAAACAGATCAAGGCAAACAAGGGTCTGCGCTCAAGCAGACTCACACTCCTCAAAACGTCAGTATCAGTACTGACCTTATTGGGGTCTTCAGGCCTAACGGGTACGGCAAATGCCCAAACAAATATTAATGATGGTGACAATACGGCCGTAACAAGCCAGGCCGAAGGCGAATCTATTGTCGTGACTTCGGGCGTCACCAGTGTTGTGAACGGCGCGCCAGTAGTGACCGTCGCCAACAATAACGTCACTATCAGCAACGCGGGTACTTTGCGTTCGCTGGGTACATCAACACAAACAATCCAGTTCAACGCCGATACTTTGGCGGGCATACTGGATAATCTGACCACAGGCAGGCTCGAGTCTGACTCACGTGTCGTCAATATCGATGGCGATGATGTCACAGTAAACAACAGCGGCACTATTCTGGGCGTTGGTGACCAACGCAATGGCACTGTCTACGCCAACAGAACAGCTAACAACTTCACCATCAATAACATCGGGTCATCCTCGTTGATTGACGCAGGCGCTGACAATAGTGGCGCAGGCATTGCTCTGGAAATTGGCGGCGGCGGCAACCCGGTAACAGGTACCATCAGCAATGAAGGAACGATCCAAGGGCGTGGCCAGGTAACAACGGGCGGAACCGCCGGTGACGGAATCCGTTTCTTTGGGCCGGGTCTTGCGCCTGTCTACCAGTTTAACGGCTCAATCACCAACTCAGGTACAATTGCATCTGAAGCAACGTCGGGTGTGGTCTCAGGCATTCGAGTTGGTGACCGCATCAATTTTGGCGGCACACTCACGAACGAAGCCGGCGGAGTCATTTATGGCACAAACAATGGCCTTTATTTCGGCGACGCTGACCACGCTGGCGGTGTTGTTAACAATTCAGGCACCATTCGGTCTGCAAGTCGCGCCCTCAACATTGACGGCAGCGGGCTCGAAATTAACAACCTTGAAGGGGGTCAAATTGTTGGCACCGGCAACCAGCGCAACGGCACAGTCTATGCCGATAGCACAGCTCAGAGTTTCACACTGAACAATGCAGGTTTGATTGATGCGGGTTCCGGCAATGAAGGCGCTGGATTTTCCATCGAACTATCTGAAGGTGGCAATGATTTCACTCTTACCAACACCGGTGATCTGGTGGGGCGCGGTGACGTCTCCGCAGGCCTCGCTACAGCTGGTGATGGCATTCGTCTTGAGCGCACTCGCGTGGGCGGTGCGCTGGACGGCACGACAACAGGTGTGTTCACCGGAACCATCACTAACTCTGGCAACATCACGTCCGAAGGTGCCAACGGCACAGTCGCCGGTTTCCGTGCGGTGAACGGTGTTTCGTTCCAGGGCACGCTGAACAATGAGGTGGGTGGTGTAATTTCTGGCACGCAAAACGGTGTTTACTTTGGCAATGCAACGCCTGCAGGCGGCGCAGACCACACGGGGGGTGTCGTAAACAATGCGGGTACTATTTCGTCAGGCAGCCGCGCCTTGAACATCGATGGCACTGGCCTTGTAGTGAACAACAGCGGTTCCATCCTGGGGACAGGCGATCAACGCAATGGCACCGTTTACTCTGACAGCACGGCGAACGCTTTTACCCTCGACAACAGTGGCACGATCGATGCGGGTGAGGGCAATAACGGGGCCGGCGTATCCATTCAGGTTGGCGGCCAGCCTAACACGGCCACCATTGTCAACAGCGGTACTATTCAGGGTCGCGGTCAGGTGGCTGCGCCAGATGCCACAGCTGGCGATGGCATTCGTTTCTCAGGCCCAAGTCTGGCGCCAGCGTACGAGTTTGCGGGTGACATTACCAATTCAGGTGCTATTCGCTCAGAGAGCACGTCGGGTGTGGTATCGGGCATTCGTTTCAGTAATGCGATAGGCTTTACAGGCACGCTGACCAACGAAGCAACCGGCGTTATATATGGTACAAACAACGGCCTGTATTTCGGCGACGCCGACCATGCCGGAGGTGCTGTCGATAATGCCGGGACGATTACTTCTGGAAGCCGTGCTCTGAACATTGATGGTACTGGTCTCGTTGTGAACAATACGGGCTCCATCCTTGGTGCCGGCAATCAGCGCAACGGCACTGTATATGCCGACAGCACGGCTCAAGACTTTACGCTCAACAACGGCGGCACAATCGATGCTGGCGAGGGCAATGACGGTGCAGGGTTTTCCGTTGAGTTGTCTGCAGAAGGCAATGCCTTTGCAATTGATAACTCTGGCGATATCCGGGGAAGGGGCCAAGCCGATGCAGGGACTGCCACTGCAGGCGACGGCTTGCGGTTTGAACGTACCCGCGTTGGCGGCGTCTTTGATGGCTCGACCACTGGTTTGTTCACAGGGTCTGTCACCAATTCGGGCAACATCACTTCAGAGGCAACAGCTGGTACGACAGCCGGCATCCGGTTTGTGAACGGCGTATCCTTCCAGGGTACACTAACAAACGAAGCCGGCGGTGTGATTTCAGGTGTTAACAATGGCCTGTATTTTGGCAACGCGGTACCAGCGGGTGGTGCAGATCACACTGGTGGTGTTGTGAATAACGCAGGTACCATTTCGTCGGACAGCCGTGCAGTAAATATTGATGGGCTTGGTCTTGTTCTCAACAACACAGGATCAATCCTGGGAACGGGTGACCAGCGTAACGGTACTGTTTATTCTGACAGCACGGCTAACGCATTCACCATCAATAACAGCGGCACGATTGATGCTGGCGAAGGTAACGATGGTGCGGGTCTATCCATCCAGGTGGGTGGACAGCCAAACACAGCCACGATTGTGAACTCTGGTCTCATCCAGGGCCGTGGGCAGGCGGTGGCTCCTGCAAACACTGCGGGTGATGGCATCCGCTTTGCGGGGCCGGGTGTTTTGCCAGCATATGAGCTCGCGGGCGATATTACCAACTCGGGTCAAATTCGCTCCGAAGGAACCTCTGGTGTTGTTTCTGGAATTCGCTTCAACGATGCGATCGGCTTCACGGGCACCCTGACCAATGAGGCAACGGGCGTGATCTATGGCACCAACAATGGCCTGTATCTTGGTGATGCAGATCACACTGGTGGCGTTATCAACAATGCTGGTCTCATCACTTCAGCAAGCCGTGCGATCAACATTGACGGCAATGGATTGGTGCTAAACAACAGCGGTTCCATTTTGGGTGCTGGTGATCAGCGTAACGGCACCGTTTATCTGGATGGCACCGCCAACAATATCACTATCAACAATAGTGGGCTGATTGATGCCGGCGAAGGCAATAGCGGATCCGGTGTGTCGATAGAAGTATTGTCAGGTCAGCGTTCTCATACCATTGTCAACACTGGCACCATCCAAGGCCGCGGTGAAACACTCGCTTCGGGTGCATCAGCAGGTATCCGCGCTTTCTATCCACCCAACATGATGCGACCAGACCTGGACCTGACGATCGATAACCAGGGCACCATTGCCTCTGAAACGTCGGCAGGCATCTTGTTGGAAAACGTGACGATCACGGGTTCGATTACCAACTCTGGCATCATTACAGGCGCAACTGCGGCCATTGATACCAGCTCTTCACTTGGCAACGTTGTGATCAACCAGACGGCAGGAGCGTTGAACGGCAATGTGCTGACAGGCGCTGGCGACGACGTCCTGAATATCACAGGGGGCGTACTTAACGGCAACATTGACCTGGGAGCAGGTTCGAACCTTGTGAACATAGCCTCCACAAGCGGATTTGATGTTGATGCGGTCCGGACAATTGCAAGTGATGTGAACCTAAGCGGTGCACTGAGCTTCACTCAGTCTGGCTCTCTCGCAGTTTCCGGCGATGTCGCAATCGCAAGCGGTACTTCTGTTGCGCTCGACTACACTGATGTGACGTCGCTCAACTTCGGTCAGGGCATTGACCTTGTTACAACAAGTGGCACTTTGACTGACAACGGTGCGGCATTCATTGACAACAGTTTCCTGGTTGATTTTGCGATTGCATCAAATGGTTCGGCACTGTCGCTTACTCCCACGGTTGCAAACCTTGGCAATGTGTCTTCGGACAGCAATATTAACGCGTTCGGATCAGCATTTGCATCAGCCCTTAACAGCGGTGCTGCCAGCCCTGCGTTTTCGACCAATGCTAACGCCATCGATACCTTCACAAGTAATGCTCAGTTTGATGCAGCAGCGGTATCATTGCTGCCAAGCGTCAATGCTGGCGTAACGCGCGAAATTTACGAAACGCAGAATGAGGTGCTATCGCTGATCGAGGACCGGGTGTCTTCCGAAGCTGGCGATGCTTCTGGCCTTTGGGGTCAGGTGTTTGTTCGTTCCGGTGACCAGGACAACGATAATGCTCTTTCACTCAGTGGCTACGATGCAACAAGTTACGGTTTTGTACTGGGACTGGACCGTGCACTCGGCGAGTCCTCGCGCGCAGGTTTAGCCTTCTCATACGCAGACATCGACATTGATGAAACGGGTGGAGCCTTTGGTTCAACCGACGTGCAAAACTACGCCATCAATGGTTATTACGCTTTTGAACGTGGCGGAGCTTTCATCAATGGTTCGCTGGCCTATGCATTTAACAATGCTGAAGCCGCCCGGACCAGCTTCCTTGGTGACACGATTGCCGGAGACTTTGATGTCAACCAGCTCTCGGCTCGTTTAAATGCGGGTCATACGCGGAACTGGGGTGACTTTGAGCTGACACCATTTGCCAGCCTGCAATACACAACCCAAAGCCTGGATGATTTCTCGGAAGTTGGCGGTCTGAATTTGGCGATCGACAACAACGGTGTCGATTTCTTCGAAGGCGGCGTGGGTTTGAAACTGGCCAAGTCAATTGAAAATGGCAGCACCACAGTGCGGCCAGAAGTTTCCGTTGGTTACTTCTATGACTTTGTCGGTGACTCTCGCGAGCTGACCACAACACTTGGCGGCAATAGCTTCAATATCATTGGCGCAGACCCGAGCCAAAGCAGCTTCGAAGTTGATGCATCGTTGAGTGTCTACGGCAAGGGCAATCTGTCGTTTGCAGTCGGGTACGACGGCGAATTCCGCTCCGGTTACACAAGCCATGGCGGCTCTGCGCGGCTTCGAGTGAAGTTCTAGCCTAGCAGGGTCACTGCGACGGCCACCCCGCACACCTGGTGGCCGTCGCCTCAATATCTCATGAAATTTTAGGAGTTAGTACAATGACCGATATAAACGGAACTAACGGCAATGACACGCTCACGGGCGGTACGGGCAATGACAGTATCCGCGGTCAGCGCGGTGATGACGTGCTTAATGGGGAGGCTGGCGACGATACACTTGTGGGTGGTCGCGGTGACGACCAGCTGAATGGTGGGCCAGGTGACGACAACCTTCGCATCGATCGCGGAAACGATACGCTTGACGGTGGCGCTGGTTTTGATTTAGCCGACTTCGCATTTTTCCGCCAAAATGGAACCCCGGCCGGGCTCAATATTAATCTGGAAACAGGATTGGTAACCGATTTTGAAGGCGGTCAGGACCGCCTGATTTCCATCGAAGCGATATTGGGTCCCGAAGGTAACGATAGTATCCGTGGTGCGGCGGCTGATGAATCGCTTGATGGCGCTGGAGGCAATGACTTTATTGTTGGCGGCGATGGTAACGACACGTTGAACGGCGGCAGCGGCAATGACCAGATTTTTGCCGGTCCAGGCGACACAGGAAATGACATAGTTTCAGGCGGTGAAGGTGACGATACTGTTGGCGGCGCCGCAGGTAACGATAGCCTCAATGGCAATGCGGGTCAGGATATTCTTTTTGGTGGCTCTGGCGAAGACACCATTGATGGCGGTGCTGGCAATGATCAGGCCTTTTCAGGCTCAGGTGCCGATTTTATTTCAGATTCCGAAGGTGGGAATGACACCTTTGGGGGCGGCACCGGAAATGACACAATTAGTGCCGGTGATGGTGACGACATTATCTTCGGGGGGCCAACCGCCGAAGGCGGAGACGATAATCTGGCCGGAGGGGCTGGAAACGACATAATTTTTGCCAGCCAAGGATCAGATGTTGTTTCCGGAGACAGCGGAAATGACGAGCTCTTTGGTGGTGCGGGTGCCGACACGGTCACCGGTGGTGCTGGTGCGGATACGATTTTTGGTGGCGCCGGCAATGATATTCTGGACGGAGGTGATGGCGACGACAGGCTGAATGGCGGATCGGACGCGGACACATTTGTTTTTGGCGGTGCGCACGGCGATGATGCCGTCCGAGGCTTCGACCCGGTGCAGGATACATTGGACCTAAGTAATGCAGGTGGTTCTTTTTTCAGCCTTCAAGACGTGCAATCAGCTGCCACCGCATCTTCCCTGAACGGAGAAGCCGGTGTTCTCATCGACACTGGAAGTGGAACCGTTTTTCTCTTTGGCTTAAGTGTTGGCGAACTCGGAAACATTAACGCAGTTCTAACCGGTGGTCTGACGATCGACCATGAAGGTTAGACGCCGGGTGTTGCGAAAGTTTGCGTTGGTGCTGTTGGCTATGCTGGCCGCATCAACGCCTTATTATGTGCAAGCAACAGATTTTTACCTGCGTCCCAAGAGTCTTTCGATGGTGGACGACTGGACGCCAAAACTGTCTTTCTTTGTTTCTAACCCCGGCGACCGGACCATTGTTCTAAAGGTGGACACGCTTGCAGCTGAAAAACCGGGCGAAGCGAACGGGTCAAAAACACTAGCACTGCAGGCCACACCTGCGGAGGTCGTGCTGAGACCTGGCGGCCGCCGCGTGATTTCACTGGACGTCTCTAAGTTGCCGAAGGAACAGGTTATTGATTATCAGCTTGTGGTAGAACAACTGCCGATCATCTATTTGAAGCCTCATGAAACCAATTTGCCAAAAACCATGGCTGTTACAAGGTATGTGGCTGACATCAGAGTTCGACCGCGAACCAATGCAAAGCCCTATGCTCTAACGGGTTTCGGACTCCATGCTGATCGTACGGTGGCAATGCACGCTTCCTGTCCAAAGTGATTGAGGGTTGAAAGCTAGAGCCGCGGAGCCTCAGTAGGTCACCGAATACTTAAGTCCACAAAAAACAATGGTGGGAATTTTTTAAGCCGTATCAGCAGGGGGTGCTTGCTTGGTTTACCAATTTGGTATATCGATTGGTTGTCCACTTAGGTTAACCAGTTGGTGGTAGCTAGTTGTGTGGATTGGAGAACAGCATAATGTCAGACCGCCGTTTATACAAATCTGTGGCTAGGCAGATCTTGGCGCTTATTCAAGTGGGTGAGTTTGCGCCGGGAAGCCGTTTGCCAGGCGAACGTGACCTTGCTGAGCGTTTTGACGTTAGCCGCGTGGTGGTTCGCGAAGCGGAGATTGCCCTCGAAACGATGGGGCATATTGAAGTTCGAACAGGTTCTGGCGGCTATGTCTTGGAAAAACAGGACGGTCTTTTGGGCCCCCGGATCCCCGACGTTGGCCCTCTGGAATTGACCGAGGCAAGGGCCGTGTTTGAAGGCGAATCGGCCGCACTGGCCGCACCTATAATATCTGATGATGATATTGCAAAGCTTGAACGGTCTATTGATGAGATGGCGCGTGAGGCTGGGACGGATGCCGACGAAGCCGATAAAGAGTTTCATCTCACGATCGCCAACGCATCCGGTAATATCGCAATCATCCATGTCATTGAAACACTTTGGAAAATGCGGGAAGAATCACAGCAACATCATGGTGTTTACAAGATGGTGTGTTCACAAGATTCGTCTTACCGCACAGACGAACACAGTGCCATCGTAGACGCCCTGAAAAGCCGTGACCCGGTGGCAGCGCGTTCTGCAATGCGCCAGCATTTTACCCGGCTGCTGGATGCGATGTTGGTGGCGACAGAAGAGGAAGCGGTGGCTGCAGTACAGCGCAAGATGTCTGCAAGTCGGGCGCGGTTTTCAATTAGTTCGCGCATCGGCTGAGTCGATCACCCATTTTGTCCGCAAAACTGAATAAAAACGCTTGTCTCGTGGAATCATGGGATAGTGGGCGTCGACTTATTTCGAACATCAGCCAGAAAGATAACCATCTATAATTATGAGAAAATTCATAATTGGCTTACCAATTGGTTTATCAATAATGAGTAATTGGTATGTTTTAGTGGTTGACAGATTTTTGCTCTATCGATAGGTCTGGGACATGGGAGAGAGGCATGCGGCAGGGAAGAATCGCATGCTTGATCAGCATATCCATGGGAGGGAATGATGCGGTCATCATCAAAAAACTATGAAAATTGGTTGTCCAGTCGGCGCGCGCGTTCGCTGAAGGCACTTCTGTTAACAAGTGCGGCATTGTCATTTATTGCCCCATCCGTCGCGGCTCAGGACGCCGACGCCGATGAGGGTGTTGTTCAACTGGAAGAAATTGTTGTGACGGGAACCCGCCAAACCGTGCGGAACTCGATTCAGGTCAAGCGCCAGTCGACAACAATTGTCGACGCACTAAGCGCAGACGATATTGGTGATATTCCTGCGCTGTCGATTGGTGAGGCACTTGAAACGCTAACCAGTGCAGCGTCTCACCGCGAACAGGGCGGTGCCACCGAAATTGCGGTACGTGGTCTTGGCCCATACCTTGGCTCAACAGTTATAAACGGGCGTGAGGCAGCCAACGGGTCAGGCGACCGTTCGGTAAACTTCAGCCAGTTTCCATCTGAACTTTTTAACAAGCTTGCCATATATAAAACCATGGAAGCCAGCCTTATTGAGGGCGGCGTTTCAGGTCAAATCCAGCTTGATACGTTGAGACCGCTGGAGTACGGCCGCCAGCGAATACAAGCCGAGTATAAACTTAACTATAATCCAGATAACTTCGATATCGACGAGGACCTTCGTGAGCGTGACTTTGGCCACCGTATTACTCTTAGCTATGTGGACCAGTTCAAGCTGAATGGCCTCGGGGACGTTGGTTTTTCTTTTGGTTACCAGAAGAATGTTACCACCAACCCGGAGCAAGAATCGCGCACTTCAAGTGGTTTTCGTGATTGTCGCAATGTGATTTCCGGAGATCCAGACAGCGACAATTTCGGTGTTGATAGCTTGGGCGACACGGACCAGAACTGTGATTCTGGTGGCGGGGATCTGGACCTGGAGATAGATCCAGCGACAGGGCAAGCACCTGACGCCAATACCCCCTTCCTTTTCACTTCCAGTCAACGGCATTTCCGCCAGAACATCACCGATGATGATCGCGATTCCGTTTTCACTGCGGTTCAATGGCGCCCCTCAGAGCGCTGGGACATTAACCTTGATTTCCAATATTCTGACCGTGACTTCTCAGAACGAAGACATGATCTGACGATTGACGGCAACTCCATCCTCAACCCCGGCGAAGACGGTGAGATTGTTCCTCTGGAGGTAAGTGCCCTTGGTGCGCCGCTTGGGTTCACCACCTTTGATGGTGCAGAGGTCAATTCACAGTTTGCCGAACGGCTTGAAGAATATATTGGTGGCGGCGCCAGCATCGCTTACCAGGTCAATGACCGCCTGAACATGGTGCTCGACTATTCTTATTCCAAGACAGAACGCCGCGAGAACATTGTTCAGGCACGCTTGCGCTCCGATACTGACGGCGACAGCGGTTCCGAGGACATTTTTGCTGGTGTCATCATTGAGGATGATGTCCAGCGCTTTATCTTCCAGAACTTTGACGTCAATGATCCGAACAACTTCGATGTTGGGCCTCGGGTGCGAGAGGACTTAAACCAGTTCCGTAACCACAGCGTCGAAGCTATTCGCCTGGATTTTGACTATGATATGGACGGTGATTTCTTCTCTACAGTGCAGGCTGGTGCTCGCTTCTCTGAAATGAAATATGATGCGGTTCCCCGGGTTCGTCGCGAAACAGATGGCAACCCACTTGCGGTGGGTGACGGCGTAGCTGCAAATGCTGCTTGCCGCTATGACAATTTCCCTGAATCCGGTTTTCTTTCTGCTGTAGCGGACGACGACCTGATCACCAACATTGATGATGACGGCAATGTAATTCCAGCGGGAACGGGGGCGAGCTATGTCGCCTTTAACCCGATTTGTCTGGCCGAAACACTTCTCGGTCGAGCCATTGATTTCCCAACAGCTGACGAGGTGTTCCTTGGCAGTGATGTAATGGGCACGGGCAACAACCCACTGCAAATTACAGACGTGCAAGAAGAAACCTGGGCTGGATATGTTCAGGCCAACTTTGAGACGTCGCTCGGTGACTTGCCAGCACGTGGTAACTTTGGTGTTCGCGTCGTCAACACCAAAGTCACATCGGATGGCTTCCGTGGCTCAATCGTCCTGGACCGCGATGATACAGGGGCGATTACGGGTCTTGGTGTCGACAATAGCGATTTGGTTTCTATCCGGGACACGCATGAATATACTCGTTTTCTACCAAGCGCCAACCTCGTGTTGGATCTTGAAGAAGACGTGCTGATGCGGCTCGGTGTTTTTCGTGCCATGTCACGCCCAGACCCATCTGATCTGGGCGTCGGACGGTCCTTCAATCAAAGCATCGACAACGAGAATGGGTCGCCGGACATCGCTGATGTGGTGGCGCAAGTTGACGGGTTTGGTAACCCCCAAATAGACCCATTAATGTCTTGGAACTTTGATGTGGCCCTGGAATGGTACCCAACAGAAGACACTATTCTTGCTGGCGGAGTTTACTACAAGCGGTTTGATGGTGGCTTCCGTAATGTCGGCCAACTTGAGACTTTCAATATTGATGGCCAGGATTTGACTGCAGTTGTAACCACGCAGGAGTTGGACGACTCAAACAGTGAAATATTTGGTCTGGAACTGACGGCTGCTCATACTTTCACCAACCTGCCCGGCGCACTTTCGGGATTGGGCGTGAAGCTGAGCTACAACTACGCAGACTCGAACTTTGAATTTGAAGACGCCAATTTTGGCGCCGCTTCTATAATTGCCGGGGATGGTTCAGCAATTGAGAGAGTTGGCATTGTGGCGCCAGCCAACATTCCCGGACTTTCGAAGCATGTGTTCGCGGGTCAACTCTACTGGGGTTACGGTGACCTTGATGTGCAACTCGTATATAAGTACCGCAGCGAGTACTTCCAGCAGTTCATCAATACACCAGGCAACTTGCGTTTTATCGCTGACACGAATGTTGTGGAGGCGCGGGTATCCTATAGGTTAACGGACAATGTCCGGCTGTCACTTGAAGCCATCAATCTGTTCAACGAACCAAGAGTGCAGTCGAACCCCATTCGCTCCAACTTCGCCGAGGTGAATGTATACGGGCCGAGAGTATTCTTTGGAATACGCGGAAAGTTCTAAGACAGTAACAGCTTCGAATGCGCTTGGCTTAGTGTTGGCAAACGGTGGCAGGCATCCCGCCCTTCATAAACTCTCCGGGGTGTCTGCCACCTGAATTTGAAACTGATCGTGATGACGGACTGACATTGATGAAACTTATGATCAGATATGTGTTTGCTTTTGCTGCCTTTGTATTGGCGCCAGTCAACCATTCTTTTGCGGCTGAGCGATTGGTCGCGGACCAACAGGCGTTTGAACTGGCGGTCAGGGAAGCGAAAGCCGGTGATACAATCCTTCTGAAAAATGGTGTTTGGAAAGACTTCGAAATTGTTTTTGTAGGTGAAGGTACAGCTGAACACCCCATTACATTGGCAGCGGAAACCAAAGGCCAGGTAATATTGTCAGGACAAAGCAACCTTCGGCTGGCTGGCGAGCATCTGGTTGTGAAGGGGCTGGTGTTCAAAGACGGGTTCACCCCAACGAGCGAAGTAATTTCTTTCAGGCGAAACAAAGACCATCTCGCCAACAACAGCCGCGTTACGGAAGTCGTGATTGATAATTACAACAACCCAGAACGCCGCGAGAGCGACTTTTGGGTCATTATGTATGGCAAAAACAACCGTTTTGATCACAATCGCCTGGTTGGCAAGCGCAACCGGGGTGTCACCATGGCAGTTCGCCTCAATACAAAGGCAAGCCAGGAGAACAACCACCGCATCGACCACAACTATTTTGGACCTCGTCCGATACTCGGATCCAACGGTGGTGAAACTCTGCGGATTGGCACCAGCCATTACTCCCTGACAAACTCAAACACCCTAGTTGAGAATAACTATTTTGATCGCACCAACGGCGAGCTTGAAATCATTTCGGTGAAGTCTGGTGGCAATTTCATCCGGGCAAATACCTTCTTTGAAGCGCGCGGTACTCTCACGCTTCGGCACGGCAATGGTAATTTTGTCGAAGACAATATCTTCTTTGGTAACGGCAAGGATCACACGGGTGGCATCCGTGTCATCAATGCCGACCAAACGATCCGAAACAACTATATGGAAGGCCTGAAAGGATACAGGTTTGGGGGTGCATTCGTCGTTATGAACGGTGTTCCCAATTCGCCAATTAACCGGTACCACCAGGTCCGCAATGCGGTAATCGAAAACAACAGTATTATTGACAGCGATCATATTCAGCTTGCCGCAGGCAGCGATGCTGAGCGCAGTGCTGTTCCGGTTGACAGTGTGTTTCGCCGGAACCTTATTGCCAATGACCCAGGCAGGGATATCTTTACTATTTATGACGATGTATCGGGCATCGTTTTCGAAGATAACTTGCTGAATTCTGTTCAGAAACCGGAACTCGATGACGGTTTCGAGAGCCGTGCAATCACTCTGAATCGCAACGATTCTGGATTGCTTGTTCCTGCTTCGAAAGAGCAATCATCTGCAGGGGTGCGCGCTGATCTTTCGGTTACCAAGAAAAGGGAAACCGGCGTCTCATGGTACCCAAAACAAGAGCAAGACGTTCAATTCGGAACCGGGCAAACTGTTGAGGTTGAACCTGGAGAAGACACTTTAACCCGTGCTGTTGCTACTGCATCGTCGGGGGACGTTTTGGTTCTTAAAGACGGTGCTTACAGTGTCTCTCGTGTGCTGGAGGTCGCTGTCCCAATTTCTATCCGATCTGCTGCGCCAGTGTCCGAAGCCGGACTGTCGGGTGTTGGTATCACTTTCAGCAGAACGTCCCTGTTTGAGATTAAGGATGGTGGTGCCCTCAACCTCTACGGCCTTAACATAGCGGGTAGTGAGGCGCCGGATGCCGCAGGAAATTCTGTAATTCGTACAAGCAAATATTCGATGCCCAAGAACTACGAGTTATTGGTGGAAAAATGTCGCTTCGCCAAACTCGACAAGAACCATTCGTTCAGTTTTTTGACGGTGTCTTTAAGCACATTTGCTGACCGAATATCTATCGTTGACAGTGTGTTCACAAACGTGACCGGAGCCATCTTGAAGCTTGATAGGGAGTTCGAAGATTTCGGTATCTATAACGCAGAGTATGTGACTATTACCGGGTCAACATTTGAAAATATTGGTGGTGCGGTCATTGATTTTTACCGAGGCGGCACAGACGAAAGTACATTTGGCCCCCATTTTGTTCTTCAGGCATCGAAACTGAATGACGTTGGTGGCGATAAGCGAAACAAGATGAAGGCCTCAATTCATCTCCATGGTGTTCAAGTGTCACGCATTAATGGGAACACTTTTGAAGCCAGCAAGCCCATCGTAATCAACCATACGGTTGGTGAACCCCAAACCCGAATTGTGGGCAACAATTTTGGATCGACCCAGGGTCCGATCGTGAACGAGCTTAACAGCACGCTCAAAAACACTGCCGTGATCAAAGATAATCAAGTGAACGGTGGCTGATATGCATTACCTGACGGCGTCCTTCCTGTTTTTGGTTTTTGTTCTGACACCTGGTTGTAGTCCGGTGGAAGGCAACCAGGGAAAATGGGCGTTCGATGACAGTGCACTTTTTTCTGCACAGGTGGCGCGTACGCGCCAGAAAATCGATTCTGCGATTGAAGCTCCTGTAAATGTGCCGGTACCGCAAGATGCCGGCGGTGGGTACACACACGAACAGCACAAGAAAAATTATCAATCGATTTATGACGCAGGGCGACTTTTTGCTGTCACAGGTCAGCAGAAATACGCGGATTATGCCAAAAAGATTTTGCTCGCTTACGCAGAATTATATCCGACGCTTGGTGAGCATCCAAAGAAGAAGGAGCAAGCTCCTGGTCGGCTGTTTTGGCAAAGCTTGAACGAAAGTGTTTGGCTCGTTGTTGCTATTCAAGGCTATGACGCGATCAAGGGTAATTTGTCGCCGGACGAGCGTGAAAAAATTGAAACGGGTGTACTTCGCCCAGTCGCAACTTTCTTATCGGAAGGGTCACCAGAAACATTCAATAAAATCCACAATCACGGCACGTGGGCAACGGCGGCTGTTGGCATGACAGGCTATGTGCTGGGCGACCAAAGCATGGTTGAAAAAGCCCTGTTTGGTTTGGACTTGTCTGGCCGTGGTGGTTTCATGCGGCAACTGGATGAGCTTTTTTCACCAACAGGATATTATAGCGAAGGCCCGTACTATCAACGCTACGCGCTTATGCCTTTTGTTCTTTTTGCGGATGCTATTCAGGCCAATGAACCCGACCGGGACATTTTCAACTACAGGGACGGTATTCTCAAAAAGGCAATCTACTCTGCGATCCAGCAGACTTATGGCGGTTTCTTTTTTCCCATTAATGATGCCCTGAAGGACAAAGGCTTGAACACGATGGAGTTGATGCACGCCAGCACCATCGCATTTGCGCTGACAGGCGATACATCACTTTTGCCAGTTGTGGCTAAACAATCTGGCTTGCCACTAACCGAAGCAGGCCTGAATGCAGCCAAAGCGATAGAAGCGGGCGCGTCCGAGCCTTTTCCCTACACCTCGATGCTGCACAAGGACGGCGCGGCAGGCGATGCCGGTGCTCTTGCCGTCCTGCGCACGGGTGTGGGGGATCATCATCAGGCACTTGTAATGAAAAACACAGCGCAGGGTATGGGGCACGGTCATTTCGACAAGTTGGGCTGGCTTTATTATGACGCGGGCCATGAGGTGATCCTTGATTATGGCGCTGCACGTTACCTGAATGTAGAAGCTAAAAACGGTGGTCACTATTTGCCTGAAAACAAAAGTTGGGCCAAGCAAACGGTAGCGCACAACACCTTAGTTGTTGATGAAACCAGCCACTTTGATGGCAAGACCAAACTGGGTAACCTGCATCACCCTGAGCAAATCCTGTTTGAGATCACCGGGCCTGTGCAAATGGCGGCCGCGCGTATGGATAATGCGTACGACAACGTTTCGTTTACGCGATTGATGGCGACGATCTCCGATGAGGCTTTGGAGTATCCGTTTGTTTTGGACGTTCTTAAAGTGACCGCCGACCGGCAACATCAATATGATTTGCCACTCCACTATAGTGGTCAACTTACAGATACTAACGTCCCATTGGAAAGCAATGGCAATACCCTTTTGCCCCTGGGTACCCAAAATGGATACCAGCATCTTTGGTTAAAATCGCGCGGTGTTACCCATGAGCAGACTGCTCGCGTGACATGGATGAAAGACAAGCGATTTTACACTTATTCAACTCTAGCTCCTGCCGGCGCTGAACTACTTTTTACGCAATTGGGCGCCAACGATCCGAACTTCAATTTGAGACCTGAGTCCGCCGTGATTATGCGCATTCCTCAGGGCAAGAACGTCTTCTTTGTTTCCGTATTGGAGCCACACGGCGTCTATAACCCAGCACTTGAATACACTCGGAACAGCCATAGCCAGATCAAAAACGTGCAGCGCGTTTCGATGGGATCATCTGATCTAATTTTCATCGAAACGGCCCACGGCAAAACTTGGATAGCCGCCATCTCTTGGGAGGATGACCCTGCCGCGTCACACGAAGTCATACTGGACGGAAAAACAATAAGCTGGACGGGGTTTGCTGATATTCGCGAGCTCGCAGGAGGGGCCCATGATTAGTCAAAGCGATCATTTTATCCGGCAGGCTTCGGCAAACGACCGCGAAGTCGTTGGAGAAGGTGTTAGCCGACAAATCCTCGGCTTCAATGGTGATTTGATGATGGTCAGAGTGTGGTTTGATGAAGGAGCCATCGGTCCGGTTCATCACCATATTCATTCGCAAGTGTCCTACGTTGAGAGTGGCAGGTTTGCGGTTCGGGTCGGAGACGAGGTGAAAACCCTGAGCGCGGGTGACTGCTTCTTTATTCCGCCCAATGTTGATCACGGCGCAGTGTGTAAAGAAGAAGGTGTCTTGCTCGACGTGTTCAACCCGATACGGCAGGACTTTCTGGACGGGGAGGGCTACACAAATGAAACTTAAAGGCTTGCGCTGGTACATAGTTTCCCTCGTCGCGGTTGCAACGATCATCAACTATATTGATCGCGGTGCGCTGGGTTTTCTATGGCCTGAAATTTCCGAAGACCTGGGCCTGACAAAAGCTGATTACGCCATAATTCTTAACGTATTCACTTTTGCCTATGCGTTTGGACAGACGCTGTTTGGCAAGATTTTTGACTGGATTGGTACCCGCCTCGGATTTGTCGTTTCGATTGTCGTTTGGTCTCTTGCTACGATGCTACATGCGGTCGCGACTGGCCTCGCCAGTTTCGCCCTCTTTCGAGCTCTTCTTGGTGTTTCTGAGGCCGGAAACTGGCCGGGTGCAACAAAAGCAAATGCTGAATGGTTCCCGATCAAAGAGCGGGCTTTGGCACAAGGGATTTTTAATTCTGGCGCAGCCATAGGCGGCATCGTGTCCGGGCCGATAATTGCATACCTCTTTCTTGTACTGGCAAGCTGGCAGGCCGTTTTTGTTGTGATCGGTTCACTTGGGTTGCTGTGGCTAGTGCCGTGGTTGGTTGTATGCAAGTCTGGCCCGAATGCGCATCCATGGCTTGGCGAAGAAGAGCGCAACTATATCCTTACTGGCCAGCGAAATTCCGACACCAACACCGAAGCAGATTATGCACCCACGTCCAGCGAAATTCTGTCCCGGAAAGAAAGCTGGGGCGTGATCCTTGCCTCCTTTTTCCTTGATCCTATCTGGTGGCTTTTTGTTGGGTGGTTGCCACTATATCTTGCTGAAACCTATGGCTTTGGCGTTGTTGAGATTGGGCAATATGCGTGGGTTCCCTATGTGGGAGCCATGTTGGGTGCTTGGTTTGGCGGGTTGCTCGCTCAAAACCGCATCGGGGCGGGCTGGTCTGTCAACAGAACACGCAAGTTCATTGTTGGACTTGGCGGCCTGATCATGTTGATAGCCTTGCTTTCCACGGTGAAGGCTTCATCGCCGCTGATGGCGGTTCTTCTGATGGCGGCAATTCTATTCGGCTTTCAAACCGTTGTTGGCAATGTCCAGACTCTGCCCAGCGATTTCTATAGCGGAAAGTCGGTTGCCACTTTGGCAGGGTTTGCAGGAACTGCTGCCAAGCTTGCAGTTGTTGGGCTTAATTTCCTGATCCCAATAATCACAATAAACAGCTATGCGCCTGCATTCATCGTTGGTGCTGCCTTGGCCATTTTGACGGTTTTGTCCGTATGGGTTCTGTGCGGACACATCCAACCTCTTAAACCAATCACAGACAAATAATTGTAAAGCGAAAGAATTGGACATGAAACTCAAAGGTAAAGTTGCGATCGTAACCGGCGGAGGCCGGGACATTGGCAAATCTGTCTCGAAGAAACTGGCCGCAGAGGGCGCCAAAGTGGCTATCAATTATTTTAATAATGCCACGGAGGCTGAGGCGACACTCTCGGAAATCAAAAATGCGGGTGGAGATGCTACATGCGCGCGTGGTGACATGACGGTGCAAGCCGACGTCGACCGGCTTGTCTTCGAAACGCAACAAGCGTTTGGCCAGGATATTGATATTTTGGTGAATGTCGCTGGTGGTCTGGTGGCGCGGAAAACCATCGAAGAGATGGACGAAGCATTTTTTGACAAGGTTATGCGACTAAACGTGTATTCCACGTTCCTCGCGACCAAAGCTGTTGTCCCTCATATGAAAGAGGGCAGTTCAGTGATCAATTTGGCGTCACAGGCAGGGCGTGATGGGGGCGGCCCCGGCGCATCCGCTTATGCGACATCAAAGGGCGCAGTGATGACCTTGTCACGCTCCTGGGCAAAAGAGTTCGGACCAAAAGGCATAAGAGTGAATTCCCTCTGTCCGGGAATGATTTCCACTACATTCCATGACACTTTTTCGAAGGATGAGGTTCGGAAAAACGTGGCAGCTGCAACACCGCTCAAACGTGAAGGTCGCCCTGAGGAAGTTGGCGACGTCGTGGCCTATCTGGCGTCAGAGGAGGCTTCTTTCCTGACGGGATTGAACATGGATGTCAACGGTGGGCTGTTGATGTCTTAGTTGAATTCTGGAGGCATTCCAAGATGGCAGATGTTTTTCAAACGATTGCAAGGCACCAGATAGTCCCCGTGCTTGAGGTGCCAAAAGCAAGCTCCATACTCAAGGTAATGGGGGCGCTGGTCGAAGGTGGATTACCTGTCGCCGAGATCACTCTGCGCTCGGAGGCGGCTTTGCCGGCCTTGAAAGCTGCTGCATCAGCGTTTCCCGATGTGTTATTGGGCGCGGGCACCGTTTCATCTGCGGACGATGTCGACCGCGCAGTAAATGCCGGAGCCCGATTTGTAGTAACCCCCGGACTTAACCCGGCGGTTATATCGCGATGCTTCAGCAAAAACATTGCTGTCATTCCAGGTATCTGTACGCCTTCTGATGTGGAAACAGCGCGCGCATATGATCTCCATGTTTTGAAATTTTTCCCTGCAGAGGCTGCAGGGGGTTTCGCAATGCTTGATGCATTAGCCGGCCCGTACAAAGGTTTGAAGTTTTTGCCTACAGGAGGCATCAACTCCCAAAATTTGCTCGACTATATTTCGTGCCGCAACGTCATTGCCTGCGGCGGAAGCTGGATGGTCAAGAAGCATCTGATTGAGGAAAGCCGCTTTGATGCAATAGTAGATCTGACGCGTGAAGCGGTTAATCAACTTGCTCATCTGGAGGCCGCATGATGGCCAAAAGAATTGTTGCTTTTGGTGAGATCATGATGCGCCTCACAACGCCTGGCAGGCAGAGATTTTGCCAGGCCGACAGTTACGATGCGACCTTTGGTGGCGGCGAAGCCAATGTCGCGGTCTCGCTCGCGCACTTTGGGTGTGACGCTACTTTTGCGACGGCACTACCGGAAAACGCGCTTGCTGACACAGCAAAACAGTGCCTCAAGGGGCACGGCGTCGACGTCGTTGGCCCGGTCGTGAAAGGCGCCAGATTAGGCCTCTATTTTATGGAAACAGGTGCAAATCAACGATCTGGCCAGGTGGTATATGATCGCGAAGGCTCTGCGTTCGCGAAGTTGGAGCCAAATGCTATAGATTGGGAAAGCGTTTTTGAGGGTGCCGACTGGTTTCATGTCAGCGGGATTTCGCCAGCAGTATCTGCCAACGCAGCTAACGCTACAAGAGAAGCGCTAGTTGCGGCAAAGTCGGCGGGGGTGACAGTGTCGCTCGATCTCAACCATCGTGCGAAACTCTGGCAATATCCTTGCGAGCCTGCTCAAGTGATGCATGACCTTGTCAGCATGACAGATGTACTGATCGCAGGCCGTGAAGATAGCCAAAAAAGCCTTGGAATAGGTGGTGAGGGCGACCCGGACAGTAAAGACTATTTTAGGGTTTTAACCACGAACCTTGGTCAGGAGTTTCCGAATCTAAAGGCGGTCGCTGTTACCATCAGGGATACAAAAACGGCCGAGCATCATGATTGGGCTGCCTGCTTGCGCGTCGATGATGAGACCTTGTTCTCCAAACAATATGAAATTCGCGACATCGTCGACCGCGTGGGATCGGGCGATGCGTTTGCCGCTGGTTTGATTTACGGCTTGACGCACGATATGGCTCCACAAGAAGCACTCGAATTCGGTGCGGCAGCAAATTGTTTGAAACACTCAATTGAAGGCGATTTCAACCTTGTGTCAGTGGAAGAGGTAATGCGTTTGGCTTCTGGCACTGAAACCGGTCGCGTTCAGCGTTAGATCATCAACAACATGCCGTCTATTGCGAGCGTCAAGCCGTGATTGGGCAAATTGCCGATTCTGCTCTGAGGAGTGCCATGCGGTAGCGTTTTTTGTTTTGTCCCAATATGCCTGTTATTGGCCTAGTTGAAAGGACTGCAGCTTGGATATGGCACCAATTGGTGGTACCCACGATGACAGCACGTGCACTCGATAAGATCAGATCACTGCAGGAGGACATGATGGACAAGCTGCAAACGGAATATAAGCGCGTTAGCGCAGCCTATATTGCTCGCTATAAGAAATTTGTCATGGTGGTTGCCATGACGTTGATTGGCCTGCTGACTTGGTCACCCGCTATTGCCCAGGGTATTTCAGAGCATTCTGATCTAAAATATTTTGAAGGCGAAGGCTTTAACAACGAAAAGCACCGCCTCGATATTGTCATTCCCGAAGGCCGGCCGGCAATTGCTACGATGTTATGGATTCATGGAGGAGCCTGGGCATTTGGGGACCGCAAAGATGACCTGGAACTCGCCCGTGCCTTCGCTCGAGAAGGTGTGGCGGTGGCAACAATGTCCTATCGCTTGAGCAGAGGTGACTGGAGAGGAGATCAATTTCCGTCGACCGGTGTACAACACCCTGAGCACATAAAGGATGTAGCCAGGGCGTTTGCATGGCTGCACAGTAATGCAGCCACATACAAACTAGATAACAAACGCCTTTTCGTGAGTGGTTTTTCTGCAGGCGGCCATCTGTCAGCCCTCCTTGCCATGGATGCTCGTTACCTAGCTGCCCAAAACTTGTCTCTTTCACATGTTCGCGGGGCCATACCCGTTGCTGGCGGTTATGATTTGGAAGACTACTATCTGGCAATTGAGGAGGGCCTGGGACAAGATGTTGCAATTGGGCACGTGCTGGGTGTTTTTGGCCCGCGCGAGGGGTTGGCCGATGCGTCTCCCATGACTTACCTACAGGGCGCGTCCATTCCAATGCTTGTTTTGACCGAGGGCCAGACCATTGAATATACAAGGGTTTTTGACAATGCGGTCTCCGAAGGTGGGAAATCGGCCTTGATCCAATTTAGCTATTATGACGAGGAAACACACGCGTCATTGCTTGCGAGTTTAAGCCGTGAGGACAGCCCCGCGAGAAGAGAAATGCTTGATTTCATTTCTTCGACCGTTGATGAGGTGGAGTAGCTGGGTCAGACTAGGTACGATGGTTATGTAAGCCCGGGTTCCTGTAATCATTTATGCAATGAGCGACAGCAGTAACACCGCCGCGAAACCTGAAAACCCAACCAAAGTAGAAGCAACTGTCCAGCTCTTTAGGGTGCTGGCTGTATCGAGCTGAAAATACCTGTTGACCAGCCAAAACCCGCTATCATTGACATGGGACGCAGCTGTCGCACCTGCCGCGATAGCTACGACCGTTAAAGCCGTAAAGTGAGTTGATACGTCGGCGATTTCCAAAAGGGGGGCAGTCAGCCCTGCTGCTGTAATCATGGCCACAGTTGCTGAGCCTTGGGCGACCCTCACAAGCAGTGCAAGCAGAAAGCCCGCAACGAGAGGCGTGAAGCCAACCGCAAGAATGGTTTCAGCAAGGCTGTTTCCCGCGCCGGTATCGATCAGGACTTGTTTGAAGGCACCGCCTGCGCCCGTGACAAGAATGATAGCCCCAGCCGGTTCCAGTGCGCGCTCGCAAGCGCGTCGTAAGCGATTGCGTGCAGATGTATCCGGTTGCCGAAAGAGTAGGTAAGCGGCTCCGCAAGAAATCAGCAACGCCGCGAAAGGATGTCCAATAAATTGCAGAAAGTTCAGGGCGTGGCCGGGCGACAGGAAGTAGGGCGACAGTGTGCTGCCCAAAATCAGAACAAGTGGCAATGCTATTACGAGCAAAATTAAATTGGTCGAGGGAGCTTCTGTCGCTGGTTTCATTTCTGCAGAAGGCTGCCCATCAGTTGTAATTTGGCGAGTAACAGAGCCAAGGTCGAGCCGTTCTAGATATCTGGCCCAAAGCGGGCCCGCTATAAGCATCGCAGGCGCACCAGCAATGGCACCATAGAGTGCTACCAAACCAATATCGGCTCCAAGCAAGTCTGCTACGGCGATGGGGCCGGGTGTTGGCGGAACAAAAGCGTGTGCTGTTGCAAGGCCAGCAAGAAGCGGAATGGCCAGGGTTACGGGCGCGACTTTGAGCCTGGACGCCAGTGCAAAAACGATTGGTGCTAGAATGATCAGAGCAACATCGAAGAATACTGGTATAGCGACGATGAGCCCTAACAAGCCCAAGAGCCAAGGCACTAGATTCGGACGGGCACGCGCTACCATCATATCGGCCAGTGCCTGCACGCCTCCACCGGACTGAAGCAATGCGCCAAATATGGAACCAAGTCCCACAACTACCGCGATGAAACCTAGTGTCCCACCCATCCCATCTTTTAAAATTTCAATGGCCTGCAAAGGTGGCATGCCAGCGGCAAGTGCAGCAAGCAAACTGGTGATAATAAGGGCAAGAAAAGCCGACATCCTGAAATACAGGATCAGCGCCAGCAGCAGAGCGACTGCTCCTCCGGCAACCAGTAACGGCGGAACACCTTCAGTCATTTTGCCACCCCGCTGCCAATGCCATGGTTTTGACCGCAAGCAGGCGGTTGCCCGATGTGATGAACAGGGTATTGCCATCAAGCCCAAACGCGCAATTGGCTGTGGCGCCCTCAAGTCGAAGCAGGCCAAGTGCCTGTCCTTCTTCTGACAAGACAAATACGCCGCCTGGCCCTGTTGCAAACACATGACCGCTCATTGACACTGCCATACCGTCGGGTAAGCCTGGCCACCCGCGGTCGACGTATGGCTGCGCGTCAAAGAACTCGCTTTTCTCTCCAAATCCTGCCTTCCCTTTCACGTATTTGTATATTTTGGCCGACCGAGGGTCGGAAACCGTGACATACAAAACCTGTTCATCCGGCGACAGGGCAACGCCGTTGGGGAATGAGAGAGAGTCGTCAATAAGCTCAACTGACCCTGCATTGGTTACGCTGTAAACGCCATTGTGCTTCTGCTCTTTCAGGGGCGAATTGTTAATGCCTTCAAGTCCATAGGGTGGATCGGTGAAATAAATTGTTCCTGTGGATGACAGGGCTATATCATTCGGGCTGTTAAGTTTACGCCCCTGAAAGTTGTTAGCGATCGTGCGGCGAAGACCGCTTTCGATCTCCAGCGACTCAATTGCCCTTTCGCCGTGGTTGGCGATCAGCAAGTGGCCGTTTGATGTCATCAACAGGCCGTTGGAGCCGGGCTCTCTGAAACCTGTCATGCGGTTATTTTGCAGGCCTGAGGGTGACATGAACACTGTTACGCCATCGCCAGGAGACCACATGTATGCTGTGTTTTCTGGTACATCAGAAAAATACAAGCGCCGTTTCGTTTTGTCCCACGTGGGCCCCTCAGACCATGAAAAGCCCGATGCAAGCTCTACTATTTCCGCGTCGGGAGAAATGATGCTCCAAAAGTTGTCGTGAAATGCCACAACAGTGTCAGCCGCATTTGCCGCCAATACACTTTTTGTAATGAAAAATAACCCGATCAAGAGATGACTTGGGCGCATCAGGTGTCTCAGCCAACCACGTTTGAAAAGGCGGAGAAGCTTCTCTTAATCGTCCGGATCGGGTCGCTGGAATTATCATGTTCGACGAAGAAATGCTTCATGCCTGCTGTCTTGCGAGCAGCATATATTGCCGCAAAATCAATGATGCCGTCGCCTACATCAACAATACTGCCGTCTGATCCAAGATCTTTTACATGGATACAAGGAAAACGTCCCGGCTGCGCGTCAATCAGCGCAAAAGTGTCAACCCCGGCAACTTCAAGCCAATATAGGTCCAGCTCAAACTTCACTAAGCTGGAGTCGGTGTTGGTGAGAAGAATGTCGTACCCTGTGGTGTTGCCGATTTTTTCAAACTCGAATTCATGGTTGTGATAGCCGACCTGAATGCCAAAACGACTGGCAACTTCTCCGGTGCGGTTGAGCAAATCAGCAATTTCATGATAGCGGTGTTCGGTGCGCTCTTCAGGAGAAAGCCATGGTACAACAAGGTTTTTGTGGCCGAGTTCGGTCGCGGCTTCCAAAGCCTGATCGAACCGGTTTTCAAAGTCCCCAATTCTCACATGAGCTGATGGTGCGGAAAGGTTGTTGTCAGCAAGCCACTGTTTGATACTTGAAATGGGTTGGTCGAAGTAGCCCGCAAACTCTACTTCTCGGTATCCAATTGCACCGACCTGGGCCAAGGTTGCGGCCACGTCTTTTTCCATCATTGAACGCAACGTATACAGCTGAAGCCCTACTGGTTGCTTCGCCGTCGTGCTTGCTGCCAATGCCTTTGTGCTTGTGATACCCAACAAACTGGCTACTGCACTTGCCCCCGCCATTCTCAGGATGGATCGACGTGAAATCTCGCTGTTATGCATCACAATACTCCGGCCTTAAGTTGTTGGTCGGCAAAGTCGGCTGCTCTTGCCGATAAAGCCATGAAAGTCAGGGATGGGTTTTGGCACGCCGAAGAGGTCATGGCGGCGCCATCCGTCACAAACAGATTTTCAACCTCGTGGCATTGGTTTCTGGCATTGAGATAGCTGTCTTGCGGACTATGGCCCATGCGGGCGGTGCCCATCTCGTGGATGGCAATTCCAGGGTAAGAGGGCCGTTTGAAGCCTTTCACATCGTTGAAACCTGCCGCTTCAAGGATTTCAATGGCCGTATTCTGCATGTCGTCTTTGATGCGCTTTTCGTTTTCGCCGTACGCGCAGCTTATTTCCAGAAGGGGCATACCCCACTGGTCAGTTTTTGTTTTGCTCAAGGATACATGGTTCTCGTACTTGGGAAGCATCTCGCCAAAGCCTGTCATCCAGAACTCCCACGGGCCCTGCTTCTGAATCTTTGCTTTGAAGTCCTCGCCGATGCCTACAGTGCCTATGGCTGATTTCCAGTTGCCCCGGGTGGCTTGTCCTTGAAACCCATATCCTCTTACGAAATCCGAAGTATGTTCGGTGACGTTGCGAAACCTTGGGAAGTAAAGCGATGTTGGTCGCCTGCCGGAGTAATAGTGGTCGTGGTAGCCTTCAACGCTGGCCGTCGCACCGGCACCAGATACATGATCCATCAGATAGTGACCAAGCGCTTTACCAGTGTTTCCAATACCGCGCGGGAACATATGGCTTTTGGAGTTTAGCAATATATGCGTAGTGCCGAGCGTTGAGGCGCACACAAAGATTACTTTCGCCGAAATGAAAACGGCATCCTTTGTATCGGTATCAACCATCTTGACCCCGGATGCCCGCCCACTGGACTCGTCATACACAATCTGCTGAACCTGCGCATTTGGGATCAAGGTCATATTTCCGGTTCTGTCGGCGGCAGGTAGTGTCGCCGACAAGCTGGAGAAATACCCCCCCCAGGAACAGCCCCGCTGACACTCGTTACGGGCCTGGCAAGGTCCGCGTCCAAGCTCAATTTGTTCGGTTGTTGGTTCGGTTAGATGGGCGCAGCGTCCCATTATGACGCTGCGACCCGGAAAAGCCTGCTCAATTCGCGTTTTAGCGTCTTTTTCAACGTCATTCATTTCAAAAGGTTTTTGGAAAATACTGTCCGGCAACTGCGGCAGATTTTCCTCCGAGCCACTTATGCCTGCAAAGCGCTCAACATAGCTGTACCAGCCTTCAAGGTCGTTGTAGCGAATGGGCCAGTCGCAGCCATGGCCGTCCAGTTTATTGGCTTCAAAATCCATTGCGCTAAGGCGATAGGAATGTCGGTGCCAGAGCAATGACTTGCCCCCCACTTTGCTACTTCGAATCCAATCGAAACGCTTGCCGTCTTTTGCAGCAAAAGGATGGTCGCGATCTTTTATAAAATGGCGCTTGGTATATTCATCAAAAGCGTAGCAAAGGCGTACGTGCTCATAGTCCGCCAATGCTTCTTCTTTGCTGACATTACCTCGCTCAGGCATTTCCCAGGGTGCTTTGCCCTCGGTAAAATAATCTGCGCCGTGTTCCAGGGGTTCGCCGCGATCCAGTACCGCGGTTTTATATCCCCGCTCGCACATTTCTTTGGCGACCCAGCCACCTGACATGCCGGAACCTACAATAAGCACGTCAAAGTCAGTCTGCCCTTGTGAGGATTGCGTCTTGCTCATGTCGCCCAAGCTTTCACTGTTTCGTCCGTTGTAAACGGCACATATCCGCCAGGAACTGGATCAAAAGACAATTCAATTTCGGCACCGGGCTCGGAAGTATAATAGCCGATCAGCACCAGTTCCTTGAGCTGCCGATAGAATAGAAGCTCCTTTGGCAAGTCTGATAAACGGCTGTCTAACGACCTAATGATCGCTTTCTGTTCTGCCGCAGTTGACGTCAAAAATGACGGGTTTTGAGCAGAAAATTGGTTCAGTCCATCAAGGAGGTTGGTTGTCTCAGAGGGAAGCAACCACGCGCTGAGCGCTCTATCGATATATGCAGGCACGCCGGCGCTGGTCGCCCCGGGCGTGTCGGTCTCCGGAATGATAATGTCGGCAATCACAGACACGATCTTCATTTGGTCGCCAATCAAAGTGGGCGAAAGCGTATTGCCTGTATCCGATTCACTCTTGCTAAATGCCGCCAAAGAACCCGGCAACAAGCTTCCACCGGCGAGTGCGGTGACCGCCAACAAAAAATGTCGTCTATCAACCCTTGGATTGATTGTATCTCTCCCCATATGAAACCGAAATGAAACCGGTTACATTTTTCAATTTTCACCTTAATGTCGTTTGCGTATTTTGCAATATGATTCTTTTTCAAGCGACCGTGGTCAACTGTTAATAGGAAGGACTAATAATGGGGCGGAGCGAAGTTATCGTCCTTATGGGAGTGAGCGGATGTGGCAAGTCCACGGTAGGCAGGTCTTTGTCAAAAGTTACCGGCTTCGCTTTTTATGACGCGGATGATTTTCATCCGCGCTCGAACGTAGAAAAAATGAGGCAAGGCGTTCCGCTCACCGACGCCGACAGACAGCCGTGGCTGGAAGCGTTGGCTCAATTTTTGGGGCAAAAATCCAAAAAAGGAGAGAGTGTTGTATTGGCTTGTTCCGCCCTGAAGGAGCGATACAGGGCGGTGTTGTCATCCGGCCAGCCGTCTATCAAGTTCGTTTTTTTAGATGGAAGTTCGGAGATTATTGAGGCCCGACTGAAAGCGCGTGAAGGCCATTTTATGCCGGTGGGATTGCTTGATAGCCAGCTTCAAGCACTGGAGATTCCTGAAAATGCTCAGCGCGTTTCTATCGACCAGCCAGTGTCGGTGATCGTTGAGGAAATTTGCTCAAGATTCTGGCCAGAGAACCTATAGGTAAGTTCGTAAGAATGCACCGCTTTCCCGCAGCGCACGTTTCCTGTCTTCCATGGTTTCCTCGTAGTCGCTGTCCTCAACTTCTATACAGAAGGCACCATCAAATCCGCTCGCTTTGAGGGCAGCAATATAGGCGCCCCAGTCAATATCTCCACGTCCGGGAATTCTTGGGTCATGGTAAGACAGGGGCAATGCCATTGTGCCAAGATCATCAAGTCGATCTTGATCCACTTGCACATCTTTGGCGTGGGCGTGGAATATGCGATCAGCAAACTCTTCCAGGGGTTTCGTATGATTCATCTGCATCCATACGAGATGAGACGGGTCGTAATTCAGTCCGATATTGTCACTCGCGAGATCAGCAAACATGCGCCGCCAGATGGCCGGGCTGCGGGCCATGTTTTTTCCGCTTGGCCACTCGTCCTCGGTAAAATACATGGCACAATTTTCAATGCCGATACGAATGTTCTGGGACTCAGCATACGCAAGCAGCGGTTTCCAGGTTTCGAGAAATCTCGGCCAATTGGCGTCGACAGATTTTGTCCAGTCATTACCAATAAATGTTGTGACAATGTCCAGTCCAAGCAGTTTTGCAGCATCAATAACTTTTTTCAGATGGCACTGACTAAGGTCGGCCTCTTCGGGATCGGGCGACAAAATATTGGGATAATAGCCAAGCGCACTTATGGAAACGCCTTTTTTGTCGCAATAGTCGAGCGTCTTTTGCGCGTCTGTTTCACAAAAACTAGTTACATCAAGGTGGGTAACACCCGCATATTTCCGGTCCGCCAGCCCGGGTGGCCAGCACATTACTTCAACACAATCAAAGTCGTTATCGGCTGCAAAATCAATGACCTCTTCAAAGGAGAGCCCATCCAGGATTGCGCTTTGAAATCCGAATTTCATCACTGATTCTCCACAGAAACCCAGCGTTGCTGCCGGTGACTTTCTAGAATAGCCTCACACAATAGAATTTCCCGGTGACCATCTTCAAAGGTTGGGAATTCTATCGGCGAGTTTTGACCCCCTATTGCGCTGTAAAATGACTGGAAACACTGCTTGAATGTGTCCGGGTATCCTTCATGATGACCGCCGGGGTAGCCTGACAGAGTTGCTGCGTTACTGCTCATGAGGGCTGGGTCTTTGCTCAGGGTTTGATTGGGGCGGTCTCGGTATCCCAGCCACAGGTCGTTTGGTGTTTCGCTGTTCCAGGCAACGGCACCTTTTTCGCCTGAAATTTCATAACGAATTGTATTTTTGCGACCCGACGCGACTTGCGAGACAAAAAAACTACCAGCGACACCACTCTTCATCCGAAAAAGCACGCTGGCAAAGTCTTCAGTGTCTACCTTCACTCGTTTGCTGTCGGCATCGACCCTCGATTCAAATACCACCGAAAGATCTGCAAACACGCTGCAAATTTCGTCACCTGTGATCATTTGCACCATGTCCATCCAGTGTGTTCCAATATCCGCCACTGAGCGAAGTGCACCGCCCAGTTTGCTGTCCACGCGCCAGTTAAAATCAGTGTCGTACTGGAGCCAGTCTTGGATGTAGCAGCCGTTGATGTGAAAGAGTTTTCCAAAGGAGCTGGATGCAACCAGATCCCGCGCGTGAAAATTGAGCGGATAGTACCGTAAATTGTAACAAACACCTGCGGCCAGCCCACTGGATTTTGCTATTTCAGACAGCTCTTGCGACTCCCTGGCATTCATTGCGAGTGGTTTTTCGCACATGACATGCTTGCCGACTTCTAACGCGTGCTTCGCCATATCATAATGCAGCACATTTGGTGTGCAGATATGGACGACATCCACATCTTCGTCGGCGAGAAGTTCTTCATAGCTTGTGTAAGCTTTAGGAAGCCCAAGATCATTGGCGGCACTAGCGGCCTTTTTTGCAGAACTTGAGGCGATGCCCGTCACTGAGACGCCTAGTCGCCTGAGCGCTTCAAGGTGAGCTTCGCCCATAAAACCAGAACCTGCAATTGCAGCGGTAGACTGGAACATGTCTCTCCCCTTGAATGACTTACCCATCTTTGACGAGGGTTTGTTGCAGCAACTTGTAACCGGTTACATTTCATCTTGTCAAGCATGCCAAAACCTGCGTAGTCTGTTGAAGAGGGAGCTATAATTCAGTTGCTTACAGCAACGGGGAGAGTGAGGGAGGCGAGTTTGTCAGGCTCGGTTTATGCGCGCTTAAGTGCGATGATGTTCCTGCAGTTTTTTGTATGGGGCGCGTGGTTTGTCACGCTTGGTACATACCTAGCGGCTATAGGATTTAGTGGGGCAGATATTGGCTTTGCCTATCTGACAAACAACATTGGCGCAATGGTTGCTCCTCTGTTTGTGGGTATCGTTGCCGATCGGTTCTTCTCTTCTGAAAAAATTATGGGTGCGATGCATGTCGTTGGCGCACTCGTTTTGTATGCCGTATCTGATTTTACCACGCAGTCTGCAATTCTACTTGGCCTAATACTATATAATGTGACTTACATGCCGACGTTGGCTTTGGTAAATGCGATTGCATTCAATTCGATGGAGGCTGCGGACCGGCAGTTTCCTAAAGTGCGGGTGTGGGGCACCTTGGGTTGGATTGCCGCCGGATTAACCATAAGCTTTGTGCTGTCCGCTTTCCTGAGCGATGTTGAGCGTACGTCCGCCCCCATGAAGCTTGCTGCTTTTGCGTCACTCATTCTTGGCTTGTACAGTTTCACACTGCCTAAGACGCCCCCTCAAAACTCGGGACAAAGTGCCTCTATTCGAGATCTATTCGGGCTTGATGCGCTTGCCCTATTGAAGAACCGCTCTTTCGCTGCCTTTGCGCTCTGTTCATTGCTGATTTCGATTCCGCTCGCATTTTACTATGCCTTTACTAACTTGTTCCTGAACGAGTTGGGGATGCCTGCAGTCGCGGCAACAATGAGCATGGGCCAGGCCTCGGAAGTGTTGTTCATGCTGGTGATGCCGATTTTGTTTGTGCGCCTCGGCGTTAAATGGATGCTGCTTATCGGTATGTTAGCCTGGGTCGTGCGCTATGCTTTTTTTGCAATGGGAGATTGGGGAGCGATGTCCTGGATGCTTTATGCAGGTATTCTATTGCACGGCGTCTGCTACGACTTTTTCTTTGTAACAGGTCAGATCTATGTTGATCGCAAAGCAGACAAAAAAATTAGGGCGAGCGCTCAGGGTTTCATTGCCTTGCTAACCTATGGCTTAGGCTTGGCGATTGGATCTGTGCTTGCCGGAGTGACCGTAGATTATTTCACCATTGAAGGTGTGAAAGACTGGTCAGCAATATGGTGGGTTCCTTGTATTTTTGCCGTCTTGGTGGCTCTATTGTTCCAGCTAGTGTTTCGAGATGGGGTGGAAGAAACTAGCGAACTAAAGGCGAGTGTGTAAGCTTGCTAGATTGAAAAAATGGTCTTCAGGTTCGCATGCGGAATAGAGATGGTTAATGAGCAATATTAGAACTGTTGCAAAAAAAGCGGGTGTGTCAGTCGCCACAGTATCGCGGGCTTTGCAGAAACCCGATGTGGTTTCCGAAAAGACCAGAAAAAAAGTTCAGGACGCTGCCAAGGAAGTTGGGTATCGGCCAAACATGATGGCCAAGGTGTTTCGTTCAAAAAAAACCCATTCCGTGCTTGCTCTTGTGCCGGACATGTCGAACCCGTTTTTTGCCCGTGTTATTAGCGGAATTCAGAAAGCTGCCAAGTCGCGTGGCTACAATGTTATTCTCGGTAATACCTTGGGTAGCGCAGATATTGAGCGGGATTTTGCTCGTTTACTGCAAACCAGCCAGACTGACGGGATTATTCAACTGAGTGCACGGTATCCCCTTGAGTCTTCAGAAAACGATTCTTCCAACCCTGTCCCCGTACCAATTGTGAATTGTTGTGAGTGCGTGACAGACGACAGTATGCCAACCGTACAGCTTGATAACCAAGCGGCAGGGAAGGCGATGATAAACCACCTCATACAATTGGGGCATTCTCGCATTGGCGTCATTATTGGCCCTCCAGAGAGTCCTCTGACTGTTGGACGTATGGCAGGATACAAAGTTGCCCTGCATGAAAATGGTTTGGAGTTTGACGAGAAATTGGTCACGGAGGGCGATTATTCGCTGAATGCCGGAGAGGTAGGCGCCAAAACTCTGCTTGCACTTGAAGAGGCGCCGACAGCAATTTTTTGTTTCAATGATGAAATGGCGTATGGGGCAATGCGTTCAATTAAGGAGGCAGGACTGAGAGTTCCTGGCGATATTTCTGTCGCCGGATTTGATGACCTGCCTTTTTCGAAATATATGGAGCCTGCGCTCACCAGTGTGCGGCAGCCTTCCGTGGACTTTGGTGACGTTGCTGTTGAGATGCTCTTTGAGCTCATGGCTGGGAATTTACAAGGTGAACGGCACCGTCAACTTGAATTTGAGCTGGTTGCCCGTGCAAGCACCGGCCGCGCAAGTTAATCGCATTGATGTCAATTTGAGTTATTTCATTCTTCGCATTCGGTTGTTTGCTGTTTAACGGTAAATATAAATCCATTTGTGGCTTGAGCCGTAAGCTAGGATTCTCAAGGGTTGGTCTTTCTGGAAATGTTTCCATGAATTGACAAGAGAATCGAGGCCAATTTTTGCATGAATATGGCCATTTTTTTAGACTTTGCTGCAGTTTCAGGGCGTTTGATAGAGAAAAGTTAGATGATTATTGAAGGTTCATAATCTTAAATAATCCTTTAATAATAGTTACTTAATCATTTTGAAGCTAAAAGCAAAATAATATCGGAAATTGATTGCAACATGTAACCGGTTACATTATAGTCATTCATTACCAACGTGGGAGGATTAGCAAGCAAGACTGGTCAAATGATAGCGCTGTCATTCTGTTTTTCTGAGAAAACATGAAAGCGCTTTCATATTGAAAATTTCAGTACATGCTTGTCAGTTGGTAGATTATGGGATTGCAGTCTTCGTGACTGCACGGGGAGAAAATCAATGATGAAATATTTAGTGCCAGATTACCCTTCTGGTCGGAAGTCTTGGTCGCGGTCTAAGTCTGCTTTGATGAGTGGCGCCTCGGTGGCGGCGGTGATGTCTGTTGGTTTGGCTGCAAATGTGTCCGCTCAAGACTCTTCTGCAGACGCGGAAGAATTTGAAGAGATCGTTGTAACCGGTATTCGTCAGTCGCTGCGTGCAAGTGCTGATATCAAGCGCCGGTCGTCCGGTGTGGTTGATGGCATTGTTGCAGAAGATATGGGCAAGTTTCCAGATTCTAACCTTGCGGAGTCGTTGCAGCGCATTACGGGCGTATCAATTAATCGCCAGAATAACGAAGGATCGCAGGTTACCGTCCGTGGTTTCGGTCCAGGGTTCAATCACGTAACTATCAATGGTCGATCCATGCCAACAGCGGACGTGCCGTTGGTGGGCGGTGATGGCAGCGGAACTAGCGGTGCCACGAGGGCCTTTGACTTTTCTAACATCGCGCCCGAGGCCGTGAGTGCCATCCAGATTTACAAGACAGGCCGTGCTGACATCGCTTCAGGCGGCATAGGCGCTACAATCAATGTTGAAACACGCAAGCCGCTTGATCAGTCAGCGGGCTTCTCCGGCGGGCTGAGTGCAAAAGCCCTGCATGACAGTAGCGTGGACCGCGGTGATGACATTACGCCTGAATTGGCGGGTTTCCTGAGCTGGTCTGACGACGAAGAGAAATTTGGCATCGCAATATTTGGTGGCTACGCAAAACGCGATAACGGTGCTGCGAGTGTAAACTCCGCCGCGTGGAATATTGAGACGGCGGGAACCTTCCTTGATCCTTCAAATGGCCGTGTGACGGCAAATACACAGATCACGGGGGCGCCAAGCGACCCGAACGCATTGATCGCTGTGCCGCGTGACAGCCGTCAGAATTTCTCGGAGTTCACAAGGGAGCGGATCAACGGCCAGGCGGTTCTACAGTTCAATCCGACTGAAACGCTACGTTTGACCGCTGATGCAACCTATTTCTCCAACGAAGCAGAGGAGCAGCGCGGCGCATACTCAAACTGGTTCAACCGACCCTTTAGTCAGGTGGCATTCGATGACAACCCGCTTGTGGCGACCACGGTTTTCCTTGCTGAAGAACTGACGTCTCCAAAAGATCTCGCGATGGAGCAGACCCTGCGCGCCACCAAAGACGAACTTACGTCATTTGGTTTTAACGCAGAATGGGACGCAACTGACCGGGTTACTATTTCCTTTGATGCGCACACGTCAGAGGCAAAGGTAACGCCAAATGCGCCAATGGGTTACAGTGCGATCAACGTGGGCATGGCAATGCCTGTTGTTGTAGCTCACTCGGTCGACTACTCGGGCGAAGTGCCGCTGGTCAATGTCGTTCGCGACGACTCAATCGCAAGTAACGGCGACGGCATTTTCGATGCACGCGATATCAGTACGCAGGTTGCAAACCTGCGCACGGTCACTCAAGAAAACCAAATCGACCAGTTTGATCTTCATGCTGACTGGGATATTGACGATGAGATCAGCTTTACTGCTGGAGCCAACTACCGGACACAAACCAACTCCACGCGCAACCAGACTTTCCGCCAAATTCTTGGCAACTGGGGTGCAACCAACCCCGGAGATGTAGAGTCTTTGCTACCGGGGGCACTGGAAGAGTATTGTCTTTCTTGCTTGTTCGACGAATTCACGATCAGTGATGCTCAGGCGTTCAGAGGTAATGCGGCAGATATTTTCGCAGCTGTCTCGCCTTTCTACGATGGTCAGGGCAATCCCCTCAACACACTCTCGAGCACGTTCGACGAAATTGAGGAAGATGTTCTGTCAATTTATGGTCAGTTTGATGTTGACACCGAACTGGCAGGCATGGGCGTAAGGTTTAGCGTTGGCCTGCGGTATGAGAAAACGGATGTGTCGTCTTTCACTGAGTCTGTGCCAACTGGTGCTATTATTTGGCAAGGTGACAACGACTTTAACACCATCGCGGGTACATCAACCGGCGGCATCACCCTAGAATCGTCTTACGACAACTTTTTGCCGAATGTCGACTTGGCAATCGATTTGACAGAAGACGTTGTTTCACGCTTCTCATACAGCAAGACAATTGCACGGGCTGGCTACAGCAACCTGTTCGCAAGTGACTCTGTAAACACCCCCGCTGGTCCATCTGCGCTTGGCAATGTTGCGACGGGTACGCAAGGCAACCCCGGGTTGCTGCCACTAGAATCAGACAACTTTGATGTGTCATTCGAATGGTACTATGGCCCTGACAGCTGGGTCGCCGTTGGTGGCTTTGTCAAACGTGTCAGGAACTTTGTCGGTGTTGGTCAGGTAACGGGCAATCTGTTTGGCCTGCGTGACGCAACGTCGGGGGCTGCGGGAACTCGGTCTGGCGACGCGTTAGCACTCCTGAATACCATCGGAGCCGATGTTTCGGATCGTAACTTGTTTGCAATGACGGCGCTAATTGACCGCGAGGGTTCGCTGGCTGCAGCTCAGGCTGTATTCCAGGCAAACCAAACACCTTCAGGGGCGCTGGATGACGCGTTCTATATTCAGCTGGAAACCGATTTGGATGTTACGCCCAACTCCGACGATCCGCTGTATGCCTTTGAGTTGACGCAACCGATCAACAATGAAGAGGCAGAAATCCGCGGACTGGAAATGGCGTTCCAGCACTTCTTCGGTGAAACAGGTATCGGTATTGCCGGTAGCTACACGCTAGTTGATGGTGATGTTGGTTTCGATGTTGGCGCTGACCCAAGTACCGACCAGTTTGCGCTGACGGGGCTGTCTGACACTGCAAACATCACTCTAATCTACGAAAACTATGGCCTGTCGGCGCGCGTGGCATATAACTGGCGCGACGACTTCCTTGCCTCCGCAAATCGCGGCGGTGGTTTCCGCAACCCTGTATTTGTCGAGTCATTTGCGACATTTGATGTGAACATTAGCTACAATGTCACTGAAAACTTCGCAGTGTCATTTGAGGGTATCAACCTCACCGGCGAAAGCAGCAGAACTTATGGAAGGGATCTCTCCAATTTGTGGTTTGCCCGCGAGAACAAACCACGTTTCTTCCTAGGTGGACGCTATAAGTTCTGAGGTAGTTCTACAGGACTGCGGTAATCGCTAAAAATGGGGCCGCTCCTCCGGGCGGTCCCTATCTTTTTCTGCTCTTGCTCAGGGCCAGGTTTTCAAAACTGGCAATTGTTCGTGATTTCAATAGGATAGGTTTCATTGTAGCTTTGCGGGGGGACACTATGACAAACGTCGTGCTTTTGGATAACGTGGAGCATGCGAACTTGAAGGTGAAAGCCGAGCGTGGAGACGTGTTTGGGGATCACATCAATCAGGCTCTTGTTTTTCCCAATGAATTCCGTGCGCTTCAGCGCGAGTATCCCATCGTTTTTCGAAAGGATGCAGCCGGCGACATGCAAGCCGTTGCACTTCTTGGATTTGAGCGGGATGAAAACCTCTTTCTCGAAAACGGCATATGGCATGCCAGATACATGCCTGCGGTGCAGGCGCGGGGTCCTTTTTCAATCGGTATCAGAAACTCGAATACGGGTGACACTTCAGAGGTGGCACCAGTGATCCGCATCGACATGGATAATCCTGCAGTTGGCGTTGAAGAAGGACACGCGCTATTTCATCAGCATGGCGGTCATTCGCCGTACCTGGAGAGCATTATTGGTGTTTTGGAAGTTCTCCATTCGGGCGTTGCTTTCAGCAAAGCTTTTTTTTCGGCGCTTGAGGAACAGGAATTGATTGAGTCTGCAACGTTGGAGATCAAAATCTCCGACAGCATGCAATATAGCGTGCCCGATGTTTTTTCGATCAACGAGAAACGATTTCAGCAACTGGATGCAGAGAGCTTGAAACGCATGCACCAGTCTGGCCTGCTGGCGCCATGTGTCTGGGCTATGTCGTCACTCGATAATGTGAGTGCGCTCGTTGAACGAAAGCTTCGGGTGGGCGGATTGCAGTGACCTACTTGTTCGATGGCAAATGCATTCGGGCGGGATACTGAGATATGACTGACAAGAGAACAAAAACAAAAGTAGTGATAGCAGGTGGCGGCACCGCAGGATGGGTGACCGCAGCCATGTTGTCGAGCCAGTTAAACAAGCTGGTGGATGTCACTCTTGTTGAGTCTGATCAAATTGGAACCGTTGGTGTGGGTGAAGCAACGATCCCGACCCATCGCAGATTTCACGAACTGATTGGCGCAAATGAAGTCGACTTCATGCGTGCTGCGCGCGCAACCTTCAAGCTTGGTATTTCATTTGAAAATTGGGGCAGGTTGGGCGACCGATACATCCACTCGTTTGGCACCTGTGGCAAACCAACATGGATGGCCGATTTTCATCATCTTTGGATGCAGGCCAGAGCCGAGGGCTTTGGTGGCGACTTGGATGACTATTGTTTGGAACTGCGCGCTGCCGAAGCTGAGAAATTTGCCAAATCAGACCAGGTGAACCTCAGTTATGCCTATCATTTGGATGCCAGCTTGTATGCCAAGTATCTCAGAGACTTAAGCGAGAAGAGAGGCGTGAAACGGGTCGAGGGCAAATTCGTTGAAGTGCGGCAAAACGCTGAGACAGGCTTTATTGAAGCCCTGCAAATGGAATCCGGAGACTTGGTCGAAGGCGACCTGTTCATTGACTGCACGGGTTTCCGTGCCGCTCTGATCGAGAAGACCCTAGATGTAGGATACGATGACTGGTCGCACTGGCTGCCGATGAACAGTGCTTTTGCGGTTCAGACCAAGCTCACAAACGATATGCCACCATATACCCGTTCTATCGCGCGCCAAGCAGGCTGGCAGTGGCGTATTCCGCTTCAGCATCGGGTCGGTAATGGTCACGTGTTCTGCAGCGACTATATGAGTGACGATGAAGCGCGTAATGTTTTGATGCAGTCAATTGATGGAGAGCCACTATTTGAGCCACGGGCTATTCGCTTTCTAACCGGAAGGCGAAAAAAAATGTGGGAGAAAAACTGCATCGCACTTGGCCTGTCCAGCGGTTTTCTGGAACCACTCGAGTCGACCAGCATCCATCTGTTTCAGATTGCCGCAACGCGTTTGGTTCAGATGTTTCCGTTTTCCGGTTTCAACCAGTCTTTAATCGACAGATTTAATCAAATGGCAGATGAAGAGTTTGAAAGCATTCGAGACTTCATCATATTGCACTATGTATTGACCGAGCGTGACGATACGCAGTTCTGGATTGACCGGCAAAGACTGAAAATACCAGACTCATTGAAGGAACGGATCGAATTGTACCGCGAGAATGCTTTTGTCTATCAAGGTGAAGCAGACCTGTTTCGCGTAGAGTCATGGTTACAGGTTATGCGGGGTCAGCGTCTTGAGAGTGAAGGGTATCATCGCGCCGGCCAGTTAATGGAAACTTCCAAACTCAAAGCTTCATTGGAGGGGCTTAGTGCTCGTATCAGCACGGCGGTATCACAAATGCCGAGCCACGCCGCGTTCGTTGCAAACTATTGCGGCATTCAGGGTGATTAGTGCCTCGTCTTTTTGGAGAAACCCATGCAAGCCCCTGTTAAAAAAGTCGTCATTGTGGGTGGTGGTTCTGCCGGGTGGATTACTGCGGGGCTTCTTGCTGCCAAACACCGCCCGAACGGCAATGATGGTTTGACAGTAACGGTAATAGAGTCGCCTGATATCCCGATAATTGGTGTTGGCGAAGGCACTTGGCCAACGATGCGATCAACTTTGCGTACGCTTGGTATTCAGGAATCAGACTTTATCAGAAGCTGTCATGCCTCCTTCAAACAGGGCTCAAAGTTCCAGAACTGGCGCCAGAATGATCCGCTGAATTTCTATTATCATCCGTTTGATTTGCCTGCCGGATTTTCCCAAATTAACATGGCTGACTTTTGGGTTGAAACAGGTGGCGAAAAGTCTTTTTCCGCCACTGTTTGCCCGCAGGAGCATATATGCGAACAGCATTTGGCTCCCAAACAAATCACTAGTCCTGAGTATGGCGGGTTCTCCAACTATGGGTACCATCTGGACGCAGGCGCCTTTTCGGGGTTTTTGCGGGACCACTGTGTTGACCATCTTGGTGTTCTGCATGTGGCTGACACAATGGTGGGCTTGAAGGCCCATGATAACGGCGACATCCAGGCGATTGAAACCAAGAATAGTGGCGATATTGTTGGCGACCTTTTTATCGATTGCACAGGGTTTCGATCCCTGTTGCTGGGGCAGCATTTTGGCGTGCCGCTCATCTCCAAAAGTGACATTCTCTTCCAGGATACGGCGCTAGCAGTTCAAGTGCCGTACCGACCTGAAGATCCTGTCCAGTCTTCCACCGTTGCCACTGCGCAGCCTGCAGGCTGGATTTGGGATGTCAGCCTTTCAACTCGTCGGGGCGTAGGCCATGTGTATAGTAGCGCCCATATGGATGAAGATCAGGCTACTGATCATATCCGGCAGTATCTTGGCCTTAAATCGCAGGAGTTTACCAAACTATCCGTGCGCAAACTTGGCATTGGGTCGGGCTACCGCGAGACTTTCTGGAAACAAAATTGTATTGGTATCGGCCTGTCCGCCGGCTTTCTGGAGCCGCTTGAAGCCTCGGCTCTTATGCTCATTGAGACCGCCGCTAATATGGTTGCCGATGGTATGCCCACCAATCGCGACGAAATGGAGGGTTCAGCCCGGGTTTTCAACAATGATCTTCACAAAATCTGGACCCACATAATCCATTTTCTGAAGCTACACTATTGCTTGAGCGACCGGCCGGAAGCCTTTTGGCGGGATAACCGTGCGTCTGCCAGCATCCCGGAAGAACTTCAGCACGACATGACAAAGTGGTCCCAAAATGTGCCATGGTTAAGCGAGCCAGACCAGTATTCAGTGTTTCCACCGGCGAGCTATCAATATGTGTTGTTTGGTATGGGGTATAAATCGTCAGGCAATTCGTTTGATATGTCGCAGGAGATGCAACAGCTCGGCCAGAAAAATATTGAGGCGGTTGAGCGAAGTGTTGCACGGTTAACCTCGATGCTTCCAACAAATCGAGATCTTCTTGATCAGATGAATCGTTGAGCCATTGGCAGGAGGCCCGGTTTGCAGACTTTAAAAAAAACTCGCGAGCTCACAGGTGTAAGTCCTGAGGCTATTCCATTTGAAGATCTCGTGGGCGATGCTGAACCAGTTGTTTTGAAGGCTGTTGCCAAAAACTGGCCTCTTGTTCAAAAGGGTCTTGAGGCGCCGACGGAGGCTGCTTCCTATCTCAAGTCTTTTCACGGCGGAAAACCTGTCACTGCATTTGTTGGTCCTTCAGAAATTGAGGGGCGTTTTTTTTACGATGAAACAGTCACACGCCCGAATTTTGAAGCGCTTACGGTCCCTTTTAACGATTTTCTGGATTCAATTCTGATGGAGGCTGGGGATTCGGACGCCGGCTATCGGTACATCGGGTCGACAGACCTTGACCTGTATTTGCCAGGCTTGCGCACAGAAAATGACCTGCCCTTAAACCACTCGATGTTCGAGCATGGCAATTTGCTGGCAAGCATATGGATTGGCAACAAGACGGTGGCTGCTGCCCATTTTGATATGTCTCATAATCTGGCCTGTTGCATGGTGGGCAGGCGGCGCTTCACTTTGTTTCCACCGGAGCAAATTCAGAATTTATATCCTGGTCCGCTTGAGCCGACACCCGCTGGTCAGGTTGTGAGCATGGTGGACTTGCGAGAGCCGGACTTAACAACGTACCCCAGAGCCCGGGAAGCACTTGCGTCTGCGCAAGTGGCTGAACTGGAGCCAGGTGATGTGGTATTTTTTCCGGCCCTGTGGTGGCATCAGGTCGAGGCTCTCGCAGACTTCAGCGTGATGATAAACTACTGGTGGAACGATGTTCCCCTCCATATCGACAACCCCATGAACGCGCTGATGCACAGTCTGCTCTGTATTCGAGATCGCCCGGCACAAGAGAAAGAGGCCTGGAGAAACCTGTTTGACTATTATGTTTTTGGTCCAGCGGGCAAAGCTGGTGAACACTTGCCGGACAAGTCCCGTGGTGCTCTGGGCCCGATAGACGAAATGACTTCCCGACGCTTAAGGGCGCAACTTCTGCGCAACCTGAACCGATGAAAGTAATTTTCGCGCGCTTATAGTCGTTGGTATTCAGTCGGCAGACTGCTCATGACGATTGTGCAGTTCATTGGTGAACTTGCGATGCAAAGATGATGATATCGGGTATGACGCCATAAGGAAAATCGAAACCATGATGGCGGCCGCAGGTACTGCAGTGACAAACAATATCAAGCTGTCGATTGTTTCTTCACTTTGCGCAGTGCCGGCACTGTAGCCGATCGCATCCAACGTCAGGCCAACACCATAAGCTGTGGCCGCCAGCGCAATTTTTTGTCCTGAAGAAACGACACCGATAATGCTCGATTCATTTCTCACCTTTGTTTCGTGCTCTCCGTATTCAATAGTGTCAGGCAGCATACTCCAGAACAAAACAGCAAACGAACTCATGCCCAATGCGATAAGGGCAAAAGCGAACAGCGCCGCGAAGGAGCTGGAGGCACTCAAATACAGGGTCAAAAGACCAAAAAGTGTTGCGGCGCAACCCAACAACCATGCGCGTTTTTTGCCAAGCGACAAGGCGATAAAGGACCAAAATGGAATAGTGATCAGGGGCGCGCCCGTCATGATCAAAAGCGCGGTGCCGCCCGCACTTTTGTCATCAAAACCATACTGGAATACATAAAGTATGGTCGAGCTGATAATGGTCACGGCAATGGTTACCATGACAATGCCAGCCAAGATGAGCAAGAATGCTTTATTGAGTGCCAAGGTTTTAACAATTTGTGCAAAGTCGGCCGCAACGGGTGCGTTCGCCGGACGCCGGGCGGCAGACTTGGTGCCCCAGAAACACAGCACTAAAACACCTAGGCTTATGGCAGAACAGACGACAGCCATAATCGTGAAAGCCTGATCATCGGAAAAGCTGTCTCGCATATAGTTCGCCAGGGAAATTACAGTCAAACCACCCAGAAAACCAAAATACATACGGATACCTGCAACACGTGTTCTTTCATCACTGTCCTCTGTCATGCGTGCTCCAAGTGTTGAGTAGGGTATGGAGACAACGGTGTAACAGGTTTTGAACAGTATGAGCGCAGCCAGGGCTGTTACGGCTACCGGCAGCCCCATCACCGATTGCGGTGTAACAAAAAGCAGCACAAAAGTCCCTGCCAGAGGCAAACCGCCCAACAAAAGGTATGGACGATAAGCGCCCCAGCGACTGCGGGTTCGCTCGGCCACGACGCCCATAATGGGGTCAGTGAAGGCATCCCATAAACCGCCTATAGCGAAAACCAGCCCGGCAACTGCGTTCGGTAGTCCGACCACATCAGTGTAGAAAAAAAGGAGATAAAATCCGGTTCCCTGCCAAAACAGATTAAGAGCAAAGTCTCCCACACCATACCCAAGGCGCGCAGACCAGGGCAGGTTGGTGGCGGGGTCTGATGACGTTTTCATAGCTTCAATTGTCTGCTTTTTGTTGCGGTTCAAATTGATTCAGCGGGACCGTACCATATGAAAACGCTTTCATTCTCGGCAGTAAATCGGATATGCAGAGCTATGGCCAGCAAAAAAGTCTCGAAAATTACCATATCCGATGTCGCCTGTGTGGCTGGAGTATCAGTCACGACGGTATCGCGTGTCCTGAACGGCGAGCGATATGTTCGTGAAGATAAAAAGCGTGCAGTTCTAGAAGCGTCTGCGAAGCTGGACTATCAACCGAACGTCTATGCTCGCAGTCTGGCAGGAGACAGGTCATATCTGATGGGGCTCTTGTTAGACGAAGCCCCAGGCGGGGAATATTTGGCAGGCATGCAACGCGGTGCGATGAAACGGTGCAAAGAAGCCGGGCTTCATCTGGTGGTCGAACATTTTGATCGCAGCACTGAATTGGACGAGATTGAATCTTTTCTGACAAAGCTAAAATTATCAGGGGCAATTCTAACGCCCCCTGCTTGTGACAATAAGGTGTTGCTTGCGGCGTTGGCACGAAAAAAGGTACCAACTGTCCGTATCTCACCAAGTGAACAATATCCCGGTATGCCGTCCGTCAAGATCGACGACTACCAGGCGGCCCGCACTGTCACCGACCATCTAATTTCTTTGGGCCATAAAGAGATTGGCTTCATCGCGGGTGACCTTGAACACGCTGATGCCCGCGAACGCTTGAGCGCGTTCCGAGATTCAATGGCGGCAGCTGGGTTGCCCGTACTGGAAGAGTGGATACAAACTGGACGCTATCTGTTTGAGGAAAACTTGGGTGCCGCGACCAAAATACTGGACCAGTCACAACGGCCAACAGCACTGTTTTCGTCTAATGATGATATGGCTGCTGCTGCGATAGTCGTTGCCGATCGCCTGAACATCAGGATTCCTCAGGACCTCTCTATTGTGGGCTTTGATGATACGCCCATGGCATCTGCGCTTTCACCCGCCCTGACCACAGTGCGACAACCCGTTGAAGAGATGGCGGCAACGGCTGCAGGCCTTTTGGCTGACATTCAAAGCGACAGTAAACGTTTGCCTGACGCACCAATTATTCTTGATGTCGAATTCATTTTGCGCGGGTCAACCGGGTTAGCTTCACACAATTAACTGCAGCTATTTCAACAATATTGCAATGTGCCAAGTTTCATCATCGAAAATAAATATGAAAGCGCTTCCATATATTCTGGACAAGGGTCAAATATTATAATAGCAAAGATGCATGAAGTGGTCTTACAGCCCGCTATTTGTGCGTGCTGAAAACACAGGGCCAACCGGCGCATTAGCTGATCAGCTTGGGGGGAGCGCCGCATATAATGGGGGCTGTGCATGAACTCTGTTAACGCTAACAGACACGATAATCTCGTTTTTATTATTTTTATCAGTTGCGTCGCCACACTGGGTGGCTTTCTGTTTGGCTTTGATAGCGGTGTGATCAACGGAACTGTTGATGGTTTGCAAGCCGCTTTTAACACTGACAGTGCAGGCACAGGTTTCAATGTTGCCTCCATGTTGCTTGGTAGTGCTGTTGGCGCCTTTGCAGCCGGTCGACTAGCAGATGTGTATGGCCGTAAATCCATTCTCGTCTGTTCAGCAGTTTTCTTTCTGGTGAGTGCATACGGATCAGGCGCAGCATCTGGGTCGTTGGAATTTGTCCTCTATCGCATTCTTGGGGGCTTGGCTGTAGGTGCTGCGAGTGTGATGACGCCAGCCTACATCAGTGAAATTGCGCCTGCCCGCATCCGTGGTGCGCTAGCAACGGTTCAACAGATTGCCATAATTGTTGGCCTGTTTGGCGCTTTTCTCAGCAACTATTTCCTGGCCAGCATTTCCACATCGTCCGTCGCTGAACTCTGGTTCGGTATTGCAACATGGCGCTGGATGTTTTGGGTTGAGATTATTCCGGCATTTGTGTTTTTGATCGCGCTCTTTCTTATTCCGGAAAGCCCGAGGTATCTGGTTTCCGCCGATAAAATGGATAAGGCCGAAGGGGTTTTGAATAGGCTATTTGGTGCTGAAAAGGCTGCCACAAAAATCCAGGAAATTCTCAAGTCTCTGGAGTCAGATCACAAGCCGTCTTTTCGGGACATCAAAATAGCCGGGACCAACCGAATTCGCCCAATTGTTTGGGTGGGTATTGGCCTGGCCACTTTCCAACAGCTCGTTGGCATCAATGTTGTCTTTTACTATGGCGCGGTTCTTTGGCAGTCGGTTGGCTTCACCGAAGCAGATGCATTGTTGATCAATGTTATCTCCGGCGCGGTCAGCATCATCGCAGTTCTGACGACATTGCTGTTGATCGACAGGGTGGGGCGCAAGCCATTTCTGTTGGTCGGCTCTATCGGCATGACGGTGGCGTTGGCAACCATGGTGGGCGCTTTTGCCACTGGCGAGCTGAGCAATGGCACACTTGAGCTTTCTGATGAGATGGGGCTCGTCGCCCTTGTTGCAGCCAACGTGTATGTCTTCAGTTTCAATGCGTCTTGGGGACCGGTGATGTGGGTCATGCTCGGCGAAATGTTTCCCAATCAAATTCGCGGGTCCGGGCTGGCAGTAAGTGGCCTCGCGCAGTGGCTCACCAATTTTGCAATAACCATGACATTCCCGGTCTTCTTGGCCGTCATGGGGCTGGGGCTTACCTACAGTGTCTATATGGTGTTTGCGGGCATTTCCGTCGTGTTCATCATGAAAGTGATAACGGAAACAAAGGGCAAAGAACTTGAAGAGATGGCGGGCTAATTGTGGTTTGTCACGTGGCAGAATGACTGGAGAAGAAGCATGAGAGCTCTCAATTGGCGTCTATTGCCCTTGTCGCTTAGTTTTACATTTATGCTTGCTGCATGTGAGGAAGCAAATCGTCCTGCCAGCCAACAAGAAAATTATGGTGAAGATACGTCTGTTGTTTGGCCCGCCGTCGATACAGCTCGGTTTAGAGACGAGGCAGTAGAGCAAAAGGTCGACGGCTTGATGGCGCGCATGACCATTGAGGAAAAAGTCGGTCAAATCATTCAGGCAGACAGCGCTTCTGTGACACCAGAAGAGGTTAAGGCCTATAACCTTGGGTCAATCTTGAGCGGCGGAAACTCTGCTCCCGGGAACTTGCCCTATGCGACAATTGATCAATGGCTAGCTGCTGCAGACGAATATTTCCTTGCTTCAATAGATGATAGTGATGGTGGCGTCGCCATTCCGCTTATCTGGGGAATTGATGCTGTCCACGGGCACAATAATGTGATTGGGGGCACTATTTTTCCGCACAATATCGGCTTGGGTGCCATGAATAACCCCGCGTTGATGCGGGAAATCATGAGGGTGACCGCCCGCGAGCTGAGAGCAACCGGCCACGATTGGACGTTTGCCCCCACACTAGCGGTTCCGCGCGATATTCGTTGGGGGCGGTCCTACGAGGGTTTTGGTGAAACTCCAGAGCTGCCACAAAAGTATGCAGGTCCCATAGTCGAAGGGGTGCAGGGCGCTTTCTTTGATGATGGTTTTCTAAGCCACGACAAGGTCATCGCGTCCGCCAAGCATTTTGTGGCAGATGGCGGCACAGCAAACGGTGTTGACCAGGGCGATGCGCAGATTTCCGCGTTGGACCTTCGCGATATTCACGGGCTTCCGTATATCAACGCCATCGATGCTGGTGTGCAATCTGTTATGGCGTCTTTTTCCAGCTGGAATGGCAAAAAAATACATGGTCACAAATATTTGCTGACTGACGTTTTGAAGGGCCAAATCGGTTTTGAAGGTTTTGTTGTCGGGGACTGGAATGCCCACGGGCAGGTCGAAGGATGCACCAACACAAGCTGCCCAAGGGCGATTAACGCTGGTGTCGACATGTTCATGGCGCCAGATAGCTGGAAGGGCCTCTATGAAAACACCCTCAGCCAGGTGCGTGAGGGCACTATCCCCATGACCCGTCTGGATGATGCGGTTCGCCGTATTTTACGCGTCAAAGTGCGCGCCGGTATTTTCGAAACTAAAAAGCCATCTGAACGCCTTCTGGCTGGTGATAAATCGGTTCTTGGTTCATCCAGTCACAGAGAGATTGCCCGCCAGGCGGTCAGAGAGTCTCTTGTCTTGTTGAAAAACAACAATCGCGCAGTGCCTATTGCACCAAACCAAATAGTTTTGGTCATTGGTGAGCGCGCCAACAGTGTTTCGTCGCAGTCGGGTGGATGGACTTTGACTTGGCAGGGTGGTGGGCTTGATAACAGCCTTTTTCCCAACGCGGAAACTATATTAGACGGTATTAAGTCGACTGTTGAAGCAGCTGGCGGCACCACAGAATATTCGTTGGATGGCACCTATGAAACAAAGCCCGATGTCGCGGTCGTGGTCTTTGGTGAACAGCCCTATGCGGAGTTCCAGGGGGATATCCCGTCCCTGGTATTTGAAGACCAGGACGTTTTAACCCAGCTGCGGCGTCTTCAATCGGAAGGAATACCAACAGTTTCCATTTTCACTTCGGGTCGACCGCTTTGGCTTAACCCGCTGCTTAATGCGTCGGATGCTTTTGTTGCGGCCTGGTGGCCCGGCAGTGAAGGTGGCGGCATTGCCGACGTCATTTTTGAACAGCCAGATGGCAACATCGCCTATGATTTCAAAGGCAAATTAAGCTTTTCCTGGCCCGCGCGCCCGGATCAGGTCTCCCTCAACTATGGAAAACTGCCATATGAGCCCCTGTTTGCTTACGGTTATGGTCTCACATATTCCGACACCAACAATGTACCAATTTTGCCAGAGGAAACAGGCGGTGTGGCCACTGTTGACAACAAGTATGTTTATTTCACCAAAGGCAGGGCAGAGGCGCCTTGGTCAATCGTAGCGTTACCGGCTTCAGATGGCGGGCAGCCACCGTCTACAAGGGCGGTTGATCATCGGGCGCAAGAAGATGCGATACGTATAACGTGGCAAGCACCAGGGTCTTTTGCTTTCCAGACTGACCAACCTGTTTCGCTCACACGCGAAATGAATGGGGCGATGGAGTTTCAGTTTGACTATCGCGTCGATACCGTGCCTGAGGGTCCGGTGAAGCTGGGTGTTCGATGCTCCGCTGGAGATTGCTCTGGAGAACTAGACTTTAGCGCATTTTTGCAAGGTAAGTCTGATGGGGAGTGGAGAGTTGGTCGCGTTAGTTTGTCGTGCTTTCAACGTGTGGGCATCGATATGGATCAAATCACCGCACCAATGGTATTGACGGCCGAAGGAACCTTTGAAATCTCCATTTCTAACGCTGGCTTGGTTGAAGACGCTGATGGATTGGAAAACTGCCCTTAGTCTTTTGCAAAGTCCACTTTGCTGCCAAAATGCTGTTAGAACGATCCAAGGCAGTTTTGGATGCAAGGTAGGTCGCTAGACAAATTGTTTGCCATGAATTGTATGGCTCTTGCGTGGCTGTGAGCGACGTTGCCCCCAGGTCTTTTCAATACACCTTCATGCCGTTTTTGCAGTACTCAGCCAAACGGCATCACTTGGGGAGTTGGAAGGATGAAGAACTTTCTTAATCCAGACAGTCTCATTGCAGAATGCAAAAAAATTCGCAGAATGCATTTGCAAATTGCAAATATAATTGTGTTAATGAGTCTAACTAAGCCCATAAGAGCTTGATCAGGGCGAAAAATTGCTGGCACCCGCTTTGCAGAATGCATTTGCAAATTGGCAACCAGCGGAGCTGCGTCAATGCGTGGGATTTTGTTTACGGAGTATTTCGATTTTGTCGCAGACAAGGCCGGCGAAGAGATCTTGGAAGAAGTTTTAGCTGAGCTCGATGGAACTATTACTGGTGCTTACACCAGCGTTGGCAACTATTCATTTTCTGAGTTTGCAAGCATACATACATTGTTGTGCGCCAAACTGAGCGCTTCCCCGAAAGATTTGGCGCGCCAGTTTGGTGTTAATCTGCTTCACCGGTTTAGAGACCTTTTCCCGTCTTATTTTGACGGTGTGGAAAGTGGAATTGTCTTCCTGGAAAAGGTTGGCGCACACATACATGAAGAAGTGAAGAAATTGTATCCGGACGCGCAGCCCCCAGAAATCTACATAGAACAACACAACGGATCCCCCGCTTTTCTCGTTTACCAATCACACCGCCCATTAGCTGCGGTTGCCGAGGGGCTTGCGTCCGAATGCCTCCGATATTTTGGCGATCCCTTTAAAATAGGCCCACGGCAAAAATCAGGTGCTTGTGTCAAGTTTCCTCTGGAGCCAATTAATGGCTGAGATGGCCAACGTCGAAATTTTAAAACGCAAGCTGGCTCGTGAACAGCGGGCGCGCCACGAGGCTGAAGCGCTTTTAGAGGAGAAGAGCGCTGCGCTTTATGAAGCCAAAAAAACTTTGGAAGCTTCCAACGCAGGTAAAGAGCAATATCTGCAAATCCTCGCCGATTTTGCGCTTGCCATCACCGAGATTGAAACGGTGGATCAGTTGGTCTGGTATGTTGCGCGTAAAGTCGTGGGTCGGCTCGGTTTTTCTGACTGTGTGGTTTATCTTTATGACCCTGAACATCATTGTATCAAGCAAGCAGCCGCTATAGCGGACAAGAACCCATCTGGTGAAGAAATCATCAATCAACTATCTATTCCAGTGGGTCAGGGCATCACAGGCACCGTAGCCGCGACGCTGAAACCGGAACTGATTTCAGATGTATCGGCGGACGGCCGATATATAGCAGATGTCAACCCGGGTGGTCCTGAAGTATGTGTGCCAATGGTTCACAACGGTGAGTTGCTGGGCGTCATTGACTGTGAAGACTCTGAAGTCGCTGCCTTTGACGCCAGCCATCTTGATACGCTTGAAACAATCGCATTTTATACCAGTGCGAAAATTGCAGAACGATATGCTCAGCATGAAGCTGCGGCTCGCACGCAAGACCTTGAATCAAAAGTTGAAGAGCTCACCAGACTGTCGCGAGAACTTGAGGTGGCTAAGGAAAAAGCAGAAGAAACCAGCGCGCTGAAGTCCCGCTTCGTTGCAACCATTAGTCACGAAATTCGCACGCCTTTGGCTGGTATCCTGGGCAGCCTGGATCTACTACAAGATGAAGTGATGCCAGAAACAGCTGGTGCTTTGGTTGGTATGGCGCGTGACAGCGGACAGACACTGCAAACTCTTCTGAATGATGTCATTGATTTTGCGCGATCAGAAGCTGGCACATTGCAAATTGAGCCTACTGCATTTTCAATCGAGGAGCTGGTTGCCTCGCTGCAAAGCTTTTGGTTTCCACATATGCAGGCTAAGGGTGCGTCGCTTGAAATAGATGTGCACTCCTCTACAGAAGACGCATACTGGGGCGACACAGCCCGCATTCGCCAGGTTCTTAATAATTTTCTCTCCAACGCCCTAAAATATGCGCCTGGTAGAATAGTACTTACTGTGACACCGCAAAAAGCGTCTAATGCAGTTCGGTTCTCGGTCACCGATTTTGGCAAAGGGTTAAGCGAAGACGATCAATCCCAGCTGTTCACCGAATTCACGCGTGTCGGCTCACACAAACGCCAGATTGGCGATGGCGCTGGATTGGGTCTTGCCATCTGCCGGCAAATGGCAGAGCTGATGGACGGCGAAACCGGAGTGGAAAGCGCGCCGGGGCAGGGTGCAACATTCTGGTTGGAGCTGCCTCTAACCACCGCAAAATTACCCGCGAAAAATCGGGCAAAAGATGCCTCTAAACTCAAACCTTTTGATGAGCGTTGGGGACGCAAGCCACGTGTGTTGGTGGCGGAAGACGTGCCAACAAACCAGACACTGATACGAATGACACTGGAGAGCTTTGGTTGCCGTGTATCGATTGCAAACAATGGTGTTGAGGCAGTTGATGCCGTGCGCAAGCACAACTTCGACATTATCTTTATGGATATCGCCATGCCGGAAATGGACGGCACTGAGGCAACTGCACGCATTTGTGCGGAATTGGGGCCTGAATTTGCGCCGCCAATTTATGCACTAACCGCACATGGCATGGATTCAGACCGTAAAGAATTTGAGGCTGCAGGCATGATTGGTATTGTCACCAAGCCATTTGATCGCCACGATCTTTATCAGGCGATAGAAATTAGTTTAAATGAAATGGCGGATATGGCGGGCGACCAAGCAGCACAGTCAGTTTTGTCCTCGGCGACTGACTTCCCGGATTTCGATCTTTCAATAGTAGCAGGGTTACTTGATGTGCTTGATGAAGACAGTCAGTCAATGCTGCTTAATCAATGTGTTCTTGATTTGGAAGATGGCCTCAAAGCCTTGCAGCACGCATTTGCAAACAAGGACCATCATCAGATGGGCGAAACTGCACACCGTTTGAAGAGCGTTGGTGGCACATTTGGTTTGGTGAAGCTTCAACACCTGACGTCTGATGCTACAGAGGCTGCCCGCCAGAAAAAAAACGCTGATTGTGAGACGTTAACAGCAGAAATTCTGAAACTGTTACCCGATGGCATTGCACAATTGAATGGCGTCAAGAACCGCATCGAAAATAGGGAAGCGATTTAATGAGCCTTAAAGAACAGAAGATCCTCCTTGTTGAGGACGTATTGTCGATGTCAATGCTGTTCACAAAGCATTTGGAGGCGGCCGGTATTCATGCGGTTGCCGTTGAAGACCTGGCATCAGCGCGAGCTGCTCAAGCAAAACAGTCTTTTGATTTGTTACTTCTGGACCTAAACCTGCCGGATGGGGATGGGCTTGCTTACCTTGAGGAGTTGCGTGGCACGCCAATGGAAACGCCCGCCATCGTCATTACGGCTGATGCGTCCTTAAACAATGCGGTTCGCGCAATGAAGCTCGGCGCTCTGGACTACCTCGTAAAACCTTTTTCCGAGAGCAGACTGGTTACCACGGTTAACAACACGCTTGAACGAGTTCAGCTGCGCCAACAAGTTGAAGTGCTCCGTCATGAGACACAAGACGGTGCCTTCTACGATTTCATTGGTAATTCAGTCGCGATGCAGAAAGTGTATCGCACCATCGAAAATGTTGCGCCTTCGAAGGCGACCGTATTCATTACGGGGGCTTCCGGTACCGGTAAAGAGTTGTGTGCTGAAGCTATTCACAAAGCGGGGCCGCGTGCGGGCAGGCCGTTTGTGCCACTGAACTGTGCCGCCATCCCCCAGGACTTGCTGGAATCGGAACTATTTGGCCATTTGAAGGGGTCATTTACAGGCGCTATCGCCGATAGGCTTGGTGCAGCGCGAGAAGCGGAGGGTGGCACGCTTTTCCTGGACGAAATGTGTGAACTTGACCTCGGCCTCCAGAAAAAACTCCTTCGTTTTTTGCAAACAAGTACGGTTCAACCCGTGGGTTCAGCAAAGCCTGAAAAAGTGGATGTTCGTGTTGTTTGTGCTACCAACCGCGACCCTCTAGAGGAGGTGCGTGCAGGCCGTTTCAGAGAAGACCTCTATTTTCGACTGAATGTTGTGCCAATCTCGCTTCCTGCCCTGCGAGAAAGAGGTCGCGATGTCATTGATATTGCCAGAAGCTTTTTGAGTCGGTTCGCGGAAGAGGAGGGTAAAGCACTCTCTGACTTTTCCGCCGAAGCGCAGGCGCTCTTGATGGCTCATAATTGGCCTGGAAATGTCCGGGAGCTTCAAAATACTATTCGCAATATTGCTGTTCTTCAGGATGGCGACATGGTGACGCCCGACATGTTCCCTGCCCTGGAAGGGCAAACAGATATTATTGCGCCGATCGCCAGTCAGGCAGCCGAGTTTGCGCCTGCTAGACCTGCGTCATCTCCTCTTATGCCAGCCTCAGACGAGTTGATGGGTACTTTGGCAGAAATTGAGAGAAAAACCATTGAAGACAGAATCGCGATCTTTGATGGCAGTATTCCGAAAGCCGCCGATTCTCTCGGCGTCAGTCCCTCAACAATCTATCGAAAAAAAGAAAACTGGGACTAAGTTGTCCCAGCTCTCAGCTGTTCTTGAATTACGGCTTCAACGTCCTGAAGCGTTCCATGATACTCAGGTTGTTCCGGCGCTAACGCAATTGCAGCCTCAGCCAGTTTCTTAGCATCAACCACTGTAGCCAGGTCTTTTGATAGCCATACAGCCAGATTGTTAAGTGCGATGTGATTGTCTGGTTGTTCTTTCAGTACAGTCCGATATGCGTTTTGGGCCAACAACGAATCCTGCTCTTCTTCCGCTATGGCAGCAAGGATCATTGCACGCTCTGCGATCAGCTCTATCGTATTTTCTGGATTGTTGTTCTGGACTTCGGCCCGGGTCAGCGTTTCCCACCAGTGATTTAGCTCTGTAGCCGTCAGCCCATTCTTTTCACTGTAAAAATGCAGGCTCAACCTCAAAGCAGCAACTGTGCTTTTGGGATCTGCTGACACAGCATTCATCAAGTGCCCATAGCTCGCTTCATGATCGCCAAAATGCGCGGTGCTTGCTGCGGCAATTAACTGGGCTGAGGCAACTTCAGGAGCCCAACCAAGAACTGGCCGAATAATCCGCAGAGCGTCAGCGGCGCCTTCATCAGAATTCTTTGAGAGCGCTAAGCGAGATTTTGCCAGCCTCCATAAAATGGACTGTTTGGGGCTAAGGTCCTGCAGGGTTGATACTTCAGCTTGGGACGGCATGTACCCATCTGCCAGTTTTGCTGTCCAGGCAGGTTTTTCATTTGTGTGCCATTTTCCTCTGGGTCGAAGGCCGAACATGGAAGCAGCGCCTTCAAAGCGTTTCGCCAATTCCACTTCACCAAGCTCAGAATAAAGGGATGCGAGCAGTTGATAGGCGATGGGCTCCTTGCGGATTAGATCTTCCATCTCAACCAAGGCATCGACAATTTCATGTGCTGGTGTAGTTGATGATTGCAGTAATTGAAGCAGATTTTTCCAATGGTTTGATGCGTAACTACCGTGGCGCGCTTCATAGTCGGCTGCGTCAAAAGAGGTTGTGCAGACACCGTGCATTTCTTGCTCAGCCAAACAAATCAGCAAAATTGTTTCTCCTGGCAACGCGCCGTCAATGTTCCTTTGCTGAAAATCCATCAGGGCTGCATAGTTTTGGTTTGACCAATATTGTTTCGCCAACTTCTTGAGCAGATTGGCAGAGAGAGGGCGTCTGGGTTGGTCCAAAAGCGCAATGATGGCTTTGGTTTGTCTGGTGGCGACTAGAAGACCGGTTGCGATGTTAAGGTCTTCCGTGGTCAAAAGACTATTGACCGCGTAGGCTTTTTTGTCGATCTGGTTGTCGCCGCCCCTCAGCGTTGATCTGGCAAGGTCCGTAAACTTCGATTGCAGGGGTCGCGCCGGCAGGCGAATGGGTGCGTCAACTAACATTTCGGACAGTAGAGCGTACTGGAAACTGGAGGTTGAGGCGGTATCCAATTCGTCGACAGTTTCTTGGAGTTTTTGCCAGTCTTTTAGCCGCACCGCTGCCGCAATTTTGATGAAGTCCGCTTGCGCGCCGGAAGCATAATCAGCTAATTCTGCCGCAGCGTTCCAGTCGCCGAGCGCGAGCGCAGCCTTTGCCTGAGTAAGCTGAAAACTTGGGTCCCGCTCTAACTGCCACCCCAGTCGAGATAATGACAGTTGCTGAACCAGCTCGGTCCCACCAGGTAAGGGGACATGTGGTCTGGCATTGGCCAGTGTCGTGATAGCCTGGGGGTCAGTTTTCCCCCTGCAATTGTCTTCCGAAAAGTACAAAGTCAGTTTGTCGATAGCGCGAGAATGGTACCCAGTAGACTGTGCAGTTATAGCGGACTGCAGCCAAGAATCGCAAAGCTGTTGGCGATGCCCTTTGAGTGCTTTGAAACCAATGAAGCCGGTTGCCACAGTCAGTGCGAGAGCAGAGGAAACAACTAGTTTTTTCACGATGGTTCTCCGAAAAGTTTAGTGGCAAAAGCCTCAAGAAAAGTTTGTTGTTCAGAAATTGGCATTGCGGCATTCGCGACCAGTTGAATTCTGACAAGGCCGTTGGTGCCGTGGTGGTTATCAATTTCGAGTTCCAGAACAGACTGACTGTGGCCGCCTGATTTTGTCATCATGTGCGAGAGCGCTCCATGAGTGCTTTCGGTGCGATTGCTCAACGTCTCTACTTGCCAGCCCATCGCCTTGAAACACCGTTTACTAGAATGTTCCCGTCCAATGCTTGGGTCTAAATGGTGCATGGCTGTTACGATCAGCTCACCCGTACCCGACGTATATTTTTGGCGAGATACCTGATCAGCGTTCAGAATTTTCAATTCTTGAGATGGAATGACCAGAGGTTCTGCTATCCAGCCCGCAATGTAGGCGGGCAGTGCAAATTTCGTGGAGATGTCGTCACTTTTTGTCGCGAATGGCAGGTTTATCGCCAACGCACAGGCGGTAATAACCGCCAAAGTTGGCACAAATTTTCTGAATGCGCTGGTGTCGACTTTAACGCTTTCCAGATCGGCGAATAGAGTGATCGGCAATGCCCAAGAAACGGTAAGGGCAAAAAAACCAAGCAAGTCATGCCAAATTTCGGCATCTTCAAAGCTGCCTTGAGCGATCAAAAAGAGAACGAGGCCAAGTCTGAACAAATTGATCAACAGGGCAATCGGGGCGGCAAATACTATGGCCGTAACAGCGGCACTTTTGGATTTGGCAAGCGCGGCAGCAACCATTGCGCCCATGATTGCCGGAACTAGCAATAGAGTGCCGCTACAGTCTTGATTGATAGTGACTACAGATTGTTCAAAAAACACCTGCGTGCCTGAAAGCCTAACGGGCAAGTTCGCTGCTTGGCCAATCATCACAAACAATGATGCTTCCAAACCAGCAAGTTCAGCTGCTATTGCCGTTTCTATGTTCGCGGGCAGCGGCACCATCATACAGGCGCAAAGTGTGGCAAAAAAAGTGGCAGGCCTTGAGATGGGCCGTTGGTACAGCAGGCTTGAACACAAAAGGACAGCTCCGCCCAAAAGCAGTAGTTTGTCTACTTCAAACATCAAGCCAAACACAACAAGACTGACCGAAACAATTACACCCCAGTATTTAGAGGGGGCAGCTTGACGAACTGGGCGTTGGCCAAGCACGACAATCGCAAAGCTACAGAGCGCAAGCACCAGTATCGGCCAGCGCTCATTGTAAGTGCTGGCGTACGCGAACGGTCCAAGCAAAAGCCCGGCGGCGATGGCCTGAATCGTTGCAGGTACTTTATGCAGGAACTGCTGCATCAAAATCCTTCCGCCGGCGACGCTTCGCAGCCAACATAACTCCAAACAAAACTGGGCCGAGAAGCGCCGCCACAGGGGCAGGTAAGGGAACTGCTTTTGCCATCAAAGCCTTTGTGGTTGCCACACCAACTTCCAGGGCAACGACAACATCGTTATAGTCTTCGTCACCGCCGCCATGAAGGTCTTCCACACCAATCAAAAGGAAAGGATTGTCTGGGGTCGCCAGCATCACGAAGTGATCGATACCGTCGCTGTTAAGAGACATATCGGTGTAATAGGTGTTAGTTCCGCCGCCAGCACCGTTGGAAATCAAAAACAGGTTTAGCTGTGTACCGTCTTCATATGTTCCCAGGTCGACAAAATCGCCGGGCGCGACAGGGGCGCTTGAGGACCTGTAGTCACCATTATAGTATGAATAATAACCTGTTGTACTTGCGTCGGGCAGAATCAAACCAGCGTCGCCGTTAATGCCCTCTGAGCTGTCGCCAGTGTATATGCCAAGTGAATTTCGATACCCGGCTCCTTCACCGATGAAATAGGCTCTGACTTCTGAATCTCCGCTGATCACCAGGTCATTGGGGTTGAGAGCAATCGAAGACAGGTTGTTGATGGATTGGCTCTCAGTCAGTGTGTTGTTCACAATTGCCTGCAGGCCGGGCAAATCGTTAGTTTGAAAGTCTGCCGCGTCGCTGTCGGAGCCTCTGAGTTGCACGTTTGCAACGGGTTGTAAGCCAAAGGGTGTTGCTCCTGATTGAACAGGGGAAACAGTTCCCGCAACGGCGGCGGATGAACAGGCTGCAGACAATGCAGTGGTCAGGAATAGAGTTTTAATGCGGGACAAAATCAGTCTCCTTTCAGGAATTTAACTTGAACAAATGGTTGCAGTGCACCGCCTGCGAGCTGGAGGGTAGGCGTTACCGCCCGGATCACCTGGTTCCAGCTTTCGATTAGGTTGTCGGGCACATAAACGATGTCGTCGGGTTGTAGTTGAAGATCCGGCGCGCGACCTTTCAGGATGTCTTTCGCGTTCACAAGGATCAGCTGGCCTTCAACTGCCGAATGAGTGCGAATAACGCGCACTTGCGAAAGCAGAGCCGCGGATTTGACCGGGCCACCCACTTGCGTCAGCGCTTTCAGGAGTGTCATGGGCTCGTTGCTGAACGGTACAGCACCGGCTCTGACAACCGCTCCCATTACATAGGCTTTGTTGTCAGAATTACTGGGTACAACGATTGTATCACCCGACTCCAAATAAATGTTGTGGGCTGCGCGTCCATCCACAAGGAGTGCGTTCATGTCGACTGCCGCTATTTCACCACCGCGCCACAGGCGTGCGCCAGAAAGGTGCGCGTTGTCCGACATGCCGCTGGCCATTGAAACTGCCTGCAGCAGGTTGGTGGGCCCTTGCAAGTACACAACACCGGGTTTGTTGAACTGGCCAACAAGATAAACGGGTCGACTGCGATGTTGAGCAACGTCAACAACTACCCAAGGGTTGCGGAATTGGCGGCCAAAGCCTTCTTTTAATACAGCCTGGATTTCAGCAACTGAGCGCCCCGCAACCGGCACACGTTCCAGAAACGGCACCTGGACATAACCTTCACCGTCAACGGAAACACGAAGGTCGTTCAAACCTTCTTCACCAAAAACATTGATTGCCAGCATGTCGCCGCTGCCGACACGGTAAATGGGATCTTGCGCAACAGAGTTTTCAACCGGAATGGAAACTGGCTTAATTTCTACAATGGCGGGGTCCTGGCGGTCACCGTATGCGCGAACGTCCTTTTCATATGCTGTGTCAGCACGAGTGAAGGAACGCGTCGGAAGCCGTTCGCTACAGGCAGACAACATCAGCAAAGCCGCGATCGGAACCAAAAGGACCAGCCTCTTCGGAAGGCGACGCGTCACTTTCTTGAAGAGAAACAGGACAGTGAGGCCGATGATCACCAGATCATATTTGGCAGATCTGCGATAAATATAGTCAAGCTCAGCTTCGAAACGCGTAGACCAATCGTCTACCACTTTGTCGTCGGCTTCGTTGTCGAACAGACACACTTGGGCAAGGCTGGTCAAACCAGGTTTCACCGATAGTCTGCGACTAAAGCCAGCGATCTTGCTTTCAAGTTCAACTTGCAAAGATGGTGCAATAGGGCGTGGTCCGACAAGCGCCATATCACCCATCACCACGTTCAATAGTTGTGGAAGCTCGTCAAGCTTCAGGTCCCGCAGGATGCGGCCAACTGATGTGATCATCGGGTCATTTGTGTCAACACGGCGGGCACGGTTCTGATCTTTGTCCGCACCGGTGCGCATGGTGCGAATTTTATATGCCGTAAAAGGGATGCCATTTTGGCCCGGGCGAGTCTGTTTATATATAAACGGCCCGCGGCTGGTGACTTTTACCGCCAGATAAAGGGCAGCAAATAGTGGCGCAAGCAGTGCAAGTGCGAACAGTGCCGCCGCGCGCTGCGCGAAGTTCCAAATACCCAGGTCAGCATACTCGGTATCCCAATCGGACAGCTGCCAAGTAGCCCAGCGTCGGTTTTGCTCTTTGTCATTTAAATAGGCGGTCATCGCATGCCCTCATTTATTATGATGAGGACGAATTCGCAAAGCCTGTGCCAATGCCCAATAAAGCATAAGTTATTGAAATATATTGGTATTTCTTCTTTCTTTGATATTGAGGACTTTGCAAACTGCGAAAAACTTGGCAAATCACCATTTTACAATTTGCAAAACGCAAAACGGATTTTCGGCGTAATAAATAAAATGTATTTATTTCAATATCTTACGGACGTTTTGTGGTTGGCATGCTGGTTGCGATGTAGCTGGCATGAAACAGAAACGCACATCCATAGTTCTTGCCGGTGCAGCACCTGATACCGGCAATCACGGCGTCACCGCTCTGGCGCAGTCTCTCATTCTGGGCCTCGCAGACCGCGGCGTAGATCATGCGACGGTATTTGACCACGGGCATGACATTAACCCGGTTGCAGGCGATATGACATCTGCCACGCTCAATACGCTGGCATTCAAAGCAGGCAAGCGGGTATATCAGGGTGCCAATATGCATCAGGCCCGCCTGAAGCAGGTAATGGGATTGAGTTCGCCAGCTTTACGCGCAATGCGTGCCTCTGATGCCGTGGTTGATGTAAGTGGTGGTGACAGCTTTACTGATTTGTATGGTCCGGCACGTTTTGACCAAATCACCCTGCCAAAACTGATGGCGCTTGATGCAGGTGTGCCGCTCATATTGTTGCCGCAAACTTTTGGCCCTTTTCGGTTTAAACGCTCGCGCAGGATTGCCCGCCATATCTTGAAGGGATGCAAACTCGCATTTGCTCGCGATATGGCAAGTCTTGAGTACCTGCGCGAGCTGCTGGGTGCCGATTTTGATGAACATCGCCACAGGCTCGGTGTGGACCTTGCATTCGGCCTGCCGTCAAAAGCACCTGCGACACGCCTCAAGGCTGGGACCGTTGGCATCAATGTCAGCGGCCTGCTTTGGAATCGGTCGGCAGAAGCGCAAACACAGTTTGGCCTGGCATGTGACTATCAAGAAGTTTTGCGCGAACTGACCACAGCCATCTTGCAGGATAAAGAAGCCTCTGTCCGGCTCGTGCCACATGTAACACCAAGCGGTGGCAGCGAGAGCGATCTTGTTGCTTCGCGTGCGCTGAAAAATCAATTGCCTTTTGATCTTCAGTCGAGGGTTTCAATTGAGGAAATCGCCAATACACCATCAAAATTGAAAGGCGTTATCCAGCAAACGGAATGGTTCACGGGTGCACGTATGCACGCAACCATCGCCGCACTCTCAACGGCTACGCCTGTGTCCAACATGGCCTACAGCCGCAAAGCGGCAGGTGTATTTGACTGTTGTGGCGTCGGTGCGCACGTTCACGACCTCCGGAATTCTACCGCTCAACAGATGATCGAACGTCTGATTGCTGACTATAAGTATCGGCACCAACAAGGTGCACTCTTGAGATCACAGTTGCCGTTCGTCAAGCGTCGTTGGGCATACCAGATGGATGCGATCGCCGCTGCCGTGAAGATGGCCCGTCGGCCAGCGGAGGCGGTGTATGCCTAGGAAAGGTGAAAGCAAAAAGGTCAGCTTGATCGCTACCAATCAGCTGTTGATGGAAGTTTGCGTGTTTGCTCGCAATGTCCTGATTGCACGCCTGATGGGCGCTGAAACGCTTGGACAATTTGTATTTCTGATCCTCAGCATCCGTCTTTTTGCCATGTCCACGGACTTGGCGACGGAGCGATATATTCTCCAAGTGAACCAGAACAAAATGCAAAAAGCCCTCAGCTCGGCGCATTTTATCTGTCGCGTACGCGGCGCGGCCTTGGCACTTGTTCTACTGTTGATGGGTGCCCATCAAGTGCAGGGCATAGACTTTACTGCTTACGCCGCGTTGGCTGCGAGCGCGGTTATTCGAGGGTTCACGCACAACGGGTATATCCTAAAGCAGCGTTCATTAAATTTCAGGCCTGCGCTTTACGTTGAGGGCCTTACGTCAGTTGCCGGCTTGATTGGAATGTATTTTGTCGTTTCGGTCGCTCCGTCGCTTGAGGCCGCATGTGCATGTCTGGTCGCCCAATCTTTCTTACACACGGGACTGTCTCATGCCCTCTCTGACGATAAATACCAATCGACTTTTGATTGGTGCGAATTCAAGCAACTGGCCGGGTTCGGATGGCCGTTACTCCTAACTGGTGTGACCATGTTTTGGAGCATGCAGGGCGAGCGATTGATCCTGTCAGCCATGTTGCCAGCCGACGCGTTTGCACATTTTTCCATGATGTTCCAACTGGCACTGGTTCCGATTCTGGTGATTAGCCGGATGGCGTTGTCGTACGGTTTGCCCGTTCTTGCGGAATTGAAAAGCAATTTCAAAGCCCTGGAGGCGAAGCTGGCCGAGTTGCACCGCTGGATATATGCGATCGGGTCTTTTTACGCGCTGGGTTTTGTTCTGTTCGCAAATACGGTTTTACAAAATCTGTTTGGCAATGACTTCCGTGCCGATATGGCGTTGCTTGTATTGGTTGCCGTTGCGCAAATGATCCGTCTTTTTCGCTCGCCGCAATCAATTGCCGCCCAGGCACTGGGGCAAACGGATATTCCATTCAAGGCAAACTTGATCCGCGTGTCGTTCGTGTTGGTTGCAATTGCCACTTTTGTAAATGGCGGTTCTCTCCACACTGTTTTGGTTTTGGCATGTGTTGGCGAAGGATGCGCCTGGGCAACACAAGGCCTCTTTTTCTCACTTCGCAATCGTAACCATCTGTCCCCCGCCGAGCCGCAACTCGCTACACAGGAGACCATATAATGTCGTCCTCGAAGTTTTCCTCCCTTCAAGACATTGTCAGCAATCGCCTGTGCACGGGTTGCGGCACCTGCGCCCTGCTCGCGCCTGCCCACGTAACGATGGCAGAAACGCAAGATGAAAACCGTCGTCCGAAAGTTGGCAGCGACCTGCCACCCGAGCTGGACCAGTTTCTTGCCGGAGCCTGCCCAAGCGTTGCAGAACGAAACACAGACATTTCGTCAGCGGTTTCACAAGCGTGGGGTCCAGTTCTGGAAGTATGGGAAGGTTACGCAACCGATGAAGAAATTCGCTTCACGGGCTCTAGTGGAGGTGCTGTTACGGCGATTTCGTTGGCCGCTATGCAATCTGCAGGATTTGCCGGAACGCTACATGTGAAAGCAAGCTTGGCTAACCCCAAACTGAATGAAGCTCGCCTGAGCAAACAGCGGTCTGACCTAATTGAGGGTGCAGGTTCACGCTACGCCCCTGCCAGTGTCGCGGACCGACTGGACTTGGTGGCCGACGCCGACGGTGAATGTGTTGTAGTTGGCAAGCCCTGCGATATTGCGGCTGTTAATGCGGTTGGTGGCTTAAGGCCAGATGTTGCGCGCAACACGGGCTTAACCATTTCAATTTTTTGCGCAGGCACCCCGAGCCATGAGGGCACGGATGCATTGCTGCGCCATTTGGGCAAACCGGAATCAGCCGATTTGGGCAATATTCGGTACCGCGGCCATGGTTGGCCAGGTGACATGATTGCAGAGTGGTCCGGGCCCACGCACAGTGAAACTGGAAGCACGAGTTACGCAGATGGTTGGGGTAATGTTTTGCAAAAGCATCGCCAATGGCGGTGCATGACATGTGCAGACCATACTGGTGAAGTTGCTGATCTCTCTGTTGGCGATCCTTGGCAAACCCCGTCAGAAGAGGGCGGTCACGGCAAGTCTTTGATCATTGTTCGCACCGAGCGTGGACGTACAATGTTGCGGCGCGCAGTTGCTGCCGGCTATCTCAAGCTTGCCCCGCGGTCACCTGAGGTGCTGTTTGATGCACAACCCAATCTGGTTGCCACCAAAGGCGCTGTTTGGGGTCGCCGTATGATGCAGCGCTTGTCAGGTCGCAAGGCGCTGCTTATGCGGCAGGACAGCTTCCAGGCCTGGGTGAATTTGCCACTTCGCGCCAAAGCACAATCTACCTTGGGCACGCTGAAACGTATTATCAAACGCAAGCTTTATCGCAAAAAGCAAACCGTTTGGTTGTCGGTTGAGAAGCGGTCTTGAGTATTGCCACAACATACCAACCGGCCAAATCTTGGCCAGCTATGCCAGTCGTGTTTCTGGTGTTGAGCTTTGCATTTCCCCCGGAAGTATCAATTTCGCTTGGCTCCCTGCGCCTTTCTCCGTACCGGATCACACTTATTGTTATGTTGGTTCCGGCACTTAACATGTTGTTGCAAAACCGGAGAGCTCCTGCCGGACTTGTCGATGGTTTGGTTGCAGGCCACGGAATGTGGGCCGCGTTGTCCTTGATGCTGACCATGGGCGTAGCTGATGGCATCGAATCTGGTGGCATCTATTTCATCGAAACTTTTGGTGCCTATTTGCTGGCTCGCGCGTATGTCCAATCATATGAAGATTTTGTAGCGGTTGTTCGGCTGGTATTTACCATGGCAGCCACTCTTCTTGCTTTCGCAGTGATTGAGTCTTTCTCCGGCGAACACATTTTGCGGATGCCGTTCAAGGCCATTTTTGGTGGTGCCGGACCCCATGTGATTGAGCCGCGGCTGGGTCTTACCCGCGCATTTACGTCGTTTGAACATCCCATTTTATTTGGTGTATTTTCAGCGAGCGCATTTGCCAGCACTTATTACATACTGTGCGATGCCAAACTGAACGTGGCGTCCATCAAACAGATGGCTGCGGTCGTGATGGCAACATTTTTCTCCCTGTCGGGCGGACCCTTCACTGCACTTGCACTGCAGATGAGCCTGATTGGCTGGGACCGTATTACTGCGGGTGTTTCAAATCGCTGGAGCATTCTGTTGGGCATCATGGGAATGGCCTGGTTCGTGCTCACAATGCTCTCGAACCGGTCACCCATTTTGGTGTTCATCTCATACCTCACGTTCAGTGCTAACAGCGCTTACAACAGGGTTCACATCTGGAACTACGGTACAGCCGAAGTTGGCCGTCACCCAATGGTGGGTATCGGTTTGAATGACTGGATCCGTGCGCCGTGGATGAGTTCCAGTATGGATAATTTCTGGCTGCTTACAACTGTGCGCTATGGATTGCCTGCACTGGTATTTCTGGCGGCCGCAGTTTGGCTGGTTGGCTGGAAGCAGGCGCAAGGCGGCAAAAGCGATTTGAAACTCAAGAATGCGCGAAAAGCCTGGATCATCACCACAATGAGTTTTGTTCTGGCCGGCCTAACCGTTCATTTCTGGAACGCACTTATGGTGCATTTCTTTTTTCTGATCGGTTGCGGCATGGCTCTTACATGCGCGCGCCATGTCCAGTCGGCGACGTCTCAACCTCAAAGAATTTTCATCCAGCCAAGGGAGAAGCTCTCATGGACCTGAGCATCATAATTGTAAATTGGAATACCCGCGAAATGCTCCGCGACTGCCTGAAATCTGTCTTCAAGGGATCTCCCACAGGCCGCAGCTACGAGGTCATCGTTGTTGACAATGCATCAGAGGACGGAAGCCAGGACATGGTTCGTCAGCGGTTTCCGCAAGTGACCATGATCATGAATGACGAGAACAAAGGGTTTGCCGCTGCTAACAATCAGGCGATGGCAATCGCGAGCGGTACTAACATTCTGTTATTGAATTCAGATACGTTGGTCCACGGAGATGTTCTGGCGAGATCTTTGGCCTATATGGATGCACATTGGAACGTTGGTGCCATGGGTTGCCGCGTTTTGAATGAAGATGGCAGCCTGCAACACAGCACTAGTCAATTTCCTTCATTTCGTAACTTGGCCTGCCAAACCTTTGGTCTTGACCGGTTGAAGGGTGTTCCCGCGTTCCGAAAATACCGCATGCTGGATTGGGACCGCCAATCCGAACGCTACGTTCAAACAGTTTCAGGTTGCTACCTGCTGGTTCGGAAACAATGTGTTGATAAAGTCGGAATGCTTGATGAAGACTTTTTCTTTTTCGGTGAAGAAACTGATTGGTGCCGACGCATTCGGGAAGCGGGGTGGCGCATAGCTTTTGCGCCAGTTGGCAACATAACGCATTTGGGCGGTGGCAGTTCAGGCACGCTCAATCACAAACGTGATTTGATGCTGACAGAGGCAACTGTGCGGCTTCACAGGAAACACTCGGGTATTATCACTGCGCTGAGTGTTTACCTGCTTCTACTTGGCTTCAACAGCAGTCGCTTCATCTATTGGACCCTGGTGAGCGGCTTGGGCCATGCAAAATGGGCTCAAGACCGCAGTCGCCATTTTAAAGGCGTGTCCCAAAGTTTCCTTAAGGCCTGGCCAAAGTTGGGGAGGGCATTCCAATGATCTATCGCCCCAAAGTTCTGGCGCTTGCGCCTTACTGTGATGGCACTGATGTTGGTGAGGCATGGTGTGCGTTCCAGTGGGTCAACGAGCTATCCAAAATGGCCGATGTTACCCTAATTTCTCTGGAACGCCCGGGCCGCACGCCTCTGTCAGACCAGTTGCCAAATACCTGCGTTATCAGTCGCCTTGAGCCAGCTTGGGCTCGCAAACATGAACGGCTCAATGCCATGGCGAAATTGTCCTACAGAACCTACTTTTCTTGGGCGAAACGGCAAATTCACCAGCTATTGGTGGATGGAGAGAACTTTGATGTTGCGCATCAGTTTTCTCCAATCGCTCTCAGGTTCCCCAGCCCACTTAAGCACTTTGGAATTCCATATGTGCTAGGGCCTCTCGGCGGCAGTCTGTCGACGCCAGCTGCTTTCAAGAATGAATGTGAAACAGCTGCCTGGTATAAGCGGTTGCGTGGTTTAGACAGTTTCCGGTTGCGCTATGACCCTTTCCTTAAATCAAGCTACCGAAAAGCTTCGGCTGTGTTGGGTGTGGCCCCTTATGTTGAAGACCTGCTTCAGCACTGTGACATCAATAGATTTGATGTGATGAGTGAGCTTGGAATCGCTGAAGTAAAACCACCGTTACCCGAAAAATTTAACCGCGACGGCATTCGTCTGCTTCACGTTGGGCGCGGCGTAAGAACTAAAGGTCTGCGTGATTTAATTCGGGCCCTGGCACATCTTAAAGATGTTGAGGGGTTACAACTGGATGTAGCTGGCAAAGGCCCAGAAATGAACGTGTGTGCACAGCTTGCGTTGGATTTGGGTGTTTCCCACCTCGTGACGTTCCACGGACAAATTTCCCGAGCAGAAGTTGATAAGCTATACGCTCAGGCGGACGTGTTCGCGTTCCCAAGCTTTCGGGAGCCAAGTGGTAGTGTAATATATGAAGCATTAAGCCACGGCGTACCCACTATTGTCGCGGCGCGAGGTGGACCGGGATATGTAGTCGATGACACATGCGGCTTCCGTGTGTCCGTGACAGAGCCCGAAACTTTTAGCCTACAGATCGCGAACGCTATTCGCACGCTTGCCGGCATGCCAGAATTGCGCAGACGCCTGTCCGAAGGGGCCATCCACAAAATGCAGCAGATTGCACTTTGGCCCAGCAAAATCGTGACGCTTTTAGACCTCTATCAATCAATCGAGAAACAACGGAATGAAAGAAAGGAAATCCCATGCCCAAGCAAACCAAAGTCCTTGCAGTTGCATCAGGCGGCGGGCACTGGATCCAGCTCCTAAGGCTGAGACCAGCCTTTGCCGGATGCCAACTCACTTTTGCAACAGTTGATCGCGAAAGCGCTCGCGACGTGAGCAACCACCGCTTTTTTACTGTGCCTGACGGTAATCGCGACACAAAAATCAGTCTGTTGTGGATGGCTCTGAAAGTCCTCGCAATCGTACTGATTGTGCGACCACATGTGGTCGTTTCGACAGGAGCAGCACCGGGTTATTTTGCTTGCCGGTTTGGTAAGATGATCGGCGCAAAAACCCTGTTCATTGACAGTGTTGCGAACGCTGAAGAAATGAGCCTGTCTGCAAAACTTGCGACCTCTCACGCCAGCAAAGTTTTTAGCCAGTGGCCACGCGTTGCCCAGAAGTTTGGTGTAGAATGCCACGGTAGCGTCCTCTAGAGGCCCAATTTCCAGCTGGCACAGCCATTGCTCCTTTCAGGGTAACTAACAAGCCCCGGAAGGAGTTTTTTTATGATTTTTGCAACCGTAGGCACCCAGCTTCCATTTGACCGCATGATAGAGGCGATTGATAAATGGAATAAAAAACAAGGGTTTAGCGAGTGTTTTGCTCAAGTGGGCGTTGGAGGTTTTGAGCCTTCTTCTTTGAAGTTTTCCGAAACGCTAAGGCCTTCGCAATTCGCGAGGCAAATTGCAAAATGCAAAGTTATTGTTTCGCATGCTGGTATGGGGACCATCCTGACGGCTTTGCAACTGGGCAAACCGATTGTGATTATGCCCAGGCTGGCTTCCCTTGGAGAACACCGAAACGATCATCAGCTCGCAACCGTTGAGAACCTTCGGGGCATAAGCGGTATTTATGTGGCCGAAGACGAGGATGGGTTGATGCAGGCGTTGGATCAGGCGCAATCGCTTGACGGTGGCAACAGCTTTTCCCCACACGCGCAAGAAGACCTGATAAAGGCGATTTCTGACTTCGTGGGCGGATCAATGATTGGGGGCAGCCGCTATGCCCACTAAGCTTGCAAATTCAATCTGCTCAGTTGTTATTCCAGCATACAATGAAGAAAGCTGCATCGGCTTAACGCTTCAGACTTTAACGAAGGATATGAAGTCGGGTGAGTTCGACATCATAGTTGTCTGCAATGGGTGCCACGACAATACAGCGGTTGTTGCCAAGGCGGCGTGCGAAGACGCCAACGTCATTGAAACTCAAGAGGCATCAAAAACCAATGCGTTAAACATTGGAATGAAAGAGGCCACTTCCGAGACTGTGGTTTTTCTTGATGCAGACATCAAAACCTCTGCTGAATCCATTCGCCGTTTGTTGCGATCCCTAGCGACAACAAAGCGTGATCTTGCATACGGAAAAGCGATATTCAAAACCGAAAGCTGTTCACCAGCAGTACAGGCTTTTTATAAAGCTTGGCATATGAACCCCTATTTCGACGGCGGCAAAGTTGGTGGCTTTTTTGCTGTGTCAAAGGCCGGTCTGAAAACCGTTGGCGAATTTCCTGAACTGACCAATGATGATGAGTATATCCGCCGTAGGTTGATGACAAACTCAATTTATGTGCCTGCCGCCACTTATTGTGTGGAGCCACCCCGTACGCTTGCGAGTTTGATAAAGGTGCGCAGCCGTGTCTATCGCGGAAACCAAGAACTTGCATCATTGGATTTGCCTGTGGCTAGTAATCAGCAACATGCCAATGGTTTACGTTTTCTACGACGCCTAGCGTGTTCCCCTAGCGTCTGGGCAGGTGCCGTTGTTTTCGTGGCGGTAGCGACTGCGGCCCATCTCAGAAATCGCTTTCTCAAAAATGCGAGTGGTTGGGAACAAGACCCAACAGCACGGTTAGCCCAAGGATAAAGGACTGAACAGTGACTGATCAGCCAGCGCAATTTCCGGTTTCAGCCAATCCTGCTTTGATGCAGGTGCAGGACTTCGTGCAGGAATCTGCTGCAACAACTGTTAACCCAGTAAAAACCGTATTGCGGTTGCTGCGTGGCCAGTTCCTGCGCGTTGCGCTGCTTTCGTTTGTGGTGGGGCTCGGGCTTGCTGTGGCGGCCTTTTCCCTAACCAAGGCCGTATATGAAAGCCAGGGTTTGGTCCGGCTGGTCGCTAAAGAACCCAAAATTTTGTATGCCGACAATGATGACAGTCGCCTTCGCCTTTATGATGCGTTTGTTTCGGCTGAAGCCACGTACCTGCAAAGCCAACAGGTGATTACGCGTGCGCATGAACTTCTTCTCAAAAACCTTGACAAAAAAATGCCAGAGCTTGCACGGCCAGGGCTGCAGGACATTGCAGACGCGATTGAAGTAAAAAAACTGAAAGGCTTGATTTCGATCCGGGCCAAAAGCGCAAACCCTGCACTGGCGCAAATGATGGTGAACGCGCACCTTGAGGGGTACCTGGATCTCCAGACAAGGCAATCTGATACGCGGCAGACGCTGCGAGCAAGGGAACTCGAGGCTCGAGTACAGGAACTTCTCAGCAAACAACATCAGCTCGGCAAAGAACTTTTGAAGGTAGGCGAAGAATACGACGCCAGCTCGCTTGCCAAAGCGCATCTCGCGAAAGTAACGCAACTGGAGGAACTCGATATTCGCATTGACGAATTGAGAAACGCCCTTGTGGAGATGGAGGCCGCCAATGGCGCCCTGGATGCCGATACCGGTGACATGGAAATCAAGCGGGCGACCCTTTTGGACCGCGCGATGGCAGACATGGTTTTTGAGCGCGCCAAACGGGCGGCCGAACTTGAAAAGTTGCAAATGCGCTATATGCCTGACCACCCGAAAGTGGCCACTCTGGCGGCTTCGCTTGCTGTCATTGATGAGGCGATTGAATCGCGTCGTCGTTTGATCGCCACTCTTGGCAAAACCGGCGCAATCACAGGAGCGAACGGTGCAGCCAAATCACAGTCCATTGCCGAACTCCAGGCCTTAAAAAGAAAACTGACCACGCGTCGGCAAGAGCTCTCCAAAGAAGCAAAAATCCTGAATGGTAAACTGATCGAATTGAAGCGGATTAATGCGGAACAGTCGCAAGTCGCCGGCATGCTGGCGGAGACGCGTCGTATTCTTGACCAGGTGCTGCTTGAAAGCAGGAACAGTTTGCCTGGAACTGTCGAGATTCTCTCCCGTGGCAGCGCCCCGGAAATGCCCGCAGAAGACAAACGCAAGCAGTTTGCCGCACTTGGCTTTTTGGCTGGGGCGGGGTTCGTTGCAGTCCTACTGATTTTGCTCCGTCAATTTTCAGCCAAAGTACGTTATAGCGATGACTTGGCGGCTTCGTTAAGTGAAGACAAGCTGGTTGTAATTCCAAACCGACCTGACCAACAGCAAGTAGCGCGTCTGATCAGTGAACTTCAGTTGCAATCTGGCTGGCGCCACGGTGAAACGACGGTTGTCAGCGTTACGCGGTTTTCGCAAGACCGTTCAATCCCGCTAACATCGCTCGCGCAGGCTTCCGGTGAGCAGGGGCTTAAAACACTTTTGGTATGTGCGTCTGCTGACGGTATCAGCGAGCAAAAAGGGTTTGGCGAGAGCATCCTAAATGGCGATGCAGTTGGACCGTTACCAGCAGGCGGTTTTGATTTCTTACCCTTTGGTCGTTTGACAGCAAACCATGGCTTCAGCGTAGACGCCGCGAGAAAATGGCTTCAGGCGCAGGCCCAAGACTATGACCTTATCCTGATCTACTGCGGCGTGTCCGAACAGCATTATGCTTCGCGTGTCCTGCCGAAACTGGCAGATATATCAATAGCAACCTGGGGCCCTGGCGACTTCAAGCGTCCGGTGCAACGCTTCGCTTCACAGTCCAAAAATCTCGTTGGATTGTTCGCAGGAGCAAGCAAAGACGACCCAGGTTTGGCTGAGCAACTCAACACAATTGAAACCACGAAAGGAAAAGCGCATGAGCAAGCTGCGTAAACTTATTATTATGGATGATGACCCTCATTATGCCGGCATGCTGGCACTCAAACTGCGCATGCAGTTTCCGGAATTGATTGTGAGCTCCTACAACAAGGCGGATCTGCCGGGAGGCTACGACATTTACGTTCTGGACAATGACTTTTTCGGTGAAAAATGTGGCGCGCAATTGGCAGAAAATGTTCGCAAAATTGCTCCTAAAAGTTTGGTGATTGTTCTTTCCGGAACTCTCGAATTCTCACTTCTAAAGCGGCTTGTAAACTGCCATGCGGCAGGAGTGTTTGACAAAAGCAATGAAGGCGACTTCGCTTGCATGATGGAACTCATTGAACAGTTTTTGCTCCGAAATTCAAACCAGAGGGAAGGGGTGGAGCCTTCGTCCATGACAGGAACTCTGTCCGGTATTCGCGACTTGATGAAAGAGTGGAACAAGCGCCTTGCTTTTGAAGAAAAGAGGGTTTCCTGATGTGTAAAACAGGTAAGAAAATTCTGATCGTTGAGGACACAAAAACCGTTTCAATGCTGCTTTCTGCGACCCTCAAACGCGAAGGATTCCGTGTAGATGTCGCCGAGACCATTGCTGGTGCCCGCAAATTGTTGGAGCGGAAAGCTGAGCAACAATCGAAGTATGATCTGGCACTTGTTGATATCAGCCTGCCAGATGGCGACGGTGCAGATCTCCTTCGTGAATTATCTGGCTCGGCCTGGTGCAACGTCCGATATGCGGTCAGTGCGGACGCAAGCCGCCGTGCAAAAAAGAATGCCTTAAACGCTGGCGCAGACCGCTATGTGACAAAACCCTTTGACATACGGGCTCTCATTGATCGCATTTCAGACGAAGTAGGCAGGCGAAAAATAGTCCGTCACAATGAAAAAACAGAAAGCTGGATCGAAGAACAAAACCAGTTGGCACAAGACTATACGGATCACTTAGTTGCGATTTGTGAAGAACTGGAAACACCTATGCCATTCAAGGCGTTAAAGTCACGCCTTCATCAGCTGCGCGGCAGTGCCATGCTCTACGGGTTCAGAAAAATATCCACTCTGGCGTCTGATCTTAGCGAGCGTCTCACTGCACATGGTCCTTCGTTTTCAGAGGAAGTGAGAGAAACGCTTCGCCAGGAAATCCGAGTTGCGCTCAGTCGCTAGGGTTGCAATGCGCAAAGGATAAATAGCAAATTGCAAAGAGCCGTTTTCAATTGGCATGAAATATAACTCTGAAAATATAAAAAACCATTAAAAACAATGGTTTAAATAAAGATTAAAAACGCATAGAGCTTGCAACTCTCTTGAGGTCACACACTGCCTCAGGAGAGTGTTTTGCTAAAAAAAACAACAAAAATTCTGACTTTCATATGTGCAGGTTTTTGCTTGTCTGGCCTGACAGCGATGAAAGCCTTGTCCATTGATTTTTTTCTACGTCCCACCAGCCTATCCATGGTGGAAGACTGGACACCGCAAATGTCCTTTTATGTCTCCAATCCTGGTGACCGGACTATAGTCCTTAAGATTGATACTCGGCGGCGTGGCGCAGTTCTGGCTTCTGATCAGCCCGAAGAAGTACCGCTGAAAGCTTTGCCCGCCGAAATTGTTTTGAAGTCTGGCGAGAGAAAGGTCATTCGGCTTGATTACATTCCTGACAAAGCATTTCGTTCCAACCATTTTGAGGTAGTGGTTGAACAGTTGCCCATCATTTATCTCAAACCTGGGGAAGATGAATTGCCTGAGACCATGCTTGTGACCAGGTATGTTGCCGAAGTTGAGGTGCGACCTAGAAAGACCAGAAGTCAATATGCGATGACAGGCTTCGGCCGGGCCCTTGAAACTGAATCGCCCAAATCAGTTGGCGCTCATTACTGAGTGGATGAGTTCAAAGACTGCTGGAGCCACGAGCGAATTGCATCTCCAACAGGCCAGTTACGCGCCGACCCCGCCCTCATTTGTGGGCCGGGTCGGCAATTGCAGGTTTCTTAATTAAACGAGAATTTTTGGCTAACGAAGAAGCCGACTTCAAAGTTATCTGTGTCACTGCGCCAGCCGGCCCGAACACCAGCGCCGAGGTTTTCATCATTTCGGTAGAGGAAAACCGGTGCTTCCAAACCCCAAATATCTTCGTCGATATTGTAATTGGCATTGAGCGAGAATGCGATAGGTTGCGAACCCATCAATACGATTTCTTTTAGCACACTTGAGTATGAGACTTTTGCGACAAAGCTGTCCTGCGCCTGAGGTGGGCCGAAAATAGCTTCTACACATGTTGTAAGGTCTTCAGGGTTCTGACATTCTGTGGACGCATTGTTTTCCTTGAAGGCATGTTGTAGTTCAACCGAGGCACTCAAGCTCTGTCCACCCAGATCATTGCCTCGTTCAAGACGGGCAAAGGCATTAAAGGCATAAGTTGTTTCATTTATCGCCATGTCTTCAAACGACGCGATATCCTTAAATGTGAATTCTTCCTGCCCCAACTTTGCGCCAACACCGAATGTTTTTGCCCAACCTGGCTGATTATACCCACCTTCACGCCAAGCTGAACTAATGTGATTTCTCCAGTATTGATCGAATACACCCGGTGCACATGTTTCTACAAGAGCCGCATCAGCTGCCAGTAGTGATTGTAAATTCAAGTCACCACTTTCTAATATGGTATTGTAGGCGAACAATTTCTCTTGTTCGCTCATCGCACTTACAGCTTTGGCTCTATTGGAGTCATCTATGCCCGGAAATCCGTATGAGATAATGTAAAATCCTGCCACAGTAGCTTTACAGCTGTTTGGTACCGTGTTCGCTTGAATTCCCTCAATAATTGCTGCCTTAGTAGAGGATTTCCAATCATTGAAACGTTCAGGGTTCCATATGTCCCTATTCATGGGCACATATGACTTGGAAAACTGCAGCTCGATAGTAGAACCATTAGAAAGTTCGTTCAAAGTTGGTAGAGCAGAAGCATTCTGTGTCCCAGACAAAGGGATAGACCCTTTCATGGAGAACGTAGTAAACGTGACCTGATGTCTGCCGGGTTTTACATTTTTTTTGGTTCCTAGATCAAATGTAAGTCGGTAAATGTCATCTTGAAAGTCCAGATTAACGGCATCATTGTCGCCAGAAAAAGACTGATCCGCAATTGACAACAGATTCGTCCAGATGTTGTTTTTAACGTCTTCGGAGCCCACTCTTTGGAATAGCTCAAAGTCCGGATCTTTTGCTACGGTCATCGGTTCTTGTGCAGTCGCAGAAACGGTAACCACAATCCCTGAGAAAGCTGAAAAAAGCACAGTGTATTTTTTCATGCCTCGCCTCCCTAGCAATCTACACAGAAACAGCGTTGGCCATCTGCAATGCCAGCCGATGTATAACCAAAAGGGATGGTTATGAATGGCGCGGCGGCTCCATTGCAAAACAGCTCTATTGAACCGAATGTGCCTGGCTGACCGCCTTCGTGGTGGTATTTGACGCAGTATCGGCTACCATTTTCTAGGTCTCTTGATTTGACACCGTTGCTTGTGGTGATCGGTGTAAAGTCTGAACCTTCCAGTTCGCAGTCTGGATTGTTGCAATCGCCTGGAATAGGGCCTGCGACCCAGACCGAAACATCCGGTGGTGTGCATACTATTCTGACTTGATTTCCATTAGGCATTTTTCTTCCCTTTCCCTTCATTGGTGCGACGAAGGCAACGCGCTAATGCACATGTCTTTAAGTCGCGGGTCATGGGTTCACTTATCAACGACGAGTCCGTAGGGGCTGTGACTGCCGTCACACCCGCCAAAATTTATTGAATTCTCCAAAAAGATGTACCGGTCACGCTATTGCCACTTGCTATACAGCTAAAAATTGAGCAAAATTTTCTAGAAGTTGTGCTTACTAGGGGACCGGGCATGACGAGCTCATACAAGTACAAAGCATTTATTAGCTATAGCCACAGTGACAAAGCCGCCGCCGACCGGCTTTTGAATAAACTTGAAAACTATAGAGTGCCAAAGCGTTTGGTGGGCATATCGGGCACCGATGGCGCCACTATCCAGAACAGAGTGGGGCAAATATTCCGCGACCGGGACGAGTTGCCCGCCGCAGAGGACCTAACGGCAGAGGTGAAAAAAGCCCTCACCCAATCTGAATTTATGATTGTGCTCTGTTCGCCTGCGGCTGCAGCATCCCGTTGGGTCAACCGGGAAATCATCGAGTTTAAAAAGCTCACGGGCGAACGTCGTATTTTGTCGGTCATCCTGTCCGGGGAGCCGTTTGCAACTGATAAAGGGCAGCCCGAGGACGAGTGCTTTCCGCCTGCTCTCAGGTTCAAGCTTGGCAAAAACGGGCAACTGACCAAAACGCCTGCTGAGCCACTGGCGGCTGATTTTCGGGCCATAGCAGACGGTGAGCGGCGCGGCATGCTGAAACTGGTTGCCGGTTTGTTGGGTATTGGCCTGGATGCGCTCATTGAGCGCGATCTGCAGCGAAAAATACGCCGTGTGACCGCCGTCACAGCCGCCAGTGTTGTGGCGATGTTAGGCATGGGCCTGTTGACCTATGAAGCGGTCGATGCTCGGCAGGAAGCCGAGCATCACCGCAGCGAAGCAGAAGGACAGATAGATTTTATGATGACCGATCTTTGGGGAATTTTTAGGTCAATGGGACGATCAGATGCAGCATACGCGATTGCACAAAATGCTGCTGAATACTATCAATCAACGCCTTTTTTTGAGAGTCAAAACATTGCTGCTGAGGAGGACGAGAAAAGATTGTCTCAGATGTTCCACAACTGGATCAGCACTGCAATGGAACGTGGTGAGTATGATGACGCGAGAGGTTGGCTCAATAGGATTTGGCACCGAAATGCAGTTCGCCTGAACAGAAGTTGTGATCGTAAAATGATTGATGTTCAAAAGGAGCCTGACTCCGAATTTCAGAATCCTGCAGATGTGGAAGTTTGCAGCAAGCAGCAAGATATATTCGATTTTTCCCAAAGTGAGTTCTGGGTGGGAGAATTGAATCGTCTTCGCGGTTCAAAGAGTATCGCACTCGCAAAGTTTGAAGAATACAAAAACTGGAGTTTACGGCTGGTTGATTTGGACCCCAATAACCCAGCATGGCAATTAGAGGCAGGCTGGGGTTACCAGAATGTTGGCACGCAATATTTGAGGGCGTTACAGAGACCAGAAATTGCTTGGCAAAACTTCGAAGACGCTCCCATTCACTTTCAGACTGCCATCCAACTTTATGAACTTCAGAAAACCGCGGCCGAAAAAGCATGTTTGTCATTGGGTGAAGAAAAACATAGCTGCAATGTGAAACAGGCTGAATCGGCTATTCGGAGTTCTAATCTGGCCCTTGCAATCCTCCATGCTTGGCGAGCGGACACGTTGTCGGAATTCGCGCCATTGAACGAAGCAATTGCCGAAAGAACAAAACAGCTGCAGATTTATGAAAAGCTTCAAATAGAATACAGCGCCAAGCAGGCACCAGACCTGCCCTCTTCTGAAAAGATCGACTATTATGTAAGGGCCCGCGAGTGTGAGGCCCTTCTTGCGATGTCTAGGCTTCTGTTCGATACAGGAAAAACAGAGCAAGCAATATCCACGCTGTTGGACGCACAAAACAAGCTTCAGGTTCTTGTCCAACGAGACAGCGACAATGCAGACCTTATTAAGCAAAGTGCTTTACTCATTTTGGTGGAGGCTGAATTCCGCTTTGATCTCGGTCAGATCAGCTTGGCACGTGAACTTCTCAGCCAGGTTGAAGATACCAAGAAGCACCTTCTCGAACTATTGAGATCTAAGACTGACCTGCTCAAAGAACTCCGCAAGCAAACCTCAATTTCGCCCAAATTGTCATTGGACCAGCCGAGAGAGATTATCTTGCAGGGGGTTGCGGCTAACACGGCGCTTGAAGAACGAATACTTCTGGGCAATCGGTACGCTGATTTGTTGACGCTAAGACCTCTCGTGCTTACGGCAAAGCTGGCGTTACAAAATAGAGAACTCGAGGCAGCTGGTTTAAGCTTAAAAAGTCTCACTCAAGAGTTATCAGGAAGAGAAGATTCCGCCGAGGTTACGGGCTTTAAGGCTGCACAATTAACCCTGTCAGACGAATTAATGGCTGTTTTGAGTGAACCGTCATCAAGTGAAAACAGTGTTCCCAATAGTGAAATAGTGATTGCACTGTTGGCGCCACTCAAAAACAACACACGGCCAGAAAAAGTCTTTTTGTTTTTGAAAGCACAATATGCGAATGGCCAAACAGAAAATGCCTTGAACACTGCGCGATTGTTAATGCGCAGGGGCTATCAACGGCCGGACTTTATTCGGTTTGTACAGCAAAATTTCACCGATGAAATCCACGCAAATTAAAACATTTGGAGGTAATTATGGCGGATGATTCTGGAGACGCAGGTAATGATGCAAATGGTTGCAAAATAGTCGATGGCGAAATCAAAGGCACCGTTGACCCTGATGGCAATATAACCGGAGAGCTAAGCGGCAAAATTGATGAAAAATGTGCGATAACAGGACCGATAACTGGAACAGTTACTGGTACGGTCGTGAGTGCCGCTACACGAAACATTGACATTGAGGAACAGAATGCATTTGGCAAAGAAGACGAAATAAAAAGTCTGAGATTTGTCTACGCCAAATTTCTATCTCATGGAGAATTGATTGTAGATACTCTTAATATAGATACGCCTAATTATCAGGAATTCAAATCAGAGGCTTTTTCAGCATACAGAATCCTCCGGTTTCGGAATAGTTGGTTTGGGGTTTTGGTAAGGCGATTAGTTTCTATCTTTGACTTTGTCCTGCCTTTCAATTTAGTTGGCTACACTTGGTTTGCTCCTCCAAGTCAATTTGACTTAAGTTTTAATGCTCCCACGCGAATCGTTTTTTGCCTCGATTCAAAATACGCTCAATTGGGTGGCAATGAAGGCTTCAGATTTGTATCGCAAAAGAAGCTGAGTGCTGGTCCCCCTCCAGAATACTCCGAAGAGTTCAACGACACGTTTAACCATCGCGAGCTGTTTACGATTGGCAGAAAAAACCGCAAGGCGGTAACAGTTGTAAACTTGTATATGAAGCCTAAAAAGAAGCCCAAACAACGCATCTACGCTTTTGAGTTAGATGTTGATGCTAAGCACACAAGTATTAGTAACCCACCCCAGGAATATTCCACACGTGTCATTATTGACCCTGGCGTTGGCAATGATGGAGGCTAAACAGTAAAGAGTTCAATGCATCACAATTCCACCCTAACCCTTCTCCGCTCGGGCGCTTTAGAGCAGGCGGAGAAGGAGTTTTTTCGCCTTGGTCTTGATGGTGACACCTCAAGCGAGGATGTCATGGCCCTCAAGGGGCGCATCCTGAAGGCAAAAGCGCTGGAGCGAAGCGGCAAAGCCCGCCAAAAACTGGCGCTTCAGGCTGCTACTGCATATGAAGCCGCATACACCCGTTTTGGCGGGACATTCAGCGGCATCAATACGGCTGCGATGCTGTTGATTGGTGGAGAGGCGGCAAAAGCACAATCAACAGCCAAAGCCATTCAAGCTGCGCTAAAATCAAGCGCCCCAAACCCCGGTGTTGACGCCTATTACCATATGGCCACAGTTGCTGAAGCCTGGTTGATTTTAGGCGAGCCGGCGCGTGCTCAACAGGCGCTTGCAGATGCCATGCCGCTTGACCCACACAATTATGAAGCCCATGCAAGCACGCTCAAGCAATTCGAGATGCTCTTGCGTGCAATGGATCAACCAATTCATTGGCTTGATGCCTTCAGGCCGCCAAAAGCACTGCATTTTGCCGGTCATATTTTTGACCTGGAGGGTGGCAAGCTGCCGCTTTCTCCATCTGTGGTTTATGGCCTTGAAAAGGCTGTTGATGATGTGCTGGCATCAGGTTCATACGGTTCTGCCTTCGGAGCCCTTGCAGCCGGTTCTGATATCATCATTGCCGAACGTTTGCTTGCGCATGGCGTGGACTTGCATGTGGTGCAGCCTTGCCCTGACGCATTGTTTGCTGAAACGTCTCTCAATCCATTTGGCCACGAGTGGGTGCCGCGCTTCGAGCGACTGATAAAGTCGGCAACCAGCGTGCGCCGGGTTTCAGACGACCCGTCGCTTTGCGATGACTTCACCACCGGGTTTGCCAGCGAAACTGCAATGGACCTTGCGGTTTTGCATGCTGACCGCTTCGCAACCACCGCTGAACAGATGGTGATTTGGAATGGAGAGAGCGAGCAAAAGCATTCCGGAACCGCGCGCGATGCAGATTTATGGGCCGACCTGGGCCGAACGCAGAAAGTGGTCTATTTTGACGCTCCACGAGTTGTTTCTAATTTACCCGAACATCAGCTCAGGGATAGACGCAGCCTCAATGCCATGCTGTTTGCTGATGTAAGGGGGTTTGGAAAGCTTTACGAGTCTCAATTACCGACATTTGTTGAACATGTGTTTGGTGCCCTCAGTGCATGCCTGACCGAAAGCGGTATTTCACCGCAGCATATTAATACTTGGGGTGATGGGTTGTTTATGGTGTTTGAACATTTGGCAACGGCTGCCGAGGCCGCGACAAGATTGCAGGCAAAGTTTCAGGGTGTAAATCTAAGTGCTCTTGGTTTACCGGAAGATCTCGCATTAAGGATTGGAGCTCATTATGGTCCCGCCGTTCGGTTGAAAGACCCTTTTCTTGGGGCGGATGGATACTTCGGCCACGAAGTTACTGCGGCGGCCCGTATCGAGCCGGTGACCTCACCAGGGTCGATTTTTGTAAGCGAGCCGTTTGCTTGTGCGCTTGCGTTGCGTCATTCAGGCGAATTTCGGTGCGAACCGCTCCCACAGTCGGTGAAAAGCAAAAACCTGCATTCATTCAACTTATACAGCCTGCGCCGGATTCATTAGTCAGGCAATCTTGTCGACCAGCGCTTGCGGCTCATTGATACACAGGCTTTCCTCACATTTTTCTATGATCCCCCTGGCTTTGAGATCACTGATCGTGCGTGAGACGGTTTCGCGGGCAATACCCAAAGTTTTTGCCAACTCACTGATGGTCGGAAATTGGTTGATCCGTAGGCTTGGCGGCGTTTCGGTTGGCGAAGCCATTCGCATCAGTTCCGCGCACACGCGCCCCCTTGACGACAAAGTCGTTTGCTCAAACATTCTGTGGGTTGTTGTGCGAATGCGATTTGCCAATAACTTACTTACATTCAGGCCAATGACGCCGTGTTTTTCCATTAGCTTGAGGAATGTGTCACCTGGGAAAACTTTCACCTGCAAATCGCTCAGTGCAAATATATCTGCCGATCGTTTTCCATTACCTAGAATTGACATTTCGCCCATCAAGTCACCGGCGCCAAACCGATCAATGAATACTTCTGCGCCGTCTTCGCCGTATCTCAACGCTGTCGCAGAACCATCAACAATGTAAAAAACAGATGTGTCTTGGTCTTCTTCACCAACAACGAGAGAACCGGCACCGAACTTTTTTGCGTAGCTTGCTTTTTCAAGATCGTTGAGAACACCGGTATCCGTGCCAAAAAAAACGGAAAAGTCAACTCTCATTTCAGCAGCTCCCTTTTTCTGGGTAGTCGTCGCTGGACCATGACTTAGGTGAAAAGATACAACTTAAACGAAATTCCAGTCCACTCAATATTTCCGGCTGACATATCGACCATGTGTTCGATGTCGTGAAATGGCCGGGAACACCAGAATATGTCTGACCAAGCAAATGTGCTTCTCCAGGAAATGTTCTTCAGACACCAAAAGGTCTTTGAGTGACTGGCCGAACGCGCTTGAAAAAAAGGGAGATTTTGCGAACAATTTTGTTACCATGACGGACAAATGACTTTAGTTGGCACTTGGCATTGGGGGCGAAGTTGATTTCAAGTCTGTTTGGCCTAACTGCGCGCGCGGCATCGCATGCGGTTAGGCTTCCTTCAAAACTGCTGTGTTCAGCCGTTTTTTTCATGCTGGCGGCAATAAGTCAGCCAGCCGCTGCAGTCTCTCCGCTAATATTATTGGAGACCCCGGACAAACTGTACATAACGCCGTATCTTGGGCTGCTTGAGGACCCCGAAAAAATATACGGCGTTGATAAATTAGGTGATCAGCAGTTTAACGAGCTATTTGAACCTGTAACAGAAGGGGCAACCAATTATGGGTTTTCAGACTCGGCCTGGTGGGTGCTCTTTAAGGTAAAAAACGAGAGTGGGCGTCTCCTGAATACAACCCTGAGGCTTGATTATCCGCTGCTGGATCATGTGGATGTGTGGGTTTTTTCGGGGAACGAACTCAAAAACTCCTGGCAAACAGGTAACCGTCGCGTATTTCAATCCCGGGCAGTTCCGCACCGCGATTTTTTGTTTCCACTGACATTAGCCGAACAGGAAGAACAAACTGTTTACATGCGCATCAATACCAATGGCCCAGTGAACATTGGGCTCAATTTGTATGGTGATCAGGCGCTCCAGCCAAAGATACAAATGGAATATCTGGTTTTAGGGGCGTATTTCGGCGGTTTCCTGTTGCTCGCCTTGTGTCTTTTGCTGCTTTACGTGATGGATCTGCAAGTCGCGTTTCTCTACTATCTTGCCTACATCATCAGCTACGCTGGTTACATGCTGACCTTCAACGGGTTGGCGTCGCAATATATTTGGCCTGGAGCGCCGGAAATTGGCCAAATTGGCCGCCCAATCCTACTGACCTTGGCCATTCTGTTTTTACTTCAGTTCTCTCGATCGCTTCTAGGGATTGGCGGTGTTTCAAAACTCCTCTTCAAGAGTGTCACTGTCCTTCAAGGTGTGCTGGGCTTGGTCCTGCTTTGCATCCCTGTTTTTGGCTATGGTGCCCTTGTGATGCCGCTTGCGGCCATTCTGCTGGTTGCGCTTGTTTTGGTGCTGACAATGGGTATAGCCGCGCACCGTGCCGGTGAAGCGGCAGCAAAATACTATCTTTTGGCATGGTCCGTTTTTCTTGGTGGCTTGCTCATATATCTTTTGAAAGTTTTTGGGCTGCTTCCGCACAATTTCGTCACGCATTATGGCTTCCAGATAGGATCATTTTTCGAGTTTATCTTCCTCTCAGGGGCTCTTGTCGTGCGCGTACGGGAGCTCAGGGTGCAATCTCATGCAGATGGGCTGACGGGCCTGGCCAACCGTCGCTGTTTTGACGAACACCTCGCGGAAGAATTTGCGATCAGTGCACGGCCTGAATCTGAACTGTCGTTGCTTGTTATCGATGTGGATCATTTCAAGAAATTCAATGACACATTTGGTCATGCAGTGGGCGACAAAGTGCTTCGTGAATTGGGGCAGCTATTCAAAACCCAGATAAGACGTCCAGGGCAAGCGTATCGATATGGCGGGGAAGAATTTGCAGTTTTGTTGCCACGCACTGGTCAAAAGGAAGCACTTATTGTGGCTGAGCGCCTGCGCAACCGGGCTCAAGCTGATTTGCCTTTTGACAATATTACTATCAGTGTTGGAGCGGTTAGTCTGAAGCAGGGTGGGTATTCAAGCGCAGCTGAATTCTTCCAGGCAGGTGATAACGCGCTTTACCGCGCCAAAAACGAAGGAAGAAACAGGGTCGTGTTATTTTCAAAAGCCGGCAACCAGGTTGCCGCGGCTGATACACGGGCAGACGTTGGTCTGACTGTGGAGGGCAGCTGACGCAATGGCCTTAAAAAATTTTGAGAACCTGGTTTTTGAAGGCGGTGGTGTGCGCGGAGTTGCCTATGCTGGTGCTTTGAAAGTACTTGAGGAACAAAACATACTGCCGGGCGTTCGCCGGGTAGCTGGATCTTCGGCGGGGGCGTTTGTGGCCTTGCTATTGAGCCTTGGGTTTTCATCTGATGAATTGCGTGATGCCCTGCATTCTCTGCGATTTAAATCACTGGAAGACAAACCAAACCCCATTCGTGTCGCAACCCATTACGGCCTTTACAAAGGGGAAGTGTTGTATAACTGGATTGCTGAACAGGTCACAAAAAAAGGCCTGCCTGAGGATTTGACCTTCGCTTCACTGGATGATTTGGGAGGTCGAAAACTCCATGTCTTTGCAACCGACCTGAATGTTCGTAATACTCGGGAGTTTTCAGCCACCACAACTCCGGACGCATCGATTGTTGGGGCGGTTCGTGCGTCTATGTCCATTCCGTTAATGTATTCAGCTTGGCAGTTTCCCAACGGTGTGCCGGACAAGCATTATTATGTAGATGGGGGGACAGTTTACAATTACCCGATTAACACATTTGATGATGCAATGGGGGCAAACGAGTGCACCCTTGGGTTTTGCTTTGAAAAGCGCAATGGCCATGCAGACGCTACTGTGCACGAACTTTCCAATTTGTTTGATTTTACTAAAGGTTTGTTCGCTGCGCTCTTGAGCGTGCAAACCATCGATTTTGAGCAAAACCCTGATCAGCTTCGAAGAAGCGTCAGGATCGACGATTTAGGATTTCGGGCAACAGATTTAGAGCTTTCCGACGAGGCCTGTGAAAGGCTGTATCAGTCAGGGTACGGCGCAACAACGCGCTATCTGAAAAAACATAGTGACGCCGAGATTGAGGCGTGATGTAACGGCTGGAAATATTCAACTTATAATGGTATTAACTACCTAAAATATGTGGGCAGTGGGGGCAAAGCATATGGAAACGTCATCAGGAACAGGTCAAAATTTTGGCACAGCTGCCAAGCGACCCGGGCCGGTTAGTCAATTCTTCATCACACTGCTTGTCAGACGCGTAATCCCGTCGGTTTTTGGCGTTTTACGTCGCATCGCGCCTGTTTTCAGGTTTCCTTTCACAAACACGGTGATTGTCACAAGTTTTGATTATGTTCAGGAAGTATTCCAGCGACACAACGATTTTCCGGTTCCCTATCAACGGCAAGTTGACCATTTGAGTTGGGCCCCCACTTTTTTGCTGGCAATGAAAGACACGCCTGACTATTGGAAAACGGTCGAACAGGTTAAGGCGTTATGGCGCAACGAAGACTTGGACTTTGTCCGCCAAATCGCCGCGGAAGTTAGCGAGAAAAAACTGCATCAGGCTGGCGGCCACATTGATGCAATTCAAGACTTGATGGTGCCCGTTACGGAAGCTGTGATTGATCGATATTATGGGGTTCCGATCCCTGAAGAGGTTAAGCAGCCCTTTTTTGACAGTTGCATGCATGTCGCTGGATTTTTATTTGGCGCGCAAACTGAGGCCCCTAAGGCGGTCAAGGGCGCTCAGCAGGCAATTTCACTGGTTTGGCAGGTGATCGACAATGCCATTGCCGAAGCCCATAAAAGCCCGCCAGATGAGACAACAATAATTGGCCGCTGCCACGCACAGAACGTGACAGATGACAAGCACCTGCGTTCATACCTCATGGGCATGATTATGGGCTATTTGCCCACCAATACCCTGGCAAATGGGCATGCCTTGGATGTGATACTGAACAATCCTGACGCTTACCATATAGGCTGCGGTGCCGCAAAAAATGATGACCGTCAGTTGGTGCTCAAGGTGGTCCATGAAGCACTTAGGATAAGTTACATATTACCAGGCCTTAGGAGAGAGGTACCCGAAACTCAAACGCTCGGTGTTGGTTCAGACAAAGAATATAAAATCGAAAAGGGCCGATTAGTGTACATTTCCGCCATGTCAGCCATGCTGGATAAGCGGCGCATTGACGACCCCAAAGCGTTTGACCCTGAGCGATCTCCCGACGTTTATATGATTTATGGTTACCAGTTCCACTATTGCATTGGTGCAGCAATTGCTGACGTGATGATGCAAGAAATTTTCACCGCCTTGATGCGCCGCAGCCCAACGGCCCTGAGCAAACTGAGCTACAACGGCAACTTCCCCTGGAATTTCGAACTCGTTTACGGCGACTAAGGACAATCAATGCCACTCGTGCCAGTACATTTTGCCGGAAAGGCCAATCCGCTAACCGTTATTACGCCAGTTAAACGCGGATGGAGACGGTGGTTGACTCTGGCAATCCTGTTTGTGTTCAAACACCTGCCTCTAGGGGTTGTTAAGCAGCTGGCATTTATTCATTTTGCCCGGTGGATTCTGATACGGGGAGATCAGCTTCCCCGGCTGGACACCAATCAGCCTGTGGAAGAATGGCCTTATGACCTCTATGTTTTTACCACCAATTTCAATGGCTCATGGGACCAGTATATTGATGCGTTTGGTCGAATTAAATCGGTTAGCAAAGGCCTGAATATGCTGTGGTATACGAGCGCCGGTTTTCCCGGCCCGTGGCCCATGCGGCTCTTCAAGCGCTACATCCATTATTTCGAGCAGCAGCAGGACCTATATTACAACGCCTATCCTGGCGCGACCGTCAGGGATATAGACATGGCACTGAAATTGGATGCTTCTTTACAAGAATTCCTCAAGGATACGGACACCGATTTGGATGACCAAGAGTTTGCGAGGCGATACAAACAATTCGTCAACGAAGCTTCCCCCAGTCTTGGAAAAACCGGGCAGCCGATTGACCATTCAGCTCATGCGCATCGCAGCACCCCAAGGGAGTTCCGACCATGACGCAGCACAGTTTTGTGACCGCTCTTAGTCCCATTGAATACCGGGAGCATGACCCCGACGACCGGATATCCCTGATAAGGCAAACACTGGTCGACCATGAGCAAAAACGCAGTCCTTTCAGAGACTGTCCAATGGTGCACATGTCGCGCCTGCAAATCGTGGATCAACTGCCACCTGCAATGGGTGATGTTTCCGGTGCAAAACTGAAGACAAAATACCTGCTATTTGCGGTGGATATCGATGGCCGGATTGACGACTTTCTCGATTGCCTTTATCGCACACACCCTGAGTTCGTGAGGGGCGTATGGGGGCGCTGTTTGGGGTATCCACCCTATGAGGGCGCCGTATTTTTCAGGCGCTACATTACGAAATGCCTGTTCAGCAAGCCGCTGGCCTATGCCGGGTTTGCTGCAGGTGTTGATGACATACTTCGTGCGCTTGGCCGGAAACAAGCTCTGGCGGAATGGGTGTCAGCTCACCAGGGTATGAGTGATGCAGAGCTGAATGGTGCCTGGCGACGTGATCGCGAGAAATTTATTGCCCCCAATGTGCCAAAACCGGGAAGTTTCTGATGGCCTATTCCTCTTCCGTCAATACAAAGGATGTACAGGCCCTGTTTAGGGGGTTTGGCTTGAAGTGGCCGCATGGGCGCTTTTTTTACTGCCGATTTGAAACCGGAGAGGCGGGGCGTCGGCTATTGCAGTGGCTCAGTCCGCTCACATCATATCATGACCTGACCGATTCACCGGACGTGTGTGTAAATGCAGCTTTTACCTTCTCCGGGCTGATGGCGCTTGATTTAAGCAGCGATATCTTGAACAGCCTGCCAGATGATTTTCGTGACGGCATGTTGAGCCGGGCCAACATAAATGGTGATGCCGGGCAGAGCGACCCTTCCCTGTGGGACGACGTTTGGCAGGGAAATCAGGTTCATTTGTGGATTGGTGCTTATGCGCGTGGGCAATCCCATCTGGAAAATTGGGCTCAGAAATTTCTCGCGTTTGTTGCATCTGATGAACAGTTGACACATTTGGGTGGACAAGACGTTGGGCGCATTGTCTCGGGCCGCGATACACAAGTCTATATCGAGGACGAAGCAACCCAGCCGCAGGACCCCGTGCTGCTGGAGCATTTTGGGTTTAGAGACGGTGTTAGTAATCCTCCAATCAGTGGCTTGGTCGAGAAACAAATAAACGGTACTGGTCGGTTGGACATTGATGGCACATGGCATTCCTACCCTCCGGGAGAGTTTCTTCTGGGCCATATTGATACCAACGGCGAAATCCCGCTTGCACCAAAACCGGATGCATTTGCCCATAATGGGTCCTTCCTCGTCCTCAGAAAACTGGAGCAGGATGTTGATTTGTTCAGGGATTATCTTGTGGGCCAAGGCTCCAGGCTTGCTGTTAGTCCCGACGACCTGGCGAGCCGCATGGTTGGTAGACGACGGGACGGCACGCCCTTGATGCCGGCAAGTGATATGTTTGACTTTCGGTTTTCAGGTGACCCGGAAGGGCGCATGTGTCCAATGGGTTCTCATATTCGCCGCACGAACCCACGCGACAGTTTTGGTGCACAGTTCGGGTCTCTCCTGGTGGATCGTCATCGTATTCTGAGGCGTGCAATAACCTATGGAGATTTTGTGCCACGCGGGAAAAAACAGGCGGAAGTGAATGGGAAAGACGGACAAGGCCTGATGTTCATTGTTTTGAATGCCAGTATCTCTCGCCAATTTGAGTTTGTGCAGCAGCAGTGGGTCAACTATGGCAATGAGTTTGATCAGGGTAACGACAGTGACCCAATCATCGGTGCGCGCGGCGGCGCTGACCAGATGGTTATCCCCGAAGATGACCAAGAAGGTCGGGAAACAGTGATTTGCGATAAACTGCAGCAATTTGTTCGTTGCCGCGGAGGCGATTATTTCTTTTTGCCCGGAATTGCTGCCTTTGAGGGATTGGCCGATGATGGTCAGGGCTGGCAATAGACAAGGGATTCTCCTTTCTTATTCAAATTAGGCTAGACTACTGGACCTTATCGTGTACCAGTAGAGGCGGATTTGTCGCCAATAGTTGTGCGTAAGAATAAGGGGCAATGCTGTGTTCTATGACCGTTTGGTCGCAGAGGTTCAATCTGAGCGGGAGGCCTTTCTGGCTCTCCCCGTTATTCAGGCTGCTATGCGTGGTGAGTTCACCAGAGAGGCCTATATTGAATATCTCAGTGAAGCTTTCCATCATGTGAGGCATACCGTCCCTCTCATTGAAATGGTCCGTATTCGTATTGCGCCCAGCCGCCGGGCGCTGCTTGATGCTCTTTCCAATTACAGCCTCGAAAGGAAAGGGTATGAAAACTGGATCTTGCAGGACATAAAAAACGCGGGCGGGGACGCCGATCAAGTGCGTGCTGACGATCCATCAAAAGCAACCGAAGAGTTGCTGGCCTATATGTATGACCAAATTACCCAGCAAAACCCGATTGGCATTTTTGGCATGCTTTATATTGTCGAAATCACAGGGTCAAAGCTTGCCCGGGGAACGCTTAAACAGTTTATGGCAACGTTGGGCCTCCCAAAACAATGTTTTAGTTACTTGCTGACCCACAGTTCAGAAGACATGGACAACCCGGACTTTTTTGAAACGCTAATGGCTCAGATCATTGACCCTGCAGAGCAGGAAACGATCATCCGGGTCGCCAAACATGTTTATGGCCTGTATGGGAAAATATTTGTCAGTATTGGGCAGAAAGCGGGAATCGGTGACACCGAAGACGGTTAGGAATGCCGATTAGTCGGGTAATCCAGTTTAAGGTTTGGTGGTTGTTTCCCCGACTTATAGAAATTTCTCCTAGTGACGCCAATCCGAGCGCTGGGGTAGTTGCGCAGACCTGCTAACGCGCAGTTTGCTCTCAACGATCCACAAGACTTAAAATTTTCCTTGAAACCAAACCGGTCGGTATGTATATCTAGCCCAAGGAGAAACGATATGACCCGTGGAGCAGAAACGCGCGAAAAACTGTTGGATACAGCCATAGAGCTGATCTGGCGTAGCAGCTATGACGGTGTTGGCGTCAATGAGATATGCAAACGTGCGGGCACCACAAAGGGTGGCTTCTATCATCACTTTGAAACCAAAGCGGATCTTTTTTATGCCGCCTCCGAGCATTATTGGAAGGCGATGCAGCAGGACCTAAACGCGATTTACGCGCCGTCCTATACACCTCTTGAGCAGCTTGAAAACCTTTTTAACCTGATCATCGACAAGCAGGGTCGTGACCAGTATGACGACAATCCGGTCGCTGGTTGTCCGTTCTTTACGTCGGGGTCTCAGTGCAGTGCAGGAGAAGAAAAGGTTAGGCAAGCTGCTGCGGAAATGACTGAAAACGCTGTGAAATATAATGTAGCGCTCGTGCGGGGGCTCAAGGGTGACGGCGTCTTGAATGGTGACCCAGACCCCGAATCTCTTGGTCGTATGGTGCATCAGTATATTCAGGGGCTATTGACCTATGGCCGGATTTACAGCGACCTTGAAGTTGTGAAGCAGGATCTGCGCGAGGGGCTTTGGCGCATCCTTGATCTGAAACATGAATACCGTCACCAGATGGTTGAACAGGCTGCTGAATAAAACAATCTCTTTCGTATTATCCAGCTAAAACCAGGGCGAATACGCTCTGGTTTTTTCCGTTTCTCCACGGCTTGTTCAAAAAAAATTACAAAAAATTCAAAAAAAATGTACATTGCCTCTTGAAAACAGACCGGTCGGTATGTATATCTCAATTCAAGAAACAGACCGGTCGGTCTGCACAGTTGAAAGAGACATATCATGAGCACGTTCAAATCAGCACTGAAAAGAAAAGTCGCGTTAGTTGCAGTCGTGTCTACCCTCTCTGCCACAACAGCTGGCTATTATCACTTTGATCATGCAGGCGCTTCTGAAGAAGCGGCGGTTGTTGCTGCCCTTCCGACTGTGTCTGTCACAAACCTGACCTCGCAAACTGTTCGCCAGTGGAGCGATTTCTCCGGTCGTCTGACAGCGGTCGACTATGTTGAAGTTCGCCCGCTCGTTAGTGGCACAATCACAGAGGTTGCTTTTGAAGACGGTGACCATGTTGAAGAAGGCGACCTTTTGTTTGTCATAGACCCACGCCCCTTTGAGGCGGCGGTTGCCCGGGCAGAAGCAAACCTGCAATCCGCCAACTCTCAGGTTGAACTTGCAGACGCCCAGTTGAAGAGGGCTGCTGAGCTGGTTCAGGAACAATTCGTTTCTGAAAGTGTATATGACCAACGCCAAAAAGATTTTGAGGTTGCCATTGCTGCGGTTAAGTCCGCCGAGGCAGAGCTTCGCACAGCAAAATTGGACCTTGAGCACGCGCACGTTACGGCACCCGTTTCAGGTGTGGTTAGCCGCCCTGAAATCACACTCGGTAACGTAATCGGCGCGGGCCCCGCAGCACCGGTGCTGACAACTGTTGTTTCAACAGACGAGTTGTACGCCGAGTTTGATGTGGACGAGCGCACTTTCATACAGGCAAAACGCCAGTCTGCTGGCGGTAACACAATGCCAGTGTCGCTTACACTGGCCGGTGACAACGTTGCCTACGAGGGCGAGCTTTACTCCTTCGACAACCGCCTTGACCTCAGCTCAGGCACCATTCGGGCCCGCGCAATTGTCAAAAACACAGACGGTGCGCTCACACCCGGCATGTTCGCCAGCATTTCACTGGGGGCCGCCAGCGAGTCTGAAGTTCTTGTTGTTAGCGACAAGGCCATCGGCACCGACCAGGGCAAAAAGTTCGTTCTGACAGTAGATGCCCAGAACCGTGTTGCTTACAATGAAGTAACACTCGGCGACTCTGTCGAAGGTGGCCGGATTGTGCTTGCAGGCCTCAATGAGGGTGATCGCATCATCACCGGTGGTCTGCACCGGGTACGCCCAAATGTAACGGTGGCTGTGCAAGATGACGCCAGCAAACCAGCAACTATCCAGCTTGCAGCTGCGTACTAATAAAAGCCACCAAACAGCCTTCAGGGAGAGGGACCATGAATATCTCTAAATTCTTCATCGACCGGCCAATTTTCGCGAGCGTGCTTTCAGTACTGATTGTCGTTGCTGGACTCATCGCAATGTTTCGTTTGCCGATATCAGAGTATCCAGAGGTGGTCCCTCCCTCCGTTGTTGTGTCGGCTCAGTTCCCGGGGGCAAACCCAAAAGTCATCGCGGAAACGGTTGCCACACCAATTGAGGAACAAATCAACGGTGTTGAAAACATGCTCTATATGTTTTCGCAGGCAACATCCGATGGCTTGATGACTTTAACAGTCACCTTCCGCATCGGTACAGACCCTGACCTTGCGCAGCAGCAGGTGCAAAACCGTGTCGCGCAGGCCCTGCCGCGCCTGCCGGAGGTCACCCGTCAACTCGGCGTCAACACTGTCAAAAGCTCACCTGACCTTACCATGGTTGTGCACCTGAATTCGCCGAACGAACGCTACGACATGCTTTATCTGCGGAACTATGCAGTTCTCAATGTGAAAGACCGGCTTGCGCGCCTGGAAGGTGTTGGCCGTGTGCAAATGTTCGGCGCGGGCGACTATGCCATGCGTCTTTGGCTCGACCCTGAAAAGGTTGCAGAGCGCGGCATGTCAGCCACCGAGGTTATCGCCGCCGTACGGGAACAAAATGTTCAAGTGGCCGCCGGTATCATTGGCGGTGCACCGTATGATGACGGTGTTGAGCTTCAATTGCCTATTAACGCCAAGGGCCGGTTGGAAACACCGGAAGAATTTGGTGACATCATTATTCGCACAGGCTCAGACGGGCAGGTTACCTACCTGCGCGATGTTGCCCGTATTGAACTGGGTGCGTCACAGTATGCGCTGCGCTCGCTCCTGAATAACAAACCTGCCGTGGCGCTGCCGATTTTCCAGTCTCCGGGCGCTAACGCCATCCAAATTTCTGACAGCGTACGCGCCACCATGGAAGAGCTGAAGGAAAACTTCCCTGAAGGTCTTGATTACAGCATTGTTTATGATCCCACCGTCTTTGTGCGTGGTTCGATTGACGCGGTTGTCAAAACCCTGCTTGAAGCGGTCGCGCTGGTGGTGCTTGTGGTCATCGTGTTTTTGCAAACATGGCGCGCGTCTATCATTCCGCTGTTGGCCGTCCCTGTGTCCATCATCGGCACCTTTGCGCTGATGTCGGTTTTTGGCTTCTCAATTAACGCCTTGTCACTCTTTGGGCTGGTTCTGGCGATCGGTATTGTGGTCGATGATGCGATCGTGGTGGTCGAAAATGTGGAACGTAATATCGAAGATGGCCTGTCGCCCATTGAAGCAACCCGCAAAGCCATGCAGGAGGTCAGCGGCCCAATCATTGCGATCTCCCTGACGCTTGTTGCTGTGTTTGTGCCCATCGCCTTCATTAGCGGCCTGACCGGCCAGTTCTATCAGCAGTTTGCACTGACGATCGCCATCTCCACCGTGATTTCTGCTTTCAACTCGCTGACTTTGAGCCCTGCGCTTGCGGCTATTCTGCTCAAAGGTCATGACGCGCCCAAGGATGGCCTCACAAAAGCCATCGATTTTGCTTTTGGCTGGTTCTTCCGTGGCTTCAACAAAGTGTTCAAATCCGGCTCAAATGGCTACTCAACGGGCGTGTCCAAAATCCTGACTCGCAAGTCCATTGCTGTGGTGCTCTATGGTGCGCTCCTTGGCCTGACGTATGAAGGCTTCAATCAGGTGCCACAGGGCTTTGTACCGGTGCAGGACAAGCAGTATCTGGTGAGCTTTGCCCAGCTGCCTGACGGCGCGACGCTGGAGCGCACGGAAGAGGTCATCCGCGAAATGGGCACTATGGCTTTGAATGAGCCGGGTGTCGCGAGTGCAGTTCAGTTCCCAGGCCTGTCGATTAACGGTTTCACCAACAGCTCCAGCGCGGGCATTGTGTTTGTAACGCTTGAAGACTTCGACAAGCGCACAGACCCTTCTATGTCCGGCTTTGCAATTGCGCAGCGCCTGCAGGAAAAATTTAATGGTATAGATGAAGCCTTCATCGCCATTTTCCCACCACCACCTGTGCAGGGACTTGGCACAATTGGTGGCTTCAAACTCCAGATCGAAGACCGCACGGACCAGGGATATGAAGCGCTGAACGCAACGCTCAATGACGTGCTGCAGAAAGCATGGGCGGCACCTGAGCTGACCGGAGTGTTCTCAAGCTATAAGATCAATGTGCCGCAGATTTATGCGGACCTGAACCGGGAGCGTGCCAAACAGCTTGGTCTGAATATCAATGAGATTTTCGCCAGCATGCAGGTCTATCTGGGCTCCATGTATATCAATGATTTCAACAGTTTTGGCCGCACCTATCAGGTGATTGCGCAGGCTGACAAATCCTTCCGCTCATCGCCGGATGATATCCTGCGCTTGCGTGTACCAAACGCCAATGGCGACATGGTGCCGCTCGGCTCGGTGATGACGCTTGAAGAAAGCTATGGCCCGGAAAGTGCGCAGCGCTATAACGGTTTCCGCGCGGCTGACCTCAATGGCAACGCCGCCCCCGGTTACTCAAGCGGCCAGGCCCAGGCGGCGATCAGCAAAATCCTTGATGAGACCCTGCCACAAGGCATGGAATATGAATGGACCGAGCTTACCTACCAGCAGATTCTGGCGGGTGATACCACGCTATATGTCTTCCCGCTTTGTGTGCTGTTGGTGTTCCTGGTGCTTGCCGCACAGTATGAAAGCCTGGCCATGCCATTTGCGGTTATCTTGATCGTGCCCATGAGTCTGTTGTCCGCTATTGCCGGTGTTTGGCTCACTGGCGGCGACAATAATATCTTTACTCAGATCAGCCTGTTTGTGCTTGTGGGGCTCGCGAGCAAAAACGCCATCCTGATTGTTGAGTTTGCCCGTGAGCTTGAGGATCAGGGCCGCGAAACCGTTGCCGCAGCGATTGAAGCATCGCGCCTGCGCCTGCGTCCCATTTTGATGACATCCTTTGCCTTCATCATGGGTGTAGTACCGATGGTGATTTCAACAGGAGCCGGCGCGGAGATGCGCAATGTGATGGGTATTGCCGTGTTCTCTGGCATGCTGGGTGTTACTTTCTTTGGCCTTGTGTTCACACCGGTATTTTATGTGCTGATGCGGCGTTTGGAGCAGTGGGCAGGCCGCAAGAAAACGGTGGCTGTTGCTGAATAAATCTGACCAACACTAAGAAAAGCCCCAACCGGGGCCTTTCTGCTTTGTGTCCCGCGGTTTCCACTCTGTTCCGCGCCACCAGTTTTTGCATACATAAGGTGGTTTCATATCAAGGTATTTTCGGAAAATACTTGATGGATTGCCTACCTTTTTGGCTTTGGTTGCAGACGATCACAACACCAGTTTTCGTGAGCAAAGATCGATCGCGTCACCCTGCAAATTCAGAATTTGTTTTGTGTTTGTTCACTTCTTGTGCCAATATTATGGGAAATTATTGATCTCTATTGTCGAACCCATAGTGGAAAATCACTGGGGAAAATAAGACAAAAAATGACAGGGGAACGGAAATGCAGACGAATTGTCATGTGCCACAATCGATGAGTTACAGAGTATTTGCCGACGAGACCGACGGCTTTCTAGGCGCCGTTAGTTTGCGGCGCAAACACATCAAAAAAATCAGAGAAAAGACGCTAACAGGACTGCGAACAAAATATCAGGGATATGACTTCCGGGCCGTTCGCAAACTGCATCTCATCCTGATCAGCACTCATCTCTCAAGCGTGAAAAACAAGCTTACTTTGATGGAGCGCATCAAGTTGCGTGCAAAATTGTTCAAAACCTCCATATTTGGCCTCAGCCCTGAAAACTGCAGTTTTTGTAAAGCGGTTGAGGACGGTAGAAGCCTGGCATCGCCTGATGAATGGCGGTCTGCCTTCCATGATTTGACGCCGACCAAACAATCGGCGCTGGTGGATTTCTTCGATTTTGATACCATGTCGCATCAGAAATACCTTCTGAACAGGGATTTGTTTGAGGCACATCCAAAGCGCATTTTGAAAGCGTTGACGGCGCTTGGAAAATCACAGAATGAGCGCAATCTCAGAACCGCTTTTCTGTGGATTTTACGTCTGGAATTCCTGGAAGACAAAAACAAGACCCCCAAGGAATTTCTTGCATGGTTGGAGGCCGACCAGGACAACAGAAGGGCGCTTGAAGCTGCCGAGAGAATTTGGATTTCATTTACAAGTTCAATAAGCGACGCCACCAAACCCATCAGTTAAACATGATCGATGTGCCATCAATACAGGCACCAGGATTTGCTTCTTCACGTGTGATTGACCTTTGGCGCATTGAGGAAGCACCCTGGGTTGCCCGCTATTTATGCCTTCTGGCAGTTTTGTTGGGGCTGACGGTTTTTGGCGCAAGTCTGTCGCGTGCATCAAACACAGGTGAAACCCTGGAACCTAACTTGTTCGGCCGTGTTGTAATTGACTCGTCGGGTGACAGCACAAGCCTGTCCAGCCTGCGTCTGGGCAGCGATTTCACCGTATCACCGAGGTCGAGGTTGACGTTGGAATTTGACCCCAGAGGGTCTGACGTTGAATTTCAAAATTTGCATATCTCCTTAGGCCGGGAGCAAAATTTTTTTGTGGGCAAAAAGAAGCTGGTGAGAGGCTTTAGTTCCGGCACCAGTTCGCTCTTTAGCTCTTTTGTGAGCAGACCAGAAATTGTCAGGAAAACCGGTGGCTTGCAGCGACGTTTCGGACTTCAAGCAAATGTTGGCGACAAAAACTGGTTGTTTTAGCCTGCAATTTTTTCAAGCAACGGTGGTCGCTCATTGACCAAATTAGCGAGAGCGGTGTTTCGTCAACAATTGGGCCTCAACAGATATTGGCATATTGGCCTATCGGCAGAACATGCTGATCATTCGTATGGGTACAGAGACGAAGTGGCGGAAAAGTATCTCGCTCTGGAGGGCCTTTATAAGACCAAAAGCTGGTATGTTGCAGCTGAGGGCATGCGACAGAGTTCACCGCTCACAAAAACATCCGGATTTTATGTGGATACAGCTGTTTTGTTTGGCGGCGAATTCACGCACAGGCAGGCCACCGGTGTTCTTGCCAACAGAACAGTGGATCACCCGCTGACGTCAAACGGTCTTGGCGCCTGGGAAATTGCTTTTCGTCAGGAAAATGGCTGGACAGAGGAAGTGCGGCAACCGGCCGCGAGTTTTTGGTCCAGCGAAGCAAGCGTGATTTGGTATCCCATAGAAGCCTTGCGTTTGATTGCGAGCTACACACTGCGGGAAAAAATCAGTGCAACTGACCCAGACCGCACCCCCAAATTCAGACTAAGATTACAGCTATTCTATTAGCGCCAATGTGCGCCACAATCCCTACGTATGAGAAATACCTAAGCAATGCTGCTGAGGTTGGGGCAGTTCCGCACCGCAAAAATTGATAATTCCGGCCATATGCCCTAATCAAATTGGATGGAAAAAGCTTCCACAAGGCCGGTAACAAGCCTGAAGGCGATGTGCGAAACAGCTGCAGAGCTGGGTTGTGACCCTGCGACCTGTCTAACCAATACGGGCATCATGCCCGAACAACTGACGCAGCCGGATCTGCGCCTTACGCTTGGGCAGGAGATTATCGCCATTGAAAACCTTGTGCGCCTTTTTCCCAACAAGGTGGGTTTGGGTGTTTCTGTGGCGAGGCGCCTTCATCTGGGTGCGTTTGGCATATATGGATTTGCCATTTTAACCAGCCCCACGGCGCGGGCGGCCGCTGAAACAGCGGTTCGGTTTGCGAACCTATCCTATGTGGTTGCCGACATGTCGCTGATTGACGCTGGTGAACAGTCCCGGCTTGAATTTGACCTCTCGGACCTGCCTGAAGCGGTTCACTGGTTTGTGCTGGAGCGACACACATTTGTTGCGATGACCTTCTTTCGCGATTTTTTGCAGGAAAAACAATTTTCTGATTTCAGCATACAGTCGACGCACATGGACCAGATCCATGCGGACCGGTTGGCGGACATGTTGCAGTTGCCGGTTTATGCCGGGAGTGATGTTGATGCACTCACGTTCCCAACGGCAATGCTTGATCAGCCCTTGCCCAAGTCCGATCCGGTTACGCAGCAATATTGCATCGATCAGTGCAACGAGCTTCTTTCCCAAACTCTGGGTGGGCTATCCAAATGGTCGCTTAAGGTCAGAAACCAACTGGTTGAAAACATTGGCTCAAGTCCGAAAATCGATGCAGTTGCTGCCCACCTCAATATGACGGAAAGAACTCTTCGCCGCCGACTGAAAGAAGAGGGCACCAGCTTTCGCAAACTATTTTTGCAGGCTCGCCTTACCCTCGCCCGGCAGCTGCTAGAGCGTGCCGGGCTGAGCGTGGAAACTGTGTCCTGGCGCGTTGGATACGCTGAACCAGCGGCCTTTGTGAGGGCTTTCTCCAAAGAGTATGGGATTACACCCGGTTCTGTCCGTGCGGGTGTCCGAAAATATCAAAATTCTGTCCGTACCTGATATTTCCACCCTTCAAAAGGGCAAGTAGTCTTTGGCCGAAGCAAATTCTGCAACAGGCGTTTTCCTGCTTCAAACCCACTTGCTTCAATGGCCGCGCTGCCTGCGGATAGAAGGTACTAAAACCGGAGAGATGTGATGTTGTCAGAAGAAAAACTCCCTAATCACCCGATGCTGACATTAGGAGCCCGTTTCCTGTTCACGTCGCTATTCCTGCTTTCAGGTGTGACCCATTTTACAGACATCCCTTACTATTTATCTTTGATGCATGAAGATATTCCGTTTCGCGTGTTCTGGATTTTGATTTCGGGCGTTGTTGAGCTGGCGGGTGCGCTGATGGTTTTGTTCAATTGGCGGCCAAGGTTAGGTGCGTGGTTACTGATAGTTTTTCTCATTCCGGTAACCATATTGGTCCATGGATATGAGATGATTGCTGAGCAAGATGAGGTCATTCGACTGCTTCAGCAGGCCCATTTCATCAAAGGCTTTGCGCTGGCGGGGGCGGCGCTGCTGATCACGCAGGTAGGAGCGACGCACAGTCCGCCCCAAAAGCCTCAATCTGACGAGTCAGGTTAGTGAGCGACCAAAAGACTCTGCTGAACGTTGGCGGCGGTTAATTGAGCGAAATTCACGCACCCTATAAATGCTCATTCGACCTATCCATTTACGTACATTGACACGAACAACAATGCCTGTTTCGATTTGGGTAGTTGGCAATGGACTGGGGAATTGGGACATGAACATATCTTTGGCGGAAGAATTAAAGTTGCCGTGCGGCGCCGTGTTGAAAAACCGGATTGCAAAAGCCGCCATGACAGAGGGGCTGGCAACCCCGGACGGCAGACCGACACCTGAGCTGGAGCGTCTCTATGGCATTTGGTCGGATGGCGGCGCAGGCATGCTATTGTCCGGTAACATCATTGTTGACAAGGATCACCTTGAGCGGCCTGGCAACGTTGTCATTGATCGGAAACCCGATGCCGATATGGCCGCCCGTCTTAAAAGCTGGGCAACCGCGGCAACCAGAAACGGAAACCATTTTTGGGCCCAAATCAGCCACGGCGGGCGTCAAACACAGAAACTGGTGAACCCAAGTCCAAAATCGTCGTCTGACGTTACTCTGGCTCTGCCAGGCGGGCAGTTTGGAAAACCGACACCGCTAACAAAAGACGAAATTGCGGACCTTGTGACGCGATGGGCCATTGCCGCCAAGGCATGTCAGAACGCAGGTTTTACCGGTGTTCAGATCCACGGCGCACATGGCTATTTGATTTCTCAGTTTCTGTCGCCGCGCGTGAACTTGCGACACGACGACTATGGCGGATCGCTTGAAAACAGAGCTCGCTTCCTGCTTGAAATTGTTGCCGCTGTTCGGGACGCCGTTGGCAAGGGTTTCCCGATATCTGTTAAGCTTAACAGCGCCGACTTTCAAAAAGGTGGTTTCGATTTCGAAGACAGCTTGACAGTTGTGCAGTGGCTTGAAGCCGCCTCGGTCGACCTGATCGAAATTTCCGGAGGCACCTACGAGCAGCCCAAACTTATGGGCAGTAAAGGCATAGAACCGGAAGCCCAACAAAAGGTTGCACCCTCAACAGCTGCCCGGGAAGCTTACTTTGTCGATTTTGCAAATGCGATGCGCGACAAAGTCAACGTGCCTCTGATGGTGACTGGCGGGTTTCGCACCCGCGCCGCGATGGAGCAAGCTCTGGAAAGCGGTGCCGCGGACGTTGTTGGCCTTGGTCGGCCCATGTGTGTCGTCACTGACGCACCGGCAAAGCTCCTCAATGGTTCGCCAGAGCTGCCCCGGTTTGAAGATAACCTTGGCCTCATCCCTGACTGGCTTGGTTTTTTGCGCGGACTGCAGATGATGAAAGTCCTGAATGGTTTTGCCGGCATATATTGGTTCTACCAGCAAATTTGGTTACTTGGTCATGGGGGGCGCGTTGACGAACATTTCCCAGTTTTCAAGGCTTTCAGGATTGTTGACGCCCGCAACAAGTCGATCATGAAGGCCAGGTAGGGCTTGACGGCCGAACTTCGTTGGGTCTGCAGCATATAGGCTGCACAGCAACAAATGCGGTCGCCTGTTTCCTCCAATTTATTGGCCAACCAATTATACAGTTGCCATATGTTACCGAGGACACTAAGACAGAAATAGGGGCTAATCATAACTGTTGGGGGCCAGGTGATTATGCGGCGGCTGCTTGTCTGTTTCGGTGCAATTCTTACAGCGATAATATACGCAGGTCTGCAGGTTTCTGCAGAAGCAGGCGTAGATGTAATTAGCCCTGAGGTTTTTGCTCGCAGTTCCAAAACCAGCAATTATTCGCTATCACCCGACGGTGAGCACATCCTTTATCAGGAGCGATCCGTCGAAGGTCGATCTCATGTTGTTTCTCAAGTAACGCATGACAGTTTGTCTGTTGTCGCTCGCCTCCCCATTGCTGATGACATCTACGCCAGCGGCGCTTTCTGGATCAGTAAGGAAACACTGTTCGGTTATGACGTGCGCTACTCGGGCCAGTTGCCAAAACTCGAAGAACAGCCCGCCATAACCGCCTGGGTTATGCAGGCCGATGGATCTGACCGGAAAACGCTTTGGGAAGAACAGCCAGCTCGCGGGAAAAAACGGAAAAAGGGTCGCAAGCGCAAGCCATCACATCAGGTGTCATTTGATCTTTTGCATTCACTGCCACAGGAACCTGATCATGTGCTTCTGATCCGTGTTGAGCAGACGCCCGAGAAGCGAGACGATTCTGAACTGGATGTTGTGAGCGATGTTTTCAAAATGAACATCGCAACGGGCGATATGGTTGAGGTGACGCCAGAGCATAATATTCAAGGTGCCAGAATGTTCAGCTGGGTGCCTGACCATTCAGGCACAATCAGAATGGGCTACGGAGAAGTCGGCAAAGACGATGAACCGGTGCTGCTGGTGCGCAAAAATGCCGATAGCGAGTGGACCCGGTTGCACGACAATGACCTGTTCAAGCGGGGAAAGTTCTTTCCGATCGCTTTTGGTGCGGACCCTGACATTCTTTATGTCTCCTCATCGATGGCGACAGGCCGAGATGTTATCTATCGCTTCAGCATCAAACGCGGCAGGCTCAAAGGTAAAATTTTCGCTCATCCAACGGCGAATGCCGGGCGGCTTTTTTTCTCAAAGGATCGAAGCCAGATTGTGGCGGTGTCCTACTATGATGATGAATACAGGCTGGACATACGAGACGAGGCTTTTCAGAAACGCCGGAGCCAGATTGCGGCAGCAGTTGGTGATGCAGACATATTTTTAGCCAGTTCTGATGAAGAAGGACTGCGCCAAATCGTTTGGTCTGGTGATGAGCGCAGTCCTGGCAAACCGTGGCTGTATTTTGAAGACACAAACACGGCTATTGCGCTTCCAGAGCCAGCACCATGGATTGATCCCTCTGCGATGGCATCAACCCGCACCGTTCAATACAGGGCGCGCGACGGACTTGAAATTCCGGCTTATCTGACATTGCCCCTTGGAATGGAAGAAGCGGGCAATTTACCTGCCATCGTTATGCCGCACGGGGGGCCTTACGTTCGTGATTACAAATCCTGGGATTATTGGGTCCAGTTCCTGGTCAATCGCGGCTATGCCGTGCTGCAACCCAATTTCAGAGGGTCCTCCGGCTATGGCCAGCGCTTCTCCGCGATGGGGTATGGTGAGTGGGGCGACGATATGCAGCAAGATGTGGCAGACGGGGCAAAATGGCTCGTTAGCCAGGGTATCGCAAACTCTGATCGAATTTGTATTCTGGGCGGTAGTTACGGCGGGTATGCCACGCTTATGGGGTTGGTGCAGGATAGCGACATATTCAGGTGTGGCGTCGCCTGGGCACCCGTTACGGACCTTAGGAAAATATTGGTTCAGGACAATGCTTGGGACGAAGACAATTCCTGGTACTGGAGAGTAACTGGTGGTCAGTCCAAAAAAGAACTCAAGAAAATATCCCCCGTTTTTCAGGCGAAGAAAATCACCAAGCCGCTGCTTGTGATGCACGGCGATGAAGATGACATCGTGTTTGTCGACCAATCCCGCATTTTTGAAGCGGCGATGAAAAAACGAAAAAAGCCGGCACCATTTCGGTATTTGGAGTTTCCGGGGCTGGGACACCAAATTGAAACGGAAGAAGCCAGGTTGAAGTTCTTGAAAGAGGTTGAGGACTTTTTAGTAGAGCACAACCCCGCCGACGGGTGACGAAATTTGGGGCATGAACGAGCTTTAGGGGGCAATAAAATGAATATGCATGGGAAACGCGCAGGCGTCGCGAAGGCATTGGTTGCGTGGAGTTTGATGGCTGCGTCATTTTGTGCGGCAGCGACAGACACTCCTGAAGACGCTGAACAGCAAACAATATACAGCGTGGACGATTTTGTAACCGAGTGGACTGTCGGGGGAATGCGGCTATCCCCAAACGGTAAAAACTTGGCGTTCACCATGCCGCATAAGGAGCAGATCCTGCTTTTGGTTGGCAGCTTTGAAGGTGTTGAGCTTACGACGCACACCAACATTCCCTTCACGCGCGACGCTTACCCTGTGAATGTGCAGTGGGCCACAGATGACCGACTGGTTTTCACGCTGAGGCAAAAGACCAAAATCAATCGAACCAAATATTATACCTGGTCAGAGATACTGATGAGCATCAACTCTGACGGAACTGACCCGCAGGTTCTTCGGACCGATGGCAAGACCGGTAAAAACCTCAATCATATAGACAATGCCGATATCATCAGTCTCTTGCGAGATGACCCGGACCATATTTTGGTCGGTAAATCCCGAAGAAAAAACTGGCTGCAGGAATTTTACCAGGGAGCCATCGATGATGTTCACAAACTGAACATCAAAACCGGCGAGATGTCGCTCTATTTGAAAGGGCCAAAGATTAATCGGTTCAAGTTTGACGATTGGTACGCCGACCACAAAGGCCACATTCGCTTCGGGTATGGATACGACCGTAAGGGCGATAGCGTCATGATCATTCGAGGACGCGGTGACGAGGAATGGAAAGTCCTGAGCGATAACGAACTTTTTGAAGAAGGCAAGTTCACCCCACTTCAGTTCGGCGCAGGTGACAATGAGTTTTACGTTTTGTCATCGCTTGCCACAGGCCGAATGGCTGTGTACCGCTTTGACATTGCAACCGGCACATTGGGTGATGTGGTTTTCGAGCATGATGATGTTGACGTAACCGGGATTATTTATTCCGTAGAAAAAGGGAAAGTCGTTGCTGCCAGATATAACGATGGCGGCCCAAAAATTCATTACCTGGATGATGATTATGGCGCGCTCAGAAACCGGCTGGGCAAGGCTTTGAAGACCGGCTTTTCCATCTGGTCAAAGGGCGACACAGACAATTCAATGATCGTGCTGAAGGGCGATGAGCGGGATGCGGGGTCATACTATTTTTATGACGCACAAAACCTGCGTTTGCATTATCTGGGTTCCCGCATTACCAGCCTGCTGCCGGAACAAATGGCTGCGATGGAGAGTGTGACATATGAAACCCGTGATGGGTTGACTATCGATGCGGTTCTCACGAAACCCCGGCTAAGCAACGGTGAACCAATTCCATTCATACTAATGCCACACACCAATCCAGAGGGGCGTGATTCTGTTGGTTGGGATCGCACCGTTCAATTCCTTGCGAACCGTGGATACGGTGTTTTCCAGCCAAACTATCGGGGCTCGTCTGGCTTTGGACAGCGTTTCAGATCACTGGGCCACGGCGAATGGGGCAGGGATATGCAAAACGATCTTGCTGACGGCGCGGAATGGCTCATTGATGAAGGACACGCCGAAGAAGGTAAAATCTGCATTATGGGCCGCGGCTATGCTGGATATGCTGCCCTTATGGCGCTGGCGAAAGACGGCGACCTCTTTTCATGTGCGATTGCCCGTGATGCGCCGGTAGATATTCGCAGTATGCTTAAGGAGCGGAACGCCCTTAAAGAAGGTGGGGCCACCTATCAAAGAATTGCAGGGGACCTTCGACGGAAAGAGTTGGCCAGCATTTCACCAGCAAAATTGACGTCGGATATCAATGGCCCGGTGCTTTTGTATCACTGGGAAGATTCGCGCTATAATGTGAAGCATATCCGAAAGTTCGTGAAAGAGCTTTCGAGCGCCAAAAAGCAATTCGATTATCTGGAAATCGAAGAATCGATCGGTAAAGACCTGTATGATGCAAACAAGGACCAGAAGCAGTTTCTGGAGCTTGTGGAAGCCTGGCTGATGAAGGTAAACCCGACGCCCCTCCTTATGGAGGCCAGCGCACAGGGGAAAGCATCCCCGATGCCGGACACGACGGAAAGCAGCAGGTAGAAGCTATGAAGCTGCCCATTGTGGCAGCTTCAGCTGTGCTCTCAATTTCTTGGCTAAAGCTAGGCTGACTTTGCTTCAAGCCGTCTTTGGTGAAGCAGTGGCTCAGTGTAGCCACTTGGCTGTTCGCGCCCCTTCATGACCAAGTCAACGGCTGCCTGAAAAGCGACGCTGCCATCGAAATCGGCGGCCATTGGGGTGTAAAGCGGGTCATTGGCGTTTTGTTCGTCCACCACTTTAGCCATGCGCTGGAACGCCTCCATAATTTGCGTTTCGTTGCAAATCCCGTGATGCAGCCAATTGGCAACATGTTGGCTTGAAATGCGCAAGGTCGCTCGGTCTTCCATCAGCCCAACATTTTTGATGTCCGGTACTTTAGAGCAGCCGACACCCTGATCGACCCAGCGCACAACGTATCCCAAAATACCCTGTGCGTTGTTGTCCAGCTCCCGCTGCACCTCCTCTGCCGAAAGGTTGCGACCTTTCAACAGAGGAACTGTCAGAATATCGTCGAGGTTGGCACGTGGCTCATGTTCAAGTTTGTTCTGGCGGTCTGCAACCGACACACTGTGGTAATGCTGCGCATGCAGGGTTGCGGCTGTTGGCGAGGGAACCCAGGCACAATTGGCACCGGCTTTGGGGTGGCCAATTTTATCCTGCATCATTTTGGCCATTTCGTCCGGCATGGCCCACATGCCCTTGCCGATTTGCGCGACGCCCTTCAGGCCGCACTCAAGCCCTATGTTGACGTTCCAGTCCTCATATGCGGCGATCCAGGGTTCTCCCTTGATATCGCCCTTGGGCAGAAATGCGCCTGCTTCCATGCTGGTATGCAGTTCGTCACCGGTGCGGTCCAAAAAGCCGGTGTTGATGAAAACAAGCCTGTCTTTAACAGCACGAATACACTCTTTGAGGTTCACCGTGGTTCGGCGTTCTTCATCCATCACTCCCACTTTGATGGTGAAATCCTCGAGGCCCAGAACATCTTCGACAGCCCCCATAATGTCGTTGGTCAGCGTTACTTCATCCGGGCCATGCATTTTGGGTTTCACAATGTAAATACTGCCGGTGCGACTGTTGGCATTCTCGCCGTTCTTTTGAAGATCATGAAGCGCGCACAGGCTTGTAATCAGTGCATCCATCAGCCCTTCGGAAATCTCATCGCCGTTTTGATCCAAAATTGCAGGTGTAGTCATCAGGTGGCCAACATTCCTGACCAGAAGAAGGCTGCGACCGGGAAGCGTGATTGCGCCTCCGTCTGCGGCAGTATAGCTGCGATCAGGATTGAGTTTTCTCGTCAGATCTTTCCCGCCCTTGGAGAAAGTCTCGTTAAGGTCGCCTTTCATGAGACCCAGCCAGTTTCGGTACACCACTGTTTTGTCTTCGCCGTCCACCGCCGCGACAGAGTCTTCGCAGTCCTGAATGGTGGAAACAGCAGACTCAAGAACAACATCTTTGACACCTGAGGCAGAGCTGGCGCCAACAGGATGATTCCGGTCAATTTGAATATCAATGTGCAGGCCATTGTTTTTGAGCAAGACCGAGGTCGGATTGTCTGCGGGTCCATTGTAGCCGACAAGCTGAAGCGTGTCTTTCAGCCCCACAATTTCACTTGAGGTGGCGGCTGCCAGTGCGCCACCTTCAATTTTGTATGATGACACATCGCTGTGGTTCGCGCCGTCCAGAGGCACAGCTTCATCAAGAAATGCTGCGGCTTTTGCGATGACAGCGTCCCCGCGCACGGTGTTATAACCGGCCGTTTTCTCGAGGCCGGGCGACTCCGGTATTACATCAGTACCGTACAACGCACCATACAAGCTGCCCCATCGTGCGTTCGCCGCATTGAGGGCAAAGCGTGCATTCATTACCGGCACAACAAGCTGTGGGCCTGCAATTTCTGCAATCTCTGGATCGACATTTTTTGTACTGATTTGAAAATCGGCGCTTTCCTCGACCAGATAGCCAATGCTTGTCAGAAACGCTTTATATTCCTCAAAATCATAGTTTGGGCCGGGCCTTTCTTTGTGCCATGCGTCAATCTGTGCCTGAAGGTCCTCTCGGCGCGTCAGCGCTGCTTTGATGCGTGGCCCAAAGGCGCTGACCAAATTTGCCATTCCAGACCAAAAAGTCTTCGCATCAATGCCTGAACCTGGCAGGGCTTCCCGTTCAATAAATTCATGGAGTTCAGGGTCAATGGAGAGGCCGTTTTCCTCTATCCGATCGTTCATCGTTTCAAACCTTGCTTACAGAGTGATGTGCTTTGGCGCAGCCGTGAATTGTAGTTTGGGCGGCATCGATATCCAACCAAAACTTCGACAGCGAAAAAGTAAACTGCCGCCCTCTTCGAGGAAGAAAAGGGCGGCAGCTAGAGCTTAAATCGTAGTTGGTTGCTTAGCCGAACTGGTTCATGGTGTTGTCTTCACCGGCTGCCTTCAGAGCTGCTTCGCCTGCGAAATACTCTTTGTGGTCATCGCCGATGTCCGAGCCAGCCATGTTCTGGTGCTTCACGCAGGCAATACCCTGGCGGATTTCTTCGCGCTGAACCTGCTTCACGTAACCAAGCATGGCTTCGTCGCCGAAGTAGCGCTTGGCCAGATTGTCTGTGGACAGCGCAGCCGTATGGTATGTTGGCAGTGTGATCAAATGGTGGAAGATACCTGCGCGCTTCGAACCATCCCGCTGGAAGGTGCGGATTTTTTCGTCTGCGGCTTCTGCTAGTTCAGTATTGTCATACTCAACGCTCATCAGAGCGGCGCGGTCATAATCGGACAGATCCCGGCCTTCTTCTTCCCAGGCGTCAAACACCTGTTGGCGGAAGTTCAGCGTCCAGTTGAAAGACGGTGAGTTGTTGTAAACCAGCTTGGCGTTTGGAACCACCTCGCGGATACGATCAACCATGCTTGCAATCTGCTCAACATGCGGCTTTTCGGTTTCGATCCACAGCAAGTCTGCACCGTTCTGCAAAGAGGTGATGCAATCCAGTACACAGCGGTCTGCGCCGGTGCCGGGTTTGAACTGGAACAGGTTTGATGGCAGGCGTTTTGGGCGTAGCAACTTGCCACCCCGGTTGATAACCACATCATTTGAAGACAAGTCAGCTGCGGTCACTTCGTCACAGTCAAGGAAGCTATTGTACTGGTCGCCAATGTCACCTTCTTCTTTAGAGAAGGCGATTTGTTTTGTGAGGCCCGCACCAAGGCTGTCTGTACGGGTCACAACAATACCATTGTCTACGCCGAGCTCCAGGAATGCATAACGGCATGCACGTACCTTGGCGATAAAGTCCTCGTGTGGCACCGTCACTTTACCGTCTTGGTGGCCGCACTGCTTTTCGTCAGACACCTGGTTTTCGATTTGTAGAGCGCATGCTCCCGCCTCAATCATTTTCTTGGCAAGCAAGTAAGTGGCTTCCGCGTTACCGAACCCGGCGTCAATGTCTGCGATGATCGGAACAACATGGGTTTGGAAATTGTCAATCTTGCCTTGAACTTCGGCTTCTAGCGCCGCGTTGCCCGCGCCACGGGCTGCATCCAATTCCCGGAACAGGCCGCCAAGTTCGCGCGCATCTGCCTGCTTCAGAAAAGTGTATAGCTCTTCAATCAAGGCCGGCACGGATGTTTTTTCATGCATGCTTTGGTCGGGCAGCGGGCCAAACTCCGAGCGCAGAGCGGCAACCATCCAGCCTGAAAGATACAGGTAGCGGCCTTTGGTGCTGCCAAAGTGCTTTTTGATAGAAATCATCTTTTGCTGGCCAATAAAGCCGTGCCAGCAGCCGAGCGACTGTGTGTAGCTGGCAGGGTCCGCATCGTATGCGGCCATGTCTTTACGCATGATGTCTGCAGTGTAGCGTGCGATATCGAGGCCAGTGTGGAAGCGGTTCTGGGCGCGCATGCGGGCGACTGCCTCTGCGTCAATACCGTCCCAGGCGCCTTTGTAGCTTTTGATCAGGCCGCGGACATTCTCAATCTCGTTTTTATAGTCCATCGTATTGGCCCCGTTCGGTGTTCCAGCATTGTTATCGTAAGGCATCGCAATTCTCCTCTGCACAAACCCAGCATTTACTTGCCTGAAAATAGGCAATTCGCTTTCGAGACAGGAAATACGCGCAAAAAAGGGATTCTCGCAGATAAAAAAAGTGATGTTGTAATAAATTACAAATCAAATTGTAAGAATGTAAAGTTTGTAATATTATTCTTGTAACAACGAGGCGCAGAATGGCAAAAAAACGCAGTACATTCATGGGGCCACGCATTCGGCGCTTGCGCCGGGACCTGGGTCTTACGCAAACAATGATGGCAGAAGACCTTGAGGTGTCGCCGTCCTATATTGCTTTGATTGAAAGCAACCAGCGCCCCGTTACTGCGGCGACGCTACTTAAGCTCGCAGAGATTTACCGCGTGGATATTGCTTCACTTGCGCGCGGTGCGGGCGATGATTTTCATGACCAGATATCTGCGGCATTCAAAGACCCGCTGTTTGCTGATTTGGACCTGTCGCCACTTGAGCTTCAGGATTTTGGCAGTACCTTTCCGGCGACAGCAGAGGCAGTTTTGCGGCTCCACACCGCTTATCAACAGGGTCAGATGGCGCTTGCAGACAAATCAAGCGGCGATTCTGTAGGGCCGGATCCCGTCAGCGAAGCCCGGCGTTTTTTGGCCGTTCGCAAAAACTTTTTTGCTGAAATCGACGATAAGGCGGAAGCTCTCTCAGCAGAAATCAAAAGGGTTGGTGGCTTCGAACGTTATTTTGCCGATCAGCGCATCAGGGTGCGCCATCTGCCGCCTGATTTGATGGTTGGGTTTGCCCGCCGCTTTGACGTGCACCGCAAAGAGATTGTCCTTGATGAAGCGCTTGATAAGGCGAGTGCCACATTCCAGCTGGCACTGCAGGTGGTGTATCTGGAGATGACAAACATCATCTCCGACATTCTCGCATCGGTCAGTTTTGAATCAGAAGCTGGCGAGAAGCTGACAAGGCGCGCGCTTGCAAGTTATGCAGCGGCCGCCCTTATGATGCCGTATCAGGCTTTTGCAAAAGCCGCCAAGTCCCGCATGTATGACATTGAGGCCTTGGCCCGGCAGTTTGGTGCCAGTTTTGAGCAAGTGGCCCACCGTCTGACCACACTTCAAAAACCAGGTCACGAGGGCGTGCCCTTCTTTTTCATTCGAATTGATGCCGCTGGGAATGTCTCTAAACGTCTTGACGGGGCAGGGTTTCCGTTTGCGCTGCATGGTGGTTCGTGCCCGCTTTGGTCACTTCATAGTGCTTTCGCGAACCCCCGGAAAATTCTCACGCAGTGGGTGGAGCTCCCGGAGGGGGAGCGTTTTTTCTCGATTGTCAGAACAGTTACAGCAGGTGGTGGTGGTTATAATCGTCAAAAAGTTGAGCGCGCGATTGCACTGTGCTGCGCTTCCGAGCATGCGCTGGAACTCGTTTACACGCAGGCTCAGGATGTGACGACTGCCAAGCCAACCCCTATCGGTGTGACATGTCGTTTGTGTCACCGATCCGATTGCATGGCTCGCGCCGAGCCGCCGATCGGTCGATCATTAATGTCAGACGATTATCGTCGTCCATCAGTGCCATTTGGCCTGGAAGACACATAGTTTTGGATCAAAACTGAGGGATGCTCTCAAATGTTCAGTGGCTTTGACACCAATAGTTTCCATCACGATGGAGCGGACATATTTTACCGAACGGCGGGAGAGGGGCCGCCGCTCCTTCTGCTGCATGGTCATCCACAATCGCATGTCATCTGGCACAAAGTAGCTGATCGCCTCACGGAACAATTCACCATCGTTTTGGCTGACTTGCGGGGATACGGCGACAGTTCGAGGCCACCTTCCGACGCGCGGCATATGCCCTATTCAAAACGGGTGATGGCAAAAGACATGGTTGCACTAATGGCCTCTCTCGGTTTCAAAACGTTTGATGTGCTCGCGCATGACCGAGGGGCCCGGGTTGCCCACAGATTGGCGGCCGATCATCCACATATTGTGCAACGTATGATGTTGCTTGATATCGCTCCTACACTTGCGATGTATGAAAAAACGGATGAGGCCTTTGCGCGGGCTTATTGGCACTGGTTTTTCCTAATCCGGCCATCTCCGCTGCCGGAAATTCTAATCAAAAGCGACCCAGACGCCTATTTGGAGGGTGTGATGGGTGTGCGCAGTGAAGGCATGAAACATTTCTCGGCAGAAGCGCTCGCTGAATATCGTCGCTGCATCAGGATCGAAGGCAGCGCAGAGAGCATGTGTGAAGACTATCGCGCCAGCGCCTCAACTGATCTTGAGCACGACAAAGCAGACCGTTCTGCGGGCAAAAAGCTGGAAATGCCCATAAAGGTTCTTTGGGGTAAAGAAGGTGCGGTTGGGCAATGCTTCGACGTTTTGGCGGAATGGCGGGATGTGGCAAGTAACGTATCCGGCGAAGCTTTGCCATCCGGCCACTATATTCCCGAGGAAGTACCGGATCTATTGCTTCAGCAGGCACTCAACTTCTTTGGCTGACCTCAGCTTGGTCTGCAAGCCAGGGGTTTTCCTGCAAATGCCGGTCTTCAAAGTCGATTATGTCTTGCTTGTATTGAAGCGTGGCACCGATCGGGTCCAGGCCGGACATGAGCGTCTTTTTTCTCAGGTCGTCGATCTCGAAACTAAGGTTCATATGACCCTCAATTGAAATTTGCTGGGCAGGCAAATCAATTGTCATAGGCAAGCCCGGGTTTTGAACCACGACCTGAGACAGCTGATCTAATTCACGCGCCTCAAGGGTTGCCGCCAAAACGCCATTCCGCATGCAATTGTCGAAAAATATACCTGCGAACGAAGTGCCGATGAGGGCACGAATGCCAAGCTGCCTAAGACCCCAAACTGCATGCTCGCGGCTTGAGCCGCAGCCAAAGTTGGGTCCAGTTAGAAGGAATTTGGCATTTGAATATCTCGCTTCATTCAGCACAAAACCCGGGTTTTTTTGACCATCCGGCAAAAACCGCTGATCATAAAACACACCGCGATCCAGTCCTTTCCGGTCAATGCCGGTCAGGAACTGTTTGGGCATGATCACGTCTGTGCCGATGTTGGCATCTAACATCGGCGCGGCGATCCCAGTGATTGTGTCAAACGGTTCCATGATCACGTGCCTTGCACAAGCTTGCGTACGTCGGTGAGACGACCCGTTATGGCAGCAGCAGCAACCATGGCCGGACTCATCAGGTGCGTGCGGGCTCCGGCACCTTGCCGCCCTTCAAAATTCCTGTTGGTGCTCGATGCGCAGCGTTCACCAGGTTTCAAAACGTCCTCGTTCATAGCAAGGCAAAGAGAACAGCCTGACTGTCGCCACTCAAACCCTGCAGCTTTGAATATGTCAGCAAGACCTTCTTCGTCGGCCTGTTGGCGCACCAGCGACGACCCCGGGACAATGATTGCGCGCACGTCATTTGCAACCTGCCGCCCTTTCAGAACCGCCGCAACTTGTCTCAGGTCTTCAATCCTGGAATTCGTGCAGGAACCGATAAACGCATGTGTAATGGGGATATCCTCGAATTTTGTCCCAGCTTCCAGCCCCATGTACTTCTGGGCCTTTTCGATCGCTACCTTCTCCGGGTGTGTCACATTGTTTTCAGCATTAGGGACGATACCGGAAATGCCGTCTGCTTGATCAGGGCTGATGCCCCAGGAAACCATGGGTTCAATGTGGGACGCATTCAGTTCAACTTCTTTATCAAACTCAGCGCCTTTGTCGGTTCTGAGCTCTCGCCATTTTTCAACTGCCTTTGACCAAAGGGCCCCTTTTGGGACGCGGGGTTTGCTTTCCAGATATTCAAAAACCTTGTCATCTGGTGCCATGTAGGCGCCGCGGGCACCAGCTTCTACCGCCATATTGCATATGGTCATGCGTGCTTCGACGCTCAAATCCGAGATAGTGGAACCGGCAAACTCCATAACAAAACCAGTGGCGCCAGAGCTGCCGATTTTTCGAATGACAGTCATGATCAGGTCTTTGGAGGTCACACCAAACCCGAGTCTGCCATCGATGGTGACCCGCATTGTTTTGAGCCGCTTGTATACAAGAGTTTGTGTCGCCAGCAGATGCTCTATCTCGGATGTGCCAATGCCAAAACCAAACGCACCAAGCGCTCCGTATGTTGTTGTATGGCTGTCGCCTGCGGCAATCACCATACCCGGCAGAACAAGTCCCTGTTCTGGTGCTACGACATGCTCAATGCCCTGGCGCTGATCGAGAAGATCGAAGAGTTCAATGCCGAACTTCTCGCAGTTGTCGGCCAGATATCGCATTTGGTTGGCCCCTGACTCTTGCGTGGAAAAATCCACCCGGTTGGGTTCGGTCGAATTCACATGATCAACAACAGCGAGCGTAGTGGAGGGCCGCCAAACATTACGGTCTTGCTCGCGCAAGCCGCTGAATGCCTGGGGGCTTGTGTATTCATTGACGATATGACGATCAATGTAGAGCAGGACATGGCCATCATCATCCAGTGTTTTAACCGTGTGACTATCAATTAGTTTGTCATACAGAGTTTTTGATTCCATCGACTGGCATGCTCACTTGAGGCCTATAAACTTTTGTCAGCCTATGCTGTTGCGGCGCAGCGAACAATAGTTTCATGCTACCAATATCATCGGGCATTGCTTTATTGACTATAATTACAATAAGGGCTATTTTGACCTCCTCTACAGGGTCTAATGATCCGATTTGAGCATGTTGGGGGGACATTTTGAAAACAAAAGCCTTATTAGTATTTGCCTTGTTGTCGCTGGCTGCCTGCAGTGATGGTGGTGACCCGGTTGATCGGTCAAAAACTATTGTGCGCGGTGTCAATTATGTTGGTGTTTCTGTTACCGACCTGGACCGCGCAACGCAGCTCTATGCAGCAGCTGGCGACTTGAAATTTGTTGAGGAAAATGTGCTGTCAGACAGCGCTGCACTTGACGCCCTCGCTGGCCGAGAAGGTGTGATAGCCAAGTCGCGGCTGATGAAGAGTGTCAATGCTCAAATCAAGTTCATGGAGTTTGAGGGCAGCCCCGACGCGACGCTCGCCATGCCAGCCGTAACTGTAAATGGTCCTGGAATTGCGCACGTTTGTTACCAGGCAAAAAAGGAAACGGGTGCCTATGAAAGGTTTTTGGCTGGCGGCGCTACGCATCGTGGGTCCCGGCAAATGGTGCAGCTTAGTGAACGCAACCCCGTTGAATATGCCTATGCCCATGATCATGATGGTATTATGATCGAAGTTGAACATGTGGATGTAGCAGCCCTTAATCTGCCAGAACCACCAAAAAACGACTATCGACTTCGACATGTTGCCCTTGCCACCCCGGACATTGACCGATTGGTGGATTTTTATTCGGTTTTTCTGGAGGAAGAAAATCCGCGCCGGTTTGGCTGGTGGTTCTGGGGCTTGTCCGGCGAGGTGTTTGACATGGTTTCGGGCCTTAAAGATACCGAAATTCAAATGGCCTGGTTTCAAATTCGCAATATGGAGCTGGAGATCGCAGAATTTATCAGCCACCCAACCGAGTTGCCTGCCGAGCCGCGGCCTGTTGATGCCGTCGGTTACAATATGATTGTTTTTGATGTTTCAGACCTTGAAGCGGCCCGGGTTAAGTTTTTGGAAGCCGGTGGAACCCTTGTTGGTGACGTGGAGCCGATGGATGGCGGCGAAATCCTTTTTGGCCGCGACCCGGACGGCAATTTGCTTGGCATGCAGGTGGTGGCACCCTCCCTCCCGGTTTCCGCTCAAAACTTTGAGGGCAATGGCACGTAACCTCAGAAGTACGAAAGATGACAAAGGCGATTTTATGATCGCCTTTGCGTTGATTAAGACGTAACGCAGGTCGTCAAGCTGTCAGTAAGTCCCGTACTGATACCCTGAGCGTACCTCGGCATGCGGCGTAGCCAACCAGGCAAATTGCCAAAATCATCGTCGCAACCGTGCCGATGACCCAGAAAATGTCAGGGCTGTAAACCAGGCCATACTGTTCTTGGTAAATCAGGAAACCCGCAACCCAGGTGCCAGCAATTGCGCCCGTTGCCGCAATCAACGCCGTTACGCCCCAGTCATAAAAATTGAGATGAAGGCAGTCTTTTTCACGAAGACCCATGCTCATCAACAAGCCATTCTTCTGCCGGTCATCTGCTTGAAAACCACTGACGGAGGCGGCGAGAACGATTAGCGCAAGCAACAGGACCATGGACGCGTATCCAATGGTAAGTTTTGATACCATGGCGACAGTCTGGTCAAACCGATCTGTCAGTTCTTTGAGCGGAGAAAGGGAAAGCGTTGGGTAGCGTTGCCAAAGGCCTGCAAGAGAATCCCATGCTGCATCAGGCAGTTCCATCGTTCCCATAAAACGCACTGGGGCATCAATTTCATGCTGCGCCGCCAGCGGGACCTGAAACCAAAAGGTGACAGAGCCACCACCCGGCCTGAAACCATGGCTGGCAACCAGGGTAAACTCATAGGCCCGGGCACCAATTTGGTATGTCAGTCGGTCACCATACTCGAGGCCCAGGTCTGTCATCACTTCCGGCTCGGTCGAAATCTGCTGCCACCTATGCGTGCCGGTCTGCCACCATGTGCCGCCGGTCAGGCGGTTATTTGCAGGCATGGCGTCCGTCCAGCTTAACCGGATGGGGTCTTGCACCGTTGCGAGTGTATCGCTTGGTTTTTGGGCATAATCCGAGAGGTTTTGGCCATTAATTTTGATCAGTTGAGCAGAGACAAACGGCCGCAAAGATCGAATGCTGCTGTTTGTGCGGTCCGCCCAGTCACGAATGGCATCGACCTGGTTTTCCTGAGCTTCTGCAATAATCAGGTTGCCATCATGCGTGCGATTATAGCGCTCAATGGTGCTGCCGAGGTCTCGCATCAGCATCAAGGTAAACAACAGCAGCAGCGCACAAAGGCCAAGCCCCATAACCTGTGCCGATTTGGCAAACATGCGTTGACGCATCATGAAAAAAGCGAACGGAAGCTTGCCTGCCCGTTTCTTTCCCCAAAAATCACCAACCCGAATAACAGCCCACGTGAGAACCAGCATCAACACCAGCGCAAATGCCAGGGCCGACAAGGTCATCGCTGTCAAAAGCCAATTGTCTGAATACAAGGCCGCTAAAAGTGTTACGGCAAGTAAACTGAAGAATAGCCTCTGCCAGATGTAACTTCCTTCTGCACTGTTTCGAATGAGCGACAGGATTGACGAGCGTGAAAGCTGGACAAAGCTTGAAACCTGCATCGCCAGCATCATCAGGAATACAAGGCCAATTGTTTTTGTTGCCGCCAGCAGGTTAATGCCGCCGACAATCCCGGGAAAATACGTTTGCAGTTCTGATATGATCAAATTGAAGGCGCCCACGGCAGCCGTAAAAGCAATGATTGCGCACAAAATGAAACCAAGCAGCCAGGACCCAATCGCGACCCGCATTCCCGAAGCAATGCTTGTGCCCAAACTGCTATAGATTGCCAGCCGATATCGCATTTTTGCAAGCCAACGACGGTTTGTCATATCAAGAGCCACAGCGCCCATGAAAAACAGGATCACGGACGCAAGCCCCAGGAAGTTTTCAGTGCGTTTCCAAAAGCTTGCGAGGGGGTGCTCGCCGCCATGTTTTTTGATGAATTGTGCGCCAGGAAGATTGGCTTTAGTCCAGCGCTCCAGTGTTGGAATGGCTTCTTTGTTCGCTGCAATCAGATACCGGGAACGTTGTCCGCTGGATTCAATCGCACCCTTTTGGAGGCTCGATTTATGCACCATTGCACGCAACGCAACACTGTGGCCTTCCATTATGCGATCGGGTTCGTGAAATAGGATGGCCGAAACCCGCAAATCAGTTGCGCCAATTTTTATTGGATCACCAATTGATGCGCCTAGCTTGGTCGCAAGCCGAGGTCCAAGCCAAATGTCTCCCTCGCCAGGACCATGTTTTGTCTCCTGGTGCGGTGAAGCCGGCGTTTCACCTGTTTGAAGCGTGCCTTGCAGTGGGTAGGTGTCGTCCACCTGTTTTAATTGTACACGTGCCCATGCGCCTTCCCGCGTGAGTGTGATAGTCGCAAGAGATGTTTTGGAAATGCCGTCAGTTTGTTTCGCTAACTCAGCTTCTTGCGGGGGCGACAATTCTGTGTGGCTTTCGATCACCGCATCGGAACCGAGCATTTGATCCAGGTTGGATGCAAGGTACCGCTGAATTGAAGCGCTGGTGAGGGAGAGCGTGATCAGAAAAAACAGCAGGGTGGTTTGTGTCGCTATGCTTACGCTTCCATCACTGGACTTGAGGTCATGCAGGGCGTTTTCGATGGATAGACGGAACTTATTCATGCCGCCAACTCCAATTGGCCGCGCTCCAGTCGAAGGCATTTTTGCGCGCGTGCGGCAAGGCGGTTGCTGTGTGTTACTACAATCAACCCCGCTCCAGCCTCTTTGGCGCAATCAAACATCAAGTCTGCAACACTGTCGGATGTGCGGGCGTCAAGGTTGCCTGTGGGTTCATCGGCAAAAATGAATTTGGGTTGTGTCACGAATGCACGGGCAACTGCTACGCGCTGTTGTTCGCCTCCGCTCAGCTGATGCGGCTTGTGTCGAGCCCGTTCTTTAAGACCCACTTTATCGAGCCACTCGGCCGCAATATCAAACGCTGCCCGGTTGCCTTTCAAGCGAAGTGGCAACGCCAAGTTACCGATGGCGTCCAGTTCAGGCATGAGGTGGAATTGCTGGAATATGAAACCGGAGTTCGCCCGCATTTCAAGGGCATCTACGCGACCGCCGTCAATGGTGAAATGGATTTCACCAGTTGCTGGCATTTCAAGGCCTGCAGCAATTGAAAGCAGGCTTGATTTGCCGGCGCCGGACGGACCAACGATTGCAAGAGTCTCGCCCGTGTGAATAACCTGGGACAGCCCTTGAAACAGTTTGATCCGCTCGCTAGTGGTGTCAAAGTGATGGCTGATATTGTTCAGCTCGATTGTATTTTGCATTTTCTGCTCCTGTCGATTGAGCAAACCCTACAGATACAAATGTCAAATGAAGGTGAAATGGGCTTACAGCCGGTTTGACGCTTGTTTGACATTGCGCTCGCTATGATTTTTGATCTGAGAACAGAGAGGATTGGCCCATGCGGTTGCTGATTGTGGAAGACAATCTGGATATTCAGGCAAACATTGCGGACTATCTTGAAGGCGATCATTACACGCTCGATTTTGCCTACACTGGTGACCAGGGCCTCGAGCTGGCGCTTGAAAACCAATATGACGTGATTGTCCTGGACCTGATGCTACCCGGCAAAGACGGCTTGGAAGTTTGCGCAGCGTATCGGCGCGCAGCGGGGTTACAGGCACCGATCATAATGTTGACCGCGCGGGACACAATTGATGACAAAGAAGCTGGCTTCGACGCTGGTGCGGATGATTATCTGGTGAAACCATTTTCGCTTCGAGAGCTCAAGGCGCGTATCGAAGCGTTGGCACGGAGGCCGAAAGCCAGGGTTAAGCAGGTCCTGTCTTTTGCCGGACTATCATTTGATCCTTCCAATTATACGGTGTCCTTCATGTCGAACAGCACCGTGCTGATGGAAAAAGAAGCGAAAATACTCTCGATGCTTCTGGACGCAGAGGCAAACGTGATTTCAAGCGAGGACATTAGTTACGCCCTCTGGGCAGACGAGCCACCAGAGTCGGGTGCGCTTAGAACGCATATCTATAACCTTCGGAAATCGCTGGCGGGCATTGGTGCGCCAGAGGCGCTGAAAACGGTTCGGGGTCGTGGTTATGCCCTTAAGGGAAAGTCATGAGCAAGCCGTCGCGCCGCATCAGAAGCATGATTATGCGCACATTTTTGGGCGCGATGATCACCAGTTTTTCCATCTTCTCCCTTTTGGTGGTGGTCTTCGTTTTTTCCACTGAGGACGAAATTTTTGACTTGCTTGTGCAAGCAGCAGCCTCAGAATTTGTTGCAGAAAACCCCGCTCCCAGTGAAACCCAAGGCTCACTCAAGTCACTTTATATGACCTACTATGTTGGCACAGACGACATGCCAGTTTGGTTGCAGGCAGAAATAGACCCGACATACACCAGCGGACAGTTTGAAGTCTTTGGTGAAGAAAATGGCCACTTTCATGCGCTCGTGCGCCCACTTGAAGATGGCAGAAGTCTGTATGTGTTTTTCAATGCGAGGCGGTTTATTCGTTCTACACCCCAACTCAAATATTTTTTGATCTCAATAGCTGTTATGGCAGGTGTTGGCATCTTGCTGTCGATGCTGGCTCTCGCACGCATGAGCCGCAAGGTATCAAGCCCAATGGAAGAGGTTGCTCGTGTGTTGGTGGACGGCGAAAGTGTTGCTGGCCGTCTGCACATTCCACCGGGGGCACCAAAAGAGTTGCACACCCTGGTGCATGCCATCGAGGAACGCGATAGCCGCATCCAAGCCCTTATTGAGCGGGAGCGACAGTTTAACCGCGATGCCAGCCACGAACTCAGGACGCCGCTTGCTGTCGCTTTTGGTGCAGCTGAAGTCCTTGAGGAAAAGGAAGTCAGCAGTAAAGCGCTCGTTCGCCTAAAGTCTGCCATTAAAGATATGCAACAGCTCACGGAAGGTATTTTGTGGCTGGGCCGGGACCCTGATATGGCTCAGTCCTGCCAAATCGACACCATTTGCCGTCGCAGTGTGGATGCCTATGGCCATCTTGTGGCAGACAGGGACGTAGCACTTAAATTTGAAGAACCTCTCGTTGGGGTCATGCCAGTACCTGAACCCGTGGCGCTTGTGATTATTGGTAATATTCTCCGGAATGCTTTTTCATACACTGAAGCGGGTGAGGTCAGCCTTGCATCCACACCCGTTAGCATTTCCATTTCCGATACTGGCGTCGGGTTTGGCCAGGTGGACCCGGACAAAGAGGGATTCGGCGTGGGTCTTACCCTCGTTGAACGTCTTTGCCGTCATTTTGATATCGATTTTGCACTTGAACCGCGGGACGGTGGCGGCACCACCGCCATCTTTTCCTGGCATAAAGCTGTTTGACGTTGGTTTGACTTTCACTCCGTTAAAGAGGTCTCAACAAAAAGAGGAGACCCCGAGTCATGACACATACATCTTTAAAAGCTTTCGCCGTCTTCCTATTGGCGATGTTCTCTGTTGGTGCTGGCGCTGCCGGCACACGCGTAGACCCTGTGGTGTTCAATGCCCCAGACGGTGAACGCGTCATTGGTTTTACTTATATCTCACGAGAAACCAGGGACGATGCGCCACTGGCTGTATTAATGCACCCAATGGCGGCTTCCAATCTATATTGGCTCGCCCAAGACAATCTCATGTCTGGCGATAAGCTGACGGCTGATTTGATCAATCGTGGCTACCGTGTTGTTGCACTTGATGCCCGCGGGCACGGTGCCCGCATGGGCGATGCAAGTCCCATCGAGTTTTTGACCAACGCGCGAAAAGGCGATGGCAAGGCATACACAGCCATGATCAATGGCACCATCAACGACTATCAACTGTTGTTGGATACAATGCTTGAAAAACACCCTGATGCAAAGGGCGTGTTGGCCATGGGCTACAGCATGGGGGCCCAAATGGCAACACTCTTGGCAGCGCAAGACGACAGGGTTACACAACTGGTCACAATGGTGCCGCCCGCGGTAACGAATGTTCCAGACCTTGCACCCATCAAATTTGCGCCGGATGTGACAATACCATGGTTGTTGATCACAGCGGACCGCGACCAATTTGCAAGTCAGGAACAAAACAAAGCACTTGCAGAGTCCGCTGGGAGAAAACCTCAAACGCAGTCATTCGACAGCAAACACCGGTTGCCAGGCGACTATGTGAACACCGTGTCAGACTGGTTAAACGGCTTGAACTAAATTTCTCAGACTGCTTTGAAAAAACAATGGGCTCGCCGTCAGGTGGGCCCATTTTGTTGACAAGTCCCCGGTTCCGACCAGATTATCCAGCAGGACATGTTAGCCTTTGGGCTCAGAATTTGAGTGCGGACGGGGAGATTTATCATGGGTGAACAAGCAACATTCACGGCAATGCAGGACGGTACTGCTGAAGACTGGAAAATCATCGGTGCGGCTCATATGGAAGAGTTCAAAAACACTGCCGATCGCTTTATTGGTCTTTTGAAATCACTCGAACAATATACGCTTGGCTTCGCCTGCGACCAACTGCAGCACGCCCTGATGACAGGCACCTTGGCGCGCCGCGCCGGCGCATCTGATGAAGAGATTGTTGTTGCGCTCTGCCATGATATTGGCAAAGCGATCAATGTGCCGAACCATGGCCCCATTGCTGCGGAGATGATGCGCCCTTACATCAGCGACAATTGCTATCACGTGATCCGCAACCACCAGGCCTTTCAAGGTGAGCACTATTATCACTATCTGGGTGCGCCAACAGACCTCAGGAAACAGTTCAAAGACGAACCTTGGTATGATCTTGCTGTCAAGCTCGTTGACGAATGGGACGCCCCAGCCTTTGATCCGGACTTTGAGGTGGATCCTCTCGAAAGCTTCGTGCCGCTAATGCACAAGGTCTTCCACGATAACCCCGTGGCGGCGGGTTGAACCGCGATCCGCTCAACTACATTGTTCTTAGTGTCGTTTTCAGGATTTTCCCTGACGGATTGCGGGGCAGCGCTTCCAAAAACTCAACGGCTCTTGGCAGTTTGAAAGAGGCGATACGTTCCTTCAAATGGGCAACTACGTCATCGGCCGAAAGTTCAGACCCCGGCCTGCAAACCACAAACGCCTTGACGATTTCGCCCCATTTTTCATCAGGGGCGCCGACCATCGCGCATTCGAGAACCGCGGGATGCGATGACAGCGCATTTTCGAGTTCCGCGGGATAGATGTTTTCACCGCCTGAAATGATCATGTCCTTGATGCGATCCACCACATAAATAAAGCCATTTTCGTCAACCCGGCCTGCGTCGCCAGACCAGTACCAACCATCTTTAATAGCGTCTGCCGTGGCGTCTGGGCGCTGCCAATATCCGTCCATTAGATGGCCAGACCGGGTAAGAACTTCGCCGACTTCACCCACCGGAACTTCTTCTCCCGTTGAAGCATCAACAATTTTCACCTCGCAGCCCACCATGGCCTTGCCAGCTGCCGAGCGTGTAACTGGATCCAAATGGTCTTTGTGTTCGAGATAGGACAGGCCGCCAGTTGTTTCGGTCATGCCATAAAACTGGGAGAAAATTGTTTCGGGCATGGCTCCCATTGCGGCTTCCAGCAATGCTCCCGGCATTGGTGCTGCCCCGTACAAGATTTGTGAAACCTGGTTCAGAGGTGTTTCCATCTTCTTGGCCGCTTCCAAAACCATCATAACCATGGCAGGCACCAGGAATATACTGAGCGGCGTGTTACCTTGTGCTGCACTCGCAATTGCTGCTGGATCAAATTGCCGATGTTGGATGATGGGCATTGAGCGCTGGAACGCCATCATGCCAAAATTCACACCAGCCACATGGAAGTGCGGAATGGCGTGAAGAATGGCTTCGTCCTCTGATTGGCGTTTCAGAACGCCGGTTTCCAAACCAGCGTCACCCAGCGCCTTATATGCGGCATTCGACAAAATCACACCCTTGGGCAGGCCCGTGGTGCCGCTTGTGTATAGCTGAATGACCGCATCTTCGAGTTTGGGAGTATAGTCTGGGGCGTCCTTCGATTGTTGATCGATGATGGCGTTCAGGCTGTCGGCACCGGTTGCTTCAATGGCTAACACCCGGCCGTCAGAAACGGCATCGCCAATATCAACGGCATCTAAAAAATCAGATTCGCCCACAACGAGCGTTGGGTTTGCATCCGCTAGAATGGCTGAAATTTCTGCCGGTGCCAGTCGCCAATTCAGCGGTGTCAGTGCTGCGCCCATTTTTGCTGCACCCAATAGAAAATGCCAAAAAGAGCCCAGATTTTGAGCGAGCCACACGACCCGGTCACCACGCTTTACATCCAGGGAAATCAGCGCGTTTGCTACTTGATTGGCGCGTGCATTGAGTTCGCTGTATGTCTCGGACTTTCCTTCGAACTCAAGGGCAACGGCATCAGGGCGCAGTGATGCCTGCCGTTCTGCGAGCTCATGGATCATAGCGTCAGTGATGATGTGTGGTGCTTCTGTCATGGTGGCAGTCTCTCCCCAAACTGCTGCGCGCCCCATATGGGATGGGACGCGAAATTGTTCCAAAACTCAAAACACGGTTTCCACCATACTGCTATGATTGAAGCAGGTTCACAAGCCGTGTCTGAGATCAGATGAAGCCTGGGCCGGCATTAAAGTTCCCGAGGCGGGGCAATGCCGTTGCCAGTTCAGAAGGACCAAGGCCAAACCAGCTACCAAGCGGGCTGGCATACTGTTCAACCGAAAGTGTGGGGATCAAGCGTCCCCCTCCTGAATCTTGGTCGTGGTCGACAGTGGCCTCAGGCATGGTGCCATATATTTCGCGGCCTTTAACGGCACCGCCCACAACAAATTGGTGGCCGCCCCATCCATGGTCTGTACCATCACCATTGACAGCCAGTGTGCGGCCAAAGTCAGTAGCGGTGAAAAGCGTGACGCTGTCATTCAACCCCAGTTCTTTCATGGCATCACTAAAGGCGGAAACACCGTCACTGATCATTTTCATGTGGCCAGGCAGGACAGAGGCCTGGGCGTCATGCGTGTCGAAGCCACCCATCGCCACAAAGAAGATTTGCCTGTTAGTACCCAGAACGTCCCGCAGTGCGATGGTTTGGGCTACTGCCTTCAATTGGCTGGACACGGGGTCACCACCAAACGGTGTTGTCACAGTCTGTGCACTGCGTGCGGCGCTGGCAAACTTGTCGTTCGCACTGAAGGCACCGTTGAGAGCGTTTGCCATATCCTGTTCGAGGATGTGATTGCTGCTGAAGTTTTGCGCGACAAATGACTGTTTAAGGCGATTGATAAAATCCGCTTCCTCTGATGTGAGATCATTGCTGTTCAACTCCTCAAGAGCGTTAACAGTAGAGGGCCCGCGAAAGCCAATCTGGTAGGGGAAGGCCCGTTTCCCGGTTAGAAAGGGGCCAGCTTCTGCGACTGTGATGTTGGTGAGGGTTTCTGCGCCTGCGTTACCGCCAGAATCCAAAACGGCGTCGGCAAACAGTCCACCCCAACCTTCCTGCGCTCCTTCAGGCGCGCTGGCCTGCCAGGTGGCTTGCTGGTCGTTGTGGGAAAACAGGCGGGGTGGCAAGGCCGCGCCGTTTTCGAAACTTGATTTTGTTACTGGTTCAATCAGCGGGCCAACGTTGCTGACAAATGCCGCGTCACCATTGTCGAACAGTGTTTTTATACCTGCCATTTCAGGTGGTAAGGCCATTTGCATGCCGCCAAGATTTGTTGCGCTGCCTGCCTGCAAGGGCAGCAAGTTGCTTCGAGAGCGACTGCCGTTTGCATACTGATTGATCATGGACTGCCGGATTTTGCTGTAACTGTTGTAGCTGTCCTGATCATAGGGGATCAGCATGTCATGGCTATCCAGGCCGCCATACAAGAACAGGCAAACCAGCGCTTTGTAGCCACTGGTACTGGCTGCATGCGCACTGAATATGGACGGGGTGAGCGTCGCAGCGCTGCCAACAAGTGCGGTTGCACCAACCGAGCGAAGGAAATTGCGTCTGGTAAAGGTCATAATGTTTTCCTCAGCGTTGGATCAAATAGTCTGGGCTGGTCATAAAGAGCCAGACCGCATAACGCACTTTTTCATCGACGACTTCTTGGTCCTCAAATTCTTCGAAAAATTCGTGCTGTAGCGCGTATTCAATGTTGCTTTTAGTCGTTTCCGACAGGGTGCCGTAGAGAAGCATGTCATCAAGGCGATCGATCAGGGCGGCATTGTTCATGGCAATGGAATGCAGCGAACTATAGTCGGGTACCATGGTCGTTTTTGCTTTGGCCTGGTCCACGTCAACGTCAGACTCGTTGAATTCTTCCTGAAGTTCCTGGAGGAATTCTTCGTCCGGTTCCAACCGGAAAATATACTCGCCAATGACATTGATATAGCCTGGGATGCTGGTGGCATTCACCAGCTGCATTTCAGGCACTGTCATATCCCGGGCCCCAGCCAGAGTTGCAGGCGGCACATAACCGGGCCTGTAGAAGTTGAACACGGAGCGTGCGCCGTAGGGTTTCTGAGACAAAGCCGAAATTTCACCCAACTGGAACAGTTCTGCAGCGTACTCAGGGTATTGTGCGCTGGCATTGAACATGCGCGCCCAGTTGGTTAGACGGATAACTGGCTCCCGAACCTTGCCATAGTCTGCACGCCACATCGCGCGGCCTGGTCGGTTCTCAGGGTCAAACAGAACTGCCGCCAGGGTTGCCGTCAGGTCACCTTTAACACCTGTGCCAACTTCGGTGCTGTTCGGAAGCGTAAAGCGGCCCTGGTTGAATGCGCTGGCAACCCTTTTCACATAATCCGTTGAGGGTTCACTTGTGGTGAAGCGCTGGATAATCTGACGGCCGACAAAAGGTCCAATGTTGCCATGCGCCATCAAATGATCGAGTGTGCGGGTAATGCTCTCGCTGGCGCTGGTTCCTTCCGGGATTGTTAAGCCAAGAAAAGTTTTTGCCTCTGGTGAATGGCGTGTTGGATCAACCCGCATGGGAAGGGCCCACACGTTGGGTTCAACTTCTTCGATGTCCCTTGTGTTTTGCTGTTCCGCGAAATCCAGGCCGGTAAATACACGCGCCAGACCGGTAATATCAGTATTGCTATAAAGCTCAATGGGCTTGCCGTCCAAATCCAGCCTGGGTTCGCCTGTCTCTTCAAGTTCAACAAGCCCCACTGTGAACAGTTGCATCAGTTCACGCGCGTAGTTTTCGTCGGGCATTCGGCCCGTTTCAGGGTCGGCTTTTTCGTTGCCCAGATAGGTGAGGTAAAACCCCATCATGGGGGAATAGGTTACTTCTTCAAGGATATCACGGTAGTTGCCAAAGGCGTGCCTCGCAAAAATATCCTGAACATAGCCAACAGCTTGTGGAAATGTTTCGACAGCTTCCGGCGCGTCTGAAACTACGATGATCTGCGATAAAGCAAATGCCATGCGTTGGCGAAGCTGATCCTTGCCTTCGATGGCGTTGCGCCACCAAGCTGAATTGCGGGCGCTGGCAATCAAGTCGTTTACGTCGCCTTCATCCGCCGGGTAGGTGTCGCGGTATTCCTGAATGATATCAAGCGCATAGTTGGTATCAAGCTTGGTTTGCTGAACAAACCATTCCGAGGCGCTGGTGCCAGCGAGAGCGTTGATTTCACTCCACTTTGGGCCAAAGGTGGCTTGGGTCAAAAAACGGGCGGTTTGAGCCTGGGTGATGAAGTGATTGTGTATCTCGCTGTTTGCCACATCAGGTCGTATGCGAGCAGGCGAGACAGATTCGACACTTGTTGATGCAATGGGCAACAATAATGCCACCCCCAGTAAACCAAAAGCTATGTCCCGTTTCATTGTTGGTCTCCGAATCCTCATTTGCCCGCGCGGAATGGGCCATTAGTAGAGGTAACGGGCTGAGCCCAAATTTATTCCACAATTTATTGAGAAAGTCATTTTGCAGCAATTCTCGGCCAACATTAACTACAATTAATGTGGCCTCCATCTCCGGGTAATTGTCGGTAATGCATCCTTTTCTCAACGTCCGAGTGACGAAAGCGAGAAAAAGAGAGCAAAAAATGACAATTATGACCAGATTCCTGAATTTCTATCAGCAGCTGGGCACCGATCAGCTGACCGCGCTGCCAACCATTTATTCTGATGACGTTCAATTCGTCGATCCGGTGGCAGAGCACCAGGGTATCGCGTCGGTAGAAGACTATTTCGCCCGACTTTTGAAAAACTGCAGCGATTGTACTTTCATGATCCGGTCCCATGCAGTTGAAGGGGCAAAAGCCTATGTCGATTGGCAGATGACTTTTGCCCACCCCAAATTGCGGCGGGGCAAACCCATTCCGGTAGACGGGTTCAGTGTTCTGGAGCTTCGAAACGACAAAATCTGTCGTCAGCGCGACTATTACGATATGGGTGCGATGGTTTATGAGCATGTGCCGTTTCTTGGCGGGTTCATCAGTGGCCTCCGCCGGAGGATGGCAGCATGAAACGCATCCTCATTACTGGTGCCAGTTCAGGCATTGGCAAGGCGGTTGCGCTCCGCGCCGCAGAGCTGGGTTACAGCGTCACAGCCTGCGGTCGCAACCCTGAACGTTTAAGCGAACTGACGGCGGAAAACGGCTCCATCAGCACCATTGCATTTGATGTGTCAGACACAGAGGCCTGCATGGCCGCCCTTGTTGACAAAACGTTTGATATTGTCGTCTTAAACGCCGGCACCTGCGAATATGTAGACGTCGAAGATTTTGACCCTGATATGTTTCGCCGTGTGTTCGACGCCAATTTCTTTGGTGCGGTTAACTGCGTTAATGCGGTGTTGCCCAATCTGCAAGCGGGCCAGCAATTGGTGTTTGTTGACAGTTTGGCCCGTCTGCTGCCTTTTACCCGCAGTCAGGCATACGGCGCCAGCAAAGCCGCGCTTTATTATCTGGCAAAAACCATGGAAGTGGACCTCGCGAGCCGGGGTGTCGTTGTGCAATCCATATCGCCGGGGTTCGTGCGTACACCGCTGACAGACAAAAACGACTTTGACATGCCCATGCGCATCGAAGTTGAAGAAGCTGCCACTTCCATTCTTGATCTTATCAAAAAACAAAAACGCACTGGCTATTTTCCAACCCTGTTTGCAGGCATTATTCGCACGCTTGGGTCCTTGCCCACAGCCTGGCAGATTGCCTTGTGCCGTCGCATGAAAACAGCTTCAGCAGCGAAGCGGGAGGCAGCCCATGAAACTGCCTAACTACAACAAGGCCTGGAACTTTCTTTGGTATCAAAGCGTTTGGTTCACCGCCATTCTGGGCCGCGAAGCTTTGGAACCTTTTTTGTTCGCCCTGCTTGGCCTGCACCTAATATGGTGCGGTCACTGGCGCACCGAACTCAAGCTGATGGTCAGCTGTGGCATTTTTGGTGTGATTGCTGACAGTGCGCTCAGCCTTAGTGGACTTTACCTGTTTGACCCAGCGCCAAGCCTGCTGCCCATCCCGTTGTGGCTGGTTGGCCTCTGGTTAGGTTTCGCTGGCACGCTTAATCACAGCATGAGTTATCTGATGAGTCGGCCTTGGCTCGCGAGTGCCGCATCCCTCGCCGCGGCGCCGTTCAGCTATTTCGCGGGCGCTCGTTTTGGTGCTGTCACTTTTGGCCTGGATGCACAGGCCGTGGCCATCACCATTGGGGCTACGTGGGCAATTCTCATGCTGCTGTTTGCTAAAATGGCAGCAGGCCAGAAAAATATTTCCCTTCCCGAAAATCGAACAGCGCCGCAGCTGCGTAGCGCATAACAAAGGAATCGACAGATGAGAAAACTTTTATTTACGCTCTTGGTCAGCATAGCTGCCAGCACTGGCACCTGGGCGGATGTCGGCGTGGCAACCCGCCATGTGCCCGACGCAGACCTAGTTGGCAAAGCACGCCTTAAGGTGTTGTTCTGGAAAGTGTATGACGCCGAACTTTATGCCCCCAATGGCGCTTGGTCAGCGGAAGAACCGTTCGCTCTTTCCCTCAATTACCTGCGCAAACTGGAAGGCGAACAAATTGCCAAGCGCACCATCGTTGAAATGCGCAAGCAAGGTTTTGAAGACGAAGTAACGCTTGCTCGCTGGTTTGATGACATGCGCAGCATCATCCCTGACGTGGAGAAAAACACCCGCATCACCGGCGTTGCGGACAATGACCAGAACACCTTGTTTTACAGTGATGGCAAACTGATCGGCGCAATCAAGGACCCACTATTTACCCAAAAGTTTTTTGACATCTGGCTCGGTGAAAAATCCTCTCAGCCCAAAATGCGTAACAAACTGTTAGGAGGCACAAAGTCATGAAATATATCGCAGTTGTTCTATCAGCTTTTCTGCTCTCAGCCTGTTCTATCTCGGTGGACGGTGAAAAATACCTGGATGCCGGCGAACCTTTTGACCTCTATGAGTTTTTTGACGGTGACGTGAAGGCCTGGGGCATTGTACAGGACCGTGATGGCAATCTGCTGCAGCGCTTTGAAGTCGATATTGCAGGCAGTGTTGAAAACGGTGAACTCACACTTGATGAGACGTTTGAATACAGCCTGGGTGACGGTGCCAAAGAACGGGTCTGGAAAATCCAGAAGCTTGAAGGCCCAAACTACACGGGCACAGCTGGTGACATTGCTGGCCCCGCGTCCGGCGAGGCATTTGGCAACGCTTTCTACTGGGCCTATGAAATGGACCTGCCGGTTGACAACACTACTTACCGCGTGAACTTCCAGGACTGGATCTGGGCCTTTGACAATAGAACAATTGTCAATCGGTCCTATATCAAAAAGTTTGGGATTGTCTGGTCAGAAGTGACCATCTTCATGCAGAAGCAATAGCTAGGCTATGCGCTCGAAGGTGAGGTGGCAACACAAGCCACTGCCATCCTTGCCTTCGGCAAGCTCGATTGTTGCCACGTGCAGCTCTGCAATCGCCGCAACCATTGCAAGCCCCAGCCCGTTTCCAGTTTGGGAACGGCTTTTGTCCACGCGGTAAAAACGTCTGAGCACTTTTTCCCGCTCCGCCGGTGAAATGCCGGGACCCGTGTCACACACTGATATCCGAAGTGAACCACCGGTGGCGGTAGCCTCGATCGTTACGCCACCCTCATGCGTGAACTTGATTGCATTGTCGAGCAAGTTGGAAAACAGTTGGAATAGCAGATCCCTGTCTCCATGAAGAGTGCAGGGTGCCGTGGTCAGTCTGAGCGATAATGACTTCTCTTCAGCCAGTGGCTCATACATCTCCACAACGTCTGCCAGCAGTGCACCGATCTGGACATCGTCAAAAGCACTTTTTCGGCGCTCGGTTTCAATAGAGGTGATGCGTAGCAAGCTGGTAAATATGCCCAGAATATTATCGACTTCCACCAGCAACTGATCGCGCGTTTCACTCTCTGGCAGACGGTCAAGATCACCGCGCAGGCGCGTGAGCGGCGTACGCAAGTCATGGGCAATGCTGTCAGACACTGATTTTACACCCATCATTGTGGTCTCAAGCTCGCCGAGAAGTCGGTTCAAAACGGCAGACAATTTGCTGAGGTCGTCCCAGGAACTGTCGACCTGAACGCGCTCGGAAAGGTTGCCAGTATTGATAATACGGTTCGCTGTGTCCGAAATGCGGTTCATGCGGTTGGCGACATACCAGCCCACAATCAGGCAAGCGACGGCGAACCCGACAAACAATGCAATCATGATCCAGCCGAATGTCTGGGCAAACCACTGTGCTCGATTTAAAGAAGTAACATCTCGCCCAACCAGCAGAAATCGTCCGTCAGGCAATGTCATAATCCGGGCCACCGCTGCACGGTGTTCATCACTGGGTGATGCAGCATACTGAAACCTGATCAGGCCTTCTTTTACAACCGCGATGTCTCCTTCCGGCCAACCACCAATATTGCCAGAGGGAAGCATATTTTCGCTGCGTTTTAAGCCATACAAAAACCCAAGCGGGTTGTTTGCCGTTGACTGCTCGAACCATGCATCTAATGCATCATGCCCGCCGTCAGAAACGGTTCGGGCTGTTCGCATTTCTGCCAAAATAGCCGTATCGGTTTCTTCCAGGAAATTTTCTTCGCTGGCAAAGACAATAAAAAAAGCGGCGAAAGCAACACCCAGCAGCATCAATCCCGCAAGTAAGGCGCCAAGCGCAAGGCTCGAACTTCGGCTGTAGCGTGAGAGTGTACCCGTCACGATGGTGCCTGCATCCGGTACCCTGCGCCGCGCACGGTTTCAATCAGTTGCACGCTACCGTTGGTGCTTATTTTTTGCCTAAGGCGGCTGATGTGCACGTCAATAATGTTTGTTTGCGGATCAAAATTATAGTCCCAGACATTTTCCAGCAGCATGGTGCGCGTCACAACCTGTCCCTGATGCCGCAAGAGATACTCAAGCAGTTTGAACTCCCTTGTTTGCAACTCAATTGGCCGTCCGGACCGTATTACCTTGCGCGCAAGCAAGTCCATTTCGAGGTCAAAACACTGGAGTTTGGTTTGCTCGGCTCCGGTTGGTTTGCTGCGGGCAATCATCACCTCCAGCCGCGCGGCCAATTCTTCAAACGCAAAAGGTTTGATCAGATAATCATCGGCGCCAGCCTTAAGGCCCTTAACACGCTCTTCCACACTGCTAAGCGCGCTGAGCACTAACACGGGCGTTTGAATGTCTGAAGCCCTGAGCGCATTCAAAATCGTCAGGCCTTCAACGCCCGGCAGCATGCGGTCTGTGATGATGGCGTCATACGTTTCTGTGGTCGCGAGAAACAGGCCGTCTTTGCCATCGGTTGCAGTGTCGACAGTAAAGCCGAGTTCGTTCAGGCCTTTCTCAATATAGCCAACAACGTCCGTGTCGTCTTCGATCACCAGAATTCGCATTACACTCTCTTTCGCATTGAGCACAGGGTTTACGAGTGCAGACAGGGGTTCGGACCATTTGAAGCTTTCTTCCTTGGCGAATGCCCACTATTGTACGCATAGTCAATAAGAGCTTCGATGGGCGTGGAGAGAGACGAATGAAACTTTGGAAGAAAATCCTGCTAACAGTGCTGGCCGCCGCCGTGCTTATTCCAACGGGCATGTATGTGATGTCGCTGGACTGGGACAGAACACACAGGGCCTATGTCGAGAGCCTTCCGATGTTTGAGGTGGGTGTTCCTGACGGGGAATATCAAATCGCTGCAGGCGAGTTTACCTACCGCGCGCGTGTTGCGGGTATGAACAATGCGGGCCCCAACCTCCTGCTGCTGCACGGGTTCCCTGAGGCGTCTGTCATCTGGGAAGAACTGATAACGGAGGCGGCAACTGAAGGCTTCCGTGTGGTGGCGTTTGACCAGCGTGGCTATAGTCCGGGTGCAAGGCCAAGCGGCGTTGAGAACTATCAGGTGCCGCTCCTGATTGCTGATGTGTATGCCGTTGCTGATGCCGTAGGGTTCGATACTTTTCATTTGGCGGGTCATGATTGGGGTGCTGTGGTGGGCTGGTTCACTGTCATGAGCAATGAATTTGGCCGTATTAACAGCTGGGCTGCGCTTTCCATTCCCCATGCTGGTGCGTTCTTTAAAGGTACGATCGAAGACCCTGTGCAGTCAGAACGATCAGGCTATGTGAAGTTTTTGCAGCGACCCTTTTTGCCAGAGTTTATTTTCACCATGCGAGCGCAGAAATCCCTGAAGGACATGTTTGCGCGGGTGCCAGCAAAAAACCGGGAAGAGTATATTCGCATTCAGGCAGAGCCTGGTGCACTGACGGCGGCACTCAATTGGTATCGGGCTGTTGATGTGCCTGCTATCGCTGAAGGGGCTGAGTTTCAAAAAGCTGTTGAGCTGCCAACGCTTTATATCTGGGGCAAAAATGATTTTGTGATTTCTGAAACTGTGATTGCTTCGGCGCGTGGGTTAATGCCTGAAGACTACACAGAAATTGCGGTAGATGCAGGGCATTCCCTGTTGCAGCACGCACCGGATGAGGTAATCCCGGCGCTGATCAGCCACTGGCAAAAACAGTCAGGTCTTCAATAAAAAACAGCACGAGGCCAGTTGGTCTCGTGCTGTTCTGGGAAGGGCCTGCGGGTTGCCTTAAGGGAAGGGCGTTTGACTACAGGCCAGGGGTCACCACCCCTTAGAAGTTATAGTTCAGTTCCAGTCCGTAGGTACGTGGCTCAAGCACGTTCACGCTGCGGAAGCGACCCACAAGTGGACCATCCTGACCGATACGGGTTACTTCGTCGCTGTCGAAGATGTTCTTCATATATGCCTTCAGGGACCAAGTGCCGTCGCCCCGTGAGAACACAAGCTGAGCGTCCGCTTGGCTCCAGGCGCCAATGCGGTCTGTTGGTTTGTTAAACTCGTTGGCGAAATAATTGTCCTGCCAGGCATAATCAATGCGCGCCGTCAGCTGATATTCGTCCTGCAACAGCCAGGTATAGTCGCCGCCAATTTTGAACGAGAAGTTGGGCGCGTTCCGGAGCGTATTGCCCGCAATATCCTGAATGACGTTGCCGTCGGCATCAAACTGACGATCACCGTTTTCATCAAGTGCGATGACCACCCCAGGAGCAAGGCCAGCAGGGTCGCCAGGGTCGGACGTCAGAATGTTATCAAGCGTTACATCCAGATACGCAAAGTTTGCGTCCAGGAAAAAGCTGTCTGAGACCGCGTAGTAAAACTCAGCCTCAAAGCCTTTGATATCTGCGTCAGCGTTGACGGTTACAACCGAAACGCCGCGCACTGCACCAATTTGAAGGTCGGTATAGTCATAATAAAAGGCGTTTAAGTTTGCGCGCAGGCGACCATCAAGGAAGGTACTTTTGGTGCCAACCTCAAATGTGTAGAGGAACTCTGGGTCAAACGTTTCGCCGCCCGCCGGACCGCCTGGGTTGAGGCCACCCGCTTTGTAGCCCCGAGAGAACGTGCCATAGAGCAGCGTGTCTTCGTCAAGCCTGTGATCAACGCTCAGCTTGCCGGTTGTGACACTCCAGTCCGCTTCCGCTTCGATGAAATCTGGCAGGTTCCAGAACACCGTGCGGGTTCTGATCGATTTTTCGTCCCAAGTGTGACGAACACCGACAGTGACGCGCGTGCGGTCCGACATGTCATAATAACCTTCGCCAAAGAGGGCGAAACTGTCAGAGACAATGTCTTCACTTTCGATAGAGAAAAACTCTGCTTCGTCTGGAAGGCCAAGCAGTTCCTGACCAATGCTAAGGGTCGGATGGCTGAACTGGGCTTTGCTGTCGGCATCATATTCGAAGTAGAAAGCGCCGATCAGGAAATTGAAACGGCCTTCATAGTTGGAGGCGAGGCGCAATTCCTGACTGAACTGTTCGGCAACCGTAATATCTTGCCGGCCAGAACGGATTTCGTCCGTTGTGACATCATTGACGAAGTCAGCCCGGTAGGTTACCGGGAAATTCAGACGCTGGTTACTCACGAAACGGTCAAAGTCCTGGAAACGATAGGTGTCCAGGTCCTGATAGCCTGTAACTGCGGTCAACGACAGGTCACCGAAATCGTAGGTCATTTCAAACGAGATGAAGAGTTCTTCCACCTGTGTAATGGGCTCCTGGTCAATATTCACGATGCGGAAATCAGGCGGGTTGAACGCATCAGAGAAATAGTCACCACCTGGCAGCGCGCCGAGGAAATCAATCGAATTCCAGAGTGTGTTGGTGACGTCAGGGGTTTCGAACCCGCGAGAGAGTGCCGAACAACCAAACGTCGCGTCTTTTGTACAGGTGCCTTTGGTTTCGCTGGCCCGGTTGCTGTCTTCTTTCAGGTAGTTGACAACCAGAGTTGCCGAGAAATTGTCACCAAGATCAAGCGTTGAAGAACTCCTGAGCGCATAACTGTCGCGGCCGTCCACATCATTGCCTGTAAACAGGTTGGTGTTGTAGCCGTCACGCTGCAGGTAAATGCCAGCGAAGCGTTGCTTGAAATTATCAGAAATCGGCAGATTGAGTGCACCGCGCACCCGGATATTGTCATAGTTGCCATACTGGAGATTGACGTGGCCCTCCAGCTCATCGGTTGGGCGCGCCGTGATGATATTTAGGACACCTGCGGTGGTGTTCCGGCCATAGAGCGTGCCCTGCGGCCCGCGCAGAACCTCGATACGTTCAATATCGAAATATTCGGTATTCCGGCCAACCGGCGCATTCAGGTAAACTTCGTTCACATGATAGCCGAGGCCGTTTTCCGCTGTGCTTGAGATCGCGTTATTGCCGACACCGCGCAGGTTCGCCCGTGCCTGATCAAAAATCAGGTTTGGAACCGATAGCTGCAGGTCAACCAGCTCTTCAATGACGCGTGTATCAAGTGCATCACCTGAGAAGGCCGAAATGGCGATCGGGACATCCTGCAATGATTGTTCGCGCTTCTGCGCGGTTACGATGATTTCCTCAAGAGCAAAATCATCGGCATCCGCCGCGCCTTGTTGAGCGAGTGCTCCATGTGAAACGGATGCGAGTAAAGCCAGGCTGAACGCGTGGCGCGGTTTAAAAGATTTGGACATTTTTCTCCCCCCGGATTTTAGCGAGGGGCGCACCTCCCATTGGCAAAAAGCCCCCGCTGTCAGTTTCCGCATGCTGGGCATATTGTGCCTTATTGTATAAAGAGTCAATACTATTGTATAAGATTACAATAAAAATCCAATAATGGACCCCAGAAAGCATATTTTGCTGTCCAAATGGTCAATAATGAGTGAGCATTTAAAAGGTGTTTTTGTGCAATGGCTTGAGTTGCTGCAATCAATGCCGTTAGAGTGTTCGGGGCAAACGAGCAATGGGTCATTGATACTATGGCAACTGCAGATGCAAAACGACGCACCAAGCGAACACGGCTAAACCCAGAGGATCGCAAGCAAATCATTCTGGATACCTCAGCGCGCATTGTGTCTGAAGAAGGTGTGTCGGTTTTGACAATGGACCGTATCGGCAAAGAAGTTGGCGTCAGCAAATCGCTTATCTATGCTTATTATCCAAATATTACGCAGCTATTGAAAGAATTGTACGCGCGCGAGCTGAAAGCGCTCCGGGTGCTGCAAATGGCAGCTGCGGACGAAGCCACCACGTTTGAGGGCATGGTGCGCCGTGTGACGCATGTTTATATGGAATATATCGATACGCGCGGCCTGCTGCTTTACCGCTTGCAGTCGGAGCCCAGCATCACAGATGGCATCAGTGGGCCCACTTATTACAGCCGCGCCACGGCGGTGAATTATGTGGCCGAGATCATCCACGAAACATTTGATATTCCGATGGATATCGCCGTTGCAGCGACAGATATTTCATACGGTCTGCCAGAAGCAGGCGGCAATTATCTCCACCGGAAAAAAGCGGACCGTCAACAGATCGAAGACCTGACAGCAACCATGCTGATTGGTTCGATCAAAGAATTGGCCGCAAACTATCAAACACGTTTGCGGCCGCTTAAGCGTGGTAAGTCTGAATAGTGCCAGACTGGCGCGGGTCTTTACATCGGGAAGATCGACTGACCGCCATCAATGATGATTTCCTGGCCTGTGATGTAATTGCTTTCTTTTGAGGCCAGAAATACAGCAATGCCCTCCATATCCTCAAGCGTGCCTATCACGCCCGACGCGGTTCTCCGCCGCGCGGAATCTTGGAAATACTGCGGTGTCTTAAGGGACATCTCTGTTTCAATAAATCCGGGCAACACGGCATTGACCTGAATGTTGCTGCGGCCAAGCTCCACCGCGAGTGCCCGGGTCAGCCCTGACACCGCCGCTTTGGTGGCGCTGTAACCGGCGCCGTTACCAATACCAAGGTGGGCTGCAATGGATGACGTTACAACCAGTTTTCCTGGCACGCCGCGCTCAATCAATTGCTTGATCACCGGTTGGTAGGTGTTCACAACACTTGTCAGGTTAAGGTCCACAACCGCAGACCAGTCCTCGGCCGAAAGTTCATGCAAAAGGCCGCGTGCGCCAGACCCACCGGCATTGGCAAAGCAGCTGTCAATCTGACCGAACCGCGCCATGGTTTTGTCGAAAGCTGCCGCAACACTGCTTGCGTCGGTTACGTCACACTCAAAGGCCGCAGCCTCGCCGCCCAGTGCCTCTAGTTCTGCCAAAGCCGCTTCGTTTTTGCTGCCATTGCGGCCCCAAATGGCGACTTGTGCGCCAGCTTTTAGAAGCCCTTTGGCAAAAGCGAGACCTATCCCTCCATTGCCCCCCGTCACAAGCGCCACGTGCCCCTTCAAATCAAACATTTTTATTGTCTCCGTTCAAACATCGGCAATGCATTCAGAGAGAGCGCAGAGCCGTCTTCAAATTCCGTGATCGACAAGAGATTGCCGTCTGGGTCTCGCAGAAAAATTGCTTGCCCATCCTCGACAGCAACAATGCCGGTTAGCGTTTCGATGCCAGCCGCCGTTAGTCTTGCTGCATCAGCTTCAATGTCTTTGCTTTCAAGTGCGATGAGATTGTAGCCAATTTCGTTTAAGGCCACTGGGTTGCCTGCGGGCTCGGTACGCGGGTTCACATATTCCCAAAATTCGAGGTTATAAAAGGGTGCAAGGCGGAACCATGCACCGTGAAGTACACCGCCATCAAGGCCGCCAACCTGATCAAAAGTCGGACCCGAAATATTGTCCACACGGCGATAGGCTTCAAAACCTAAAAGCCTGCCATAAAAAGCAAGGGTTGCCGTGAGGTCATTCGTCGCCAGCGCAACGTGGCCCATCCATAATTCGATGTCGAGTTCAGGGTCGGGGTTATGCTCGATTTCAAACATCACGCCATCTGGGTCACGAAGGTACCCATACATATAGCCGACACCTCGCATATCAACCATGGCTTTGCTCGTACTTACCCAGCTTGCTCCGGCGTCCACGGCTTTGCCGTCAAGGGGTCTGGTCTTTGATGCAGTGAAGCAAAGGTGCGTAATGCCAGGCCCTTGCGGTTGCAACGAATTGTCGTCTGCTTGTTTATTGCCTTCAAATGCCATCAGCTTGAGGAAGCTGTTTGGGCCTTTGAGTTGTTGCACAGAAGCTGGTGTGGCGCTGCTTTCCGCTGCAGACTGAAGGGCAGGGCTGAGTGACTGTCGCGCACCGATTGTTTCAAGACCAAAAGCACCTGTGTAAAACGCACTCGCAGCATCCAGGTCTTTCACACTTAGGCCGACATGATTAACACCAATAATTGACGAGTTGCCGGGTTTATAAAGGGGGTCCTCACGCACTTCCTGCGCGCTCGCCAAACCCGCAAAGGCTGCCCCTAACATGGCGCCCAGGGTTAATGCCTTAATCATTGGATGCCTCCTTGATCTTGTACGACAGCAGAACATTGCCAAACTTCTGACCCCATTTGTCGTAACCAGAGGTCACCAAAAGGCGGTCGCCTACAAGCACGGGGCCGTCTGAGTCCATTGAACCGCCTTCAGCAGCCACGCCGTTGACAGCTGTGAATTCTCGGTTGGTATTGTCATGCCAGAGAATGGCACCGGTATTTGCGTCAAAGATATGCAACACGCCGTCGAGCCCACCGCCAAATATCAGACCATTGCCAAGTGTGGCAGCAGATGACAGCCCCGGAGAGCAACGCCATTTGGCGTCGCCGCAAACATCATTTGTAAGCGTTTTCCAAATCAGTTCACCTGTTGCCGCACGAACCGCATGCATGCCGGACTGCGCCGGTTTGTGGGCGTCGCGTGGATAAACTGATAAATCCGAAATGGGGACAAAAAGCACGTCGCCGTCCGAGGCCATACCCCAATGTACGCCGCCCATAATGCCGCCGCGGCCCACTTGTTTGCTCCAGATAAGCTTGCCACCGTCGTCCGGGTTCATGGCGTACACCATGCCGGACTTTTGCCCGGCCAAAATGATATCTTGGCCATTCGGCAAAGTGGTAAGAACGGGTGGCGCACCAAAATCATAATCCGGGCCGCGGTTTTCTGGGCAATTAGGCCCAGCCGTCCAGCCGCATGATCCATTCCAGGCATCGTCTTTAGTGACCTGGTTTACCCACTCGATAGCCCCGGTTTCCATCGATAGCGCAACAATGGCATCACTTGTGCCAGTTGTGGGGCGGGAATAATTCTCACCTGTACCCACATAAATCCGACCACGTTTTTCGTCGATCGTGGGGCTTGACCATATAGGCACCCCGGATGGTCCAAAGCGCGCTGTCCCGACAGAAGTTTCCCCCTGCGGCTTCGCTTCTTCAAGCATGTAAGATTGCCAACGCGTTGCCCCCGTCATCTTATCGAGGGCGAGAACAGATCCTCTGAACGTGCAACAGGCATAATCAGGGTTGGCCGCTGACACAACTTCGCGCGATGAAACTGGCACGTATAGAGTGTCGCCGTGCACTATGGGAGACCCGGTAACGGTCGCCACAGGGTGGTCATCTGCGCGGATCTGCCAGAGAATTTGCTGTGTCGCGAGGTCAAAGCTATAAACATTGCCCTCAAAGTCACCGAAGTACAGGCGCGATGCGTTGCCTTCTTCATCCGCGTCAATCGCAATTGCGCTTCGTACTTCTGCGTCCACTTGCACATCAAAACGGATACAGCCGCTATTGATGTCCAGCGCATAAATTTTACCATTTTGCGCCGCTGTAAACAGCGTGTTGCCGGCGACTGTCGGCTGTGTGCGGGCGCGCGCACTATCAGGAAAAGCAAACACCCAATCCAGCTCGAGGTCGGCGACGTTGTCGGCCGTGATCGAACTTTCGACATATCTTGCGTTGGATGTGCCAAGGCCCCAGTTTACAATGTCAGCGCCGAGCGGGTTTGCGGAAAAGTCCCTTTTATCTTCGCAGTAAGCTGCAGCATTGGAGGCCGCCGCATCAAGTGTGCCGCTGGGTGAAGCACCCAGATAATCTGCAATCATGCGCCGCTCGCTCGGGGAAAGGTGACCGGACTGCACGAGCATCACGCCGTCATTCATAGCCCTGAATATATGGTCGGACGACAAGCGCCGTAGCGCTTCGGTCAACGGAGCTTCTGCTGCGCCGTAGTCATGGCAGGCTGCACAGTTTTCCTCGTAAAGTGTTTTACCATCCAAGACATCGTCAACCGCCAATGCGCCGAAACTGGGCAGTGCCAAGCTGGTTGCCAGCGCTGTAAGCCCTACAAATGTGCATGCCATACGCATGGAAATGGCCTCTCCCCTTGTGCACCATTTGACAGCAACTTACGCCCTTATTGAAACAATAGTCAATATACTATTGTAAATATAGTCAATAAAGAAACTTCCAATAACCGATCGAAGCAAGAATTTCAGTTAACTGCCCACAAGCAATTCTTGTTTGAACACGGCGTACTTGTCCCAATCTTAAACTGAACGATAGCAATATTGTGACAAGCCCAACCGTTGACCTGGGCAAGATGCTTTGTCACCCTGTCTTTAACGCTGAAGAAGCGCGCTTTTGCGCGACAAAGGAAATTCCGACGATGTCTGATAACAATGTTTACACCCCGCCTAAAGTCTGGAAATGGGACAGTGAAAGCGGTGGACGCTTTGCAAAAATCAACCGCCCAATCTCTGGTTCAACATTTGACCAGGACCTGCCAACAGGCGAGCATCCATTCCAGCTCTATTCGCTGGCCACACCCAACGGGGTAAAAGTGACTGTCCTTTTTGAGGAACTGCTGGAGCTTGGGCACACGGGCGCCGAATACGATGCTTACACAATTGATATCAGCGAAGGTCAGCAATTCAGCTCCGGATTTGTAGAGGCCAACCCTAACTCCAAAATCCCGGCCATGTGGGACCGTAGCGGAGAAAAGCCTGTACGGCTTTTTGAATCTGCGGCGATAATGATGCATTTGGCTGAAAAGTTTGGAGAGTTTCTGCCAGCCGATGGCCCTGAACGGGCCGAGTGCCTTTCGTGGCTGTTTTGGCAAATGGGCAGCGCCCCCTTCCTGGGCGGTGGCTTTGGTCACTTTTACGCCTACGCACCCGAAAAGTGGCAATACCCAATTGATCGTTATGCCATGGAAGTGAAACGACAGCTTGATGTTTTGGACAAACAGCTGGCGGACAAGAAATACATCTGCGGTGATAATTACACCATTGCCGACATGGCCATTTGGGCATGGTACGGTGCCCTTGTTCTGGGCAAGCTTTATGAAGCAGCAGAGTTTTTGGACGTGGCGTCCTATACCCATGTGGTGCGCTGGGCAAAAGAAATTGCAGAGCGTCCAGCCGTCAAGCGCGGTATCATGGTGAACCGTGCCTGGGGTGACCCTGCCGGACAACTAAGAGAGCGCCATGACGCAAGCGACTTTGAACACCGGACGTGGGACAAAATTGGTGGCGAGGAAGCAGCCGCCGAATAGTCGCAGGTGTGATTGTGAATTCCAAAGCCCGGTGTGTTGAGCGCCGGGCTTTTTGGTTGAACCGCAGCCCGTTGGTGGGGTCTCAGCCCTTGCTGGCTTCCTCCCGCTCGGAAAGATAGTCGCTGTCTGAATCCAAAATCTGCCTGAGCTCTTCCATATTTTTACGCACAGCGGTGCCGTATGCTTTTTCGTCGCCCCAAAGTGCCGACAGTTCAACAAGGGCAGACCTGTCATGTTCGGCAAAACGTTCACCCGTTTGACGGGCTTGCTGTGCAGGCATTCCGAGTTGTTGCAGTGCTACTTCGCCGAGGGAGATAGCAGAGCGGAACGTGTCGCGCTCAAACACCCGAACCCCGCGCCTTATAAGCTCATAGGCGTGTTGCCGGTTGCGTGCCCTAACGGCGATTGGCAGGTCCGGGAAATGCTTTTGTGCCACTTGCACAATCTGCAGTGACTTTTCGATGCTATCCACTGCGATAACCAAAAGCTGGGCATCCTTTGCACCTGCTGCGCGCAACAGGTCCAGCCGTGATGCGTCACCAAAAAAGACCTTATTGCCAAAGCGGCGCACAAGCTCGATTTGCTCTGCATCATGGTCCAGGATGGTGAGATGATGGCCGGCTGCCATCAGCATGCGCCCTACGATTTGCCCGAAACGCCCGAAACCCACCATAATGATGGGGCCTTCGGGCTCCACTACATCTGTTTGGTCCGCTGGCGCCTGCACCATTTTTGGTGCGACCAGTCGCTCATATATGATCATCATCAGCGGTGCGCTGATCATGGACAGGGCGACCACAAGCGTACCTATCGCAGCCGTGCGGCCATCGAATACGCTGCTCTGGCGGGCGTATTCAAACAAAACGAAGCCAAATTCTCCACCTTGAGCCAGGAAAAACGCGACCATTAAACCCGAGCGCCGATCCAGTTTGCATACCTTGGCGACGATCAGCAAAAGGATGAATTTGGACACGGTCAGCAAAGCAACAGCAGCCAGAATCAGGCGCAGCTCTTCAGAAAGCAAATTAAAGTCTACGCTTGCACCAACCCCCAGGAAAAACAGGCCCATCAAAAGGCCTTTGAAAGGTTCGAGATCACTTTCGATTTCGTGGCGATACTCGTTTTCAGCAAGGACAACACCTGCCACAAACGCGCCGAGGGCTGGGGACAAGCCAACTAAATTCATGAGAAGCGCGATGCCCACAATCATCAATAGTGCCGCCGCTGTGAATATTTCGCGAAGCCGCGAATGGGCAATGAAGCGGAAGATCGGCTTCACCACATAGCGACCGCCAAGTATTAAAAGTACAACGGCGACAAGCGGCAGCAGTACTTTCATGAGTGTGTTCCCGCCGTCATCCGCGCCGGGCGCAACAGTTGTAGCGGCGAGAAGTGGAAGCAAGCTGATGATTGGAATCACGGCGAGGTCTTGCATTAGCAGGATGCCAAAGCTGGTTTGGCCACCCGGCGTTTTCATCAAGCCTTTTTCACCAAGGCTTTGAAGCACAATAGCGGTGGAAGAAAGCGCAAAAATCAGGCCGAGTGCGATAGCTTGGTTGATGCTATCAACAAGTAACGTGCTGATGCCGGCAAGCACAACAGCTGTTGCAAGCACCTGCGTAAGGCCCGCCCCTAAAATGAGGGAGCGCATGCTCCACAAAAGACTGGGCTTAAGCTCAAGGCCAATAAGGAACAACAGCATGACGACGCCAAATTCGGCGAAATGCAGCATTTCGGTTTGGTCCCCAACCGCGCCGATGCCGAAGGGGCCGATCAAAACGCCAGCGATCAGGTAGCCAAGGACCGAACCCAGACCAAGCCGCTTGGCGATCGGCACAGAGGCCACGGCAGCAATGAGGTAAATGAAGGCGGTGGAGAGAAAATCGCCGTGTTCCATGGGGTCCCCCGAAATTTCGCTTCCCCGCCACTGAAGTGGGGGTTTGTGTTGTTATACTACGCGCAGAGGCAAGCACCAGTTTAAACCGGATAGACAAGGGAAAAGCCGCGCGGGAGTGCCGCGCGGCTCAATCTGCTTGGTGTCCTAGTTATTTGGTCATATCGAACAACAGGATTTCACTGTCTGTTTCCGCTCTAATGCTGATCAGCTCTTCTTTGCTAATGGCAGCGCCGTCACCCGCGGCAAGGGTTTCTCCGCCAAGGGTGAACTCGCCTTTCACAGCTTGAATCCAGATAAGCCGATCGACGGTGGTTTCGTATGTCACCGTTTCACCGGCGGGCAGGAGTGTCGCGTTTAGTTTCACATCCTGATGGATGGTGACAGACCCATCCTGACCGTCTGGTGAACCCACCAGCTTCCACTGGCCGGTTTTTTCAGCGTCCGTGTAAGCCTTCTGTTCATACGAAGGCGCAATGCCGTTCTTTTCGGGAATAATCCAGATCTGCAGGAAGTGCACATTGTCTTCCTTTGAATGATTATACTCGCTGTGACGGATGCCAGAGCCTGCGGACATGCGCTGCACATCACCAGGGCGAATAACAGAACCGGTGCCGAGTGTGTCTTTATGCTCCAGCGCGCCATCAATCACATAGGAGATAATCTCCATGTCGCTGTGGCCGTGGGTTGGAAACCCTTCACCCGGCTGTACACGGTCTTCATTGATAACCCGCAGCGGGCCGAACCCCATGAACTGAGGGTCATAATAGCTGCCAAACGAGAAAGTGTGGTGGCTATTGAGCCAGCCATGGTTGGCGATGCCGCGTTCAAAACTTCTTCTTACTGTCATCATGATCTTGCTCCTTTGCATCAAGTGCTTGACCACAATGTAGGTATCTTCAATATTGGAAACAATTGTACTAAATATGAACATAGTGTTTCCAAAAAAGATACAATATGGACAAATTCAAAAACCTGATCGCGTTCGTGAATGTAGTGGAAGCAGGCGGCTTTGCCGCAGCGGCCCGAAGGCTGGGGCGCACGCGTTCAAGTGTTAACAAGTCCGTCATGGCGCTGGAAGATGAACTGGGTACGCAGCTCCTCAACCGCACCACCCGAAAAGTTAGCCCCACTGCAAGTGGCGACGCTTACTACATCCGTGCCAAATCAATTTTGCAGGACATTGCTGACGCCGACAGGGCCATCGCTGAAAACGATGACGAACCCAAGGGTACTCTGCGGTTGAATGCGCCCTTGTCGTTTGGGGCCTTGCATTTAAGCAAAGCCCTTTCCGACTTTTTGGCTCAGTATCCCGATCTCAAACTCGAATTGGCGTTAACGGATCATTTTGTCGACCCGCTTGAAGGTGGCTTTGATGCGGTTGTTCGCATTGGCAAGCTGAATGAAAACCCATCCCTCATTGATCACCCAATCGCTGAAATGCGTCGTTTTCTGGTGGCCAGCCCCGAGTTCATTGAACAGCACGGCGAGATCTCATCAGTGGATCAGCTAAAATCTCTGCCGTGTTTGCACTATGGCTCGCTCGGTGAAGGGCATGTCTGGCGACTTGTTGGCGAGGGGAAAGAGCTGAATGTTCCCGTAAATGGTGTCATGTGCGCCAACAATGGTGAAGCCCTTCAGCAGGCCGCTTTGTGCGGGCTGGGTGTGGCCATGCTGCCTACATTCATTGTGGGGCCTTCACTGCAAAACGGTGAACTGGTGCGTGTGTTGCCGGATTACGCGCCGCCGACCATCCATCTGATGCTGCTTTATCCACCAAGCCGTCACTTGTCTCCCAAAATTCGCCAACTGGTGACCTTCCTTTATGACCGTTTTGGGGACAGGCCCCCTTGGGATTTGCTCGACTAATTTTGCCCGTCGCAAATGCCTGAGGCTGCTCACAAACTCTGAGTTTTTATTGGGAGGGAGTTATTTGAACCTGCTCGCCAAAACGAAGCGAGGAGTCTGTAATGAAAGCCAATTTTCTTTTGCTATTGATGCTGATGGCAAGCGGGTCTGCACAAGCCTTTGACCCAGTTGAAGATGCAGTGGACGACCCCACAAGACTGGAGCGACATCGTGAGCGCGACATGTCCAGAAATCCCGCACAAGTGTTGCGTTTGTCGGGGGTTCAGCCTGGTGACACGGTACTGGATGTGGCGCCCTTTGGTGGTTATTACACTGCACTGTTGTCGCGAGTTGTGGGCGATGCCGGTCAGGTGTATGCGGTTGATAGCGGCTTGGCTATCGACGCACTGCAGCAATTCAATCTGGGTGCCCTCACGCCCACATTCATGGCAGATGATCAGCGCAAAAACGTCACCTATTCCGTGGCGAAGCGACTGAATGGCATTAGTGTTCCGCACCGCCTGGACGCAGCGTTCCTGATCCTGAATTATCATGACACCGTGTGGCTGGGTGAGGACCGCCTGAAAATGAACCAGGCCATCTTCAACATGCTGAAACCCGGCGGCAGATATGTGGTTGTCGACCATAACACGTCGGCTGGGGTGGGGGCGTCGCACGTCAATACCATTCACCGTATTGAAGGCGGTTTTGTGCGCGACGAGGTCCTGAGAGCGGGTTTTCAGCTGGTTTCAGAAGCGGACTTTCTGGCCAACCCGCAGGATGGCCATGACAAGCATATAGTTGATCCATCGATCCGCGGCCGAACTGACAGATTTGTCCTGGTTTTTGAAAAACCATCAGACTGATCAGTCAAAACCCTGCCAGAATTGCCATAAACAATACTGAGATTGTCGAATTTCCAATGTGAACTGCGTCATTAGTTTGGGATTGGCACTGGATCATTATGCGAAACCGACAAAATGGATCGGCCTCGTGGCATGGTTTGATATGCTATAGCAAGAGATACGGGGAAACGAGGTTGCTGTTGGAACAGGACAAAATCACCACACTGGTAGTTGATGATGAACCTCTTGCCAGGGATCTTCTTATTCGTTTGATAGAGAAAGATCCCGCGCTTGAACTCGTTGGCACGAGTAGCGATGGCGGCATAGCCCTCGCTGACATATCCCGCCTCAAGCCCGACCTCGTCTTTTTGGATGTTCAAATGCCTGTCCTCGACGGGATCGGTGTGGTGAGCAGGCTGTTGCATCGCAGGCATATGCCGCACATCGTGTTTGTGACTGCGTTTGATCAGTATGCGGTTAAAGCGTTTGAGTTGAACGTTTTAGACTATCTGTTGAAGCCCATAGAAAAAGAACGGTTTTACCCGACTGTTGAACGCGTCAAGAAAAGCATTATCCAGAAGAAAATTATTGGCCTCGCTGAACGCATGTTGGGTCTTGTCTCGGCGTATGACACTGGGGCGGAATCCCAAACCCACCGAAGTGATAGTTTTCTTGTCAACACCGGTCAAAAGTTGGTTGCAGTTATGCCGGAAGACATTGTTTGGGTCGAAGCTGCCAATCAGTATGTGACCCTTCACACCTATGGCGAAAGCTATCTGATGTCGGAAAACCTGGCGACTTTCTCGACCAAGCTGGACGGCGAACAATTTTTGCGCGTGCACCGGTCTGCCACCATTAATCTCAGTCATTTGCAATCGGTAGCGCGGCGCGGCAGCGGCGCTCATACACTGACCCTCGACGGTGGGCATGAGGTCGTTTTGGCAAGGGGGCGAGCATCACTTTTGCCGCGCCTTTTGAAGGTCTGCAATGTCAATGCACGTAGAGGTAGGACGCCGTAAAATGTCTGTTTCTCAACCAACCAGCCACGACCTGTTACCCGAGCCGTTTTCGTTGCCCCAGGTGCCTGGTCGATTAAAGATTGGCCTGCTTCTGGCGTTCTGGACCGCGGTCGCCATTATCGCGACGACAACGGCCTTCATTGCCCTGCGCGGCGACACGCCGGTGCATTGGTTCAACACCTTCAAACCCATGATTGTCTATTATTACAGTTGGGCAGCCATGTCGGTTTTGATTTTTACATTGGTGTCCCGCCCAATGCCGTCCGCCCTCGCAAAGATACAGGTTGCCGGCTTGTGCACTATGATTTTGGTGCTGATGTTGTTTATCATGCCTGTGGTTATTCATGGTGCCGACTGGCAGGACTGGCTTTATGGAAGCCGGGCCCCGGGCTTTCAAACGCTCGGTGTTGCGATTTTTTTGTTCCTGCTAGTTGGGTCATTGGCTCTCAAATACTACCGGCAAGGTATTGAACGGGAACGCGACCGATTGATCGAGGTTGAGCGTGCAACCCGGCTGGCAGGCGAGTTGTCACAAGCGCGCCTTGACGCGCTTATTATGCAGGTTAACCCCCATTTTTTGTTCAACGCCCTGAATTCCATAGGTTCCCTGATAGAAACAGAGCGCAATACAGACGCATATCGCACTACAGAGCGGCTCGGTTCTTTGCTCAGGCAAACGCTCGACAGGTCGGAAAAGAAAATGATCAGTCTGAGAGAAGAAGTTGAATTTATTGAGAATTATGTTGCGCTTGAGCAAACCCGTTTCGGCGACAGACTTTTGTTTGAAAGATATATTGATCCCAAAGTTTGCGACATCCATGTGCCTGTTTTCATGCTGCAGCCGATCGTGGAGAACGCAATCAAACATGGTGTCGGCAAAAGCAGCAACCAAGTTTTGATCCAATTGAAGGCACAAAAGACTGCAGGGGGTCTATTGGTGACGATTACTGACACTGGCCCCGGGATAGCGGGTGAAGACAGTGGTAACGAAGGCGTGGGCCTTGCCAACACCAAAGCACGATTGGAGTTAATTTATGGCCGGGATGATTTACTTACCCTCCAGGATCGCAAGGCTAACGGTGTTCGTGTAGAAATTCGCATTCCTACATAAATCCCCTGTGCCGTTCGCAACATTCGGCTGCAGTACGCAAAAACCAATCGCGCCCTGTCCGAGAGCTGGTTTTACCCTCTGCTTGGATTGAAAAAAGCGAGGAAAACCATGAAACGACTGTTACCCGTGTTGTGTGCAACGGCAGCTCTGTCAGCCCATGCTGTTCAGGCTGCCGAGTATCTCTCTGAAAAATGCGAAACAGCTCTGGCACTTAGCGCCTTGCCCGAACAGATGCGCTCAAGTGCTAGCGTATTCGCCCTGACAAAAAACGGCTTCAAGAAAACGGTTGATAGCGAGGGTCCGTTCACCTGTATTGTAGAACGAAATCACCCCAAGTCTCTGATACCTCAGTGTGTTGATGCCGCAGGCGTTGATGTAATCCTGCCGGCCATCATGCACAAAACCCTGCTTGGTATGAAGGGAATGAAGCCGGTTGATGTCAAAGCAGATTTTCGTGCGCGGGCAGACAAAGGTGAGTTCAAAAAACCAGATTCCTTAGGCGTTAATTATATGATGTCTTCCTACAACTACATCTATCTACAAGGGCCTGACATCATAGCAAACGTACCCCCGCATCTGATGCATTATGCTCCGAATGCGACAAACCAAGATATCAAAGCGGCAGCCAATGCACAGCGCCAGGGCCTACCACACATCAATGATCCGGGCATTCATGCTTATTTTATTTCATTCGTTGAAGACGCATCAGACAGCAAGGCTGTGCAAATGGCGTGTGCAGGGGAAGTGAGCGATGTACCGCCGGACGTCTAGCCCTGAGGTTTGGTGCATACAAGTTCACGCATGCCGCCAAAGCAAGGGTTGGAAACGTTGGTCTGGTTTGCTGGCCCACCTTAGCGAACTGGTTAACGGCTGCGTTTCCGGCTCTTGCGCTGGCAGGTAACAAATGAGATTGATTGACAATGTCGTATTTCACAAAGGGAGAAGCACTTTGAAGAAAACCCCCGCTTTGATTGGCATGACGGTTCTGTTGTCCCTGACAAGCTTAAGTGCATCGGCAGAGATAGTTGAAGCGAGCCCTGACCATTATGTCCTTCGCCAGGAGGCAACGTCGAGCCTAAGCCCGGAAGAGATGTGGGCCCGCCTCATAAACCCCGCCAGCTGGTGGCACCCAGACCATTCTTATTCAGGTGACGCGAACAATCTCTCACTTGATGTGCGGGCAGGGGGGCTTTGGAAAGAAGAGTGGGTTGGCGGTTCTGTAACCCACGGCGAGGTAATTTTTGTAAACCCTGGTGTGCAAATCCGGCTTGATGCTCCATTTGGCCCATTACAGGCCATTGGCGCCAAAACCATCTGGACCATTACAATTTCTGCAGAAGACGAAGGCTCGAAGGTGGTATTTGACGAAATCTCACACGGGGTGCCAAGCAGCAAACTCGATGAGCTTGCGCCTGCGGTGGATTTTGTAAAAACAGAAGGCATCCGCCGACTAGCTTCGGGGGAATAATGCTACTGGCCTTTTCGATGCGCAGCCGGGCGAGCTATTAACTCCAAAGTGAACCTACTTTGCAGATTATCCAATCTCTCGTATGCTTAGACATCGGGGAGATTTGTGATGACGCGTCAATTAAAACTCATTCTTGCATCTGGCTTGGCAATCAGCTTGACGTCCGGCGCAATTAGTTTGGACCACCACGAGAACGACAAAAAAAACGGCTGCGGAAAAAGCGGCAGCTGCGCTTGCCAACATGAGCGAGGAACAGCGACGCCTCTTGAACACGACACCCATCACATCAGAGCGTTATCCCTCGCCGCCCGCACCCCATTATGGGCCTGAGCGGGGCTCTATCCATTTTGAAGACAAAGACCCCGGCCCAACAATTGGGGGAACCATCACGATGAAACCAGCTGTGGGTGATGACGGCAAACGATTGGATGCCGACAGTGAAGGCATCACCATGTATATGATCCATTGGGGTCTTGAAGTTGGAAAGCCGGGCACCGAGGATGACGCAGGCGCTGGTGACCTTGGCGGAGACTGCATGGGCTTTCGCGATACCGGCCATGTTGTCGCCATGCCGTCTGCTGACGCCGGGGAGCTGATGACCTGGGAAATCCCAATGGGAACCAAAGTGCCAGAAGATGCCGTATATTTTGTTGGGCATACGCTCTATGGGCGCATTCACAATCTGGCTAAATGCACGCAGACGCCTATTCATAACCTGGTCGAATGAGCAGTTGCGGTTCAGTCCAGAACCGCCCGTTCTTCCTGTTTATTCATCCAGATAAGTCCATAGTACAGCCGTGACCCCACTATGGCGTATCGGTCGCCGGCAAAGCCGCCAGATTTGACGGTTTGCAACAGGTTTTCCCGATCGAGAAATTGCCAAACACTGGAAGAGATATCCGTGTCACCTGCCAGTTCAAGAAAGTGAGCTTGCACGTGTTTCATATAGGGTGAGCGGCCCAAATTGTGGATGCCTTCAATGGTACCGCGCCGCGGTGTCAAAGCTTCTGCATCGACAGGTGTTGATGGAACGTTGCCAAGCTCTGCACGGCGTTCTTTTTGCGCGTTGTTCAGCCATTGAATTGGCCAATTTGTTTCAGCAAAAGGCATTTCCAAAAGCCCGGTTTCGCCAAATTGACGCAGCAAATCGAATGCAAGGCGGGCCTGTTCTTTATCTTGCGTTTGCAGGGCATTTTGCGCCGCCACCAGCCGAATGTCGTTAAGCGGCTCAAATGTCGGCCCACTGTCATTCATGACCTGAACAGTGAAGCCGCCGTGCCGCCAGCCTCGATCAGCGATATAGTGGGCGTCCATGAGGTTGCAATCTCCAACGCCTTGTTCCTTAAGCCATATAATCTGGTCACTGAAGGCCGAAGCGGCATGTATCAAAAAATCTTCGGTGAAAAACCTATGTGACGGTTTGCCCCGACTGAGTAGTTGAGCGGCAAACTCTTGAGGTAACCCAGGTTTGCCGAATCTGACAAAGCGGTTCCATTGTTGTTGCCACCATGATACGCCGGTAACCTTCTGATGATAGGCAAGCATCCGCCTACGTTTTTTTGCTTCTTGATTGGTGAAAAAGGACTTGGTCCTTGCTTCTGCACATCCTCCTCTAACCTGCGCAACACCGTGCAGTCGTTCTGTACCCAAAGCTGTATGATAAAGATTGGATGACCCCATTGAGCGATACACTGCCCGTGCCATGGCATTGGTTGGATCAATAATTTCGTCAGGGCCAACATTGGACAGAAACGACGCTCTGTGCAGGCCCAGCTTATTGATCAATCGGTACGCGATGGCCCGATCAGGTCCGGTTGCTGGCCCCCCTGTGAATACCTGAAAATTCTTTGCACCTGCACCGATAAAACTCCCGAGAACTACGCGCGTGTCTTTGCCGCCTGACAAGTCCAAAACAAGCCCTTTGCCTGCCAATGCGTTTGAAAGGCTCTCTGCTCTTTTCATCAGGCCAACGGCTGCGGCCTGCATTTTGTCTTCATAATACGAACTGTCACCGTTCCACGGGCGGGAAAAACGCCTCATCGTCACTCGTGTGCCGTCGCATATCACTCCGTAACCAAGCGGCAGTTTTTCAACGCCTTCAAGGCCAGTTTTGGTCCAGCCACCCACACCAAATGCTGCTTCAAAAGCGTTGGAGGTAAAGTCCCGTGAGCAGACGATGCCGAGCAAAGTACAGGCTTTTTCAATAAGGTGTAATGAGTTGCTGATAAGGGTGTGGCCATCTCGCTCTAACCGAAAAAACGCGTATTGGGACAAGGGGTCTGGGGCAATAATAAAAGCCCCGTCTTTCGCGACGCGCGCTGCGCCAAAAATGCCTGAAAAATGATCGGGCGCCTGGCCCGCAGCGACACCGTCCAGATAGCGATCGATCTGAGCCGCCACATGATTTGGTTGGCCCTCATGCAAAAGGTGGCTGAAGGCATGTGTGTCGGAGATGAACGCGCCATCCCAAAACAACAAGTCAGACTCATTCTTGTCGGCGTGCTTTATGGGGGCTGTGTTTGAGATAGCGGTGATACGACCCAATTTTGCTTCAAATGGGCTGGGCGTAGAAACTCCAAAATCCTGGTCTGAGAACTGGCTCGCCGACAAAGTCTTTGAAGTTGTTTGAGACGAGGAGTGAAGGACAAACTTCATGGCTCAAATTCGTCTTTCTATTTCCACTTAGTCTTCGTCGACCTTATGGGATGTATCAGAAGGTGTAGAGCGAACAAATAACAGAGACACAAATTAGCTTAACTTTGCCAATTAGCAAAACTCTATGGTGCAACAATTGAGACTCAGAGTAACAAGATCCAAGAATAATAAGCTTTAGCGAAGCAAACATCGAGATCGCGCTGGTCAACCCAACACAAATTGAGTTGAGCGCATGTTTGGTCCACTGCGGCTGAAATCATGTTGTTGTTTTTTTTATTTCAACCCGTTCGATTGATAAAAATTCAAGCGCGCCGCCGTTCCTCACTTTGTGCGCTGGCAGCAATAAACTGATTTTCTTCAGCTGCCTCGGCAAGTGCGTCACCAACCAGCACCAATGTTGGAAGGTGCTCTGGTACAGATGCTGAATGGCTTGCAAGCGTTGAAATAGTGGCTCGAATTGATGTTCTTTCGTTTGAACCAAGTCCGGCCACCAGCAAGGCTGGCATGTCGGGCGACAGGCCAGCTTCCAGCATGCATTGCAGATTGTCCGGCAACCCCATCCGTGCCATATAAATCGCCACTGTTCCACCATCCAACAAGGCGTTCCATTGAGGACGGTCTTCCGGCAGGCTTTTTGATGTTGCACCCGTCATAAAGGTGATGCGCCGGGCCTTCCCCCGATAGGTGAGCGGCACCAGTTCCTCAGCGGCCGCCTGTGCCGCAGTTGTCACACCAGCCACCACTTCAACCGGTACGCCGTGGGATTTCAAATACTTAAGCTCTTCACCCCCACGACCAAATATGAACGGGTCGCCGCATTTCAGCCGAACGACCTTCTGTCCTTGCTCAGCAAAGTTCGCCAGCGATTTATTGATAAAGGTCTGGGTTGTAGATGCTTTGCCGCAGCGTTTGCCAACAGCAATTAGCCTGGCGTCACGTCTTGCATGCTCCAATAGTGCGGGATCGAGCAGGGCGTCATGCAAGACCACATCTGCAGTTTCCAGAAGCCTGAGTGCTTGAACCGTGATTGTGTCGGCGCGCCCAGATCCTGCACCAACTAGCCAAACTTTGCCTTCTCGATGGGTGGTCTTTGCGCCCCTGTAAACAAGGTGTTCAATACAGTCATCAATGTTTGCTTCTTGCTGGCAAATCGCCTCAATAGACGCATCTGCAAAAAGCCGGTTCCAAAAGGTTTTTTGTGCCGAAGGTGAGAGCCTCCGCTGAACTTCAGGTCGCCATTTATGGGCACTTTCTACGAGGCTGCCTAAGTTTTGAGGTAATAGCCGTTCCAGCTTTTGGCGAAGGTTGCGGGCCAGTGCCGGCGCGCCGCCGCCCGTGGAGAAGGCGACTTTTAGTGGTCCTCGGCGCACAATTGCGGGCGTGAAATAATCACAAAACTCCGGTTGATCGACGGTATTCAGTAAGAAATTCAGTTCTTTTGAAAGCTTTTGCAGCGTCTGGGAATGACGCGTTTCTTCTCCACTGTCGATGGCCAACAGTATCCCTTTTAAGTGTTGGGGCTGCAGGGGCAGTTCAGCTCTATCAACTTTGGCCCCGGTCAAGAGGGCACGTAATTCATCAATTGGGTTTTCGGCTGCCAGAAGGACTTTGGCGCCCGCCTCCAATAGCGGCTTCAATTTTGCAAGCGCGACGGGGCCGCCACCCAGCACAAGACAAATGCGGTTTTTCATGTTCAAGGAAATGGGTAAGTATGTGTCATGCAGCATCGGCGCTTGCCTTTCGATGGATGATGGCATTGATTTCCGGAATGCAGGACCCGCAATTTGTTCCTGCCAGAGTTTGCTGACCAACCAGGTCCGCTGTCGCGAAATCCGATGAGCGAACACAAGCTTCGATCTGCTTTTGCCCAACACCGTGGCACGAACAAATTATGTCGCCTATATCCTCTATGGGTCCTGCCGGTTTGCCCGCAAGGAGCGCTTGCCGGTCGTTCTGAGACAAAGATGTTTCTGCGAACATCTGGCTAAGCCAGGGCACACTTATCCCCTTGACGGTAGGCCCGACAAACAGCAGAAGTTCCAGCCGCCCATCAACCACCAGGGCTTTGCGGAACAGCCTGTTGGCCGGATCCTCAAACTCCAGCCATTCTCCCGATAATTCGGACAATTGGTCTTGCACATGTTGATAAGAAAACCAGCGTTTCCCTGCCATGCGGGACAAAAAACAATTGTCCTGTTTCTGATGAGTTAGATATTCGGGACCGGAGACCTGTATTTTATCGCGGGACAAAAGCATGCCGCGCCAGCGCATGTCCACGCGCTTCAAGGAAACGTTTGTGCTTTTGAACGCCGGTTGCGCCGAGATCGGGTCTAGGGCTGGGTGAACCAGGGTATCAATGGCGCCACTTCGGCTGTGAGTATCGGACCAGTGCATCGGTAAAAACACATCCCCGATTTTTTGATCTGACGTCAGGCGTGCCCTAACCAGGACTGCGCCAAGTTCGCCGCGCACTTCCACAAAATCACCGTCGGCAAGCGACAGGCGGTTTGCGTCGTCAGGATTTACATCCAAAAGAGGTTCGGCGCGGTGAGTATTCAACTTTGCCGAAAGGCCAGTGCGGGTCATCGTATGCCACTGGTCGCGGTAGCGGCCGGTGTTCAGCATAAAATGATGCTCGAAACGCCCATCTGTCGACCGCGGTTGGTATTCAACTGCAATCATATTTGCTTTTTGATCGGCTGTGAAAAACTGACCATCCGCAAAAAAACGATGACCCTGTGGGTTTATGTCGACAGCGCCCGATCTCACGGGCCATTTTTGCGGGGCGAGGCCGTTATATGCCCGTTCGTTGAGATCACTTAAGCCGCTCAGGTCCAGTGCTCTATCGCCGTCGTTTTTGAAACTGGAAAGAGCGGCATATTCCTTGAATATGTCGACGGGCCCCTCATAGGCGAAAGCGTCTTTCCACCCCATCGCTTGCGCCACGTCACAAATAATTTTCCAGTCAGGCCTAGCTTCTGCGTGCGGAGGTAAGAATGCGCGTTGTCGGGACAGTGTCCTGTCTGAATTGGTCACCATGCCGTCTTTTTCGCCCCATCCAGCTGCGGGCAGCCGAATGTCTGCGTACGATAAGGTGTCTGTTTCTTTGACGCAGTCCGAAACAATCACCAGTGGGCATTTTTTGAGTGCTTCGCGAACTCGGGTTGCGTTTGGCATGCTAACTGCGGGATTGGTGGCCATGATCCACACAGCCTTGATGTCGCCTGAGTGAACCGCTTCAAACAAGTCTACCGCACGCAGGCCCTCATTTTGAGCGAGTTTTGGGGCGTTCCAAAAAGCGCCGACAGTTGCTTTTTCTTCTGCCGAAAAGCCCATATGGCAGGCCAGCATGTTGGCTAACCCACCAACCTCGCGCCCACCCATCGCATTGGGTTGCCCCGTCACAGAAAACGGGCCCATGCCTGGGCGTCCGATACGTCCGGTAGCGAGGTGGCAATTGATGATCGCGTTCACCCGGTCGGTGCCATCGTGGGCCTGGTTAACGCCCTGAGAAAATACAGTGACGACTTTTTCAGTGTTGGCGAATAGTTCAAAAAACTCGCCAACCTGTTGTTTAATGGATTGAAAACCATCGTTTTCTTGCAAGTGCAAACTTGTTGTTCGAGCAGCAGCCAAAGCCTGGTTAAAGCCGTTTACGTGGCTTTGGGTATAGTCTGTTGGTGCACGTCCAGTGTCGCTTAGAAAGGTGAGTAGCCCACCAAATAGTATCGTGTCGCCGTCTGGCGGGATCGGCACAAACAAATCGGCAATGTCACAGGTTTCTGTCTTGCGTGGGTCAATGACGATGATTTTGGTGCCGCGCTTTTCTTTCGCAGCTTTGAGCCTCTGGAAAAGCACTGGGTGGCACCACGCAAGGTTTGAGCCCACAAGCACAACTAGGTCAGCTTTTTCCAGATCTGAATAATCACCAGGCACAGTGTCGGCGCCGAACGCACGTTTATGACCAGCAACGGTGGAGGCCATGCACAGGCGTGAGTTTGTGTCGATGTTCGCAGAGCCGATAAAACCTTTCATCAGCTTGTTTGCAACATAATAGTCTTCTGTGAGCAGTTGCCCCGAGACATAAAATGCAACCGAGTCCGGTCCATGTTGTTCAATGGTGTTTTTTAACCCATCGGCGACCGCTTGTGTGGCGGTGGGCCAGTCCACTTGCGTGTTACCGATCCATGGCGTTGTCAGTCTGCTAGTGTGTTCGAGAGTTTCTCCGAGCGCATATCCTTTAGAACACAGTTTTCCAAAGTTGGCTGGATGCTCTGGGTCACCTTCGATTTTAACAGTATTGTTGCCATCGATAGTCGCCAGGACGCCGCAGCCGACTCCGCAGTAGGCGCAAGTTGTTCTGACTTGCTTCACGCCGGGATCTTTTCTTCAGTTTCTACCAGAAGCCCCAAGTAAATTTGGCCATCGTTGCGAACATCTACGGGCAGCTTTGGTGTGCAGCCTTTATCTGCGCCCATTGCTTCGCCCGTTTGCAGATCGATGACCCAATTATGCAATGGGCATGTCACGGCATGGCCATGGATGATCCCCTCGGATAACGGCCCACGTTTGTGGGGGCATTCGTTTTTGAGAGCGAATATTTCGCCGTCGGAGGTTTTGAAAATGGCGATTTCACCAACCGGTGTTTCTAGTCGGCGCGCGCCTTGAAACGGAACGTCTTCAACCTTACAAACTCTCACGAAATTCATGTGTGTATTTGTGGTCATGTCAGACCCTTTCCAAAGACTTGAATTCATGTTTGTCGACACCGGCCGCGCGTTCAGCCCAAGGATCGTTTTGACTGTCCTCCTGACTTTCGATAAAGCGTGCTCTTAATTCTCCGCGCTCTGCCGGGTCATCCAGAAGGCGTTTTTTGACATAGTCCAAACCCACGCGTTCAATCCATGGAGCGGTGCGTTCTAGATAGTGAGCGTCTTCGCGATAAAGCTGGATGAAAGCCATGCAATAGTCGATGGCTTCTTGCTCTGTTTCCACTTTGCATAAAAGATCAGTAGCCCGAACCTTGATGCCACCATTGCCACCAACGTGCAGTTCATAACCTGACTCGACGCAGACAATGCCAAAGTCTTTAATCGTTGCCTCTGCACAATTTCGAGGGCAGCCAGAAACGGCCATCTTGAATTTGTGAGGCATCCAGCTGCCCCAGGTCTCTTCCTCCAGTTTAACCCCCAGCCCAGTACTGTCTTGGGTGCCAAATCTGCACCAGTCAGAGCCCACACAAGTTTTGACGGTGCGAAGCGATTTTCCGTATGCATGGCCGGAGACCATGCCGGCTGCATTCAAATCTGCCCAAACAGCGGGTAGTTGTTCTTTTTTAACGCCCAACAGGTCAATGCGCTGTCCACCGGTTACCTTAACGGTCGGGATACCAAACTTGTCCACAACGTCTGCGATTGCGCGCAGTTCTTTCGATGAGGTTTGTCCGCCCCACATCCGGGGTATGACGGAATAGGTGCCATCTTTCTGGATGTTGGCGTGCACACGCTCATTGATGAAGCGGGACCGACTGTCATCAACATATTCACCCGGCCATGCGCAAAGCAGGTAATAGTTGGTTGCAGGCCGACAGGAATGGCATCCGTCCGGTGTTTTCCATTCCAGTGCCTGATACACGTCAGGAATGGTTTTTAGCTCTTTGGCAATGATCAGTCTGCGGACTTCATCATGGGTCCAGTCCGTACAGCCGCACATGGGTTTCGGCCCGTCATTGGCGACAAACGCATTTCCAAGTGTGTAACCTATGAGTTTTTCAACAAGGCCGGTACAGGAACCGCACGAAGATGACGCTTTGGTGTGCTGGCGAACTTGGTCGAGGTCCGTCAGATCTTTGTTGGTGATTGCATTTTGAATATCCCCCTTGCACACGCCGTTGCAGCCACAGATTTCAGCATCTGCGGAGAGGTCTGCAACAGCCTTAAAAGGGTCCAGATCAGCTCCTGCTTCCAGGTTTTGACCAAAAATCATCGTATCCCGGAATTCGGATACATCGCTGCCTTCTTTAAGCATTTGGAAGTACCAGGGGCCATCGGCGGTATCCCCGTATAGCACGAGGCCGTCAACTTTGTTGTCCCGCAGAACGAGACGCTTATAAACGCCGCGCGACGCGTCCCTGAACACAATATCTTCCGTTTCGTCGTCGCCTTCAAAGGCGCCCGCCGAAAACAAATCCACACCCGTTACTTTGAGCTTTGTGGACAGTAATGAGCCTTGAAATCCGCTTGTATCTGCGGCAGCAAGAGTGTCAGCGAGAGCTTTTGCCATATCCCAGATGGGGGCAACGAGGCCGTAGCACATCCCTCTGTGTTCGACACATTCGCCCACAGCAAGAACGTCGTCATCTGAGGTAATCATATTATCGTCTACCAAAATACCTCGTCCGCAGGCGATGCCGCTGGATTTGGCGAGGTGAATATTGGGACGAATGCCAACTGCCATCACGACAAGGTCTGCGGAAAAGGTTTGGCCGTCTTTCAGCTTTACACCTTCGACGCGGTCATCGCCTACCAGTTCACTGGTGTCGGCGCCCGTTACAATGTTGATGCCCCTTGCTTCCAGTTCGTTTTGAAGTAGATGGCCTGCCGCTGTATCCAGCTGACGTTCCATCAGGTGAGGAGCCAGGTGAAGCACTGTCACCTTCATTCCCAGGGTGGACAAGCCGTAGGCTGCTTCCAGGCCCAAAAGACCGCCGCCGATAACTACGGCGTCTTTCTTGTGTTTAGCCGCCTCTGTCATTCTGTCGACGTCGCTTATGTCCCGGAAACTGATAACGCCTTCAAGCTTATGACCAGGAACAGGGATGACGATTGGATCTGAGCCTGTTGCGAGCAGAAGTTTGTCATATTTTTCGGTGGAACCAGACTCCGCTACCAGCGTTTTTGTTTGGGGGTGAATACTGATAATCGGATCGCCAGAATGCAGCTCAATATTATTATCTTTGTACCATTCCCAATCATTCAGAACGATTTCGTCATATGTTTTCTCTCCCGCCAGAAGTGGGGAAAGCATAATTCGGTTGTAGTTAACCCGAGGCTCAGCTCCATATACGGTAATGTCGTATTTGTCCGGCGCACGTTTCAACAACTCTTCTACAGTGCGCATGCCTGCCATGCCGTTACCAACAACAACAAGCTTCGGTTTCGTGTATTCTGTCATGGATGTTTGCTCCACTCACATCCAGCAGAGCAAAATAAAGATGGGAATCGCAGTGCCCCGACTTAATTGTCGCTCATACTGGACACCGTTATCCTGAAAAAGAGCCCGTCGTTGGGCCGCATGGGTTTCCCCGATTGAACCAAATAAGCAATCTGTGTGCCAGTAATAATCTTGGCCGGAAATGCTGGAGGGTTAGCCATGAATGTCGAGCCCCCACAGCTGGTGGGTTGCTGTGTGAAAAACCGGGTTTACGCCAGGACCCTCGTAAGCATTTGAAATATATATATTTTGTAGATCATTTTTGGAGGTGTGCCATACAGCTGTGATACCACAGGACAACCGGTTTGGGCTTAACCCCTTGTTCGGTGCAATTAGAACTGTTGCCATTTCATCATTCCTGCACTCAAAAAATGCCTATATAATAACCAATGGTTAAAAAATGTGCATAATTGCATCAATGATATTGGGCATTGTTATTTGAATGTCGGGAGCAAATCAGCGATTTGGCCGCTCAAAAGTATTCTCCATCATTTCTTTTTGAGAGTTGGCGTCCAAGTAAATTCATAGGATTCAAAGAGATCGCGGAGGTTCTGTCGAATTGCCTACTCTTACTCGGGCGGTGTAGTCAGGTTTTTTGAGTTGCTTTGGCATAGACCTTGCTGCTTTTACGGTCGAGCCGCCGCTGAGGGCGGCTTGAACTGTCCGATCCAAAGAGGGGTCGAAAGGCACAACTGCAGTTGATTGTGGGGTTTTCCAATCCACGAATTGCAGATGTTTTTTGGCTTCCATGCGATCGGGTTTTGCATCGTCGGGGGCTTGGATGAATGGTTTCAGAGGATGCAACGATTATGAAATATTCAAAAATTCGACTGTCTGTCCCCTTATTGGTTTTGCGTAAGTTGTTGTTCAGTTTTGGTGTCTTGGCGGTTGGCATGATGTCAGCCACGTCCTACGCGCAAGAGTTAGAGTTAGAGAAAGACGAACTTAAACTCGGTTTTATCAAACTTACAGACATGGCCCCTTTGGCAATTGCTTATGAAAAAGGCTTTTTTGAAGACGAAGGTCTATATGTAACACTTGAGGCGCAAGCCAATTGGAAAGTGCTGCTGGACGGCGTTATCTCCGGGGAGCTTGACGGTGCCCATATGCTAGCGGGCCAGCCGCTTGGCGCCACCATCGGCTTTGGTACGGAAGCTCATATTATCACTGCCTTTTCGATGGACCTCAACGGCAACGGTATCACCGTTTCCAATGATGTTTGGGCAGAAATGAAAAAGAACATTCCTGTGGGTGCCGACGGAAAACCCGTGCACCCGATCAAGGCGGACTACCTGAAGCCAGTTGTTGAAAAATACCGCGCTGAGGGCAAGCCTTTTAACATGGGCATGGTATTTCCCGTGTCGACGCACAACTATGAACTGCGTTACTGGCTGGCCGCTGGCGGACTGCACCCAGGCTACTATTCAGCCGACAATATTACCGGACAGATTGATGCAGATGTACTTTTGTCAGTAACACCACCACCGCAAATGCCCGCAACCCTGGAAGCCGGCACAATCTATGGGTATTGCGTTGGCGAACCTTGGAACCAGCAAGCGGTCTTTAAAGGCATCGGGGTTCCAGTGGTGACGGACTATGAAATCTGGAAAAACAATCCGGAAAAAGTATTCGGCGTTTCATCAGAATGGGCTGAGGCCAATCCAAACACGCATCTGGCTTTGGTGAAAGCGTTGATCCGCGCTGCCAAGTGGCTGGATGAAAACAACAATGCCAACCGCCCGGAAGCAGTTGAGATATTGTCTAGTTCTTCATATGTTGGTGCAGACGCTGAGGTTATCGCCAACTCTATGACCGGCACGTTTGAGTATGAAAAAGGCGACAAGCGCGATGTTCCAGATTTCAATGTGTTCTATCGCTACTATGCGACCTATCCATACTATTCGGACGCTATTTGGTACCTTACGCAAATGCGTCGTTGGGGCCAGATCGGTGATCACAAGTCAGACGACTGGTACGCCGGCGTCGCGAAAAAAGTATACCGACCAGATATTTACCTGAAAGCCGCGCGTTTGCTCGTGGACGAAGGTATGGCGGACGAGGCTGATTTTCCATGGTCAACCGACGGATACCGTGCACCACAAACACATTTCATCGACGACATTGTGTTTGATGCGAAGCAGCCAAACGGTTATCTGGCGAAATTTCCCATCGGTTTGAAGGGCCCTGCGACCGCTGGTTCCGTTACTGCTGAAGATGTAGTTGCCGAGGACTAACCGCATGGAAGCAACAGCAAAAAAAGATGGTGTGGCCCTGGACGCGGATAAAAAAGCGCGTCAGGCCCACCGTGGTTTACTCATCAATCGTATTGATGGGTACATCAAAATTCTTGGCCTTGGCTGGGTCGCAACGCTGCTGCGCTTAGCCAATGGTGAAGACCTCGCAACTCAGGGCCGCGAACTTTGGCGCGGCCTGGGGATCCCGCTGGTGTCTATTGGCCTTTTCCTGTTGGCATGGGGCAGTTTAGCGCCAAAAGTAGTCACGAGTTTGGGCACAATTCCTGGCCCCGTCCAGGTTGCCGAGGAGTTTGGTAAACTCATTGACGATCATTATGTTGAGCGTGAAAAAGCCGCTGCTTTTTATGAGCGCCAACGGGTGAGAAACGAGAAAAAACTCGCAAAAAACCCGGACGCAGTCATAAAAGTGCGGAATTACACGGGAAAACCTACATATTTTGATCAAATTTGGACAAGCTTGCAGACAGTCTTCATGGGCTTTGCGCTCGCAACATTGTTTGCTGTTCCAATTGGGGTATTGGGGGGACTGTCTCCAACCATAAATGCCGCGGTCAATCCGCTGGTGCAGATATTTAAACCAGTTTCGCCGCTCGCTTGGCTGCCTATCGTAACAATGGTGGTCAGCGCCCTTTATGTCTCGGACGACCCCATGTTCGAAAAGTCGTTTTTGACGTCAGCAATTACAGTGATGCTGTGCTCGTTGTGGCCAACCCTCATCAATACAACTATGGGGGTCTCCTCTATCGACAAAGACCTGATGAATGTTGGGCGCGTGTTGCGCTTATCTACGCCCGTTCAAATCCGAAAACTCATCCTGCCTTCGGCGCTTCCATTCATATTCACTGGTATGCGCCTCTCGCTCGGTGTGGGTTGGATGGTTTTGATCGCAGCAGAGATGTTGGCCCAAAACCCGGGCCTTGGAAAATTCGTTTGGGACGAGTTTCAAAATGGCTCATCAAGCTCGCTCGCCAAAATCATGGTTGCTGTTTTGACGATAGGGGTGATCGGTTTTTTGTTGGACCGGCTGATGATGGCGCTCGAAACGCTTGCCACAAGCAGATCACATCAGTGAGCGACGGGGGAGTAATATGACTTCAAAAAATACACCGCACCTGGAACTCACAGACGTCGCGATATCCTACGGCTCGGGCAAGGAAAAGACAGAGGTCCTCAGCAATATCAACCTTGCGATCGAGGAAGGCGAGTTCGTCGCCATCGTCGGGTTTTCTGGCGCTGGAAAAACCTCCCTGATTTCGATTATGGCGGGCTTGGTGAAGCCTGACACGGGAAATGTATCGGTCAACGGCCAACCTGTGACTGGCCCTGCACCGGACAGGGGGGTGGTGTTCCAGAACTATTCTTTAATGCCTTGGCTTACTGTAGCCGGGAACATCGCACTGGCCGTTGATACAGTTTTTTCTTCGGAAACACAGGCTGAAAGGGCTGCCCGAGTAGATCGATACATCGAAATGGTCGGGTTATCCCACGCCAGGGAGCGAAGACCTCACGAGTTATCGGGCGGTATGCGACAGAGGGTGGCAGTAGCACGTGCCTTGTCCATGAGTCCGGATATCCTGCTGTTGGACGAGCCACTTTCAGCATTGGATGCGCTTACAAGGGCCAAACTGCAAGATGAGCTGGATGCGATCAGAGCCCAGGACAAAAAAACTGTGGTTCTGATAACCAATGACGTGGACGAAGCCATCCTTCTTGCAGACAGAATAATTCCTTTGACACCGGGCCCCCGAGCTACCCTGGGCCGGTCTTTTGAGGTTAATATCCCGCGACCGAGACTGCGGTCGGCCATGAATCAGGATGTCGCCTTTAAAAGCTTGCGTGCGGGAGTGACTAACTTTCTGATCGAAGCAGGCAAAACCGCTGAAGCTGAACGAAGCGATAGCAATCAGACATTGCCTGACATTAAACCGATCGAAATTGGCCGGACGCCAAAGGCCTACCGCGAAGCCGCGGGCGGTCCGCAAACGGATCGATACGTGGAGTTTTCACAAGTTTCAAAAACTTTCCCAACGCCAAAAGGCCCGCTAACAGTGGTAGATGGATTTGATCTCAAGATCAAAAAGGGTGAATTTATCACCCTGATCGGTCACTCAGGGTGCGGGAAGTCCACGGCGCTGAACATGGCGGCCGGCCTGCTGCCAACATCCGAGGGCGGCATCATTCTCGACAACAGGGAAGTCGTCACAACTGGACCAGAGCGCGCGGTGGTATTTCAGTCACCCAGCTTAATGCCTTGGCTGACGGCTTATCAAAATGTCGCACTGGGTGTAGAGCGCGTGTATCCGCATGCCTCACTGAGCGAGCGCCGGGACGTGATTGAATATTATCTCGAAAGAGTGGGGCTGGGCGACGCCATGCACAAGCTTGCGGGCGACCTTTCCAACGGCATGCGCCAACGTGTTGGCATTGCCAGGGCCTTTGCCTTGTCGCCCAAACTCTTATTGCTCGATGAACCCTTTGGCATGTTGGACAGCCTGACACGCTGGAGTTTGCAAGAGGTTTTAATGGAGGTGTGGAGCCGCACAAAAGTGACGGCAATTTGCGTAACGCACGATGTGGATGAAGCTATATTGCTGGCAAGTCGCTGCGTCATGATGACGAACGGTCCCAGAGCTAAAATTGGCAATATCATGGATGTGGATATGCCTTATCCGCGCCATCGCAAAGAGATGGTCAACCACCCAAAATACTATGAATACAGAGAAGAATTGCTGACCTTCCTCGAGGACTATGAACACGGTGATCCCATAAAGGAAACGCCGAAAGAAAAGGCGAAGTCGGCAGCATAAATGTTGGGAAGTAGCCTCAAAATCCTGGTGATAGACGAAGACCCCGGTCGCGCGGCTGTACTGGAAGGTGCGCTTGTTGAAGCAGGCTACACTCATTCTGTGACGCTTCGCACCAACTCCAATCTTCATCAAAGGATTATGGCTCTTGAGCCCGATGTAGTGATCATAGACCTGCAAAACCCTGATAGGGACACCCTTGAGAGCATGTTTCAAGTAAGCCGCGCGGTGCAAAAGCCGATCGCCATGTTTGTAGACCAGTCGGATGACGATTCCATCCGTCGGGCTGTTAACGCGGGGGTTAGTGCCTATGTCGTGGATGGTCTTAAAAAAGACAGGGTGAAACCTGTTGTGGAACTTGCGGTAAGCCGGTTCGAGTCGTTCAGCCGGATTGTTCGGGAAAGAGACGAAGCACGTACCGCACTTGCGGAGCGCAAAACAATCGATAAGGCAAAGGGTCTCCTTATGGACAGAAGGCGGATTTCAGAAGATGAGGCCTATCGGATGATGCGGCAAACTGCCATGCAACAAAGCCGCAGACTGTTTGATATCGCGGAAAGCATCATCACAGCATTTGAATTGGACGCTCAATTATTTGGGAATGCGGATCATGGTTAGCTTGGTGAAACCAACAGTAAGGGCAGGCTTTGTCGCGCTAACAGATTGCGCGCCGCTGGTTGTTGCCCGTGAGCTTGGCTTTGATGAGAGAGCTGGTGTTCAGCTGGAACCGGTTCGATTGCCTTCCTGGTCGGCTATGCGGGACCATGTGGCATTTGAAAAGCTGGAATGCGCTCATATGCTTGGGGGCCTGTCACTTGCCATGCATTTGGGCCTTAGCGGCGTCAAAACAGACATGGTGGTGCCCTTGTTAATGGGCCGTGGTGGCAATTCCATAACCATCTCCAAAGCAATTTACGATCAGTCATTGGACGCCAAGGGCGGCACGTATATTGGTGGCCGGGCCAATAGTGCGTCATTGATGGCGCCGGTCGTGGAAGACCGAAAAGCGCGCGGGTTGCCACCCCTTCGTTTTGCAACTGTTCATGCCTTTTCCAGTCATAACTATGAATTGCGCGCCTGGTTGGCGCACGGTGGTATTGACCCAGACAAAGACGTGGAACTTACCGTAGTGCCGCCACCCGTGATGGTGAATGCTCTTATGAAAGGCGAAATTGATGGTTACTGCGTTGGGGAACCATGGAGTCAATTAGCTGTTGAGGCTGGTATTGGGTGTATCGTGGCGACCAAAGCCGACCTGTTTCCACAAAGCCCCGAGAAAGTATTGGCTTTCCGACGAGCATGGGTCTCTGGTCACGGCGGTGAAGCTGCCGCTGTTGTAGATGCAGTTGCTGGTGCCATGACGTGGGCTTCAGTGCCCGGCAATCACGAAGATTTGGCCTACATGCTCTCACGTAGTGAGTATCTGGGTGTGGACCAGGACGTTATCCTTCACGGTTTGATGTGCATGCCCCGGCTGATCCCGGGGCAAGACCGGCTCCCTATCAGGCATTACATGTCCTTTGATGGTCCAGGGTTTGCCTATCCCCATGAATCTTCGGCGCTTTGGCTTCTGGCCCAAATGCGTAGATGGGGCCAGGCACCCCAGGGTTTGGAAAAAGATGCCAGCAAATTATGTGACCCATCTCTGATCGAACAAAATGTTCGCTACACGGTCGAATCCAAGTTCCGCAAAGACGTGGGACCTGGAGACAATGCATTTGATGGAATTAACTTTGACGGTGAAAATATTGAGGAATATTGGCGAAGTTTTCCAATTGGGGGCGCACTGAAAGCGTCCTGAAGTACTATTGCGTCAACGGCGGCGCGTACAAAAGACCTTCGGATCAACTGCTCTGGCAAGGCTGCTGAGCAAGTCCGTTTTATTCAATCCAAATAATCTATTCTTCTCGGAAGGAAATGCCATGCAACGCGTGATGCATTCTAAGGGGTCCGTTTGTTTTGGCCCCATAATTTATACTTTAATTGGTGCCGCGGCTTTGTCGACAACTGCTCAAGCTGAGGAAGCAACCAACATTGAGGAACTGTTTTCCAAGGGCAAGCTGGCACTGGAAAGCCGATACCGGCTGGAAACCGTAGACCAGGACAATTTTGCCCTTAACGCTGCCGCGTCAACTCTTCGCACGCGGCTGAATTTCACAACGGCGACAATGAACGGATTTTCGGGGTTTCTGGAGTTTACTAATACCACGTCAATCGGTTCTCAGAAGTTTAACAGTACAACAAACGGCAACACCGACAGACCGGTTGTTGCTGACCCTGAACTAACCGAACTCAATCAAGCCTACCTATCTTACAAAGTGGGCGGATTAACGCTTAAAGGCGGACGCCGGGCCATCAACCTAGATGACCAGCGTTTCATTGGGAGTGTGGATTTCAGGCAAAATGATCAAACGTATGACTCTGTCACGGCGGAGTATAATGCGGGCCAGCTGAAAGCAACTTACGGTTACGTCGTCAATATCAAGCGTATTTTTGGCCGCAATAATCCTGCAGGTGAATTTGACACCAATACTCATATTTTCAACGCCAGTTACACGGGGCTACCATTTGGAACGCTAACCGGATTTGCTTACTTGCTCGACATCAATAATCCGGGTGCTGTGGGCCTTTCTACCAGCACGGTTGGCGTTCGCTTCAACGGCAAAAGCAAAGTGTCGGACAGTCTCAGTATTGGGTATTCTGCGTCCTACGCGACCCAGTCCGATTACAAGGACAATCCAAACGACTACCGCGCCGACTATCTCCAGGGGCAACTGACGGCATCCTCGGCAGGCTTCACCGCCGGGGTTCAATACGAGCTTCTGGGCTCCGACAATGGAGTAGGCTTCAGCACGCCACTTGCAACTTTGCATAAATTCAATGGCTGGGCAGACCGTTTTCTCGTCACGCCAGGGACCGGACTATCAGACGTGTCGGCGTCGCTAGCTTACAAAGTCCCGGGCAATGGGCCACTGGGAGGAATGTTGCTGAAAACCATATATCACGACTTTAATTCTGATGTTGGAAACCTGGACTACGGCACGGAATGGGATTTCCTGGTGACCAAAAAAATCAACAGTTTCCTCAGCGGCTCGGTTAAAGCGGCGTTTTTCAATGCGGATAGCTTTGTCAATGATTCCACTCGATTTTGGTTCACTCTGACTGCGAAATTCTAGCCCGTGCGTTTTGCATGGCTGTGAAAATGGTGTCGCCTGGGATCTGAATGATCCCAGGCTAGAGCCAGCGTTCCGTTTTTTTTGAGACGACGCCGATGCTTTGGCCGCTCAGAGTATAGTTGGTAATCAAAAGTGGCTTTGTTGCTCTCTTCACCTTAGGACAAGGCAACCACTTTTGTTTGCAAACTGATGTAATGCCAGCATGCCAAAGTTCTTACGCATCATCATGTCGGCACAGTTTAACGGGCGTGGACTTGAAAGACGGTGTTTTGCTGCGAGGGTCCACCAGTGTGCCGGTTAGAACATTAGCTTCGGGATAATAGGCCATGATGGATCCGCGGGGGAGGCTGAAGGTATGCACGGTCACGTCCCTCATTTCGCCGTGCTCAGAAGTGACATTTGCTTTGTCACCTTCTTTCAACCCCGATGCCTGCATGTCATCTTTATTCATTAAAATTGACCATCTGGTTTCGGTACCGCGGTAGCTATCCCTGTCCTCGTAGATAATAGAATTAAACTGTCCTTCGCTGCGAACAGTGGTCAAGATGAAGGGGGCGGCAGTACCGTCAAGTGTTCGCTCCTGAGGTATCGGATGGGTGCGGAAATTTGCCCGCCCGGTATCTGTTCGAAAAGTTGGCGTGTGCATTAACCGGTTCTGGATATGGAATTCCCGCCGGGCCACGTCAATGTCGGCAAGATCTTGCATGCCGGGGATAATTTCCGCGATTGCCTTTCTGAGTTCGCGATGCTTCGCAAACTCGCCGAAATCGATCGGGCAATTCGGTAACAGTCTTGCTGCAATATCTGACAGAACGACAGATTCTGGTCTAATGGTCTCTAGCCGGGTGATGCCGCCATCCGAAAGGCGGACAAAATTGAACATGGATTCCTGGCTGGTTGGCTCCCATTCCTCATCACGCGCTGTCACCGGCAAGATCAGGCTTTCGCTGCTCTCTACACCAGTAATGTGGCCGCGATTTAGGGTTGTTGTCAGGAACAGTTTGAAGCCGATCTGGTCCAGTGCCGCAGCCGCCCATTCTGCGTTGGGGTTGGCGGCGAAAAGATTGCCACCCATGATAACGGCGGCATCAATGTTGCCATCTGCGGCCGCCTGCATCGAGGCCATAGTGTCCATGCCAGGTTTCTCGGGAAAGGAGACGCCGAACTTGTTTTCCATGCACGCGATCACATCCTCAGGCAACACAGGCTTGACGCCAATTGTGCCAATGCCTTGAACGTTGGAATGACCCCGCAATGGCAGTAGCCCGGCGAAGGGGCGGCCCACCATGCCGCGCAGCAACGCGAGATTGCTGATGTATTCAATATTTTCAACCCCGTGCAGGTGATGGGTCATGCCCATGCCCCAGGCGAAAACCGTCGCTTTTGAGCTTGCATACAGGTCAGCCACTTTTTCGATTTCTGCCCGGTTCACACCGCTGCGCGCTGCTATTTCCTCCCATGAAATCTCCAGGACATCCCGTTTGAATTCCTCATACCCGGAGGTGTATTCGGCTATAAACCCCTTTGCCTCTGCGGACCTTTCAAGCAACGCTTTGGCCACTCCCTTAAAAAAGGCAATGTCACCACCGATTGTGGGTTGCACAAAAAGTGACGCGATATCACTGCCACCGCGTACCATCGATTTCGGGCTTTTGGGGATGGCGAACTTCACCAGGCCGGGCTCGCGGGCCGGATTGATCATAATCACATGGCCCCCGCGCGCCCTGCAGGCCGCCAGTTTATGAATGAATCTCGGATGGTTGGAGGACGGGTTTGCTCCGATGACGAAGATCAGGTCGCATCCAGTCAGATCCTCCAACTCAATGGTCGATGTGCCGGTTCCTATCGTTTCGGACAGGGCCACGCTTGTTGCCTGGTGACAATAGTAAGAACAGTTTGTCACATTGTTGGTGCCATATAGACGGGCGACCAGTTGAAACAAAAACCCTGCTTCGTTAGAGGAACGACCAGACGAATAGAAAAAACTGCGGTCTGGCTCGGTGCCCTGCAGTCGTGAAACCGCTATGTCGATTGCTTCGTCCCAGGTAACAGAGCGATACTTGTTATCTCCTTTACCTTTAAAAACTGGTACATCCAGTCGGCCCAAATGCTCCAATTCGCGGCCGTCCAGTTCCTGCAGATCCGCTAATGTATGGTCGAAAATCTCATGAGGTATGCCAGGCTGGGTGTCGGAAGACTGCGCCTGCACGCTTTTGTTGCAGACGGATGGAAACTCGCCGAGCTCATTTGTCATGCCGCCCATCTGACCGCCCATGCCGAGCGCACATGCCTTGCAGGCATTGTTGCTGCTAAGGGCCTTGGCCGCTTTCATCGTGCCCATACGCCGGACAGTATTGAGCGTATAGAGGACTTTTTTAACGCCGCCGCCGACAATTTCCTTGCTCATGTCACGCCTCCAATCGGCCCCGACGTTGCGCTGACGCTGCCCCAAACTGACCGGCAATTGGTTTCACTTGGTTCCCAATATTGAGGTCGCCGGTCGTCGGGCCGTCTTGACTATTGTTGGCTGATTACGTGCTACCAACAGCCCCAGTAACGCTGTTCCCCGGATCAACGTCGCGGAAATACTAAACACTGCCGCCCGGCTCAGTTCCTGCAATATCTATCGGACTATTACCGCCCAATTCCAAGCGAGGATAACACAAAAGTTTCCTGATTCCATGGAAGTCACGGACTTGGCTACTTGCGTCAAAAGTCTCGCTTTATGTGTCGCGCGACAACTGCAGCTAAACGTCAAGATTGGCAACGGCGAGGGCATTGTCCTGAATGAAGCTGCGGCGCTCTTCAACAACGTCGCCCATCAGTTTGGAGAATATCTCGTCCGCTGTATCAGCTTCGGTTACCTTCACTTGCAGCAGAGAGCGTACCTCCGGGTCCAGTGTTGTTTCCCATAGCTGGTCGGGGTTCATCTCGCCCAGACCCTTATAGCGCTGTGTCGACAAACCTTTGCGACCAAACGAGAGCAGAAGCGCGAGCATCTCTAGCGGCGTACCCACGGAATGCGTGTCATCTCGGCGGCTTACGTTGGCAGGTTTTTCAAACAGGTCACTGATTTCAACCATGCGTTTGGTGAGCTTGCGTGCTTCCTGCGTTTCAATCAGGTGTGCGTCCACACGGTGCATGTCGATAACACCGCGTACTTCCTGGGCAAAACTGTAGCCACCATCTTCAGTGATATCAGCGGACCAACCGGCAGCTTCCACAGTGCTCGCTAGATCGTTCATATGCGCGGCAACCTTTTCCGCCACCTTACGACGGGCGTCATCATCACTACAGAGCGCTACATCAAGCCCTCCAAATAGGGCAAGCATTTCAAGAAGCGCTTTATTGTATCGGATTGGCATTGCGCCAATCAGCGCCTTGATGGCCCGTGCTTCTTCTGCCAGATGCTTGATTTCTTCACCGGCGTGCTGTGCGCCTGTGCCATCGGTAACCACAACGTCTGCGGTGCCCATATCCAGGAGATAATCATCCAGGGCTTTGTCATCTTTGAGGTAAACCTCCGACTTGCCGCGGCCCACTTTGTAAAGAGGTGGCTGCGCAATGTAGAGATGGCCCGCTTCAATGATCTCCGGCATTTGCCGGTAAAAGAAGGTGAGCAGCAAAGTGCGAATATGCGCGCCGTCGACGTCCGCATCGGTCATGATGATGATTTTATGGTAGCGCAGTTTTTCAATAGTGAAGTCTTCGCGGCCGATTCCAGTACCCAAGGCAGTGATCAATGTGCCAATTTCGTTAGATGCCAGCATGCGATCAAAACGGGCGCGTTCCACATTCAGAATTTTACCGCGAAGCGGTAAAATCGCCTGGTTTTTCCGGTTCCGGCCCTGCTTGGCAGAGCCACCCGCGCTGTCGCCCTCCACAATGAAGAGTTCTGAGAGCGCAGGGTCACGTTCCTGACAGTCGGCAAGCTTACCGGGCAGGGAAGCGATATCAAGCGCGCCTTTGCGGCGCGTAAGTTCTCGCGCTTTACGTGCCGCTTCTCGCGCCGTGGCAGCATCAATGATCTTCTGAATGATGTTTTTCGACTCTGTAGGGTGCTCACCGAACCATTCCGCCAGCTTTTCGTTCACCAAGCCTTCAACAGCCGGCCGCACCTCTGAAGATACAAGCTTGTCTTTTGTCTGGCTGGAGAATTTGGGATCAGGCACTTTAACTGACAGAACAGCTGTCAGGCCTTCGCGTGCGTCATCACCGGAGAGTGACACTTTGGCTTTTTTGGCAAGGCCACTTTCATTTACATAGCTGTTGATGGTGCGAGTCAAAGAGGCGCGAAACGCAGCGAGGTGCGTGCCGCCGTCCCGCTGAGGGATGTTGTTTGTGAAGCACAACACATTCTCATGATAGCTGTCGTTCCACTGCAGCGAAAGCTCAGTGGTGATGCCGTCTTTTTCGCCAGTAATTGTGATGGGTTCGCTAATCAAACCGGTTTTGTTGCGGTCCAGATAGTTGACAAAAGCTGTGATGCCGCCCTCATAGAACAAATCCACATCCTGCACATCAGCGTGGCGCGAATCTTTCAATTGAATATGAACGCCGGAATTGAGAAATGCGAGTTCGCGGTAGCGATGCACCAACTTTTCAAAATCAAATTCAATGAATTTGAAGGTGCTGATTGCCGGCATAAAGGTCACTTCGGTCCCTTTTTTGCCATCGGCATCACCGACAACGACCAAATCGGCGACGGGCTCGCCGTGTTCGAAGCGCATGAAATGTTCTTTGCCATCGCGCCAAATGCGAAGTTCCAGCCAGTCTGAGAGGGCGTTCACAACTGACACCCCTACACCGTGCAAGCCACCAGATACCTTATAGCTGTTCTGGTCAAACTTACCGCCAGCATGCAGCTGTGTCATGATGACTTGCGCCGCCGATACGCCTTCTTCTTCGTGAATATCGGTTGGAATACCGCGACCGTTGTCTGTAATCGAGCAGCTTCCGTCGGGATTGAGTGTCATGGTCACCAGGTCGCAGTGGCCCGCCAATGCCTCATCAATGGCATTGTCTGAAACCTCAAACACCATGTGATGCAGACCGGAACCGTCTTCCGTGTCACCGATATACATGCCCGGACGCTTTCGCACTGCATCAAGACCTTTGAGAACCTTGATCGAGTCTGCGCCGTATTCATTTTCATCGAGCATTTCTGGTGTGTCGCTCATGGTGTAATTCCTTGTTGATCCATCACTCTAGACAGCGCACGGCTGGATCACGCCGTGGGCTACTTCAAAAAATTCTGCCTTGCCCATCAGGGACTTAAACAAGCCGCGGTCCGTCCCGGTCAGCCAGCATTGACTTCCTAGTGCTGCCAATTCTTCAAACAAAGCGGCCCGGCGATCGGCGTCCAGGTGTGCTGCAACTTCATCCATCAGCATCAGGGGCGCTTGCCCCTTGAGGGCAATTTGCAGCCTGGCGTTAGCGAGGATCAAGCCGATCAATAGCGCTTTCTGTTCTCCGGTTGAACAAAGGTCAGCCCGCATGTTTTTGCCACTATGGGTGACGATAAAATCAGTCTTATGCACACCAGTTGCTGTGCGTCCTGCACGGGCATCCAAAGCCCTTTCCGAAGCCAGTTTGGCGGCGTAATTCGTCTCGGCGTCAACGGCTTGCGTGCCGTCAGCCAACTGATTTTCGATCCAACCATCTAGCGCCAGGTCTGCTTTTGGAAACGGGCTTGCCGACGCCGCAGCAATTTGCCCCGCCATCTGCCCGGCGAATTCCAGCCGCGCGACCGCAACCGCAACAGCATGCTCTGCCATGCGCGCCTCAAGGGCAGTCAACCATGCACTGTCAGCAGCCATACCTTGTTCCGCCAGAAGGCGATTTCGGTCCCGCATAACACGTTCAAAGGCGCTCACCTGACGACTGTGATCTGGAAACAATCCAAGCACCAACCTGTCCAGAAATCGTCGACGAGACGAGGGTCCTTCTATGAACAGCCTGTCCATCTGCGGCGTGAGCCAGCTGACACTCCAACGGTCCCCAAGGGCGCTTGTATTGGATTTTTGCTCGCCGTCTATGCGTACAATCCGGCGTTGAGCCTGTTTCTGGCCGTCCTCACCCGCGTCATTTGCAGCACGAACCGGATCCTGCCCGGTTCCAACTTTAATGGGTTCAACAAGGTCATCCTGCTTGAGGTTCAGTCGCATGGCGACAGACCAAGGGCCGGCTCCAATGCGGCCAACATCTGCAATGTTAGCGCCGCGAAGACCGCGACCGGGTGCTGCATAACTCACTGCTTCCAGTACATTAGTTTTACCCGCGCCATTATCGCCCGTAAGCACAACCATGGGCTGCTGGCACGCAAGGTCCAGTTGGCATTGCTGATATGATCTGAAATCAGTCATCATAAGGCGCGAAACAAAAACGAGCTCCTGCGCGCCGCTTGAACTTGTCGCGGGCGAATTGCCAGCGGCTGAGTCCAATGAATGCGGCGCATGGGTCATCAAAAAGGCTTTTCCTAATCAGAAACGAGCTGCAACGGCCTTACACCCGCATCGGCATAAGGACGTATAGTGCTCCCTCGTCCATCAGGTCCTTAAGGACAGTTGGTGCCGAAGGATCAGCAAGCATCACTTGCACCATGTCGCCTTCAATTTGCGCCAGGATGTCCATCAGGTAGCGGCTGTTGAAACCAATTTCCATGGCATCAGAACCATAGGCAGCAGCAAGTTCCTCGCGAGCGGTTCCACTGTCTGGGCTGTTAACTGACAGTTTCAGCATATCCTGATCAAGCGACAGCTTTACGGAGCGGGTTTTGTCGGAGCTGATGGTTGATACCCGATCAACAGCCTGTGAGAACAGACGGCAGTCGATCTCGAGCATCTTGTCGTTCCCTTGGGGAATGACCCGGCTGTAGTCCGGGAATATGCCGTCAATTAGCTTGGAGTTTACAATAGTATTGTCGAAGCTGAATTTCATTTTGGTGTCTGAAAGAGCGACAGTGACATCGCCTTCGTATTCGTCAATCAGCTTACGCACTTCAGCAACGGTTTTGCGCGGCACAATGATGCCTGGCATGCCTGTGGCACCCTCTGGCACGTCCTGCTCTACCTGAGCAAGCCTGTGGCCGTCTGTAGCAACCGCTCGCAGGGTTGATCCTGCCTCGCCCTGAGCAACATGAAGGTAAATGCCGTTCAGGTAATAGCGTGTCTCTTCTGTTGAGATTGCAAAGCGCGCTTTGTCGATAAGACGTTTGAGTTCTTCGCCAGCAATTGCAAAGCGATGTGGCAGATCGCTTTCGCTCATGGTTGGGAAGTCTTCTTTGTCGAGGCACGCAAGCGTGAAACGTGATCGCCCCGCTTTAACAACCAAACGGTCACCTTCTTCAAGCGTCAGTTCCACTTCAGCGCCGTCTGGCAGCTTGCGCGCAATGTCAAACAAGGTGTGTGCGGGCACCGTTGTTGCGCCGGGCTGCGCAACAGCTGCACCCGTTCTTTCTACGATGGAGATATCGAGGTCAGTGGCGGTCATCGCAACGCCGTCACCCTCGGCCTCAATCATCACGTTTGAAAGAATTGGGATTGTGTTGCGGCGCTCTACTACGGACTGCACGTGCCCCAATGTTTTCAGAAGGGAATTCCGTTCAATGGTGAATTTCATGAAAAAATCTTCTTGTCTGACTGCATTAATTGGCTGCCTGCAGAAGGCGTCCGGTGACCGGACTGCATCTCCCCCGAGACGCTTGCAAGCGAGCCATATTTAGCCCGCCGGTACCCCCTGAATAGGCCTCTAAATACAATAGCGGGTTTCAGGGCAAATCCAAATGAAAAAGCGCCAAAAATGACGCTTTTTTTGCAGTGGAGAATCGCAGCGTTTCTGCCGATTCGGTCCGGTTTGGAAACTGGCCAAATTTAAGGCCGGAGATCAGCCCGCCAACAATCGGGTCAGGCGTGTGATATCTTCGTCTAAAGTACTATCAGCTTTGACCAAGTCTTCGATTTTTCTTACCGCATGCATAACGGTTGTGTGGTCACGCCCTCCAAACCGGCGCCCAATTTCCGGCAAGCTTCTGGACGTCAACTGTTTTGAAAGGAACATCGCCACCTGTCGAGGGCGGGCAATAACGCGTGAACGACGCTTTGACAGCATCTCAGAGAGCCGCAAATTATAGTATTCGGCAACTGTGCGCTGGATTTCGTCAATTGTGACCTTGCGGTCATTAGCCCGGATCAGGTCCTGCAGCACGTCCCGTGTCATCTCCATGGTGATAGGGCGACCAACCAGGGTCGCATACGCCATCACGCGGTTGAGAGCCCCTTCAAGCTCACGCACGTTCGAGATGATGCGTTTAGCCAGGAACTCCAATACCTCTGCAGGCACTTCCACACCAGGTACTTGTTCCGCTTTCGACTGTAGAATGCCGAGGCGTAGTTCATAATCTGTTGGATGAATGTCCGCGACAAGGCCCCAACCAAGCCGGGATACAATGCGCTCCTCGATGCCTTCAAGGTCCGTTGGTGATCTGTCTGCTGTGATCACAAGCTGACAACGGTTATCGATCAATGCATTGAAGGTATGGAAGAATTCTTCCTGGGTGCTTTCCTTGTTTGCGATGAATTGGACATCATCCACCATCAAAAGGTCGGCAGCCCTGAATTTTTGTTTGAAGGCGTGTGTGTCTTTGTAGCGAATGGCAGAAATAAACTCGAACATGAATTTCTCTGCCGACACATAAGCCACTTTCTTCTGTGGAGCGCGGCGTTTTACTTCCCAGGCGATTGCGTGCATCAAATGCGTTTTGCCGAGGCCAACACCGCCGTGTAGAAACAGCGGATTGAACGATACTTCATCGCTCTCGGCAATGCGTTTGGCCGCCGCGTAAGCAAGCTCGTTGGACTTGCCAACCACAAATGTGTCAAAGGTATATTTGGGATCAAGTGCCGCTTTTTCATCGTCCTTGGTCGACGCGTCCAGTTGCGGCGCGCTGTCAGCTCGCACCACCGGCTGCGCTGGAGTTGCCGGCACAGCTCCCTTGGCAGCAAGCCGTATGCTCAGGCTCTTGACCCTGCTATCTTCGGCGTGAAAAAAGTCCATCAGGCGCGGACCATAGTTTCGCTGGATCCAATCACGCACAAATTTTGTTGGTGCTGTTAACTCTACTGTGCCGCCATCTAGGCCGTGATACCCCAATTGACCGAGCCATGTTGTGTATGCTTGCTGCCCGAATTCCTGTTTGAATTTGCTGCATACACGTGCCCAGGGTGTATCTGATTCTGATGATATATTGGCCGCAATCCCCCCGGTTGCCCCCATGTTCTCCAACTCCCCATTCGACATCGGAATTTATTCTCCGTTATCACGCACTTTGTGCGCTTTATTCCGACAGGATCACCGCGCATCCAGCCCTGATGGATGGTAGGTGTCCAATTACTAATTTTGTGTGACTCACAGCAAAAGTGGCCTGTCGGCGCACGCGGGCGCCAAGCATGATTGGCTATGGTCAAAGTCGGTGGCGATACCCCCTGCATCAAGCACAAAGTACCTGTGGACCGTTCCCTAAAGAGGGAGATTGGTTGCCCACCGGACCCACCGTGGTCAGTGGGTTAGATTACATAGGGGGTATGTGCCCAGCAACTGAATCATTCGCTTGACAGAAAGATCAAGATTCAGCCTATGGCGTGAATCACAGTGGGACACAATATGTGGTTTTGGCAAACGGGGGCACAAAATATGTGCTCTTTTTGTTCCCATAATTTTATCGGCACAAAAAAAGCCGCTTCAAAAAGAAGCGGCTTTCGGAACCATTTCAGCGCCATTTTGGGTGCGAATCGGAAACCCGGTTAGGCGATTGCTTTAACGCGTTTCGCCAAGCGAGAAACTTTCCGAGATGCCGTTTTCTGATGCATCACGCCCTTGGTCACGCCGCGCATGATTTCAGGCTGTGCATTTTTCAGCGCATCAGCAGCATTCGCTTTGTCGCCAGATGCAATCGCTTCTTCAACCTTGCGGATAAAAGTGCGAATGCGGCTTACGCGCGATTTGTTAATCGCGGCACGGCGGTCATTGCGACGGATGCGTTTTTTGGCCTGTGGTGAATTTGCCATTTTATTACCTTTATTCGGGGCCTGCCTGGCTTTCAAAATCGGTCTGAAGCGGCGGCGCCTTTTCACTACTCACTCTGCCTCAGGCTCACGCCGAAGCACAAAATTAATTCGAGGACGGCTCTATATACGTACATTCAAGCGCCGTCAATAGCGAAAACACCCACTTTCCTGAGGGAATTGGGGCCTTTAGCGATTCTTGAATTGTGGTTGCCGTTTTTCAATGAAGGCGTTCATGCCTTCTTTCTGGTCCTCTGTGGCAAACAGGGAATGGAACAGGCGGCGCTCGAACAACAACCCCTGCTGCAGTGTTGTCTCCAAAGCGGCGTTGGTGACTTCTTTCGCCAGTGCAACGGACGGCGCAGAAAGTTCTGCAATTGTCGTGGCAATTTCCATCACGGTTTCCAGCAGGTCTTCCGTTGGGGCGATTCGACTGACCAGACCAGCACGTTCTGCTTCGACTGCATCCATCATGCGTCCAGTCAGCATCATGTCCATTGCTTTTGATTTGCCGACCAAGCGTGTCAATCTTTGAGAGCCACCTATGCCCGGGATAACGCCCAGCTTAATCTCAGGCTGGCCAAACTTCGCGCTTTCAGCGGCCACAATAAAGTCGCAGGCCATGGCTATCTCACAGCCACCTCCCAGTGCATAACCGGAGACAGCTGCAATTACCGGCTTGCGAACAGTTGCAAACACCTGGTTAATACGCGCGAACAGGTCGGCAGACAGAACGTCTGCAAAATCCTGACCGGACATTTCTTTAATGTCTGCACCGGCAGCGAATGCTTTTTCACTTCCTGTAACAACAATGGCTCCAATGTCATCATTGCCTTCCAGTGACAGAAGCGCGTCACCCAATTCTTCAAGAAGTTTACTATTCAGCGCATTCAAGGCTTCCGGCCGATTGAATGTAATCAGGCCTACGCCTTCTTGATGATCAAGGAGAATGGTTTCAAAGCTCATTCGCTTGCCCTGTTGTTGCCCAAGAATTCCTGAGTCCTACTGTCGGCAATCGCATTTGAAAAGAAAATAATCTTGGCCTCGGGGCACACAACCACATCTGGTCACTGCTTTGGTTCAAGGCGCAAGATAAGCGTTGGCGCAGTTGTGGCTGGTTCAGGCTTTGTCAATTGAACCATATTTTCGTCCCTGATGCAGCGCAGTTGATCAGCCGGTTTATTGCATGCCCACCCCAGCCCAGCCAGTGCATTTTCGTAGGCTGTCAGTGCTGATTCTACAGGGACAGAAAAAACCACCCCGATTTCGGCCACCGTGCCGCTTGGAGCGTCAAAAATTACAGGCTCTCCAATCAAAGTGGTCACGATGTCCAGATAAGGGACGTCAGGAAAGCCATCTATGAAACGGCTTGGTTGTTTAGCCTGCCCCGTTTGTCCCATCACTGTAACAGCGATGAGAATCGCAATTGATGTTTTGAGCAGTTTCATACCAGTTTTCCTCACATGGCCATTTATGGCTGGCAAATAGGGCAAAAAAAGGTTGAGCGATTGGATTGTACGATCCCTTCAACTCTACCGTGGCAACCTGGTGCGAGACAAGCCTCTCCCTCACGTCCATATGCTTTAAAGCTATGCTGAAAGTATCCAAGCTCGCCCGAAACCTGAGCATAATCTTTCAGAGTGGAACCGCCTGCCGCAATGGCCTCGTTCAATACATCCCGGATTATTGGCAATAATTTTTCAACTTCATGCCGTCGCACCTTGTCCGCCCGGCGTTTTGGGTGAATGCCGGCACGCCATAGTGCTTCGCACACATATATGTTGCCAAGGCCAGCAACAACTTTCTGGTCCAACAGAGTTGTTTTGATTGGCGACTTACGTGTTTTCAGGCGACTCCAAAGATAGTCTGCGTCGAAACTGTTGCCGAGAGGTTCGGGGCCGATATCCCTAATTAGAGGGTGGTCTTGGATGCTATCCGTATTGCTAAAAACGATGAGGCCAAATCGGCGTGGATCGTTAAAAATAACCCAATCGTCATTTTCAGTTAGAAAAGTCACATGATCATGTTTGGCTCGCGGCGGTTTGTCGGTTCCGTGTGCGTGAATACTGACCCTGCCAGACATACCAAGATGCAAAATGGCAATCAGGCCGTCTTCGCACTCTATTAATATGTATTTGGACCGCCGCGTGAGCTGGGTCACTTTATTACCAGAGAGCCGCTCTTCAAAATGATCCGGAATATCGACCCGTAGTTTGGGGACATAAGCCCTTACAGTATCGAGTCGCACCCCTTCCATAACAGGCGCAAGGCCACGCATAACGGTTTCAACCTCAGGAAGTTCGGGCATATTGTCGCGCTTTCCTTTGCTTTATCAATGTTCTCTGGTACTTGAGCCACCGGTTCGCTATGGTCTCGCCGCAAGTGGGGATCATGGTTAAGCAGCCAGCAGCCAAGAGACAAGGCGGAAATGTCAGCAGACACAGATAAAGACTCAAGTGCAAAGACGCACTTCGGCTTCAAGACCGTTGACGAGGGCGACAAAGCAGGTCTCGTAAGGGGCGTGTTCAACTCCGTTGCCGATCAGTACGACATTATGAATGATGTCATGAGTGCGGGCGTGCATCGTCTTTGGAAAAATTCTCTTATCAATAGTGTTAATCCACGACCTGGTATGAAACTTTTGGATGTTGCTGGCGGCACCGGCGACATTGCTTTCCGGTTTCTTGAAGCCGCTAAAAGTACCTGTGTGACTGTGTGCGACATCAATGCCGAGATGCTGCGTGTTGGTGAAGCGCGTGCGGAAGACAAAGGTTACAGCGAACGCTGCAATTTTGTGTGTGGTGACGCCATGAAATTACCGTTTGAAGACCGCACTATGGATGCCTACACCATTGCCTTTGGCATCCGGAACGTAACCCGCATCGAGGAAGCATTATCTGAAGCGTACCGTGTGCTTAAGCCGGGGGCGCGTTTCTATTGCCTCGAATTCAGTCCAGCTGTCATACCGGTCCTTCAGGAAGCATATGATACATATAGTTTCAAAGTGATCCCGGCGATGGGGCAAATGGTGGCGCAGGACCGGGACAGCTACCAATATCTGGTTGAAAGCATCCGGCAGTTCCCGACCCCGGAGAAATTCGATGCGATGATTAAAAAGGCAGGCTTTGCACGCACAAATTGGCGCAGCATGTCCGCCGGTGTTGTCGCAATCCACAGCGGCGTTCGTCTCTAAAGGCCAGCTGATGTCAGTGCTCCGTTACCTCATTCAACTTTTCGCCATGGCTGCCCATTTCCGGCGCTTTGGTGCCATTCGTGCACTGTCTCGCATTGACTTGGTGCCAAGCTGGGCACCGCAGCTTTTGCGTGGACTGACTTTTTACATTCCACGCCGCCGCGGCCTGCCGGAAGCCGATGGCGGGCGACTTGCCATGGCACTGGCTGCTATGGGCCCTGCCTACATCAAGCTGGGCCAAACGCTTGCTACGCGCCCAGACTTGGTGGGGCGCCCAATTGCTGAAGGCCTCGCGACCCTGCAGGACCGCTTGCCGCCGTTTGCAACAGAAAAAGCAAAGCAAACGATTGAAGAACAGCTTGGTCATACAGTGGACGAGTTATTTAACTCGTTTGAAGATGAACCAGTGGCTGCTGCATCTATTGCTCAAGTTCATAAGGCAGAATTGAAAAGCGGCCAGGAAGTCGCAGTAAAGGTTCTGCGGCCTGATATCGAGACACGCTTCACCCGTGACCTTGCCTTATTCCAGTGGCTTGCAAGCCTTGGTGAGCGGCACAGCGCGGAAGGGCGACGGCTCCGTCTATTGCAAGTTGTCGACAAAGTCCGCGAAACTGTGCTCGCTGAAATGGATTTGCGTCTTGAGGCTGCCGCGGCGGCTGAGCTTGCTGACAACATGGAAGGCGAGCCTGGTTACCGTCTTCCTTCGATCGAGTGGGAAATGACGTCACGCCGTGTCATGACGCTCGAATGGGTGGATGGTGTTCGCGTGGCAGACCGGCATGCACTCGAAAAAGCCGGTCATGATTTAGAGGCTTTGGGTGCACGTGTTGTTCAGGTGTTCCTGAAGCAAGCCCTTCGGGATGGTTTTTTTCATGCGGACTTGCACCAGGGCAATTTGATCGTTGAACCAGATGGCACCATTTGTGCCATCGACTTCGGCATTATGGGACGCCTGTCGAAACTCGAACGTCGTTTCCTGGCTGAAATTCTGTTTGGTTTCATCCGCCGCGATTATGACCGCGTCGCTGACGTGCACTTTGATGCGGGCTATGTGAGCCGCCGTGAAAGCCATGAAGAGTTTTCGCAGGCGATGCGCGCGATTGCAGACCCAATCATGGATTTGCCCGTGGAGGAGATTTCGGCAGGTAAGCTGTTGACCCAGCTTTTTGCCACCACAGAGCGCTTCAATATGCAGACGCAGCCACAGCTCTTGCTTTTGCAGCGCACCATGGTGATGGCGGAGGGGATGGCTTTGCACCTGTATCCAAAGTCTAACATGTGGAACATTTCGGAACCGGTTATTGAAGAATGGGTACGCTCAAATCTGTCACCAGAGGTGCAGCTCGCAGACGCCATCAATCAATTACCAAGACTTATTGAACGGTTGCCGTCCCGAATTGAACGATGGCTGGCAGAGGAGGACGCAGCGCCTGCACCTGAGCCAGAATTCTTGCGGCCAGAGCACAGCACAAACGGCCGCTTGTGGCCTTTTGCCTTCGGGCTGATCGTAGGCGCACTTTTGCTCAAGATTTTGACCTATTAGACCCCCAACTTGCCAAAATTCCTCTGATCCGTAACACTCATCATGGGAGTTATGGGTATTCATCACATTTCAGGGGAGAGAAAAGATGGAAAAACTGGAACCGTTTGCCGCCCTTTTGGGCCGCATATTGCTTGCACTCTTATTTATTGGTGCAGGCTTCAACAAATTTGGTGCTGGGGCCGAAAACATGGTGCCTTATATGGAAAACTTTGGTGTGCCGGGTTTCCTGTTCTGGCCAACTGTCCTGTTTGAAATACTGGGCGGGATTGCCATTTTGATTGGCTTCCAAACCAGGATTGTTGCCTTCCTAATGGCGGGTTTCAGCATCATGACAGCCGTTGTTTTTCACGCTGACTTCAGCCAGCAGGTGGAAGCTGCGCTGTTTATGAAAAACCTGGCAATTGGTGGCGGGTTCCTGATTTTGTTCCGCTTTGGTGCTGGTGAATTCAGCATGGACAACCGCGCTTCGGCGGAAGACTAGTTCGCAAATGAGAGACCTCTCGCTGAGGTCACTTCAGCGAGAGGATGTTTGCAGCATCGAGCAAAGCCCCCTATATGTCTGATGCAACCCTGTGGGGCAGGTGACAGAAAGGCTTTGGGCTTATGCTTGATGGCAAACGAATTCTTCTGATCATTGGTGGCGGCGTTGCCGCCTACAAGTCGCTTGATCTGGCGCGGCGCCTTATGGAGCGCGGCGCAAGTGTGCGCGGCGTGTTAACCCCGGCAGGCCAGCAGTTCATTACGCCCATGAGCGTGGCAAGCCTGACTGGCGACGAATGCTACACGGAGCTTTTTTCGCTTAAAGATGAAGCAGAGATGGGTCACATTCGACTGTCGCGGGAAGCTGACCTTGTGGCGATTGCGCCTGCAACAGCTGACCTTATGGCCAAGATGGCAAACGGTCTTGCGAATGATCTGGCAAGCACAATCCTGCTCGCAACCGACAAGCAAGTCCTGATCGCACCCGCGATGAACGCCGAGATGTGGGCCCACAAAGCGACGCAGCGTAATATAGAGACATTGAAGCGCGATGGCATCCTGATGGTTGGACCGGGTGACGGCATGCTGGCATGCGGCGAAGTTGGGCCGGGACGCTTGGCCGAAGTGCCGGACATGGTAGCCGCGATTGAGGATTATTTCGCTGGCGGCGAGCGTTCGCTTGCGGGCAAACATGTTGTTGTGACGGCGGGCCCAACGCATGAGCCCATCGACCCCGTGCGCTATATCGCCAACCGCTCGTCCGGCAAGCAGGGCTTTGAGATTGCCGGGGCACTAGCTGAACTAGGCGCGAGAGTTTCACTTGTAGCGGGGCCAGTTTCACTGAATACACCTGCCGGTGTGAACAGAATTGATGTTGAAACCGCCGTCGAAATGGAAGCAGCTGTGAAAAACGTACTGCCTGCGGATGCGGCAGTGTGCGTGGCTGCTGTTGCAGACTGGCGCATGAAAACAGGCTCCAACGGCGAAAAGCTCAAGAAATCCAAAGACGGCGTTCCGGCGCTTGATCTCACGGAAAACCCGGACATTCTAAAAGGACTGTCGGCCATGACTGCAGGTCGCCCGACGCTGGTAGTAGGCTTCGCTGCTGAAACCGAAAAGGTGATCGAGCACGCGACAGCCAAGCGGGAACGCAAAGGCTGTGACCTGATCGTTGCCAACGATGTTTCTGCTTCAACCGGCATTATGGGCGGTGACAATAATCAGGTGCACATCATTTCTGATAAGGGCGTTGAAAGCTGGCCTACCATGGGCAAAGATGATGTTGCAAAGGCGCTCGCGAAAACCATCGCAGCCGAACTCACTGACTGAAGAAAGAGATCTATGTCGACAGTATCGATTAATGTGACCGTGTTAGAGCACGGCAAAGACCTTCCCTTGCCGAAGTATGAGACCGAGCAAAGCGCCGGCATGGATCTGTATGCCGCTCTCACTGAGGGCGAGACCGTCACGATTGGCGCGCTGGAGCGGGCGATGATCCCGACGGGTCTAGCTATGGCCTTGCCTGCTGGGTACGAGGCGCAGGTGCGACCACGCTCGGGCCTTGCGGCCAAAAACGGTGTGACTGTATTAAACACACCTGGTACGATCGATGCCGACTATCGCGGCGAAGTGAAAGTGATTTTGGTGAACCTTTCAAACGAGCCATTTACCATCGAGCGGGGCATGCGCGTGGCCCAAATGATCATCGCACCCGTTACGCAAGGCGCGTGGATTGAAGTTGAAAGCCTTGATGAAACCGCTCGCGGCGCTGGTGGGTTTGGGTCAACAGGCACTCGCTGAATGTTCTTTGTTTTCGATCTGGATGGCACGCTCGCTAACGTGGAGCACCGCAGACACTTTGTGAATTGCGCCAAGCCGGACTGGCGGTCCTTCTTTAAAAGCTGTGTAACAGACACGCCGATTGAATCTGTGGTTGCGGCGCTGAAAGCGCACGTGCGAGCCGGACATCGGGTAGAAATTTGGTCCGGTCGATCGGATGAAGTGCGCGCGGAAACGATTGACTGGCTGGAGGCTCAGGATATTGACCCGGCGCTCCTTACCAACATGCGACCTGCAAACGACTATCAGCCAGATGACAACTTGAAACGGCAGTGGTTGCACGCTTGCGACCGTCGGCCTGATGCCGTCTATGATGACCGCAACAAAGTGGTGGCGATGTGGCGCGAGGAGGGCATACAGTGCTTCCAGGTTGCGCCCGGGGATTTTTAGTAAACCGATGGACTTTACAGACGAACAACTTGAGCGATACGCGCGCCACATCATTTTAAGAGACGTGGGCGGTGCTGGACAAACAGCGTTGCTGCAAGCTCGTGTGTTGGTCGTGGGGGCGGGCGGTCTCGGCTCGCCCATGCTCTCCTACCTCGCAGCAGCTGGCGTTGGCGCGATCGGCATCGTTGATGATGATGCAGTTGATCTTTCGAACCTTCAGCGGCAAATCATTCATGCGACAGCGGATATTGGCACCGGTAAATCAGAAAGTGCCGCGGCCTCAATGGCTGCGCTTAATCCTGATGTGAAAGTTGTTCAGCACAACAAGCGCCTAACCGCCAACAATGCTGCAGAAATCATTGATGCTTATGACATTGTTGCAGACGGGACCGACAATTTCAAAACCCGGCACATTGTCAATGACACGTGTGTGGCATTAAAGAAGACCCTCGTGTCCGCCGCAATTGGGCCGTTTGAGGGACAGATCGCGACATTCAAACCGCATGCGGGTGAGGGGTGGCCGTGTTATCGCTGTTTTTTGCCCGAAGAACCGCCGGAAGACATGCAACGCACATGCTCTGACATCGGCATTTTGGGTGCTGTTGCGGGCGTGGTAGGCACGCTTCAGGCAACAGAAGTTTTGAAGGAAATTCTGGGCATAGGCGAAAGTTTGGCGGGCAAGATGCTGTTTTATGATGCGCTGACTGCCTCAACGCGCACGATCAAACTGCCGCAAGACCCAAAGTGCCCCATTTGCGCCAAAGGAGACCGCTGATGGCGAAAGCAGACCGCCGCCCGATGACCTTGATGATGATCTCCGATGACGCGGAGCGTATTCATATGGCACTGATGACCGGCGCAACCGCGGCCGCAATGGGCCGGCCAGTGACCTACTTTTTTTCAAAGGCGGCGGTGAAATTCCTTCTGCCTGATGGATGGACAAGTCTTCGCACCAGCACGGGCATTCCCGCGCTCTCTATGGATAAAGCGCTGGACGCCAAAGGGGTGGCTGACAGCGGCGTGCTCATGGATGGTCTCGCGGCACTGGATGTGCGCATGGTGGCTTGTGAAACGGGCTTGCGCGAGCATGACATTGAAGCTGTGGATCTTGTAACGCGCCCGGCGATTGAGGTTTCAGGCCTTGCCGACATAATCGAAAAAGGTGCTGGCGGCGACTGGCTGACCTTTTAGGGAACGGGAGTGGTTGTTTTGACTGACGAAGAACTTTTATCAGCGTTTGAGGCGGCCACCTTAACCCACAAACAGTTTACGCACCGCGCTCATGTAAATGTCGCTTGGTTATATGTTCGGGACTTGCCGCTTGCGGAAGCTTCCGAAAAATTCGTTCGGCACTTGAAAGCCCTGAACAAAGTTCATGGTGTTTCTGCCAATTATCATGAAACCGTCACCTGGTTTATGTTGCTGTTGATTGCGGACCGGCAGGCCAAAAAACCGGTTGCTGCGTTCAAGGAATTCGAAACAAACAACAAAGACATGATGCAGAACGCCAAGGGGGTCCTGGCGCAATATTATAGTGACGAGACCTTATGGGGGGATCATGCCCGCCGGTGTTTTACTTTGCCGGACAAATTTGCGCGCTAACTATCGAGGGCCAGCTTTACGGCGGTTTCGGCATGGATCGCGGTTGTATCCAAAATCGGCAAATCGGTATCATGTTCACGGACAAGCATACCGATTTCTGTACAGCCAAGAATAACAGCCTCTGCCCCACTGGTTCGCATGTCTTCAATGATGTCCAGATAATATTTCCTTGAAGCGTCTTTCACCTCACCAAGGCACAGCTCTTCATAGATAATTCTATGCACTTCCTTGCGGCCTTTCTGGTCAGGCGTGATCACTTCAACATCAAACTTTGCTTCAAGTCTACCTCGGTAAAAAGCCTGCTCCATTGTGTATGCAGTTCCGAGTAAGCCAACCTTTCTGAGGCTTTTTGTCTTTATCTGCTCGCCAGTTGCATCGGCGATATGCAGTAAGGGCAGGCGGCTCTTAGCCTCTACCTGATCAGCGACCCGGTGCATGGTGTTGGTCGCGATCAAAATAAAGTCAGCGCCAGCAGCTTTTAGCCGCATGCCACAGTCAGCAAGGATGTCTCCCGCCTTTGTCCAATCGCCTGACGCCTGAAGCGCTTCGATTTCTTCAAAATCGACGCTGAGCATGGCAATTTTGGCACTGTGCAGCCCACCCAAATGCGTTTTTACACCTTCATTGAGCATACGGTAATATAGTGCTGTGGACTCCCAGCTCATGCCGCCAATAACGCCGATTGTTTTCATGTTTGCTTCCTAATATTTCAGAAGTATTTGTTCTCGGTGTTGTTCGCGAACAGTCTCCGTATATTGCCAAACTCTTTCAACCAGAGAAGGGTTGTTTTGGGCAAAAGATGTGGAAAAAACGATGAAATAGGCATTTTGCTTCAGTGGAATTGGGTCACGGACGACTTCAGAAAAAAGGGTAATCTCTCGACGAATGATGGCTTCAGTCATGTTGGCTGGTGCTGCGATGGCATCAAAACGACCATATCTCAGGAGGTTGAGCAGCCCTTTGGTTGTGCCGGCTTCCGTGACATTTGCGTCCCACCCGCGTAGGTCTGCAACAATGGAATACCCCATTGGTGCCCCAATGGAAATTGAAGGGTCGAGTAGTTTTTCGCCATCCCAATAGGTTGCATTCTTGTTGAGGTGATAAAGAAAATATCCCGATGTGGTTATTTTCTTTGTGTCGTCTGGTTTATCGCCTGCCATAGGGAACACGGCCGTTTGCGCTCTTTCAGGGCGATAAGAAGAGATGATGCTGTCGATGCGGCCAGCGCTTAATAATGCCAAGCAGCGGTTCCATGAATAGCGCACAAAAGTAACCTTGGCGTCGGCCAGTTCAGCAATCTTTTGGTAAAGCTCAATATCCACACCAGGTTTGTCGGAAGGCACCTCACTGCCATCGCCAAGGTACGCCGGGTAAAGCTCGGTATCTTGATAACAAAACCGAATTGTGTGTTGATTTTTGGAACCATCGAGTTGGCCCGCGCGGGCCTGGTTTTCGCCCCCGCTCATCACGAGAACGCCCATAATAATTGCCGCAAAATAGGCGAGGCGCTTCATCTTATGCCATCTCCTAAATGGCTTGTTGATGACCCCACAGTATGCATACGAATCTAACTTCAGTTTAGGTCATGCCCCGGTCGCGCTCAATAGGATAGGTGCCAAACACTTTCACGCGTTTGGTATGAAAACGGAGCTCTTCCATTGCGCGTGCGACATTCGCCATACCCTCGTGGCCTACAATATCGGCGTAAAATTCGCTGACTTTGAAACTGTCAGACTCGTAATAGCTTTCCAGCTTGGTCATGTTCACCGAGTTGGTCGCGAAACCCCCAAGCGCCTTATAGAGCGCGGCGGGAATATTGCGGACCTCGAAGGTGAAGCTGGTCATGACAGGGCCATCAATCTCTTCATGGTTCAGCGGTGAGCGCGACAGAACAACAAAGCGCGTTGTGTTGTTGCCTTCGTCCTGCAGGTCCCGTTTGATGATTTTCAGGTTGTACACTTCCGCAGCGAGTTCGCTTGCGATGCCGGCAATTGAATTGTCTTTCAGCGCAGCGACATGTTTGGCAGAACCTGCGGTATCCGCAAACGGCTCCCGCGACAGCCCCATTGCGCGCAAATTTTTGCGGCACTGCCCAAGCGCCTGAACATGGCTGGTCACCGTTTTAAGTGTGTTTTCATCAGCGTCATGGGTCGCCAGCAAACAATGGCGGATCGACTCGAAATGTTCGCCAACAATATAGAGACCACTTCCTGGCAACAAAATATGGATGTCTGCAACCCGTCCAGCGGTAGAATTTTCGATCGGAATCATTGCAAGCCGCGCTTTTTTATTGCGAACCGCAGCAAGCGCATCTTCGAAACTGGGGCATGGCAGCACATCCATATCTGGATAACACGCCCTGCAAGCCATATGAGAATAAGCCCCGAGTTCTCCTTGAAAGGCAATCGTGTTGTCGGGGTTGGTTTGTTGTTTCTGGGTCATAGGGGCTGCGATTCGTTGTTTTTGCGGAAAAGAGTTGTGCCAACAGTCGTATTGAGTGTCAACGTGGCAAACGTTTTCGGGCCTGATTAGCCCCAAGGGATAACGGTTGCGAACATTTGTCGCGGTCAGAATCGCACTGAAATGCGCGAATGTGGTAAAAAACGTCGATTCTCGACTTGAATTTTCACACGGGCTGCGGCTATTGTCGCGCGCAAACGGGCGGGCCATATGTTCGAGCGCATTTGAGTTAACCGGCGTTTAACAGCATAGCCCTAATATACCAGCCGACGAGCTACAGAGCCCGTCGCCTGTAAGGAGATAAGCCAGTGGATTCCTTTGAGTGGAATAAAGTGTTTGCCGCCGTGATTGCATCAGTATTGCTGATCATGGTTGTTGGCATCGTGTCGGAAATCCCGTTCCATCAGGAACAAGAGAAGCCAGCCTTCACTATCGAAGTTGCGCAGGAAGCTACCACTGATGCGCTGGTGGACACTGGACCTAGCTTTGCAGAACTGCTCGCAGTAGCAGACGCTGGCAAAGGCGCTCGCCAGTGGAACAAATGTAAAGCGTGTCATACGCTTGAAAAAGACGGTGCGCACAAAACTGGACCCAACCTATATGGCATTGTGGGCCGCACTGTGGCAGCGATTGATGATTTCCGTTACTCAAGTGCGCTTGATGCGATGGGCACATCGGTTTGGACTTATGAAATGGTCGATGAATGGCTTGCAAACCCACAGGCTATGGCGAAGGGTTCTAAAATGGTTCTGGCCGTGCCGAAAGCGGATCAGCGTGCAGATCTGATAGCGTATCTGGCGACCTTTACAGATACGCCAGTTCCTTTCCCGGCGCCTGAAGTGGCGGAAGATGCTGAAGAAGCGGTTGAAGAAGTAGCGGACGCCGTTTCTGGCAACTAAAGGCTACACCAAAAATTATTTGAAAAGCGGGCCTGATGGGCCCGTTTTTTTTGACTAGGTCAGGCGACGAAACCCGGAAAAGGGTCTTTTTTTGCCTTCGCTTCTCACCCATTCTGTGACGTCATCTACAGGGTCGACAGTGACAGCCATGTGGGTCGCGTTTGCATGCAAAAGGTGAACTGAGTCCAGCATCCAGCCAACGTGCCCTGGGAAAAAGGCTAAATCGCCACGCTGCGCCGTTTCACCTTTTTCTAAAGGCCGACCCAGGCTTTTGAACTGGCTGCTGCTATCTCGCAATATGCGGTGCCCCGTAGCAGACAGCGATAGCTGCACCAGTGCAGAACAGTCTAAACCAATCAAGGTTCGACCACCCCAAAGGTAAGGGGCGCCGATATACCTCTCTGCTACCGTAACAGGATCGTCGGCGAAGCCGCCCAACGGACTTAAGTGCGCAGCGTAGATATAGCCGCCATTTTCGTGTGGCAGAAAGCCATTCTTGACCGATGCTGGGGTCTTAATATGCACGTAGCTCGCCATCGGAAGAGGCAGCAATGGCTCAGATTTCAGGTTGGGCTCTCTATAGATATGGCTCATCGGAACATTTATCTGATGCGTTGGACGCCCCATCCCACGCACCAGCGCCCCAGTTAAGGCCCAGCCAACATAGCCGTCGATAACCGAAACAATGCGTAGCCAACCATCAGACCTTTCCAAAATCTGCACCGGTTCGCCGTAAAGCAACTCACTAACGGTTTCCGCGCTTTGCGCAGGCTTCTTTTTTAAGGCCGTCCAGGGGAGGGCGCACTCCGCGTCAATCGACGTTGCTTCCTGTAACGCGCGGTTGCTTTCTATCTCTTCATTTGGGTCGTGAAGAGGAGGTAGGCCAAATGGCTTCAGGCGAGACATGTTTGTCATGTTCTGACTATTCATCGTCTTGCGGCACGGACTTGTCAGCGGTAACAATTCGGTCCGACAGTTCGCTTAGGTAAACTGCGCCTTTAACCGTCCTGGTAACCAGAACACTTCTGCCATCCCGGTCATCTTTCGATCGTTTCACCAAGCCTTTTTTGCTCAGTGTGTCCAGTGCACGCGTGATGACAGGTTTGGCGACATTTAGGTCGGCGGCGAGGCCCCGAACAGTGTGTGGAGGATCGGTCATGTAAACGCTCAAAATCACAGACATCTGTCGAGACGTTAAGTCTGGATCATTGGACCTGACGGTAGCGCGGTGGGCTTCACGCCACACCTTCAACATTCTAGGATTTGTCTTTTCTGTCACCCCGGAATCCCTCGTGCAAATTGCCGATCAAACGGGTTTATCAGTTGTTCCTTAAGACAGTCCTAACATCCCATACAGGCTAAACACCCAAAAAGGATTGTATTGCCTCAAAACATGCTCGCAGGCCCTGCGCCTCTCCACCAACAGGTCTACCGGCGCGAGTTTTATTGTTCCATGAGTAAACATCGAAATGAACCCAAGGAACCGATTGGTTTACAAAGCGCTGCAAATAAAGGGCAGCGGTTATTGAGCCAGCAAAACCGCCTTCTGCAATGTTGCCCAAATCAGCAATCGAGCTTGAAAGCAACTTGTCATATGGGCCCCACAAGGGCATGCGCCACATCGGGTCGTTCGTTTTTTCAGCTGCTTTTTCAAGCGCACTCCAGGCGGAATCGTCATTGCAATATGTTGCTGGTAGTTCAGCACCCAGCGCAACGCGCGCCGCACCTGTCAGTGTTGCGAAATCCATCAACAGGTCCGGATTTTCCTCGCAGGCCAGATCAAGAGCATCGCAAAGAACAATGCGGCCTTCGGCGTCCGTGTTACCAACCTCTACAGTCAGACCTTTGCGCGTGTTGATCACGTCACCGGGGCGATAACTGTTGGCAGAAACAGAATTTTCGACGGCAGATACCAGAACGCGCAGATTAACTTTCAGTTTGCTGGCCATAATGAGCTGTGCCAGCCCCAACGCGTGAGCCGCACCGCCCATATCTTTTTTCATGAGCCGCATGCCAGCACTTGGTTTGATATCTAATCCACCAGTGTCAAAGCATACGCCCTTGCCCACGAGGGTTAGGGAAGGTGCATCCTCTTTTCCCCACCGCAGGTCGATCAAGCGTGGTTCTCGACCTTCGGCCGCGGCACGCCCAACGGCATGGATCGCGGGGAAGTTCTCATCCAGTAAGTCTTCCCCCACGATAGTGCAGCAGGTGCCGCCAAATTCTTCCGCCAATGCTTCTGCGGTGTCTTGCAGGTCTGCCGGGCCCATGTGTTCTGCGGGCGTATTAACGAGGTCGCGCACCAGCGCGGTGGCTTCAACCTGATTTTTAACAGACGCGACAACAGCTCTAGGCAGCCCGACCAACTTGATTTTGCCCGGTGTTGGTTTCACATAGCGATCAAACTGATATTGCGCCAGGCACCAACCAAATGCACCCGCAGCCAGCACATCATCGTCCACATCTCCTGCAATGGTATAAGTCCCCGGCTGCAGCTTTTTTACGGCACCGGCCAGCCACCAAGGGTCTATCGCATCTGTTTCGCCTGTTCCAACCAGAACCTGGGACAGGGCGCCGCCTTTGCCGGGGACCGGCGCGACGCTATTTTCCCGAGCGTCGAACCCGTTGGCCTCAATCCAGGTGCGTGCTGTTTTGCTGAGGCTGCTAAGGGTTTTGTCCAAGAATTTCTTGGAAACCGGGATAAGCGTAACAGTGTCTTCTTTTGGTTTCCCGGATGAAATCAGATTGGCAAGCGAAGGCATGGAGGACTCCGGTGTGCTTAAGCTTCTGGAGCTATTGTTACGCTCAGACCATCAAGGCTGTCGTCCACTTCAACCTGGCAAGACAGACGTGAAGCACCGGCCTGATAGTGTTCGCTGTCTTCCAGCAGATACTGCTCATCATCTTCCATGGCTGGCAATTTTTCATAGTCGTCGCCGTTCACGAACACATGACAGGTGCAACAGCTGCAGCACCCGCCACAGATGGCCGCCAGGTCATCGAAATCGTTGTTGCGAATATTTTCCATAAGTGACAGGCCGACCTCAGCTTCGATGTCGCGGGTCTGACCGGCAAGATTTGTAACAGCAATTTTTACCATAGAGATTGTTCCGTTTGATTTGGCCCGAACGGGGGTTTGATTTTTGCAAATGTAGATCGGCAATGGCCAGCCGACAAGCTGAACTCTGCGCTTAGCAAATATCACGCTCCGACGACAGAGAAAATGCCCGCAGAGTAGCCGAGTCCCCCAAAACCTTGGCTATTATCGATCAATCCGCGAACCGGACAGCGAGTTTCGGCGTGTTTCTGTCATGAAGACAGGGCCCGCGGTGGGTTTTGTTCAAAAGACTCATCGGGTAGCAGGAGGAATACAATGGGAGCATCGCGGAGTTTTTATCTGGTTATGATGGTGCTGGGCACCGTCCTGCCATGGTACTTTTTTAGTGGCTATATCGCCGAAAACGGCGCTGGTTTGGCAGGTTTCCTGGGTTCAATGTATGTGAATGGTGCTGCGGCTGGTGCAGTTACTGACTTGTTCATTTCCGCAGCAGTTTTCTGGGTCTGGTCGTTTGGTGATGCGAAGCGGGCGGGCGTGTCTAACTGGTGGCTGATTGTTCCTGCAACATTGGCTGTTGGGCTGTCTTTGGCTATGCCCCTTTATCTGTGGCTTCGGAGCAATGAGACTGCAAAGCTGATTAAAAAGGGCTAGGGCACCAACGCTCAACAACTAGCAGTGAAACCAATCACAAATTAGATTGTTTCAGATGTAACCTTTGACATACACTCCGCTGCAGATTTGGCGGAGTGTTCACCTATGACCGCAAGCATTTTGGACTTGTTCAATATTGGCATCGGCCCTTCCAGTTCTCACACCGTAGGGCCGATGAAGGCGGCGCTTGAGTTTGTTGAAGGCGTTAGAGAGGCTGGCTGCCTTAAAAAAACAGTGAGAATTTCAGTGAAGCTCTATGGCTCATTGGGTGCCACTGGTCGCGGCCACGGCTCCGATACGGCAGTGCTGCTTGGGCTAATGGGGGAAACACCTAGGGACGTTGATGTTGAAGCTATTCCTGGCCTGATCAAAAATGTGCGGACTGCCGGCAACCTGTCGCTTCTGGGTGAACATACAATCCAGTTCGACGAAGGCACAGACCTGCAGATGCAACCGCGCGAAAGGTTGCCATTTCATCCAAATGGCATGGAGTTTTGGGCTTACGGTGAGGCCGGTGAAGAGTGGGCGCGGTCAATTTACTATTCAATTGGTGGTGGTTTCATTGTGCATGAAGCCGAGGCAGAGGCCGATCAATTTGACGAAGCGCCGGTAAACCTTCCCTACGCATTCTCTAGTGGTGACGAGCTGCTTGCGCATTGTGCATCCACTGGAAAATCAATCAGCGACATAACCTTAGCCAACGAGTGTGTGCATAGAAGCGGCGATCAAGTGCGTGCCGAGCTTCTGGAGATATGGTCGGTGATGGAAGAATGTGTCAAGCGTGGCTGCAGCCGCGACGGTGATATGCCCGGTCTCAAGATCGGTCGCCGGGCGCACAAGCTTCACCAGCAGCTTTCTGCCCGACCTGAGTCTGCTTTAACGGATCCACTTACCATCATGGATTGGGTCAACTTATATGCGCTTGCGGTCAATGAAGAGAATGCTGTTGGTGGCCGTGTTGTCACTGCGCCCACGAACGGCGCCGCAGGTATTGTGCCTGCGGTGTTGCATTATTATGTGCGCTTTGTGCCAGGCGCCAATGAAGAAGGCATCGTTCGCTTTCTCCTGACAGCTGGCGCTGTTGGTCTGCTCTTCAAAATGAACGCATCCATTTCAGGCGCGGAAGTTGGGTGTCAGGGTGAAGTTGGCAGCGCTTGCTCGATGGCAGCTGCGGGGCTGACCGAAGTGCTGGGTGGTACGCCAGAACAAGTTGAAAATGCAGCTGAAATTGGAATGGAGCATAACTTGGGCCTGACTTGTGACCCGGTTGGTGGCTTGGTGCAAGTACCCTGTATTGAGCGCAATGCAATGGGCGCTATTAAAGCCATCAATGCCGCCCGGCTCGCTATCCGAGGGGATGGAAATCACTTTGTGTCCCTTGATAAAGTGATACGAACCATGCGTATTACGGGGCGTGATATGAAAACCCAATATAAGGAAACGGCTGAGGGCGGTTTGGCTGTCACAGTGCCAATTGCTGCCACGGTTGTAGATTGTTGATGTCTTTTACACCCACAGACGTGATCACTTTGCATGGCTACCAGATTGGACTGGATAGGCAGACACTGCCATTGCCAATCCTGCGTGCGATGCTGAAGGGTTGGTATGAAGGCGGCGAAGTTAAACTGATTAAGGAATTTCTGGAACCGAGTGACAGAGTACTTGAATTAGGCTCCGGGGTCGGCATTACCACCATGGTGGTGGCAGACATTGTTGGGGAAAACAGTGTTTTTCCCTAAGAACTGAACCCTGGTTTGGTGGAGTGGGCTAACTTCAATTTCGATAAAAATGGTAAATCTATTGATGTCCATTCAACAGCCCTGTTGCCTGTATCAAACATCGACGGCGATTCACTGGATTTTCATATTCACAAGAACTTCTGGGGTTCTTCGCTTTTGAAGCGTCCGGACACCATAGAAACAATTCAGGTACCAGTTGCGCCGCTTGAAGACGCGCTAAAACAGCATTCAGCCAATTGCCTTCTAATGGATATTGAAGGCGCTGAAGTAGACTTTCTTACGTCTGCAGACCTTACCGGTGTTGAGAAAATCATCATGGAAATCCATTACGGCATTGCGGGCAGGGAACCTACCGATGCAATGATCCGTCATCTGGTCAATACCGGTTTTTCAATCGATTTGATGCTCAGCAGCGGCGGCATCGTTGCCATGCGCCGGACTGAAAGTTGATTTTGAGCCTGCTTGAACAAGCGAGGTTTACAGCCTATCCAGGTCGCCCCAATGAAATTGCATTTTGATAACCTATAATTGCACCCCATATCCCGAAAGCCTGCGTTTATAGAATCGTAACTTTTATTGTGATAACCGTAAGTTGCCATGGGGGTTGCGCAGACTAGGGGCAGGGAAAATGCGCGACGGAGATACTAGGGATCAGAATTCGCTCGAGCAAATTCTGGAACAAGCAATTGATGCTGTTGTCACAATTGACGAAAACAATTGCGTAACTTTTTTCAATAAAGCCGCAGAATCATTGTGGGGTTACACCCGTGATGAAGTGATTGGCGAAAACGTGAAGATGCTCGTGCCGGATGAGTTTCGGGCCAATCACGACAATTTCGTCAACGCCAACCGGGAAACCGGTCAGGACAAAATTGTCGGTACCAGCCGCGACGTCGAGGTGCAGCGCAAAGATGGCAGCCGCATCTGGGCCAATCTGTCGCTTTCCAAAGTCGCTACTGGTGACAAAATCACTTTTACCGCATTCGTAAAAGATATTACCGAACAGCGACGCGCTCAGGAGATCGTCAATCAAACGCTTGAGCAAGCGATTGACGCGGTCGTGACAATCAATCAGCAAAACGAAGTCACTTTTTATAATGCTGCAGCGGAAAATCTGTGGGGTTATGCGCGCGGTGAAGTTATCGGCCAAAACGTCAAAATGTTGGTGCCTACCGAGTTTCAGGCCAACCATGATAATTATGTGAATGCCAACCGTGAAACGGGCCAGGACAAGATTGTTGGCACAAGCCGCGACGTGGAAGTGCAGCGCAAGGATGGCCGCCGCTTGTGGGCTAATCTGTCTTTGTCGAAAGTCGAGATCGGTGAAGAAATTATCTACACCGCGTTCGTAAAAGACATTACCGAACAACGCCGCGCACAGGAGATTGTTAACCAGACGCTCGAGCAGGCCCTTGATGCCGTCGTCACAATCGATGAACAAAACAATGTCACCTTTTTCAACAAAGCAGCGGAGGCCCTTTGGGGTTATGGGCGTGATGAGGTAATTGGACGCAACGTCAAAATGTTGGTTCCCGCTGTTATCCAAAGCGCGCACGACAGCTATGTGAATGCCAACCGCGAGACGGGCCAAGATAAGATTGTCGGCACCAGCCGTGAGGTAGAGGTGCACAGGAAAGACGGGCAAGTTCTCTGGGGCAAGCTTTCGCTTGCGCGTGTAAAACTTGATGACGCGACTATCTACACTGCGTTTGTGCAAGATGTGACGGCGGACGTCGAAAACAGGGAGCGTTTCAAGATGCTCTCACTTGTTGCCGACGAAACAGATAACTCTGTCATCATCACCAATGCTGCCGGTTTGATCGAATATACAAACCCTGGATTTGAGCGCATGACCGGTTTCACCTTCGATGAAGTGAAAGGCCGCAAACCGGGAGACGTGTTGCAAGGTAAGTTGACTGATATGGGTGCTAAGGAACGCATTCGTCAGAAACTGAATGCGCGTGAACCGTTCTACGAGGAAATTCTCAATTACACCAAAGGTGGAGAGCCTTACTGGATTTCACTTTCAATCAACCCAATATTTGGCGCAAATGGTGAGCTTGAACGCTTTATCTCGGTACAGGCAAACATCACCGACACCAAAGTAGCTGCACTTGAATTTACGGCTCGGATCGATGGTATTGAGCGATCTAATGTTGTGTTTGAGTGGGATGAGTTTGGCAGTTTCGGCAAGGCCAATAGCATCGGCATGAACCTGTTGGCCGACAACGGAATTGATAGCCCCAACCTTGCCAGTGTGACATCTGAAGACAACATTAACCGTGTGAAAGCGGGCGAATTCTTGGCCCAGGAAATTAGCCTTGAAGGTTCGGGCGGAAACAAGGTTTTCCTCTCCGGCAGTCTTCAGGCAATTACAGACTATCAAGGCAGACTGTCTTCAATTGTACTGTACGCCAACGATGTGACGGAGCGTCGTACCGCGATTGAAGAGACGAGCAACTTGATGCGCAACGTGCTTGATCGCATCAGTGGCACGGCAAGTTCGATTGATGCCATTGCACGTCAAACCAACTTGCTTTCTCTTAACGCGACGATTGAAGCCGCGCGCGCCGGCGACGCAGGCAGGGGCTTTGCAGTTGTGGCGAGCGAAGTGCGGAACCTGGCGTCCGGCTCTTCCGACTCGGCATCAGAAATTGCCAGCCTGATTGAAGACACGCGGCAGCAAATTGAAGCACTAGAAGCCGATATGGACTAGTCCTTCAACTGTCCCTTGCCAGACACTCTTTGTGTCTGGCACATAGGCGGCATGGTCCGACAATATTCTACATTTCCAGCGATCTACCAATTGATCAAAGAGATCCCTGCGGGGCAGGTTGCAAGCTACGGTATGATCGCAAGCCTTATCCCGGGCGCGACGGCGCGCATTGTGGGCTTCGCCACTGCAGCGACACCGCCAGGAGAAAACATTCCATGGCAGCGGGTGATCAACAGCCAGGGCAAGATCAGTGAGCGTGATGGCGCCGCAAGGCAACGCGCCCGACTTGAAGAAGAGGGCGTAGAGTTTTCAAAGGCTGGCAAAGTGAAGTGGGCCAACCATCGCTGGTTGGGCCCAAGTCAAAAGTGGCTTGATGAAAACGGCATGGACCCTATCGATTTTATGACTATTCAGGCCGGATGGCCTGGATAGGGCTTATTCTCCAGCCTTTAAAGTGACAGCAGGATTGTCAGCCTCCCCCGGCTCCTCATCGCCGAAGACCTCATGCTCGTGTCCGGGAACAAGGTTCCTCAAATCCTCAACTACAAGAACAAGGGCGGGGAGAACAAACATCATCATCAGGCTTGAGAAAACAAGGCCGGTCGCGAGGCTAACGGCCATAGGTATCAGGAACTGAGCCTGAGGACTGGTTTCCGACATGATGGGCAACAGGCCAAGGGCGGTCGTGATAGTGGTCAGCGTGATCGGTCGGAACCGGCGAATAGTAGCTTTCACCACTGCATCCATCGCAGATATGCCTTTCGTCCCGTATTCGATATTGAAGCGGTCCACGAGTACAACCGACGAGTTCACCACTACGCCTGACAGGGCCACAACTCCAAACATAGACACGAACGAAAGGTCGAAACCCAAGAGCTTGTGGCCAAATATGGCGCCCGATAGCCCCAGCGGGATCGAAAACAGGATAACGATTGGTTGGATGTAGCTTTTGAGCTGGGTCGCGACCAGTGCGTAGATCACAACAATCGCCAGCACAAAACCACGCAACAGCGAAGCAAAGTCTTCGGCTTGCTCGCGAGATTGCCCCTCAGGCTGCCAGCGCAGGCCCGGGTATTCTGCCATCAGTTCCGGCATGAACTGGTTTTCAACAATTGCGCTTACAGTATTGGGCGTCGTGATGCTTTCGTCCACATTTGCCGTTATGCTTAAGACACGTCGACCGTTCACGCGCTCAATTGATGTTGGGCTTCGGCCTTCTTCGATGCTGGCGACGACCGAGAGCGGTACGCCGCTGCCATCTGGCAGGCGGATACGCAGTTCATCAAGGGCAGATAGCGCGCGGCGCGCGTCTGCTGGATAGCGCACGAACACTTTGATTTCTTCACGACCGCGCTGAATGCGTTGAACCTCCTCGCCGAAATAGGCCTGTCTGAGCTGACGTGCGAGGTCAGTCGGCTGCAGCCCTGCTGCTACGCCTGTTTCTTTCATGACAAATTCATATTGGCGCTTGCCCAGATCCAACGTGGAGTCCACCTGACCAACGCCGTTGATCGAGGTCAGAAGGTCCGCCAGCTTTCCTGTGGCGGCAAACAGTTTCTCCTCATCTGCATGGGTTAGTTCAAACCCAAGATCGGCCTGTTGCGGGCCCAAGCTTGAATTGAAACTGAGTGTCTCTGCCCCTGGAACAGTCCCTGTCGCATTTTCCCAACGACGCTGGACTTCTGCCGCTGAAAAAGATCGGCTGTCATTGTCGGTTAGCTCAACAATAATCTGGCCTTCATGGCTGCCGTTACTTGACGAAGCTGAGTCGCCCGGGCCCTGTGCTGTTGAATAGGTGCCGCCAACGGTAATTGCTACTGCTTCAATGACATCTTCGCCAGTTTCCTGCTTGATTTCAGCTTCAACAGTCCGCAGGGCAGTTAGCATCTGCTCAATGGCTTGCTCCGTTGCCGCATAAGGTGCACCTTCAGGAAGCGCCAGTTCGGACTGGATGGTCGAACCCTCGATACTTGGGAAGAAAACAACGCGCACATGGTTGTTGCTGACCATCGAAGATGACACCATGATAATGCCGACGGCGATGGCGAGCGTGACATAGCGAAAACGCCCGCTCAGCACAGTCAGTTTCTGAACTGAATTTTGGGCAAATCGATCAAAGCTCCGGGAAACCTTGACCTGAATTTTCCTCAGCAATCCTTTGGACCAACGTTTTTCATCGCTCAAGTGCTGCGGCAGTATGAGGAATGCTTCAATTAAGGATACCGCCAAAATCGCTATTACCGCGATGGGAATAGGCCGTGTGATTTTTGCAAAGGTGCCGGTTTGAAACAGTAGGGGGGGCAAAAGCGACCATGGTCGTCAAAACACCGACCAGAACCGGGCCATAAATATTGCGCACGCCCTCGTAAGCTGCGCGTTTGCCCTTATAGCCGGCTTGCTGCTCTGAATAAATATTCTCGCCAACAACAATGGCGTCATCTACGACGATGCCAATCACGACAATCAGGGCAAACAGGGTCACCATATTCAGCGACACATCCATTGAGCCAAAGAAAAGGAACCCGCCGAGAAAACTAATAGGGATGCCCATTGCCACCCAGAAGGCCAGCTTTAGATCAAGAGTGAAAACCAGCATCAAAAAGACGAGTGCAAAACCAAGCAGGGCGTTGCCGGTCAGCAGGCTGATCCGATCCGCTAAAATTTGGGTTTGGTCGCGGAACAGGGAAACCGAAATACCTTCAGGCATCGTCGTTGATTCCATGAATGTCATGACGCGCCTTTTAACCGTTAGAATGTCGGCTGTCTCGTTCCTGAGAATGTCGAGCAAGATGGCTTGTTCGCCGTTGTATTCGTTGCGTAACTCCTCATCAACGAATCCGTCGATGATGGTGGCAATGTCCTTCAGGTAAACGGTTTGGCCGTTCTGGTTTGATCGCACCACGATGTCGCGAAACTCATCACCGATGCGAGCCCGGGCGTCTGTGCGCAACAGAATTTGGCCACCCGATGATTTGATTGTGCCTGCGGACAATTCAAGGGAAGACGAACGAACCGCCGTGGCGACTTCATTGAAAGTGAGATTGTAATTCCTGAGTGTATCTTCACTGACCTCGATGGCGATCTCCCGCGTGCGCGCGCCGCGCATGGTAATGGCGGTTACGCTATCAAGCGCCAGCAAATCACGCTCCAGCGTCTCAGCCGCACGCCGCAGTTCGCCTTCGCCCACTTGTCCCGTAAGTACAAGTGTCACAACGTTCGAAAGTGGTTGGTTCACGGCCACAACCGGCTGCTCGGCATTGCCGGGAGGGAAGTCGATTAGCGAATCAACCGCTGCCTGCACTTCGTCTTTCACTTGGTACGGGTCTACAAAATCCTCAAGCTCAAGCGTGACCACTGCGCGGTTTTCAAACGCGGTGGATCGCACACGCTCAACACCGTTAATACCCAGCACACTTTCTTCAATGCGCCGGCTGACGCTGTCTTCAACTTCTTCCGGTGTTGCGCCAGGGTAGGTTACACGCACTGAAATTGTGCCAGTATTGACCACTGGAAAAACTTCAGAGCGCATGGTGACCGCCGTCATAAGGCCACCGAAAATAAACAGCACCATCAAAAGGTTGGTCATCACGGAATTATCAAGGAACTGCGCAACAAGCCCCATAATGCCCGATGCCCCGTCAGGGACTTTCCCAGGGTTTTTAGCGTCTACTTGCGGACGCTCATTCGGTTTTTCCGTATCCATCTTTTCGCTCATGAAGCTTGTCCTGAGATGGTTTCACGGATTTTGACCGGGCGGGCGACAAAGCTTGTTGGTACTTGCGAGATGACAATCCCGTCCTTGGTGTCGAACTGTTTAACAACAACATAATCGTCGGCCGTATCAACGATCTCGACAGCGTGCTCCTCAAGGCGACTATTTGAAACCCGCCACACACTGGTGCGGGTCGCCATGGCGGAAGCAGGCAGGCGGAAAACACCGCTATCTTCAACACCCGAGACATCAAGACGAACAAACTGTCCCGGTGTCAGGTTGGCGCCGGCGGGTACGGTGAGGATGACTGGTTGAAGTCGAGTGCGTTCATCAAGGGCGCTGCCTACGCTGGTAATTTCTGCGCTCAGGCCGTCATCAAAGTCGTCAAGATGAACAATGGCCGTTTTTCCGGGTACAAGCGCGAGGTTTTGCACAATTATCGACTCTGCGCTGGCACGAATGCGCAGGGCGTCTGCAACATAGAAGCTGCCAAACTGACCGTTGGGCCCAACAAGCTGGTCAAGCTCCACATTGCTTTCAATTATCCGGATATCATTTTTAGCCGTAATATTGGTGCGGGCAAGATTGACCTCGGCCTGTCGCACATTAGCCTGCGCCGCTGCGAGGCGTGCTTCGATGGCACGAATCTGGGGCTCTCTGGCCACGAGCGCCGGGGCCGGGCGGTCAGGGTAAACCCGTTCCCAGTCCTTAATGAAATTGCCGGCATCGGCGCGGGCCTGCTCGAGGTCCGCTTCAGCTGCGGCCACATCGGCGCGGCTACGTTCCAGTGCGATTTCAAAGTCGGTCGTTTCGAGCGAAAACAAAATCTCGCCTGCCTTGATGCTACCGCCTGGAACCAGGTTGTCATGCAATCCGGTTACCCGCCCGGTGACCTGCGGACTGATGGCAACCGTCGCGCGCGCTTCAACTTGTCCAGACAGGCGGCGTGTTGCCATATGGCTCGTGACGGTCGGTTTCAAAACATCGACGACCACTTGCTCCGGCTCGGGGGAGAGGGCCGGGCCACTATCAGCAGTAAGTTTCAACAAACCGGTGAGGCCTAGTGTTGCTCCAACCACAAGCGCGACAAAAACAAGTTGTAAAATGCCGCTCGCCGTTTCTTTTTTCCGGGAGGTGTGAATAGCTTTCAGCACTCGGTTCATAAAGCCCGTCTTTCTCGCTAACTGTTCCTTTGGGGCCTGCCCAAGATGCCATGCCTATTGTTGGGATATTGGCACCGACCCCTTCGCTTGTTCGTTAAATTGGGGCTTCTGGTTCAAATTTCACGCTGTTCGCGGCTTTTTTTTGACCAAGAACCATGCCGCCCCGGCAATTGTCTCTAATTGTTGTAAGCCCTGTACCAATCAACAAAACGCCGAATGCCTTCCTCAACCGTGGTTGCAGGTTTGTACCCGGTTGCTTCCACCAGGGTTTCCACACTGGCGCTGGTGTCTGGCACATCACCCGGTTGCAGGGGCTTCATTTCCATAATGGCTTTTTTGCCTAAACAGTCCTCAAGCACATTGATGTAGCGCAGCAACTCTACCGGCTGACCGTTGCCGATATTATGGACGCGCCACGGCGCCTTTGAACTGGCGGAAGCCGGGTTGTTGCTGTCCCACGCCTCGTTTGGCGTTGCCGGATTATCAAGCGTTGCCACAACACCGCGCACAATATCCTCGACAAAGGTGAAGTCCCGTATGTGGTTGCCATTGTTGAACACGCTGATGGGTTCGCCGGCGAGAATCGCTTTGGTAAAAAGGAAAAGTGCCATGTCCGGGCGGCCCCAGGGCCCGTAAACGGTGAAGAACCTTAGGCCCGTTGTTGGCATGCCAAACAAATGACTGTAACTGTGCGCCATCAACTCATTGGCGCGTTTGGTGGCGCCGTACAGGGCCACCTGATGGTCAGCCGGGTTATGCACTGTAAAGGGCATGTTTGTATTGGCGCCGTAAACGGAACTGGTGGACGCATACACCAGATGCTTGATGCCATTATGGCGGCAGCCCTCTAATATGGTCAGGAAACCGGTGACATTGCTGTCTACATAGTCAAACGGTGCGTTCAAGGAGTGGCGCACGCCTGCCTGTGCCGCCATATGCACCACGCCATCGAATTTTTCACTGGCAAACAACTCTGCCATGCCATCCCGGTCCGCCACATCCATCCGTTTGAAGATAAAGTCGCCCAAGCCCGAAATTAAGCCCGCGTGCTCCGGGAAAAAACCACTACCGCCGCCGCTCGCAAAGCGCTCAGTGGCGGAAAGCCGCGCCTCCTTAAGGCTGACATCATAATAGTCATTGAGGTTATCAATGCCTATAACCGTGTCGCCGCGGGCGATAAGATACTGGCTGATATGGCTGCCGATAAAGCCGGCGGCGCCTGTCACGAGAACTTTCATAGGGCGAAAACCTTCTTGTTTCCTGCTGAAGCTAAGGGGGATTTTCCGTGGTGAAAGAAGCTTAGCGGATGCATGGGTATACAGCAAATGCGATTCGCTAATGAAGGGTGTTAGTGTTTGTGAAACATGCATCAGAATGGCACATCAGCGTTGCCTGCCAAGCACTTGTTTTGGTTAATTTTCTTTGAATCGTCCCACATTGGTGCAGGAATGCAACAAAACCCACTTTTTTGCTTCTGCGGCTTTGACACGCGCAAGTGCCTGTGACATATTGTGCTCAGAAATTTGTGCCTGAAAGGTCAGGCGAAAATATTTGGAGCCTTCTTATGCGTATTGCAATTATGGCAGCTGCCTTTGGTATTGCCCTTGGTGCACCAGGTCTTGCCCCTGAAAATGTGATTGGATCAGCTGTCGCTCAAGATGAAGCGGCTCAGGCGGCGTTGGCTGCCGAGCTTGTTGCTGCAGCGGGTGATCAGGCTGCCATTGATGCGATCATTGCGCGGGAAACAGCAGCGGGCAATACGGATGGCCTCGCTGAAGCAATGGCGACTGCAGCGACGACTGTCGCAGCGACTGACACAAGCGCTGCTGCGGCGTTGGTTGTAAGCGCAGTAGAAGTTGCTGAAACTGCTGGTGATGATGCTGCGGAAGCTGTAGGCGAAGCCGCAAGTACAGTGGCGTCGACGGCTGCAGCACAAGGTGACGCGTCGTCTGTAACAGACGTAGTAGATGCTCTTAATACGTCGAGTAACGCGCAAACGTCTAACTCATACTTGGCGTCTGGAGGCGATGGAGGTACTGTGGTTGCGCCTGCCCCTGCACCGGCGCCAGCACCTGCCCCAGTCGCGGCGCCTGAACCTGCCCCTGAGCCTGAGCCCGAGCCGGTCGCCGAGCCTGCAGCTGATACAACGCCTGCACCAGCACCGACACCAGCTCGTGAGCCTGCACCGGCACCGGCTGAAAACCCTGCAAATGTTCAAAACCCTGAAACGACCACGTCGCAGGGAACCGGGGAAACGACAACTGACAATGTTGGTGACCCAGTAGAACCAGGCACGCCGATCGTTAATCCTGGTGACGATAGCGATAGCCCGACTTAAGTCAGCGATAGCTTACTAAAATTCAAAAAGGTGAAGGCTGGTCCTTCACCTTTTTTTGTGCTCAAGTGCTGGCGAGCGACCATTGTAAATAGTTTAAAGTCATCAGGGCCTCAGTCATGCAGTTTCTCAAGCGCCTATTCTCTCGACGGCAAGATCCCGGCGGCCCGGTTTTTTCCGCTGCCGATGGGGAACTGCTGTACGCGGTGGGTGATATTCATGGCCGGGATGATTTGCTTGCAGACTTGCTTGTGCGTATTGAAGCCGACCGGCATTCTCGAGACGCACATGAAAATTGCGTCCTCATTTTTCTGGGCGACTATGTGGACCGGGGGTTTCATTCCAAACAAGTGTTGGACCGGCTTTTATCATTAGCGCCAAACTGGGCGCAGGTCGTGCGCCTGAAAGGCAATCATGAAGACATGATGCTGGATTTTATGTTGGACCCCGTCACCAATGCCAGCTGGTTACAATATGGTGGGCTTGCGACGCTCGCGAGTTACGGTGTAGCTGTAAAAGAAGACGACTCGGGCGCGGCTGACCTGATGAAAGCCTCGAAGGATCTCTATGAAGCTCTGCCGGACGCGCACTTTCAGTTTCTGCGCGACGCGCCTTTAATGCATCAGTCAGGCGACTATTTGTTTGTTCACGCGGGCATTCGCCCGGGTGTGCCCCTGCATGCACAGGACCCGCGCGACCTGACCTTCATTCGAGATGCCTTCACGGAAAGCCAGAAAGACTTTGGTTTTCGGGTGGTGCACGGCCACACCGGCGTGCAAAATCCTCTTGCTCTGCCGAACCGCGTGGCGGTCGATACAATCGCTTATGCAACTGGCCGTTTAACAGCTGCAGTTATTGCGGGTGATTCCCTCGATTTTATCACCACTTAGTTTACTGTGGTGCGAAAACTGTTGCCGCGCCGCAACAGCCTGAAAACATTATCAAAACGATAGACGTTCTGAGCCAAATCAACTATAACGTTGAAACATCTATCTGGTTATTTTGTATTTTAGATATATGCCGACTATCGGGCAGGGTGCGCCCCCATAAATATAGCACCTAGGCTATAGGGAATTTTTTGATGAAAATGCACACGACGACTTCATTGCTGGCGATTGCTACCGTTGCTGGCCTAAGCGTTTCTGTGGCAGCGCAGGATTCGGACCAGGTTGTTTCTGTTTACGAACGTAGCCGGCCAGACTTTCAGGCACCCGGTGCGCGCAGCGGCAGCTTTATTTTTAGTCCGACCATTGAAGCAGGTGGACGTTTTAATTCCAACATTTTTGCCCGTCGTGCTGGTGCAACAGCGTCCAACCCTGGCGAAATTGATGACTTTATCTGGTCCGTGAAGCCAAATTTTGCGCTGACATCCGATTGGAACCAGAACTTTGTTCAGTTCACAGCTGGTGCAGATATCGCGAAATACTCCGATAACGGTCGCGAGGATTACGAAGACTTTAATCTTGGCGTAAATGGCCGTGTTGATATCGAACGCGGCATGAACTTTACGTGGGGCGCAAGCTATACAGACCAACACGAGGATCGTGGTGCGCCGGATACTAACGGGTTGCAGAACGAACAAACTCGTTTCAAACGGTTTGATGCAAACGTTGGATTTTTGCGCGACCAGTCCATCATGTCTTTGGCAGTTGATGCAAACTACGAGAATTGGACGTTCACCAATCCTGATTTGATTGGTGGCGGCGTACTGAACAACCGTCAGCGTGAGCGTGAGCGCTACTCTGGCTCGGTCCGGGTTGGTTACGAAGTTGATCAATATTATGACGCGTTTGTACAACTGTCTGCGAACCGCGTTGAATATGCCGATGCACAGGCGACCGGTGGTCCGCAGCGGAACTCGGACGGTTGGGAAGCGCGCGTTGGTGCAGCGTTTGATTTGACGGGAACCTCTCGTGGTGAATTCTTTGTGGGGTATTTAAGCCAAGAATTTGATAGCGACACCCTTGGTAAAATTGATGAATTTACCTTTGGCGCTTCTTTGCTTTGGAATCCAACTGGCCTTACTTCGGTGAACATCGGTGTTGATCGTGGCGTTAACGAGACAATTGTCATCGACGTTGATGCAAACAACCAACTGGCATTTGCATCTGGCGTGTTGGCCACCACTTATCGCTTTGGTGTCGAACACGAGTTACAAAGAAATTTCCTGATCAAGGCCGGAGCAAGCTACGGCACGCAGGACTTTGAAAACACAGTCCGTTCTGATGATAACTACACGGCTAACATTGGTGCCAAATATTTCATCAACCGGAATTTCTCTTTGAACGCTGACTATAACTGGGACTACCGTAACACAACCGCGGCAGGCCAAGACTTCAAACGTCATGTGTTCATGGTAGGTTTAACTGCCAACTGGTAAAAAGTGATAGGGTGGCGATTGGCGTCGCCCATCCTTATTGCCAGCGTATGTGAGTAAACCTTGGTACGATTTATTGTAAATGTTTTAATGGCGGCACTTCTGTTAGGAGGTGCCGTTGCTGTTCATGCGCAGGACAACGATAGTTTACCTCCTGCGGCAAACGAGGTGCCCCGCTATCAGCTTGGCTCCGGCGACCAGATCAAAGTCACCGTTTATGGTGAAGAAGACCTGTCCGGCGAGTTTGAATTGGACGGCAATGGAACGATCGCAATGCCTCTCATTGGCGCAGTAGTTATCGGCAACCACAATCTCTCCGATGCTGAAGCTGTGATTGTTGAACAACTTGCTGATGGGTATTTGGTGAACCCACGGGTCAGTATTGAAGTTCTGAATTATCGCCCTTTCTATATTTTGGGCGAGGTTAATGACCCGGGTAGCTACCCCTACGTGAGCGGCATGACCGTCCTGAATGCGGTCGCGCTTGCATCTGGCTTCACATACCGTGCCAGCGAAAGCAAAATTGAAGTCACACGCCGTGTTGACGGTGAAGAACAAAAGTTCCGGATTGATGTGACTGCGCAGGTTTTGCCTGGTGATATAATCAGAGTGCCAGAACGCTTTTTCTAGTTTTCCAAGCGAAATGCGCCAGGATGAATTGCTTGGCGCTCCCAAACAAGCGCGCTATATAGAAACTCCAATTGACCTGAGGGACTGGCATGTACGACCAAGCGTACCAAGACAGAAATGAAGGCTCTTCGCCAGTTGTGTCGCAACAGCAGGAAGAAGCCGAGATGATCGACCTGCGCGCCCTCGCGCTGGTTCTGCTACGTCGCAAATGGATTATTATCAATACTGTTCTGTTTTGTTCCGTTATTGCGGTTCTCATATTGTTTCAGCTGACCCCACGGTTCACGGCATCTGCGATGCTCGCCATGGAAACTCGCCAAAATCAAGTGGTGGACGTCCAAGCAGTCATGTCTGGTTTGGGTACCGACGTTGCTGCCCTCAAAACAGAAATTGACGTACTGCGGTCGCGTCGTCTGGTCGGCAAGGCAGTCGATCAGCTGGGTTTGACCAGGGACCCAGAGTTTAACGATGCTCTGAACACGGAAAAAAGCTTATTGTCCTATCTTAACCCTATCAACTGGATCCCTGATGGCTTAAAACGCTCCATCTTCGGGGGAGAGCCCGAGCTACCCGCCGATGTCAAAGCGACAAGAGAGCGCGCTCTGGTCATTGATGCGGTGGTGGGCAGGTTGTCGGTAAGTAATCCTCCGCGTTCCTACACAATCACTGTTGGTTTTGAATCTTCCAGTCCAGACAAAGCCGCGCGGATTGCTAACGGTATTGCGGACCTGTATTTGACCGACCAACTAGAGGCCAAGTTTGAAGCCACGCAGCGAGCGAATGAATGGCTGAATGAGAGAATCTTTGATCTGCGTGAAAATGTACGCACCTCCGAAGTTCAGGCTCAGCAGTTTCGCGAGGAAAACAGGCTCATTCAAACTGCCAGCGCTGGTTTGGTCTCAGATCAGCAGTTGGCACAGGTTAACTCCCGCTTGATTGATGCTCGCACTGATCTTGCCCGCACAGAGGCACGTTTCAGCCAAATCTCCGATATTTCTCAGGCGGATGTCACCGATTATGCTGGCCTAAGCGAAGTTCTAGACAGCCCCCTGATCCAGCGGCTGCGGGAGCAGCAATCTGAGGTGCTTCGTAGTCGCGCAGAATTGGCGACGCGTTATGGACCCAAACACCCTCGCATGATCAATGTAGAGGCGGAACTTTCTGATATTGATAACAATATCAAAATTGAAATTCGAAAAGTTGTAAATGGCATTCAAAATGAAGTCGACGTTGCCCGCGCGCGGGTCGTTGCTCTTGAGCAAAACCTTGAGCAGCTCACGGTCGAAAATGTAGCCTTGAACCGGGCGCAAGTTCAGCTGCGCGAGTTGGAGCGCGAAGCGGAAGCAAACCGGGTATTACTGGAAACTTTTCTCGCGAGGTTCAAAGAGACAACCAACCAGCAAGACATTCAGCAGGCCGATGCTCGCATCATTTCCCGCGCTGACGCACCAATTTTCCCCTCATTCCCCAACAAACGGCTGATTTTGGCCTTGGTAGTTGTTGCGTCCGCCGGTTTGGGTGTTGGGTTAGCGTTTCTGCTCGAAGTGCTGGACAACGGATACAGAACTCTGGAGCAGATTAAGCAAGACCTTGGCCTCCGCGGTGTTGGCATCATCCCAATGTTGATGTCTAACAAGTTGCAAGGCACAAGCGTCGAAGACTATTTGCTTGAAAAACCGTCCTCTTCATTTGCCGAAGCGCATCGCAACGTGCATGCGTCGCTTTTGTATTCCGGGCCTCGCCAAAACACGCCTCAAGTTGTAATGGCAACGTCTTCTGTACCAAGTGAGGGCAAATCAACTTTTTCTCTTTGTTATGCTCGCCTGATGGCCAAGTCAGGAATGAAAGTCTTGTTGGTAGAGGCGGATCTGCGCCGTCCCGTGGTACGGGCTCGGCTTATGCTCGATGATAGCCAGGCAGATTTGGTTTCCGTGCTCGACGGAACAGAGATGGGCGGCCAGCAATTGCATAAAGACGATGCTTCAGGCCTTCATATTCTGAGTGGAAAAGGCCATCCGGATCCGCAAAAGTTGTTTGCCAGCGAGAAGTTCGCCGGCTTGATGGCTTGGGCACGCGAAAATTATGATTTGATAGTGCTGGATACCCCACCGGTACTTGCGGTTTCAGACTCAGTTGTGCTGTCACATCATGTGGATGCCGTGCTGTATGTTGTCCAATGGGAAGTAACACCCAAAAAATCTGTCGAAACAGGCATTAACCAGTTGCGCGAGGCAGGCGCTCCGGTAGCAGGTGTGGTTGTAACACAAGTGAACATTAAGCGTCACGAGACCTACGGCTACGGCGATCAGGGTTACTATTACGGTACAAACAGCGGTTATTACGCCAACTGATTGCCTCAGTGTTTTGACACTGCAGCGAAGCACCTTTGCTGTCAAAAGCCTATTCAACAATAACAGATTGATCCTAAACCTGCGCAAGATTGCCGTGAGGCGTCCAAGTCTGGGGTGTCCATTGTGGCTCTCCGCCATATGGCAACCCTCTCAGCTTTGTCTGCAATTGGATACTAGCTATCTAGATGCGAGAGCAATGGCGGAGTCGGAGGGATTCGAACCCTCGAGGGCGTTGCCACCCAACACGCTTTCCAGGCGTGCGCCTTAAACCGCTCGGCCACGACTCCTGAGACACAATCCCGCAAAAACAATAACACGCTTCCATCGCAGGCTGAGCGCCGCACTATAAGCATCCCGGTGAGTGAAGCAAGTCTAAAATCATGCGTGTGCAACAAACAAAAAAGGGCCCGAAGGCCCTTTGATAATTTGGCTACTTGCCGTCAGGTTATGCTCGGATTGTTTTGAGGAAGTCCTCCACTTGACCGCGCAGCTCATCTGACTGCTGTGTGAGCAGTTGTGCTGCAGACAGAACCTGCGTTGCCGCAGAACCGGTGGTGGTTGCACCTTCATTCACCCGGTGAATGTTTGATGTCACTTCTTCTGTACCAGTAGACACTTCACCAACGTTCCGTGCGATTTCCTGAGTTGAGGCATCCTGTTCTTCAACCGCGGAAGCGATTGAAACAGACGTCGACTCAATGTCACCAATGATGCCCTTGATTTCATCCATTGCACGAACGGCAAGCCCTGTAGCGTTTTGCATGCCATTTACCTGCTCGCTAATTTCCTGCGTTGCTTTGGCTGTTTGGTTGGCAAGCGATTTCACTTCGCTTGCCACAACAGCAAAGCCTTTACCCGCATCGCCTGCTCGTGCCGCCTCAATGGTTGCGTTGAGGGCCGGGAGGTTGGTTTGCTCGGCAATTTCGTTGATCAGTTTCACAACTTCGCCAATCTTTTCGGCTGCGTCCACAAGCTCGGCAACATCCTTACCTGCGTTTTCGGTGCGGGACACAGCATCACGCGCTGCAGCACTTGATTGGTTGGTCTGACCCGTAATCTCACGAACAGAAGCAGACAGTTCCTCAGCGGCACTGGCCACCATCTGCGCGTTAGAACTTGCCTGTTGTGCAGCGTTTGCAACCACTTCAGACTGCTGTGATGTGTCAGCCGCGGTGTCTGTAAGGCTGCTGGCAGCCTGTTCCATGCCAGAGGCAGACGTTGAAACGCCTTCGACCAAGGCCATCACAGAAGCTTCGAACTGATCTGCGAGTTCTAGCATTGCCTGGCGACGCTCCGTGCGGGCCTGTTCAGCTTGTTCCTCTTCGCGCACTCTGCGCTCTTCAGCTTCTTCACGTTGGCGGCGCTCTTCTTCTTCGCGGCGCTCACGCTCACGCTCTTCGGCTTCGCGCTGTTCGGCTTCAAGGCGTCGACGCTCGATGGCGTTATCCTTAAAGATCTGCACCGATTTGGCCATGTCGCCAACTTCATCTTCACGTTTGGCATTAGGAACATCTATCTCCAAATTGCCATCCGCCAGGACCATCATTGTATCGGATAGTGCATTCACCGGTTTAACCACTCGGTACAAAACAACCCAGAGTGCAACACCCCCAATTGCCAGCGATATGACTATCAGCGTGATTGCAGTGGCGACACTACTGCTTGCGCTGCGAACTGCATCCTCATTCAGGGCCTTTGCAAGATTGTCGGCATAGCTACTCATCATGAACACAGGGCCAGTTGAATCTTGAGCCAAAGTCACCCAGTCTTCAACGCTTGTTTCGTAGTCAACCTCGTCGAGTTCTTCATCTTCAGCCTCAGCCGAAAGGTCATAGATACCAAACCGACTACCACCAAAACCATTTATGAATGTATTGCGAATGTCTTCCACTTGCTGCGCTATTTCTGCTGTTGCGGTCGTCGTTTTGGCAAAGGTCTCAACTTGGGTCCACGCCCCTTCACTAATGCCGCTGTACTTGGTGCCCGTATCTTTCTCAAAGCCGTTGATAGTCGACTTCGCAGCAATATTATCAGCGAGGGAAGCTGCTTCACGAGCGGCGTACTCTGACATTACCCAAAGTTGATTTTTCATCCGATTGACTGTGCTGATGCGGGCATCGCCAAAATCGTAATTGCTTTCGATCTCAAGTCTGACGGCAGCTGCGGCTTCAATGAGAGTATCCATGGATTTTGCCGCGTCGCGTCCTCGCGCAACGTCACTTTCAGTTCCGAAAGAGTCGAGGTCTTGGTCGGTGGCTTCCCGTTGCTTCTCATATGCTTCGTAAGCTTCTCGGAGTTGCGTTTTGAGCGCGTTGAATTCACTTACTGCTGCCTTATAACGGTCACTATCGGGGTCTCCTTGGAAAGGAGGTAGTGTTCTAAGGTCATTTTGTATGTTGTTGTAGGCGTCTTCTACGGCACCTCGGTTCAGTCCGATCCGTGTTTTAAAGAAATCCGGAACCATTTCTTGGAATCCGTAACCGGCATATGTGAACAGACGCTCATCAGCCAATGCCAGCTTAAGCTGCACAATGTTATCGATAGCACCATTGAGTTCTTGCGCTTGCGTCGCGGTATCACGAGCATCCACAGCCCGCAGTGCTTGCATCACATTCAAGCCGATAACAACTAGTGTAAGCAAAACGGTAACAGTCAAAAGCAAATTACGGATGCTAAAAAGACGAACCCCCGCGTCCCCATTATTCGCAGTCATTTTTTATTGTCCCTCATTGAACTTTGAACAAAATCGAGCAGTTTTAAATCGAAACTCAACGCGTTATCGCACAGCAGTGTTAACGAAAGCTAAAAACTGCCTGAAATTGGCGATAAATCTAAATTCATCGCATCTTGAGGTTGTTTCGCATAATATACGTATTCAGGACAAAAAGTTCTGATCATGGTGTTTACGAACGAAATGCACACAAAAACGCTGTTCTTCAACAGGCGCAGTTTGTATGGTCTATAAATCCGGTTTTTCTTCCACAACTTAAGTTAAGCAGTGTCGAATCGTTACGATGTCATAATAATTGGGGCGGGTGCCGCAGGTTTGATGTGTGCAATGACAGCCGGCAATTTGGGCCGCCGGGTATTGTTGCTGGAACGAAACAAGAAGCCCGGCGCCAAAATACTGATTTCTGGTGGTGGGCGTTGCAATTTCACCAATCAGGATTCGGTCCCATCGGCATATCTGAGCAATAACCCGCATTTCGCCAAGTCTGCGCTTAGCCGGTATTGCCCTTGGGATTTTATGGACTTAATCGCTGCGCATGGTTTGACCTGGCACGAAAAGACGCTAGGTCAGCTTTTTTGTGACCAGGGTTCCAAGGCCATCCTGAAAGTGCTGCTGGATGAATGCCAAAGCGCAGGTGTCGATTTGCAACTGAATGCCGACATTAACTCCGTGGCGAGAAATGAGCAGGGGTTCGAGGTATGCACAGCTGATACAGTATTTTCAGCCCCCGCACTGGTGGTTGCCAGTGGCGGTGTTTCCATTCCCCAGATGGGAGCGACAGATTTTGCATACCGTCTGGCAAAACAGTTTGATTTGAAGGTCATTAAGCCCGAACCAGCGCTGGTACCACTCACATTTGAACAGGATATCGTTGCTTCCATGAAAGAGCTTTCCGGGGTTGCAGCAGATTGTTCGATTGCGATGGAAGGCAACAAAACGGCGCCAGCTTTCCGAGAAAACCTGCTGTTTACCCATCGCGGTCTCAGTGGCCCGGCAGTGCTGCAAATCTCTTCCTATTGGGGCTTGGGGCAGGCCATTAACATAGACTTATTGCCCGACATCAAAGATCTTTATGAGACCCTTCGCCAAGCACGTGAGGCGGCAAAATCCTCAACTGTACGGTCGCATTTGTCAAAACTGCTACCGGACAGACTGGCTGAGCAAATCGCTGCGGGTTGGCCGGGTCGGCTGGCTGAACAGTCCAATAAGTCGCTGGCGGCCCTTGCGGAGCGACTATGCCAATGGCAGGTCACACCAAATGGCAGTGAAGGGTTTAAGAAAGCCGAAGTCACAAAAGGCGGCGTGTGTACCAGTGAGTTGTCGTCCAAAACAATGGAAGTGAAATCAGTGCCAGGTTTGTATTTTATCGGGGAAGGAGTTGATGTCACCGGTTGGCTGGGTGGGTATAACTTCCAGTGGGCATGGGCAAGTGGACATGCCGCTGGCACAGCCATCGGGGCAGCTGTATAAAGCTAGGCAAGTCGTGAAGACGCTGACCCCTAATTCTCCTCACTAATATCGCAGCATAACACATAGCCAGCCCCCCAGTGGGTCTTGAGCAACTGAGGCTTTTGGGGGTCAATCTCAATTTTCTTCCTGATACGACTGATGTAGTTGTCGATTCGCCGGTCAAGCGGATCAATCTGTCGCCCCTTAGTGATGGCCGAGAGCTGATCACGGGACAGAACTTCATTTGGATGATTGACAAAGACCTGCAAAAGGCGCGCTTCGCCCGTGCTAAGGTCCAGCTTGGTACCATCTTCTCTGACGATTTCTTGGTTGATCGCGTCCAGCGTCCATCCGCCGAATACAACATTTGCCGCTCGCAACAGTTCGTCTGTTTGCATAACCGGCTTTGGATCTCGCCGCCGCAGTACTGAACGAATACGAGCGAGAAGTTCTCGCGGGTTCACCGGTTTGGTTACATAATCATCGGCACCCAGCTCAAGACCGAGAATCTTCTCGGTGTCTTCAATGCGCCCAGAAAGAAAAATAATGGGTATGTCCGATATTTTGCTGATATCGCGACATAGAGCAAAACCATTATCCAGGCCAAGCATCACATCCAGAATGGCCAGGTCACAATTTCCCCGCCTTACACAGGCAATGGCACCGTCAGCGTCAGTGGCCAAACTGGTAACTAAGCCTTCCGACTCGAGATAGCCGCTAATCGATTCTAGAAAATCACTGTCATCGTCAACAAGTAGAACATGCTTTTGATTATCCATAGCCTACCTCGCCGATGGTACATGAAGGTTTGTATGACAGCTTATCATAAGTGCGTGCCTTTCGGACACCAAGTGAACCAGTTATCTGCCTGTCTGTTTCACTAACCTACCCTGATGCCCCACAAACAGCGGAACATATTTGCCTGCCTCAAATTGCACATCGTCTTGTCGTGTCTCTACAGGTTGTTACATTTTGATACAAATTCGTAAACTTTCAGACGATTTTGAATCAGCTTTCAGTGCTAGTTTTACCCTCACAAACTGTGTGGGGAATTATGCGATGAAGAAACACCTAGTGGGAATTACGGCTTTGTGCGCACTGTCAGCATCTGTTGCCGCATATAATCCAAAACATGAAGCAGAAGTCTATTTCAAGGGCTGCCCCTGGGACCCTTCGTTAGAAGGCAACTATCAGATTGAGACCTATAAGAAGCACGACACGGTGCATATGTTCCATTTCAATTCAGGGTGGCTAAGCCCTGGTCACACCAAGAGCCTGAAGTGCTTTAAAAGCAAGGCGAGCAACCAATGCCAGGTCAGAATTGACAAGGATGACCCCTTTAATATTGATTTCAATCAATGGGTTATGGTTGTCTGGAATTATGACAAGGACCATCGTGGCAAGTATCATTTCAAGGTGTCTGACAGTGAGCCCGAATGTGTTTCGTTTGAAACCCTTGATAAGCAAGAGAGGCAAGAACTTGATTAACTAGGGGTTTGTGCTGATCCTGCAAGTCATAAATAGCGCGCCTTTTTAAGACGTTCTTCAGAGCCCGGGTGCGAAAGCCTGGGCTTTTGTTCCAGACTTGATACGGAATGCCCTTATCGTCTCAAAACCTGATAATGTATTGAGTCTATGATCCGACGGTTGTGGAATTTAACGAATGAGTATTTACACAGATCAAGTACTGATCACTTCCATTATCGTGTGTGTCACATTCGCGTTTCTCTTTTTCCTGTTCTGGATCGAGTCAGGGAAAGAAGAACACATCGGCTGGTGGGCCATCGCATTTGTATTCCATGCCTTGAACTTTTTGGTGTTGTTGTTGGCAGACGCCACTTTCAACGAACTACCCCTTTATGTTGCTTTGCCTGCAACAACAGCTTTTTTTATCGGACTTTGGTGCGAGATATACGGCCTCCATCGATGGGCCAAGGTGCAAGTATATAAGCCACTGGCGGTTGTCGTTGCAGCACCTGTTCTACTGCCCATTCTCCTGACTGCTTTTGGATTTGCGCTCGACGGGGTTGTCAGGATCACAATGAACCAGATTGGCGCCACCATCGGCAGCTTCTGGATGGCGTATGCTATCCTTAAGGTGGACAGAAAAAACAGGTTGATAGAAAAACTGATTATTGCGGTGGGCGTGATTGCGGCAATCAGCGGTGCTGCCACCGTTGTCCAAACAATTATCAATATCGACGATCCGCTGTATCTGTTTTCCGAGCAAAAAATAATGGAACGCCGCTACCTTTGGCTTCAAGTCATTGTTTTAGGTGGCGCGTTGACACTTGCAATAATCTGCTCCGACCTCATTGAGCATCGGCGTAGGCTGTTGGCGCGTGAAAAGGCCAGAAGTTACGAACTTGAAGGGGAAGTGGAACAGCAAAAAAATACACTGCTTCAAAGCGAAAAGATGAACACGCTTGGCACGATGCTGGTCGGCGTTGCTCATGAGCTCAACAATCCTTTGTCGGTCGTCGTTGCTTCAGCGTTTACGTTATCCAAAAAAAGCTATGACAAAGACACAAACCGTAGTGTGCAGCGTATTCTGAAAGCTGCAGATCAATGTACAGCGATCGTAAAAACCTTTTTGTCTTTTTCCCGCAAGCAAGAATTCAGAAGCGAAGTATTTTCTGTAAGCAGTCTGGTTGAAGAAGTCTCTGCACTTGCCAGGGCCACTTTGAAGGCTGACAATATTAGTCTCATCATCACGAGCACTAACGGAAAACTGTATGTGCTCGGCAACAAACCACAAGTGATCCAGGCAATACTTAACCTGATTATGAATGCGCGCGATGCGTTGGTCGAGCATCAGCGAGAGAAGCACGATAACCATATCTGCCTTCGATACCGTCCCTGTGAAGGCGGCAAATGGATAGAGTTTACTGTCGAAGACAACGGCCCTGGCATTCCTGTTGAGAAGCGCGAGAAAATTTTCGAACCCTTCTACACATCAAAAAAAATCCGCCAGGGAACGGGCCTTGGCTTGTCTATTGTTCACAACATCATTGAGCAACATGGCGGCAGCGTTGAACTTAAGTCAGATGTGTCGCGAGGCGCTTGTTTTTGCATCAAACTTCCCGCTAGTCAGGCCCGAAAAAGCGAGCCTGAGACAGATAAAGCCAGCTTCCCACCACTAAAGAAATACGCAATCCTGATAGTGGACGACGATCTGGAAGTGCTGGAAACGTTATCTGATACGTTGGTGTTGATGAACCAGCATGTTCAATGCGCCAATTCTGCGGAGCTGGCGCTAAGGCTCATCCAACAGCATAAATTCGACATCATTTTAAGCGATTTGCGTATGTTGAATATGGATGGTGTGCAGTTTTACCAAGAGGTCTCAAATCGTTGGCCGTCATTGGCAAATAAATTTGGCTTTATCACGGCAACAAGCGTAGAAGGGGCGTCACCCCAGTCGATCGAAAGTACCGGCAGGCCGGTTATTACCAAGCCATTTGAGCAATCAGATATCATTGCGATGATTCACAAACTGGGTACGCAATAAAGCCACTTTTGAAGGCTCTTTTATCCAAAGCCGGAAACAAGAAGTTTCGCTGGATTTAGCTCGCCAATGGATCGCCACTCACAGCCTGCGGTTTTTCTGATGGAGCTGCACCAGAGCCTTCGGCAAATTTCTTCAAGGCCAAATCTGGGCCAGCTAAAATCAGCAAACCCAATTGTTCAGAGCCTGACCATTTTACTTCAACAGCAAATTCGCCCAGCTCATCGATTTCCAGCAGCAACCGCTCCCCCATGCCGATATCGGCATCAGTTGAAATCAGTGTTCCAGCAAGCGAAACATCGCGAACTTTGCAGCTGAACTCCCGGTCATCATCAGTGGTTAGCTTGCCTGTCCACAAAACCGGCAATCTGTCGTCGCCGCGCTTTTCGCTGTCTGCCATTTCAATGCACCTTTTCGCCCCCAAGTACTGTCAAGCTAGCTGATTTTTAGCTTGTATAAAAGGGGGCATTGATGGCATGACGCTGACACGTGCACAGAGCGTTTGGTGGCAAGCGCGCTATCATAGAGACTTGGAATGAAACTTTCTGATCGCATTCGATCCCTGTTTTTTAATATCGTTTTTTACCCGTTCACTTTGTTGTTTTGTGGCTTGGTGGTGGCGCCCATGTGTTTTGCGAAAACAGATGGTCCTGTGCGCAAAGGCATTGGCTGGTACTGCCGCGGGTCACTTTGGGTAGCCCGCATTTGCTCTGGCATAAAGTACGAGTATCGTAACGCGGAAGGCATGCCCGCTGACGGTACGCTCATTATCTGTGCAGCCCACCAAAGCAATATGGACCCAATTCTTACTTACCCTCTTCGTCCGGATGTAACTGCCTTGGCTAAAAAAGAACTGTTTAAGTTGCCGTTCATTGGGCCGATCTTGAAAAAAGCGCAGATTATTCGCATTGACCGCCAGTCGAAAAAGGCACACCGAGCCATGGATTCTGTGACTGAGCACATGCGAGAGACGGGTCGTCCGCTTATTGTATATCCTCAGGCAACCCGGGTCGCCATTGGCAAAAGTCGCCCCCTCAAAAGTGGTGCCTACTATTTGTACAAAGATTCTGGGCTGAAGGTTGTGCCGGTATCAACTAACACGGGTCTGTTTTGGACCCGGGGTTTCTGGCACCGTGCTGGTACCGCAGTTTTCCAGGTGGGTGAGCCTTTTCCAGAAGGGCTGAGCAAAGAGGAATTCATGGTGCGAGTTCATGAAGAAGTTGTAGTCAAAAGCAATGATTTGGTGCGCGAAGCGGGCTACGGGCACCTGCTGCCGGAAGACGCTGACAAAACTCTCCAGACATCTAAGTAGCTTTTGTTCACATTAGATTTCTCCCGAAATTGTGAAGAATTTCTCGTGTTTGTGGGGCTTGTAGTTAAGCATTTGCCGCCTAAACTGTAAGGGACAGCAGGGAGAGCGCATATGGCGCAAATATCTGAAAGTCCTTCAAGCCTTGAAGACATCGCCGCACAGCTGCGGCAACACCATGGGAAATACGATCAGCAGACCGGTATTTCGCTTGGCAAAATCGGCACTTTACTGAAGCAAACGGTGGCAGTGTTGTTTCCGCACCATGCCGTGGCAGATGATTCAGGCGAGAGTTTGGAAGTTCGCTTGGGCCGATTAGAGGCCGAGTTCCATAGTTTGGTTGAGCCGCTGTGTGAAGGCAAAGAAGTTGGGTGCACCAAAATGCTGGTGAAAGGCTTCATGTCCGGTTTGCCGGCTGTAGCGGACCTTTGCCATCTTGATGCGGCCGCTCTCTATGAAGGTGACCCGGCTGCAAAATCTATCGAGGAAGTTATTCTCTGCTACCCAGGTTTTTTTGCTGTCGTGGCTTATCGCATTGCAAACGCTCTTTATAAAAAAGACGTACCGCTGTTGCCGAGAATGATTTGCGAATATGCGCACCAAAAAACGGGCATTGACATCCACCCAGGAGCCACAATTGGTCGCGGCCTGTTTATAGATCATGGCACTGGCGTCGTGATCGGTGAAACCACGGTCATTGGCGACTATGTGAAAATTTATCAGGGCGTCACACTTGGGGCACTTCGTGTGGATCGCGAACATCGCGCAAAAAAACGCCACCCCACCATTGAAGACAATGTGGTGATTTATGCCGGTGCCACGATTTTGGGCGGCGACACCATTGTTGGCCGGAACACAGTTATTGGTGGCAACGTATGGGTCACAAGGTCAATCCCGGCTTGGTCGCGCGTGATGTTCAAACCAGCTGATACGGATGAAATCATTCCGATCCAGGCGCGAAAGCAGGCCGCCGGTCAGGGATAACAATAGGTTGATAACCTTTTAACGTTTGCGAGGCAGCGTTCGTCCGTTAAGCTTGCGCCAACATCCCATTACACCAGACCAAAAATTGAGAGACTTGTCATGAAAGCAGCGTCCATTTTGGAAACAATTGGCAGTACACCCCATGTGTGTCTGTCGCGTCTGTTCCCAGACCACGAAGTTTGGCTCAAACAAGAGCGGACAAACCCGGGCGGTTCTATCAAGGACAGGATAGCCCTTTCCATGATTGAAACCGCTGAAGAGGATGGTTCGCTAAAGGAGGGGGGCGTAATTATTGAGCCAACCTCCGGCAACACAGGCATTGGTCTCGCCATGGTGGCGGCTGTGAAAGGGTACCGCCTTATCCTTGTTATGCCAGAGTCGATGTCTATTGAACGCCGGCGTATCATGCTGGCCTTCGGGGCAGAATTTGTGCTGACACCAAAAGAGCTGGGTATGAAGGGTGCGCTCGCTAAAGCCAACGAGTTGTTGGAGAGCACATCAAACGCCTGGATGCCTCAGCAGTTTGCCAATCCTGCGAATGTTAAGGTTCACCGTGAGACGACGTCACAAGAAATTCTTGCGGACTTCCCCGAAGGATTGGATGCTATGGTAACGGGCGTTGGGACTGGCGGTCACATTACTGGCTGTGCAGAAGTTCTAAAAAAAGAGTGGCCGGAATTTACCGTACACGCTGTTGAACCCACCCTGTCGCCAGTTCTTTCCGGCGGTGAGCCTGGACCGCATCCAATACAGGGTATTGGCGCTGGTTTTGTGCCTGACGTTATGAACGCAGATCTTTTGGACGGCGTGGTGCAAGTGGCACCAGAAGACGCCAAAGAGATGGCGCGGCGTGCAGCACGCGAAGAAGGTATGCTGATTGGCATTTCTTCCGGTGCAACGCTTTCCGCCATTCAACAGTACCTAGAGGGGCAACCAGCCGGAAAACGTGTGATTGGCTTTTGTTACGATACGGGCGAACGCTATCTTTCTGTCCCGGATTTCCTGCCGGAATAGGCTATTTCCATGTAACGGGACTTGATGAGGGTTTGCGGTTTGCTTCTTCGGCATACACGCCCACGATACCGCGCATGAAAGCAGCAGGGAAAATCCCTTCGTGCTGTTCACCGGCGAGTACGTCCAAATACACCTTTAGATGCTCGTTGCGACGTTTGCGAATATGGTTAGTTAAGACATACAGATCTGTAACTAAGTCCAGTCTTTCTTCAGCCTCTCCAACTGCAAAGTAAATTCTGGTTTCGCTGGGATACTCGACATCTGAAGTGTCCCGCGCGGACCGCATTACCCATCTGTCTTCGCGTGGCAGCATCCAGTCGTCCCACCAGATCGCTGGGCTGATGATCACATATCTATTAAAAAGGCCAGGCTGGTTAAGTGCCGCGTAGGTGGCCCCCAGGCCACTTGTGGACTTGCCGATCAACACACGGTCCGACTTGTCGACATCAAAGTTGCGCTCAACAAATGGAATGATTTGATTTTGCACTACGTCAAAAAACGCAGGTGCGCCGCCCGAACCTACCCAGTCCTTTTCACTGTTTTCAAGGAAATGACCTTTGGGAGGGGTGAACTCAACCGGGGTGTAGTCGCGTGTCCGGTTCTCTTCTTTCCACAGTCCGCCATCCTCGTTTTTGTATCCAATACCTACAAAATAGGCTGTTGGGATGTAGTTGAACGACTCGTAATTGTAGGACATCGTTGCGGCCGCTGGCATATTGGCCGTTGCATCCAGAAAATAGAATGTAGAAGCTTTTTCGCCTTCGGCGGGAGGTCTCAGGGGCTCTCGAATGATAAGTTGATAGTCAACGCCGTTTGACGCCGTTGGCAGGTCATAGACTTGCAAGTTGAAGGGGTGATGGAAGGTTTTGGGTTCAGAAACTTGTGCCCACGCCTTGGGCACGCAAATGCCTACAAGCAGCATTGCGATTACTATTTTTTTCATGATCCTCTCGCCGATATTTAGTTTTTCTTTGAGCTTTGCGGCGGATTTCCGCCACGTCAAAAACAATCGGGTCGAAGGTTCAAGGTATGAGATGAAACGAGTATTGGAGTGGCAGGGCTATTCTTCGTCTTCGTCTATTTCAGACTGGATAGAGCCTGTTTCCAGGCGCACAATCAAGGCAACATGGTCACCTCTGATGGCAAGCTCTTTGTAGGAACCGCGCGGCAGCGGGATGCCTTGGTCGATACAATGATTAAGAACTGCAGGGCCAAGGTCTGCACTGCCGACAACAACAGGATCTGAGCCGTCGGTCATTTCGATGGTCGCAGCAACTTCACCGTCGTCATTCAGTGCAGCCGTTACAGCTTTTACTGGTATATCTGGCCCCATACCACGGCTGTCGAGCACCGGCCGTAGTGCCACAAACAATTCTTCATCAGAAAAGATAATGCTTCGGGATTCGAGAATCATTGAATAAACACACCCAAATTTCCACCTAATAGGGTCAATCTATTCAGAAAATCCTGAAAATAAAAGATTTTTGTCTCACTCGGCAGCTGCAGCACGATTTGCGGCGGAACGCTCGCGCCACGCTCGAATGACCGCATTGGCGACTGTTGCCAGTGGTATGGCAAAAAACACGCCCCAAAGACCCCAAATGCCACCAAATAGAAGAATAGCCAGGATGATGGCGTTTGGATGGAGCTTTACCACTTCGGAGAACAGCAGAGGCGCCAGAAGGTTTCCGTCCAGAGCTTGAATGATGAGATAAGCCACGATTGCCCAGACTGTCTCAGGGGCTGGGCCCCATTGGAAAAAGGCCACCAACGCCACCGGCAGTGTTACTACAGCTGCGCCGAAGTAGGGGATCACGACCGAAAGGCCGGTTGCGACAGCGAGTAAAGTTGCATATCGAAGATCAAGGAATTGATAGGCAACAAATGCAACGAAACCCACGATCAGGATTTCGTATACTTTGCCTCGGGCATAGTCGCCTGCTCGCTCAACGGTTTCACGCCAAACCTGGTCCAGAAGCATTTTGTCTTCGGGCATAAAGTTGGCTACCCAATTCAGGATCACCTCTTTGTCTTTGAGGAAGAAAAACACCATTACTGGCACCAGCACCATATAAACAAGGGTTGTTATGGCTCCGGTAACGCCAGCAGAGAAATATTGCAGGATTTGTGGCCCGATATTAGCAAATTCATTGCCAAGGTTTACAAACCAGCTGCGAACCTGATCTTCAGAAATGAGTTCAGGGAAACGCTCCTGCAGAGTTAGCAGGCCTCGCTGCAGGCTACTGATAATGGCAGGTGTATCGTTTATGAACTGAGCGATTTGTTGGACAAGAGGGGGGATTACTGCCAGTAAGACAATCAAGCCCAACAACAAAAATCCAATGAAGACGGACAGAAAGGCGATCATGGGCCGTGCGCCTTTGCGAACAAACCAATCGATGGGTCCATCCAGCAAAAAGGCAATGACAACGGCCGCGATCGCCGGTGCAAGCATGCCGCCAAAAATCGCCATCAACACAATGGTTATGATCAAGACGCCAATAAGCACAACAACCTGAGGGTCGCTGAATGTGCGCCTAAACCAGTCAGTGATCATGTTCATTAGTGTTTCTCCGTGGCTCCAATGCTGAGCACAAGCCAACTTTACACGGCGTATAGTCTTTAAGATACCGGAAAATAGGGCTTTTTCTGGGCTCTAGCCGGTGGAGACGCCGCCATCTACAATGAAATTTGCACCTGTTACGTTAGCGGCTTCGTCGCTTGCAAGGTACAAAACTGTTTTGGCCACATCCATCGGGTCTGCAGGGCCAGTTTTGGGAATACCACCAGCAAATTTTTCAATGTCGCCACCAATGTCTTCAAGCGCCCTCTCAAACATCGGCGTATTCATCGGACCAGGTGAAACTGTATTGATGCGTATGCCTTGCTCCGAATAGTCGAGCGCCGCGGATTTCGATAGACCTACTACAGCGTGCTTTGACATGCCGTATGGTGCCATCCACCCCGCGCCAGACTTGGATAAGATGGAGGCAATATTGATAATGGCCCCGCCATTCTTAAGCATAAATGGTACTTGGTGTCTCATGGCATGCCAGACGCCCATCACATTGGTCTGGAAAACATCATTGACAGTTTCCAGGTCATGGTCGGCAAAACGCGCCGACGCGTGGCTGATGCCAGCATTGTTAACTGCAATACTGATAGAACCGGCTTGGCCTGCTGCTTGCGCCACAAACTTGCTCATGGCGGTGTCATCGCGAACATCCGCATGACTGTAGTGGGCTGATCCCGGGCTTTCGCTAACCTCCGAGGCCACGCGTTCCCCGTCTGCGTCTGAAAGTCCGCAAAAGAAAACAGAAGCGCCTTCTGCTGCAAATGCCTTGACGACGCATTCACCCAGCCCCGAAGTGCCGCCAGTAACCACAGCAATTTTATTTGCAAACCGCATATCCAGGCCTTTCCAGCCGGATGGCTAGCTTTTCGTTGCAACAATAGCAAGCAATAATAGCGACTGGCAGCGACATTCTATCCCGTTGAAATATGGTGTTGTAAGCGTCAGACTGACGCCAATACCTGACAAGCCACCAAATAGTTATTGCCCGGAGCATTGCATGAAACAAACGCTTGATAGACGCCATTTCACTTCCCTGTTAGCAAGCATTCTGGCTTCCGGTGCTGTATCAGCCGGCCATTCACAGCAGGATCAAAAATCGCCTGATGAAAAAGCGATGCATGATATGCGTGATGCGCCGGCGGAATGGACCGGCAAGGAGCACATCGTTTTGCTGGCGTATCCAGGGATGACGGCCTTGGACTTGGTTGGCCCACAATATATGTTTTCCTCATTGATGGGCGCGAAAGTGCAGGTTGTCGCCAAATCACTTGCGCCTGTCTTGACAGACACGGGGCTGACCATTGTCCCGGATGCAACGTTTGAGGATGTGCCAAGCGCCATCACCGTCTTGCTCGCCCCTGGGGGTACGTCAGGTACATTAGGCGCCATGCAGGACGAAGAAACCATATCGTTCTTGAAGTCGGCGGGCGCTGGCTCCGAGTACATAACATCGGTATGTACGGGCTCGCTTCTCCTGGGAACGGCCGGCCTGCTGAATGGTTACCGGGCGACATCCCACTGGATCACTTTGCCTCTCTTGCAAAAGGCTGGCGCAATTCCAACCCAAGAACGTGTGGTTATAGACCGGAACAGGATAACCGGGGCAGGTGTGAGTGCCGGGTTGGACTTTGGCTTGCAAATGGTCTCGGATTTTCGAGGTGAGGATTATGCGGAGTCTGTTCAACTGCTGTGCGAATATAGCCCCAAGCCACCATTCAACGCCGGGTCACCCGAAACCGCCAAGTCGCATCAGGTTGCCATGCTAAAGAACATGTTTGCGGGATTCTTGAAAGCTGTTGAACAGGAAATCTGACGAACGCGAAACTAAGATCCGCCGTGTGCATGGCTGTGTGTGTGATTTTGTACAGACGGGAAAACTGCACCGAAGAACGTGCGTGCACCAGTTTGGATCAGGACCGGAATCATCATGGTTATCCAAATCCAGAACAGCAGCGAAATGTCAGTTGGAAGTGGCAGAACATCTGGCCAAAGCATGGAAGCAAGTGCGGCCACGACCCAGAAAATCAGTGTCCAGGGCATTACCTGCTGGACGCGAACATAGGCACGCTGCCAAGTCGATGCCATTTTCCCATACACTGCAAAACCCACAATCATCAGCAGGGCGATGGGTGCAATTAAGCTGCCCATAAGGGCCATCAGATCAATCAGGTGTTGAAGATGATGGGAATGTGTCAGTTCCTCATGGGTTACAGGTCCGTGGTCGTAATAGTGAGACGCGATAAGCGCAACAACGAACAACACACCGAATGCCGTGCCAATCCGGTGCGACCGTGCGGTTGACGCTGTGGGTGTGTGATCATGGTCTCCCACCGGATGCATCACAATGTGCAATAGGGAACCGGCTGCAAAGGCTTGCCAATAGCCTGCAAGTGGAATGTCGTACCACTCACCTGCAAACAGCACCATGAAATAGGCCACCATAGTCATGGCGGCCATCGCAGAAAGAACGGCGAACCCAGCAATTGAGGTGAGGATGGGCCGCATCAGCCACCAAACCGCAATTGCAACACCAAACCGGTGCAGCAGAATGCCAACAGCAACAAACGAGCCGTGCACGCTATCTCGCGCAAACGCCAGAACCGCGCCATCACTGGCTGCGTGTATCACAAGCGCTAACGTGGCAATCAACATAAGAACGCGATGAGTGATTTCTTCGGTTTTATGAAATAAAAACTCTGAAGCCCAGGGAAGGATAAATCCCAGTACACCGATGCCAAGGGCCAATAGCCCTCCATGTTCAAGTGCTTCGGGTAAAAGCGTCAAAATAATCAGGGCCAGCACGGTTATCAGCACGAACCCGTCAATTCCCCCTTTGAGTGCAGGCATGCGTTGAACGACACGCGCCAATAAGGGCGCGGCCAACAAAACAACGGCCGATAAAATCACTACAAAAGTCACGCTGGCTTTCGCCTATTTCTATTTTGGTCAGGTTATAATATCACAATATGCGAGAACGAAGCAAAATTGCAAGGATTCAGGCAGGTTTCGGCCGATTTATAAAAAAAGGCAGCACCCTTTTGAGGTGCTGCCTTTTTAAGCGTTTACAAATATTTATTCTGCGGGACGACTATCCACAGAAATCAGCTCAACAGTAAAAATCAGCGTAGCAAAGGGAGGAATGCTGCCACTGCCGGATCCGCGCTCGCCGTAGCCAAGGTCAAATGGAATAAAGAACTCGTATTTGCTGCCTTCGCTCATAAGCTGCAGACCTTCAGTCCAGCCTTTGATGACGCCGTTCAGTGGGAAGCTGGCCGGCTGTCCGCGGCGGTAGCTGCTGTCAAACTCTTCACCGTTCGTTAGCTTGCCCGAATAGTGAACAGTAACTTTGGAGAGGTTTGTTGGCTTCGCGCCTTCACCTTCCTCGATCACACGGTACTGCAGGCCGCTATCTGTTACAGTGATGCCTTCGTTGCCTGCATTCTTTTCCAGATACTCTGTCTGCGTGGCTTTAAAAGCTTCCGCTTGGGCCTCTGCTTCTGCTATTCGGCGTTGCTGCAATTCATCGGCTTCTTGCTTGGTGAGTGCTTCAATGAGTTCAAGCTCAAAAACCAGGGTGCTGTTACCTGGAATTACGCCGCCGCCAGCACCGTTTTCACCGTAAGCGAGGTCGGATGGAATCGTTACCTGGAACGTATCGCCTTCTTGCATCAGCAGCAGAGCCTCTGTGAAACCAGGAATCAGGCCACCAACAGGAAAAGTTGCCGGCTCGCCGCGTGCATGGCTTGAATCGAATTCTCGGCCGTCAATAAATTTGCCACGGTAATGAACAGTCACAAACCCGTCGGCTGAGGGGCTTTCACCATCGCCTTTATTTAAGATTTCATACTGAAGGCCGCTTTCGGTGACTTCAACGCCGTCTTTGGCTTGATTGGTTTCGAGATACTGTTGGTTTTCGAGCGCATAAGCTTCGGTCATAGAAAGGGTGTCTTTCGCTTCAGGAGTTTCCACCGGTTGCATGGCGCCGTCTTGCGCCTCTTCGGTATTGTTGTCATTTGAGCTGTCGCTGCAGGCTGCCAACAAAATAATGCCTGTGATGGCAGCGACGCGGGTAATAGAGGCCATGGAAGAGTCCTTATTTATTTGCGCCGGACCCTAGCGGCTGTGGCCATCAAGGGAAAGCAAAATTATGGTGAACAATGGTTTGCTTGCACGAATAACAGCTTAGCGTGTTAGAACTTCGCATTGGGTATAGGGACAACAAGGAAATGTGTGTGATAGATCAACGCATTGAAGAAGAAATTGTTCGACAGATTGCTGACGCCCAGTCGGTTGCACCACGGGACGTGGCAGTTGTATTGGTGCGCGACGGTGAAGACTGGCGCAAGTATCTGCCGCGAATCAGACAGGTAGCCACCAGCCTGCACGCAGCTGGCCGGTTGTTGTTCATCCGAAAAAAGAAAAGTGTTTCACCTGTGGGCTTGAAGGGTGTTTTCCGATTGGCCTCTCCTGACAATTGGGGGAGCGCTGGTGAATAACAGAGTCCCTCTCAAGGATCAGGCGGTGATCGAGCGTCTCAAGCTGGATGTTGGCGAAGACGTGTTGCCGATGTTGGAGCAGGCTTTTAAAGGCGAGATCGAAACCTCTGCAGTTACACTGAAGAAATCCTTGGCGGCGTCAGATCTGGCACTGTTTGAAACCACTGCACATGCGCTCAAAAGCGCGGCGGCATCTTTTGGGGCCATGCAAATGAGCGAAGTTTGCCGGGAAATGGAACTGGCAGCCAAAGAGAGTGCACCTGCTGACCAGCTTCAGGAATTATTTGATACCTTTGGTGCGGTTGCCACGCAAACCAACAAAGCGTTCGGCTTCTAAAACCGGGTAAGTGTAGCGATCTCGGTGCGCACGTCCGCGACACCCCAGCCTTTTTCGCTACTGGTTGCCAGAATGGTTGGGTGGCAGGCTACGTTCTTAGCGGCATCTTTTTTTGTCTTGGCAACAATCTTATCCCGCTCTGCCACTTTAAGCTTATCGAGCTTGGTTAGAACCAGCTGGTAGTTTACGGCCGCTTCATCAAGCATGGCCATAATCTCACGGTCGTTTTCCTTCAAGCCATGGCGGCTGTCGATCAGCAGCATGATACGGCGCAGATTTGGCCGACCACGCAAATAGTCTTTCACAAGGCGCGTCCAGGCGTGCACTTTTTTGCGTTCGATCTTCGCGTATCCATAACCGGGTAGATCAACAAGATATGCAGGGGTGCCCATCTCATTGCCCATTTCGAAAAAGTTCAACTCCTGTGTACGGCCGGGCGTGTTGGAAGTGCGTGCAAGTGTCTTGCGACCCGTAAGCGCGTTCACAAGGCTCGACTTTCCGACATTGGAACGGCCCGCAAACGCTATCTCGGGCCGATCGGCATTCGGTAGCGTTTCAAGTGATACAGCTCCCATCAGAAAAGACACCGGTCCAGCAAATAGAAGCCGTCCGCGCTCCTGGTCTTCCTGAGAAAAGCCGCTGTCGTCCATGTTTAGGCTTTCGCTTGATCCATGCGCGCGTCCTCACGGCGCATGATTACCCATTGCTGGCCGATGGACAGGATGTTGTTCCAAGTCCAATACAGAACAAGACCGGCACTAAACTGCGCCATCACGAACGTGAAGATGAGGGGCAGCATGTTCATGATTTTCTGCTGCGTCGGATCCATGCTTGCTTGCTGCGGGTTCAGTTTCTGCATCGCCCACATGGAAACTCCCATCATGATTGGCAAAATTCCAACGGCGATAATACCAGGCGGGTCAAACGGCAACAGGCCAAACAAATTTACAGGCGTAAGTGGGTCAGCGACAGACAGGTCTTTGATCCAGCCAAAGAAGGGCTGATGGCGCATTTCAATGGTGACATAGAGCACCTTATAAAGTGCAAAAAAGATAAACATCTGCGGGATCATGGGCAAACAGCCTGCCATCGGATTGATCTTCTCTTTTTTATAGAGCTCCATCATCTCCTGCTGCATTTTGGCGCGGTCATCACCGTGGCGCTCCTGCAGGGCTTTAATTTTAGGCTGAGCGCGGCGCATGTGTGCCATTGAGACGTATGATTTGTTGGCAAACCAGAAGAGGCCGATTTTCAGGATCACGGTCATCAGCAGAATGGCGACACCAAAATTGCCAGTAAGCTCAAAAAGATAGTGCACGATTGCAAAAATCGGTTTGGTCAGGAACCAGAACCAGCCCCAGTCAATAGCGCGGTCAAACAATTGGATTTGGTAGCGCTCGGCATAGTCATCGATTGCTCCAACAATCTTGGCACCGGCGTAAAGCTTGCTCTCAGCCACATTGGTGCTACCCGCTGCAACAGGCTGCCAGTTTTCCGTATATTCAATACGGTAGCTGACATCCGGACCGCTAACTCTGCGCGCCATACGCGTCACGGGAAGGGTCTTGTTTTGATCAGGGATCAGGGCAGTCATCCAGAATTTGTCTGTAATGCCCATCCAGCCGCCGGTGGTGCTGCTTTCGAAATTGCCATCGTCTTCAAGGTCACTGTAGGTCATTTCCTGCAATTCGCCGTTAAATACGCCGATTGCGCCTTCATGCAGGATGTAGAGGCCGTCAGTTTCAGGTTCGCCTTCACGATTGATAATGCCGTATGGCGCCACTTCAATGGTGTCGCCGCTGGCGTTGCGCACGGTTTGCTCGACACTGAACATGAATTGCTCGTCGACAGACAAAGCGATCTCGAATGTGACTGCCTCAGTATTGGTCCAGCTAAGTGTAACGGGTGAGGTTGGTGTCAACTCACCGCCAGTTGCCGTCCATATGGTTGCTGGGCCCGGCACAAAGTCCCGGTCTTTGTCTTTGGCAGTCCAACCAAAGCGCACAAAATAGCTGTCGGCTTCATTCAAAGGCCGTAGGAGGCGGACATTGCCGGAGCCTTCGTCCAGACTCACACGGTGGTTATTGAGCAGCAGGTCGTCAAGGCGCGCGCCGCGCAAGGAAATGGAACCTGAAAGCTCAGGTGTAACGATTTCAACCCGGCCTGCCTCTTCATATATCGGGGCAGTGGGCTCCTGAGTGGCAGTTGGCGCGGGTCCGGCGTCGGTTGAGGCAGGAGGCTGAATCGTTTCGCCAAGAGCTTCAAGCTGTTGCTGCTCGTACCGCTGGCGTTCGGCTTCTTTTGGACCCAGATAAAGCGACTGGTATCCAATCAAGATCCCGAGCGATAGCACGGCAAACAATATGAAATTTCTACTTTCACCCATTGGTTCAAACACCCCAATTGAGAGCCCGCGCGATCGAGCTCAGTAGCCTCAAGAATTAATAGTGCCGCCATCACCATGGTGGTGGGCGGCCTTGTTGGTGCCTTTTGGCACAGGATCGTATCCGAATCCACCCCAAGGATGGCATTTCAGTATTCGTTTTATAGTCAGCCACCCGCCTTTTAACGCACCGTGGACCGTAATTGCTTCGACTGCATAGCTGCTGCACGTTGGTTGAAAGCGGCAGCTCGGACCCAACAGTGGTGATAAAACAAGCTGGTAAGTGCGCACAAGCCCGAGGAGCATGCGTGCGGACAAGCTAAGTTTGCCTGCTGGTTTTATATTGTTTTTATGCTCACAATCGCACATCAGGACTTTCCAGATTTTTTGCCTGATGCCTTTAAGTCGGCATTGGAAGCCAGTTTGGCAAGAGCCCAGCGCATATCCGCCTGCAGTTTTTCAAACGGATAGTCGATAGCAGCCGTACGGCCAATCAGGACAAACACCCACCCTTGAGGTGCGCGGTCCGGGAATTGCGCACGGGCTGCTTCCTTCAGCCGACGCCTTGCCCGACTGCGGTTTACGGCGTTGCCCACCTTTTTTGAAACAGTGAAACCAACTTTGGCTGGAACATCTTTTTCTCCGGGCAGCGCCTGAAGGATAAAACTGGGTGTCACCCATTTACGGCCAGAACTACCCACGGCAAGATAATCGGGACGCGCGGTGATTCGCCCAATACCACTAGTGGCCAGTTCTTTTGTTTTTCCGTTCCGTCTCAAAGTCACAGTTTCCCTCGAGGGATTTGCCAAAAAAAAACCGACCGCGATGGCGGTCGGCATTTTTAACGTTTGTGCAGCCGGTCAAACCCGGCAGCAAAGCCTTAAGCAGAAAGACGGTTACGGCCGCGTGCACGGCGTGCTTTCAAAACACGACGGCCGCCTACAGTTGCCTTGCGAGCACGAAAACCATGCCGGCGCTTGCGTACAAGCTCACTTGGCTGAAAAGTGCGTTTCATATCTTTTACTCCGTTGTCGCGCCTGGCCGCTGGCCGGTCTTACTGTGGTCGGTCAAGCCAATTTGGCTTGAAAGCCGATGCCGCCAGCTGGTTGCCAATCCGGTATTTCACGGGCGCATCAAATTCGAGCGCGCTATATACCGGCTTCATTCATCCAAGTCAACAGCGCAAAACAGGTGGATTTTATACGGCGGAATGCCTGAAAAGGCTAGGGTTTTTGCGGATTCTTATCACGCCCTTGCCAATTGGCGCCTGTTGGCTTCGAAGAATCAGACTGACATCTGCTACAATCTGCGCCAAACAGTTTTGAATCTGCCTTAAGCATATTTGTTTACTTGCATTTCTTGGCTTAATGGTTTTGAAGACAAGGACCATGCCTGAGCATTACCGACCCATCACGTCTAGCCTGCGATCCCGGCTGCTGATTCTCACCTTCTTCTTTGTGATGGTGGTATCGGTCTTTGTGTATTTGCCTTCGATAGCAACTTACCGGCTGGAATTCCTCGAGAAACGGCTCGAAAACGCGCAGATTGCGGCTCTTGCACTTGAGGAACGAGGCGACAATGCGGTGAGCCCGCAGCTTGAAGAACGCTTGCTTGATCAAAGTGGGGTCATTGCTGTTATCCTTCGAAAGGAGGACAAGAGCCTGTTCCTTGGCTTCAATGTGATGCCGGAAGAAGTCGATGCCAGTTATGACCTGCGCACAACTTCACTGGGCATGCTGATTTTTGATGCCTATGACGTGTTGGACACGGGCGGCTCTCGCGTGATCAGAGTGGTCGGTGCACCGATGAATAGCAATACACGCTGGTTGGAGATTACGCTCGACGAAGCAGAGCTTTACGAAAACCTGCGTAACTATTCCAACAACGTGCTGGTTCTGGCGATCATTGTTTCGCTTTTCACCGGTATTTTGGTGTATCTGGCGCTGCATTGGATGCTCGTACGACCGATTCGCAGGGTAAAGGACAGCATAGTTTCCTTTCGTCGCAGCCCCGAATTGCCCAATAAAGTAAAAATGGGTCGAAGTCGTTCAGACGAGATAGGACTTGTGCAGAGAGAGCTTGCTCGCATGCAAGAAGAAGTGCGCCAATCCTTGAAACAAAAGAGCAACCTGGCTGCGCTTGGGGAAGCGGTTGCCAAAATTAACCATGACCTTCGAAACGTTCTTGCGACCGCTCAGCTGGCGTCAGATGCTTTGCAGCGTGTCGAGCACCCACGTGTTCAAAAAATCTCGCGCAGGTTAATGACCGCAGTCAGCCGAGCAATTGCCCTATGTGAAGCCACGATATTGCACGGCAAGGCTGAAGATCCCTTGCCGGAAAAAGCGGACGTTGAACTCAGGGAACTTGTTTATGATGTTGGATCATCGCTCGGCTTGATGGAAGGTGGCGATTTCCAATTTAACGTGGATATCGACGAGCATTTCACCATTTTTGTTGACGGTGAGCAGTTTCACCGTGTGCTCCTTAACCTTTGCCGCAACGCCGGAGAAGCCCGGGGTCCGGACGGTATTATCGAAATCACCGCAGAAAAGGACACTGCTGGCACCAGCCATATTCGAGTAAGGGACCAAGGGCCCGGCATTCCTGAAGCGGTGCGGCCGAACCTCTTCAAAGCCTTCACATCCGCAAAGGCAGGTGGGACCGGGCTTGGATTGGCGACAGCTCGGGACATTGTGTTGGCACACGGCGGGCAGATTGGCCTGGAAAGCACCGGGGAGGATGGTTCCACATTCATCATCTGCATACCCCCGTCCGATGAAGGAACGGGAAAATGATGCAGCTTCACGCGAAACCCGGCCCCACCGACAGCTTACTGGATATTGGCGATCTCAAGGTTGGAAATGCCCATGATTCGTCAGTAATGACAGGTGTGACGGCTATCATCCCTGATGAGCCAGCTGCCATGGGTGTTGACGTCCGTGGTGGTGGCCCTGGAACAAGGGATACAGAGGCGCTAGACCCCACTTGTCTGGTTGATAAAGTGCATGGGTTAGTGCTGTCGGGGGGATCAGTCTTTGGCCTTGCCGCTGCGGACGGGGTGATCAGTCACTTGTCCGAGAAGGGCGTCGGGCTCGCTATCAGCCCTGTTGCGGTACCTGTGGTGCCTTCCGCTATTTTGTTCGATTTGATGAATGGTGGTGACAAAAATTGGGGTGGCGAGCCGCCTTACCGCGCGCTAGGAAAACAAGCCGCTGAAGCTGCCGGCGAGCCCCTCCAAAATGGCTCTTTCGGTGCGGGTTATGGCGCTCGCGCCGGTGCCGAGCGCGGGGGTCTTGGAACAGCGAGCCTTGTTCTTCCCGATGGCCTGAAAGTTGGTGCTATTGTTGCAGTAAACAGCTTTGGTGCCGCTGCTGACGCCGCAAAAGCAGCGCATGGTGAAGTGACCCTTCCAAAACTGGGGTTCCCGGGCACCAACACCACCATTGCTGCTATAGCAACTAATTATGATCTCGATAAGGCGGGCTGCAAACGGCTTGCGATGATGGCTCAAGACGGCTTGGCAAGGGCAATACGGCCTATTCACACTCCCTTTGACGGAGACACCGTGTTTGCCCTTTCTACCGGGCGCCAAACAAACGATCAGCACAAAGGCGTTGTTATGGCTGTGCTGGGCACGCTGGCGGCGGACTGTTTGGTACGGGCGATTGAGAGAGCGATTGCAGCGGCAAATGTCTAATTTGGTTCATTAGCAGCCAATTCTTGTCGTGCAGCGATAACAATAGCATCGACCCGCCCTTTAAGCTGTGAAGCCGTTGCCTTTGTATCCGTTCCGGCAAGGGGTTGGCTGAATATTATTCCGTCAAGGCGGCTTACCGTTTGGCTGAGGCGCGTTACTGCAAGCTGAGCGCTCATCCAACTCGTCCGTATTTCATTCTCACTCTGCTGCCAGGTCTGCATCGCCACTTCAAAGTTGGTTTCCGCTTGCGCAACCGCTTCAACTATGTCCGCAAGAAGTTGAGCTGCATCTTGCTCCGAGACAATCGCTTGTGGAGCTGGCCGTGGCTCGCTTGAAGGGTCTGCCCTTTCGATCACCCGATTTCGCTCTGCGGGGTCGGGCATTTTGTCAGATAGATTCGGCCAATCACCCGACCTGGTGCAGCCGCTACATACCAGCAAAATGGCAACTAAAATGGAACTTTGAGACAAAAAACGGGGCATCTAAGGGGCTTTAAGACGTTGCTTGATAAGGATTTTGAGCATTCGCGTGCATGGCAAGCTAGCGGTCTTTTAAAGGTAGGACAAGAAAAAGCGATTTCCCCCTTGCAATCCCAGATCAATCTGATTAGGTTCCGCCGCACGCCAATCAGAGGGCATATGCCTTTTGACTTTGTGCTTTTTGGAATGCACCGGTAGCTCAGCTGGATAGAGCACCAGACTACGAATCTGGGGGCCGGGGGTTCGAATCCTCCCCGGTGCGCCATCAAACAAACCGCCGCAAGGCGGTTTTTTTGTGCGTACTAAACTTCCTTAATTCGGTGCGCCATCAAACGAACCGCCATTCAGCCAGAGCCAAAAATCAGCCGGTTGGGCCAAACGTCTCGAAATGAATGTGTTGCGCAGGTACACCTGCAGCTTCCAAACCTTCACGAATATTCGCAATAAATTGGGCAGGCCCACAGAGCATATAATGGGCCTCAGGGCCTGCTTTCAGATCCAAAACAGTTTGCGGTGTTATTCGACCCATTTGGTCATAATGCCCGGCTTGCTTATCCACTTCAGAGGGTTGGCTGTAGGCAGTCAAGGATCGCAAGTTTTGATTGCCGGCAACGAGCGTTTTCACCTCAGCATCAAAGGCGTGTTGCTCTCCGCTGTGGGTACCGTGCACGTACCAAACAAACCGGCCGTTTGTCTCAAGCGACGCAGCATGTAAAACGGAAAGCATGGGCGTTAAACCGACACCAGCGCTCACTAAAACTAATGGGCAGTTGCTGCAAGGTACTACAAAATCCCCTGACGGCCTGCGGCTTTCGATGCGATCACCAACGGCCACTGAGTCATGCAGAAAGCGCGAGGCGAGGCCGCTTGGCTCGCGTTTTATGCTGAGGCTGTAGTTGCCGTTGTATGGTGAACCAGAGAGTGAATAACTGCGCCTCACTTTGGCTTTTTGACCGGGAATATTGAGCTCAACCGGCAAATGCTGGCCAGCTTTGTATGGATCAAGTGGTTCCCCGCTGACCGACGCCAAGTGGAACGAGGTGATATCTTTTGATTCTTTTACTTTCTCAACAACAACCAGTTCTTGCAGGTCTTCATCGTCTTTAGACCAACGTAAAGACAATGCCGCTGGACGGTCTACCACTCCGTCAATTTTTACATCTATTATCCTGAGAGCCAGTGGGTCATGACTGTCTTTCGCGTCCCAATCTACCGAGGCTCGGCCGGTTATGTGCAGTAGGCCGCCGGTTTCAAAGTCCACGAAAACAAGGCCAATCTGGGGATTTTCCAATAAGTTACCGATCGTGTTGAAGAAATTGTTGCCCGCATAATCAGGAATTCGAAGGTGCGTTGCGTCTTTCACCGCAACAAAGCCGGGTTCACCGCCACGGTGGGATGCATCGAACCCATCTGAAACGTGATCGGTTTGGCCTTTTTGGCCTGACCCAATAAACAAAGTATCTGCAGCCTGAATTCGGTCAATTTGGTTGCTGGTTAATGCCTTGGAGCGATGGACCTCTGGCGCTTCGTTTTTGGGTACCCGACGCCAAACACGTTCATGAATGTATTGCGGGCAATTTCCAAAGCTCTGTCGCACTTGAATAGCAAAGCCCGAAGTCGACGGCATAACACGGCCACTCATGCGATTGCGGCGGCGGGTGGCAAGCTCGATTCCAAGCATGCCAACGTCACCGCCCATTGAAAAAGACACCGCCAGCGGGTCCTCTGGGTCGGGGTCAACTTCAACAGTCACAGTTTTGGAGTCAGGTGACTGAATGAAACCGTCTCTACCATCAAGCAGAGTGACCCAATGCTGGCCGTGCTCATCGGCGCCAGCAAGAACCAGAAACGGTAGCTGCGAAAAAAACTCCCTGTGCTGGTCTGGCATGTAAGGCCTGATGAAACCGGCCGCCCATTCAGGAACGTCAATGGCACCTGTGCGGTGTTGTGCTTTAAGCTCGCCAGCGTGAAATGGGTTTGAAGCGCGTGTCATGGGGTTCCTTTGTTCGCCGGTTGCGTGCGCAAAGAGTGCGTATGCGTTTGTCTTGTGTGGCTTTTGCCTGTGCCACAAGAGATAGATAAGCTCACTTGACAAATGAATGGGCTAAATACAAAAGATATTATTTCGAATAATGATAATAATAGAGAGATAGTTAGACTTGGACCGTTTGCAAACACTGGAAGTATTTGTTGCCGTAGCGGAAACGGGTGGTTTTGCAGCGGGCGCTCGCAAGGTTGGCCTGAGCGCCCCTTCAGCAACGCGTGGTATTAATGCCTTGGAAAGCCGGCTGGGTGCGCGTCTCTTCACCCGAACGACACGGCGCGTAAGATTGACAGAGGTGGGTCAGGCCTACCTTGAAGATGCAAAACATATATTAGTGCAACTACGGGCGGCTGATGATGCCGCCATTGGCGCAGCGCTTAGCCCAGTAGGGCAGCTTCGGATCACATGCTCGAACGAGTTTGGCAGAATATATGTGTCTCCTATTTTGACCGCTTTTCTGGACACGTATCCAGAAGTGGCCTGCGACGTATTAATGGTCGACCGCATTGTTAATATGGTTGAGGAAGGGTTTGATGTTGCGGTGCGTATCGGCCTATTACCGTCGTCTGGGCTATCGGCAATCCGCGTCGGGCAGGTAAGGCGGATCATTTGCGGAACACCGAGCTATTTCGAGCGGAACGGTATTCCGCAATCCCCGCAAGAGTTGCAATCCCATCAGATTGTGTCTGCGGGACCGGTTAGCCCGACAATGGAATGGCGGTTTGGACACGATATGCGCGAAGTTGTGCGAGTAGAGCCGCGTCTTAAGCTCAGCAGTATTGCGGCGGCAATAGAAGTGGCGCGGCAAGGCTGGGGTCTTGTAAGGGTGCTGTCCTATCAAGTCGGTCCTGAGTTATTGGATGGTACTTTGCAATCTGTCCTCGAAGACTATGAGCCAGAACCCCTTCCTATCCATTTGGTCCATGTTGAAGGTCGCCGTGCGCCGGCAAAAGTTCGTGCATTCCTCGAATTCGCAAAAACGCGACTGCGAGATGTCTCGGTATTGAATTAGATTAATAAACTCTTGCCCTTGAAATGACGGGCTTAATTCCAAATGGAATCACCTAAAAAGATAAGCTGCAACATCGTCGCAAATGCGAGCGTAGGTATCGCGCCAATTGTTTCCGGCTGGAACAATGACGCCGTTTTGTGCAAAGGGAACGTTGGGGAATCTTCCGAAGGTCCACCAAACAGATCCGTAGACTGCAAAAAATGTTTTGGCGCCTACAGAAAGTGCGAACTGCCCCGGAGCTGACGCGACAGTAACTACGCAGTCAACCGCATCACAAAGTGCCAGGTTGGCCTCAATATCATTCATCATGTCAACGCCGGGCATCTGATGAATAGTCACGCCAAAGTTTGCATGAGCTCTCGCAATTTCTCGCTCTACTTCGCCGTACTGCAAATTGATGAAGTCTACCTTATCTGCCAGAGTGAACATTGGAGCCAGTTGCTCAATATCAGCATAATTTCGATCACGTTGGGGGGATTTTATTCCGCTTCGCCACGCGATTGCGATTTTTGGCTTGCTGCTGACAGTGTTTAGCCAAGATCGTGCTGCTTGACTGTGGCTGTTGGAGGGAAACAAAAACCCATTCGAATGAGGAACCACTTGCTCGGGAGATTGCCAGTCAAACTGTGGTGCCGAACCGATCGCCGTCCAACAGTCAACCTGCTTGTTCACAATAGCTTCCTCTATCTTTGATTCGCTGGCAAAACTACCTGCTCCCAGCACTGAAGCATTAGGGAATCGACGCTGATAAGATGAAACTAAACGGTCATCGACAAGAACAACTAGGTGCTTGGTGGCGTCGTATAGGAACGGCAGAAAGTGCCCCCACATGACTTCGTCGCCGATGCCTTGTTCCCTTGCAACAAACAGGGTCTTATCGCAAAGAGGCTCTCCCTGCCATCTGTGCACGCGCTTGTTAAGCAACGTAGCCAATTGGCCTAAGTCACGAGCGTCATGATTTGGCCAGGCGGCTCGAAGGTCACCTTTCCAAAACTGAGTGAGGCTTTTGCCCACTTTGGCGATATCAAATTCTGGGCGTATTTTTAGAGCACTGTCATACTGCGCTGCCGCTTCATCAAACTGGTCTGAAAACAGAAGAGAGTTACCTTTGACATTGAAAGCTTCGGCACACATTGGATCGATGGCAACCGCCCTGTCTAAAAGCGCCAATGCTTGGTCAAACTGGCCAAGTTTGTTCCAGGCGCGCGCGACATTCACAAAAGTTATCGGGTTTTCGGGACTTTGTGCCAGTGCACTTTGGAAGCAATCTAAAGCCTTTTCGTAGGCCGCTAGCTTCATCAAAATATTGCCCTTGTTGGTCATGGCTTTTGGATGGTCGGGCATCAAGCTAACTGCCTGCTCCGAACAGGCTAATGCGCCCTTCAAATCTCCCAGGTTTTCCAGCGCATTTGCCTTGTTGGAGTATGGTGAGGGCTGCTTCGGACAAAGGTCAATTGCTGCATCAAAATAGGGAATGGAGTCTGCGAATTTACCTTTCAAAACGTTGAGGCCGCCTAAGAAATCAAGAATGGTCCAGTCTTTAGGATAGAGGCCGATGAGTCTTTTGCCTTCTGCCAAGGCTTTATCAAAAGCCCCTGACTCATAGAGTTTTTGTAGTTTTAGTTTTTCGGCATCTCCAACATATTTGAGATCCAGCTCTGCCAGCAGTGCTTCTGCTTTTGGGCGAAGTCCATGGTTGTTGGGCAGAGCTTCGAGAATCTTTACAAACAGCTGACGACTGATCGCAGCATTGCCTAGCTGCAGCAGTTGTTCTGCGTGTTTCATTGCTTCGGCGACGCTAAGGCTTTTGGACGACATTTGTTTAGTGTTTTTCCTGATCCGGTAGGTAGCTTAAAGTGCGGCAAGCTCTCGGGCCGTTAAAAAAGGCGGTTTAGCTTTATTTACTCCGTCTTCTTAGCGCCTTGGCGACAGATTTACAGTGTTTTTTGCCCAATAAGCGCTCCGGCTACATGTTTGTATGCGAGGCAATGCCAAGGCTTGTATAGCACAACCAGATTTTCCAGAACGCCAACCTTTTTCTCTCCAGGTGCCGCCAAAAGATGTAGCAGTTAATTGCAAATTGATTGCTGACTTGGTCAGACGAATAGTCCAGATCATGGAAAACATGTAGGTCAACTATGCAGATGGATTATGCACCCGCCGCCAAGTCCGATTATTGCATCTTGATGATTGTTGCTTGTCTTGAAACTTCGCTTTGTCCACTATGAACTCTGACTTCAGGGTAGGGGGCTTTATGAATTCTTTCTTTCGGCTAGCAGAAAACAATACGACTGTAGGTCGCGAAGTTGTTGCGGGCCTAACAACGTTTTCGACCATGGCCTACATCGTAGCTGTTAGCCCAGGCCTGTTGTCGCAGGCAGGTATGGATTTTCAAGCGGTGGCTATGGCGACTTGTTTGGCGGCAGCCATCGGTTGCCTGATTACCGGGCTTGTCGCCAACTATCCTTTCGCGCAGGCGCCCGGTATCGGTTTGAGTGCTTTCTTCGTATACACAGTTGTTTTGCAGGCGGGCTACGCATGGCAGGGCGCGCTGGCCATCGTTTTTCTGTCAGGTTTGATCTTTATTGCGCTAACGGCGACTGGTGCTCGTGCCGCAATATTAGAGTCGATACCGGACGGGGTAAGGCATGCAATACCTGCGGGCATTGGCTTGTTCATTGCCCTGATCGGACTGAACAACGCTGGCGTGGTTGACATCAATCAGGGTCCGATCATCGACATTCTACTTGCAAATTCAGATCGACAACCCCCTGAGTTGATCGGCGCGGTTAATCAGGCACCAACACAAGTTTTGCAGTTTGGTGACTTTACTGACCCCACAGTCTTCCTGACCATCTTTGGAGTCATTCTGATGGTATTGCTCACGGAATGGGGGATTGCAGGCGCCATTTTAGCGGGTATTGGTGTTGTTACAGCGATCAGTTTTATCATTGGCGTCAGCACCTGGCCGGATGACGCTGTTGCGACCTCCTTCGATATCAGTGCCACTTTTATGCAACTCGATTTTAGTGCGCTTTGGGGCAGCAGTGGGTTTGGCGCGGCAGCTCTATTGGATGTCGCATTCATCGTTATCGCCTTCACCATGGTAGATCTATTGGATACCGTTGGCACCCTGTACTGCACAGCCGACAAGGGTGGATTTCTGGATAAAGACGGCAAACTGCCTAGGGTAAACAAAGCTTTGATGGCGGATGCCGTTGCAACAACGACTGGCGCCCTTCTCGGCACCTCTACGACAACCACTTATCTGGAAAGCGGAAGCGGCATTGCGGCTGGCGGCAAAACGGGCCTCACCGCCGTGGTGGTGGCTGTGTTGTTTTTGCTGAGCATGCTGTTCACGCCTCTTGTCGCCGTCATTCCAACGTCAGCCACATCGGCGGCATTGGTTATGGTTGGTATTTTGATGATTGGGTCGGTCAGGCGCATTGAATTTGGTGAGTTGGAGGTCACTGTACCAGCCTTTATGGTGATCGTTTTGATGCCTTTCACATACAGCATCGCTAACGGGATCGGCGTTGGTATTATCACTTACGTATTGATCAAATTAGCGAAAGGAGAGGGCCGTTTGGTGCACCCGGTTGCCGGACTGATCGCTATCCTTTTTGTTGCGCGATACACAGTTCTTTAGAAGGAAACAAAACTATGCGCTTTGGTGCGATTGGATTAGTTTTACTTGCCGCTTTTTTCTCCGGCCCTGCAACTGCGGACGAGCATGAGAAGATCCCCATCAAGGTAGTAGTTGTAGCCATGTTTGACACTGGTGCAGCGACAGCATCAGGCGTTGGCGAGTTTAACCGCTGGGTGAGGGGAATGCCCCTTGATGAGGAGCTCAGTTTTCCGCTGACGGGCCAGGAACTCCGCATTAACCGCGAACAAGGTGTGCTTGGTGTTGTTACCGGCATCGGCACTATTAAGGCGACGTCTACAATCATGGCCCTTGGGCTTGATGACCGATTTGACCTCTCACAAGCTTATTGGATGATTGCAGGCATTTCGGGCATCGACCCTGAAGACGGCTCAATCGGTTCGGCAGCTTGGGCCGAATGGATTGTGGACGGTGACTTGGCGCACCATATCGATGGCCGTGAAATGCCCGAAGGATGGAAAACCGGATATGTACCGCTTCGCCGGGAGGCACCTTATGAGGCACCCATGCCGCCGGCAGCGCAGGGTTATGTTTTCCAGTTAAATCCCGGGCTGACCGAGTGGGCCTATCAGCTTACCAAAGACATGGCGCTGCCTGATAACGAAGGCATGGCCCAGATGCGGGCCAAATACACAGAGCATCCGGCTGCTCAGCGTCCGCCCTTTGTCCTGAAGGGTGACCAGCTTGCAGCCATGACCTATTGGCACGGTGACTTGATGAATGACTGGGCCAACGACTGGATGGCCTACTGGACAGGTGGTGAAGCCAATTTTGTCACATCTGCCATGGAAGACAGTGGGTCGCTTTATTCTCTCAAGATGCTGGATGGTGTCGGAAAAGTGGACATTGATCGTGTGATGGTCCTCAGGACCGCCAGCAATTATGCAATGCAGTACCCTGGCGTGACGGCAGAGGAGAGCCTGAACGGCAAGAATTTGCCTGAGGGAGTTGCAGATGCGGGATTTCAGCCTTCCCTCGAAGCCGCCTATTTGGTGGGCAGAAAAGTCGTGGATGCGCTTTTGGCTGACTGGGAAACAGTCGCTGATCAAATCCCGTCTGCCGAGCAGGCTTTGGCGTTGCTGTCGAGCAAAAAGCCAAACCTATACAGTTGAAAACTCTAATGCTAACGTCGGCAAGTGTGCCGAGTAAGCCCTGTCAGGACCTTTTAGCCGGAGACCCCGTATGGCCGAAAAGAACCGCATGCATCCCATCCCGAAGCCTCCTGGTAAGCCAGTTGTTGGCAATGTTTTTTCGGTCGATCCGGATGCGCCGCTGCAATCCCTGATGAAACATGCGGAAGAGCAAGGCCCGATCTTCTGGCTTGATCTGATGGGCGCGGAATCGGTCGTTGTTTCCGGTGCAGACTTGGTAAAAGAGCTGTGTGATGAGAGCCGGTTTGGCAAAGTGGTGCGCGGACCACTTCGCAGGGTCAGGGCAATTGGCGGTGATGGCCTATTTACGGGTGACAGTGAGGACCCTAATTGGGCCAAGGCGCACAATATCCTGATGCCGACATTCAGCCAAAAGGCGATGGTCGAGTATCTGCCGATGATGGTGGATATCGCTGACCAGTTAATGCTTAAGTGGGAGCGCCTGAACGCTGACGAAGAAATCGATGTCGTGCGCGACATGACCGGACTTACGCTCGACACCATTGGTCTGTGCGGTTTTGATTACCGTTTCAACTCCTTCTACCGCGAAGATTTCCATCCCTTTATTGATGCACTGGCGCGCACGCTCGAGACCTGCATGCTGCAGCGCGGACTGCCGTTTGAGAAAGTTGCTCTCAGAAACCGTATCAAGGACCTTGGTGACGACGTTGGCTTCATGAATAAATTGGTGGATGACATCGTTCGTGAACGCCGACGTGGCGGTGGTGACCAGGCACAAAAAGACCTGTTGAATTTCATGTTGGCAGGCGTGGACAAAGTGACCGGCGAAAGTCTTTCTGACGAAAATATTCGCTATCAGATCAATACATTCCTGATTGCCGGCCACGAGACCACATCGGGCCTCTTGTCGTTCACGCTCTATTATCTGCTTCAAAACCCAGACGTACTGAAAAAAGCTTATGCCGAAGTGGATGAGGTACTGGGCAACAATATCGGTGTGGCACCCAGTATCAGCCAGATCGGCCAGCTTGTGTATACACGTGCCATTTTGATGGAGGCGCTGCGTTTGTGGCCAACAGCTCCAGCCTTCTCGCTCGCGCCGTACGAAGATGAGGTTATCGGCGGCCATTATCCAATCAAAAAGGGTACCTTCATGACGGTGCTTATTCCGTCACTGCACCGTGACAAAGCCTATTGGGGTGAAGACCCAGAGAGGTTCAACCCTGACAATTTCATGCCGGAGGCTGAAGCTGCGCGGCCAGACTACGCCTACAAGCCATTTGGTAATGGTAAACGTGCTTGTATTGGCCGTCAGTTTGCCATCCAGGAGGCGGTGCTTGTCCTTGGTATGATTTTACAGCGTTTCGACTTGTTTGATCACAAGCAATACAAACTCAAGATCAAAGAAACCCTCTCACTGAAGCCGGACGGGTTTACCATCAAAGTAAAAGTTCGTGACGGCGTGGTGCGCCAGCCAATTGCCAGTGAAGAAACGGAAGAGGCCGCGGGCGGGGAAGCTGCGCGCCGACCAAGTCACGGCACAAAACTCACTGTGCTGTATGGTTCAAACCTTGGCACCGCTGAAGGCTTTGCCCGCGATATTGCCCAGTCCGGCGACGTGAACGGCTTTGATACCGTGTTGGCCCCCCTGGATGATTATGTTGGCAACCTGCCGACCGAAGGTGTCGTCCTGATAGTTTGCGCTTCATACAATGGTTCGCCTCCGGATAACGCGATTGAGTTTTGTAACTGGCTTGAAAGCGCAGATGCTGGCTCTCTGGAAGGTGTTACTTATTCAGTATTTGGCTGCGGCAGCCGGGATTGGGCCTCCACTTTCCAGACTGTTCCACGCATGATTGACGACAAGCTTACCAAGCTTGGCGCTGTCAGTGTTGTTGATCGAGGTGAAGCGGACGCGCGCGAAGACATGGATGGTCAGTTCCACGGCTGGTTCGATCCTTTGTTTGCAGCTGTTGGTGACAAGTTCGACCTGGGAATTGATTTCAGCAAGCCCGTGAATGCGCAGCCGCTTTACAAAGTTGAAATTGCCGAAAGCGTGACAGCAAACCCGATCGCGATGCAGGCTGGTACCGTTGCGATGAAAGTTCTTGAGAACCGAGAGCTGCAGAATCATGAGGGCCCAAACCCGTCAACACGCTCGACCCGACACATTGAAATCGAGCTGCCGGAAGGCACAACCTACGAGCCTGGGGACCATTTATGCGTGGTGCCGATTAACGGTCCAGAAACAGTGCAAAGAGCGTTGGCCCGGTTTGGGTTTGACGACGAAACCTACATCAAAGTGGACGTAACGGGTGGGCGGCGAAGTCCATTTCCCAATGGCAGCACTTTCTCGGTGAAGCGACTTGCCGAAGTCTGCGGAGAACTGCAAGCGGTTGCGAGCCGCAAGGATGTCGCGTTGCTGGCTGCACACACACGCTGTCCAGCAACAGGGCCCAAATTGCAGGCTTTGGCGGCACCAGCAACGGACGGTGAAGACCTGTACCGCAGTGAAGTGTTCCTGAAGCGGAAGTCGATACTCGATTTGCTGGAAGAATTCCCGGCCTGCGAATTGCCATTTGAAGTGTTTCTTGAAATGGTGCCGTGGCTGTCGCCCCGGTATTACTCGATTTCCTCGTCGGCGAAAGCAACGCCTGGCCGTGTTTCAATTACAGTGGGAGTTGTCAAAGGGCCCGCCCTTTCGGGCAACGGCGAATACCACGGCGTATGCTCTACCTTCCTTGAAGGGTCCGAGCCAGGTGCGGAAATTCAAGCGAGTGTGCGGGAGCCCTCGGCTAATTTCCGCCTTCCTGACGACGCAGCCAAGCCGATCGTCATGATAGGCCCTGGCACTGGTATTGCTCCGTTCCGCGCGTTTGTTCAAGAGCGCAAAGCGCTCAAGAACGCCGGAGAAAACCTAGGCAAGGCCATGCTGTTTTTTGGCTGCCGTGATCCCGAGCAAGACTATCTGTACCGCGATGAACTCGAGGCGGCAGCGACTGACGGACTGATTGATCTGCAGACGGCATTCTCGAGGAGTGGGCCTGAGCGCGTTTACGTTCAAGACCTTATCCGCAAAAAAGGCGAGGATGTTTGGCAGATGATTGAGGATGGTGCCATCATTTACATTTGCGGTGATGGATCTGCGATGGAGCCTGATGTGAAGCGCACTCTTTTATCTCTTTACTCTGAAGAGAAAGATACGTCGCTTGAGGCTGCCGAGGCGTGGATTGAGGATATGACGAAAAATGGTCGCTATGTTCTTGATGTATGGGCAGGCGGCTAATCGGCAAACAGCCATAATCCCGAAGCACTTGGCAAACCCAGCTGGCAAGTCTTATAGGCCAGCGGCTTCGATACCTTTCAGCTAGTGGTAATTACGGAACATTTTGTGAAGCCTGGCCTGCATTACGCTGGTGGCAAGCCACTAGAATAACTGATCAACATCAATGACGTAGCATGGAGTTTTCTCAAAGCTTCCCGTGCCCCTAATCCAAGAATGAAACGAGGTCGAGCATGGGTAAAGTGAACTTACTGCCTTTCGTCGCTTTGATGTTTACGTTGGTTGCTGTCATCGCGCCAGTTGAGGCACAGGATTCCAGTTTGCCATCAACTGACTTCCCAGCGAGACCATCGGGAATCACTTTTGTGACCACAGACCTGGAAGCCAGCATCGCTTTTTATTCCAAGTATATGGATTATACTTTGCGCGCGCGGCGGGAAATTAAAAACCCTGCAGGTCTCAGTGTCTTTGGTCTTCCGGACACTGCTGTCATCGAATATGCCAACATGGTGCCGGCCGAGTATTCAGAGGCAACTCGTAATTTTGTGCATCTTAATTTTGCAGGCATTCGGGAAGCCGAGAGCGAGGCATACGATGAAAGTCCATCTCGTGTTCCGGTTTCCGGCGAAACGGTGATGGCTTTCAGTGTGACTGGGTTGGATGAAACTGCAAAGGCGATGGAGAGTGACGGTGTGCGCATCGTTGTGCCGTTGGCATTGTCCGCAAGCGGAAGGTCGCTCGCGATAACAGTCCTGGACCCTAACGGCGTGCGTATACAATTGTATGAGTTTTTAGGGACATAGCCTTAACGCATAGTCGATAAGGTTAAAGGGGGTGACAACAGCTAAGGCGTTGAGTTCGCGCAAATCGAGGCGGTACCAACCATAACGCGGCTCAGAATAAACTGTAATCTTGACCAAGTTGCAGGTTTGCCGAAAGCGCCATAACTAATGGAAAATGCATCAAGCGCGTGGCTGTGCGAGCACATCCCTATACTTTCATCGCTATTTCAGGCCGGCGCGTGTGCAAACCGGCTCACCTCCTTTCAATTGGTGCATTCTATCATTTGCTTAGACTGAATCAGGGCAAACAATGTCAGGAGGGGGACATGCGGAAACTACTCATTACATCAGCCATTTTTGCGGTTTGCGCAGCGGCGAGTGCAGATGATAGCGGTTTATCGGGTGTGTTGATGGACACATCAAACGGCTGCATGGAAGGGCCTATGGGCCAATTCGGCCGCTATATCGGTGATTGGAATATCGAAGACGAGGGCCTGCAGCAGGACGGCACAACATGGCTGCCGGGTAACGGCGCGCGTTGGAACTTTACTTGTGTTGGGGATGGTATTGCCGTGCAGGACTTCTGGATGCCAAATGGTGCGGAAGGCGGTCCAGCTCCGGGTGTGGGTACTAACCTTCGCATCTATGACCCGGAAAACGAGCGGTGGGAAATTGCCTGGACAGCAACTCAGTCACCAGGGTTTTCACATATCAGGGCGGAGCAGGCGGAAAACGGCAATATAATCATGCATTATGTCAGCCCGCTTCCGTCACCAGCGCGACGGATCACCTTTTTCCCGCCAACGGAGGAGGGTTGGAACTGGGTGATGGAGATGTCGTTCAATAATGACGATACCTGGACGCCGGTATATAAAATCAAGGCAACACCGCGTCCCTAGAAGGACTATCTGGTCAGCAATTCAATAATTTCTGGCGATGCGTCGACGCTGGCGGCCAGATAGGATTTTCTCTCGCCAGCTTTGATCAGCTTTATCAGATTATCTTCGTTGAGTTGGTGTTTTTGCAAAAGGAATTTCAGCACAACTGGGTCAAAAATTGAGTATTGGTTGCGATTTCGCACAAGAAGGCGATAACGGTCGGGAATGGATGCACCTTCAAAGCGAAGGATATTTTCTTCAGGCAGTCCATTCTCTACGAGCAGTTCACATTGTATAGAGTTCAAGGTGCAGCTCACCTGGCCGTTTTGGCGAACTATATCCCAAATGGTTGTTGCGACTTCGGGTAAGTTACTGACGCCGTATATGAAATACTCATGGTTCCATAGTTCTTTGATCCAATGGAACTGTTGTTCGCGAGACGGAGTTCTATCAAGCGGAAACACGAGGGCATTCCGCGTTGTCAAAGCACGTCTGTAGGCCGCCGACCAAGGAAGCATTACGAGGTCGTATGTAAGGCCGCTCAAACCTAGATGCTCCAGCACAGGGTGAACAAGCTGGCCTTCAATCTGGTCGCTCACGGTTTCTACACCATTGCCAAGCGGGGCTACATAAGGAGGCACATGAGCTGTCAGCAATACGACCTGAGCCGGAGTTCGGTCGATTGGAACATTTGCAAATTGTCGTGCCTTTGCAGATGCAGACATTATGGCCATGAACAGTAAGGCAAATAGCATGCAGGACGCGATGGCCCGCAATTGAGATTGCAAAAAAAGTAGCTTGAATTCGTTAAAGGAAAACATTTGTCTCGCATGAATGATTAAAGACATCGACATGCTACAAGAAAACTGATCCAGTGCAAATTGGGCAATGGGCTGATGCCCATAGTTAAAAACAATTGCCTTTTGACAATATTGTCACTTGTGAATTTGATCGTGCACCCATAGGCTGGCCTTTCGTTTAGGAGGACGGGAGAATAGTCATGCGTATGATTGCAATTGCCGCTGCCCTTGGGCTGGCTGCCTGCTCGGCTGAAGTTGAGCAAGCGAAAGATGAAGAGCAGGTTAAGGCTAACGTCTATCAAACCGCTGATGGCTATGACCCAAACGACTATGTTGATAATTTCACGCTTCTAGATCATGAAGGCAAAGCGCATGAGCTGTATTATTTGCAGGATGCACCAGCAATTGTGATGATGATCCAGGGCAATGGTTGCCCCATTGTACGAAACGCCTGGGCTGACTATAAAGCCGTGAAGGATGAGTTTGCGGATCAGGGCGTGCAATTCTACATGCTCAATGCGAATAAGCAGGATAATCGGGAACGCCTGCAGGCTGAAGCTGACGAATTCTCCTACGATATCCCAATACTTAAAGACGAAACGCAGCTGATTGCGGAAAGCCTGGGTGTAAAACGCACGGCTGAGGTTCTGGTTATTTCACCAGAGGACTGGAGCATTGTATATCGTGGCCCGGTTAATGATCGCCTCGGATACGGCGAACAGCGCACTAAAGTGGGTAACCACTATTTGGCTGATGCTTTGGCAGCCGTATTGGCTGGCGACAAACCCGAAAAGCGTATTCGCCGCTCCAAGGGTTGCATCGTCAACTTGCCAGAGATGGCAAAACGCGCAGAGCATGCACAGATCAGCTACAGCGAAACGATTGCCCCCATGCTGGAGAAAAACTGCGCCAGTTGCCATGAAGAAGGCGGTATCGCGCCGTAGGCGATGACCGGCTACGACATGATCGAGGGCTTCGCCCCCATGATCCGGGAAGTTGTGCGCACAAAACGCATGCCACCATGGTCGGCCGATCCGCACATTGGAACATTCAATAATGCCCGCGGTTTGACAATCGAAGAACGCCAGACGTTGGTTCATTGGATCGAGGCTGGCGCCCCGCGCGGTGAAGGCCCGGACCCGCTTGCGACCCGTGTCAGCGACGCCACTGAATGGCCACTGGGTGAGCCTGATTTGATCGTTGAAGCACCCGCGTTCGATGTGCCTGCATCAGGTATAGTGGATTATCAGTTCCCGACCGTTCTTAACCCCCTTGACCGTGACGTCTGGGTAAAGGCTGTCACGGTTGTGCCTGGAGACAAAACTGTGGTTCACCATGCGTTGGTTGGCTCTTCTGAAGAGGTTACCAAACCCGGCGAGGGCGATTATCAGGATGTTTTTGATAATTACCTGATTGGGTTTGTACCAGGTGCAGAAAGTTATATTTACCCTGAAGATACGGGCGTTTTTGTAAAGGCGGGTGGCGAGTTCCGGTTCCAGATGCATTACACAACATCTGGCCGCGCTACGACTGACCGCACCAAGCTAGGCCTTTATTTCTATGATGAGCCACCCAAGCATCCTCTCAGACAACAAGTGGCCCTAAATCTGGCTCTTGGTATTCCGCCAAACAGCGTTGGCCACGAAGAAAAGGCCTATTTTGAGTTCGACCGGCCTGCCACTATTTACATGCTATTCCCGCATTCACATTACCGCGGCAAGTCGAGCACATTCGAGGTTGTTTACCCAGACGGGCGCGAAGAAACGATCCTTTCTGTTCCGGATTATGACTTCAACTGGCAGCATACCTACAGCATGAATGAGCCACTAAGCGTGCCAGCTGGCAGTCGGCTAGTTCACAGAACTCAGTATGATAACACAGAGCGTAATCTGTCGAACCCGAACCCTGAGCGCACTGTGCCCTGGGGCCTGCAGTCGCATGATGAAATGCTTTACGGCAGCTTCATGTTCCGCTGGACGGAAGAAACGGCTGACAACATCCTCCATGATCCACTGCAGTTTGATATTCGCCAGTTCTATGGCTTCGCTGACCGTAATATGGACGGCAAACTCGCGCGGCAGGAAATGTGGGGCCGGCTTGCGAAGTCGTGGGACGAGGGCAACCTGAAGCAAGCTGATGTGGATGGTGATGGCGCTCTCTCTTTTGCTGAATATTACGGCATGACGCTCGCACGCATGAAGCGTGCGCAGGCAGCACAGCAAAAGTCACGCTAGACCCGGCTTGGTCTGCGCTGTACCGTGTGTTTTCTCACGGGGAGGAAACACATGCGCGCTTGTATTTATTCGTTGGTACTGCTGTTCTTTGGGTCGTTCGCAGCATTCGCTGATGGTTATTCGGTGTTAGACAGCTTTTTAGAGGCAAAGGTTGTTCGGTCTGTCGAAATCTCGCCGGATGGCAAACATGTTGCTTTTCGTACCCACGAAAATAATTTCCACGACAACAAGGATATGGCGCAGCTTTTTGTGGTTCCTGTGGACGGAAGTGCAGCAGTAAAGCAGCTAACTTTCGGGGAAGAATCTGTTAGCGAGTTTGAATGGTCGGCCGACAGCTCTTACCTCGCTTTTCGCCGCGACAGTAAACTCTATTTCATCAGTATTTCCGGTGGTGAGCCCAAAGAGCAAGACTTGGGGGTAAAGGGCGCGCGGGGTTTCCAGTTCGCGCCCGATGGCAGCGCGATTTTCTTTACCGCCGGGAAACAAGACCAGGACAAAATCGACGCCCGAGAGAAACGATATGGCAAATATAATGTAGTGAAGGAGGACGCAAACTTCCGACACATCTGGCGCGCCGACGTCACCGGCCATATGGCAATTGATGACCCAGAGCAACTTACATTCGGCCGTGACTATACCGTAACCGGATACAATATTTCGCCAGACAGCAAACGCATTGCTTTTTCAACCTGGCCCACTTCGCATCTCGTGGATTTGTTAAAGGCGCGCATATACACGATGGCTGCGGAGGGTGAAGATCCAACACTGTTGGACGACAGCTATGGCGGCAAGTCTACACCCATCTGGCGCGCCGATGGTAACGCGCTCGCTTACACCAATGCCGTTGGGTTTCCGGACTATTCAGACATTGTTGTTAATGACCTGAACGGTAACGTTCGCACCATTGAGATGCTGGATCACGATGCGGGACTTTTATGGTTTGACGGCGACAAAATTTTGTTCAGGGCTGGGGTTCGCACAAACTATGGCTTGTTTCAGCTCGATCTAAATGGCAGCGCGGTTGAACGCGTCACCGAAAGGGATGTCCATGCATTTGGCCATTCGATCAGCGGGAACGGTAATGCCATTGCTTCAATAGACTATTTGGCAGACGGGCTTGGAGAAGTGACCATCAGTGTTGCTGGCGAACGCCGGGTGCTGACCGAATTTACTACCCAAATCGCTGGACTTGACCTGCCCAGTAAGGAGCTGGTCACCTGGACCAATGATGTCGGGCAAGAAATTGAAGGGGTGCTCACCAAGCCGGCGGGTTTCGAGGAAGGCAAGCGATATCCCCTCTTTGTACGTACACATGGCGGCCCAACAGGCACTGACCGGCCTATATTAGGGAGTGTTTCCCGCAGCATTTATTCGCCTGAAGTTCTGGCGGCAGAAGGGGGTGGAGCCCTTGTTCTTCAAACAAACTATCGAGGTAGTGCCAGCTACGGCGATGCTTTCCAGCGCAGCAATTTGAAGGCGCTTGGCATTGGTCCTGCGCGAGATATCATTGCTGGTGTGCAGATGCTTGTGGCTGCCGGTATGGTTGACCCTGGTAAGGTTGCCTGCCTCGGCTGGAGCCAGGGAGGGCATATCTCAGCAATGCTCGCGACCTATTCAGACATTTGCACAGCGGCCATTATGGGGGCAGGCATCAGTGATTGGCGTACCTATTATTATAATACGGATATCACGCAATTTACGACTGAGTATTTTGGGGCAACACCCTATAGCAACGACGGCGTTTATGCACGAACGTCACCGGTCACCTACATCAATAATGCCAAAACGCCAGTGCTGATTCAACACGGCGAGAATGATGCCCGAGTGCCCATCGCAAACGGCTACCAACTCAGGCAGTTGCTGCTGGATAAGGGCGTTAGCGCACGCATGATCGTTTATGACGGGATGGGGCATGGACCGTCAAAACCACGCCATCGACGTGCCATAACAGAGCATGCGCTGGATTGGTTTCGGGAGCATCTGTTCGGCGCTGACCCGGCGGACTATGTATTTACAGTTCAAAACAACTCAGCAGATGGCGAGTAATTCTGGTGAGCAAACAGACCTGAATTCCTGGGGGCAAATAAATGAACACTCCTGACCAAGTTGCGATCGAATTGCGTGGCCTACAGCCGTTTTTGCGGTTTTTTGTTCCTTCGCTTGTCGGCATGGTGTTGTTTCTTGTCCCCTTCCCAACCGAGGAAGGGGTAACCATCCTTTTTGGCATTTATTCCGACTGGATGCAGCGTACATTTGGCAGCATCCTGCTTGATTTCGTGGTCTGGGTAACCGTTGCAGGCGCTTTGACAGGCACTTTGTTTGTGCTTTTGAAACCCGACTGGAAAGAAAGCAGACCTTTTCTGCATTCCATCGCGGAATGCACACCGGGCTGGCTATTACTGCGTATTATCGGTGCGGCTTATGGCCTGATGGTTTTGTTTGAAGTGGGGCCCGAGGTTGTCCGTTTGGACGATACCGGCGTCGCTATGTTTCAAGATGTCGGGATCGGCTTCACCATCGTGTTGTTTCCAGCATGTTTCCTGATGCCTCTGCTTACTGAGTTTGGTGCAATGGAGTTTTTTGGCACCTTTGTGGCACCCGCATTTCGCAAACTGTTTTTACTGCCGGGCAGGTCTGCTGTTGATGCCACGGCGTCGTTTATCTCCTCGTCAAACATCGGCGTTCTGGTGACCGGTCAACAGTATCGTCGCGGATTTTATACTGGTCGTGAAGGTGCTGTGATTGCGACGAACTTTTCCGTCGTTTCATTGCCTTTTGCATTGGTGATTGCAGATGTAAGCGGTCTCGCTCACATGTTTTTCCCCTGGTACCTTACGGCTATTGTCGCTTGCATATTGTGTGCGATCATCACACCGCGGATTCCGCCGCTCTCCAACATTGAAGACACCTACAAAGACGGCATTGACCGAAGCCACGAGCATGATGCCCCCGAAGACGAACCCTTATTGCAACGCTGCTACGACGCGGCGATCATTTCGGCGGCAAAAGCCCCGAATCCCGGCGCATTGGCCCGGTCCGGGACACAGATGTTTCTGGAACAGTTAATGGGTGTGACGGGCCCCATGATGGCGCTCGCAACGACGGCGGCGATACTGGCGTTTCACTTCCCGATAGGCGAATGGATTGGGGCGCCATTTGCCGCGATCTTGTCCTTGTTTGATGTTGAACAAGCGTCTCGTGTTGGGGTTGGCTTTATTTTTGGTTTCATCGACCAATTTATCCCAGCTGTGATCGCAGGCGATCTGCAAAACGAAACTATCCGTTTCATTTTGGCCGGACTGTCCTTGTGCCAATTGATCTATATGTCAGAAACGGGCCTCGTGATGTTGCGGGTTGGTTTGCCGATTAACGCATGGCAACTGTTTCTCGTCTTCATGATCCGGACCGTCATCGTTGTGCCGGTACTCGTTGTTGCCGCGATGCTTTTGTTCTGAATGCTACTTCACCGGGCGTGAAGGCAGACCGTCGAATGAAACAGCATCTTTGCCGCCCGGCACCCAGATCGTTAGAACTTTGGCAGGGCTGTCGCCGTGCACAGAGTGTGCGACCGTGTCTCCGGGTTTGACGATGCCGACTTCGCCAACTTCGAGGATTCCATCTACGCCGTTAACGCTGTGCCCAAACCGGCCTTCGAGTACATAAAATATCTCCAATGCGCCATGAAGGTGTCCGCTTCCTGCATAGCCAACTGGGAAAGTCATTTCAGCGATCTTAACCTCTTCACTGCCAAGGTTAGCGGCTTCAACCAGAACTTTGGCAAGAAAGCCATTGTCGGCTTCGTATATAGTGGTCCCCTTCGTTGTATATTCATAATCCGAGGCATCTTGTGCGCTTGATGTGATGGAGAGCGCAAAGCCCAGAGCCAGCCCCACCATTTGTCCAATTTGTTTCATCTTAGTCTCGCTTTCTATCGCTCGTCATTGGCAGCTTGAGAGAGTGTAACCAAGAGTGCAAGCATAGGTGCTCATGCCGGCTACAATTCCATCAAACAGGGGTGCAGCCCATGACCGCCCACCAGCAATCGAGCCAGCCTTTTCGGCAATCTGGATCGCCTGAGCCGCTTCCATTATCGAAACGGTTGAACCATACTCAGCAGCGCGTTCAATAAGAGGATGCCACGCCTTTGAGGACCCTTCTTTGTCTGATAAGCCACCGCGTATGCGAGGGCCAATGTTGCCCAAGCCTTCCTCCTCATAAAAACTCGCTATCGCGTTCTGAATTGCGGATTCCCATTCCCTGCTTCTATGATGCAAGCCGGTTACAAGCATTTGGGCGCCGGGCGTAGGGTTTTGTTCGACAGCAATGTGCGAGTCTGCCGTCAGCAAAAGGGTTTGTGTATTGGGATTGCCTTTATGAACACCGGCAATGAAATGCTCCAACCCCTGAAACCCGTCCCAATTCTCACCGAACATCTGGATTGTGGGTGTCAGGACAAAAAAGCCGGCTGTTTCCAAACGGCGCGCTAACTCTTCTTGCGTGATTTGGTTCCATTCAAATCCGATGTTTTTGCCGTCCACTTCCGCGCCGGGCTGGGCTCCATTCTGGGTATATTGCAACGGGATAACGGCAATCGGTTTGTCGGTCTCAAACGGAATGGCAGCCACATTGGCATGGACCCAGTTTTCACCTGTGTAAGTGTAGCAGGTGCGGTACAAACCTTCACCCACGTCGGAGGTGTGGTTCGCGCATGTGATATCAGTTAATTGGCTGTCCTGTGCCACGCCATGCTGCGCGCAAAAAAGAAGGGCCAGTATAAACGTCAGCTGTTTCATCGATGTCCTGCTTAATAGTGTGGCGGCGGTGGTTCGTTGCCAGTATCCGATTGAAGTTCCGCCATTTCCTGAAGTCTTCCCTCCAGCCTATGTAGTTGAAGTCTTAGTGCTTCAATTTCTGACCATTGCTTGGTCACGGTTTCATTCAAGCTATCGATGGTTTCCTGTTGATAGGAAAACTTGATTTCAAGATCATCGAGCCGCGTGTTTAGAGGGGTGTCAGACATTCTAAATAACCAACTGAAAACTAGGGAACGGTTGGGGATGACACATGTACCACCACCATGATTTTGACAACCTCTTCCCGCTCGTCGAACAGGGGCAGGTACAACGCAGATGCTTCCATATACAGCTTGTCAGGTGAAAAAGCGGGCGAAACAGTCATTGCAGGCTCTTTGCGTTCAATAACGCGACGAGAGGCGTAATAGATGCGTTCTATCGCTTTGCTATTATCCATTTCACGAATGTCCTTGCCGGTTATTTCGCCGTAGTAGGACGAGACGTGACCGCCGATCAGGCGAACAACGAGGCTCCAGTTTCCCTGTTCACGCCTGACGTCCATCAACACCACGTGCTCAAGGTATTTCTTCATTTCGATAGGGCTAATGTTCGCCCTGGTGATGGTTTTTGTTTCTCCGCCTTTTTGTCGCCAAAGGTTCAAGAAGAAATCTGTCATCTCGGCACGGCCGCCAGTCTCAGAGTAATTTACGACCTCGAAGTCGCCAAAAACTGTGTCATCTGGCAAAAGTTTGTCACCGCGTCCAAGCACGATTGGTCCATCCATCAATCTTAAATTGTTGACATATTATCGTAATTTAGTCGACAACGCCACCAGTTGCGGCGGGTTCGACGGGCTCTGCAAACTGATCCGGTTTGCGCTTTGTGGAGGGGCGGCGAACCATGTCGTGCAAAGTGAGGCCGGCAAACAATGTCAAGTGGAGAACCTGATTGATGGCACCGCTGGCAACAAAAATACCAGCCAAAGCTGCCGCTGGTGCATCCACAAATGACAATAAAGCCAGCCCTAGACCAGCGATCATCAGGTCTACATTTGGCAGGAATGGCACCCTCGTGAGTACATATTGTCCGGTCAGAAACACGAGCCAGATTTCCATTGGCACATTGGGTAATACCACTGCCCAACTGCCGACCTGCAGCGAGACCACCGCTATCAGGCGAGTAAAATGCACACCAAAGACATAACGGGTTACCCCTGGCTCCAGCGATAAAATCTGTTTTCTGAACCAAACAACAAGTGGGATAAGAAACAGGCTGAGCCCTAAAGCAATGGCCACATAGGTTGGGTAAGTCGGATCAGCACCGGTAAAAATTCCCAGCTTCCCCGAACTGAACAACAGCGCTAACAACACGATCGTCAAGCTATTGGAAGAAAGAGCAGACAAGATCTGGCTGTCTTTTATTTTGGCCGCGATGTCCCGTTTTCTGCCGCCAACGCGTTTCGCGGCCCAAATGCCCAAATAGGCTTCGCCTGAATAGCTCATAACCGCAGCATTGTAGATGCGCATGCGAACAAAGACGTCGAATCGCTTGCGTGCAACATCACCCCAGAGACGGCGGTAAACCAACCATTCTCCAAGCGGATAAGCAAAATACATGGCGACAACAAAGATATAGAACAAAGGACTGGTTGGCAGTGCAGCCAGTACATCATTCCAGCCTATGGCGCGGACTTTTTCAGTCAAATAATAGAAAACAAGTAAGATGAACAGCGCCTGCAGAGCCTTCAAACACCAGCGCACCCAAGTACTGTCGCGCGCGGCGTCAAACATTGATTTCAGGCGGGATAATGGCATGAAAGGCGGCTATCCAAATGGGCGCGGGCGGCAGAAAGCGTCGTTACTATTCTGCAGCCTTTACGCTGGCGATGCCCCGTGATCTGCGCTTCGCGCTGGGTGCATCAGTTGCATAGCCTGCTAGCACATCCTGATACTGGTCGTAAAGGCGACCCAGGATAGCGTCCCAGGTATAGGCCTTGCTGGCAGAATGGCTGGCAGCGGCCATCGTCCGCTGTTCCATTGGGTGGCGAATAATCTTCGTGAGTTTATCAGCAAACGCCTCCGCAGAGACCTCGCGGGCCAGATATCCGTTTTCACCTTGATCAACAAGGCTTCTGCTGCCGGTCGCGTCCGCACATACCAGCGGTAGCCCGCAGGCCATTGCCTCGAGTGTCACATTGCCAAAAGTTTCCGTGATGCTCGCATTGAAGAAAATGTCAGATGACGCGTATGCACGCGCCAATTCTTCACCGCTAAGATAGCCTGTAAAAACTGCGTCCGGCAAACGAGCTTCAAAGCGTTCACGCTCTGGTCCTGCGCCAACAACAAGGGCACGCACGTTAATGCCGCGCTGTTTCAATAGGTCAATCGTATCAGCAAAAACACCTAACCCTTTTTCCAGCACCAACCGGCCGACAAAGGCGATGGTAACTTCATCGTCCTTAATGCCGTTTCGCCTGCGCCACGCCATGTCTCTACGGTCTGGATTAAACAAGTCAGGGTCGACGCCGCGACTCCAAATCCCGATGTTCGGCGACATATTCTGCTCGGTAAGTTCCTGTGCCATGCAGGGCGAAGGCACATAAATCTGTTCACAACGGTGATAAAAGCGTCGCATGAAGGCTGTAACGTACTTCTCGAGCCAACGCATATGATAATAGCGCGGGTAGGTATCAAACCTTGTGTGGAACGACGCAACTGCAGGAACATTATTGTTCTCGGCCCAGGAAAGCGCCGCGTGGCCAAGCCAATCGGGCGCCGCCAAATGGATTAAGTCGGGATTGAAGGCCTCAAGCTTTTTTCGTATCGATTTGGGCATGCCAAGAGCAACGCGGTATTCACCGCGGCCGGGTAATGAAACGGAAGGTACAGAAACCAACGTACCGGAATGATCAAAAGCTGCTTTTTTTGCAGTAGGTGCAAACACAAGCACTTCTACCCCGCGCGCTTCGAGGTAAGCGACGAGTTTGTTGAGGGCACGAACGGGCCCGTCCATCACATAGTTATAATTGCCCGAAAACAGGGCAATTCGCCTTGGTTCAAAGCGCGTTAATTCAAACGGCATGATCCTCTCCTGGTCGTCCATGGTTGCCCTCTCTGAGGCACGGCGCGCCGTTCGGTGCGGCGTCTTCCAGTGTCAGAACTACAAAAGGATTTTGACAATTTGATGTCCTCAATCGCGGTTTTCAATGCCGATCCTGGCCTTTCTGGGTAAATTTATTGCGATTAAGTCGCAATTTCCCCTTGAATCACTGATGAAACTCCCATATTAAAACTGAGAACAGTTCGCAATAGCAAGTGAGTGTTGGCGATGTATGTATGCCTGTGTAACGGCTATACCGATAAGGAAATCAAATCAGCTGTGCGTGAAAACGGCGTGAAGACAGCGGAAGAGGCATACCTGTCTCTGGGTAATGGTTTCTGCTGCGGCGCTTGCACTGACTGCGCGAAAGAGATTGTTGAGGCTGAGCTGCCGAACCAGCGGGTGCTGGCGGCTGAATAAACCCGCGACAGGTTATGCACATGCAAAAGCCGCCAGGAAGGCGGCTTCTTTGATTCTTGAGGAAACGACCTGACTTTTATTCTGCGTTTGGTGTCGACTGAAACTGAACGTAGTTTTGCTTGCCCATTTTTTCGAGCAACGATAGTTGCGTTTCCAGCCAGTCCACATGCTCTTCTTCTGAGTCCAGAATGTCGCCAAGAAGACCGCGCGTCACATAGTCCCGAACTTCTTCACAGTAAGCAATCGCGTCCTTCAGGTCGCCGTGATTGTCATACTCCATCTTCAGGTCGCATTTGATGATCTCTTCAACGTCCTCACCAATCATCAACTTGCCCAGGTCCTGCAAATTTGGCAGGCCTTCAAGGAACAAGATGCGCTCGATAAGTTTGTCGGCATGCTTCATCTCATCGATAGATTCTTCGTATTCCTTGTCGCCGAGCTTATCCATGCCCCAATCTTTCAGCATGCGGGCATGCAGAAAATACTGATTGATAGCGGTCAGCTCGTTTTTCAGAATCACGTTAAGGTGCCGAATGACCTCTTTGTCGCCTTTCATAACTCAATCCCTTCCAGGTTCATTTAGGGGTTTCTGTGCAGCAAGCCCTGGCCATTACTGCGTTGATTCGTTCCTTACTATACACTCTTTTAAGTTATTGTAAAATATAAAGAAATTGGGATTCTTGATGCAACTAAGAACGCGTTTTAACTGCAGAAAATTTTGGCGGTTTTTCAGGTGTTTGTGGTTTTTCGAGGTGATAGTTTGGCCTTGAATTTTACATCTGTGGGCCGTCTCGCTATAAGGCGCTCGAGGAAATCAGACAGAGTTAGGGAAAAGTTGATACCCATGGCTGAAGACAACGTTAAATATCTGGTGGCTGCCCTCTATAAGTTTGTGGCGCTGCCAAATTTTGAGGACTTGCAAGCGCCTATCCGAGCCATTTGCGATGACAACGATGTTAAGGGAACATTGTTGCTTGCGACAGAGGGCATCAATGGGACCATTGCCGGAACAGAGGCTGGTATCCGTTCCGTGCTCGCATATTTAAACAAAATACCTGAATTTGAAGGCCTTGTGCATAAGGAAAGCTGGGCAAGCGAACCACCATTCCCGCGCATGAAAGTGCGCCTCAAAAAAGAAATTGTCACCATGGGTGTGCCGGGTATCGACCCTAACAAAATTGTAGGTACTTACGTTAAACCGGCGGACTGGAATGCCCTTATATCCGACCCTGACGTGGTGGTTGTCGACACCCGCAATGATTATGAAGTCGCGATTGGTACCTTCAAGGGCGCGATGGATCCCAAAACAAAGTCTTTTAGGGAATTCCCAAAGTGGGCCGAAGACCATGAAGATGCACTCAGGAAGCCCAAAAAAGTCGCAATGTTTTGCACTGGGGGTATCCGGTGTGAGAAATCTACGGCTTATATGAAAGAGCAGGGCTATGATGAGGTTTTCCACCTTGAAGGTGGTATCCTGAAATATCTTGAGGAAATGCCGGAGGACGAGAGCCTTTGGGAGGGCGAATGTTTTGTATTTGATGACCGTGTGTCTGTGGGTCATGGCTTAAAGCCCGGTCCTTACGACATGTGCCATGCCTGCCGCCGGCCGATAAGTGACGAAGACAAAGCCTCCGAATATTATATGAAGGGTGTCAGCTGTCCGCATTGTTATGACGAGACTAGCGCAGAGCGCAAAGCGCGATTTGCAGAGCGGCAGAAACAAATAGCGCTCGCCAAAGAACGCGGCGAACTTCACTTGGGCGTGCAAGCACCGCCTCGCGAAAAGGCGCCGGTGGATCAGCAAATTGAGGGCGAATGAGCGATAATCGGCCAATTCTGTACAGCTTTCGGCGCTGTCCATACGCCATGCGGGCACGCATGGCGTTGGCCACCGCTGGCTGTACGGTTGAGTTGAGGGAAGTGGTTTTACGCGACAAGCCAGCAGCAATGCTTAAGGCTTCCGCCAAGGGCACGGTTCCGGTCCTCGTGCTTGACGATACTACCGTGATTGACGAGAGCCTTGATGTGATGAAGTGGGCGCTAGCGGCAAATGATCCCGAAAATTGGTTGAGCGCTGACAGGGCGGAAACCGAAGCACTGATCAGCGAAACTGACGGATCGTTCAAACATCATCTTGATCGATTTAAATATGCGACGCGGTACGAGGATGCAGACCCACTTGAACATCGCACCGCAGCGGAACCCTTTTTGCTGAAGCTTAGTAACAGGCTTGCTCAAAGCGCTCACCTGCTTGGCGATCAGCGCAGCTTTGCCGACATCGCGATCTTTCCGTTTATCCGCCAATTCGTGAATGCTGCCGGGGACTTCATGCATCAGGATCGGTTCAGTACACTTATGCGCTGGCTTGATGGCCATGTGCGATCAGATCTGTTTCTCTCTATCATGAAGAAATACCCACAGTGGCACGAAGGCGAAGCCGGTGTCGAATTTCCAACGCACTGATTAGTCTGCTTCCGCGGCTTCCGGTGTGGAAGCGCGGGCAGAGTGTTTCTTTTTGGGGAGGAGCGTCTCGCTGCCGTCGTGCTGCTGTCGTGCCGGGCCTTACCAAGCCTTGCGTGAACAATGCCTAACCGTTACAGATCGCAGACAGAACGGCCTTGCGGTCAAAGGTGCTAAGCTCGCGATAAACTGAAGTTGGCGCGTGAAATGGGGTGATTGACCCCTTAAGCGAAAGGATATTGGCGATGAGTGACAAAAAAGCGATTGTGAAGTGGGCAGGAGGCATGACCTTTATTGGCGAATCGCCTACCGGTCATTCTGTTGTGATGGATGCGGGCGCAGAAAGCGGCGGCAATGACAAAGGCATTCGTCCGATGGAGATGCTCCTTCTTGGCATGGGGGGATGCTCATCCATTGATGTTATGATGATCCTCAAGAAAGCGCGCCAGGATGTTCAGGATTGCTGGGTGGAGCTGGAAGCCGAGCGCCAGGATGATCACCCGCGTTATTTCAACAAAATCCACGCCAAGTTTTTTGTTAAGGGCGACAACATTGACCCCAAGCATGTGGCCCGCGCCATTGAGCTTTCGCGTGACAAATACTGCTCAGCCTCGGTGCAGCTGGGGGCGCTTGCTGAGATCACAACAGAATTCGAGATTTTGGAAACTTGAACAAGCGGACAGCCGCAGTTCACAAAATTCTACTTGGCCTCAATGAAAAACGCTGACCATACCCAGCCTGCATCACCTTCCTGCTGCAGTTCAGGATGGTCTGAAACGGGCATGACAAGCCAGATGGGGCCTCGTCCCCCAAGGCCCAAATACTGGCCATCAGCTTTCAAGGCCAGCACTGCCGGAAACTGGTTCACCATCTCTATGGACAGTTCACCTGCGTAGCCATCGAGGGCATAAAGGGTAACTGTGTTCGTTGTTGTCTCAACACCCGCTTTGCTCAATACATCTGAAAGCAGCGGCCCCTCAAACCTATATGCTTTTGGCCAGTTATCTGCTTGGACGGTAATTGTATGCTGTGGCAGAGTTTCGAGGGCCTTTTGGTCAAAGGCGTAAGCTTCTTTAAACGAAATGTCGTGAAAATTGAAAAAGGCATCCTCGAACTCATCGCTCGCGCCTCTGTTGGCGGAACCGATTTTGCCGGCAATGGTCAAAAGTGTTGGTCCCGTTGAATGCCGTTCAGCCTGGGCGGTGGTCGGACCAGAACTTAAAAACGCCAACCCAAGCGTGATTGAGAGTATCTCAGTTGCTTTGCGAATGACTTTCTTCAGCTTTAGCATAATTCCCTCTCATTATGCCTCTTTTCTAGAGTGGTTTTGTCACCACCTCTAGCCAGGCAAGGGCCTCGCCCTCCACAAGTGGACTGATTTTGGCACGTACTTCAGCATGGTAATCGTTCAGCCATTTAAGCTCGGCCTCGCTCATGAGGCTTGTTTCTACCAGGTTTCTGTCAATCGGCGCATGCGTGAGCGTTTCAAAGCCATACATATTGCGCTCGGTGTCGTCATCTTCCGCGCGTACCAGCACCAGGTTTTCAATCCGGATACCATACTCGCCGGTTTTATAGTAACCGGGCTCATTGGACAGGATCATGCCGGGTTTTAGTGGAACATCACTTGAGCCTTTCGCGATCCGCTGCGGACCTTCATGCACGGCAAGGTAACTTCCAACGCCGTGGCCAGTACCATGATCATAATCAAGCCCTGCGTCCCAAAGCGGTCGGCGCGCAAGGGCGTCAAGCGCGGCGCCGGGTGTACCGTCGGGGAATTTGGCGGTTGAAAGGGCGATATGCCCCATCAATACGCGGGTAAAGTTTTCCCGCATTTCCGTGGTTGGCGTGCCCACCACGATGGTGCGAGTGATATCCGTCGTGCCATCCAGATACTGGCCGCCACTGTCAACCAAATAGAGGCTGTCCATCTCAAGCTTCCGGTTAGTAGTTTCATCCACGCGGTAATGGACAATTGCACCGTTGGGCCCTGAGCCTGAAATGGTGTCAAAACTAGTGTCACGGATCAGATCCCTCGCTTGGCGGAAAGACCAAAGTTTGGCAACGGCTGACAGCTCATCCACGGTGCCCTTTGGGGCTTCAATAGAAAGCCAGTGCAGAAATTCCGTAATTGCAGCGCCGTCTCGAATGTGCGCGTCGCGCGTGCCTTGCTGTTCCACTTCATTCTTGATGGCTTTAGGCAGAATGCAGGGGTCTTGGCCTTCAATCAGGGATGCGCCCGCATCCTCAAGCGTCTTGAATATTTTTGCGTTGTTGGTCGCGCGGTCCACCAACACGCTTTTGCCGTCTCTGCCGATCTCGGTCAGGTGCGCATAAAATGCGGACCGCGGCTCGATTGATACTTGGTTGCCAAGAGCCGCTCGCACGGTATCGTCGACTTTTTCAGGGTTAACGAACAGAGTGGCGCTCTTGTCAGCGCGCAGCACCCCATAGGCGTGCGCGACGGGCGTGTTCAAAACGTCTTTGGAGCGAATATTAAAAGCCCAGGCAACACTGTCCAGCATGCTGACGACGGCAGCATCTGCACCCTCTTGCTTAAGAACTTTGGCGATGTCTGCACGTTTCTCTGCGGCACTGCGGCCAGCATATTTGTCATCGTGAATTTCGACAGCATTCATTGGTTCTTGTGGGCGTTTGTGCCAAACAGCATCCACTGGGTTGGTATTAACCGCCACAAGCTCTGCCCCCACCTTGGAAAGCGCCGCTGTTGCAGTTTTTACCCACGCGACAGTCGCTAGTTCGGGGTCATAACCGATTTTTGCTCCAGCACCTGCATTGTCTGCGACCCATGTCAAAAGCGGATATTCCTGAAAATGATGGTGTTCGAAAATGGCTTCATCTACTTGGTCTTTGACCTGAAGCGTGTAGCGGCCATCGACAAAAATAGCTGCTTTTTCACCAAGAATGGCCGCGTTACCCGCACTGCCCCCAAATCCGGTTAGCCAAGCCAGGCGTTCTGCATAAGCGCCAACATACTCGCTCATATGTTCGTCTGTTAGAGGTACTATGAAGCCTTCTAGCGCGCGGGATTTCAATTCGGCGCGCAGCGCCGCTACGTTAGATGGATTGGTGGTCATGCGGTCTCTCTCAGCCTGTGTATGCGGCGCCCAATGCCGCCAGACGCCTGTTGTGCCCGGCCCAATTTGCGATTGCAAGCATGCTTTTGCTTTACAGCGCTTCGCGCAGCTTTTAGGGGTGAAGCCACACAGTTCCAGAGGACCCTTATGCTGAAAGCCCCATCTAACCTGACGCCGCCGGTTGCCAAGCAAAAAGACCATAACTTTTCCCATCATGGTGACACTGTTTCCGACCCATATTTTTGGCTGAAAGACCCTGGTTACCCGGAGGTGAAAGATGAGAGTGTGCTTGCTTACCTGCGCGAAGAAAATGCTTACTTTGATGCCGTGACCGAGAACGACACGCCTCTCGTTGACGAACTGTTTGAGGAAATCAAAGGTCGCCTTAAGGAAGATGAAGAGGGCGTGCCTTATCAGGATGGGCCATTTGACTACCGATGGGCTTTTGCCAAAGGTAGCCAGTACCGTATTTGGTATTATCGCCCGCGCACCAAAAACCCGCACTTGGGGAACGATTGGCGGGTACTATTTGACGAAAACAAAGCCGCTGAAGGACTAGAATACTTTAAACTCGGCTCCCTGTCTGTCAGCCCCTGTGGCGGTTATCTTGCCATTAGCCACGACAGTAACGGGTCAGAACGCTTCACTGTAAAAGTGCAAGACCTCAAGTCCGGTGACTGGCTGACGGTTGAAGTTTCCGAAACGTCAGGTGAGTTGGTTTGGGCGGCAGATAGTAAATCCTTTTTCTATGTCAGAGTTTCCAAAGAATGGCGTCCTTTCCTTGTGATGCACCATGCGCTTGGTGGCGCGATGGAAGACACGCCCATTTACGAAGAGGCAGACAGCAGCTTTTTCCTGCACATCGGGCAAACCACCTCAAACGAGTTTATGGTGATCCGCAGTGCAGACCATGTGACAGCCGAGGTGCGTGTTCTGGATTTGAAGTCGGTGGGAGCAGAACCGGTTCTGATGGCGGAACGGCGAACCGACCATAACTATTATGTGGATCACGCTGGTGACCAATTTGTTATTCGGTCAAATCGAAATCACGAAAATTACGGTATCTTCACTGCGTCCGGGGATCCGGCCGAGGCTGCTTGGGTCGAGCGGCTTTCGGGCACAGAATCGCGCTATATCCACGGCATGCAGGCTTTTGACCGATTTGTAACTGTTGAAGACCGCATCGATGGTCTTGATCAAATTACTTTGCTGTCCCCCTGTGGCCGGGAGCAACAAATCCCAATGCAGGAAGCCGTATATGAGGTTGGCTTGGGCACCAATCCTGAAGCGGGTCAAAGCTTTATCCGTCTCGGTTTTTCGAGCCTGCTAACACCGCCAACAGTGATGGATGTACCAATCGACATGGAGGTCACTCCTCAAGAAGCGGTAGTTCGCAAAGTGCAAGAAATCCCATCGGGATATGATCGCACACAGTATCGATCAGAGCGTTTAGTCGTGACAGCTAGGGATGGAGCGCAAGTGCCAGTAAGCATAGTTTATGCCGCCAACTGGAAAAAGAACGCCGGCGCACCGCTTCACCTGTATGGATATGGCGCATATGGCCTTGGCATGAACCCATCATTTTCGGCAGCGCGTATGTCTTTGCTGGATCGTGGTTTTGCGTATGCAATTGCCCACATCAGAGGTGGTGATGAGCTTGGTAAAGGTTGGTACACAGCGGGCAAGCTTAACGCCCGCACCAACACTTTTAACGATTTTGTCGATGTTGCACACGCTTTGACCGATCAGGGCTATGCGGCTGTTGGCGGCATCTCTATTTCTGGCGGCAGCGCAGGTGGGGAGCTCATGGGCGCAGCGGTTAATCAAGCACCAGAGTTGTTTAAAGGCTGTGTGTTGCACGTGCCATTTGTGGACGTCCTGAACACAATGTTGGATGCGGACCTGCCGCTCACGCCAATTGAATGGCCCGAATGGGGTAACCCGATTGAGGATGCTGAGGCTTATTCGACAATCAAAGGCTATTGCCCTTACACGAATATTGAACCCAAAGATTATCCGCCAATGCTTGTAACCGGTGGTTTGAATGACCCGCGAGTGACCTATTGGGAACCAGCCAAATGGACGGCAAAGATGCGGGCCACCAAAACTGACGACAACCTACTGGTTATGAAAATCAACATGGGCGCAGGGCACGGCGGCAAATCTGGTCGTTTCGAACGCTACCGCGAAGTCGCCGAAGAATATACGTTCCTACTGAAGTGCTTTGGACTGGCGGACTAGCCCTCAGCGCTTGCCCGTAAATGCTCTAGCGTTGGGGCCATGTCAGAGAGATCGTAACCCGCTGCCCCTCCCTTAGCGAGGATTTCATCCGTCGCCAGACCACCTGTGAAAGCTTCAGCCAAACCCCACAGCGTGCAGGACCGCGTTCCGGAACGGCAATAAGCGAGCGTTTTCACGTCTTCCTTGAGAGCGAGAGCCATCTGTTCGATGCCCTCCATGGTCAATTGCCCGGAAACAACCGGAATGTGTGCCCACTTTATGCCATGACTTGCCGCTAATGCAGCCAGCTCCGAATTCAATGGCTGTCCGCCTTCTTCTCCATCTGGCCGATTGTTGATAATTAGCCCGTAGCCTTCGCTCGCAGCGCGTTCAATGTCATCTGCGGTAATTTGTGGGGCGACAGACAAGGTGTTGGTGACGGTCAGAAAATCGGTCATAGGGCTCTCCATTCCATGAATACCTAAAATGGCGCGTTTGAATAATAGTGCCAAGCCAATAATGCCATTGCACTTCTGTAGGGGCGCCAGCGCTCGCCAATTTCTAGCGTTTCTTTTTCGGTTGGTCGTTCTTCTAGTTCAACAATGCGACCAACGCCAACGCGCACAGCCAAGTCACCAATAGGCCAAATATCAGGCCGGCCCAGCGAAGAGAGTAAATACATGTGAGCACTCCACACACCCAGACCCTTCACTGCAATAATCGACTCCACCGCGTCTTCGTCACACAGACTGGGTAGCTTTTCAATGTTAAGAGTTCCGTTTTGCACGGTCTCGCAAAGGGAGCGGGTATATGCAATCTTTTGCTTGGACAGACCAAGCGCGCGCAGTGTTTCATCGTCCACACCATCGAAATCACATGGCCCCATGTCGGCACCCACAAGTTCCTCGATCCGGCCGTATATGCTCGCGGCGGCTTTTACGGATAGCTGTTGGCCGACAATGACGCGCAGGAAGATCGCGAAAGACTGATCCCGCACTCGTTCAGGTGGAAACCCAACTGTATCGAGCGCCGTCTTCACTTGTTTATCCCGGCTCGCAAGCTCCGTCAGTTGCTCGCGGATATGGCTGTTTCTCAGCTGAAAGTTCTGCATTCAGGTCAACATATGTTCGAGAGAGACTGTTTGCACCAAATCACTTTGGCGCAGGCTTTTTTCGATAGCACGCACATCTGTGTCTGCCAATTGACGCAGAATGATGGTGACCGATTGCAGCGAGTTTTTGTGGTCGTGCGTGCTGACACGTGATGGGGTCAGGGCAAGATCGGCGAATGTTTTTAGAATGGCTGGCAGCGCCGTTGGCGTGTGGCTGATCAAAAGATCAAATCGATGAATTGGAGCGTTCATAATACGCGGCTCCCATAAAGTCGTTATGTGAAAGTCGAACGAAGATGTCCCGGCACCAAGTGGGCACCGGGCGGCTCATTCGACAGCACATTCGCTTCATAGTGGTCGCGTTCATCATGAGGGCGACCCTATGCGCGCCGACGGCGTAAATCAAGCGGCTTTAAACTGCTGTTTGAATGGGGCGTCAGTAGGGCGCAAATGTGCCAGCAACACCCCAAAGCACAAGCGTGAAAAATACGGCAAGGGATGCGATCGCTACTAATGTCAAATGAGGTGCGGTCAGAATGGCAACTCCGGCGGTAGGAATGGTTTTTTTCCTCGCAAAAGACAGGACAAACATCGGTAAAGATAGCACGAGCATCAAACCAATATTCAACGCGGTTCGCCACAGAGTGATCAGCCACGGCTGACCGAACTCGTATAAGGCAATTGACCAGAAGTTTGCTTCCAAATAAAGGCTTCCACTCACCAGCACGCCACCCACCGCAGCGAACTGACCCATCCGCCGCCATGGTTTGTCGAGTCTTCGAAGCGCATAGTATGCAGCGGTGAGAATCGTGATCAGCGCCCAGGGCATCATGGTGCGCAGCTGACCTGCTGCACCCAAAATATCAGCGCGCCGGTACAGGGTGCCATTGTCAGACACATAACCACCCAATCTGAAAGGGCTAAAAACCAGGCGGTCCTCAATATTGTCCTCGTTCAGAAAAATATAGGCGTCTTGTTGCTGGAAAATGGAAAGCGGTCCATCATTGCGGCGCATGCGCAGCTGCTCACCGTCATAGCCAAACACAAAAAGCCAATCAGACTGAAGGATATCCAGCCGCTCCTGTAGGCCATATGGTGAGCGTGTTGCAGGCACGAATCGGCCCTCCAATTTACTGGGTTTTGCGAGTGGAGGACCGTCGTTTGCAACTTGTTGCCGGGCAGGGAAGTTATTTGTCGCGAGCGACAGGCTGGTCGCTTCCAGGGTGGTTTTTTTGCAGCTTGCGTCTGCGCCAATGCCGCCAAACACGGCACCCTCGCGCGGGAATGCCACAAAAGATGTGTTCGCGTCGCATCGATTGTTCAGGCTGGTTATCCATCGATGCAAGCCATTGTCGTGAAGCGCAATGCCATATGAGACAACCGGCCCGTTCGGGTGCATACGAAAGCCGTTCCGGCCAGTGGTCAGGTCAAGGAATAAATTTCGGCTCAGAAAAGCAGACGCTGCCGCATTGCGGTTGCGGATCAGCAGCCTGGTTACCGCAAGAAAGGCTTCTACTGAACCTTCAATTTTTAGCGGCAGAGCGGTGCCGCCAAGCGAATGATATTGTGCTTGGATGGAATCCTGCGGGAGGTTGAGTGGTTGCAAAATTTCGTCGGCAATCAAATCGTTAATAGGCTTGCCACTGACTGCCTCCAGTGCAGCCACCAGCAGGGCCCAGCCAACTGGGTCATGGCTGCTGATCTGTCCAGCGCTGCGCATACTTATGGCAAACCGCTTCAGAAGTTTCCCGTTCAAAGCAGTTTCGATTTGATGGCTTTTGAGGGAAAGCGGTGGTGATGCAAACCCGCCGGTTTCCTGCAGCAAATGCTTGACATGAAGTGGCGCCCGAAAGGGTGATGCGGGCACAATGTCAGGTAAAAACTCAGCGACTGGCTGGTCAATGTTAAGTTTTCCCTGGTCCACCAACCGAAGCGTCACGAGAGAGAGTAATGCTTTATGCAATCCAGAAAAATTCACTTTTTGTGTTGGCGGGCTACCAGATGAATAAGTCTGGTTGCCGCTGAGATAGTAGACAAATCCATTGTTCGTTTCGTCTTCGAGCACTGGCAAAACGGTTTCTGGTTTCAGGACGATGCCCTGTGCCAAGCTGGGTGCACCAGCAGCAGCGGCTATTGCAATAGATAGCGCAGCACATGTGAGGTGTCTGAGTCGTGATACAAACGTGAGGATATGCTCTTCCTTTTCTGCATTGCCAAGTATGCACATGCTCGCCTATGAAGCGGGGACCACTATAGAATGGTCCTGCGCGCTGCTGCAATTGGGAAGGGAAGCCAAGCTGTGTCTGAAGCGAAATTTATTGAACACACCACATTCATTCACCGCGAGCCTGACGAGATGATCGCACGCTCGGCCGACTTTTTGGACCTTATGAAACGCCGTCGCACCGTTCGCGAGTTTTCGGACCGCCCTGTTCCACGTGAAGTGATTGAAAACGCCATTCTGACAGCTGGTCGTGCCCCGTCTGGTGCCAACAAGCAGCCATGGCATTTTGCCGCTATTTCAGCGCCGGAGATGAAAGCCAAGTTCCGCGAAGCGGCGGAAGTAGAGGAGCGCGAGTTTTACGGCGGTCGCGCCTCTGAAGAATGGCTCGAAGACCTGTTGCCGTTTGGGACAGATGAAAATAAACCATTTCTCGAAATTGCCCCTTGGCTGATTGCTGTATTCCGTCAGTCGTATGGCATGGACGAAGAAACCGGCGACCGCACCAAAAACTATTATGTGCATGAAAGTGCGGGCCTTGCTGCGGGTTTCCTGATCGCAGCGCTCCACAATGCGGGACTGGCTACACTAACCCATACTCCTTCGCCGATGGGATTTCTGAACGAACTTTGTGGGCGCCCGAAAAATGAGCATGCCACCATGCTTGTGGTGGCAGGCTTTCCAGCGGACAAAGTGACTGTACCGGATATTGACAAAAAGCCGCTTGAGGAAATTTCGACCTGGCTCTGAACCGGGCTAGAACTGGGTCATGAATCCAAAACCGATAATGCCCTGGAAAGCGGATCCGTTTGACCCTTCCACAAGTGGACTATCCGCTGCATCCCCAAACAGATGACCAACGGAAACTAACCCCAGAAAGCGGGCACGGTCGCTGATCTGGTATGAGCCAATCAAATTGAGGTTTGCATCCGATACGCCGCTACTTGCGTCAAACGCGGCCAAACCGAACTCTGATGTGGCAGTGTCTTCCGCGGTGATACCAAAATGGCGCTGCATGCCCCGATCTGAGAGCCAACGTGCACGCACGGCGGCGATGGCGGCAAAGTTGCCACTTTGGTAAATTCCGTGCCCCGCCGTAAGCCTCAAAGATTGGCCCAACCCGTCGCCCAGCGCCTGCCGAAATTGCAGTGAAGCGATACCAACGCGTGAGCGGTAGCGTACAAATGCACCAGTCTCAAGAACGGTATCCACATCACGAATGCCGCGCAAAATGGGGTTCCTGTCTGCACTGCGACCAAATGCGAGGTTTAAAAGCGGTCCAGCTTCAAAATTACCTTCTTTGACTGCTGCATAGGTCAAAAGGCCACCATCAATGCGCAAACGCTCTCCGTAGCGAACCTCAAGGAGAGGCAGTACACGCAGCCCATAATTGTCGGAGCCAACATAATCAGGTATGAGACCAGCCCCCAGGCCAGCGCGAAGCGTGAGCCCTTCAACCTCAAGCGCATCCGGCCACAGGCTGTCGAGGCCGCTATGCATGGTTTCAATGATATTGGCGAAGCTGTCACCGAACGTCTGGGCTTTTGCTGGCTGGGCAAGCAGCATCATTGGCAGCAGCATTAAGCTACGACAAATGGCAGTGCAAAGTGTGCTGTGACCCCTAATCACGATGGCTTCCTTTCCCTAATCAATTTCATATTTTGAAACAGAAATTGGTAAAATCAAGGCAAAAGCAAGACGACAAAACAACCAAAATTTGAAGTAACTTTTTCAGGCCTTATCGGCCTCTTTCTGAATTTCAATGCGCGCAAGATGCCAAAATCGCAGGAGTTGCAGTGCAAAAGACACAATTACACCTAAGGCCATTCCTTCCATCAAACCCCTAAAGCCACGTTCCAGATGAATGCCGAGGGCGTAACTGGCAGGCAACATAACCACGATAAAAGCCGTTGCCTGCAGATAGGTTGGCCACCAGGTTTCTTTGTAACCGCGAAGAATCATCGATGCGACCATTTGCGCAGCATCAAACAGCATGCCGGTAATGTAGATGGCCGCAATTGGTACCAGCAAAGCCACGATCCGAATATCTTCTGTGAAAATTGCAATGAGGGGCTCGATGAATAGGAAGATGCCAAAGGCCATGGTGCCTACGACTGCAAATGTCATCGCAATACCGGTTATTGATGCAAGCGCGGCGTCCCTGCCGTCGAGGCGCGACAGCGCGATCCCAACGCGGACACTGGACGCCACACCGATGCCAATAGAGATCATGAGCGGGATGCCAAGCACTTGGTATGCAACCCCGAATGAGGCAAGCGGAACAGTACCAAGCCAGCCACAAAATATGCTGAGAGCAGAAAACGCCAACACCTCGGCAGCAAGCGACACACCAGACGCATATCCCATCTGCCGCTGATCGCGCCACTCCGGCAGTTTCTGGCCGTGTGGCTCCCTAACGTGAAACTTTCGGAGCGACGGCGCGTACCACACGAATGCGAGCGCACTTAAAGCCATAAACCATCGCACACCGGTTGACGCCCATGCAGAGCCTGCCGCTCCCAGCTCGGGGGCGCCCCACTCACCAAAGATCAGCATGTAATTGAGAACAAGGTTTACAATATTGGCACCCAGCATCAGGTAAAACCCAACTTGGCCGCGCTTGATGCCTTCAAGGAACATGGTGCAATTCACAAAGAGGGCATGACCCGGCAGGCCAAGTGCCAGAATTTGCACCAGCTCACCGCTTACCTGGGCGTTCTCGGCACTTTGTCCAAGGTGGATGAGCCAGGTTTCAGCCGGCCAGCATACGAGTACGAGCAGGAGGCCGATTCCCAGAGAGAAAGGCAATGAGCGCTGCCAAACTTTTCCGGCGCCTCTAAAGTCTGCACTGCCATATGCGTTGGCGGTGTAGATGGTGATGCCCGACAAAAGGCCAAGCCCGGTCACAAGCGCCGTCATGATAATCGATTGGTTAGCAAGGTTGAGCCACGCCAAGTGTTGTGTAGCGTAATGGCCAACCATGGCAGTGTCGACCATCGCCAGTGCCATCAGCCCAATACGCATCATAACGGCAGGCACAGCAAGCCGCACGAGCTCTTGCACGTGGCGCTTTATCCTGGCCTTAAGCCAAGCGGGCTCAAACAGGCGTGTTGCCGTGTCCATAATTGTTCCAGTCGTTTATAATGTTCGCCTGCAAGGGCAAAGATGCCCCAACCCGTTTGAGAGTTGGAGCATCACGCATTCCTGTGTTAGTGCTATGCCTGTTTAGGGGGACTGGCAAGCCCAAAAGGGCCAATTGTCAGCAATTGTATTAGTATCCACTTCCGGGGAGGGATATCCGTGTCAGATCAAACTGCCACCGCCGATGGGCCAATAACCCGTGGCGCGTATCCAGAGCTGTCGACCCATGCGGTAATCGTCGGCTATATTTTGGGTGTTATCATTGCGCTTTCTATTGGTTACGCGAGCTTAACGCTTGGTTTCTCAATCGAAGGTTCAGAGCTTGCTGCCATATTAGGTTTCGGTATTTTGCGCGGCATACTTCGCCGCCGGTCAATCGTTGAAAACAATGTCACGCAAACAGTGGCTAGTGCGGTGAACGGTGCCTCATCTGGCATGATGTTTTCAGTGCCCGCTATCTTCATTTTGGGATACGGCAACGATTTCGATCCATACATCCTAACATTTGGTGCCATTGCAGGTGCTTTTCTGGGCATCGCCTTTATCATTCCGCTCAGGAAGCAGATGATTGACTTTGAACGCCTTACCTATCCAGGCGGTGTTGCGGTTGCTTCAATTCTGAAGTCACCGGGTGCAGGTATTGAAAAGGCGAAGCTTCTGATCGGCGCGATGATCTTTTCTGCCGCCATTCATGTGGTTACCATTGTCTTTGAATACGACAATTTCCCGCTTTTTTCGATGCTTGGGTTGCCAGACTATATGAACGGCACCTGGTACCTCTCGTTGATGACAGCAGGCGTTGCCTTTATCGCAGGCAGGGGCGGGCTGGCATTCATCATTGGTGGTTATGTCTGTTACTGGGTGCTGGCGCCGCTTCTTGACGTAACCGGCATGTTCCCGGTGGTTGATGGTGTGGTTCTCTCTGACCCAGGTAGTCTTCGTGTTCTCTTGTTCCGCCCAACCGGTATTGGCATGCTGATCGGTGGCGCAGTGATTGGGGTGATTTTTGCCTTCCCGCTGATCCGTTCGGCCGTTAAGTCAATGCAGTCATCGTCCAAGGTCGAGAGCGCCATGAGCCGAGATGAGATGCCGATTAAGCTTCTCTATTTCGCAATTGTGGGCGCGGCCATTCTGCTTGGTGTTATGGCCGTTACGTCCGCTGAGGAAGTTGGGCTGGCACGCGGATTGATGATGGCGATCCTGGGAACGCTGTGGATATGGATGGCGGGTATCATTCTTTCTGAAGCCATCGGCCGCACTAACTGGTCGCCGCTTTCCGGCATGACGTTGGTGGCGGTTACCATCCTGATCATGATTACGCAAAGCTTTGGCGGCATGGATACGGGTCAGGCGATTGTGGCGTCCGTGACAGTCGGTGCGGCAACTTGCGTTGCCATGAGCCAGGCAACAGACCTGATGCTTGACCTGAAGACCGGTTATCTGGTTGGTGCAACACCACGCATGCAACAGATGGGACAATTTGCTGGCGCATGGCTTGGTCCAATTGTGATTATTGTTTTGATATTCGTACTGCATAACGCTTTTGGTCTTGGCTCCGACAAGTTGCCTGCACCGCAAGGGCAAGCGCTTGCTTCAATGGTGCAAGGCATCACGGGCGGCGAAGTGCCAATTGAAAAATATCTCGCAGGTGCAGCCTTGGGGGCGCTTTTGTCAGCCGTGCAAGGCGGGTTGGGCATCACGGTGGGTCTTGGTTTCTACCTGCCGTTTAACATTGTGCTCACTTATTCTTTGGGCACTCTGGTGCGTGAGATATCTGATCGCAAGATGGGGCATCATTGGTCGGACAATAAAGGCATTCCAATTGCTGCCGGTTTGATAGTTGGTGAGGCCCTTATGGGGGTCGGTAACGCCGTTAACATCATCATGAATGCAAGCTAGGGAGAGAAAAAATGAGAACAATTTCCATATTGATTGTCATGGCCGCTTTTCTTGGTGGCGCATTCCTGACTTCGCTAGATCAAACCCACGTGGACTGGCCCATGTTCATTCCCGTGATGATTGGCGGTATCATTGGTGTGGTGTTGATGAAGCGTCAGGAAGCTGCTGAAGCACGGTCTTCAGACAAGCTTGCGAATAACCGCAAGGTTTTGGAAGATAGCCTCGATAATATCGTCAAAAACCTTGAAGCACTTGATGGCCGCAAGGACGCTATTCCCACATATGATATGCGGTTCGAAATTGACAAACTCTTCAGGGAAGACCTGTTCGCATTCGCCGACGCTCGCGACAGTATGAAGCATATCTTCGGGCTTCAGTCGTACGCTGACGTTATGTCGAGTTTTGCTGCAGGCGAACGATACATCAACCGCGTCTGGTCCGCATCCACAGATGGCTACGTCGATGAAGTGCTTTTGTATGTTGAGAAGTCGCTGTCGCAGTTTAAGCACGCCAAGGAAGAGTTCGACAAAGCGGCTGCCACTGCGCAATCGCCGGCCGTTGCCTGACAACTAGCACACTGAAAATCAACAATCCCGGTCCGCTCGCGGTCCGGGATTTTTCATGCGCTTGTCGCTAAAAGTTTTCACAAAGCTTTGTTTTATGAATGCCCTTGTTTCCTTGACCGCTTCAGGCCTCATTTCTATCCTCAGCGATCTCGTTGGGCGATATATTGGGAAGGGTTCAGTTATGGAATATAGAGCAAGCGCACGCGCACTGTGTGCGGCCGCAGGCGTTATCGCGTTTTCTTTTGTGGCGACGTCAGACGAAGAGGGCAAATCAAACCTGTTTCAATCTCAGGACGTTTTTGGTCTTGAGGTCGCAACGGCTCCACGAGTATCTCCTGACGGTGATCAGGTGGTGTATGTGCGCCGCTCCAACGACATTATGACCGACAGAACACGCTCGAATATCTGGATCGCAGACGCAAGAGGGGACAATCATCGACCTCTATTGTCGGGTAAAAAGAATTTCACGTCACCGCGCTGGTCGCCTGATGGCGCTAAGCTTGCGTACCTGTCAAATGTAGAAGGCGGAAAACCACAGATTTACGTGCGCTGGATGGATACGGGCCAAACGGCACTTCTCACCAATGTTCAGGATAGCGCGTCAAACCTTGCATGGTCGCCGGATGGCACACTCATCGCCTTCACCATGAGTGTGCCGTCCGACGAAAAGCCTTTCAGCGTTAAAATGCCCAAAAAACCGAAAGGCGCAAAATGGTCACCTGATTTTAAATATATAACCAAAGCACGGTATCAGGCCGACGGCCGCGGTATTCTTGATCCCGCTTATACCCATATTTTTGTGGTCGACACCGAAGGTGGTATCGCACGACAACTGACCAGCGGCAATTACCACCATCGAGGCAGCCTGAGTTGGGCAGCGGACAGTTCAAAAATCTATTTTTCAGCTAATCGCAGCGACAACTGGGAGTATGAAAGTCGAGAGGCCAACATTTTTGCCGTGGATCTGACAGGCACGATCAGCCAGATCACCGACGCCCCAGGGGCCGAGACCACACCGACAGTTTCCCCGGAAGGAAACCGGCTTGCTTATTTAAAGAGGGACGGCCAGAAGCTCGCTTATCGCAACCGGTTTTTGCATGTGGCTGAAATTGGTAGCGATGGTGCGATCAGTGGTGACCAAAATCTTTCAGCAGACATTGATAACTCGCTTTCCAACATTACGTGGGATGGTAACCGCGCGCTTTATTACCAACAAACTGTTCGTGGGGTTACTGAAGTTGGACGCGTTACTCTTGGTGGCAAACACCAACAGGTGGTAGGCGGACTCGGCAGTGTATCTCTTGGGCGGCCATACGCCAGCGGCACCTATCATGCTGCTGGTAACACGGTTGCCTTCACGAAAGGCAGGCACGATCGCCCGGCAGACCTCCACGTGCTTGATGGGCGCAACAACCGGCAGCTGACGCGCCTGAATGAAGATTTGCTTGGCCACAAGACGCTGGGCGACATCCATGAAGTCATATATACCTCATCCATTGATGGCGAAGAAATTCAGGGTTGGTATGTCACCCCACCCGGCTATGACCCTTCGAAAACCTATCCACTTATTCTTGAGATCCACGGTGGCCCCCACCTGTCCTATGGGCCGCATTTTTCTGCCGAATTGCAGCGGTTGGCGGCGGAAGGTTACGTGGTTTTTTATGACAATCACCGGGGCAGCACGGGCTACGGCGAGCGATTTGCTCTGTTGCTTCAAGGTAAATACTCATCTGAATACGATTTTGCCGATCATATGTCGGGCATTGACGCCCTGATTGAAAAAGGAGTGGCTGACCCAGAACGGCTGTACATCACAGGTGGCTCAGCTGGCGGGATTGCCAGCGCCTATGCAATTGGTCTGACGGACCGGTTTAAAGCGGCTGTGGTCGCCAAGCCTGTCATTAACTGGCTGTCTAAGGTGCTGACAGCAGATAGCGGCCTTGGCCAAATACCAAACCAGTTCCCGGGCATGCCATGGGATCATGTTGAGCATTATTGGAAACGGTCGCCACTCTCGCTTGTGGGCAATGTCACAACCCCGACGTTGTTGATCACAGGTGAAGAGGACAAGCGAACGCCTATGTCGGAAACCGAGCAGTTCTATCAGGCGCTCAAGCTCAGAAAAATCGACACGGTGATGGTGCGTGTGCCGGTTAGCCCACATGGAATAGCTGGCAGACCGTCCCGCTTGATAGGCAAGGTCGAAAATATCCTCGCTTGGTTCAAAAAATATGAGTGAGCTAGCTATCTGATCGTTCATCTCAAGTTTGCAACAGTTTGTCCCGGGCCGCTCGTGGTCCGGGTTTTTTTGTTGGCAGTATACAGACAGCGCTACCGTTTTATGGGGAGACAATCATGACAGCGAAAACCACCTTTGGCGCCCTTTTGGTCGCTGCATTGTTTAGCGTAAACGCACAAGCCGAAGATCAAACGGCACGGGAACGTGCTGAAATTGTTATCCCTGAAGGCTGGCAAAAAATTTACGAAAATTGGAAGTTTGCTCCGGCGCTGAAAATCGATAACCGCATTTATGTATCCGGCGTTGTGGCAGCCCCCAGAAATGGTGACCTTAAAGAAGGATACAGGCGCGCATGGCGCATCATCGAACAGATGCTTGTGAAAGCAGGGGCATCGTTGGACGACATCGTTGAGATGACCACTTTCCATACCAATCTGCAAGATCACCTTGAAGGCTTTGGCGAAGTCAAAAACGAGTTTATCAAGGCGCCATATCCTTCCTGGACAGGCATCGGCATCACTGAACTGGCTGTGCCGAACGGTATCGTCGAAATCAAGGTTATTGCCCACGTTTCTGACGAGTAAGCTGATAGACACTTGAGCTAACTCCCTCTAAAGTCTGAATATTGAGCAGACGGGAGGGTTTTATGCTTAAGAACCTTGTTGCATCACTGACATATTTGGCGTTCAGCGCCGCAGTGTTTGCGGAAGACGGAGACACTTACCTGACAGCTGGTGCCATGGTTGATGTCGAATCTGGCGCTGTTATTGAAAACCCGGCATTGGTGATCCGCGATGGTCGTATTGTCGCCCTCGGGGATCGGTCCAGCATTGCAGCGCCTGATGGTGCTAATATTGTTAACTTGGCTGGTGCAACCCTTCTACCCGGCCTGATGGATATGCATGTGCACCTTTCTGGTGATGCTGGCGGCAATTTTTTTGCTGGCCTAAGTTATTCTGCACCACGACAAGCCATAGTTGCCGCGAAAAACGCACGAAAAACGCTCATGGCGGGGTTCACCACCCTTAGGGATGTTGGGGCAAGCGGCTATAGCGTGATTGCCGTTCGTGATGGCATCAATGCTGGTGACATTATTGGCCCCCGCATTTTTGCAGTGGGCCATGCCATCGGGATCACCGGCGGTCACTGCGACAATAATTTCTTCCCGCCCGAGATGAAGGCCAAAAGCGGCGGTGCCGCTGATGGACCCTGGGAAATACGCGCGAAGGTGCGAGAGCAAATCAAATATGGTGCAAACGCAATCAAGGTTTGCGCTACTGGTGGTGTATTCTCAAAAGGGACAAAGGTTGGTGTTCAGCAGCTCACAGTAGAAGAGATTAAGGCCGCTGTTGATGAAGCGCACATGCGCGGCCTCACTGTTGCGGCGCACGCACATGGGGGCGATGGCATTAAAGCTGCAATTGTCGCTGGCGTTGATTCGATTGAGCATGCCAGCTTTGCCGATGCAGAAGCCATTAGTCTGGCAAAAGAATTTGGCACCTATTTCTCCATGGATATCTACAACACCGAATATACGCTTGCGTTTGGCGAGGCAAACGGTGTGCCCGAAGAAAACATGAACAAGGAAAGACTTGTATCAAAAGCACAGCGTGCAGCGTTTACGCAGGCGGCAGCTTCCGGAGTGAAAATGGTTTTTGGTTCAGATGCAGCCATATATCCGCATGGTGACAACGCCAAACAGCTTTCGCGAATGGTGCGGTTTGGCATGTCACCTTTGCAGGCGCTTCAGGCCTCCACCATCAACGCTGCGTCGCTATTAAAGATAGAAAATGACGTTGGTCAGCTTAAAGAAGGTTATGCGGCGGATATCATCGCCGTACAGGGCAATCCGTTGGAAGATATCACCGTGCTGGAGTCGGTTGATTTTGTGATGATGGGTGGTGCAATCGTAAAAACAGTCACCGAATAACCAGAGGCAAAATACTATGTTTTCGAAACGGTCTTTTTTGAAAGGTGCGGTGGGTGTTGCTGCCGCTTCAGCGCTTGCCCCATCTGTGGCTTCAGTAGCGCGGACTGAAGGTGGGCTAAGTAATATTACAAAAGATGTTGTGCCGATCTCTGTGGAGGAGCGGCTAGCACGTGTCGCCCGAGCGCAAGAGTTGATGAAGCAAAATGGACTGTCGGCTGTGCTGATCGAGCCCGGCGCTTCGATGCAATATTTTGCCGGTATTCGCTGGGGGAGGAGCGAGCGTCTGACGGCTGTGGTGATCCCGGCTGAAGGTGATATCGCAATCGTAACACCTTATTTTGAAGAACCAACGATCAGAGAGCGCATGAGCTTTGGTGATGATGTACGCACCTGGCATGAGCATGAAAGCCCATTCGCTCGAGTTGCGGAAATATTGAAAGACCGAGGTGTCGCGGATGGTGTAGTCGGGTTTGAGCCGACAGTTCGTTATTTTGTAGTCGAAGGCCTTAAAGGGGAAGGCATTGAAGTTGGGGACGGCTGGCCCGTCACTTACGGGTGTCGCATGATCAAAACGACCCATGAATTGCAACTCATGCACAAAGCCAACGAAGTTACGCTCAGGGCTTACGCTGAAGTTTGGGACAAATTTGAAGCTGGAATGACCCCGGCCGACATCAATGCTTTGATGCGCGGCGCTCAGACGACACTGGGTGGCAGCGGCATTTGGGGCATCGCTTTATTGGCCGAAGCGAGCGCTTACCCTCATGGCACGAATAAGCCACAATCCCTTAAAGAAGGCGACATTGTTCTGATGGATTGTGGTTGCAGTGTTGAGGGATACCGGTCAGACATTTCGCGCACTTTTGTATTTGGAGAGCCTTCGGCGCGCCAACGCGAAGTTTGGAATACTGTCCGTGAGGGTCAAAATACTGTGATGGCGGCGGCGCAAATTGGGCGACCAACCGGTTCAGTTGATGATGCCGTGCGACGGTATTACGAAAGCGAGGGCTGGGGCCCGGATTACCAAACCCCGGGACTGAGCCATCGAACAGGGCACGGGATCGGCATGGACATCCATGAGCCCGTGAATTTTGTCCGCGGCGAAACGATGCCATTGGCTCCGGGAATGTGTTTTTCCAACGAGCCAGGGCTATATGATTTTGATGCTTTTGGTGTTCGGATTGAAGATTGCATTTACATGACCGAAACGGGGCCAAATTGGTTCACCATGCCGCCTGAAAGCCTTGAAAAACCTATTGGTAGACTTGCTCCGGTGCCAAGCTGACGGTTTTGTGTTATGGTCGTTTGTGTCGGCAGTATTTTCTGCCGACCAACAAAGGCCGGCGGTAGTCAGGGTGTCATTACGCAGCGGCCAACTAAAATAGGACGGGCCAGCCCATGAATATGGCGCCAGACGCCAACCCGAACGTAGAAGGCTTCAAAATTGAAGACGCCGAAGATGTGCGCCAGCACAGCGATACGATCGATTATCTGTTGCGCTATTTTGAAGACAAGACTGGTGGAATAAGGTTGGCGAAGCGCGAAGACCTTAATCCGCTGGAGCTGAAGGATTACTTACCCCAGATTGGTCTTTTTGAGCCTATCTTGAACACTGAGGGCGTGGTTTCTGACATCCTTATCACTTTGCTTGGCAGCCGACTTGACGAGTTTTATGGCCGCATGACCGGCAAAAAGGTAAGCGAATTCAAACATGCACAAATCGCCATGCGGATCATTCAGGCATGTCGGCAGTGCGTAGAGTTGAGAAAACCTCTTGTTGTCAGTGCAGATGCATTATCGGAGGAGAAGAACTTCCTTTCCATCATGGTACTTTATGTGCCCATGTCTTCCGACGGTGTGACAATTGACCGGATATTTTTGCACAATCGTGTTTCTTCAAAATTCCCGGCAGGTAATTCTCTTTGACTCTGAGGCAAGAAAAAGTCGCCTAGTCGGTGTTTGCTTTGGAAGCGGTGGCCGCGTACTGTTATCGCCGTATGAAAAACGTCTTGCTTCTTCACTGCCACCCTTGGCCTCATAAGTCGCGTTATAATCAGCGCCTGCTTAGTGCCGCCCGCAAGGTCAAGGGGGTGGAATGCCGGGATCTATATGACTTGTATCCGTCGCTTCATGTGAACGAAGAGGCAGAGCAACTAGCGCTTACCAAGGCGGACGTTGTTGTTTTCCTGTTCCCCATTTACTGGTTCAGTGCACCTGCATTGCTGAAAGAATGGACGGATGTTGTCTTGCAGGCGGGATTTGCGTTTGGTGAGGGAGGCACCGCTTTGGACGGCAAGCAGGTGTTGCTGTCGGTTTCGACAGGAGGTGCCGAACAGTCATATGCACCCGGAGGTCAGCACGGTGCCGACATCAGTGCTTTTCTGTTGCCATTTGAAATGACCTTCAAGTTTTGTGGCATGGAAGTACTTGAACCGTTCGTCACCTTCGATGTCAGGGCGCTCGACAATGCATCGATTAAAAAACGCGCTTTAGCGTTTGCAGAACGCCTTACCAAGATTGCCGGGGAAAAAGTATGATGGAAGAACCTAACTTTTTAACCAGCGCTTTTATTTATCTGCTTGCGGCCGTCGTTGCAGTGCCCGTGTTTAAACGTCTGGGCCTTGGCTCTATTCTTGGTTACCTGGTTGCGGGCATGGTTATTGGCCCTTGGGGCTTTGGCGTCATCCGGGATGTAAACGCCATCCTGCAGTTTTCCGAGTTTGGTATTGCGATGCTGATGTTTCTTATCGGCCTTGAGCTTAAGCCTTCGACACTGTGGCAGCTTAGGCGGCGACTGCTTGGGCTTGGTACCATGCAGGTTGGCATCTCAACCCTGATCATTGGACTGCTTGTATACATGTCAGGTGTATCGCTCGGGATGTCGCTGGCGGTGGGTATTGGTCTTGCCCTTTCATCAACACCGATTGCGTTGCAAACCCTTGAAGAGCGCGGCCAAAGTAAAACTGACGTTGGTGAGGCAACCTTCGCCGTATTGCTTTTTCAGGATTTGTCCATAATCCCTGTGCTGGCGTTTGTGCCAATTCTGGGAGCAGGTGGACAAACCACAGATTTTATCTTGGAAACTGAGCTCAAAATTCTGGCTGTGCTGGCGTTTTTTGTCTTCTCCAGTCGGTTTTTACTCCGGCCGGTGTTCCGTTACATTGCAATGACCGGCCTCAGGGAGGTGTTTACTAGTTTCTCTTTGTTCCTTGTTGTAGGCAGCGGGCTGTTGACCGAGCTTGCGGGGGTCTCGATGGCGCTGGGCACCTTTATGGCCGGCGTTTTGCTTGCAGACAGTGAGTATCGGCACGAACTCGAGCTTAATATTGAACCATTCAAGGGTTTGTTGATGGGTTTGTTCTTCATTGCGGTTGGCATGACAGTGGATATCGGCCTTTTCATCGCAGACCCCATCGAAATCTTGGTACTCGTCGGGGCTTTGATGACCGTAAAGGGTCTGGTGCTGTTGGCGATTGCACGATCTGCCGGTTTTACGCTCAACGACCAGATCTTTTTTGCTCTGCTGATCGCGCCGGCGGGTGAATTCGCTTTTGTGATGATATCTCTGCTGACGTCGGCCGCCATGATGCCAGCTGCGGTTGCCGCGAAATTGTTGGTTGTGGCTTCGGTTTCAATGCTGTTTGCGCCTCTAACCATTTTTGTTCGGGATATGGTGACCCGCTATACGACATCACTTGAAGATCATGAAAGTGATGTTGAAGCCGATGAGGGGCATGTGATCATCGCTGGATTTGGACGATTTGGCCAAATTATTGGGCGCCTCATGCTGTCCCTGAAAATCCCCACAGTGATTGTTGACAGCAACCCAAATCATATCGAGACGCTCAGCAAGTTTGGATATAAGGTTTTTTACGGCGACATCACGCGCCTCGACCTGCTCGAGGCCGCAGGTGCAAAAGACGCCCGGCTGCTAATTTTGGCGATGGACGACCCCAATGCCGTAATGAAAGCAGCAAAAATAGCGAGCAAGCACTTTCCCAAACTAACAAAATTGGCGCGCGCTTCAACACGCGGCGATGTTATGAATTTACGGGAGGCCGGGGTTGATCATGTGCGACGGGAGTCGTTTGCCTCGTCACTGGAAATCGGCGAAATGGCGCTTAGGGAACTTGGATACCCTGCGCACCTGGCACATCGCACCGCGGGCCGTTTCCGTCGGTATGACGAATTGGCTATCGAAACCGTAGCGGAATTTCGTGATGACGAAGCCGCCGTTATTGACTTCGCCAAAAGGTCGCGTAAACAGCTCGAAGATTTAATGGGCCATGATGCAGCATCCAATCTGAATGAAGATAAGGGCTGGTGAACGCCCGCAACAGAACACAGGCGACAGTTATCGCCGCACCATGAGAGCTGGGATCATGCAAAACCTGAAAGTTGCAGTCACTAAGGACGGCGAACAATTCCTCGACGGGAACTTTGAGGTAACTGACGAAAACTATGCGGCGGTAAAGGCGCTGCTGCCCGAAATTGATATGACCAGGACGCAGGCCGCTTCAATACTTAGCGGCTACATGCACGCACAAGACGTCGGGCCTGTAACCGAAGACATGGGAAAAATTGCACTTGTTGCTGCTGTTTTTTTCCTCGAAGCTGGTGAAACAGACATCATTGTTCCTCTGCAGGAAAATAATCAGTAAATCCCCTTATCAAATTTTGCGCGTGACGAACGTTAATACTTTGTGCATAGTTTATAGTTATCAGTGGGTTAGGGAAGTTCTTCCGAGTGAATGACGGGACAAGCGGCTTGTCAGTGCGCATACTGGCACAAGCTATGCATCCCTGATTAGACTAAACCACGGCGGCTCGGTTGAAACGGAATTGTGCCCGAAGGAACGCAAACATGATAAGAGCGACAATCCTGATAGATTGTGGACGCCACTCGGGTCTGGGTCGAGTGCGGCGCACGCTCACGTTATTGGACGCGTTTCGTGCTCAGAATGTTGAGGCTCGTGTTTTCCTAAGCGATAAAGAAGGCGCAGGCCTGGTTGCTGCCAAGGGATATGACTATCAAGTAGGTATGCCGACAGACCTCAGCAACGATATTTTGGTCGTCGATACCTGTACACTTGATAGTACACAAATAAATAGCTTGTGCGCCAAGGCGAGGGTTAGCTGTGTCATCGACGACCTTGGCCAGCGACCTGTCAATTGCGATTATGCCATCAATCCAAACCTGTATGCAGAGGCCGTCGATTATGGTGCCTATCGTGCCCGTAGAGTTTTCTACGGGCCTGCGCATTCGTTGCTGGCAGAGGACTTTTTCAATCGGAAATCGGTTGACCAGGAACGAAATGGCATCGTTGTGAGCTTTGGTGGTACAGATGATGGCTCTCTGGCTGCCACCGTTGCGAGCCAGCTCTGCAAGAAAACCAGTGAACCCATTTATGTTCCTCTGCCGGATTATATTGAACCGTCAGAGAAATTGACCGCCCTTGTGCTCACTGAACCAAACGTAGAATTGCTCAGATCCCCAGCGATGCCGGAGTTACTTGGCGGTGCTCGACTATATGTCGGCGCTGCTGGTGCAACTGTTTTGGAAGCACTTGCTTCCGGTTGCCGTGTGTGTGTTGCAGCAACTCAGTCAGACCAGATCCAAAATGTTGCGTTTCTACCGACCCTTGGTATCCCTGCGCTGAACGCCTTCAATCCAGATGCCCTGGCAACAATGGCGGCAGATTTGCTTGATGGTGACAGGCCTGCAGTGGTCTTTGATGTGAATGCGCCTATGGATATCGCGGCGGCTGCGCTCGACACCTATCATCAGGTCGCTTGAAGTCTGCTCGCCGATAGACAGGAGCCATCATGGCTTTTCCCACTGCCTTATTAGTTGATCTGGATGACACTCTGTTTGCGGAAAAAACCTACGTTGAAAGCGGGTTTCGGGCCGTCGCGCAGTTTTTGGAAGAAACCAGGCAGCTTCCAGCCGATTATAGTTTTCCGTCAATGATGGCGTTTCTTGAGTTGGAGGGGCGCGGTGCAATTTTCAACCGTATTGTTGAGCGGTTCGAAATTCGAAATGCTGACGGGTTGGTTGCCGAGTGCGTTGATGTTTATCGGTCTCACAAACCCAGCCTCCGAGCGTATGAAGGTGTTGAAGAGGCGCTGTCTTTATTACGCGACTGCTATGCTCTGGCACTCGTCACCAATGGTCACCCATTGATGCAACGCAGAAAATTGGATGCGCTTGGCGTCGGTCATTTTTTTGCTTCAGTAGTGTTATGTGACGAAATTAATGCACCCAAACCAGCTACAGGTGGGATTGAACTGGCACTGAAGAAACTGGGGTGTTCGGCGGAAGACTGCATATTTATCGGTGACAACCCCAATACCGATGGAGCAGCAGCATCAAAAGCAGACATACCTTTTTTGAGAGTTACAACTGAGCGTTTTGCATCAGTTGAAACGGAAGCTTCGCAAGTAGCCGCTTTTTCTGAAGTCCCAGAATACCTAGAAATCCATGCGGAAAATTTGCGTTTGTAATTCGCCTGCAGGCTTGCCTAAATAGGCGAGGAATGGGGAGCTATATGAGCTCAAAGGCAACTGCCAACAGTTTTGAAGTTGTGGATCACACCATTGGTGCTGATGCTCCGCCTTTTATGGTTGCGGAAATTTCCGGCAATCATGGTGGCGATATTGGCAAGGCTTTTGCCCTCATTGAGGCCGCGGCCGGCGCAGGCGCCGATGCTGTAAAGTTCCAAACCTATGAGCCGCAAACCATCACCATCAAAAGCAACAAGCCCGCGTTTGTTGTGGAGACAGAGCTTTGGAAAGGTCAAAGCCTGTACGATTTATACGACAGGGCACAGACACCTTTTGATTGGCATGAGCGATTGTTTGCGAAAGCAGCTGAAGTAGGTATCACTGCTTTCAGCGCTCCGTTCGACACTTCGGCAGTTGAGCTGCTCGAGTTGCTCGGGTGCCCGCTATATAAAATAGCATCCTGTGAGCTTGTGGACTTACCACTCATTGAAAAGGTATCCGCCACCGGAAAGCCGGTCATTATGTCGACGGGGATGGCGACCTTTAAGGAAATTGAAGAAGCGATCGCTACGGCAAAGAGTGCAGGTGCACGGGATCTGGCAATACTGCATTGCATCAGTGGCTATCCATCAGCCGCATCTGACGCCAATCTGGCTTCCATTCCAGCGTTGCAAAATCAGTTTCAATGTATTGTGGGGCTTTCTGACCATTCACCGGGCAGCACTATTTCAACCGCTGCTGTGGCCCTGGGGGCCAAAATCATCGAAAAACACATTTGCCTAGAGCGAAGGGACGGCAGTGTAGATAGCGATTTTTCTCTGGAGCCTGAGGAATTTAAAACGCTGGTACAGAACTGCCGGGATGCACATGCAGCGATAGGCACTGTTGTGGATGGGGCCACCACCGCCGAACGAGACAGCTTGCGCTTTCGCCGTTCTTTATTTGTAGTTTCCGATGTAAGAGAAGGGGAGCCCTTCACAGCAGAAAATTTACGCTCCATCAGGCCATCAGGTGGTTTACATACCCGGCACCTCAACGAGCTTATTGGGCGAAAAGCCACGCGCGATATCGTAGCGGGCACGCCTCTTGCTTGGGAGATGGTGGACAAAAACGGGTGCGAGCCATGAATATCCTGATCACCAGTATTTCTGCCAAAGTGCAGCTTGTTCAAGCCTTTAAAGATGCGGTTCGGCCGTTGGGTGGCTTGATTGTTGGCACGGACATGGATGAAAAATGCTGCGCGTCCCACTTCGTCGACGCATTTGTTACCTTACCGCCCGACGGTTCACCTGCATATTCAACGGCGCTGCTTGATGTGTGCCGAAGATACAATGTCAGCTTGGTGATACCGACGCGTGACGGCGAGTTGCTGCAGCTTGAAGGTCTGAGGCGCGAGCTAAACGCCCTCAATATTGCGCTGCCTTTACCAGAACGTTCGGGGTTGGATGTTTGTCTGGACAAACGCAAATTTCACGAATTTTGCGAGGAAAATGGCTATCCAGTTTTGCCAACCGTAAACCCTGAAGACAAAAACAGTTTCCCACTATTTGTACGTGCCATCAATACCGCCAATGGCAAGATTGCTTACGAAGTGCCGGATTTGCAGGTGTGGGAAATGCTGGGGCTCGACCGTACCCACTTCATTTGCCAGCCAATATGCACCGACAATGAATACAGCATCGATTTCCTGATGGATATGAATGGTAAACCCTTGCAGGCCGTATCCCGGCACAGACAGCGCCTGGTGAACGGCGAAAGCTGGCGATCTGAGATTGTTTCAAGGCCTGAGCTGGAGGCCATGGTGCTTGAAATTGGCGAAAAGCTTGGCTTGAAGGGGCATAATTTGATGCAGGCCTTTGTCAGCCCGGACGGCGACATTCATTTGATCGAGGCCAACCCGCGTTTTGGTGGCTGCTCCAATTTGAGTGTTGCGGGTGGCCTTGAGTCCCCGCGGCGCATCATTCAGATGGTATTGGGCAACACAGAAGAGGCAAATATTAATCAGCCGATCAGAGCTGGACTTCAGTCCAACAGATACAGTCTGGATATTTTCAGTATGCCGGGAACCGGCAATTAAGGGCGCAGAGGGCTAAGCCTTTCGGCAAGTGCAGTATCGCTTGGCGTGCCAAAACCCAGATCAACAAATTGGGGCTCTCGCAATTGGCTGCTAAAAAAGTCGGCCTGTCCAGCAGTGTCCGGAACAGCACTCGTTGTTTCAATCTCACTCATACCAAGCAACATCCAGCTGCCCTCCGAAGTACTATTCAGCGGGAAGAATGTGGTGGTCATTATTTTGTTGTTCTGGCCTGACCGTGTCAGCAGTCGGGTGAGGCGGGCGCCGCACGCGGTATCGTAAACTATGCGATACAGGGCCAGCATATAGGGTCGGTTTTCGGGGGCAATCCGCGTGCGCACAAAATCCTGGCCGGTTGTATCTTGTCCGGCAAACGTTACGACGCGTGACCCCATATATTTCACAATCATCTGGTCCGGCGCCACATACTCCAAAATCCAGGCACGATCCATGATGGGTAGAAGCGCACTTGCGCTGACATCCTGCCAGAAGGGCAGGCGCTCACCGTCTCGCCGCGGCAAGTCATGCCAATGCTCCATGAGCTGCACCCCTTTGGGGGTCAACTGTTGATCGGGTGTCATAAATGGTCTTCCAACGCCATATCTGACTGTATCACACTTTGGCGGCCCTTTTCCTAAATGCGGGCGTGCCACAGAGTCATTAAAACAGATTTAATATCAAAAAGGGCAGGGGGCGTTAAACGTTATGAAGCGTTTTTCGACCGGATGCATCACAGTCAGGCTTTCCGCGTGAAGTTGCAGTCGCTCCACAGATTCAAGTGCTTCGCCTTTTGCATAGAGTTGGTCCCCAAGAATAGGGTGACCGAGCGCTAACATGTGAACCCTTAACTGATGAGACCGCCCAGTCTTTGGCTGAAGTTCGATACGCGTAAATGGAAGACTGTCTGGACTGATGTGCGAACGCTCTATAACTTTCCAGTCAGTTATTGCCTGTTTGCCATTCAGTTCATCTACCATTTGCTTTGGTCTGTTGGGCCAATCACAAATCAGTGGCAGATCCACTTGTCCATGTTCATCTTTCATATGCCCCCAAACATGCGCGACATAAGTCTTCTGGGTGTTCCGGTTCTCAAACTGAAAACCCAGATGGCGCTGCGCCTGTTTGGTCTTGGCCATGATAAAAACGCCAGATGTTTCCATATCCAGCCTGTGCACCAGCAGCGCCTCGGGAAAATCGGCTTGTGCGCGGCTCTGCAAACAGTCTGCATGATCGGGCGATTTGCCCGGCACTGACAAAAGGCCGCTTGGTTTATCGATAACCAGTAAATGCTCGTCACTAAAGACAACAGAAAGTGCTTCATTTGGCGGCTGGTATTTTGCGAGAGTAGTGGGCACGGTCTGGTTGTGTTAGCCAAAGGCGTCTTCAATATGGTTGGCATTAAATGCGAATCCCATATCGATTGCTTTTCTTGGAAATACTTTTTGCCCGTTCAACAACAGTGTTGCCATGTCACCCAATACGGCTTTAAGCGGCATGGCGGGTGCCCATAAAAGGCGCGGCCTTTTCACATGCTTGGCGAGCGCGGTGGCAAAATCGATTTGCTGCACTGGATTTGGTGCAGTGCCATTGACCGGCCCCTTAACCGCAGGGTGATCAGCAGCAAAGATGATCATTCTCACCAGATCCTCTCTGGTAATCCAACTCATCCACTGTTTGCCGGTTCCCAGCCGGGCGCCAAGTCCCAATTTGCTTGAAAGCATTAGGGGCCCAAGCATGCCGCCAGCTTTGTCAAGAACCAGGCCAATGCGCAACAGCACAAGCCTTACGCCCAAGTCTTCGGCTGGTTTTGCGGCAGCTTCCCACTCGCGGCAAAGGCGCGCCATTTCATCATCACCGGGATCTGCACATTCATGAAAGTCCTGCGTTGGGTGCATGCCATAGTAGCCAATTGCACTGCCACTGATCATAACGGACGGCGTGTTGTTCAGGCGTTTCAACAACGCGATCAGGTCCGAAGTGGTTGAAAGGCGGCTGTCGAAGAACTTTCGTTTTCGCTTTTTTGTCCAAAGTCCACCAAACAGAGGCTCGCCCGCCAGATTTACGACTACTTCAATGCGCTGGTCAGTTGGGATTTCATCCAGCGATTCGATGACTTTGACATGGCGACCCAGAGACACCTGTGTTTTGTTGCGCTGGCGAGATAGCACAAAAATACCGTCGCCGGACTGTTTGAGCGAACGAACGAGAGCTTGCCCAATGAATCCGGATCCACCGGTAATAAGCCAAACTTTGTTTTTGGATTGCTGATTAGACATTTCACTTGACCGAATACGAGCCTGACAGCCTTTACGCGGCAAACACACTATCAGATTTGGGGGAATTCGTCAGTTTTTGCCAACACAAAAACAAAAACCCCGGCGGCACCGGGGTTTTCTGATGTTTCAGCTAAAGCGCTGATTAGTCGATCAGTTGCAAGCTTGATGCAGCAGAGCGACCGCGACGATCAGGCTCGATTTCATAAGAAATTTTTTGGTTGTCAGCCAAGCCTTGCAGGCCTGCAGCTTGAACCGCAGAAATGTGTACAAATACATCATCTCCGCCCTCATCAGGTTGGATGAAGCCAAAGCCTTTAGTCGTGTTAAACCATTTTACTGTGCCAGTAGCCATATTTGGTAGTCCTTTTACGCGATGTCGGATGAGGTGCGGTATGTGTGCGCAAAAGCCCAATCAGATCAGTCGCAGGGTTAAAAGTTTGCCCCCCGAAGGGGTCTTAACCTGCAGAGTTAGACACGCAACGAGTTGCACGCCATGCAGTACAAGGAGGGTTAGCAGGGTTTTGTTACAAATGGAAAAACAATCGACAGGAATTGCGCGAAACTTATAAAATAGTGTCTTAAGGCAACACTTGATGCCCTTGAACTCAGGAAATAGCCTCCAAGCACGTCCGGACATCGTCAACGCGAACGGGCTTGGTAAGGAAATGGTCAATACCTGATTCTACGCTTCTCTCTTTGGCTTCCTCCATGGCATCGGCTGAAATCGCAATGATTGGCACTCGAACGCCATCTTTTTCGCCTTTACGTATGGCACTTGCCAGCGCAAATCCATCCATGTTGGGCATGCGCAAGTCGGTCAAAACAATGCCATGCTTGGCGGGGTCGAACATCGACAGGGCATTCTTGCCATCATCAGCGGTGTCCCACTCATACCCCAAAGACTTTAGAATTTTACCAATCACCAATTGATTCACCTTATTGTCTTCAACAACAAGTATGCGCGCTTTTTCACCCTTTGCTCCCGCTGGCGCGGTGCTGCTGGCAGTTTTGTCTGTCGCAATATCAGGGGCCTCGGCCAGCGCCAGCTCAAGAGAGAAAGTCGACCCTTCCCCTTCTTTGCTGACGACTTTGATTTCACCGTCCATCAAATGAGCAAGGCGTCGGCATATGGAAAGCCCCAGCCCCGTGCCGCCATATTGGCGCGCCACTGAACTATCTGCCTGCTCAAAGGGTTGGAACAGCCGCCCCAGTGTTTCCGGGTTGATGCCAATGCCCGTGTCAGTGACCGACATCCGGACAAAGATCTTTCCTGTTGAGGCTTTTTCTGCCACAGCACCTATCGTGACACCGCCTTTTTCTGTGAACTTCAAAGCGTTGCTGAGAAGGTTATACATGATCTGGCGAATACGGTTTGAGTCTCCAATAACCTGCTGTGGAAGGCTATCGTCCAGATCAAGGCTGAGTGCCAGGTGTTTTTGCTGTGCACTTTGTCGCAGCAGGTCAGCCACACCGTTCAAAGTGGCCGGAAGGTCAAAGCGGTGCTTATTGATCTCCAGTTTTCCAGCTTCAATTTTGGACAGGTCCAAAACGTCATCAAGGATGGTGAGCAAGGTTTCTGCTGACTGGTTGATCACTTTGACCAGTTGGCTCTGTTCCTCATTGAGCTTGCTGTCGCCCAACATTTCGCCAACGGAAATGATCCCGTTCATCGGAGACCGGATTTCATGGCTCATCATGGCCAGGAAATTGGTTTTTGCTTGCGCAGCGGCTTCAGCCCGTCGTCTGGCTTCTTCCAGCGTATGCTCCACCTGCACCTGTTTTGAGGTATCTACGGCAATTATCTGCCGGGCATTCTGGCCGCGCCATTCTACCGGGCTGCTGGCCATGGAAAACCAACGGGTTGTGCCGCTTCTGCCTTGAATGGCATGACGTGCTACATGACGCGTTCCTGCGCCGCCGTCTTGGCTGGTAAGTCTATTTGGAAACAGGCTCAAAATTGTATGCTCGTTGGCCTGCACACCGTCATCCGGATCCAGCCACAAGTCTGCGAATGCTTCATTGTGGTAAAGGATTTTGTCCCCATCGGCGATACACATGGGCTGCGGTGACAGGCGGACAATCGCATTCATCTGTTCCGCACTTTCAAGGATTTGTGCTTGCCGGCGATCAATTTCGTCAATGAAATGTTGTACAGCTGTACTGATTTCACCAATCTCATCATCGCCGAGCTCTGGCAATGCTTCAGACCCCCCGGATGCGCGGCCAATCACAGCATGACGTAAGGCAGCAAACCGTGTAAGCATGCGCCGCTCAATGTAAAAGAAGCTGAATACAGCGATGGCAATTGCAAAGACAACGCTGGCAGCGAGAACCGCAAGCTGTTGTTCGCTTTGCCGGGCCATCGCACCCGCAGTTGTCTGAGCCTGGACGCTGCGCTCGGTAGCCAGTTGGTCGGTGTTGCGCAGCAACTCAGCAACATTCACGCGCATCTGGCGTTCCAGAGAGTAAGCTCGCACATTCACTTGGGACCACTCGCGGAACTTGGTGGAAAGACCTGACTCTGAACTTAATTGTTCTTGAAGTCCTTCCAGGCGCTCACTGGCGATTTCCCTGTATTGGGCAGGTAACTGTTCTGCAGAGGAAAACAAGGCCCTTAGCGCTCGTTGTATTGACAAAACCTGGCGCTGCTGAACGCTGAAATCGTTGCTTGTTGCCAGCGTGACAACACGCTCCACCAACGCGTGCTCCCGCTCAAGCCAGGCGGCGTAGTCCGGGTTATTTGTTGCCTGTGAAAGATTTGCTTCACCAATGAGGTCTGACACAACCCAGCGGCCTAATTCAGCTCGCTGCGTTTCCAGTTGTGCTGCAAGATCAATACGGTTTTCAATCAGTCGATTAAGTTTTGCCGTAATGTCAGCAATGATGGTAAGGACCGTTTGAATTTCTTCGTAGTTGCCAAGAACCTCTTTCGATTCCAGCAGGGTTTGAATGGTCGAAAGTGCATTCTGCGTTGATGTGTACGCGATGCGTCGTTGGGCCTGAACGCGGCTGGACACCAATTGTTCAGCATTTTGAACGACGCGCTCAAGGGAACTGTTGAGTTCGATTGAGGACGCTAGTTCTGGCAAAGTCTCGTCGGAATATTCTGTCAATTGGTCATTGAAGCGTTGCAGGGTGAAGAAAGACAGCACTGATACAGCGCCCAACAATAAGGTCAGGACCGCAATAACGACCTTAATTTTGAACCCAAGGCCAAAGCGTCCACTATTGCTTTGTATGTTTGACTTGCTCATCGCTGGCTCGTTTCCGGTCCTGCGATATTTATCACGCGGCCTTCGATCTTGGGTGATAATTCGGGCATTTTCTCAACAAAACGAACGACCGTATTCCATATCAGCTGGTTGGTGCCTTCATTGGGCAGTCTTTCTGCGTCGGCTAGCGCGGTAAATCCGTCATTTCCGTCAGCCATGAAGTCGCTGACAGCCACCTTATATAGTTTTGAAGGAACAAGCGGTGCACCACCCACCTCAACGGACACGACCCGCTGCCCTTTGGGTTTGCCACCGTCATAGTGCACAACAAGGTTGCTTACGTGCACGAAACAGCCATCTTCACGCAGCCCGCAGTCAATGCCGTGTTCCAGTGTCTCAATGATTGCTGCACCAGATAGGTTAAGCAGCGCTGACCTGTTCCCGAACGGTAGTTCGCGCTGAATGTCTCCACGATTGATTTCATATCCTGAGTCATAGCGGGCATTGCCCCGAATAGAGCCGCCGTTCAAAATCATTACATCTGCGCCAAGATGTTCACGCAGCGCATCCGTTACCAAATTGGCAAAGCCGTTCTCTCGTGTGCGAATGTTGCCACGCAGTGTGTCGAAACTCTCTGATACCGTGGATATTCCCCGACCTAAAATCTGCTCAAGCCGTGACTGGTAGGTCGTGACGATTGGTTCGAGTAGTGGCGAGCTGCCGTAGTCAGAAAGGGGTATTTCCTCTACCGAAGTCATCAAGCTGTTCTGCCCGCTTGACGAGTCTCTCCACATATTTATCGCCAGGACGATACCATCAAGTGCACCATTTTTGACGATTGTGCCCTGTGCATCAAGCGACTGTGGATTGTCGAAATTATGTGTGTAAATGATTACATCAACCAAGCCCTGTTCGCGGTATTCACTCAGGTTGTCATAGTCCGTATCCGCGAGCAAAACGATTGCGTCAACGAATTCATCGCGAAGGATTTTCGCATTTTCTGCAATGGCATCCGCAGTGGCAATCGTACTGGCCTGCACTGCGCCGTATTCTGCAACAGCATTCGCTGACGTAAGGGCAATTATGCCAATCGCCAGATCACCGGCCTCCAACACAAAGTTGGGATAAGTGCCGTCAATTGGTGTTTCCATGCCGGACGTAACCATATTGCTGGTCACCATTGGAAACGTTGCGGAGAGCGCATTCAAAATAAAATTGTCGTAGCCATACGAAAATTCGCGTTTGCCTACTGCCATCACGTCCGGTGCCATGGCATTCAAGATATCGATCATGTGCGCACCGTTATCCATAGCACCAAAAACGGATGGGCCAAGTGATGCGCCACCATGAATAAATAATGTGTTTGGATTTCTCGCTCGCTCTTGCTCAACAAGTTCGGCAAGATTGGTCAGGCCGGCCGCTCCCTCCTGCTGCATAATCTCTGGAAAAGACGAGAAATAGAGCAGGCGAACAGGTTCCTGAGCGAATGCAGGCACACTTAAACACAGGCATGCGAGAGTAATCGCAATGCTGGGATTAACCACACTCATCCACCAACGGCGCATTCGCTTCTCCAGACCCCTCCACACTCTTATGCCTGTCACAGTTAAGCAATGTTTAATTTTAGCAGCAGCTCCAACAATATATTCCCATCTCGTAACAAGAGATTAACCAGTTTTAGCACGGCATAATGTTTGTCTGTCCCAAGGTGCTGGTAACTCGCGTACGTTCACGCAAATGAAGAGGTGCATAACAAGACGCGAGGAACATAATGTACAACAGACTTCTTAGTTTTGCCTTTGTCTTTCTCATGCTGGTTGCGCCACACTCGTCGGCGTCAGCTTTTGCATCTGAAGACATGCCCAAAAAAGTAGTAGAGTGGGTGGATGCCTATCAGGACTTTGATGTGGACAGATTTCTCGCTTTTTATGCAGAAAATGTATCTTTCAAAGACCCGACGGCGCAGATTGAATTTCCAAACAAGCAAACCCTCGCGGACGCATACCGGCCCATCATGCAAGGCCGGTGGGGCGGTGATTTTCGCTTAGATATTCGGACTGTTGTGGAAAGCGGCAACACCGTGGTGATGGAAGGCCTGTTTTCCCTGACGTTTAACGGCACCACGGCAAAAATCAATTTCACTACTTGGCTGGGTTTTGAGGATGGTTTGATTGTGCGTCAGCTTGACCTTTTTGATTACGCCGCCTTGAGGCGGCAAATTCCCAACTATGGGCAAGGCATACCAACAGAATATACCGGGCCAAGGGACTAGACCTCTCCATTTGGTTTCTCCCAAACTTGGTTCAGTATGGCGGCGACGGTGAGTGTGGACACCGTCGCCGCGTTCATTTTGTCGGTTGGTGTTGGTTGGCTTACGTTGCTGGTTCAAACAAGTGGGCGGCAAGACCGGTCCAATCAATAGGGTGGTCTATCGCGTGACCTGATTGTTCCATATGGGCGCGGATACCGGTTGCGACATGGGTGACCGTTGCCGGCGCTGCCAACGATCGAAAATAGTCGAGGTCTTTCGCCGCTAGCCTTAGATCAAATAAAACAGGCGTGAATTTGCGGTTACTGATCGCATGGGAAAATAAGCGCATCACGGGGCTATCGAGTGGGCTGCTCTCCAGTACACGTAACAACGCTGTCTCGCCGTTTTCTACCCCAGTCATTGCGGACAGGGCCTCGCTAAGACCGGCGATGTGACATGCCACAAGATAGTTGATGCAAAGCTTGGTCGCGGCGGACAGGCAAGGATTGGCCCCCAGATCAAGAACGGAGCTGCTGATAGATTGCAGACAAGGGCTGATCGTGCTGATTGCGTCAATATCGCCAGCAAGAAGGATGGAAGCCTTTCTGGCTTCAACCAGGTCCGGTCTGCCGAGCACGGGCGCATTTACAAACCTGACATTAACTGCCTGATGGCATTCAGCTGATTTCTGCACTTGCGCAGGTGAGCAAGTAGCGAATGAGACATGAATTTTTGGGCGGTTCTGCGCGTGCTTAATTTGGTCGGTAATGGCAGCCAAAGCGTCGTCGTCAGCAACACAGGAAAAAATCCAATCCACCGAATGACACAGGTCCTCAAGGGTTTTGGCTTTCTGCGTTGAAGCAAAGTGACAGTTTTTTTCTGTGCGGCTCCATACCGCATGCAATCCATGTTCAGCGTCAATTTGCTTGGCCAGGGCTGTACCCAGATTTCCCAGGCCGGCAAAGCCTATCTTGACCTTGTATGTCATTCTTGCCGTCCGAACATTAGTTCAAGATCATTTTCCGGGATTTGACCGCCGTCCAACAAACGCGTAAGTTTGTCATATATGCGCCATTCGCCGTCCACTTTGTACAGGCCCAGCTGATCGTAAAATCGGCCATTGTTGTTCATTTCGACAGTGGCTACTCGACCTTGCCTGACCGATACATGGGTGATTTCGACCTCATGCTGGTCGGCATCAGGAAGCTGGCTCCAGATTTTCTCCCAAACGTCTGCTATTGGCAGAACATAAACCTTTTCTGCGCCGGGCTCGCCGGTGATAAGTTTCATCTGCGCCTTCGGAGCGTCGTAGGCAAGTGAAATCTGCGACCAGTTTTTTGTAGCGACTCCAAACGCATAGTTTTCTGCGGCCTGAATAACGGCCAAGATGTCCTCTTGGTTGCTTCTCGTTTCAATTTTCATGTGCGTCTCCTTTGGGTGCCTGCCGTCCAGACTGGATCGCCAGGGTCGCATTTGGCAGAGCGAATGCAGCATCTCGTTTTTCATATTTGAAAAACCGGCAATGGCCATTTTGATGCCACCACTTATAATGCCCCAATGGTTGATTGGGATTTGATACGGGTGTTTGTGGCGGTGATGGAACACGGCAGCCTGCTTGGTGCCTCCAAAGACCTTGGTATGAGTCCACCAACAATAGCCAGGCACATTGCTCGTTTTGAAGACAGCTTGGGCTTGGTGCTCTTCCATCGCCGTCATGACGGGTACCACCCAAGCAAAGCAGCTCAGGCACTATTGCCAAAATCCCGTCAGGTCGCCAGGTCGGTGGCCTTGTTTTCGCGCACAGTGTCTGACGTGAAAAGCCCGGAACGTACCCGTGTCCGACTGGCGTCAGGCTTCTGGTTTTCCAAGCTCATTACGTCCGAGCTTCCGTCGTTTCATGAAAACAATCCTGACATGGAAATAGACCTGGTAACCGGTCATCAGATTGCTGACCTGGATGAAGGGGAGGCAGATATCTCTATCCGAAACATACGACCTGAAAATGGTGCTTTAGTCATGCGCAAGCTTGGTGAAGCGCTATATGCCATCTATGGTTCCAGGTCGTATGTGGCACAAAACGCGGTGGCCTACGAAGAAGCCAGATTTGAAAGTTGCGACTGGATCGGCGCTGCGGAACCTCTAAATTCTTTGGCGTCGCAGATCTGGCTACGAGAACAAGGAGTGCAGGAACCCAAGTTGCGGTGTTCCCACACGTTGCAGTTTCTGGATGCTGCAAAGGCGGGCATGGGGTTAACTATTTTGCCCCGAATTATTGGCGACCGGGAGACGGATCTTGTCCGTGTTTCAGAATTGATTGAGCTTCCGTCAAAAGACGTTTGGCTCATTGTTCACGAACGATCACGCGACCTGCCCAAGGTTCGAACCGTAATCAACTGGTTGGTTCCTGTATTCAAGCAGCTTTAGGGGTGGGTCCCAATTTCAGTTGGTTTGGAAGGCAACGATCCTATAGGCTCAAGGCAGGCCAACACATTGGGAGAGTTCAGTTGAGAATTTTGTCGCGCATCGGAATAGCTCTGATCTTTGTTCAATTGGGTTTTTTGTCGCTTAAAGCCGCTTCTGAATTACCAACAGCTGCGCCGGGAACTGCTGCGCGCGCCTATCTGGAGGTACCTGATACGGGCGACGGCATGACGCGTATCCCGGTTTCAGTGTTTCGAGGTCAACAAGAGGGCCCAACTTTGGCACTTATTGCTGGTGTGCATGGTTATGAATATGCGCCCATGGTGGCACTCCAGCATATTGGCAGGCGAATTGACCCAAAGGACCTCACCGGCACACTTATCATGGTGCATGTAGCTAACCTGCCTTGATTCCATCGGCGGACCATCTACTACGGCCCGGTTGACGGCAAAAACCTGAACCGTGCCTATCCGGGTAGCCCCGACGGCACAATAAGTGAACGTATCGCCCACCTGATTACGACGCAGGTCATCGAAAAGGCTGACTATGTGGTTGATATGCATAGTGGTGACGGCAATGAAGCCCTCAGGCCATACATTTATATGCCGCGCACCGGTGACCTTCAGCTGGATGCCAAAATCAAAAGTATGGCACTGGCGTTTGGTATTGATCACATTGTGATTGATGAAAGGCCGATTAGCGCCCCGGACGCAACCGTCTTCACTGACATGACGGCCCTGTCGCGAGGTATTCCTGCCATGACCACGGAGGCCGGACAGCTCGGCTCAACTGACCCACACTGGGTGGATATCAACATCATGGGGGCCATGAATTTGATGCGGCATCTTGGTATGCTGCCTGGCGAGGTAATCCCGCCCAAACCCACAGTTTGGCTGAAAGACTATCAGGTGATCACAAGCCCTGAGAGCGGATTTTTCCGACCCGCGGTGCGGGACGGCTATGCAATTGCAGAAGGGGGCATTCTTGGTGAACTCGTTGACCATTTTGGCACCCATATCGCAACAATTCACGCACCGTTTGCGGGCGTTGTGAATTATGTGATTGCAACACCGCCGGTTCGGTTTGGGGAACCGCTTGCCATGGTCAGCAAAGTGGCAAACGAAGAAGACTAAAACCGTATTTTCAGTATTCGGTGACAGCTGACAAAGCCGGCGGCGGTGATCGCTTTTTGGGCGCCAATGTTGCCCGTTTCAGTGGAGCAGATGGGCGATAGGTTCTGTTCCATGGCTTTTTGCGCCAGGGCTTTCAGCATTTCAGTGGCAATGCCTTTTCTGCGATGAGGTTTTCCAACGATCATGCCGACATCGGCCACATCTGGTTGGCGTGTATTGCGCCTGCACTCGCCTGTGGCCAACACCTCATTGTTCTGCCACAGGGCGTAAAGCTCGCCCTGACGGATAAGTCCATCAAAATAGGATAGAAGCCAGTCCAGACTGGCTCCCAGCGTGCGCTGGGCAAAATCCGCAACGGACTCCAGTTCGTCGGGGGCAACTTGTTTCAAAACAGTGCCGCCTGGAAATCTGGGGACAGATAATGGCCTGGTGTTCGGCATCTGGTACATGATCGCGTGCACCGATACAGACTGTTGAACGTCCATTAACGCTGCAAGGGCACAGGGTTCTGCGGTTGAAATGACTGCGCCAGACAATCCTGTTTCTTGGATAAGCCGACTGAGGACTGGTGCTGGATTTATCCCGTGCGAAACATGAAATCTCAACAATTCATCATCGCCGTTTATCGCAGCGTATCCGATGGTATTCTGGTCTGTGACTATCTCATAAATCTCGGCCATATCTGCAAAAGACTGCCACATGCCATCCAGTGGGGCAGCGCAGGCAGCGAGGTAGGCTTGCTCCATGTCGGCGACCTTCTGGGACGTTGAAGGTGAAAACCCAATCGCACTCATTTGCCGATGCCTTTGTATTTTTCATAGAGCGAGACCAGCATTTCATCGAGCGGGTAATCTTCAAACAGTTCAAGAAAATGCAAAGACAACCCATCGATTTCGGCGATCAGGTGGCGGGCGTGGTGGTCAGGGCTTTTCGCTCCCGATGACTTAATGAGCGCGACCGTAGCATCCATCAGGTCATCAGCGCGGGTTCTTAAGGCGTCTCTGACAATGGGCTGCAGGCTCGGGTCAAACAACAGGCTTAGCTGGAATCGCAGAAGAAGTTGGTCTTCTTTCAGCATTTTACGCAAGCGGGCCAGAAAATCACGCAGGGCAATCTGATATCCGCCCTGCGGGTTTTTACCTCCCGCAACATTGGACATGCGTTCACCGGCACGGTCCATAATAGCAGCCAGAAGTGCTTCTTTGCTCTCGAAATAGTTATAAGTAAGCCCTTTGGAAACACCCGCGTGCTGTGCGATTTGATCTACTGACGTTTGATGAAAACCCTGATCAGAAAACAGGGTGAGTGCCGAGTTTAATATCTTGTTTTTTCCCGCCTGTGGCTGCATGGAGTCTTTCCTATAATGACTGACTAGTCGGTCATTATAGGGATAATCTGTCTGCGTCAAGCCAGTAGGCGTGACAAATGAAATGATCGCGCTACACTATCTGCATCGGACTAACTGGAAACAACGGTCGGGGAACCTTAGGTGACCAATATTATTCTGGACACTGACAGCTATAAGCACAGCCATTTTTTGCAGTACCCCCCTGGCACCACCACTGTCAGCAGCTACATCGAAAGCCGTGGGGGTGTGCATTACAAAACCTTGTTTTTTGGCTTGCAGGCCTGGATGCTGAAAACATTAAACACGCCTGTGACGCTCGAGGACGTGGATAATGCTGCCTGGATTTGTAACCAGCACAGTGTGCCCTTCAACCGCGCAGGTTGGGAACATATTATCAACGAGCATGGCGGCCTGTTGCCGCTTGTGATTGAGGCAGTGCCTGAAGGCACGCTCGTCGACACGTCCAACGTGCTTGTGCAGGTGCGTAATACCGACCCGGCCTGCTATTGGCTTACAAGCTTTCTCGAGACATCTCTGCTGCGCGGTGTTTGGTACCCGACAACGGTTGCAACTAACAGCTATTTCGCCAAACAAACCATTTTGGACTATCTTGGCCGCACTTCTGACAACGAGCCAGAACCAATTGCCCAGTTCATGTTGCATGACTTCGGCGCGCGCGGTGTATCATCGGAAGAAAGTGCCGCGCTTGGTGGGCTAGCGCATCTTGTTAATTTTCGCGGTACCGACACCATGAGTGCGCTCCTAGCGGCCAAGCAATATTACCGGGAACCGATGGCGGCCTACTCTGTGCCAGCTGCGGAACACAGCACCATGACCAGCTGGCAGCGGGAGGGTGAACAAGACGCCTACGCCAACATGCTCAAGCAATTCAAAGGCTCCAACATCATTTCGATTGTTGCAGACAGCTACAATTTGTTTGATGCGATTGAACAGCATTTTGGTGGCGCTTTGAAGGAACAAGTCCTTGCAAATGCCGAGGCTGGCTCCCGGCTTGTTGTGCGACCCGATAGCGGCGACCCCGTCGAAACGCCAATTAAAGCCATTGAGCTTTTGATGGAAAAATTTGGCTGCACAGAGAACAGCAAGGGGTTTCGTGTGCTGCCCGATTATGTGCGTGTACTGCAGGGCGACGGTATCACCCCAAAAACCATTGAAACCATTCTCGGGACTATGGAAAGTCGACACATTTCAGCGGAAAATATCGTGTTTGGCATGGGATCCGGCCTGCTGCAGCAGGTCAATAGAGATACGCAAAAATTTGCAATGAAATGTTCCGCCATCGAGGTGGACGGCAAATGGCGTGACGTATTCAAAGAACCGAAAACCGATATGGCAAAATTGTCCAAGCGCGGTGTATTGGCGCTGACATTGTCTCAGGGTGCCTATCATACCGTGCGCCGCGAGGAGTTGGTGGGGCAAAACTTACTGCGACCCGTCTATGAAAATGGCCAAATTCTGGTGACAGAAAATTTCCAGGCCGTTCGCAATCGGGCGGACGGCATTGGCATGAAGCGTACCCAAGTCGCTGCACAGTGAAGGTGGCCTGCCCCTCTGGGCGGAGCCTGTTCACCAGGAAACACAGGGTTTCAAAAAATGCTGCGCGCATTCCTCTACTATGTAGTTGAAAGTGGAGGAAATGTGCGGTTTCAGGCGCATGCCACTGTCTTTATGCAATAAGCGACATAGGAGCGCGCGAATCAACGGCGTCTCCAGGGTGTCCTTTCTGCTCGGGAAATATCCCTTTTTGTCAGCTGGTTCTTTTTTCTTTTATCACCGCTGAAAAAGTCAAAAATCCAACCAAACAAAAACTCGACAACAATCTCGATAATGATCATGGCAGCCTCCTTTATGGCGGAAAGTGGCTTGCCCCGCAGGGCAAGCGCTACGGACTTTATCGTCTATGATTTGTTAGCCGGGTCTTCTGCACCATTGCCTTTGAAGCTTCCGGTGAGCCCGTTCAGGTCATCAGCCTTGAGGCCGACTTCCGCCATCAGGCTGTCAATCAGCGGCGCTTGTGCCCGGTACTTCAGGGCGGACGAAACAACTTTGTCCGCGAGGTTGCCATCGCCACTTCCAGCCCCAACTGCTTCACCGTTTACACTGGCGGCCGTCGCACCGTTCAGGCCATCAAGCTGGATGATTTTGATGTCATCAATGGATTCCATTGGTTTCGCACTTTCGCGAATGATCGATTCGAGGTTGCCAATCAGCTCAAGCTTAACTTTCATGTCGATCTGATCAGACGACAACAGGTTGGCAGCCTCGTTAAGTGCCTTGGCACCTGTCGCTTCAACCGCATAGCGGATCTCGGACGCCGCCGCGCGCATCTTCTCAGCCTCGGCTTCTGCCTCTGCGGTAATGCGGGCTTTGTCCGCCTCACCACGCGCCGTTTCGCGCAAAGCTTCCGCACTGTCAGATGCTGCAGTTTTCTCAGCTTCCGCCGCGATTGTGATGGCAAGGGCTTCACGCTCGGCTTCTTTGGCCGCCTCGATCAGCTCAATTTGCTTTTGACGGTCAGCCACTTCGGTTTCACGCGCAGTTGAGACCTGCTCTTCGGCTTTTACCGCCACAGCGCGCGCCGCATCGGCTTCTGCCGCCGCTTCAGACTGTTCCTTAGACTTCACAGAAATCGCGATATCGCGTTCCTGGTTGGCGATTTCGACCGCTTTGGCGCGCTCAATGTCCTGCGTTTCAACTGAACGGTTCTTGGCGATTTCACGCTCCTTAACCAGGCGCTCTTTCTCAATACGCTCTTCTTCAATTGCGCGCTCGGCAACAATTTTTGCCTGTTCGGCATCGCGTTGTTTGTCGGCTTGCTCTTTGGCAATTTCTGCAATTTGCGAAGCGCGGCGAATTTCCACTTCTCGCTCCTGCGCCAGCCGCGCGTACTCTTCTTCCTTGGCGATTTCGAGTGAGTCTTTCTCGGCTTCCAGGTTCTTGTTTTTGATCTGAACTGCTGTGTCCTGCTCAATATCGTTACGGATTTTCTTGCGCTGTTCGATTTCCTCCGTCAGGCGCGTCAAACCCTCAGCGTCAAACGCGTTGTTGGGGTTGAAGAACTCCATACCGGTCTGGTCCAGGCCGGTCAGCGACACGGTTTCAAGCTCAAGACCATTTTTCAGCAAGTCTTCCGACACCGCCTGTTGCACTTTCTGCACAAACTCAACGCGCTTCTCGTGCAATTCTTCCATCGACATTTCCGCCGCAACTGAGCGCAGGGCGTCAACAAATTTACCTTCAACAAGGTCTTTCAGTTTTTCAGGCTGCATAGTGCGGGCACCCAGTGTTTGTGCCGCGTTTGCGATGGCTTCAGCCGTTGGCTGGGCCCGCACATAAAACTCCGCGATCACATCCACCCGCATGCGGTCACGGGTGATCAATGCCTGCTCGTTGGCGCGCTGCACCGCCAGCCGCAGGGTATTCATGTTTACCGGGATCACTTCATGCAATACCGGGAACACAAGGGCGCCTCCATTCATGATGACTTTCTGGCCACCAAAGCCTGTTCGAACAAAGGAGATTTCCTTGGATGCGCGGGTATAAAGCCGCGCGAGAATAAGACCAATCGTTAGCATGCCGACAACAACGGCACCCGCGATCATGGCGATAAATGTAAGATTTTCTGGCATATTAAGTCTCCTGATTTGAACCCCCGAAACATCGGAGGAGACGTTGCTCTTTGTTGGTTTACTGACGGTGCGCAGGTCGGTTGCTTTGAGCGCGCATGCGCCCCCTTTGCCTGCCTGTTGTCAGCTGGTGGTTAGGGTTGCTTGATGGCGAAGAAGGTGGCGCCGTCCTGGCGCACAAGGAGGATTTCTTCGCCTTGGTTGAATTGATGATCATCAAGGTCTGGTTCGATCATCACATAATGGCTTTTGCCATATTTGTCCTTCAGCCGACCCTGTGCTGGTTCACCCCGGCTTGAAGTGCCCAATGTGATGACTGCGGTGCGGCCAATAAAGCTTGCTGTGCCAACGGCTTCGGTCTCGTCCTTCGGCATGATTTTGCCAAGGATACCGGCAAACAGGCGAACACCCGGCAAACACACGAACAGTACGGCAGGGCCTGCGATCAGTGCGGGCAACATAAATCCAACACTGCTATTGAGCAGATACTGAATGATATAGCCGGTGACCGAATAACTGGTCAGGAACGCGATCAAAACTACAATAACAGGCACTTCCCTTAGGCGCAGCCATGTGAGGAACTCACCAAAGGCGCCGTGATCGTTCAGTTCTGGTGTCTCAACATCAATATCCAGCTCGGGCATCAAGTTATCGAGCAGCCCAGAAAGCGCGAAACCCAGCAAAGTGCCAACGCCTTCAATTGCCGCAATCAAAAGCATGATCGCGAGTGCAATAGAAAACGGAGTGTTCGCCGCTTCGAGCATAAAATTGATCATTGAATGTCCCCTTTGTCCTGTGCGTTTCCGGCGCAGCCGGCCCCTGCAATAATTGCATAGCCGGGCCGCCGGGACCCCCCTTGTGCGCAGCCTATGTGGCTGCTTCACCCTTTACTGCCGCCAGGCGTTTTTCCACTTCGCTTTGCCGCGCGAGGTCTTTTAATTCTGCAAGTTGAGCGGCGTCTTTGCCGCTGGTTCCCAGCATGTCAGAGGCATGACCCGATGCCCGGTCAAAAGCGGCTGCTGCGCGGTCAACACTCTTGTTGATTTCATGCTGGCTCGAAGGGTTGCCGGCAGCGTCCAATACGGTGTTCTCCGGCATCTCGGCTTGGCGCGCCTTGAACGCCTTCAGCTCTTCCTGCATGTCGGCCCGTTTGCCTTTAAGCGCGTCAACATAGCCCTGAAGTTCTTTTTCCTGCTCCGCGGCTTCGGTGACGGCTTGCTCAAGCACTGGTACCTGCACCTCCAAGTCCATCTGCCGGGATATGGCCGCACTTGCCAGATCATCGCGTCCTTCTTTAACGGCCACTTCGACCTGCACGGAAAGTTCTTCATGTTTGCTGCTGTTGGCCGCAAGTTTTTTGGACGCCACATGGCCTTCTGCAACCGCCTTGCCGATCTCAGCCTGAATCTCATCAATAGCCTTTTCAACCTCGCGGATGCTTTCTTCCATCACCATCTCGGGTGACATGTTTTCAACGGCGTCGACAGCGGCATTTATACCCCCAGCGATCAAGCGACTTACTCTCGTTGCGATGTTCGTCATGTGATCAACTCCTCTATTTTTTCGCCTTTGCCGGTTTGGCATTAACGATGTCCACGATTTCAACCAATGGTTCGGCGATTTCCCGCCGAATTACGTCTGGATCAAGGCATGGGGCCTCCTTGGTCACGGCAAGCCTTGCCAATTGATCCAATAGATCCTTCACCCTTCGGGCGGCGTCGCGCTCAAGGGCTGTCAGGCTTTCGAGAACCGGCGGATCGCCGTCTACATCAGCCGCTTCCAGTTCCGCTAGTATGCGGGGCAGGGCGCCTATCAATGCGCGCATCAACCCGGACCTAACAAATTGATCCTCTTCAAGTTTATCCAATGCATGCTTCAGCGGAGCCAAAGTGTCTTCGGTGTGTTCAACAACACCCTCGAAGGTTTCATGGCGCTGTGCCGATATACGGGCTTCACGCACCAGATAGCGCACTTTTTCGCTCATGGTGACCGCGTCTGGCGCCTTTAAGGACGCAATATATTCGGCATCTTCTTTGGAAAGCCGCACACTCAGCGGAACAGATTTTGCACCCACAAGTTGGTCCCCCGTATTAGGCCGCGCCACATCTCATGGCAGCATGAATTAAACCTATGGGTTATATGTATGCATTTGTATGCAAATTTCAAGGGCGGCAAATGTTAAATTTCGAATCCCTTGAAAACCATATGGTTCAAGATAGTTTTCTTCAAACACTAATTACGGATTGTTACTGATTTTTTCGCTGATCAAGCTGAAAACGCGATGTCCAATTGCAGCAATGGTTTGGTTCAATTCCGCCATGTCCGCTTGAGCTTGCGTAATATATATTGTGACAACGTAAGGGTTATCTACTTTGTCCCAAACAACGGCTGCGATCGCTCTTGACCCATTTTGGCCAGCGCCTGAGCGGTCAGCGATAGACCATCCGGTGGGCAATGCGCTTCTTAGCAACGCATCTGAAACGGCGTTGGCCTTCATCCAAGCCGAGAGTTGTTGCGTTGCCAAAGGGCTAAGGCCGCCGTCCAGCAGCAGCAAACGCAGTAAGCTGGCCATCGCGGTGGGCGTGGTTGTATCCCGGGGATCGCCTGAGGCGGCTTCGTTAAGTTCAACCTCCCAGCGGTCAAGTCTGGTGACGGTGTCGCCAAGCGTGCGGATATAGGCGGTAAGCGCGTCGGGTCCGCCGGTTGCGCGAAGGATCAGGTTGGCTGCGACATTGTCGCTGGTGCGAAGTGTTGCTTCACACAGATCCAGCAGCGACAGCCCAGCCCCACCGACAAGTTTTGACGTTACGGGGGCGTAGGGAACAAGATCAGCATCCCGAATTTGGATGGTCTGGTTTGGGTCGATGGTTCCTTTTTCCGCGAGGGTCAGTATATGTGCGCACGCCAGCGTCTTAAATGTGCTCATCATTGGAAAGCGTTCATGAGCGCGGTAATGCCATTCCCGGTCCGCATTTATGCCAACAACGGTGACCCCGATGCGGCCCCCAAGTGCCTGCTCCCATGACGCCACAAATGGTTCCAGATCTGTCGACCAAGCACTCTGTCCGGCAGTCAGCGGACTGAGAGCAAAAAGCACAGTTATGAAGCAAAACCAGCGCCTCACAGCGTATTTTTCTTATCGAAGATTACCTCTGACTGCATCGTGCGATGCACGGGGCATCTGTCAGCGATATCAATGATTTTTTGACGGGTCTCTTCGTCAAAATCGCCTTCTACATCAATGGCGACTTCAATTTTGTCTATTTTGCCGGTGTCAGTCTCGCACTCAGCGCAGTCGGTGGCGTGAATTTTCTCATGTCGCAGTGTTACGCGTGCTTTATCGAGCGCGAAGCCTTTGTGCTCCACATACATGCGCATGGTCATGCTTTTACAGGCACCGAGGCTGGCAAGCAAAAGGTCGTACGGGGTTGGGCCCCGGTCATTACCGCCCACGCTTTTGGGTTCGTCCGCAAGGAATGCGTGCCGGCCACCAATTGACACCCTATTGGTGAAGCGCCCTGTGCCAGTTTCCTCAACAGAAACTGCGTCGGGTGGTGTTGGGTCCGAAATTGATGCTTTCGAAGCCTCGACATAGCGTTCGGCCCATGCGGCAATCACTTGTGCAACATATTCTGCATCTTCTTTGCCGGTGAGCAAATGGTCTGCACCGGCAAGGGTAACAAAACTTTTTGGATGTTTGGCGGCTGTGAAAATATGAGTGGCGTTATCGATACTGACGGTTTGGTCGTTTGGTGTATGCATCACCAGAAGCGCTTTGCCCATTTTATTGATGGCGTTATCAAGCTTCTGCTCTGCTACATCTTCCAGGAACTGTTTTTTGACACGAAACGGTCGTCCAGCGAGCTGCACTTCAGCTTCGCCGTCGGCTTCTATATCTGAAATGGCGTCTGCAAACTGATGCACGACATGGCCGGGATCGGCTGGGGCGGCGATGGTGCAAACGGCGGTTGCTTCGCGTACATGGGGCGCAGCAGCCAGCACAGCAGACCCGCCAAAGGAATGCCCGATCAACAGCTGCGGCGCCATATAGTTTTCCCGCAGGTACGAAACAGCACCAAGAAGGTCAGATACGTTTGAGGAGAAGTTGGTGTTGGCAAAATCCCCTTCGCTACTGCCAAGGCCCGTAAAGTCAAACCGAAGGACAGCGATGCCGTGGCTCGTCAGCGCCCGCGCCACGCGGGAGGCTGCCACCACATCCTTGCTGCAGCTGAAACAGTGCGCCCACAATGCAAAAGCCCTCGGCTTTCCAGAAGGCAACTCCAACCGACCCGCCAGCATTTGGCCATCGGTTCCTTCAAAGGTGATTTTTTCGGTTGTTGGCATTGCGGCCTCCCTGCGTTGGCATAAAGTGCATACCAGGCAGGATAGCCGCATATTCGTGGCGCAAAAATGACTTTGAGATCACAATGTTGCGGCCTAAGTCGGCACAACGTCAAAAGCAACCGTTGTGCGGCGCTTATGCTCCGTAATTGGCACGGTGCCATGAACCATAAAGGACGGGAATAACACCAATCGCCCTGGCTTTGGTTCTACATACCGGTGCGGGCCCGTGTTATTCGGATCAAAAACAACATCGCCAAATTTGAGCCAGCCTTCGTGGCTCTCAGCGTCCAGATTGTCAGGCACTTCGACATAATAAACTGAACTGATCCAACCCGCTGAATGAACATGGTCCAAATGAAAACCACCGTCAGACAGTTGCACGCTCCAGGCGCCGGAATAGTCAAACCCGGTTGAAATGCGGTCGCAGAATTCGCCAAGGCCCAATGTGCGCAAATGGTCGATGTAGCTCTGTACGCACGCAGACAACTGACCTTTCAATGCCTGAATTTCAGGGCGCATGCTTGTGAACAGGTTCCCGTGTGTTTGCGTACCATGCACAAGCGTTTGGTCGATCGGTGCCACATCAGCCCGGTGCATCGAATGCAACGCCTGCAGGAGCGTGCTGTTGAAGGCGGACATGGACGCAAAGCCACCAGGTGGGGGCACGTCGTAAATCTGGACAAAATTCGCATAGTCGTTGATGCGTGCGGCCTCAGATGGGTTCACATGGGTGTTTGCCGTGGCTAGGTACGCGATGCATTCCTGGTCGTACGCATCAACGCCCCGTGCTTCGCGCATCACACTGGCTGCTTTTTCATAATCTGCTGCTTCGATCAGCGCGCGACCATAGGACTTGAGAAGCCCGAGATCATGTGCATCCAATGCATAGGCTTTTTCATACAGGCCCAATGGGCTGAACTCCGGATCCATCTGCCGGCGCACCTCGGCTAGCTCGCTTATCACCCGTGCGTTTGGGGCAAATTCGTGTTCGCATTGCTCCAGAACTTCAGCAGCCTTGTCGAGCTTGCCCGCCATTATGTAAAAATGCGCATGTCTGAGCTTAAGCTCCAAAAGCGCTGGGAAACGCTCCGTTGCGACGACAAAGCTGTTCAGGAACTTGTCTTTTTGGCCATGTTCCCAAAGAACCCGGTTAAGGGCGTCGTGCGCGTCAACATAATAGGGTCGCAGACCAAGCGCCTGGTCATAGTGATTGATCGCTGTTTGGATTTGCCCTGCATCATAATGGGCGTTGCCAGCCAGGAAATAGGCCTCCGGGTCATTGCACCCGCTACTGAAGCAGCGCGCCATGACGGCAACAGCCTGCTCAGGCTGCCCCATCAGTCGCAGCACCTCAGCAAGGTAGGCAAAAACAATTGGATTTGCCTGTTGCTGGAGCGCGTTTTGAAATGCCTTGCCTGCATTCTCGAGTGATTCCACTGACAAGAGCGCCAGTCCAACCACGGACATTAGCTCTGGCGTTTGCCCCATATGTTGCATTGCTGCGTTGGCCACACTAATCGCCTCAGCTTCGCGTTGCGTGTGAATTTCGGTCATGGCATGCCAGTATGCTGCTGTGGCAGATGCGGGATTGTCACGGTGGTGTTTTTTAGCAATTGCTGAAGCCAGCGCAAAAGAGCGAATGGCAATAAGCGCCGCGACCAGTGGCGCACAATCACCCTCGCTTGGCGTAAGAGCGCCTGACCCAACGGCATCAATGGCTGCGCCTTCTTCTCCTGCGGCAGCAAGACGCAAAGCTTCCGCGCCGTCATTAGAAAAACTGTAACCAAAGTCCATGATTTGGGAGTGCCCTCAAGTAAAAGCGATTGAAGCTCGGTACCCTGACCGAAGTGTCCACTTTTTTCAATTGCGAAATAAACTTAAGGTAGGTTTGGGCTCGGCCAACTAAACGTAAGGCATGAATTTCGGTGGGCTCAATTCTTTTTCCAGCAGCCTCTGCTGAGTTGTGGCATTCCAGTAACATCGAATTTCATTACGCATAACTCTGAACCGCCCTGCGTGTTGAACCTCAATGGCACGCTGCCAAACGGGGCATGACGACAGCTGGATTTGCCTTCTATGTCATCGGCCTCACCAAAGGTGAAAGCGAGTGATAAATTGGGCCGTGAAATGGGCTCGCCAGCCTTCAAAAACGGATGATATTTCCATCTGCTCAGCGCCCTGAGGGCTGATTTGGTGAATTCGTTTTCTTCTTGTGTCCTGGCAACGCGCGGGTCCACAACGTTGCCATCTGTGTCGACATCAAACTCAAGCATCACTTCGGCTGACTGTCCTTGCCGATCTGCGCTCGCTGGAATATTGGGTGTTCGACAACGTGCAATGTTGACCAGCGGCAATGTTGGGTCCCCCTTATGCGAAGGGGGTTCGGGCAAATATGACGTAACGCAACCCTCTTCCCGGGAAAGACGAATGTCTGAACCGGTGTCCTCAATAAAATCAAAACGGATAGGCACGTTTTGTCGCGGCGCTTCCACCCCTTCTTTGATGTAGGCGAAATACTCCCATCGTTTAACGGCTTGCCGTGCGGCATTTCCGAAGTCGTTAGCGAAACGCTCGTTTGATGGATCGTCAGACCCGGCCGACGTTATTCTGACATTGGTCGTTTTGCCGTCGGCTGTGACATCAAACAGCAACGTGGCAAAGCCTTCAGTCGGCTTGAGCTTCACGCTTCTGGGGATGCTTGGGTTAATGCAGTATGAGTTTTGCCACATAGGGTCGGCCGGTTTGGCATCAGGCTGGGCTGATACGGGAGTGGTTGATAAACTCCCGGCTGCAAAAAATGCTATGGCAGCTCTGCAAAATGTCTGTTTCATGCGCCCCCCCAGTAAGCAAATCCTGATAATGGAACTGTAGGCGGCACAATAAGGCGCTGTCAATGAGGGCACGGCACGCCTCATCGGCGTGCCGATTGTGTTTGGTGGTTAGCGCAGTTTTGCAGCAATCCCCATGAGGGTTTCACCAAGCGCTGATGCGCGGCCACTGTCGCCAAGAGAACCCGCCATCGCCTGCAAACTTTCGGCAAGGCCCATGTCACCGCCGCCTGCAGCCATGCTGGACTGCGCTTGCGTAAGGGCACCTCTCATGGAAGAGAGTGTTCCCGCATCCATGTCGCCGCTGCGTTCCATTTGGTCAAGGTATGCCATCGCAACGACGGGCTCAGCTGGCCAGGACACCCGGAACTGTTGCTGAGGATTGAAAATGTCGCCCTGGTCGGCCAGCGCCGCCGCCGCAATTTCATTTTCGCTCAAATGCTCACTTGGTGTAAGCGACAACACGTCCAGCCCGCGCACAATTTCTGTACCGTAAATCTTGCCATTGTACCAATAAGCAGACCAGTAACCGCCGGTGATCAGTACATCTTCATGAATTGGGCCACGGTCAAAATAGGCGATTTCAACCGGGTTTTCTGAATCTGTGAAATCGATCACGGAGATGCCGCCCTGATACCAGGCCTGAACAAACACATCACGGCCCGGTACCGGCACGACAGAACCATTGTGTGCTACGCAGTTTTCTGTGTCTGTCTGCGGTGCTGGGATTTTGAAGCGCCCTTTGTATTCAAGCTTGCGGTCGACGATGTCATAAAACACGTCAGCACCCCAGGTTTTGGGGTCGTGCGACATACAACGTGGACGACCGCCGCCACCCCACTCGTCAGTGAACAGAACTTTGGTACCATCATTGTTGAAAGTGGCTGAGTGCCAATAGGCAAAGCCAGGATCGGTTACCGCATCAATGCGTACGGGCTTTAGCGGGTCGGAAATATCAAAAATGATACCGTTACCGGAGCAAGCTCCTGCGGCGATTTTTGCCTCCGGGAACACAGTGATGTCATGGCATTGGTCCGTTTCAGCCGTGGTTTGTGTGCCATCGCCGTGGTCGCCGCCAGTCCACAGACCCGCGAGCACGCCGCTTTCAGGGTCTGCAAATACGCGCGGGCTATCGACAATGCGAGACGCGCCCGGGTTATCCACCGGGATTTCAATCACATCAATGCTGAAGAGGGCGGTTTCGTCGTCGCCTGGCAGTCCGTCAACGCAGCCCCTGAGCTCTTTCTCATCGCGCACACGCGATGTGCCAGAGTTATAAACAACGATGGTGTCCTCATCGCTTGATACAACCGAATGCGTGTGGGAGCCGCGGCAGGTTTGAACCTGGCCAACCTGCACTGGCGCACGGAGGTCGCTGATGTCGAAGATGCGAACGCCGCGGAAGCGGTCGCGGCTGACGTCGCCTTCGATGCCTTGCAGGCCGCAGTCAACACGGCCTCGAGTCTGCTCAACGGACATGATCAATAGGTCACCGACAATCGAGACATCACCCTGGCCACCGGGACAAACCACAGAGCTATAGAGCTCTGGCATGCCATCCGCCGACAGTTCATACACATTGAAGCCGTGGTAGCTGCCCGCAACCAGTTTGTTGCCGGAAAAGGCCATATCGGTGTTGGAGAAGCTCAGGAATGGTGCGCGTTCGCCGCGCTCCACCTCAGACTCATCAAGCTCTTCATCGTATTCGTCTGACTCAACAACAGGCGGTAGGTCTGCCGGGTTGTCCGGGTCGAAGAATCCTGCGGGCCGCGGTAGGGACACCAGCAAATCCATGTTGGAAATGGCTTCGCCTGCATCACGAAAACCAGCTTTTAAGCCCGCACGAGGGTCCGCTGACAAGTCAGCAAGCAGCTCGGTCATGCGGTTAATTTCAGACGTTTGATCATTCACGATGTCGTTGACAAATTGAAACAGCACCGGGTCATAGGCTGACCCGGCGTTTGACAAGAGGTCCCGTACCATGGTGATGGCACCCTGATGATGGTCAATCATCAGTGTCAGGAATTGGCGGTCAAAATCGGTGGCGTTGGAGTCTGCAAGCGCGGCCATCTCCTCGGGTGACGCCATGCCTGCCATGTCATGGGACATATGCATGGCATGATGGGCCGTGGCCTCGGGCACTTCTTCACCGCGGGCTGCCAGCCAGTCTGACATGAATTTAATCTCGTCTGCCTGGCTCGCATCAATGCGACCGGCTATTCCCACGAGGTCCTGATTGTTGGTGCGATCTTTAACAAGCGCCGACATCTGCACCGCCTGATTGTGGTGCGGGATCATATCCTGCATGAAACGCACATCATCGCGGCTATAACTGTTTTTAGCGATTTCTGTTGCTTTGTCCGCGTCCAATGCCTGGCTTGGTTTGCCAGGTGCGCCCGGTTGCACGATGGGTGGATTATCCTGCGCCGACAAAGCGCCCGTTTGCATCACCAGTGCAATGGCGGTGAGCGTTGGAATGCTGAAGGTACGATATGTTGCCATGAGACCTGTCCCCCTGATCTGTATAAACTGTGAGGCAACACGGTACTCAATTTTCGCGCAAATGCAAAAGGCAGCGCACCCTGCATTAATCGGTTTTGCTTAAAAAGCCCTCGACGGTTTTGTTGAAACTCTCCAGAGCCCCTTCATACCGACCGAACGTGAGGAACTCATTGGCACCGCTTTCTAACCCCGCCTGCGCGGCTGCATTCACCTCGAAGTCTTCCATCAGGGTCGCAACGGTAATTTGGTGATTACGCTTCCAGTGCGACATCATCTCAGGTGATACATCGCCTGAAGGCGCCATGGTTGATAGCCGAAGTTCTGTCTCGCCAGCAGAGATTGGCCGGGCAGAAATCCAGGCCACATGGTCTTCCATGAGGAGGAACTGATCTAACGGGAACACATTGTAGAGCACGTTGGAGTGCTCCCGGATTTTCCACTCCTCTTGTGGCATGTCCGTGAGCGACCTCAGGGAGTTTTTTGGCAGAATGGAGCGCATGTGCGCCCCAAGAAGTCGGTAGCTGGAGAGGTTGTCCAAAAAGTGTGGGCCGATGGTGTGGCGGTGTGCAACCTTGAAATGGTAGGCCTCAATGCCACCTTCAACCAGCATTTTCCAGTTGGCCTTGATGGTAATGACATTCGAGGCGGCGATAGCCATGTCGGGCATGCCAAACCATTCAAATTCTTTAAGAACCGGGCCGAGGTAAGCCTCAAAATCCACTGCTGCGTTCGGGTCGGCGACCACCCAGACAACACCTGCTGCCTCTATGGCAGGCAGGCGTTTCAGTTTATAGGCGTCTCGGTCCAGATCGGGGAATCCCTGCTTCTGGTGAGGCACGCCCTTTAAAAGACCTTCATTGTTCCAGGTCCATGCATGGTAAGGGCAGCTAAAGGCGCGCTTGCATCCGGTTGCTTCTGATTCGAGCTTTGACCCCCGGTGCCGACATACATTCAGAAAGGCATGGATGTTCATTTCCTTATCGCGGGTTAGCAGCAGTGGCAGACCCGCGAGGTCGCGGGTCATGAAGCTGCCCGCTTCCGGCAGCTCTGAGCTATGCGCTGCAATAAGGGGAAGCTTGCGAAAGATGTTGTGCTTCTCGGCTTCAAACCGCTCGGCCGACATATAACGTCCAACCGGTGACCTGTGCACGGTTTCATCCAGATAAAATAGTTTGCTGTTTTTCAGCCCATGCAGTTCCTCGAGCAGAGCGATTTCTGTAGTGCGTTCCATGGTGGTCAATCCTACTAAACTTACCGATCGGTAAGTTTAGTACTTTACGATTGGTAAGTTGTCAAGGATATGCTAGGAAAGCTCCATGACAACACACCAAAAACCAGCCAAAGAAAAGTTCATCGAAACCGCGCTCAGGATGTTTGCGGACAAAGGTTTCTATGGTGTTTCGCTTGCGGATCTCGCCAGCGAACTGGGACTGACGAAACAGGCCATCATCTATCATTTCAAAACCAAAGATGCGCTCTACGCAGAAGTTCTCTCGGGCCTTTCGGCGCGGTACGATGCGGTTATCGACAACGTACTTGCTGCAGACTGCGGTGCAGATGAAAAATGGCAATTGCTCCTTCAGGAAATGTTCAATCATATGGAATTGGCACCCGAAGATGCGCGTCTTATTATGCGAGAGCTCCTGGATAATAGTGAGCGCGCACAGGACAGTCACCGCTGGTATCTGCGCAGGTTTTTGAATGAATGTGTTGGCTTAATCGCACAGACAAAAACCTGGGCTGAACGATCTCTGGATGAGCAAACGGCGGCGGTTTATCAGGCAATTGGTGCGATCAATTATCTAGCTATTTCTGGCCCAACGCTTGAAGCCATTTGGGACAAGGACCGTGTTGCCGGTATGAACGCCGTGTTTTTGCAAACTTTGTCTTGAAGTAACGATCCGCGCACCGAGCGTTGCCGTACTGATTGTTCAGTGAATTTCTGAGGCTTGGTGTGAGCGTATCCGAAGAAAACAAACGAATTGCAATTGTGGGTGGCGGCATGGCCGGCGTCACGGCAGCGCGTCGGCTTGCATCTGCGGGCGCTGATGTCACCGTATTGGAAAAAAGTCGCGGACTTGGTGGGCGGCTTGCAACCCGACGAATGGATGGTGGTTATTCGGCGGACCACGGCGCCCAGTTCCTGGCTGCTGAAAAGCAACCTTTTCGCGCATTTCTGAAGCGGGCAGTCCATGCAGGCTCGATCGCGGAATGGAATGTGTCTAGCGACACCGACGGCTGGTACATCGGCACGCCCGCCATGAACAGTTTTCTAAAAACAGAGCCGCTGGGATTTGATCTGAGAGTAAGCACCCATGTCTCGGCTGTTTCTGCGAACACGGGTGAGGTGAAGCTGACGCTGCTTGATGGCAGTACCGAGACTTTCGATAAAGTGATTATTACCACGCCGGCACCGCAAACGGTAGCAATGTTAAACGACGCTCATGCAAATTTGGCTGGCGCTTTAGCGGGTGTGGAAATCGCCCCCAACTGGACCCTAATGCTGGTGTTTTCGGAGCCGCTCAACCCCGGTTTCACTTTCTGGACCAAAGATCACGGCGTGCTGGGATGGATTGCCCGCAACAGCAGCAAACCAGGTCGGGACTTTGCCGCCGACAGCTGGACTGTGCAAGCCAGCGCCGACTGGAGCACCAAACACCTGGAAATTGAAAAAGAACAGGCAGGGGAGCAGCTTTTTCAGGCGTTTCAGGGCCTGGTCGGTTTTGATCTGCCGGAAGCTATCGTTCAAACGGCACATCGGTGGCGATATGCCCGAACGACTACCCCGCTTGGCAAGCCATTTCTTTCCGGAGCGCATGGCAGGATTTATATCGCAGGTGATTGGTGCCTAGGTGCAGGGGTTGAATGCGCGTTTGAAAGTGGCCTCGCCGCCGCCTCGGATGTTTTGTCCCGTTAGATATTTTGTGCTCAACCCGTATTCATTCTGATCTAGGCCATGCTTGTGGGCCGGTATCCATGATACTCAGCGCCTCCCATCCGCCCCCAAGAGTAAGAGTGAAACCATGCCAGCACCCATCACGCCAAACGAACTGAAGAAACAAATGCCAGTGCTCGCGCGCCATGAGGGCGTGTGGGAAGGCTCGTACCGTTACTATAATCCAGAGGGTGACAAAATTGACGAGCATGCTAGTCGTTTGCTGTGTCGTTTTCCCGAAGAGGGCCATCCCTATCACCAAACGAACCTGTACCGGTGGGCCGATGGTCGCCGTGAAACGCGCGATTTTCCGGCCACTGTTGCGGACGGTCGCTTGCGCTGGGACAATGAATTCATAAACGGCTGGGCTTGTGATGTTGCACTTGATGACTTTAACCGCACCACCATGCTCTATTGGACCAGAACTGGCGAGCCAGACTTATATCTCTATGAAATGATCCAGTTGTCGGACGATGGTCAGGCCCGCGCACGTGTTTGGCAATGGTACAAGGCGGACCGCCTTTTCCAGCGTACGCTTGTGGACGAACGGCTGGTGAGCAAAGACTGGCGCGCTTTTGATGGTGAGCAGTTTTAGTTTCCGCCGTCTAGCGAGCAGGCATGCTGTGCAGCATGGTCAGGAAATTCAGCTTTGTGCCGGCGCGCCGGTGTTCTGAAAGCGCCTGATAGTCCGGGTCATTGTACTAGGCTTTTGCGGCCGCTTCGCTTGGGAAGCGTGCCAATATAAAGCGGCCTGCAATCGGGCTACTACCTTCAAACGTGGTAGCCGCATCATCATAGGTAATGAGCTCACCGCCATGTTTTTTCAGGATTGGAAAAAACCCTTTCTGATAGGACATATAGGCCTCATCATCTTCAATCATCAGATTGGCGACAACATGCACGGGTGATTCTGACATGGGCTTCCTCCTCGCGGTGACATGCCCTGTCAATTAAGCTGATTGGGTGAGCAGGCAACAGCAACGCTAGGCTAAAATTTCGGAAACAGCCCTGTGCGCTTGCGTTATCGCGGCATTTGTATTTGCAGCAGCGGCAGCATCTGAGTTTGCAATATGGATATTGCCAAACGGCTTCCGCCCTTTGACCCAGGGTTTCTCTGCCTCACTTGCATAATCCGGCTCCCAGATGGCGTCACCCGCATAGGCATAGCCATGGGACCAGCGATTAACTGTTATGGCGCTGATATCGCGGTCTGCATCAAACCCCGCCTGCGACAGTGCCTGATTAAGCTGTAGTTTGGCTTGTTCCTCAAACGTCTCAAATGGAGTGGTGAGAATTTGTGCCCGGCCAACGCGCCATTGGTCAGCCCCTTTTACATCCGGTACCCACGGTACATGACACATATGGAGGATCATCGGCTCATCGGGTGTTGCCGACATTTTATAATCACCGATCGAGACCGGGTATGCGAGCTCAACCTGCTTATAAAAGCCGCCGGTATAGTAGACAAAGTCCATACCAAGCTCAGCGAACGGTTGCCAGTTCGGCACCAGCACTTTGGTGTACACAAGCGGAATTTTTACGTTATAGGCAAGGCCATCAAGCTGTTCTTGCGGCATTTCAGGGCATAAGTACGGGATCGCTGAATTGTAGCACGCCATGATGCATTTACTGGCGCGCACTTTATGGGGCTTGTCGCCGCGTATATAGGTGATGTCGACGCCGCCATCTTTATTTTCCACATGCACTGCTGTGGAGTTCAGCCGGATATTCACCTTGTCGCGCGGACCGTCCAGCAACTCATAGCGCGCCTTGGCTGTTACCACATCTTCCATGCTGTTGCCCGGCACCGCAGCTGGTTTGAGCGCGCGCACCAGAAGCCGTGCGACCGATGCGTTCCCGTCTGGAAAATGGAAGATGTAGGGTTCGTCATTGCGGTAGCCAACCCGCTCAATGGTGTGCACGACGCCGGGCATGCCCCCGTCGTAGGTGAGGATGTCTGTCGTCGGTACTTCGTCAATACCCACGCACCAGAAGCTCATGCCCCAGCGTTTGTAGATGTTGATAACCTCTTCCGACACCTTGCAATAATTGCGCAGAAAATCCTCATAGCTTGTCTTGCGCAAAATCTCGTATTTTTCGGCCTGGGTCTTGCCGGGCAGATAGTCCTCTCGGTTCGTGAACACCCGAACAAAATCTGCTTTGGCTTCGTTGCTCATGGGCGTGTCGGCGGCGAACGCCTCCCAGCTGCGTTTGCCGAACCCGCGTACCAGTTTGTCTTCTCCGAAAGTTTCTTTATCAAAAAAGATAGCTTTCGAGAGGTTATGCCGGCTGTATAGGTCTTGGTCGTAATAGTCGTAAAAACGCTCGGCAATGACACCAATGTCGCGCAGCAGTTTTTTGGCCGGCTCGCTATAGCTTGAAGGCGTATCAATCGCCTCCGTGCCGCCGTAGCCGATGCGGGTGTCGCCGTCCGCGTCAAATTCGTTGCGTTTGGCATGGCCGCCAAAGTCGTCATGGTTATCGAGGATCAGGATGCGGGCTTCCGGCTTTTTCTGCTGATAAAAATAAGCGGCGGACAAGCCACTGATGCCAGCGCCAACTATCACCAGGTCATATTCTGCCTCTGGTGCGCCGGCCTGCCATTCTTCCCCGGCAACGCGTGCATGAATCACTTCCCAAGACCCGTCATGGCTGCCACGCATGCCGGTTTTAGATGGCGGATAATAACCGGGTGGCAAGGCGAATTCGTCGGGCTGCACGCCGCAGGCCTGCAAAATGGGCGCGGTCAGCGCAGCCCCCACTGCGATTTGTGTACCGTTTAAAAAGTCCCGTCTGGTGATCCTGCGTTTCATGCCCCATCTCCCTCAACCCACAGTCTGCCAGTCAATAAGGTGTGCAGCAAGTGAAGGGAGAAAAGAGGCGGGCTTGGTGGGCAGCTAATCTTTAATTGCTGCCCGGCAATTCAGTTTGACGATTGTCCAAAACAGTTTTCTCAATGTCTCGCCAGTCCACCAGCTTGAAGTTCTGGAACGCACCATCCGGACGGATACCATCCTGCACAACCAAAAGCCCGTTCGGAAACTGGTCGCTGATGTAGTTGCCCGATGCCGCCAGTCCGTCTGTTTCTTCAGTACCGTCAAATTGGCCGGGTGCGACGCGGAAACGCCCAATGAATTTCAGGTCCGCGAGTGTATAGAGCGCATAGCTGTTGTCGCCCTGTGAGGAGGCCACCAGAAAAGCTTCTTCGCTGCGACGGTAGATGGAAAGCCCTTCAACGTCCGCCACAAGACCCGAAGGGCCACCAATTGTGTCCATGGCTTCCGGCGCTGAAAAGCTTCCCTCCGCGAACGTCGCCGCCCAAATGCCGGCCTCTTCTTCGCCAATAAAGACCTGATTGGTGGGCTCGTCAAACACACAGCCTTCCAGCTGAGTATCGAATTTCAGGCGGTATGTTTCTCTAACTGTTGTCGGGCTACTCAGCGCATAAAAAATCGCGTCACCGGTTTTGTGGGTTACCGTCACCATCAACTGCCCATCGAGCGCGCCCATGCAAATGCCGTAAGGTTCATCGAGGAGCGACGCAAAAGAACCTAGTTCACTGATTTGACCGTCCGCAGCAATCTCAAATACGGCCACACTGTTGTCCGTTCGGTTGGAGGCAACAGCCAAGTCACCTTGCCAGTTTCCGATCGTGATGCCTTGGCGCAGGTCAACATTGTTGAGGCGGCCCGTCGGCAGAAACTGTTGGATAGCCCCTTTGAGGTCATAGGCATAAAGGCCTGCCTGCTTGTCTGTGCCGAGGATCAGGCTTTGCGCGCTGTCCAATTGGTTGATCCAGATGGCGGGATCGTCTGCAGCGTCATCGCTCGATTTCACGGGAACAGTCTCTATCACGGCTGTGACCGAGGGCAGAGGCTCGAGCACCGGCGCGGTGTCGCATGCAGTGACCAGCACAAGGGCGGCAAAGCTCGCAAAATTCTTCATTTCAAATCCTTCAAAGGAAAGAGGGGCGGGCGCAGATGCTCCGGCCCCTTTGGTTGTTTTGCTTTGCCTTAATAGACGAAGGAAATGCCGACTTTTGCCGTGATGCCATACTCTTCAAACTGAGAGTTCAGACGGCCAAATCTCGGTGAATTGATCCGCGCCAAAAATGGCTCATTGTTGATGTTCTTCACTACAACAAAGGCCTGCAGCTGCTCAGTAAAGCGATACTTGCCCATGAAATCCAGCTGGAAGTGGTCGTCAACAATCCGGTCAAGCTCATTGCCGTTCTCGTCTTCTGAAACAGACAGCTCATCCAGATATTCGTCCCGGTAGGTGCCTGCCAGGCGCAGGTTCCAGGGGCCTTTTTCGTAACCAATAATGCCGGTGAAAATATTTTTGGACTGGCCCGGGATCGAGATCTCGCGCCCGCCCGCCAGTGTCGCTTCACCGTCCACATAGGTGTAGTTTGCGGTCAGGATAAATCCATTCAGGAACCCTGGCAGCATATCAAGCGGCTGCTGGATATTCACTTCAACACCCGTCAACTTTGCGTCTGGCAGGTTGATGAAGGTATCCAGTTCATCATACTGGTTGCCGTTGAATGTGACGTTATTCAGCTGCGTGCGCGCAATGAAGTTGCTGATATCCTTGTGGAACACGCCTATTGAATAAACCGCGGCATTGCCCGGGTACCATTCAATGCCAAAGTCAAAATTGTTGGCTTTCTGGCGGGCGAGGTTCGGGTTGCCGGCTTCGGCAACCAAACCGTCCTCGCCTTGCTCTGCGAGCGTGCGCGGCGACGCATCTTCAATGTTCGGGCGCACAATCGAGGTGTGGAACCCGGCGCGGATTACAAGGTCATCACGCACATCAAAGCGCGCTAGGAAGCTTGGCAGCCAGTCTGTGTAGCTATTGTCAAAGTCCGCCGCCTGGCGAATGATGGCTTCATACTCCAGTACCGTGATGCCTTCATCAAATTCGAAATCCAAGTCAGAGAACAGGATGTCCCCGGGTACGCCCGGTGCAGGGATCAGGCTCAGCGGGTCCTGGTCCGTGATGTCACCGTCGAACTCGGCTTCAAACTCCTGCTCCAGCAAAACCTGCCCGCTGGTGCTGAAGTCCGTGTGTTCCATGCGCAGGCCACCCGTGATCGAAAAACGCGGTGTGATCTGGCTTTGGAACATCGCGTAAGCGGCATAGATGTTTTCTTCCGCATCATAGTCAGATTCGCCAGAGGCGAAAATGGTGTCATATTCGTTGGTTTCAAACAGGCTGCCGTTTGCATTGAAGAAATCCCGCACCAGTCGGCCATTTGGCACCGGGTTGATATCAGCAAGGTCAAATTCTATCGGCGCTTCAAAACCAGAGAGCGTGATGTCGTCGGCCTCAAGCACTTCAAGATTAAAATCAAAGAATTTTTCACGCAGGCGGATTTTACCACCTGTCTTGATAAAGCCCGGTTTGCCAAACAGGTCCAAATTATATTTGAAGTTGGCGGCAAAGGCGACCTCGTCATCTTCGGTCAAACCATTGGTAAGCTCAATGCCGTTGAATTCATAGTTATTGGGGTCGAGGTAGGCCGCTTGTGCCGCAGCATCATTAAACGCCGCAATGGGCAACAGCGGGTTGCTGACATCAACGCCAAAAATGCCGCTGTCGAACTCGGCCCGAAAGTCTGTGTCCAGCCGGTTTGGTTCTTTTTCATCGGCAAAGCTGTAGGACGCAGAAAAGTCAATCTCTACCTCGTCCTTGATGTATTCGCCGCCCGCAACAACAGACCAGATGCGCTGTTCTTCAAGCCGGTCTTTCACGTCCCGGTCCACCTCATAGGGGTCATCCGCGGCGGCGTCTACAAACGCTGTAGATCCCGTTGCCGACGAAAACTCCGGGTCGCCGAACTTATGCTCAACGCGGGAACGGAACTCCTGATCACTGAAGTCGGAGAAAAGCCCGCGTGCATACAGCTCCAGGTTTTCCGTGGCTTCAAAATCCAGGTTCAGGGAAGCACTCAGGCGCTTGCGCGTAATCTGATAATCCCGATACTCCAACTCGCCCGGGTAGGCGATATTGTCTTCAAATAGCCATTCGGGCCCGTCCACTTCGATATTTTCCGAGCCAAAGCGGCGCTCCTGCCACGCCAGCGAGGCAGCAACTCCAAAACGACCGTCCATAAAGTTGTTGGCATACACGCCCGAAAAACGCTGGGATAGTTCTTCAACCTGTTCGGCATAAATGCCCGCCGCCTTGAAACGCAGCACCATGTCTTTCTGGTCCCGGCCGGACAGCGTGGTGATTTCAACGTTACCGCCAATATTGTCTGCGTCCACATCCGGCGTCAGCGTTTTGGTTACTGTAATGGACGAGAGAATATCACTGTCGATCACGTCGAGCGGCACCTGCCGACCGTCTGCCTCCGGCGACGGGATGCGCACACCGTTAATGGTGGAGCTTACAAATGCCGGGCTGGCGCCGCGAATGGAAACAAACCGGCCTTCACCCTGGTCATTGAGGACGTTCACACCCACGGCCCGGCGGGCGGCTTCCGCCACATTCTCGTCCGGCAGCTGGCCTATCGCATCCGCCGACAAAACCGTGATCAGGCGGTCAGAAGATCGCTGGCGGCTGAGCGCGTTATTCAGCGCGCCGCGCTGACCAATAACAAGAATGTTTTCCATTACATTGTCGTCCGACCCCAGCGCGACGTCCGCCACGGTATCGCCGTCACCACCATTGACGGTGGCCGAAATTTCAACGGGATCCGCGCCGATATAAGTGATGCGTAGCGTGTAGGTGCCGGGCTCCAGGTTGGCAAATCGGTAAACGCCCGCGCGGTTGGTGACCGCCGTGGCGCCCGTTTCAACGATTTGAACTGTTGCACCATCAAGCGAGATGTTGCCCGATTGGTCACTGACGCGGCCCATCAGGTCCGCCGCAGCTGGCACTGACAGGAACAGCAAGGATGCTGTGAGCGCAGTGGTTCCAAGTAGATTTTTCATGTGGTTGCCCCCCGAAGCTGAATTTTGATTGCCGGGAGATTGGCGAGCGTTTGTGACGACCGTCATGCAGTTTCATGACGTTCATGGGTCACATTGGTTTCGCTTTTGTTGCGGGGGCTGTGGCGTTATTCAGTGGTCCCGTCCAACTTCAGCCGTTTGAAGAGCCAGGGCGCGCCGAAGAGACTTGCGAAAGCAACGCTTGTGTATTTCAGGTATCGCAACAAGCTCTCAGTAACCGGTCCGGTGCCCTCCACAAACCCCATGAGCGTATCCAAAAGTAGCATGCTGCCAACCAACACAGCCGCCATCAGGAAAAACCGGGCCAGTTTGACAGGGAATGTCAAACCCGCTGCGGCGTCATCTATGTGTTTCACCTCCATGGGGGCTGCCAGCAATGTGCCGGTTAAAAACCCGAGTATGCCGACAAATTCGGTCGGCAGGTCGCTTATCGTGCGGCCTGTCAGCCATAGCGTGAGCAACCAAACACCCATGCTGGCAATCAAGCTTGCGGCCATCTGGGCGGTCAACGCCCGTGCGCGCCACCATGCCCACAGTGTTTCAATATGGCGGTTCGCTAAAACCGCCAGCCCGGCACCAAGCACCCAGCCAAGCAGAATGTCTTCCACATAATGCACACCCAGAACCGGCCGCGATATGCCGATCAAAACCGGCGCCAGTACAAGAAGCGCCCTGACCAAATTGTTTCGCGTTCGCAGCATCAGGAACAGATAAAAGGACGCTGCGCCCATCGCATGCCCGGACGGTGTTGAAAACTCGGTCGCAAGCTCTGTCGCGCGGCCAGCGGAAACCGCCCACTGCTCAACGTAAGTACCTTCAGCAACAAACGGGCGTGGGTTCTGGATGGCCACCTTCAAAAGGTGGTTGGCAACCGCTGACAAAAGCACAACAATCGCGGCCTGAACTGCCAACCGTTTGCTGATGGCGGCATACAGAAGCGCTACAATAATCAGATAACCTTCAACACCACCCCAAAAGGTAATGAACTGAAATAGCTTGGTCGTCAGCTCGCCCCGGTGGGCGGCAAGCGCAGTCAGAAACTCTTGGTTGAAATTCAAATCACCCATCTTGCCCCGCCTTGGTGTTTATGAAGGGCTTGACCTTAAAGGGAATATTTCGAAATGCGCAAGTGCGGAATGGTGGTGATAATTGGCTGCCCGGCATGGTGGGCAAGACAGCGAAGTTGGGCGGTGCGGATATATTCGGTACTCGATTTTTTCACACCACCCAACAGTAATTCTGCCCGCTAGTTGGCGCGCTGATCCAGGATTGCTTCGATCTCGTCCATCACCTTGTCCATGCGGTCGATGACAGCATTGTAGGGGTCCGCCGATGTCATATCGAGACCTGCATCTTTCAGAATCTGCAACGGATAGTTTGAACCGCCTGCCTTCAGAAAACTGATGTAGGTCTCGCGCGCGGCGTCACCGCCGGTTTTCAGCTCATCCACAAAATAGGCGGCACCGGCAATCGATGTCGCATACTGATAGACATAGAAATTATAATAGAAGTGCGGGATGTAGGCCCACTCCATCATATCGCGGTCTGTGATTTCCATCACGCCCTGCTCGTGCCCATGATAACGCTTGAGGATTTCGCCGTACATCTCGGTCATTTTTGCGCCGGTCATGGCTTCGCCGCGTTCAACGGCCTCATGGATCGCAAGCTCGAACTCAGAGAACATGACTTGCCGGTAGAAAGTGCCACGCATCTGCTCAAGTGCATAGCCCAGATAATACAGTCGCTCGTCCTCGGTTTTGGCATTTGCCAGCATGTGCTCCTGCAGCAAAAGTTCGTTAGCAATCGCCGCAATCTCGGTCGTAAAAATTGAGAAACCAGACAGTTCATATGGCTGGTTCTCGTTTGTCAGAACCTGGTGCATGCCGTGGCCCCACTCATGGGTGTATGTCGAGGCACTATTATAATCGTCCTGATGATTTAAGAGAATGAGCGGGTGCACGTCATACGCGGACCCTGACATGTAAGCGCCAGAGCGTTTGCCTGGCTGAGGGTACACATGCATCCAGCGCTTCAGCGACGCGTCAGCGTATTTTTCAACATACTCTGGCCCCAGCAACTCAACGGACGCGAGAACATGCTCTCGTGTTTCATCAATCGGGAATGACAGGTCGGTTTCCACCAGCGCCGGGTAAATGTCATGATAACCAAGGTCTTCGATACCCAGCATGCGGCCACGAAGCTCAAAATAGCGATGCAGCACGTCAATGCGGTCGTTTGTTACTTTCACAAGGGTGCGGTACACCTCCTCGGGGATGTTGTCGCCTGAGAGGAAATACTGCAGCGTATTCTCGTACTTGCGTGCTTTCGCGGTGGCCACATTGGCTTGCACTTCGCCGTTCAGGGTCGCGCCCAACGTGCTTTCATATTTTTTCCAGGTGCCCCAGAAGGCGTCAAAAACCGCGATGCGATCTTCGCGGTTTGCCGCTTGGCGATGAAGGCCGTACCCGGCGTTGCTGATCACGGCTTCAGTGCCGTCGCTCAGGGTAATTGCGGGCCATTCAATCTCTGCGTTTGCGAGCAAGTCCCGCGCGTTTTGGGACGCACCGAGTGCCGTGCCAAGCAAGCTTAAAACCTGCTCTGACTCTGGTGACAATACATGTGCTGATTGGCGCATGGTATCGCGCAGGAACAAGGCATGTTTCTCAAGGCCCGGTTCTTCGGCAATAAAGTCCATCAGCCGATCTTCGCCGATCGCCACAATTTCAGGGATAAAGAAGCTGGTGGCGGCGCTGGCTGTTTGCCACAGCGCCTGCAGGCGGCCAACCATCTGCTGGCCTTCCGGGTCCCCCAGGTTGGCGTTTCTGAAGTTGGACGCGTAAGTAAACAGCCGCGACAGTTCTTTGATGTAAACTGAATTGGTATCAAGCGCCTGCAACAGGGTGGCAGCATCGTCGCCCAGTTTGCCTTTGAAGGGCTCAAGCCGGTCGGTTGATGCCCGCAGTCGCTCAACCTCGGCGTTAAAGGCCTCGCGCGTGGGGTAAAAGTTGGTCAGGTCCCAAATATATTGCTCGTCAACGGCGGCGGATGCGCCGTCTTGTGCCAGCGCCGGTGCGCTCACACTCGTCAGGCAGATGGCGGTGGTGAAAGCCAGCGCCTTAAAGGATTTAAGCAGGGTATGTTTCACGGGTGTTGTCCTCACTGTTTATTTTGTTGAAACCTACGGTGATCGCGGATTTTTCCGCAACACCACTTTCGTTTACGGGGGGCGGATTTGCAACACCAACACGGGGATTTTCAATCCAGCTTTAGTTGGCTTGGTGTCAGGTTGCTTCGCAAATTGAATTTTAATAGTTTTGCGTTGCAAAGAGTTTGCGAAAGAACTGAAGCAAACTCGCCAACAAAAATCAAAGGGGCCTTTGGTGTCATCTGCTTTTATCGGCAAACTGCCAAATTTAGAGACCAGTATTTTCACCGAAATGTCGATAATGGCTCATCAACATCAAGCGATTAACCTGTCTCAAGGCTTCCCTGAATTTGATACGCCCGATTTTTTGAAAGACAAATTTAACCAAGCCGTTAGTGAGGGGAATAATCAATACGCGCCCTCAAACGGGTTGCCTGAATTGTTAACTCAAATCGCCGAATTGGTGCACCGGCAGTATCAAGCTGAGTTAACCGCTGAACAAAAACTCCATGGTTTAAACAATGTCACTATTACGACAGGGGCAACTGAAGCCTTATGGGTCGCGGTACAAACCCTTGTGCGCAAAAATGATGAAGTGATTGTTTTTGACCCCGCTTACGACTCATACGAACCCGCCATTGAGCTGGCCGGCGGTGTGTGTCGCCATATCGCACTTGAGGCCCCAAGCTATGCAATAAACTGGGCAAGGGTCGAACAAACCATCAATGCCAACACGCGTGCCATCATCATTAACAACCCGCACAACCCAACAGGTTCAATATTGAGCCAGTCTGATCTCGGTGCACTACAGACATTGGTTGAAAAACATAATTTGTATGTCATCAGCGACGAAGTGTACGAGCACATGACCTTTGATGGCCTAAGGCATGAGAGTGTCTTGCGTTACCCTGAGTTATTCGTGCGCGCCTTCGTCGTCTCCAGTTTTGGCAAGACTTTTCATTGCACCGGTTGGAAAATGGGCTACTGCGCTGCGCCAAATGAACTTTCTGCCGAGTTCAGAAAAGTCCATCAATATGTCAACTTTTGCTCCTTTACCGCCGCGCAAATAGCCATTGCGCAAATGCTGAAAGAGCAGCCCTCCCATGTCACGGGTTTGGCAGGTTTTTATCAGCAAAAACGCGATTTGCTAGTGGGCGCGCTTGAAGGCTCTCGCTTCACGATACTGCCATCAAAAGGCACATATTTCCTGTTACTCGATTATTCAGCCATATCGACACTGAATGACCGTGAGTTTTGTGAATGGCTAACCAAAGAAATAGGCGTTGCGGCCATCCCACTCAGCCCTTTTTACCAATCGGAACAACGAGCGACGTATCTGGAGACCAACAAAGTGATCCGGCTGTGTTTTGCCAAAAACGATGAGACTTTGCTGAAAGCAGCGGAATTATTACGCGCGCTTTAGCAGTGGCGGCAAGGCGCGCCACCTTCACTTTGCTCAGTATGAGCACTAGTCAACGCAGCTACCCCGAAAAATCAACAAAAAAGCCCCACCGAATGGCGAGGCTTTTTTGAGTGGTTCCCGGGGGTGGATTAGGTTCGTATTCACTCACCAGCTTCGCAAAGGCCACTGACGCAGGTATTTCATGCTTTCTGCAGCGTCGATGTTGGTGCGACAAACCTACCGTCTCTCTGCTTCCTCAAGTTCGATTAACTCACCTGGAGAGCAATCCAGGGCATTGCAAATGGCGATCAATGTTGAGAACCGGATTGCCCGGGCTTTTCCTGTTTTCAGCTTGGATAAATTTGCGACAGTAATGCCTATCTCCTCAGACAGCTGTGTCAGGCTCTTCCGTCTTTGGACCAAGATTAAATCAAGGTTTATCCGAACCGTTTTAGGCATACTCAACCTCTTTTGACCTGACCCCTAGCCTAGATGGTGTAGCGTGGATATACAATAATTTTATTGATAAACGATAAATATTAGTTGAAAAAAGATATGTCTGATCTATTTTCTAACCATAAACAAATTCAATTTCAAACTGCGAGGAGAGCGATGTGTATACAGTTTTGTTGCCGCTAATTGCCTTGAGTTGGGTGGCTCTTATTACTTATTTGGCTTATCGCTTGGGAAAGACGAAGTCGGAAAACCCGAAGGTCACGGCTATTGTCGGTTTTGGACTGGCGTTTATTCCACCGCTTGCAGCGATCTATTTGGCGGTCTTGGTGTTTAAGGATGAAGTAGATATTGTGTGAGCGAGTACTTGGTCTTGTCTAATTCGATTCTGAGCGCTGATGCGCCTCGTCACCTTCGGCTTCGCCTCGGTATGAACAGTGGTTCAATTCCGATCCCCACGGAAACAAGTCACAAAAAAACCCGCGCAAGGCGGGTTTGTTTGTGATGGTGCCCGGGGGCGGATTTGAACCACCGACACGCGGATTTTCAATCCGCTGCTCTACCCCTGAGCTACCCGGGCACATCAGAATATCGGGTGGGTTTCCCGAAGTGCGAAGCGGTGTTTAGCCAATATTATGGGTCCTGTCCAGCAGTGAATCGTATTTTTTTTGGTTGTGTCCGCAACCATCTGTCTTTGCATTCGCACTCACGCTGCCCATAAGCGAATAATGCGCGCAAATGCCCGTTTTCACGCTGGCTTTGACTTTGCCGTGATCAGCAACACACCAGCAGAGCATAAGGCGATGGAAACCGCGTGATAGGCTGTGAACAGTTCACCCAGCGCAATGACCGCAATCAGGCTGGTGGCCACGGGCCCGGCGGTGCCGGAAATGGCCATGCGCTCCGGCCCGATGCGGGCAACTGCTTCCGAGAGCATGAATGTCGGGATGACGGTGCCAACAATTGCAATGGCCCCAAGGATCGCAAAGCTGCTGCCTGCTGGCAGCAAAGTGGCAAAATCAGCTGTGGCCGCAGCTACCGCGGTACTGTGGATGATGATGGCAACCGTTGAGATAGACATGGTCGTCGCAGTGAAAAAGGCGCTGCCATAAGTCTGGATCAGGCCTTTTGACACCAAAACATAGCTTGCGAAAAAAAGCGCCGACAGCCCAACCAGAATTGACCCATATGCTACGTCACCGGTTGTGGACCCAGAAATGCCTGCTGCGGCAAATTCAAACCCAAACAGGACAGCCACACCGGCGTATGCCAGCAAAACCGCGAATACCATGCGCTTTGACGGGAGTTGGCGGCCGACGAGGGCCGCACCAGCCACCACTAACGCCGGATAACTAAACAGGATAATGCGCTCCAGCTGCACCGAGATAAAATGCAGGCTGTGGAAGCTCAACCAGGTGGCCAGATAATAGCCAAAGATGCCGCAATAGATCATTTTCAACCGGTTGCTGTGGGAAACGGTTTCAGATGTTTTGGGCGGCGCGGTTTTAAACCCGACATAAAGAAAAAACGGCAGGGACAGAGCCATGCGGTACAGCATGACCGTTTCAGTGCTCAGCCCCTCTTCGAAAGCAAATTTGATCAGGATGCCTTTGCTTGAAAACAGGATCGCCCCGCCGATGGCAAGCGCAAAACCAACAATTGTATTGCGGGGGCTGGTAGCAGGGGCTGTCATGGTCACTCCAAGAATTATTGGCGCGACTTGCTGCGCCTGGGGCTTGGTCGGCGCGAAGGAAAAACTGAATAAACGAGTTTAGGGCCTCACCGCCTGATGTGCGGGAGCCATAGTAGGAAAACAGAACGTGCAAAAGCCTGTTGCATGGTCATGACCATATCAGCGCAAAAGGCGCTGTCCAGCTGAAAAGCTATCCCTCTTCGCTGATATCGTCCGGGATTTCGCTGTCGCCCGGCAGCACATAGCTTTCATTGAGCCATTTGCCCAAATCCACATCAGCGCAGCGCTTGCTGCAAAAGGGTCGGTAGGCTTCAACCGTGGGTTTGCCGCACACCGGGCATTTGGCTGCACTCTTCGTCATTAGTTACCTCTTAAAAACACGTCAGGTGCGTTACCGAGCATCAGCTCAACCCGCCGCTTGGTGCTTTCTTTTAGCTCTTCAAGGAAGTGCGCGTTGGCTTTGATCCAGCCAATCACCGGCTCCGGCCCGGAGACGATCAGCGCGCCCGGCGTGTTTGTGGTGCCCAAGTGTGCGCCGCGCCGCAACAAGTCAATCGCCGCAGCGCTCGCGCGCTGGCGCACCAGTGGCGGTGCCTGCATGCGACCCTTGAGGGATATGCCAGAGCGTTTGCGCGCAAACTCCACCAAACCAAAAGTGGAAAGCCCTGTGTGTGACAAGGGCACCCTGTCTTCGCGCACGGTGCGTTCAATCAGCGTCATCAGCTCGCGCGCAGCACCCTTGGCGGACATGTCGATAAAGTCCACCACCACAAGGCCGCCGATATCCTGAAACCGCAGGTGATAAAGCGTGGCGAGCGCGGCCTCCAGATTGACCTGCACTTTGGCATCTGACGCGCTGCGGCCCTTAAGGGCGCTGCCCATATTCACATCCACCACTGTCATGGCGGGTGTTTCGGTGATGCTGATCCAGCCACCGGATGGTAGCTCAATGCGCTCGCTGAGCGCTTCTTCGATCGCTTCATTCACCCCAAAATGCTCAAACGCAGGCTCACTTCCTTTGTAGGGTGCGAGGCGGGGCGCCAGGTCAGGCCACCCGTCGCCCGCGATCTGTTTGGCGTCCGCAAAGGCGCTACCGCCCTCGATCAGTATTTCTGCGCTGTCATCCGGGGCAGCCAGCAATGCTTTTTCAAGCGGGCTGTAGGCAAACACAAGGCCCGGTGTTTCTGGCGTGGCATTTAGCGCACCCGCCAGTCGTTCCGCTTCTCTAATGATCGCCTCGGGCGCGATATCCACCGCACTGCTGCGCACAATAATGGCAGCTGTTTCTGCGTAAGCGGACAGCTCATCCGAGAGTGCCTTGATGGTGCGTGGTGGCAGGTCTTTTGAAAAATTCAGGCGGCTTGCACCTGCTTCCACCACCAGATAGCGCCCCATCAGACGCGGGCGCGGTGTGATGGAAACCGCTTTGGTCTCGCTTGCGTTTGGCTCCGCGACCACTTGAACGAGCAGCCGCTCGCCTTCCGTCACACAGTCTTTGATGCCTGCAACCTGACCTTTGACGCGCAATTTGGCGCGCCTCAGTGACAGGCTACCCGTCAGGCCACCACCAAGGTCCGCGAATGCCATATCATTCGCTGCATCCACGTTGGTGATGCGCGCGGCAAAAAGGCCATCAAGCGGGCTCAAGCTCGTATCGTCATGAAAGCGCAGGTCTGTCGGGATGCTGTCACCGTCAATGTCGGCGCTGCGCGCGCCGCCGATACCGGGCTCGATAATCGTCAGGCGCTCGCTCATGGCGCCGACCTATTCAAATGTGTGTTCAGCCAGCCGCCCACTTCAAAAAGGGGCAGGCCAACAACAGCGGAATAGGACCCTGAGATTTGGCGAACAAACGTCGCACCCAGCCCCTGAATGGCATAACCACCCGCTTTGCCGTCCCACTCGCCGGACGCGATATAGGCATTGATATCCTCAACGGACAGGCGCTTGAAAGCAACGGTTGTTGTTACGGATTTCGTAAATTGATTGCCGTCTGCGGTCACCAGTGAAATGCCGGAGATCACCCGGTGCCGCCTGCCCGAAAGCAGGGCCAGGCACGCCCGCGCTGTCGCCTGGTCCTCGGCCTTTGGCAAAATCCGCCGCCCGCATGCGACAACCGTGTCTGCTGCTAGAACGACCGCCCCGGCATGCGCCGGTGCGACCGCAGCCGCTTTTTCTTGCGCCATACGCTCAGCATAGGGTTTTGGCAGTTCGCCAGCGTGCGGTGTTTCATCAATGTCCGCCGGGGCAACCTCATTTGGCGCTACGCCAATCTGTGCCAAAAGCTCAAGCCTCCGCGGCGAGGCGGAGGCGAGCACAAGCCTGCCTGAGTTTTCAGGCATGCCATTAGCTGGGCTGGTCATCTCTGACCGGGCCCTTATTTGAAGCGGTAGGTGATGCGACCTTTGGTGAGGTCGTAAGGCGTGAGTTCAACAAGCACATCGTCGCCAGCCAGAACCCGGATGCGGTTTTTGCGCATTTTGCCGGCGGTATGGCCCAAAATTTCGTGGTCGTTTTCCAATTTCACTCGAAACATGGCGTTCGGTAGCAGTTCGGTGACTGTACCGCGCATTTCGAGAACTTCTTCTTTAGCCATTTTGTCTCCTTGATATGGCCTGCAATTTGCGCACATACATGACGAGGTTGACCCCAAAAAGCAACCGTTTTGCCCCTTTTTTTGGGGTTTTTCGTCCTTTTTTCGCGTGAAAAAGCAGATTTTTTGCCACAGGGTGGCGGCGGTCAGCCGCCTAAAAGGGGAATCGGTCCGCGATCATGGTCTCTAACCGGTCGCGCACAAGTCGGTAGCTGTCGATCACTTGATTGCGATTGCCTTCAGCGCCCGACGGGTCTGGTGTTGGCCAGTATTCGAGCACAAATTCACCCTTATCTCTTAGCTTTGAGATATGGTCGCGGCTTTCCTGCGTCAGTGCGATGACAAGATCAAAAACGCCGAGGTCAACAGAACTTAGGGGTTTGGGCTGATGGTCAGAAATGTCGATATCTTCTTCCGCCATGGCGCCAACAGAAAACGGGTCCAAATTCCCCGCGATCAGGCCAACCGATTCGATAAATATCCTGCGTTTGCAATGACGGTTGGCAAGCGCTTCGGCCATAGGGCTCCTGACGGCGTTTTGGTTGCAAACGAACAAGACGCTCTGTGTTTTCTTTTTATTTTCAGAGGCTTGCGTCTCCATCATCGTGGCCCTCGACCTTCTTTCAAATGCAATACGCACACCAGTGTGAAAAGGCGCCGCGCCGTTTGCATATCGACCTCAACCTTACCGTCCAGACGCTCCATCAGGAGTGCGCTGCCCTCGTTGTGCAGCCCGCGGCGGCCCATATCAATCGCCTCAATCTGGGAGGGTGACGCACTTTTGATCGCCTCGTAATAGCTGTCACAAATGGCGAAATATTCCCGGATGATGCGACGGAAAGGGGTCATCGCCAGGCGAAAGCTCATAAGGAGCTGCTCATCTTCGGCTTTCACGTCAAACTGCAGGCGGCCTTCAATGGTTCCAAGGTGCAGTTTGTAGGGGCCGTCATAGGCCTCATCAGCTGATTTCAGGAGCGAAAAGCTGTTTTCTTCCAGAAGGTCGAAAATCGCGATACGCCGTTCATGTTCCACATCGGCGCTCCAGCGTACGATGGTGGATTCATCAAGCGTCACATCAATGAGCTTGCGGCTGGTCATAAGCGCTCTTGCTTCGTTCAGTCTTTCAGGCGGATGGTAACAGAAAGCGCGTGCGCGCCAAGCCCTTCTTCATCCGCGAGTGTTGCTGCGGCTGGTCCAATCGCTTTCAGGCTTTCCTCATCGCACTCCACAAAGGTGGTGCGTTTCATAAAGTCATAAACGCTGAGACCACTGGAAAAGCGCGCTGTACGCGCGGTTGGCAGCACATGGTTCGGTCCGGCTACATAATCACCGATGGCCTCTGGCGTATGCCGACCTAGGAAAATTGCACCCGCATTCCGGATTTTTTTACGCATGGCCTCCGGGTCTTCAACCGCCAGCTCAAGGTGCTCTGGCGCCAATCGGTCGGTTAGTGGAACGGCATCTTCAAGTGTTTCAACAGTAATGATAGCGCCATAGTCACGCCAGCTTGCCCCTGCGATCGCGCGGCGCTCGAGGCTGGCTAGGTGGTCCTCCACCGCGTCCTCAACCATGCGGGCATACACCTGATCATCGGTGATCAGGATAGACTGCGCAACTTCGTCATGCTCGGCTTGTGAGAGCAGGTCCGCCGCAATCCAGCGCGGGTCCGTTTTATTGTCGGCGATTACTAGAATTTCACTGGGGCCCGCAATGCTGTCGATGCCCACTTTGCCAAACACTTGTCGTTTGGCTTCGGCAACAAAGGCGTTGCCCGGGCCGACGATCTTATCAACTGGCCGGATCGTCTCGGTGCCAAATGCAAGTGCCGCAACAGCTTGCGCGCCGCCCACCCGGTAAATTTCGGTTACACCGGCAAGTTTAGCTGCCGCGAGCACGAGCGGATTGAGCTCACCGTCCGGCGTTGGTACCACCATCACAATGCGCTCCACACCTGCCACATTGGCAGGCATCGCGTTCATTAAAACGCTCGATGGGTAGCTCGCCAGCCCGCCTGGCACATACAGGCCAACGGCTTCAACCGCTTTCCAGGCCTGACCAAGCCGCACACCCGCGTCATCGCGATAGTCAAGGTCGGCGGGCAGTTGCTTGTCATGAAATTCGCGAATACGGTTCGCAGCCAGTTGCAGGGCTTCCTTGACGTCGTCTGAAATAGAAGCCCATGCGGCATCAATCTCGTCTGCGCCAATCGCCAGGCCTTTTTGGGCTACGTCAAAACGGTCGAACTTTTGCGTCAGCTCAATAAGAGCTGCATCACCGCGCGTTTGCACGTCCGAAATGATACCCGCCACCGTATCGCGTACATCGGCTGAGGTCTCGCGCTTTTGGCCCAAAAGTGCTTCAAACTTTTCTGCAAAATCAGCTGTGCTGCTATCAAGCTTTTGAACCATCACTCAATACTTCTCTAAAGCGGTCAATCCAGTAACTGATTTCCTCGGGCCGTGTTTTAAACGCAGGCCGATTAACGACAAGGCGGGACGTGATTTCAGTTAGTACTTCAACTTCCTTGAGGTTATTGGCCTTCAGCGTGCTGCCGGTTGAAACCAGATCCACGATGCGTTTCGATAGGCCCAAGCTTGGCGCCAGCTCCATGGCTCCATTCAGTTTAATGCACTCGGCCTGCACACCCCGGCTTGCATAATAGGCGCGTGTCAGGTTCGGATATTTGGTAGCAACCCGGATGTGCGACCATTCTTTAGGGTCGGTGTTGGGCTCACCCTCTGGCATCGCGAGCGACAGGCGGCAGTGGCCGATATCCAGATCAAGCGGGGAATAAAGGTCATCATACCCAAACTCTTGCAGCACATCATTGCCAACCACACCCAGATGCGCCGCACCAAACGCAACAAATGTTGCGGCATCAAAGGCGCGCACACGAATGATCGAAAGTCCGACCACATTTGTTGCAAACTCAAGCTGGCGGGACTTGGGGTCATCAAATGCAGCTTCGGGCTCAATGCCGGCCGCGCGTACCAGAGGCATCACTTCACCAAGAATGCGGCCCTTCGGCAGGGCAAGTACCAGTTTATCACTGAGTTCCATGGGTTGTCCTATCGGGCCGAATTAATCTTCGTGGCGTGGGCGCTGCATGGCTTCCCACGGTGTTGTCAGGTCAGTCAGAGCTGCGTCCACCACCTCGCACGACAGTTTAACGGTGCCGCCGCCAGCAAAGTTTAAAAGCACGGTGGTGCCTACGCCGCTGTCATGTGCTTCCATGTCGAGCAATTCCAGCACCTGATCTTTGTCATCCAGGTTGATGCTGGTCAGCTGAGCATGGTTAACGCCAGTAAAAAGAAGGGCGGTGCGCACGCGCTCTCCCTTTGGGCGGCGGAACCAGCCTTTTTTCTCCCAGCGGTAGCGGTTGCCAACAAACGCAAACAGCTGCTCGCTTTCCTGCCAGGCCATATCGCCCACCTTTACAGTTGTGTCTTGCATCAGGCTCGACATCACCGTCAGGTCTTCTGGCGTTTGCGCAATCAGTTTTAAGGACTCTGTCATTTAGGCTCGGCTCTTTTATTATCGGGCAAAGCCCGCTGAATTCGAAGCGCAATGTAGGCGGTGCGGGCATCGGCTTCAAGTATCGAATGTGTGAATTCCGCAGGGGCGTTCCATCAAAGGTGCGACGGAATGTGGCACCAACCCGCCTTGGGCTTGACAGTTTGGCCGCGCCCGCGCTCTAGTGCGCAGCTAAGGGCTAAAAAGGGTGGGTTATGTCTCAAGTAAAGAAAATCCTGATTGTTGGTGGCGGCACGTCTGGCTGGCTGGCAGCAAACTATCTGTCAAAAAACATGGGTGACGGGCGCGAAGGCAGCGTTGAGATCACCCTTATTGAGTCGAGCGATATCCCGACGGTCGGTGTGGGGGAGGCAACCATTCCTCCCATCAAAACACTCGTCAATTTGATGGGATATGATGAAGCCGAGTTCATGCGCGAAACATCGGCCACCTTCAAGCTTGCGATCAAGTTTGATAACTGGCTGAAGGGCGCCGAAAAAATGGGTGATATTGCCCACAGTTATTACCACACCTTTGGCCGCTTTCAGCAGGTTAACGGTGATCTGATGGCCCCTTACTGGGTGATGGACCGGGATGCCAGTGGCAAGTCATACGTTGATTATTCAATGGTCGAAGGCGGTATCTGCGATGGCGGCCGCGGTCCCAAGCGCATCACTGACCCGCAGTTCACGGGCCCGATGGAATATGCCTATCATTTTGATGCGGGGCGTTTGGCGGAGCTGCTCAAAAAAACTGGCAAAAAGCGCGGTGTGCGCCAGGTGATTGCAACCGTTGAGGATGTAGAATTGGCAGAAAACGGCGATATTGCCGTCGTTAAAACCAAGGAGGAAGGTGACTTCACCGCCGACCTTTATGTGGACTGCACCGGCTTCCATGCCCGCCTGATTGAAAAGGCCATGGGGACCGAGTTCACCAGCATGAATGATGTGCTGTTCTGTAACAGTGCAGTTGCCTGCCAAATTCCGTACGAAAACGAAGACGATCCCATTCCGCCTTATACCACAGCGACGGCCCATACTGAGGGTTGGACATGGGATATTCCGCTCAATAACCGCCGCGGTGTTGGCTATGTGTATTCCAATAAATACACTGACAAAGACAATGCCGAAGCGCTCTTGCGCTCATACTTGGGGCCGCGCGGTGACGATATCAATGTGTGGCACATCAATATCCGCACCGGTAAACGCCAGCAACAATGGAAAGGCAACTGTGTTTCGATTGGCCTGTCAGCAGGCTTCATTGAGCCGCTCGAATCAACAGGCATTTTCCTGGTGGATATTGGCCTGAGGTGGCTCGCTGAGTTTATCTCCACCACCGACAAGTTCGAGGTGGCAGCGCGTGATTTTAATAACCGTATGAACGCGACGTATGCTGACATCATTGACTTCATCAAACTGCACTATGCGATCAGCAAACGCACAGACACAGAGTTCTGGGTGGATAACGCGAACCCGGACACATGGACGGATACGCTCAGGGACAAACTGGACGCATGGCAACGGCGTGTGCCAGGGCTTTATGAATTTTCAGGCTTCCCGCAGGTGTTTGGCCTGACGAACCATTTGCAGGTGCTCTACGGTATGGATTACGTGCCAGACCTCACGGGTCAGGAAGCCAAGTTCCAGCATGTGGACGCGGCGCGCGCCATGTCGAAAAAGTTCGCGGGCGGCACGCAGGGCGGGCTCTCCATCCTGCCGGTGCAACGCAAGCTGATCGACGAGATTTACACCAAAGGCTTTATCAAAACCTAGTCGTTCACACGCTCGACCTTCGCACCAACGTTCCTGAGCTTGTCTTCAAGCCGCTCGTAACCGCGGTCCAGGTGATAGAGCCGGTTCACGGTTGTTTCACCATCTGCAACAAGCCCAGCGAGCACAAGGCTCATGCTGGCGCGCAGGTCTGTTGCCATCACTTGCGCACCGCGCAGTGAATTAACACCGCGAATTGTTGCGCTGGCGCCCGTCACGGTGATGTCTGCGCCCAGACGGCATAGTTCCGGCACATGCATGAAACGGTTTTCAAAAATGGCTTCAGTAATCACACTGGCGCCGTCCGCGACGCTCGCGAGCGCCATAAACTGCGCTTGCATATCGGTTGGGAACGCGGGGAAGGGTTGGGTGACGATGTTGAAACCGCCCACATGGCCATTTGACTTAACGCGCACGCCACCCGCTTCTTCTGAGACGATGCCGCCCGCTTCCGCAAGTACATCCATGGGCGCGCGCATGTCATCAATCCGCGCGTTCTTGAGCAAGAGGTTGCCGCGGGTCATCAGCGCTGCGATGGCATAAGACCCGGCCTCAATGCGGTCCGGCATAACCGCGTAGGTGCAGCCATGCAGCTTGTCGACGCCTTCAACAGTTATGGTTTCCGTGCCAGCGCCTTCGATTTTTGCGCCCATGGCAATGAGGCAATTGGCAAGGTCGGTGATTTCGGGCTCGCGTGCTGCGTTCTCAATGACGCTGGTACCCTTGGCGAGCGCTGCGGCCATCAGGGTGTTTTCGGTTGCGCCCACGGACACCAGCGGGAAACGCACCGTGCCCCCCTTAAGGCCGTTTGGGGCGCTGGCGCGCACATAACCGTCTTCAAGTTCGATGTCCGCACCGAGCGCCTCTAGCGCCTTCAGATGCAGGTCGATCGGGCGGTTGCCGATAGCGCACCCGCCCGGTAGCGACACAATGGCTTCACCCGCACGCGCCACCAGAGGCCCCAGCACAATGATGGAGGCCCGCATCTTGCGTACAATGTCATACGGGGCGAGCGTGTCCGCGATATTGGATGCGTCAAATGTCATGGACCGCCCAGTGAGCGCGCCACCATTGCCGCCCGCAATCGTGACCGTGGCACCAAGGTGGTTCAGAAGGTCAGTCAGCGTGCTGATGTCCGCCAGGCGCGGCAGGTTCGTTAGTGTCACGGGCTCTTCGGTCAACAGGGGCGCGCACATAAGGGGCAGGGCGGCGTTTTTCGCGCCGCTGATTTCAATATCGCCCTCGAGCCGGTGACCGCCTGTGATGACCAGTTTTTCCATGTGCTGCGCGTCTTTCTATTAAGCTGAACTCGATACTGTCTTGCCGGTCAAAAGCGGCAGCAAAACGGCAGGAACGGTTTAAAGTTTGGGCAGGGTGACGCCTGTTTGGCCCTGGTATTTGCCGGACCGGTCGCTGTAGGCGGTTTCGCACTGTTCGTTGCCTTGCAGGAACAGGAACTGGCAGGCGCCCTCGTTGGCGTAAATGCGGGCCGGTAGCGGTGTCGTGTTCGAAAACTCAAGCGTCACATGGCCTTCCCAGCCGGGCTCAAGCGGGGTTACATTCACGATAATACCGCAGCGTGCGTAAGTGGATTTTCCCAGGCAAATGACAAGCACATCCTTTGGCACGCGGAAATACTCAACGGTGCGCGCAAGCGCAAAGCTGTTGGGCGGGATCACGCATTCGTCCGCGTTCCGGTCCACGAAGCTTTTTGGCGAGAAATTCTTTGGGTCAACAACCGCCGAATCTACATTAGTGAAGATTTTAAACTCCGGCGCCACCCGAGCGTCATAGCCATAAGACGAGAGGCCGTAAGAGATATTGCCGTCACGCACCTGACCATCCACAAAGGGTTCGATCATGCCGTGCTCTTGCGACATTGTACGGATCCATTTATCGGACATGATGGCCATGGTGGTGTGTTCCCCTGCTGATCTACCGCCGCCTCGAGTTGCTTAAACCGGAGGCCCCAATTCAACGGATTAGTACGCCAATCCCTAGGGTCGGGCAAGCCTCTTTCTACAAGATATAGGGGGTATTGGGGGTGGGCTGCCTAGCTATCGGATTTGCGGTCACGCGCCTGCTCTTTGCGGCGGCGCAAATTGGCGCGCAGCGCCTCTGCCAAGCGGGCCTGTTTTTCGTCCGATTTGGCTTTTGGGTTGCTGTCGGCTTTGTCTGATTTTTCGGGTGTATCGTTCATGGCGCTACCCTGCTGAAACTCGGCGGCTTTTTCAAGTGGCAAGCTAAGGGCGGGCAAAATTAATCTGTATGGGTGCGGATCAGCGCACGTTTTTGGCTTGCATCAAGGTGGCCCCTGTGGCAATACGCCCCGCGAACGGCGTGGCTGCACCCGTTCCATGCCTTTGGCCGCCGTAGCTCAGTGGTAGAGCGCACCCTTGGTAAGGGTGAGGCCGGGAGTTCAATTCTCCCCGGCGGCACCATTTCATCTCGGTCCGTTCGATTAACAATCCATATCCTGTCGTGACCACCGATTGCCTGCTTGTCATGTGAATAAGGCATCGCTTGCTTGAAAAAGTGCGCGATTTATGTATGTTGCGCGCCATGTCTGTGGGTTTGAGGGAAATAAAAGACCAGTCTGTCGAGGTGCCCGCGTTTGCGGACCATGCGGATGTCCATCTGTTGGTGGATGCCTGGAATGGGTGGCGCGGCGCTGACCTTGTGCCAAATCGGCGCGATGTGGACCTGTCTGATATCAGCAAGCTCCTCGATATGCTGACGGTGTTTGACATGGTGTCGCCCACTCAAATGATTGTGCGCTATATCGGCAGTGGGTTTATTGATCTGTTTGGACAGGATTACACTGGCGCAAATTATCTGGACCTGACCCCTGACGCGCATCGCAAAGAGTTGCGCTCAAAAAGGTTAACCGCCGTTGTGGACCAGCCATGTGCCGCATTTTGGGCCGCAAAACCGACCTTTCGACAGGGCGTGGGCCTAAATACAGTGGGGGCCTGCCTGCCCATTTCACCGGCCTCGGCCGGAGCACCTATGCAGATGATGCAACTGATGGTGCTTTTGGAGCCTTTGCCCTTCACTTCTTTCGAAAAAATCAACGAACACGTCATGATTAAAAACTCAGACGTGTTTGAAGCCGCCGATATTGGTGCCGGTTTGCCCGTTTTGCCGGATGGGCCGGTTTAACACACTCTAGTTGCTGGCGATTTTGCCTCTTTCTTGGTAAAGAGCTTTCATGGCACATGCTTCTGCAACCCCGTCCGCTAACAATATGGTGCGCACCTGTTCAATCTGGCGCGCGCTGGAAGACATTGGCGACACTCCCGCTCTGCTAATTCTTGAAGCCATATGGATGGGAGCCAGCCGTTTTGGTGAATTGCAAAAGCAAACCGGCTTGTTGAAGGCGTTATTGTCTGACCGGCTCAAACGCCTGATGGACAAACAAATCATCATCAAGCGACCCTTAATGGATGCACCCAAGTCGCATCATTATGTTCTGACACACAAAGGTGTGGAGCTGTTTCCTGTTGTGTTGATGCTTTATCGCTGGGAACGGGAGTGGGGTTTTGCCGAAGCGCGCCGGCAGCTCCAGATCAAGCATGAAACCTGCGGGCAGGTGCTCGATCCTCAAACTGTTTGCGGTTCATGCGGCGAGGTTTTCACTCTCGAAGACGTTAACTGGCAGCCTGGCCCCGGTGTTGGCTGGATGGCACCGCACTATAGCCGTCGCCGAAACCAGCAGACCATCCAGTCAGAACGTCCCTCCCTATTAAAAGGGTCTGTTGAAATCCTTGGGGACCGTTGGGCTGCCCTTGTGATGCGCGCTATTTTCACTGGCGTGCGCAAGTTCGATGGTATTCAGGCGGACACAGGTGCTGTGCCTAACACCCTTTCGGATCGGCTAAAGGCCTTAACCGATCTGGCTGTGATTGAAGCGCGGCCTTATCAGCATACGCCAGTCAGGTACGAATACTTCCTTACTCAAAAAGGGTATGATTATTATTATATCATTATGATGCTGATGTTGTGGGGTGATATGTTTTACGGATCACCCGAAGGGGCGCCAGTGCTCCTGACCCATAAAACATGCGGGCAGCAACTAAAACCTACAGTAATCTGCGGGTCTTGCGGCGAAAGAGTGCAGCCGCAAGACGTATCCATCCTGACCCAAGACTGACACCCTGTCGAGTAACTGTTGACTTTCAGGTGCGAATCATTCACATACCAGTAACTATTATAAACATACCAAATGTATTTGCCAGGAATGAAGCATGCCCACTCTTGTAAACACAGTTGCTGCCACACTTTCGGAAAACGACCACCCTTATATGAACGGGGCCTGGACACCGAACTTTCACGAGTTTGATGCCAATGACATGGAAGTTATTGGCGAAATCCCAACGGATATTGATGGCATTTACGTGTGTAACACCGAAAACCCCGTGCATGACGCGATCGGCAAATACCATCCATTTGATGGCGATGGCATGCTGCATATGATGCGTATTTCCGGCGGCAAGGCTGAATACAAAAACCGGTTTGTGCGCACTCGCGCTTTTGAAGCCGAAGCTGAAGCGGGTGAGGCGCTTTGGATCGGCTGCATGGGCAAACCAGACCGCTCAAAACGCCCGGGCTGGGGCGCGCATAGCTACCTGAAGGACAGCAGCTCAACCGACGTGCTGGTGCATGCGGGCAAAATCCTTTCCACTTTCTGGCAGTGTGGTGAGGGATACCGGCTGGATCCCCAGTCGCTTGACACACTTGGCATTGAAGGCTGGACGCCAATCGACGGTATTTCTGCGCACCCCAAGGTGGACCTGAACACTGGCGAGCTGATGTTCTTCAATTATTCAACGCACTATCCCTACATGCACTACGGTGTGGTGGATGCGCAAAATAAGCTGAAACACTATATTCCGGTGGAATTGCCTGGACCGCGCTTGCCGCACGACATGGCTTTCACGAAAAACTATTCGATCCTCAACGACTTTCCGCAGTTTTGGCTGAAAGAAGCGATTGAACAAAAACTCTATATCCCTGTGTACGATGACAGCATGCCGGCGCGCTTCGCGGTTCTGCCCCGTTACGGTAACCCGGAAGACATCAAATGGTTTGAGGCTGAGAACACCTATGTTTTGCATTTCCTGAATGCGTTCGAAGACGGCGACGAAGTGGTGATGGATGGTTATTTTCAGGAAAACCCGCGCCCGGATCCGCTTATGTCTATGCCGGAAAAATATCAGATGCTGGGCTCAAACGTAGATTTGCATTCCTTGCAAACCTATTTGCATCGCTGGCGCTTTAACATGAAAACCGGCGAAACCATCGAGGAACGCCTCTATGAAGATGAGATCGTCGAGTTTGGCACCTTCAACCAAAATATGATGGGTGAAAAATATCGCTATGTGTACAGTGTGTTGGGTGAAAAGGGCTGGTTCCTGTTCACGGGGCTGGTGAAGCATGATCTGGAAACCGGGAAAACCCAACGCTACGATTTTGGGGATCAGCGGTATGGGTCAGAAGCCCCGTTTATTCCGCGCAAAGGTGCGGTGGATGAGGACGATGGTTACATCATCAGCTTCATAACAGATATGAAGCTTGACCGGTCGGAATGTGTCATCCTGGACGCAAAAAACATTGAAAAAGGCCCGATTTGCCAAATTATCCTGCCCCACAGGATCTGCAGCGGCACGCACGCCGTATGGGCAGAGGCAGGGGAACTTGAGGGAGTGGCATAAGCCATGACAAAAATCTACATCCTTGGTGGCTACCAAAGTGACTTTGCCCAAAACTGGGACCGCGAGGGCAAAAGCCTTTTCGACCTGTTCTCGCACTCCGTTTTAAGCGCACTAGAAAACACCCAAATTGATGCCAGGGATGTGGAAGTCGGACATGTCGGCAATTTTGTCGCTGAACTGTTCACAGGCCAAGGTATGCTGGGCGGCTTTTTTGGCCATGTGCACCCGGACATGGCAGGTATGCCAGCTTCACGCCACGAAGGCGCTTGCGCGTCAGGTTCGCTTGCGATCCTTGGCGCAATGGCTGACATCGAGAGCGGTCGCTACAACCTCGCGTGTGTCGCGGGCGTGGAGATGATGCGCAATGTGACGGGCCAGCAAGCAGCTGACAATTTGGGCGCCGCAATCTGGGTTGGTGAAGAAGCGCAGCGGGCGAAATATATTTGGCCGGCGATGTTTTCAGATCTGGCAGAAGAATATGATGAGCGCTATGGCCTCCGGTATGACCATCTGGCGGAAATATCCAAAAAGAATTTCGCCAATGCACGCCGAAACCCAAATGCCCAGGCGCGCAGCTGGAACTTTAATGACGAAAGCTTTACTGCGCATGACGAAGCCAATCCCATTGTAGAGGGCTGGATGCGTCGTCAGGATTGCAGCCAAATATCGGACGGTGCCGCCGTTGTCATGCTCGCGTCTGAGACTTATGCGGCAGACTACGCGAAAAAGCGCGGACTTGCGCTTGATGAATTCGCCTTCATTCAGGGTTGGGGGCACACAACGGCCCCCATGCTGATGAGTACCAAAATGGCTGCGAGCAAAGATGAGGATTATGTTTTGCCCTGGACCCGCAAAGCTATTTCGGACGCATACAGGCGCGCTGGTATTAACGGCGCTGATGCATTGGATGCGATCGAGACACACGACTGTTTTTCCATTACTGAATATATGGCAATTGAGCATTTCGGCGTGACCGAACCGGGTAAGGCGTGGCAGGCCATTGACGATGGCACCGTTGCTTTTGATGGCAAGCTGCCAGTGAACCCCTCTGGTGGTTTGATTGGACTGGGCCACCCTGTTGGCGCTACAGGCGTGCGCATGATGCTTGATGCAAGCAAACAAGTCACCGATAGTGCAGGGGATTATCAGGTGGGAGGTGCCAACCGGGTTGGCACCTATAATGTGGGCGGCTCTGGCACAACAAATTGTGCCTTCATCATTGGAGCCGGGAGAGGCTAGAAACCATGAAACTATTTCTCGTAGTCATTTTTTGTGCAGTCCTTGGGCTGGGCGTAGCTTGGGCCGGGGGGCAGGGCGGTGCCGAATTTGGCCCTGTATCTGTCCTGCTTGTTTGCGGTGCCATTGCCTTTGGTGTGAATTGGCTGGCTTTCATTCCCGCCAACATATTCCAGACCGAGAAATATTATGATCTCACTGGATCGCTGACGTATCTGTCTACGGTTGGTTTTGCGGCTTATTTTTCACAGCCACTTGACCTCAGGGGCACGGTTGTCGCGATCATGGTTGCCGTATGGGCCATGCGGCTTGGTTCTTTCCTGTATGCGCGCATTAAAAAAGACGGCAAAGACCGCCGTTTTGACAAAATCAAAACCGCGCCCATGCGGTTTTGGATGACCTGGACGCTGCAGGGCCTGTGGGTGATACTGACGGCTGCCTGTGCGCTTGCCGTCATTACGAGCAACGCGAACGTTCCTCTTGGACTGTTTGCCTATGTGGGCGGAGCCCTCTGGCTTATTGGTTTTGTTATTGAAGTTATGGCGGACGAGCAGAAAAAAGCTTTCCGTGCCGACCCGGCAAACAATGGCAAGTTTATCAGCACTGGTGTTTGGGCTTGGTCGCGGCACCCCAACTATTTTGGTGAAATTGTGCTCTGGCTTGGGATCGCTGTTATGGCCGTTCCGGTTCTCTCAGGCCTTCAATGGGCAGTGATGATTTCCCCCATCTTTGTTTTCTTGCTGTTGACGCGAGTTAGTGGTGTGCCAAAGCTGGAGCATCATGCCAACAAAACATGGGGTGAAGACCCTGCGTATCAGGCCTACAAGGCCAATACGCCAGTGTTAATGATGAAGCCACCTGCCAAAGCCTGACGCGCTGTTTGTGTCCAGTCTGCCAGAAACTTTATGGTAACCTTTGAGCGAATAGGATAGCGTTTGCTGGGATTGAATGCTTGGCAGTAGAAAGGCTTGCGCATTCTAGATGGCAGACAGTGACCAAAACAAAACCATGACGGCGACGAGCGCTGATATGCAGCTTGGGAAGCTCGTATTAGGCTCGATGTCCGTTGGTGCTGCTGCGCTCGATGCAGATGGCACCTATGTTTCCATCAATGACGAATGGCGCCGCCTGCTGAGGTTTGACAAAAGCTATGAGCTTGTTGGCCGATCCCATTTTGACGTTTGCCGTAACTTCCTGAGGCCTGCTGACCTAGCGAAACTTGCTGGTGGCGAGATCATCCGAGATCAAATGCTGGACCTTGGTCCATCGCAGGACGGCGATGAAAGGGACTCTGTTCTCAGGTGGAGCGCTTCTCCTGCTTCAGAAGATGGTGACTGTTGTGACGGTAAAGCCTGCTATGTGGTAATTTTGCGGCGTTTTGCGCAGCCTGAAGAAGAAACAAAGCGCCTGCTGCGAGAACGCGACCAGCTCCGGTTTGCGGTTGACGGTGCCGACTATGGCCTTTGGGACTGGAACATTGCGACGGGCGAAGTGTATTTCAGTCAGCGTTACATGGGCATGCTTGGGTATGAGCAATACGAACTTCCACACGCCTATAGCACATGGGAGCATTTGGTTAAGCCTGAAGACTTGGTAGAGTACAACGCTGCGGTTGAAGATTATATTGCGGCTGGTAAAGGCTTCCTTCAGGACGAGTTTGAGATGCGCCGCAAGGATGGCAGGTTCATTTGGGTGCTGAGCCGCGGCAAAATTGTTAGCCGGCGCAGAGATGGTTCGCCGCTCCGGATCGTGGGCACGCACCAGGACATCACAGAGCTGAAAGAGCGCGAAGCCGACTTGGTCGCGGCCAAAGAAGAGGCGGACAAAGCCAATCAGGCCAAGTCCAACTTTTTGGCTCTTATCAGCCATGAAGTTCGCACACCCTTAAATGGCATCACCAGTGTTTTGCAATTGTTGGGTGAAGAGGACGACGCAGAAGAACGCAAACGTCTGGCCCAGTTGGCGCTCAACAGCAGTGATCAGTTGCTGACTGTGCTTTCTGATGTGCTTGATGTCTCCAAAATGGAAGCAGGCCGGTTTGACCTGAACCCCAAGCCTGTGAAAATTGATGATCTGATCGAGGAGCTATCACAAACACATGCAAAAGCGGCCGAGCAAAAAGGCTTAAAATTCTCGACAGACGTGAAGGGCGATGGAAGCCTGATACTGGAAATGGATCCTGTGCGGGTTACGCAAATCCTCAACAATTACCTTTCTAATGCCACCAAATTTACCGAGCAGGGTGAGGTGGAACTTTCTGTGGAAATTGATGAAAGTTATGGTGGCGGTGGTAAGGGCAAAGTGTTTGTAAGTTTTGCTGTGCGCGATGATGGAGCAGGGTTAACCCCAAGCGAGCGCGGGAAGCTTTTCCAGCCGTTCTATCAAGCGGAGGGAACCCGCAGTCGCTCATCCGAAGGCACGGGCCTTGGTCTTTCAATTTGCAAGAATTTGGCGGCCATGATGGGCGGCAAGGTTTGGTGTGCCAGCAAAAAAGACTTCGGCAGCACCTTCTATTTTGAAGCAGCATTCGAACGGGCGGCTTTGGCGAGCGGTGACGCCGACACCGATGCAGACCGAATTGACGCTGTGGATGCTTCCAGCATTCGTGTGTTGGCGGCCGAAGACAATCCGGTTAATCAGATGATGCTCAAGAAGTTCCTGATCGATAAATTTGGTTATCAGGTAACCACTGTTGGTGATGGCCAGGAAGTGATTGAAACGCTTGCGAACGGTGCATTTGACATCATTTTAATGGATATTCACATGCCGACAATGGACGGCGTTACAGCTGCGCGCAAGATTAGGAAAGCGACACCGGATTGGTCAAAAACGCCGATCATTGCTCTGACAGCCGACGCCGCAGACATGCATGTGGAAGAGTATCTTGGTGTTGGTATGAATGATTGTGTTGCCAAGCCAATCAACTGGCCTGAACTTGATAAAAAGATCAAAGCCTTGAGCGCTCGCCCGTCAGAGGACTAATCCACCGCCTTTAGATGGTGTCTGTCGAAATACTTCAAAAGCTGAGCAAGCTGCTTGCCCCGCTTCAGGATCTGACCACCGGGGCCAAGGATACGCCACATGCCTTGCCGGTTGGCAAGGGCAGGCTCTTTCACGATCCGGTACTGTGGCATTTCGCTTGCGCGGCGGAAAATGGAAAACACTGCCTGGTCCTTCAGGTGATCAATCGCATAGTCACGCCAAAGGCCTGCCGAAACGACACGTCCATAAACATTCAATATCTGCGACAGTTCTTGCCGCATGAAATAAACAATTTCTGATCGCTTTTGCCCCCGTGAAAGGGGGTCGTTCGCCGGTGAATTCAGCGACAGTAGATGAGCTTTGTGCGATGCAATATCGTCCATACGGTCCTCAATAAAGACATTGTGAGCCATTTCCTTTGGGAATGCAATGGTGGGTGATTCGCCAGTTTTTTGTCCGCAAGTCGGTCCAATTTTATGCCTAAACCATAGTTTTTACGGCCAAACGTGCCGGAACTTCGACGACACGTGTAGTAGAAAGTGAAACCCTTGACCTTGAAAGGCTTTGGTGGGATGTTTATATCGGGTTCATAAAGAAAAACGACGACCCGTCGATAATGATAATAAAACAAAACGACAGCAACAGAGAGGATCAAACTCGTGAAAAATTCAATCTACTCCCGTCGACCATCCGTGGGGCGGAAGGCGCTTGTCGGCTTAATGGCCGCGGGCGTAGCGGCTACTGTATTGAATACAGTCGCTGGCACGGCGAGCATAGCGCACGACCGGGAATACGGTGACTATGTCTCGGAAGAACGTGACCTAACTGGCTTTACACGCCTGCAGGTGCGCGGTGCAATTGAGCTTGAGTTGACAGCTGGAAAAGATTTTTCCGTCACAATTCGCACCCGTGAAGGCCGCATGGAAGATGTCACTACTGAAGTAGACGGTGATACGCTCGTCCTTGATATGGATGACGGCCGTCGTCGCAGCTGGTGGGAAGACACCGACGTCGAAGTCACAATCACAATGCCAACACTCGCTGAGCTTGAAGTGCTTGGCGCAGTAGACGGCGAGATTTTTGCGGTTGATAGTGACGACATCGAAATCGATGTACGCGGCGCTGCAGACGTTGAAATCGAAGGTGAATGCGGCACGCTCACCGTTGATGTGCGCGGTGCTGGCGACATTGATGCAGATGACCTGAAGTGCAAGAATGTTGAAGTGGACGTCAAGGGTGCAGGTTCCGCATCTGTATACGCCAGTGAGAGCATTGATGCACGTGTGTCCGGGGTTGCAAGCATCTCGGTATATGGTGACCCCAAGGATGTGCGTAAGCACGCCGGCGGTCTTTCCAGTATTTCAATCAAATAACTGAGTAGCCCCTTGCCCGCGCAGGGGGTGCATCCAATTGATGAGGGGATAGAGGATGAAAACTCTAATTGCAGCTGTATCTTGTGCAGCAATTCTGGCCGGATCGGCCACAGTTTCAGTAACTGCTGATGACACTTCGGAAGAAATGCGGAGCGTTGATAGCTTCACGAGCATTCGCAACAAAGGTTCCTTTGAGGTCTATGTAAATGTTGGTTCCGAGCAATCGGTGAAAGTAACAGCCGACAGTGACATCATCGAGCATGTTGAAACCGAAGTACGTGGCTCCACACTTCACATTCAGCTTGAAGACCGCGATAACTGGCGCGGTTGGCGCAACATTGATGTTCTGCGCGTTGATATCACGGTTCCCAGTCTTGAAAGCGTGCGCGTAGATGGGTCAGGTGACTTTGAAGTGCGCGGCGTTGAAACTGATAGTTTCAGTGCAAACGTGAACGGCTCTGGTGATATCGATCTGATCTCAGCAAAAACTGATCGTTTGAGCATTGACGTTAAAGGCTCTGGTGATGTTGAGGCTTCAGGCACTTGCTCCGAACTTGATGTAGAAGTGAAGGGCTCGGGCGACGTGGAAGCACGCGACATGGCCTGTGCCAATGGTGAGATTGGTATCATGGGCTCGGGCGATGTTGCAGTCACGTTGAATGAAAGCGTTGACGTAGGCATCATGGGTTCTGGTGACGTCGTTGTTTACGGCAAGCCTGAAAAAGTATCCACCCGTGCAATGGGTTCTGGCGACGTGGTTCTTCGCTAGTCGAAGAGCAAAAAACACACGGCGTTTTTTCGCCACAATTCAGACATTGATGAGCCTCATTCGGGGCTCATCTTTTTTTGTTGGCCTCTACTGGCCCAATCGGTTGCGTTCCTTGGTCCCCCTGACCCCAGGTTCTCTTTGTCCCCCGGTTGGGCCAGTTTTCTTTTCCCCTCATATTTCCGTTATCTGGCGCTATTGCGTTGGTGCAGGCTGAAGCCTGTGGTTAGATACACTCTTCAAGATTTGGGGGACCCAGCATGCTGACTTTTTTTGAACTTTGCGGCGCCGACAATGATGTGCGGTTCAGCCCTTTTGTCTGGCGCATTAAACTGATGCTGGAGCACAAAGGGGCTCCATACCAGTCCAAAACAATCACCTTCAGCGATAAGTCGGCACTGGAGCCGTCTGGTTTATCCACCGTGCCGGTGATCCAGGATGGGGACACGTGGGTTAGTGAAAGCCTGCGCATTGCGCTGTGGCTAGAAGACAGGTTCCCTGAAAAACCCCTTTTCGAAGGACCAGCCGCAAAAGCCCAAGCCCCGCTTATCAATAACTGGATTGACCGGAACATCGTGGCCCCTGTGTTCCCGATGATTGTTGCTGATATTTTTGATGCGTTGGACGACGAAAATCAGGCGTCTTTCAGGGCGAGCAGGGAGCCGCGTTTGGGCGGCAGAAAAATTGAAGATATGCGTGAGGGTCGAGAAGCTCTTCGCGAAGCTTACAAGGCGAATTTGGCGCCGGTTGAAGCCATTCTTGCCAACAATAGTTTCTTAAGCGGCAGCGCACCCGCATTTGCTGACTATTGCATGATGGGCAGCCTGATGTGGCCCCATGTGGTGTCAGACTTTGACCCAGTCGCCATAAGTGAACCCGTCGTGGCTTGGCGCGATCGAATGTTTGATCTGTTCGAGGGCTTTGCCCGCAATGCGGCGCGTGCGGTCTGAAAAAGTATTCAATGGTGCGCGCGGCCCTTGCATGCGCTGGTGAATCCTTTACACAAAATTGCGTAATTTCTCTCGGTTCCGGTGATTAAAAGGACTCCATAGTGGCTGATGTACTTTTGGAAGCCCGCAATCTAAGCAAACATTTTGGCAACCTGAAAGCGGTGGATGGCATTTCTCTCACCGTTAAGAAGGGTGAAGTCCTTGGTTTTCTCGGCCCAAACGGTGCCGGAAAAACCACGACGATGAAAATGCTAACCGGCTTTCTGGCACCCACTGACGGTAGTGCTTACGTGTGCGGAGAGCTTGTCACATCGGATAACGAACTTGCTCGCGCCCGAGTCGGCTATTTGCCTGAGGGCGCGCCGCTCTACGGCGAGATGTCACCGCGGGGTTTTCTGCAGTTTGTTGCCCGCACGCACGGGATCGTTGGCAAGGAAGCCGAGGACGTTGTTGAAAGTGCTGCAAGCGCAGTAAACTTGGACAGCGTGATGACCCAACGTATTGAAACCCTCTCAAAGGGCTTCAAGCGCCGTGTCGGATTGGCTGCCGCAATCCTGCACGCGCCGGATGTATTGATTTTGGACGAACCAACTGATGGCCTGGACCCAAATCAAAAACACGAAGTACGCCGTTTGATTGAAGCCATGTCCGTCGATCGTGCAATCATAATCTCGACGCATATCCTTGAAGAAGTTGATGCGCTTTGTCACCGGGCCGTCATTATTAACAAAGGCGCCGTTGTTGCAGATGGCACACCGAGTGAGCTGAGAGCACGTTCCAAATACAAAAACGCGGTTACTATGCTGGTGCCAGAGGAGCACGCTGAAAAGGCGGCTTCTGCATTGAAGGGCATCAAACTGGTTGCTGGTGTAGAAGCCGCAAAAGAGGGCGGGCTTATGCGCCTGACCATATTGGCGCGTGGCGGCGGTGACATTGCAGACACCATTGGTGATATCGCAGCCGTCAGTAATTGGCAGGTGACACAGTTTACTGTGGATCCAGGGCGCCTTGATGATGTGTTCCGGCAACTGACGGAAAGGGACGTGTAATGAACGGCATTTCCACAATTTTCCGCCGCGAATTTGCCAGCTATTTCGCAAGCCCGGTGGCCTATGTGTTTCTGGTTATCTTTTTAATCATGCAGGGGCTATTCACTTTCTATCTTGGTTCTTTCTATGAGCGTGAGCAGGCTGATCTTGTTGCCTTTTTCACGTATCAACCCTGGCTGTATTTGTTTTTGATGCCATCGATTGCCATGCGGCTCTGGGCCGAGGAAAGACGCGCAGGCACATTTGAGTTGTTGCTGACATTGCCAATTCCCACGCGGTCAGTTGTAGCGGGCAAATATCTGGCCGCGTTAGCGTTCGCAGCTCTTGCCCTTGCGCTCACGTTTCCAATCTGGATTACCGTCAATTGGCTTGGCACACCAGACAACGGGGTGATTGTTACAGGCTACCTTGGATCACTGTTGATGGCGGCTGCATACCTCGCGATTGGTGCTGCCATGTCCTCCATCACGAAAAACCAGGTTGTTGCCTTCATATTGGCGGTGACTGTTTGTTTCCTGTTCCTGGTGGCTGGGCTGCCAATGGTGCTGGATAGCGTCAGCGGCTGGGCGCCTGAGGCGCTCGTGCTGGCGGTCGCAAACCTCTCGTTCCTGAGCCATTTTGACAGCCTGCAAAAAGGCGTGGTTACACTTGGGGATGTCCTGTATTTCTTCGCCGTTATTGTTTTTTGGCTTTGGGTTAATCGCATCGTGGTTGAAAGCAAGCGGGAGGCAGGATAATGCAGAAAATCGCCGAATTTCTCTCCAAGCGTTCAACCGTCCAAATTCTGATCGCAGCACTCGTTTTTCTCTCGGTCACGGTCATTGGCGACCGTTTTTTCCGAGGTGCGCGGCTCGATCTGACTGTTGACAAGCTCTATAGCTTGTCAGACGGTACCAAAAACCTGTTGGGCGCCTATGAAGAGCCTATTACGCTCGACTTTTATTTCTCCAAATCGCTTGCGACGCCTTTCCCGCAGCTTTTGGCTTATGGCAAACGCGTGGAAGACTTGCTGCGAGCTTTTGAAGCGGTGAATCCCGGCAATATCCAACTATCGATTGTCGACCCACAAGCATTCTCTGAAGAAGAAGACGAAGCCGTAGCACTGGGACTGCGGGGTATTCCGCTATCGGATGGTTCGACGCTTTATATGGGCCTGTCTGCTGCTAATGCGCTTGACGGTGAGGCGATTATTCCCTTCTTCGCCGAAGAACGGGAAAAATTCCTTGAGTATGATCTTGTCAAACTATTGGCCACGCTCGATACCGCAAGTCGCCGTACACTCACGTTATTGACCACGTTGCCAATGCAGTTTGGTCCAGGTGGACCGCAGGCAATGATGGCGGGGCAGGCACAGCCGTATGTCCTATACGAGCAGCTCTTTGACTTTTTTGATGTAGAAGATTTGGCGCCTGATTTTACGGAAATTTCCGCAGAAACGGATGTTCTGATGATTGTGCATCCGCCTGAACTTAATGATGATCAGCTGTTTGCTGTTGAGCAATATGTGCTCAAGGGTGGCAAAGCCCTTATCTTCCTGGATACTCATTCGGAAGCGATGAACCCAAGGGCAACGGCCCCGGCGGCAAGTTCGCTTGGCCCACTCCTTAACGCTTGGGGCGTTGATATGCCGGAAGGGCAGGTTGTAGGGGATGCATCTCTTGCACAGCGTGTGCAGATGGGTGGTTTTGGGCCCGATTCCATCAAAGATTATGTATTTTGGCTGTCGGTGACGGACGGTTTTTTGTCGTCTTCCGATGTTGTGACGGGCGCAATCAACAACTTAAATTTTGCCAGTGCCGGTGTGTTGGTGCAAACCGAAGGTGCAGCAACACGGCTTGACCCGCTTGTTACCACCAGTGCTGCATCGGCATTGTTTGACGCATCGCGTGCTGTCGGTGTCCCGGATCCTGATAGCCTATTGCGTGACATGGCACCTACAGGCGAAACGTATGTGCTTTCAGCGCGCGTTCAGGGTACGGCCCAAAGCGCTTTCAGCGAAAGGGTTGCAGAAGCAGTTGTTGCAGCTGGAGCAGACACCGCGGCCTCGCCAGTGGCATCAGGCGAGATTAACATAGTAGTGACCACAGACACGGATCTGCTTGACGACCGTTTTTGGGTTCAGCTTCAAGACATGCTTGGGCAGCGCATTGCGGTACCACTCGCGGGCAATGGCAGCTTTGTTCTTAACCTGGCGGACCATATCTCTGGTTCGGATGCCCTGCTTGGCCTTCGCGGTCGCGGTATTTCAAAGCGGCCATTTGACAAAGTCGACGAATTGCGGCGGGAAGCTGAAGCCAAATATCTGGTCGAAGAAGAAGAACTGCAAAACCAACTGACCGAAACCGAGGCTCGTATTGCTGCGCTTGAAAATCAAAACCCAGACGGATCGACGGTTCTGTCGCCAGAGCAGGAAGCAGAAATCGAGCTTTTCAGAACTCAATTGTTGGACACTCGAAAAGCACTGCGTGAAGTGAAACGCAATCTGCGTCAGGACATCGAAAACCTTGGCGACTGGCTGGCTTTCATCAATATCGCACTGATGCCACTTTTGATTATTCTTTATGTCTTGGTGCGTCTTGTGTTACGTCGCAGCAAACGGACCCACAGATTCCTTTAGCAGGTAACGACACCCATGTCTGAACGCATGACCAATGTTCTTGGCTATCTAACGCTTGCCGCGATTTTGGCGGCAATCTGGATATTGTTTGGCGAAGATCCAACGCGCGAGCAAGGCGCGCGCGGTGAGCGGACTTTTGCCGGCCTTGCTGAACGCGTGAACGAAACGACGCAGGTAACACTGACGCGCAGTAACGAACGGTTGGTTCTATCCCGCGATGGAGAGAGCTGGCAAGTCGCAAACCGGAGCGGTTATCTGGCGGATAGCGACAAAATCCGGGCATTGCTGCGTGGGCTCGCCCGGTCCGAACGCCGTGAACCCAAAACAGCAAACCCCGAGCGGTTTGACACACTGGAGCTCGGTGATGCTGCAACAACCGTTACACTTTCCGATGAAACAGGCGGCACTCTTTTGTCTGTTCGCGTCGGTAAGCGTAAAGAAGGGGGCAGCGGCCGTTCACTGACGTTCGTGTTTCAGGAAACGGATACGAGGGCTTGGCTCGTAAGTGGCATAGAGGATGTGCCATTAGATGCCACAGCGTGGCTAAGCACCGACATTCTGGCTATTGCGCAGCAACGTATCCAATCGGTGACTTTAAATGACGTGACTTTGTCTCGTGCCCTTGGCGAACAGGACTATATTGTTGCGGATTTGGCTGACGGTGAAACAGCGGTTGCGGGATACAAAAGAGCTGAGCCTGCGCGCACGTTGGCGGGTCTTGATCTGGCGGACGTCGAGCAAACCGCAAATCCGTTAATGGAACCGTTAGGCAATGGTGCATTGCAAACCCACGATGGCTTGCGCGTAACTTTCACTCTGTTTGAACAGAACGACTCTACCTGGGTGCAACTGGCGGCCGACTTTGATGCCGCTCGTGCTTCGGTTGGAGAGGCGGGTGAGCTTCCGCAAGCGCCTGCGGATGGTGCCGCAGAGGCAGAGTCTCTGAATACGAAGTTGCGCGGCTGGTTATTCAAATTGTCCAGCTTTGACGCTGATATTTTGAAGCAAAAGCGCAGCGATTTTATTGAATCAGACACGTCAGACGCTGCTGCCTCTTGACGCACAGGATTCCTTCCCTAAATCAGGGTCAACAATAGGGCTGGCGGGCATCTAGCACGCCTCATGGGGCTGCAGGATGGGTGCAGCCAAGAGTTTAGAGAGAGATCAGTAATGAGCGACAAACAAGAAACGCAAGCTGGTGAAACACGCGGGTTTGAGGCAGAAGTCTCGCGCCTGCTACATATGATGGTTCATTCGGTCTATTCGGACCGCGAAATCTTCCTGCGGGAATTGATTTCGAACGCGTCTGATGCGTGCGATAAACTTCGATACGAAGGCCTGACACAGGCAGAGCTCCTTAAAGACAACGGCGAATTTGGTATTTCCATCACCGTTGACGGGGATGCGAAAACCCTTGTGGTTGCCGATAATGGTATCGGTATGGGCAAAGAAGACCTGATTGAGAACCTCGGCACCATTGCCCGTTCGGGCACCGCGAAATTTGTCGACCAACTCACGGGTGACAGCAAAACTGACATGCAGCTGATTGGTCAATTTGGTGTAGGTTTCTACTCTGTATTCATGGTGGCAGACACCGTTGAAGTGATCACCCGCAAGGCGGGCGAAAATGAGGCCTGGAGCTGGACCAGTAAGGGCGAAGGCTCTTACGAAATTACGCCAACTGAAAAAGAGAATTCTGGAACGGAAATTCGCCTTCACCTGAAAGATGATGCCGAAGAGTTTACGGAGCAGCATCGCCTGCAAACGGTCGTCACCAAATACAGTGACCATATTGCCGTGCCAATCACTCTCGCGATCAAAGGTAAAGAAGAAGCGGACGCAGAACCCAAAATCGTGAATGAGGGTTCCGCGATTTGGACACGCAATAAGTCTGATATCACTGAAGAACAGTATGCGGAGTTTTACCGCAGCGCAGGACACGCATTTGATGATCCGGCGATGACGCTGCATTACAAAGCTGAGGGTATGCAGGAATATACGGTGCTGCTGTTTGTGCCCACAAAGCAGCCGATGGACCTGTTTGACCCTGCCCGTAAAAACCGTGTGAAACTTTACGTGAAACGCGTGTTTATTTCCGATGATAGCGCAGATTTGTTACCGGGCTGGTTGCGATTCATGCGCGGCGTGGTCGATAGCCAGGACCTGCCCCTTAATATCAGCCGCGAGATGCTGCAGAACAACCCAACGATGGCGCGCATGTCGAAAGCAATAACCAAGCGTGTGATCAGTGAGTTTGAAAAGCTCGCCAAGAAAGACAATGAAAAGTTCTTGTCGATTTGGTCCGAGTTCGGCCCGGTTATCAAAGAAGGTATCTATGAAGACCATGAGCGCCGCGAAGCATTGTTGAAACTGGCGCACTTCCACTCAACAGACGCTAGCGATTGGACAACGCTAGCGGACTATGTTGAGCGCATGAAGGACAAGCAATCTGCGATCTATTACATCACCGGCACGGATGCTGCCGCTGTTGCGCGTAGCCCTCAGCTTGAAGGCTTCCGTTCGCGCGGCATTGAGGTACTCTTGCTCTCTGATCCAGTTGACGAATTCTGGATCCAGATGGCACCAGACTTTGACGGCAAGCCGTTCAAGTCCATCACGCGCGGCGACAGTGACCTCAAGGACATCGCTGAAGAAAAATCAGACGAAGAGAAAAAAGAAAGCGCGAGCGAAGGTGACTTGGTGACGCTCACCACTTTGATGAAAGAAGTGCTTGGTGAGCGTGTTTCAGACGTGCGCACAACCGACCGCCTCACAGACACATCAGCCTGTTTGGTGGCGAGTGATGCCGGTATGGACATGCATCTGGAGCGCATTCTGAAAGCACACAACCAGCTTGACCAGGTCACCGCCAAAGTGCTTGAGGTGAATCCGTCGCATCCGCTTATTCGCAAGCTTGCAGAAAAGTCGAACGAAAAGGGTGCGATTGATACTCTTTCCGATCCGGTGCTCCTGATCCTTGATCAGGCGAAGATTCTGGAAGGGGATGCTCTCGAAGACGCGAGTGCCTTTGCCCGCAGGCTATCTTCCGCGATGGAGCGCGGTCTCGCATAAAAAATTTCGAATTTCGGAATTAATATGGGCGGCGACCGTGGTCATCGCCCTTTTTCTTTTCTCTTGGGAGGGGAGAAGCCTTAGAAACGGCCGGTCAGCTGCACGCCGTAAAAGCGTGGCGGGCCAGCAACGAATGTCGGCGTACCAAACGCACCACCTGTGTTTCCTGCATCGATGATGTAATCTTTGTTGAATAGGTTGTTTGCAAAAAAGTTCACTTCCCAGCTGTCGTCCGATGCAGCAACACCTGCCCGCAGGCTGACCAGATGAACTTCATCTTCTGAGATGTCCAAGCCAGCAAGCGGCTGGTTCTCAATTTCAAAGAACACGCTGGAGCGATATGTCCAGGTAGCGTTGGCGATAAAGTTGACCGCTTCTGTTATCGGATAGTTCAACATACCGCCAAGCGCTGTGGACCATTCTGGCTGCAGGCGGAAACGATTGCCTGCGAAAATCCCGTTTTCTGCTTCGTCGTCAATTTGCGCATCGATGTAGGCAATGTTACCGAACATCTGGAAGTTTTCGTTGAAGAAGGTGCGGATTTCACCTTCAACACCAAAGTTCGACGCAGAACCAGCGTTTGACGGGATAATCTGACCCAGGTCGTTCACAAGCGAAACCTGGAAGTTCTCATAGTCCTGGTAGAAAGCCGACAAGGCCACATCGATCTTACCGTCAGGTGTACGGGCCTTGATGCCGCCTTCATAGTTCCAGATGATTTCTTCCGGCACGAGGGTGGCACTCGCGATCGGGTTGCCATTACCGTCTGCGGTGGATGTCACATCAATCACGTCGGAACGCCGCCCTTTAGAGACGGTTGCATAGAGGCTGACATCGTCATTCACTTCAAAGCGCGCGTTAAAGCGCGGCAGCCAGGCATCAAAGTCGTCTTCGGCTGTTACTACGCTGCCGTTCGTATCAACACCAAATGCAAGCAAAGGTGCGCCGGTGAGCACTGATGCAGGCAAGCGCGCAAAGTATCCACTTTCGCGTTCTTCATAAACGTAGCGAATGCCTGCTGTCAGTTCCAAACGGTCAGTAACATTGTAGGTGGCGTCCGCGAATACAGAGAAAATATCGAATTCGCCCGTGTTGCCAAACTCTGCGTCATAGAAAATTGGCGGCAGGCCTTGTGCCGCTGTCACGGAACCAATGGTGCCATCTGGTCCAATGCAAGGAAGTCCGGGAATAACGCCAGCCGCACACTGCAGAAATGTACCTTCTTCAGTGAGGAATGGCACAGCCTGCTCGCCGTTTTCGCTGAAGTAATTTACGCCAATGAAGGCATTTAGCGTATCGCTCGAGTAGTTGGCGCGAAGCTCCTGGCTGAACTGGTCGCCGCTTGCGTCTTCCGCAAACTCCGCGAAGATTGCTGCAGTACCATCAGCATCAAACACTTCAAGGCTATCAAATTCGCGGTAGCCCGTGACAGAAGTGATGGACCAGTTATCGTTCAAATCCCATGCAATTGTGAGGTTACCGTCATAAAGTTCACGGTCGATCCCGAGAACATCATCACCCAGCACTTCGGCAGAGCGTGGGCCACCACCGCCCAATTCAGCAAAGCTGAATGGGTCTGCAGACCCGCCAGTTGGTGCGCGATTGCCAGATTTGAAGCTGGTTCCGGTGTCGTCGTTCTTTTCATAGTTAAGAACCAGGTCAACGGTCACTTTATCATTCGGGATAAGGCGTAAGCTACCCCGCACACCAAAACGCTCAATGCCATTCAGGTCAGGCTGTACTGTGCCGCCTTCAGACTGAGAGCCCGGATCGCCAGCAATATTCTCAATAAAGCCATCACGCTTCCGATAAGTGAAAGCAAGGCGTCCCTGAACAGTCTCGGTACCACCCGTAACAAATCCGCGTGCCTGATAACTATCGAAGTTGCCGTAGCCAACCATGATTTCACCAGCAAACTCTTCCTGTGGTTTGCGGGTAATTACTGAAACTGCGCCGATCGCCGATGCTGTACCAAACAGGGTTGCTTGTGGGCCTTTCGCGACCTCGATACGTTCAATATCAAACAGTTCAAAGTGCGACCCACGAGAGCGCGAAACGTCAATACCATTCAGGTAAATGGAAACACGCGGTGCAATCTGTGCAGAGCCACTGTCAGACGTAATGCCGCGAATAACAAACGCCGGGTTATTGGGGCTTTGCTCCTGAATAATCAGGCCGGGTGTGATATCAGAAACCTCGTCAAACTCGTCAATATTCAGGTCTTCAAGAAGACGCCCTGAAAAGCTTGTGACCGTTACCGGAACATCGCGTAGCGATTGCTCCCGTTTCTGAGTAGTTACGATGATCTCTTCAACAAGGCCGTTGTCATCATTATCGTTATTTGTTTGTGCGAGGGCAGGGGAGGTTGCCAGAATCGCAAACAAGCTGGCACCAGCCGAAAGCCGGGCAAGACTGTGTGTGAGCATTTCATTCTCCATGATATTGGGCGCGCTTGGTCGTGCGCCGTCTCGAGCAATGAAAGCTGCTTAGCCGCTCATCCATGGCAGTGAAGTGACAACAGAATGAAGTTTTAATGACTCACGTTAAAGTGAGCGTTCACAGATTGTCAGGTTTTGAGTTTGCGAACTTTAACGCCAGTGATCTGGTTTTTGCTGCGTGCTGTGACTTCAAAGCGAAACCCATGGAACTCATAGCGACTGCCCACGATTGGGATTGTTTCGGCCTCAAATATCAACAGACCAGCTACTGTGGTTGCATGTTCATCGGGCAGCTGCCAATCAAACATGCGATTGAGATCGCGAATTGTCACAGATCCTTCCGCCACGACTGTGCCGTCATTGAAACTGCGCACGCCGGGCAGGTCAAAGTCATGCTCATCGGCGATGTCACCGACAATTTCTTCCAGAATGTCCTCCAGCGTTACAAGTCCTTGAATGTCGCCATATTCATCAACCACAAGGGCAAAATGGGACTTGCGCTCCAAAAAGGCATTCAATTGTTCTTTGAGGCTCGTTGTTTCCGGTACAAACCAGGGCTTGGTCATGATGCGTTTGACGTTAAAGCGATGCATCTGACCACCGGCACGCCTGAGAGCCCGCAGGACATCTTTAGCATGCAGTACGCCTACAATGTTCTCCGGCTCCTTTTCGAAGAGAGGCAGGCGTGTGTAGGGGCTGCGCACAACCGCAGCAATGATTTCGTCGGTGGGGGCACTCACGTCCAGCATCTGCATGCTTTTGCGGTGCAGCATCACATCTTCAATGGTGACTTCTTCAAGGTCGAGAATCGAACCGAGCATATGTTGCTCTTCTTTTACAATCCCACCTTCCTGGCGATGAAGATCGATGGCACCCCGTATTTCCTCCTGCGCGGACAAAGCATTATCAATTGACGAAATATCGACACCAAAAAGCTTTAACGTCGCGCGCACAATTTGCTGAACCAGAGCGACAATAGGGGCAAACAAAAACACAACAAACCGGATGACAGACGACACACCCAGGGCCATGCGCTCAGTATTGGCGATGGCGTATGATTTTGGCAGTACCTCAGCAAAAATCAGTACTAGGGCTGTCATGACGGCTGTGGCGATAAACACGCCCTCGTCGCCCATGATGGAAAGAAACAAACTGGTCGCTAGCGCTGACGCCAGGATATTGACGAGGTTGTTGCCCAGCAAAATGGCGCCGATCAGGCGTTCTTTGTCATCGATCAGCGTAGAAACGCGCTTTGCCCGCTTGTCTCCATGCTTGGCCATATGATGGATGCGCGCCTTGGACGCGGCCGTGAGCGCTGTTTCAGAGCCAGAGAACAGACCGGAAAGCAGAAGCAGAAGAAAAATGATGCCGGTGGTAACCCAAAATTCTGTGTTGAATATTTCGGCGGCTTCCATGACCGCAATATCCTCTCTAGTTAGCCGCTATGCGCCTGCAGGGAATCATGCAGAACTGATTTGATTATTTCAAGGTCGACGCCCCGGTGCATACCTGCCGATCCGATACCGCCCAAAATGAATCCGATAGTGCCGGCCTCGACTTTTTTGTCTTTTGACATGTGTGCCAAAAGATCATCAGCAGAACAGGACAAACCCACTTCTGCAGCAGACGTCTTCATGCCGACGCCGTCAAAATGGTGCCTCACGCGATCATATTCCTGTTGAGAAGCAAACCCCAGGCGAACAGAAGCATCCAGTGCCATAACCATACCGATGGCGACAGCTTCGCCGTGCAAAAGCTTACCCGAGTAACCGCATTCAGCCTCGAGCGCATGGCCAAAAGTATGCCCAAGATTCAGAAGTGCGCGTTTGCCGACTTCGCGTTCATCCTCGGCGACCACACGTGCTTTTGCGCGGCAGCTGTGGGCAATGGCTTCAGCCCGCAAAGACTGGGCCTCTGTGTCATGTGCTTCGGAAACGATGCCTGCGCCGTTTGCTTCAAGCCATGCAAAAAACTCGGGGTCATCAATAACGCCGTATTTGACAACTTCTGCGTAACCGGCAAGCAGTTCCCGCCGAGGCAGCGTATTCAATGTGTTGGTATCGATAAAAACAGCTTTCGGCTGATAAAAAGCACCAACTAGGTTTTTTCCAAGTGGTGTGTTGATGCCGGTTTTGCCACCAACCGAGCTATCTACCTGCGAAAGGAGTGTCGTTGGTATTTGCACAAAATCAATGCCGCGCAAAATGGTGGATGCCGCAAAGCCAGCCAAATCGCCAATAACCCCTCCCCCAAAGGCGAGTATGACATCTGTCCGTTCAATACCGGTGCCCAGAATGTCATCAACCAGGCGCTCTAAAACCGCGAACCTTTTGCTGCTCTCTCCCGGTTCCAGGACAAACCAGTGGTCTTCAATGCCATTGGCGCTTAGCCCCGATTTCAACAGGTCGCTATGATGATCAACAACGTTTTTTTCACTGATAACAAAAACCCGGCGGTTTTTGAGAAATGGCTTGAGCAAATCGCCAACTGATCCAAGCAAACCTGGTTCGATCAGAATGTCATAGGAGCGTTCTCCAAGTGTCACGGAGACTTTCTCATTTGAAATAGCTTCAGGCATTGATCAAACCCTTTTGCTCTAAAGCGTCAACGATCGCTTCCACAACTTCATCGTGCGGGCCCTCCGATGACTGAATGTGAATATCAGCCTCGGCGTATATTGGACCGCGTTCCTGCAGCAACTCTTTCAATATTTGCTCAGGGTCACCGTTATTAAGGAGGGGGCGAGTATCGCGGCGTCCGGTGCGTTCCACCAAAACCTGTAATTCTGCGTCAAGCCAAATTGTAATGGCCTCTGTTTTCATTAGGGCACGGGTCTCATCATTGATGAAAGCCCCGCCACCAGTGGCTAACACCCGGGAGGGTCCTCCGATCAAGCGTGCAATCACACGCCGTTCGCCAGCACGGAAATAGTCTTCGCCGTATGTCTCGAAAATTTCACCCACAGACATTTGTGCCGCTTTTTCAATTTCGAAATCAGAGTCGGCAAACTCGAGCCCAAGCCTTTTGGCCAGCCGGCGTCCCACCGTTGTTTTGCCGGCTCCCATTAAACCGACGAGTACGATGGTCTTGTCGGGCCTGACACCAACCGTTTCAGCCGTAGCTTCTGCTTCATTTTCGTGCACAATCATGGACATATGCCCATTTACTAGCAGAGTGTGAGGCTCTTAAAAGCTTTTTTGTCTGCAAATGGGGAATTCCTGTGGTTCGCATCACAATTTGGACACCAACGGGGGGCACAATACAGGTCTGGTGTGCTGGAATAAGCTTTTTGCTTGCTGGACTTGGATGTCCACCCCGCCTATAAACCTCAAGAGCTTTGAGAATTTGTAACAGAGTCTTCAAGGAATACCCTTAATGTCAAAAGTAACACAGATTATTATTGCCGCTGCAGCCCTTGCTATTGTTGGGGGCGGCATATTTTTGATGACGTGGGATATTCCGGCGCCGTCTGAAACAGTAACAAAGACATTGAGCAACGATCGCTTTCCTTCTTAATGATGGTACTTAACCGCCTGCAAATTGCCGTTTTCTTGGGCCTTACTCTGGCCGTTAGTGTTGGCGCGCGCGCATTTCAGGATGAAGAAGCCCAACAGCCCGACCAGGCGGTTGAAGAAACTGAAACAGCCACGGAAACGCCTGCGGATAGCACGGACGGGCCGCCTGCACGCAGAACGATTTATTTTGTTGGACCCAAAGTGGCGCTGGATCGCCAGCAGGGGCCGAGCGTAGGGCAGCCACGATCGATTTTACCGCAACCTCTCATCCGGCCAGGCTCACTAGAGGTGCCGGAACCAAAAGAGGTAGCCGCAGACCCGGTTGAGGAGCTGCTTGAGCAGCAAGTCAACGATGATCTGGTGAATGAAGTAGAAGCAACCAACGAGGACTTTCAACAACCAGTAGATCAAGAGACGACTGAGGAACAAACTGTCGCGCCAAATCCTTTTGATCCTTACACGCCAAATATAAGTGCGGATAGTTATGACGAAGGTTCCCTGGAGCAGATTGATCCTTCGGGAATCTCAGTGGAATTAGGCGAGGATGGACTGCAGACAATTTGGCAGGGATACGAAAGAGATGTTATCATCTCTTTTCTAAACCAGTTAAGCCAGCCGAGCCTGTCTCCCACGCTTGCGCGATTTGCCTCCCGTATCGCAGCGTCACGATTTGATGTCCCTGCGCCAGCAAACGATCAGTCAATTCAGCAGTTTATAGCCGCACGTCTTGGAGTTTTTGAGGCACAAGCCAATCGCGAGGCGTATGTGGGCTTAATTGAACTCTTGCCGGAGGACTTTGACTGGACGCCGCTTGCGCATCATTTTGCGCGCGCGCACCTTTTGAAAGGTGAACTCACGGACGCATGTCAGGTTGCTGATGCACGGCGTGCCAATGACCTAGACCCTTATTGGGCCCGTTTGTCTACTTTCTGCATGGCAGCCGCCGGCAATCGTAGCGGCGTGGATTTTCAACTTGGGATTCTGGAGGAAACCACAGAGGTCAATCAGGTTTTCTACCAGCTGATTGACCAAATTCTGGTTGAGGCTGAGCAGCCGCCGGGCGCGGTATTGCCACCGGTTGTTAAGCTTGAGAATCCACTCCCTGCCGACATTTTGACCGCCTCTATGGCGCGTCTGGCCCGTGTGACGGCAGAAGATATTGATGTATCGGCAGTTAATCCGCTGGCTATTCCACTATTGTTGGAAAATGCGTTGTTGCCGCGGCTGTCCCATTCAAATTTGATTTCTTACTTGATGGCTCGCGGTGTCGCAAACCCAGACAGTGTTGCTGAGTTTGTCACGGCTTCAGAATTTTCTGAAGATGAGAAGGCAGCATTTGCCTCCTGGTTGTCCTTGCAAGATGAGGAGGAGGCAAGCGACATACTAAGTGAGCCAGAGCAAGAACCACTGCCGGTTGACGGGGAGCTGCTACAGCCTCTTTTGTTGCAAACGATCACTTCAGGCCCGTCGCAGGCACCGCTAGCACTTCAGAAGTATTGGCAGCTTGCCGGTGAAAGAAATTTGAGACCGGCAGTTGCTTCAGTTGTCAGCAAAATAGTGACCTTGCCCAATGTAGAGACCTATTTGAATGACCCAGTTTCTCAGGCCATCATAACAAGGGCTGCATATTTGGCCGGGGACATAGAGCTTGCCTCAGCCTGGGCGCGCAAACTGCGCATTAGTGTTGCAGGGCAAGACCCTGATGTTGATGCTGCCCTTGTTGGGCTCATTCCCTTCATCGAAGCAGAGGAATGGGGTGGGGCAGATGCTCATGGCAGTTTGTTACCACTTTGGTGGGCTGGGCGCTCTTCCTCGGCCCAGGGGTATAAAGACGCAAATCTGTTGTTCACAATCCAGGAGGCGTTCGGCAATCCCGTGACAGATAACCTCTGGTCTGCTGTTGGAGCAGGGCCTGTCTTGCTGGAGGGTGGCTCAGTATCGCCCGCGGTTTGGCGGAGCTTCCTCTCTCAAATAGAGAATGCGGATCCTATTGGAGCCATGACAAGCTTGTACCGTATCATGTCTGAAGTCGCGCCTGGGGACTTACCACCCGCTATCGCGGGTACTTTGATTGCCGGATTAAGGCAGCTGGGTTTTGAGCAAGCCGCGCGCGCTTTTGCTCTCGAAATTCTTATCAGCCAGAAGATTTAGGTGCCATGAAAGACCAACAGCTCGTCGATCAGTTTTTGGAGATGCTGGCCGCCGAGCGTGGCCGAGCAGAAAACAGTCTTGCAGCCTATCGTCGCGATATAGAGCATTATCTTGCCCATGCGGATATAGGCTTGTTGGCAACAACGTCAGAGACCATTCGAGACTATTTGGCCACATTGCATAAGGATGGGCTAAAAGCGTCCACTGTCGCACGGCGCCTGTCGGCGATACGGCAGATGTTTCTGTTTTTGTATAGGGAGGGATTGCGAGAAGACAATCCAGCCAAAAACATCTCAAGTCCACGTCAACCTGTGAAGCTTCCAAAAACGCTTTCCGATGCCGAAGTTGAACGATTGCTCGACACGGCGGAAATGAAAACACAGCGTGGTAAACTGAAAGCGCTTCGGGCGCATGCACTTCTTGAAACATTGTACGCAACCGGCTTGAGAATAAGTGAGCTTGTAAGCTTGCCGCGGCGGTCCGTGGGCCCGGACACAAACATGGTTTTGGTGCGCGGAAAGGGTGGCCGAGAACGCATGGTGCCCCTGGGTGACAAAGCCCGGGTTGCACTAGCCACTTATTTGAAAGCCCTCCATACAAAAGAGGCGACCAAGGGAGTGAAAAGCCCTGCTGGTACGCACTATCTGTTTCCTTCCCGAGGCGCGAAGGGACACCTCACCCGCCGCAGAGCAGGCCAGCTCATCAAAAAGCTGGCAGTTGATGCAGGACTGGATCCAAAGACGGTTAGTCCTCATAAACTCAGGCATGCGTTTGCAACGCACCTTCTGTCAAACGGTGCTGATTTGCGTGCCGTTCAACAAATGCTGGGGCACGCTGATATTTCAACAACACAGATTTATACTCACGTTTTAGATGAGCGGTTGAAATCGCTGGTTCTTGATAAGCACCCTTTGGCAAAAGGCTAAAAGGGCTTGGTGGGCTTTGCTTGCAAAAACAGGCTGTAAGGCTTACATCTTTCCTATGAGGGATAGATTGGGACCCGCATTTACACACACCACACAGTTTGGCTTGACAAGCCAGCGCCAAATGACGAGTTTGCGCGCCAACGAATGCCATGGTTTATTCAGCAATGGCACATGACCCGGTCACGCAGAAAGAGACGCCCATGATGACATTTCTTGAATTTGAGAAACCAATCGCTGAGCTGGAAGGCAAGATCAGGGAACTCAGAAGTTTCTCAGGCGGCAGCGGCGATGTCGACATTTCGGTTGAAGTGGGCCAGCTGGAAACCAAACTCGGCAAGCTTTTGAAGGAAACCTACGCTGGTTTAACACCCAGCCAGAAAATTCAGGTGGCGCGCCATCCTGAACGGCCGCAGTTTGGCGATATTGTTGAGCATCTTTTTGAAGAGTTCACGCCGCTTGGTGGTGACCGTGCCTTTGGCGAAGATGCTGCACTTATTGGTGGATTGGCGCGTTTTCGCGGTGAAGCCTGCGTCGTGATGGGGCACGAAAAAGGCTCAGATACAGAAAGCCGTCTGAAGCATAATTTTGGCATGGCCCGTCCGGAAGGATACAGGAAAGCCATTCGCCTTATGGATATGGCCGACAGATTTGGGCTGCCCGTAATTACGCTGGTGGACACGTCAGGTGCATATCCTGGCGTTGGCGCTGAAGAGCGTGGTCAGGCAGAAGCAATCGCGCGATCAACCGACAAGTGCCTGTCAATGGAAACACCTATCGTGACTTGCATAGTAGGGGAGGGTGGTTCCGGTGGTGCGGTCGCCATCGCGGCAGCAAACCATGTTTTGATGATGGAGCATGCGATCTATTCGGTGATCTCGCCGGAAGGATGTGCGTCAATATTGTGGCGCACTAATGAAAAAGCTGAAGACGCTGCAAACGCTTTGAAGATCACTGCCCAAGACTTGTTGAAGCTGGGTGTGATTGATGGAATCGTCCCAGAACCGCTCGGTGGTGCACACCGCGACCGAGAGCGGGCCATGAATGTACTCGGCGACAATGTGGAAGGGGCACTTCGTGACATGGCAGGGCTTGACGGTGCTCGATTGAAAGAATTGAGACGTGAGAAATTCCTGGCAATTGGCGACAAGGGTATTGCCTGATACTGAAGCTTCAAGAGCGGCGATAGCCGCTCTTTTTATTTGTGTAAAACTCTTGACACATTTTTCTGCTAGCAACTTGTCTTAAGCGAAGGATTAGCAGGCGAATCGGCAAGATTACTGGCCTTTCTGATCTGCCTCTCAAATTTCCCGTAACGTCAAAAATACGAGTCGCTGATTCGTGATGTCAGAAACACCATATATTGTGGGCCTTTAAAAGTTTCTCTACTTTATCTTGACGAGAAGACTCATTCGCCCTTATCCTGTTTCACACAACAACGAAGCAAATACCAAACGGGGGGACTATCGGGAGGTTAGCTTCGTAAACTATTGAAAATAAAGAAAAAGTTGATTTTGTTCGACTTTTGTTCTCCAATCGGGCTACAATGATGAGTTTCCCGAAACGGAGAAGGAGTCTGCGGTGTAAGTATTCGGGGTGTTTAACCGCGCGAACAGCATCAGTTAATCAGGGTCTGGAAAATCGGGGCGGACTAGGGAGTAAGAGGCAAAAATGTTTGAAGTAACCCATTTCGAACGTGGTGGCGCGGTAGAGATAGACCGCAGTAAAGACGACCTACTCACTGAATTTGGTAAAGAAACACTTACGGATCGTTATTTGATGCCTGGTGAGAGCTACCAGGATTTGTTTGCGCGCGTAGCCGCATTTTACGGTGATGACGCAGCGCATTCACAGCGGCTGTACAACTATATCTCAAACCTGTGGTTCATGCCTGCGACGCCGGTTTTGTCGAATGGCGGCACCAACCGTGGCTTGCCGATCAGTTGTTTCCTGAACGAAGCACAAGACAAATTGAATTCGATTGTCGACCTGTGGACAGAGAATGTCTGGCTCGCGTCCAAGGGTGGCGGTATCGGGTCTTACTGGGGCAACTTGCGCTCCATCGGTGAGACGGTTGGCGGTGTTGGCAAAACCAGCGGCATCATTCCTTTTGTGCGGGTTATGGACAGCTTGACGCTCGCGATTTCACAAGGGTCTCTTCGCCGGGGTTCAGCGGCGATTTATTTGCCAGTAAGTCATCCTGAAATTGAAGAATTTGCTGAGCTGCGTCGCCCTACCGGTGGTGACCCGAACCGTAAAACGCCAAACCTTCACCACGGTGTGTTGATTTCTGATGCGTTCATGCGCGCTGTCGAGGCTGATGAAGACTGGGCGCTCACGAGCCCGAAAGACGGTCATGTTGTACGAACAGTTTCTGCGCGTGCCCTATGGATCCGCCTGTTGACGGCACGTGTTGAAACGGGCGAGCCATACTTCATCTTCTCGGATACCGTGAACAACCAGATGCCAGAGCATCACAAGCTCGCGGGCCTCACAGTTAAAACATCGAACCTGTGTGCGGAAATCACACTACCAACTGGTCTTGATCATCTTGGAAATGAGCGCACAGCAGTGTGCTGTCTCTCAAGCCTGAACCTCGAGCATTACAAGGAATGGAAGGACAACAAGGAATTCATTCCTGACGTCATGCGCTTCCTTGACAATGTGCTTCAGGACTTTATCGACCGGGCACCCAATGAGATGGCAAAGGCGCGCTACTCGGCAATGCGTGAACGCTCTGTTGGTCTTGGGGTGATGGGCTTCCACAGCTTCCTTCAGGATAACATGATCCCGTTTGAAAGCAGCATGGCCAAATCATGGAATTTCAATATCTTCAAGCATATTGAAAAAGAAGTGAACCGTGCCTCGGAGGCGCTGGCATTTGAGCGTGGTCCATGCCCTGACGCAGCCGACTATGGTATGATGGAGCGTTTCTCCAATAAAACGGCGATTGCACCAACGGCATCTATTTCTACGATCTGTGGCGGTGCAAGCCCTGGAATTGAGCCAATTGCTGCCAACAGTTACAACCAGAAAACCCTGTCCGGAAACTTCATTGTGCGTAACCGTGCCCTGACCCGCCTTCTTGAAGAGAAGGGTCAAAACACCGAGGAGGTTTGGACCTCTATTACGGTGAATGAGGGTTCTGTTCAGCATCTCGACTTCCTGGACCAGCAAGAAAAAGACGTGTTCAAAACCGCTTTTGAACTGGATCAGCGCTGGGTTGTTGAACTGGCGGCTGACCGTGCACCGCACGTAAGCCAGGCGCAGTCAGTGAATATCTTCTTGCCAGCGGATGTGCACAAGCGTGACCTGCACCAGATCCACTATCAGGCATGGAAGAAGGGCTTGAAGAGCCTTTATTACTGTCGTTCGAAGTCAATTCAGCGGGCCGAAGTGGTGGCAACCGGATCGACCAAAGCCAGCAAAGAGGAGCAAGAGCGTCAGCTTGAGCTCATGGCCGCCAATACGACAGACTATGAAGAATGCCTGGCTTGCCAATAGGCAAAAGAGTTTAGTTTTGAGTAACGAAAAGGCCCGCACTGCGGGCCTTTTTAGTTTTTGGCCTTAAGTGACCTGTTGTTGAACACTTCCCGCCAAACTAGCCGCAAACTAAAACCTTTTGTGCGGCACAAGATGCTGTCCGGTGGTGGAAGGCTGCTATGTAGTCTTTGTCAGAGTACAAGTTGATAAAGGCCTGCAGATTGGGATAACTGCCAATTGCTATTAGGTCCCATTCTTCTTCTTCACCGACAAAAGAAGTGTTGTATGGGCCAACAAACAGGAATGAGCCGCCAGCCTTTTGCATGGCAGGAATGCTGACAGAGGAATAGCGGGAAAATGCCTCTGACCCACTCACAGATTCACCGCTGTTTTCATATTCTGCCTTTTCTCTGAATTTGAAAAAATTGACGAGTATTATCGCCTCTGCTGGTGGGCGGCTGAGAACAGCTTGCCATTGCTGAGGTGTCGGGGCTGAACCATCTGGTGCATCACCATACCAGTGCGTGAGCTGGTCAGAATTTATGTTGACGCTCATGAAATCCTTCTTAACTTTACATATGTAAAATAATATTAGGTTTACACGTGTCAAGTAAGAAAAAAGTCCATGAAACTCGCGCGGACATTCTCGATTCCGCCTGGACTCTTATTGAAAAAGAAGGAGCCGATGTGACATTGGCCCAAATCGCCAAGCATGCAGGAATTTCGCGGCAATCAGTTTACGACCATTTTGGTTCGAGAGGTGGCATGTTAATCGCGCTTGTTCGCCGAACCGATGAAAGACTGTCAATCAAGGACAAGTTGTTCGAGGCTTTTTCAAATGAAGACCCGCAACAAAGACTTGCGCAGACCGTTGATATCTGGATTGACTTCGTGCAGGAGATTTATCCTGTCGCCACTGACTTAATACGGCTACGAAAAACGGATCCTGATGCCAACGCGGCATGGAATGACCGAATGACAGAATTGCGCCTCTGGCTCCAGCTGCTCACCAAGTCTTTTGCCGATGATGGCGCCCTGAACAAAAGCTGGTCTGAAAAGGCCGCCGCAGAATATCTGTGGGCTTCAACCTCAGTTCAAACATGGGAACAACTGACCATTGATTGCGCGTGGTCGGAGACAGAAGCTCGAGAGCATATTAAGGACGCGGTTGGCAGCGTCATTCTCTCTACCCACTCCCACATCCGCTAGCGTCAAATGCTGTTCGTTTCTCGCAGGCGCGCATACACTGCACATGCGATAACGATGTCTTGCACCGCTACACCGGTTAAGTCGGCGATGGTGATGTCATCGTTTGATGTGCGACCGTTTGAATCGCCAGAAATAATGGCACCCAATTCGGTGGCGGCAACTTCATCCACCAAGCCTGCCTCTAAAGCATGATGTAGTTCGCCGGAGCCCTTGCATTGCATGAGACTGTCCACAGCAACAACATTTGCAGTAAACAAAAGCGCAGGATCCAGCTCGCATTTTGCTGGAGAATCTGACCCCATCGCCGTGACATGTGTACCGGGCTTGATCATGTCATTCATAATCAAAGGCGATGTTGCCGGTGTTGTGGTCACGATTAGCTCACTGTTTGCGCATACCTCTGTGACCGATGTGGCCACAGAGACATCAAAACCAAAAGAAGAAATGTCGGCGGCAGCTTCTTGGGCTTTGCCGGCATCGCGCGCCCAAAGTCTAACCTTGCGACAGTCAGTCACCTGACGAAGATAGGCGGCCTGCAATCGCGCCTGCACGCCAGAACCCAGTATGCCAATTCCCTTCACAGTGGCCGGCGACAGATATTTTGCAGCGACGGCACCAGCCGCCGCAGTGCGGTGGTTCGTCAGTTCACCTTCTTCCAAAAGGACCGCCTCCACCGCACCTGTTTTTTGGGACAATACGAGCATGCAGCCACCAAATGGCGGCAAGCCTAGACCGGGGTTGTCAAAGAAGCCTGTTGCGACCTTTATGACAAAGCGACCATCCCCTTTGATTGCGCCATATTTGATGTGCAGCTCGCCTCTGTTTTCTGGAAACAAGAGTTCGCCGACAGGCGGAACCTCGACTTTACCGGCAGAGAAGGCTGCAAAACCATCTGCAATTTCGGAGACCAAATCCACCTGAGGCAACACAGCCATGATTTGGTCGCGAGTGAAAACATGCGCTGACATGGCCGTTATTCCTTTACGGCGAGAATCTGTTGCGCCTGTTCTTTGCTCACGTTGCCGCCACATAAAAGTACAACTGAATTCTCTTCGCCCAGTTTGCCAGCAACTTGATGGTAACCTGCAAGGGCAAGGGCAGCGGACCCTTCAACGATAAGGCCTTCGTTGTAGGCAAGATCAGCCATGCAATTCTCGATTTCGTTCTCAGAACATTGAAGCAAATCGTCAACTGTGCTGCTTGCGAGCTGCAGGGTAACTGTTGTTTCGTCAATGCCGCCAGCGACCGCATCAGCAATAGTTGGCAAATGCTCGGTTTCAACAACTTTACCTGCCTTTATTGATGCATCCAGAGCCGCGGAATTGCAGGCCGAAACACCCCAAACCCTTGTCCTGGGGTTTGCATTCTTGAGAACAGAGGCAATGCCACTTACAAGTCCCCCGCCGCCAAGCGAGATGAAAATGTTATCGATCGGTTTGTCACCAAAATCCCGCAGCAGTTCAACACCGATGGTGCCTTGGCCTGCGATGATGTCCGGGTCGTTATAGGGTGAGATGTAAACATACCCGTCATGCGCAGCGAGCTTTTTCGCCTCCAGTTCAGACGCACCTGCCTTTGCGCCAGCAATCACCACATTGGCCCCGATCGCTTTAATGCGCTCAAGCTTCATGGGCGCGACGTTTTCAGGCAGAACAACTGTGAGGTCAGCACCGAGGTCAACCGCCGCCGTGGCTGCTCCGATTCCATGGTTGCCGGACGAGGCAGTGATGAAGCGCACTCCCGCACTTTCAGTGGCTGCCAGTGCCTTGCACAGTTTATTCATCGCACCACGAATTTTGAATGAGCCTGTCCGCTGAAAATTATCCGCCTTAAAAAATAGGCGTTCCGGGGTTTTTTGGCTTACCAGGAGCGGCGTATGTTCAATGCGATCCCTGATCCGGCTGTGTGCTTCTTGCGCTGATTTCGCCACCATGGATGGTGAAAGTTCGTTCATGTTCCTGCCCCTCAAGTGTGCGTGCCAGGGCGCAAGTCTAGACGCTTGAAAATAATTTGAAAACGCCATTCATGCTAAGCAATTGAAACTGTTGCGACTATCGATTTTGCCCAAATGCATGCGACAATGTTTCCATCAAAAAACTCAAAATATAGTGTTTCTACAATTCCCAACTACCAAGTGCGGTAGTATAGTCATGTGATTCAGCGCATATGCGCAATTCCAGAATTTTGTATGCCAGGGCGACAGGGGGCCGTGGTGTTTTGATTGATAGGGGCTCGCCAATGGAAACAACTGACGCACTTGAAAACAGCAACTTGCTGACCGAACGCCACGTATACAAGCCGTTCAAATACCCGTGGGCTTACGAGGCATGGCTGACGCAGCAACAGGTGCATTGGTTGCCAGAGGAAGTGCCACTTGCGGAAGATGTTCGCGACTGGGCGCGAAATTTGAACGAATCCGAAAAAAACCTTCTTACGCAGATTTTTCGCTTCTTCACTCAAAGCGATATCGAAGTGAACAACTGCTATATGAAGCACTATACCAAGGTGTTTAAACCCACGGAAGTGCAGATGATGTTGTCGGCATTTTCCAATATGGAAACGATCCATATTGCGGCCTACAGCCACTTGCTAGATACCATCGGCATGCCTGAAACTGAATATTCTGCTTTCCTCCGCTACAAGGAGATGAAAGACAAATATGATTTCATGCAGCAGTTCAACTCGGAGGATTTGCGTTCAACGGCAATCACGCTTGCAGTGTTTGGTGCCTTCACTGAGGGTCTGCAACTGTTTGCGAGTTTTGCAATGCTGCTTAATTTCCCGCGCTTCAACAAAATGAAGGGCATGGGGCAGATTGTAAGCTGGTCTGTGAGAGATGAGAGCTTGCACTGCGATAACATGGTCAAACTGTTTCGCACGCTCATTAATGAAAATCCGCAATTGTGGGATGAAAGCCTCCAGCAAGAGCTTCTGGATGCATGTCGTACAATTGTTGAACACGAAGATGCTTTCATTGATCTGGCGTTTGGCCTTGGACCTGTTGAAGGCCTGGAGGCAGAAGAAGTGAAGCAGTATATCCGTTACATCGCCGATCGTCGCTTGCTGCAGCTCGGTCTTGAAGAAGAGTATCACGTGGAGGCAAATCCGCTGCCTTGGCTCGACAGCATGCTGAACGCGGTAGAGCACACAAACTTCTTTGAAAATCGTGCAACGGAATATTCTAAGGCGGCTACCCAAGGAAGCTGGGATGAAGCTTTCGCCTAACACATAGCGAGAATATTGAAAGACGCCCGGACATGGATACTCAATACAGTCCGGGCGTCTCCTTTTGTGGCATACTCTTGTGGCTAGCGAGGACAGGCCGCCGAGTATGCCACCAGCCAAGTGACCTTACCAATCAAGTCCGAACCTCCAGGAAGCGGGACGCCGACGCGCTGGCCTGTCAACATCGTCAAAATCATAGATGTCGGCACCTTCTGAATAGTATCCGCGAGGGTTTGCGCTTTGCAGGTGATGCTGTGCAAGCGCAACGTAAAACTGGTCAGCTCTAGCGTTCACCTTTCCTGCCAGCACATAAGCCAGTTTGCGCAGGCCATTGGTGTGAATTTCTTCCGCAAGAACATCGCGGTACCGGCCATCGGCTTGCGAAAACAGCCTGGCAACAGTGCTGTTGGGATAGTTGATCGAAGGCCCCACTCCGCAGTTTGTTAGCGCCTGCAGGTTTTCGCCGTACCGGTAGCTTTCAGCAGCGCTAATGTGAACCGCATCTTGATATGTGCCTTCACCGCGCAAGCGGAAGGAGAGTTGATAATCTGCGCGCGCAACACCTTTTTCTGTGACGCGCGTATAATAGGCGCGCTTGTGATGTCCGCACTGGCCGGGTGTATAACGGTAGCGCTTTTTGTACTTTTTGTTGCGCCGGTCCACATCCGTGATGTGAAACGAGAGGTCATAACCGGTTAGCTGCGCCCTGACCAACATGTCAGCATCACGCCTGTTTGAAACGAGTACAATATTACCGGGCAGCAAGTTACGCATGCGGCTGCGAATAAAATTATCGGCTGGTTCGTGTCCATTGCTGCGACTAAGCCGCTCGCGCCCTTTTTGAAGGTCCACATATACCTTGAAGGGGTGGCTTACGCGAAACTCATGACTGATAGGGTCTGCAACAGGCTGAACGTACCCGTGCGCAGAAACACCAGCCGTCAGGCTGGAGGCTGTCAGCAGAGCAAGGAAAGTGTTACTGGCTGTTGGTAACTTGGCTGCTAGTTGCTTAATCATTTTGTGTCCTTCGCTTGTCTGAAACAAACCTAGTGAAGAACAACTGATCAAAAGCTGATCCGAGTGTTCATGCTGCGTTTATGTTTATTCTACCCAAGTTTTGCCACAGCCTTCATTCTGTGCTTGAAGACATTATTCAAAGTGTATCGAGGGTAACAGGTGGAGCCATATAAGAATGCCTGATGAACTGGACCAAAAAGTGCGTGCCGCATTGCTTGAAAATTTCCAGACGGTCGAGCCGACGCGTACCAGAGAGTTGCTCGAAGGTTCAATTCGTTATCTCGCCAAATGGCGTGGTGCACTAATTGGCAAAACTTTTACCCAGGAAACTGGCACTATTGTGCTCAATGGCCCTCTAAAGGGACTGGACTTCGTAGAGTTTTCTACAGAAGGGTGCCACGTTGCAAAGTTGCTTGGGTCCTATGAGCAGCCACTGCACCCCTATATCGAACAAGCTATCAACACGGAGTATGACCGCATCCTCAATGTTGGCTGCGCAGAGGGGTACTATGCTGTCGGATTGGCATTGCGAATGCCAAATACCAAAAACCTGGCGTTTGATACAAACCCTATCGCGCAGGAAAAGTGCAAACAGCTTGCTGTAAAAAACGGTGTTGAGGACAGGATTGAAACCGGCGCGCTATTTTCACCTGAAGATTTTGCCAACTATAGTTCAGGTAGAACGCTGGTGTTTTGCGACATCGAAGGAGCAGAACTGGACTTATTGAATCCAGATATCGCACCCGCTCTTAAACAAATGGATATCATCGTTGAGGCACACGATTGCTTGATTCCAGGTGCGGCGGATGAACTCACCAAGAGGTTTGCCCCATCGCACAATATTGAGCGTGTGCACGACAATGGCTTGAGAAACTTAGACATCACTCCTTCGTGGTTTGATAGTCTCGCCCACCTTGACCAGATTTTGGCCACATGGGAGTGGCGATCCGGACCAACGCCGTGGCTGGTGATGACAGCAAAATGATGCCCCAAGTTTACCTGACGGCATTCGTCGGCAAATTTGTCCAATAAAGGGCCCGGAACAACCCTAAAGTTTACCGTGGCAGTGCTTGAATTTCTTGCCTGAACCACATGGGCATGGATCATTGCGCCCCACATTGGCATATGGGTTAAACGCCGGCGAAGGCCTTTGAGACATTACGCCCTCCATTGCCCCGTGACAGTGCTTGTATTTTTTACCTGATCCACAAGGGCATAGTGCATTGCGGGGCACATCCCCCCAGGTGGAAGGATCATTGGGGTCAATACCGTCTACAACTTGTGTCGCGCCGCCACCCGACACGATGGGCGCATCCGGATTAGGGTGGCTAGCCTGCAAGTCAGATGGTGGTGGTGGCGGTGTTGCCACATTCATAGGTGCTGACTGGGCTGTGAGTTCAATGCGTCCCAAAATCTGTGTGGTGGTTTCGCGGATTTGATAAAGCATGCCCTCAAACAAGGTGAATGCTTCTGTTTTATATTCGTTCAGTGGATCCCGCTGACCGTAGGCGCGCAGACCAACGCCCTGACGCAAGTGGTCAAGGTTTTGCAGGTGATCTTTCCACTCCTGGTCAAGGACCTGAAGTAGAATGTTGCGCTCCAGCATTGCCTGCCAGTATCCAGGGCCATCCTCGCTTTCGCCGTCGGGGCGCACTACAAATTGGTTGGTGGCTTCAGCCTTCTCTTCAATCAGTTTGTCAGAAGCGGCTTCCAAACGGTCAATGATTGTATCGTCATCAACACCTTCTTCTTCGGCCCAATCAGTAACGGATACATCTTGAAGACCCAAAATGTTGTGAACATCTTCCTGCAGCCCTTCAATATCCCATTGTTCAGGATATGATTTTGGTGGAATATGTTTTTCAACAATATGCTGAACAACATCGTCGCGCATGTTCTTGATGGTGTCAGAAACAATTTCCGCATCCATGATTTCACGGCGCTGCTCATAAATCACACTGCGCTGATCGTTCATGACGTCATCGTATTTTACGAGATTTTTCCGAATATCGTAATTTCGAGCTTCGACCTTTTGCTGAGCCTTTTCAATTGCCTTGTTGATCCATGGATGGATGATCGCTTCGCCTTCTTCGATACCTAGGCGAACCAGCATGCTGTCCATGCGTTCCGGGCCGAAAATGCGCATCAGGTCATCTTGGAGCGAGAGGAAAAATTTGGTGCGACCAGGATCCCCCTGGCGACCTGAACGACCGCGAAGCTGATTATCAATCCTGCGGCTCTCGTGGCGCTCTGTCGCCATTACATATAGACCGCCAGCCTCAAGAACTTTCGCTTTTTCCTCTTCAACTTCCTTGCGAATCTTGTCAGAAATTTTCTGGATCTTGGCTTCATCTTCGATGCCCGCGGTTTCGTCTTCGATCCGCATTTCTGCGTTGCCGCCAAGCTGGATGTCTGTACCGCGGCCCGCCATATTGGTTGCGATTGTGACGCCGCCCAAACGCCCTGCTTGCGCGATAATGCCGGCCTCTTGTTCGTGGAAGCGAGCGTTCAGAACCTGGTGTTTTATCTTCTTCTTTTTCAAAAAGTCAGATAGCAGCTCTGACTTCTCGATCGAAACAGTACCAACCAGAATGGGTTGGCCTTTTTTCTGCACCTCGGTGATTTCTGCCAGGATGGCATCAAACTTCTCTTTGGAAGTGCGATAAAACTCGTCGTGCTCGTCTACGCGGGCAACTGGTACGTTGGTTGGAATTTCCACAACACCAAGGCCGTAAATGTCGCCAAATTCTTCTGCTTCGGTCGCAGCGGTACCGGTCATGCCCGCGAGCTTCGGATACATGCGGAAATAATTCTGGAAAGTGATAGACGCCATTGTCTGGTTTTCGGGTTGAATGGTGACACCTTCTTTGGCTTCCAGCGCCTGGTGCAACCCGCCAGAGTAGCGACGGCCATCCATCATCCGCCCAGTAAACTCGTCAATGATGATGACCTTGTTGTCTTTGACGATATAGTCTGTGTCGCGCTCGAACATGGTGCGCGCCTTAAGCGCCTGGTCAACATGATGCACGATCTGCGTGTTTTCATAGTCATACAGATTGTCCGACTTCAGAAGCCCCGCTTCCGCAAGCACTTGCTCGATCCGCTCGGTGCCATCTTCCGTCAGTGAAACGTTTTTAGATTTTTCGTCTTTTTCAAAGTCATCTTCACCAATGTCGGCAATAACCTTGTCGATAGCGATATAGAGCTCTGACTTGTCTTCTGTCGGGCCAGAGATGATGAGTGGTGTGCGTGCCTCATCAACAAGAATAGAATCGACCTCATCGACAATCGCAAAGGCAAAGTCCCGTTGCACCATTTCTTCGCGGCGGTTTTTCATATTGTCGCGCAGATAGTCAAAACCGAATTCATTGTTGGTGCCATAGGTGATGTCAGCGGCATAAGCCTCTTGGCGTTGCTCATCGTTCTTACCAGGAACAATCACGCCAGTGGTCATGCCCAGGAATGCATATACCTGTCCCATCCAGGCGGCGTCGCGCTCGGCCAAATAGTCGTTCACGGTGACTACATGAACACCTTTTCCGGGCAGGGCATTCAGGTAAGCGGCCAGTGTAGCAACCAGTGTTTTACCTTCGCCGGTTTTCATTTCAGCAATACTGGTGTCATCCAAAACCATGCCACCAATCAGCTGAACATCATAGTGACGGAGCCCAAGCGAGCGTTTGGCTGCTTCACGAACGACGGCAAAAGCTTCTACTAGCAGGTCATCAAGCTTGGTGCCTTCATCAAGGCGGGTGCGGAACTCTAGGGTTTTGCCTTTCAACGCATCATCAGAAAGGGCTTCCATTTCGCTTTCAAGCGCGTTGATGGCGGCGATACGCGGCTCAAGTTTTGCCAGATAACGGTCATTGGCAGAGCCGAAGATTTTTTTCGCAAGTGAGCCTAAACCCAACATATGTCACTTCCTAATTTTGTGTCGCTCGACCATGCCATGAATAAGTCGAAAGCAAAAATCGGTATTGCGCCTCTCCATGTTGATGCAAAACCGAAAATTTACAGGTCAAAAATTCCTCAAAGAATGCACGCACAGATAAGTATCCCCAAGGCTTCTGTCAACCTGCGCGGTGCTTGTGGTTGAACAATTTTCGGTGTTCTTCGTGATGCTTCAGTGTATTCAGCTTGCAATGCAGGTTGGTGCATCTCAAACTGCGTGCCGAATAGGATCGGCTCACTGGGGTGCAAACCAGTCGATTCATATTGTTTCGTGAGGTACGGATGAGCATCACAACCAAGAGCCCACTGGCGCCGGATCATTTCCCCAATTTGCTGCCTGTAGCGGGTGTGGAAATAGGCGCTGCGGCTGCCGGCCTAAGGTACAAAGGCAGGCCTGATCTGATGCTCGCAAGGTTTACAGAGGGAACTGTTGCTGCAGGTGTTTTTACAAAAAGTAAAATGCCGGCCGCCCCGGTGGATTGGTGCCGGCAAGCGCTCACCGCATCTGGCGGCGCTGCTCGTGCACTTGTTGTGAACGCAGGCAACGCCAATGCCTTCACCGGTGCCAAAGGCGCAAAAGCCGTCGTTAAAACAGCCGAAGCCGCAGCAGAAATTGTGGGCTGTTCGCCTGACGAAGTGATGCTTGCTTCTACAGGAGTGATTGGGGAGCCGTTGGACGTTTCGGCTTTCCCTAAATACATGTCGCGCATCTATGAGGGCTTGTCGGGCGCCATGTGGAAAGAAGTGGCCCAAGCTATCACCACAACAGATACTTTTCCCAAAGGTAGTTGCCGTGTCGCCACTATTGAAGGCCGTCCTGTGGTCATCTCTGGTATTGCCAAGGGGTCTGGCATGATCGCGCCAGATATGGCGACCATGCTGGGCTTTATGTTTACCAACGCGAACATCAGTCAGGCTGTGTTGCATGCAGTTCTGGCAAATGGCGCGGATGCCAGCTTCAATAGTATTAGCGTCGACGGAGATACTTCCACGAACGACTGCGTTATCGCGTTTGCAACAGGCAAAAATGCCAACAGTGACCAAATTACCGATCCGACGGACCCTCGTCTGGAGGATTTTGTTGCTAAGTTTCGGGAAGTTGCAACCGACCTCGCGCAGCAAATTGTCAGAGACGGCGAAGGGGCGCAAAAGTTCGTAACAGTTGATGTTGCGGGCGCGGCTGATAATGCGGCGGCCAAAAAAATTGCGTTTTCAATTGCCAACAGCCCTCTCGTGAAAACGGCGATCGCCGGCGAAGACCCGAATTGGGGCAGGCTTGTTATGGCCGTTGGCAAATCCGGTGAGCGTGCAGACCGCGACGGCCTCTCGGTTTGGATTGGCGACCAGCTTGTTGCTGAAAACGGTATGCTAAGCCGTAAGTATGTCGAGGCGTTGGCAGCCGAGCATATGGCATCAGATCATATTCGTTTGAAAGTTGATGTGGCTGTTGGCCTTGGCAGTGCCACTGTCTGGACCTGCGACCTGACGCATGGATACATCGACATCAACGCAGATTACCGTAGTTGAATTTTGCCAGTAAGCGTTGCGGACAAAGATTCCGACTATTCCACCGTTGAGATGCAAATATTGCCGATTTTGACGCCTACAAGGCGATAAAGCATTGAATTATATTATGAAATAAATGGCATGCCTCTTGAATGGGTAAGTGTGGGTTCGCCCGTTTAGCCAATTTGGAGAGTGTTATGCCAAAGGTAAATCTGGATCTGCAGCTCAAGTTTTTGAGCGAACTCGAAACCGCGCTAACCGATGCGCTGGGTCGTTATGCAGACGAAAGCGATGAAAAGCTAGCTGAGCTTGCGTATATGCAAAAGGAAGTCCGGCGCGCAAAGCGTGTGATTTCTGAACGCATCGACAGTGACGACAAACCTCGTCGTCGTTACCAGCCGGAAGGCTACCAAGAAGTTGCTTTCAGCTGACCGAAGGTACTTGGTTGATCTCTAACACATCCAACAGCCTGGCCTTTCGCTTGGGCTGTTTCTAGCCGTTCTCGTTCATCGCATTGCTGACTTCGGCCGCTTCTTCTCCAATCGTATCAAAAAGCAGGCTGACAAGATCTGCGAGCGCCCCCAGTCCTCCCGCCAGCCCGATCGCTACGAGGCCTGCCAACAGCCCATATTCTACAGCAGTTGCACCGGAAGTGTTGCCACTAAAAATTTTCGCTTGATGCCAACAACGAATGCACACTTTCAGCAGTGGAGAGGTGAATTTGTCTGCGTTTTTGGATTGCTCAATTGTGCCTGACATTGAGTCTATTCCTTGCTTGCCTGATGCTCGGTTTGGTCCCGGGTAAGCCGACACTGAACGCCAAATCTAAACAAGGTGTTAAAGCTTGTATTTGCCTAAAGTTGACGCTACTTCACTCTCATGAGTGATTATGAATGCCCAGAACCCAATGTTCGTGTTGATGCGAATCTGCCAACCGTGTTGGTGGCCGCAATTGCCCTCATCGACATCGATGGGAATATTTTGATCGCACAGCGCCCGGAAGGAAAATCCATGGCGGGCCTGTGGGAATTTCCTGGTGGAAAAGTTGAAGAAGGCGAAATTCCGGAAGCAGCCCTTATTCGCGAATGCAAGGAAGAGCTGGATATCGACATTACGGCGGCCTGTTTATCTTCTTTCGCCTTTGCGTCCCATTCTTACGAAAAATTTCACCTTTTGATGCCGCTTTACCTGTGTCGCAAATGGGAGGGACTCATTAATCCGCAAGAGGGTCAACGCACAAAATGGGTGAAAATCAGGGACCTTAATAAATATCCCATGCCACCCGCCGACGTGCCACTGGTCGCAATGCTCAGGGATTTTCTCTAGTGTCTTCGCGGCTCGCAGCTTTGTTGCGTGCCGACCCCATCGCCATGAGAGTTTTGGACGCTGTTCAGCACGTTGGTCCAGAGGGCGCTTTTGTTGCCGCAGGGTTTATCAGGAACCGTGTTTGGGACAGTCTTTACCCAGAAAACAAGGCGCATTCAGACTTGGATATTGATGTAGTGTACTTTGACAGTGAACGCACTGACAAAGACACTGAACATCGATTTGAGCAGCAGCTGGATGACTTTTTGCCCACAGGCATTTGGCAGGTTCGAAACCAGGCCAGAATGCATAGTTTTGGAGGGCACAAGCCTTTCAAAAGCCTGTCGCACGGGCTTATGCATTGGGCCGAAACCGCAACGACTGTTGGTGCGCGCTTGAATTCGAAAAACGAACTGGAGTTCATTGCCCCGTTTGGGTTTGACGATCTATGGGCACATGTGCTGCGGATCACACCAATCATGAAACAAACCGATGCGGAAGGGTTTGATGCCAGGCTTGCACGCAAGAGTTGGCTTATACGCTGGCCTAAACTAACAGTTATTCGGGACTAGTCCTTAGGCGGCGGTTTGCCCGCTTTCAGTGCGTCTGCAAGACTTACTTTGCCACTACCCGGCTTTAACGGTTTTTGCTGACTTTCGTGCGGATGCCATCCGGTCAAATACATTACTTCAAACGTTGCCAGAATGCGTCCATCCTCTCGACTGAACTCGCGTTGGTAAATCTCTGCAGCCCTGAACAAAACGTCGCGGCGCATGAAGTTTTTACTGCGACCGATCAAGGCGTTAGTTTCACCCATTCCGCGAAGTTCCTGCATCAGTTGGACCGGGTGCTCATATGTGAGAGTGAGTGTATCTACGTCGGTGACTGGTAGAGCGAGCCCCGCACGCTGCAGCAAGCTACCCAGGTCTTTGACGTCGGCAAACGGGATGATGCGCTGGCTGACGCCACCGGTGATTTCGGATTCTGCCGCCAACAGCGAATGCCGCAATTCGTGCAGTGTTTCACCGCCAAACAAGGAAGCCATCACCAATCCGTCAGGTCGAAGAGCCTGTTTCAACTGTACAAGAACGCCAGGCAGATCATTAACCCAATGAAGATCTAAGTTGCTGACGATCAGGTCTGCATCAGAAACGCCTTCGGGAACAAAGGTGCCCTCGAATAATGCGGTATCAAAAGTTTCAGCTTCTTTATTGGGTAAAAAGCTTGAGAAGCGCCCTCCCAAATCAATCTTGTTTTCGAAACTACGGTTGATCTCTTGCAGGCGCTCGAACATGCGGTCAGCGATTTCAGCTCGCAGGAACAGAAAGCGTTCATCCATCGAGCCAGCACGAGCGCGGTTTCGGGCCACTGTTTCCGGACTGAACAAATTTGGGGGTGTTTGTGCCATGCGCTCCAAATAGTGCGGTCATAGCAGCCAAGCAAGCGGAATCGACTGGCCCCAGCTCGAATTGACTGTTAGATCGGGAGGCATGCAGACAACAACGGACCGTCTAAAATCGATATTGGATGCCGGCCTCAACACGCTTCTGCCACCGCGGTGTCCTTCGTGTCGGGTGCGTATTGAGCAAAACGGCCATATTTGCGCCTCTTGTTGGGCTTCACTCACTCTGATAGCTGACCCCAAGTGCAACATTTGCGGCATCCCCTTTGCGCACGCTCAGAACGATTTAACGTGTGGGGCTTGCCTGGCTTCGCCGCCCGGTTACGACAAAGCGGTTGCGCCTGTCCTCTATGAAGACAAAGGTCGTGAACTTGTTTTGGCGCTAAAGCACGGACGGTTGTTTTCTGCGGCACCCGCCATGGCTCGGTTAATGGTCGGGCACCTGGGTCGCATCGTCGACGAAGAAAAGAACTGCTTGTTAGTGCCCGTGCCATTACATCCGACCCGATTGATAGCGCGACGATTTAACCAATCACAGTTAATTGCCCAGGCTTTATCGGATCAAATGGCAATTCCGGTTAATGCCCTGGCATTGCGCCGTACTCGTGCGACCCCCAGCCAGGGCGGGTTAAAGAAATCTGGCAGATTGGAAAACGTAAAAGGTGCGTTTGACGTTGCGGACAGGTATCGGCGAACAATCGAAGGTAAAACGATTCTGTTGGTGGATGATGTATTAACCACTGGTGCAACCGCCAGCGCCTGCGCGGCGGCACTCAAAAAAAAGGGCGCTGAGCACGTCATAGTTGCGGCCTTTGCGAGAGTGGGGGGAACCAGTATCTGGTTGAAATTTATATGGGTTTTGACTGGTAACAAAGAGGTGACTGGCCTTGCCTTTACATTCCTTCAGTCGCGCACCACATCGGCTTCCAGTTGACTTGTCATCCGGCAGCTATTCGAATGCCGTATAACAACTAGTGTTTCGGGCTATCTTTGGCCCGTAGGAAAGGAAACCGCTGTGGCCAATGTAATAGTTTACAGTTCCGACTTTTGCCCTTTTTGCCACCGGGCAAAGGCTCTTCTCAAGCAGAAGGGTGTGAATTTCAAAGAGATTTCTGTGGACATGAAGCCGGCTGTTCGCGCCGAGATGCGAGCTAAAGCTGGCGGCGCAAACAGTGTGCCGCAAATCTGGATTGGCGATACGCATGTTGGCGGCTCAGACGACTTGTATGCACTTGAGTCTCGTGGCGGCCTGGACCAGCTGCTTGCTGCGTCATAAGGGCTGGAAATGCGGGCTGCCCTCATTCAATTGAATTCTACCGACAGCATTGACCAGAATGTCGATGATGCCGCGCAGCTAATTCAGCGAGCCGCAGATGCCGGTGCCCAGTTTGTTTCAACACCTGAAACAACGCATTTAATGGAAATGAACCGCAAGCGGGTTCTTGAAAAAACGTTTGCGGAAACTGAGGACCCGGGTCTTCAGGCATTCCGGGAACTTGCGAAAACGCTCAGCATTTGGTTGCATGTCGGCTCACTGATCATAAGAGTTGCTGATGAACGACTGGCCAACCGCGCCTTTTTTATCTCTCCCAATGGCGACATAGTCGCACGGTATGACAAAGCCCATTTGTTTGATGTGGAGTTGGGCGGCGGCGAAAGCTACCGCGAGTCTGCTTTGTATCAGGCGGGTGATGAGTCTTGTGTTGTAACGACGCCAAACGGAAATTTCGGTTTAAGCATATGCTATGACCTTCGATTTCCTTATTTGTACCGCTCACTTGCACATGCAGGTGCTGACATTCTACTGGTACCCGCAGCTTTCACGCAGCCGACAGGGGAAGCACATTGGCATACGTTACTTCGGGCACGGGCCATCGAAACTGGCTGCTTTGTGTTGGCGGCGGCGCAAACCGGGCTGCATGCAACGGGACGCCGGACCTATGGTCATAGTCTTGCCATAGACCCATGGGGTAATGTGCTTGCGGACGCGGGAACGGATATCGGCATGACAATGGTTGACTTAGACCTCAAGTTGGTTGAAAAAGCGCGCCGCAAAATACCGTCACTAAGCCATGACAGGCCAGTGATGATTACCAAGACAACGGCTGAATGAAGACAAACAAATGATCGTATTTGACCTCAAATGCAGTGAAGGGCACCTGTTCGAAAGCTGGTTTCGTTCTTCTTCAGCGTATGAGGAGCAAAAGGCCGCCGGACTTATCGAATGCCCGTATTGTGGCACGGTTGAAGTTGAAAAAGCACCGATGGCACCAAACGTGGCTGCCAAAGGCAATCAGCGAAGCGAACCGGTGAATATCGCTTCACAGCCCGAAGAAACGCCCGCTAAAGCGGTCGCGCCCGCACCGAAACTATCACCTGAACTGAAAGAGCTTGCTGAAAAAGCGGCGTCAGCGATGGCCGATCTTCAAAGCCATGTAGAAAAAAACTGCGAAAACGTTGGCAAGGATTTCGCCGAGGAAGCTCGTAAAATTCATTACGGTGAAACCGAAGAGCGAGGCATTTACGGTGAGAGTTCCCTCGAGGAAGCGCAAGAGCTTCTGGAAGAAGGTATCGATGTCATGCCGCTTCCGGGAACGCGCCGCACTGACGCGTAGTTTTCTGATTGTCAGTCGCCAGTATTGATCACAGCCATGGCGTAATTTACCGAAACATCCCTCTCGTCCAGTCGCCACTTTTGACTGAGTGGATTGAACACATAGCCGGTTGGTGCGCTGGCGTGCAGGCCGGTTTTTTGCACATAGTCGGCTAGTTCAAGTGGTTTCAGGAACTTGTTCCAATCATGCGCACCGACGGGCAACCATCGCAGCACATGCTCGGCACCAATGATGGCAAAAAGGTATGCTTTTGGTGTTCTGTTGATTGTGGACAACAGCATGATACCCCCAGGTTTCAAGAGGTCTTTGCAGGCGCCAAGGTAAGCGCCTACGTCGGCCACATGCTCAACAACTTCCATATTGACGATCACATCAAATTTCTCGCCAGCTTCTGCAAGCGCCTCGGCGGTGGTGTGCCGAAAGTCGATTTCAAGTCCACTTCGGCTGGCATGAAGGCTTGCGGTTTTGATGTTCTTGTCAGAGGCGTCCACGGCTACCACATCTGCTCCTAGTCGGGCCATGGGCTCTGAAATCAGGCCGCCGCCGCAGCCAATATCCAGTAGGCGCAGGCCTTTGAAGGGCTCCCGCGCGCCCTGTTCAAGACCAAAATGCTCCTCGACGTTCTGTCGAATGTATAGGAGCCGCGTGGGGTTTAACATATGCAGAGGTTTAAACGGGCCCTTTGGGTCCCACCAGCTGTCTGCAATTTTCGCGAAGAAGGCGACTTCATCGGCGTCAACTGTTTGGCCCTCTGCCGCGGTGCCAACGGATTCAGGTGTGGCTTTGCTGGTCATCTTTACGTTTGTCCCAAATTAGCAAGTTTATTGCGCGTATCGCGCTTGCGTGCCTGCAACACAGCCTTTAAAAAGGCGCGTTCGCCTTCTATACGCGGTCATGCCCCCACCGGGTCAAGACTTGCGTCATAATGGCAGAGCAAAATGTTTGGGACCAGGTAACTATGGCAAGAATTGTAAAGAAGTTTGGCGGCACCTCTGTGGGTGATATGGACCGCATACAAAATGTTGCCAGACGTGTTGCAAAGGCTGTTGAAGAAGGCCACGAGGTGGCTGTTGTTGTTTCAGCGATGGCAGGCGTTACCAATCAGCTAATCGGCTACTGTCAATCTGCATCGGTGTTTCATGATGCACGTGAATACGACACAGTTGTTGCGGCGGGCGAACAAATTACTGCTGGCCTCTTGGCTATTACACTTCAGGAAATGGGCGTGCCTGCCCGGTCGTTCCTGGGCTGGCAAATCCCGCTTAAGACCAATAGTGTGCATGGTGCTGCTCGTATTGAAGAAATCGAACCTGATGTGCTCGAAGCCTGTTTCAAGGAAGGCCGCGTGGCGGTGGTTGCCGGTTTCCAAGGCATAGGCGACGATAACCGTATCACTACACTGGGCCGCGGTGGTAGCGATACGTCTGCGGTTGCATTGGCAGCAGCAGTGAAGGCCGATCGCTGTGACATTTATACCGACGTGGACGGTGTTTACACCACCGACCCCCGCGTTGTGCCAAAAGCGCGCAAGCTTGATAAAATAACATATGAGGAGATGCTGGAGATGGCATCCCTTGGTGCCAAGGTGCTGCAAACCCGTTCCGTTGCTCTTGCAATGAAGCACGGCGTGCGCACGCAGGTACTATCGTCTTTTGAAGAATTACCTGGAACCCTTGTTGTAGGGGAGGATGAAATCGTGGAACAGGAAGTTGTTAGCGGAATTGCTTATTCACGCGGCGAGGCCAAGGTCACTATCGTGGGCCTTGATGATACGCCAGGTAAAGTGAGTGGTGTATTTGCACCACTGGCAGCAAACAGCATTAACGTGGACATGATTGTGCAAAGCGCGTCTCAGGATGGAACATCGACAGACGTGACGTTCACTGTGCCTGAAGATGATCTCAAGAAAACTGTTAAGATTATCGAAGAGAACCGCGGTACTTTGGGCTTTCAGGACTTGGTCTACACTGGTGATGTAGTCAAGGTTTCCATTGTTGGTGTCGGAATGCGCAGCCATGCTGGTGTTGCCAGCAAGATGTTTGATACGCTGGCAGAAAAGGGCATCAATATTCAGGTTATCTCAACATCAGAAATCAAAGTGAGCGTAGTCATCGCTGCTGAATATACAGAGCTTGCCGTTCGTGCACTGCATACGGCGTACGGCCTGGATCGCGAAGACGCGTAACAATAAGGGCAGGGGGATTTTATGGGTGCAACTGCACACAAAGAGGAATCTGCTGAATTGAATCAGTTCGGCTTGGAGCGCTTGCAAAAACTTTGGAAGCGCGGCACCGATTTCCTGGGCAGTGAACATGCAATACTTGGCGGCGCAATGACCTGGGTGTCGGAGCGTAACCTTGTTTCTGCGATTTCAAACGCCGGCGGTTTTGGTGTTATCGCGTGTGGTGGCATGGATACCAAACTCTTGTCGGCAGAAATTGAAGCCACGCGCGCCATGACGAACAAGCCATTCGGCGTAAACCTCATCACGCTACATCCTGATATCGACAATTTGAAAGAGGTTTGCCGCGAGCAACAGGTCTCGCACGTAGTTTTGGCGGGTGGTTTACCAAGCGGGCAATCTATTGCGGCCATCAAGGATTTTGGCGCCAAATTGATGTGTTTTGCTCCAACAGCCACGCTTGCCAAAAAACTTGTTCGCTCTGGTGTCGATGCAATTGTTATTGAAGGCATGGAAGCGGGCGGCCACATCGGTCCGGTTTCAACCAGTGTATTGGCGCAGGAGATTTTGCCTGTAGTGCGAGATGTGCCTGTGTTTGTTGCCGGAGGTATTGGCCGCGGTGATGTGTTGGCTTCCTATTTGGAGATGGGTGCCTCAGGTGCACAGCTTGGTACGCGCTTTGTGGTAGCGGAAGAATGTGTTGCGCACGAGAAATTCAAAAAAGCTTTCATTCGCGGAAATGCAAGGGACGCAATTGCCAGCGTGCAAATTGACCCTCAGTTTCCGGTCATTCCTGTGCGGGCACTGAAAAATGAAGGCACCGAGAAGTTCATGGAAAAGCAGCGAGAAGTGGTCGCTGAATTTCATGCAGGTTCGGTTAACCAGGAAGATGCTCAGATGCAAATTGAACAGTTCTGGGGCGGTGCACTGCGTCGTGCTGTTGTGGACGGCGACGTGGAAACAGGTTCGGTGATGGCTGGCCAAAGCGTTGGAATGGTTAAGAAAATTGAACCAACACAAAACATTATTGATGAATTATTGGGTCAGGCGGTTGCGTACCTCGCCCCAGATCATACATAACAGTTGCCAGTTTCTCGCTCTGCCGACTTAAGGGGGCGGCAGAAACCAAGAACCAAAGGGATGTTTCTTGCCTGACACCGTAAGCCAGCCAAGACTTTTGTTGCGCCGCCTCCACAGTGTGATGGGCGGTGACGGCACTGCGCAAGAGCGCCTGGACCGTGTCGTCCGCGTTATTGCGCAAAACATGGTGGCGGAGGTGTGCTCAGTATACCTGGCGCGTGCTGGCGGTGTGCTTGAGCTATTTTCAACCGAGGGATTGAAAGAAGAAGCAGTTCACCTGACCCGCCTGCATGTAGGCGAGGGCCTCGTGGGCTTGGTGGCGGAGCGCGGTCTGCCGCTTAATCTTTCGGAAGCGCCAAAACACCCTCGTTTTGCCTATCGCCCGGAAACTGGTGAGGATATTTTTCATAGTTTTCTGGGTGTGCCGATTCTCAGAACCGGTAAAGTCACCGGGGTTTTGGTGGTGCAAAATGTTGCAGCGCGCCTATATAGCCCCGAAGAAGTTGAAGCTCTGCAAACCATCGCAATGGTCCTCGCGGAACTTGTCAGTTCCGGTGACCTTGTTAACAGTGACGAACTCAGTGAAGACGCCACCGAATTGGGGCGGTCCATCACACTTAACGGCCAGTCGCTCGTGTCCGGTATTGCCGCGGGTGTTGCAGTATTCTCCAAGCCACAGATCAGGATTACCAAAACCGTTGCGGATAGTGTGCAAGAAGAGCGCAAGCGCCTTGAGGACGCTATTGCACAGATGCGATTCCAGCTTGAAGAGATGCTGGAGCATCCAGACCTTGCGCACGGTGGTGAGCACCGCGAAGTGTTGGAGACCTATCGATTGTTTGCCTACGACCGTGGCTGGCAGGAAAAAATGCGGGAGGCTGTTGGGTCTGGTCTGACCGCTGAGGCCGCTGTTGAACGGGTACAGCAGGAAAACAGGGCACGGATGGCAAAAATCCGTGACCCTTATTTGCGTGAGCGAATTCTTGATTTCGAAGATTTGGCCGGTCGTCTAATTCGCATTATCCAGGGCGAGTCCGCAGACGCGCATCCTGAACTGACGGAAGACAGTGTATTGGTCGCGCGAACAGTAGGGCCGGCCGAGTTGATGGATTTCGACCGTGAGTTTCTGAAGGCCGTTATTCTTGAAGAAGGTTCGTCAACGGCGCATGTCACCATTATTGCTCGTGCGATGGGCATTCCGGTTATGGGGCAAATCTCTGACCTCATGAACCATGTGGACCCCGGCGATGAGATTGTTGTGGATACGGCGCATGACCATGTGTATGTGCGACCCAACGAAGAAGTAATCGAGAGTTACCGTGAGGCCGCTAAGGTCCAAGAACAGCTGTTTGCTGAGTATGCAGCCGAGCGAACGCTACCTGCTGAAACCAAGGACGGTGAACGTGTAGATCTGTTGATGAACGCCGGTTTGCTTGCGGACTTGCCAAGTTTGGAGTCTACCGGCGCTGAGGGTATTGGCCTTTTCCGGACAGAGTTTCAGTTTATGGTTTCACCGGCACTGCCGCGTGTGGACGAGCAGACAAAAGTCTATTCTGCTGTGTTGGATGCTGCTGGCGACAAGCCGGTGGTGTTTCGCACTCTGGACATAGGCGGCGATAAGCCTGTGCCTTTTCTGCCAAGGGAACCTGAGGAAAACCCGGCGATGGGCTGGCGCGCCATTCGCGTTGCCCTGGAGCGCCCAGCACTCCTTCGGTACCAGCTCCGTGCCTTGCTCTATGCAGCGGCCGGTCGTGACCTGCATGTTATGTTTCCGATGATTGCGGAAGTGGCCGAACTTAAGAAGTGCAAGGCAATCCTCGGCAAAGAGCTTGAACGATTGGATCGGTTTGGCAAAGAACGACCCAAAAATATTCAAGTTGGCTGCATGTTTGAAGTGCCCTCGCTGAGTTGGCAATTGGATAGTCTTCTTCAAGAAGTCGACTTTTTGTCAATCGGCACCAATGACTTGATGCAGTTTTTCTTCGCATGTGACCGCTCAAACCCTAAACTTGCGGACCGATATGATTTGCTTGCCCCCTCCGTCCTTTCTTTTTTGCGGATGATTATTCAAACATGCCACGAAGCTAATGTGCCTGTGACTTTGTGCGGTGAAATGGGAGGCCGGGCGATTGAGGCGATGGCGCTGGTAGCGATCGGTTTGAAGCGCCTTTCTGTATCCCCGTCATCGATCGGTACTGTCAAACGACTTCTTCGATCGGTCGACATGAATCAGTTGCGCGCATTTCTTATTGAGCACATACAGTCCCCAGAACACTCAGTACGAGAAAGCCTCCTAATGTTTGCTCGTGACCACCAAATTAAGGTCTGATTCGGAATTCTTGAGTGTTTTTCGAGGGTTCTGGCCCCGAATCAGTGATTTTTCGCTTGAAAAATTGATTCGAATTGACACTATCCGTTAAGTGTTTCTTGACTGGTGGGGACTAGGATGAAGCAATCGACCTGATTCTTTTCAGTATGGTCGTGGCTAAATCAAGACGGGGAAGTGGCGATAAGCCCGGCAGCAAATGCCAAAACCCCGAAGGACGGGATTATGGCTCAAGCAGCCAATACAGAACTTCAAACTGTTTCTGAGTATATGAAACAGCAGCGCAAAAGACAGAAACTGACTATAGAGTCTGTTTCAAAGGATATTTGCGTCAGACGCTGTTTTTTGGAAGCACTGGAAGATGGTCGTTTTGAGGGCCTGCCAGAACTCACCTTTGCGCTTGGTTTTGTCAAAGCCTATGCCAAGCTCTTAGATTTGGATCAGGCACAGGTTGCGGCGCAGTTTAAGTCAGAATACTTGGCGGTTCAGGATGACGCGGCAGCGATATCAGCGCCGAGTGTAACCGAGCCAAGCAGCAAGCACGCAGCTTTGGACCGTAGCTACAAGTTTTCCGTTAAACCGCGTCGTCGGTGGCCGGCGTGGGCGTCGCCGATCCTTGGGTTGGCAGGCGCGGGCCTTTCCTGGATGTGGTTAGGGGCCAGCAGTGCCACCTTAACGACAACGGCCTCCATTGACCCTGCAACGGATGCACGGGTGTTGGCGGCACTCGCTGAACCAGTTTTGGAAAACGCTGAGCCACTGGTCGCAGAAGCCGATCAAGCTGAAGAATCGCAACAATTCAGCGGCTCATACTTTATTCCTGCGGCTAACGCATCATCCTCGGAGCCAGTAGGCCCATCAAAAGACGCAGTTATTATTGAGGCATCAGAGGATAGCTGGCTCCAGCTATCGTACAGTGATGGCACGGAATTATGGTCGGGCGTGCTGCGCGCTGGTCAAACATATCAGCCGAAGCTTATTGGGGATGTTTTCCTCACGACCAGTAACGCGGGTGGTATTCTTTTGAAACAGCATAACCAGACCCGTGGTCCCCTAGGTGCTCGCGGCGAAGTCGTTAATAGCCTTGACCTTACCAACCTGGCCTTCGCTTCCAAAGCAAGGCGTTCAGTTGCCGAGGCACCAAACGTAATTGGCGAATAAACCACCGTCCCTGCGTCACTTCTTTACTTTTACTGACAACATCACTCATGTATAACGCCTGAAAAGGGCCGTCGGCCTTATTTGGGTAAACGAGCGAAAAGCAGTTTGAGCATGAGTATTCGTCCTTGGCGTGATGTAATTCGACGCAAATCCCGGCAGATAATGGTGGGGTCTGTACCCGTGGGCGGTGATGCCCCCATCAGTGTGCAGACCATGACCAACACACTAACATCTGACGCATCAGCTACCATCAAACAGATTCATGCTGCGGTCGAAGCAGGTGCGGATATTGTCCGCGTTTCATGCCCGGATGAAGCTTCCACTGCTGCAATGCCTGAGATTTGCCGCGAGGCGGGCGTGCCGATTGTTGCGGACATTCATTTTCACTACAAGCGCGCGCTTGAGGCCGCTGATGCGGGTGCGGCATGCCTTCGCATCAACCCAGGGAACATTGGCTCCGAAGAGCGGGTGAAAGAGGTTGTGCGGGCTGCCAAAGCTAACGGCTGTTCCATGCGAATTGGCGTAAACGCCGGCTCGCTGGAAAAACATCTGCTGGAAAAGTACGCAGAGCCGTGCCCCGAAGCGTTGGTTGAAAGCGCGCTGGAGCATGCCCGTATTTTGGAAGACAATGACTTTTACGAGTTTAAAATCAGCGTAAAAGCTTCTGATGTATTCTTGGCGGTGGCCGCATATCACGGCCTGGCAGACGCATGTGATTACCCATTGCACTTGGGCATAACCGAAGCTGGTGGCCTACGGGGTGGTACTGTGAAATCAGCGATTGGTATTGGCTCCCTATTGTGGGCAGGAATTGGGGACACGGTACGTGTTTCGCTGTCGGCGGACCCTGTTGAGGAAATCAAGGCTGGTTTTGAGATTTTGAAGTCACTTGGTCTGCGCCATCGTGGTGTTCGCATCGTTTCATGTCCATCCTGTGCGCGTCAGGCATTCCCGGTTATCAAAACAGTAGAGACGCTTGAAGAGCGTTTAGCTCACATCCACACACCCATGAGCTTGTCCATCATTGGGTGTGTTGTTAACGGGCCTGGGGAAGCCAGAGAAACCGACATTGGCCTGACGGGTGGAGGCAACGGCAATCATATGGTTTATTTGTCCGGTATGACCGACCACAAAATTGAAGATGATAAGCTCGTTGACCATATTGTTGATCTTGTAGAAGCCAAAGCAGCCGAATTAGAGGCAGAGGCCGAAGCAGCTGCAGCAGCAGACGTTAAAGCCGCAAGTTAGCTAAAAATCTGAAGGAACACCTCCGTGTCCAAACTGCAACCAGCGCGGGGCGCGCGCGATATATATGGGGACGAAGCTCGTCACATGAGGGCTGTCACAGATGCGTTCCAGCATGTGGCTGCATCCTACGGTTTTGAAGAGCTGGCCACGCCCATCTTCGAATTCACCGAAGTCTACAAGCGCCCGCTAGGGGAAACGTCAGATATTGTTTCCAAGGAAATGTACAGCTTCGAAAGCGCAGCAAGAGAGGCGGGTGACAAAGAACCGGAAGAACTAACATTGCGACCAGAGTTTACAGCGGGCGTCTGTCGTTCTTTCATCTCAAACGGTATGCAACAAAATCTGCCATGCCGCTTTATGAGCTGGGGCCCAGCGTTTCGCCGCGAGCGTCCGCAAAAAGGGCGCTATAGGCAGTTCCACCAAATAAACGCCGAGCTTTTGGGCCAAGCAAACCCTGAAGCCGACGTAGACATCATTGCGATGGCGTGGCGTTTACTTAAGGAGTTAGGGCTTGGTGACAAAGTTGTCCTCCACCTTAATTCGCTCGGTGACCAGGAAAGTCGCGCGCAGTACCGCAAGGACTTAATCGCCTTTTTTGGTGCACACAAAGACAAGCTTTCTGAGGATAGCCTGCGCCGTCTGGAGAGTAATCCACTTCGAATACTGGACAGCAAAGACGAAGGAGACCGGGCAATTGTCGCAGATGCGCCTTTAATGTCTGCGTCGATGAATGAAGCTTCACAGGAGTTTTTTGAGACAGTGAAGGCTGGCCTAACCTCAGTGGGCGTTCCTTTCAAACATGATGAACGTCTCGTGCGCGGCATGGACTATTATTGCCACACTGCGTTTGAGTTCATTACTACTGAACTGGGCGCCCAAGGCACCGTCCTTGCTGGTGGCCGCTATGATGGCCTGATCGAACAACTCGGTGGACCATCAACACCGGGTATCGGATGGGCTGGCGGCATCGAGCGACTTGCCATGCTTTCGATGCAAGGGGCCACAGCTCAAAGGCCGGTGATATTGATGCCAATGGGCGAGGCTGCGACCGTTAAGGCTTTTGAGCTCGCCGAAGATATGCGCGACGCCGGCGTGACTGTTATTTCTGATCGTTCAGGCAACCTGAAAAAGCGTATGAACCGGGCCAATAAAGCGGAGGCGCGTTACGCTGTTATCTTGGGTGACAACGAATTGGAACACTCAGTGGTGACAGTAAAAGACCTCGATGAAGGATCACAAGTCGAGGTGCCTTTTGGAGAGCTTGCAGCTGCTGTGGCCTCAACGGAAAGCATTTCATGATTACAGACGAGCGTATCGAACAGTTGATGGAGCGCTATAACTACCTGGAGCATTCTCTTGGTACGCCCGATCAGTTTTCCAATGAAGAATTTGTTTCGCTCAGCAAAGAGTATGCTGATCTTGGGCCCGTCGTAGAGGCGGCTAATGCCCTGAGAGATGGAAGGTCTGAACTTGCAGATCTCGCGGAGATGGTAGCGTCCGGGGACGACCCCGAGATGAAAGAGCTTGCACAAGAAGAGTTCCTGGAGCTTAAGGAAAAACTGCCGGTAATGGAACGTGAACTCTCGATTCAGTTGCTGCCAAAGGACGCGGCCGATGAACGCTCTGCCATTCTGGAAATTAGGGCTGGTACAGGTGGTGACGAAGCGGCTTTGTTCGCGGGAGACTTGTACCGCATGTACGAACGCTTCGCCGAAACACAAGGTTGGAAAGTTGAGTTGATTTCTGCATCCGCTTCTGACGTCGGTGGTTTCAAGGAAGTGGTTGCCAACGTGGCTGGCAAAGGTGTGTTTGCGAAACTAAAATTCGAATCCGGTGTGCACCGCGTGCAGCGCGTTCCGACAACAGAGTCTGGTGGCAGGATTCATACAAGCGCTGCGACAGTTGCCGTATTGCCTGAAGCAGAAGAGGTAGACTTGAACATCAAGTCCGAGGACTTCCGTGTTGATACTATGCGTGCTTCTGGCTCCGGTGGTCAGCACGTTAACACTACGGATTCTGCCGTTCGCATCACCCATATCCCGACGGGCATCATGGTTGTTCAGAGTGAGAAATCGCAGCATAAAAACCGCGAAAAAGCCTGGAAAATCATGCATGCAAAGCTGTTCGAACTGGAACGGGAGAAAGTGGCGGCTGAACGCTCTCAAGACAGGAAATCTCAAGTGGGTTCGGGGGACCGTTCCGAGCGCATCCGCACCTACAACTTTCCTCAGGGCCGGGTGACAGACCATCGGATTGGCCTCACCCTGCACAAGCTGGATCAAATTCTTGCCGGCGAAGGGCTTAGCGAAGTTGTTGATAATTTGATTGCTGAAGATCAGGCGGAAAAACTGTCCGCAATGGAAGCCGGATTTTAATGCCCGCCGTGCAAACGGTGCTGGGTTTGCTCAAAAACGCAGAAGCAACACTTTCGTCTGTGAGTAAAGAATTGGCGCGGCGAGACGCAGAAATTATGCTTGCACATGTTTTGAACACAAGCGTCTCGCGCTTGCCGATATATGATCAAGACCTCATCCCTGAACAACTCAAGCAATTCGAGCGGTACACAATTGCTCGTTCAACCGGAAAACCGGTTGCTTATATTGTCGGCGAGCAAGAGTTTTGGTCGCTGAATTTCAAAGTAAATGAGCACACGCTTGTTCCCCGTCCTGATACCGAAACTCTTGTCGAGGTCGGCTTGAAGCAGCTTTCAGCTAGTGATCCAGCATACGTGCTTGATCTTGGTACTGGCTCGGGGTGTGTTTTGCTCTCCATCCTGTTTGACCGTCCGCTAACCAAAGGTGTGGGCGTCGACAAGTCGAGAGCAGCACTTGATGTTGCAAAGCTGAATGCCAAGCAGCTGGGCTTATCCGACCGTTGTAAATTCCGAAAGGGAGACTGGTATAAGGATTTGGGGAAAGGCGAGCAGTTTGATCTCATCGTTTCAAATCCACCCTATATCGAGTCATCTGATATGAAAATGCTCATGCCGGATGTTCGGGAATTTGAGCCGGCGACGGCACTAGATGGCGGTCCAGATGGGCTGGACTGTTACAGAAGAATCGCAGCAGGCGCGCCCGAATTCCTGCGGCCTGGGGGTGTGATTGCGGTGGAAGTTGGGAAAGGCCAAGACCGGGATGTTGCTGGCTTGTTTTATGCGGCCGGACTTGAGCCTGTGGCGAAATACGAGGACTTGGCAGGTATTAAGCGGGTGGTCACAGCGAAAAAAGCCGTAGATTCCTGATTTTGGGGTTGGAATGGGTGTCATTACTCGCTAGGCTGACATCGTCTCAGCAGTATTGAAGATGCCAAGGTGGCCGCTGTACTGAGAATTCCGACAAAGGCAATAAAGCAACCTCGGAAACTTGGTGGGAGAACCCACCAAAAATTTTGACCTCTTTTCATTTTGGTACTGAGAAAGCATGAAACAGGCTCCGAACGCGCGAAAACAGCGTGGTAGATCCAACGCCCGCCAGAACAACAGAGCTGGCAATCAAGGCAATCGGTCAGAGCAAAAAGTTCGGGGAAATCCCAAACAGCTGATTGAGAAATACAAGAATCAAGCGCGCGAAGCCCTACAGGCAGGAGACCGCACGCAGGCGGAATATTTTTTCCAGTTTGCCGACCATTATTATCGCGTAATGAGCGAGATGCGTGGTCCAGCGGCGCAAGACGGTGACGGTGCACAAAACAACCGCCGCCGCAGGCGAGGTCGTAGCCAGCAGGACGATCAGCAACCTGAAATGCAAGGTGAAGAACAAAATGTTGCTAGCGGCGGTGAAGGCGAAAGTCAGGAGGCTGCTCCTTCTTCAAATGGGGCGGACCCGGCCGCAAGTGCCCAACCTACAGAAGTGCATCCTGAACTGAATTTGGAAGCGGAAGCGCCCAAGCCTGCACGACGTCGCAGGGCTCCTCGCAAAAAGCCTGACGCAGAGGAAACTGTCGCGGCAGCACCTACAAGCAGCATGACAGAAAGCGACGTCGCATAACAGCCAACCCGATAGATAAGAAAGCGCCTCATCTGGCGCTTTTTTTTTGCTTGGTTCCCGTTCGTGGCTGTCGCAATCCGCCCCTTGAGAATCTGTCATTGATGCTTACATCAGTTGTGGAAAGCGTGCCCATTTGGGGCGCTTTGTGTACAGTAATAGACCGTGTCGCCGCTTTTGGGACGGGTCACATCATGGGGTTAAAGACACATGAATATTGAACGATTCACGGACCGCAGCCGCGGTTTTATTCAAGCCGCGCAAGGCTTGGCCATTAGGGAAAACCATCAGCGTTTCACTCCCGAACATCTGCTGAAAGTGCAGTTGGACGACAAAGAAGGTTTGGCCGCCAATTTATTGAAGGCGGCAGACGCAGATCCCGCCAAGGCGCTTGCCGACGTTGAAGATACGCTTGAAAAGCTGCCTAAAGTAGAGGGCACGGGTGCCGGGCAACTGCACCTTGACCCAGTTACCGCGCAGGTTTTTGCAAAAGCTGAGGAAGTTTCCGATAAAGCTGGTGATCAATTTGTTACGGCGGAGCGTTTGCTCCTTGCTTATTTGCTGGCGCCCAAATGCGTTGCTGGAACCATTCTCAAGAATGCTGGCTTAACGGCAGATAAACTCAACAAAGCGATCAACGCAATTCGGAAAGGGCGCTCGGCCAGTAGCGCGTCTGCCGAAGACTCGTATGACGCCCTGAACCGCTTTGCCCAAGACCTGACGGAGCAAGCCCGCGAAGGCAAACTTGATCCTGTTATTGGCCGTGATGAAGAGATCCGCCGTACAGTTCAGGTGCTGTCACGCCGCACCAAAAACAATCCTGTTCTTATCGGGGAACCAGGTGTCGGCAAAACTGCAATTGCAGAGGGACTGGCCCTTCGCATTGCCAATGGTGATGTTCCTGACAGCTTGAAACACAAACGCATCATGTCACTGGACATGGGCGCGCTTGTTGCTGGCGCCAAATACCGCGGCGAATTTGAAGAGCGCTTGAAGGGTGTGCTGCAGGAAGTTGCGCACGGCGAAGGGGATGTGATCCTGTTTATCGATGAGATGCACACACTGGTGGGCGCAGGCAAAACTGAAGGTGCGATGGATGCTTCGAACCTGCTGAAACCAGCCCTTGCCCGGGGGGAATTGCATTGCATTGGCGCAACCACTCTTAATGAATATCGCAAGCATGTGGAAAAAGACGCGGCGCTTGAGCGCCGTTTTCAGCCGGTTATGGTGCTTGAACCTACTGTGGAAGATACGATTTCAATTCTCAGGGGCTTGAAAGAAAAGTACGAAGTTCATCACGGTGTTCGCATTACAGATAATGCGCTCGTTTCCGCAGCGACACTCTCAAATCGATACATCACGGATCGGTTTCTGCCTGACAAAGCCATTGATTTGATGGATGAGGCGGCCAGCCGACTGCGCATGGAAACAGAGAGCAAACCCGAAGAGATTGACGAGCTTGACCGGCGGATTATTCAGCTCAAGATCGAACGCGAAGCTTTGAAGAAAGAGAAAGACGACGGTTCCAAGGCGCGATTGAAAGACCTGGAAAAGGAGTTAGCTGATCTAGAACAGTCAGCGGCCGAGCTTACCGCGCGTTGGCAGCTTGAGCGCGATCGCATTGCTGGCGAAAAGACTTCTATTGAACAACTTGATCGTGCCCGCATGGAGCTTGAACAGGCTGAGCGCAACGGTGACTATGCCAGGGCCGGAGAGTTGCAGCATGGTGTTATTCCAGATTTGGAACGCAAACTGACAGCCGCTTCATCATCTGATGGAGAAGGCGATACGTTGCTGCGCGAAGAAGTCACCGATCAGGACATAGCCGCTGTTGTTTCGCGCTGGACCGGTGTTCCAGTTGACCGCATGCTTGAAGGTGAACGCGATAAGCTTCTTCGGATGGAAAGTGAACTCGCCAGGCGTGTTATCGGCCAGCAGGAAGCTTTGGAAGCTGTTTCCAAGTCTGTGCGTCGTGCACGGGCGGGGCTTCAGGACCCAAACAGGCCGCTGGGCAGTTTTCTGTTCCTTGGCCCAACCGGTGTCGGCAAAACCGAACTCACTAAAGCACTGGCTGCATTTTTGTTTAATGACGACACAGCCATGGTGCGGATTGATATGTCAGAGTTTATGGAAAAACATGCCGTCGCGCGCTTGATTGGCGCACCTCCCGGTTATGTCGGTTACGAAGAGGGAGGCGTTCTTACTGAGGCAGTGCGCCGCCGCCCTTATCAGGTGATTCTGTTTGATGAGGTTGAAAAGGCCCATGCCGACGTGTTTAACGTGCTTTTGCAGGTGTTGGATGATGGCCGTTTGACAGACGGGCAGGGTCGGACCGTCGACTTCTCGAATACATTGATTATTCTCACATCCAACTTGGGTTCTCATTTGATTGCCGAACTGGCAGACGATGCAGATGTGGAGCAGGTCCGTGATCCAGTGATGGATGTGGTGAAAGCAGCCTTTCGGCCCGAGTTCTTGAACCGGTTGGACGAGATTATTTTGTTCCACCGTCTCGCGCGCGGCCATATGGCGGGAATTGTCGACATACAGATGGAACGCCTGCGAAGATTGCTGGCGGACAGGAAGATCAATATTGATCTGACGCCACAAGCGCGGGAGTGGCTGGCGGAGGCGGGCTATGATCCCGTTTATGGTGCGCGGCCCCTTAAGCGCACAATCCAGCGTAGTGTACAGGATGTGCTTGCAGAGCGAATTCTTGCTGGCGACGTGAAGTCCGGAGACAATATTGTGTTTGATGCTGGCGCAGATGGCCTGGAAATATCGCAGGCTGCCGTTCACTAATCGGTGCAGATTTAAAGCAAAAAGAAAAGCCGCGGCGGACCGCGGCTTTTTTTATTAGTTTCTGAAGCTTCAGAGCTTAGTAAGTGCCCTGAATGCTCAGGAAGAATGTACGACCGATCGGGTCAACCGGGCGGACCAGAGAACCAATGAATGGCTCGCGGTTCGAGAGGTTGTTAATACCGAACGTGACCTGTGCAAGGTCATTTACGCGGTACGTTGCAGACACGTCGTGAACGAATGCATCACCTGAATTCAGAGGATCAGCAAAGTTCGGGTTGTCAGCAATATCTTCGTTAGCAATGCCGATGTTCAGCTGGCTGCTCTGGTAACGAGTTTGCCAAGTGAGGCTAAAGTCACCATATACCCAGCGCGCCTGATAGTTCAGGACCCACTCAGGCAGGTTCAGCTCGCCATTGTCATCAAGACCGAACGATGGGTTCAGCGGATCAGGGAACTCGATGTTATTGAACACGTGCGTTGCCGTGATCGTTTGATCCAGCGTGCCGTAATCAGCGTCAAACCAGTCTTCAAGGCTTGCTGCGTAATTCACAGAGATATCGATACCTTCGGTAGAGAAGCCTGTGAGGTTTACGTTACCTGACTGGAAGTCAGAGATTGCATTACCATTGTTTGGATCACGCGTAACCTGGCCACAGAACGGGTTGTTCGTTGAAGGCAAGTCAACACAGAGTTCCGCGAGCTGAGCACCCGTGAGGGAGTTGATCGCATCTTCGATCTCGATGTTATAGTAGTCAACCGTGATCGACAGACCCGGAGCGAACTCAGGCGTGATAACAGCACCTACCGTGAAGGTGTCGGCTGTTTCTGGCTGAAGGTTCGGGTTACCACCCGTAGAACCTGCAACACGTGCTGACAGGAAGTCAGCTGCATCAAAGCCTGGTGCTACGAATTCAGCACAGTTGGTTGCGCGGAATTCTGTACCAGCATCGATGTTTTGCGGGTTACATGGGTCAGCAGAAACGCCGATGAAGGCTGGCTGCGCAGGTGAGAACAGCTCGAAGATGTTCGGTGCACGGACCGCCCGGTTATAAGCACCGCGGAACCGTACGTTGCTGTCCACTTGCCACACAAGCGCTGCACCATAAGTTTCAATGGACCCAGCTGTGCTGTGGTCGGTGTAACGGAACGAGCCGTCAAGGCGAAGGTTTTCAACGAAGTCAACGCCTTCAAGGATCGGAATACTCACCTCACCGAAAATTTCAGTCACGTCGTACGAACCGTTCACGATATCACGTGCTTCGCCAACAGTGTTGTACAGCAGACCAGACCGCTCCAACTCCGGTGGAATGAAGCTAGACTTTTCGTCGCGGTATTCGAAACCAATCGCGAAGTCCACAGGGCCCGCTGGCAGTTCGAAGAAGTCCGCACTGTCACCAGCAAGTGTTGCCAGGAACTGACGTTGCTCAATGGTTGAGCTTTCAAGCGTGTCGATGAAAGCAAAAGCGCCAGATTCAGCTGTGATGCTGTCACGACCAAACAGGTTGATCGGAATACATCCACCGTCGCCAGCGTCAAACGTCAAGAAACCAGGACGGTTGGATGGGAAAGGTGAACCTGGTGGCAAAGCAGTTGGGTCCAAATCAGAACGACAAACGATATTGCCAGTGGCAGGATCAACTACAGCATCAACACCCGCAAAGAAGCGGTCTTCAACACGGCTGTTGATGTTAGTCGTGTCAATTTCGGTCCGACCATAGTTATAGGACACATCCCAGCGCCAGCCGTTTTCGAACTCACCGCGGAGACCACCAACCAGACGCAGTGTCATGCGGTCTGTATCAGAACCACCGATGACTTCACGGTCCAGGATATCGCGGCTCATAGTGATTTCAGGCGTAATGCCCGCTGCAATCGCGGCATCAATCTGAGTCTGAAGGGCGGCAGGGATAAAGGCGTTATCAAGAGCGATCGGAATATCATCGTTGAACGGGATACCGTCGCCGTCAACAGAACGCTGCTGTACAAACTTGGTTTCAGCATACATTTCAATGCTGTCAGTCAGTTCATAACGGAACAAGCCGTTTACGTTGATGCGGTCGATAAACGGTACAATCGCAGCATTCGGGTTTGCAGCCTGAATACCGTCACCGCCTGAAGATTCAAACGGGTTTGAGATCAGACCAAAGTCAAATGCGCGCAGTGTTCCGTTGTTGAATACCTGAACGGCTGGAACTCCAGGAATAGAGCCTTCGCCGCCAAGTCCAACAATACCGCCGAACACGGAACCACCAACGGCCGCGTCATACAGGGCGATAATACCGTCAGCACTTGAGAAGTTAATCCGGAAATCAGGAACAAAAACATTGTCTGCATTCGGGTCAGCGCCAAGGCCGGCCGTGAGTTCATCTGAATTTGCGATCAGATCAAAGAAGCCAGGACCAAATGCATTTGCACGATCAGAGCGATTGATGCGAGACTGACGCGTGTATTCAACGCTAAGCACTGCGTTACCACGGTCATCGTCAAAGTTTACGCCGCCTGTGAGGGACGCGAAAATGTTGTCAGCATCACCTTCGTCAGAAAGCGAGTACTGAGCACGGTAGTCCAGACCTTCAAAATCGTCTTTGAGAATGAAGTTAACAACACCCGATACGGCGTCTGCACCGTAAATAGATGAGCCACCACCCGTAGATGTTTCAACATTCTGAATCAATGCGATTGGAATGGTTGAAACGTCAACATCGGCACTACCCTGAATAGCTGACACGTGACGGCGACCGTTCACGAGAACAAGCGTCCGGTTTGTGCCAAGGTTCCGCAGGTTCAAACGACCTACACCAGCGTCATCGTTAAGGTCGCTGGTAATGGTTGTGTTTACAGAGCCTGTTGCAGTCAATGAGCCATTCAGTGCTGGAATTTCGCGCAGAAGTTTCGAAACGTCTGTTTCACCAGAATCCCGAATGTCTACTGCACCAATAACAACCACTGGGTTGGATGCTTCAATGTCGCGGCGAATAATCCGTGAACCGGTCACCACAACCTCTTCGATAGTTTCGTCTTCAGCATCAGCGTCTTAAGCGTATGCTCCTGTGCCAAGTGCGAAACTAGCAACGAGTGTTGCCGCACTACCCATTAGAGCAGCGCGACGGAATCTTTTAAGTTCCTGAACCACGTTGTAATCCTTTTTTGGTTTTTACCCTTGAAAGGCAGATCCTGGCTAATAGCCCCCAAAAACGACGGATGTCTGCCTTTGCTGGGGTCATGCTAACCAAATATTTCGCTTAACCTGTGCAAAACTATACCAAACTTGCGCACATGTGCCTGAAATATGGCACTACTGTGACATCCACAACACAGCCGCGGACGCCGGGGATTCTGTTGACGCTAAGCCAAAGTTTATGATTCTTGGCGTGGTTTTGGAGCAAATGGGTTTGACAAAACACATGTGGGTGATTCATGCTTCGCGCCACAAATAGAAGTGTTTCTTAAACAATAATAGCTACTGTAAGCCGCCTGAACTATTCGATATGAGATGCAATAGCCCGCCAAAAAGAAGCCCTGAAAGGATACGTATGTCCAAAGAGCTGAATATACTGTTGGTTGCAGCTGAAGCGGAAAATCTGTCGTTTTACCCACGTCTGAACGAAAGATATTCCCTGACTTCTACGGAGCGTGGTTGTCAGGCTTTGCAAATCATGAAAGCGAGCCCCGTTGACGTGCTGGTCACAGAGGATGAACTAGCCGATATGACAGGGAGTGAATTGCTTGATCATGCCGCCAGCACCCTGGAAAATTCAGCTGCCGTTGTTATTCATCGTCACGTGGAGGCGTGTGCTCAAGCTGAAAAGGCAGCTTCGCGTGAGGAATTGGTCGAGCATCTCAATCATCCCGTTGGGGAATTCACTCTGTTTAGCGCTGTTGATTCTTTAGTCCGTCGACGTGGCGGCTAGCGTCATGTTTCCTCGACGGCGCCCCGATTAACCCACCGTCAATTTTTCTCGACAGTCAAAAAAAAACGGGGCCCGAAGGCCCCGTTCCCGAATTGAATTTCAATTCGATTAGAAGTTCACGTTGATACCGAACTGGAAGCGACGACCGATGAACTCAGAGAAGTTCAGGCTGTTACCACCAGCGGAAGCGAGACGAGTCTCGTTGCCGAGGTTGTCAAAGATGTTCTGCACTACGAAGCGAGCAGCTACGTTATCAGTGATCTGGTAACGGATTGTCGCGTTGTAAGTGTTGAAGTCTTTGAAGCGGAAGATATCACGACGGTCGTCAGAGTCTTCGTTAGAGAAGAGACCACCTGATTCGTGACGCCACTGCAGCAACGCGGACCAACGATCAAGCTGGTAGTTTGCGTTAACCTGCCAACGGTGACGAAGGTGGTTACGCTCACGGTCCAGAACGTCAAGGTCAGCTGAACCAACCTGCAGGTCTGATTTCAGAAGCAGGAAGTAGTTAGCTGTCAGGTTCATCGTACCGCCAAGGCTGTCAGAAATGTCAGCCAGGTCGAACGTGTAGCTTGCATCAGTGATGATTGCTTCAAGACGACGACGTGCTGCGTTTACCTGTCCAGTGATGAAGTTTTCAAGCTGGAAGGTAGTCGCGTTACGCGTGAACTGCGAACAAGAAGGCTCATTCGGGAAGCTCGTGCTGTCGTAACAAGCGTTAGCAACCTGTGTAGCAGTCAAGCTCTGGATCACATCTGTCACCTCAAGGTTGGTGTAGTCAGATGAAAGCGTGAAGCCTGGAATGAATTCAGGCTCAAACACGAAACCAATAGTGTATGATTCCGACTGCTCGTTCTGCAGGTTCGGGTTACCACCAGTGAAACCAGGCTGAGACGCGTTTGTGATAACCGACACGTAAGTGTCAAAGTCAACGGCTGGATCCAGCGTGCTAGCCAGTGAAGCGAACTGTGCCTCACAGTTTGCGCGACGTGTGGCTGGGTCAGGACCGTTACCGATGAAGCGGTTTTCACAAGGGTCTTGTGCAAAGTTGAAGGTTTGTACCTGAGGTGCAAACAGCTCAGTGATAGAAGGTGAGCGAATTGCTTCAGTGTAGTTACCGCGGAAGGTAATAGCGTCACCAATTCCGGGCAGGTTCAGGTTCAAACGACCACCGATTGTCCAAGTATAGTCACCACCGGCAACTGAGTTGTCCACAAAGCGGAGTGCGCCTTCAATGTTGAAGTTGTTGATGATGCTACCTACTGCGTCACCAAGGCCTTCGCCGTTGGTTACGAGTGGGATCAGGGCCTCACCGTAAACTTCGTCAGTGTCAAAGCCACCAGCAACTGCACCAGTTGGAGCCGTTGGATCGATACCGACCTCAAGACCTTGGTCAACATCAAAGCGACCACGCTCACGACGGTGAGTTACACCAATCGCAAGACCAACAGGACCAGCAGGCAGATCAACGATGTCGCCAGCGATGCTGCCTTCAACAACAGTCTGCTGCAGTGCGAGAGTAGAGATGTTGTTCTGGATCAGATAATCGCGAACGTCATCACCAAACTGGCTGTAACCAATCACGTTGATCGGCACACACTCGGTGATATCAGAAGGTGTGGCAGGTGCAGTTACACCACCAAACTGATCTGGCAAACCGTCGCCGAAGCCTTCAACAGAAGAACGACAAACCGGACGACCAGTTTCTGGATCAGCGATTGCATCCAAAGCAAGCGCATAACGTACACCGTTCAGGTTGGCGTTAGACGTTGAGGCGTTAGTTTCACCATAGCTATATGAAACGTCCCAGTTCCAAGACCGACCGAAAGCTTCAAAGTCACCTTCAAATCCGGTTACGAAGCGGAAGCTGTCTTGGTCACGGCTGTTAACGTTACCCTGCTGGATGTCGGTGTTTGTCCGAGTGATATCCAGGAATTCAGGAAGCTCGCCATCATTGTTCAAAGCCAGAACATCGCGGATTTCGTCCGTAATGAATGGGTTGTCAGCAACGTTCAGACGAACAGTGCCGTTGATACCTGGGCCGAAGAAAGTAGTCGACCAAGAAGGCTGGTTAATTTCGTCAGTTGATTCTGAACGAGAGTAAGCAGCTTCAGAGAACCAGCGGATGTTGTCTGTGATGTCGAAGTGTGACAGCTGAGTGAAGGTGTAACGCTCAAGTGGAGACACGAGAGAGTTTGCTTCGTTTGTAGACAGAACGTACGGGTTGTTGATCGCGTTAGAACCGTTCGAGAAGAAGATGCTGTTACGACCAGCAGTATCCGTAGGACGTGTGCCGATATTCGCTACAGCAGCGTCAACCAGGCCACCGTTCAGGCCAAAGATCAGTGGAACGCCAATGCCGTTGCCTTCTGCATCACGACCGCCGCTGAACAGCAGGCCAGAGTTCGATGCACCAAGCTGGTGGGAAGATGAACCAGCAGCAAGCGGAACACCAGGCTCAAGAACCTGGAATACGCCGTTAGTGTCTGTAGTGAAACGCAGATCAGCAATACCGTCAGCAGCACCAACGTTTGCTTCGTTGTTCACAAAGCCTGCGCCAGTTGCGAGGTATGGACGTGCATTAGTAAGCAAGCCGTCCTGGCGTGCATATTCCATAGACACAACCACGTTACCGCGACCGTCAGCGAAGTTACCGCCAACCAGTGTACGATAGCGATAGTTCTCAGCGTCATTCTCGTCAGAGATACCGTATTCGAGGTCGACGTTAAGGCCTTCGAAGTCATCCTTCAGGATAACGTTCACTGTACCTGCAATCGCATCTGAACCGTAAATCGGTGCACCACCGGTGTAGATTGTTTCCACACGGTCGATCAGAGCGGTTGGGATGGTGTTCAAGTCAACCTGGATACCAGAACCCGCAACACCAATACCTGTAACAGATACCGAGCTTTGCGATACAACGCGGCGACCGTTGATCAGGGTCAGTGTACGCTGCGAACCAAGACCGAAGGCGTTCACGAAGTTCTGACCAACGTTTTGACCGGCCTGGCCACCGTTTTCAGATGCACCCGGAATACCGAATGATGGCAGCTCGTTCAGAGCCTGTGCAACGTTTGCGAATGCGCGCAGCTCAAGGAACTCGCTGTCCACTACTGTTGCTGGGTTAACTGTATCAAAGCCAGTACGCTTAATACGAGAACCCGTTACGACAACTTCTTCAACTTCGAGGTCCTCGTCATCTGCCGCAGCGTCTTGTGCATATGCCGGATTAACACCAGCAACGCCCATGGCGCTCAACAGAGTGCAAGCTGTGCCCAATCGCAACTTGCGCTTAAACTCATCTGTATGAGCCATATTAACTCCTCCCAAGGATGTTTCGAGAAACTACCCAATAGATTTGACGAAAGTCTCAGTAAAACCGTGAAGTGCGCCGAAACGCCCCAAATCCCACTGAGCCCACGCTAGAGAATGAAAAGTTTCACACGTAAGTAAAGGTGAGATGGGTCAAAACGTTCACAAAAGTTTAAAATACGAACAACACTGTTGCGATTCAGCCACATTTGCCGAGTCGTTCGGTAACATGCTGATGTTGAGGCGCTCGATTGCGCAGTTTTTTGCCGACTTACGTTTATTTTGAGACAACGAGAAACGCCCCGAAATAAAGCTATTTCTGGGGCGTTCGCCAAGCCATTTATGGGCCCAATGTAGAATTTTTTAGGGTGAGAGATAGAAGAAAGTCCCACCGCTGCATTAGCGCACTCGTTTAACGCGCCCCTTGCGACCATTCATGCCTTCGATAAAAGCAACATATCCACCCATGATGTTCCGTTTTATACGAATAGATTTGGCACGTTTGGGAACAATCAGGTGAGACCCGCCAGTTTCCTTCCACACCTGGCCATTTGACATCAGAAAATAGTATTTACCAACAGCGTCGCGCCAGGAGTGCGTAAATTGAAAGACTTGCTCTTTTGGCGCCTTATCCTTTTCTGGCGTTTGGTCTCGCTCTTCTATCTGCTGCTGGCTTAAACCAAAATCAGCCCTTCTTTGACTGCCAACATCAACGGAGCTTCGTCTCTGTGTGCTTCGACTGCTGGCTGATCCTGCTTGGTCCCGTGAAGCTTCCTGCTGCTTCAAAATGGCGATAACGGCGTCATAGCATTCTAGTTTATCGGCCGAATTCTTAATCTTTTCACAGGCCAAAAGGTCTTTGATCTGGTCTTCACTCTGGGCAGAAGCTTTAGGAACTGCGCTGATGCCCGCCAAGAGAATTATCGAAGTCGCTGCTGTTGTTTTCAAAAAACGTTGTGTCATTACGAAACCCGAAACTTGTTGTGCCGCTTTTGTGAAGTGGCCAAATAAACCCGCGGACATACTGGCCATTGAATGAAATCAATTTCAACCATTATCCGAGTTTTTGGCGGCAAGGTGGCAAAGCCTGATTATTCTGCTTTGGATTGATCCGCAAGTTGGACAGGTTGATTTGCCTGAGCCAAAGCGGCCTCGCGCGCCAAAATTCGATTGATATCCTGGACGATCATTTCGCGGTTTGACCTGAATGATTCCAAGTCTTCTCCCTTGAGGGTGCGACCGGTCGGCAATTCCAGAGTTAGAGGATTGGTTTGTTTGCCACCTACCAGAACCTCATAGTGAAGATGCGCTGCCGTAACCCGGCCCGTGGCACCAGAATATCCAATAATCTGACCTTGTTTAACCCGTTGGCCTCGTTTGATGCCGCGACCGAACTTGCTGAGGTGCCCGTACGCTGTTTTGTAACTGCCGCCATGCTTTATGCGCACATAGTTGCCATAGCTACCATTGCGCGCTGCCATTTCAATCACACCGTCGCCTGCCGCCATGATGGGCGTGCCGGTTGGAGCACGAAAGTCTACCCCTTTGTGCATTCGGGTGTAGCCAAGTACAGGGTGTTTACGTCGGCCATAGCGTGACGTAACAACCGCTACATCCAGCGGCGTTTTCATCAGCGCTCTTCGCGTGCTCTCGCCACTTTCGTCAAAATAGCCGCCTTCACCATCCGCGCTCTCATACCAGGTGGCTTTTATAGGGCGTCGTTTCAATCCTAGGTCCACATGAAGAATGCGGCCGTTTTCCATGTCGTCAAAACCCGGTGCATAGCGTCTTTCGAAATAAATCTGGAAGGTATCGCCTTGGCGAATTTCGCGTTCGAAGTCCACGTTGAAGCTCATCATGCGAATAAGATCGATGATAACTTTGTCTGGTAATCCCTCGCGTTTGGCTGAGAGGTACAAATTATCTGTTATTGTGCCTTCAACCAGGTGTGTAAGAGCAAT